>NZ_CAXUPQ020000001.1:0-1485000 GCF_964252905.1 Pararhizobium sp. LjRoot255
GGGTACGTTTCCTGTGATCAATGAGAATGGATCGTCCGGCGGCGCCGGTTTGGGGAGGCGTTTAAGGGTTTCGGAAGAATTGCGCAAGACTTAATTATTTTGCGCCCGTCCAAGACCTTGGCCTCTTGATAATGTCTATGTGGGGATTGCCGAGCGCGATTCCAACGCCGCCGACGACAAAGGCGCAAGTTGGCGCAAATCAACGACTTATGCGCGATTGCTAGCGAAACACTTCAGGCGACGGGATTGCTTGACCATTTGCTGGAGCGGGTAGCGGGAATCGAACCCGCGTATTCAGCTTGGAAGGCTGCTGCTCTACCATTGAGCTATACCCGCGGGTCATGATCCGTCTGACAGAATGGTGGAGGGAGTTGGATTTGAACCAACGTAGGCTGAGCCAACGGATTTACAGTCCGTCCCCTTTAACCACTCGGGCATCCCTCCATATTCTGTCGGGATCAAGCGACCAGGCATTTCAGATCGAAGCGCTCTGCCGGAGCAAGGCACCCCTTCGATCTGCGCCGGGTATATGACCGCCCCGTTTCATCCTGTCAACACGATCGGTCAGAAAAAGTTGCGAAATTCGCCATAAAGATTGCGAGCCGTCGATTTCGCGAAAAACGGTTCCCCGTGCCCTCGATCACCAGTATAAGGCGGGCATGAGCAAAGATATTCCGGGCGACAAGAGCGCCAAAGACACCCATTATGCCACTCTCCGCCGCGCCCATCGCGACGCCCGGCGCGAGCGCGGCGAAATTCCGACGCCCGTCCAGGACCGCCGCAAGAAAACATCAAATGCCGACTGGAAGGCACCTCAGCTGGCGCCCGACCAGGTCCTGCTCTACGGCATCCACACCGTTCGTGCCGCGCTCGATAATCCTGAACGCCAGATCACCAAGCTGTCGGTGACGCAGAACGCGCTTGTGCGGCTCGAAACCGGTCCGGTCGAATCGCTCGGCTTTCCGGTGGAAATCGTCACGCCGCAGGATCTCGACAAGTTACTCGGGCCAGACGCCATCCATCAGGGCGCCATGCTGGAAACACAGCCCCTGCCCGTTCGCCGCCTTTCGGCACTGACGGACAGCCCGCTGATCCTCGTGCTCGACCAGGTCACCGACCCGCACAATGTCGGCGCCATCATGCGCTCGGCCGTCGCCTTCGATGCCGGAGCGCTGATCACCACCATGCGCCACAGCCCGACGGAATCTGGCGTCATGGCCAAGTCCGCTTCCGGCGCGCTGGAAATGATCCCCTATATCCAGATCACCAATCTGGCCGATGCGCTGGAAGAACTGCACAGGCTCGGCTTCGTTTCGGTCGGTCTTGATTCGGAAGGCCCTGCCCCCCTCGAGCAGGCACTGTCCGGCGACAAGATCGCGCTCGTGCTCGGCGCCGAAGGCAAGGGATTGCGGCAGAAGACGCGCCAGACCGTCAATGCGCTCGCCCGGCTCGATATGCCCGGCGCCATCAAGTCGCTCAATGTCTCCAACGCCGCGGCAATCGCCATGTATGCCGCGAGCAGTTACCTGGCCAACAAGGCGTGACCGGCGTTATTGGGTGAGGTTCAGCTTGCCGACCGACAGTCTGGCTTCGGGGCAGCCGTCCCGCAGCTTGCGCCATGTGGTGACATTGAGTGCCATTTCGCAGCGTGCCAGATAGGTGAAATCGCCGATGCGAATGCAGGTGGTCTGGCCAAGCTCGAGTTTCGAACCATCGCGATCGCGGCAAGTGCAGCGTATGTTCGGCGGCGACGCATGCGACAGAGCGGGAAGTATCCCGGCAAAGGCCGAAACGAGCATGACCAACAAGAGAGCCGGAGCGCTTTTCATAGCTAGAGCTTAATACAAAAACGCTCGCCCTCCAAGCAAAGCAGGCGGCGCCCTGCGTCGATCAAGCCTTCTTCAGGAACTCGGTGCGCAGTACCAGGCCCTTGATCTTGGCGTGGCGGCACTCGACTTCCTGCGGATCATCGGTGAGGTGGATACCCTTGATCATCGTGCCCCGCTTGAGCGTCTCCGAGGTGCCCTTAACCTTCAGATCCTTAATGAGCGTAACGTTGTCGCCCTCGACGAGGATCGTGCCGTTGCTGTCCCTGACGTCCATTTTCGATTCCAATTCATGATGCTGTAAAGCTTGTGATCGGCGTCTACCGCCTTGGACGTTGCTTGTCCAGTCGGCCTCGAAAGGCAGATGGTAGCGCGCTTCCGTGCGCGAGCCCATGAAGGGAAAACCGTTTATCCTGGCTATCGCCACATAGAAAAGCCGGACACTTGGCGTGCCCGGCTTTCAAGGTTCTGCGATCCCGCGCGTGATCAGGCGGCGATATCGAAATGACCGCGATCGGCGATCGCCTTTTCAGCCTCGGTGATTGCTGCTTCCTTCGAATCCGGGCTGATGGAGAGGCCTTCGGCACGAACGAATTCGACATCGGTGATGCCGATGAAGCCGAACACCGTGCTCAGGTAGGTCTCCTGATGGTCCATTGCGCTCATCGGAGAAGCACCCGAATAATGGCCGCCACGGGTCGAGGCAACAATCACCTTCTTGCCCTTTGCCAGACCTTCAACACCGGATTCGGTGTAGCGGAAGGTGGTTCCGGCAACGAGGATGCGGTCGATCCAGGTCTTCAACTGGCTCGGGATGGCGAAATTGTACATCGGTGCGCCGATGACGATGACGTCGGCAGCGAGAAATTCGTTGAGCGAGGCGCGGCCGGCGTCAAGCTCGGAAACGAGGGTGGCATCGAGCCCCTCGGGGTTGGCCGAGGCCGCCATCAGGTGCGAACCGTTGAGATGCGCCAGAGGAGCGGCGGCGAGATCGCGGTAGGTGACCGTGTCGCCCGGGCGCTCTGCCTTGATGCGTGCAACGATCGACGCTGTCAGGCGACGGGATACGGAATGATCTCCGAGGATACCGGAGTCGATGTGGAGAATGTTCATGTTGGCACCTTCGTGTCTTGAGTGGCGTTTGGGTGCATTACATATGAATTTAAAACAATGAGCCGAGAAGTCCGCCCTTCTTTGACAGACTGTTTCCTGATAGAGACAATACCAGTCTCGACATTGGCCAGTCTCGACTTTGGACGGAACGGAAGGTGTGACATGCAGGACCTGAACGACCTCGCCCTGTTTGCTGCCGTGGTGAAGCACAAGGGCTTTTCCGCCGCGGCGCGGGTACTCAACATCCCGAAATCCAAGCTCAGCAAGCATGTGGCGCGGCTAGAGCAGCAGCTTGACGTTCGCCTCCTCGAACGCTCGACGCGCAAGCTGCGGGTGACCGAGATCGGCCAGGCCTTCTACGAGCGCTGCGAGACGATCCTCTCCGGCGTCGAGGCGGCGGAAGCGGTGGTCGCGGCGGCCAAGAGCGAGCCGTCCGGCATCGTCCGCCTCGCCTGCCCGATCGGCTTCACGCCGATGGTCGGCCATATCCTGCCCGCCTTCCACCGGCGCTATCCCGGCGTCAGGTTGCTGATCACCACCACCAACCGGCGGATCGACCTGGTCGAAGAGCGCATCGACATTGCACTACGGGCTCGCGACAATCTCGATACCGACAATCA
The DNA here is from genome assembly GCF_964252905.1 of Pararhizobium sp. LjRoot255. Lineage (NCBI taxonomy): Bacteria > Pseudomonadati > Pseudomonadota > Alphaproteobacteria > Hyphomicrobiales > Rhizobiaceae > Pararhizobium > Pararhizobium sp. LjRoot255. Next base: position 3,560 of record NZ_CAXUPQ020000001.1, read on the forward strand.
CCTGATCGTACGCAAGCTTGGACAGGCGCGCCAGTTCCTCGCGGCAAGTCCGGCACTAATGGCCAGGATCGGCAGCGTGACGATCGACACACTCGGCAGGATGCCGACGCTTTCGATGAACGAACAGCACGGCTCCGACGCGTGGCAGCTCAATCACACCGACGGAACGAAGCGCGATATCGTCCACCAGCCGATCATCGGCTGCAGCGATTTCGGCATTCTCGAGCGTGCGGCAATCGAAGGCGTCGGGATTGCGCTTCTGCCGGATCATCTTTGCGCGCGCGCCTTCCGCACCGGCGTACTCTTGCCCGTGCTGCCGGAATGGTCTTCCAACGACGCCATCGTTCACCTGGTTTTCACCTCGCGCCACGGCATCCTGCCCGGCGTCCGGGCGCTCATCGACTTCCTCGTCGAAAATCTGCCCGGCGCCATGTCTCGTTGCAAGGAAATCGATCCGGCCCCGGCGATGCTGGAGGCAGCGGAATAGTATGGGTGCCGGAAGACGAGGCCATGGGTTGCGACTGTGCGCATCGCAGCCGGAAAACCGGACTGCCAAGTGCGTTTTCGCTTTACACGCGATCAGAATATGCTAACTCCCTGCCCACATGCTGCCCTTATAGCTCAGTTGGTAGAGCACCTGATTTGTAATCAGGGGGTCCCGGGTTCGAGTCCTGGTGGGGGCACCATTCTTTTCCTTTCCCGCCTTGATCTTTTATGCATGATACCGATGGTATCGGCAGCGGTGATACCTGCCGCCAGTTGAAGAACGGACGCGCAGGACTTCTTCGAGGGCTCTCTCAGTTCGCCGGCGCCCATTTCTTAAAAGCATACAGGCATTTCATGGCTCGCACGTTCAAAACCATCGCTTTCGCAGCCTCCGGCACCATCGAAGCGCAGAGGGCTGCAGAGGAATTGATCGCTCTTTACGGCCAGCATGATCCCGACGAAGCAGACGTGATCGTGGCGCTCGGCGGCGATGGCTTCATGCTGCACACGCTGCACAAGACGATGAATTCCGGCAAGCTGGTCTACGGCATGAACCGAGGCTCGATCGGCTTTCTGATGAACCGTTACAGTACCGAGAACCTGCACGAGCGCCTCGCGGAGGCTGTCGAGAACACGTTCCGGCCGCTGGAAATGCAGACCACCGATACCGATGGCAAGCGCTTCCGGGCGCTCGCCATCAACGAGGTCTATCTTTTTCGCCAGTCCTATCAGGCCGCGAAACTGCGGGTCGTCGTCGATGGCCGTGTCAGGCTGGAGGAGTTGATCTGCGACGGCGTCCTGCTGTCCACGCCGGCAGGCTCCACCGCCTACAACCTCTCCGCCCACGGGCCCATCCTGCCGCTCGAAGCGCCGCTTTTGGCGCTGACGCCCGTCAGCCCCTTCCGGCCCCGGCGCTGGCGTGGTGCACTACTGCCCAACAAGGTGACCGTCGACATCGCCATTCTCGAACCGGACAAACGCCCGGTCAACGCAGTGGCCGATCACGTCGAGGTCAAGTCGGTCGTCCAGGTCCGGATCGCCGAATCCGAGAAGATGACGGCGCATATTCTCTCGGACCCTGACTATTCCTGGTCTGACCGCATTCTTGCCGAGCAATTCTCGAACTAGCGCGGCGTCCGTACCCGCAATCTTTTGAGTTGGAATCGATTCCCGCCGAAGGTTGTGCAAGAATTCAACGTGCCTTCGGGCCTGCGGGGGACAACAGCACCCGAGCAATCCTGCTGTCACACGCGTGCACCAAAGGCGACGACGATGCTCCAGTTTCGAAATTTCAGGGCAGCCACGCTTTCCGCCTGTTGTCTTGCCTTGCTCCTCGCCGTCGGATCTTCCGCCCATACCGACGACCCTGTTCTCATGCCCGACAATGTCATTTTCGTCACGAGTACCGGATATTGGGAAGAAAGTGGCGATCCGCTGGCCGTGCTTGACCCGAACGCCGCCAAGACGGAAAACGCGCCGGCAGCGAGTTCGTCGCCCGCGGCAGCACAGCGCGGATATTACAAGCTTGTCGCCGTGCGTCAGCCCGAGGGAAATACTCACGTCTTCCTGCAGCAGATCGCACTTGGCGCCGCAGGGCCGAAGGTGGTTTCGTCCGCGGAACTCGAAGAGTTTTCGGCGATGAAAGTCTACGTGACCGACATCCGGCCGGAAACATCGGATGGCGTTTCCCGCCAGCCCGGATTGTTTGCCACCGTCTATCTGAAGACCGATCCTGGCGCGACGGAACCGGAAACCTGGACCGTGCTGATCGACGACATCGGCGACATCAAGGTCGAGCGCGAAACCAACTGACCAAGATGCATCCTCAGAAGCAAAAACCGGGCGATCGAGGCGCCCGGCTTTTTTTGTTTGTCACCCACGTGTAGTCTTAGGCGAGATCGTCGACCAGGGCATCAGCGCCGCCACTGACCCTGTGGGCCAGAGCCGCTTCCATGAACTCGTTGAGATCTCCGTCAAGCACGTCGTCTGGCGCCGTGCTTGCTACCCCGGTACGCAGGTCCTTGACCAGCTGGTAGGGCTGCAGCACGTAGGAGCGGATCTGGTGGCCCCAGCCGATATCGGTCTTCGACGCGGCTTCGGCGTTGGCCGCGTCTTCGCGCTTCTTCAGCTCCGATTCGTAGAGACGGGCGCGCAGCATGTCCCAAGCCTTGGCCTTGTTCTTGTGCTGCGAGCGCTCTTGCTGGCACTGCACGACGATGCCGGAGGGCATGTGCGTGATGCGCACGGCCGAATCGGTCGTATTGACGTGCTGGCCGCCGGCGCCGGACGAGCGATAGGTGTCGATGCGGCAATCGCTCTCGTTGATGTCGATCTGGATCGAATCGTCGACCACCGGGTAGACCCAGATGGACGAGAACGAGGTATGACGCCGGGCGTTGCTGTCATAGGGCGAGATCCGAACCAGCCGATGCACGCCCGATTCGGTCTTCAGCCAGCCATAGGCATTGTGGCCCTTGACCAGCAGGGTCGCCGATTTGATCCCAGCTTCTTCGCCGTCATGGATTTCCATCAACTCGACCTTGAAGCCCTGCCGTTCGGCCCAGCGGGTATACATGCGCAGAAGCATGTTTGCCCAGTCCTGGCTTTCGGTGCCGCCGGCGCCGGAATGCACCTCAAGATAGGTGTCGTTGCTATCCGCCTCGCCCGATAGCATCGCTTCGACCTGGCGCCGCGCCGCTTCGGCCCGAAGCACCTTTAACGCCTCTTCCGCATCCTTGACGATGTCGGCATCGCCTTCTTCCTCGCCCAGTTCGATGAGGTCGATGGCATCCTGCATCTGCCGTTCGAAAGAGCGAACGCTGTTGATGCCGTCATCGAGCTGCTGGCGCTCGCGCATCAGTTTCTGCGCTTCGCTCGCATCGTTCCAGAGGTTTGGATCCTCAGCCTTGTTGTTCAACCAGTCCAGCCGTCTTACCGCCTGGTCCCAGTCAAAGATGCCTCCTCAGCAGGCTTATGGCCTGCTTGATTTCGTCGACGATATTCTCGATTTCGGTCCGCATTGTCCTGCTTCTTGCACTCGAATGAAATGTGCGCCGTGAATAACGGCACCCGCCGTTCCTGTAAAGACGGCGGGCGTCGGTAAGGGAAGATTAGCTAGGGTCAGGCGGAGTCAAAACAGTCCGCTCGAGCCACGGTTGATGGCGTCGTTTGCCTGCGGCGAAGCCTTCAGGATTTCCTCCGGCGGAATATACTCGGCGCCGCCATCGATCACCGAGAAGCTCTCGGCCGGGCCAGTCCCGGGCTTGAAGGCTTCGATGATGGTGTCCGGGTCGCCCTCGGCCGCCGCCATGCCGGTCTTGCGGTTGACGGGAATAAGGCTCATTCCCTCCGGCGGCACGAACTTGACCGGGCGCGTGCCCTGCATCGCTATCTGCATGAAATCGTTAAATACCGGGGCAGCAAGACCGCCGCCCGTCGCGCCGCGTCCGAGCGGCGCCGGATTGTCGAAGCCGAGATAGAGGCCGGCGACCATGTCCGGCGTGTAGCCGACGAACCAGGCATCCTTTTCGTCATTGGTCGTGCCGGTCTTGCCGGCCACCGGGCGATCGAGCTTGATCTTGCCGGCAGCGGTGCCGCGGGTGATCACGCCTTCCATCATCGAGGTGATCTGATAGGCGGTCATCGGATCGAGAACCTGTTCACGATTGTCCGTGAGAACCGGTTCTTCCTGGTCTTCCCAATCAGCAGCATTGCAATTGTCGCAAGTGCGCTCCTCGTGGCGGAAGATCGTCTTGCCGTAGCGGTCCTGAATGCGGTCGATCATCGACGGCTTGATCTGCTTGCCGCCATTGGCAAGCACCGCATAGGCCGAAACCATCCGCAGCACCGTCGTTTCGCCCGAACCGAGCGACATGGCCAGTACCGGCATCATCTTGTCGTAAATGCCGAAGCGTTCGGCATATTCGGCAACCACGTTCATGCCCATGTCGTTTGCAAGGCGAACAGTCATCAGGTTGCGCGATTTCTCGATGCCGAGACGCAACGTCGATGGGCCGGCCGAACCGCCACCGTAGTTTTCGGGCCGCCAGACCTGACCGCCGGTCACGAGTTCAAACGGGGCATCGAGAATGACGGATGCCGGCGTATATCCCTGGTCGAGCGCCGCCGCGTAGACGAAGGGCTTGAAGGACGAGCCGGGCTGGCGCATCGCCTGCGTCGCGCGGTTGAATTCCGACTGCCCGTAGGAAAAGCCCCCGGCCATGGCCAGAACGCGGCCGGTCTGCGGGTCCATGGCAACAAGGCCGCCCTGCACTTTCGGCGGCTGACGCAGGCGAAACTCGCCGTCCACGTCCGTCGCCTCGACATAGACGACATCGCCCGGGCCGACGACGCCTTCCGGCGATTTAGCCGACTTGCGATCCCCCGTCGACGAGCGATAGGCCCACTGCATGTTCTTTGCCGTAATGTGCCCGGTCAGGCGGTCGGCGCCGACTTTGCCGCCGCCATCCTTTTCCGGCTGAATACCGATTTCGGCACCGTTTTCGTCGACGGCGAGCACGACCGCAAGCTTCCACTCCGGCACATCGGAAAGCGCATCTAGCTTGCCGAGCGGCTCGCCCCAGTCGCCGCCGATCTCGATCGTCTTCAGTGCGCCATGGAAACCGCGCCGCTCGTCATAGGAGACCAGCGCATTCTGCAGCGCCTTGCGCGCCTCGACCTGCAGCCTGGGATCAAGCGAGGTGCGAACGGACAGGCCGCCTTCGTAGAGCGCATTGTCGCCGTAGCGTTGGATGATCTGGCGCCGGACTTCCTCGGCAAAGTATTCCGAGGCGAACAGGTGCGAGCCGCCGCGCCGGACGCTGACGCCAAGCGGCTGTTTCTTCGCTTCCTCGCCATCGGCCTTGGTGACGTAGCCGTTCTCGACCATGCGGTCGATGACCCAGTCGCGGCGTTCGAGCGCTGCCTTTTCGCGGCGGAACGGATGATAGTTGGAAGGGCCCTTCGGCAGTGCCGCCAGATAGGCCGTCTCGGCAACGGTCAGTTCGGTCACCGACTTGTCGAAATAGGTGAGTGCTGCGCCGGCGATGCCGTAGGAATTCAGGCCGAAGAAAATCTCGTTGAGGTAAAGTTCGAGAATGCGGTCCTTGCTGTAGGCCTGCTCGATGCGGAAGGACAGGATCGCTTCCTTGACCTTGCGGTCGATCGTCTGGTCGGCCGAAAGCAGGAAGTTCTTGGCGACCTGCTGGGTGATCGTGGACGCGCCAACTGGGCGACGACCGGAACCGAAGTTCTGCAGGTTGACCGTGATGGCGCGGGCAAGACCGGTGATGTCGACGCCCGGATGCTGATAGAAATTCTTGTCTTCGGCCGAGATGAAGGCGGCCTTGACGCGGTCTGGAATGGCCTGGATCGGCAAATAAAGGCGGCGTTCGCGAGCATATTCGGCCATCAAGGCGCCATTGCCGGCGTGAACGCGCGTCGTTACCGGCGGCGCGTAGCTGTTGAGAACCTCATAATCAGGCAAGTCCTTGGTCACGTGGCCAAGATAGATGGCGGCAGCTGCGGCCACGCCGAGCACCAGAAATGCGCCAATGCCAAAGAAATATCCAATCAGTCTGATCATCAGCCAGATACCGGTACCCTGTTGTCGTTTCTCTGTGCGGAGCACGCGAGCATGGTGGGCCTACCCCGCACCTTGTCCGAATGCAATCACGCCGAACGAATTAAACCGCAAAGAACGGCGCTGCCGGTTGTCCCGCAGCCGCCCTTTACGTCTACGATCGGCCACCTCTTCCCGATTACCGATCGCATAATTCAGGTTCCGGATAGCGACCGGATTGTGAGCAAAATAGGGCTTTTCGCGTATTAAACACGCGCATCCCCTTGAAAACGATATCGCTGTTACTTCAGCGACACAAATCACATCAAATGTTATTGCTTTGGAAAACAGGAAAACGGCTCAAAGCGCATTCGCCACGACGATATCTTTAACCGCCATTTGCCACCGACCCGCCCCGATAGCTGCGCACCGCACCGGCCAAAAGATCCGCGACTTTCTTGCGCCAAACCGGATCGACCAGCAACTTCTCGTCCTGCTTGTTGGACAGAAATCCGAGCTCCAGCAGGATCGACGGGACGTCGGGCGCCTGCAGAACCCGGAAGCCGGCATGGCGGTGGGGATTGTTGATGAGGTTGATCTGCCCCTCGAAGGACGAAACCACGGAGCGCGCCAGATTGACCGAGAACGCCTGCGTCTCGCGGCGCGTCAGATCGATAAGGATGTCGGCAACCTCGGCGGGTTCGCTCTTCAATGTAATTCCGGCAATCTCGTCGGACAGGTTCTCACGCTCGGCGAGGTTGGCCGCCAGATGGTCGGACGCCTTGTCGGAGATCGTATAAACGGTCGCGCCGCGGATATCGCGCTGCTTGAGCGTATCGGCATGCACGGAAATGAAGAGATTGGCGCCGTGCTGGCGGGCAATCTGCACCCGTTCCGGCAAGGACAGGAACTCGTCCTTTTCCCGCGTCAGGAACGCCTTGACACCCGTCTCCTTGTTGAGCGTCTCCACCAGTTCGCCCGCAAAGGCGAGCGTCACGCTCTTTTCTTCCATCTTGGTTTCAGAGCCGATCGCGCCGGTATCGATGCCGCCATGCCCGGCATCGATGGCGATCACAAATTGTCCTGCGGCCGGCGGGTCGATGACACGGCCCGCCTTGATGGCCGTCACGGTGCCCGTCCATTTCTGTTCCTCAAGGAGCCCCGAAAAGCGCTCCTCAGTCACACGCTCCGCATCAAGTACCAGCCGGAAGCCCCTACCCTCCTCGTCGGCCATCACATCCGCGACTGTGATCTCCACTGGCTTGTTTGCCGTCAGCACGACGCGCGCGCTACCGGCCCCCATGGCACCGTAACGGATTTCCGTGAACAGGCCGCGCGCCGCAAGGTCCTCCGGTTTCAATCCGAACGAGGTTTCGGGCAAATCGACAATGACGCGCGTCGGGTTGGCAACGTAGTGAACGAAGAAAACCGGCTTCTTGTCGAAATCGATGACAACCCGTGTGCGGGCGTCATCGCCCGCGATCCGTGCGCCATAAGCGAGCAACGGGGCTTCGGCGGCCTGTGCGGCGGGTACCGAACACAGGAAGAAAAGCCCCAGCAAACCTTGCCGCATCATCGCAGATAGGATCAAACCCGCTTTTCCTTGTCGCCAACGCTCCGCAGGATGCGCGACCGGCGCATCACGGACAATTCGGACACGGCCTCCTGATTCAGGATCTGGCGATGCACACCGCCGGTTGCCACTACGATCATCCATGACCCCTTATGGTTAACCAAACATTGCCGAACGCGGCAAACACCTGCGGCCACCGGTCGCCGCACCGAAAAACAAGCCTTAAAGCTGCCAGAACCGGCATCCTGGCAGTGCATACCCCGACAAGCGAATCAATCAATATTATGGCCGTTCCGGCTTTTCCCTTGCCATTGTGGCATAGAAAACATAAAAGCTTCACAGGGAGAAAGTGTTGACGGGATAGAATCGACTACCGGCAGCCAAAGGGTTTTTAAAGCCCCGGCGCCAGAGCATGATCGGAACAGGTAAGACCCGGTTCAACGTGGATCATGTCTCGGACAAGCAGTCGCGCTTCATCCGCCGTCGCTCCACCTTCTCCTCGCATACTGAATCGTGAAATTCCGGCGGTGGCCGGTGCGTTTATGGTGACGATCACCGAAGGCCCGTGAGCGGGCACATTCATCGGGCCTCCAGGGCCTACTACATTGGCATTCTTGTTTGGTCATTGACGTTGTCTCAGCAGTATCGGTCAGAAGTAAACAGGCCCCGGAACGAAACCGTTCCGGCTGCCGTCTGGCTGTTGGACCATCTCCCCGACCACGCAGGAACATTCACATCCGGCGAAAAACCTGAACTGTATGGAACGTGTCCTCCGGGGCGCGTTTTTCCTGCTGTTTCACAGGTGCGCCGAGGAGCACCACTTACATGGCAGAGAAAATGCTTATCGATGCGTCTCACGCTGAAGAGACGCGCGTCGTTGTCGTACGCGGAAACCGCATAGAAGAATTCGACTTCGAATCCGAACACAAGAAACAGATCCGCGGCAACATCTACCTCGCGAAAGTCACGCGCGTAGAGCCGTCGCTGCAGGCCGCCTTCGTCGATTACGGCGGCAACCGCCACGGCTTCCTGGCCTTCGCCGAAATCCACCCCGACTACTACCAGATCCCGCTCGCCGACCGGCAGGCACTGCTGAAGGCGGAAGCTGAGGAAGCGCGCCGGGATGACGATATCGAGCATGTCGAGACCGGGACGGATCTCGGCCCTGATTCCGATGAGGAAACAGTAGCTGCAACGGAAGAAACTGTTGCCGAGCCGGAAGAAGCCGCAGTCGCGGAAAAGCCGAAGGCCAAGGCAAAGCGCCCGCGCCGGACCAAGAAGGCGGCAGCCGAGACGGTCGAAGCCGTGGCGGAGACCGCCGACGCCGATGGCGAGGAAGGTTCGACCGGCGAGATGGCCGCCATGGTCGATACCGACAGCATCTCAGAAGAGACGCGCGGCCGCCGCCGCAATTCCGATGACGATGATGACGACGATGGTCATCAGGAGGAAAAGGAAGTCATCGAATCCGTCGGCGCCGAAGACGCCATGGAAGAAGTGCCGGATCGTCAGGTTCGCAAGCCACGCAAGCAGTACCGCATCCAGGAAGTCATCAAGCGCCGGCAGATCCTGCTGGTACAGGTGGCCAAGGAAGAACGCGGCAACAAGGGCGCGGCACTGACCACCTACCTGTCGCTCGCCGGCCGCTATTCGGTGCTGATGCCGAACACGGCGCGGGGCGGCGGCATCTCGCGCAAGATCACCAACCTGCCGGACCGCAAGCGCCTGAAGGAAATCGCGCGCGCACTCGACGTGCCGCAGGGCATGGGCGTCATCCTGCGCACCGCCGGTGCCAACCGCACCAAGGTAGAGGTCAAGCGCGACTTCGAATATCTGATGCGCCTGTGGGAAAACGTCCGCACGCTGACGCTGTCCTCGACCGCTCCCTGCCTCGTCTATGAAGAAGGCAGCCTGATCAAGCGCTCGATCCGCGACCTTTACAACAAGGATATCAGCGAGATCATCGTTGCCGGCGAGGAAGGCTACAAGGAAGCCAAGGGCTTCATGAAGATGCTGATGCCGAGCCACGCCAAGGTGGTTCAGCCGTACCGCGACGTGCACCCGATCTTCTCGCGCTCGGGCATCGAAGCCCAGCTCGACCGCATGCTGGTGCCGCAGGTGACGCTGAAGTCCGGCGGCTACATCATCATCAACCAGACCGAAGCGCTGGTCGCGATCGACGTCAACTCGGGCCGCTCGACCCGTGAACATTCGATCGAGGATACCGCACTCCAGACGAACCTCGAAGCGGCCGAGGAAGTCGCCCGCCAGCTGCGCCTGCGCGACCTTGCCGGTCTCGTGGTCGTCGACTTCATCGACATGGAAGAAAAGCGCAACAACCGCGCTGTCGAGAAGCGTCTGAAGGATCATCTGAAGAACGACCGGGCCCGCATCCAGGTCGGCCGCATCTCGCATTTCGGCCTGCTCGAAATGTCGCGCCAGCGCATCCGCGCGTCCGTTCTCGAATCGACGATGCAGATCTGCCCGCATTGCAACGGCACGGGCCATGTGCGTTCGCAGTCTTCCGTCGCCCTGCATGTCCTGCGCGGCGTGGAAGAATATCTGCTGAAGAACACCACGCACAACATCACCGTGCGCTCCACGCCGGATATCGCGCTCTACCTGCTCAACCACAAGCGCGGCACGATCGTCGATTATGAAGAACGTTTCGGCGTTCAGATCATCATCGAGGCGGACGCCCATGTCGGCGCGCAGCATTTTGCCATCGATCGTGGCGAAGCCGTCGAAAATCCGGTCAAGATCGACCAGATCATCCACTTCGAACCCGAGCCTGAGGAGGACGATGATATCGTCATCGAAGAGGATATCGAGGACGAAGAAGAAGTCGCAGTCGAGGCCAAGGCTGAGCGCGCCGAGCGCGAGCCGTCAGCACAGGGCGACGACCAGGGCAACCGCAAGCGCAAGCGCCGCCGCCGGCGTCGTGGCGGCCGCGGTACCGGCCCGAACGGTGAACAGCCGTCCGCAGAAGCCGGTGCCCGTGCCGACGACATGTTGGATGAGGATGGCGACGAGGACGAAGGCGACGACGATGCCGTTCAGGCAGCTGCCGATGACGCCCAGGATGCAGGGCTGAGCGAGGAAGAACGCCAGAAGCGCAAGCGCCGCCGCCGCGGCAAGCGTGGCGGCCGACGCAACCGGCCGGACGAAGCCGAGGGCGAAAACCTTGCCGTCAGTGGCGAAACGGCGAACGATGAACTATTGGAGACTGAATTCGACGCATCGCCGGCTATCGCAGCCGAGGCAACTGCATCGGCTGCGGCAACAACAGAAGAGGCGTCCGAGGCACCTGTCGCCGCCGAAGAAGAGGCAAAACCCGCCAAGCCGAAGCGCGGCCGCAGCAAGAAAGCCGTAGCCGCCGCTGTTGAGGAGGCCCCCGTTGTGGAAGCTTCCGTCCCGACCACAGATGCAGAGGCCCAGGCAGCGATCGAAGCACAGCCGCAGGACGTCGCCGTTGCTGAGGAATCCGTCGTCGAAAAGGCAGCGGCTTCCCTTGAGGAGAGCAGGCCGGTTCGAGCCAACCGCGACATCGATTCGATCGCCAGCGAACCGGTGGTAAAATCATCCTCGGCCAGTCAAGACGGCGACGAACCGCCGAAGCCCAAGAAGGGCGGCTGGTGGCAGAAGCGCGGCTTCTTCTGAGCGACATCTGAAGAACTCAAAATGAAAAAACCGGCCGGGCGATTGGCCGGTTTTTTTGTGCCCGTACCTGTTTCATAAGGAACAGCGAAAATAGCAGTCATATAGGATTGTGCCGCCGGGACGAGATGAGCTCGTCGACGCCAACTGGAGGAGGCAATCATGCGACGCTTCGTTATCGCCACGGCCCTTGCCGCCGTTCCGGCGGTTTCCTTGGCAGCATCGTTCCATGCCGACAGCGACAGCCGCCAACGCTTTAATGACTACTATTACAAGAGCTATGACACTGCCTTTGAGCCGATCTGTGTGGTGCGGAAAGTCCGTTCGGTTGACGACCGGGGCAACCCGGTCGTCCGGAAAGTCCGCATTTGCCGCTGAGGCCCGCTGCCTCCCTAGAGAATATCGAGCCATTGCGCGTCCGTTGGACGCGCATCGCAGGCCTCGCGCCCGAGCGCAAGCAAAGCCGCTCAGCGCCTCACAGTTTGATTCAGCATCATCACTTTCTGAATCGAAAAAATCCAGCAATCATCTGATATCGTTCGATGTTACGCCAACCAGCGAGCGATGCGGTCCATCGCCTCGACCATCTCGGCTTCCGCGCCAGCATAGGAAAAGCGCATCGCGCGGTGCCCTTCGAGCGGGTCGAAATCCAGCCCCGGCGTTGCCGCAACGTTGATTTCTGCCAGCATCTTTTTGGCAAAATCCATGCTGTCATTGGTGAACCGGCTGACATCGGCATAGGCATAGAATGCGCCGTCCATCGGCGAGGCGATGGAAAAACCGATCTCGGGCAGGCGTTTCAGCAGGAGTTCGCGGTTGGCGGCATAGGATGCCTTGTAGACGTCAAGCTCGGCCTCGGCGCCAAGGGCTGCTTCGGCTGCGATCTGCGACAGTTCCGGCGGCGAAATATAGAGGCTCTGGGCGATGCGCTCGAAGGCACGCACTTGCATCGGCGGCAGCACCATCCAGCCGATCCTCCAACCGGTCATGCAATAATATTTCGAGAAGGAATTGATGATCACCGCCTCGTCCGTGACGCTGAGAGCGGTCGTCTCCTCGCCCGCAAAGGTCAGGCCGTGGTAGATCTCGTCGGAGATGAAGGCGATGCCGCGGTCGTGGCAGTAGTCGGCCAGCGCCTTCAGTCCCTCCCTGCCCGTGACAGTGCCAGTCGGATTGGCGGGACTTGCCAGGAGAACGCCGTTCAGCGGTTTTCCGGCTTTTGCCGCGGTGGCCTCGAGACTTTGCGGTGTCAGCGTGAACCCGTTTTCGGCATCCGCCTCGACTTCGACAACCGCCACGCCGAGTGCTGCCAGAATGTTGCGGTAGGCCGGATAGCCCGGCCGGGCGATTGCAACGCAGTCACCGGGATCGAACAGGGCCAGGAACGCCAGATTGAAGCCCGCCGATGATCCCGTCGTCACCGCGACCCGTTGCGGATCGACCTCCACGCCGTAGCGCGTACGATAGTGCCTGGCGATCGCCATCCGGAGCGACGAGGTTCCAAGCGCATCCGTATAGCCCAACCGCCCGTGCATGAGTGCCGCACGCGCAGCTTCCAATGCAGCCTTCGGCGCCGGATGGCTCGGTTGCCCGACAGCCATGGAAATAACCGGATATCCGGCTTCACGGCGCTTCGTTGCCTCGGCCAGCACGTCCATGGCATGAAAGGGTTCGACGGAACTGCGGGTAGATAGCGGCTTCAACAGCACATCCTCGATGTTTTTGACCTCTCCGCAGCCATGTGCCTGATCGCAATGGGCTTCACAAGTGCGCGAGCGTCGCATTTCTGCCGATTTTGCGGTTTCGTTTGGCGCCGCGCGCCCCTATGCTGGCTGCAGAAATTCTGTTGTCTTTCAAACAAGCCTGTTGACCCCACCTCGGCAATTGAACGACAGACCGACCACATAAGAAAAGGCTACGAGGAAAGACATGGCATTCAACGCCCGAAAGACCATCGCCGCAACACTCATCCTGCTTTTGGCGACGGCTGCGCTGCCGCAAGGTGCGCAGGCGCTGGATGACAAGCAGAAGCAGGAGATCGGCGCGTTCATCAAGGAATACCTCGTCGCCAATCCGGAAATCCTCCTGGAAGCGCAGCAGGCACTGAAGAAGAAACAGGCCGACGAGCAGCTGCAGCAGGCGGAAGCCGCCGTCAACGACAATGAAAAGGCGATCTTCCAGTCGAAATATGACGTCACGCTCGGCAATCCGAACGGCGACGTGACCATCGTCGAGTTCTACGACTACAATTGCGGCTACTGCAAACGCGCCCTGTCCGACATGGACGCCGTTCTCGAAAAAGACAAGAATGTCCGTTTCGTGCTGAAGGAACTGCCGATCCTCGGACCGGATTCGATGGCCGCGCATAAGGTAAGTGCCGCCTTCCGCGACATTGCGCCGGAGAAATACGGCGACTTCCATCGCGCGCTCCTCGGCGGAGAAGAGCGCGCGACCGAGGAAACGGCAATCGCCGTTGCCGGCAAGCTCGGCGTTGCGGAAGCCGACCTTCGCAAGAAGATGGACGCGAACACGCAGGATGAAGGCGTCAAGGAAGCTTATACACTTGCCAACAGCCTCGGCATCACCGGCACGCCCTCCTATGTGGTCGGCCGCGAGACTGTTTTCGGCGCGGTCGGCGCAGAGGAACTGGAAACGAAGGTCGCGAATGTCCGCGCTTGTGGCAAGACCGTCTGCTGAACGCCGGTTTTCCAGCAATAGCGAGCGTTATCGCTTGTGGACAAAAGCCGCGGGGGGCCGTAGGGCTTTTCCTCGCGGAACCATCCGTCTATAGGTAACGCTCGATTATCGGACCCGATCCCCTATGCCATCGACAATTTTCGTGCTGAACGGCCCCAACCTCAATGCGCTCGGTAAACGTGAGCCCGGCATCTATGGGGCGCAGACGCTGGCCGATATCGAGGCGATGTGCATGGAACACGGCAAGACGCTCGATCTCGACGTCGTCTGCCGCCAGAGCAATCATGAAGGCGACCTCGTCGACTGGTTTCACGAGGCGGGGAACGTGGCGCAGGGCATTATCGTCAACGCCGGCGCCTATACCCACACCTCGATCGCCTTGCACGACGCTGCGAAGGCAATTGGTATCCCGGTCATCGAAGTGCACCTTTCCAATGTCCACGCCCGTGAAGAATTCCGGCACAAGTCGATGCTCGCTCCGGCGGCAAAGGGCGTGATTTGCGGCTTTGGCGCCGATAGTTACATTCTCGCGCTCAATGCGCTAAAGACACTCACGCAACAGACGAAATAAAAAGAACACGAGGCTCTCATCCATGGCTGACAAGAAACCCGGCATCGACCAGACGCTGATCCGCGATCTCGCCAACATCCTGAACGAAACCGATCTGACCGAAATCGAAGTGGAACAGGAAGACCTGCGTATCCGCGTATCGCGCGCCGGGACACCGCAATACGTCTCCGCTCCGGTTCCGGCCATGACGGCTCCGATTCAGACGGCGGCTGCCGCAGCGCAGGCTGCCGCACCGGAGAGCGCAAGGACCTCGAAGAACGCCGTGACCGCGCCGATGGTGGGCACCGCCTATCTGTCGTCCGCTCCGGGTTCGCGCCCCTTCGTTGAAGCCGGCGCCACAGTCAAGGAAGGCCAGACCATCCTGATCATCGAAGCCATGAAGACGATGAACCAGATTCCGGCCCCGCGTTCCGGCCGCGTAGTCGAAATCCTCGTTGAAGACGGCGCGCCGGTTGAATACGGCGAAGCGCTAATCATCATCGAATAGGCCATCACAGATGATTTCCAAGATCCTTATCGCCAATCGCGGCGAAATTGCCCTCCGGGTCCTGCGCGCGTGCAAGGAACTCGGAATCGCGACAGTTGCCGTTCACTCCACGGCCGATGCCGATGCCATGCATGTACGCCTTGCCGACGAAAGTGTCTGCATCGGACCGCCGCCCTCGCGCGACAGCTATCTGAACATCCACCAGATCGTCGCGGCCTGCGAGATCACCGGCGCCGATGCCGTGCATCCGGGCTATGGCTTCCTGTCGGAGAATGCCAAGTTCGCCGATATCCTCGACGCGCATGGCATCACGTTCATCGGTCCGACGGCCGATCACATCCGCATCATGGGCGACAAGATCACGGCGAAGGAAACCGCCAAGTCCCTTGGCATTCCCGTCGTTCCCGGCTCCGCCGGCGAGGTGAAGCCAGAGAACGCGCTGGAAATCGCCCGCAAAATCGGCTTTCCCGTGCTGATCAAGGCGACGGCCGGCGGCGGCGGACGCGGCATGAAGGTGGCCCGCAGCGAGGACGATCTGTCCGAAGCCGTTTCCACCGCCCGTTCGGAAGCTCTGGCCGCGTTCGGCAATGACGCAGTTTATATGGAAAAATACCTCAGCAAGCCGCGCCATATCGAGATCCAGGTGATCGGCGATGGCGAAGGCAATGCCATCCATCTGGGCGAGCGCGACTGCTCGCTGCAGCGCCGCCACCAGAAGGTCTGGGAAGAAGCCAACTCCCCGGCGCTTAATGTCGAGCAGCGGATGAAGATCGGCGAAATCTGCGCCGACGCCATGCGCAAGCTGAAATATCGCGGCGCAGGCACCATCGAGTTCCTCTACGAGAACGGCGCGTTCTACTTCATCGAGATGAACACCCGCCTGCAGGTGGAACACCCGATCACCGAGGCGATCACCGGCATCGACCTTGTCCACGAGCAGATTCGCGTCGCTTCCGGTGCCGGCCTGTCTGTAACGCAGGACGAGGTCGTCTTCTCGGGCCACGCCATCGAATGCCGCATCAACGCCGAGGATCCGCGCACCTTCGTGCCCTCGCCCGGCACGATCACGCATTTCCATGCGCCCGGCGGTCTTGGCGTCCGCGTCGATTCCGGCGCCTATCAGGGCTACCGGATCCCGCCCTATTACGATAGCCTGATCGGCAAGCTGATCGTGCACGGGCGTACCCGCGTCGAATGCATGATGCGCCTGCGCCGCGTGCTGGACGAATTCGTCATCGACGGCATCAAGACGACGCTGCCGCTGTTCCAGGACCTGATCAACAATCAGGACATCGCCAACGGTGATTACGACATCCACTGGCTGGAGCACTATCTGGCCCAGCCGTCCGAATGAGGTTTTGAATGAAAGGGACCCGCAGCAAGCAGCCGGACATCACCCCGGATTTGCTGTTGCGGGCCTATTCCATCGGCCTTTTCCCGATGGCCGATTCGGCAGACGACCCGGAGCTTTTCTGGGTCGAGCCGGAACTGCGCGGGATTATCCCGCTCGACAACTTCCACGTTTCGAAAAGCCTCGCGAAGACGATAAGGCGCGCACCCTTCGATATCCGTTACGACACGGCCTTCGAGGAGGTCATGGAAGGCTGCGCTGCCCCTGCCCCAGACCGACCGACAACCTGGATCAACGCCAAAATCCGCTCGCTCTACGCAACGCTGCACGGCATGGGACACGCTCACTCCGTGGAAGCATGGGAGGGGGAGGAACTTGTCGGAGGGCTCTATGGGGTCTCGCTCGGCTCGGCCTTCTTCGGCGAAAGCATGTTCTCGCGCCGCACGGACGCCTCGAAGATCTGCCTCGTCCATCTGGTCGAGCGCCTGCGCAAGCGTGGCTTTACGCTGCTCGACACGCAATTTACCACCGAACACCTGAAAAGTTTTGGCGCAATAGACGTGCCCAAGGCGCGCTACGAAAAGCTGCTGGCGCGCGCCGTCGCCTCACCGCATATCAAATTCTGAAAATCGGGATGTTGCCTACTGGCTGGCTGCAGCGTCCGGCGGCGGCAGGTCGGACTTTGCCTTGCAACTGTTCAGCCAGACGTCATAGACCGGATGTTCGACGGCGTTCAGGCCGGGGCTGTCGGCAAACATCCAGCCGGTAAAGATGCGGCGGATCTTGCGGTCGAGGGTGATCTCGTCGACCTCGACGAAGGTGTCGGTCTTCGGCGCCTCGGTATCGTCGCGGCTATAGCAGACGCGCGGTGTCACCTGCAGGGCGCCGAACTGAACGGTCTCGCCGATATAGACGTCAAAGGTGGTAATGCGGCCGGTGATCTTGTCGATGCCGGAAAAGACGGCCACCGGATTGGTGATACGCGCCGCCTCGGTGGCCACGGTCATGGAGAGAAGCGAGGTACCGGCAATCGCGAACAGGGCAGCCGCCGCAAAGGCCCGGCGCATCTGAATTCGCTGATTTGAAATTACCATTTACGCCCGTCTCCCGCGCGATCCCGATCAAAGTACCGGGTATCAGGCGCTAAACATGAAATGTGGCCGGGGCATGGTGCCACGGGTGCAATCGAAAGTAGGAAAAACCCCGGCCTTAAAATTCGGCTCAGGACCGTGGCGTCCAGGCATCATAGTCGCCGGTTACGCGCGGACGCTCGCCGTTCTTGCTGATCGAGCCCTGGGGACGATAGGCATCGGCGGTACCGGTGGCATTCACGCGGTGCGGCTTCTGCCATTCGCGCGGTTGATAGTTTTCGTCGGCGGGCGAAACATCGGTGCGGTGATGCATCCAGCCATGCCAGCCCGGTGGAATGGCGGAAGCATCGGCATAGCCGTTGTAGATTACCCAGCGGCGGGTACGGCCCTCGGAGTCCTTGCCGCCCTCGTAATAGACGTTACCGGCGGCATCTTCGCCGACCCGCTTGCCGAAGCGCCAGGTATGAAAGCGCGTGCCGATCGTCTGTCCATTCCACCAGGTAAAAATCTGCAACAGAGACTTCATGATGTCCGTCCTTGACCGCGCCAAACAACCGCGCGGGATATCCTAGAGTGCTGTTCCGCTTATGCCGCGCAGCCTCTTCAATGTCCAGTGATTCCGTTGCCGCAGCGAGGAACGAAGCGTTGCATCAACATGGAAACAACGTCTGCACACCGTTAGCCGAGCGGCTTTTCCATGATGATCGCGGGAATGCCGGACTGGTCGTCGCCGCAATTGGCCGTCGCGCCGATTTTCACGAAACCGTGCGCTTCATAGAAGGAGATGGCCGCGAGGTTCTCTGGCTCCACTTCGAGCTGCATGAACTCGGCATCGGGAAAGCAGGTTTCGAGTTCGGCAAACATGTCGCGGCCGATGCCCTGCCGCTGGAATTTCGGCAGGACGTAGAGCTGATGCAGGATTGCGCCCTTCTTGAGAGTGTCCGACATCGCGGCAAAGCCCATGCCGGCGATGTCCTTGCCGTTGTCCGCGACCACGAACTCGGCATTCTTGCGGGCAAGCCGCGCCTTCAGCGCCGGCACCGAATGCCATTTCGCCGTCAGCTCCGCGACCTTTTCAACGCCATAAAGCGTATCATAGGTGGCGTGCCATGTTTCGCCAAGAAGCGCGCTCACCCTGGCAAGATCGCGCTCCGAAGCTGTGCGGACAAAGAACACCGCTTAGTCCTCGAGCCCGAGTTTGGCCTTGACCAAAGCCTGCACGGCTTGCGGATTGGCCTTGCCGCCGGTCGCCTTCATCACCTGGCCGACGAACCAGCCGGCAAGCGAGGGCTTCGCCTGGACCTTGGCAACCTGATCAGGGTTTGCCGCAATGATCTCGTCGACGGCCTTTTCGATGGCGCCGGTATCGGTCACCTGCTTCATGCCGCGCGATTCGACCAGTTCGGCCGGATCGCCGCCCTCGTTCCAGACGATTTCGAACAGGTCCTTGGCGATCTTGCCGGAGATGACTTCCGACTTGATCAGGTCGAGAATACCGCCAAGTTGAACGGGGGAAACCGGAGTGTCTTCAATGCCTTTGCCGGCTTTGTTCAAGGCACCCAGCAGGTCGTTGATCACCCAGTTGGCGGCGATCTTGCCATCACGGCCGGCGGCAACGGCCTCGTAATAGTCGGCGATCGCCTTCTCCGAGACGAGTACCGAGGCGTCATAGACCGATAGCCCGAGCTCGCGCACGAAACGCTCCTTCTTGTCATCCGGCAATTCCGGCAGATGCGCCTTCAGCTCCTCGATGAAGACGTCGTCGAACTCCAGCGGCAGAAGGTCCGGATCGGGGAAATAGCGGTAATCATGCGCGTCTTCCTTGGAGCGCATCGAGCGTGTCTCGCCCTTGTTCGGATCGAACAGGCGGGTTTCCTGATCGATGGTACCGCCATCCTCGATAATGGCGATCTGGCGGCGGGCTTCGTATTCGATGGCCTGGCCGATGAAGCGGATCGAGTTGACGTTCTTGATCTCGCAGCGCGTGCCGAACCCTTCGCCCGGGCGGCGCACCGAGACGTTGACGTCGGCGCGCATCGAGCCCTCGTCCATGTTGCCGTCGCAGGTGCCGAGATAGCGCACGATCGAGCGCAGCTTGGTCATGTAGGCCTTGGCCTCGTCCGAGGAGCGCATGTCGGGCTTGGAAACGATCTCCATCAGCGCCACGCCCGAGCGGTTGAGATCGACATGGGACATGGTCGGATTCTGGTCGTGCATCGACTTGCCCGCATCCTGCTCCAGATGCAGCCGCTCGATACCGACCTCGACATCCTCGAACTGGCCCTGGCGATCGGGGCCGACCGAAATGATGATCTTGCCCTCTCCGACGATCGGGTCCTTGAACTGGGAAATCTGATAGCCCTGCGGCAGGTCCGGATAGAAATAGTTCTTGCGGTCGAAGATCGAGCGCTTGTTGATCTTAGCCTTCAGGCCAAGTCCGGTGCGCACCGCCTGCTTGACGCATTCCTCGTTGATCACAGGCAGCATGCCGGGCATGGCGGCATCGACGAGCGAGACGTTGGAGTTCGGCGCATTGCCGAAGGTCGTGGACGCACCCGAAAACAGCTTCGAATTGCTCGTCACCTGGGCATGGACTTCCATGCCGACGATGATCTCCCAGTCGCCGGTGGCGCCTGGGATATAGCGTTTCGGATCGGAAATGCGGACATCGACAAGGGTCATGGAATGCTCTTCTGTAAGCTCGAAATCGTGACCTTCTCGGTAGAACAATTGGCTGGGGGGTGCAAGGCTTGTCACATCCCACGTGACGTATTGCAGCCACCAGAAGCGTTTGAGGTCCGTTCAGATATGCCTGCCAAAATGGCGCGATGACACAAAGCCTGGCCGCAATCCTCCTCATCCTGCTGATCAATGCCCTCACCTTCTGCGTCTTCTGGTGGGACAAGGACGCCGCCCGCAAGGGGCGATGGCGCGTTCCTGAAAGCCGGCTGCTCTGGCTTGCGTTGATCGGCGGCAGCCCGGGCGCGGTCTTGGCCCAGCGGCTCTTGCGTCACAAAACGCGCAAGGAGCCCTTTCGGACGCAGCTGATGCTCATCTGCGCGCTGCACCTGGTTGGCCTCGTCGCGGGGCTTTCCGCGCCGTTCTGGGCTCCCATGGCGTTTGCTGCGATGTCGCTCGCGCTCTGATCACCAGCAAACAACCGCTGACAGGAAAATACCGGCGAGAGCGAATTGCCTCGCCGGACTTCCAAACGCTGATCTCGCCGGATTTCAAAACAAGGTGATGCCGCCGCCGGTGAGCTCAAAACCACTGCTGGCCAGATTGAGCAGCAGGCTCTTCCAGCAACTTGCTCAAGCCGACGGACTCGACGTCCCTGTCGAGTTTTGGCGCATAGGCAGTCGAAAGCCAGCTGATCGAATATCCGTGTTTGCGGAAGAAGCTGATCGCCGGCGTATTTTGTGAATGGGTCTTGATAACGGACGCCTCGAACCCTTCGACGAGAATACGGCGCTCCAGTTCGGCAAGCAGGACGGAGCCAAGGCCATTCCGTTGCACCGCAGGCCTTATCCAGAGATCGGAGATATGGCCGTCATTGTCTTCGCGCGCGGCCCAGCCGGCGGCTTCGCCGCCGAACTCGATGACGCTGACCGAAAACCACTTCGACCGCAGAAAGGAGAGAAACGCCAGTTCCGCCACGCGGCGCATCGCTTGTGCGTCGGCAACGCCGGAAACGGCCTTCTCCCAGGCTTCGAGCCCGATCGCCGTCAAGACGAGGATTTCTTCTTCGCGCGCTGGACGAATTTCGGCCATTAAGCGGCTCCCTTCCGCTCCAATAGAACATTCGAACCGAGTCTTGGCCAGACCGGTGCCGATCAAAGGAATTTGCGCAGCCCCACCTTTTCCACAACGGCGCCGACCACATCCCATTCGGCCGGCGCCTGCCAGCAGATATCGAATCCTGTTAGACGATAAAAAGCCAAAGCTGCCGAATTGTCCCGATGGGTTTCGAGCACCGCGACCGTGCCGCCTTTGGTCTGGATAAGGTGGCACGCTTCAGCCACCAATGCTGTTGCTATTCCTCGACGCTGAAACTGCGGCGACACCCAAAGATCGGCGATTTCGCCACGCGCGGCGATGACGCCGCACCAGCCCGCGATATTGCCGTCAATCTCCGCGATTATCGCGTGCGGGATGCATTTGGCGGACATTTCTGCAAAAATACGGCGAGCACCGTTCAGGACTTCCACAGAAGTCCAGTTGGGCTCAACCGGATTGGCGGCAAAAGCCTCCAGGCTGGTTCGCGCGATCGCCGCCGCATCGGTTGCGACGGCAGAACGGATCGTTACCACCACTTCTGCGGCGAGAACTTACCGGCTGCCTGCTCGATGACATGCGCAGTCTTGAACAGGGTCTCTTCCTCGAACGGCTTGCCGATCAGCTGCAGGCCGAGCGGCAGGCCCTTGTGGTCGAGGCCGGCGGGGACGGCGATGCCCGGAAGCCCGGCCATGTTAACCGTCACCGTGAAGATGTCGTTCAAATACATCTTGACCGGATCCGATGCGAGATCCTCGTCGGCGATGCCGAAGGCGGAGGACGGGGTAGCAGGCGTCAGGATCGCATCGACGCCGGCATGGAAGGCCAGTTCGAAATCGCGCTTAATCAGCGTGCGGACCTTCTGGGCGCGCAGGTAGTAGGCATCGTAGTACCCGGCCGAGAGCACATAGGTGCCGATCATGATGCGGCGCTTGACCTCCTGGCCGAAGCCGGCGGCGCGGGTCTTTTCGTACATGTCGGCAATGTCCTTGCCGTCGACGCGCAGGCCGTAGCGGACGCCGTCATAGCGGGCAAGGTTGGATGAGGCTTCGGCCGGGGCAACGATGTAATAGGCCGGAAGCGCATATTTGGTATGCGGCAGGCTGATATCGACGATCTCGGCACCGGCGTCCTTCAGCCAGGCGATGCCCTGCTGCCACAGCGTCTCGATCTCTTCCGGCATGCCGTCGACGCGGTATTCCTTCGGGATGCCGATCTTCATGCCCTTCAGCGATTGGCCGAGCGACGCCTCGTAGTCCGGCACCGGCAGATCGACGGACGTGGTGTCCTTCGGATCGACGCTCGCCATCGATTTCAAGAGGATCGCCGCGTCGCGCACGTCGCGGGCGATCGGGCCGGCCTGATCGAGCGACGAGGCAAACGCGACGATGCCCCAGCGCGAGCAGCGGCCATAGGTCGGCTTGATGCCGACGGTGCCGGTGAAGGCGGCCGGCTGGCGGATCGAGCCGCCGGTATCGGTCGCGGTAGCGCCGGCGCAGAGGAAGGCGGCCACGGCCGCGGCCGAACCGCCGGAAGAGCCGCCGGGAACCAGATCGAGGTTGGAGCCCTTTGACTTCCACGGGTTGATCACCGGGCCGTAGTAGGAACTCTCGTTCGACGAGCCCATGGCGAACTCGTCCATGTTGAGTTTGCCGAGCATGACGGCACCGTCGTTCCAGAGGTTCTGGGTGACGGTCGATTCGTAACGCGGCTTGAAGCCGTCGAGGATATGGCTGCAGGCCTGCGTGTGCACGCCTTCTGTGCCGAACAGGTCCTTGATCCCGAGCGGAATGCCTTCCAACGCTCCGGCCTTGCCGGCTGCGATGCGGGCATCGGATGCCTTGGCCATGTCTCGCGCCTTGTCCGGCGTTACCGTCACATAGGCGTTCAGCGCAGGATTGGCCGCCTCGATCGCGCCGATATAGGCTTCCGTCAGCTCGACGGCGGTGATGTCCTTGGAGCTGAGCTTGGTGCGCGCTTCAGCGATGGTCAGGCGGGTCAGGTCGGTCATGGCAGGCTTTCAAAATCGGGAGCGTTCGGGCGACGGCTACGAAGGGCTTATTCGACCACTTTCGGGACAAGGAAGAAATTCCGGTCCTCGTTCGGGGCATTGGCGACGATGTCGTCGGCCTTGTTGCCGTCGGTCACCACGTCCGCCCGCATCTTCATCTCCATCGGCGTCACCGAGGTCATCGGCTCGACACCATCGACATTCACCTCGGAGAGCTGCTCGACGAAACCCAGGATGCCATTCAGCTCGCCGGTCATGCGCTGCGCATCCTCTTCGCTGACGGCAATGCGGGCAAGACGCGCGACGCGCTTCACGGTGGCGAGATCAACTGACATGGATATTCTCCGAGTACGACATTTCCTACCCGCTATAATGACCAAGCACCGGGCACGCAACGGGGGAATCGCCCCGCTGGGTACCTCGTCGAGCATTTCCGCGGGGTGGAAGAGGCTAGAAAGAGACGATACCACCGACGGCAGGAACCTCGACCTTCGCCTTGCCACCGTCCATTGCGGCGACGAACGTGTCGGCCGTCTGGTCGATGATGCCGAACGAGCCGTAGTGGCAGGGGATGACCGTACCGAACTTGAAGAAGCGCTGGCAGGCGAGCGCGGCGACGGCTCCGCCCATGGTGAAGCGATCGCCGATCGGCACAAGGCCGATTTCCGGCTGATGCAGCTCGTTGATGAGCGCCATGTCGGAAAAGATGTCGGTGTCGCCCATATGGTAGAGCGTCGGCTCGTCTTCGAAATGCAGCACCAGCCCATTTGCGTTGCCGAGCGAATGCGACACGCCGTCCTCGGTGATCTGCGCCGACGAATGCAACGCGTTGACGAAGGTGGTCGATAAACCATCGAGGTGGATGGTGCCGCCCGTATTGCCCATTTCCAGCGCCTTGACGCCGCGCGAGCCGAGCCATACCGCCAGAGCGGCATTGGCGACAACGGTGGCACCGGTTTCCTTCGCCAGCGCGATCGTATCGCCGACATGGTCGTCATGGCCGTGGGTCAGGAGGATGTGGGTCAGCCCTGCCGCCGCATCCTTGCGCGTGGACTCGTCAAAGGACGGATTGCCGGTAAAGAACGGGTCGATCAGGATTTTTGCCTTGGCGGTTTCCAGATGAAAGGCGGAATGCCCGAGCCATTTGATCTTCATGAAATACTCCTTGGTGATTTGTCGGCCGGATGCGGATATGGATCAGCCGACTAAACCTTAAAGACCGAATCGGCAAATCACATGGCTGTTCTCACGATAGACGAACTCGTATCCAACCTCCTGCCCGGCCAGGCGATCGGCGGGCTCGACCTCGGCACCAAGACGATCGGCATTTCCGTCTCCGATCTCGGCCGGCGATTTGCCACGCCGCGCGAACTGATCAAGCGGGTGAAGTTCGGCATCGACGCCGAAGCGCTGCTTGCCATGGCGGCCAAGGAGAAGATTGCCGCCTTCGTCATCGGCCTGCCGATCAACATGGATGGTTCCGAAGGCCCGCGTGCCCAGGCAACAAAGGCGTTCGTGCGCAACATGGCGCAGAAGACCGACATTCCCTTTGTTTATTGGGACGAACGGCTTTCGACGGTGGCAGCGGAACGGGTGCTAATCGAGATGGATGTCTCGCGAAAGAAGCGCGCTGACAGGATCGATTCGGCCGCCGCATCCTTCATTCTTCAGGGTGCGCTCGACAGATTGACGTCGTTGGCGAAGGATGCGACCCCGGATTCGGCAGGCTGAACCGCCGGAAAGCGGCGGCTGTACCAGGCGCGAATCTCGCGGCGCTTGCGATAGGCGATGATCGCAAAGACGATCAGGCTATCGAAGGCGATGGCGCGGGCGACGAGCGGCGGGATGGTTTCCGGCGGCAGGCCGAGCACGTGGCCGTAGACGGCGAAGACGAGATCATGCGCCTGCCGGGTCAGCATGAAGATGCCGAAGCTCATGTCGTAGTAGGAAAGGCCGTACCAGCCAGTGAGCAGGATGACGGGGCAAGCCCAAAGGATCAGGAACCACCTCATGCCGCTCTCCCCTCAGCCATCATGCCGCGCTTCAACTGCACCGAAGCCCAGTCGAGCGCCATGGCGCCGACCAGAACGACGGCCGGGATCGTCAGATCGAGCGCGAGGCCCGCAAAAAACATCATCATGATGATCGTCAAGCCAGTTCTCACCGAACGTGCTCCATTCCAGAAATCGTTATATTTGTCGTCACGTCCCACTCTTGTCCCTTAACCCCGGCCACGCAACGTAAACCATCCGTTAAGGTTAATTTCGGCGCGATGCGGTTGCCGTCCTGTGGACAAGAGTCTATCGATGGATTTCTCCCTCCTTCGGGCCTCTTCATGACGATCATCTTCGAAAGCATCCTGCCGATCTTCCTGCTCGTGTCGCTGGGCGTCTGGCTGAAGCGTTCGCCGCTGATCGATCTGACGCTCTGGGAGGGACTGGAGCAGCTCGGCTACTATATCCTCTTCCCCGCCCTTCTGTTCTCGACGCTGGCGACGGCCGATTTTACCGGCATGAAGACGGATGCGACGGCGCTGGCGACGATCGGAAGCGTTACGCTGATGTCGGCCGCGCTGCTGTTGCTCTGGCCGATGCTGCGTGCCCGCCACGTCTCCTCCGCCGCCTTCACATCCATCTTCCAGACGGCGACACGCTGGAATGGCTTCATGGCACTCGCCATCGCGCAGAAGCTCTACGGCCCACTCGGTCTCAGCCTGACGGCGCTGGTGATGACGCTGGTTATCATCCCGATCAACCTCTACAATGTCGGCGTTCTCATCGGCTTCAATGGCGGGCCGAAGGGGCTGAAATTCTTTGCCTTCAAGATCGCCACCAATCCGCTCATCGTCGCCTCGGCGCTCGGCATCGTGCTGAATGCGTCGGGGATTCCGGTCTACGGACCAGTGCTGAACGCCATCGAGATGCTGGCCAGCGCCTCGCTCAGCCTCGGCCTCGTCATGGTCGGCGCGGGCCTGAAGGTTTCGGATGCGCTGCGGCCGAGCCTTGTCGCCCTCCTTGCCGTCTTCCTGAAGCTGATCATCATGCCGGTCTTCATGGTCGGCACCGCCTATGCTCTCGGCATTCGCGGCGACAGCCTGCTGGTGATCGCGCTCGGCGCCAGCGTGCCGACGGCGATGAACGGCTATCTGCTTGCCAAGCAGATGGGGGGCGATGCGCCGCTCTATGCAGCTGTCGCAACCGTGCAGACGGTCGTCTCGTTCTTCACCATCCCGCTGGTGCTGACTGTTACCGGCTATGTCGCGGGCGGATAAAGCAGATCGACGATATAGGCGGAGTCGAAGCGCGAATCGAGCATGCCGTAGGTTGAGCGCCAGCCGGCGGCAAGACGGGATTCAAGGAACGCGTCGGCAATGCGCCCTGCCCCTAGCCGATAGAGTTCGGCGGCAGCGGCAGCGAGCGCCAGCTGCTCGACGAGCATGCGCGCTGCCCCTTCGTCGCGCTCGCACAGCGACATGGCCGCCCTAAGCACATCGACGGTCTTCTTGGCAGACGGGCCGAGATCGCGGCTGATCACCTGGAACAGTAGCTCGAACAGATCCTTGCCACGCGTCAGCACCCTGAGCACGTCGAGCGCCATGACATTGCCGGAACCCTCCCAGATCGCATTGACCGGGGCTTCGCGATAATGCCGGGCGATCGGCCGTTCCTCGACATAGCCGCTGCCGCCGAGGCATTCCATCGCCTCATAGATCAGCGCGGGGGCGATCTTGCAGCACCAGTATTTCGCGACCGGCGTCATGATCCGCGCGTAGGCCGCGTCCTCGGCGCTGTCGCGCGCCTTGTCGAAGGCTTCGGCGAGCCGGAAGGACAAGGCGCTTGCCGCCGCCACGTCCAGCGCCATGTCGGCCAGAACCCGGGTCATCATCGGCTGGGCAATCAGCGTCTTGCCGGAAACCTTGCGGCCACGCACATGGTGCACGGCCTCGGCAAGTGAAGCCCGCATCATGCCGGCCGACGCCAAAGCGCAATCGAGCCGCGTCAGCGTTACCATGTCGAGAATGGTGCGGATGCCGGCATCCGGCGTACCGAGCACGAACCCGAACGTGTCGGAGAATTCCACCTCCGACGAGGCGTTCGAGCGATTGCCGAGCTTGTCCTTCAGCCGCTGGAAGCGCAAGCCATTGGCAGAGCCGTCCTCCAGGAGGCGCGGCACGAGGAAGCAGCCGAGACCGTCGCGAGTCTGCGCCAGCATCACGAACGCGTCGCTCATCGGCGCCGACATGAACCATTTGTGGCCGTTGAGACGGTAGATGCCCTCGCCGACCCGCTCGGCCGTCGAGGTGTTGGCACGCACGTCCGTGCCGCCCTGCTTTTCCGTCATGCCCATGCCGATAGTGACGGACGACTTCTGCATCCAGGGCCGGTTGGATGAATCATACTTCCGCGACAGGATTTTTGGCGCCCATTCCTTCTGGACGGCTGGCGACGCGGAAATCGCCGCCACGGAGGCGCTGGTCATTGTCAGCGGGCAGAGATGGCCACATTCGAGCTGTGCCGTCAGATAGAAGCGGATCGCCCGCGCCTTGTGCGATCGTCCGCGCTCGTCGGCGATGTTTTCCCAGGCCGAGGCATGCAGTCCCGATGTCATCGAGCGGCGCATCAGCGCGTGCCAGGCGGGATGGAACTCGACCACGTCGAGACGTTCGCCGCGCGGTCCGTGGGTGCGCAGCTTCGGCACGCCCTCATTGGCCATGCGCGCCAGGTCCTGCGCCTCCGGCGATGTCGCATAGCGGCCAAGCGCCTCGAAGTCGTCGCGCAGGGGCCGCGGCATCGACGCGGCAATGTCGACCACGAGCGGGTCGGACCTGAATGCGTTGATTCCCGACCAGGGCTTCGGCTGGTTCAGTTCGGCGAGTTTCTGTTCATTTCGGTTCAGAGTCATGTCGCGTTTCTAACCCAAGTCCCTGTGCTTAGGAACAGCACCGGGATGGGATAAACACCGCTTCCCGCAACAATTTACAGGAAGCGCGCGAACGGCCACAAAAGCACGGGAATGCGCCCTGTTTGCATAGCCTCAGCCTTGCCGGTTCGCCCTGCAGTCATTATAGACCCACGCAACTTCACGATATGAGGCGGCTCCCCATGGATTTCTTTCCGCATCGCCACCTGCTCGGCATCAAGGGCCTGAGCGAACAGGACATCACGCTCCTGCTCGACCGGGCCGACGAAGCCGTCAAGATTTCCCGCCAGAGAGAGAAGAAGACCTCGACGCTGCGTGGCCTGACGCAGATAAACCTCTTCTTCGAAGCCTCGACCCGGACGCAATCCTCCTTCGAGCTTGCCGGCAAACGCCTCGGCGCCGACGTCATGAACATGTCGGTCAGCAACTCCTCGGTGAAGAAGGGCGAGACGCTGATCGACACCGCGATGACGCTGAACGCGATGCATCCGGACGTCTTGGTCGTTCGCCATTCCTCGGCCGGGGCCGCCGCGCTGCTCGCACAAAAGGTTTCCTGCTCCGTCGTCAACGCCGGCGACGGCCAGCATGAGCATCCGACGCAGGCGCTGCTCGACGCGCTGACCATCCGCCGCGCCAAGGGCAAGCTGTCGCGCATCATCGTCGCCATCTGCGGCGACGTGCTGCATTCGCGCGTCGCCCGCTCCAACATCCTGCTTCTGAACCAGATGGGCGCCCGCGTTCGCGTCGTGGCCCCTGCCACACTGCTGCCGTCCGGCATCGCCGACATGGGCGCCGAAGTCTACCATTCGATGAAAGAAGGGCTGAAGGACGCCGATGTGGTGATGATGCTGCGCCTGCAGCGCGAGCGCATGGCCGGCTCCTTCGTGCCCTCGGTGCGCGAATATTTCCGCTATTACGGGCTCGACGCCGAAAAGCTGAAGGCGGCCAAGGACGATGCGCTTGTCATGCATCCCGGCCCGATGAACCGCGGCGTCGAGATCGCCTCGGAAATCGCCGACGGGCCTCAGAGCGTGATCGAGCAACAGGTCGAGATGGGGGTCGCGGTGCGCATGGCGGTGATGGAAACGCTTCTTCTCTCGCAGAACCAGGGGCCGCGCGCATGACCAACGCCCTCGTCCTGAAGAACCTCCGCATCATCGACCCCTCGCGCAGCCTCGACGAGACCGGAACCATCATTGTCGAAAACGGTGTTATCCTTGCTGCCGGAAAGAGCGCCCCGGGCGCTCCGAAAGGTGCCGAAGTCAAGGATTGCAGCGGCCTCGTCGCGGTCCCGGGTCTGGTCGATGCCCGCGTCTTCGTCGGCGAACCCGGCGGCGAATATCGGGAAACCATCGAATCCGCGTCACGTGCCGCGGCCGCCGGCGGCGTCACCTCGATCATCACCATGCCCGATACCGATCCGGTCATCGACGATATCGCGCTGGTGCAGTTCGTGCAGAAGACGGCGCGCGACAAGGCGCTGGTCAATGTCTATCCCGCGGCGGCGCTCACCAAGCATCTCGACGGCGAGGAAATGACCGAATTCGGCCTGTTGCGCGAGGCGGGCGCCGTCTGCTTCACCAATGGACGCGAGCCCGTGCACGACACGCTGGTTCTGCGCCGTGCCATGACCTATGCGCGCGAATTCGGCGCCGTCATCGCGCTCGAAACCCGCGACAAATATTTGGGCGCCGGCGGCGTCATGAACGAAGGCCTGCTCGCCAGCTGGCTCGGCCTCTCCGGCATACCGCGCGAAGCCGAGATCATCCCGCTCGAGCGTGACCTGCGCATCGCCGGACTGACCAGGGCTGCTTATCATGCCGCGAAGATCTCCCTGCCAGAATCCGCCGAAGCCATTGCAACGGCCCGCAAGCGCGGGGCGAACGTCACCTGCGGCATCTCGATCAATCACTTGACGCTGAACGAGAACGACATCGGCGAATACCGCACCTTCTTCAAGCTCTCGCCGCCGCTGCGCGGCGAGGACGACCGCGTGGCGATGGTTCAGGCGCTCGCCGACGGCACGATCGACATCATCGTTTCCTCGCACGATCCGCAGGACGTCGATACCAAGCGGCTGCCCTTTGCCGATGCCGCGGATGGCGCAATCGGTCTGGAGACGATGCTGGCCGCTGCCCTGCGCCTCTATCACAGCGGCGACGTGCCCCTGATGCGCCTGATCGACGCCCTGTCCACGCGGCCCGCCCAGATCTTCGGCCTCGACGCCGGAACGCTGAAACCGGGCGCCAAGGCCGACATCGCGCTGATCGATCTCGACGAACCCTGGATCGTTTCGAAGGACGCCATCGTATCCCGTTCAAAAAACACACCGTTCGAAAATGCCCGCTTTACCGGCCGGGCAGTTCAAACCTATGTTGCGGGAAAACTGGTCCACGCCATCTAGGCGAGACGGACCACGGGAGGGGAACCGGTGGAACTTTTTGTCTGGCAACTGGGACCTGCGCCGACGGTCATCAGCATCATCTTTGGCTACCTGCTCGGCTCCATCCCCTTCGGCCTCATCCTGACGCGCTTGGCCGGCCTTGGAGATGTCCGCAAGATCGGCTCCGGCAATATCGGTGCGACCAATGTCCTGCGCACCGGCAACAAGAAACTTGCGGCCGCCACCCTGCTGCTTGATGCCCTGAAGGGAACTGCCGCTGCGGCAATTGCCTCACGCTGGGGTATCGAAGCCGGCATCGCCGCCGGCTTTGCCGCTTTCCTCGGCCATCTCTTTCCCCTCTGGCTCGGGTTCAAAGGTGGCAAGGGCATTGCGACCTACATCGGCGTCCTGCTCGGGCTGGCACCAATCATCGTTCTCGTCTTTTCCGCCGTCTGGCTGGCCATGGCTAGACTGACGCGTTATTCCTCCCTCTCGGCACTGGTTGCAACGCTCGTCGTTCCGGTTGTACTGTTGGTTTCAGGATACGGGAAAATCGGCCTGCTCTTCGTGCTGATGAGCATCATCACCTGGATCAAGCACAGGGCAAATATTCAGCGATTGCTGGCCGGAACGGAAAGCAAGATCGGGCAGAAGGGATAGGACTGCATGTCGAACGCCAGCGCGGGACGAAACGGGATTGCGCTGACGGAACGACAACGGATTGCCTGGCTGAGGCTGATCCGCAGCGACAATGTAGGCCCTGCGACCTTTCGCGATCTCATCAATCATTTCGGCTCGGCCGAAACGGCGCTCGAAATGTTGCCCGAACTGTCGCGCCGCGGCGGTTCCACCCGCGCGATCCGCGTCGCGTCCGTGGCCGAAGCGGAAAAAGAGCTTGCCAGCGCCCATCGTTTCGGCGCCCGTTTCCTTGGCATCGGCGAGCCGGATTATCCGCCGGCCCTGCGCCAGATCGACGGTGCACCGCCCCTCCTCGCCGTCAAGGGCGATCCGGCCATCGGCACCGTGCCCTCTCTCGGCATCGTCGGCTCGCGCAACGCCTCGATCAGCGGCACCAAATTTGCCGCGATGATCGCGCGCGACGTCGGCCGTGCGGGTTATTCCATTATCTCGGGCCTTGCCCGCGGGATCGATACGGCGGCCCATCGTGCCAGCCTCGACACAGGCACGATCGCAGCGCTTGCCGGCGGTCTCGACCAGCCCTATCCGCCCGAAAATATCGACCTTCTGGACGAGATCACCGAAGGCAATGGCCTGGCAATCAGCGAAATGCCCTTCGGCTGGGAACCGCGCGCCCGTGATTTCCCACGCCGCAACCGCTTGATCGCCGGCGTCAGCCTCGGGCTTGCCGTCGTCGAGGCGGCCTCCCGTTCCGGCTCGCTGATCACCGCGCGCTACGCCGCCGATTTCGGCCGGCTCGTTTTTGCCGTGCCCGGCTCCCCGCTCGATCCGCGCTGCCATGGTACCAATGCCCTGTTGAAAGACGGCGCGATCGTGACGACGGAAGCGCAGGATATCCTGCAAGCTCTGGCGCCTCTCAGCCGTATCGACCTGTTCACGCCACCGCAGGCGGAGGAACCGGGCGAACATGATGCTGGCCCGATGGCGCCGCCGCCGAATGAGAACGATCGCATGCGGATCACCGATGCGCTTGGGCCCACGCCCGTCGAGATCGACGACATCATTCGCCACACCGGCCTTTCCGCGTCAGCCGTCTATCTTGTCCTGTTAGAACTGGATCTTGCCGGACGGCTTCACCGGCATCCCAGCGGCCTTGTTTCGCTCGCCATTGGCGAATGACAGATGCCGCTTGCCCGACAGGATGTCGCCGGCCTCGACGAAGGCCATCTCGATCAGGTAACACAGCATGTCCGCGCCCTCATCGCTGGCGACGCCGCGCAGTTCGCCCAGCATCTGCCGGACATAGGTGATCTTGTCATGTGTCTGAGCGTCCCTCTTGCCGGCGCCGGGCGAATTCGGAATCATCGGTTTTCCCTGCTGTGCATTCAACTCGCCCGCAAACAGACACACGGGTCCGAGCCTAACCCAAGACGACCCCTGTGCATGTCATCGCCTAGTAGCGCATTACGAAGCTGGAAGCTCCCCTTCCGGCCTCCTTCCAGCCGCGGACGAGTACACTAAAAAGACGATAACGCATTTATCTTTAATTGCAATACTAACGAAATCCCTTATAGGTTGTATTACGTTGTATGGGCTTATTTTCAGCCCGGCACTTGACCGCAGACGAATCCCTGTCCATGTCGGGGCTTCGATATTCCCAATGTGCCGCCTCTTCCCGGCATGGCACAGCTTTGAACGGTTGCTCTAAGAACATGACCATGAATGTTGTCGTCGTGGAATCGCCTGCAAAGGCGAAGACCATCAACAAGTATCTCGGGCCTGGTTACAAGGTGCTCGCGTCGTTTGGCCACGTTCGCGACTTGCCGGCCAAGGACGGCTCCGTCCTGCCGGATGACGATTTCGCCATGCTGTGGGAAGTCGACAGTGCATCTGCCAAGCGGGTCAAGGACATCGGTGATGCCCTGAAGTCCTCGGACGGCCTCATCCTTGCAACCGACCCGGATCGCGAGGGAGAAGCGATTTCCTGGCACGTGCTCGACCTTCTGAAAAAGAAGAAGCTGATCGGCGACAAGCCGGTCAGTCGCGTTGTCTTCAACGCCATCACCAAGAAGGCCGTGCTCGATGCCATGGCCAATCCGCGCGATATCGACGTGCCGCTGGTCGACGCGTATCTCGCCCGCCGCGCACTCGACTATCTCGTCGGCTTCAACCTATCGCCGGTTCTCTGGCGCAAGCTGCCGGGTGCCCGTTCGGCCGGCCGCGTCCAGTCCGTCGCTCTGCGCCTCGTCTGCGACCGGGAATCCGAAATAGAGCGCTTCGTTTCTGAGGAATACTGGAACCTTTCGGCGCTCCTGAAGACGCCGCGCGGCGATGAATTCGAGGCACGGCTGGTATCGGCCGAAGGCAAGCGCCTGCAGCCCCGTTCCGTCACCAATGGCGAAGACGCCGGCAAGCTGAAGGCCCTGCTCGAAGGTGCGGCCTACGTCGTCGAAAGCATCGAGGCAAAGCCGGTCAAGCGCAATCCGTCGCCGCCCTTCACCACCTCGACCTTGCAGCAGGCGGCCTCCTCCAAGCTCGGCTTTTCCGCGTCCCGCACCATGCAGGTGGCGCAGAAGCTCTATGAAGGTGTCGATCTCGGCGGAGAGACCGTAGGCCTGATCACCTATATGCGTACCGACGGTGTGCAGATGGCGGCAGAAGCGATCGATGCGGCCCGCAGCGCGATCGGCAGCCAGTTCGGCAGCCGTTACGTGCCGGAAAAGGCAAGGCTCTACTCGACCAAGGCGAAGAACGCCCAGGAAGCGCACGAGGCCGTGCGTCCCACCGACTTCGACCGCACACCCGACCAGGTGAAGCGTTTCCTCGATGCCGACCAGTTGCGTCTCTACGATCTGATCTGGAAACGCGGCATCGCCAGCCAGATGGCATCGGCCGAGATCGAGCGCACCACGGTCGAGATCCTCGCTGACAACAACGGCCAGAAGGCAGGACTCAGGGCCGTCGGCTCCGTCATCCGCTTCGACGGCTTTATTGCAGCCTACACCGACGCCAAGGAAGACGGCGAACAGAGCGATGACGGCGACGAGGATGGCCGTCTCCCCGAAATCAATGCGCGTGAAAACCTCGCCAAGCAGAAGATCAATTCGAGCCAACACTTCACCGAGCCGCCACCGCGTTATTCGGAAGCAACGCTGATCAAGAAGATGGAAGAGCTCGGCATCGGCCGTCCCTCCACCTACGCCGCGACGCTCGCCACATTGCGGGATCGCGAATATGTGACGATCGACAAGCGCAAGCTGATCCCGGAAGCCAAGGGCCGCCTGGTGACGGCCTTTCTCGAAAGCTTCTTCTCGCGCTACGTCGAATATGATTTCACGGCATCGCTGGAAGAAAAGCTCGACCAGATTTCCGCCGGTGAGCTCAACTGGAAGGATGTTCTTCGCGATTTCTGGAAGGACTTCTTCGCCCAAATCGAGGACACCAAGGAACTTCGTGTCACCAACGTTCTCGATGCCTTGAACGAAGAACTGGCGCCGCTGGTCTTCCCGAAGCGCGAGGATGGCAGCGATCCGCGCATCTGCCAGGTCTGCGGCACCGGCAAGCTGTCGCTGAAGCTCGGCAAATACGGTGCCTTCGTCGGCTGCTCGAACTATCCGGAATGCAATTTCACCCGTCAGCTCTCCTCCGACAGCAATGGCGGCGACGAGGCTTCCGTATCGAACGAACCGCAGTCGCTCGGTAAGGACCCTCATACCGGCGAGGAAATCACCCTGCGCTCCGGCCGTTTCGGGCCTTATGTCCAGCGCGGCGATGGCAAGGAGGCCAAGCGTTCGAGCCTGCCCAAGGGCTGGACACCGGCCACCGTCGATCACGAGAAGGCGCTGGCGCTTCTCTCCTTGCCGCGCGACATCGGTGCCCATCCGGAAACCGGCAAGATGATCTCCTCCGGCCTCGGCCGCTACGGACCGTTCATCCTGCATGAGGGCACCTATGCGAATGTCGATTCGATCGAGGACGTCTTCTCGATCGGTCTCAACCGAGCCGTCTCCGTGCTCGCCGACAAACAGTCGAAGGGTCCCGGCGGCCGCGGGCGGACTGCGGCGGCGGCTCTGAAGGAGATCGGCGACCATCCGGATGGCGGGGCCATCACCGTGCGCGACGGCAAATACGGTCCTTACGTCAACTGGGGCAAGGTCAATGCGACGCTGCCAAAGGGCAAGGACCCGGCGTCGGTGACGCTCGCGGAAGCACTTCTCCTGATTGCCGAGCGCATCGCCAAGGGCGGCATCAAGACAACCAAGGCGAAGACGACAAAAACGGCAAAGCCGAAGGCCGCAAAGACTGAGGGCACCGCCGCAAAAACGGCAAAGCCGAAAGCCGCAGCCAAACCCAAGGCGGCCGCCAAGCCGAAGACGGCAGCAAAAGCCAAGAAGGGCTGAACGTGACCAGGACACCGCGCGATCGCCCCGAACGGCCCGGCAAACCCGCAGTCCGGCTCGGCCGCGCGGGCAGACAAATGCCTGCTCCTGCGGAAGACACCGTGATCATTCACGGTGCCGTGCCGCCGCGCGACGTGCTGATGCGCTTCATCACCGACAATCCGGACAAGGCGTCGAAGCGCGAGATTTCCAAGGCTTTCGGCCTGAAGGGTGAAACGCGCGTCGAACTCAAGGCGCTTCTTCGCGAGCTTGAAGAAGAGGGAATGCTCGAAAAGAAGCGCAAGTCGCTGGTGCGTCCCGGCGCCCTGCCCCCGGTCACCGTGCTCGATATCACCACTCGCGACAAGGACGGCGAACTGATCGGCCGCCCGGCCGAATGGCCGGAGGATGCGGGCGTCGCGCCGGCAGTCGCTATTCGCCAATCCACCGTGGGCAAGGCCAAGGGCAAGACGCCGGTCGGTGGGCTTGGCGATCGCGTGCTCGCAAAGATTTTCCCGTCCAAGGACCGCGCCGGGCCAGCCTACACGGCACGCATCGTCAAGGTTCTCGACAGGAAACGCAGCGGCAACGCCGCACTCGGCGTCTTCCGTGCGTCTGACGGCGGCGGCGGTCGCATCATGCCGATCGAGAAGCGCGGCGATGAACTGCAGGTCGATGCCGGTCATGAGGGACAGGCGCAGGATGGCGATCTCGTCGAGGTGGAAATCGCCCGTATCGGCCGTTTCGGGCTGCCGCGCGCGCAGGTGAAATCGATCATCGGCTCGGTCGCCACGGAAAAGGCGATCTCGATGATCGCAATCCACGCTCACGGTATTCCCTATATTTTCCCCGACGGCGTTGTCCGCGAAGCCGAAGCGGCCGGTCCCGCCACCATGTCGCACCGGGAGGACTGGCGCTCGCTGCCCCTGATCACCATCGATCCGGCCGACGCCAAAGACCATGACGACGCGGTACATGCCGAGCCCGATCCTTCGCCCGAAAATCCGGGCGGCGTGATCGTTACCGTCGCTATCGCCGACGTCTCCTGGTATGTGCGGCCGAAATCGGCGCTCGACCAGGAAGCCCTGAAACGTGGCAACTCCGTCTATTTCCCTGATCGCGTCGTGCCCATGCTGCCGGAACGCATATCCAACGAGCTCTGCTCGCTGAAACAGGGCGTCGACCGGCCGGCGCTTGCCGTGCGCATGCGTTTTTCGAAGGAAGGCCGCAAGGCCGGCCACACCTTCCACCGCATCATGATGAAGAGTGCGGCCAAGCTCTCCTACAGCCAAGCTCAGGCGGCCATCGACGGCACGCCGGACGATCAGACCGGGCCGCTGCTCGAGCCGATCCTGAAGCCGCTCTGGGATGCCTACCGGATCCTCACGCGCGGCCGCGACCGCCGCCAGCCACTCGAGCTCAACATGCCCGAGCGCAAGATCATCCTGAAGCCGGACGGCACGGTCGACCGGGTTTTCGTGCCGGATCGCCTTGATGCGCACAAGCTGATCGAGGAGATGATGATCCAGGCAAATGTGGCCGCCGCCGAGACGCTGGAGATCAAGCGCCAGCCACTGGTCTACCGCGTCCACGACGCGCCGTCGCTCGCCAAACAGGAAAGCCTGCGCGCGTTTCTGGCTACCCTCGACCTCTCCCTGGTCAAGGGTGGCAACCTGCGCTCAAACCACTTCAACGGCATCCTGTCGAAGGCTGAGGGCCAGCCTTACGAGACCATGGTCAACGAGATGGTGCTGCGCTCCCAGAGCCAGGCGATCTACAGCCCCGAAAATATCGGCCATTTCGGCCTCAACCTGATGAAATACGCGCATTTCACCTCGCCTATCCGCCGTTACGCGGACCTGATCGTGCATCGCGCGCTGGTCGGTACGCTCGGGCTCGGCGAAGGCGGCATCACGCCGGCCGAGGAAGCGGCACTCAACGATATCGCAGCGGAGATTTCGACCTTCGAGCGCCGCGCGATGGCGGCCGAGCGCGACACGGTCGACCGGCTGATCGCGCATTATCTGAGCGGCCGCGTCAACGAGGAATTCGATGGTCGCGTATCAGGCGTGACCAAATCGGGACTATTTGTCACCCTTCCGGCCTATGGCGCGGACGGTTTCGTGCCTATATCTACGCTGGGACGCGACTATTTTATCTATGACGAGGCGCATCAGGCTCTTTCCGGTGAAAAAACCGGGCTCGGCTACCGCCTCGGTGATCCGGTCCGCGTCAAATTGGTGGAAGCCGTGCCGCTTGCCGGCGCGCTCCGCTTCGAAATGCTCAGCGAAGGGCGCAAGATGCCGACGGCGACGCGCTCCTTTCACAAATCCGGTCGCCGGGATCGCAGCGGCGCCCGCACAATGCCGGGAACGCGACCATCGCGCGGCAGGCGATAGAGGACGTGACGGCAAGGCCCCACGTCCGCAGATTGAGGATATGGACATGCAGGCAGCTCGCAGCACTCCGGAAACAGTCCGCTTTGAACAGACACGCGAGGCCGAGCGTCCCGCGGGCCGATCGATCAAGCGCGGACTTCTGAACACCTGCCCGGCCTGCGGCAGCGGCAAGCTTTTCGGCCGGTTCCTGAAGGCCGTACATGCCTGCGAAGCCTGCGGTGAGCAACTCGACGAGCATCGCGCCGACGACTTTCCGCCCTACATCGTCGTGACGATCATGGGCCATATCGTTCTCGGCGGATTCATGATGACGGAAATGATCCTGCCGCTGTCCAACTGGGGGCACCTGGCCATCTGGGTGCCGATCACGATCCTCGGCTCTCTCGGCCTGATGCAGCCTGTCAAGGGTGGTGTCGTTGGCCTGCAATGGGCGCTGCGCATGCACGGCTTCGGCGGTCATGAGGATAAGCCGGAAGACGTTCTGCCTGTCACGGACCGTACTGCGTGACGGGCAGCGGCGACGGGCTGGCCGATGGCCTGCTCTCCACCACGCAGAGACCTCGTTCACCGCGGCCGCGCGATGCCGCGTCGATCATGCTGCTCGATCGTTCGCGGGCTCAGGTGCGCGTGCTCGTCGGCAAACGCCACAAGGCGCATGTCTTCATGCCGGACCTTCATGTTTTTCCGGGCGGCCGCAGAGATGCGTCGGATTATAGACTCCCCTGGTCCGGAGATATCCATCCTGCCGTAATCGAACGGCTGAAAGCAGCCTATGTGCAGCGTGCAAGCGAAAATCGATTGCGCGCCATCGCCCTTGCAGCCCTTCGCGAACTCCACGAAGAGGCGAGCATCGCCATTGGCCGCAAATACAGCGGAAACACAACGTTACCTTTCCTTCCCGATCTCACAAACTTGCGCTATATGGCACGGGCGATTACCCCTCCGGGATTTCCGCGCCGGTTCGACACCCACTTCTTCGCCGTTTTTACGGACGAGGCAGGCGTGGAACCCACGGATATCCGCGACAGCCGGGAGCTCGAAGATTTGAGATGGATTGATGTGAACGATGTTTCGGCCGTGCACATGCCCGACATCACCGAAATCATCCTCGGCGATTTGAGGGCGAGCCTCGAATCCGATGCCTCTCTGCCCTTTGGAAGGCCGGTGCCGTTCTACCACACACGTCATGGACGATTCGTCCGAGACCTTCTCTAAGGAATTTCATTGCATGTCACAGCCGCCGTCCGGCACGCTAGCGCCGGTTGAGGAGATACACTGGCCATCGCTGATCGCCGCGATCGCCTCCATCACGGCGGTGGGGATCGCGATCGGCCTCGGCCTGCCGCTGCTCAGCATCATCATGGAAAAGCGCGGCATCTCCTCGACACTCATCGGCCTGAACTCGGCGATGGCCGGGCTTGCCTCGATGGCGGCGGCCGCCGTCACGGCAAAGACCGCCCACAACTACGGTGTC
This sequence comes from Pararhizobium sp. LjRoot255, assembly GCF_964252905.1. Classification (NCBI taxonomy): domain Bacteria; kingdom Pseudomonadati; phylum Pseudomonadota; class Alphaproteobacteria; order Hyphomicrobiales; family Rhizobiaceae; genus Pararhizobium; species Pararhizobium sp. LjRoot255. The sequence continues at coordinate 43,012 of NZ_CAXUPQ020000001.1, forward strand.
GCCAACACGATGCTGCTCGCCATCCTGTTTGCGGCAATCAGCGCGCTCGGCTTTTACTACATCGAAAACTTCTGGCTCTGGTTTCCCCTGCGCGTCGTTTTTCACGGCGCCATCACCGTGTTGTTCGTCCTGTCGGAATTCTGGATCAACGCCACGGCGCCACCCAGCCGCCGCGGTTTGGTGCTCGGCATCTACGGTACCATCCTGTCCCTGGGATTTGCCGCCGGCCCCCTGCTCTTCTCCATCCTTGGCAGTGAGGGCATCCTGCCCTTTGCCTTCGGTGCCGGCGTGATTCTGCTTTCGGCCATACCGATCTTTCTTGCCCGCAACGAAAGCCCGGTCCTTGATGAGAAGCCCGAGCTGCATTTTATGCGCTATGTCTTCCTGGTGCCGACCGCGACGGCCGCGGTCTTCATTTTCGGTGCCGTCGAATCAGGTGGCCTGTCGCTGTTTCCAATCTACGGAACACGCACCGGCTTCACCGAATCACAGGCAGCGCTGCTTCTGACCGTCATGGGCATCGGCAACGTGATTTTCCAGATCCCGCTTGGCATGCTCTCGGACCGCATGAAGGACCGCCGCAACCTTCTGGCTATGATGACTGTCGTTGGCTTGGCCGGAGCGCTGTGTCTGCCGCTGCTGCAGGGCAACTGGTGGCTGATGGCGGTCGTGCTCCTGTTCTGGGGCGGCAGCGTCTCGGGCCTTTATACGGTGGGCCTGAGCCACCTCGGCTCGCGCCTGCATGGCGCCGACCTCGCGGCCGCCAATGCCGCCTTCATCTTCTCCTATGCGGTCGGCACGGTGGCTGGCCCGCAGGCCATTGGAGCCGCCATGGACATTACCGGCAACGACGGCTTTGCCTGGTCGATCGCCGCCTTCTTCGCGCTTTATGTGGTACTTTCCGTGATCAGGATCGTTTTCAACCCAAAACGGACTTGACTTTTCGGGCGCGATTTGTAGTTTCGCGCCAAGTTTGCCGGGACCCGCCTTGGATGTCCGCGGCTTTGTTTTTTATAAAGGCAGGACGACCATGGCGAAAGCTGCAAAAATCAAGATCAAGCTGCTGTCGACGGCCGACACGGGTTTCTTCTACGTGACCTCGAAGAACAGCCGCACGAAGACGGACAAGATGTCCTTCACGAAATACGACCCGGTCGTACGCAAGCACGTCGAATTCAAGGAAACCAAGATCAAGTAAGATCGGTTTCCCTCGGGAATGCAAAGGCGCCGGCTGAAAAGCCTGGCGCTTTTTTTGTGCCGGAAAGAGTGAGTCGGTCTGGTGACTCTATCCCGCCTCGTCTGTCGCTGCTGTGAATCAAAACGCCGTCCCGGAAAGGGACGGCGTTTCAATGGGCGTCGACTGATCGAAACCGCGGCACGAGGAACCGCATTGGTTACAGATCAGCCGACAAACCCCACGACCCAGGAGATGCGGCGGACCTGACATCATGGGGTAATCGACGGGAATTTATCCCTTACCAATGACAATTGACCGGAATTAAAAAAAAATCAATGAATTCTTAACCAAAGCCCAAGCGAGAGCGCTGACATGGTTAATTTCACCAATGCCTTATAGACGACTCGCGCATATTTCGAACTGTACCTGCCCCCAGATAACGGCCTTGCAAAAGTACTATGATATTTTCATAAAATGAGCGATTAGCAACATGGAAAAAATACGGCATCGATTTCTATCGCCGTAATACGCTGAATACATTATTTTAATTTAGAAACAGACAATTCATCGATGCGCTCCGCCCCGACAGTTCATGATTTTGGACAGCAATCATGACATGCAGCATGCGGTAGCGACGCGTTTGACGCTTAACTAGATAAACCGGGCGGACTAAATCAGTTTTTCTGTGGAAAACTGCGCCATATGCGGAAATTTTGTGCGAGTTCGGCTCAGGCCGCCGCGGCAACGACCTGGTTTCTGCCGTTGTTCTTGGCCTGGTAGAGCGCAGTATCGGCGCGCTTCAACAATGCCTCCGGTGTGTCGCCTCCCGGATTGAGCGTGGCTATTCCAAGAGACGCAGTTATCGGCAGAATTGTATCTGTATTGCGAAGAGAAAAAGGCCTGTCTTCGACGATTGTACGCAGACGCTCGGCGATCGCCGCGGCCGCATCGGCGGGCGTATCGGGCATGACCAGGACGAATTCCTCGCCGCCAAACCGGCAGGCGAGATCGGCACCGCGCACTGTCGAGCGAACCCGGTGTGCGAATTCGCGCAGCACCTCGTCGCCGGCGTCATGTCCATAGGTATCGTTGACGCTCTTGAACCGGTCGATATCGGTGATGCAGATCGACAGGGGCCGGCCGCGAGCAATGGCACGATCGACCAGCAGCTTCAGATGACTATCCAGATAACGGCGATTGTGCAGCCCGGTCAGCCCATCGGTGACCGCAAGCTCGATCGTCTGTTTGACGCTCGCCCGGAGCCGGTCGTTGCAGTGCTTGCGGCGAATCTGCGTCAGACTGCGGGCAACGAGCTCGTTGGGATCCACCGGGCGCATCAGATAGTCGGTGACGCCGAGATCGAGCGCGCGCACGACCATGTCCTCATGCCCCTGCTCGGCAATCAGCAGGAGCGGAATATACCGCGTGCGTTCCAGCGAGCGCAGCTGCGAGCAGAGCCGCAAGGGATCGTAGTTGTCGAAATTCGAATTGACGATAACAAGATCGAAGCCGTTTTCGGCCGCCTCGAAAAGCGCCGCCTGCGGATCGGACATCGCCGTCACCTGGGCCACCGGCTTCAGCGCACGGACAAGCCGCTCCTGCGAGCTGCCGCGGCCATCGACCAGCAGAACATTGCCGAATTCGTCAGGACGATCGAGGGAGGCAAGGTCCGACAGACCGACACTATGGGCCGTCTCAGCGCGCAGACGCAGTTCGTCGCTGACGTTCTTCAACCGCACGAGGCTCTTGACGCGCGACATCAGCTGCAGGTCGTTGACCGGCTTGGTGAGGAAATCATCGGCGCCGGCCTTCAGGCCGCGCACCCGGTCGGATGGCTGGTCGAGCGCCGTAACCATGACGACGGGGATATGGGCCGTGCGAGAATTCGCCTTCAGGCGCGCGCAAACTTCGAAACCGTCGATGCCGGGCATCATGATGTCGAGCAGGATCAGATCAACCGGCTGCTTGTCGCAGATTGCCAGCGCCTGATACCCGTCGGCGGCCGTCAGTACGTCGAAATACTCGGCCACGAGCCGCGCCTCAAGCAGCTTGACGTTGGCCGGTATGTCATCGACGACAAGAATACGCGCGGTCATGCAATCTTTCCTGCCAATGAGCGCTTGATGTTGCATCAAACGCAAATCTCTCGTTCAAAGCGCCTATTGATAACCGTTCGGCGCCGCGTCAGGCGTCACCCAGATAAGTCTTGATCGTTTCAATGAACTTCGGCACCGAGATCGGCTTGGAGACATAGGCCTCGCAGCCTCCCTGCCTGATCCGTTCCTCGTCGCCCTTCATGGCAAAGGCGGTGACGGCGATGACCGGAATCACATGCAATTCGTCATCTTCCTTCAGCCACTTGGTCACCTCGAGCCCGGAAACCTCTGGAAGCTGGATGTCCATCAAAATCAGGTCCGGGCGATGTTTTCTCGCAAGATCAAGGGCTTCCATACCGTTGCGGGTCTGGATAGTCGTGTAACCCGACGCTTCGATCAGGTCACGAAAGAGCTTCATATTCAGCTCGTTGTCTTCAACAATCATCACCTGCTTGGGCATTTCGATCCCTTGTTTTGCGGTTCCGGCTTGCAAGCCCGGCGCATCCAGATAAGTTGCGCGCGGATGATTTCACCTGTTCCCGGAAACCTGACGCTAAAGCTATTTGGTTGAAAAACAGGTAATATTCGGTGAAAAAATCACCTGAAAGAAACAAAGGACAGACGCCTTTGACCCCCGCGGAAGAAACATCGATCGCCATCCTCGCATGGCTGGCAAACGAGCCGGAACTGCTTGGACGTTTCCTGGCATTGACGGGTACCGATCCATCCTCCTTGCGCCATGCCGCGGCCGATCCCGGCTTTTTGGCCGGCGTTGTCGATTTCCTGATGGGCCACGAACCAACGCTGCTTTCCTTCTGTGCGGCGACCGGCACGCCGCCCGAAGACGTCGTGCGCGCGCACATGGTTCTGTCCGGTCCGCCCGGAGATTTCTGACAATGGCCGAATTGCTCGACCTCGACCATGTCCGGCTGACGAACCGGCCGCTGATCGTCTGCGATATCGACGAGGTGGTGCTCGAATTCCTGACGCCGTTCCGCAATTTCCTGCGCGCGTCCGGCCGTGACCTCTTGCCGCGATCGTTCCGCCTGCATGGCAACATCGTGTTGCTCGAGAACGGCGAGGCGGTCGCCGACGATCTGGTCTCCGCGCTGCAGGAGGAATTTTTCACGCGACAGGAGGAATGGCAGACGCCGGCGGCGCTCGCGGTCGAGACGCTGGCCGAACTCGCTGAAGAGGCGGACATCGTTTTCCTCACCGCCATGCCGCCTCGCCATGCCGTCGTTCGCCGCGCCCTGCTCGACCGTTTCAGTCTCGGCTATCCGCTGGTTTCCAGCGAAGAAGCGAAAGGTCCCATCGTCAAACGGCTGCATGCCGGGCGCAAGCTTCCCTTCGCTTTCATCGACGATATCTCGCATAACCTTCATTCCGTTCGCGAACACGCTCCAGACTGCCTTCTCGTCAATCTGATGGTCAATGCTGATTTCCGGCGGTTGGCGCCCGACCCCGGGGAAGGCATCGCCAAAGCGGGCGACTGGACGGACGTGGCGCGGATCGTCCGCGCCCATATTTCCCGCTAGCGTCCGCGTCGTTTCCATCAGCGTAGCTCCAGACGCATCAGCGGGCGCCCATCCTTGCGTTTGGCCACCTCTGCAAAGCCGGCGGCCTCGAAAATGCGGGTCGAACCGACATAAAGGCCGATCGATTTCGACTGTTTGGTCCTGTCGATCGGGCAGGCCTCGAGAACACGCGCAGCGTTGTTCCTGGCAAAGGCGATGGCTTCCGACAGCATTCTGTGGCTCAACCCCTTCCCGCGCTGAGGGCGCGGCATGTAGAAACAACTGACAGCCCAGACTGCGGGATCCGTCGCGTCCCCGGGCAAAAGCGGCCTCGATACCGTTTTCGGCGAGTTCCATTGCGGCAGGTCCGCGCGGGGGCCGACCTGCACCCAGGCGATCGCCTGCCCACCGCGATAGCCGAGAAGGCCAGGCGGCGGCCCTTCAGCCACGCGATCGTGCATGAACATGCGCTTGGCATCCGCGTTCATTGCCTGGCGCTCTTTCGCGGAAACCCGAAAATAGGTGCACCAGCAACCATAGCGGGCGCCCTGTGGTCCGAAAAGCGTCGCAAAATCATCCCAGCGATCCGGCGTCAGCGGCCGTGCTTCGAAATCTTCCGGCGTCACGTTCCCTTCCCTTTCGTCTTGAGACTCGGCAGTTTACGGCGTAACCTGGAGATGTTCAACATTTGTTCTCATCATGACCGCAAACGAGGCCGCCATCCCGGGATTTTGCCGCGACTGCTTAAAACAGGCGACAGGCGGACGACGCTGCTCGGCCTGCGGCAGTCCGCGGCTGCTTTACCATGCCGAACTCTACCAGCTGACGCTTGCCCACATCGATTGCGACGCTTTCTATGCGTCCGTCGAAAAACGCGATAATCCTGATCTCGCCAACACGCCGGTGATCATCGGCGGCGGCAAGCGCGGGGTCGTCTCGACCGCCTGCTATATCGCCCGCATCCATGGCGTGCGCTCCGCCATGCCCATGTTCAAGGCGCTGGAGGCCTGTCCGCAGGCGGTCGTCATCAAGCCGGACATGGAGAAATATGTCCGCGTCGGCCGGCAGGTGCGCATGCTGATGCAGGAGTTGACGCCCCTCGTCCAGCCGCTTTCGATCGACGAGGCCTTCCTGGAGCTCAAGGGGACGGAGCGGCTGCATCACGATCCCCCTGCCCGGACGCTCGCAAGATTCGCCCGCCGCATCGAAGAGGAGATCGGCATCACGGTCTCGGTCGGCCTCTCCTATTGCAAGTTCCTCGCCAAGGTCGCCTCCGACCTGCAGAAGCCCCGCGGCTTTTCGGTCATCGGCGCTGCCGAGGCGCTGGACTTTCTGAAAGAGAAGCCGGTCACACTGGTCTGGGGTGTCGGCAAGGCCTTTGCCACGACGCTGGAGCGCGACGGCATCCGCACCATAGGCCAGTTGCAGGCGATGGAAGAAACCGAGCTGATGAAGCGCTATGGCACGATGGGCCAGCGCCTCTATCGTCTGTCGCGTGGTCAAGACGAGCGTGCGGTCGAAATCAACGGTGAAGCCAAAAGCGTCTCTTCGGAAACGACCTTCAACGATGACCTCTGTGACTATGACAACTTGGTTTCGCATCTGCGCCGGCTGAGCGAGCAGGTGGCGCACCGGCTGAGAAAGGCCGAGATCGCCGGCCAGACCGTCGTGCTGAAGCTGAAGACCGCCGACTTCAAGATCCGCACCCGCAATCGCCGCCTCGACAGCCCGACGCGGCTGGCCGACCGCATTTTCCGCACCGGCATGCAGCTTCTCGACAAGGAAGCCGACGGCACGAAATTCCGTCTGATCGGCATCGGCGTCACCGAGCTTTCCGATACGGGTCTCGCCGACCCGCCCGACCTTGTCGATACTCAGGCGACGCGCCGCGCGGCGGCGGAAGCGGCAATTAACGTGCTGCGCGACAAGTTCGGCAAAACGACGGTCGAGACCGGCTACACGTTCGGCAGGGGCCGGCGCGGGAAGTAGCGCAATCAGCGCGTGTTCCCGGCGGAACAGCAAAGTTTCCTTAAATCTCTCAGGCTAGGCTCATCCCTCGTTTCCTGCGCCCGGATGTGTTCATGGTTTTGCGTCTCGCATTTGGCATCGGCCTTGTCTTTGCCCTCTCCGCCAGCACCGCACTTGCAGCCGGTAACCCGGCTCCCCTGCAGATCGTCGTCTCCAAGGACCAGCAGTCGCTGGTCGTCTACGACGGCGACACGGTGATCGCCACCTCCAACGTCTCGACGGGCAAGGCCGGTCATTCGACGCCGACCGGCATCTTCTCCATTCTGGAAAAGCGCCGCTTCCACAAGTCGAACATCTATTCGAACGCGCCGATGCCGTTCATGCAGCGGCTGACCTGGTCGGGTATCGCCCTGCATGCGTCGAATCACGTTCCAGCCTATCCCGCATCGCACGGCTGCGTGCGCATGCCAGAGGATTTCGCCAGGCAATTGTTCAAGATGACCGGCCGCGGCCTGCATGTCCTGATCTCCGATCGTCAACTGACGCCAGTCGCCATCGCCGATCCCTTCCTCTTTCAGCCGGCAGTCGTAGAACCCGTTTTGCTTTCGGATGTCACCCTGCGGCCCAGCGTCTCGCAAGTTCATACGAAAACAGTTGAAGTTGCCACGATTCAGCCGGAACCCGCCAAAACGGCGGCGGTCGAAACCGAACGGAAACCGCCGATCCGCATGCTGATTACCCATCGCGGCCAGCGGGAAATCTCGCTCGATGTCCAGATACTGCTCAACGCCTTGGGCTATGCCGCGGGAATCGCCGACGGTTATGCCGGCGCACAGACCGTGGAAGCCATCAAGGCCTTCCAGACGGCGGAGAAGCTCGCCATCGACGGCAAGACGACGCCCGCCTTTGTCGAGGCCCTCTATGCCAAGGCCGGCAAGGGCAAGCCGCCGAACGGCCAGCTTCTGGTGCGCCGCAATTTCGAGCCGCTGTTCGAAACGCCGGTGGTGATCGCCCAGCCCGAGATCGCGCTCGGCACGCATTTCCTGCAGTTCCAGAACATCGACGCCTCGACGGGCAAGGGCGAGTGGTTCGCCATGACGCTCGACAATGCGCTGCCCGGTCCGATAAAGAAACGGCTTGGAATTACCCTCGAAGAGGATGCGATGGCCTTCAATGCCGTCCAGCGCACGATGGGTCGCATCACCATCCCGGACGATGCACGCCAGCGGATCAGCGAGTTGCTGACCGAGGGATCGTCGATGACCATATCCGACATGGGCCTTGGACAGGAAACCGGTGACGGTACCGACTTCGTGACAATCACCCGAAGCGGGCTCTGAACTGCAGGGAGGCGTTCTGCTACACCAGTTCGACGTCGATCACGCCGGGGGCTGTTCTCAGCGCCGCGGCGATCTCGGCCGAGATGCGGTATTTCTCGCTAAGCTCCACCTCGATCTCGCGCTGACCATTGTCCTTGATGACGATGAAGGAAACGAGCCCGTCACCCCTGGTGTTCAGATGCGTGGCGACCGAGCGCAAGGGGCCGGAATCGCGAACATAAACCCTCAGCGCCTTCTGCAGCTGCAGCGAGCGTTCCTCCAGCGACTGCAGGGTCTTGATGCGAAGCCCAATACCTTCCGGTCGCTCCTCGGCTTCAACTGTAATGACCAGCGATTTTCCCGCTTCGAGCAAGTCGCGATACTGATTGAGCGCCTCTGAAAATAGCACGGCTTCAAACTGGCCGGTGGAATCAGAGAAGGCCACGATTCCCATCTTGTTGCCAGTGCGGGTTTTCCGCTCCTGCTTCGAGGTCACCGTGCCGGCGAGACGCCCGTTGGTCGCGCCCTTTTTTACCGAAGCAGCGAAATCCGCGAAGGTCTGGACGCGGATCTTGGCGAGCAGGTCGTTGTAGGTGTCGAGCGGATGGGCCGAGAGGTAGAAGCCGAGCACCTGGAATTCGCGATGCAGCTTTTCCGAAGCAAGCCATGGCGCGTAGGCCGGCAGGCTGATCTTTTCCGGCCCGGTGGCCGCCCCTGCCCCGAACATGTCGCTCTGACCGCTGAGCTTGTTGGCCTGGGCGATCTGCGCAAAACCGAGGACGCGGTCGAGGCCGCCCACCAGTTCGGCCCGGTCATGGCCGAAGCAATCAAAGGCGCCGGCGCAGATCAGGCTTTCGAAGACGCGGCGGTTCAGCAGCTTCGGATCGATCCGGAGGCAGAAGTCCTCAAGGTTGGCGAAGGGCTCGTCTCCACGCACTTCGACGATGTGATCGACGGCCGCCTCGCCGACGCCCTTGATGGCAGCCAGCGAGTAGTAGATGCGGTTGTCACCGGTCTCGAACCGCCTGAACGAGGTCTGCACCGACGGCGGAATAACTTCGATGCCGAGCCGGGCCGCATCCTGGCGGAAATCGTTGATCTTGTCGGTGTTCGACATGTCGAGCGTCATCGACGCCGCCAGGAACTCGACCGGATAATGCGCCTTCAGATAGGCCGTCTGGTAGGAAACGATAGCATAGGCGGCCGCGTGCGACTTGTTGAAGCCGTAATTCGCGAATTTGGCGAGCAGATCGAAGATCATGTCGGACTGCGCCTTGGAGACGCCGTTGGCGACGGCGCCGTCGACGAAGCGGGCACGCTGCTTGTCCATCTCCTCCTTGATCTTCTTGCCCATGGCGCGGCGCAGAAGGTCGGCCTCGCCCAGCGAATAGCCGGACAGGACCTGGGCGATCTGCATCACCTGTTCCTGGTAGACGATAACGCCCTGCGTTTCCTTGAGCAGATAGTCGATTTTCGGATGGATCGATTCGATCTCTTCGTCGCCATGCTTGCGGGCGTTGTAGACTGGGATATTCTCCATCGGGCCCGGACGATACAGCGCCACCAGCGCAATGATGTCCTCGATGCAGTCCGGCCGCATGCCGATCAGCGCCTTGCGCATGCCGGCACTTTCCACCTGGAACACGCCGACCGTGTCGCCCTTCGACAGCATCTCGTAGGTCTTCTGGTCGTCAAGCGGCAGCGCTTCGAGCTTGACCTCGATGCCGCGCTTGGCGATGAAATCGACGGCGACCTTGAGCACCGTCAGCGTCTTCAGCCCGAGGAAGTCGAACTTCACCAGCCCTGCCTGCTCCACCCATTTCATGTTGAACTGGGTGACCGGCATGTCCGAGCGCGGATCACGATACATCGGCACGAGCTGCGACAGCGGCCGGTCGCCGATGACGATGCCGGCGGCGTGGGTCGAGGCGTGGCGGTAGAGGCCCTCGATCTTCTGGGCAATATCCAGAAGCCGGCCGATCACCGGCTCCTTGTCGACCTCCTCCTGGAAACGCGGCTCCTCCTCGATTGCCTTCGACAGCGGCGTCGGATTGGCCGGATTGTTCGGCACCAGCTTGCAGATCTTATCGACCTGGCCATAGGGCATTTCGAGCACGCGGCCGACGTCGCGCAAGGCGGCGCGCGCCTGCAGCGATCCGAAGGTGATAATCTGCGCTACCTGCTCCCGGCCATACTTGCGCTGGACGTAGCGGATCACCTCTTCGCGGCGGTCCTGGCAGAAATCGATGTCGAAGTCGGGCATCGAGACGCGGTCCGGATTGAGGAAGCGTTCGAACAGCAGCGAGAACCGCAGGGGATCGACGTCGGTGATGGTCAGCGCATAGGCGACCAGCGAACCCGCCCCCGAGCCACGGCCCGGGCCGACGGGGATATCCTGAAGCTTCGCCCATTTGATGAAGTCGGCAACGATCAGGAAGTAGCCCGGGAACTTCATCTTCTCGATGACGCTGAGTTCGAAGTCGAGCCGCTCGCGATAGTCCGTCTCGGTGTAGCCCGGTGACATGCCCAGCTTCTGCAGCCGGTCTTCCAGGCCCGCGACGGCCTGACGGCGCAGTTCGAGCGCCTCGGCGCGTTCGGCTTCCGCCGGATCGTCAGAGGCTCCGGTGAACCGCGGTAGGATCGGTCCGCGGGTCTTGAGCACAAACGCGCAGCGCCTGGCGACCTCGATCGTGTTTTCCAACGCCTCCGGCAGGTCGGCAAACAGCGCCGCCATGTCCTTGCGGCTTTTCAGGTAGTGATCCGGCGTCAGGCGGAAGCGGCTGTCATCCGACACCATCGCATTGTGCGCCACGGCCATTAGGGCATCATGCGCGTCGAACTCAGCCGGCGACGGAAAGAACGGTTCGTTGGTCGCGACCAGCGGCAGCTCGAGCTTGTAGGCGAGGTCGATGATCCGCCCCTCGTGGCGGCGGTCATATTTGCCGTGACGCTGAAGCTCGACGTAAAGACGGTTCCCGAACAGCGCGGCCAGCGTTTTCAACCGGGTCTCAGCCTGAGCCGGATGACCGGACTTCAGGGCCATATCAACCGGTCCGCCCGACGCGCCGGTCAGCGCGATCAGGCCTTCCGTTCCGACCTCCTGCAGCCAGGACAAAGCAATGCGGACCGACTGGTTGCCTTCGCCGCCAAGATAGGCGCGACTGACGAGATCGACGAGACGGACATAACCGGCATCCGTCGCAGCGATCAGCACGATCGCCGGAAGTTTCACCAGGTGCTGCGCATGCCCGCGCTTCTCGCCCTCGGCCTCATCCTCCATATCGATCGACAACTGGCAGCCGATCAGCGGCTGCAGGCCGTCATCCATGCATTTCAGCGAAAACTCAAGCGCTGCAAACAAATTGTTGGTGTCGGCGATACCGATCGCCGGCTGCCCGTCCGCTACGGCGTTGCCGATGATCTTCTTGATCGGCAGAGCCCCTTCGAGCAGCGAAAAGGCCGAATGAACGCGAAGATGCACAAACTGCGGAGATGCTTCACCGTCCTGCTGCTTGTCGTTTACTGCATCCGCCATCGCGCACCCCGATTCCCATGAGGGCCGCAGGATATCCCGTTTCCACCCGCCGATGTCCAGATTTCATCCGCGAGGCAGCGGCTTTTTCATGTGACCTACCGCTTGTCCACAGCCGGGCATATGAAGCACCCACTGCTATAATGAGAAAAGGCTCGTCACATGCCCATGACGATGATCGAAAAGCTGGCCACGAACATGGCGATTGAGGTGAAAGCAGCGAGGTCCCGAAGAAAGTCAGTCATTGCAAGGCTCCCTTTTCCGTTATGTTCTCATCTTGTTCTATTTCTGTTCACGCGTCAAGCAACAATACCCACTCGTCCGTTTCAATGATCGGGAGATGGTAAACAGTTTCAATCTGGCTTTCCTCCGGCAGAAATGACCTCTGGACGCTTGCAGGCGGGCCGATTAGTCTGGCGCCGATGACAATCGGGGGATGAACAATGAGGATGTCATGGGCCGTCATGACGGCGCTCGTTTGCTTTTCAGCAATGGCGGCGCAGGCTGCCGAAGCGATCGATCCCGAGCGCATCGTCTCCGCCGCCACCGGCGACTGGGACAAGGACGGCAGCCTGGATCTTACAATGCTGGTTTCAGCGCCTGAGGGCAGCGATGAGGACCACGCGGTCTATATCTATCTCGACGACGGAGATACCGCGCGGTTGAAATTGAAAACCGTGGCGCCGAACAAGGTCTGGGGGGACCTGGTCATGGCCGGTCGAGCCCCCTTGATCGCTGCCTTGCCGAACGGCTCGATCCTGATCACGTCACATAACGACTCCATCGGCCGCAACCGCTGGGAGCAGAAGCTGACCGTCGCCTACCGCAATTTCGATTTCGTGGTCGCCGGATACACGTATTCGTCCTACGACACGCTCGACCTCGACAACACCTCGGAATGCGATTTCAACGTGCTCACGGGCAAGGGCAAGAGCAATGGCAAGCCGATCGCTACCAAGGGCGAAATTGTGCTGCTGAAAGATTGGTCGGACGATCGCGGCCAGTCGGCCTGTGGCAACGAATAGGGTTGCCTCGCCGCGCCGTGTTCCTGCTAAAGTTCCACGACCTTGCCATCCTCGATGGTGACGCGGCGGTCCATGCGCGACGCGAGCTCATAATTGTGCGTGGCGATCATTGCCGCGAGCCCTGATTGACGCACCAGCGCTTCCAGAGCTTCGAAGACATAGCCTGCCGTTTCCGGATCGAGATTGCCGGTCGGTTCATCGGCCAGCAGCACCAACGGCGCATTGGCGACGGCCCTGGCGATCGCAACACGCTGCTGTTCACCGCCAGAAAGCTCAGAGGGGCGATGCTCGGCGCGATGGCCGATGCGCATATAGTCGAGCAGTGCCGCGGCCCGTTCGCGCGCCTCGGCCTTTGCGAGACCGGCGATCAGCTGCGGCATCATGATGTTTTCGATCGCCGTGAATTCCGGCAGCAGGTGGTGGAACTGGTAGACGAAGCCGATGTCGTTGCGGCGGATCGCCGTGCGTTGCTCGTCGCCGAGCATGCCGCAGGATTGGCCGTTGATCAGCACCTCGCCGGCATCCGGTCGCTCGAGCAGCCCTGCCAGATGCAAAAGCGTCGACTTGCCGGTGCCGGACGGCGCCACGAGTGCGACGGTCTGCCCCCCATGCAGGGAAAAGTCGGCGCCCTTGAGGATCGACAGGACCCCCTCGCCCTGGGTGTAATGACGCTCGACGCCGGAAAGCTGCAATGCCACGCGCGCATTCATCGTGTCTGTAATCCTTATTTATTCATAGCGCAGAGCCTGAACCGGATCGAGGCGCGAGGCGCGCCAAGCCGGAAAGATCGTGGCGAGGAAGGACAGGCTGATCGCCATGACGACGACCGAGATGGTCTCGCCCGGGTTCATGTCGGCCGGAAGCTGGCTCAAGAAATAGAGTTCGGGGTTGAACAGCGTCGTGCCCGAAACCCAGGAAAAGAACTGGCGGATGGATTCGACGTTAAGGCAGACGATGATACCCAGAAGCACGCCCGCGAAAGTGCCGACGATGCCGATCGCCGCCCCCGTCATGAAGAAGATGCGCATGATCGAACCGGAGGACGCGCCCATGGTGCGCAGGATGGCGATGTCGCTGCCCTTGTCCTTCACCAGCATGATCAGGCCGGAGACAATGTTGAGCGCTGCCACCAGCACGATCAAAGTGAGGATCATGAACATGACGTTGCGCTCGACCTGCAGGGCGGAAAAGAAGGTCTTGTTGCGGTCGCGCCAGTCGCTGATCAGCACCTGGCGGCCGGCGGCATCCTCGATCGGCTGGCGCAGGTCATCGACCAGATCCGGATTTGTGACGAAGAGCTCGATCGACTGAGCGATGCCTTCGGCGTTGAAATAGAGCTGCGCCTCCTCGAGCGGCATGAAGATGATCGAGGCGTCATATTCCGACATGCCGATCTCGAAGATCGCCGAGACGGTATAGGACTTGACGCGCGGGTTGACGCCCATCGGCGTCACGTCGCCCTCGGGCGCGACCAGCGTGATCGTGCCGCCGGCCGTGATGCCGAGCTGTTCGGCCATGCGCGAGCCGATGGCAACACCGGTTCCGGCCGTATAGCCGACGAGATCGCCGGACTTGATATGGTCGGAGATGGACTTCATCTTGATGAGATCATCGGCGCGCACACCGCGTACCAGAGCACCGGTGCCTGCCCCGCCCGGCCCCGAGGCAAGCGTCTGCCCCTCGATCATCGGGATCGCCATGGTCACGCCCCTGACGCCGGAAAATTTCGCCGCCAGGTCCGCATAATTGTCGAGCGGCCCGTCGAGCGGCTGCACGATCATGTGGCCGTTGATGCCGAGAATGCGCGAGATGAGCTCGGTGCGAAAGCCGTTCATCACCGCCATGACGATGATCAGTGTCGCCACGCCGAGCATGATGCCGATGAAGGAAAAGCCGGCGATCACCGAAATGAATGCTTCCTTGCGCCGCGATCGCAGATAGCGCCAGGCCACCATGCGCTCGAACGTCGAAAACGGACGGCTCGACGGCGGCTGAACGGCGGCCGCCGCCTTGTCCTGCTCTAGCGTGGTGGCGCTCATCCCGGCTCCCTTATTTCGAAGCAGTCAGCTTGTTGATCGCAGCCTCGATGGTCAATGTCTCGCGGGCGCCGGTCTTGCGGTCCTTGAGTTCGACCTCACCGGCTGCGACCGAACGCGGACCGGCAATGATCTGCACCGGCACGCCGATCAGGTCGGCGGTGGCAAACTTGGTGCCGGCGCGGTCATCCTTGTCGTCATAGAGCGGATCAAGGCCCGCCTTGTTGAGCGCGCCATAGATGGTTTCGCAAGCCGCGTCGCAAGCGGCATCGCCGGATTTCATGTTGATCACGACCGCATCGAAGGGTGCGATTGAAGCCGGCCAGATGATGCCATTCTCGTCATGCGAGGCCTCGATGATCGCCGGCACCAGCCGCGTCGGACCGATGCCGTAGGAGCCCATATGCACCGTGTGCTCCTTGCCGTCCGGCCCTTGCACCTTGGCGCCCATGGCTTCGGAATACTTGGTGCCGAAATAGAAGATATGGCCAACCTCGATGCCGCGCGCGGACACCTTGGAGGCATCATCGATGCCGTTGAAAGCGGCCTCGTTGTGCATCTCCGACGTGGCGGCATAGAGCGACGTCCACTTGTCGAAGATCGCCTTCATTGCAGCCGCGTCCCAGAAATCGGTGTCTTCGGCCGGAACGTCGAAGTCCAGGAAATCCTTGTGGCAGAACACTTCCGATTCGCCGGTGTCGGCGAGGATGATGAATTCGTGGCTGAGATCGCCGCCGATCGGGCCGGTGTCGGCACGCATCGGAATGGCGCGAAGCCCCAGGCGCGAGAAGGTACGCAGATAGGCGGCAAACATCCGGTTATAGGAATCCACCGCGCCTTCGCGGTCGAGATCGAAGGAATAGGCGTCCTTCATCAGGAACTCGCGCGAGCGCATGGTGCCGAAACGCGGCCGGATCTCGTCGCGGAACTTCAGCTGGATATGGTAGAGGTTGAGCGGCAGGTCCTTGTAGGACTTCACATAGGAGCGGAACACATCGGTGATCATCTCCTCGTTGGTCGGGCCGTAGAGCATCGGCCGGTCCTGACGGTCCTTGATGCGCAGCATTTCCTTGCCGTAGGCGTCGTAACGGCCGCTTTCCTGCCAGAGTTCGGCCGATTGCAGCGTCGGCATCAACAATTCGACGGCGCCTGCCCGGTTCTGCTCCTCACGGATGATGGTGTTGACCTTGTCCAGCACCCGTTTACCCAGCGGCAGCCAGGTATAGATGCCGGCCGACTGCTGCCGAACCATGCCGGCGCGCAGCATCAGGCGATGCGATACGATCTCCGCTTCCTTCGGGTTTTCCTTCAGAATGGGCATGAAAAAGCGGGACAGGCGCATGAACGGGTTCCGGAACTTGATGCACTTCGCACTATCGTTGGATTCGGGCGAAATAACGTTGAGCTTGCAGCTCCCGCACGCTCAACGAGCATGCAACGGGCACTGCTGTTTGACTATGTACCGCGACGCCCCGACCAGCCGATTCAGTAAGAGGGATACACCGCGCCCAAGCGTTCATAGACGCTTCGCGACAGGAAGAAAACCCGTCATCTTCGCTGGCGTCACGGCGAGAGGAGCCGGCGTTTCGGGCGCTGAAAAAGCGGTCAAGGAGGTGCGGCAAAAAGGCACGGAAGTAACATCAACCCGACAGATATTGTCAATGGAAAAATTTTGCTCGACTGTAGCAAAAATGCAAAAAAATCAGATGACAACGCATAATGTTTAAGCTAGTTTCGGCTCACAAAAGAGGCAGGGAGATTAAATTCTTGTCGATTTCGCGGTCAAGTCTTGGGAGGATAAGATCTTAGGCGCGTTCACACGCAGCCACCGGTAACGGATAAGGATCACGCGATACTTTAAGAAACAAGGCTCTTAGCCTTGTTTTTTTTTGACTTTTCAGAAAATTGATTCTCCACCAAAAGCGTCGCCGCTCCAATCGTGTCTATTCCGTGGCAAGGCACCTCGACCGCATTGGCCCGACCATCCGTAAGCCGTCGCTATCGCAACAGTGAATGTCTCAACAACGACACGTTCGATTTGATCCTAGTAAAATTTCGGCGCGAATTGCGGAATTGCGTCCAAACCGTAGCCGAGGCGTACGGAGAGGATATACCACGCGACGTGGATAACGGCCGCCAGCACCGAGGTCAGCAGAAAAACCCGCAGCGCCCGGAAGCGCGCCGGCGCGCTCTCGACACTGCCGGGCACGACCTCGTTCTCCTCGGCCTGGGTGCGCAGACCGATCGGCAGCACGATGAACAGCGTCAGCCACCAGATGATGAAATAGATCGCAAAAATGGAAAAGATCGGCATCGTGGTCTCTCACTGCGAAGGGAACTGGAAGAGCTCCCTTTGGCATTGTTGGGCGTCGTTATACCGCTTTCCGGCTTGTCCGACAAACGCCCGGCTCGCGCCCTTCTGTCACACCTCTTCCAGTTCGATCAGCGTGCCGAAGAAATCCTTGGGGTGAAGGAAGAGCACCGGCTTTCCATGCGCCCCGATCTTCGGCTGGCCGTCGCCGAGAATCCGCCCGCCCGCAGCGACAAGACTATCGCGGGCGGCGATGATGTCATCGACCTCGTAGCAGATATGATGCATGCCGCCTGCGGGGTTCTTGGCAAGGAACGCTGCGATCGGGGAGGCGTCGCCAAGCGGCTCCAGCAATTCCACCTTGGTATTTTCCAGTGTCACGAAAACCACGCTGACGCCATGCTCGGGCAGCGCGTCCGGCGCGGTCACTGAGGCACCGAGCACAGACCGGTATTTTTCCGCCGCCTCGGCAAGGTTGGGAACGGCCAGAGCGATGTGATTGACACGTCCGAGCATGTGAATTTGCCTTTCGCGTGAACTTTCCGGCTCTCACAGCTTGTTGATGAACACGGTGACGACCGGTTTTTTGCCCCAGACCTCGTTGGCCGTGCCGCGAACCGCCCGTCGAACCGCTTCCTGCACCATGGCAAGATCCTTGCGCTTGCCGCGCGGGATGCTTTCGACGGCGCCAAGCACGGCATCATAGAGCGTATCATTCATGTCCTCGCCCTCGTCGTCGAATTCGGGAAGGCCGATGGTGACAACATCTGGGTCGGCGTTGAAATCATAGCGTTCGTCAAGCACGACGCTGACGGCAACATGGCCGGCAAAGGAAAGCTTGCGGCGCTCGCCGATGCCCATCTCGTCAAAGTCGCCGATCAGGCGGCCGTCCTTGTAGATGCGGCCATGCGGCGCCGTGCCGATTACCGTTGCCGGACCGGGCGCGAGCCGCAGGATATCTCCATTGCGCACCCGGGGAACAGTCTTGATGCCGGATTGCAGGCCGAGTTCCGCCTGTGCTGTCAGATGCGCCGCCTCGCCATGAACCGGCACGAGGATCTGCGGCCGTGTCCATTCGTACATCTGCTGCAGCTCGTGGCGGCGCGGGTGACCGGAAACATGCACGAGGGCTTCGCTATCGGTGACGATATGGATGCCCTGCTCGACGAGGCCATTCTTGATGTCGTTGATCGCCTTCTCGTTGCCGGGAATGGCGCGGGAAGAAAACACCACCGTATCGCCGGCCGTGAAGGCAACGTTGCGCATTTCGTCGCGGGCGATCTTTGCCAGCGCCGCGCGGGATTCTCCCTGGCTGCCGGTGAGGATCACCACGACCTTGTCACGCGGGATATAGCCGAATTCGTCTTCCGCGATGAACGGGTTCAATCCTTCCATCAGGCCGACATCGCGGGCGACGTCGCAGACGCGCTTCATTGAACTACCGAGCAGAAGGACTTCGCGGCCGGCGGCGGCGGACGCCTTGGCGATCGAGCGGATGCGGCCGACATTGGACGAGAAGGTGGTGATCGCGACACGGCCCGTGGCGTTCTCGATGATCTTGGTGAGGCTCTCAGAAACCTCCTCTTCCGAGGGCGAGACGCCATCGCGCATCGCGTTGGTGCTGTCGCACATCAGCGCCAGCACGCCCTCGTCGCCAACGGCGCGGAAGCGCGCCTCATCCGTCAACGGCCCGAGCGACGGTTCATGATCGATCTTCCAGTCGCCGGTGTGGACAAGGTTGCCGAGCGGCGTGCGGATCACCAGCGACATCGGCTCGGGGATCGAGTGGTTGACGCCGACCGCTTCGATCTCGAACGGACCGACATTGATCCGGTCGCCCTGCTTGAAGATCGTGATCGGTACGTCAGTGCGCGTTCGTTCGAAATTGCGTTTCGCATCAAGCATGCCGTCTGTAAACGGCGACGCATAGACCGGCACGTTCAGGCCCGGCCAAAGATCGGCGAGCGCGCCGTAGTGGTCTTCATGCGCATGGGTAATGATGATGCCCTTGAGGCTCTTGCGCTCCTCCGCCAGGAATCGGATGTCAGGCAGCACTAGGTCAACGCCCGGCAGGTCCGGTCCCGGAAAGGTCACGCCGCAATCGACCATGATCCACTGGCGGCTGGAGGGCGCACCATAGCCGTAAAGGGCCAGGTTCATGCCGATTTCCCCAACTCCGCCCAGCGGCAGGAAGACGAGTTCGTCTTGTTTGCTCATTTAATGATTGCGCCTTGTTTCATCCAAAAAATACATCGCCCGCGGCGATGCGGTGGACCATGCCTGCGCCCATGTCGAGCATCAGCCGGCCTTCTTCATCTATGCCTTCGAACCGTCCGGAAAGCGAGCGATCCGGCAGGTTGACGGTGATCTTCTGACCTATGCCGCTCGCTGCGGAGCGCCATTGTGCAATAATTTCGGCGATGCCCTGCCCGCGGTTCCAAATATTCAGTGCTTCGCCCATGCTGCGAAACAGGTGGGCAAACAATTCGTCCGGCGACACAGACGCCCCCTCCGCCTGCAGGCTTGTCACGGGATAGAGCCCATGGTCGGGCGCCCGCGCGACATTGATGCCGCAGCCAATGACAAGGGCATGCCTGCCGCCAGGCAACCCCTCGCCTTCGAGCAGGATACCGCAGCACTTCTTGCCGGCAATGAGGATGTCGTTCGGCCATTTGATCGATACGGGGTTGGACCCCGGCGGCATGACCGCCTGGATCGCTCGATGCACTGCGACGGCGACCGCGAGCGGAAGCGAATGAAGCTTGTCCATCGGCGCCGGGTCGATCAAAAGCAGCGAGGCATAGAGATTGCCCGGCTCCGAAGCCCAGGCCCGTCCACGCCGCCCCCGTCCTTCGAGCTGGCGTGTTGCGGTGATCCAGTGAAGTCCCGGATCACCCGCCCGGGCACGGATCAGGCATTCGGTGTTCGTCGATCCGACATCGCCAAGCGCGGTATGCCGGAAGTCATCGAGCGAGAGCGTGCCGATCCGGTCCTTGCTGATCAAAAGAAGGTCCGCGCTGCAACTTCGGCCGCCGTACCGATCGGTCCGCCGATCAGCACATAGGCAGCCACGAACAGACCGGAGAGACCGTAGACGAGACGCAACACGCCGGAGGGACGGGCGAATTCATCCTTGGCATCATCGAACCACATCAGCTTGA
This sequence comes from Pararhizobium sp. LjRoot255, assembly GCF_964252905.1. Lineage (NCBI taxonomy): Bacteria > Pseudomonadati > Pseudomonadota > Alphaproteobacteria > Hyphomicrobiales > Rhizobiaceae > Pararhizobium > Pararhizobium sp. LjRoot255. Next base: position 63,154 of record NZ_CAXUPQ020000001.1, read on the forward strand.
TGACGCGCAGGTAATAGTAGGCACCCACGACCGAAGCCAGAACGCCGATGATCGCCAGTGCATAAAGCTGCGCCTCGATCGCCGCCATGAACACGAAATATTTGGCGAAGAAGCCAGCCAGCGGCGGAATGCCGGCCAGGGAGAACATCATCACCGTCAACACCGTCGCCATGAGAGGATTGGTCTGCGACAGGCCGGCGAGGTCATCGACGCCTTCGACGTGCTCGCCATCCTTGCGGCGCATCGACAGGATGCAGGCAAAGGTGCCAAGCGTCATGACCATATAGACCAGCATATAGATGAGCACACCGCGCACACCAGCCATGGAACCGCTGGCAAGACCGACCAGCGCGTAGCCCATATGGCCGATCGACGAATAGGCCATCAGTCGCTTGATGTTCTTCTGGCCGATCGCCGCAAATGCGCCGAGCAGCATCGAGGCGATCGAGATGAAGACGACGATCTGCTGCCAATCGCCGACAATCGGCTGGAACGGCGTGATCACCAGACGGATGAGCATCGCCATCGCTGCAACCTTTGGCGCAGCGGCGAAGAACGCCGTTACCGGTGTCGGCGCGCCTTCGTAGACATCCGGCGTCCACATGTGGAACGGAACGGCCGAAATCTTGAAGGCGACGCCCGCGAGAATGAAGACGAGCCCGAAAACCAGACCGAGCGAACGGCCTTCGGCCGATAGAGCAGACGCGATGGCCTCGAAGCCGGTATGGCCGGTGAAGCCATAAACCAGCGACATGCCGTAGAGCAGCATGCCCGATGACAGGGCGCCGAGAACGAAATATTTGAGGCCCGCTTCGGTCGAGCGGAGGTTGTCGCGGTGCATGGCAGCCACGACATAGAGCGACAGCGACTGCAGCTCGAGCGCGAGATAGACGGAGATGAGGTCGTTGGCCGAAATCATCAGCAGCATGCCGAGCGTCGCCAGCACTACCAGCACCGGGAACTCGAAGCGGTCGATACCCGCCGAGCGCGCCTCGCCCGCCGACATGATCAGGGTAACCAGGGAGCCGGCCAGTGTCAGCACCTTCATGAAGCGGGCGAACGGATCCGACAGGAACACGCCCCCATAGGCCTGACCGTCGCCGGTCTGCCAGATCAGCCAGGCACCCGAAACGGCAAGCAGGCCGACCGCAAGGCCGGTGACCAGTCCGGACGATTTCTCGCCCGAGAAGACACCGATCATCAACAGGACCATGGCGCCGACCGCAAGGATCAGCTCCGGCGTCGACAGATGCAGGCTAGCGAGGAATGTTTCAGCAGTCATTTCGATCCCGTCCTGTCGTCATTTCGCCGAAAGCGCAACGTCTTGCGCGGCCTGCACGGCGGCAGTGTAGTTGTTCACGAGGAGATCCACCGAGGCTGCCGTCGCATCGAACACCGGCGCCGGATAGACGCCGAAGAAGATGGTCAGCACGACAAGCGGGTAGAGGATTACCTTTTCCCGGCCGGAGAGGTCGAGCAGCGACTTCAGGCTGTCCTTCTCGAGCGCACCGAAGATCACGCGGCGGTAAAGCCAGAGCGCGTAGCAGGCCGAGAGAATAACGCCGCTCGTTGCGAAGAAGGCAACCCAGGTGTTTGCCCGGAAAGCACCGAGCAGCGTGGTGATTTCGCCAACGAAACCGGAGGTGCCGGGAAGGCCGACATTGGCCATGGTAAACACCATGAAGGCGACCGCATATTTCGGCATGTTGTTGACAAGGCCGCCATAGGCGCTGATCTCGCGGGTGTGGGTGCGGTCATAGACAACGCCGACGCAAAGGAAGAGCGCGCCCGAGACGATGCCGTGCGACAGCATCTGGAAGATCGCGCCCTGTACGCCTTGCGTATTGGCGGCGAAAATCCCCATGGTGACGTAGCCCATATGGGCGACCGACGAATAGGCGATCAGTTTCTTGATGTCGGACTGCATCATCGCGACGAGCGAGGTGTAGATGATGGCGACGATCGACAGCGAGAAGACCATGGGCGCAAAATATTCCGACGCCAGCGGGAACATCGGCAGCGAGAAGCGCAGGAAGCCGTAACCGCCGAGCTTCAAGAGGATGCCCGCCAGGATGACCGAGCCTGCCGTCGGCGCCTGGACGTGCGCATCGGGAAGCCAGGTATGAACCGGCCACATCGGCATCTTCACGGCGAAGGAGGCGAAGAAGGCAAGCCATAGCCAGGTCTGCATCTGGCGCGGGAAGTTGTAGGCAAGCAGTTCCGTAATATCGGTCGTGCCGGCTTGCCAGTACATCGCCATGATGGCGAGCAGCATCAGCACCGAGCCGAGCAGCGTATAGAGGAAGAACTTGTAGGACGCGTAGACGCGATCCCTGCCGCCCCAGACGCCGATGATGATGAACATCGGGATCAGGCCGGCTTCGAAGAACACGTAAAACAGCACGATATCGAGCGAGACAAAGACGCCGACCATGAACACTTCCAGAAGCAGGAAGGCGATCATGTACGCCTTCAGGCGCTTCTCGATGGTCACCCAACTCGCCAGCACGCAGAAGGGCATCAGGAAGGCCGATAGCACGACGAAGAGGACCGAAATGCCGTCTACGCCGAGATAATAGGAGATGCCCGTACCGAGCCAAGCATGCTTCTCGATCATCTGGAAGCCCGGGTTGGTGTAGTCGAAGCTCCACCAGACCCAGAGCGACAGGATGAACGTCGCGATCGTCGTCAAAAGCGAGATATTCAGGATATTGCGGCGACCGGAGGCGCTGTCTTCACGCATGAGAAGCAGAAGAGCAACGCCGGCCAGCGGCAGAAAGGTGACCGCGGAAAGAATGGGCCAATCGGTCATCAGAAGGAGCTCCCGAGCATCATCCAGGTAACGAGCGCCGCAATGCCGATCAGCATCGCGAAAGCATAGTGATAGAGGTAACCGGTCTGCAGGCGAACGACCCGGTCGGTGACGTCCATGACGCGGGCGGCGATGCCGTTCGGGCCAAAGCCGTCGATGACCCGGCCGTCGCCTTCCTTCCAGAGGAAGGTGCCAAGACGCTTGGCCGGACGCACGAACAGGAAGTCATAGATTTCGTCGAAATACCACTTGTTGAGCAGGAACTGGTAGAGGACGCGATGCTGATTGGCCAGGTACTTCGGCGTTTCAGGCGAGCGGATGTACATGTACCAGGCTGTGATCAGGCCGAGCGCCATGGCGCAGAACGGACTCCATTTCACCCAGAGCGGAACATGGTGATATTCCTCGAGCAGCTCGTTCTCCGGCAGCGTGAACAGCGAGCCCTGCCAGAATTCGGCATAGTGATGGCCGAAGAAATAATCGTGGAACAGGAAGCCGGCTAGAAGCGCGCCGGCGCCGAGAAGGTAGAGCGGCACCAGCATGACCTGCGGCGATTCATGGACGTGGTGCATGACTTCATGGGAGGCGCGCGGCCTGCCGTGGAAGGTCATGAAGGTCAGGCGCCAGGAATAGAAGCTCGTGAACAGCGCGGCGAGCACCAGCAGCGAGAAAGCGAAACCGGAGAGCACGCTATGTGAGGCGAAGGTCGATTCGATGATCGCGTCCTTCGAGAAGAAGCCTGCCGTACCGATGACCGTGCCTGGGATACCGACCCCCGTCAGCGCAATCGTGCCGATGAACATCGTCCAATAGGTCAGGGGAATGTGCCTGCGCAGACCGCCCATGAACCGCATGTCCTGTTCACCGTCGACGGCATGGATGACCGAGCCGGCGCCAAGGAACAGCAGCGCCTTGAAGAAGGCATGCGTGAACAGGTGGAAGATACCAGCACCATAGGCACCGACGCCGAGCGCCACGAACATGTAGCCGAGCTGCGAACAGGTCGAATAGGCGATGACGCGCTTGATGTCGTTCTGCACGAGGCCGACGGTTGCTGCGAAGAAGGCCGTGATCGCGCCGATCAGGACGACGACCGTGCGGGCATCCTCGGTCAGTTCGAACAGCGGTGACATGCGGGCAACAAGGAAGACGCCGGCGGTGACCATGGTTGCGGCATGGATGAGCGCCGACACAGGGGTCGGACCTTCCATGGCGTCCGGCAGCCAGGTGTGCAGCAGGAACTGCGCCGACTTGCCCATCGCGCCCATGAAGAGCAGCAGGCAGATGGCAGTGACAGCATGCGCCTTGTCGAGATGCATGCCGAAAAGGTTGATGACGGCTTCGCCGCCTTCAGCGGCCCCCTCGGCCGGCAGATAGCTTGCGGCCGCCGCGAAGATCGTTTCGAGATTGATCGAACCGAACAGAACGAAGACGCCGAAGATGCCGAGCGCGAAGCCGAAATCGCCGACGCGGTTGACGACAAAGGCCTTGATCGCGGCAGCGTTGGCCGACGGCTTCTTGTACCAGAAGCCGATCAGCAGATAGGACGCCAGACCCACGCCTTCCCAACCGAAGAACATCTGCAAGAGATTGTCCGACGTGATCAGCATCAGCATGGCGAAGGTGAACAGCGACAGATAGGCAAAGAAGCGCGGCCGGTTCGGATCGTGGTGCATGTAGCCGATCGAGTAAATATGCACCAGGCACGACACCGTGTTGACGACGACGAACATCACGGCCGTCAGCGTATCGACGCGGAACGCCCACTCGGCATCGAAGCTGCCGGACTGGATCCAGCGCATCACCATGACCTTGATCATCTCCGTCTCGCCGAGTGCGACGTTGAAGAAGACGAACCACGACAGCACGAGGACGATGACCATGAAGCCGCTGGTGACATATTCCGACGCCTTGGCACCAATCGAGGTGCCGAACAGGCCGGCGATCAGGAAGCCGATCAGCGGCAGGAAGACGATAGCTTGAATAATCGTATTCATTGCCCGCTCAGCCCTTCATCATGTTGACGTCTTCGACGGCGATCGAACCGCGGTTGCGGTAGAAGACGACGAGAATTGCAAGACCGATCGCGGCTTCCGCGGCCGCGACCGTCAGAATGAACAGGGCGAACACCTGGCCGGTGATGTCGTTCAAAAACGACGAGAAGGCGACCATGTTGATGTTCACCGCAAGCAGGAGGAGTTCCACCGACATCAGGATGATGATGACGTTCTTCCGGTTGAGGAAGATGCCGAAGACGCCGAGCGTAAACAGGACGGCGCTAACGGTCAGATAGTGGGAAATACCGATTTCCATGATGATTGTTCCTTGACCCCGCCCGCCTTAAAGACCTTGTCCCGATTTCACCTTGACCACTTCGACAGCGGTCTTCGGCGAACGGGCAACCTGTGTGGGAATATTCTGGCGCTTGATGTGTTCGCGATGGCGCAGCGTCAGCACGATGGCACCGATCATCGCGACCAGCAGAACCAGACCAGCGATCTGGAAGAAATAGACATAGTGCGTGTAGAGTACGTCACCGAGCGCGGCCGTATTCGTTCGGTCCGTCACAGCCGGGATCGGCATCGAAATCGACTTGGCAATCTCCGGCGAGAGCGTGCTGCCGCCGACCACGATGATCAGCTCGGCGGCAAGCACGAGGCCGATCAGCGCGCCGACCGGCGCGTAGTCAAGCACCCCTGCCCTCAATTCCGTGAAATCGATGTCGAGCATCATCACGACGAAGAGGAAGAGAACCGCGACCGCGCCGATATAGACAACCAGCAGGATCATCGCGAGGAACTCGGCGCCTGTCAGAAGGAACAGACCGGCCGAGTTGAAGAACGTCAGGATCAGGAACAGCACGGAATAAACCGGATTCCGCGCGGAAATGACCATGAACGCCGACGCAACCGCGACGAATGAAAAAAGATAGAAAAAAAGAGCCTGCAGACCCATGATCGGTGCCTTTTTCGTCTTCCCAAGGCAGGCATGACCGGCAGGCCACCCTTCCCACTGGCGGACCGGTCTTCCGGCCACGCCCAAAATCTCGTTTACGCCTGCCCGGCAATCGAACGGTCTCAGCGGTAAGGCGAGTCCATTGCGATGTTGCGGGCGATTTCCCGTTCCCAGCGGTCGCCGTTGGAAAGCAGGCGCTCCTTGTCGTAGTAGAGCTCCTCGCGCGTCTCCGTGGCGAACTCAAAGTTCGGACCTTCGACGATCGCGTCCACCGGACAGGCTTCCTGGCAGAAACCGCAATAGATGCATTTCACCATATCGATGTCGTAGCGGACCGTGCGGCGCGTGCCATCGTTGCGGCGCGGGCCGGCTTCGATGGTGATCGCCTGGGCAGGACAGATCGCCTCACACAGCTTGCAGGCGATGCAGCGCTCTTCGCCGTTCGGATAGCGGCGCAACGCATGCTCGCCGCGGAACCGCGGGCTGACGGGGCCTTTTTCGAACGGATAGTTCAGCGTCGACTTCGGCGCGAAGAAATAGCGCATCGACAGGAAGAACGCACCGACGAATTCCTTCAGGAACAGCGAACTGACGGCTTGCGACAGACTTGCCATCATCAACCTCCAAACATGCCGGCCTGGGAGGCGCCGGCGAATATTGCCAAACGGGGAGCGGACATCAGGCCCACACCACCAGTTTCAGCACAACTGCAACAATGAAGACCATGGCGAGCGACAGCGGAAGGAAGACCTTCCAACCGAGACGCATCAGCTGGTCATAGCGGTAGCGCGGCACGAAGGCCTTCACCATGGCGAACATGAAGAACACCATCGAGGCCTTCAGGACGAACCAGACGATGCCGGGAACCCAGTTCACGAACCAGACGTCGACCGGAGGCAGCCAGCCGCCGAGGAACAGGATCGTCGTCAGCGCGCACATCAGGCAGATGGCGGCATATTCGCCGAGCATGAACATCATGTAGGGCGTCGAGCCATATTCGACCATGAAGCCTGCAACCAGTTCCGATTCCGCTTCGACGAGGTCGAAGGGCGGACGGTTGGTTTCGGCCAGCGCCGAGATGAAGAAGACGATGAACATCGGGAACAACGGCAGCCAGTACCAGTCAAGAAACGAGCCGGGCAGCCCGATCATCGTACCGAGGCCGTCACGCTGCGAATCGACGATGTCCGTCAGATTCAGCGAGCCGGCGCAAAGCAACACGGTGACGATCACGAAACCGATCGAGACTTCGTAGGAGACCATCTGCGCTGCCGAGCGCAGCGCGCTGAGGAACGGATATTTCGAGTTCGATGCCCAACCGCCGATGATGACGCCGTAGACTTCAAGTGACGATATGGCGAACACATAGAGGATGCCGACGTTGATGTTTGCCATCACCCAGTTGGCATTGAGCGGAATGACGGCCCAGGCTGCCAGCGCCAGGGTGACGGAGACCAGCGGCGCAAGCAGGAACAGCACCTTGTTCGAGCCTGACGGGATGACCGGTTCCTTGAAGACGAACTTCAAAAGATCGGCGAAGGACTGGAAAAGACCCCAGGGGCCGACCACATTGGGTCCACGGCGCATCTGAACCGCGGCCCAGATCTTGCGGTCGGCGAGCAGAATGTAGGCGATGAAGATCAGCAGAGCGACCAGCAACAGCAGCGACTGGGCGATCATGAGGGCCGTTGGCCACACATAGGTCGAAATGAAAGCGTCCATTTTCGTCTTATTCCCTCGCGCTCATTCCGCCGCAGCTTTGAAGTTGTTGCGTGCCAAAGCCGAACATTCGGCCATGACGGCGGATGCGCGTGCTATCGGGTTCGTCAAATAGAAGTCTTTGACCGGAGACGCAAACACCGATTTGGCCATCTCACCGGCTTTTTGCCCAAGTGCGGCAATTTCACCGGTCGCGCCTGATGCGATCGCATCAACCTCAGCGAAATGCGGATGGGACGCATAGAGCTTTGCGCGCAATTCGCTCAGCGAATCAAACGGCAGGCGCTTGCCGAGCACATCCGACAGCGCGCGGATGATCGCCCAGTCCTCGCGCGCATCGCCCGGTGCGAAACCGGCGCGGTTGCCCATCTGGACACGGCCTTCGGTGTTGACCCAGGTTCCGGACTTTTCCGTGTAGGTCGCACCCGGCAGGATGACGTCGGCACGATGCGCACCTTCGTCGCCATGCGAACCGATATAGACGGTGAAGCCAGCGGTCCTGGCCGAGAAGTCCATCTCGTCAGCGCCGAGCAGGAAGAGCACGTCCATAGCAGTCAGCATCTCGGCTGCGGTCATGCCCCCCTCGCCCGGTACGAAACCGAGATCGAGGCCACCGACACGGGCGGCTGCCGTATGCAGAACGGCAAAACCGTTCCAGTCGGCGGTTACAGCGCCAACAGCGCCTGCGAGCTTGGCGGCGGCGGCAAGAACCGACGCGCCGTTGCCACCCGAAATCGCACCCTGACCGACGATGATCATCGGGCGCTGCGCCTTCTTCAAGACGCTCAGGAACTTGCCCTTGCCGCCGACCAGTTCGGCCAGCGTATCGGTGCCGGCGCCCAGATATTCGTAGGAATACCGCAGCTCGCTCTGCTCGCCGATCACGCCGATCGGGAAATTGGCCATGCGGAACCGCTTGCGGATGCGAGCGTTCAGAACCGAGGCCTCGAAGCGCGGGTTCGAGCCGATGATCAACAGCGCGTCGGCGTTTTCAATGCCTTGGATCGTCGGATTGAAAATGTAGCTTGAACGGCCGAACGACGGATCGAGCGCTGCGCCATCCTGGCGGCAGTCGATGTTCTTCGAGCCGAGCGACGAGATCAATTCCTTCAGCGCGTACATTTCCTCGACGGAGGCCAGATCGCCGGCGATCGCGCCGATCCTGTCGCCGCTCGTCCTGGCAACTGCCGACTTGATCGCGGCAAACGCCTCGTTCCAGGTCGCAGGCTGCAGACGGCCGTCCTTCTTCACATAGGGGCGGTCGAGGCGCTGGGTCTTCAGGCCATCCCAGATGAAGCGGGTCTTGTCGGAAATCCACTCTTCGTTGATCTCCTCGTTGACGCGCGGCATGACGCGCATCACTTCGCGGCCGCGCGTATCGACGCGGATCGCAGAACCGACGGCGTCCATGACGTCGATCGATTCGGTCTTGCCGAGTTCCCACGGACGGGCATTGAAGGCGTAGGGCTTGGAGGTCAGCGCGCCAACCGGGCAGAGGTCGACGACGTTGCCCTGCAACTCCGAGGTCATCGCCTGCTCGAGATAGGTGGTGATCTCGGCATCCTCGCCGCGGCCGATCAGGCCCAGTTCGGCGATACCGGCAACTTCGGTGGTGAAGCGGACGCACCGCGTGCAGTGGATGCAACGGTTCATCACGGTCTTGACCAGCGGGCCGATATACTTGTCCTCGACGGCGCGCTTGTTCTCGTTGTAGCGGGTCGAATCGACGCCGAAGGCCATGGCCTGGTCCTGCAGGTCGCACTCGCCGCCCTGATCGCAGATCGGACAATCGAGCGGATGGTTGATCAGCAGGAATTCCATGACGCCTTCGCGGGCCTTCTTGACCATCGGCGTGGTCGTGAAGACTTCCGGCGCTTCGCCGTTCGGGCCGGGACGCAGATCGCGCACGCCCATGGCGCAGGAGGCTGCCGGTTTCGGCGGCCCACCCTTCACTTCGATCAGACACATACGGCAGTTTCCGGCGACCGACAGCCGCTCATGAAAACAGAAGCGCGGAACCTCGGCGCCGGCTTCTTCACACGCTTGCAACAGCGTGAAATGATCCGGGACCTCGATCTCTTTTCCGTCAACTTTCAGCTTCGCCATCTTCGCACTCAATCCTGTCGTTCATTCGCCAGCCAAAGCGGCGAACAGAAATTATAAAGGCACGCTAACCTCTTGAACGGAAACCGTCTTCGATTGCCGTTCGAAACTCAATCTCAACCCTTCATCAGGGCCTTCGCCTGCTCGACCCAGCGATCCCGCGCGATGCGCCCGCCAAAACCGAGCTGCGCGTCGAAACGCTGCACATCTTTTTCGCTCCACGACGCCACGTCGGCGTAACGCCGGATACCCATGCCGTTCAGCACCTGTTCCAACTTCGGACCGATGCCCGAAATCTGCTTCAGGTCGTCGGCCTGCGTTTCGACTATGTGCGCCGCAGCCTTCTGCCGCTTCGGTTTTTCAACCTTCACCGGCGTCTTGACAGCCGGCTCTTGACTGACCGGCCTCGCGGCGACGGGCGTCGCGGAATCCGGCGCCTTCGCCACGGGTGCTGTTTCCCTTACCGCCGCCGTATCCACGACCACGGCAGCGCTTGCCACCGGCTCTGCGGGACTCTGCGCCGCTTTTTCATCTGCGACGGCCGTTTTCTGCGTCGTCCCGGCTACGCGCTGCATCGCGCCGAACATCAAGCCGGCAAAGTGACTGGTCATGCCGAGACCGATCGCAGTTGCCGCCGCCATCGCTGCTGCCTGCTGCTGCATCAGCGGATGCAGCGGCACCTTCGGCATGTCCTTCAACCATGCGGCCATGCCGAACGGATCGCCACCGGCCGGGGAATCCGCCGTAGGACCGGCATTTCCTGCCCACATTCCCTTGCCTGCTTCCTGTTCCGGCCTGGTCATATCGCTTACTCCGCTGCTTGCAGCACCGCCCCATGCGATGTCGAATTCCGCGTGTATTCGTCGATGCGCTTTTCCATCTCCGGACGAAAATTGCGGATCAAACCCTGGATCGGCCATGCGGCCGCGTCTCCGAGCGCGCAGATCGTGTGACCTTCGACCTGCTTCGTCACGTCGAACAGCATGTCGATTTCGCGCTTCTGGGCGCGGCCCTGAACCATGCGCTCCATGACGCGCATCATCCAGCCGGTACCTTCGCGGCACGGCGTGCACTGGCCGCAGCTCTCGTGCTTGTAGAATGCAGCCAGCCGCCAGATCGCCTTGATGATGTCGGTCGAGCGGTCCATTACGATGACCGCCGCCGTTCCGAACGACGACTTGACGTCGCGCATGCCGTCGAAATCCATCGGCGCATCAATGATGTCCTCGGCCTTGACCACCGGACAGGACGAACCACCCGGAATGACTGCCAGAAGATTGTCCCAGCCGCCGCGGATGCCGCCGCAATGGCGCTCGATCATCTCGCGGAACGGCACACCCATCGCATCTTCGAAGGTGCACGGCCTATTGACGTGGCCAGAAACCATGAACAGCTTGGTGCCGACATTGTTCGGACGGCCGATCGCTGAGAACCAGCCGGCGCCACGACGCAGGATCGTCGGCGCAACGGCGATGGATTCGACGTTGTTGACCGTCGTCGGGCAGCCGTAGAGACCCATATTCGCCGGGAATGGAGGCTTCAGGCGCGGCTGGCCCTTCTTGCCCTCGAGGCTTTCGAGCAGAGCCGTTTCTTCACCGCAGATATAGGCGCCGGCGCCATGATGGACGTAGATGTCCATGTCCCAGCCGTGCTTGTTGTTGGTGCCGAGAAGGCCGGCGTCATAGCATTCGTCGATCGCCGCCTGCAGCGCCTCGCGTTCGCGGATATATTCGCCGCGAACATAGATGTAGGCGGTATGCGCGCCCATCGCGAAGCTCGCGATCAGGCAGCCCTCGATCAGCGTATGCGGATCGTGGCGCATGATGTCGCGGTCCTTGCAGGTGCCGGGCTCGGACTCGTCGGCATTGACGACCAGGTAGTGCGGTCGGCCGTCGCTTTCCTTCGGCATGAAGGACCACTTGAGACCGGTCGGGAAGCCGGCCCCGCCACGGCCGCGAAGACCGGACGCCTTCATCTCGTTGATGATCCAGTCGCGGCCCTTTTCCAGGATCTGCTTGGTGCCATCCCAATGGCCGCGCGCCATCACGCCCTTCAGCGACTTGTCGTGAATGCCGTAGATATTGGTAAAAATGCGATCTTTATCGTCGAGCATGGTTCACCTGTTTATCGCGGCTTCTTGCCGAAGACTTTGATGTATTCGGCTTCGCCGCCCTTGGCCAGCGCCTTGGCTTGCTTGACCCAGTCGTCACGTTCGATGCGGCCCTTGAAATTCAGATAGCCGTCGATCCATTCGCGCTCGGCCTTCTTCCAGCCCGCAACCTGCGTGTAGGTGAAAATGCCGAGTTCATGCAGGGTGGCTTCGATCTTCGGACCGACGCCGGAAATCAGCTTCAGATCATCCAGGGTGGCCGGTTTCTCGATGCCGGCCGGGCGGTTCTTGTCCTGTAGTGACAGCTTTGCAGCGGCTGCCGTTGGCTTGGCGGTGACACCGCCTTCAGCCTTGGTCTCGCCGGCAACCTTGTCATTCGCCGCGGACTCCGCCTTTGCCGTTGCCGGCGTCTTCAGCGTCGGATCGGTCTCCGGCGCAGCGGTTTTCACCCTTGCGGCATAAGAAGGCGGCACGCTGACGGCGGGCTCGGCGCTCACCTTCTTGACGCGTGGCGTAGCCGGTTTCTTTTCCGGTGTCAGCAGCGTCGTCGGACCGCCGACAGGTGCCGAGAAGATGCGGTCGATCTGCGGCCCCGGCTTGACGTCGGAACCCTTGCCTGCGTCGAAACGGTCGATGATGTATTCCAGCTGCGGAACCGTGAGGTCTTCGTAGGTGTCCTTGAAGATCATCACCATCGGCGCGTTCACGCAGGTGCCCTGACACTCCACCTCTTCCCAGGACAGCGTGCCCGCCTCATTCGGCGTCAGCGGATCGGGGTGGATGCGCTTCTTGCAAAGATTGATCAGATCCTCGGAGCCGCGCAGCATGCAGGGCGTCGTGCCGCAGACCTGGACGTGGGCGCGCGTGCCAACCGGCTTCAGCTGGAACTGGGTGTAGAAGGTGGCGACTTCAAGCACGCGGATATAGGGCATGCCGAGCATGTCGGCGACGCTTTCGATTGCCGCCTTGGTCACCCAGCCATCCTGCTCTTGCGCCCGCATCAACAGCGGAATGACCGCGGATTGCTCGCGGCCTTTCGGGTATTTCTTGATCGTTGCCTTGGCCCATACCGCATTGTCCTTGCTGAAGGCAAAGCTCGCTGGCTGGACATTTTCCTCGGCTAGTCGACGAACGGACATTCTTCCCGCACCTTATCAGTTAATCGAACCGCACCGCGACTTCGTCAGGGAGACGAACTCGCAGGCATAGGCTGACTGGTCTTTCTGCAAAAATACAATATAGCGCGTGCCGTTCGGCACCGCGGCCCTGATCTCATAGCCCTGGCTCAGGAGCTTGCCCATGCCACTGCCCGACGAACTACTCATGCTCGGATCGCCGGTGTCTGTCGCAGTTTCCTGCGCGAACGCCGGCGCCGCCGCAAGCAGCGATCCGCAAAGCATCAGGGTGCTCAGACGCATCAACGGTCTACCTCGCCGAATACGATATCGAGCGAGCCAAGAATGGCCGATACGTCGGCCAGCTGGTGGCCACGACAGATGTAGTCCATCGCCTGCAGATGCGCGTAACCCGGGGCGCGGATCTTGCAGCGATAGGGCTTGTTGGAGCCGTCGGAGACGAGATAGACGCCAAATTCGCCCTTCGGCGCTTCGACGGCCGCGTAAACCTCGCCCTCCGGCACATGATAGCCTTCGGTGTAGAGCTTGAAATGATGGATCAGCGCTTCCATCGAGCGCTTCATCTCGCCACGCTTCGGAGGCACGATCTTGCCATCTAGCGACGAGACCGGCCCGATCTTGGCATCGCCGAGCAGGCGATCGACGCACTGGCGCATGATCTTGGCCGCTTCGCGCATCTCGATCATGCGGATCAGGTACCGGTCGTAGCAGTCGCCGTTCTTGCCGATCGGAATGTCGAAATCCATGTCGGCATAGCACTCGTAAGGCTGCGCCTTGCGCAGGTCCCATGCGGCACCCGAACCGCGCACCATGACGCCGGAAAAACCCCATGCCCAGGCATCGTCGAGCGTAACCACGCCGATATCGACGTTACGCTGCTTGAAGATGCGGTTGCCGGTCAGGAGTTCGTCGATATCATCGACGGTCTTCAGGAACGGATCGATCCACTTGCCGATGTCTTCCACCAGCTCGTGCGGCAGGTCCTGATGAACGCCGCCCGGACGGAAATAGGCCGAGTGCATGCGCGCGCCGCAGGCTCGCTCGTAGAACACCATCAGCTTCTCGCGCTCTTCGAAGCCCCAGAGCGGCGGCGTCAGCGCGCCGACGTCCATGGCCTGCGTCGTGACGTTCAGAAGGTGCGACAGGATACGGCCGATTTCCGAATAGAGAACGCGGATCAGCTGGCCGCGGATCGGCACTTCCGTTCCGGTCAATTTCTCAACCGCCAGCGCAAAGGCATGCTCCTGGTTCATCGGCGCGACATAGTCGAGCCGGTCGAAATAGGGCACGGCCTGCAGATAGGTCTTGGTTTCAATCAGCTTCTCGGTACCGCGATGCAATAGACCGATATGCGGATCGACGCGCTCGACGATTTCGCCGTCGAGTTCGAGAACAAGCCGCAAAACGCCGTGCGCCGCAGGGTGCTGTGGTCCGAAATTGATATTGAAATTGCGGACGTTATGTTCGTTCATGCCGCTTGCTCCAAGCCGGAAAGGTCCTCGCTCTTGCGGGGCCGCCGGCCTTCCTTGTCACTTCGCGTTTGCTTTTTCATCACCCGGCAGAACGTAATCCGTCCCTTCCCAAGGCGACATGAAGTCAAAGTTGCGGAATTCCTGTTTCAATTCCACCGGCTCGTAGACGACCCGCTTGGCTTCGTCGTCGTAGCGCACTTCGACGAAACCGGTCGTCGGAAAGTCCTTGCGCAGCGGATAACCCTCGAAACCGTAGTCGGTCAGAATGCGGCGCAGATCCGGGTGGCCGGTGAAGAGGATGCCGTACATGTCGTAGGCTTCCCGTTCGAACCAGTCGGCACCCGGATAGACAGCGCAGGCCGACGGCACCGGCTGATCTTCGCCGGTTGCGACCTTGACGCGGATGCGCAGGTTCTGCTTCGGCGACAGCAGATGATAGACGACATCGAAACGGTCAGGGCGCTGCGGCCAGTCCACACCGCAAATATCGGTAAAATTGACAAAACCGCAGCGGGCGTCGTCACGCAGGAAGGTCAACAGCGCAATCAGATTGTCCGCAGTCGCCGTCAGCGTCAGTTCGCCGAAGCTGATGACAGCATCGGAAATCAACGCGCCGCGGGTCTCGCGGATGTAGGTCGCCAGTCCGTTCAGGGCTTCACTCATGATCAGATCCCCTGCCCTTACCGTTCGATCGTGCCTGTGCGGCGGATCTTCTTCTGCAGCAGCAGCACCCCATAAAGGAGAGCCTCTGCCGTGGGAGGACAGCCTGGCACATAGATGTCGACCGGCACGACGCGATCACAGCCGCGCACCACCGAATAGGAATAGTGATAGTACCCGCCGCCATTGGCGCAGGAGCCCATCGAGATGACGTAACGCGGCTCGGGCATCTGGTCATAAACCTTGCGCAGAGCCGGCGCCATCTTGTTGGTGAGCGTGCCGGCGACGATCATGACGTCGGACTGGCGCGGCGAGGCGCGCGGCGCAAAGCCAAAGCGCTCGGCGTCATAACGCGGCATCGACATCTGCATCATTTCGACGGCGCAACAGGCCAGACCGAAGGTCATCCACATCAGCGAACCGGTGCGCGCCCAATTGATCAACTCGTCGGTCGACGTGACCAGAAATCCCTTGTCGGCAAGCTCGTTGTTGATCTCGCCAAAGTATTTGTCATTGCTGCCGATCGGCTTGCCGGTCGCGGGATCGACGATCCCCTTAGCCCTTGGCGCGACGAGCGTGGTGCTGGAGGTCAGTTCCATTCCAGCGCTCCCTTCTTCCATTCATAGATAAAGCCGATGGTGAGCACACCGAGGAAGACCATCATCGACCAGAAACCGAACCAGCCCATCTCCTTGAACGAAACGGCCCAGGGAAACAGGAAGGCCACTTCAAGATCGAAGATGATGAAGAGAATCGACACGAGATAGAATCGGATGTCGAACTTCATGCGGGCGTCGTCGAATGCGTTGAAGCCGCATTCATAGGCCGACAGCTTTTCATCGTCAGGCGCCTTGTAGGCGACGGCGAACGGCGCAATCAGCAGCGCCAGGCCGATGACCAGCGAGATACCGATGAAGATGGCGATCGGAATATAGGAACCGAGAAGGTCTGTCATTGTATCCGTCCCCGCCTGCGAGGCGCGCTGGAGAAGCGCAAAAAACAAAGCCCACAGGTCGAAAAGTATGTTGCAACGCCAAAGTCGTTAGCGCAGCCAGCGCCACTGTGCAAGCCTCCAGAACGGTTTTCATCCCCTTCCACGGGCGGAATGAAGACCGGGCAAAAGCTAGCATCTGCGCGAGCCACGCGCAAATCTCGCAAAACCCGCGAGTAGGCAGGCGCCCAGATCGCAACGGCCTCGCGGCACAGCTCCAGGGACATATGGTCGCGCGCGCTAAAATCGATTGAAATCTCACGTTGAATATCAGGAATTTACCCTCCGCGGCAGCCCGCAAGGCACCGCAACAGGGCATAGCCACCATCCGGGCTTCGCATGGGTGGAAATGCCTGTGACGACGTCGTGGTCGTAGCGGACGCCCGCGCGCGGCGACCGAGGAAGCGGAGACCGAGATATAGACCCGCGGCCACGGCCAGCCTCGATTCAGCCGGAGAAAACAGAGCCGGAATCGGCGCGACGGGTTTTGATCGCGACGGCCGCCGAAGCGCACGACGTCAAACCGCAATCAAACACGCGGCAGAGCCGCTTTTGCTGTTTCTCGTTTCGATTTAAAGACAAAAATGGCGCGAGTGACGGGGCTCGAACCCGCGACCTCCGGCGTGACAGGCCGGCACTCTAACCGACTGAGCTACACCCGCGCACTGGAATGGAAAACCCGGATTGGCGCAGAAGCACATCCTTGAAATGGCGCGAGTGACGGGGCTCGAACCCGCGACCTCCGGCGTGACAGGCCGGCACTCTAACCGACTGAGCTACACCCGCGCATTTCATTTCAAGCAATCCGGATGCTTTCGCATCCGCTCGAACCGGACTGGCCGCTTCGATGAGCGGCTAACTACGGGGTTCGTGTTTTAGTGTCAAGCACGTTTGGAGACAAAACGATGACAGCCGGCGAATTGTTTCCACAGGGACGAAAAAGCACAATGGAAAATGCACCGGAGACGGGGAGCCGCTCCTCTCCATCGCACTGGCATCGACCGCCGCGCCGCTTTGGCGGCATCGCAGTTCCGTCAGTTTTCCACAACGCATTCATCGCCTTGTTGCCGGGCTTATTCACGATCGCCCGCAAAAAAATCAAAAAATCTTTGCAAACGCTCTTGCGGTTTTTCGCCGATACGCATAGATCACGGCCACCGACGCGGCGGACGCTGATCCTGCTTCGCGAAGGGCGATTAGCTCAGTTGGTAGAGCGCCTCGTTTACACCGAGGATGTCGGGAGTTCGAGTCTCTCATCGCCCACCATTTATCCCTTGATATAAAAATTGCCTGTTTTCAGCGTGAAATCGTGTTCGCACGGCTATGTTGTGGGCACCGCTCGTTGCACTTGCCAATGGACGGCGGCATCGCCATGTGTTGGCGGATGAAAAGGTGGGGCGAGTGCGTTCCGTCCACCGGTGCGTTATTGTTGACAGGTTCGCGAATAACAGGGGATGCCGATGAGGAATGCGATTTTGACTGCAGCGCTTGCCACGGGGCTCGCCGCCTGCGCTGCCATGCCGGAACTTGCGCCTATACCCGGCAGCATCACCTATAATGACCAGCCGGCAACAAAACTGACCAAGGCGCCCGTCGGCAGCGTGGTGCGCCACCGGCTGAACGACGAATACGGTCGTCCCTCCGAAGAGACCTACGTCATCCAGCCGGACCGGTCATTGCGGCTCGTGCGCAGAGAGACCGTTTTCGACGGGAACGGCAACACGTCATTTTGAGAGGCGCGTGCGGGCGTGCCGCTAGGCAAGGCAGGGTTTCCCTCGGGAGCCCGTGACGTGGCCTGCAACACAGACTTGCCGCACCGATTCAAACAGACGCGTGACGCTCGTCAGATGGTTTCCTTCTTTCGCACCGGCGTCTTGCGCTTCGGTTCTTCCGGTGCCTCGGGCAAATACGGCTTTTCCCCCTTCGGCGTCGGCGCAAGCAGGTTCTTCAGCGCCGATAGCCGATCCTTCAGCAACGGCCGGAACCGCGTCGCGCGATAGGGCATATCATCCGCGCCGTAACCTTCAGGGCCATCATCGGGGCCGCGGTGGATTTCCGCCAGCTTGACGCCGATGAACTCGCCATCGACATAGTGCTTGTAGGGCCCAACCCAGCGGATCGTATAGATCTGGCCCTTGCGTATACCCTGATCGATCGAGACATGTTTGAACGTGTCGTTGATGCAGACGACCTTCTGTCCGACATGAAAATTGTACATCGCGAAATCCTTCTGCCCAGCCTCTATCCACGCGATTGCGGCCGGCAAGTTCCTTGCTATCAGATAGCGCTGGCCGGCCTCGCATTGCAACGAACAAGTCCCGGGAGGCACGCTACGACAAGCCTCAAGCGAAACACCTGCCGCCTCGGTCACGCCAACCAGCCGCAATGACGCAGCCTTATCCGCCACGATACTGGCTGTCCGTCACATGCTCCATCCAGTCCACCGCTTTTCCGTCAAGCGCCTCCTGGATGGCGATATGGGTCATGGCAGTGGCCGCGGCCGCGCCGTGCCAGTGTTTTTCACCCGGCGGAAACCAGACGACGTCCCCTGTCCTGATCTCGCGAATCGACTCGCCCCAGACCTGCGCCAGCCCGCTGCCGGCGGTGACGATCAAGGTTTGGCCGAGCGGATGCGTGTGCCAGGCCGTGCGTGCACCCGGTTCGAAGGTGACGGATGCGCACCGCATGCGGGCCGGTTCCGGCGCATCCATGATCGGATCCACCCGGACGCTGCCGATAAAATAGTCCGGCGACGGCTTGACCGACAGCCGGGATCCGCAGGGTTTGATCTCCATGGCAATGGCTCCTTGGTTCGACACATCTGTCATGCCGGTTGCCGCTTCGGGAATGGAAGCGGCGTTACGATGAACCATACCTTGCATATCACTGCCGCCGAATCGAGCCGTCACGGAGCGGCAAAAACGACAAGCGGCAGTCAAAGTGAATGGATCGTCACGTCCGGGCAGGCAGCACGGGCAATATCGCACAGGTGCTGATGGTGGGTGAGGTAGATCACCTGTCCGACCCGCGCCATGTCTGCCATCAGCGCGAAGGCATGTTGCGCGCGGCCGTCATCGAAGGTTTCCATGATGTCGTCGGCGATGAAGGGCAGGGATTCGCGCGTTGCCGCGACCTCGTGATAGCCGGCGATGCGCAACGCCAGATACAGCTGGAAACGGGTGCCCTTGGAAAGGTCGTCCGCCAGTTTCGAGCCGCCGCTGGCCGCGTTCGCGATCAGGAATTCCTTGCCGTTTTCCGCTTGGGTCGAAAGCCCGACATAATCGCCGCCGCTGATCGCGCTGAAGGCTGCCGAAGCCCGCTGCATCATCGCACTGCGATGCCGTTCGCGGTAGAGCCTGAGCGCCGTTTCGCCCGCAAGAATGCCGGTTTTAAGCCGCAGATAGGCGATCGCCCGCTCCTCGACTTCCGCCAGCAGGGTGCGGCGGCGTTCCTCGATATGGGCAGCCGCATCGCCGCCGCCAATTGCCGCCAGCGCCTTCTCCGCGTCACGCCGCTCGGCATGCAGTTCGCTGGCGTCTCGATCGCATTGCTCCCACCGCGACTGCAGTTCCGCGGCTTCCAGCCGCAGGCCCACCTCGTCGACTGCGCTCAGAATCATCTCCGCTTCTTCGACACGCCCGACAGCCAGGCGCGCCGCCAAATCGGATTCGGCTTCGGCAATCCGCTCCCGCAGACGACCACGCGCCTTGGCTGTCTCCAGCCATTCGGCGACTTCGGCGAGCGTGACGCAACCATAGAGATCGAGCATGCTTTGCTTCTGAGCGTCGTGGCGCCGCCGCGATCCGATCAAATCACGATGTTCTGACACACGCAGCTCATTCTCATCCGAAATCCGCCGAAGCAACGCGTCCTTTTGTTCGGCATCGGCAAATCGCTGACGGATCACCCGAAAAGCAAGCAATGGCTCATCGGGCGCCGGCAATACGAGCCTTTCGGCGAGACAGGCGACGGCGGTCGCGAAGGCCACCTGATCCTTGCGCATGCCGTCGATGCGATGGTCCAGGTCAGACCTGCGTTGGATGAGCTTGTCCAGTTCTTGAAGGACGGCAAGGACGGCCACCGTCTCCTGGACAGCCAAGGCCCTTCCGTCCCTGGCAAGCCAGGTCGCACCGATTGTCTCATCCCACCGCGCGATCCAGCCTGCCATTTCGGTATCCGCCGAGGACCAGGCCGCATCGCGCGCGCGCAAAGCCGCCTGCGTCCGCTCCACCGTCTCCGCGGCGGCGGCATGGGCGCGGTGTGCCGACTGCAGCGCCGTTATCGTGCGCTCGGCCAAGGCAAGTGCATCGTCCAGACGCTCGGGCATGCCTTTTGTCACCCCGCGTTCCGCGAATGCCCTCGCCAGCCGTTCGAGCGCCCGTTCCTCGTCTTCTCTTGCGAGACGCAAATCCTGACGCACTGCGCGAAGCTGATTGCGCACGTCCAATACCGCCGTCCGGCGGCTAAGCCAGGCAACCAGCTGATTGAGTTTTGTCTCTTCGGGAAGGCCACAGCCGCGAGCGGCCGCCGAAATCTCCCCCCTCAGCTCAGCGACCTCAGCGAGCACGGCCTGGTGCTGCTCACGAAACGCAGAAAGCTTTGCATTGCGCTCAGCGATGGAGAGGGAAAGCCCCCTCGCCGCAGCGAGATCTTCGGCTCGCGCCAGCCGCATCGCCGTCGCCTCATCGTCCTTGCGCAGGGCGGCTTCGAATGCACGTGCAGTCTCGCAAGCCAGGTGGGTCACATGAATCTGCCAGGCGTCATCCCGTTCCTGCCGCAACGTCCTCGCCATATCGTCGGCGGCAAAACCTCCGCTTCGCGTCAATTCCGCCAGCCGGGCTTCCTCCGCCGCAATCAGTGCCATCTCGTCGGCGATCCGGTCATCGAGCCGCTTCAGCTGTTCCGTCAACGCCGTTCGCCGCGCCGTCCACTCAGCGATATCGGTGTCTTCGGGGATGGCAAGAGCCGCCAAACTGTCCGCGTCCAGCTGAGACGGGGCCAATGCCGCGAGCTTTTCGGCAAGCTGGTCGTCGAGCGAGGCAAGCTGCCGGTTCCCCGCCTGCTGCCGCAGCAGGCAATCGTTCTGCCGCAGGCTTTGCAGGACATCGGCGAGATGCACCGGATCGCCCGAACCGGCGGCGCGGCCCGATTCCAACAGGGCCGCATGTGCCCTCATCGCCTCGCTGTTCGCCTCCACGGCAAGCTGCCGCTCCCGCACGGTCGTGACCAGTCGCTCGTTCAAGACGGAATAGTTCTGCGCCAGGCCCTGAATACGGCCGGTGACGACCGCAGGCAGAATGAGGGTCGCCGGGTTCGCCACATCGGCACGGTCCAGGCGTACAAGACATACGGCAATGTCTGCACCGATCTTGCCGCGCTCGTCGAGGCGATTGGACATGTCGCTCGCAGCCGATATATGGCGCGCTTCCAGCCCGGAGCGCTCCAAGTCAAGGATATCGGCTGCAAGAGCAAGCACGGCTCCGTCCCGCTCGATGGCGGCAATCTCGGCGCTCCTGCGCTGGATATCCGCTTCCAGCTGTTCAAGGCGGGTCTCGATCTCGGTTTCCTGACGCTGCAGCTGCGGCAGCATGGTGTGCCAGATAGCCGGCGGTTCTGGCATGTCGCAGAGAGCGCCAAGCTCAGCGCGCAGGCCGCGCAGCCGAGCCAGAAGCGGCAGTCCCTCGGTGCGGTCGCGGGCGTGGTCAAGGGAAACGTGCAGCTCTGCCCGTGCTTTCACCGCGGCCTCATGTCGTTCAGCAGCTACGTCCCGCGCCTTGCGCAGCACCGCAAACTCGCGTGCATTCACGTCGATTTTGCTCTTTTCGTCCTTCAGCGCATCGAGTTCCGCCTTCAACTCACCCAGTCGATGTTTTTGCCCTCGCGGCTTGTAGAAGGCATCGGCCTGCGCTTTCAGGCCGGACAGGACGGCGCTGCTGTCCGGCAGGCCGGAACTGGCGGAAAACAAGAGAGTTCCAAGTTCCCCCTCACTTTTCAGGATGCTTTCGCCGCCCTTTTCGATGCTGTCATCATCGAGCGAAAACATCATCTTGTAGGTCACCCGGTCGATCGAGCCGAGCGCTGCGGAAAACAGATTGTCCGGCAGCGGCTGGTCATCCGGTCCGAGAAGCGTATTTTGCCGGCGCTTGATCCGCGCGACAGCCCGAGCGCTGCCGCCGACTGCGATCACGCCGCCAATCCGCATTGTCTCGTAGGGGTGCAAAAAACCGTAGGTGCTGCGGTTGTCGATACCGAACAGCAGATCGAGAAAGGCGGAAAACAGCGTAGATTTCCCTGCCTCGTTCGGACCGTAGACGAGATGAAAATCCGGACGCTGATGGCGGGCATCACCAAAGTCGAGGCTGCGTCCGGTAAACTTGCCGTAGCGAACAAGGTCGAGACGATTGAGACGCATCAGCGGGCCGCCTCGCGTTCGCTGCCATGCAGATGCGCAAGCACATCATCGCTGCCGGCAGCCGCGATCGTTTCAACCAGCCGTGCTGCAGCTGCCTGGTCGCTGGCCAGGATCTCGCGGAGTTCACGCGGCAGCTGCTGCAGCAACTCATCCAGCATTGCCTCGGCTTCCTGACGAAAGGCGTGGGACGGCAGCACGTCGGAATGGATCAGGGCTGCAAGTTCCTCGACCGGATCAGGCCCGGACAGGGCGCCCGCGCCCTCCAGGCCGCGGCAATGGACATCGATCTTCTCGATCCAGCAACCGCCCAGCCCCGCGGCCATGCCGGAAAGTTCGGCAAGCAGAAAATCCGGATCGCGGCGGAGCTTCCAGGCAAGTGATGTGGCACCGGTCAGGGAAATTCGCAGGATGAGATGACCAGCAGGCGTTCGGTTTCTGAGCGATGACAGGGTTTCTGCCGCCCTGTCCAGCATCTGCCGCCAGTCCTGCGCGCCATCGAGATCGATCGGGACGCGCTCGAATACAGCCTGCCCGATCGCGCGTTCCTGATGCTCCAGTGAGCCGTCGTCGCCAACGGTCGCCAGCGTCACCGATTTCGGCCCGGCCTCGTTGATATCCCGCCCCTGCGGCATGCCGGGCATGACGATCAGTGGCTTTTCGGAATGTATTTGCCTAAGATGCACGTGGCCCAGCGCCCAATAGTCGAAACCGTGCCGCATAAGCTCGGCAACGCTGCAGGGCGCATAGGGATCATGCCCAGGCGTACCGGCCAGGCTGGTGTGCAGCATGCCGATGTTGACCGCATCCGCGATGGGCGCCTGGAACGACGGCAGCAGGCTCTCGGGCGCATGCGGATTGGCAAAGCCGATACCGTGAATATAAACCTCGCGCCCATCGGCGAGCGTCTTGGCCTGAACGGGCTTGGCATGGCCGGAGAACACATGGACGTTGGCCGGCAAGGTCAACTCGCGCGTCACCGTCGACTGGGAATCGTGATTGCCGCGGATCACGAAGACGCGGATGCCGGCGGCCTCCAGCCGGCGCAGCTCGCTCGCCAAATAAAGCGCCGTGTTCATCGATGTCTGCGAGCCGTCGTAGAGATCACCTGCAATCAGCAGGGCATCGACGTTTTCCGCCAGGCACAGGTCGACGATCCCTGCGAGCGCCGTCCGCGTCGCTCCGCGCACCAGTTCGGCAAGCTCCGGATTTTTCAGCGCCAGACTGCGCAAGGGGGAATCGAGATGAAGGTCGGCGGTGTGAACGAAGCGGAAAGGCATGACCGACCATGGCCTGCGGTCCGTGGTTGCGTCAATGCCGCAAACCCCTGCCCCGGCGACTATTCAGGCCTTTCACTGTTGCATGACGAAGAACTGAAAAATAAACTTGACTATGACGCTGGAAGTGCGGCCATTTGACATGGCACCTCATAATATCCATATAAAACCCATGAAATCCACATTCGAAGTCTCCGACAAGCTCTTTGAGCTTTACCACCGCGTTCACCGGCTCATCAACGAATCGATGACCGAGGAAGGCGTGTCGCTGGCACGCAGCAAGTTTCTGTTTTTTTTGAGCAAGCTCGGCCCCTGCCGGTCGACTGACATAGCCTGCGCGCTCAATTTCGCGCCGCGCACCGTAACGGAAGCAATCGACGGGCTTGAACGTGACAAGCTGGTGGTGCGCGCACCCGATCCGGAAGACCGGCGGGCCAAGATCGTCTCGATCACCGATGTCGGCCGCATCGTTTTGGAAGCCGCCGAACATCCGCGAAAACAGCTGATCGAGGAAATCTTCTCGGCGCTCGATGACGAGCAGCTTGACCAGATGCACGACATCGTCAGTCGCCTCGTCGCCAAGGCCGACGAAATCCGCAAGCGCAAGGAAGACGGCGGGGACGAGATCGCCGCTGAATAGCCAGACCTCGCAGGTCGAATTATAGTTGCGATAGAAAGGGCCGGGACCATGACGTCTCGGCTTTTTCCGTTATCGGTACGGACGCAACGACAGCGCTCTGCCACCGCATCGTCCGCGACCCGGAGCTTCATGCCTGAATGAGGTGCGAATCGAAAAGAGGCCCGGGAAAACCCGGGCCTCAATCAACCTGCCATCGAACCGCCGGCGTTGCCGCCACGGTGCTGCAGATGAAACATGAAACTTAGTTTACGGCGTCCTTCAGACCCTTGCCGGCTGAGAACTTCGGCACGTTGCGTGCCGGGATGTCTACTTCTGCGCCGGTGGACGGGTTGCGACCCTTGGATGCTTCGCGACGGCTGACCGAGAAATTACCGAAGCCGACGAGACGAACGTCGCCGCCGTTCTTCAGTTCCACCTGGATAGCGTCGAAGATTGCATCAACTGCAGAAGATGCGTCCGTCTTCGAAAGTCCGGCCTTCTCGGCAACTGCTGACACGAGCTCATTCTTGTTCATGTTTCCACCCCTTTCAATACTGGTTCGAAACGACTCAATTTTTAAGCCGGGGGCAGCATACGCAAGACCCTCGCCTTGGCAAACCCAATCGCTCCGAATCCCTAGGAATGCAAGGCTTTGCGGGAGGTTTTACATAAAAAAGACCGGCAAAAATGCCGGTCTTCCACTATTTATGTGCCAAATCGATCCCCGTATGGTTGCGGGCATCATTTGACGTTCACGTCAAGTGCCTAGTGGGCAATCGACACCGCGGTGTCATCGGCCGGATCAGCAGCCGCGATCGGAACCACCTGCTTGGACGAATCCCACTCGATCGCCACCGGAACCCGCAACAGCGCGTGGCTCAGAACCTCGCCGATATGCGAAACCGGGATGATCTCCATGTTGTTCTTCACGTTGTCCGGAATGTCCGCCAGATCCTTGGCGTTTTCTTCCGGGATCAGCACCTTCTTGATGCCGCCGCGAAGTGCCGCAAGCAGCTTTTCCTTCAAACCGCCGATCGGCAGCACGCGGCCGCGCAGCGTGATTTCGCCGGTCATTGCCACGTCCTTGTTGACCGGGATGCCGGTCATGATCGAGACGATCGCCGTTGCCATGGCAACACCTGCGGACGGGCCGTCCTTCGGCGTCGCACCTTCCGGCACGTGCACGTGGATATCGCTCCGATCGAACAACGGCGGCTCGATACCGAAATCGATGGCCCGCGAGCGGACATAGGAGGCCGCCGCCGAGATCGATTCCTTCATCACGTCCCTGAGATTACCGGTCACCGTCATGCGGCCCTTGCCAGGCATCATGACGCCTTCGATCGTCAGCAGTTCGCCGCCGACCTCGGTCCAGGCGAGACCCGTGACGACACCCACCTGGTCGGCGCGCTCGGCTTCGCCGTGGCGATAGCGCGGAACGCCGAGATAGTCGTTGATGTTCTCTGCGGTAACCTCAACCTTGTCGGTACGACCTTTCAGGATTTCGGTCACGGCCTTGCGGGCGACCTTCATCAGTTCGCGTTCAAGGCTGCGCACGCCGGCTTCGCGGGTATAGGTCTGGATCACCGCTGAGATAGCACCGTCGGTTATCGAGAACTCCTTCGGCTGAAGCGCGTGGTCGGCAATCGCCTTCGGCAAGAGGTGCCGCTTGGCGATTTCCAGCTTTTCCTCTTCCGTGTAACCGGCGATGCGGATCACTTCCATGCGGTCCATCAGCGGCGCCGGAATGTTCAGCGTGTTGGCCGTGGTGATGAACATCACGTTCGACAGGTCATATTCCACTTCGAGATAGTGGTCCATGAAGGTAAAGTTCTGTTCCGGATCCAGCACCTCGAGCAGGGCCGAGGACGGGTCGCCGCGGAAATCCTGACCCATCTTGTCGATCTCGTCGAGCAGGAAGAGCGGATTGGACTTCTTCGCCTTCTTCATCGACTGGATGACCTTGCCGGGCATCGAGCCGATATAGGTGCGGCGGTGGCCGCGGATCTCGGCTTCGTCACGAACGCCGCCGAGTGCCATGCGGATATATTCACGGCCGGTCGCCTTGGCGATCGACTTCGCAAGCGAGGTCTTGCCGACGCCCGGAGGGCCGACGAGGCACAGGATCGGTCCTTTGATCTTCTGCGACCGCGCCTGCACGGCAAGATATTCGATGATCCGTTCCTTGACCTTGTCGAGACCGAAATGATCGTGTTCGAGCACCTGTTCGGCATGGTTGAGGTCGGTCTTAACCTTCGACTTCTTGCCCCACGGAATGCCGAGCAGCCAATCCAGATAGTTGCGCACGACGGTGGCTTCCGCCGACATCGGGCTCATCTGGCGCAGCTTCTTGACTTCCGCGTCTGCCTTTTCACGGGCTTCCTTGGAGAGCTTGGTCTTGGTGATGCGGTCTTCCAGCTCGGCCATCTCGTCGCGGCCTTCGTCGCCGTCACCGAGTTCCTTCTGGATCGCCTTCATCTGCTCGTTGAGGTAATATTCGCGTTGCGTCTTCTCCATCTGACGCTTGACGCGCGAGCGGATGCGCTTCTCGACCTGGAGAACGGAGATCTCGCCTTCCATGAAGCCAAGGGCCTTCTCAAGGCGCAGCTTGACGCTCGTCGTCTCGAGCATTTCCTGCTTTTCGACGATCTTTATGGAAAGATGCGAGGCAACCGTGTCGGCGAGCTTCGAATAGTCTTCAATCTGGCTGGCTGCGCCGACGACTTCCGGAGAAATCTTCTTGTTGAGCTTCACATAGCTCTCGAACTCCGAGACCACCGAGCGGCTGAGCGCCTCGATCTCGACCGGATCCTCTTCAGGCTCCGGCAGCGCATGCGCCATTGCTTCGTAGAACTCTTCGCGATGGGTATAGCCGTCGATCTCGGCGCGCGAACGCCCCTCGACCAGAACCTTGACGGTGCCGTCAGGGAGCTTCAAGAGCTGCAGCACGTTGGCGATCGTGCCGATCTGATAGATCGCCGAGGCTTCCGGATCATCGTCGCTCGCATTGATCTGGGTGGCAAGCATGATCTGCTTGTCGGTGCCCATGACCTCTTCCAGCGCGCGGATCGATTTTTCACGGCCGACAAACAGAGGCACGATCATGTGCGGGAACACCACGATGTCGCGCAGCGGCAGCACCGGATAGGTCGCGCTCTCAATTGCCGGAGACGTTTTGTTCGTCATGTCATTTCCTTTCCGTCCCGTTTCCGGGCCCGTTACCCGAAGCGTTCAAGGGCGCTTCCGGTCCTCATTCTTTCCACTGTCAGGTGGAGTGTGTGACGTCTGTTTTCAACCCTTTGCCGGCGACCGGCCTGGGAGGCGCCGTAGCCGGACATTAATGACATCTGACTGTCGCGGACCTTGCCGCGGGACTGAACGCACACGATTCGTATCATATAAGCAGATACGGGATCATAGTATAATTGCGTTGTTGGCCGCGTTTAGCAATCACGGATTCTATCCATTGCTGGACCGTTGGCGATATCCCCCGCCACGTTTTCTGTGCATCCGAGCCCTGCGATGCACGCAAGGCTCGCGGGACTGCTTCGGCTTTGCACCATCGCGGGAGTCTCCGTCCCCGATGTGTCACATATGCCCCACAAAAAAGGCCCGCGCGTGGCGGGCCTCTTGAACTTAAGTCGGGTGCGGATCAGGCCGAGACGTTGGCCTTCTCTTCCGAGCGCTCCGAATAGATGTAGAGCGGACGGGCAGAGCCCTTGACCACCTCGTCGGAGATGACCACTTCACGCACACCTTCCAGCGTCGGCAGCTCGAACATGGTGTCGAGCAGGATCTTTTCCATGATCGAGCGCAGGCCGCGGGCGCCGGTCTTGCGCACGATCGCCTTGCGGGCAATCTCGCGCAGCGCATCCTCGTGGAAGGTCAGTTCGACGTCTTCCATCTCGAACAGGCGCTGGTACTGCTTGATCAGCGCGTTCTTCGGCTCGGACAGGATCTGGATCAGGGCCGGTTCGTCGAGGTCCTCAAGCGTCGCCAGCACCGGCAGACGGCCGATGAATTCGGGGATGAGGCCGAACTTCACCAGGTCTTCGGGCTCCAGTTCGCGCAGGACTTCGCCAACGCGGCGATCTTCCGGTGCGCGCACCGCGGCACCGAAGCCGATCGAGGTCTTTTCGCCGCGCGCCGAGATGATCTTGTCGAGACCGGCAAAAGCGCCGCCGCAGATGAACAGGATGTTGGTCGTATCCACCTGCAGGAATTCCTGCTGCGGATGCTTGCGGCCGCCCTGGGGCGGAACCGATGCGACCGTGCCTTCCATGATCTTCAGAAGCGCCTGCTGCACGCCCTCGCCCGAAACGTCACGGGTGATCGACGGATTGTCGGACTTGCGCGAGATCTTGTCGACTTCGTCGATGTAGACGATGCCGCGCTGCGCCCGCTCGACGTTATAGTCGGCCGACTGCAGCAGCTTCAGGATGATGTTCTCGACATCCTCGCCGACATAGCCGGCTTCGGTCAGCGTCGTCGCGTCAGCCATCGTGAACGGCACGTCGATGATGCGCGCCAGCGTCTGGGCCAGATAGGTCTTGCCGCAACCGGTCGGGCCGACGAGCATGATGTTGGACTTCGCCAACTCGACGTCGGTGCCCTTGGCGGCATGCGCCAGACGCTTGTAGTGGTTATGGACGGCGACCGACAGGATACGCTTGGCCTGCTGCTGACCGATCACATATTCGTCGAGGACCTTGATGATCTCCTGCGGCGTCGGAACGCCGTCACGGGATTTGACCATCGAGGTCTTGTTCTCTTCGCGGATGATGTCCATGCAGAGCTCTACGCATTCATCGCAGATGAACACGGTCGGTCCGGCAATCAGCTTGCGGACCTCATGCTGGCTCTTGCCGCAGAAGGAACAATACAGGGTATTCTTCGAGTCACCGCCGTTGCTACCGCTGACTTTGCTCATATCACTTTCCTTCCAGCACGCCGGACACCTCCTGAAAGGTGAAACGGACTACTCAACCCGTTCCGCAATTCTTTCCGCCTTCATACGCGAAAATGCGGCACTTTCGGGAGTACGAACCGGCTTCAAACAACCACGTTTGATGTCCGGCAGCAACGAATCTCCCACCGAATACCGAATGCTAGGACCTCAAACTTCAACATAGCATTAACGGTCAATATTAACGGCTTTGGCCTGCGGATAAAGCCCTATCAGGGATACAAATGTGTCACAAATGCATCTATCCGCACACAAAAGCTTGAAATCAAGCCTGCTCGGCCGTTTCCATGGCCTCACGCGAGGTGATGACCTTGTCGACGACACCCCAGCTAAGTGCTTCATCCGCACTCATAAAATGGTCTCGGTCAAGCGTCTGTTCAACCTCTTCATAGGTCCGGCCGGTGTGCTTGACATAGACTTCGTTCAGGCGGCGCTTCATTTTCAGAATATCGCGGGCATGCCGTTCGATGTCGGATGCCTGGCCCTGGAAGCCGCCGGAAGGCTGGTGAACCATGATGCGGGCGTTCGGCGTCGCAAAGCGCATGTCCTTGTGACCGGCGGCCAGAAGCAGCGAGCCCATCGATGCGGCCTGGCCGATGCACAGCGTCGAAACGGCAGGCTTGATGAACTGCATCGTATCGTAGATCGCCATGCCGGCAGTCACGACGCCGCCCGGCGAATTGATATAGAGCGCGATTTCCTTCTTCGGGTTCTCGGCCTCGAGGAACAGCAACTGGGCGCAGATCAGCGTTGCCATCTGGTCTTCCACGGCACCCGTCAAAAAGATGATGCGCTCTTTCAGAAGGCGCGAGAAAATGTCGTAGGAACGTTCGCCGCGATTGGTCTGTTCAACGACCATCGGCACAAGAGCCATGGCGGTATCAACGGGATTTCTCATGTCAAACCTTTGTCTAGCTGGCGCGCAAATTCTCCTGCGCGCCGGGAATCATCGGGAATATCTCGCTTCATACATAGAGTGTCCAAGTACCCCACTCAAGTCGCGAACGCTGCATAACGTTAATACCGCCGCAGCCCAACATTCCCGTCACGGCACATTCATGCACGATCCTTTAGCGATTCCTAAGGAGCGCGATACGGCCCCGGTCGCTTTTTGAACGTTTTCACACAGGCATTCGGGCTTTCAGGGTAAAAAATGGGTAAATTGAGGTCAAAGCTGGGATTCGATCGGCAGGATGCTGATGATCCCTGCAGTCAGGCGGCGCAGGAGCCCGGCCTCCGGCTCGCGGCGAAGCACACGCGGCGTGTTGTTCTCGGTGTCGTGCCAGCGCAGACGGCCGTCCTCGAGGGTCAGCCGGAAGCTGTTGGCCGGGCGTGTCTCCTCCTCGAAGACCGCCTCGACTTCATCGACAAGCCCCGGATGGGTGAAGAGCACGCCCATTTCCGTATTAAGGGACGCCGAGCGCGGATCGAAATTCAGCGACCCGACGAAGGCCGTCTTGCCGTCGACCATGAAGGCCTTGGTATGAAGGCTGGCGCCCCGCGATCCGAACAGCGACATTCGTCTGGGATCGCCGAATTCGTGGATCGCCTTCAATTCGAACAGCGTCGCACCGCTCTTCAGCAGCGCCTTGCGATAATTGACGTAGGCTCCGTGAACCGCGGCAACATCGGTGGCGGCAAGCGAATTCGTCAGGACCGCAACCTTGACCCCCCTGTCGATGAGCCTGGCGATCTCTGCAATGCCCTGGCTGCCGGGAATGAAATAGGGCGAAATGATCTGCACGTCGTGCTGCGCTGAGGTCAGGACCGGCATCAGTTCGCGCATGATCCAGTTGTTGCGCTTCTGCAGAAATGCCTTCTCCGGCGGATCCGATACGAGTTTGGCGTCGCCTGTCCAGTGAAGGGGCTCTGCTGTCGGCATCCAGCCGCCGTGCTTCACTGCCGCATCAATATGCGTCAGATAGTGCTGACCGCCTGATGTCGCCGCGATCCTTTCGAGCTTCGCCCTGAACGCCGGCAGATAGTGCTTGCGCAGCGTCCGCAATGATCCAATCGGCAGCACGACAGGGCTATTCCAGTAACAGTCGAAGACCGTAGCTGCTTCCATAGCCACAGGGCCGAGCATCCAGACATCGAGATCGCGGAAATTCGCCTGCTCGCCCGCGTCGAAATAGGCGTCGCCAATGTTGCGGCCGCCGGCGATCACCAGATGGCCATCGGCGATCCACTGCTTGTTGTGCATACGCCGCGAGGTGCGCAGAGGCCGCAGCATCATCTCCAAACCGCGCCTGAAGCGATCGGTCCGTGCCCGGCTTGGATTGAACAGACGTACCTCGATGTTCGGATGGGCATCGAGCGACAGGCACATGCGATCGTGCAGGCCGGCATTGATGTCGTCAAGCAGCAGGCGCACGCGGACGCCGCGGTCGGCAGCGGCGAGTACCTCGCGGGTCAGCATCCGCCCGGTCAGGTCGTTCTTCCAGTAGTAATACTGCAGATCGAGACTGCGGCCTGCCTTGCGGGCAGACAGCGCCCGCAGCGCGAAGGCCGACATATTGTCGGCGATCAGCGCGACACCGTTCAACCCGGGATGACCGTCGATAAGCGGGGCCGCCAACCGGTCCAGTTCGGTCTGCTCGCCCCCCGGCATCAGCGCGCTCGACGCCGGCCCATGCAGACGCCGCCCGAAACGGCCATAGGCATAGACCAGGATCAACGCCAACAGGCCGGACGCAAAAACAGAGAGAGCAACGATAGCGGCACGCATGAGACGACAACCTGTGCGTCAGGATTGGGCCGCGGAAACCGCTTCGGTCATAATCGTACCGGTGCCGGCGAGCGCGGCCTTCAGATCAATATAGGCCTTGATCGGCAGATGGTCAGATGCCACCCGCGAAAGCGGCGAATTGTGCACCTCGACGGCCGTGACAAGATTGTGCGGGCTGCCCAGCACGCGATCGAGCGCCAAGAGAGGAAAACGCGAGGGAAAACTCGGCACCGCAGTCGCAGCGTGATCGAAAACGGGACTGAGGAAGCGCAACGCCGAGCGAGGCCCCAGACGCCATTCGTTGAGATCGCCTATCAAAAGCGTCGGTCGCTCCTCCGCCTCGCTGATGGCGGCCAGGATCGCCTCCGCCTGCCGGGCACGGGAATGCCTGAGCAGGCCGAAATGGGCGGCGATGATCCTGAGCGGCCCGTGCTTGAGATCGAGATCGACGACGAGCGCGCCGCGCGGCTCGACGCCGGGCAGGTCCAGTTGATGAACCTTGGCGACGGCGCCCTCGCGCAACAACAGCACGTTGCCATGCCAGCCATGCCCCTTGGACGAAAAGGCGGCGATCGGCACCGAAATGAGGTGACACTCCCGATGCAGCCGTTCCAGGTCCAGAAGCCCTGCCCGCTCCCCGAAACGCTGATCGACCTCCTGCAGCGCGATGATATCGGCGCCGATTTCACCGATCACTTCCGTGGTCCGCCCGGGGTCGAAGCGATTGTCGGTGCCGACGCATTTGTGGATGTTGTAGGAGGCTATGACGGTGTCGCCCCGCTCGCCAGCCGGATCCCGGCCCGCAAGCGAGACGCGCTTTCCGCGGATCGCGGCCAAAATGCCCGCTGACAGGCTGTTGTGCGACGAAGCCATAGTCTCTCTCTGGTCCCTGCCGTTCATCGTGCAAAATAGACGTGCCGCGCTGCAAGGCAAGGCGGTATCCGGCAAATGCGAACTTTTGAACCTCTACGCCCCAACTTTCGAGAGGCGATATCTAGGCATCGTCCCGACAATTTTCTTGCCGAGGACGCTGCTTGAACCATAGATCAGGTCAAACAACTATTCCATCCAGCGAGAATTCCTCCATGTCTGCGCCCTCAGCACTTTCCATCAACCCAGCGAGCCGGCATGTCAGCATCGACGTGCGCAATCCGGCCTTCTATCAGGAGCCGCTGTCCGCCTACGCCGCCTTGCATGCGCAATGTCCCGCCTTCTTCTGGGAAGAGCCGCAGCAGTGGTATTTTGCAGGCTACGACCGGGTGAACGGCCTCCTGCGCGACCGCCGCTTCGGCCGCCAGATCCTGCATGTGGCAACGCGCGAGGAACTCGGGCTGCCAGAGCCGAAGCCGCATCTTACGGATTTCGACCGGCTGGAAAGCTACTCGCTGCTCGAACTGGAACCGCCGGCCCACACGCGGCTTCGCACACTGGTCAACCGCGCCTTCGTCTCGCGCCAGATCGAACAGCTGCGTCCGGAAATCGCCACACTCGCACACGCGATCATCGACGGCTTCGAAAAGAACGGCGAAGTCGAACTGCTGAAGACCTATGCCGAGCTCATTCCGGTAACGGTGATTGCCCGCATGCTCGGCGTGCCGGTGGACATGGCGCCGGAACTGCTCGACTGGTCGCACCGCATGGTGCGCATGTACATGTTCAATCCGACGCTCGAGACGGAGCTCGACGCCAACCAGGCGTCAGCCGAGTTCAGTGACTATCTGAAGAGCATCATCGACTGGAAGCGCGACAATCCGGCCGATGATCTCCTCACGCACATGATCACCATCGAGAAGGACGGCGAGCGACTGTCCGACGACGAACTTATCTCGACGGCGGTTCTTCTGCTTAATGCCGGCCACGAGGCGACCGTGCACCAGCTCGGCAACGCCGTGCGCGTCCTGCTCGAAACAGGCACGCCTGCGGACCAGGCTTTTGCTGACGATACCGCCACCGAGCGCACGATCGAGGAGTGCATGCGCTATGCCGCACCGCTGCACATCTTCCAGCGCTACGCCCTCTTTGATATCGAGCTTGAGGACGGCATCAGCCTCAGGAAGGGCGACAAGATCGGCCTGCTGCTTGCCGCCGCCAACGTCGATCCGAAGAAATTCTCCGATCCCCTTCTCTTCCGCCCCGGCCGCAACGAAGGCCCGCACGTCTCCTTCGGCGCCGGCCTGCATTTCTGCATCGGCGCGCCGCTCGCAAGGCTGGAACTGAAGCTGTCGCTGCCGATCCTGTTCGAGCGGCTTCCGGGACTGCGGCTCAAAAGCGAACCGCAGGTGAAGGACAGCTACCATTTCCACGGGCTGGAACGGCTGGAATTGGCGTGGTGAGACAGGCCCGCCACGCCGGTCAGCCGCGCGGGGTAAGAACATAGGCAGGCACGGGATGCTCGATGCCCTTGAGTACAAGGAGCCGCGTGGCAGCAGGGACGACAAGATCCTGCGCCTGCGCCGCAGCTTCGTCGGAGACCAGAATCTCGCCTCCGGCCGCCTGAGATTCAAGACGGGCGGTCAAGTTTACCGTACCGCCAATCGCCGTGAAGTCGCTGCGGAAGGTTGAGAACTCCCCAATTTCGACCTGACCGGTGTGGACGCCGACACCAACGCCGAATGCGTCGATCGGAACTGCTGCACCGCGCGCTTTCATTTCCTCAAGCACTGAAGCGCAGCGCCGCTGAATGTCGATCGCCGCCGTGATCGCAGCTTTGGCATGGTGCTCGTTTTTGATTGGAAAATTGAAGATCGCCATCAGGCCATCGCCCATCTGTTTGTTGACGATCCCATCGTAGGCCCAAATGGCCTGGGCGCATTGGTCCTGAAAGGCGCTGACGATGTCGCTCAGGGTGACGGCGTCCATCCGCTCGGACAAATGGGTATAGCCGCGGATGTCGGCAAACAAGATTGTGGCGGTGGCGGAGATGTGCCGCTGCTTTTTGACGTAACGGAAAGACCGTTCGCAGATCGTGCAGATGTTCGGGTTCATCTTGCTGCGCGTGATGCCGCAGACGCGAAATGGAACTGCCAGCGGCCCCTTGATAGGGATCGGCACGTGCATCTGATCCCAGCAGCCCCGGCAGATGAGGGCTTGTTCGTGTGTCGTCGACCGCATTGACTAGACACCCCTGACTTGCCTGGCAGCCCCCACAAGCGTTCTCGCGTGAGCCAGACTGTCCCTTTCGACAGCGTTTGGCAAGCTGGGCCGCGCCGTTCCGTTCAAACCCGAATGACATAGTCCTTGCGAGTCGTTTCAATCACTTCCCAGGTTCCCTTGAAGCCGGGTCTGAGGATCATGCTGTCCCCGGCTTTCAGATGCGTTTCGGCGCCATCCTCTTCGGTGACGACGGAATGGCCGGAGAGGATGTGGAAATATTCCCACTCCTCGTAAACGATCCGCCATTTTCCCGGCGTCGCCTCCCAGATGCCGGCGTAGATGCCGCCATCGGCTTGCTCGAAATTCCAGGTGCGGAACTGCGGATTGCCGGAAATCAGACGATCCGGCGCAGGACGGTCGACCTCCGGTTCAAACGACGACGGATCAAATAGCAGCGCGTGGATCATGATGGCTCCATCGGAGAAACGGCCGGTGTCCCGGCCATCTTAAACTCAGTCAAACCTTGGCAAGCGATTGGTCGAGGTCGGCGATGATGTCGGCGACGTCCTCGATGCCGACCGAAAGGCGCACGACTTCCGGCCCGGCCCCCGCCGCCGCCTGCTGTTCCGGCGTCAACTGCCGGTGGGTCGTGGACGCAGGATGGATGACGAGCGAGCGGGTGTCGCCGATATTGGCGAGGTGCGAGAACATCTCCAGTCCCTCGACGAAGCGTTTCCCCGCCTCATAGCCATCCTTCAGGCCGAAGGTGAATACCGCGCCAGCGCCCTTCGGCGAATATGTCCGCTGAAGCGAGTGGTTCGCATCAGCCTCCAGACCAGCGTAGCGGACCCAAGCGACCTTGTCATGCGAGTTGAGCCAGGTGGCGACCGCAAGGGCATTGTCGCAATGGCGCTGCATCCTGAGCGGCAGCGTCTCGATGCCTGTCAGAAGAAGGAAGGCGTTGAACGGCGAGAGCGCCGGGCCGAAGTCGCGCAGGCCTAGCACACGGCAGGCGATGGCGAAGGCGAAGTTGCCGAAGGTCGCATGCAGCACCATGCCGGCATATTCCGGTCGCGGCTCCGACAAGATCGGGTATTTGCCCGATTTCGACCAGTCGAACGTACCGCCATCGACGATCACGCCGCCCATCGAGTTGCCGTGCCCGCCCATGAACTTGGTCAGTGAATGCACGATGATGTCAGCGCCATGCTCGATCGGCTGGATCAGATATGGCGTCGCCATCGTGTTGTCGACGATCAGTGGCAAGCCATGCTTTTTCGCGATCTGCGAAATCGCCGCAATATCGACGAATGTGCCGCCGGGATTGGCGAGGCTCTCGATGAAGATCGCCTTGGTGCGCTCGTCGATCTGGCTTTCGAACGACGAAATATCCGCCGTATCGACCCACCGCACCCGCCAGTCGAAGGATTTGAAGGCATTGCCGAACTGGTTGACGGAACCGCCATAGAGCTGGCGCGCGGCGAGAAAATTGTCGCCCGGGCTCATGATGGCGTGGAAGACCAGCAACTGCGCCGCATGGCCGGAGGCGACGGCGAGCGCTGCCGTGCCGCCTTCGAGCGCCGCGACCCGCTCTTCCAGCACCGCCTGCGTCGGGTTCATGATGCGGGTATAGATGTTGCCGAAGGCCTGCAGGCCGAACAGCGAGGCGGCGTGATCCGCATCGTTGAAGACGAAGCTCGTCGTCTGGTAGATCGGCGTCGCGCGCGCGCCGGTGGCCGGATCAGGCTGGGCGCCGGCGTGAATGGCAAGCGTATTGAAACCTGGATTGTTCTTCACGGACATGTTCTCCCTCGCCCAAGATCGGCGCACTATTTCAGAGGCCACAGCTGCTGGTCAAAGACTGTTTTACTGGATATACACGCTGGGCGAGTATTGATTTCCAATCTCTGGCCGGATGCCAGCGGCGCCGTCAGCCGACCAGACGCGGATATTCGATCGCCGGACAGCGGTCCATGACGACCTTTATGCCCCGCTCTTCCGCCTTTGCTGCCGCTTGATCGTCGCGCACCGACAATTGCCCCCAGATCACCTTCGGCCGCACGTCCAGCGCAAGGATTTCATCGACCAGGGCCGGGAGGGCATGGGCGGCACGGAAGACATCCACCATGTCGATGGGCTCGGGAACATCAGCGAGCCGGGCATAGACCTTCTGCCCCTGGATTTCCTTGCCGGCGTGGCCCGGATTGACCGGGAAAACCGTATAGCCCTTGCGCAGCAGGAACGCCATCACGCGATGGCTTGGTCGTGCGGGGTTCGGCGACGCGCCGACCAGCGCAATCGTCTTCGTCGATTTCAGAATGTCGGAGATATAAAAATCCGGATAGGCATCATGGTTCATCGTCGAAGTCCACCCAAAGCAATCGTCGCGCAATAATTGGGATAGCCTCCGCCACTGTCAACCAATCGACGGCGCTTTGCATGCAAATCCAAGGCGAGCTCGCGGCGTAGCCAAATCTGGCCCGCCATCAGAATCGGGTTGCTTTTCACGATCCACACCTTCAGAAAATACCGGTAATTCATCGTCCTCGCATCCCGTAAAGGTTCCTCTTGCCCCTCGACGTCATCGCTCTGGTTCTGTTTGGGGCGTTACTGCACGCGACCTGGAATGCGCTGGTCAAAGCGGGATCGGAAAAATCGCTCGATGCGGCGATGATCGCCCTCGGCGCGGCGGCCGTTGCGCTGCCCCTCCTTCCCTTCATGCCACTGCCGCATCCGGATGCGTGGCCGTTCATCCTCGTGTCGGCGCTTTTCCAGTTCGTCTATTTCCAGCTTGTCGCCGCCTCCTACCGCGCCGGCGATATCGGTCTTGTCTATCCGCTGATGCGCGGCGTGGCGCCGTTGCTGGTTGCCGCGACAAGCGGCGCGCTGATCGGCGAGAACCTTTCGCCTGGCGCCCTGGCCGGTGTGCTGACGATCTCAACCGGCGTGCTTACGCTCGCCTTCGAAGCGCGCAAGGGCGGCAAACACGCCATCCTCCTGGCGCTCGCCAATGCCGTGGTCATCGCCTGCTATACCTATGTCGACGGTATCGGCGCCCGCATCGCGCTCAATCCGATCTCCTACACGCTCTGGATGGCCTTGCTGCCGCCGATGCTGCTGTTTTCCTGGGCCTTCATCACGCGCGGCGTCAAACCTGTCCTGCGCCATGTCCGCCATCAATGGTGGCGCGGGCTGATCGGCGGCGGCGGCTCGATCGGCGCCTATGGCCTGGCGCTGTGGGCGATGACGAAAGCACCGGTCGCAACCGTCGCGGCGCTGCGCGAAACATCGATCCTCTTCGCCATCGTCATTTCCATCGTTTTCCTCAAGGAACGCGTCAGCATCTTCCGCATCGCGGCCGCCTGCCTGATCGCACTCGGGGCGCTGATGCTGAAGCTGGCTTGAGAAATCCTGTGAAATAACGTATGTACAGGATCACGTACAAAGGATTTCGTCATGAACGTCATCAGCCTATCCGAACTTCGCGCCAATATGGCAAAGCACTTCGACCGGGTCGAAGAGGATCATGATGAACTGATCGTGACGCGGCAGAATCGCGAGCCGATGGTCGTCATGTCGCTGCGAGATTTCGAGAGCTGGAAGGAAACGATGTATCTGCTTTCCAACCCGGCGAACGCGAAGATGCTGCGTGAGTCGATTGCAGAGCTGAATGCAGGTCACGGCGTTGAGCATGAATTGATCGAGCCGTGAAGGTTCTTTTTTCCACTAAAGGCTGGGAACACTATCTGCATTGGGTCGAGACGGACAAGACGATCCTGCTGCGGCTCAACAAACTCATCGAAGAATGTCGGCGGACGCCGTTTTTGGGGCTCGGCAAACCCGAACCGCTACGCGGCGAATTTAAAGGATTCTGGTCGCGACGGATCAACGAGGAAGACAGATTAGTGTACCGTGTTATGGGGACTGCCGAAACGCAGACAATTGAAATTGTGGCGTGCCGCTATCACTACAAGTAGGCGTCAATCCTCTCTCCACTCCGGCATCCGCTTGCCCAGAAACGCGCCCATCCCCTCTTCCGCGTCGCGCCCCAGCATGTTTTCCACCATAACACCCGTGGCGAAATCATAGGCCTCGGCGATACCCATCTCCGCCTGCCTGTAAAACGCTTCCTTGCCGATCGTGAGCGCCTGCGGCGATTTCGAGGCGATCACGGCGGCGTATTTGTTGACGACCTGCTGCAGATACTGCTTCGGCACGATGCGGTTGACGAGGCCGAAATCCTTTGCCGTCGAGGCATCGATCGTCTCGCCGGTCAAAAGCATTTCCATCGCCTGCTTGCGGTGTGCTGCGCGCGACACGGCGACCATCGGCGTCGAGCAGAACAGGCCGATATTGACGCCGGGCGTGCAGAAGGTCGAGCTGTCCGTGCAAATCGCCAGATCGCAGCTCGCCACCAGCTGGCAGCCGGCAGCCGTCGCGAGCCCGTCGATCTCGGCGATAACCGGCTGCGGCAAGCGGTTGATCGTCAGCATGAGGTCGGCGCAAAGCCGGACGGATTTTTCGAAGAAGGCTCTGCCCCTGTCGTCGTCCGCGCGATGCGTGGTCAGTTCCTTGAGGTCATGGCCTGCCGAGAACAGCTCTCCGGAAGCGGCCAGGATAACGACACGAATGTCGGCGGCTTTGGCCGCGGCGGCGAGCTCCGCCATCAATGCTTCCATCAGCGCGATCGACAGGGCATTTGCCGGAGGATTGTTCAAGGTCAGCCGCAGCACATCGCCCGAAACTTGCCGCAACACCAGGCCATGCTGGTCTTGCCTGCGCAGGGAAACCACGTCTGCCATGTCTTTTCTCCTCAGTCTCATGTACGGATCGGCGCTTGGTACGCCGCAGCGGCTGGGGTTTCAAGCGCCCGGCCATGCTCGATGCCGCGATTTCGCGAGCTTGCCGGCGACGAACTGGTGGCGCACGCGACCGCGACCCATTCGATTC
The DNA here is from genome assembly GCF_964252905.1 of Pararhizobium sp. LjRoot255. Lineage (NCBI taxonomy): Bacteria > Pseudomonadati > Pseudomonadota > Alphaproteobacteria > Hyphomicrobiales > Rhizobiaceae > Pararhizobium > Pararhizobium sp. LjRoot255. The sequence goes on from NZ_CAXUPQ020000001.1 coordinate 103,154, forward strand.
CACCAAGATAAATTGTGGTATCAAAATACCCCATTACTAACCACATGTTTTGTATAGGCAATTTTTCAAACTGCCTAGAACCGTAAGCTTGACGGCATTTCATCCCTTGCGTATAAGCCGCACCAGATCGCGGTCCTCTCGGGCCGCTTTCATTTTTGGCTGACTTTCGGGTTCGCCAATTCAAGCAACAAGAAACGCCCGGCGGCAACGCATCGGGTTCAAACGAAAGAGTTTTAACATGGCAACCTTCGTTCAGAAGCCTGCAGAGGTGGAGAAGAAGTGGATCCTCATCGATGCCGAAGGCCTCGTTGTCGGACGTCTCGCTTCCATCATCGCAAATCACCTGCGTGGCAAGCACAAAGCAACCTACACCCCTCACGTTGACGATGGCGACAATGTCATCGTGATCAACGCCGAGAAGGCTGTCCTGACCGGCAAGAAGTACACCGACAAGAAGTACTACTGGCACACCGGTTACCCGGGCGGCATCAAGGAGCGCACCGCGCGCCAGATCATCGAAGGCCGCTTCCCGGAGCGTGTTCTCGAGAAGGCTGTCGAGCGCATGGTTCCGCGTGGTCCGCTTGGCCGTCGCCAGATGAAGAACCTGCGCGTCTACGCCGGCACCAACCATCCGCATGAAGCACAGCAGCCGACCGTCCTCGACGTCGCCAAGCTGAATGCCAAGAACACAAGGAGCGCCTAATCGTGGCTGATCTCTCTTCTCTGAAAGACCTCGGCACGGCCACGGAAGCTTCGGCTCCGGTTCATGTCAAGAAGGTTGACGCCCAGGGCCGCTCCTATGCGACCGGCAAGCGCAAGAACGCCGTAGCCCGCGTCTGGGTCAAGCCGGGTTCCGGCAAGATCACCGTCAACGGCAAGGAATTCGCAAACTACTTCGCCCGTCCGGTTCTGCAGATGATCCTGCGCCAGCCGATCGTCGCTGCTGCCCGTGACGGCCAGTTCGACATCGACGCAACGGTAGCCGGCGGCGGTCTTTCCGGCCAGGCCGGTGCCGTTCGTCACGGCATCTCCAAGGCGCTGACCTACTTCGAACCGGGCCTGCGCTCGGTCCTGAAGAAGGGTGGCTTCCTGACCCGCGACAGCCGCGTCGTCGAGCGTAAGAAGTACGGTAAGGCCAAGGCCCGCCGTTCGTTCCAGTTCTCGAAGCGTTAATCGTTTCCAGACTTATCGATTTGGGAAGGCGGGCTTTGTCCCGCCTTTTTCTTTGACCACAGGGCTTGTGCAGGTCGTTGTCCCCAAACCGCTGCGCACTTGCAGGCGACAGGCGCTAGATCGGCAGTTCCGTCGAGAATTTGAGTTCGCGCAGCACGAAGCTCGAGACCACGGTGCGCACATGCGGGTTGCGCATCAGATACCGCGTCATGAAAGCCTCGTAGCTTTCGACATCGCTCGCCCGGATCTTCAGCATGTAGTCGAACGCGCCGGACAGCGCATAACATTCCATTATTTCCGGCCGCTCCAGCACGACGGAGGCAAAGGAGGCGACAGCTTCCTCATGGTGATCTTCCAGCGTCACATGGGCGATGACGCAGAGCTTGAGATCGAGCTTGCCGGGATCGAGCAGCGTCACCCGCTTGCGGATGACGCCATCGGCTTCGAGTTCCTGAATCTTCCGCCAGGCCGAACTCTGCGACATGCCCGCCTTCTCCGCCAGCTCGGCCAGCGACAGGCTGCCGTCGGCCTGGACGAGCTGCAGAAGCTTGCGGTGAAAGCTCCCAGTTTCTTTCATTTTCTGCCCGATCTGCGAAAACTCCTGCCAAGATTATGGCAATAGCCAGCAGGAAAGAAAGAAAAATCCGCTGTTCTGGGAGCATAATTATTTTTGAGGCGCCACACCCAGCCACGTGCTGGCCACGTGTTGGAATGACGGAGAATCAGAGCATGACGAAGGAAAGCAGCTACACCGCCAAACTGCCCGGCCCGGACGGTTTGTACGACTACACGCCCGAAGAAGACGCCATCTGGGGCGAGCTCTATGAGCGCCAGATGAAGTTGCTGGCAAACATGGCCTGCCGCGAATATCTGGATGGCGTCAAGACGCTTGGCCTCAGGCCGGACAAGGTTCCGCAACTGCGCGACGTCAACCGCCGCCTGAACGAAACCACCGGCTTCGGCGTCGAAGGCGTACCCGCCCTTATTCCGCCGTCGCAATTCTATGAGCTTCTGTCGCAGGGCAAATTCCCGCTCGCCACCTTCCTCCGCCGCCGCGAGCATATCGACTACATCGAAGAGCCCGACCTGTTTCATGAGGTGTTCGGCCATTGCCCGCTTTTGACCAACCAGAGCTACGCCAATTTCGTCCGCCGTTTCGGGCAAACGGCGGTGCACCTTGGCAAGGGCTATTCGTGGCACCTGTTCCGCATTTTCTGGTTCACGGTCGAATTCGGCCTGATCAACACGCAGGAAGGCCGGCGCTGCTACGGCGCGGGTATCGTGTCCTCGCCGAGCGAGGCGAAGGCCGCAATGAAGGGCACAGAGTGCGAATTCCGGCCATTCGACCTGTTGCACGTCCTCAGGACCCCCTACCGGATCGATATCGTCCAGCCGATCTACTATGTCATAGACAGCTTCGCCGATCTCGAAGCGATCATTGATCAGGATATCGGCGGCATGATCGAGAAGGCAAAATCGCTGGGTGATTTCGCCCCGACGTTCGAGGCGAAAGCATCCTGAAGCAGTCGTCAATAGGCGCGGCCGTCCCTCGGCCAGACGGCGGCAAGCCATCGGTTCAGGGCCCGGGTTGCGGGCCTTTCGAACCGTGAAAACTGCAAGGCGGATATCAGCACGATGACACCGAGCGCGACGATGGCCTCGAAAGCCAGCAGACCATAATTGCCGATTGCCCCCTTCGCGACGACCTTAACGAACAGCTGGATGACATAGACGTGCAGCAGATAGGTGGAGAACGACCAGTCGCCGAGGCGCGCAAGCCAAGGCTGGCGCATCGTGAACAGCGGGATGGCGCCAAGAACGAAAAACGCTGAAGGTATCCCCCAGATCAGATAGCGGATTTCATCGTAGTAGATGCCGCTCGCAGCCAGCCCCGCAAAGACCGGCGGAAGGCATAGGAGCCAAACGGGCCTGAACCATCTTTTGCTGTGGATCGCTGCACCATAGTTCCAGATGAGAATACCCAGCACGAATTCCAGGATGATCGGCTGCGTATAGAAGTCGAAAATCCGGCCGCCGTCGACAAGGGCGCCTCCGGCGACGCAAGCGCAAAGCATGAGCGCCGCGACAAGCAGCGTACGATCGCCAGACAGCCAGATCGAAGACGCGACAATGCCATAGAAGAAAATTTCGTAGTTCAGCGTCCAGCCGATCATCAGTGCGGGCAGCGTCGTGCCTTCAACGAAATCGGGCAGAAAAAACAGCGAGAAAAACATCCTGCTCCAGGTTAGGTCGGGATTGTTGACGACCGAGGGATAGACCAGGCAGAGCACGCAGAAAGCCAGGGTCATCAGCCAGTAGAGCGGCGCAATGCGGGCCGCCCGACGCAGAACGAATTCAAGCGGGGAGAACTGGGGCGTCCGGGCTGCGATCATCGCCATGATGTAGCCGCTGACAACGAAGAATATATCGACCCCGATTGCCCCGATCGCGAAGCCGTGACCCCAGCCGAACTGTGAAGTGAGCGATGTGGACAGATGGTGGAAGACCACCAGCCACGCCGCGATCGCCCGAAGGTACTGGATCGAATCGACCATCCCCGCCTGCTCTGGCCCCGCCTGCTCTGGCCCCGCCTGCTCTGGGGCGGTGGCCACGCGGGGAGCGCCGGCTGCGCGACGGAACGGTATCGACGCGGCGCCAGCCGTCAAAAGCAGTTTCTCCGAAATCATAAAGGATGCCTTTTCGTCCCGATAAGCCATGCATTTCGCATTTCTGTTTCAAATCGAGACAGACAAGGTGAAAACCGCGTGTCCCCGGCACCAGTCAAGCAAGTACCGTGCCAGAAACTTAAACGGTCTTCTCCACGGCAGGAAGCAATCCCCTTCCCCGATGGGGGATCAGCGGTTATCGTGCGCGCCCTGCCGCCATTTCAGCAGAACGACAAACGACGGGACCGACCATGGCCAACAAGACGATAGACCACGCGATCACCGCGACATCGCTGAAGAGCGCGGCGAGCGACCCGACCCATGCGGGCGTGCTGTCCTTCATGCGCCGGCGATATACCAAGAGCCTGAAGGGCGTCGATGCCGTCGTCTGGGGCATTCCCTTCGATGCGGCGACGTCCAATCGCCCCGGCGCACGCTTCGGGCCACAGGCGATCCGCGGGGCGTCGGCCATCTTCGACAACGATCCACAATATCCCTTCGAGCGCGACCTGTTCGCGGACATGGCAACGATCGACTATGGCGATTGCCTGCTCGACTACGGCGACCACAGCAAGACGCCCGCCACCATCGAACGCGAGGCGGAGAAAATCCTGACGAGCGGCGCCTTCCTGCTGACGCTTGGTGGCGACCACTTCGTCACGCTGCCGCTGCTGCGCGCCCACGCCGCTATCCACGGCCCCCTCTCTCTTGTCCACTTCGATGCGCATCAGGATACCTGGGCCGACGAGAAAGGCCGCATCGATCATGGCTCCTTCGTCGGTCGCGCCGCGCGCGAAGGGCTGATCGATACGGCAAGCTCCATCCAGCTCGGCGTCCGCACGCATGCGCCGGACGATTGCGGCATTCGCATCCTCTATGGCTATGATGTCGAGGAGATGAGCGCGGGCGAGATTGCCGACGTCATCCTTCGTCATGTCGCAGACCGCCCCGCCTATCTCACCTTCGATATCGACTGCCTCGACCCGGCCTATGCGCCCGGCACCGGCACTCCCGTTTCCGGCGGGCCGTCAAGCGCCAAGATCCTGTCGGTGATCCGCAAGCTCGGCGCGCTCGCCATCAAGGGCGCCGACGTGGTCGAGGTTGCGCCGGCCTATGACCATGCCGATATCACCGCCATTGCAGCCTCCACCATCGCAATGTATATGCTCGGCCTTCATGCCGAACAGCTGGCGGAACGGCGCGGCTGAGATTGTTGTCAAACTGATTCAATTTCATGCCAAAGTGATTCCGCACTCGCGGCTAATCGATTGGCAGGACAGGATAAAACCATGAAACCGAAGATCTTCATCGATGGCGAGCACGGCACTACCGGACTGCAGATCCGCAGCCGGATGGCGGGCCGTTCGAATGTCGAGCTCCTGTCCATTCCGGAAGCCGAGCGCCGCAATGCCGCCATCCGCGAAGACCTTTTGAACAGCGCCGATGTCGCTATCCTCTGCCTGCCCGACGATGCCTCGAAACAGGCGGTCGCGATGCTCGAAGGCAACAACAAGGTGCGCATCATCGACACCTCGACGGCGCACCGCATCGCGCCGGATTGGGCCTATGGCTTCGCCGAAATGGACAAGGGCCAGACCGGCAAGATCCGCGACGCCCGCCTCGTCGCAAATCCCGGCTGCTACCCCACAGGTGCCATCGGTCTTATCCGCCCGCTGCGGCAGGCCGGCATCCTGCCGGAAAATTATCCGGTAACGGTCAACGCCGTCTCCGGCTATACCGGCGGCGGCAAGCAGATGATCGCGCAGATGGAAGACCCGGCCAATCCGGATCACATCGCCTCGCCGAACTTCCTCTACGGCCTGACGCTCAAGCACAAGCACGTGCCGGAGATGCAGACCCACGGGCTGCTCGACCGCGCCCCGATCTTCTCCCCTTCGGTCGGCCGCTTCCCGCAGGGCATGATCGTCCAGGTGCCGCTGTTCCTCGACCAGCTCGCGGGCGGCGCGACGCGTGAAAGCATTCACGCAGCCCTCGTTGCCCACTATGCCGGACAGTCGATCGTCGAGATCGTATCCCTGGACGACAGCGCGAAAATGGCCCGCGTCGATGCCGTCGAGCTTGCCGGCAAGGACACGATGAAGCTTTATGTCTTCGGATCGAGCGGCGGCGAACAGGTCAATCTCGTCGCGCTGCTGGACAATCTCGGTAAGGGCGCGTCGGGGGCGGCAGTGCAGAACATGGACCTGATGCTGTCGGCTTGAACCCGCGCCTTTCCGGGGCGTCGGGCCTCGTCGCCATGGCAAGAGGCGCTGATCAGTCCCGCACGTCGATCGCCAGCGGACGCGGATATTCGCCGATGAAGGCGCGCCAATGGGCGACCGCGAAGCCGAGCACGATCAGCGCCCCGCCCTGATGCGCGACACCCCAGCCGACGTGCACCTGCAGGATCAGCGTGGTGATGCCGATGATCGCCTGGATCGTCACCAGCCCGAACAGCAGAACCGAACGCCGTGCATGGGTCGTGTCCGGCGCGCTGCGTAGCGAGGCGATCATGTGCATCAGCACGAAGGCGAACAGCACATAGGCGCCGATACGGTGGACGAACTGCACCGTCTTCGGGTTCTCGAACAGATTGAGCCATGTCGGCTGCTGGACGAACAGGTCACCCGGCACGAAGGACCCATCCATCAGCGGCCAGGTGTTGTAGCTCAGGCCCGCATCGAGGCCGGCGACCAGCGCGCCGAGATAGATCTGAACCAGCGCCATGCAGGCTATGATGGCAGCCATCTTCCTCGAACTCTTTGTCGGCGCCGGATCGCCCGCATGGGGCGCTAGTCCGCGGCTGACCCAGATGCAGGAGATGAAGATCAGGCAGGCAATGACGAGGTGGGTTGCGAGCCGGTACTGGCTGACCTCGGTGCGGTCGGCAAGGCCGGAGGACACCATCCACCAGCCGATGAAACCCTGAAAGCCGCCCAGCGCCAGAATGCCGATCAGCGGCAGTTTCAAACGAGACTCGATCTGTCCCCTGATCCAGAAGAAGGCTAGCGGCAGGGCAAAGATCAGGCCGATGGAGCGAGCGAGCAGCCGGTGCGCCCATTCCCACCAGAAGATCGTCTTGAAGCCTTCGACGGTCATGTCGCTGTTGAGCTGCGCATATTGCGGGATCTCTTTGTAGCGTGTGAACTCTTCCTGCCACTCGGCGTCGGAGAGCGGCGGAATGACCCCGTGGATCGGCTTCCACTGCGTGATCGAGAGCCCGGATTCGGTCAGCCGCGTCGCGCCACCGACGAGCACCAGCGCAAACAGCGCCAGCACGACGACGCCGAGCCAGATCCTGATCTGTGCGCGGTTGCGGCTGTCCGTGCCAATCTCGCTCAGGAGACGCTGTTGCGTTGCCAAATCGGTGCTCGCCATCGAGGACTCCACTCTTAAACGGCATGGCCCTGCCTGCGGGAGGCGATTTGTCTTAAGGGCGATGCATCAAAGCCGTTGATTTGCACGAGAGCAGCATGCAAAACAAGACTTATCCCTTTGCGGCATGCCGTCGCGGCCCAATGCCGATATGCGACCAAACCTGCCAACCGGAAAGACGTCAATGCCCGTACGCCTCAGAAAACTGATCGGCACTATCATCATCATCATTCTCGTCGTCGTCTATGCGCTGGCAGCCACCACCTTCGCCTCGCTGTTGCTTGGCGCTGCGCCATGGTGGGTGCACCTCGCCTATTTCTTCTTCACCGGCCTGTTGTGGGTGCTGCCCGCCATGCTGGTCATCAAGTGGATGGAAAAGCCCGCCAAGCCGCGCTGAACGGAGCATCGCATGAAGATCGCCGTGATCGCCGATATCCATGGCAACGACCTCGCACTCGAAGCCGTGCTCGCCGACATCGCCGTGCAGGGCATCGAGGATGTTGTCAATCTTGGCGACCACCTGAGCGGCCCGCTCAATGCGGCGCGAACGGCCGATACTCTGCTCGCGCGCGACTTCCCGTCGATCCGCGGCAATCATGATCGCTGGCTCATCACCGTCGATCCGGCCGAGATGGGACGTTCGGACCGCACCGCCTTTGACGAGTTGCAGCCGCGCCACCTCGAATGGCTGCGTGCCCTGCCCGCAACGCTGGTCCACCGGCAGGAGGTCTTTCTCTGCCACGGCACGCCGCAAAGCGACACCACCTATTGGCTCGAGGCTTTGACGGTCGACGGTGTCGTGCACATGGCGGAGCGTCAAGGGATCGAAGCCGCGGCCGTTGGCACGGACTTTCCCGTCATCCTCTGTGGCCACACGCATATCCAGCGTTCCGTCCGGCTTGCCGATGGACGGCTCGTCGTCAATCCCGGCAGCGTCGGCTGCCCGGGCTACGACGACGACGAGCCCGTGCCGCACAAGGTCGAGGCCGGCTCGCCGGATGCCTGCTACGCCATCCTCTCAAAGGCTGACGGACGTTGGGACGTGACGTTCCGCAAGGTGCCCTACGACCACATGGCCATGTCACGTCTCGCCCGGTCGCGTGGCCGCGACGAATGGGCCAATGTGCTCGCCACGGGTTGGCTTGACGCATAGGCGGCCACAATGCGCCCGGTTTTATCCATTCGGTAACCGCATTTGACGAAATGCCGGGTAGGCAACTGCCCGCGCGCCCGATTTAAATGAAGATAAGGGCATGCTTGCGCTAGATAGGGCTTCATCCAGCTCACGGAACGGCAAGCGATCATGACTGACGCGGACTTCAAGATGATGCCCGTTAACGAGGCCCGCAGCCGCGTCTGGCATGCACGCCGCGAAAAAGTGCATGATGTCGCCGTCACGCGCGCTCTCCGGCTGACGGTACACGTCGACATGCAGGCGCTGGAAGCCGATTGGCGCTTGCTGGAGGCATCGTCGGCGGCGTCGCTGCATCAGAGCTTCGACTGGTGCGCCGCCTGGGCAGCCACCCATGCCAACCAGTTGCTTCTGGTGCGCGGCAGCATCGGCCGCAAGACGGTCTTCATCCTGCCGCTCGAACTGGTCCGCGGCCGGTTCTTCCGTACGGCCCGGTTTATCGGCTCGCCACACAGCAACATCAACACGGGCCTCTTTGCCGCCGAGTTCGATCCACTGACCCGCGAACAGCTTGGCACATTGATTGCGGATCTCGCAACGAAACTGTCGCGCGTCGCCGATATCGTCACGCTGGAAAAGATGCCGTTCAAATGGCGGGGTGCCGGTCATCCACTCGCCTCGCTTCCGGCTGTGCGCAACCAGAATTCGTCGTTCCAGTTGCCGCTCCTTGTAAACTTCGAGGTGACGCTCGCGCAGCTCAACGCCAAACGGCGGCGCAAGAAATTTCGGGTTTCGGAAAAGCGGCTGGAAGCGCTTGGCGGCTACGAACACATTGTAGCCACAACACCGGACGAACGCCAACAGACGTTGAACCTGTTCTTCGAGCAGAAGGCCGCCCGCTTCAAGGCGCTCGGCCTTCCCGATGTCTTTCAGGACTGCGAGACGCAGGCCTTCTTCCACACACTCGCCGCCATCGGGCCGACCGGCGACAGGCAGCCGCTCGAACTGCACGCGATCCGCCTGTGCGGCAACCAACGGGGTCGCATCGTCGCGATCGCGGGCCTGTCGCGCAAGGGCGATCACGTCATCTGTCAGTTCGGATCGATCGACGAGGATATCGCAGCCGACGCCAGCCCCGGCGAATTGCTGTTTTATCTGATGATCCGCAAGTCCAATGCCGAAGGGGTTTCGCTGTTCGATTTCGGTATCGGCGACCAGACCTACAAGCGCTCCTGGTGCACGGTCGAAACGCCGCAGCAGGACATCGTCCTGCCGCTGACGATACGCGGACGTCTGGCGGCATCAGCCCACCGCTTTGCGGTCCGACTCAAGGCGCAGATCAAGAAGAACAAGCAGGCCTATGCCTTCGTGCAGCGCTTGCGCCAACGCCGGCAAACACCGGGCAGCGCATCAGTCACCCACACAGACGACGACTGAACAGCGCTTCTCAGGCCGCGCGGCGGCCGGGTTTCCCCGACTGCGGATAACCCGTTCCCGTCATCAGCACGATCTCGCCGAAACCTTCGACATCAAAGCCGGTGATCAGGTCGACAATCTCCGCATTGGCGGCGGCAGGTGCCGAGATGATGATTTTCGTATCCTTGGACCGCGTTACCTTGCGGATGGCGCCAACACCGGCTGCACCGCATTCGACAAGCACCGTGTCATAGGCGTTCGACAAGGCATCGATAATTATCTGCAGCCGCTCGATGCCGCGGACCGCAAGGACCGGGTCGGCATCACCCTGCGGGATGATATGCGCGTCAGACAGGCGATCGGCATGGATCGTCTCGGTGAACGGAACCTCGCCCACCAGCAGATTGGTGATGCCCGCGAGATCGGCCGACTGTGCCATCAGCCGCGTCGGGCAGGCCGTGCCGGTCAGATCGATCAGCACGATCTTGCGCCCCTCCTCGGCGACCAGCCGGGCGAGCATGACAGCATTGGTCGAACCCGCATCACCCGCAGGCGATATGGAGATAGCGACGCGAATGTCATCGTCGCAGAGGTGGGCGGCGACCGATTCGACGGAGAAATCATCAGCTCCCGCGGCCTCCATCTCGTCCGGCGCAGTCGCGGGCTGGGATGCGGTTTCGCTCATCGGCGCTGCTTCCGGCCGTTCCGCTTCGAAGTCCAGCTCTACCTCCTGGCCGACCGGGCGCAGGGCGCGGCCGCTGAACAGTTCTGAAAGCATGATGACCACGCAACTGACGAGGAAGCTGGCAAGGGCCGCGACAATGGTGATCGGCAGGATCTTGGGGAAATGCCGCTCGGTCGGCTCGACCGCCTGGGAAATGACGCGCGCGTCGGCAGGTGCGGCGTTCTCGCCGCTGCGCGACGTCGCCTCGCGGTAGCGCGCCAGATAGGTTTCGAGCAACTGCCGTTGCGCCGTCGCTTCCCGCTCCAGCGCTCGCAGCCCGACCTCGTCTTCGCCCGCCTTGGCCGACGTCGCTTTCAGCGTGTTGAGCTGCGCCACAAGCTGGCGCTCGCGCAACCGGCCGACATTGGCTTCGTTTTCGAGGCTGCCGAGTATCTTCTTCGTTTCGCTGACAATCTGCGCGCGAATGCCCTGAAGCTGGGATTTCAAGGCCTTGAGGCGTGGATGCCCGTCAAGCAGGGTCGTAGAGAGATCGGCGATCTGGCCCTGGACGTTGGATTCGGTTTCCTTGAGACGCTGGATCATCGGCGAAGCGACAACATCGTTCAGCGTATCGACGGCGCGGCCGCTCGCAAGTGCTGCGCGCACGTTCTCGGCGCGAGCCTCGGCGTTGGCGCGTTCGCCGCGCACGCGGGCAAGCTCGGTGGAAATATCGTTCAACTGCTTGGTCGCAAACGTGCCGCCGGTTTCGCCGGTGAGCAACAGGTCCGACGACGCTCGGTAGTCCGCAACCGTGGCCTCGGCATCGCGAACCTTTTCGCGCAGGTTGGCGATCTCGGGCTCCAGCCAGCGGCTGGCCTCCGTGTTGGAATCAAGCTTGGCGCCGCTCTGCAGCGACAGGAATACCTTGGCCATCGCGTTCGGGATGGCGGCTGCCAGGCGCGGGTCCTTGGAGGTGAACTGGATCGCGATCACCCGCGACTTCTCCACCTGGTAGACCTGCAGCTTCTCCTGGAACTCCTTCAGTACGCGCTCTTCCGGCGGCAGGTCGAGCGGGTTCTTCCTAATGCCGAGCATCACCAGAATATCGGAAATCGCCGAAGGGTCCGCTGTCGGATCGAATTCCGGCAGTTCATGCAACTTCATTTCGCGAGCGACCTGTTTGATCAGATCGACCGAGCGCAGCACCTGCACCTGACTGGAAATGCCGGATTCGTCGAAGGGGCTGTCGGTTGTCTGCGGCGGTCCCTGGTTGTTGGCGCCGCTGAATTCCGGCTGGCGCGATTCGATCAGCAGCCGCGCCTCGCTCTGATAGTTGGGAGACATCAAACTCGTACCGGTGAATGCCAGGCCGGCGAAGACGACGGTCGCGGCAAGCACCCTGCCCCGCCGCCGCCAGATGGCGCGGAACAGACCGCCGAGATCGATGTCTACATCCTGATGACCGCCGTTGACGCCCGACATGCGCTTTACCCCGAACCTGCATACACCGCGGCACCGTAAACAAACATGGTAACGCAAGGGTTAATGAAACCGGCGCGCGCGCTCTGCCAACAACCACCGAATGTAGAGTAAACGCACAACCGGCGGCAAAATGTGCTGCACCTTTACCGGCTATTAACCCTAACGGATTGATAACATCGGGCCATGACTTGGTTCCTGGAGCGCGAGAGCCCAATGACGTCCGCACGATTGAAAACAGGCCTTGCCGTGGCCGCACTCTCTCTGTGCCTCGTCGTGTCGGGCTGCAGCAGCTACCAGCCTGCGCCAAAGGCATTTCATGAGGCAACGATCCAGCCGTACCGCGTCGATAGCGGTGATAGGCTGCGCATCAGCGTCTTCGAACAGGCCGGCCTGACCGGCACCTATACGGTCGATCAGGCGGGCTATGTCGCCTTCCCGTTGATCGGCGCCGTGCCGTCGCGCGGCCACACGCTGCCCGAGATGGAGACGATGATCGCCGGCAAGCTTCGCGAGGGCTACCTGCGCGATCCGGACGTGACGATCGAGGTCGACCGCTACCGCTCGGTCTTCATCATGGGCGAAGTCGGCCAGGCCGGGCAATATTCCTACGTTCCGGGCATGACGGTGCAGAACGCCATTGCGGTTGCTGGCGGCTATTCGCCACGCGCCAACCAGGCGAATGTCGACGTCACCCGCAAGATCAACGGACGTATCCTTACCGGCCGGGTTTCGATCTCCGATCCGATCATGGCCGGCGACACCATCTATGTGCGTGAGCGGCTGTTCTGACAGCCATGCCGGATCCCCGCCCGCTGCGCATCATTCATTGCTTCAGGTCGCCGATCGGCGGCATTTTCCGCCATGTGCGCGATCTGGTCGAAGCGCATGCCAGGCAGGGTCATGAAATCGGTATCGTCTGCGACAGCACCACGGGAGGCAGCCACGAAGACGCTCTTTTCGACGAGATAAGGCCGTTCCTCGCGCTTGGTCTCGTCCGCCTGCCGATCCCCCGGTCCATCGGCCCGACCGATCTGGCGGCACTCTGGAGCAGCTACAAGGAAATCAGAAGTTTGCAGCCGGATATCCTGCACGGTCATGGCGCCAAAGGCGGCGTCCTCTCCCGGATCATCGGCTCAGCCTTGCGGGTGAACAGGTATTGCGTTGCCCGCCTTTATTCGCCGCATGGCGGCAGCTTGCACTACGACAGCGGCACGTTTTCCGGCAAGGTCGTGTTTGTTCTCGAGCGTCTTCAGGAATATCTGACGGACGCCATCGTCTTCGTCTGTGATTTCGAGCGTACGACCTACGAGACGAAGGTCGGCAAGCCGCGTACCCGCAGCGAATTGATCTACAACGGCGTCGACGATCGCGATTTCGAGACTGTCCATGCCAGGCCCGACGCCGTTGATTTCCTCTATATCGGCATGCTGCGCGACCTGAAGGGGCCGGACCTCTTCGTCGATGCTTTCGCGCGGGCGGAGCGCACCATCGGCAAGCCGCTGTCGGCCATGATGATCGGCGACGGGCCGCAAAAGGCCAAATACGAGCAGATGATGCTGGAACGCGGTCTTGGCCGCCGCATCGAAATGCTGCCGGCGATGAAAGCACGCGACGCATTTGCCTTGACGCGCAATGTCGTCGTGCCTTCGCGCGCCGAATCCATGCCCTATATCGTGCTTGAGGCGCTGGCCGCCCGCAAGCCGGTGATTGCCGCCCGGGTCGGTGGCATTCCGGAGGTGCTAGGCCCTGGAAGTTCTGCTCTTGCGGTTCCGAGCGACGCACAGTCGCTTGCCAATGTCATGACGGCCGCGATGACCGAGCAGGACTGGGCGGCCAAGGTGATGCCGGATGCAGGAGCATTCAAGGCAGCCTTCGCGACATCCACCATGGCTGGCAGCGTCATGCGGCTCTATAGCCAGCTTGTCCCGGATTTGGCCGCGCGGCAGAACAGCGGCCACAACCGCTCGTAAGCGTTTCTTAGGGGCTTTCTGCTATCCCGAACGGATATAAACGGCCGAGCGGATATCATGAACCAGATCGACAAACCGGAAACTTTCGATACCGAGGCGCTACGAAAGAAGATCTCCGAAATACGGACCATGACGCCGGGCGAGAAACACGGCGACGAACCGCGCGAACTCAACCCGCTGGCCCGCCGCATCGCCGCGCAATTCCGTACCGACACCTATTCTCCGAACATGATCATCGGCCTGATGCGGCTGTTCGAATTCACCGCTTTGTTCGCCATCGGCTATGCCATCCACATGCTCTATGTCGCGCCGAAGCTGGAGGACTGGCTCGGCTATTGCGGCATGATTGCCGGCGGCTCGGCACTGACCGTCGCCTTCCTGCAATTGTGCGACGGCTATCAGGTTCCCCTGCTGCGTTCGTCCGCACGCGCCTTGCCGCGGTTGATGGCCTGCTGGACGCTGGCCTTCGCCTCCATGGCTCTGGCGCTGTTCCTGCTCAAGATCGGCGGCACCTTCTCGCGCCTCTCTTTCGGCGGCTGGTATCTCTTCGGCGCCTTCTTCCTTGTCGCCGAGCGCACCTTCATCGCCTATTCGATCCGCCGCTGGGCGCGCAACGGCACGATGGAGCGGCGGGCAGTCATCGTCGGCGGCGGCCAGCCGGCCAAGGACCTGATCCGCTCGCTCGAACAGCAATCCGACAACGACATCCGCATCTGCGGCATCTTCGACGATCGCGACGAGCGCCGCTCGCCGGTGATCGTCGCGGGCTATCCGAAGCTCGGCACCGTCGCCGAACTGGTCGACTTCGCCCGCCTCACCCGCATCGACATGCTGATCATCGCCCTGCCGCTGTCGGCGGAAAAACGCATCCTTGAACTTTTGAAGAAGCTCTGGATCCTGCCGGCCGATATCCGTCTTGCGGCCCACGCCAACAATCTCCGTTTCCGGCCGCGCAGCTATTCGCATGTCGGCAAGGTGCCGATGCTCGACATCTTCGACAAGCCGATCGCCGACTGGGATTCGGTTGCCAAGCGTATCTTCGATGTGTTCTTCAGTCTTATCGCCCTCGTCCTCCTCTGGCCGGTGTTTATCGGAGCGGCGATCGCGGTAAAGGTGAGTTCACCCGGCCCGATCATCTTCAAGCAGAAGCGCCATGGCTTCAACAACGAGACGATCGAGGTCTACAAGTTCCGCTCCATGTACACCAACATGAGCGATCCAACGGCCCGCAATGCCGTCACGAAGGGCGACCCGCGCGTCACTCGGGTCGGGCGGTTCCTGCGCAAATCCTCGATCGATGAACTGCCGCAGATCTTCAATGTGCTGAAAGGCCAGTTGTCCCTTGTAGGTCCGAGGCCCCACGCAGTCCTCGCCCAGACCGCCGAGCGCACCTATTCGGATGTCGTCGAGGGCTACTTCGCCCGCCACCGCGTCAAGCCGGGCGTCACCGGCTGGGCACAGATCAACGGTTGGCGCGGCGAGATCGACAATGACGAGAAGATCAAGTTCCGCACGGCCTTTGATCTCTACTATATCGAAAACTGGTCGCTGTGGTTCGATCTGAAGATCCTGTTTCTGACGCCGATCCGGCTTCTCAACACGGAAAACGCCTATTGAGCACGCTCGGCGCCACGTCTGCCGCGGGCTTTCGTCCGCAGCTTGCCGCCGTGGCGATCCTCGGCTCGGGCATGGTGACCTTCGGCGTCTTCCTGTCGGGCTTCGTCATTGCCGAGCCGGCGCCCTATGAGGTCTTCATGGCGACGCTGATCGGCCTCTGGTTCCTCTTCGGGCTGAAAATCTCGCGCGCCGTCGCGCCGCTGTTTGCCCTGCTCATCCTGTTCATGACCGGCGGCATCCTGTCGCTGACCGTCATGAGCGACCTTGCGACGGGGCCGATGTACATGGCCGTATCCGGCTTCCTGGCCCTGACGGCGATCTTCTACGCGGCAATTATCGAAGCGCGCCACGAGCGCCTGAAACTGATCTTCGATGCCTGGGTTGCCGCCGGCGTCCTCACCTCGCTGCTCGGCATTCTCGGCTATTTCGGCGCGATACCGGGTGCTCAGAATTTTACGCTCTACGACCGCGCCAAGGGCGCTTTCCAGGATCCCAACGTCTTCGGGCCGTTCCTCGTCGCTCCGTCGATCTATCTCATGTACCGGCTGCTCACCGAGCGGATCACCACCGCGCCGATCAAGGCCGCCGCGATCCTGATCATGGCGCTCGGCCTGTTCCTGTCCTTCTCGCGCGCGGCCTGGGCGCTCTATCTCTTCGGCGCCTGCGCCCTCGTGCTCGTCATGCTGCTCAAGGAACGCACGGGCGCCTTCCGACTGAAAATCCTGGTGCTGGCGCTTGGCGGCGCGCTGCTAATGATCGCGGCACTGGTTGTTGCGCTGCAGATTCCGCAGATCGCTGATCTGTTCTCCAACCGTACGCAGCTTGTCCAGGACTATGATGGCGGCCATCTCGGCCGTTTCGATCGCCACAAGATCGGTTTCCTGATGTCTATGGAACAGCCGCTCGGCATCGGCCCGATGGTATTCAGCTCGATCTTTCCCGAGGACGAACACAATATCTGGCTGAAGTGCCTCACCTCCTATGGCTGGCTTGGCTTCGTCAGCTATATTACGCTGATTATCTGGACAGTGACCATGGGCTTTCGCTTCCTGCTGCTCGACCGGCCCTGGCAGCCCTACCTGATGATCGCCTGGATCGTGCTGATCGGCCACGCGGCGATCGGCAATGTCATCGACACCGACCACTGGCGTCATGTCTATCTGCTGCTCGGCGTCATCTGGGGCTGTGGTGCCCTGGAGCACCGCCACCGTCGCAGGGCCACCCTGACGCGTCTGCTTTCGGCTGCGCCAACGCTGCGTTAACATCAACATTGTAAGAGACTACGGATCGGTTCCGCATCGGGGCCGGCGGCGGATTGTCAGAATGAGCATCGACCCTCCTATCGCTGAAATTGGCGGCAGCCTGCGTATTCTCCAGGTGCTCGAGCCGAGCGGCGGCGGCTCGGGGCGCCATTTCCTCGATCTTTGCCGCGGGCTGAAACGCCGCGGTCATCATGTCGAAGCGGTGTACTCACCGGTTCGCGCGGAGGATGCATTTGTCCGCGAATTGAAATCCCTCAATTTGCCGGCCGTCCACACCCTTGCAATGAAACGTGCTCCCGGCTGGTCCGACATTGCGGCCTTCCGCGCACTTCGCGACATCATTGCAGATGGCGGGCCGTTCGACATCATCCATAGTCACAGTTCGAAGGCCGGCGCGCTCGCGCGCCCTCACCTGCCCGGCCGCCACATTCCGCGCGTCTACACGCCACATGCCTTCCGCACCATGGACCCGGCCCTCGGCAAAGCCGGACGCCTGATCTACGGCGCCATCGAACTGATCCTGGCAAGCCTCTTCACCGACCATCTCATTTGCGTGTCCAACGACGAATATGCCCATGCCCGATCGCTTGGAATCCCGGAGCGCAGACTATCGGTCATCGTCAACGGCGTCGCGTCGCTGCGGCTTGACATGGCAAAGACGGTCCGCGCCAGCTTCGGTATCACGCCCGAAACCTTCGTCTTTGGCTTCGTCGGGCGCCTGTCGCATCAAAAGGCCCCCGAACGGCTGATCGAAGCCTTCCGCAAGGCCGCGGCGCGCCTGCCCGATGCACAGCTGATCATGGTCGGCTCGGGCGAACGCGAGCGGCAGGTGCGCAAGGCCATCGCCGAGAGCGGCCTGCAAAACCGGATTCGCCTGACGTCGGCCTTTACCGGCTCCCAGGCCATCCCCGCCTTCGACGTCCTCGTCATGCCGAGCCGCTACGAGGCAATGTCCTATGTGATGCTGGAAGCAGCCGCGGCCGGAAAGCCGATCATTTCGACTGACGTCGGCGGAGCATCGACGGCAATCGACAGGGACAAAAGCGGCCTGATCGTCGCGAACGACGGCGATACCGGCAAGCTGGCAAACGCGATGATCGAAAGCGCCGATCCTGCCCGCTACAAAGCCATGGTCGCAGCCGCTGAGGCAAGAATGTCGGATTTTTCGATGGAGAAGATGATCGACAAGACGCAAGCCGTCTACCGGCAGCTTGCCGCACGGGCTTAACCCTCTGCGCACCAGCCCCGCTTGCCATCCGCCCCGTGCCGCGCCAGGCCCTCGGCCACAAGCATGTCGCCAATCGAGCGCCCCTCGCCCACCGTCACCTGGGCATCCTGCGCGCCGGCCTTTCCACCCGCCGCGGCAAGTTGAACCTCGCCGGCATTGAGAATTTCCCATAGCCGCCGTTTTGCCAGCGAGCCGAACTTGCGCTCGTTGTCGCATTTTGCCTGTTTGATGCGCGGCACCTGGATATCCGCGATCTGGATTTTCTGGCGCCCGTACCAGAACGTGCCGCCGTCAACGACGCAGTTTTCGAGCGTTACCGTGCAGAAATAATAGGTTCCCGGCTTGCGGCCGCTGGTCTTTTGGCCGCTCGGCTCCCAGGCCGCCTGCTCGACCGGGCGCGTTCCCGGCCGCGGCATCGCCAGGGCCGGCCTTGCCTTTTCCGGCTCGGCGCGCTTTTCCACCGGTCGCGGCTTGGCGATCGACGCCGTATGGAACGGCGCCGCCATCGGCAGGAGGTCCGCGCGATGATCATAGGCGATGGCCGCGCTGACCGACAGGACACCGGCCAGATACCAGGACCACATGCCGCCCTTCGCCTGCTTCCGGCCCGTCCGCCGCTTCCGGCCTTTTCTACCCGCTGTCTTCGCCATCACCCGGCTCCCCGATTAACAACCGGCATTATCGGGACAACCAGTTGCTGAAAGGTTGCCATGAACCTTGAGGACTTTTTTTGCAGCGATACCGGCTGCCGTCTTGCATTGCGGGAGAGCTTGCGCGAACTTCTCATGCTGGCATTTTTAAGCACTGGCTAATCTTTTGGGGCTAGATATGAAAGCTATTTTGACTGCAATTTTACTTTCTGTTGCCGCACTTTCTCTAAGCGGGTGGTCAGCGAGCGCCGCCGATATTAAAACCTTCATCTATGGATGCACCTCAGATGGCAAGCCGGCACGCATCCGTGTTTGGGTACCGCTCAAGGATCGTAAAACCGTGCAAGCTGCTTTTCGGCAGGTCATTGGCGGGAAGTCGTCCGACTGGTTCGTCTCACAAAAGCGAACCCCCTTCGGAAAAGATTGGCAGAACGCCCTGGCGGAGCTTGACCACCTGAGCAGAGGAAAACTTCCAAAGCAGAACCCGATTGCCGTGGCAAACTCGGTCACTATCAGCACGCGGGACAGTAGCAAACGAAAGTATTGCAGCGGCTGATACTGCCGCGGTAATATATAGCACTCCGCGCATCCTTGTGACGAGAAATGACGCCTTAGGGGCGGCGCTTTTGTAAGCGTTTCCGCGCTTGGCCCCCCTCCATACATACCCTCCAACAATCTGCGAGATGCGATGAACCGCCAAAGGGCTCGGAGCAACGGAACGCTTTAAGCGCACAGGTGTGAATTGCGTCGCTGTTTTTGCCACGGCGCGCCGAAATTTCCACTTTGTTTCGAAATCGAGTTTTTTCCCCTTGCGCCCTAAGCGTTGAGAATATACGGCTCTTTTCGGTTCGGAGCGTAGCGCAGCCCGGTAGCGCACTTGACTGGGGGTCAAGGGGTCGTGGGTTCGAATCCCGCCGCTCCGACCATTTTCTCCTTTGAAATCCTTAGTCTTTTAGAAGCCGGAATATCGCGAAAGCGGGAAATTCGGAAAATTGGGGCCGGTTTGGGCTTGGACTGAAGCCACAAGGGCCGCGGCCGCTATTCGGGCGTTCCCGGCTTGTCTACCAGCTTCTCGACCAACCGCCTAAGTTCCGACGGCGTAGTTTGGCCAGCCACGACCTCGTAATAGCCGATCCCAGCGCGTCGCAGCGCCTCTTTCTTGACGGCATCGCGCGCGGCCGCGGCGCCCTGATGATGCGCCCCGCCTTGATATTCGATGGCGTATCGAGGCCGACAGTCGCCATCCACCAGCAGCAAATCGACCCGTTTAGAGTTGATGCAACTGTACGCGACTGCATCCTTGCTGCGGAGGACCTCGCCCAATGAAACTTGCGCCATCACCTGCCATGCAGGGTTGCAGCCAATCACGATGCGGTCAAGTTCCTTAAACACACGCGCCTCGCTCCTGTTGAGAAGCGGCTGAATCGTGAAACTCGCATCCATAACAATGCGCAACTGGTCAGCAGCGTCGGCTTGCTTCGGGGGCTTCGGCTCAGACCTCTGAAGCCAGGGTGCAATGGCGATGCTCGCGCCGCTACGTTTTTCCTCCCAGAGGGAGCGGTTCCTTGTCCGCCATGCCTGCCTTCGCATCCGGGACAGGAATTGCTCGACGGTCATACCAACGAAGGCGCCGGCAAACAGAACGGCGACAAGAAGGTAAGGCTTCTCGATCAGCGCAAGAATTTCGGCAAGGTGGTCGCTTACCGTCATGGCGCCGGCAGCATCCACCGCGAGCGCACCAATAGCCAGCCCAGATGCGGCGAAAAACAGCGACCTCTTTCGCAGACCACGGTTACTCTGGCGATAGTCCATGCCCCTCTCCGCCGTTTCGCACCCAGATCGTAAACGCTGGGCCCCGCGGCGAAAAGCTACACAAAAGAGTTAGCCCGGTGCTTTTTGCGCGGCCCCGGGCATCAACACCTCCCGCAAAAGCGAAAAGTGTTACCCATGTCTCCGGTACAAAACGTCCACCTATCTCTCAGGTCGGGCACCTTTGAAGCCCTCGTCTATCTTCCCGCCCCGCCCCCAGCAGCGGCCGTCAATGCACCGACGCCTCCGGCTCCGGGTCCTCCAGAAACGACCGGATGCCGTCGCGCTCGACGGTCGCGAGGAATTCCTCGAAGGCATCCTTGTCGGTGGGAAACGGCTCTTCCCAGACGGTCAAGCCCTCCTCCTGATCGATCACCTCCATCGTCCAGCCGTCGTTGCTTCCCGCATCGCGGAAGATATCGACGAGCACGGTGACGCCGTCATCGGTGAATTCGCCGGCGAAATCCGAATGCTCGAGCTTCTGCTTCTTTGCCATGATGCCTATGCCTGTTTCGGGTTGGTGACGGTGGCGATGAGCCGGCCCCGGGAGCGTTCGCGGGTGGCGGTCCCCTCGAGGCGTTTTGCGGCTTCCTTGATTTCTAGCGGCGTAAACAGCGAGCGATATTGCGCCCGCACCATCGCCGCCTCCATCGACAATTCGGTCTTGCCGGCGTCGATCAGGCGCTCGAGCCCGGTCGTACCCGGCTTGAACACCAGTTCCTTTGCCGCCTCGACGCCGCCCTTCAAAATGACGAGACGGCGAAACAGGACCGGCCGGAAGCCGAAACGCGCGCAATGGTCGTAGAGGGCGAGCATCTCGGCGTGAAACTTCGCCTGAAGGGATTTCGTCATGTCGTGCTTTTCTTCATCCGGGGTAGGAGATATGGAGGCGCGAGGCGGCGAAACCAAGGGCCTCTCACTCCTGGACATGGATCTCCGCCTCGGCGGCGGCCGCGATGAACGCTTTTCGCGCATCTTCCGCCGACTTCTTGCCTTCGACGGCCGCAGCACAGATATCGAGCGCGCGGTTCAAGGCCGGGGCATCGTCCAGCGGCCAGTCCTCGATCATCGCCCAGGACGCCTCGGTGATATTGGAGATCGTCACATATTTGCCCGGTCCCTCAAGGGCCAGCGTCACGCTTTTCGTCCAGGGCTTTTCCATGCGCAACGCCTTGCTCTAAAAATCGATGGAGTTTCGTACCATACACGCTCGTGACGGCAAGAGAGGAAAAGCGGCGAACAGACGCATGCCCATATCGGCACCTAATCCGCGCGGAAACGGCGCCCCGCCCTTTCTACCGCACCTGATCGAGCAGGCGCTTGCATTCCAGGAGATCGTAAAGCGCCTCCTGCAGCAGGGCGCGATCCTCCTTGCCGACGGATGTCTTGCCGATCGAGATTTCCGGCGTCTCGTCATTGCCGCCGACGAAGGAGAAGAACCGGCGGCTCGCCGGCGCCTTGGCGCGGCCGACGATCTGATCTTCTTCCGGATTGCCGAGCTTCGGCTGTGCCGGCTCCTCGATATTGGCCGCAGCCAGCGCCTCGACGGTGGCGAGGTCGCCGCTGGCGATCGCCGCGACGAACTTGTTGCCGTTCATCTTCAGGAGCTTCTGCACGCCCTTGATCGTATAGCCGTGATCATAGAGCAGATGCCGGATGCCCTTCAGCAGATCGACGTCTTCCGGCCGGTAATAGCGCCGGCCGCCGCCGCGTTTCATCGGCTTGATCTGCGGAAAGCGCGTCTCCCAGAATCGAAGCACGTGCTGCGGCAAGTCGAGATCATCGGCTACTTCACTGATGGTGCGGAACGCGTCCGGGCTCTTGTCCATGTATTCCCCCATCGAACACGGCTGCGGCGGCGCGGTAAGCCAGCGCCACGCATGATTACACGAATCATGCGTATTTCAACGGCTTATGGACGTGTTTTCAACCACTTTAATGATAAGTGAGCGATTACATAGCCGGCGATTGCGGTTTCAGCTTGACCTTGCGTGAAAGATGCGCCTTGAGAACGCGCTGCTTCAGCACGTTGGAGGCTTTGAAAGTCATGACGCGGCGGGGCGAAATCGGCACTTCCTCGCCGGTTTTCGGATTGCGGCCGATGCGCTCGTTCTTGTCGCGCACCTGGAACGTGGCGAAGGAGGAGAGCTTGACGCTTTCGCCGCGCACGATGGCATTGCAGATCTCATCAATCACAGTCTCGACCAGTTCGGCCGATTCCGTTCGGGAAAGACCGACCTTGCGAAAAACCGATTCGGCCAAGTCTGCTCGTGTCACCGTTTTTCCGCTCATCGTCCCCCACCGATTTTCTTGAAATATCGATTAGCCCGGAAGAGTATTGCCCTTGTCCATTCCGGTCAAGCCTCTGCGTTATATTGTCTTTTCTTTACCAGCGCAGCAGCACCGAACCCCAGGTGAAGCCGCCGCCCATGGCCTCGAGCAGGACGAGATCGCCCTCCTTGATGCGGCCGTCGGATGCCGCGACGTTGAGCGCCAGCGGAATGGAGGCGGCGGACGTGTTGCCGTGGAGGTCGACTGTAACCACAACCTTGTCGAGCGGGATGCCGAGCTTCCTGGCCGAGCCGTCGATGATGCGGCGGTTGGCCTGGTGCGGCACCAGCCAGTCGAGGTCCTCGGCCGTCGTGCCGGTCGCCTCGAAAGCGGCTTCGATGACGTCGGTGATCATGCCGACCGCATGCTTGAAGACCTCGCGGCCCTCCATGCGCAGATGGCCGACCGTGCCGGTGGTGGACGGTCCACCGTCGACATAGAGCTTTTCCTTGTGCGCGCCATCCGAGCGCAGTTGCGCTGTCAGGACGCCGCGATCGGCCGTGGTTCCGCTGCCTTCCTGGCCTTCCAGGATAATGGCGCCGGCGCCGTCGCCGAACAGGACGCAGGTCGTGCGGTCGCTCCAATCGAGTATGCGAGAAAACGTCTCTGCCCCAATGACCAGCACGCGCTTGGCAAGACCACCGCGGATATAGGCATCGGCCGTGGCAACGGCATAGACGAAGCCGGAGCAGACCGCCTGCATGTCGAAGGCCGCGCCATGATGCATGCCGAGGCGGTTCTGGATGTTGACGGCGGTCGCCGGAAAGGTGTTGTCCGGCGTCGAGGTCGCGACGATGATCACGTCGAGGTCGGCAGGCGTCAGGCCGGCCCGATCCAGGGCTGCGCGCGCCGCCGCCTCTCCCAGCGATGCCGTCGTTTCGCCCTCGCCGGCGATATGGCGCTGGCGGATGCCGGTGCGCTGCACGATCCATTCGTCGGACGTGTCGACCTGCTCTTCCATTTCGCTATTGGTCATCACCCGTTTGGGAAGCGACGCCCCAAAACCGCGAACCACAGAACGGATCATATCTCTTCAAACCTCGTCAGCCAGACCGCGCGCAGCACCTTCGGAAGGGCGCGAGGCATGGTATTTTTGCAAATCGTTTTCGATCTTGGCCTTCAGGCCATTGCGGACCATGTCGTAGCCGACGTCGATCGCCGCTGCGAAACCTTCCGCGTCGGTTCCTCCATGGCTCTTGATCACGACACCATTAAGGCCGAGGAAGACGCCGCCATTGACCTTGCGCGGATCCATCTTCTCGCGCAGGCGGTCAAAGGCGCCCTTGGCAAGAATATATCCTATTTTGGCAAGCAGCGTGCGCGACATCGCGGCGCGCAGATATTCGGCGATCTGCCGGGCGGTGCCCTCGGATGCCTTGAGCGCGATGTTGCCGGCAAAGCCTTCCGTCACCACGACGTCGACCGTGCCGCGGCCGATGTCGTCGCCCTCGACGAAGCCGAGATAGTCGATGCCGTCGGGCGCCGCTTCACGGATCAGCCGTCCGGCTTCCTTGACCTCTTCCTGCCCCTTGATCTCCTCGACGCCGACATTAAGCAGCCCGAGCGTCGGGCGCTCGACTTCGAACAGGGCGCGCGCCATGGCGCCACCCATCAGAGCGAAATCCATCAACTGCTGCGCGTCCGCGCCGATCGTTGCACCGACGTCGAGTACGATGCTCTCGCCTTTCAGCGTCGGCCAAATCGCCGCGATCGCGGGGCGCTGGATGCCGGGCATGGTGCGCAGGCAAAACACCGACATCGCCATCAGCGCGCCGGTATTGCCGGCCGAAACGACCACATCCGCGTCACCCTTGCTGACGGCGTCGATCGCCTGCCACATGCTCGCCTTGCCGCGGCCGCGCCTCAGCGCCTGGCTCGGCTTCTCATCCATGGCAATCGCCAGTTCGGATGCGTGAAAGGTACTGTTCGCCTTCAGCTTGGGATATTTTTCCAGGAGCGGCGCGCACTGATCCTCAAGGCCATACAGTACGAAACGGATATCGGGATGCCGTTCGAGCGCCCTTGCGGCACCCGGGATGACGACCTGCGGACCGAAGTCGCCGCCCATCACATCAAGAGAAATTCTTACCACGCGTGCCTTATCCTTTGTTCCTGCCACACTGCATGTTTCGTCCCGGCGCAATCTGTGTGAGCGATGGAGACACACGTGTTTTCATGACGTTTGAGCGCAACGGCCCCTGCTTGCGGGGCAAACGACCCAACGGGCTGGATTTCGGCCAAAATACCGTTTTTCGCTGATGTGACAACCGAATTGTGCCGCGCCTTTTCCAGACTCAGTCCTTTTTCCAATCCTTGAGCACGGCAAAGGGATTGGGACGGACATCATCCTTCTCGCTGCTTTCGATCCGTTCACCGAAGTTCGCCCCATGCTTGCGCGGATAGGGGTCGATCGCCAGCGCTGCGTGTTCTGTCACAGTCACGCCCACATCGATGGTGTCACCGGTGAACATGTCGGGAAGATCCGGACCATCCGGATCGAGAATCATCTCGCCGCTGTCATTGGCGGCAATCCGCGCCAACCGCGAGCCCTCCGGCACGAAGATCGCTTCCACCGGTTCGTCGATCTCCGATTCCACCGGCTCCAGCGTCACCACGCAGGCCTGGGCGATCTTCGCCTTGACGCGACCCTTGACCTTCACGCCATCCTTCTTCCAGCGGGCGATCTGCAGATCGGAAGAGAGCGACAGCACCTCCGACACATTCCACAGGTCGCGCAGCGCCTTGCGCTCTGTGGCATTCGCCTCGATATGAACCGTCACGGCATTGGCGGAGATATGGCCAACCTTGACCGGATAGGAAAACGCGGGTTTCTCGTCGTGGTTCATCGTCAAGTCCTTTCGGGCAGCGTCGCCGCCCAAGATAGTGCTGCCGGTGCTCTGGCGTCGCGGTTGCCGGGCCGGGCCTCAGACCGCCGCTTCGGCCAAGTCGATCCGGCCGGTTTCTACGACATCCTCTGCCTCTTCCGCAAGCT
This sequence comes from Pararhizobium sp. LjRoot255, assembly GCF_964252905.1. Classification (NCBI taxonomy): domain Bacteria; kingdom Pseudomonadati; phylum Pseudomonadota; class Alphaproteobacteria; order Hyphomicrobiales; family Rhizobiaceae; genus Pararhizobium; species Pararhizobium sp. LjRoot255. The sequence continues at coordinate 128,921 of NZ_CAXUPQ020000001.1, forward strand.
GCGCTTCAACATGGAGCATATAGCCGGCAAGCCCGCGCATGGAGAGGGCCGGATCGTCCGCCTGCGGGTGAAAATTGCGCTTCAGCGCCGCCGCCAGTTCATCGCCATCCTTATGGTCCAGCGCCGCGGCATAGCTTTCGAGCCGGCCGTAGAACATCGCGGCGAACTTCTTCATCTTCTTCGGCACGCTGACGTCGCCGACGCCGAGCTCCCGGATCGAATGATCGACATCCTCGAAGAAGGCGTCGATGATTTCCTGCGCGATCTCCTGCCCTGCCCGCTGCGAACTGCGCGTGCGCCGGAAATAGAGGATCAGCGTCGCCGACAGCATTTCGAAGCGCCCCATCACCGTATCTGGAACGCCAAGATCGGTATAGAGATAAGGCCGCCGGGCGGCCGCGGTCAAAAGGTCGTACTGGCGCGCGACGATGGCCGCATTGCTGTTTTTTTTGCCGAACAGTCCTAATATCATCATAAAGCCCAAGTTTGACCGCTTCAAAATGCGCCGGCCCGCGCATCCTGTTATTGCATGATCGCTGAAGCTGGTTTACCGAAGCAGGCACGAAATGCAATGGCGCATCTGCCAGCGTTACCTTGAGGGAGATGTCGTTGACGAAACGGTATTTCAAGTCAGACATGAAATTTCTGAGCAACGTCACTTTTACATTGGCAATTTGCGCAACGACCCTTTCGGGATGCAAGACGGCAGAGGTGCTGAACACCAGCCAGACCATCAATCAGGGTTATGTCGTCGATCAGGAAACGCTGGCCTTGGCGCCGGTCGGCTCCAGCCGCGAACAGGTGCTCCTGTCGCTCGGCACCCCCTCGACGACCGCGACCTTCGACAATGAAGTGTTCTACTACATCTCGCAGAAGCGTCAGCGGCCGGTGGCCTTCATGAAGGCGAAGCTGGTCGACCAGAGCGTTCTTGCCGTCTATTTCGACAAGGAAGGCGTCGTCTCGCAATTGGCGCACTACACGCTGCAGGACGGCAAGGTCTTCGACGTGATTTCCCGCACGACACCGACCGGCGGCAAGGAAATGACCTTCCTCGGCCAGCTCTTGAGCGGCAACGGCATCGGCAAGAGCATGGCGCGGTCGATCTTCGCGGACGGCTCGGACAAGTAGCGACCGGCAAGCTGCTCGCAACCAACAAAGAAACCCGCGGAAATCGCTTTCCGCGGGTTCTTTTTTTTGGCGATTGAGCGCCGCGTGCCAACTGACACGCGGCGCGGTAACGATCACGCAAGGACCGCCAGAAGCAGAAGAGCGACGATGTTGGTGATCTTGATCGCCGGGTTGACCGCGGGGCCGGCGGTATCCTTGTAGGGATCGCCGACCGTATCGCCGGTGACGGATGCCTTGTGGGCTTCCGAGCCCTTCATGTGCCGCGTGCCGTCCTTGTCGACGAAGCCGTCTTCGAAACTCTTCTTGGCATTGTCCCAGGCGCCGCCGCCCGAGGTCATCGAAATGGCGACGAACAGGCCGTTGACGATGACGCCGAGCAACGAGGCACCAAGTGCTGCAAAGGCGGACGCCTTCGAGCCTGACAGCGCCAGCACGCCAAAATAGACGACGATCGGCGCCAGCACCGGCAGGAGCGACGGCACGATCATTTCGCGGATTGCCGCCTTGGTCAGCATGTCGACGGCGCGGCCATAATCCGGCTTCTCCGTTCCTGCCATGATGCCTGGCTTTTCCTTGAACTGGCGGCGGACCTCCTCCACCACCGAACCGGCTGCCCGGCCGACGGCGGTCATGGCGATGCCGCCGAACAGGTAGGGAATGAGCCCGCCGAAGATCAGGCCGGAGACAACGTAGGGGTTGGACAGATCAAACGAGATCGCCCCGATATCCGCAAAATAGGGATATTTGTCGCCGTTCGCCGCGAAATACTTGAGATCGTTCGAGTAGGCGGCGAACAGCACCAGGGCGCCGAGACCGGCGGAGCCGATCGCATAACCCTTGGTGACCGCCTTGGTGGTGTTGCCGACCGCGTCGAGCGCATCGGTCGACTTACGCACCTCCGGCGGCAGATGCGACATCTCGGCGATGCCGCCGGCATTGTCGGTGACCGGACCGAAGGCATCGAGTGCCACGATCATGCCTGCGATACCGAGCATGGCGGTGACCGCGATACCGGTGCCGAACAGGCCTGCCAGCTGATAAGTCGAAATGATACCGCCAACGATGATGATGGCCGGAAGCGCAGTCGATTCCAGCGACACGGCAAGCCCCTGGATGACGTTGGTGCCATGGCCGCTGACGGAGGCCTGGGCGATGGAAATCACCGGCCGCTTGTTCGTGCCGGTATAATATTCGGTGATCACCACGATCAGCGCTGTGACGACGAGGCCGAGAATGCCACAGACGAACAGGTTGGCACCGGTGATGTCCTTGCCATCCACGACGCCTATCGAGCCCCAGCCGATGGTGAGCGACGTTGCGGCACCAAGGCCGATGATCGACAAGAGGCCGGTGACGATCAGCCCCTTGTAGAGCGCGCCCATGATCGAGCCGTTCGAGCCAAGCTTGACGAAGAAGGCGCCGATGATCGAGGTGATGATGCAGGCGCCGCAGATAGCGAGCGGATAAGTCATCACCACTGCGAGGTTCGCAGCGCCGGCAAAGAAGATCGACGCCAGTACCATGGTGGCGACGATCGAGACGGCATAGGTCTCGAACAGATCGGCGGCCATGCCGGCGCAGTCGCCGACATTGTCGCCGACGTTGTCGGCGATGGTGGCCGGGTTGCGCGGATCGTCCTCCGGAATGCCGGCTTCCACCTTGCCGACGAGATCGCCGCCGACATCGGCGCCCTTGGTGAAAATGCCGCCGCCGAGACGGGCAAAGATCGAGATGAGCGAAGCGCCGAAGCCGAGCGACACAAGCGAGTCGCTCACTTCACGCGAACCTTCCGGCAGTCCGAGGCCGGCGGTCAGCACCAGATAGTAGATCGACACGCCGAGCAGCGCCAGACCGGCGACGAGCATGCCGGTGATGGCACCGGACTTGAAGGCGATATCGAGGCCTGCCGCGAGGCTGACCGACGAGGCCTGCGCCGTGCGCACATTGGCCCGGACCGAGACATGCATGCCGATGAAACCGGCAGCCCCCGACAGGACAGCACCGATCAGGAAGCCAACGGCGGCTGTCGCGGAGAGAAGAACCCATGCAGCGACGAAAACGACGGCGCCGACCATGGCAATGGTCATGTATTGACGTGTGAGATAGGCCTGCGCCCCCTCGCGTATGAAGCCTGCGATCTCTTGCATGCGGGCATTGCCCTGATCGGCTGATAGCACCGATTGCGTCGCCCAGGCGGCATAAACCACCGAAAGCAACCCGCATGCGATAACGCCCAGTAATATGGTCATTTCGCACTTTCCTCCGTTTAAGCCTGCGGGCTCACTCCGTTCCACAGGCCCCCAAAAAGCGCTGCGAACCGTGCCTCCTCTTCAAGCGACGGTAGCAGACGTGGCGAGAGAGTGCGGGGACGAATCGGGATCGTCAAGCCGCCACAATCGGAAAAACCCACGTTTTTCGGTAAGTTGGCGGCACCTTACAGGAGCGGGAAAGCAGTTTTAGCGTCAAATCTCAGGCAGGACGCCGCTTTTCGGCAATAAACAGCGAAATCAGCAATAGAAGGCAAAATGCCGTAACCGGCCAGACCGCCGCACTCAGCATATCCCAGCCATAGGCCGTCAGCACCTTGCCCGAACCGAAGGATGCCAGCGCGACCGCGGTGAACAGGATGATGTCGTGAAACCCCTGTACCTTGTCGGCCTCCTGCGGCCTGTAGCTCGAAGCGACGATTGCGGTCGAGCCGATGAAGCCGAAGTTCCAGCCGGCGCCGAGCAGGACGAGTGCGCCCCAGAAGTTCCACAGAGCGATGCCCGCATGGGCAACCAGCGCGCAGAGCATGAGGAGCACCAGGCCGCAGGCGACGATCCTTTCGGCGCCGTAGCGGCTGACCAGCATGCCGGTGAAGAAGCTGGGCGCGAACATCGCCAGCACATGCCACTGGATGCCAAGCGTCGCCATGTCCTGCGAAAAGCCGCAGCCGACGACCATGGCGATCGGCGCGCCGGTCATCATGAAGGTCATCAGTGCATACGTGGAGATACCGCAGGTCATGCCGGTCAGGAAGCGCTGGTTCATCACGATCTGCCGCAGCGGCCTCACCGGCCCGATCGGAGCGGCGCCGGTAGCAGGGCGCTGGTCGGGAAGCCGCAGGAAGGCCAGAATGGCGATTGCCGCAAGGCAGGTCGGGATCAGCGCGAGGAAGGCGCCGGCAAAGAAAACCGGCGCGAGCATGTCCTTGGTCAGGATGACGAGCTGCGGCCCGAGCACGGCGGAAACCATGCCGCCCGCCAGAATCCAGGAAATCGCCCGGGGCTTGTAGAAGCCGGGGGAGGCATCGGCAGCGGCGAAACGCAACTTCTGGGTAAAGCCGCCGGACACGCCGGACAGGCACAGACCCAGCGCAAACAGCCAGAAGTCGTTGAGAAACAGCGCATAGGCCGCAAGCACGCCGCCACAGGCGCCAAGCAGGGCGCCGGCCATGAAGGCCGCCTTGCGGCCGAGCAGTCTCGAAGCGGCAGCGACGAAGACCGCGCCAAGCGCCACGCCGGCATTGAAACCTGTCAACGGCGCGGTCGCGAGCGACTTGTCGTCGCCGAGCAGCTGATAACCGGCAACGCCGCCGACGGCAAAGACGATCGGCCCGATCGTGCCCAGCACGGCCTGGGCGGCCGTGAGAAGGTAGACATTGCGGCGGGCGCCGCGCAGTTCATGATCCATGCCCCGCAACGCGCCTGCCTGCACTGTCATCGGATGACCCTATTTCTTGACGTCGGTTCTGATCGTCCGGGCGATCCGGTCGAGCACCGCATTGACGAGCTTCGGCTCATCATCCTCGAAGAAGGCCTTGGCGATCTCGACATATTCGGTGACGATGACGGCGACGGGAACGTCCTTGCGCTCGCGAAGTTCGAACGTGCCGGCACGCAGGATGGCGCGGACCGTCGAGTCCAGGCGCGACAGCGCCCAGTCGTCCTGAAGGGCCGTGCCGATCAAAGGATCCAGCAAACGCTGGTCGCGCACGACACCCGAAACGATCGAGCGGAACCAGGAGGCGTCCGCCTTCAGATAGGTGTCGCCATCGAGTTCCTGGCCCAGCCGGTGGGCTTCGTATTCGGCGACGATCTCCAGCACGCCGGTGCCGCCGATGTCCATCTGGTAGAGCGCTTGCACGGCGGCCAGACGGGCAGCCCCGCGCTGGTTGGCCTGCTTGATCGGCGGATCGGAAGGAATATCGCTCACAGTTCGCCGCCCAGCTTGAGTTTCAGGTCGATCATCGTCAGCGCGGCGCGGGCGGCAAAACCGCCCTTGTCGCCTTCGCTCTTCCTGGCACGTGCCCAGGCCTGGTCGTCATTCTCGACCGTCAGGATGCCGTTGCCGATGGCAAGGCTTTCGCTGACGGCAAGATCCATCAGGGCACGCGAGGACTCGTTGGCGACGATGTCGAAATGATAGGTCTCGCCGCGGATGACCATGCCGAGCGCAACGAAGCCGTCATATTCGGTGCCGCCATTGTCGGCGCCGTCGAGCGCCATGGCAATCGCGGCTGGAATTTCGAGCGCGCCTGGAACGGTCACGACGTCATAGGTCGCGCCGGCCTCTTTCAGCGCCGAGGTCGCACCATCGAGCAGCGTGTCGGCCATGTCGTCATAGAAGCGCGCTTCCACAATCAGGATATGTGGTTTCTCGGTATCGGACATTTGTCACCTGTCTGAAAAGGGGGGCCGGACATCTCCAGCGCAGGCGGCGGTCAAATCATGCCAAGGCCCGGTTGGCAAGCATTTTTCGCAGCCGAACGCGGATTCCAATCAGACCCTGGCGAGGATAGCGGACGCAAAAGCGCCAATTGCTTTCGTCTTTTCAATCTCATGACGCCTCGATAAAACGTTCTGGAGTGAAGAAGGACATGTCAGATATGCAAAAACCGATCGTCAACCCCGCCGAACTCGAACTGGAACACTGGACCGAAGGCACATTCTTCGAGTCCCGCGACGCGTCCTTCGGCAGGCAACTTGGCCTCAAGGATCTCGGCATCGGCTACGGCGAAGTGCCGCCGGGCAAGTCCGGCTGTCCGTTTCACAATCACCATATCGAGGAGGAACTGTTCGTCATCCTGAGCGGCGAAGGCGAATATCGCTTCGGTCCGAACCGCTATCCGGTCAAGCCCGGTGACGTGCTCGGCGCCCCGGCCGGCGGACCGGACACCGCCCACCACCTGATCAACACCGGTACAGTCCCGCTGAAATATCTATCCATCTCGGCCAATGCGAAGGCCGAAATCGTCGAATATCCGGATTCGGGCAAGTTTCTGGCAAAATCGCGCGCCACGGATGGCGGCAAGCCGAGCTTCCGCTTTATCGGAAGGCGGGAAAACGAAGTCGACTATTGGGACGGCGAGCCGGGAATCTGATCGAATGACGGAATCGACCTTTGAACCGGACTGAACGACCAAAATGCACAGCGTCCCCACCATCGAGACCGAACGCATGATCCTGCGCCCCTACCGGCGCGACGATTTCGGCCCCTACAGTACGCTCTTTGCCGATCCCGAGGTGACGCGCTTCATCGGCGGCGTGCCGTTCTCGCGCGAACAGGCCTGGACGCGGTTTCTGCGCCAGGTCGGCATGTGGCACTATTTCGGTTTCGGCTTCTTCGCCCTGCAGGACCGCGAGACCGGCCAGTTCATCGGCGAGGCCGGCTTCCACGACCTCCACCGCGTCGTCAGCCCGTCTCTCGAAGGCACGATGGAGACAGGCTGGGCGCTCTCCCCCCGCTCCCACGGCCGCGGCCTCGCCACCGAAGCCGTCAGTGCTGCGCTCCGCTGGGGCGACCAGCAATTCCCGGCGCTGCGGAAAACCTGTATTATCGACGTCGAAAACCTCGCCTCGATCCGGGTGGCATCGAAACTCCGCTTCAAGGAAGCGCGGCGGACGGTCTATCACGGGGCGCAGGTGATCTTGCTGGAGCGATGAGGTTCAGAAATGCTGGCTTGGCGCCACAGCCGCGCCGATCAATGATCAAATCCTGTCTCTTGAACGACATACCGATTGCCCGAGGCGGCGATGGTCAAGCGGACCGATCAGGTTTAGAGTCCGTGTGACGGCGCGTTCGCCGCCTCACACGACAAGGATGGGTCTGCACCATGACGGGCGAGCATGTTCAGCGCAGGCTTGCTGCCATACTTGCGGCCGATGTGGTCGGCTACTCGCGCCTGATGGAGACCGACGAGGCCGGCACGCTGGCTCGGCTGAAGGCGTTGCGCGGAGCCGTCATCGACCCGGCCGTCGCACGCCATTGCGGCCGCATGGTCAAGCTCATGGGCGATGGCGCGCTGCTGGAGTTTGCGAGCGCCGTCGAGGCGGTGACCTGCGCCATGGAGATCCAGAAACTGGTGCCGGAGCACGATCCCGGCAGTTCTCCTGAAAACCGGATCCAGTTCCGCATCGGCATCAATGTCGGCGACGTGATCGTCGATGGCGACGATATATACGGCGACGGCGTCAATGTCGCTGCCCGGATCGAGGCCCTGGCGCAGCCCGGCGGCATCTACATCTCCCGTTCCGCCGCCGATCAGGTGCGCGACAAGATCCCCGTCGGGATAGAGAGCCGCGGATCGCAGACTGTCAAGAACATCGCGCGGCCCATCGAGATTTTCTGCCTCGTCAACGGCGACGCCCGGCACCCCCTTGCCACTGGCGCCACGACGGCATCATCTCAACCGTCGCGAACCGAGAAGACCTCGATCGCCGTGCTCGCCTTCAACAACATGAGCGGCGATGCGGACCAGGAGTATTTCTCGGACGGCATCAGCGAGGACATCATCACCGATCTCGCAAAACTCTCGGATTTGCATGTCATCGCCCGCAATTCCTCGTTCGTCTACAAGAAGAGTCCCGTTCCGATCCGCGACGTCGCGGCCGCACTCGGGGTCCGCTATGTGCTTGAAGGAAGCGTGCGCAAGGCTGGCAACAGGGTGCGGGTCACCGCGCAGCTAATCGATGCGACGACGGGCGGCCATGCCTGGGCCGATCGTTTCGACCGTGACCTGACGGACATCTTCGCAGTTCAGGACGAACTCACCCAGCAGATCGTTGCCGCGCTGAAAATCAGGTTGACGACGTCGGAAATTGACCGTCTCTCCGGCAAGCGGATTGCCGACATCACGGCCTACAATTACTTCCTGCAGGGGCGTGATCAGGTGTGGCTGCATACGCGGGCAGGCAACATCAATGCCCGCGCTTTCATGGCAAAGGTCATCGATATCGATCCGGACTGTGCGGCGGCTCACGCGTTCACCGCGTTCACGCACATCAATGACTATGTGAACGGTTGGGCCGCCGAGCCGGATACGGCTTTGTCGACCGGCCTCGATCTCGCCCGCCGCGCGGTCGCGATGGACGACGAAGAGCCCGAAGCGCATTTCGCCTTGGGGGTGGCGCTGTTGTGGAGCCGCGAGATCGACAAGGCTCTCGATGCCGCGGCGCGCTGTATTGCCCTCAGGCCCAGTGCGGCGGACGCGCGTGTTCTGAAGGCTCACGTCCAGATCTTCAGCGGCCTTCCCTCCGAAGCGGTCGAGACGCTCGAGAGATACATGCAGCTCGATCCTTTTTATCCCGAGATCGCGCTGCAATTTCTCGCCGAAGCGCAGCTCTCGCTGGGCCGGTTCGACCTGGCTGCCGAGACGCTCCGCAAGCGGCTGGCGCGCAATCCGGAGTCGGCCACAGCCTATGCCTTGCTTGCGTCTTGCTATGGCCATCTCGGACAAATCGAGGAGGGCCGCTCCGCCTGGACGCAGGCCTTGAGGATCGATCCCGGCTACTCGATCGAACACCGGCGGCGGGTGTTGCCGTACAAGAACCCTGCCGATTTCGAACTGCGCGTCGAAGGTCTGCGACGGCTCGGTCTTGCTGTTTGAGGTAGGTAGGCTGCCTTACCCTTGCGGTAGCCTCTTCCCCCTCACGCCTCCGCCTTCGGTGCCGGAAACTCCGCCAGCCTTGCCGCGTAGCGCGCCATCGTATCGACCTCGAAATTGACGAAATCGCCGGCCCTGCGCTCGCCCCAGGTCGTCACTTCCAGCGAGTGACGGATCAAAAGCACGTCGAACTCCGCGCCATCGACGGCGTTGACAGTCAGTGAGGTACCGTCGAGGGCGACGGAACCCTTCGGGGCCACGAATTTCGCCAGATGTTCCGGCGCGCGCAGGCGAAAGCGGGTCGCCTCGCCTTCCGTTTCGACCGACAGGATTTCCGCCTTGCCGTCGACATGGCCGGAAACGAGATGGCCGCCGAGTTCGTCGCCGATCTTCAGCGAGCGTTCGAGATTGATCGGCTGCCCCGCCGTCCAAGACGAGATCGTCGTCAGGCGCCGCGCCTCTTCCCAGGCCTCGACCTCGAACCAGCGGCCATTGGCACCCTCTTCGGGCAGCCTCGTCACCGTCAGGCAGACGCCGGAGCAGGCGATCGAGGCGCCGATGTCGATGCCCTTCGGATCATAGGCGGTGGCGATGCGCAGCTTGATGCCCTCGTCGAGCGGGGTGATCGTTTCGACGGTGCCGATATCGGTGATAATGCCGGTGAACATCAGGGGGTTCTTTCGTATTCGTAGGTGTCGAGAAGGTCGTCGCCGAAGGTGTCCGTCCGCGTGTGGACGAAACCGACGGGCAGGAGGCTCCGGTCAAGTGGGGATGGCACCCCCTCTTCGCCAAGGGTCGACGGTCCGGTAAACAGTAAAATCCGGTCGACAAGCCCGGCATTGAGAAACAGCTCAGCCGTCCGTGCGCCACCTTCGACCAAAAGCGAGGAGATCCCGCGCGTCGCGAGCGCTTCGAGGAGAAGGTCGATGTGGCGCGGATCGCAAACCAGCACTTCGACGCCTGCGGCCTCGAGCGCCGCCTGCCGGCCTTGCCCGCCCTTGGCTACGCCATCCGCGGCGACGACGATGACCGGAATCTCGCGGGCCGTCCGCACCAGCTTCGAGGTGAGCGGCAAGCGCAGGTCCTGATCAAGCACGATGCGCAGCGGCGAGCGATGTTCAAGCCCGGGAATGCGCACCGTCAGTTCCGGATCGTCGGCAATGGCCGTGCCAATACCGACAAGAATCGCATCGGTCTCGGCGCGCAGCCGGTGCACGAATTCGCGGGCCGGGGCGCCGGTGATGCGCACCTGGCCATGGCCCCTGATCCCGATCATGCCGTCAGCGGAAACTGCAAGTTTCAGAGTCACATAAGGCCGGTTGTCGCGCTTGCGCATGAGGTAGGCCTCAAGCTCGCGCTCGCCCTCGTCCTCCAGCACGCCCGTTACGACCTCGATGCCCGCCTCGCGCAGCATGGCAAGTCCCCGCCCCGCGACCCGTTCGTCGGGATCGGTCACGGCAACGACGACGCGGGCAACACCGGCCGCAATCAGCGCATCGGCGCAAGGCGGCGTCTTACCGTGATGGGAGCAAGGTTCGAGTGTCACATAGGCCGTTGCGCCGCGCGCCGCCTCTCCGGCGGCAGTGAGAGCGCCCGTCTCCGCATGCGGCCGCCCGCCGATCGCGGTGACGGCGCTGCCGACGATCCTCTGGCCCTCGCCGTCGTCGCGGACGATCACGCAACCGACAGAGGGGTTGGAACCGGTTGCGCCAAGGTGCTGGTGCGCGAGCTTCAGCGCCTCAGCCATGAACCTTTCGTCGTCCGCCCTGCCTGCCATGTCAATGAAGTTCCGTTCTCGCCCCGGAAATGTCAAACGCCGCCTTTCGGCGGCGTCGGGTTTGCTCAGGCCCCAGGATCGCGGGCAATCTTGGCGCTGATCTCGGCGATCACCTTCTCGAAATCCTCCGCATGGGAGAAATCGCGATAGACCGAGGCATAGCGGACGAAGGCGACGTCATCCAGGCTCTTGAGCGCTTCGAGAACCTGCAGACCGATCTCTTCGGACGGGATTTCCGTCTCGCCCGAGCTTTCCAGCCGCCGGACGATGCCGGAAACGGCCCGCTCGATCCGGTCGCGATCGACCGGCCGCTTGCGCAGCGCGATTTCGAACGACCGCAGCAGCTTGTCGCGGTCGAACGGCGCCTTGCGGCCGGTCTTTTTCAGGATCATCAGTTCCCGCAGTTGCACCCGTTCGAAGGTCGTGAAGCGTCCGCCGCAATCGGGGCAGATGCGCCGGCGGCGAATGGCGGCGCCGTCCTCTGCAGGACGGCTATCCTTCACCTGGCTGTCTTCCGATCCGCAATAGGGGCAGCGCATCCGGGCTCCTGTCCTGATTACATATAGGGGTACATCGGGAAGCGGTCGGTCAGCTTGACGACCTTCTCGCGAACACCCGCTTCGACAGCGGCATTGCCTTCATCCGAATTGGCGACCTTCAGGCCGTCGAGGACTTCAACGATCAGGTTGCCGATCTCGCGGAATTCCGCTTCCTTGAAGCCACGCGTCGTGCCGGCCGGCGTGCCGAGACGGATGCCGGAGGTGACGAAGGGCTTTTCCGGGTCAAACGGAATGCCGTTCTTGTTGCAGGTGACGTAGGCGCGGCCAAGCGCTGCTTCGGCGCGCTTGCCGGTGGCGTTCTTCTTGCGAAGATCGACCAGCATCAGATGGTTGTCGGTGCCGCCCGAGACGATGTCGAGACCGCCGGCCACCAGCGTTTCGGAGAGCGCCCTGGCATTCTTGACGATCTGGGCCGCGTAATCCTGGAAGTCCGGCTGCAACGCTTCGCCGAGCGCTACGGCCTTGGCGGCAATGACGTGCATCAGCGGGCCGCCCTGCAGGCCCGGGAAGACGGCCGAGTTGAACTTCTTCGCCAGATCCTCGTCATTGGTGAGGATCATGCCGCCGCGCGGTCCGCGCAGCGACTTGTGGGTCGTGGTCGTCGCAACATGGCAATGCGGGAACGGCGACGGATGCTGGTTACCGGCAACGAGACCGGCAATGTGGGCCATGTCGACCATCAAGTACGCGCCCACCTCATCGGCGATCTCGCGGAAGCGCTTCCAGTCCCAGATGCGGGAGTAGGCCGTGCCGCCGGCGATGATGAGCTTCGGCTTGTGGGTGCGCGCCTTTTCGGCAACAGCATCCATGTCGAGCAGGTTGTCACCTTCGCGCACGCCGTAGGAAACGACGTTGAACCATTTGCCGGACATGTTGACCGGCGAACCGTGCGTCAGGTGACCGCCCGAGTTGAGATCGAGGCCCATGAAGGTGTCGCCCGGCTGCAAGAGCGCCAGGAACACCGCCTGGTTCATCTGCGAACCCGAGTTCGGCTGGACGTTGGCGAAATTGACGCCGAACAGCTTTTTCGCGCGTTCGATCGCCAGTTCTTCGGCGATATCGACGAACTGGCAGCCGCCGTAGTAGCGCTTGCCCGGATAACCCTCGGCATATTTGTTGGTCATGATCGAACCCTGCGCTTCCAGAACGGCGCGCGAGACGATGTTTTCCGAGGCGATCAGCTCGATTTCGTGACGCTGGCGGCCGAGTTCCTTCTCGATCGCGCCGAAAATGTCCGGATCGCTGTCGGCAAGGGAACGGCTGAAGAAAATGTCAGTGGCGGCGGAAGAAACGCTCATTCTCAAAGCTCCTCGAGAGACTGTGGCACGCTGTTTATCGTCCTCGCATGGCAAGGGCAATACGGGCTGTGCGATTTGCGCCATTTCCCCCACCTGCCGCGCCGGAGCCCGAATGCGAAAGGCCGCGCATCCCAAGGGATACGCGGCCTTGCGAAAAGAAAGGCAGATCGCCTTATTGCGGCAGCAAGTCCTCCTCGACCGAACCTGCAGCCTGCTCGATGCCCGTCGTGGTCTGCAGCGCCAGTTCCTGCTCGCCGTCCATCTGATAGATGTCGTCGCGGAACTGCACGATGCCGTCCGTTGCCGCCCAGGCGGTGATGTATTTGAAGTAGACCGGAACCTCCACGGCAAGCTGGATCGGCGAATTCTGACCCGAACGGATCGACGCCTCGATCTGCTGACGCGACCAGCCGGGCGTGTCGCGCAGAAGCCAGGTCGTCAGGTCGCGGACGTTCTGCACGCGCACGCAGCCCGAACTCTCGAAGCGGGCGAGCTTGTTGAACAGGCCCTGCTGCGGCGTGTCGTGCATGTACTCGTTATTTTCGTTATGGAAATTGATCTTGGTCGAGGCCATGGCATTGGTCTTGCCGGGATCCTGGCGGAACGTCACGTTCGGGGCCTTTTCGGCATTCCAGTCGATCGTCTCGGGAGCAACCTCGTTGCCCTTGCCGTCGATGAGGCGGATCGAATTCTTCTTCAGATATTCCGGATCCTTGCGCATCAAGGGAACGATGTCCTTTTCGACGATCGAGCGCGGAGCCGTCCAATAGGGGTTGAGGATGACCTCGTAGATCTTCGAGTTGATGATGTGGGTCGGACGGCTGATGCGGCCGACAACGGCTGTATGGCGCGTCGCCACGCGGCCGTTTTCGACCGCTTCGATATAGGCGGCCGGAATATTCACCATGACGTAGCGGCCACCGAGGTCGCCCGACATCGACTGCAGGCGAACCACGTTGGTGTTCAACTGCTGAAGGCGAACATCTGCTGAGATGTTCATCGCCTTGATGGAGTATTCGCCGAGTACGCCGTCGGCAGGCAGGCCGTGGCGGGCCTGGAAGCGCTTGACCGCGCCATCGACATAGCTGTCGAAGGAATTGGAAATACCGGCAGATTGAGGAAGGTCGCCGACAATCATCAGCCGCTGGCGAAGGGCCTGCACGGCCGGATCAGAAACGCCCATCTCCAGCTTTGCACCAGCCGGATTGACCTGCGGCCAGCCGCCGGCGGAGACGATCTGCTGATACTGGGCAATGGCATTCTGCGTGTTGGCAAGCGTATCCATGCCGAAGATCGGCGTGTTGGAAACGACAGCGGTTGCGCTGCGCGAAGCCTTGGCGTCGAACTGGTCGTCCCAGGCGCCGCGGCGCGGCGCATTGATGATCTCGTCGAGCGCGTCCTGCGCCAGAGCACCGCCGGCCCATGTCGCCGCGCCAAAGACCGCGGCAGAACGCAGAAAGCTGCGGCGTGAGAAAGCATCAATTCCGTTTTTCTTCGACATAGTCCCTACCATCTAATGCTGCGACGCAAAGCGCAGCGCTATCACAGATATGGTTAACAAACGCAAACTATACCCCGTCCCGCCCGGTTCACATTCGCGGGAGCGCGACTGCAAATTGCCGTTCGTGGCCCATCGGCAACAGGCGGAAACGAGAAGCCTCGTAGCTCACATTCTCTTGCCGTCGTCGCTGTCACAGTAATATGGCCAATTCGTGTCGCCTGCGGGTGATATCCGCTTGGATACTAACGCTCTGATTGTTGTCGGAATCCAAGATGCGCGAAAGCCGGACGCTCATCAGCGTCCGGCTTTCGCGCATCCAGATTGAACAAGATCAACTCAGAGCTTGTAGAGCATCGTGTCGTTCCAGAAGCGGTCGAGACGCTGCAAAAGCTTGTTCATCTGGCCGAATTCGTCGGTGCCGATGCCGCCGACCTTCTGGATCGAGCCGATATGGCGCTCGTAAAGCTTGGCAACCGTCTCGGCGATCTCCTGGCCATCGTCCGTCAGGCTGATGCGGACCGAGCGGCGGTCGATGCGCGAGCGCTGGTGGTTGATGAAGCCGAGGTCAACCAGCTTTTTAACATTGTAGGATACGTTGGAGCCGAGGTAATAACCGCGCGAGCGCAGTTCGCCGGCCGTCAGTTCGGAATTGCCGATGTTGAAGAGGAGAAGCGCCTGGACGGCGTTGACGTCGGAGCGGCCCGAGCGGTCGAATTCGTCCTTGATGACGTCGAGCAGACGACGGTGAAGACGCTCGACGAGGTGGAGGGATTCCATGTAGAGCGAACGGATCGCGTCTTCATGCGGATCTTTGATGGCAACGGCCTGCGGTTTCATTTTGGTGTTCATGATGGATGCCTCACTGTTTTGTTTGGCGGTGTATGTTTCTCTTCCCGCCTTGAGTGAGACATTATCGAATACGTATAAAATTCGACTTAAACTACAGCCTTAACAGCGCCTTACCATCCACAGCCCTTGTTTCAGGGTAAATCATTTCTTGCGGCCTTGGCCTGTCTGGCCCGCTGGTAGAGGATCGCAAGCCGGAAAAGGACGAAGGTGACGGCGACCGTTCCATGCATCGCCAGCAGCATCGGCTTCTTGCCGAAAATCTCCGGATAGAAGCCGAACATCGTGACTTCTGCGGCTGCCGCCACCACCCAGAGCACCGGCCCCCAGGAGACCAGAAGCCACAGGCCGAGGGCTGCCACCGGGTAGACCACCGCGAGCGCCGTGGCGGCCACACGCCAGGGCACCGGCAACAGATCGAACCGCCCGCTCCCCCCAAACGAGAAGCCGATCAGAAGCGCCCAGTAATTGAGCCCGAACCAGAAACACGCGACCGCAATCAGCCGCAGCAACAACCCGAAGATCGTTTCCGTCAGCGACAGTTTCGGCACTTTCACAGAATCAGGAGCCATGGCGCGGAGAATAGGCGGCGGGGGGGTGATTTGCCAGACGGATGTTTTCGGCAAGGAGCGGCTGCGGATTGTCAGGCTGGACCGGAGACAAATCATTGCTCCGAGGGGGCCGCCACGCCTGGCGGCCACGGGGTCGAGCACATTGGTGGTAGCAAGGATGGTCCGCAAGCGCCGCAAGCCGCCCAACAAAAGCTATGCTGATCATTGCCGACTGTAGCTGCTTGGATGTGGGCGTTCATGTTCATGGTCGACATCTCCCCTTTTCCGGATGGCGTTTACGTCTAAAAGAGGAGCGCGCTTTGGAAGATTTGCAGGTAATTATTGACGGTAAACTACGCGACAGCAACGCGATGAGACGATCATGGGGAAGGCCCTTGCCGTGAGCGAAAGCGACATGTCGAAATGGGATGTCGACCTCGAGAACAAACTGAAAGCCTACACCCTCCTCGAATGGGGCACGGCCACCGCGGACCCGTATCATGTCATCATGCGGGTCGGCTACGCTATCTCCAAGAGGGAATGGGATCAGTACCGGGACACGGAACTTTCGCCCCATCAGCTTCAGGTGGCAATGTCTCCGGCCGCGGCCAAGGAACTCGGAGCCCATCTGATCCGCTACGCCAAAAAACTGGAAAAACAGGTTCCAGCCAAACGTATGCAAAACTAGCGTCAGTCATGAATAATTCCTGATGCGCGATCGTCATACCTTCAGCCCCCGGGCAGGGTTAGAGGCCGCCGTGTGTTTTGGGTGGTAAAGGGGGCGGCGGCCTCGCTAACTTCTCCACAGAAAGTCGAAGCCATGTTGCCCGCACAACAGATCTCGAGCCTGTCGGGCTTTCACAGTATCAGAAGCCATGGTGCGGCGGGTGCGCGCGCTGCCAGACCGATGTTTTCTAGGGGATGCGCGCGGATGAGCATACGCCCGTTGCGCGAAACTATCTGAAGTTCGACAAATCCAGAAGCACCATTGCTTGCCGCTTCGCGTTGTATGCACGTTTCGCAACGTCCAGGATTTTGGGACGCATCTTGTCGAAAGCGTCGAGATAGTCCCGCTCCGCTGCGGTCCGTAAAACCAGTCCTTTGGCGAGAACGTCGGCGGTCACGAAGAATTTGACCTCGAACATGCCGTCGTAGCCGGTAAACCGGACACGCATTTTGGCTTCGTCATAACTGCGGGCACTATTGGGAAACGACAGAGTCATTACGCACTTTCGATTTGCATGAGGCACAAGCAATTACTGCATGGCGAAATAGGCGGCGAACATCAGGGACAAGACTAATGACGACTTGATCAGGAACAGCGCCACCGCAGGCGCAACCGGTAAGCCGGACTTAAACATCTTCGGGTCCCACCCCGTCCTGTTCGTTCGCCTGAAGAGGTGTGCTTCGCCCGTTCTTCCAAGTGTAGACTGCGATTCCCGCCTGGGAGACACAAGGCGCGTTCATATCCGAGAACGGCTGGTCCGAACCGCTTCCCATGCCATGCAGATTCGTGATTCTCACGGAAAGTCTGAACCGGTTGTGCAGAAAATAGATCAGTTCCGAGCGCCCGACCAACGTCGCAGCCGGCGGCTTCAAGTCGACGCCACAATGGCGGCCCCGGTCAATGGATCTCAGATCTATGGAATCGACAAAATCTTGCTGGATGGTGGAAGACACGATGTCCTCCTTTGTTGAGGCTAGGGTATGACGGCCCTCAAGCGGCAGCGCCCGCATAAAATGCTGCCGAAGCACGAAACATGCGCTAATTGCAGCTTCCATACAAGACAATTATATCGCGTACCATTTCCAGATGCACCGGATCGGTGGCGAACAGAGAGCGCAGGTTCGCGGGCATCACCCTCTCCCCGGCTGGGGAGATGGTTATCTCCCGGCCCATGCCTCGCCCCGCCTCAGGCGCCGCGAACCACCCCAGTCCCGCGCGCCTCAGTGCACCCCAAGAAACTGCTGCAGTTCCGGCGTCTTCGGACTGCTGAACACCTCTTGCGGCGGCCCGATCTCGTGCACGCGCCCCTCGTGCATGAAGACCACCCTTGAGCAGACGTCGCGGGCGAACCTCATTTCGTGCGTCACCATCAAAAGCGTCATGCCTTCCGCGGCAAGCTCGCGGACGACCGCCAGCACTTCGGCCACCAGTTCCGGGTCGAGCGCCGAGGTGATTTCGTCGCAAAGAAGCGCGATCGGCTGCATCGCGAGCGCCCGGGCGATCGCCACCCGCTGCTGCTGGCCGCCCGAAAGCTCGTCCGGATAGGCATCGAACTTGTGCCCCAGCCCGACCCGGTCGAGCATCTTGCGCGCCATAGCGTCGGCCTCCGCCTTCGCGGTCTTCCTGACGACAGTCTGGGAAAGGATGACGTTGCCGCCGACCGTCAGATGCGGAAAGAGGTTGAACTGCTGGAAGATCATCCCGACCTTCAGCCGCAGCGCCTTCAGATGCACCTCATCGTCGAGCAGCTGCGCGCCGGCGACCGAGATCGAGCCCTGCGTGATGGTTTCCAGCCCGTTGATGCAGCGAAGCAGCGTCGACTTGCCCGAGCCGCTCTTGCCGATAATGGCAATCACTTCGCCAGGCTCGACGTCGAGATTGATCCCCTTCAGAACCTCGTTGGTGCCGTAGCTTTTGCGGACCTCAGTGATTTCGATGAGCGACATTGAGCTTCCTTTCGAGAATTTGGCTGCTCCTGGAAAGGGGCCAGCAGAGCGCGAAATAGATGAGTGCGACGAGGCCGTAGACGGTGAAGGGCTGGAAGGTGGCGTTGGTGACGACGGTTCCGGCCTTCGAGAGTTCGACGAAACCGATGATCGACGTCAGCGCCGTGCCTTTGACGACCTGGACCGAAAAGCCGACGGTCGGCGGCACGGCGATCTTCAGCGCCTGCGGGAGGATGACGTAGCGCATCTGCTGCAGCCGCCCCATGCCGAGGCTGGCAGAGGCCTCCCATTGTCCCTTGGCGATCGATTCAACGCAGCCCCGCCAGATTTCGGCGAGAAACGATGCCGTCCACAGGATGAGCGCCAGACCCGCGGCAAGCCAGGCCGGAACATCGACGCCGAACAGACCGAGGCCGAAGAAGGCGATGAAAAGCTGCATCAGGAGCGGCGTGCCCTGAAACAGCTCGATGTAGTATTTCGCAAAAGCCCTCGCCATCTTGCGCTTGCTGATGCGCAGGAAGAGCAGGAGCAGTCCGACCGCCCCTCCCCCGACGAACGAGACGAGCGACAGCAGGATGGTCCAGCGCGTCGCCAGCAGGAGATTGCGCAGGATATCCCATGTGGAAAATTCGATCATCGTACCACCCTCCGGGGAAAGATGAGGCCGCCGGCCACGACGAGCAACTGGCGCAGCAGGATCGCGAGGCAGAGATAGATGAGGGTCGAGACCATATAGGCCTCGAAGGCCCGGAAGGTCCGAGACTGGATGAAATTGGCGGCAAAGGTCAGGTCCTCGGCGGCGATCTGGGAGACGACCGAGGAGCCGAGCATGACGATGACCACCTGCGACGACAAGGCCGGCCAGATGCGCTGCAGCGCGGGCACCAGCACGACATGGCGGAAAGTTTCGAAGCGCGTCATGGCGAGGCTGGCGCCCGCCTCGAACTGGCCCTTCGGCGTCGCCTGGATGCCGGCACGGATGATCTCGCAGCTATAGGCGCCGAGATTGACCACCATGGCGATGTTGGCGGCCGTCAGTTCGCCAAGTTGAAGGCCGAGCGACGGCAGGCCGAAGAAAATGAAGAAGAGCTGGATCAGGAAGGGCGTGTTGCGGATCAGCTCGACATAAGCGGCCACGACCGGCTTCAGCCATGAAGGCCCCAGCGCCCGCGCCCAGGCACAGAATGTGCCCAGCGATATTCCGAGCACCGCGCCGACGGCAATCAGCTGGAGGGTTATCAGAACGCCCTTGAGGATTTGCGGATAATATTCGGCCAGCCAGCCGAATTCAAAAACATAGTTCAAGTTGTGCCCCTCTTCGTCTTCAACGGCGGTTTCGCCATCCCGCGACGTGCGGGATGGCGACCATCAATCCGGTCAGAGGTCGGCCGGAAGATCGGCGCCGAGCCATTTCTGGGAGATGCCGTTGAGCGTGCCGTCCGTCTTGGCGGCGGCGATGACGCCGTTGATCTTTTCGAGCAGCGCCGCCTCGTTCTTGTTCATGCCGATGTAGCAGGGCGAGTTCTTGATCAGGAACTTCAGCTCAGGGCGCTTCGGCGGGTTTTTGGCGAGAATGGCGGCCGCAACGACGTTACCGGTCGCGACCACGTCCACCTGGCCGGAGAGGAAGGCGGAGATCGTGCCGTTGTTGTCCTCGTAGCGCTTGATCGTCGCGTCGGCCGGGGCGACCTTGGTCAGTTCCAGATCCTCGACGGCGCCGCGCGTGACGCCGACGGTCTTGCCGGAAAGTTCCTCAGCCTTAGCTACAGCGACATCTGCGGGGGCGAAGACGCCGTTGAAGAACGGGGCGTAAGGCGTGGAGAAGTCGATCACCGCTTCGCGTTCGGCATTCTTGCCGAGGCTCGAAATCACCAGATCGACCTTGTTGGTCTGCAGGTAGGGAATGCGGTTGGCGCTGGTGACGGGGACGAGTTCGGTTTTCACGCCGAGCTTTTCTGCGATCAGATTGGCAATGTCGATATCATAGCCCATCGGCGCCATGTCTGTGCCGACGCTGCCGAAGGGCGGGAAATCCTGCGGAACGGCGACGCGGATCGTGCCGCGGGCGGTGATGTCGGCCAGCGCGTCGGCGCGGGAGGCCGAAGCCGTGGCAAAGATGGCGGCAACGGCCATTGCCGCGGCGGCGAGATGTTTGGTGAATGTCATGCTGTTCTCCTTTGCGATTATTTCTTCTGGGATGAGACGGCCGCTTCTTTCGAGTTCGCGGCCGCGGGTGGAAGGGAAAGCGAGGTGCGCAGTTCCGACAGCGGATCGCGGCGCGACGTCAGGTCGAGACCTTCCTCGACCTCCTCGAGATGCGCGATGCTGAGCTCGGCGGCCCTCGCGAAATTGCCAGCCTCCAGCGCGTCGACGATCGCGCAGTGGCCGAGATGGGACTGCATGGCGTGGAAATCCGACTGGTAGAGCAGGGAAATCAGGATGGTCCGCGCCGTCAGGTCGCGCAGGATCTCGATAAGCACGCCATTGCCGCTGAGTTCGGCCAGCCGGATGTGGAAATCGCCCATCAGGCAGGTCAGACGCTGCTTGTCGCCGGCGGAAATCGCCTCCTTTTCCTCGGCGAGATGCGCGTGCAGTTTCTCTCGCCCGGCCTCCGTCAATTCGTTCATCGAGCGAAGCAGGCCGGATTCGATGACACGCCGGGCGGCGTATACCGTCATGGCTTCGCCAGCCGAGGGTTCGGCCACGAACCAGCCGCGGCGGGGACTGACATGGACAATGGCGCGGGTTTCAAGCCGCATCATCGCCTCCCGCACCCGCGTGCGCGAGACGCCGAAAAGCGTTGCCAGCTGGTTCTCGCTGAGGCGCGTGCCGGGTTTGATGCGGGCCGAAAGGATACCGGAGACAATGGACCGCTCGATATCGTCCTGCGCCGTCTGTGCTGTATGTAAATCTTGCATACCAGACAGGAGAGCAAGCCGCGTGCCAAGTTTCAGAAAGGTGCCGAGTCAAGAACTTAGTGTCTTACCGCGATGAACATGATGAAAAATGCGGCAGAGGACCGTTCATGTGGCGTTTTTTGCTGCAAAGCACAAAGGTGGTTTTCATGACCTTCGGCGCAGATCAACATAGGTATCGGTAGCAACCACCAGCTTCGCCTTTTTGGCCCATAGCGGTCATAGAGCTTTCGCAAACTCCATCGCACGAGCCCTCTTCTGGAGAGCGCTCGTGCGACGGAACATGGCGATTTTCACCGCACCTCGGTGGTGTGGCGATGTCAATTACTTGCCGGAATACGGGCGATGACCTTTATCTCGAAGTCGAAACCGGCGAGCCAGTTTACGCCGAGCGCAGTCCAATTCGGGTAGGGTGGCTTGCTGAAAATCTGTTGCTTGACAGCCATGATCGTTCCGAACTGGTTTTCAGGGTCAGTGTGGAAGGTGGTTACGTCCACGATATCATCCATCGTGCAGCCCGCTGCGCTCAGCGTAGCCTTAAGGTTTTCAAAGGCCAGCCGTACTTGGCGTTCGAAATCGGGTTCGGGTGTTCCATCGGAACGGCTACCAACCTGTCCGGACACAAACAGCAGATCACCGGATCGGATAGCGGCGGAATAGCCGTGCTCCTCGTAAAGTGTGTGCCTATTAGCAGGAAAGATTGCTTCGCGTTGGGTCATTCTGATCTCACTTATTGTTGGCAACAACGGATGAGCGCGAAGTAACGCTTCACAAGCTCGCGCTCTGTTTGATATACGGTTCGTATGTTGAATATCCGATATACGCACCGTATGTCAAGTTTATATACGCACCGTATGTCACTGGGAGGATCGAATGGCGAAAACACGCAGCGAAACGATGCAGGAAAACCGCGTCAAGTTGATAGCGGCTGCGAGAAAGGCTTTTGCGGAAAAGGGGTTCTCCGCCGCGTCAATGGACGAGCTGACGGCTGACGTCGGTCTGACACGGGGCGCGCTTTACCACAACTTCGGAGACAAGCGAGGGCTCCTGGCGGCGGTTGTCGATCAGATTGACACGGAAATGGCGGCGCGCGCTAAAGAGATTGGGGCTCGGGCGGGTAACGATTGGCAGGGTCTGCTCGCCGAGGGTGCGGCCTATATCGAGATGGCGCTAAATCCAGAAGTCCAACGCATCGTTCTGCTCGACGGACCCGCGGTGTTAGGTGATCCCTCGCAGTGGCCAAGCCAGAACAGTTGTCTACAGGTGACCAAGGGCACCGTGGAGCGCCTTATCGCACAAGGCATCCTCAAGCCGCTTGACGCAGAGGCGGCGGCCCGACTGCTTAGCGGTGCGGCTCTCAATGCCGCTCTCTGGATCGCCGCGAGCGAAAACCCGCAGGCCGTTCTGCCGAAGGCGGTCGAGGCTTTTCGTTCCTTGGCGGCAGGTCTGCTTTTGGAGCGTTTGTGAGCTACTAAAGGCCAAAGTCGAGCTTCCAGACTGAGACATTGGCTTCGCGGAATCCTCAGTTGAAGCTACAGCCTTCAAGACTTGGGGCTTGCGACTGGAGCACTTCTGCTGTTGGCGCGAAGCGGAAGCGGATCAGCGCCAATCATTGGCCCACAGCCTGGAACGCAAAAATAAGCCAAAGTAAATCGTAAGCTTGAATATCTCCGAGGCATAGCGAACCACGGCGGATTTTTCCGGGCGTGGCTATTGACCGTTGAAGCCTCGTCAAACTCCCCGTGAGGGGCGAGTAAACGTGCCGCACCTCAACCATTTTCCTTTGCCCGCATCGCATGATAAACCGCCACCACGCACACGAACGACCGAAAGACGACCGATATGACCGACAAGACCAACCCTGTTGACCTCGTCACCGGCCACCGGCGCATGCGCCGCAACCGCAAGGCCGACTGGACGCGCCGGATGGTGCAGGAGAACCGGTTGACAGTCGATGATCTGATCTGGCCGATCTTCGTCGTTCCCGGCTCCGGCATCGTCGAGCCGATCGAGGCGATGCCCGGCGTCAACCGCATGAGCGTCGACAAGGCCGTCGAGGCGGCAAAGGAAGCCGCCGATCTCGGCATCCCGGCCCTCGCCACCTTTCCCAACATCGAGATGCGGCTGCGCGACGAAACCGGCTCCAACAGCCTTGCCGCCAACAATCTGATCAACGAGACCACGCGGGCGATCAAAAAAGCCGTGCCGAACATCGGCGTCATCACGGACGTGGCGCTCGATCCGTTCACCAGCCACGGCCATGACGGCATCCTGCGTGACGGCGTGATCGTCAACGACGAGACGGTTGCACAGATCGCCAGGGCCGCCGTCGTGCAGGCCGAGGCCGGCGCCGACATCATCGCCCCATCCGACATGATGGACGGCCGCGTCGGCGCCATCCGCCGGGCACTCGATGCGGCAAGCCACCAGAATGTCGGCATCATGTCTTACGCCACAAAATTCGCCTCCGCCTTCTACGGCCCCTATCGCGAGGCGATCGGCACCGGCGGCCTGCTCAAGGGCGACAAGAAAACCTATTACATCGACCCCGCCAACGGCACCGAGGCGATGCGCGACGCCGCCCTCGATGTCGAGGAAGGCGCCGACATGCTGATGGTCAAGCCCGGCCTGCCCTATCTCGATATCTGCTGGCGGATGAAGGAAAGCTTTGGCCTGCCGGTCTTCGCCTACCAGGTCTCCGGAGAGTACACGATGATCAAGGCGGCTGCCGCCAATGGCTGGATCGATGGCGAACGCGTCATGCTGGAAACCCTGCTCGCCTTCAAGCGCGCCGGCTGCGACGGCATCCTGAGCTATTTTGCCATGGACGTGGCGCGAATTCTGGCGAAGCGACCTTGACGCCGTTCGAAAGCGACACAGTGCATAGCCTGGACGTCGTGACCTTGAACTTTTACGCTGCTGAAGCGGAAACCTATTCGCTGCAGGCACGCGGAGCGAAGAGCGGTGGCGGTTACGACGGCGAGATAACGGCATGGCTGCACGTAACTGCAGTCCGTTCGGCATAAGCCGGCCGCTTGCGCCCCGTTTTCCCCCGCCATTTGCATTTTTCTCCCGCCCTCCCCATATCCGTGCCTGTCGACGATGGAGAACGGCCATGACTGTGCAGGATGAAAATTTGCGAATCCCGAGCAATGACTGGCGGGCCTATCAGGGTGTTCTCAGCCGCCGCGTCATTGCCTTCGTGATCGACTATGCGATCGTCGCACTCCTGTGGATCCCGGCCGCCGTCGTCGTTTTCTTCCTCGGCATCCTGACCCTCGGCCTCGGCTTCCTGCTCTATCCGGTGCTCTTCGCCGGTCTCGCCATGCTCTATTTCGGCCTGACCGTCGGCGGCCCGAAACAGGCCTCGCCCGGAATGAACTTGATGGGCATCGCCATTGCCCGGACAGACGGCCGGCCGATGGATTTTCTGACCGCCATCGTGCATCTGGTGATCTTCTGGATCGCCAACGCGCTGCTCACCCCGCTGGTCCTGCTGATCGGCCTCTTCACCGACCGCGGCCGCCTGCTGCACGACCTTCTGATCGGCACGGTGACGGTCCGCCGCGACATTTATTGATTCGCCTTCCGGCAGGGCGGCAGGGTCTGCCCTTCCCTCGCCATAGCGAAAACAGCCCGAAAACACAGATTTAGCGCAGCGCGACACGACGTTCAAAAAGTCGCGATTGACCTTTTTCAATCTTGCGCCATGCTGATGTTTTCGAAGCGGCCCTGAAGAGCGATCTCCGCAGCATATGAACACGCAAACTGCACCGTCTCCACAGTTCTACCTGACCGCACCGGCGACCTGCCCCTATCTGCCGCACGAGATGGAGCGGAAAGTGTTTACCCACATGGTGGGCGAACGGGCGCCCGAGCTCAATGATCTCCTGACGCAAGGCGGCTTCCGCCGGTCACAGAACATCGCCTACCGGCCGGCTTGTGAAACCTGCCGGGCCTGTATCTCGGTGCGCATCATCGCCAGCGAATTTTCCCCCAGCCGCTCGATGCGGCGCATCCTTGCCCTCAACAGTGACCTGATTTCGACCGAATATCCGGCCGAGCCCTCCGGCGAGCAGTACAACCTGTTCCGCCGCTATCTCGACCACCGTCACCAGAAGGGCGGCATGTCGGACATGTCCGTCCTCGATTACGCGATGATGGTGGAGGATACGCATGTCAACACCAAGATCATCGAGTACCGCCTGAAGGTCGAGGGCGACGGCATCGGCAAGGCCAAGGGGCCGCTGATCGCAGCCGCCCTCACCGACAAGATGGCTGACGGCCTGTCGATGGTCTATTCCTATTTCGACCCGGACCTATCGCACCGCTCGCTCGGCACATACATGATCCTCGACCATATCCGAAAGGCGCAGGAGCGCGGCCTGCCGCATGTCTATCTCGGCTACTGGGTCAAGGGGTCGCGCAAGATGGACTACAAGACAAAGTTTTTGCCGCAGGAGCACCTTATGGCCCGCGGCTGGGAGCGCTATACAGCCGAGAGCGCAGCCACCGCACAGGACTGAATCGTGAGTCACACCATTGATGCCGCCCACCATCGCCGTGGCCTTCTCATCACCGGGCTGGGCGGCCTTGCCCTCTCCTTCGACATTCCGCTGATCCGTTCCTCGGACGGAGAAGTCTGGTCGCTGCTCGCCGTCCGCAGCCTCTGCACCTTTGTGGTGGCGCTCCTGGCTTGGGTCGTGCTCAACCGGTTTCTCGGGCGGAAAATCGCGCTGCTGCCGGGCAAGGCGGGACTGGCAGCCGGCCTGTTCTACGGCCTGGGCTCCTTCACCTTCCTGCTGTCCGTCTTCAACACCGCAACCGCCAACGTCGTCTTCATCGTCGCCTTCACCTCGATGTTCGCAGCCGTGCTGTCCTGGATCTTCCTGAAGGAACGCCCCTCCAATGCGACCTTGGTGACGATGGCGATCATGGTCTTCGGCGTCGGCCTGATCGTCCAGGACGGATTGAAGAGCGGCAATTTCTTCGGCGATGCCATGGCGGTCTGCTCGGCACTGCTGCTCGCCCTGGCCATCACCGTCAGCCGGGCCAGCGGCCGGGACATGGGGCTGGTGCCGCTGGCAACCGCGATCTTCCCCTGCATCCTCGGTTACATCCTGTCGCCAGCCGAAGGCCTCGCAATCGCCCATCCCGGCTGGATCATGTTCGACGGGCTGGTCATGATCCCGCTCGCCTTCTTCTGCCTCGCCACCGGCCCGCGCTACCTGTCGGCACCGGAAGTCGGCATGTTCTACCTGCTCGAAACCATCCTCGCCCCGATCTGGATCGGGATCGTCTTCAGCGAAGTCCCAACCATCCAGACGCTGGCCGGCGGTGCGATCCTGATCCTCGCGCTGGTCGGGCATTCGGTGTGGCAGATGCGGCAACGATCCGCATCGGCCGTCGCGCCGCCGTTACATTGAGACATTGCATTGTAGAACTGTCTGGCTGATGTTATAACACCTGTTATAACATCAGGAGTTCACACATGAACGTGACCATTCGAAGGATCGGCAACTCCGAAGGCGTGATTATCCCGAAAGAGGTTCTTGACCGGTTGGGCTTGAAGGCCGGGGATCAACTCAGCCTCCAGGAGGTCGACACCGGCATCCAACTGGTCGTGCAGCAAGCGGATTTGAGCGAGCAGGTAAAAGCCGCTCGCGTGGGCATGGAAAAGTACCGCGTCGCCCTTCGTGAACTCGCGAAATGACATCACCAAAATGGTTGACGCGCGAAGCCGTGGAGATCATGCACCGGGAGCAATCGGCCGAACATGGCGGCCTCCCCGGCCTGAAGGACGAAAACGCGCTTGAGGCTGCGTTCGCGCGACCGCTGAACAAGGCTGCCTATGGCGAAAATGAAGTCTTTGTTCTTGCTGCCGCTTACCTATACGGCATCGTTCGCAACCATCCGTTCTCAGATGGGAATAAACGGACGGGATTTCTTGCCGCGTTCACCTTCCTGTTGATTAACGGATACCTGATCGAAGCCCAGCAGGCGTCGATCATCGCATTTGTGCTCGTCGTTGCTGCGGGTGAAATCGATGAAGTCGGCACGGCAGAGTTTCTCCGAGATGTTTCGGTTAAACTGGCTTAGTTCTCCGCGTAAAAATCACCCCGTAAACTTGCCACTCCGCGGAAAGCCTTTCGGCACCGTTCTGCCCGCAGACGCCCGGTCGCCCAGCCATTCGAGGAGTTCGTCCCTGGTCTTGACGAAACTGCGGCCGGCGCTGTCGGCCCAGGTCAGGCCGTCGGCGATGGCGAAGCAGCGGATGTCGCAGATGCCGCCGTCCTTGTAGCGCTGCAGGCGCACGCCCTTGCCGCGGCCCATTTCCGGGATCTGCGCCAGCGGGAAGACCAGCATCTTGCGGTTTTCGCCGACGATCGCAACATGATCGCCTTTCACCGGGATGACGAGCTTGGCCTCGTCCGGCATGGTGACGTTCATGATCTGCTTGCCCTTGCGGGTATTGGCAGCCATGTCGGCCTCCGGCACGACGAAGCCGTTGCCGGCGGCCGACGAGATCAGCAGCTTGCGAGCGGGGTCATGCACGAAGGCCGTCAGAACGTCCTGGTCGTTTTCCATATCGACGATGATGCGCAGAGGCTCGCCATGGCCGCGCCCGCCCGGCAGCTTGTCGCCGCCTAGCGTGTAGGCCTTGCCGCCGGTGGTGACGACGAGGATGCGGTCGGTGGTGGAGGCCGTGAACGACAGTTTCAGGCCGTCGCCTTCCTTGAACTGCAAGGTCGAGACGTCGGCGATGTGGCCCTTCAGCGCGCGAATCCAGCCCTTCTCGGAGATGACGACGGTGATCGGTTCCTTCTCGATCATCGCCTGCTGAATCGCCTCCAGATCGGCTTCCGGTGCGTTCGAGAACAGCGTGCGGCGGCGGCCGATTTCGGTGGCCTTGGCGAATTTCTTCTTTACCTCGCCGATTTCCCAGGCGACGGTCTGCCACTGCTTGTCGTCGGAGGCGAGCAGCGTCTCGATTTCCGCCTTCTCCTTCGACAAGGCATCGAATTCGGTGCGGATCTCGAATTCCTCGAGCTTGCGCAAAGAGCGCAGCCGCATGTTGAGGATCGATTCGGCCTGCAGGTCGGTGAGCGTAAAGCGCTCGATCAGGGCGGGCTTCGGTTCATCCTCCTCGCGGATAATGCGGATGACTTCGTCGAGGTTGAGATAGGCAATGAGATAGCCGCCCAAAATTTCGAGACGGCGGTCGATGGCGGCGAGCCGGAAGCGCGAACGGCGCAGCAGAACCTCGCGGCGATGGGCCAGCCATTCGAGCAGAACCTCGTTCAGCGCCATCACCTTGGGCACGCGGCCCATCGACAGGACGTTCATGTTGAGCGGAATGCGGTTTTCGAGCTCCGACAGCTTGAACAGCGATTCCATCAGGATCGTCGGGTCGACCGAACGGCTCTTCGGCACCAGCACAAGGCGGACATCCTCGGCCGATTCGTCGCGTACGTCTTCGAGGAGCGGCAGCTTGCGGGCCAAAAGAAGCTCGGCGATCTTCTCGATCAGCCGCGACTTCTGCACCTGGAAGGGGATTTCGGTGACGATGATCTGATAGCCGCCGCGGCCGGTATCCTCGACTTCCCATTTGGCACGGACGCGGAAACCGCCGCGGCCGGTCTTGTAGGCTTCGATGATGCTGTCGCGGCTGTCGATGATGATACCGCCGGTCGGAAGGTCGGGGCCTTCGATCCCGCCCCTTTCGGGGTTGTTCGGATCGAACATCAGGTCTTCGATGGTCGCATCCGGGTTCTTGATCAGGTGCAGCGCCGCATCGCAGAGTTCATGGGCATTGTGCGGCGGAATGGATGTTGCCATGCCGACGGCGATGCCGGAGGCGCCGTTTGCCAGAAGGTTCGGGAAGGCGCCCGGCAGAACAACGGGCTCCTGGTCTTCCTCGTTGTAGGTCGGGCGGAAATCGCACGCGTCCTGGTCGATGCCTTCGAGAAGCAGGCTCGCCACGTCAGTCATGCGTGCTTCGGTGTAGCGGTATGCGGCGGCGCTGTCGCCGTCGATATTGCCGAAGTTGCCCTGCCCGTCGACGATCGGATAGCGTTGGGAGAAATCCTGCGCCAGGCGCACCAGGGCGTCATAGACCGACTGGTCGCCATGCGGGTGGAACTTACCGATGACGTCACCGACGATGCGGGCGCACTTCTTGAACGACGAGTTGGAGCGCAGCCCCATTTCGCTCATCGCATGGACGATGCGGCGATGCACCGGCTTCAGGCCGTCGCGAACATCCGGCAGCGCGCGGTGCATGATGGTCGACAGCGCATAAGCAAGGTAGCGCTCTTCCAGCGCCGCCTTGAGGTCAACAGGCAGAATGTGGTCGTCTCCGCCCGACGGCGGCAAAAGGCTTTGTCCCATGGTTTCTTGCTATCTCAAGAAACCCGCAACAGCAAGGATTGCAGGGCATTGCGCTGTGGAGAACCACTGTCGCAACGATAGCGTCAACGGCTGCCACGGAGGTCGAAAATATATCAAAGGCCCTCTACCACATATGGTTGCAGACGTGCTATTCGCCGATCGCTGCTTCGAAACGATACCTTGCAAATGCCGCTGTGCGTAAATTTACCGTTCTCGCCACCCGTGAATCTTGCCGATGGATAGTGGCTGCCCGCAAAGGCCGGTTCGACGAAACAGCAACACCGCAAGACATGACGCCGTAAACGGATTTGAATATATTTCGACCTTAATCCGTACTAGGAATGCCTTCCAGATTAAACCTTTCCAACAAAGGACCCTCCTCATGATGCCTACCCGCAACCTCCGTCTGATGCTGGCCAGCGCCGCTTTTATCGGCCTTTCCGGTCCGGCCCTCGCGCTCGACGGCGCGGATCTCGTCACCAAGCTGAATGCTTCCTATGCGCTCAACGGCGGGAACGTCACCTATGAGAACGTCTCAGTCGATGGCACGACGGTGACGCTGACCGGTGTCAGTGTCAAATCGACAGCGGCTCCAGGCAAGGACTTCAAGATTGGCGACGTGACGCTCGAGGGCGTCGAGGAAACCGACGGCGGCGGCTACTATATCGAGACCGTGGCCCTTCCTGATGTCGACATCAAGGAGGACGACGCGGCGATAACGGCCAAGGACATAACCATCGGCGGCCTTTCCATCCCCGGCAATCCGTCGGGCGGCACCATCAACGATATCGCGCTTTACGAAACCGCAGGCACCGGCCCGGTCACGGTCACCGTCAAGGGCAAGCAGGTTTTCTCGATGGAGGAATCCGACGCCAATCTGACGAAGCAGGAAAGTGACGCCGGCTTCGACTTCGACGCGACATTCTCGGGCATCAAGGCCGATCTTTCCGAAGTCGAGGACGCCAAGGCCAGGGACGCCATCGAGAAACTCGGCCTGAAGACGCTCGACGGCGAAATGACGATGAAAGGCAGCTGGGAAATCGCCAGCGGCAATGTCTCGCTCGAGGAATATGCCTTCGACTTCGCCAACGTCGGCCGGCTTGCCCTTGCCTTCAATATTTCCGGCTACACGCTCGACTTCGTGAAGGCCATGCAGGAGGCGATGAAGGCGCAGGAAGCCAATCCGAACAAGGAAGAAGCCAGTCAGGCGATGGGCCTTGCCATGATGGGTCTCGCCCAGCAGCTGACCTTCAAAAGCGCCTCGATCCGCTTCGACGACGCGACGATCACCAAGCGCGTCCTTGACTATATCGGCTCCCAGCAGGGCGTTTCCGGCGATCAGCTGGCGCAATCGCTGAAGGGCATGGTGCCGCTGATGATGGCGCAGCTCAACGTGCCGGAACTGCAGAACCAGGTCTCGACCGCCGTCAACAGCTATCTTGACGCGCCGAAGAGCCTGACGATCAGCGCAGAGCCGGAAAATCCGGTTCCCTTCCCGATGATCGTCGGCGCAGCCATGGGTGCTCCGAACACGGTGCCGAGCGTGCTCGGCGTCAAAGTGACGGCGAACGACTGATAGCGGGCAACCGGACATTCAGAAGCCCCGGCCGATCAAGGAACGGCCGGGGCTTCTTTTTGCTTCCACTCTATTCCAGAACCTGAATGACAGTGCGGTTTTGCGGATTGACGATCACGCGCCGCTGATTGACGACAGTATAGGCATACTCGGGGTGCCCATCGACCAGATGAAGCTGGATCGTGTCCGGCAAGGGCTGCCCGACAACGATGGCACCCTCATAGGCGACGGACGGAATCGGACGCTCCAGGACATAGGTCCGAACCTCGCCGGGAAGCTCGACCGTGGTCGAACTGGTGACGCCAGGATCGACCACGGCCTGGGAAAAGGCCGGCGCCGAGAGCGCCATGAAGACCGCAGAGACGGCCAGAACTGTCTTGTGCATGCTCTTTCTCCTTGCTCTTACCCGTCAACAACAGCCCGGCCGGGAGAAAGTTCCAATTTTTGGGCACTCGGCGGTTCCCCGTTGGGCAACGAAAAACCCGGCGGGAGCCGCCGGGTCTGTTTCTGCAAGCGTGCTCTCAGGTCCTTGTTGTTGCCCCGGACCAGTCGACATTGCGGGTCGAGAACATGGTCGCAGCAATTGTCATAAAGGAGATCAGCGCACCGGCAAGCAGCGCGTATTCGTCTTCGCGCAGGATCAGATACATGACTGCATAGGCGGCACCTAGCGCGAAGGCGAGGACTGCGCCGCGCTGAAAGCTGCTGGTGACCGAGCCAACATAGGTCGCAATCAACCCGGTCGTGGCGAATGACGCGACGACGTAGGCGATCTCGAAGCCGGTATGTTCGGCGAGCGCGAGCAGCAGAATGTAGAAGACAACCAGCGCAAGGCCGGTCAACACATATTGGATCCAGTGGACCTTGCGGACGTTTTTGAGTTCGATGATGAAAACAGCGAGGAACACCACCGAGAAGAAGCCGATCGAATATTTCAGCGTCCGTGCCACCACCTTATAGAACTTCACGGGCTCGACCAGGTTGATGGACATCAGGCTGTTCGACAGCGGCATGACGGAACCGGACACAACCCGATCGACGCCGCGAGCCAGATAGGGAATTGTCCATTTGGCGGAAAATCCCTTGGCGTCGATCGCCTTCTCGTCCGGCAGGAATAAGCCCTCAAAGCCCGGATGCGGCCAGTTGGCCTCGGCCGAAACGCGGGTGGTCTGACCGGCCGGTGCAATCGAGAAGCTGCGCGAGCCATTGAGCGAGAGATCGACGGCAAAGGCAAAGCCGCTTTCGAGCACGGTGCGGCCGATCAGCCGGTTCACGCCCGAGTCGAGCCTTGCGGGCGGCGCGTAGGGATCGGGCAATGCCGGCATCAACGACGATATGGCCTTCATTCCCGGCTCGAACGGCAACAGCGGCCCGCCGTCGATCCGCACGCCGGCGTCGGAGCGGATGCCGGTGATATCGGCGATGCTCAGGACCAGCATCGCGCGATCGAGGTCCGGCTTACCCTCGATTTGGCGCAGGTCCTCTACCATGCCCTGTTCAAACCGGCCCGATACGGCAATTTTGGCATTGTACACCGGCAGGCTGTAGATCGACCGCCTGCGCTCCTCGGTGACGAGCCTCGACTCCACATTCAGCGTTTCCGGCATCAGCAGCGCCCATTCGGTGACCGTCTGCCAAATGATACGGCCGTCGATGGTCTGGTTGCGATTGACTTCGAAGGGGACGGCAACATAGGGACCGTTCAGCACCTGCGGACCACCCCATCCCCTGGCGATGCCGGACGAGACTTCCTCCGCCCGGCGGCCGCGCTCCTCCACGAGCCCCCATACCAGCAGCGTCGGGATCAGCAGCGCTATGGATATGAAGCCGATCATGATGAACTTGACACCGGGCGATGACAGGAGGGCTCTCATACCGCCCGGTTGCCCTGCCGTGTCGGACCGGGATGGTTTGGAATTGTCTCCGGAATCTTCGTCCGGACTTGCGTCGATATCGGTCATGTCTAAACCCCCAGACACTGAAAACCGGCTGGGTACGCGCCGGTGCCACTATCGTTAAAAGTGCATTGAGGCGGATTGCGCGCGAAATATCGCCACTTTGAGGGCTCTTTTCAGGCGAATTGCAGATGAAAAAACCCGGCATTCGCATGCCGGGTTCCAAGGAATTCGTCGGTGAAAAGACGCTCAGTCCTTCTTCGCCGTCGGGATGACCCGCAGCGCCAGTTCCCGCAGCTGCGCAGGCGTTGCCGGGCTCGGGGCACCCATCAGCAGGTCCTGGGCCTGCTGGTTCATCGGGAACAGCGTGACTTCGCGCAGGTTCTTGGCGCCGACGAGCAGCATGATGACGCGGTCGATACCGGCAGCCATGCCGCCATGCGGCGGGGCGCCGTACTGGAAGGCGCGGTAGAGGCCGCCGAACTGCTCCTCGACCTCCTCGGCCGACTTGCCGGTGAGTTCGAAGGCCTTGACCATGAGTTCCGGCAGCTGGTTACGGATCGAGCCCGAGGCGATCTCGAAGCCGTTGCAGACGAGGTCGTACTGGTAGGCCTTGAGCGACAGCGGATCCTGCGTGTTCAAGGCTTCCAGACCACCCTGCGGCATCGAGAAGGGGTTGTGGGCGAAGTCGATCTTTTTTTCATCTTCCAGCCATTCATAGAAGGGGAAGTCGATGATCCAGCACAACTCGAAGCGGTCGCGGTCGACGAGGTTCAGTTCCTCGCCGGCGCGGGTGCGGGCTTCGCCGGCAAACTTGTAGAACTTGGCCGGGTCGCCGGCGACAAAGAAGCAGGCATCGCCGTCCTCGAGGCCGAGCTGGGTGCGGATCGCATCGGTGCGGTCCTCGCCGATGTTCTTGGCGAGCGGGCCGGCACCTTCGAGCTTCTCGCCTTCCTTGCGCCAGAAGATATAGCCCAGCCCCGGCTGGCCGGTCGATTGCGCCCAGGCGTTCATGCGGTCGCAAAAGGCGCGCGAACCGCCGGTCTTGGCCGGGATCGCCCAGACCTCGACCTTTGGGTTCGACGCGATCATGTTGGCGAACACCTTGAAGCCGGAGCCGGCGAAATGCTCGGTGACGGCCTGCATCTCGATCGGATTGCGCAGGTCCGGCTTGTCGGAGCCGTAGGTGCGGACCGCCGTCTCATGGGGAATGCGACGGAAAGTCTGCGTCACCGGCTTGCCTTCGGAGAACTGTTCGAAGACGCCGCGCAGGACCGGCTCCATCGTGTTCCAGACGTCTTCCTGGGTGACGAAGCTCATTTCCAGGTCAAGCTGGTAGAATTCGCCCGGCAGGCGGTCGGCGCGCGGGTCTTCGTCGCGGAAGCACGGCGCGATCTGGAAATAACGGTCGAAACCGGCGACCATCAGGAGCTGCTTGTACTGCTGCGGCGCCTGCGGCAGGGCGAAGAACTTGCCTTCATGGATGCGGCTCGGCACCAGGAAGTCGCGCGCGCCTTCCGGCGAGGACGCCGTCAGGATCGGCGTCGAATATTCGGCAAAGCCGATCTCGTTCATGCGGCGGCGCATGTCGGCGATGATCTGGGTGCGCTTGACGATGTTCCTGTGCAGCGTCTCGCGGCGCAGGTCGAGGAACCGGTATTTCAGGCGGACGTCTTCGGGATATTCAGGCTCGCCGAAGACCGGCAGCGGCAGCTCCTTGGCGGCGGAGAGGACTTCGATCTCCTGCGCATAGAGCTCGATCTCGCCGGTTGCCATGTGCTTGTTGACGGTGTCGTCCGAGCGCGCCTTGACGAGGCCGTCGACGCGGATGACCCACTCGCCGCGTACGGTTTCCGCCGCCTTGAAGGCCGGGCTGTCGGGATCGACGACGATCTGCGTCATGCCGTAGTGATCGCGAAGGTCGATGAACAGCAGGCCGCCATGGTCACGGACGCGGTGAACCCAGCCGGACAGACGGACGGTCTGGCCGACATCGGATTTGCTAAGAGCGGCACAAGTGTGGCTGCGGTAAGGGTGCATCATATTATCCTGGAACCAAGGGTGGCGCGCAGCCACGCCAAAGCGCGCTGCGGCAGCGTCAAAATCGGGCGGAAAAGCGCATGGTGAGGCCGATTTGTCAAGGCCGGGGCACCGATGACCGGGGTTGCCGGGAGGATACGGCTGCTGTTCGGCGCCGATCGATCGTTGAAACCGCCCATCCATACGGGAAGCTGAACGGACCATCAATTATCGTGACTGTTTTTGACGGCGCGGGCCGTTTAAGGATGATCCTCGGCACGCAGGCATAGAGTCGCGTCCGTCCGGATGATTTCTTCATGTCCCAGATTCGCCCGCTCATCCCCCTCCTGATCACCGCCGGCATACTGATCGGCGGTAACGGGCTTCAGGGGACGTATATTTCATTGCGGGCGCTTCAGGAGGGGTTTTCGACCTCGCTGATCGGCCTTGTCGGCACGGGCTACAATATCGGCTTTGCCATCGGCTGCATCTATGTGACGCGAATCCTGCGCTCGATCGGGCATATCCGGACGTTTTCGGCCATGGCGGCCATCGCGTCCGCCGCCTCCATTGCCATGGTGCTCTTGATCGATCCGTGGTTCTGGTTCCTGATGCGACTGGTTGCCGGCATCTGTTTTGCGAGCCTGTTCGCCACCGTCGAAAGCTGGCTCAATGCGCGGGTGACGAATTCCAACCGCGCCCGCACGCTGTCGATCTACCGCCTGGTCGATCTCGGCTCGGTCACGGCGGCGCAATATCTGATCCCGACCGTCGGCATCGAAGGCTTCCAGCTTTTTGCCATCGTCTCCATGGCGCTGACTTTGTCGCTGGTACCGATCGCCTTTGCCGACCGTTCGAGCCCGGGCGCACCGGAAGCCATCAAGTTCGACATCAAGGCGCTATGGAACATCTCGCCGCTCGCAACGATCGGCTGCATCGTGGTGGGTCTCACCAACTCGACCTTCCGTTCGCTTGGACCGATCTATGCCGAGGGTATCGGCCTGTCGATCACTGCGATTGCCACCTTCATGAGCGTCGGCATCATCGGCGGCGTCGTGCTGCAATATCCGCTCGGGCTCTATTCCGACCGGCTGGACCGGCGGCTGATTATCCTCTTCGCCACCTTCGGCTCGCTCATCGCCGGTCTCTACCTCGCCTTCTTCGCCGGCAGCGACGAGTGGCTGAATTTCATCGGCATCTTCGTCTTCGGCGCCTTCGCCATGCCGCTCTATTCGCTCTGCTCGGCCCATGCCAACGACCACGCCGCCGAAGGCCAGCATGCGCTGGTGTCTGCGGGCATGCTGTTCTTCTGGTCGTGCGGCGCCGTTGTCGGCCCGCTGTTTGCCTCCTTCATGCTGGATATCTTCGGACCGCAGGCATTGTTCATCTATACGGCTGCGGTGCTTGCCGCCTTCATGCTCTACACCCTGCAGCGCATGACGGCGCGCGGCGCGGTGCCGGCCGGCGCGCGGCGGATGCGCTTCCGCAACCTGTTGCGCACGTCCTCCTTCTTCAACAAGCTTGCGGCAGCACCCGGGGAAAAGAAGGACGCCTAACCACTGCGGCAAGATGCCGGCGCTTTGCAATTGCTGAATGATGCCGTCAAGTTTAAGAGGCGTAAGCATCTCAACTGCCGGAACCCTCCTCATGCCAGTCATCAGCCGCCGCACGCTTCTCAAGGGATCAGCCGCCGCAGCCGCCTCCTTCTCGCTTGGCGCCGGCCTTGCGGCCAGAAGCGGTGCCGCCGCCCCCTCGCCGCTTTCGCTCAAGGCGCAGCTCATTGATGCAAAGCTTGCGACGGACGGCATCACGCCAAAGGTGATGACCTACGGGACAGACCAGGCCGCCACAGGCATGCCGCCGGTTATCCGGATGAGGAAAGGTGAACCCTTTGCCGCCCGCCTAGTGAACGCCCTTGACGAGCCGACGACGATCCATTGGCACGGTCTGCGCATCGTCAATGCGATGGACGGCGTTCCGGAGATGACGCAGCCTTACGTCTATCCAGGCGACAGCTTCGACTATGCCTTCACGCCGCCGGACGCCGGCATCTTCTGGTATCATCCGCATTGCAACACGCTGACCCAGATGGGCCATGGCCTCACCGGTGTCATCGTCGTCGAAAACCCCTCCGATCCGGTCTTCGACGCCGAAATCGTGCTCAATCTGCGCGACTGGCGATTGGGCAATGGCGGCGCATTCCTCGCTCCGTTCAAACCCCGCGACGCGGCGCGCGGGGGCACCTATGGCACGATCCGCACGGCCAACTGGCAGCAAGAGCCCGCCTACGACGCGCCGTCCGGCGGCCTTGTGCGGGTTCGGCTGGCGGCGACCGACGTCACGCGCATCTACACGCTGGGAGCGGATGGGGCAGCAGCTGTGGTCATCGCACTTGACGGCAACCCGGTTGAGACGCCCTTCCACCTCGACCGCCTGGATTTCGGCCCCGGCCAGCGCGTCGAGCTGATCCTGCGCATGCCGGACACGGAGGGCACAGTGGTCAGGCTCGGCAATTTCCGCGGCTCCCATCCCTGGACGATCGCGACCGTGCGGGCGACCGGCGCCTCGCTGAAACGCGATATCGGCGATGTCAAACCGCTTGCCGCCAATCCGATCGCCGAGGCCGATCTGTCGACCGCCGAACGCATTCCTCTCGATTTCACCGCAACGGCCGAACATGCGCCGGCGCCAAGCATCTGCGGCACGCTCGGCTATACCCTCTGGGCAATCAACAAGGTGCCGTGGCCGGGCGATACGCTCGATCCGGTGGCACCGCTTTCGGAGCTGAAGCTTGGCAGGAGCTATGTGCTGCAGGTCAGGAACCGTACGCCGCATGCGCATCCGATCCACCTGCATGGCCTCAGCTTCCGTATCCTCAGTTCGAACAAGCGCACGATGCTGCCGCCGCCAACAGACACCATCCTTTTGCTTCCAGACGAGCAGGCAGAACTCGGTTTCGTCGCCGACAACCTTGGAGACTGGCTGCTGCATTGCCATATCATCGAGCATCAGAAGACCGGAATGTCGGGATATTTCCGTATCGCGTGAGCTTTTTGCCATTGTGGCAGATAGCGCGAAGCGATACATCGGGTGAGTTTATAGCCTCATTTCCGCCATAGTGATTGAAGTTTGATGATCGAGACAACCGCCGAACTCGCCGCCGCCTGCGAAACGCTGGCTCAGGGGCAGTACCTGACAATCGACACGGAATTTCTCCGCGAAACGACCTTCTGGCCGCAGCTGTGCCTGATCCAGATGGCCGGACCGGACATCGCCGTCATCGTCGATCCGATGGCGAAGGATATCGATCTTGCGCCGTTCTTCGAACTGATGGCCGATACCAGCGTGATCAAGGTGTTTCACGCCGCGCGCCAGGACATCGAAATCATCTACAACCTCGGCCAGCTGATCCCGCATCCGATCTTCGACACGCAGGTCGCCGCCATGGTCTGCGGTTTCGGCGACAGCGTTTCCTATGACCAGCTCGTCAGCCGCATCAAGGGCGTGCACATCGACAAGTCCTCGCGCTTCACCGACTGGAGCCGCCGGCCGCTGTCGGACAAGCAGCTCGATTATGCGCTGGCCGACGTCACCCATCTGCGCGAGGTCTACCTGCATCTGAAGGAAGAGCTTGAGCGTGAAGGCCGCTCGCTCTGGCTGACCGAGGAGATGGCGATCCTCGAAGCCAAGGAAACCTACGACATCCACCCGGACGATGCCTGGCAGCGGCTGAAGATGCGGCTGAAGAAGCCGCAGGAACTCGCCGTCTTGCAAAAGGTCGCGGCCTGGCGCGAGCGCGAGGCGCGCAGCCGCAATGTGCCGCGCGGCCGCATCCTCAAGGATGACGGCCTCTACGAGATCGCCCAGCAGCAGCCCAAGGACACGGAAGCCCTGTCGCGCCTGCGCACGATCCCCAAGGGCTGGGAGCGTTCGGCAGCGGGCACAGCCATCCTCGAGGCCGTCAACGCCGCGCTCGAGCTGCCGAAATCGGAAATGCCGAAGCTGCCGCGTCAGAACCAGTCGGCGGAAGGGGCCGCTGCCGCCAGCGAAATGCTCAAGGTGCTGCTCAAGCTGATCGCGGAAAAGCAGGGCGTCGCCGCCAAGATCATCGCCAATTCCGACGATCTGGAGCGCATCGCCTCGGAAGGCCCGAAGGCTGATGTCGGGGCGCTTAAGGGCTGGCGCCGCGAGTTGTTCGGCGATACCGCGCTTAAGCTGATCAATGGCGAAGTCGCGCTGCGTTTCATCGACCGCAAGATCGAGGCGGTGGAGCTTTAAGCTCTCCGGCGACCGTGACGTCATCCGACCCATTTCGACAAGAAGATTACGCGAATTTTCTTGACCCTACGTCCCCAAGTGGAACAATGGCGTCTCCTGCCACGGCGAACCGGGTATCATGAGAGAAATATCTCCCACAGAGAACTGGCTGATGATCACGCTCGGCATGGCGCTGAGCGGCGTGCTCTACGGCCTGGTGGTCTATCCCGACTCACCCGTGATCATCGGCGCGGTCTTCGCTGCCTTTTTGGGCGTGCCGATCATCGCGTTCGAACGCCGGCTGCTGTTTCGCCCGCTGAGCCGGCGGATCGAGCGGCTTCCAACGCCGGTCTTCATCGTTTCAGCGCTGGTGATCTATGAAGTGCTGATGAGCGCCGGCTATGCGCTGGCGGCCCTGTTGCTGTGGGGGCTGGGCTTCATCGAGCCGAAGTCGCTGGCCGACATCATCGTCATGCCGTTCCACGTCTTCCTCTATGCGCTCGCCGTCTGCGCCCTGATCGTTTTCATACTGCGCGTCCGCGACCTGCTCGGCCACGATGTGTTCACGAGCATGCTGATCAGCCGTTACCGCACACCGGTAAAGGAGGAGCGCGTCTTCCTGTTCATCGATCTCGCCGATTCGACTTCCTTTGCCGAGAAGCATGGCGACCTGCGCGCGCAGCAGTTTCTGAAGGCGCTGTTTGCGGCCTTTGCTGAGCCGGTCCGGCGCCACAAGGGCGCGATCGACGACTATGTCGGCGACGCTGCGATCGTTACCTGGCCATTGGAAAAAGGCGTGAAACATGCACGCTGCGTTCGCTGCATCTTCGATATCCTTGACGATATCGAAGCCGATGCGGAAGCCTGGCGCAAGCGGTTCGGCCAGGTGCCACGGCTGCGGGCCGCCCTTCATGGCGGATCGATCATCACGGCGGAAATCGGCGTACACCACCACAAGATCGCCTATTTTGGCGACACGGTGAACACGACGGCGCGGCTGGAATCGCTGTGCAAGACGCTGAACAGGCCGGTGCTGATCTCGGCCGAGCTTGCGGAAAGGATCAAGTTTCCGCACACGGTCGCGATCGAGGATCTCGGCAGCCACGCGGTCAAGGGACGTGGCCAGACGCTAGGCGTAATGGCACTGAGATCACAGGCCAAGATCGCGGCCGCCGCCGAGACGTTCGATCTGCGGATTCCGGCCGAATAGCATTTTGCACCGAAGTTGAACCAGCGATATTCGCCTGGGCCACCGCCTCATCTCCGGAAAGCCGCCTAACCAACAATCGGATTCCCTGCCTACTGGAACCGAAACGCGATCCGCTTGCCTGTCAGCCTGGCAAGCTGCTGCAGCCGGCCGTCGAGACGCTCGCCGGTAAATTCCGAATAGGCGGAGGGCACGACGAATTCGAGATCGAGGTCCGGGGCCCTGGACGGGCGGATATCGAGATTGCGAACGATGCCCGGCATTGAGGCCGACAACAGGTAGACGACCCTGAGCAGGCCGCCCAGAAGCTTGGCGAGTTCCAGCAGGCGCGGCGTGGCGATCGCCGCCAGGGGTTCGGTGGCGCCGTCGTCGTTGAGGCCTTCGAAACGATAGTAGTTGGCAAGCGCGATATAGGCGCGACCGGCATGGGTGATGCCGGCGAAGGTACTGTGGGCGAT
Source organism: Pararhizobium sp. LjRoot255 (assembly GCF_964252905.1). Classification (NCBI taxonomy): domain Bacteria; kingdom Pseudomonadati; phylum Pseudomonadota; class Alphaproteobacteria; order Hyphomicrobiales; family Rhizobiaceae; genus Pararhizobium; species Pararhizobium sp. LjRoot255. Next base: position 169,840 of record NZ_CAXUPQ020000001.1, read on the forward strand.
GATGTTGAGCGCCTGCAGTCCGCGGTAGTCGGGATGGGCGCGCCAACTGATATCGGCGAGCAGGCAGGCGGCCTGGCGGTAACGCCCCTCTTCCTCGGTCTCGGTGATGCCGAAATGCGGCACCATCTTGCCGCTCCAATCGGCAAGCTCGCGCGCATGCTCGGGCGAGCGGGCACGCAGGATGGCGATTTCGCCGGCCGCCGTCAGCAGCGGATCATGGGCGCGCATGGTTTCCGACAGCAGCGAAAACAGATAGCCCTCGCGAACGCCGAGCGCTGAAAACGAGATGCGTGCCGGCTTCATCTGCGCGATCGCTTCCTGCATGGCAACGGCGCCGAAGGGCAGGAGTGCACGGCGGGTCTTCGAGATGCTCGCATATGCCGGAGACCTGGTGTCCTTCGGCTCGATCACCTCGGGCAGGAAGGCAATGGCTTCCTCATAGGAGATCTCGTACCCCTGCATCATGTTCAGCGGATAATTGCGCATCTCCATATGCAGCTTGGCGATCGAGCGCCAGGTGCCACCAACGGCGTAGAAGGTGCGGCCGGCAACGTTCCGCAGCACCTGCGCGCCCTTCATGTAGCGGCGCACATGGCTGCGCGCCTTGACGATCGATCCTTCGGCGTGTTCCGACAGTCGGATGCCGCCGAGTGGCAGGGTGATGCCCTTGCCGACCTTGGTGCCGACGACATCGACAAGCTCCAGCGAACCGCCGCCGAGATCGCCGACGACGCCGTCCGGATCGTGATAGCCGCTGATGATGCCCATCGCGGAGAAATAGGCTTCTTCCTCGCCGGTCAGCACGCGAATCTTCTGGCCGAGTATGATCTCCGCCCGGCGGATGAAATCCGGGCCGTTCGAGGCATCGCGGGCGGCGGCTGTGGCGAGCACGAAAACGGTCGAGGCGCGCGCCTGGGTGGACAGAGCCCTGAAGCGATGCAGCGCCTTCAGTGCCCGCTCGACGCTCACGGCGTCCATGCGTCCGGTCGCGTCGATGCCCTTGCCGAGGCCGCACATGACCTTTTCGTTGAACAGCACTGCGGGGGAGCGGCTCAGCCCCTCATAGATCACCAGTCGAATCGAGTTCGACCCGATATCCACGACGGAGACCGGGGCAATTCCAGGCAAACGCCCCTGGGCTTCAGATTCTACCATGCAAATCCAGTTTTATCTTCTGCGGCCGCTGTCCCAGCCGGCGATTACCTTCGGGGTGCTGGATTTCAAGGCTTCTCCCCGCCCGGACAGGCTGGGGTTGGTCATGAAATAGACCTGAGCATTGAACGGCTCGGAATCGCGGGCGACTTCCATGCGCCGCGACGTTCCGTCCGGAAGGATCTCGTAGCTCTGCTGGTTATCGATGAGATTGCCCAGCATGATCTGCGACAGTACCTGTTCATGCACAGTCCGGTTGATGAGAGGCACAAGGGTCTCCACCCGCCGGTCCAGATTGCGCGGCATCATGTCCGCCGACCCGATATAGACGAGCGCGTGCTCGGAGGGAAGTCCATGGCCGTTGCCGAAGCAGAAGATGCGCGAATGTTCAAGGAAACGTCCGACGATCGATTTGACGCGGATATTGTCGGACAGACCCGGCACCTGCGGCCGCAGGCAGCAGATGCCGCGCACCACCAGGTCGATCTCGACGCCCGCCCGGCTTGCGCGGTAGAGCGCGTCGATGATCTCCGGATCCACCAGCGAATTCATCTTCATCCAGATCGACGCGGGACGGCCGGCCTCGGCATGGTCGATTTCCTCGCCGATATGCTGCAGGATGCGCGGACGCAGCGTGTGCGGCGAAATCGCCAGCTTCATGCCGGCCTCGGGCTCGCCGTAGCCAGTGATAAAGTTGAAGATATTGGCCATGTCATGGGCAATCTTCGGATTGCAGGTGAAGAAGGACAGGTCCGTATAGATCTTCGCCGTGACCGGGTGGTAGTTGCCGGTGCCGAGGTGGCAGTAGGTCCTGAGCTTGCCCTCCTCGCGACGCACCACCATCGACATCTTCGCATGTGTCTTCAGTTCGATGAAGCCGAACACCACTTGCACGCCGGCGCGTTCGAGGTCGCGCGCCCAGCGGATATTGGCTTCCTCGTCAAAGCGCGCCTTGAGTTCGACCAGCGCCGTCACCGACTTGCCCGCTTCGGCGGCATCGATCAACGCACGCACGATCGGGCTGTCGTTGGACGTCCGATAAAGCGTCTGCTTTATCGCCAGAACGTCAGGATCGCGCGCAGCCTGGAGCAGAAACTGGACCACCACGTCGAAGCTCTCGTAGGGGTGGTGGACGACCATGTCCTTTTCGCGGATGGCTGCAAGACAGTCTCCGGCGTGTTCGCGGACGCGTTCGGGAAATCGCGCATTGTACGGCTCGAAGCGCAAATCGTCGCGCGGCGCCTTCGTGATCTCGGACAAAGTGTTGAGGGCCAGAAGGCCGGGCAGCACGGCGACGCGGTTTTCCGCGACGCCGAGTTCGCCGACAACGAAATGGCGCAGTTCCAGCGGCATCTCGGAATCGATCTCGATACGGATCACCGATCCGCGGCGGCGGCGCTTCAGCGCCGTCTCGAAGAAGCGGACGAGATCTTCGGCCTCTTCCTCGACTTCGATATCGCTGTCTCGAATGATGCGGAAGGTGCCCGAACCCTTGACCTCATAGCCGGGGAACAGCCGCTCGATGAACAGGCTGACCGCATCCTCCAGCGTGATGTAGCGGATAACGGACTTGGCGTCCGGCAGGCGGATGAACCGTTCGAGCGCGACCGGCAGGCGTAGAAGCGCCGTCATCGGCTCGCGGCCGCTTTTGCTGACGAGCTGCAAGCCCATGGTGAAGCCGAGATTCGGGATGAACGGGAACGGGTGCGCCGGGTCGATCGAAAGCGGCGTCAGCACCGGAAAGATCGACTGCTCGAACTCATTCGCCAGCCAGGTCCGGTCCTGCGCCGACAGCGACACCGGGCGGACGATGAGAATATCTTCCTTGGCGAGATATTGCTGCAGGACGGCAAGCGAGGCCTGCTGTTCCATCTGCAGATTGTCGATTTCCTTGAGGATGTCCTCCAACTGCTCGACCGGCGTCTTTCCATCCGGGCTGCGCACCAGCACGCCCTGACGCACCTGGCCTTCGAGACCGGCGACGCGGACCATGAAGAATTCGTCGAGGTTGGCGGCGGAAATCGACAGGAAACGCACGCGCTCCAGCAACGGATGCGCCGTGTTCAGCGTTTCCTCCAGAACGCGGCGGTTGAACTGGAGCCAGGAGAATTCGCGGTTGATGAAGCGTTCCGGGCTCGTCAGGAGATCGGTTTCATACGCCACAGGCTCATGGGCGATTGTCGCAGATTTTACAGTGTCCATTATCTTCAGCCCGCCTTATGCTTTTCCCGAAGCGCCTAGCCCAGTTTGACGACGGAACTGTGACAGTCAATCGATTTCGCGTGTCTTTCCAAGGGTGTTGAGCACTTCCGACGCCAACGCCCTATTGATGCGCGTTCCGCGTGCAAGCGCCAGATGATCGAGCCGCTCGACGATCGTCTGAGCCGATTCGAGCGAGCGTTCCATGCGCGCCACGATGTAGCCGATCAGCCGGTCATCGACGCTGAGCTGGCGATCGGCCAAAAGCTTGACCAGAACCTGGGCCAGCAGCTCATCATCCGGCTCGCCGATCTCGACCACGGTTGCAGCCTTCAGGCGCGAGCGCAGGTCGGCCAGCTCGACCGGCCAGGACATCGGCCACAGCCGGCTGGTGATCAGCAGGCTGGTGCCATTCTCGCGCACGCTGTTGATGACGTGGAACAGGGCCTGGTCGTCAAAACCCTGCCGGTCGGCATCCTCAAACAGAACTGGGTTCTTCGCCGCGACCTCAGCTGCGTCGCTGCCCGCTGCCGGATGAATGGCGACAGCGCCGCTCGTTTCCCGCCAGATGGCTGCCAGATGCGATTTTCCCGAGCCGACAGGCCCGGCCAGGATGACGACCGGCGACGGCCAGCGCGGCCAGCTGTCGATGATGGACACGGCTGCCCTCAGCCGTTCGGAAACGAGAAGATCGTCACGACCGGTCTGAGGCTCGTGCTGGAAAACGAGCGGCAGTTGTTCGAACTTGCTGACCATACGCTGCTTACTCTGGAAATTCCTGCTCCGGCGCGGTCTTCTTGCCGGTCCGGTGGCCGTGATAGAGCGTGCTGTCAAGGTAGCGCCCGATGCCGAAGCGGACAAGCACGCCGATCGCGGCAGCCGACGGTACCGCCACCAGCAGGCCAACGAAACCGAAGAGGGCGCCGAACGCCAGAAGCGCAAACATCAGCCAGACCGGATGCAGCCCGACGCTCTTGCCGACCAGCCGCGGCTGAAGCACGTTGCCTTCGAGAAACTGCCCGACGAAAAAGATGCCGGCCACGATACCGATGTGAAGATAGTCCGGCCAGAACTGGACGAGCGCCACGCCGACGGCAAGCACGAGGCCGACGAGCGAGCCGACATAGGGAATGAAGCTGATCATGCCGGCAAACAGGCCGATGAGCAGGCCGAAGTTCAGGCCGGCGAAGGACAGCCCAATGCCGTAGAACAGGCCGAGAATGATGCAGAGCGACCCCTGTCCGCGCACGAAACCGGCAATCGTCAGGTTCATGTCCCGGGCGATCTGGCGAACGGTGGCGACATGGTCGCGCGGGATCCAGCTATCGACCCTCCCGACCATCCGGTCCCAGTCGAGCAGCAGATAGAAGGCGACGACCGGGGTGACGACCAACAGCGAGATGATATCGAGCAGCGCCATGCCCGAATTCCATATCTGCTGGAACAGCGTGCCGAGGAAGCTCGCGCCCTGTTCGAGCAGCTTGGCGGAGTTCTGCTTGATCGTATCCATCTGTCCGGCCACCCAATCGGGCAGCCACGAGGCATGCGGGCTGGTGACGAATTCCTGCAGCTTGGTGATGTATCCCGGCATCTTCTGAATGAAATCGGCTGCCTGGGTGAAAACGATCGGGATGATGACGACGAGCGACAGGGCAAAGACGACAACGAAGCCGAACAGGATGACGACCGTCGCCATCAGGCGGCTCAAGCCAAGCCTCTCCAGCCGGTCGGCGACCGGATCGAGAAAATAGGCAAGCGCCATGCCGGCGATGAACGGCAGGAGGATCGTCGAGAACACCATCAGGAAGGCGATGAAGGCGGCGAGGAAAAGCACCCAGAAGATGACCTGGCGCTGCAGTCCGCTGCTGCTTACTTTGTTGACCATGCCGCTATTCCGATGCCCCGCGCTTGAAGCCGCATAACGCCGCTTCTGCCTTTGGAGATAGGATGGGCCACCGACCGCGGTCAAGCCTATGGCTGCAAACGGTCGGGACAACGCGGCAAAACAGTAAAAAAGCGGGCGTTTCAGGGGCAATATGCTTGCACTTCCCTGATCGTCATGCCAATCGCATTGCCAAAACGACAAACCGCCGGAGATCAAGCCATGAGCGAGCCAGGAAAGAACGGTCTGACCTACAGCGATGCGGGTGTGGATATCGACGCCGGAAACCTTTTGGTGGAAAAGATCAAGCCGCACGTGCGCTCGACCCGGCGTCCCGGCGCCGACGGCGAGATCGGCGGTTTCGGCGGCCTGTTCGACCTGAAGGCGGCAGGCTTCACCGATCCGGTTCTGGTTGCCGCCAATGACGGCGTCGGCACCAAGCTGAAGATCGCCATCGACGCCAACAAGCACGACACCGTCGGCATCGACCTTGTCGCCATGTGCGTCAACGATCTCGTCGTGCAGGGCGCGGAACCCTTGTTCTTCCTCGATTACTTTGCCACCGGCAAGCTCGATCCGGACCAGGGTGCCGCGATCGTCGGCGGCATCGCCGCGGGCTGCCGCGAGGCGGGCTGCGCGCTGATCGGCGGCGAGACGGCCGAAATGCCGGGCATGTATTCGGGCGGCGACTACGACCTCGCGGGCTTCGCCGTCGGTGCGGCCGAACGCGGGCAACTGCTGCCGGCGGGCGATATCGCCGAGGGCGACGTCATCCTCGGCCTCGCCTCCTCCGGTGTTCATTCGAACGGTTATTCGCTGGTCCGCAAGATCGTTTCGCTCTCGGGTCTTGCCTGGGACGCGCCCGCTCCCTTCGGCGAAGGCACGTTGGCCGACGTGCTGATGACTCCGACGCGCATCTATGTGAAGCCGCTCCTGAAGGCCATTCGCGAGACCGGCGCGCTGAAGGCGCTTGCCCACATCACCGGCGGTGGCTTTCCGGAAAACATTCCGCGCGTGCTGCCGAAGCATCTGGCCGCCGAGATCGATCTTTCGGCCATCCAGCCGCCGGCCGTCTTCTCCTGGCTTGCCAAGACCGGCGGTGTCGCGGCCAACGAAATGCTGCGCACCTTCAACTGCGGCGTCGGGATGATCGTCGTCGTGGCAGCGGAAGATGCTGAAAAAGTGGCTTCGGTTCTCAAGGCCGAAGGCGAGACTGTCTTTGCGCTTGGCCGCATGGTCGCCCGCGCAGAAGATGGAGCCGGCACGATCTACAAGGGCACGCTTGCTCTATGAACGATACGGTGAAAACGGCCCGCAAACGGGTCGTGGTGTTCATTTCCGGCGGCGGCTCCAACATGCTGGCGCTGGCGAAGGCAGCCTCGGAACCGGATTTTCCGGCTGAGATCATCGGTGTGGTTTCCGACAAGGCCGATGCCGGCGGGCTCGCCAAGGCGGCGGCACTCGGTATTCCGACCTTTTCCTTCGTCCGCAAGGACTATGACAGCAAGGACGCGCACGAAGCGGCGATCCTGTCGGCGCTGGAAAGCCTTTCGCCTGATATCATCTGCCTCGCCGGCTATATGCGCCTGCTGAGCGCGACCTTCATCAACGCCTACGAAGGCCGGATCATCAACATCCACCCTTCCCTGCTGCCGCTTTTTCCAGGCCTGCATACCCACCAACGGGCAATCGATACCGGCATGACGGAAGCCGGCTGTACCGTGCATTTTGTCACCGAGGGCATGGACGAGGGGCCGGTTATTCTGCAGGCAACCGTCCCGGTCATTGCCGGCGATACGGCGGAGACCCTTGCTGCGCGGGTGCTGGTGGAAGAGCATCGGACTTATCCCGCAGCGCTGCGGCTCGTTGCTGAAGGCAAGGTGCGGCTGGACGGCGGCAAGGCGGTTATGGCGGACGCCTTATAAAACGCCGGCCCTTGACCAACCCCTTGACCAAGTACGCGCCCGCGCCTAGTTTGTGCCAGTGGATTTTACATTGGAGCATGGCCATGACCCGAACCGTCAAGGTGGCCGAGGCCAAGACACATCTTTCCGAACTCCTTGTTAGCGTCGAAGCGGGCGAAGAAATCATTATCGCCCGGGGCGACGCACCTGTCGCACGCCTAGTACCGATCAACGATCGTGAACAGCGCGCCAACCTGGTACGGCTCTTGCGGCAAGAGCGGGCCGCGCGCAAACCAGTGTCCCTGGAAGAAATTCTTCAATGGCGTGACGAAGGCCGAAAATAGTGGCCGCCTTTGTCGTCGATGCATCGGTCGCGGCTGTATGGTTCCTGCCCGAAGAGGACCATGAAATCGCCGAAGCGGCGATGGACCAACTCGTAAGCGAAGCGGCCCTGGCGCCTGATCTTCTCGCGCACGAACTGCGCAGCATTCTGCTTACTGCCGAAAAACGGAAACGCATTCCGGGCGAGGATGTGCTGACTTCGCTCATTCGCCTCCGGCAACTGCCGATCAAAATCGTCGGTGACGGTGACGACGCCGTTATCATCAGGCTTGCCCGTAAACATCAACTGACGGCCTATGATGCTGCATATCTCGCACTTGCTTTGACGCAAGGCGTACCCTTGGCAACGCTGGACCGGAAACTGCAACAGGCAGCGATGGCCGAGGGCATTCCGCTTTTTGGACTCTAAGTGACCGCCAACCTCTCCCGGTTCAGCATCGCCCATTGCAGCAGCATGATCGTCTTGCCGTCGCAGATCTCGCCGCTGTCGATCATCGCCATAGCATCCTTCAGCGGAACCTCGAGAACCTCGATGTCCTCGTCCTCGTGCGAGGCACCGCCGCCGTCTTCGGCGCGCACCGTCACGTCGATGATCGCGGCGAAGAAATGGATGGTCTCGGTCACTGCGCCGGGCGACATGAAGGCCTGGAAGACGGGACGCACATCGGTGACCAGATAACCGGTTTCCTCCATCACCTCGCGCCGGATCGCCTCCTCCGGGTGATCGCCGTCAAGCAATCCGGCCGGCGTTTCGAGCAGCCAGCCGGAATGGCCGTTGAGGTGTGCGGGCACGCGGAACTGGCGCACGAGGATGACGCTGTCGCGCCTCGGATCGTAGAGCAGGATCGTCGCGCCGTTGCCGCGATCGTAGACCTCTCGTTTCAGCTTCTTCGTCACTCCATTGGAGCCGGTATAGTTGAAGGTGACATTGCGCAGGTGATACCAGTTCTTCGAAAGCGTCTCGTCTTTCAAGAGTTCGATCTTTGCGTCGCGAAACTTCGTCATTCGCCCTTCAATCCTTGCGCAGCCATACGTGATTGTCATGGAAGGCGGCACCGCCATAGGGCGCTGCCGCATCGGCACCGGTGAGCACGTTGATGCCCTCCCCGTCCAGGTGCGAATCGTTCGGCCAGAGCCCCTCGGCGATCACCACGCCGCGCCGCGCGCCGCCGCCGAGCCTGGCATGCAGGCGGATTTCGCCGCGCTCGTTGCCGATCCGGACGATATCGCCGTTTGCAAGACCAAGAGCCGCAGCATCGTCCGCGTGGATCATCGCCTCGGGGCGAACCTCCTTCTGGATGGAAGACGGCGTCTCGGCAAACGTCGAGTTCAGGAAGGAGCGCGCCGGCGACGTTGCCAGCCGGAACGGATGTTTCTCGTCCGCGACCTCGATCAGGTCGACATGATCGGGAAATTCCGGCAGTTTTGCATGCGGGCCTTGGAGGCCGAGTGCCTTCGGTGGCCGGTTCGGCGCCGGCGTACCGGTCCAGTCAGCCTTGAAGCGGAATTTGCCGTCTGGATGGCCGAACCCCTTGATGAAATGCGCCGTGTCGAAATCCGGCTGGACATCCAGCCATTTGTCGCACTTCAGGCCCTCATATCCGATGCCGTAGTTCACCAGGATATGGTCGATATGCTCGCGCTCGCTGAGGCCGAAGCCGGGCTTGTCGGCCACGCCGAGGCGCTTGGCCAGTTCCTCGATCACGAAGAGATTGGTCCGCACCGTCGAGGGTGGCTCGACCACCTTGGGGCCGAGCAGGATGTGTTGGTGGCCGCCGCCGCGATAGAGATCGTCATGCTCGAGGAACATCGTGGCGGGCAGGACGATATCGGCGAGTTTCGCCGTATCGGTCATGAACTGCTCGTGCACGGCGACGAACAGGTCGTCGCGCAGGAAGCCGCGCTTCACCAGCCGCTGCTCGGGCGCGACGTTGGCCGGATTGGTGTTCTGGATCAGCATCGCCGTGACCGGCCCGCGATGGCGCAGTGCCTCGGCGTCGCCGGTCAGCACCCGGCCGATTTGCGATTGATCGAGCAGACGGATATCCGGGTCGAGCATCGCCGAACCCACCAGTTCGCGCTTGTCGAACTTGAAGATATCGTTGTTGGAATGAAACGCGCCGCCGCCTTCGTGTTTCCACGATCCAAGAACGGTCGCCACCGAGGCGGCCGCGTGGATCGCGACGGCGCCGTTGCGCTGGCGGGTAAAGCCGTAGCCGAGGCGGAAGTAGGTTTTCGGGGTCGTGCCGACGAGCTTGCCGAAAGCCTCGATCTCCGCGGCCGGCAGGCCGGTGATGGCGGACGCCCATTCCGGCGTGCGGGTTTTCAGGTGACTTTCGAGCCCGGCCGGATCATCGGCATAGTCTGCCAGATAGGACCGGTCCGCATAGCCGTCGCGGAAGGCGATATGCATGACGGCGCAGGCGAGCGCCGCATCGGTGCCGGGCTTTAGCACCAGCCCCATATCCGCCTGCTTGATTGTCGGATTGTCGTAGATGTCGATGACGACGATCTTGGCGCCGCGTTCCTTGCGCGCCTTGATCGCATGGGTCATCACATTGACCTGCGTCGAAACTGCATTGGTGCCCCAGATGACGACGCAATCGGATTTCGCCATCTCGCGCGGATCGGGGCCTCGGAGCGAGCCCGTGGCCATCGTCAGCCCCGTCCAGGCGAGATTGGTACAGATCGAGCCGAAGAAGCCCGAATAGCGCTTGGCATGGCGCAGGCGTTCGATCGAATCGCGCTGCACCTGGCCCATCGTGCCGGCGTAGAAATAAGGCCAGACAGCCTCGGAGCCATATTGCTGTTCGGCCTTGACGAAAGCCCCGGCGATTTCGTCAAGCGCATCGTCCCAGCTGATCTCCTGCCAGCTTCCCTCACCCTTCGCCCCCTTGCGCCGCTGCGGCACCATCAGGCGGCCCGGATGGTAGATACGCTCGGAATAACGCGCGACCTTGGCGCAGATGACGCCGGCCGTATAGGTATTGGCGCTTGCGCCGCGAACCCGGCCGATCCGGCCCTCCTGCGTCAGATCGATTTCGAGCGCGCAGGCGGAGGGACAGTCGTGCGGACAGACCGAATGGGCGATGGACTTTTCTGGCTTGATGGGGGTCGCAAGGTTCATGTCTTTTCTATATTGCATCGCGCAAGGGTCTCAAAGTCCCAACCGCCATGCATTCCAACATTTCATCGGCACCATCAGGGACGCGAATGAATTACCGTCACATCTACCACGCAGGCAATTTCGCCGACGTCCTGAAGCACGCCGTGCTCGCCCGCCTGATCGTCTACATGGAACAGAAGGACAAGGCTTTCCGAGTGCTCGATACGCATGCGGGCATCGGCCTTTATGATCTGTCGAGCGAGGAGGCGCAGAAGACCGGCGAATGGCAGGACGGCATCGGCCGCCTTCTCGACGCGGACATCCCGGCGAAGGCAAAGGCCCTGCTTCAACCCTATCTGACGGCCGTACGCGACCTCAACCCGGATGGCGGCCTCAAGCTTTATCCCGGCTCGCCCAAGCTCACCCGCATGCTGATGCGGCCGCAGGACCGGCTGTCGGCGATGGAACTGCACCCGGATGACTACGAGACGCTGCACCGCCTGTTCGACGGCGATTTCCAGAGCCGCATCACCCAGCTCGACGGCTGGCTGGCGCTCGGCGCCCATCTGCCGCCGAAGGAAAAGCGCGGGCTGGTGCTGGTCGATCCGCCCTTCGAGGTGGCCGGCGAGTTCGAGCGGCTGGCGGACGGTCTCGCAAAAGCCTGGCGCCGGTTCTCCGGCGGCACTTTCTGCCTGTGGTATCCGCTGAAACAGGGCGCACCGATAACCGCCTTTCACGCCGCGCTGAAAGCGCTGGAAATCCCGAAGATGCTGTGTGCCGAGCTGTCGGTGCGCAGTGATCGTGACACGACCGGTCTTTCGGGGTCGGGACTGATCGTCGTCAACCCGCCCTATACGCTGAAGGATGAGCTCGATGTCCTCCTGCCCTTCCTCAAGGACCGGCTGAAGCAGGATCGGCACGCCTCCGCCCGGGTCTTCTGGCTGCGCGGCGAGGAAGTGCCGGAGCAGGATTGAACGAGACTTGACGGCTAGCCCCCGGAGACGCAATCTCGGGGGGACATTTCGGGAGACGATCATGACCAGAATGCGCGCCGCATGCCTCCTTCTCTCCCTCGCGACTGCCTTGCCCGGCGCGGTCCCGGCCAGGGCAGCCGAACCGTCGAGCACACTGGATTATACCGCGACAGCTTGCCGCAACCGGTCAATTCTCGGCTTCATCACAGCCGATTTCGGCTATCGCGCTCGCCACTACCTGAAGGCGGACATCGCCATCGCGGAAATCCGCGACATGGGCCTGAACCGGATCGAACTTCGCGACGAGACCCACCCGGTGGAGCGCGAATATTGCTTCGCCACGGCCGTCACGACCGATGGCGAGCGGCGGGCTCTCTGGTATCTGATTGAGCGCGGCTGGGGTTTTGCCGGCATCGGCTCCAACATCGAGTTCTGCCTGAGCGGCCTTGATCCCTGGTATGTCTACGGCGCGCAATGCGCCTCGCTGCGGTAAGCCTTGTGAGGGATTTCCGGCGCCTGTTCCTGCCGCTCGTCGGCGCGCTTCTGCTGGCCGCATGCAGCGGAGAAGATGAACAGCAGCAGGCGGGGAAGACCGGCACGCCGGCCTCTGCCTCTACCGCTTCCGTCGCCAGTACGCAGGCCAAAGCCCAACTCATACCGCTCGGCAGCGGCTTCGATTTCTACGTCCTGTCGCTGTCCTGGTCGCCGAGCTGGTGCATCGAAAACGATCCCTCCGGCCGGACTGAACAATGCGCGGCGGGCCACGGCTTCATCGTTCACGGTCTCTGGCCACAGAACGAGCAGGGCTATCCGGAATTCTGCCGGACGCGCGAATCCGACCGTGTGCCGGAGGCGCTTGGGCGCACCCTGTTCGACATCATGCCATCGATGGGCCTGATCGGCCATGAATGGCGCAAACACGGGTCCTGTTCGGGGCTGAGCCAGAAAGACTATTTCACCGTGCTCCGTGCCGCCCGCGAGAAAGTGACGATACCGCCAGCGCTGCAATCGGTGGAAACGCACCGGCGAACAACCGCGGCGGAGATCGAAACCACCCTATCCGCCGCCAATCCAGGCCTGCGCGACGATGCGCTGGCCGTCACTTGCGCAGAGGGACGCATCGAAGAGGTGCGCATCTGCTTCAGCAGGGACCTCAGTTTCCGCACCTGCGGCGAAATCGATCGCGGGGGCTGCAAACTGAAAAACTTCAACCAGCCGCCTATACCCTGATATCTAACGGGCCTTGAACACAAAAAGAAAGAACACGATGAAGATTCTCTACTCCCCCGCCTCCCCCTATTCCAACAAGGTGCGCATGGGCGCTCGCTACGCCGGAATTGCCGCCGAAAGCGTGCTGACCGATACGAACGCCAACACGCCCGAACTGATCTCCAACAACCCGCTCGGCAAGATCCCGACGTTGATCACCCCCGATGGAAAGTCGATCTACGACAGCCGGGCGATCATGCATTTCATCGACCGCGAGACGAAGGGAAAGCTCTATCCGCGCAATGCCGAAAAGCGGACCGAGGTGGAAATGCTGGAGGCGCTCTGCGACGGCATTTGCGACAGCCTGCTCGCCATCGTCTACGAAAAGCGCTTCCATCCGCCGGAAAAGATCCACCAGCCCTGGATCGACAAGCAGTGGGAAAAGGTCGTGCGCGGCCTCGACTACCTCAACGCCAACCTGCCGAAGACCGGCGCCAAGCTCCATGCCGGCCATTTCGCGCTTGCCGCGATGCTACGCTATATCGAACTTCGCTTTGCCGGCGAATGGCAGAAGGGCCGTCCGAAGCTGAAGAACTGGCCGCAGAAGTTCGAGAAATTCTTCCCGGACTATGCGCAGTTCAAGGCTTGAGCCGCAGCAACGACTCATCCAGAAACGCAAAAAGGCCGGATCGCTCCGGCCTTTTTGTCATGCATGAACTTCGGTATCAGAACTTGACGCCCATACCGACCTTGACGCTGTGTTCGTCGTAACCGGAGGAAACGTTGCCGCCCGGCAGGTTGAAGTCCTTCGAGCCGTAGTCGGTGTAGCGATATTCGACGCGCGCCGTGACGTTGTCGGTGACGAACGCTTCGGCACCGGCACCGGCCGTCCAGCCGAGCAGCGTGTTCTTGTCCGAACCGCCAGCCTGCGTTGCCTTGACGCTGGATGCGGCAACACCGGCCGTACCGTAGAGGAGAACCGGGTTCAGGTCGTAACCGACGCGGGCACGAACCGAGCCGTTGACGCCCTGCTCCATCTTGCGGGTGGGGCTGCGGGTGTCGTTGTCGCCGTAATTGATATCGGCTTCACCGCCGTAGACGATCTGGCCGCTCTGCATGTTGTAGCCGCCGTAGAGACCGCCACCCATACCGGAAGCGCCGCGACCGCCCGTCGCATCATATTCGCCGCGAGCCCAGTTGGCCGTACCACCGACGTAGGCGCCCGACCAGTTCTTCACGGCCGGCTCGCTGTATTCGGCAGCCGGGGCAGCCGGAACTTCGTCGATCGCATCTGCGGCCTGCGCGGCGGAGAAGGCGATGAGGGACACGGCAGATGCCATGAGGGTAGCGATGAGAGTACGCATTAAAGTCTCCTTTCGAACCGATGCTCCGGACCCTCGCGGTCCTAAACTGATACATCGGACAAATTGCAATTAACCCGCCCGGTTGACGGAGAAATTGGCGACCAAATGCGGATTCACAAGAGCCAAATTGTGAATTTTTAGTGGCACGAGGGCGGCAGAAATTCGATGTTGCTGTGTAGCCACAGGGTATTTATTAACCACAAAATAGGTTTAACCAAATATATACTACAACTATCGAAAACAATTCAATTTAGCGCTCTCCCGTTAATTTTTCCGAAACGAACGAGCGGGCCGGTTTCGCAATCTGTCGCCTGCTCCTATATCCTTGCGAAATGCATAGACACGAATCGTACGGCAGGATCCGCCCTTGAGGACGCCTTTGAAAACAGCGCTGGTCACCGGAGGCGCCAAGCGCATCGGCAAGGCAATCGTCGAGGATCTGGCGGCGCACGGCTTTGCCGTCGCCATTCATGCCAATGCCTCGGCCGCGGAGGCAGAAGAGCTTGCAGCCCACCTTCGCGCGCAAGGCGGCAATGCGGCGGCCATTGTCGCGGACCTGACCGATACCGCTTCCGTCACCACCGTGATGGCAAAAGCCGTCGAGGCGCTCGGTCCGATCGGGCTGCTCGTCAACAATGCCTCGCTGTTCAAGAAGGACAGTCTCGAAGAGTTCGACGAGACGATCTGGGACCGGCATTTCGCCCTGCATGTGAAGGCGCCGTCGCTGCTGGCGCGCGATTTCGCGGCGCAGCTGCCGAAACAGCATTCCGGCGTGATCGTCAACATCGTCGATCAGCGGGTCTGGTCTCCAAATCCGCGATTTTATTCCTATATGTTATCGAAATCGGCGCTGCTGACGGCGACCAAGACGATGGCGCAGGCCTTGGCCCCAAGAATTCGCGTCAACGCCATCGGCCCCGGCCCGACCCTGCCGAACGAGCGGCAGAACCAGGCGGATTTCCAGACGCAGGTGGATGCCGTGATCCTCAAGACCGGGCCGCAACTGGGGGAATTCGGCAGGACAATCCGCTTTCTGTTCGACACACCCTCGATGACCGGGCAGATGATCGCGCTCGATGGCGGCCAGCATCTGGCCTGGCAAACGCCGGATATTTTGGAGATTGTGGAATGAACGGGCGCGTGCCCACCGATGGCGGCATTCTTTACGACGAAAATGCCAGCGACGAAGACGACCTCATCGACGTAGCGGAAAGCCCCGCGCCGGCGCCCATTCTTGACTGGGCGGAAACCAGCGCGATCCCGGACGGGCTGCGCGGCGCCGAACTGATCCAGGCCTTCGTCAAGCTTTTGCCCAACAGCCCCGGCGTCTACCGCATGTTCAACGAGGCGGGCGACGTGCTCTATGTCGGCAAGGCACGCAGCCTGAAGAAGCGCGTCGGCAACTACGCGCAGGGCCGCGTCCACTCCAACCGTCTCTCCAAGATGGTGCGCGAGACCGCGCATATGGAATTCGTGACGACGCGCACCGAGATCGAGGCGCTGCTGCTCGAAGCGAACCTGATCAAGCGCTTGCGGCCGCGCTTCAACGTGCTGCTGCGCGACGACAAGTCCTTTCCCTATATTCTGGTGACCGGCGACTCCAGAGCCCCGGCGCTCTACAAGCATCGCGGCGCCCGCAGCCGCAAGGGCGATTATTTCGGCCCGTTCGCATCGGCCGGCGCCGTCGGCCGGACGATCAATTCGCTGCAGCGCGCCTTCCTTCTGCGCACCTGCACCGACAGCGTCTTCGAGACCCGCACGCGGCCCTGCCTGCTGCACCAGATCAAGCGCTGCGCCGCCCCCTGCACGCGTGAGATCAGCGATGCCGACTATGCAGAACTGGTCAGCGAAGCCAGGGATTTCCTCTCTGGCAAGAGCCAGACGGTGAAGGCGACCATTGCCGCCGCCATGAACGAGGCTTCGGAGAATCTCGATTTCGAGCGGGCGGCCCTCTACCGCGACCGGCTGGCGGCGCTGTCGCATGTCCAGAGCCATCAGGGCATCAACCCCTCCGGCGTCGAGGAAGCGGATGTCTTTGCCATCCACCACGAAGGCGGCATTTCCTGCATCCAGGTATTCTTTTTCCGCACCGGCCAGAACTGGGGCAATCGCGCCTATTTTCCGAAGGCCGATCCCGGCCTGCCAGCAGCCGAGGTGCTGAGCGCCTTCCTCGCCCAGTTCTACGACGACAAGCCCTGTCCGCGGCAGATCCTGCTCTGCGAACCCGTGGCCGAACAGGAACTGCTGGGCGAAGCGCTGACGGAGAAATCCGGCTACAAGGTTTCAATCCTCGTTCCCCAGCGCGGCGAAAAGAAGGATCTGGTCGAGCACGCAGTCGCCAATGCCCGCGAGGCGCATGGCCGCAAGCTCGCCGAAACCGCGTCGCAGTCGCGCCTGCTCCAGGGGTTTGCCGAGACCTTCAAGCTGGAGCGCGCTCCGCGCCGCATCGAGATCTACGACAACTCCCATATCATGGGCACCAACGCCGTCGGCGGCATGGTGGTGGCGGGGCCGGAAGGTTTCGTCAAAGGCCAGTACCGCAAGTTCAACATCAAATCGACCGACATCACGCCCGGCGACGACTTCGGCATGATGAAGGAAGTGATGACCCGGCGGTTCTCGCGGCTTTTGAAGGAAGAGGGAAAACCGGATCGCAGCGCCGAACCGGGCGAAGACACCGGCTTTCCGGCCTGGCCCGATGTCGTCCTGATCGACGGCGGCCAGGGGCAGATGACGGCGGTCAGAGCAATCTTGAAGGAACTCGACATCGAGGATTGCGTCGTTGCCATCGGCGTCGCCAAGGGCGTCGATCGCGATGCCGGGCGCGAGCGCTTCTTTCCGCCCGGCCGCGACGGCTTCACGCTGCCGCCGCGCGACCCGGTGCTTTATTTCATCCAGCGCATGCGCGACGAGGCGCACCGCTTCGCCATCGGCTCGCACCGGGCGCGGCGGAAGAAGGAAATGGTCAAGAACCCGCTGGACGAGATCGCCGGCATCGGGCCGACGCGCAAGCGCGGGCTTCTCCAGCATTTCGGCACCGCCAAGGCGGTTTCCCGCGCCGGCATCAACGATCTCGTGGCCGTCGAGGGTATTTCCGAAGCCGTGGCACGGCTCGTCTACGACCACTTTCATGAGGATGGTGCGAAATAGCATGTTCCCGGGGGACTGCAGGTTGAATCCTGGGGAACTTCCGCCAATGCGGTTCAGCGTCCGTTCAGATGAATTCCGCCACAATTGCGGGTGATCTATCAAACAACGGTTGACGCGGCTGTCACAAAGCCGTTCATCTGTCGCCCAAGAACTCGCAGAGAACCCGAATCCATGTCCTCCACGCCGACCACCTACAGCATCCCCAATCTTCTGACCTACGGACGCATTCTGGCTGTTCCGCTGATCGTTCTGTGCTTCTTCATCGAAGGCAAACTGCAGAGTTCAGACCTTGCCCGCTGGACGGCGCTGGCGCTGTTCGCAATCGCCTCGATCACCGATTTCTTCGACGGCTATCTCGCCCGCATCTGGCAGCAGACCTCCAATATCGGCAAGATGCTCGACCCGATCGCCGACAAGCTGCTGGTCGCCTCGGTCCTGCTGCTCGTCGCCGCCGATGGCACGATCGCCGGCTGGTCGATCTGGGCCGCGATCATCATCCTGTGCCGCGAAATCCTCGTTTCGGGCCTGCGCGAATATCTCGCCGCCCTGAAGGTCAGCGTGCCGGTTACCCGCATCGCCAAGTGGAAGACGACGATCCAGATGATCGCTATCGCCTTCCTGCTCGCCGGTCCCGCGGGCGACAAGATCCTGCCCTACACCACCGAGATGGGCATCCTGCTCCTGTGGATCGCCGCGGCCATCACGCTCTATACCGGCTATGACTATTTCCGTGCCGGGCTCAAGCATATGGTCGACTGATGGCAAGCGTCGATCTCGTCTATTTCGCCTGGGTGCGCGAGCGGATCGGCAAAGCCGGGGAAACGCTGGAGCTTCCCGAAAGTGTCGTCACGGCCGGCGACCTGCTGGCATACTTGAAGACTCTGGGGGAGGAATACGAGACGGCGCTGGAGCACGAGAACGTCATCCGCGTCGCCATCAACCAGGAACATGTCGATCATAGCGAGCCGATCGACGGCGCGCGGGAAATCGCGCTGTTTCCGCCGATGACTGGAGGCTGAGGCCGTGCGCGACGTGCCTGTGACCGTGCGCGTCCAGCGGGAGGATTTCGATCTTGCCGCCGAGGTGCGGGCGCTTTCGCAAGGTCGCCACGACATCGGCGCCGTCGTCACCTTCTCCGGTCTCTGCCGTGACGAAGCTGGAACGTTGAGCGCGCTTGAACTCGAACACTACCCCGGCATGGCGGAAGCGGAGATCACCCGCATCTGCAGGCAAGCCGTCGGCCGCTTCGGGCTGCAGGCCGTAAGCGCCATCCACCGCTACGGCAAGATCCTGCCCGGCGAAAACATTGTGCTGGTCGTCACCGCCTCGCCGCGTCGGCAGGCAGCCTTCGACGGCGCCAATTTCATCATGGATTTCCTCAAGACCTCCGCCCCCTTCTGGAAGAAGGAACATGCGGCCGATGGCAGCGCCGGCGGCTGGGTCAGCGCCAGGGACGAGGACGACAGCGCCCGGGATCGCTGGTCCGAAAGCTGACTACGGCTGGAACTGCTCCTTTCGCGTCAGGACCAGAAGCAGGACGAGGAACGAGAAGATCGCAAAATCCCGCCACAGCATCGGGCCGTAGGCGCTCCACAGCGTTTCGCTCAGGCCCATTGCAGCTGCCCCGACTGCTGCCAATAGCGGCGCCGTCTGGCCGCCGATGGCGGCGATGAACAGCACCTTGACGCCGAAGGTCAGGCCTGCGCCAAAATCCATGTTGCCGTAGTAGGAGGTGGCAAGAATGCCGGCGATGGCGGCCAGCAGCGCCGACAGGCCGTAGGCGGCGACGAAGACGCGCGTGCCGTCGACGCCGCAGAGTGCCGCTGCGCCTGCATCGTCGGACACCGCCCGCCAGGATCGACCCCAGGCGGAGCGTGCCAGAAATTGGTGCCCTGCCCCCACCATGGCCAGCATCAGTGCCGTGTTCAGAAGCTGGATCGCCGTCAGCGTCACCGGGAATTCAGGGTCGGACCAGAGCGTGAGCGGCGTGTTGAGGAACGGCGGCAGCCACAGGCTGCGCGTTTCCGCCGCGATCCGCGACAGTTCCATCAAGACCATCGCCACGCCGAGAGAGGCAACGACCACCGTATTGGCCGACGTCATCGCCAGCTTGCGCATGACCGAGCGGCCGACGACGAGGCCCGCGCCCAGCGCGTAGACCAGCGCCGAGATCGCCCCGACCGCAAGCGCAACCGGCAGGACCAGCCAGAGACGGTTCCAGGCGAAATCGGAAAACAGCAGGAATATCTGGCCAGCGAAACCGAACAGCGCGCCATAGGTCAGGTCGGCCCTTTTGGTAATAGAGAAGGAAATCGAATAGCCGAAGGCGAGCAGCGCGTAGAGGGCGGCGATCGGCAGGGCGCTGGCAAGTTGTTGCAGAAAATAGGCCATGGAAAATCCGGTTGATGACAACATGATTGTAGATCATCATAACTAGTAAAATACGTTTTACCAGTTAGGATATTGCATGACGTTTTCATGGACCCCGCATCGTTTTTCCGGTGGCGCACTCGCTCTCGATGTCGCCAATTCGGTCGTTCTGCGCTTCGATGCCGGAAAGCGGATTGACCGTTATGCTGACCCCGTGGTCCTCGACACCTTTGCCGCGGCGGCGACACGTTACTGCGCCGACAGGGACCTGTTCGGGCCGCTGGAGCCGGTCGTGCCGCAAGACCGGACGGCCTTTCTCAATCTTCGGGAAGCAGCCGACCGGCATTTTCGCGCCGAGGTACTCGGGCATTCCTCGTCCGAGCACCTTGCCGATCTGCTCGACGCGGCATCCACCGTCATCCGGCGGCATCCGATCAGTGCTACGCCCACGCCGCTCGATGTCGCCACGGCGCGCTCGGCTCTGATGCTTGCCACCTTGAGCGAGCCGGAGCGCTTGAAAATCTGCCCCAATTGCCAATGGCTTTTCCTCGATCGCAGCCGCAACCGCAGCCGCACCTGGTGCGACATGACGGTCTGCGGCAACCGCGCGAAGGCGAGCCGGCACTACCAGCGCCAGAAGAAGGAGTTGACCCAATGAGCATGCAGCCGAAACACCTCACTCTTGCCGTCCTTCTTCTGGCTGGCGCAGCCGCCCTTGCCGGCTGCCAGCGCGAAACCGGGCCGGACCCGCTCGAACTCACCGGCAAGATGTTCATCTTCAACTATCGGCTGGCCTATGCCACCTACATGATCACGCTGACCAAAACCGAGCCGGTTCCGGAGGGCAGTACGGTTGTGGCCACATTCGAAAACCCCGCCGGCGGCGCGCCGCTGACGCTCGATCGCAAGCTCTTTGCCAAGCTCGACAAGGTGGTTCTCGAAAGCCCGGATGTGACCTGCGTGAAAAAGCAGCGCCCCTACGCCGTCACCATCGAGGTCAAGGGGCCGGACGGCGCGGTCCTGCAAACGCTGAAGACCACGGTGACCTCCAATCTCGATCAGGACATCCTGCCCGCCAAGGCGCTGGTCGTCGGCCCCGGCTATGACAAGAACCCGGAGGTCTTCAAGGACGGCAAGACGCCTGAACACTTCGAAACGGCGAAGTGCCCGTCCTAGACTCCGGCCGCCCCAAAAGGAAAAGCCGGAGCGTTGCCGCCCCGGCTTTTAAAAGGAGTCTTTTCAAGTGCTTCGGGCCGAAACCCTCAGAGATTGAATCAGCCGACGATTTCGGTGTCGGAGAACCAGTACTTGATTTCCTCGGCAGCTGTTTCGGGAGCGTCCGAGCCGTGAACCGAGTTCTCGCCGATCGACAGGGCATGGACGTTGCGGATGGTCCCTTCGTCGGCATTGGCCGGGTTGGTGGCGCCCATGATCTCGCGGTTCTTCAGGATGGCGTTCTCGCCTTCGAGAACCTGGACGACGGTCGGACCGGAGGTCATGGTTTCGACCAGTTCGCCGAAGAAGGGGCGTTCCTTGTGAACGGCGTAGAAGCCTTCGGCTTCGCGCTTGCTCATCCACACACGCTTGGAGGCGACGATACGCAGGCCTGCGTCTTCAAACATCTTGGTGATGGCGCCCGTCAGGTTGCGCTTGGTGGCGTCCGGCTTGATCATCGAAAAGGTGCGTTCAATCGCCATTGTCTCAATTCCCTTGGTTTTCCGTGAGTCGGCGGTTCAATAACCGCCAATCCCGCGCAAAACAAGGGGGAGCGGCTAAGTTTCACGCCGCTGTCACGAAGCGCCCGATGCCGCTCTGAAGGTCAGGACATCACGCGAACCAGCCATTGTCGGGTCGATATCGAACGCGGAAACGGCGAACGGTCAAATCAGTAAATTTCATGGATCGCATCACCCACCGCGATGCCGTTCTGGATTAAGCTCCCGGCACATCAAAGGAGGTCGCAATGCTCGATCACTACCGCATGTTTGCCAAATACAACCGCTGGGCAAACCGCCTGCTCTACCAGGCGGCGGGCGCGCTGACGGATGCGCAATACCGCGAGGACAAGGGCGCCTTCTTCAGTTCGCTGCACAGGACGCTTAGCCACATCCTCGCCGCCGACCGCATCTGGATGAAACGCTTCACCGGCTCGGGCGATGCGCCAAGCGCCCTTGATGCCATCCTGTTCGACGATCTCACCACCCTGTCAGCGGCCCGCGCCGCCGAGGACGAGCGGATCGTCGCCTGGGTCGATAGCCTCGCCGAAGCCGACCTCGCTGGGCATTTCACCTATACGCCGATCACCAACCCGGTTCCGGTCACCCAACGCCTCGCCCCGGTGCTCGCCCATGTCTTCAACCACCAGACCCACCATCGCGGCCAGTGCCACATGATCTTGACGGCCCTCGGCCAGCCGAGCCTTGGACTGGATCTGGCTTATTTTCTCAGGGCACCGGAGGGGGAAGGCTACGCAAAGTGACGCTGACGCGCGCAACTGTTACGCGCCAACCACCGGTCACCCGCTGTCCGGCACATCCTCCCGCCAGTCACCTTTGACGGTCTCTTAATGCCGGCATGGTATGAGGCATCCGGTACAACCGGTAAGGATCGAGGACATGGCGGACAAATTCCGGCAGGACGGCCATCAGGCGCAGAATGCGGCCGTGCTCCTCAAGGTCGCGCAAACGATGGCCAAGCTCGGCATTGCCCCGTTTCCCCGCAACTACGAGCTGTTCTATGATGCTTTGTGCGGCCAGAATGCCGCGCTGACGCGCGACGTGGCAAGCCTCGGCCCCGAGCCGGCACAGAGCAGGCTTGACGAGGTCGGTATCAAACATCACCTGCCCGGCTTTGCCGCGATCGCCACGGAGAATATCCGCGCCGACGCCGCCCAAACGATTTCGGCGATCAACCACGGGCTGAACAACAGCATCGCCAAGAAGGAAGCTTTTGCCGCACTGCTGCGCCATTTCATCGATCGCCTCGAAACCGATCCCGTCGCCGGAATGTCGGAATTCGCCGACGACGCCGGCAGATTGCGCGATGCCGTCACGGCCTTCGAGCGGGAGGAGCGCGCTTTCGCCATCTCCATGCGCGAAACGGTCGCACAGCTTGGCGGGATCGGCAGCGACATCGAGATCATGCGCAAGGCCTCGATCCGCGACCCCGTGACCGGCCTTGCCAACAGGATCGCCTTTTCCGCCAAGCTGGCGGCCCTGTATGACGACGGCAACGCCGCCGGCCCCGCGGCCCTGGCGCTGGTCACTGTCGAGGGCCTGCGCGACCTCGGTGAGAGCCACGGCGCGGCCACTGCCGAGAAGGCCTTGAAGAAACTGGCGCCGGTGTTCCGCAAATCAGTCAAGAAGAACGACTTCGTCGCCCGCATCGGCGCGAACGAATTCGCCTTCGTGTTCCATGACGTCAGTGCCGATAATGCCGACGCGATCGCGCAGCGTATCCGCGCCTCCGTCGAGGCCGTTGAGATCACGCTGCCGAACCGGACGTTCACGTCGGAAACGCTGTCCCTCTCCACCGGCATTGCCATGGCGCTGACCGCATCCAGCAGCACCGATCTCTTCACCCAGGCAGAGCTTGCGCTTCACGCCGTGCGCGCCGGCGGCGGGCCCGGCGTTCTCGTCTTCTCGGCCGCGATCGGCAGCCGCGCAACAAAAACCTACTCCCCGCACGCCGCTTGAGCCTGTTGCGCTGCGGCGAACTCTTGCCTTCGGCCAAGACTTCAGCCAAAACGCCGCCATGATTACGATCAACGACCTCTCCGCCCGCATCGCCGGGCGTCTCCTCATCGATCATGCGAGCGTGGCGCTTCCGGCGGGCACGAAGGCTGGTCTCGTCGGCAGGAACGGCGCCGGCAAGTCGACGCTGTTCAAGATCATCACCGGCGATATGGAAAGCGAGAGCGGCTCGGTTTCGATCCCCAGGAACACGCGCATCGGCCAGGTGGCGCAGGAAGCCCCGGGCACCGAAGAGCCGCTGATCGAGATCGTGCTCAAGGCCGACAAGGAACGCGAAGCGCTTTTGACGGAAGCCGAAACCGCGTCCGATCCGCACCGGATCGCCGAAATCCACACGCGCTTGACGGACATCGATTCCCATTCGGCGGAGGCGCGGGCCGCCAGCATCCTGTCCGGCCTCGGTTTCGACGCGGACGCGCAGTTGCGGCCGGCATCGAGCTTTTCCGGCGGCTGGCGCATGCGCGTCGCGCTGGCAGCAGTGCTGTTCTCCGAACCGGACCTGTTGCTGCTCGATGAACCGACCAACTATCTCGACCTCGAGGGCACCTTGTGGCTCGAGGACTATGTCCGCCGCTATCCGCACACGGTCATCATCATCAGCCATGACCGCGACATGCTGAACATGGCGGTCAACTCGATCATCCATCTCGACCAGCAGAAGCTGACCTTCTATCGCGGCTCCTACGATCAGTTCGAGCGCCAGCGCGCCGAGGCGATCGAGCTGCAGACCAAGGCGAAAGCCAAGAACGACGCTGCGCGAAAACACCTGCAGTCCTTCATCGACCGCTTCAAGGCCAAGGCCTCGAAAGCCCGCCAGGCGCAGAGCCGCGTCAAGGCGCTGGAACGCATGGGCACGGTTTCGGCCGTGATCGAGGATCACGTCCAGCCGATCCGCTTTCCCAGGCCCGAGAAGCAGCCGGCCTCGCCGATCGTGGCGATCACCGGCGGCGCGGTGGGCTATACGCCGGGCAAACCCATCCTCAAGGGCCTCAACCTCAGGATCGACAATGACGACCGCATCGCGCTGCTCGGCTCGAACGGCAACGGCAAGTCGACCTTCGCGAAATTCATTTCCGGCCGGCTTTCCGCCGAAAGCGGCGACATCCGTGTGCCACCCAATCTGAAGATCGGCTTCTTCGCCCAGCACCAGCTCGACGACCTCAGACCGGCCGAGACGGCCGTCCAGCACGTTCGGCCGCTGATGCCGGAAGCGCCGGAAGCCAAGGTGCGCGCCCGCGTCGCCCAGATGGGGCTTGCGACAGAAAAGATGGAAACTCCTGCCAAGGATCTTTCCGGTGGCGAGAAGGCGCGCCTTTTGATGGGTCTTGCCGCCTTCGAGGCGCCGAACCTGCTCATTCTCGACGAGCCGACCAACCATCTCGACATCGATAGCCGCAATGCGCTGATCGAGGCGCTCAACGAGTATGAGGGCGCGGTCATCCTGATCTCGCACGACCGCCACCTGATCGAGGCGACCGTCGACCGGCTGTGGCTGGTCAAGGACGGCACCGTTGCCAACTACGACGGCGACCTCGAGGACTACCGCAACACCATCGTCCAGAATTCGCGCGGCAAGGGCAACAAGGACAAGGGCAACGGCTCCGAGGACAACCGCTCCAAGGCAGAGCAGCGCAAGGCCAATGCCGATAAGCGGGCTGCGTTCGCGCCACTGAAAAAAAAGATCAACGATATCGAATCCTTGACCGGCAAACTGCAGAAACAGATTCACGCCCTCGACAAGGAGCTTGAAGACCAGGAGATCTACGAAAAATTTCCTGCCAAGGCCGCCGCCAAGGTCAAGGAGCGCGCCGAGATCATGACCAAGCTCGCCAAGGCGGAAGAACACTGGATGGACCTGTCCACCGAGTATGAAGAGGCGATGGCGGGGTGATTGCCTCCATTTATTTTCTGGAAGCAAGCTCATCCACAAGCAAAGACTAAAATTTTAACCGAGCGTTTAAGGCCTCGTTCAAAATCGAGCTTTATATTCGCGTTCCATGAAACACGAAACGCAGAATGCCTTCCGCTTCCGGCGTGTCAAATGGGGAAATCCCCGGCACGCGATGAACGCGTTGCGCAACAAGGAGCCGGTTTTCGTCGATGACGCTCCGGCCCCGGGCAGATTGTTCTGGGTTCTCGTCGCGCTTCTCGTGATCAGCGTTTTTGCCAGCGTCCTGATCATCGGCGGGCAGCACAATCTGTTCCCCTGGGCCTGATGCCCTATCCAAGCTCGAACGTGGTGATGCCGTAGATCTGTCCGAGCGGCAGCTCCGGCGCTGGTCCACGGTACATCCGCGCCGTCTCGAACACCGGCTTCAGATTGTAGCGATCGCAGAGCGCCCGCGCGGCGGCGTTCGGCTCGGGGATATCGAGATAGACCCTGCCACCGCCGACGCTCGTCACCAGTTTGCGGAAGATCAGGTCGGCGCCGGTTTCCGTATCGGCAAACAGCGGTCCGATCTTGTGACCCTCGCGGCAGGCGCGAATGGTGCCGTAACCCAGGACCTCGGCGTTTCTGATCAACGCAAAGCTCTCGCGCGTTGAAAGCGGCTTCAGCCACTCGCGCAGGAAGGCATCGCGGCGGGCCGGATTGAAGCGCGCGTCGTAGTCGATCAGCATCGGCACATGCACCGGGGAGACGGAAACCAGCTCGGTGCCGGGCGGCTCGGTGCATTGGACTTCGCCGCCATAGCGGAAATTGGCATGCGCATAGGCGAAACCGGATTTGCGGTAGTTGTCCTGCTGCGCCACCACGCCATCGAGCCCGATGGTCCGGTCTCCCGCTGCCGAAACCGCCTTTTGCCACAGCGTAAAGCCGATGCCCTGACCGCGATAATCCGGATGCGCCATGTAGAAACCGAGAAAGGCATAGGCCTCGCCGTACCGGACCAATGAAAGCGCCGCCGCGACAACACCGTCTTCCTCGGCGATCCAGTAGCCGTCCGGATCAGCCGCCCAGAAAGCGGCTGCGTCGTCGAGGCCGGGATTCCAGCCCTCCCGCGCGGCCCAGTCGATGAGAATATCGAGATCGGCGCGGCTGGCTTTTCGAATGATCGGGGGCATGGCGGCTCCTGTTTGGAATTGCAGCCTTATCCAAATAGGGCGGCTTTGCTATTGTCCACCACCGGCAGCAACGAATATCTGCGCCACGGCAGCGCTTGCCCGGTTCTCGCTTTCTGCTACAAAGCCGTCCATAAAGTCATACAAATCGAGCGAAACACCATGAGCCCCATCCATATCTCGATCGTCGGCGTCGGTAAAATCGTCCGCGACCAGCACCTGCCCGCCATCGCCAGGAATTCGGACTACAAGCTGATCGCCGCCGCCAGCCGTCATGGCGTCGTCGATGGCATCGACAATTTCAAGTCGATCGAGGCGATGCTCGACGCCGTGCCGGCCATCGATGCCGTGTCGCTCTGTATGCCGCCGCAGTTTCGCTATCAGGCGGCGCGCGTGGCACTCGAAGCCGGCAAACACGTGTTCCTCGAAAAGCCACCGGGCGCGACGCTGAGCGAAGTGGCCGATCTCGAAGCGCTGGCGGCGTCCAAGGGCCTGTCGCTGTTTGCGAGCTGGCATTCGCGCTATGCGCCGGGCGTCGAAGCGGCAAAGTCCTTCCTCGCCTCGACCAGGATCAACAGCGTCAAGGTGATCTGGAAGGAAGACGTGCGCCACTGGCACCCGAACCAGGACTGGATCTGGCAGGCCGGCGGCCTCGGTGTCTTCGATCCCGGCATCAACGCGCTGTCGATCGTCACGCACATCCTGCCGAACCCGCTATTCATCACCTCGGCGACGCTGGAATTTCCGGAAAACCGCGACGCCCCGATCGCCGCCTCGATCACCTTTACCGACGCGAACAACCTGCCGGTCCTGGCCGAATTCGACTGGCGCCAGACCGGCCACCAGAGCTGGGACATCATCGCCGAAACCGACGCCGGCACGATGACGCTCGCTGAAGGCGGCGCGAAACTGTCGATCGACGGCAAACTGGTTCATGACGAGCCGGAACAGGAATATCCGGCGCTCTACGCCCGCTTCGCCGAGATCATCAAGGCGAAACAATCCGACGTCGACCTTTCACCGCTACGGCATGTGGCCGACGCGTTCATGCTCGGCAAGCGGAAGTTCGTCGAAGCGTTTATCGATTGATTGCCCAAACCACGAAAGGCCGCCGCCCTATCACGCCTGGGCGACGGCCTTTTTCCGCATCGCCGGCCATGCTGCGATCGTGATCGCCCGCAGCAGCCATTCCAGCGGACCATAGGCATGACTGCTCATCCACCATCGGCTCGCAACCAGCTGGACAGCAAAGGTGCCGACCGCCAAAGCGCATGCGGTCCCTAGCCCGAGCTGCCCCACAAGTCCGAAACCGAAGCCGGTAAAAATCAACGAGCACACCAGCGCCTGGAGCAGGTAGTTGGAGAGCGCCATGCGGCCGGCAGGAGCCAGGAACGCGGCAACGCGTTTGCCCTTTCCTGACTGGAACCAGATCATTGCCGACGCCCCATATGCGCAGGCCAGCAACGGCGCCGTGAGAATTCCACTCCCCAACCCCAATGTTTCCCAGCCGGTACCGGGACGAAATACCGCGCTTAAGGCGTAGAGGAATGCGCCTGCGAGGCCGACCGTCAATCCGAGCTGCCGGATGCGCCTCAACTCCAGTTGGTACGCTTCCAAGCGCTCGAACAGGCGATCTTTGCCCGCGACGAAACCAAGAAGAAACATGGCGAAGGCGCAAGGCCCCTGCAGGAAGGCCAGCACCATCAACATCTGCGGAAGCTCGCGCATGTGTTGAGCAATGACGGTTGCGGGCGAGCCATTATAGGCGGCGCGCGCAGCTTCGGCCTGAACCATCACGCGTGCAGCGTCGCTCGTCTCCCCGGCCAGCAGTTGCAACGTTCCAAGGACGATCCAGGCCAATGCGGTGATGATGATGAGCCATGCGGCCAGCCCGAGCAACCGGGACTGCGGTTGGTTGCGCATTGACAGGAGCACCACACCCAGCAAGGCGTAGGTGGTCAAGATATCGCCATGGAACAGGAAAATCGCGTGAAAGGCTCCGAAAAGCCATAGTCCAATCTGCCGCCGCAGCATGCGGGGCACAAAATTCCCGCCCGCCCGCTCCGCCGATTGCATCTGGAGGGTGAAGCTGTAGCCGAACAGGAACGAGAACAGCAGGTAGAACTTGGTTTCGAAGAGCAGCGCAACCAGTCCATGAAATGCCTGATCGAGCGGGCCGCTGAACTGTGGATCGGAGACGCCAGAGCCGTAATAGGTCGAGGCAAAGACGGTGATGTTGACGACGAGGATGCCGAACAAGGAAAACCCGCGTAGCGCGTCTATGTTGACAAGGCGCTGCTGCGCTGTGGAGGATAATGCCATTTGAAGTGCTCGTTCATGAGGGATCACGCAGATGATTGCGCTGCGTCGGGGCGCAGTATACGGGCTAGCAGCAACCGCATGGTCTTGCCCTGCTTTGCCGGGCGGAAAGCCGGGTCGATGGCCACGCGCGAAAATATTCCGTCAATGAGCGCGGCGATCCAGGTGGCGACATCAGATGGCGGAAGAGTTGCATCGATCTGTCCACGCGTCATCGCGCTGGCCAGAAGGGCTTCAAGTGCTGCGCGCATTCCCGTGTCGTTTCGAGATACCCGCGCGCCGATATCGGTGTCGCGCATGGCTTCCGCCGAGGTTTCGAGCGCCAAGCTGGCATAAGACTGATCCGCGGCCAGTTGCAGAACCACGTCCATGAAGCTGAGAAGTTCGGCGTAGAGGTCGTCGGCCTGCAAGATCCTCGCGAAGTACGCCGCCGTCTCGCTGCCTTCGGCATCGACGATGGCGGCGATGATCGCCTGCTTGCCTGAAAAATAGTGAAACAGATTGCCGGGGCTCATTCCTGCCTGTGCGCATATCGCGGCCGTGGTTGTTTGATGGAAGCCTTTGCGCGCGAAACAGAACCGCGCGGCATCTAGGATTTTACGCATTTGGGCTTCGTATTTTTCGGGATCGACTTTTCGCATCTTGGTTTCCACGTTTGCGTACAGCGTCTAATTAATTAATCGACTAGTCAATCTATTAATTAATTAGACGCGGCTTCCTGCCGAGGCAAGGCATCCTGAAGCAGGTTGCCTACCTCCCGTGAACCCCAAAGCATAGGATCCCCGGTCCGCTCACGGACAGATGCCCGTTTGCCGGCGAATGTGCGTTATCAAGCGACTTGCGGGACCGGCGGACTCAAGCCTTTTTCACCCAGCGGCCGTCCTGGTTCTGCTGCCAATAGGTCAGCGCATGTCCCTCGCCCTTCAGCGCCTTCCAATGCGCCCGCGCGCCTTCCAGTTGCGCCTGATCATAGCCATCGAACATGAACACCACGCGCTCGTACCCGCCGACCGGCGGTGGCTCGGCACCGTCGACGAGAAAGCGGACGGTGGCGCCGTTGGGATTGCCTTCTCCCGCCGTCAGCAGGATCGGCTGCTCCTCGGCAAAATTTGCGACATCCGTGCCGTGGGGTAAAAAACTGTCGTCACGATAGGTCCACAGATGCGTGTCGAGCATGTCGCGCCGTTCCTCGTCCACCGTCTGCACGACGACGCGCCAGCCGCGCTCGATGCTTTTGTCAAGCAGCGGTGGCAGCGCATCTTCGAGCTTGGATTCGGTCAGGTGATAGAACAGGATATCCGTCACGGGTGAGATCAGCCTTCGTAATTCGCGCGGACGAACTCGTCGAGCAGGCGCACGCCGAAGCCCGAGCCCCACGACGGGTTGACCTCGTCGGTCGGCGAGCCCATGGCGGTGCCGGCGATGTCGAGATGCGCCCACGGCGTATCCTTGACGAAACGCTTGAGAAATTGCGCCGCGGTGATCGAGCCGGCATAGCGGCCGCCGGTGTTCTTCATGTCGGCGAACTTGCTGTCGATCATCTTGTCGTATTCCTTGCCAAGCGGCAGGCGCCACAGCCGTTCCTGCGTCGTCAGCCCCGCCGCCGTCAATTGCCTGGCAAGCTTGTCGTCATTGGTGAACAGGCCGGCATGATGGCTGCCGAGCGCCACCATGACGGCGCCGGTCAGCGTCGCCAGATTGATCATGAACTGCGGCTTGAAGCGATCGTTGCAGTACCAGAGCGCGTCGCAGAGCACGAGCCGGCCTTCGGCGTCCGTGTTGATGATCTCGATCGTCTGGCCGGACATGGAGGTGACGATGTCGCCCGGACGCTGGGCATTGCCGTCGGGCATGTTTTCCACAAGGCCGATGATACCGACGACATTCGCCTTGGCCTTGCGCGTCGCCAGCACGTGCATCACGCCAGTGACGGCGGCAGCGCCGCCCATGTCGCCCTTCATGTCCTCCATGCCGGCGCCGGGCTTGATCGAAATGCCGCCCGAATCAAAGACGACCCCCTTGCCGATGAAGGCGACAGGTCGGTCTTTCGGTTTTCCACCTTTCCACTGCATGACCGCAAGCCGCGGCGGCCGCACGGAGCCTTGCGCCACGCCAAGCAGCGCGCCCATGCCGAGCTTCTTCATTTCGCGCTCGGTCAGGATCTCGACCTCGACGCCGAGTTTCTCGAGTTCCTTTGCCCTGGCCGCGAACTCGACCGGCCCAAGCACGTTTGCCGGTTCGTTGACCAGGTTGCGCGCCATGAAAACGCCTTCGGCGATCGCCTGCGAATTGGCCGCCGCCTTCTTGGCTGCAATGACCGCGCCGGTGACAATGGTCACTTTCACTGGCTTCGGCGGTCCTTTCTGCTCATCATCGTCCTTCTTCGTCGTCTTGTAGGTATCGAAGCTGTAGGCATTCATCTCCATGCCGAGCGCAAAATCGGCAGCCGCCTTGCCGGAGACCTCGACGCCGGGCGCATCGAGGAAAATCGTCACCTTCTCCGCGCCGCGGATTTTCGAGGCTGCGGTACCGCCCGCCTTCAGCCAGTCATGCGCGGAAAGGCCGGCGCCGTCGCCGAGCCCGAGAACCACGATGCGATCGACCGGCGCACCCTGTGGTGCAACGATATCGAGCGTGCTCAGCGACTTGGCCTTGTACTTGGCGATCCGCGCAGCCTTGGCAATAATTGCCTCGGGATCCGTGTCCGCAGCGCCAGCCGCCTCTTTTCCGTCAACAGTCTTGAGCAGGATAGCCAGACCACCGGACAACCGTGCTGATTTGCTGAAACCGATTTCGAATTTCATCGACATGAAGACACTCCAGAAGGGCCGCCGGGCGGACGCCGTTATGTTACATGGCAGTTACAGTGGCAAACATTCGCCATCAACCGCAAGCCCGGAAACGGATCTGTGCACCCTTCTTGGTTTTGATGGCCTTGGCAAGACGCGAGCACATGTTTACATGCTGTTAACTGTCATTCTTTGCCGTGCATTAGCCCTGCCCTTTTACAATTTGGTTGTCGTGGAAAACTTGCAAACCGGTTCGATCAGCGCGATAGGGACACGTCGTCCGGCCGGAAGCCTGTCGCCGGCGCCAGACCGGGCAAGCGGTAGAAAGATGGGCCAGGACCAGCCATGAAATTGATCGAGCGCTATATCCTGAGGCGGGCAACGGGCATGTTCCTTGCCACGCTCCTGCCGCTGATGGCGATCGTCTGGACGACGCAGGCGCTGACCAGCGTCAACCTGGTGACGGACAGCGGCCAGTCCATCCTCGCCTTCCTGCGGCTCGCGACCCTCATCCTGCCGTCAATCATCCCGCTCATCCTGCCCTTCGCACTCGTTATCGGCGTGGCGCAGACACTGACGGCGATGAATGCCGATTCGGAGCTCACGGTTCTCAATGCCGCCGGCAGCTCGCGCATGACGATCATCCGGCCGATCCTTTACCTCGGCATCGCGCTCAGCATCCTGTCCTTTGCGGTCGACAATTTCGTCGAACCCTATTCGCGCATGGCCGTGCGCAAGATGATCGCCACCGCGCATGCCGATCTCCTGTCGTCCGTCGTGCAGGAGAACACCTTCCGCAAGATTGCCGACGGCCTTTATGTCCAGGTCGCCTCGCGCCGCAGTGGCGGCGTTCTGCACGGGATTTTCGTCGCCGATTCGCGCAACCCGGCCTATGAGCTGGTCTATTACGCACGCGAAGGTGCTGTGGACGAGAATGGATCGGCGCTGGTGATGAAGGATGGCGAGGTGCACCGCAAGCTTCCAGACAGCAATGTCTCGATCATCAAGTTCGATTCCTACGCCTTCGACCTCACGGACCTGACCAAGATGGCGGGCGAAGCGACCATCCGCGCGAAAGACCGGGACCTGTTTTTCCTGCTCGATCCGGATCCGAAGGACCCGGTTTACGAGAAGAACCCGATGTCCTTCTCGGCGGAACTGCACCGCCGGTTCACCGAGTGGACCTTTCCCCTGCTCTTTGCGCTAATTGCGCTGGTCGTCAGCAGCGATGCGCGATCGCATCGCGAAGCCCGCATGCATCCGATGATTACCGCCCTCCTGACCTGTCTTTTCGTCCGCTGGGCAACCTTCTACGCCGCCAACAGCGCGGAGGAATCGCGCTCCTTCGTTCCGGTCATGTATCTCATTCCGCTTGCGACCGGCGCCTTGGCGATCCGTCAGCTGATGGGCAACAGGCGGCTTGAGATCCCGCTGACCTGGGAACAGAAACTCAACGAGATCCTGGTTCGCCTGCGCCTCACCAAGGTCGCGCCGGCATCCGACGGGAACCAGTCCGCATGATATCCACCACGCTCGGGCGTTATTTCTTCAGGCGATATGCGGTGACGACCTTCTGGTTCCTCACCGGAATTTTCGCACTGATCTTCATCATCGATTTCAGCGAGCTGTCGAACCGGATGTCGCAATTGCCGCGGTACTCGGTCGCGGGCGCCCTTCTAATGACGACGTTCCGCATTCCGATGATTCTGCAGCAGACCGTTCCCTTCGTCGCGCTGTTTGCCGGCATGGCGGCACTGATCTCGCTCAACCGCCGCTATGAGCTGGTGGTGACCCGCGCTGCCGGCATTTCCGTCTGGCAATTCCTGCAGCCCTTCGTCATCGGCGCATTCCTGTTCGGCATCCTGACGGTCATCGCCCTCAATCCGATCGCCGCCTGGGGCACGAAGCAGGCGGAAGCGCTGGAAGCGGAATGGGGAAGCTCATCCTCGGCCCGGTCGGCGATCTCCATCCCCTGGCTGCGGCAGATCTACGGAAATGACGATACGATCATCGGCGCCCGCTCCGTTCAGGACGAGGGCAAGACTCTGGTCAACGTCACGGTGCTCCATTTCGATCCGCTCGGCACGATCGTTTCGAGACAGGACGCGGCCACGGCAAAACTGGAAGATGGTTACTGGCTTCTTAACGCTGTGACGGAAACGCGCAACGGGCAGTTGCCGCGCCGTCTCATGACGGCACAGCTACCGACTCATTTGAAGCCGGAATTCGTCCAGGAAACGCTGGCAAAGGCTGATTCCATTCAGTTTTTTGACCTGCAGCGCAAGATCGAGGTGGCGAAATCCTTCGGCTTCCCGACGAACGGCATGGAAACCCAATTCCATTCCATGCTTTCGCTTCCACTGCTTCTGGTGGCAATGACGCTGATCGCTGCAAGCGTCTCTTTAAAATTTAGCCGGTTTAACCAATCGAGGCCGGTGATTCTCGGTGGCATCCTGTCAGGCTTCGTGCTTTATGTCGTCACCGTGCTTGTCAAAGCATTCGGGAGCAGCGGCATTGTGCCTCCGTTCGTTGCAGCCTGGCTGCCGGTTGTTGTAGCGATGGCGCTGGGCTCGACTATTCTATTGCATGAGGAAGATGGCTAGTGGCGGCAGGCAACCGCAAACATATCAGGCTGCTCACGGCCCTTCTGCTTTCCGGCGTTGCGTTCCAGGCGCTTACCCCGATCGCACCCGCTTGGGCACAAGAAACCAATATCGATTCGCTTCAGCCGAAGCTCCCCGAAGACGCCAAGATGCTTCTGTCGGCCAACGAGCTCGTCTACAATCAGGACGCGGAGCGCGTGATCGTGCGCGGCGGCGTGCAGATCAATTATGGCGGCTACCAGATGGTCGCCCAGCAGGTCGAATACAGCCAGAAGACCGGACGCATCATTGCGACCGGCGAAATCGAACTCATCGAACCCGGCGGCAACAAGATCTACGCCGACAAGATGGACGTGACAGACAATTTCGCCGATGGCTTCATCGAAACGATGCGGCTTGAGACGACCGACCTGACGAAGCTGGCCGCAGTCACCGCCGAGCGGCGCAACGGCGAGGAGATGATCCTCAACAATGCCGTCTATACCGCCTGCACGCCCTGCGCGACCAATCCGGATCATCGCTCGCTCTGGCACGTCAAGGCGCAGCGCATTGTCCAGAACGGCAAGACCCACACCATCCGCATGGAAAATGCCAAGTTCGAGCTGTTCGGAAAACCGATCCTCTACCTGCCCGTCCTTGAGGTTCCGGACCATACGGTGAAGCGCAAAAGCGGCTTCCTGTTCCCGAAATTCAGATACACGCAGAAACTCGGTGCCGGCGTCGGCGTTCCTTATTATTGGGCGATTTCGCCCTATATGGACGCGACCGTCACTGCGACCGGTTTGACGCGCCAAGGCTTCCTGCTCGAAGGCGAGTTCCGTCAGCGCTTCGAAAGCGGCGAACATATCCTCAGCATGGCCGGCATCAGCCAGATGGACCGCGACAGTTTCACCGACGGCACCGTCGATGCCAACGAAACGGCCCGCGGCATGGTCGCCTCGAAGGCCAAGTTCGAGATCAATCCGCGTTGGACGTTCGGCTGGAACGTGCTGGTGCAGAGCGACAACAACTTCGCCAAGACCTACGAACTTTCGACCTTCGACGGGACGACCTATACGAACCAGGTCTATCTGACGGGTCTCGGCAAGCGCAATTATTTCGACGCGCGCGCCTTCTACTTCGACATTCAGGATGCCGACCCGGACAGCCTTGCCGAAAACAAGCAGGCCGTCGCGCAGGTACTGGACTATTCCTACACTGCGCCTCAGCCGGTGCTTGGCGGCGAACTGACCGCCGATTTCAACCTGACCAACGTCAAGCGCAACCGCGAGGATGTGCTTGAAATACCCGGCGTGGTCGATCGGTTCCGCGGCCTTGAAGGCACGGCTCACCGGCTAAGCGCGGACGTGGAGTGGAAGCGGAATTTCATCGTTCCTGGCGGCCTGACGTTGACGCCGATCCTGGCGGCGCGCGGCGACGTCCTCGGATTGAACATGACCGATCCGGGCACCGACTATACAGGCAATTTTAACGATGACGACGCAGCCACCCGCCGCATGCTGACGGCTGGCATCGACGCTCGCTATCCCTTTCTCCTGACGACCGACTACAGCAGCCACATCATCGAGCCTATCGCCCAGGTCTATGTTCGCCCCGACGAGGAATATGCCGGTGGTCTGCCGAACGAGGATGCGCAGAGCTTCGTCTTCGATGCGACCACGCTGTTCGACCGCGACAAGTTCTCCGGCTATGACCGCATCGAGGGTGGAACGCGAGCCAATCTCGGTTTCCGCTACACGGGTGCGCTCGGCAATGGCTACGCGCTGCGCGCCATCGCCGGCCAGTCCTTCCATCTTGGCGGCCTGAACTCTTTCGCGACCGACGATCTGGTCAAGGCCGGTTCGGATTCCGGCCTGGAAACGGACCGGTCCGACTATGTCGCGATGGTCGGCATCGATGCACCCTCCGGCATCACCACAAGCCTGAGCGGCCGCTTCGACGAGAGCAATTTCGATCTGCGGCGCGCCGATGCGACGATCGGCTACCAGGGCATCTTCTGGCAGACGGCGCTGACCTACACCAGCATTCAGGCTCAACCGCTCTACGGATCGACCAGCGACCAGGACGAAATCCAGACGGCTGCGGCCTACAAGTTCCATGACTACTGGTCGGTGTTCGGCTCGGTCACCTACGACCTGAACAGCAATGTCGTGACCCGCAACGGCATCGGCATCACCTATGACGACCGCGACACGATCTTCTCGCTCGTCTACAAGGAAGAGCGCGACACCGATCAGACCGTCGCCAATGACTGGTCGATCGGCGCTCGTATCAGCTTCCGTACCTTGGGCGACATCAACGTCGGTGACGCGGACTTCGACGACCTGAACTAGGCCGCGCAGCACCGGTTACGTTGCGCAGCAGCCTGAACCGCGATTTGCCGTGACCGGCAGGCCTTGTCATTGTTCGGCCGCATGTATTATGCATCTTGCGGAAAAACGCGCAGGACGATTGCGCTCGGCAGAAGATCATCACCTCCGGGGCTTCGCATTCGGGGAAGACGAAAAGGATAAGAAATGGGCGGGAAACACTCGATCAGGCGCGCGGTTTCGACAATGATCCTCGCCTGCGGCCTGGCATTGGCTGCCGCGCCGGCGGCAGTGCAGGCGGCGAGCAAGGTCGTCGCCGTCGTCAACGGTTCGCCCATAACCTCCGGCGACATCGCCAAGCGTGCCGCGTTCCTGCGCCTGCAGCGGCAGGGCGGTGGCCAGGCGGCTGCCCGCCAGCAGCTGATCGACGAAGTTCTCAAGCGCGCGGAAGTCATCCGGGTCGGCGCCTCCGTTGGCACGAGTGATGTCGATGCCGCAGTCGGCCGCTTTGCCTCCGGCAACAAGCTGACCATCGAGCAATTGTCGCACGTGCTTGATCAGGCCGGCGTGGGCCTCGACCACTTCAAGAGCTACGTTGCGGTCGCCATGAGCTGGCCGCGTGTCGTCAACGCCCGCTATGGCGGCGGCAGTCGCCTTTCCAACGAGGAACTCGTCCGGCGCATGCAGGAAAACGGCGGCAACAAGCCGGTGACGACGGAATATTTCCTGCAGCAGGTGATCTTCGTGGTCCCTGCCTCCAAGCGCAACGCCATCATCGGCAAGCGCCAGGCGGAAGCCAACGCATCGCGCTCGAAATATCCCGGTTGCGAACAGGCCAAGGTCTTTGCCGCAACGATGCGGGACGTGTCGATCCGCAATCTCGGCCGCATGATGGTGCAGGAGATTCCCGAGGACTGGAAGTCGCTGGTCGAAAAGGCCGGCGACGGCAACACGACGGGAACGCGCGTCACCGAAAAGGGCGTCGAGTATCTCGCCATCTGCAAGAAGCGCCAGGTTTCCGACGACCTTGCTGCTGAAGTCGTCTTCCGCGCTGAGGATATTGGCAAGAAGACCGAGGGCGAAGACGCCAACAGCAAGCGTTACATCGAGGAACTGCGCAAGCGGGCGCAGATCATCGAAAAGTAATCGCCCTGTCATGACAGCACCAGCAAGCGACAGGCCGCTCGCCCTGACCATGGGGGATCCGGCCGGCATCGGCCTCGACATCAGCCTTGCCGTCTGGGCAAACAGGCAGGCCTGGCGGACGCCGCCCTTCATCCTGATCGGCGATCCCGCCGCCCTTGCCGAGCGCGCCCGCATCCTTGGCCATGACATCGCGATCCGCGAAACGGATTGCGCCGGGGCAATTGCCGCTTTCGATGCCGCGCTGCCGGTTCTGCCGGTCGCCTGCGCCACGCTCCCGAGGCCGGGCGAGCCCAATTCAGCCAATGCCGGCGCCATTACCGGCGCCATCGAGACCGCCGTGCGGCTGACGATGGAGGGGGCGACATCCGCCGTCGTCACCAATCCGATCGCAAAATCGGTGCTCTACGCGGCCGGCTTCAAGTTTGCCGGACACACAGAATTTCTCGCCGATATCGGCGAACGCGCCACCGGCGAAAAGCTGCTGCCGATCATGATGCTGGCCGGGCCGAAGCTGAAGGCCGTACCGGTGACGATCCATATCCCGCTGAAGGACGTGCCGGCGCAGCTGACACCCGACCTGATCTACCGCACATGTACGATCACCGCGGATGATCTGAAGCGGCGTTTCGGTCTTGCCTCGCCGCGCATCGCCGTCGCGGGGCTCAACCCGCATGCCGGTGAACACGGCGCATTGGGTCTCGAGGACGATGCGATCATTCGCCCCGTCATCGACCGGTTGAAGGCCGAAGGACTCGATATCACCGGCCCCCTGCCCGCCGATACGATGTTCCACGACCGCGCCCGCGCAACCTATGACGTGGCGATCTGCATGTATCACGACCAGGCGCTGATCCCGGCCAAGGCGCTCGGCTTCGACGACAGCGTCAACGTCACGCTCGGCCTTCCCTTCATCCGCACTTCGCCGGATCACGGCACGGCGTTCAGCCTCGCCGGCAAGGGTGTCGCTCGCGCCGACAGCCTGCTGGCCGCGCTGAGAATGGCCAAGGAACTGGCCGACAATACCGTGAAGGCGAACGGCTGATGGCGGCGATCGACGGCCTGCCGCCGCTGCGTGACGTCATTCAGCGCCATGGTCTCGATGCCAGGAAAGCATTGGGCCAGAACTTTCTGTTCGACCTCAACCTCACCCAGAAGATCGCCCGCACCGCCGGGCCGCTCGAGGGCGTGACGGTGATCGAGGTCGGCCCCGGCCCCGGCGGCCTGACCCGCGCCATCCTGTCGCTCGGCGCCCGAAAGGTGATTGCCGTCGAACGGGACAGCCGCTGCCTGCCCGCACTCGCCGAGATCGCAGATCACTATCCCGGTCGCCTGGAGGTGATCGAGGGGGACGCCCTGAAGATCGACTTCGACACCCTTGCGACCGATGGCCCGGTCAGGATCATCGCCAACCTGCCCTACAATGTCGGCACGCAACTTTTGGTCAACTGGCTGCTGCCGAAGGCATGGCCGCCCTTCTACCAGTCGATGACACTGATGTTCCAGCGAGAGGTTGGCTTGAGGATCGTGGCGGAGGCGGACGACGATCATTATGGCCG
This sequence comes from Pararhizobium sp. LjRoot255, assembly GCF_964252905.1. Taxonomy (NCBI): domain Bacteria; kingdom Pseudomonadati; phylum Pseudomonadota; class Alphaproteobacteria; order Hyphomicrobiales; family Rhizobiaceae; genus Pararhizobium; species Pararhizobium sp. LjRoot255. The sequence continues at coordinate 209,026 of NZ_CAXUPQ020000001.1, forward strand.
GCTCGGGGTCCTCTGCGGCTGGCGGACGAATGCGCGCATGGCCTTCGACGTGCCGCCACAGGCGTTTTCACCGCCGCCGAAAGTGATCTCGTCCGTGGTCCATCTGGAACCGCGCGAAAACCCGATCCCCTGCTCCGCAGCTAACCTCGAAAAGGTAACGATGGCGGCCTTCGGCCAGCGCCGCAAGATGCTGCGCCAGAGCGTCAAATCGATCGGCGGCGAAGCCTTGCTCGCCAAGGCCGGTATTGACCCGCAGCGGCGCGCCGAAACGCTGTCCGTCGAAGAATTCTGCCGGATCGCCAATTGTCTTTAACACGACAGCAGGGCAATCGACTGGGGGAGAGTTTACCCCCCTCTGTCATTTCGTGACATCTCCCCCACAAGGGGGGAGGTCATTCTTTTCCCTCATGCGCCTTCTCTTAAAGAAAACTAAGCTCCGTAAGGATCGCACGATGGTGCACGGCCAATCTCCCCCCTTGTGGGGGAGATGTCACGAGAGTGACAGAGGGGAGTGAAGCCGCACGTCGGTGTCAAATGATTGCCCTTCAACCAATCCTGCCTGAAACTCAGAGCTTCGGCGTCTCGGTCAAAAGCCCATTGACGAACTCGAACAGGCCGGGACGACGGTCGCGGCGCAGGCGCTCGGCCTCGACGATCGCCTTGACGGAGGCAAACGCGCTGTCGAGGTCCTCATTGACGACGATATAGTCGTATTCGATCCAGTGCTCGATTTCGGACCGCGAATTGGCGAGCCGGGTGGCAATGACCTCTTCCGTGTCCTCGGCGCGCCGATGCAGGCGCGATTGCAGCTCGGCCATCGACGGCGGCAGGATGAAGATCGACACGACATCGCCGCCCATCTTCTCCTGCAGCTGCTGGGCGCCCTGCCAGTCGATGTCGAACAGCATGTCGCGGCCTTCGGCCATGGCCTCTTCCACCGCGTCGCGCGGCGTGCCGTAGAAATTGCCGTGGACCTCGGCCCATTCCAGAAGCGCCTCGGTCTGGCGCAGGCCCTCGAACTCGCGGATCGACTTGAAGAAGTAGTGACGGCCTTCGATCTCGCTCGGGCGGCGCTTGCGCGTCGTCACGCTGACGGAGATGCTCATCTGCGGATCGGCTTCCAAGAGGTTGCGCGCGATCGTCGACTTGCCGGCGCCCGAAGGCGACGAAATCACCAGCATGAGGCCGCGGCGCCGAATGGCTTTTGTGGATGGTGGGCTGGCGGGGCTCATGGTCACTCCAGATTTTGGACCTGTTCACGAAACTGGTCGATGACGACCTTCAGTTCGATGCCCGCGGCAGTCACCGTCGCGGCATTCGATTTGGAGCAGATCGTATTCGATTCGCGGTTAAATTCCTGGGAAAGGAAATCGAGTTTCCGGCCGACAGGTCCGCCCTTTTTTAAGAGATCCCGGGCAGCGGCGACATGCGTGCGCAACCGGTCGATCTCCTCGCGGATGTCCGCCTTCGCCGCAAGCAGCGCCACCTCGCCGTAGAGGCGATCCTGATCGATCGTCAAGCCGCCATCCAACACCAAGGCCACCTGCTGCGCCAACCGCGCAGCGATCGATTGCTGGCTGCGCGACGGGTCCGCTTCGATCTGGCGGATCAGCATTCCGATCGCTTCGATCTGGTCGAGCAGGACCTGGCAGAGTGCTGCCCCTTCCGTCTCACGCATTGCGGCAATGTCTGCAAGCGCCAGCCGCAGGCCTGCCAGGAGATCGTTGTCGCGAGCGGTGCGTTCCCCCTCCCGTTCTTCCGGCTCGCGAAAATCAACGATACCGCGGATCGAGAGCAGCGTGTCGAGGCGCAACGGCGCCGGGTCGATGACGTCACGCAGTTGCTCGCGCAGCGACAGGACAGCGGCCAGCGCAGTCTGGTTGACCACCGTCTCGACGCCCGCCTCGCTGGCGCTGACGGTTAGATTGATCTGCATGTTACCACGCGAAATGCTCTCCGCCACGAGCTTGCGCACATCGGTTTCCAGATGCTCGGTTCCGGTCGGCAGCCGCAGCCGCAGATCGAGGCCCTTGCCATTGACCGAGCGCAGTTCCCACGCCCAACGATAGCGCCCGGAGGTTCCCTCGCGGCGGGCAAATCCGGTCATGGATTGCAACGGCATGGTCTTCTCCCTGGGTTCGCGGCACACCGGCCGGAATTGGCTCGTGAAGTGAGCGTGGAACTCTTGAAATGGTGCATGAATGTGTACGGCTCCGGCACGGTTGACCGCAAGGGTCAAGCGTGCCGGAGCCGTATCATCCACAAGCGTGGGACTGATTATTGCTGGACGGGCACGGGTTCCGCCGCCTTGGCAGCCGCAGCGGCCTTCTCGGCCTCCAGTTTACGCCAACGGCGGACATTGTTGTTGTGCTCGTCGAGCGTGGCTGCGAACACATGCCCGCCTGTGCCGTCGGCGACGAAATAGAGGTCCGATGTCCGCGACGGATTGGCAACCGCCTCGAGCGCTGCCCGGCCGGGGTTGGCGATGGGCGTCGGCGGCAGGCCCTTGATCAGGTAGGTATTGTAGGGCGTCTGCTTGTCCAGGTCCGATTTCAGGATCGGTCGGTCGGTCGGCTTTCCGTCACCGCCGAAAATACCGTAGATGATCGTCGGGTCGGACTGCAGACGCATGCCCTTTTCGAGCCGGTTGATGAAGACGGAGGCGACACGCGAGCGCTCGTCGGCGATGCCTGTTTCCTTCTCAACGATCGACGCGAGGGTCACGAACTCGTCACGGCTGGAAACCGGCAGGTCCGGGCCGCGACGATCCCATATCTGATCGACCAGCGCCTTCTGAGCAGCGGCCATCTGCGCGACGATTTCACTGCGCTTGGTGCCGCGCGAGAATTTATAGGTATCCGGGCGCAACGTGCCTTCGGCGGGTAACTCTGCAGGCAGATTGCCTTCGAGTACGGGATCCGCGCTCAGCTTGCTGAACATCTGCTTGACGGTCAGGCCTTCGGGAAGCGACACGGAGTAGAGGATCGACTTGCCGGACTTCAGCAGTTGCATGATCTCCTGCATGGACGAGCCAGCCTTGATTTCGTACTCGCCGGCCTTCAGCGTGTCGTCGTCCAGATAGGCTTCCGACATGAAGCGGAAGACACGCCCGTCAGAGACGATATTGTTGCGCTCGAGGCTGCCTGCGATCTCCTGGATGCCGGCGCCGTTGCGCACGATGAAATTGGTGTTTGCCGTCAGCGGGCCCTTAGCCTCGTAAGCCGTCATGGCGTAGTAAACCGTTGCGCCGGCAGCGACTGTCAGGCAGACGACGACGGTCATGAGGAAGTTCAGAAAGATAACGACCTGGCTTTTCGCCTTGCGCGACCGTTTCGGCGGCTGCGGCACTTTTTCCGGACGAAGGGCTTCGCTGGCCGATTTCGGAATGATCGGGCCGTTGTTTCCGGCCTCGCTGCGGCCGAAAGGCGCTGAGCTATTTTCGTTTGCGTCGTTCACGAGTGTCCTGATTTCTGGAGTTCGCATCATGCACGTCCCAATCCCTGATGCGAACTCCAGAAGAGAAGCAGGAAAGAGAATCATTTCATCACGACTATAACGGCCTACGCCTTCCGCCTTGTGTCAGCATGGTCTGACGGCCAAAGCCTGGCTTCCGTTATCGATCGCAAATCATCCCTATTGCACGTTTGAACTGAGCAATGCGGCAAAAGCTGGATTGCGGATGCAATTAGAGCATCGGTTTACACGAGAAGCCCTGATATCGGGGGTTCACGGGCCGCCGCCGCGCCGGTCCGTGAACGACGATGTCAGGCAAAGCGGCTCAGAACGAGGGAGGCGTTTGTGCCGCCGAAACCGAAGGAATTCGACAGCGCGACATTGATCTCGCGCTTGCGCGCGACATGCGGCACCAGATCGATCTTCGTTTCAACCGAGGGATTGTCGAGATTGAGGGTCGGCGGCGCGACATTGTCGCGGATCGCCAGCGCGCAGAAGATCGCCTCCACCGCACCGGCAGCGCCGAGCAGATGGCCGATCGCCGACTTGGTCGATGACATCGAAACCCTGGCCGCGTGCTTGCCAAGAACGCGCTCGGCGGCGCCAAGCTCGATCGTATCCGCCATGGTCGAGGTGCCGTGGGCGTTGATATAGTCGATATCGGCAGCCGTCAGGCCGGCGCGCTTCAACGCCATCTGCATGCAACGATAGGCCCCGTCGCCGTCTTCCGCCGGCGCGGTGATGTGGAAGGCATCCCCCGAAAGGCCGTAGCCGACGACTTCCGCATAGATCTTGGCGCCTCGCGCCTTGGCATGCTCGAGTTCTTCGAGCACGACAACGCCGGCGCCCTCGCCCATGACAAAACCGTCACGGTCCTTGTCATAGGGGCGCGAGGCCTTCTCAGGATCGTCATTGTGCTGGGTGGACAGCGCCTTGCAGGCCGCAAAGCCGGCCAGCGCGATGCGCGAGATCGGCGACTCCGTACCGCCCGCGACCATCACCTCGGCGTCGCCGAGCGCGATCAGCCGGGCTGCGTCGCCGATGGCGTGAGCGCCGGTCGAACAGGCTGTTACCACCGAATGGTTGGGGCCGCGCAGTTTGTGGCGGATCGACACCTGACCGGAGGCAAGATTGATCAGACGGCCGGGAATGAAGAACGGGGAAACGCGGCGCGGACCCTTGTCGCGCAACGTGATGCCGCCATCGACGATGCCTTCGAGGCCGCCAATGCCGGAACCGATCATGACGCCGGTGGCGATCTGGTCTTCGTCGGATTTCGGGTGCCAGTCGGCATCCGCCAGAGCCATGTCGGCTGCGGCCATGGCATAGATGATGAAGGAATCGACCTTGCGCTGTTCCTTCAGCTCCATCCAATTGTCGGGATTGAAAGTGCCGTTGGTGCCATCGCCAAACGGCAGGCGGCAGGCAATCTTTGCAGGCAGGTCTTCGACTTCGAATTCAGTCACCTTGCGGGCGGCGTTTCCTCCGGCAAGAAGCCGCGACCAGCTGATCTCGGTTCCGCAACCCAATGGAGATACCATGCCGGTACCGGTGATAACGACACGTCTCATAACCCGTGATCCACCCTGCCTGTTAATTCCAGAACCGGACCGGACCACATGCTAAAAACCGGACCCGTACATCCATTCCGTGATGTTCATTTCGCGCAATCAGGTACGGAAGTCACCAGACTTTCCTTAATTGCGCGTATTGCTCCCGAAGCGGGGAGCAAGCCCCGCGAAGGGACTTGAAGGCGGGCCGCCATGCGCCCCGCCCTGTACGGCCTGAAATCAGGCCTGCGCCTTTTCGATGAACTTGACAGCATCGCCGACCGTCAGGATCGAATCGGCTGCATCGTCGGGGATTTCGACGCCGAACTCTTCTTCGAATGCCATGACCAGTTCGACGGTGTCGAGCGAGTCCGCGCCCAGATCGTCGATGAAGCTTGCGCCTTCCGAAACCTTTTCGGCGTCGACGCCAAGATGATCAATAACAATTTTCTTTACGCGTTCTGCTACGTCGCTCATGTCGGATTCCTCGACCTTTGTTTTTTCTCAACGATGCCGTTCTGACATCGGTACCCTATTAACGCCAGAGAGATCAAGACGATCACCCCGGCAATCTCTTCAACCGCAAGAGCGGCAGACCACGCACTGCAAAAGACGGCGGGTGCCTCATATCTTCCGATCGACTGCGCACAGTCATGGCCCGCTTAACACGGTTTAAGTCTGTCGCAAAGTCCGAAAATGGCCGGGAATGGCTTGGTCAACACGCAATTCCCGGTATTTCCGCCCCGCCCCTTCGATTAACGCGAAAACGCGGCAGCGCAGGCGTTTTGCCGCCTTCAGATCATCGCCATGCCGCCATTCACATGGATCGTCTGGCCGGTGACATAACCAGCCTCGTTCGACGCCAGATAGGCGACGGCGGAGGCAACTTCGGCGCCGGTGCCCATCCGCTTCATCGGGATGGCGCCCATGATGGCGTCCTTCTGCTTGTCGTTCAGCTTGCCGGTCATGGCGCTCTCGATGAAGCCGGGAGCGACGCAGTTGACCGTCACGTTGCGGGTGGCGATCTCCTGCGCGAGCGACTTGGAAAAGCCGATCATGCCCGCCTTGGAAGCGCAGTAGTTGGCCTGCCCCGGATTGCCGGTGACGCCGACGATCGAGGTGATGTTGATGATGCGACCATGGCGGCGGCGCATCATCGGATGGGTCAGCTCACGCGTCAGCCGGAAGACCGACGTCAGGTTGACTTCGAGCACCGCGTCCCAGTCCTCGTCGCTCATCCGCACGAACAGGCCGTCCTTGGTGATGCCGGCATTGTTGACGAGAATATCGACGCCACCGAGCTCGCTCTCGGCCTTTTCGCCGAGCGCCTTGACGGCGGCACGGTCGGCAAGGTTGGCCGGAAACAGGTGGACGCGCTCGCCGAGCGAATTGCCGAGTTCCTCGAGCTTTTCGACGCGGGTGCCGTGAAGGCCAACAATGGCGCCCTGTGCATGCAGGATGCGGGCGATCTCTTCGCCGATGCCGCCGGATGCGCCGGTGACGAGAGCCTTGCGGCCAGACAGATCGAACATTGTGTTGTTCCTTATAGGTTTCGGCTCAGCCGAGCAGAGTTTGAAGCGCCGCGTCAATGTCGGCGGGGGAATTGACGGCTATGCCGGTCACCGTCTTGTCGATGCGGCGGGCAAGACCGGTCAGCACCTTGCCGGAGCCGATCTCGTACAGCGTCGTCACGCCGTTCGCAGCGAACCACTCGACGGTCTCGCGCCAACGGACCTGGCCGGTGACCTGCTCGACCAGCAGGCTGGCGATCTCGCCCGCATCCGTCACCGGCGCTGCCCGCACATTGGCGATCAGCGGCACGACTGGATCGTTTTTCGCTACCGTTGCCAGGGCCACGCGCATGGCGTCTGCCGCGGGCGTCATCAGCGCCGAATGAAAGGGCGCGGAAACAGGCAAAAGGATGGCGCGCTTGGCGCCCCTCTCGGTCGCAAGCATCGCCGCCTTTTCGACCGCGGCCTTTTCGCCTGAGATCACCAGCTGGCCGCCGCCATTGTCGTTGGCGATTTGGCAGGAGCCGAGCGCGGAGGCGTCCGCGCAGACGGCGTCGACATCGCCATGCTCAAGCCCGATGATCGCCGCCATCGCGCCCTTGCCGACGGGAACCGCCGCCTGCATGGCATTGCCGCGGATGCGCAGGAGCCGCGCCGTATCGGCAAGCGAGAAGGTGCCGGCGGCACAGAGTGCCGAATATTCGCCGAGCGAATGGCCGGCGACACAGGCGACCTTGGATCTCAGATTAAGCCCCTTGGCCTCGAGCACGCGGATGGCGGCGATCGACACCGCCATCAGCGCCGGCTGGGCGTTTGCCGTCAGCGTCAGCGTCTCTTCCGGGCCGTTCCACATGATATCCGAGAGCTTTTCGCCGAGCGCCTCGTCGACCTCGGCAAAGACGGCAGCGGCCTCCGGAAAGGCATCGGCCAGGTCCTTGCCCATGCCGAGCGCCTGGCTGCCCTGTCCGGGAAATGTGAATGCGATTGCCATGGGATATGTCCTTCCCTTCAATTTTCCTTTCCATTCACATTCCTTGCGCCCGAGTCAAGGCTTGAGCGGCCTTCGACCCCATCTGTGCATGGGGACGCGCGCTTTTCTCTTGCGCTGCAGCAAACAGCCTCTACATTCGCCGCCAAACCAGATCGAGGCACTTCCATGCACTACAAGACACTCGGCCGCACCGGCATCACCGTTTCCGAAATCTGCCTCGGCACCATGACCTGGGGCAGCCAGAACCCGGAAAGCGAGGCCCACGAGCAATTGGACTATGCCCTCGGGCAAGGCATCAATTTCATCGACACGGCCGAACTCTATCCGGTGACGCCGCTTTCGGCCGAAACGCAAGGGCGCACCGAGGCCTATATCGGCACGTGGCTGAAGGCGCGCAGAAAACGCGATGACGTCGTCGTCGCCACCAAGGTCGCCGGCCCCGGACGTCCCTATATCCGCGGCGGCAGCCCGATGAGCCCCGCCACCATGCGGATCGCGCTCGACGAAAGCCTGAAACGGCTGCAGACGGACTATGTCGATCTCTATCAGCTGCACTGGCCGAACCGCGGCCACTACCACTTTCGCAATGCCTGGACCTACGATCCGTCGAAGCAGGACAGGTCGACCGTGCCGGGTGAACTTCTTACGATCCTCGAAACGCTCGGAGAATTCGTCCGGGCTGGCAAGGTCCGCGCCATCGGCCTGTCGAACGACACCGCCTGGGGCGCGATGACGATGCTGTCACTTGCCGAGAAACACGGCCTGCCGCGCATCGCCTCCATACAGAACGAATACAACTTCCTCTACCGCGCCTTCGATCTCGACCTTGCCGAAGTCAGCCACCACGAGGATATCGGCCTGCTCGCCTATTCGCCGCTTGCCGCCGGGCTGATGACCGGCAAATATCTCAACGGTGCGTGCCCAGAAGGCTCCCGCCTCAGCATCAACGGCGACCTCGGCGGCCGCTATACCGAATATCAGGAAGGAGCCGTCGCCGCCTATGCCGGGCTCGCCCGCACCCACGGCCTCGATCTCGCCCAGATGCAGCTCGCCTTCAGCCTCACCCGCCCCTTCATGACCTCGGTCATCATCGGCGCAACGAGCATGGCGCAGCTGAAGACGAATATCGGCGCCAAGGATGTCAGGCTGTCGGCCGAGGTGCTGAAGGGAATCGAACGGCTGCACCGCCAGTTCCCGGCGCCGATCTGAAGCCGCCAAACGTAGCCAGTCAGAGGCTGCCGAGCGCCGGCACCTTCCGGCTCCGAGACCAGCATGGCCTGCCGCGTGCAGCAGGCCATGGTAAATCAAGACTTACGAACGCTTCCTGATCGTGCCGTAGACGATGTTCCGGTTGGTGCCGAACCAGACACTCGCGTCGACGCTGTTGCGCTCGACGCTCGAATTGATGACGTTCCACATATCCGCCTCCGAGCGCAGCAGCAGCGCCCAGTTCATGTAGGACTCCATATAACCATCGTCGGCCATGTCCTGCGCGAAATTGGCGAAGAGGAAGACACCGCCCGGCTTAAGCATCTCCATGCAGGCCTGCGTCAGCTTGATCGCGACTTTGTCGGCGAGATAGTCATAGAGGCCAGCGGCATAGATGAAATCGAACTTGCCAAGCTGATGTTTCTTGCTGAGCAGCCCACGCACGGAACCATCGATCGCCTCGATGCAGGTGCCCTGGAAATCCCGTGTGATCGACCCGATGCTGAGCGGGTCCTGATCGAGAGCGACCCACCGCTTGATCCGCCCTTCCTTGAGCGCGACCGAGCTGTCGGCTTCGCGCAGATGGCCGGCGGCGACCGTGAGTATCTCGGTTTCGGGGCCTTTTTCCGCGGCGATCTCGTCAACATAGCGGGTCAGAATGTCGCGCCGCTCCCTGACCGCGACAGGGCCTGGGGCGTTCCTAGTATATTCATAAATCCCGAGCCCAAGCGGAGTGGACTTTGCGACTTCGTGCGCAACGGCGGGGTGGCCATAGATGAAGTCGATCAGGCTCGCGTCACCGGAATAGCCGCGCGGCTTCTCGAAAGACCAGCGCGTGAACGGATCCTGCTGAAAGATCTTCGCCGACGGATGGCTCTGCACGATCGGGATAAGCGCCTGCCAGACGCTTGGCTCGAACTTGTTGCGCGTCTCATGAAGCGCGCCGATAAGCCACTTTACAGTCTGCGCCGGATCGCTGCGTTCTTCGATCCGCTGCGAGGCAATCGCCAGCACGAGCGCAAGTTCAGCCTTCGCTGTTGCGAGCTGATCATCGTGTCGATCGGTTTTAGTGGAGGAAAGTTCTGTGATGATGGCTTGGGGGGTAATCAGGCTTTCGCCGTCGAAGGCAATATTGAATTGGGACACTCGAACCTCGTGCGTTAATAGATCATTAATATAATGGTGAAAAATAGATGAAGTGCCAATCCGAGCGGCCCCGTTTTCGCGGGTTATGGTTAACGCACTCGCGCTGCGGTTGAGCCCGCCGCGGGTGCGTCGACGCTCGTCCCCAAGTTCAGAAAAAGTTAAGGCACCTGTCCTATTGTGCCGGAAACTGCTGCCCTTTCCTGATAGCTTGCCTATCCGGATGGCCGGCGTGGGGCGACTGAGACAGCGTCGACTGTTGGAAACCTCGAGCTCTAGAGAATGCGACGCAACGCAATGGAAAGTGCATGAAGCACACGTTGGCCGACGTAGTTGAAATCGATCTCCATACCGAGCCGCCGAGACCGGCGTCGGCGGAGCTTCGTGCGCTCTATCGGGAGGAGGGCCAAAGCACGCGCAGGCAGGCCACCAGACAAGGGCTCTGGATCGCCGTCGCCGCCTATCTCCTGTTTTCGATCACCGACATCTTGCTCGTTCCGGACGTCGCGCTCTACACGATCGCCGCACGTTTCGCCGTCGGCATCGTCGCAATCACCGCGCTCGAAATACAGGTCCGCTTGAATGCCAGCGCGAACGCGATCGATGCCACCTGTGCTGCTGCGGTTATCCTGGCCTATGCCGGCTGGTTATGCACGGCCATGATGACATCAGATGTTCAGAGCATATCCTATTACATGGTCTTCGGCGCCATCTTCATGATGAGCGTCAACCTGTTCTTCAGCTTCCATTTTCGCCTTTCCGTCGTCGCATCGATCATCATTCTCCTCATTTTCCTGTCCGCTCTGCTGTCGTTTCCACCCATGGACCCCACCTACAAGCTCGCATTCGGCACGTTTTGCGTCTCGTGCTTCGTCTTCACGTCCTATGTGAACTGGAAACTCAACAGGGAACGCTACAAGGTCTTCCTCAACGCCCTTGAGGCGAAGGTTCAGCACAACGAGGCATCGGAGCGGGGCAAGGCTCTGCTGAGGCTGTCGAACACAGATCCATTGACGGGCCTTGCAAATCGCCGGGCCATCGACCAGAGGCTGCGCACCCTTTGGGACAACTGGCAAAAATCCGGCAAGAGCTTTGCGGCAATCCTGATCGACGTCGATTTCTTCAAGCGATACAACGACTGCTACGGCCATCAGGAGGGTGACCGCTGCCTTATCCAGGTGGCCAATGCACTCGAAGCCTCGATCCGCCCCTACGGCGGCTCGATCGGACGCTATGGCGGCGAAGAGTTCATCGTCCTCGCTCACCGGGACACCGGCGAGCGAGTGGCGGACCTTGCAGAAGCCATTCGCCGCACGGTCGAGGACCTGGCGCTCGCGCACGGCCAGCGGCGGGACGGGACGTCGATCGTCACCGTCAGCGTTGGCGCCTCGTTCACCAGGAGTCAAAAGGGCACGAAGCTCGAGAAGGTTATCCACGAGGCGGATCGCGCCCTTTACGCAGCCAAGGCAAGCGGTCGCAACTGTGTGCGCCTGTTCGATCCGAACGATCCCCAGAGCAGCGATGAGAGCGAGAACGTCGCCGCCTTGCTGAAGATCGCGATCGACCAGAAACTTGTTTCCCTCGTCTATCAGCCGATAAGAAACGTCGTATCGGACCGGGTCGAAGCGGTCGAGGCGCTGATGCGCCTGAGAATGCTGGACGGCACCGCGGTGACGCCGAGCCTTTTCATTCCCGTCGCGGAACGAACCGGCGCCATCCTGGAACTCGGGCGCTGGGCCATACGCACGGTGTGCCGCGAACTCCTGATGGACGACCACGTTCCGGTCGTCAGCGTCAACGTCTCGCCAATTCAGCTCAAGGCTCCCGGCTTTGCAGCGTCCGTCGCGGCGATCCTCGGAGAGACGGGCGTCGCCGGCGGCCGGCTGGCGCTGGAGATCACCGAAGGTCTCGAGATGGAGATGCATTCGGACATTCTCCGCTGCATCAGCGACCTGAAGACGCTGGGCATCAAGATCTGGCTCGATGATTTCGGAACGGGTTTTGCCGGTCTTTCGTGGCTTCGCCTGATCGATTTCGACACGGTGAAGATCGACCGCTCGTTCCTGCACGACTGCGGCACCCCGCGCGGCAAGGCCATGCTCCAGGACATCATCGGCCTCGTGCGAAATCGCGGGCACAAGATCCTCGTCGAAGGCGTGGAAAACGACGAGCAGCTGAGGCTCATGAAGGAATGCCGCATCGACCAGGTCCAGGGCTTCCACGTCGGCCGCCCGGCCCCCGCGCATAATTTCACGGCGCCCCCTCCCGCAGATCCGCGCACGGCGCGGCTGGCAAGCCCCCTGCGGGGATGACCCGATCACGCCAGGCGCCTTGCGCGCAAAGCCCCGGGCGACGCGTAGTCGCCTTGAAGGAGAAGACCCCCTGCCCGGCCCGTTGGACCACCCTTCCCACGAGGGGCAGGGAAAGACGGCACCAGCGCTAATTTCACCCCGCCCCTTGCTTCCTGGCCGAAAATGCGTATAAACGCGCTGTTCGCAACATCCGGTCTTCTGGCTGGTGGCTGAACGGAGGGCCGGTTTCCCTTAGAAACCTGTCAGGACCTAAAGGGTCCAGCCTCCCGTGTCTCCGCTCTCGACCGTCTCGAAACAACACTTTCTTGCCGGCTGTCCGCAGCCACTTGAACAGTCGTTGAGGCTTAGCCGCTAGAGCCCGGATGACGATTAACGCAAGAAAGGCAAAGCCTCATGGCTCTTTATGAACATGTATTCCTTGCCCGGCAGGATATTTCCGCTCAGCAGGTCGACGCTCTCGTCGAACAGTACAAGGGTGTACTGGAAGCTAACGGCGGAAAAGTCGGGCGCGTCGAAAACTGGGGCCTCAAGTCCCTGACGTACCGCATCAACAAGAACCGCAAGGCTCACTACGTTCTGATGGACATCGATGCTCCGGCACCGGCCGTTCACGAAGTCGAGCGCCAGATGCGCATCAACGAAGACGTTCTTCGTTACATGACCATCGCTGTCGAAAAGCATGAAGACGGCCCGTCCGCCATGATGCAGAAGCGCGACCGCGACGACCGTCCGCGCCGCGATGGCGACCGTCCTGACCGTGGTGGCTTCGGCGACCGTGGCCCGCGTCCGGACCGTGGTGATCGTGAAGACCGTCCGCGCCGTCCGCGCGAAGATCGTGCATAAGGTTTAGGAGAAAAGACAATGGCTGACATTTCATCCGCTCCGGCCCGCCGCCCGTTCCATCGCCGCCGCAAGACCTGCCCCTTCTCCGGCGCCAACGCTCCGAAGATCGACTACAAGGACGTCCGCCTCTTGCAGCGCTACATTTCCGAGCGCGGCAAGATCGTTCCGTCCCGCATCACGGCAGTCTCCCAGAAGAAGCAGCGCGAACTCGCCCAGGCGATCAAGCGCGCCCGCTTCCTCGGCCTCCTGCCCTACGTCATGTCCTAATGCATGTCCCCTTGGAGCCTTGCTCCAAGGAAAGACATATGCATCTGGATCAGCATGACTCTCCGTCAGTCGTTTGACTCGACGGAAGCTGACTCAAGGTGAGGCGAAACGCCATCCGGCATCGCCTCACCTTCTCCCTTTCGCGTTGGGCGCGGATCGGAAACACCGGCGCAACACCAGCGCTAAAACCCATGTTGGGGCTTTGTTCCTTCATCAGGAGACGCCTCTAACTGCTTGATAAGCAGGACAGCGACCGTGAAGACACTGAATGCAACATCGCTGCTGACCGGCGCGCTGGCCGGCGTCACCGCCGCCCTGCTTTTGCTCGGCGCGACGCCGCAGTCGTATTTCGCCATCCTGCTCGTCGTCGCGTCCGCGCTGCCCGTTCTCATTGCCGGCCTCGGCTGGGGCAATGCCGCGGCCGCAACCGCCGTTGTCGTCGCTGCTCTCGGCCTTGCCGTGTTTGCCTCCCCCTTGTCTGCCCTGTTCGTCGTGATCATCATGCTCGCGCCGGCCGCCTGGCTCAGCCACCTCGCCAATCTGGCGCGGCCGGCTTCCGAGATCGGCGGCCCGGAAGGCGCGCTTGCCTGGTATCCGCTCTCCGATATCCTCGCCCACCTCGTGGCTCTGGTTACGGTCTCGGCGATCATCATCGGCGCGGTGCTGGGATATGACGACCGTTTCGCCAGCATCGTGGTCGATCAGGTGCTGATCGCGATGAAGGCGCAGGACCCGCTGTTCAATCCGGATCAGCCGGTAGTCGAGCAGATCAAGTCGCTCTTCCACATTGCGTGGCCGCTCTTGTTCGGCGCCCTCTGGGTGATGATCCTGTTTGCGGCCTATTACATCGCCAGCCGCATCGTCCAGACGTCCGGCAAGGGCCTGCGTCCGCGCGAGGACATGCCGTCGACGCTGCGCATGCACCGCTATGCCATCTTCGCCTTCCTCGGCGGCCTGGTTCTCGCCTTCATGGGCGGCACGCCGGCCGTTATCGGCGCACTCATCTGCGGCACCTTCGGCGCGGGCTTCCTGCTTGCCGGGTTCGCCGTCTTCCATTTCCGCACGCGCGGCAAGTCCTGGCGGCTGCCCGTTCTGTGGATCGGCTACATGTCGGTTCTGATCTTCCAGGTGCCGGCATTCTTCTTTCTCCTGTCGGGTCTGATGGACACGCGGCGCGCCATCGCGCTGTCGCCGGCAGGGAAAACAACTGACACTGAAACAAAAGAACTCTGAACAGACAAACGAAAGGATATCATCATGCAAGTCATTCTTCTCGAACGCGTTGCCAAGCTCGGCCAGATGGGCGAAACCGTCAAGGTTCGCGACGGCTTTGCCCGTAACTACCTCTTGCCGCTCGGCAAGGCGCTGCGCGCCAACGAAGCCAACAAGAAGCGTTTCGAAGCCGAGCGTTCGACGCTCGAAGCCCGCAACCTCGAGCGCAAATCCGAAGCCCAGACCGTTGCCGAACAGCTGGACGGCAAGTCCTTCATCGTCGTTCGCTCGGCCGGCGAAACCGGTCAGCTCTACGGTTCGGTCGCTGCCCGCGACATCGTTGACGTTCTGGCTGCCGAAGGCTTCAACATCGGCCGCAACCAGGTCGACCTCAACAACCCGATCAAGACCATCGGCCTGCACAACGTCGTCCTGCACCTGCATGCCGAAGTCGAAATCAAGGTTCAGATGAACGTTGCCCGCTCGGCTGAAGAAGCAGAACGCCAGCTCAAGGGTGAAAGCCTCACCTCCGCCGACGCCATCTACGGCGTTGACGAAGATGCCCTGAAGCCGGAAGACTTCTTCAACCCGGAAGCAGAATTCGAAGCCGAAGAAGAGTAAGCCTGAAGAGCGGCGGCGCCGGAGCCGGCGCCCTCTTCGACAAACAGAAAGGCCCGCGATTGATGTCGCGGGCCTTTTTTCGTTCTCGCGCGCCGCTTGCTTTTCCCGGCACGCTGCAGTTTTTCCATGCCATCCCGCAGCAAAAACTCCTGCAAGTAAATTCAAGAGGCGGTAGAATCCTGCGTAGACGTCGACGGCAGTGATTCGGGCGAAACCCGGTCAATGACCAATGCCCCGTATCGACGGAATTTTCGCGTTCAACTGTGAAGCCCTGTGAACAACGGTGACGGCTTGCCCCCGGATCAAATGCGTCGGCAGCTGTTGCAACCATACACTAGACCCCTGGCCGCAATGCCCGCACATCGGTACCCGCACCCATGAGACCACGCGAGACAGAGACGGAACGCCATGAACGAAGCAGCGCGCAGACTTGTCCCCATTGCCAAGGACCAGGCCGAAGCACAGTATCGCGAAGCGCCGAACAATCTCGAGGCCGAGCAGGCGCTCCTGGGCGCCATTCTCGTCAATAACGATGCCTTCTATCGCGTCTCGGACTTCCTGAAGCCGGTTCACCTCAACGAACCGTTGCATCGCAAGATCTTCGAGGTCGCCGGCGACATCATCCGCATGGGAAAGACCGCCAACCCGGTCACCATCAAGACCTTCCTGAAGGCCGACGAGAAGGTCGGCGACATGACGGTGGCGCAATATCTCGCCCGTCTCGCCTCGGAGGCCGTCTCGATCATCAACGCGGAAGATTACGGCCGGGCAATCTATGATCTGGCGCTGCGCCGCTCGCTGATCACCATCGGCGAGGACATGGTCAACATTGCCTATGACGCGCCGCTCGACATGCCGCCGCAGAGCCAGATCGAGGATGCCGAACGCCGCCTGTTCGAACTCGCGGAAACCGGGCGCTACGACGGCGGCTTCCAGTCGTTCAACGACGCGGTGGCATTGGCGATCGACATGGCGGGACAAGCCTTCGAGCGCGATGGTTCGCTCTCGGGTGTCTCGACCGGCATTCACTCGCTCGACGCCCGCATGGGCGGCCTGCAGCGCTCCGACTTGATCGTGCTTGCCGGGCGTCCGGGCATGGGCAAGACGTCGCTTGCAACCAACATCGCCTATAACATCGCTGCCTCCTATGAGGGCGAAGTGCAGGCCGACGGTTCGATGAAGGCGAAGAACGGCGGCGTCGTCGGCTTCTATTCGCTCGAAATGTCGTCAGAGCAGCTGGCAACGCGTATCATTTCAGAGCAGACGGAGGTCTCCTCCTCGAAAATCCGCCGTGGCGATATTTCCGAGCACGATTTCGAAAAGCTCGTCGCCTGCTCCCAGCACATGCAGAAGGTGCCGCTCTATATCGACCAGACCGGTGGCATCTCGATCGCCCAGCTTTCCGCCCGCGCCCGCCGGCTGAAGCGCCAGCGCGGTCTCGATTGCCTTGTGGTGGACTATATCCAGCTGATGACCGGCTCGGGCAAATCCAGCGACAACCGCGTGCAGGAAATCACCCAGATCACCACCGGTCTGAAGGCGCTCGGCAAGGAGCTGAACGTGCCGATCATCGCGCTTTCCCAGCTCTCCCGTCAGGTGGAAAGCCGCGAGGACAAACGGCCGCAGCTCTCCGACCTTCGCGAATCCGGCTCGATCGAGCAGGACGCCGACGTCGTGCTCTTCGTGTTCCGCGAGGAATACTACGTCAAGAACATGGAGCCGCGCGACGAGTTCGACCCGAAATATGAAGAATGGAAGATGCAGTTCGAAAAGGTGAAGGGCACCGCAGACGTGATCATCGCCAAGCAGCGTCACGGACCGACCGGCACCGTCAAGCTCGCCTTCCAGTCGGAATTCACCCGCTTCACGGACCTCGCCGATCCGTCCTTCACCCAGTACGAGCATTGACTGGAAAAGACCGCTCTGGGGGGCAAATGGGGTTCGGCACGTTGCAAATTGCCGGACTTCCGGGTAAGCGGAAAGAAAATTAGCTGAATAGCCACGGCTGCAATGGCTGCGGTACAACATCTTTAGTCTGGGGAAATCTGTTCATGGACGCCTTTATCGCGCTGCTGCAGGTGCTTGCGATCGACCTCGTGCTCGCAGGCGACAACGCCATCGTCATCGGTCTGGCGGCCGCCGGCCTTCCCAAGGAACAGCGCGGCCAGGCGATCCTGATCGGGATCGGGGCTGCGACTGTGCTGCGTATCGCCTTTGCGCTGCTTACGACGCAATTGCTCGAAGTTCTCGGCCTGCTGCTCGTCGGTGGTATCCTTCTGCTGTGGGTCTGCTGGAAGATGTGGCGTGAGCTCAGGACTACCTACAAGCAAGAAGAAGAAGGCGTGGAGACGCTGACGGGCGAGGATATCGATCAAAACGGCGTTGTCGGCGATCGCGCGCCGCGCAAGTCGCTGAAACAGGCAGCCCTGCAGATCGTCGTTGCCGACGTCTCGATGTCGCTCGACAACGTGCTCGCCGTTGCCGGTGCCGCGCGCGAACACCCCAACATCCTTATCATTGGCCTCGCCGTTTCAGTCGCGCTGATGGGCATTGCCGCGTCGTTCATCGCCAAGCTGCTGCACCGCTATCACTGGGTCTCCTATGTGGGTCTCGCCATCATCCTCTTCGTCGCGCTGAAGATGATCTACGAAGGCTTCATGGAAGTGGAACCGATTCTGACCTCGTCGTTCATGTAGTCGGCAAATGGCTGCCGGCGGGAAAGACCGCCGGTTGCCACTATGAAAATACTCCGGGGAGCGGCTACCGGCTACCGACTTGCCGCTTCCGCGAATGCTGCAATTGCAGTTCGGGACACTTGGCTGTATCCCTTTTGCCATGGCCCAATCGCACGATCCCTCCTCCGCCCTTCCCGCATTCGATGCTGCCTCCAACCGTTTGATCATTGATCTCGGTGCGCTCGCTGACAATTGGCGCAAGATGGACAACCTGTCCGGCAAGGCGCGGGCGGCCGCTGTGCTGAAGGCCAATGCTTATGGCATCGGCATCGAACCGGCAGCCGAAACCCTTTACGCCGCCGGGGCCCGGGATTTCTTCGTCGCCAATGCCGAGGAAGGGGCTGCACTGCGCCCGCTGGTGCCGGACGGGCGGATCTACATCCTCGCCGGCATGTGGCCGGGCAACGAACAGCTTTTCTTCGACAACGGCCTGGTGCCGATCATCAATTCGGAAGAACAGTTGGCCTTCTTCATGTCGGTACTGTCGGAACGCGGTGATCATCCTTGCGTGCTGCACGTGGATACCGGCATGAACCGGCTGGGACTGAACGCTTCCGAGGCTCTGGCGCTGGCAAACGACCCTGCCCGCCCGGCAAGCTTTTCGCCTGTCCTGGTGATGAGCCACCTCGCCTGCGCCGACGACCCCACCCATCCGCTGAACCGCCGTCAGCTTGAATCATTCCGGATGGTTGCCGCCGCTTTCGAAGGCATCGAAGCAAGCCTGGCCAACTCGGCCGGCGTCCACCTTGGACCGGATTTCCATTTCGACCTCACCCGTCCCGGCATTGCCGTCTACGGCGGCGAGGCCGTCAACGGCGTACCGAACCCGATGAAACCGGTGGTGACGGCTGAGGCACGCATCCTGCAAATCCGCAGCGTCAGGACGGGCGAGACTGCGAGCTATGGCGCCTCGGCGCAGTTTTCCCGCGACAGCCGCGTGGCGATCGTCGCCATCGGTTATGCCGACGGGTACCATCGCTCGGTGTCCGGCGGCGGCGTGACCTTGCGCCAAGCCAGGCCATCGGGCGCATTCGGGTTCCTCAACGGTCACAAGGTGCCGCATCTCGGTCGCGTGACCATGGATTTGAGCCTGTTCGACATCACAGACCTGCCGAAAAATGCGGTCCGGCCAGGGGACTACATAGAGTTGTTCGGCAAAAATATCGCGATCGATGACGTGGCGCGGGCGGGCGGCACGATCGGCTACGAGATGCTGACGAGCCTTGGGAGCCGATACGAGCGTGCCTATATCGAAGCATAGGCGGGTAGGAACTGTTCCCACCTCGTGTTAGATTGACGGCAAAGGAGTTTCCCCATGTCCAACGCGAAAAAATCCTTTGTCATCGGCGATCACTTTGACGGCTTCATCGAGGAACAGGTGAAGTCGGGCCGTTTCAACAATGCAAGCGAAGTCGTGCGGGCGGGGTTGCGGCTGCTCGAGAGGGACGAGGCGAAACTCACGGAATTGAGGCGGCTGATCAAGGAAGGCGACGACGACATCGCGGCGGGGCGTGTCTATGAGTATGAAGATGGCGAGGCGCTGCTGAACGATATTATGCTCGGGCAGCATGACGATTAACAGCCGCAAACCAATCTTCTCGCAGGCGGCTCGCGCGGACCTTCGTTCGATCTTCAAATACATCGCGATCAAAAATCCTGAAGCAGCCGCCAACTTCGTTCTCGACATCAACCTGAAAGTTCGCTCCATCGGCCAGGCCCTTCGCGGCTTGCCCTATCGCGACCGATGCATCTATTTCCGCGTGACGGATTCCCATATCTACATCGTCCGCATCCTCCACGGCCGCCAGGACATCTCTTCCGAAGACTTCCCCGAAAGCGAAATTTGATGGCGAAAGCCCGGACACAATTCATCTGCCAGAACTGCGGCACCATTCACCCGCGCTGGGTGGGAAAATGCGAAGGCTGCGGCCAGTGGAACACCATTGTCGAGGAAGACCCGATGGGTGGCATCGGCGGTGGCCCCGGCAGGACGCCGAAGAAGGGCCGGCCGGTGGCGCTGACGACTCTTTCCGGCGAGATCGAGGACGCGCCGCGCATCACCACCGGCATTTCCGAACTCGACCGGGCGACCGGCGGCGGCTTCGTGCGCGGCTCGGCCGTTCTGATCGGCGGCGACCCCGGCATCGGCAAATCGACCGTGCTGATGCAGGCGGCAGCGGCGTTGTCGCGTTACAAACATCGGGTCATCTATGTCTCGGGCGAGGAAGCCGTGGCGCAGGTTCGCCTGAGGGCTCAAAGGCTGGGGGCAGCCGATACCGACGTGCTGCTGGCGGCCGAAACCAATGTCGAGGATATTCTGGCGACGCTGGGTGACGGCAAGCGGCCCGATCTCGTCATCGTCGATTCGATCCAGACGCTGTGGAGCGACATCGTCGATTCGGCCCCGGGCACGGTGACGCAGGTGCGCACCGGCGTCCAGGCGATGATCCGTTTTGCCAAGCAGACGGGAGCGACGGTCGTGCTCGTCGGCCACGTCACCAAGGAAGGCCAGATTGCCGGGCCGCGCGTCGTCGAGCACATGGTCGATGCCGTGCTTTATTTCGAAGGCGACCGCGGCCATCACTACCGTATCCTGCGCACCGTCAAGAACCGGTTTGGCCCAACCGACGAGATCGGCGTGTTCGAGATGTCGGACAAGGGGCTGCGCGAAGTCAGCAACCCGTCGGAGCTTTTCCTCGGCGAGCGCAATGCGAAATCTCCGGGCGCTGCCGTCTTTGCCGGCATGGAGGGAACGCGGCCGGTGCTGGTCGAGGTCCAGGCGCTGGTCGCGCCGACATCGCTCGGCACGCCGCGCCGCGCCGTCGTCGGCTGGGACGGGGCGCGGCTGTCGATGATCCTTGCGGTCCTGGAAGCGCATTGCGGTGTGCGGCTCGGCCAGCACGATGTTTATCTCAATGTCGCCGGCGGATACCGCATTTCCGAGCCCGCCGCCGATCTTGCCGTCGCTTCGGCGCTGGTTTCATCGCTTGCCGGTCTTGCCCTTCCCTCCGATTGCGTCTATTTCGGCGAAGTCAGTCTGTCCGGCGCCATCCGGCCGGTTGCCCATACAGCGCAGCGCCTTAAAGAAGCCGAAAAGCTCGGCTTTTCACAGGCCGTCCTGCCGTCCGCCTCCGCCGACCTGCCCAAGGGCAACGGCATGAGCTGGAGCGAGATGGAAAGCCTGCCGGATCTGGTGGCGCGCATCGCCGGCTCGAAGGGAGCCTTGAAGCAGGCTGACAACGATGATTGAGGAAAACGCCGCTGAAAATTCGGCGAATTCCGGTGAAAACAGTGTTCAACGATGAACCATCGAAAGACGCCTTCGGCGTGATGATATATGGTTCGCGGAAAATCAGCGTGGGGTCGCGCTGCATAGTTTTTAAATCGCCGTTCGATTTAAAAACTATGCAGCAGATACAAAGGGGTGCTGCGTCCTTTGCGCGTCCGACTGGACGCGCGGCGCAGCAGGCGGTTTCGGAGTAGGACAACATGCCCATTACAATTCTCGACGGTATCGTTCTCGGCGTCGCGCTTTTCTCGGCCATCCTGGCAATGGTCCGCGGCTTTTCCCGGGAAGTGCTGTCGGTCGCAAGCTGGGTCGGCGCCGCGGCTGCTGCCTATTTCCTCTACCCCTTTCTCCTGCCTTATGCGAAGAACTACACCAGCAGCGACACCGTCGCGATGATCGGCTCGGCCGGCGTGGTCTTCCTCGTCGCCCTGATCGTCATCTCGTTCATCACCATGCGGATCGCCGATTTCATCATCGACAGCCGTATCGGCGCGCTTGACCGGACGCTCGGCTTTCTCTTTGGCGCGGCCCGCGGTATTCTGCTGGTCGTCGTCGCCATGCTGTTCTTCAACTGGCTGGTCGCGCCGCAGCAGCAGCCGGAGTGGGTAACAACCGCGAAATCCAAGCCGCTGCTCGACAATCTCGGCGGCAAGCTGATCGCGCTCCTGCCGGAAAATGCCGATGCGACGATCCTCGACCGCCTGCGCGGCAAGGATACGACCGGCGAAGGCGAGAACGAAGGCACTGGCGGCACGACCACCCAGCCGCCGGCCGAGGAAACGCCCGCGACCAATGGCGCGGCGACCAACGGCTAAGGCCGAATGATTGAAAAATATGGGCCCGCTCCGGCGGGCTCCGTCCATTTTGCAATGATGGCATGCAATTCCCTCAAGTCCTTGTGGCTTGAAGGGCCGATGACCCGATACAATATGCGCAACGCGTTCCTGCCCTTAGGATGAAGGCCAACAGCGATGACCCATTTGCGATCCGAAGAGATCAACGACGAATTCGATGGCGACACGCTGCATGAGGAATGCGGCGTCTTCGGTATCCTGGGGCATCAGGACGCCGCGACGCTGACGGCGCTCGGCCTGCACGCGCTCCAGCATCGTGGACAGGAAGCGGCCGGCATCGTCACCTTCGACGGCAAGCAGTTCCGAACCGAAAAGCGCATGGGCCTCGTCGGCGACCACTATACCGATCCGGCGATCCTGGCGAAGCTGCCCGGCGCGATCGCCATCGGCCATACGCGCTACTCGACCACCGGGGAAGTCGCCCTGCGCAACGTTCAGCCGCTGTTTGCGGAACTCGAAGTCGGCGGCATCGCTATTGCCCATAACGGCAACTTCACCAACGGCCTGACGCTCCGCCGCCAGATCATAGCCACCGGCGCCATCTGTCAGTCGACCTCGGACACCGAGGTCGTGCTTCACCTGATTGCCCGCTCGCGCCACTCGTCGACGGTGGACCGCTTCATCGACGCCATCCGGCAGATGGAGGGCGGCTACTCGATGCTCGCCATGACGCGCACCAAGCTCATTGCCGCGCGCGACCCCACCGGCATCCGGCCGCTGGTCATGGGCGAGCTCGACGGCAAGCCGATCTTCTGCTCGGAAACCTGCGCGCTCGACATCATCGGCGCAAAATACGTCCGCGACGTCGAAAACGGCGAAGTCATCATCTGCGAGACACAGCCTGACGGGTCAATTTCCATCGATGCCCGCAAACCGGCCAATCCGCAGCCAGAGCGCCTTTGCCTGTTCGAATATGTCTATTTCGCACGGCCCGATTCGGTCGTCGGCGGCCGCAGCGTCTATGTGGCGCGCAAGAATATGGGCATCAATCTCGCCAAGGAATCCCCTGTCGAGGGCGACGTTGTGGTTCCGGTGCCGGACGGCGGCACACCGGCGGCGCTCGGCTATGCGCAGCAGAGCGGCATCCCCTTCGAATACGGCATCATCCGCAACCATTATGTCGGCCGCACGTTCATCGAGCCGACGCAGCAGATCCGCGCCTTCGGCGTGAAGCTGAAGCATTCGGCCAACCGTGCCATGATCGAAGGCAAGCGGGTCGTGCTGGTGGACGATTCGATCGTGCGCGGCACCACCTCGCTGAAGATCGTGCAGATGATCCGCGATGCGGGCGCAACCGAAGTCCATGTCCGCGTTGCAAGCCCGATGATCTTCTATCCCGATTTCTACGGCATCGACACGCCGAACGCCGACAAGCTGCTCGCCAACCAGTATGCCGACGTCAAGGCAATGGCGAAGTACATCGGCGCCGACTCGCTGGAGTTCCTGACCATCGACGGGCTCTACCGTGCCGTCGGCGACGAGAACCGCAACCCGGCCCGCCCGCAGTTCACCGATCACTATTTCACCGGCGACTATCCGACCCGGCTTCTCGACAAGAACGGCGAAACCACCGGCCTCAAGCTGTCGGTGCTTGCCACCGGCGGCTGATACGGCTCCTCGAATCCAACAGGATTCGAGGACCGTCCTTCGCCCGCCGAACGTGCCGAGCCAAGCCTTGCGTCCGGACCTGGAGGTGTGGCACAGCAGGCCTGCATCAATGAATTCGGAGTCATCCAGACATGATCGATCTCACGGGCCGCATAGCACTGGTCACCGGCGCCTCGCGCGGCATCGGCTATTTCACAGCGCTTGAACTGGCAAAGGCCGGCGCCCAGGTGATCGCCTGCGCCCGCACCATCGGCGGGCTGGAAGAACTGGACGATGCGATCAAGGCCGCCGGCGGCCTGCCGGCAACACTGGTTCCCTTCGATCTTGCCGACATGGCGGCGATCGACAAGCTCGGCGGTGCGATCCACGAGCGCTGGGGCAAGCTCGACATCCTCGTTGCCAATGCCGGCATGCTCGGCGTCATCTCGCCGATCGGCCATGTCGAGGCCAAGGTTTTCGAGAAGGTGATGACCATCAATGTCACCGCCACCTGGCGCCTGATCCGCTCCGTCGATCCGCTGCTGCAGCAATCGGATGCCGGCCGCGCGCTCATCCTTTCCTCCAGCGCCGCACACAAGTGCAAACCGTTTTGGGGCCCCTACTCCGCCTCCAAGGCCGCCGTCGAGGCCCTGGCGCGCACCTGGGCCGGCGAGACGCAGCGCCTGCCGCTGCGCATCCTCAGCGTCGATCCAGGCCCCACCCGCACCGCCATGCGCGCGCAGGCCATTCCCGGCGAAGACCCCTCAACCGTGCCGCATCCTTCGGAAGTGGCCGCCAAGCTGCTGCCGCTCGTCGGACCGGACCAGACGGCGACCGGCAAGCTCTTCATCCTGCGCGAAAACCGAATCGTTGATTACCGGATGCCGGATTGATCTTCGAACACAGAAACTAAAAAAGCCGCCGCGGTTTCTCGCGGCGGCTTTTTTTGTTGGGCGGTAGAGACCCTACTTCTTGTCTTCCGGCAGGCCATCTTCGACCGGCACCGGATGATCCGGATGCAGCGGCCAGTCGCCGTATTTCTTCTGCCACTTGCGCGCGCCAAACGGCAGGCTGATGAGATAGCCGACCGCCGTGATCGCCATGGTCTCCCAGGTGAAGCTCATCAGGGTTGCGACATAGAGCACGACGAAGAGGATGATCGGCAGGACGAGATCGCGGCGCACGCGGTTTTCGGACTTGCCGGACCAGACCGGCAGGCGGCTCACCAGCAGAAAGGCGATCAGCACCGTGTAGCCGGATGAGACGAGAGCAACGACGCGATCCGGTGCAAGGCCAAGAAGGCCGAGATACATCGGCAGCAGCACCAGCATGGCGCCGGCAGGTGCCGGCACGCCGACGAAATATTCCGACTGCCAGGAGGCCTTCACCTCGCGCTCGGCCATGACGTTGAAGCGGGCAAGACGCAGGCCGGCAGCGATGACATAGATCAATGCCGCGATCCAGCCGAGCGAGCGGGCCTGGTCGAGAACAAAAGCATAGAGAACGAGCGCGGGCGCAACGCCGAAATTGACGATGTCGGCAAGCGAATCCATCTGTGCGCCGAACTTCGAGGTCGCCTTCATCAGCCGCGCCACGCGGCCGTCGATGCCATCGAGGAAGGCTGCGACCAGCACCATGGCGACGGCAAGTTCGAAGCGGTTTTCGAACGCCAGCCGGATGCCGGAGAGGCCGGCGCAGATGGCAAGCACGGTGATCACGTTGGGCACGATCAGCCGCAGCGGAATTTCCCTGAGGCGCGGACCGCGCGCCTCCTCGTTCGGGCCATTCGGTTCAAAGGACGGAAAGGGCGTTTCCATGACGTGCTCCTGTTCCTGTTTCTGAGCGCCCGCCATCAACCGCGGCGGCTGATGACCGGACCCTTGGCGGAGCCGAATTCCGCGAGCACGGTTTCGCCGGCAATCGCGGTCTGGCCGAGGCTGACGCGCGGTTGCGCGCCCTCGGGAAGGAAGACGTCGAGGCGGGAACCGAAGCGAATGAGACCAAAGCGCTCGCCGGGCTGCAGCGTATCGCTCTCCGCCGACCAGCAGACGATGCGGCGGGCAACAAGACCGGCGATCTGGACAACGCCGATTTCGCCATGGGCGGTGTCGATGACGAGGCCGTTGCGCTCGTTTTCGTGGCTTGCCTTGTCCAGATCGGCATTGACGAACTTGCCGGCGCGATAGGCGATGCGGCGGATGGTGCCGCGCATCGGCGAGCGGTTCACGTGGCAATTGAAGACATTCATGAACACCGAGACGCGCAGCATCGGGTTGGTGCCGAGGCCGAGTTCGTCCGGCGGCGTGACGAGCGCGATCGAAGAGACGCGGCCGTCGGCGGGGCTGATGACCAGATCGTCATCGAGCGGCGTCATACGTTCCGGATCGCGGAAGAAATAGGCGCACCAGGCCGTCAGGATGAAGCCGAGCCACATCAGCGGCTCCCAGAGAAATCCGAGGAGCAACGAGACGACGAAGAAGCCGGCGATGAAGCGATAGCCTTCCTTGTGCACCGGGACCAGCGTGCTGCGTACCGAATTGATCAAGCTCATGAACAGGGATCTCCAGATTTTCGTTCGGCTAGGACGTACAGGGAAAAGGCAGCAGTTGGTAGTCGTTAGTGAGTAGTGAGCAGTGAGAAGTTCTTAGAAAGCCCGCTATCCACTACTCACTGCTCACTAATCACTCCCATTCACACCGCCGCCGCACCGCGCAACACAACCCCAAGGTCGTCGCTCTCGCGGACCTTCTTCAGCGTTTCCTCGGCCTGCGTCGCTTCGCGCTGGCGTTTCCACATGGAGGCGTAAAGGCCGTCGCGGCCGATAAGTTCCCCATGGGTGCCGCGCTCGGCGAT
Organism: Pararhizobium sp. LjRoot255; assembly: GCF_964252905.1. Classification (NCBI taxonomy): domain Bacteria; kingdom Pseudomonadati; phylum Pseudomonadota; class Alphaproteobacteria; order Hyphomicrobiales; family Rhizobiaceae; genus Pararhizobium; species Pararhizobium sp. LjRoot255. Next base: position 235,456 of record NZ_CAXUPQ020000001.1, read on the forward strand.
GCCACCATCCTTCAGGACGATGATCTCGTCGGCATGGACGACCGTCGACAGGCGGTGGGCGATGACCAGCGTCGTGCGGTTCTGCGAGACGATATCGAGTGCTGTCTGGATCTCCTGTTCGGTGCGGGTGTCAAGCGCCGAGGTCGCCTCGTCGAGGATCAGGATCGGCGGGCTTTTCAGCACCGTGCGGGCGATGGCGACGCGCTGCTTCTCGCCGCCCGACAGTTTCAGGCCGCGCTCGCCGACCATGGCGCCGTACCCCTCCGGCAGGCTCTCGATGAACTCGCCGATCTGGGCGATATCCGCCGCCGCCTCGATCTCTGCCTGCGTAGCGGAAATGCGGCCGTAGCGGATGTTATAGGCGATCGTGTCGTTGAACAGCACCGTATCCTGCGGCACCATGCCGATCACGGCGCGCAGGCTCTTCTGCTTCACGTCGCGCACATCCTGACCATCAATGGTGATGGCGCCCTCCTGGACATCGTAGAAACGGTAAAGAAGCCGCGACAGCGTCGATTTGCCGGCGCCCGAGGGCCCAACGACAGCGACGGTCTTGCCGGCCGGGACCTCGAAACTGATGCCCTTGAGAATCGGGCGGGCTGGATCATAGGCGAAGTGCACGTCCTTGAAGGCAATCGCACCGCGATTGATCACCAGTTCCTTCGCGTCCGGACAGTCGACGACCTCCGCCTCGACGTCAAGCAGGTCGAACATCTTCTCGATATCGGTCAGGCCCTGGCGGATTTCGCGATAGACGAAACCGATGAAGTTGAGCGGAATGGCAAGCTGTATCAGCATGGCATTGATGAAGACGAAATCGCCGAGCGTCTGCTCGCCGCGCTGGACAGCAAGCGCCGACATCACCATCATGACCGCGGTGCCCGCGCCGAAAATCAGCGCCTGGCCGAAGTTGAGCCAGCCGAGCGAGGTCCAGACCTGCGTCGCGGACCGCTCGTAGCGCGCCATGGACTGGTCGAAACGCTTGGCCTCCATCTCCTCGTTGCCGAAATATTTGACCGTCTCGAAGTTCAGAAGCGAATCGATCGCCTTGGTATTGGCGTCCGTATCGCTGTCGTTCATCGAGCGGCGGATCGAGATGCGCCAGTCGCTCGCCTTGATGGTGAACCAGATGTAGAGCCAGACGGTGATGGCGGTCACAGCCAAGTAGCTGAAGCCATAGCCCCACCAGAATACCACGGCCGTCAGCAGGAACTCGATCAGGGTCGGCATCGTGTTGAGGATGGTGAAGCGGACGATGGTCTCGATGCCCTTGGTGCCGCGCTCGATGATCCGCGACAGGCCACCGGTGCGGCGTTCCAGATGGAAGCGCAGCGACAGCTGGTGCATGTGGACGAACGTGCGATAGGCAAGCTGGCGCACCGCGTGCTGGCCGACGCTGGCAAAGAGAGCGTCACGCAGCTGGTTCAGCCCCGCCTGCAGCAGGCGCGCCAGGTTATAGGAGAGCACGAGCATCACGGCGCCGGTAAAGACGGCAGGAACGGCGCCGACGATGTCGGTCTTGCCGTTCAGCGCGTCGGTCGCCCATTTGAAGAAATAGGGTACGAGCAGCAGCACGATCTTGGAGGCCAGCAGAATGACCGTCGCCCACACCACGCGCATCTTGAGGTCGCTGCGGTTGCTCGGCCACATATAGGGCCAGAGATTGATGATCGTGTGCAGCGGATTGCCTGCGTCCGCCGATACCGTCTTCTTCTGGGCTGCCATTTTGTGTTTCCGCCTTCGTTCTTCGGCTGCTTTTCACAACAGCCGTCCTTGCGTGCTTTGCATGTCACGACGATGAACATCGATAGGAAAGCGCGCCCGCAATCTCCAATCAAAAAGCGGCGCCTTTCGCAAGGCGCCGCGCTTCGTTTGAAATAGGCTTCACGGGGACCGACCGCAATGGAGCGGCCGGTAAAAAGCGCTCAGCGCAGATCCTTCATGCGCTTGCGGTGCAGCTCCCGTGATTCGTCTTCCGACATCGCCTCGTCCGGCACGCCGAAGATCTGGCCGGGCAGGATACGGTCCGGATTGGTGATCTGGTCCTCGTTGGCAAGATAGATCGTCGTGTAACGAACACCCGCACCATAGACGCGGCGCGAAATCTGCCAGAGCGTATCGCCGCGGCGGATGATCACCGAAGCCTTGCTCTGCTGCAGCGGCGCCTGCTGCACCGTCTGCGGCTCGGCAGCAGTCTGCCCGGTTGCCGGTTTCTCGGCCGGTGCGGCGCTGTCGCCGCCTGCCGTGGCGGCAGGCTTCTCAGCCGTTTCCGCTGCCGGCTTGGCGACATCCTGTGCGGGCGTCGCCGGAGTATCGGTCGCGACCGCATTGCCACCGGTGCCGTCGGTGCGCGGCATCAACGCCGAACCGACCGCCGCCTCGATCTTGCCGAGCGATGCGGAAACGGTGGCGGCATCCGCTGGCAGCGCCTTCAGCACGGCAAGCGCATCGGCCGCGGCCTTGGCTGTCTTCGCCGCCATTTCCTTGACGCTGGCATCGAGATTGTCGGCGACCTTGAAATCGGCGAGCGATTTCAGTGCGATTTCGGTTGCCGAGCGCGCCGCCGCCAGCTCTTCCGCCGTCGGCACCTTGCCGTCTGCAAACAACCCCTTGAGCAGGCCTAGCGCCTTTGTCGCCTCCATCCGCAGACCATCGAAAGTGCCGCCCTCAAGAGGCGTAACGGTGCCTTGCGCGTTGGGTTGAGCCACCGCTGCCACCTGATCGCCGACCGGACGATCGAAGGGAACAGCGACGCGCATCACAACCGTGCTACCGTCGGCGCCCAACACATCGGCGCGGATCGTGTGGTTTCCGACCGGCAGGTCGATCGTACCCTCGACAACGAAACGTCCCTGCTCATCGGCCTTCATCTCGCCGACAAGCTTGTCATCAGCATAAATGCGAACCAGCGCACCGGCCTTGGCGCTGCCGGCAACGAAAATCTTCCTGCCTTCGATCTCGACGGCTGAGACAGCGACAGCCGGCTTCTCGCCGGTTGCCGGCGTCTCGGCCGAAACGGCAGTGTCGGCCGCCGTGGCGGATGCCTCGGGCGCAGGCTCTGCCTTTGCGACTTCACTCGTGGCGGTCGTCGACTGGGCATCGGCAGGCGTTACCTCGGCCACCGGTTTGGTGATGATGCGACTTGCCTTGCCCGGCTTCGAGACCATGGCGAGCAGTTCGCCGGTCTTGTCCTTGGGGATCGAGACGGTAGCGACTTCCTCCGAAGACTTGGTTACGCCGTTTTCGCCGACGCTGCGCAGCGTCAGCTGATAGTCGCCGGCCGGAAGCGGCTTGTCGAAGATCGCCGCAAAATCACCCGTCGCCCCGACATCGGCCGTGCCGATGACGTTATCGCCGCTCATGATTTCAAGCTTGGTGTTGGGCTGCGCCCGTCCGGCAATGACTGTCGAGCCATCCGGCTCGACACGTAGGACATCGAAGCCCGGCACCGTCCATGAAGCAGCGGGATCGGCAGAATTGGCGGTATCGGTCGCCGCCTCGCCCTCAGCCGCGGCGCTCTTCGCATCGGTCAGCTTTGCCGGGCTATCCACCGGGGCATCGGCGGTGAGCGTGTCCTTGCCCTTGTTGATATTCGGCAGGACAAAGAAAACCATCAGCAGGGATGCAATTGCCAGGACGATAAGGGCCACCCAGCCGGCCTTGTTCTTCATCATGCACATCTCCAAATGGCCGGGAGCCGGCAGCGCCCGAAATGGACGCCAGCGAACGGCTTTCCCGAAGCCTATATGCATGCCGCTTTCCGGTTTCCTAACCAGCCGGAATCAGCCCCTGCACATATCGTCAGCTTACTCCTAAAAACGCTAACGATTTCCGTCGCTTTCTACAAGCATCGCCTCATGTCCGGACCAAGCCGGGCCCCGGTTTTCCGTCATTTTTCTTGACGCCTGCTGCGGTGGGATGTCTCTTTGGATCATGAACGAGAAAAATATCCCGATTCGATCCATCTGCGTTTACTGCGGCTCCCAGCCCGGTCGCGATAAATCCTACATCGATGCCGGCCGCATTCTGGGCAAATCCATCGCCGACAACCATCTCCGGCTCGTCTATGGCGGCGGCACGAAGGGCATCATGGGCGCAGTCGCAAGCGGCGTTCTTTCGCACGGTGGCCGCGTTACCGGCATCATACCAGAATTTCTGATGGATATGGAGGCCACCCGCCATTCGCTCGGGCAGCTCAGCGAACTGATCGTGACGCCGGACATGCATGACCGCAAGCACAAGATGTTCGAGCGTGCCGACGCCTTTGTCACCCTGCCGGGCGGCATCGGCACGCTGGAGGAGATCGTCGAGATCATGACCTGGGCGCAGCTCGGCCGTCACCGCAAGCCGATCGTGCTCGTCAACATCAATGGCTTCTGGGATCCGTTGATGACGCTCATCGAGCACATGGCGGAAGCCGGCTTCATCCACACCGCCCATCTCGTCCAGCCACTCGTCATCGACGCGGCCGAGGAGGTCGTTCCGGCGCTGCTGGCTCACTGGGCAAGCGATGTCGACCGCGACGGCGAGCCCGGGATTATCGCCAAGCTTTGACGTCTGGCTGTGGCCCGGAATTATTCCGCCGGGTTTGCCATCACCGCGCGCCGCGCGCGGCTTTCCATGAGCATCGACGTCGAATAGACCGCGAGCGCCGCCCAGATCAGAATGAAGGCGATCAGCTTCGGCGTGCCGAAGGGTTCGTGGAAGACGAACACGGCGATGATGAAGATCATCGTCGGAGCGATGTACTGCATAATGCCGATGGTGGAGAGCCGGAGCAGCTTGGCGCCGTTGGCATAGATCATCAGCGGCACGGCAGTGACGATGCCGCAGGCGAGAAGCAAGGCGACATCGACCGAGCCGGTATCGAAGAAATGCCCCTGCCCCGACGCTTCCAGATAGACGATATAGCCGAGCGCCGGCACGCTGAGCAGCAGCACTTCCAGGAAGAACCCCTGATTCGGGCCGACCGGAAGGGTCTTGCGGAAGAAGGCATAGAGCCCCCAGGAGAGCGCCAGGCCGATCGAGACCCAGGGTAGACCACCCGCATCGAAGGCGAGCACAACGACGGCGACGCCGGCAAGAACGATCGCGACGATCTGCGCCGGATTGAGCTTTTCCTTGAGGAGCACGGCGCCGAGGAAGATCGAGAACAGCGGGTTGATGTAGTAGCCGAGCGCGGTCTCCAGCGCGCGGCCTGCCCCGATCGCCCAGACATAGATGCCCCAGTTGATGGTGATGAGAACGGCTGTCAGCATCGCCATCTTCAGCATGCGCGGCGAGCGTAGCGCAATCTTAATGTCATCCGTGCGGCCGAGCAGGACGAGGACGGCGCCGGCAAGCGGCACCGACCAGACGATCCGGTGGGCGACGACCTCAAAGGCGGGGATATGCGCGACAGCCTTCATGAAGAAGGGCAGGAATCCCCAGAGGAGATAGGCCGTCAGCGCGAAGGCGAAGCCGCGCGGCGAATCGCCGTTCTGCACCACCGGTGTTTGTTTCGCATCAGCCATGGCGTTTCATCCCGTCGAGAATTTCTATCGTTTGGCCCGTCCTACTCCAAACACCGTTGATCAACCAATTCATTTCCGTGAACCTTGCATGCAATAAACCTGACAGAGACTTCAGCTAAGAAGAGGAAAATAGGTGATATTTTGCGGGGTGCATTCCGCAGCTTCCCACCATAGGTTTCAGCCAGGCAATGACCGGTCAGACGAAGGGACTTCACATGTCTTCCAACCTCGCGCTCCATCCGATAACCCGCCGTTCGCTGCTGAGCGGTGCCGCCGCCACGTCCGCCCTCATCCTGCTGCATCCCTTTGCTGCGCGTGCGGCCGCCAACCAGGCGCATCTGCGCATCATGGAAACGACCGACATCCACGTCCACGTCTTCCCGTACGACTATTACGGCGACAAGCCGAACGACACGATGGGGCTTGCCCGCACTGCCTCGATCATCGACGCCATCCGCGCCGAGGCCGGCAATTCCTTCCTTATCGACAATGGCGATTTCCTGCAGGGCAACCCGATGGGCGACTACATGGCCTATCAGCGCGGCATGAAAGAGGGCTACGTGCATCCGGTCATCAAGGCGATGAACGTGCTCGGCTACGAGGCGGGTACGCTCGGCAATCACGAGTTCAACTATGGTCTCGACTATATGTTCAAGGTGCTTGGCGGCGCCAATTTCCCTTACGTCTGCGCCAACCTGACCAAGGGCCAGCTAGCGTCCGATCCAAAGGACGACAAACTCTTCTTCAAACCCTATGCGATCGTCGAGAAGATCGTCACCGACGGTTCGGGCGCCACCAGCCCGCTGAAGATTGGCATCATCGGCTTCGTGCCGCCGCAGATCATGCTCTGGGACATCAAGAACCTCGAGGGCAAGGCTGAGACCCGCGACATCGTCGAGGCGGCAAACGCCTGGGTGCCAGCGATGAAGGAGGAAGGCGCCGACATCGTCATCGCACTCTCCCACTCCGGCATCGACGGCAGCGGGCAGAGCGAGCGGATGGAAAATGCCTCGCTCTATCTCGCCGGCGTCGAGGGGATCGATGCGGTCTTTACCGGCCACCAGCACCTCGTTTTTCCCGGCCCCAAGAGCTTCGACGGTATCGAGGGCGTCGATCCCACCAAGGGCACGCTGCTCGGCAAGCCGGCGGTGATGGGCGGTTTCTGGGGATCGCATCTCGGGCTGATCGACCTTCTCATCGAAAAGGACGGCAAGAACTGGAGGATCGTCGATTTCACCACCGAGGCGCGGCCGATCTACCACCGCGAGGACAAGGCGATCGTCGCCGACGTGGCGGACCGGGCGGACGTGCTGAATGCCGCCAATGCCGAGCACGAGGCGACGCTCGCCTATATCCGCACGCCCGTCGGCAAGACCTCGGCGCCGCTGTACTCCTACTTCGCGCTGGTGGCTGACGACCCATCGGTGCAGATCGTCTCCAATGCGCAGACCTGGTACATCAAGGAGATGCTGAAGGATACGGAATACAAGGATCTGCCGGTGCTTTCGGCCGCCGCCCCGTTCAAGTCCGGCGGGCGCGGCGGCGCCGATTACTACACCGATGTTCCAGCCGGCGACATCGCCATCAAGAACGTCGCTGATCTCTATCTCTATCCGAATACGGTGCAAGCGGTCGTCATCACCGGCGCGCAGGTGAAGAACTGGCTGGAAATGTCGGCCGGCATGTTCAACACCGTCGAGCCGGGCGTCAAGGACGCAGCGCTGCTCAATCCGGAGTTCCCATCCTACAATTTCGACATCATCGACGGCGTGACCTATCAGATCGACCTGTCGCAACCAGCAAAGTACGACAAGGACGGCAACGCGGTGAACCCGGGTTCAAACCGAATCCAGAACCTCTCCTTCGAGGGAAAACCGATCGATCCAACACAGAAATTCGTCGTCGCGTCCAACAATTACCGCGCTGGCGGCGGCGGTAAATTCCCCGAAATCGCCACCGACAAGGTGGTCTTCGCAGCCCCCGATACCAACCGCGACGTCATCGTCCGCTACATCATCGCCGAAGGCACCATCAACCCATCGGCCGATGGCAACTGGAGCTTCAAGCCGGTGGAAGGAGCGACCGCGATTTTCGAGACCGGGCCGAAGGCACGCGGCCTGATCGCCATGGTCAAGGGCGTTAAGATCGAGGCTGCGGGGGACGGCGCGGATGGATTTGCGAAGTTCCGGCTGGTGCTGTGAGCCTCGTCAAACCACTTCGATCAATGTTTCGCCGCACACAAGCGCGGCGACGATCGTGGGTAGAACTACTTCGAACCGGACGAGAAGTTGGTGGCGTCGCGTATTAGGCCACCTGATCCAGACCACAGCCGGGCCAGCTTGCGTAAACACCTTGTGCTGGGCAAAGTCCTCGTCCTTCGTCACGATGACCCAGCCCTCATTCAAAGCGCAGTCCCAGATCAGCCGGTCGGTCGCGGCTTGCATTCCCTTTTCAGAGACATGCACCGCTTCGTAGCCGCGCACAGTCAGCCAACGCGCGAGCGCCGGCAGCAACTGGGCATCGACCAGGAAGCGCATTACGCGACGTGAAGGACAGGATGATCGCTTTGGCGCGCGGCATATTCGAGCGCGGCCTGGACGTCGCCCTCTTCGAGCGCGGGGTAATCCTGAAGGATCTCAGCATGACTGGCTCCTGCCGCCAGCAGGTCCAGCACGTCCTTGACGCGGATGCGAAGGTTTCGAAGGGTCGGGCGACCGCCGCACTGCTCAGGATCGACGGTAATCCGATAGATTTCGCTCATTTCGCTTCCTCGATATTGTCTCGCCGCATGTTCCAACGAACATAACATGTCGCAAGCAGACGGTCGCGTCCTCCTGTCATTTACTCCGCCGCCGCCAAGCCCGCCTGGTCGCGGTTCTTCAACAGCTTGAACACGATCGAATCCATCAGCGCCTGGAAGGAGGCGTCGATGATGTTGTCGGACACGCCGACCGTCCACCAGCGGGCGCCGGTGGCGTCGACCGATTCGATCAGGACGCGGGTGACGGCTCCGGTGCCGCCATTGAGGATACGCACCTTGTAGTCCACCAGTTCCAGATCCTCGATCTCCGACTGGTATTTGCCGAGGTCCTTGCGCAGTGCCAGATCGAGCGCATTGACGGGGCCATGGCCTTCGGCGACCGACATCATCGTCTCGCCGTCGACCGAGACCTTCACCACGGCTTCCGAGACAGTCTTCAGCTTGCCGTTGGCATCGAAGCGGCGCTCGACCATGACGCGAAAACTGTCGACCAGGAAGAATTCCGGCACCGAACCGAGGATCCGCTGGGCGAGGATGGCAAAGCTCGCATCGGCACCTTCGTAAGCATAGCCGGTCGCCTCGCGTTCCTTGACGATGGCGATCAGCTTGTCGAGCTTTGGATCATCCTTGGAGACGACGATACCGCGCCGCTTCAGGGCATTGATGAAATTGGCCTTGCCGCCCTGATCCGACACCATGACCTTACGCAGATTGCCGACGCTTTCCGGCGTCACATGCTCGTAGGTGCGCGGGTCCTTCAGCAACGCGGAAGCATGAATGCCGGCCTTGGTGGCGAAGGCAGACGCGCCGACATAGGGCATCTGGTGGTCCGGCGAGCGGTTCAGGAGTTCGTCGAAGGCATGGGAGAGTGTCGTCAGCTCCTGCAGCCGATCGGCATCGATCGCCGTCTCGAAACGGCGGTTATAGGCTTCCTTGAGTGCGAGCGTCGGGATCAGCGTGACGAGATTGGCGTTGCCGCAACGCTCGCCGATGCCGTTCAGCGTGCCCTGGACCTGGCGCACGCCGGCTTCGACCGCGGCCAGCGAATTGGCGACCGCCTGGCCGGTGTCGTTATGGGCATGGATGCCGAGATTGGCGCCGGGCACGCCGTCATCGATGACGGCGGCGACAATGTCGCGGATTTCCGGCGGCTGGGTGCCGCCATTGGTGTCGCAGAGCACCACCCAGCGGGCGCCGGCATCGTAGGCGGTCCTGGCGCAAGCCAATGCATAGGCGGGATTGGCCTTGTAACCGTCGAAGAAGTGCTCGCAATCGATCATCGCCTCGCGGCCGCTCAGGATGACGGCTTCGACGGACGTGCGGATCGCTTCGAGATTTTCCTCGTTGGAACAGCCGAGTGCCACGCGGACATGGTAATCCCAGCTCTTGGCGACAAGACAGATCGCGTCGCTTTGCGCCTGCAGGAGCGCCGTCAGCCCGGGATCGTTGGACGCCGACACGCCGGCGCGCTTGGTCATGCCGAACGCAACGAAGCGTGCCTTCCCGGTGCGCTTCTTCTCAAAAAACTCCGTATCGGTCGGGTTGGCACCGGGATAGCCGCCTTCGACATAGTCCATGCCGAATTCGTCCAGCATCCTGGCGATGGCGATCTTGTCCTCGACGGAAAAATCGATGCCGGGCGTCTGCTGCCCGTCTCGCAGCGTGGTGTCGAAGAGATAGATGCGTTCTTTCACAGCGATGCCTCCGATGATGGGGCGCTCTGAGTTCGCCGCGCCTTACCCCCCTCTGTCGGCGACGCCGACCTCTCCCCCTCAGGGGGGGAGATTGACCGTCCGCATCGTGCACCCCTTACGAAGTCGGCGAGGAAAAAGAATGATCTCCCCCCTTGAGGGGGAGATGTCACCCAGTGACAGAGGGGGGTAGCTTGCGGCAAATTCAAAACCATCGACAATTCCACCTCGTTACACCTTCCCCGCAAACCGGTCGGTCGCCCGGATGAGCTTGTCGAGAATGCCTGGCTCGGAATAGGCGTGGCCTGCCCCTTCGATCAGGTGGAACTCGGCCTGGCCCCAAGCCTTGTGCAGCGCCCAGGCGTATCTCGCCGGACACGGCATGTCGTAGCGGCCGTGGACGATGACGCCGGGAATGCCGTGCAGCTTGTGAGCGTCACGCAGAAGCTGCCCTTCCACCAGCCAGCCGGCATTGACGAAGAAATGGTTTTCGATCCGGGCGAATGCGTAGGCGAACTCGTCTTCCTCGAACTTGTCACTGGTTGCGGGTTCCGGCAGCAGCGTGATGGTCTCGCCTTCCCAGATGCTCCAGGCCTTGGCGGCGGCAAGGCGTGTCGCCTTGTCATCGCTGGTCAGGCGCCGGTGATAGGCGAGCATCATTTCGTGGCGTTCTTGTTCCGGGATCGGCGCGATGAAGCGCTCCCACTTGTCCGGGAACATTTCCGAGACGCCGAACTGATAGTACCAGTCGAGTTCGGCCCTCGTCAGCGTATAGATGCCGCGCACCACGAGTTCCGACACCCGCTCCGGGTGCTTCTCGGCATAGGCGAGCGCCAGCGTCGAGCCCCAGGAACCGCCGAAGACGAGCCACTTCCCAACGCCGGCCATTTCGCGCAGCCGCTCGATATCGGCGACCAGATGCCAGGTCGTGTTGGCCTTCAGCTCCGCATGCGGCGTGGACTTGCCGCAGCCGCGCTGGTCGAACAGGATCACGTCGTAAAGCTTGGGATCGAACAGGCGGCGGTGGCTCGGCGAGATGGTGCCGCCTGGGCCGCCATGCAGGAAGACGGCGGGCTTGGCGCCGGGGGTCCCGGCCTTCTCCCAATAGATGACGTGACCATCGCCGACATCGAGATGGCCGGACGCGTAAGGCTCGATTTCCGGATAAAGCGTGCGCAGTTCTGATGTCATAGGTTCAAGCCATGCGTGGGCCATTCGGCCGTCTCGTGATCGGGATGCTGGAAGGAGATGATCTGTTCCTGCTTTGAATAGTAGTCGGGATCATCATGGACCGGCTGGTCGAAGATCGTCGTCACCCAGGGCAGCCGGGCGGCGTAGTTGACCTGGATCTGCGGCGCGAGATCGGAGCGGTCGTCGAAAGCGCCGATAGCGATTTCGAGGCCGCCGGGATGGCGATAGGTCAGCGGCGTGCCGCAGGATGAGCAAAAGCCGCGGCTGATGTTCACCGACGACTGGAAATAGTTGGGCTCGTTGCGCGTCCACTCGACGCCGCCTTCCGGCGCCGTCACAAGCGGGCCGAAAAAGCCGCCAAAGGCCTTCTGGCACATGCGGCAATGGCAGATCGACGGGCGGCCAAGCTTGCCCTTCAGGCGGAAACGCACGGCGCCGCACTGGCAACCTCCGGTTCGAATGGTCTCGGTCATGTCTATTCCTCCGGTGGCCAATGTTCAGTATCGAAATCGGGATGCTGGCGGTTCGATTCAAGGATCGCCAGATGCCGTTCCGCGCCCGCCTCGTTGGCGGCATCGGTCTCCTTACCCGGCAACTCCGGCAGGTGCGAAAACCAGGGTACGCGCGATTCCACGCCGGACTGCTTCAACGGCCGCACGTCATAGGGATCGTCGAGCGAACCGAGCACGATATTGATGAAATCCGCCCCCGGCATGTCATAGAATAACGGCGTGCCGCAGGCGGCGCAAAATCCGCGCCGGGCGAATTCGGAGGAGTGAAACCAGCTCGGCTCCCCCCGCGTGATGCGGAACGACGCGCGCTTCGCATTCGCAAGCGGCATGAAATAATTGCCGGCCGCCTTCTGGCACATGCGGCAATGGCACAGATGCGGATCACTGAGCGTGCCTTCCGCCCGATAGCGAACCGCGCCGCACTGGCAACCGCCGGTATAGATGCGGGAGATGCTCATCCGCGCTCCTTTGGCGGCCATTCTGCGGTATCGTGGTCCGGATGCTGGTAGGAAACAAGCGTCGCGAGAAAGGACGCTGCATCCTGATCCGCCATAGTCTCCTCGCCCGGCAGGTCCGGTATGTGATCGACATAGGGAAGCTTTGCCTCGATGCCCCACTGGATTTTCGGGACGATGCCCTCCGGCTTATCGAAGGCAGCGATCGCAAGAGCCATACCATCCGGTGCCTCATAGGTCAGCGGCGTGCCGCAATCGCTGCAGAAGCCGCGGAATACCGCATTGGACGACCGAAAGCGCTTCGGTGCCCCCCGCGTCCAGGTGAGCTTGGCGCCGCGCACGGAGACCAGCGGCAGATAGAAATTCCCGGCCGCCTTCTGGCACATCCGACAATGACAGACGGAGGCGTCGCCGAGCGTGCCTTCGACGCGAAAGCGGACCGCACCGCATTGGCAGCCGCCGGTGTGAACGAGGTCCGTCATGGGTGATCCTTCCTCAAAATCTTGAGGATATGGGCGCAAACACCGCCGATATCCTTCAGAACGTCTTCATTCCAGAAGCGAAGCACGATCCAGCCATCGTTTTCCAGACGCTTCGTGCGCACAGCATCAAAGATGGCATTCCCTTCGATCGCGCGCTGCGATCTCCCCCCTTGTGGGAGGGATGTCACGAAGTGACAGAGGGGGGTGGCGATCGTCACCGCTTGACCTCCCAGGTCGTGACCCGCTCGCCGGTCGCCGCATCCTTGCCGTCCTTTAGCTGGATGCCTTTGGCGGAGAGATCGGCACGGATCTTGTCGGCTTCGGGGAAGTTCTTGGCCTTGAGCATTTCCAGCCGCATGGCCACCAGGGCGTCAACGGCGAACGCCACGGCTTCGTCGACTTCGGGTTCCTTCGGCTCAACGCCGAGCAGAGCCGCGCTCGCGGCAAAAGCGGCAAGCAGAGCCGGATCAGTATTGGCGGCCTGGGCAAGAGCGTGCAACGCCTGCACCGCCGCGACCGTATTGAGATCGTCGGCGAGCGCACTGACCACCGTCGCGTCGGGTGCCGCGCCGCTTTCCTTGACCACCGGCCATTTGGCGAGGAGCCGCTCCGCCTCTTCGAGCCGCTTGATCGAAAAATCGATCGGCTCGCGGTAGTGGGTCATCAGCATCGCCAGACGCAGGACCTCGCCCGGCCACTTGCGGCCGCCCAATGTTTCCGTGTGCAGCAATTCGTAGATGGTGACGAAATTGCCCTCGGACTTTGACATCTTGCGGCCCTCGACCTGCAGGAAGCCGTTGTGCATCCAGACATTGGCCATGACATCCGTGCCATGGGCGCAGCGCGACTGGGCGATCTCGTTTTCATGATGGGGGAAGATCAGGTCAAGTCCGCCGCCGTGAATGTCGAAGACCTCGCCGAGATAACGCTCGCTCATCGCCGAGCATTCGATATGCCAGCCCGGACGACCACGCCCCCACGGGCTGTCCCAGCCGGGCTCGCTGTCGGACGACAGTTTCCACAGCACGAAATCGCCCGGGTTCCGCTTGTGTGCATCGACGGCCACGCGGGCACCGGCCTGCTGGTCGTCGAGATTGCGCTTCGACAGTTGGCCGTAATCGGCCATCGAGCGGGTATCGAACAGCACCTCGCCTTCCGCCGCATAGGCATGGCCCTTGGCGACCAGCTTTTCGATGATATCGATCATCTGGGCAATATTGTCGGTCGCGCGCGGCTGCACGGTCGGATCGAGGCAGCCGAGCGCCCTGGCGTCCTCGAGGTACTGCGTCTCGGTCTTTTCGGTGACGAGGCGAATGGCCTCGTTCAGCGGCAGGCCGGGATGGTCGCGCAAGGCCCGCGCGTTGATCTTGTCATCGACGTCGGTGATGTTGCGGGCATAGGTGACGTGGTTTTCGCCGTAGACGTGGCGGAGCAGCCGGAACAGGACGTCGAAAACAATGGCGGGCCGCGCATTGCCGATATGGGCGTAGTCATAAACGGTCGGACCGCAGACATACATGCGGACATTCGTCGGGTCGATCGGCGCGAAAACCGCCTTCTCCCGTGTCAGCGTGTTGTACAGTTTCAATGTCGGCTGCCCGCCCATTCCCAATCTCCCATTCCGCATCACTCCAAATACACGCAATCGCCCGGTTGGACCTTCGCGTTGTCATCTTGATGTTTGGGAGACGAAAACGGCCAGGCCAGCGGTGAGGCTAGCGAATAATAATCCGGCAGATGATGCAGATAACCGTTTTCATGGTCAGCGTTATCGCGCTTCGATTGCGCTCGGTCAAGAGGTCAGCTGCGTTCCTGCATCATATGTTGGGATGCTGGAGAATTCGTCATTGTTTTGTCATGATTGGGCTTATCTGGAGACGCCAGACGCTCGGGGAATCAAGGCGTTCAGGCACTTGCACATTGCTGCCTGTTTCCTGGGGCACAATAAGGAACGCCGTTTTGGTGGAAAACACACCGGAACGAAGCGCTTCCAGCTAGGGAAAGCACCAAAGGAGAGTTTGAAATGCCTGGGAAAAAGACCGACAAGAACAGTCCGCGCGCCGCGGCCAATCTTGTCGAGCAGTACCGTCCGCTCGGCCTGAAGGCCGTCCTTGCCGCTGCTCTGCAGGTCAAGCCGAAGCCGGTCAAGAAACCCGCTTTGCCGAAGCAACCGGCCTGATCCCTAAAATAGCGATAGTTGACGGTCCTCCGGCGGCTCGTTGGACTTTGAGGCGGGCCTTGCGGCAACGCTCACCGGGGCCTGGAGATCGGCGCCGGTATTTGCCACCTTGTTCACCTTGTCGGATACGGCGATGGCTTCGAAATAGTCGTCGCTCGCCGGCACCATGAGGTCCACGATGTCGCGCGGCTCCTGCGTCCTGCATTCAAGCCAGCGGGCAAAATCCTCGGGCTTGATGACGACCGGCATACGATCGTGAATATCCGCGATCCGGGCATTGGCGCGCGTGGTCAGGATCGCGCCGGTATCGACCTCTGAACCGTCCGCCGAAGACCAGGTCTCCATGAGACCGGCGAAAGCGACGATGCCGCCATTTTTTGGGCGAATCCAGTAAGCCTGCGATGGCTCGCCGCTCTCCTTGGGCGGGCGATGCCATTCGTAGAAGCCGGAAGCCGGAACCAGGATGCGCCGATGGCGCATCGCTGCCTTGAACGAGGCCTTGCCGATCGCGGTTTCAGCACGTGCATTGATCAGCAGCGGAAAATCGCGCGGGTCTTTCACCCATGACGGCGTAAAGCCCCAGCGCACGAGCAGCGCCCTGCGCTCCGGCAGGTTGCTGCCTGACAGCCGGCGGTCCCCGGCAATGACGACGAGAATGGGTTGCGTCGGCGCGATGTTGAACCGCGCCGGAAAGTTCTCCGCCTCCAGGAGGCCGAGAAACTCCGCCACTTCTTCCGATGTCGCCGTCAGCGCAAATCGTCCGCACATGGAATTCAAATCGCACTTCGCCTAAGGTGGGTCAATATTTCAATTAAGTGCAGAGTTCCCCGGCATGACACCTCCCCAACTCGCTTCCTCCGCCATTCTCGAGCGTGACGGCCGTTACCTGCTTGTGCGGCGGGCCAATCCGCCGTCGGCGGACATGTATGCCTTTCCCGGCGGGCGGGCTGAGGCCGGGGAGACCCCGCCAGACACGGCGGTGCGCGAGTTTCACGAGGAGACCGGCATCCGGCCGCGCAATCCGCAGCTGTTCGAAACCTATGACCTGCCACCACGCGAAGCGGATGGGTCGGGAGCGCGGCATTTTTTCCTTTCCGTCTTCAGGGTGGAGGCAGATTCGGACCTCATTGCCGTCGCGGGCGATGATGCGGCCGGCATCGGCTGGTACACAGCCGCCGAAATCCTCAACCTGCCGATCCCCGACAGCGTTCGCCAATGCGTGGAAAAACTCGAGGCGCTTCGCCGTTGATAATCGCTGCGCCGAGAATCAACTTGCTTCAGGCAGCGATTCGGGGCTTCAAAGGACCATGATCCGCTGCCTGGCCATTCGATCGTCTCTTTTGCTGGCTCTTGTTGCTCCGCCATCTGGCGCCCAGGCGCAGGACATGCCGGCAACCGGCACCCCGGCGGTGACCGCGGAAAAACCTGCGCCCTATGACGCCCGGCTGTTGCGGCTTTCGGAAATCCTCGGTTCCGTTCATTATCTGCGCACACTTTGCAAGGACGCGGCGGCGGACAGTTGGCGGCAATCAATGCAGGATCTGCTCGACAAGGAAGCCGGCGGCGAAGCACAGAGGCGCGCCCGCATGACGGCCGCATTCAACCGCGGATACCGGACTTTTGCCTCCGTTTACACGACCTGCACAGCCGCAGCGGTGGTCGCCGACGAGAGATACCGTGCCGAAGGAGCAACACTTGCATCAGAAATAACCGCCCGCTTTGGAAATTAACCGGAAATTAACCTCTTTTTTGAGGAGCCCGTGTCGTTTTGGGAAAAGGCTGCTAAGGTCGTTAAGAGAGTGGTAAGAAGTGGCGCCACCTCAAGTCAGGTGCCAGGTAAAGAGCGTGAAACGGCATGGAACGAATGATGGAACCCAGTCTGAATGACATCGACGACATGATCGTTCATGAGAAGATGCAGGCAGCCCTGGAACACCAGAATGAAGCTTGGGCGGATGGAATGGCTGACGGCATCGAGCCTGAGATCATCGCCGATGCGGCCATTGCCCTGGCTATGCGCGAAACGATCCGCCTGCACGGCGAAGACGGCGCGGAAGCCATGCTGAACTCGCTGCGCGAGCGCATGCTGGCCGGAGAATTCTCACCGGAACGTACTCTGCAGTAGTTTCGAGGCAGCCATGTTACGCCAGATGTCAGCAAACCGGCCAGTTGCGGTTCGATTTTCTGCGTTACTGCTTGCCGGGCTCGCTGCCTCCTCCTTTCTTTCTCCGCACGCTGCGTTTGCGCTCAGCGAGCTCAAGGAGATTCCCGGACAGGTGAACGAGGACGACAAGGGCAAGGACGACAGGGGCAAGGACGTCCCCGAAGTGGATGAGCCCGACGACGTGGGACCGATGCAGATCCCGATGCCCGACCCGCTCGTGAACAAGCCGGCTCGCGACGAACAGGACGATGCGGTCGAAGATACGGCACCGGCCGCTCCCGTCGAAGTGCTGTCCGATGTGTCGAAAATTCCGCAGGCCGTCGCCCGCATGCGCGAGTTGATCGTCGAGGCTGCGGCGTCCGGCGACATCGAACGGTTGCGATCGCTGCTCGGCAAGGGTCCGACGCAGACGCAGGTGGGCGAGAACGGCACCGATCCCGTCGAGGTCCTCAAGGGACTGTCCGGTGATCCGGAGGGAATCGAAATTCTGGCGATCCTGCTCGATGTTCTGTCGACAGGCTTCGTGCTGGTCGACAAGGGCACGCCGGACGAAATCTATGTCTGGCCCTATTTCACCGAAAAATCGCTTTCCTCCCTCTCCGCGCCTGAAAAGGTCGATCTCTTCCGACTGGTGACCGCCGGGGACGTTGCCGGGATGGAAGAGGGCGGCAACTACAATTTCTATCGCGTCGGCATCACGCCGGACGGCCAGTGGAAATTTTTCGTCGCGGGAGACTGACCAGCGGCGCAAAGCGCTTGCTCAGCCTCGCATGAAATCCTACCTGTTCATGTGATGAACAGGACAAATCTCATGCAACCCATTGCCCTTCCCGATCGCGCCATCGTCACCGTGTCTGGACAGGGTGCGCAGGATTTCCTGCAGGCGCTGATCACCACCGATCTCGGACGGTTGGAAGATGGCGAAGCCAAGCCGGGCGCATTGCTGACGCCGCAGGGCAAGATCCTTTTCGATTTTTTGGTGACGCGCGACGGCGAAGCGATCCGGCTTGAAACCGGGGTGGACCAGGCCGATGGCCTGTTGAAGCGGCTGACGATGTACAAGCTGCGGCTTCCGATCACACTCTCCGTAGCGTCGCCGGCTGCGGTTACCATCCAGTTTGCCGAGACATCTGGCGGTTATCGCGATGCCCGTTTCGCCAAGGCGGGCCACACCGTTTATCGCGCCTATGGCAAGGAGATGGGAGCAACCGGCATCGATGAATACGAGCGCCTGCGGATTGCGAGCGGCATTGCGGTTTCCGGCGGCGACTATGCGCTGCAGGATGCCTTTCCGCATGACGTGCTGATGGACAAGAACGGTGCGCTGTCGTTCAAGAAGGGATGCTACGTCGGACAGGAGGTCGTGTCCCGCATGCAGCATCGCGGCACGGCGCGCAAGCGCATCGTCACCGTCACGGCGGATAGCGCCCTGCCCGCAACTGGCACGCCTTTGACTGTCAAGGACCGGCCGATCGGCACGCTCGGCAGCGTCATCGGCGCCTCCGGTCTGGCGATCGTCCGCATCGACAAGGCGGGCGAGGCTATTGCTTCGGGTGAGGCAATCCTGGCTGGCGACGTGCCGGTAAAACTCGCCCTGCCCGCCTGGACGGGGCTTGAATTTCCAGCCGAAGCCGACGAGGCGAGCGCCTGATGTCTGCCCGCGCCTGGCAACGCATGCTCTCCGGACGGCGGCTCGACCTGCTCGATCCGTCGCCGCTCGATGTGGAACTCTCCGATATCGCCCACGGGCTCGCCCGTGTCGCCCGCTGGAATGGCCAGACGGAGGGCGATCATGCCTTTTCCGTCGCCCAGCACAGCCTCGTCGTCGAGGAAATCTTTCGCAGGCAATACAATGGTACGCCGGACGAATGCCAGATGGCGCTTCTGCACGATGCGCCGGAATATGTGATCGGCGACATGATCTCGCCCTTCAAGGCGGTGGTGGGCGGCGGCTACAAGGTCGTGGAGAAGCGCCTGGAAGGCGCCATTCACATCCGCTTCGGGCTTCCCGCGACGACACCGGCAGAGCTCAAGGTCAAGATCAAGAAGGCCGACCAGATCGCCGCCTATTTCGAGGCGACGGTGCTTGCCGGGTTTTCGCTCGAGGAAGCACGGAAATTCTTCGGCCAGCCGCGCGGCATCACCCGCGAGATGATCCTGATCGATCCGCTGCCGGCAATCGAGGCGCAAAGGCTCTTTGCCGCGCGGTTCGAGGCCATCGAGGCGCTGCGCGCCAACGCGCGGGCGGCATCCTGATGCCGCAGATCGTCGTCTCACCCCTCTCGCGCATCGCCGAAATGGCCGTTCGCCACGGCTGCCGCGAAATGATGAGCCTGCTTGCCAAGGACCAGAACTTTCATCGCCCGGCGGTGATCGACGCGACGCGTCATCTTCTGCTCAGCGTCAACGACATCAGTTTCGGTGGCAATGACGGGCTTGTGGCACCGCAGGAAGCTCATGTCATGCAGATCATCGGCTTTGCGCAGCAGTGGGATCGGGCAGCACCGCTGCTTGTCCACTGCTGGATGGGGATTTCCCGTTCGCCGGCCGCCGCCGCCATCGCCGCCTTGGCGGTGGAACCCGATCAGGACGAGATGGAACTGGCACGGCGCCTGCGCGCCGCCTCTGCCTATGTCACGCCGAACAGCCGCCTGATCGAGATTGGCGACCATCTTTTGTCGCGCAACGGGCGGCTGGTGGCAGCGGTCAAGGCGATCGGCCGGGGAGCCGACACGGACGGCAATGTGCCTTTTGTCTTTTCGCCACTGCCGGAGCCCGTCTCCCATGCCGGCTGACGATGTGATCACCGTCGAGATCGGCCTCAACGCGGCGATCGTCGCCGTGACCAGCCGCTCGCCGCGCATCCTTGCCGTCAGCGAAGGACAGGAGGACGGCCGCGACGGCCTGCCCTTCGGCCCCTTCGATCCCGCCCGTCACCGCACCTTCGAGACCAGCCTGCGCGCCAGCGTCGAGCAGCAGACGGCGCTTGATCTCGGCTACATCGAGCAGCTCTACACCTTCGGCGACCGCGGCCGGCATCGCTCTCCCGGGGAAAGCGGCAAGCATATGGTGTCGGTCGGCTATCTGGCGCTGACGCGCACCGACGCGGAAAACAATGCGCGGCTGGCGGATGCCGGTGCCCATTGGCGCGACTGGTACAACTACCTTCCCTGGGAGGACTGGCGACAGGGCCGGCCTGCAATCATCGATCAGATCATTCTTCCCGCCTTGCGGCTATGGGAAAAAACCGGGCATCAGGATGAGCGCATGGGCCTGCCGCAGCGACGCACGCGTATGCGGCTTGCCTTCGGGCTTGATGATTTTCCATGGGATGAAGAGCGCGTACTGGAGCGCTATGAGCTTCTCTACGAGGCGGGGCTGGTCGGCGAGGCAGTGATCGACGGGCGGGCGGTTGCGACGGCGACACCGCCGATCGGGATCACCATGCGGCACGACCACCGCCGCATCGTCGCCACCGCCGTCGCGCGGCTGCGCGGCAAGATCAAATACCGGCCGGTGATCTTCGAGCTGATGCCTCCGGATTTCACGCTGACGGACCTGCAGGCCACGGTCGAGGCCATTTCCGGCCGCCACCTGCACAAGCAGAACTTCCGCCGCCTGGTCGAGGGGGCCGAGCTGGTGGAGCCGACCGGCATGTTGACGGCCGCCACCGGCGGCCGGCCGGCGGCCCTCTTCCGCTTCCGCCGTCAGATTCTCGACGAACGCCCCGCCCCGGGATTGAAAGTCGGCGGCCGATAGCGCCGCGGATTGCACCCATCTTCCACACCATGCCCTCACCTATTGCAGCGAGCCGCAGGAGCACGACCGCTATTCGATCACGGCGCAGGCCAGGCGCTCGCCGGCATCGCCGGAGGGCTGGCTGCGGTTGTCGTCGGATTGGGAATGGATCATCAGCGCCCGGCCGCGAATGCCGTTTTCGGCATTGTCGAGCACCACCATGCTGTTGAACACCTGGGCACGCAAGACGCCGTCACTGCCGACATACTGGTTCGGCAGATCGCCGGCATGCGGGCCGTTGGCAGCGAGGAACCCGTGTTCGGTCTTGCCCGGATTGAAATGGTTGCCGGCCGACTCGTGGCCTTGCGCAGCATCGCATCTGCCGGTTTCATGGACATGGAATGCCACCCATTTGCCCGGCGGCAGGTCAGTAACCTCGACTTCAATGAACACGCCGTTCTTGGCCGCGGTCAAGGCCGCCCTGCCTGTCTCCTTGCCATCCTTGCCGATAAAATTGGCGACCGCCGTCTGCGACGAAGGCTGTGCAAAGATGGGTGTTGCGACACAGGCGGCCAGCGCCACCGTCAAGATGAGGTTCTTCATCTGGATATCCTTCCGGTTGATCGAACGCGTGCGATCAACCCCAACGCACGGATGTCCTTGCGGTTCCGGCTGGAAGACGAGAAGGAAGCCACACAGTGATGTATCCGCCATACGCGATATGAAGAGGGGACAGGAACCGAGTTAAACCGGTTCGGCACGACGCGGCGGAAGCACCTAAAAAAACCTGATCGCCGACGTCACCATGATGACGAGGGCAACGGCCATCATCAACGGTCGTACCGGCAGGTGTTTGACAACGAGAGCGCCGGCCGGCGCCGCAAGGACGCCGCCGAGGATGAGGCCTATCGCCGAGCCGAGCTCGGACCAGCCGAGGGTCAGGATGAACGTCAGCGAGATCGTCAAGGTCACGACGAATTCGGTGAGGCTGGTGGAACCGATGACCTTCTTCGGCTCATGGCCGCGGCCGATCAGCGAGGTCGTGACGATCGATCCCCAGCCACCACCGCCAGCCGCGTCCAGCGCACCACCGCCGAAGCCGACAAAGGGTACTGCCCAGTCCTTGACCTCCCGCAGCCAGAGCGGCCGAAAAGCCTTGAACAGAATATAGATGCCGACCAGCGCCAGATAGCCCGAGACATAGGGTTCGAGCATCTTGCCCTCGACATTGGAGACCCCATAGGCACCCAGGGCCCCGCCGATCATACCGGCCGGCGCCAGGCGCAGGACGAGCCGCCAGTCGATATTGCGATGATAGATGTGGGAGGCGCCGGAAGCCGCGGTGGTGAAGATTTCGGTAATATGGGTCATGGCGCTTGCGGTTGCCGGCGGCACGCCAAAGGCCAGCAGGCTCGTGGTGGACAGAAGGCCGAAGGCCATCCCCAGCGCACCATCGACGAGTTGCGCAAGGAAACCAATGGTAACGAAAACCCAGAAATCTGCCGACACGAACAGTCCTTTTAAATTGCGCCGCTCGAACCGAGGCTCGTTTGCGCCAACTTCCCAGCGTGGTAAAGGTTCCCCGTCGACAATGCATGCATGTCAACAGGCAGCGAGGTCCGAATCGATGCAGACGATTGTTCTCCTTCTCGCCGGCTCCCTGCTCATAGCGCCAGAGGACAAGCCGAACATTCCCGATTATTTTGACAGCAACGGCGCATCGGACCAGCCGAAGATCACCATATGCAACCTGAATGGCGAGGATGTGAATGGTCCCTTCAAGACCTGCCGCTACGATTGCGGCAAGTCGCTGACGATCGGCGCGCGCCTTGTCTGCCCGTTCGTGCTGCAGCAGTAGGAGACGGCGATGAAGGGCTTCGACTGGCATGCCGACGCGATCAATCGCGATACCGCTGTCACGGCGACATACCGCAACACCCAGAATGTCCGACGCTTCCTCACGAAGCAGTGCGGCGAAAACTTCGCCTTTGATCGGCCCTTCATGGCCTGGATCAAGGACGGCAGGGCAAAGACAATGGGCGACGTCGCGGATGAGTGGACGGGACGGCGTGCTGCGGCAAAGCGGCTGTGACGCCCTTCAGCCAATGACGACGTCGAGCCCGATGTCCAGCGTCGGCGCCGCCATGGTGATCTTCGAAGTCGAGATGTAATCGACGCCGGTTTCGGCGATGGCGCGGATGGTCTGGAAATTGACGTTGCCGGAAGCCTCCAGCCGGGTACGGCGGGGATCGGCCGCATAGGCGTCGGCCGAAAGCTGCCAATGCGCCGCATTGACCGCGACGGCTTCGCTCAGCAGGTCCGGCCCCATATTATCGAGCAGGATAACATCCGGACTGGCGGTCAGGGCCTCGCGCATCTGCTCCAGGCCATCGACCTCCACCTCGATCTTGACCAGATGGCCGCAATAGGCGCGTGCGGCGTTGACGGCGCTGGCGACACCGCCGGAAACGGCGATGTGGTTGTCCTTGATCAGGATCGCATCGTCGAGGCCGTAGCGATGGTTGGAACCGCCGCCGAGTCGGACAGCGTATTTCTCGAGCGCCCGCAAGCCCGGAATGGTCTTGCGGGTGCAGCAGACCCTGGCGCGGGTGTGGGCGATCTCGGTGGCGAATGTCGAGGTATAGGTGGCGATACCGCAGAGATGCATGAGGAAATTCAGGGCGACGCGCTCGGCCGACAGAAGCCCGCGCGCGGGGCCGGAGATGCGGGCAAGCACCGTGCCCGGATGAACGTGGTCGCCATCCGCCACCAGTGCATCGAAGCGAATTGCCGGATCGATCAGCCGGAAGGCCGCGCGGGCCAGTTCCATACCGGCGACAACGCCGTTTTCGCGGGCGTTCATTTCCGCGGTGGCTGTCCTGTCAGGCGCGATCGTCGCGTAGGTGGTGATATCGCCGGCGCGACCCAGGTCTTCGAGCAGGGCGGCGCGAACATGCTCCTCGGCCATCAGGGCGGGCAGTTCGGGACGAAGGGGCGTCAGGGGCATTGCGGTTCCTCTTCAAAGTGCTGCGACGAAGGTTCCAGTTTCTCGTAAACCGGCTCCCTCCCTCCCATCGTCACCCTCGGGCTTGACCCGAGGGTCCAGGCACGACCTGCATGGACCCTCGGGTCAAGCCCGAGGGTGACGGAGTAAGATGGCTTGTGGAAAGCAATTCTACGCCGCCTCCGTCTCCGCCACGTCCGCGACGATGCGGTCGGCCTCAGCGAGCGTCAGATACGTGCGGCGTTTCCATTCGGCGCGCGGCTCCGGGCAATCCGAACGGAAATGGCCGCCGCGGCTCTCAGTGCGCTGGAGGGCGGCAACCGCCATCAGCTTTGCCGTGGTGAGGATGTTACTGAAACGCAGGCGGGTGTTCTGGTGCTCGAGATTGGCGATGGCGCGGATGGCGCGGGCCAGACTGTCCTTGTTGCGGATGACACCGACATGGTCACTCATGACATGCCGCAGCGCCGTCAGCGGCGGGCTGTCTTCCAGCGTCACCGGATCGTCGTTCTCGCCGGCATTGTTGCCCCAGCCGGTGATTTTCGGCTCGGGCAGCATGCCCTTTATGTTTTCGGCGATGCGGGCGGCGAAGACGACGGCCTCCAGCAGCGAGTTGGAGGCAAGTCGGTTGGCGCCGTGGACGCCGGTCGAAGTCACCTCGCCCGCTGCCCACAGCCCGTCGATCGCGGTGCGGCCTTCGGCGTCGGTGAGGACGCCGCCCATATGATAGTGCACGGCCGGGACGACCGGGATCGGCTGGGTCACCGGGTCGATGCCGGCTGACATGCAGGAGGCGTAGACGGTCGGGAAGGCCTCGGGGAAATGCGCGCCCACGGCCTTCGTGCAGTCGAGGAACGCGCCGCGTTTGGCCAGCACCTCGGCGAAAACGCCGCGCGAAACGATATCGCGTGGCGCAAGTTCACCGTCCGGATGGATGTCGAGCATGAAGCGATGACCGGCGGAATTGATCAGGTGTGCGCCGTCGCCGCGCAGCGCTTCGGTCGCGAGCGGCGCCGGATCGCGGCCGATATTGATCGCGGTCGGATGGAACTGGATGAATTCCGGATCGGCAATGATCGCCCCGGCACGGGCGGCCATGCCGACGCCCTGCCCGCAGGCTTCGGTCGGGTTGGTCGTGACCGAAAAGAGATGGCCGACGCCGCCGGAGCAAAGCACGACGGCACGGGCCGGGAACGAGACGCGCTTCTTCGACTGGCCGGCATCCGGCCGGGCGATGACGCCGGAGATGAAGCGGCCCTGGCGCACCAGTTCCTCGACGACATAACCTTCGAGCACGCGGATCGACGGCGTGTTGCGCACGGCCGCGATAAGAGCCTCCATGATCGCCTTGCCAGCCATATCGCCCTTGACGCGGACGATGCGGCGCTCGGAGTGCGCGGCCTCGCGCGACAACAGCAGCTTGCCTTCAAGATCGCGGTCGAAAGGCACGCCGTAGCCCAGCAGATCGTGAATGCGCGCCGGGCCTTCGGCGACCATCAGCCGCGTCATCTTCTCATCGACGATGCCGGCACCGGCGTTGAGCGTATCGGCGACATGCTTGTCGATCGTATCGCCGAGACCCATGGCCGCGGCAATGCCCCCTTGCGCCCAGGTGGAAGAGGCGCCGTGGCCGATCGGCGCGGCGGCGAGCACGGTGACGGGACGCGGGCTGAGCTTCAGCGCGCAGAAAAGGCCGGCAAGACCGCCGCCGACAATGACGATATCGTCGATGCCGTTGAAGGATTGCGGGCGGAAATGGTCAGTCAGCATTGCTTCAGGCTCCCACGGTCGCGGACTGATCTCCCCCCTTGAGGGGGAGATGTCACGAGGTGACAGAGGGGGTTTCCACGATTGAGGGCGGCGCCAGGAACACCCCCCTCTGCCCTGCCGGGCATCTCCCCCTCAAGGGGGGAGATCGCAAGCCGGGAGCTCCCGGTTCCAAATCCGTTGTCCGTGCTGTTTCGCATTTCGCCCCTCCCGACTGAACCAAAATTACTGCTTCAAATTCACCATCCGCTCGACGGCAAGGCGGGCGCGGTCGGCGATCGCCGGATCTACAAGCACCTCCTCCGTCATGTTGAGCAGGCTGTCGAGAATCTTCGGCAGCGTGATGCGCTTCATGTGCGGACAGAGATTGCATGGCTTGATGAAATCGACGCCCTTGACCTCCGCCTGGATGTTCGACGCCATCGAGCATTCGGTGACGAGCAGCACGCGGGCCGGACGCTTGTCCTTGACATAGTTGATCATGCCCGACGTGGAGCCGGCGAAGTCGCAGACGGCGATGACGTCCGGATGGCATTCAGGGTGCCCAATGATCTCGATCGAAGGATCGGCCTCCTTGTAGGCAAGCAGTTCGGCTGCCGTGAAGCGTTCGTGCACCTCGCAGTGGCCCTTCCAGGTGAGGATCTTCTTCTTCGTCTGCTTGGAGACGTTCATCGCCAGATATTCATCGGGGATGCAGAGCACAGTGTCGCTCTCGAGGCTTTCGACGACCGCCAGAACGTTGGACGACGTGCAGCAGATATCGGTCTCGGCCTTCACGTCGGCCGACGTGTTGACATAGGTGACCACCGGCACGCCGGGATAACGCTCCTTCAACAGCCGGACATCGGCGCCAGTAATCGATTCTGACAGCGAGCAGCCGGCCTTGGCATCCGGGATCAGCACGGTCTTTTCCGGATTAAGCAGCTTGGAGGTCTCGGCCATGAAGTGCACGCCGCACTGGATGATGATCTCGGCATTGACCTTGGTGGCGTCGCGCGCAAGCTGCAACGAGTCCCCGACGATATCGGCGACGCAGTGAAAGATGTCCGGCGTCTGGTAATTATGGGCGAGGATGACGGCACCGCGCTCCTTCTTCAGCTGGTTGATGGCGTGCACATAGGGCGCATAGACCGGCCACTCGAAGGCGGGAATGAATTGCTTCACGCGCTCGTAGAGATGGGCCGTTTCGCGGGCGATCTCAGGCGTAAAGGTCAGGTCCGGCTTTTCGATGATGCCGAAACGTTCAGCGGCGGTCTGGAATGCGCCGGAAGTCTCAAGGGCCGCATTGGTCTGTGCGATCGTCATCGAACTGCTCCTCTCACCGCCCCTCCGGCGGTAAAACCCATTTTGCTCAACTTGAGCATAACAGGATCAAAACAAAACCGGCAGTGCCGGTGGACGAGACTTAGAAAGTTTTGTGACAATTTTCAAGAATGCCCTCCCGCTATTTCTGCGGGAGGGGCCAAGAATTTGCGGGGTGTCAGGCGATCGCCGGGCGGGCGACGGGCTTCTCCTCGATCGGCCAATGGACGAAGGCGGCGAAGATGCCGAGCGCCACGCCAAGCCACCAGACCGGATCATAGGAGCCGAAGCGGTCATAGAGATAGCCGCCCATCCAGACGCCGAGGAACGAGCCCACCTGGTGCGACAGGAAAACGATGCCGCCGAGCAGGCCGAGATGCCCCGTGCCGAACATGATGGCGACGAGACCATTGGTCGGCGGCACGGTCGACAGCCACAGGAGACCCATGACGACAGCGAAGATGATGACCGACGTCGGCGACTGCGGCAGGAGCAGGAAGAGAGCGACGGCGATCGAACGGCCGATATAGATCAGCGACAGGAAATAGGGCTTTGAATAGTGCTGGCCGATGATGCCAGCCGATAGCGAGCCGATGATGTTGAAGAAGCCGATCAGCGCGAGTGCGATCACCGCATAGCGCGCATCGATGCCGATATCGCCGATGTAGGCCGGGAAATGCGCGGTAATGAACGCCACCTGATAGCCGCAGACGAAGAAGCCGGATACGAGCAGCAGGTAGCTCTTGTGGGCGAAAGCCTCCTTCAAGGCCTCGCCGATCGACTGCTTGTAGAGCGCTTCCTTCTGACTACCGGACGAGGAATTGCCACGCAGCGGGATCGCGAACAGCGGCACAAGCAGCATCAGAAGGCCGAGATAAACGAGACTGTCCGACCAGCCATATGCGGAGATCAGGCCCTGGCTCAGGGGCGCGAACAGGAACATGCCGGCCGAACCCGCCGCCGTGCCGATGCCGAAGACCATGGAGCGCCGGTGCGGCGTGACGTTGCGGGCGAAGGCCGACAACACCGTGCCGAAGGAGCCAGCACCGACCGCCAGGCCCACCAGCACGCCGCCACCGATATGCAAGGTGGCGGGCGAGCCGCCTAACGACATCAGGACCAGCCCGGCGGCATAGAGAAGCCCGGAGATGGCCAACACCCGCCACGTGCCGAACTTGTCGGCGATGGCGCCGAAGAAGGGCTGGCTGAGACCCCAGCAGAGATTCTGCAACGCCATGGCAAGGCCGAAGGTGGTTCGGTCCCAGCCGGTATCGGCGAGCATCGGCAACTGGAAGAAGCCCATGGCCGAGCGTGGGCCGAAGGTGAGCAAGGCGACGAGCGACCCGGCGGCAATGATCAGCCAGGGAAGACCGTGGCTGGCGGCGGGTGCGCGCGTCGTGGATTGGGAAATAGCGGACATGAGCGGCTCCCGGTTATTGAGGCGCCAAGCTACCCGCCCTGGAGGCTCCCAAAAAGTGAATTAAAATGACCTTGTGATCAACCAAATTGATGGATGGCCGGACGATCCTGGCGGCAAGGCGTTTTTCGTTTCTGAAAAACATCCTCCGGTCCTTTGCGTTTCTCGACTGGAGGACGGCTGATAGCTTCGCCAAAAATTACGCGGAGGCGATCATGCTGACAAAAACGAAATCGACGGACATCACCCTCTGGGACGGACGCGCGATCCCGCGGCTCGGCATGGGCTGCTGGGCGATCGGCGGGCCGTTTCATGCCGGCGACGTGCCGCTTGGTTGGGGCGATGTGGACGATGCGGAATCCATCCGGGCGATCCGCCGCGCCATCGATCTGGGTATTTTCTTCTTCGACACAGCATCGAACTACGGTGCCGGCCACTCGGAGGAAGTGCTGGGAGAGGCGCTGGCCGGCCGTCCCGACATCGTCGTGGCGACGAAATTCGGCTTTGCGACGGACTATGCAACGAAACAGGCAACCGGCGCCTTCGCCTCGCCGGATTTCATCCGTGCGTCGCTCGAAACCTCCCTCAAGCGGCTGAGGCGCGAGCGGATCGACCTGTTGCAATTCCACCTCAACGAATTCGATCCCATCGAAGCCGATGACGTCTTCGATACGCTCGACGCGCTGCGCGCCGAAGGTAAGATCGCGGCCTATGGCTGGAGCACGGATTGGCCGGAACGGGCCGCCCGCTTTGCCAATCGCGAGGGCTTCATTTCCGTTCAGCACACGATGAATGTGCTCGAACCGGTGCCCGAGATGATCGCGCTCATCGAAAGGGAGAGCCTCATCTCCATCAACCGCGGTCCGCTGGCAATGGGCCTCTTGTCCGGCAAATTCAAGCCGGGCGACCGGCTGGCCGCAAACGACGTGCGCAGCGCCGATTTCTATTGGCTGAAATATTTCCGCGACGGCGCCGTCGATCCGGATTTTTCCAGGCGGCTCGATTCGATCCGCGAGCTATTGCGCTCGGACGGGCGGACGCTGACGCAGGGCGCGCTGGCATGGCTATGGGCACGCTCACCGAACACGCTGCCGATTCCGGGTTTCCGAACGGTTGCGCAAGTGGAGGAAAATGCCGGGGCGCTTGAGAAAGGGCCGCTGTCGCCGCCCATCATGGAGACTATCGAACGGGCGCTGAAACGACAGTGATGCTGATGCCTGAGCCGCTGCCGGATCACTCCCTCACCTTCATCGGCCAGCGCTCCTCACGAACCTTGAGGACCCGCATGTCGTCGCCGAGGCTGAGCGTCCCCTCGCCACGCGGCACGGCGTTCCAGCCGAACAGGACGCCCGGAACGCGGCGGTCGGCCGACATGCGTTTTTCGGCGAGCCCCTGGATCGGGTTGCCGCCGATGCGCTCGCCGGTCGCCTGGTCCTGCGTCGTCATGATGCATCGGGCGCAGGGTTTGACGAGATCGAAGGCGATGCCGCCGATCTCGACGCTTTCCCACAGGTCTTCTTCCCAAGGGTCGTCATTGTCGATGAGGATATTGGTGCGGAAGCGGTCCATGCCGACCGCCTCCTGCCCCTTGGCGATCAGCGAGACGTTGAGATCGGCGAGCGAGGCGGTTGTCGTGATCAGCACCTGGTAGCCGTCGGCAAAGCTCATCGGGCTCTCAGGCCCCGCCCATTGCGGATTGGCACACCGGCTGGCGGCGGCATCGATATGGACGAGCTTGACCGGTTGGCCGAACCAGCCCGACAGTGTCGTGTTGACGGCCTCCGTTGCGACTGCCGCGTTGACGTCGCTCGACCAGACGCGCACGTCCATGCGGTTGGCGGGATCGAACGAGGCAGTGACGGCGCAGGCCCCCATCGTCAGGTGAATGCCGCCGCTGACATGCGTCGCCTCGACCTGGGCAAGCGACTGCAGTTCGCGCTGGGTGATGAACCGGCCATCCGGATCGACGATCATGAAACGGCGATCGCCGGCAAGGCCGTCCAGTTGGACGGAGACGGAGGTCTGCGCGTTGGCACGACCACTTTTCAGCGGGTGAATATTGAGACCGTTCACCTTCATGTCGGTATCCCTGCTGTTCAGAGTGTGATTCAAGTCCATCGCAGACCGATTCCGCCGATCGACGTAAGTCATTGTCTGTCTTTGCTATATTTCCTTGATCAGCATGGCAAGCACCGCGCGCAGCCTCTCCTGCCGCTGGCGGGCAAGCGCGCGGCCCGCGGCCGTCTGGAAGCCGTCCGTCAGCTTGAACAGCTTCGTCTCGAAATGGTCAATGGCATAGGCCTTGTCATCGAGCGGACGGTCTTCTGCCAGAGGGTCGAGCGGATCGTAGAGCCCGCTTCCCATGCGACCGGCAATGTAGAAGCAGCGGGCCGCGCCGATCATGCCGATGGCATCGAGCCGGTCTGCATCCTGCAGGATTTTCGCTTCCAGACTTTCCGGCGGGAGGTTGGCTGAGAAACTATGCGTGAGGATCGCATGCGCAACGGCGGTGATCTCTGCGGTGCGCCATCCGAGTTCGTCGAGCAGTTCGAAGGCCCTTTCGGCGGCGAGGCGCGACGCCTGGGCCCGTATGGGCGAATTCTTCTCGACAGAAACGCAATCATGCAGCAGCACGGCAGCAGCAAGGATGCGCAGGTCGCCGCCTTCGGCCGCATGGATACGCCGCACATTCTTCCACACACGAATCAAATGGGCCGCATCATGCGAGCCATCATCAGCGGAAGCGCCGTGCGGCAGAAGCCGTTCGGCGAGAGCTTCATGAGGCGCGAATGCAGCGGCAAGCGAAGACAGGTGGCCCATGCGAAAGCCCTCCGAGGGGAGACAGGAGAATCGAAGCGATCAGGCTGTTTGGCCCGGTTCCGCGTCGATGTCCACAGGCGTTTTCGGCTCTGGTGGAATGCTCACCCTCCCGGACAGTATCCGCTGGTAGAACAGGCCGATGCCGATCAACACGCCGCCGAGGCCGATGAACGAGAGCGCCCGCAGGAAGCCTTCGAGATTGGCCATGTCGATCAGGAAGACCTTCAGCACCGCGACGAAGACCAGCACCGCAGAGGCGACGCGGATGCTCTTGGCGTTGAAACGCGAACCGAGCGCTAGAAGCAGAACGCCGAGAACGAGCCAGACGACGGAATAGGTATAGGTCTCGCCCTGCAGGAAGCCTTTCCAATCGGCGATGCTTTCGCCTTGCCAGAAGCGGCGCACGGACAGCGTGGCCCAGGAAAAGGCGAGGACCGCGCCCGTCACCGCAAGCGCTGTAACATAGGGCATCGGCCGTTTTCCGCGGGCATACCAGGCAAGGCCTACATAGCCCAGTCCCGGCAACAGATAACCGATCAGCAGCAGGTCGAAGAACGGCACGGAGCCGAGCAGTTCGCCGCTGAAATAAGGATTGAGGCCGAGCAGATGCGCACCAAGGATCGAGAGCATCGACAGGACGCCGGCCGCCATGCTGCCATAGCGGAAGACAGGACTCGGCGATTTCATGTCGAACGTCATCAGGATGCCGGAGGCGCCGATCGCAAGCAGGGTGTAGATCGACTGTTCTGCCAGTGTTGGCACCGAACTGTCGAGCACGCCATCGTTCATCGCGTGGCGCACCAAGATGGCGACGGCCAGCAGCGCAAACAGGCTCGCCAGCGCCTGCAGCAGGTTTCGGGCGCGCAGGTCAGGCCAATTCCTGAGTTCAAAGGCGGAGAGGACGAGAAGCAGCGCCGGGATACCGTAACCGGCGAGCAGCGCGTTGAAGACCGGCGTCGTGCCAAGACTCTGCGGCCCGACAATGGTCGGTTCCCAGGCGATGCGGGCAAGCACCACAATCGCGGCACCCACCATCATCCAGGGCAACGCCGGCCAAGCGCGCAGACGTGTTGCCGCGACATAGGCGCCCCCCAGGAAGGCGATCAGGGTGGTGGTTGCAAGACCTTCCGTCAGCGCATGCAACGCGATGACGAACAGGCCAAGCGATCCGGCGACCACAAACATCTGCGGCAGAGCGATATTTTCCTGCGGCACATCGCGGCGCGGCAGCCATTCGGCAAGACCGAGCAGGACAATGCCCGCGGCAAGCGAAAACAATCCATGCGGCAGGTCGAAGGTCAGGTTACCGGTCATCAGCAGCGACATGCCGGTGAGCGCGAATGGCACGATCGCCATGATCGCCGCCCATAGTGTGGCGAGAGGCGGATGATCGGTCAGATGCAGACGGTTTGCCAGGGCTCCGAGCGCGATGAAGACAGAGGAGAGCGCCATGCTGGCGAGCATCGCGGTTCGTCCGGATACGGCAATCGTCGCAATGGCCCCGGGAAAAGCTGGATCGATGAAGGTCAGGAGGCCGCTCAGCGCCGTGATGCTCCAGAGGCCCGCGATCGCGGTAAAGGCGGCAGACAAGGCGGGATAGACGGCGTAACCGCGCAGAGCGCCCAACCCCGCTAGCGCGGAAACGACCACACAGAACACCGCGACCGGATAATCGGACGCCGCAGCGATTGGGCTGATCATGGCGAGCGCGGTCAAAAGCGTGGAGATGCCGGTCGTGACCGTAATAGCGGCCAACGGTGGCGCCATCACACGATCCCACGACGTGCGCGGCAGCGCCGATCGTTGACCATCCACCGCCTCCGGCAGATCGCCGCCAGCGATGCGTCCCGGCCAGATAAGCCCGACCCCGGCGATCATCACCAGCATCACCAGTGTCACCGGCAGCGTCGCGAACGGCGTTGCCGAGGCGATATAGGCGAGCGCCCAGAGGCAAAGGCCGATATTGGCGAGCGAGGGAACAATCGCCCAGCGGCGAATACGGGCCGCAAGCAGCGTCGCACTCCAGGCGATGGCAAGGAAGCCGAACAGGCTCCAGGGGCTGGGGCTCTCGGACGACACCAGTGCCGGGGTGACGAGCGAGGCGAGAAGGCCGAGCCCGGCAAGCGCCTGGCCATGCAGCAGGGAAAGGCCGACCGTCGCGAGCGACACCAGCGCCAGCAGCGCGAAGGCAGCGGCCGGGCCGATGAAGCCGTAGATGCCGTGCGCGGCATAGCAGACGCCGAACAGGGTCACCGCGCCCGCTGCCGTCAGGATGCCGGGGATCATCGCATTCTGGAACGTGTCGGCGACCAGCGGCACGGCGCGGCGACGGACCAGTTCCCCGATGCCGATCAGCAGGAGACCGAAGATTGCCGCCATGAACAGCCGCACCGCGGGGCTGAGCAGACCCGCGTCGATCGAATATTTGACCATGAAGACGCCGCCAAGCGCCAGCGCGATGCCGCCGACCCAAACGGCCCAGCGCGCACCAAGGCGGCTTTCGAGGCTTTCCTTCGGTCGTGGTGCGACCGCGTCGATCACGGACGCTGGTGCGGATCTCGCCGCCACCGGCTCACCGCGCGACGCCTTTTCGACGATATCCTGGCTGGGCGGCGGCCCGCCGAAGATCGCGTCGCCCTTGCTGATTTCGGCGAGGCGCTTCCGCTCCACGGTTGCGGTCCGAACCGCTTGCCTGGGGCGTTCCGCCGGTTCGGATTGCGCGGCGCTCTCCGTCCCCGCAGCGGCTGAAACAGCGGGCCGCAGTTCCTCGATCCGTTTCAACTCTTCCTTGAGTGCCGCAATCTCCGTCTCCAGCCGCTCGGCCGTCTTGCGTCCGTTGAGAAGCGCCGCCAACGCGATGCCAAAGGCAACGAAAGCAATGACTTCGATCATGTTTTCCCCTCAGGCCGGTGCGGCGCAACGGCACCGACCATACAGCTTTTCACCCGCAGTCAAAATCCAGGACGGTTGAAGAAAGCAATCTCTTCGCCAGATTGTCGCGAACCTGTCATTGTCCGGCGGCTATGCATGTTTCGATGCGCCTCTGCGCAGTTTCCGGACAAAGAGGAGAATGAACCATGGATCACGTTGCTGCCCCGACAACCGCACCCGAAATCGAGACGCTGACCGACCGGCGCGAAGCGCTCGAAGACATCGGCCAGAACTGTTCCACCAACCCGACCATGGGCGACATCATCAACCGCCGCTTTTCGCGCCGGTCGTTCATGGCCGGTTCGCTTGCCGTGGCCGCGATCTCTACCACCGTAAGCCCGCTCGCGATCCTGACGGCAGAGGATGCACGCGCCAACGGCCGCCTGTCCGGTTTCGATTTCACCGAGATCGAGGCCGGCGTCGATGAAACCCATCACGTCGCCGAAGGCTATGACGCCAATATCCTCCTGCGCTGGGGCGACAAGCTGTTTGCCGACAGCCCGGATTTCGATCCGCTGAACCAGACGGCCGCGGCGCAGGAAAAACTGTTCGGCTACAACAATGACTATGTCGGGTTCATTCCGCTTGAGGGAAATCCCGATCATGGCCTGCTCGTCGTCAACCACGAATACACCAATGCCGAAATCATGTTTCCGAAGTTCACGTCCATCGTGAAGGAAACGAAGGATGGCAAGGAAGTCGAGAAGGTCCAGCTCGGCGAATACACCAAAGAGCTGGTCGATATCGAAATGGCCGCGCATGGCGGCACGATCGTCGAAATCCGCAAGGTCGATGGCAAATGGCAGCCGGTGCTCGACGGCAAGTACAATCGCCGCATCACCGCCAAGACCGAAATGCAGCTTTCCGGCCCGGTTGCCGGCCACGAGCGGGTGAAGACGCCGTCCGACCCGACCGGCAAACAGGTCTTCGGCACAATCAACAATTGCGCCGGCGGCGTCACCGCCTGGGGCACGTATCTGATGTCGGAAGAGAACTTCAATGGTTATTTCGGCGGCGAGATCGCCGAGGACCATCCGGAGTTCAAGCAGCTGAAGCGCCTCGGCGCGCCCGGCGGCAGTTATGAATGGTCGAAATTCTACGACCGTTTTGACGTTTCAAAGGAGCCGACCGAAGCCAACCGTTTCGGCTGGATCGTCGAAGTCGACGTCATGGACCCGAACTCGGTGCCGAAGAAGCGCACCGCGACCGGCCGCTACAAGCATGAAGGCTGCGAATCGATCGTCAACAAGGATGGTCGCGTCGTGCTCTATTCCGGCGACGACGAGCGTTTCGACTATGTCTACAAGTTCGTGACCAAGGCTGCCTTCAATCCGAACGATCGCGCGGCCAACATGGACATTCTCGACGAGGGCACGCTCTATGTCGCCAAGTTCGATGCCGACGGCACCGTCGAGTGGATGCCGCTCATCCATGGCGAAGGTCCGCTGACTGAAGCGAACGGCTTTGCCTCGCAGGCCGACGTTCTGATCAACACGCGTCTTGCCTCCGACGCGCTCGGCGCCACCAAGATGGACCGGCCGGAAGATATCCAGCCTAACGCGAAGACCGGCAAGGTCTATGTGATGCTGACCAACAATACCAAGCGCAAGGACGACCAGATCGACGCTGCCAACCCGCGCGCCAAAAACGCCTTCGGTCACATCGTCGAGATCACCGAGACCGACGGTGACTATACCTCGACCAAGTCAAAGTGGGACGTTCTCCTGAAATGCGGCGATCCGTCCGTCGCCGAAGTCGGCGCATCCTTCTCGACGGCCACGACGAAGAACGGCTGGTTCGGCATGCCGGACAACTGCGCCATCGACGCCGACGGCCGCCTCTGGGTCGCAACCGACGGCAACAATGAGAAGGACACGGGCCGCACCGATGGCATCTGGGCCGTCGATACCGAGGGCGATGCCCGAGGCACGTCGAAGCTGTTCTTCCGTGTGCCGGTCGGCGCTGAAATGTGCGGACCGAGCTTCAACCCGACGTCCGACACGTTCTTCGTCGCGGTCCAGCATCCGGGTGACGCGGGACTTGCAACCTTTGAAAATCCCGCCACACGCTGGCCGGACTTCAAAGGCGACATGCCGGTGCGCCCGGCCGTGATCGCCATCACCAAACAGGGCGGCGGCAAGATCGGCTGATATCTTTCTTGAAGGGAGAAATGGCGCTGCATTCGCGGCGCCATTTTTCGTTGTTTCGCAGCCGCAGGGGACGATCCTGCCTTCGCAGAACACCTTGCCCATGCAGGTCCGGGGATTCCTTATGAGTGCGCGACGGTATCTTGAGGCTTCAGCGCCTTCAGGGCGGCCTGGACGAAACCGTCGCGCGCCGTCGAGAGGGCAATGCCACGCGGCTCATAGACATGGCGATGAAGGAAAAAGGCCGTCATGCGGAAGGCCGCCAGCAGGCTGTCGTAGTCGGCGGCACCACCTTCGGTCAGAAAAGCAGGCAGCGCCAGCATCTTGTCGGCATAGGGCGCGCCCGCCTTGCGGCTGACGGCGCGGCCGGATTTCGGAGAGACATAGATCAGATCGGAGCGCTCACCGGTTGCAACACATTCCGCCAGATCAAGACCGAAGCCGAGATCATTGAGCACGGCGATCTCGAAGCGCACGAACAATTCGCCGGCGTCGCGCGGATCGTGGAGATTTTCGAGGATGACATTAAGCGCTTCATAGAGATGCGGATGCGGATCACGTTCCGGGAGAAGCCTCAGAAGTGCCCCCATGGCCTGGACGCCGTAGACCGATGTCGCCGCCTCCATCAGGCGTGCCGCACGCAGGCGCACCGGCTCGACGCGGAATTCACCGAGATGCTCATCGAGCCGCGCCCGCCAGATGACCTCGACCTCGTTTCCGGGCTGCAAGACCGGCTGCATCGTCCGCGAACGGCCGCCACGCACGAGCCCGAGATGACGCCCGTGCGCGCGGGTCATGAGCTCGGCAATGACGGAGGTTTCGCCATGCCGCTTGACGCCGATGATGATGGCCTGATCGCTCCACTGCATGGAACTGTTCTACCCTTGGCGACTGATGAAAACAACGGCGAGGCGCTTCAGGCTTCAGAACAAGCACGTTTGCGCGGCATGAAAGTGGAGCTTCAAACGCCCGACTTTCCGCCGCAACTGCACGAAGCGCCACGTTATGCACGCAATCCCGGGCGGTGAACGTCGGACTGCTATTTCCGCTTCATCGCCTCGGCCAGGGCCGCTCCGAAGGCGCCCTGCGACGGGGCCTGCGGCTTCGGCTGTGGCGCGCGAGCCTGGTTCTGGCGGCTCTGATGGGCTGCCTTTGCGTCGCCCCTCGCCTCGCGTCCGCCCGGCTCTGCGGCACCGTCCTTGCGCATGGTAAGCCCAATGCGCTTGCGCGGGACATCGACCTCGGTCACACGCACCTTGACGACATCGCCGGCTTTCACAACCTCATGCGGGTCCTTGATGAAGCGATCGGCGAGCTGGGAGACGTGGACCAGTCCGTCCTGGTGGACGCCGATGTCGACGAAGGCGCCGAAGGCCGCAACGTTGGTGACGGTGCCTTCGAGCAGCATGCCGGGCTTCAGGTCCTTGATATCGTCGACACCGTCGGCGAAGGTCGCGGTCTTGAAGCTTGGGCGCGGGTCGCGGCCGGGCTTTTCGAGTTCGGCGAGAATGTCCTTGACCGTCGGCAGGCCGAAGCGCTCGTCGACGAAGGTGCGCGGATCAAGGCTTTTCAAGATCGCGCTGTCGCCCATGATGGCCCGCACGTCGCGGCCACAGGCGGCGACGATCTTCTTCGCGACGCCATAGGCTTCCGGATGCACGGAAGATGCATCCAGCGGCTCCTTGCCGTTCGGGATGCGCAGGAAGCCGGCGCATTGCTCGAAGGTGCGGGCGCCGAGCCGCGGCACCTTCATCAGTTGCTTGCGGCTTTCGAAGGGGCCCGTCGCATCGCGATGGGCAACAATCGCCTCGGCGGACGATTTTCCAAGTCCGGAAACACGGGCGAGCAGCGGCGCCGACGCAGTGTTGAGATCAACCCCGACGGCGTTCACCGCGTCTTCGACGACGGCGTCGAGCGAGCGGTTGAGACGGCCCTGGTCGACATCGTGCTGGTATTGGCCGACGCCGATCGATTTCGGCTCGATCTTGACCAGCTCGGCCAGCGGATCCTGCAGGCGGCGGGCAATCGAGACGGCACCGCGCAGGGAAACATCGAGGCCCGGAAATTCGTCAGCCGCCGTTTGCGAGGCCGAATAGACCGAAGCGCCGGCTTCCGAGACGATGACCTTGGTCGGCTTCGGTCCCGCTGGCAGCTGGCTCAGCATGTCGGCGACGAGACGTTCCGTCTCGCGGCTGCCTGTGCCGTTGCCGATGGCGATCAGTTCTATCCTGTGTTTGCGCACGAGGCTTGCAAGTTCGGCCTGCGTGCCGCGAATGTCGTTCTTCGGCGGGAACGGATAGACCGTCGTCGTCTCGAGCAACTTGCCGGTGCCATCGACCACCGCGACCTTGACGCCGGTGCGGATACCGGGATCGAGACCCATCGTCGCGCGCGACCCGGCGGGAGCGGCAAGCAGCAGGTCCTTGAGATTGCGGGCGAAGACATGGATCGCCTCCTCTTCCGCGCGTTCACGCATTTCGCGCATCAGATCGAGCGACAGTGACATCGACAGCTTGACGCGCCAGGTCCAGCCGATCACCTCCATCAGCCATTTGTCGGCCGGCAGCGTGGCGCCGACATTGTAGACGGCGGCGATGGTGCGCTCGACCGGCTTGACCGGCGACGTGTCGTCCTGATCGACGACGATATCGACGGAGAGAAACTCCTCGTTCCAACCGCGCAACATGGCAAGTGCCCGGTGGCCAGCGACGGTTGCCCAGCGTTCGGAATGGTCGAAATAGTCGGAGAATTTGGCGCCGGCCTCCTGCTTGCCGTCGACCACCTTGGCGCGCAGAAACGCGACCTGCCGCATATGGGCGCGCAGCCGCCCGAGCAGGTCGGCATTTTCGGTGATGCCCTCGGCAATGATGTCGCGGGCGCCATCGAGCGCCGTCTTGACGTCCGCCACCTCCGCCGTGATGAAGGCCGATGCGCGGTCTGCCGGCGCGACGGAGCGGTCGGCCAGAATGGCCTCCGCCAGCGGCGCCAGTCCACGCTCACGAGCGATTTCCGCCTTGGTTCGCCGCTTCGGCTTGTAGGGCAGATAGATATCTTCCAGCTCCGCCTTCGTGGTGACGGCGGCGATCTTGGCTTCCAACTCTTCCGTCAGCTTGTCCTGGCTACGGATCGAGTCGAGGATCGAGATCCGGCGGGCTTCCAGTTCGCGCAGATAGACGAGACGTTCGGCCAGATCGCGCAACTGCGTGTCGTCCAGACCGCCGGTCACTTCCTTGCGATAGCGCGCGATGAAGGGAACGGTGGCGCCCTCGTCAAGCAACTCGATGGCTGCAATCACCTGCGCAGGCGTCGCCTTGATTTCCTGGGCGATGAGGACGGCAATGGGCTTTGAAGGCAGGGGCATGGCATTCCGTGTCTTGATGATGATGATGATGATGATGTGGCAGGCACCATAGAGGCACATGCCATCAAGGCCAAGTGCTCCACCGGTTAATGAGCGTCCACAGAAGGATCATGCCGTCCTTGCCAGCAGTCGACTCAGAACTCGACCGGCTCCAGCGGCGGGCGCGTCTTTTCGAATTCCCGCAGCGCCGCCTCGCGCTCGCCAATGTAGTTTCGAGTATAAGGCACGGCATCCTGCTCACGCGAAAGCTGGATCTGGAAGATCAACAGCTTG
Organism: Pararhizobium sp. LjRoot255; assembly: GCF_964252905.1. Lineage (NCBI taxonomy): Bacteria > Pseudomonadati > Pseudomonadota > Alphaproteobacteria > Hyphomicrobiales > Rhizobiaceae > Pararhizobium > Pararhizobium sp. LjRoot255. The sequence continues at coordinate 275,164 of NZ_CAXUPQ020000001.1, forward strand.
TCGTAAAGAAACGCGGTCTCGGACGCCGCAAGATAGAACTCCCACATGCGGAAGAAGCGCTCGTCATAAAGCCGGATCGCTTCCTCCTTGCGCGCCGTGAAGCGGTCGCGCCAGGCCCTTAGCGTGTGGGCATAATGCATCGGCAGGATCTCGATATCCTTGATCATCAGCCGCGCTTTCTCGATCGCCGGCAAGACTTCCGAGAGGGCCGGCATATAGCCGCCGGGAAAGATGTATTTCTCGATCCAGGGGTTGGTCGCCCACGGCTTTTCCGCCTGACCGATCGAATGCAGCAGCATCACCCCCTTCGGAGCAAGCAGGTCTGCCATCTTGCTGAAGAAATTGCCGTAATTGGCCATTCCCACATGCTCGAACATGCCGACGGAGACGATGCGGTCGAACGTTTGGTTCGCCATCGTCCTATAGTCCTGCAGTTCGAAACGAACACGGCCGGCGAGCCCGCGCTTTGCCGCCCGCCCGCGGGAAACCTTCAATTGCTCTTCGCTGAGCGTGATGCCGGTGACTTCGACGCCCGAGGATTCGGCAAGGTACATCGCCATGCCGCCCCAGCCGGAGCCCACATCCAGCACGCTTTGGCCGGGCTCCAGCAGCAGCTTTGCCGCGATATGGCGCTTCTTCGCCGTCTGCGCCTCATCGAGGCTGATGCCGGGCGGATCGAAATAGCCGCAGGAATATTGCCAGTCCTGATCGAGAAACAGATCGAACAACTTACCGTCGAGATCGTAGTGATGGGCGACATTGTGCTTGTTGCGGTTGACCGGCAGGCGGCTTTTGACCTGCTGTTCGGCGACGTGCAGGAGGGCGGTGACGGTGTTGCTGACGGTCGCCGCCCGTTCGAGGCCATTGGCCTTCATCATCGAAATGACATCGAAAATGTTGCCCTCATCGATGACGAGGCGCCCGTCGACATACATCTCGCCGAATTTCAGGCCCGGATCTCGCAGGATCGCTTTTTCGGCTTCTTCATCGACCGTCCGGAACGCGATAGGCTGACCGGAGCCATCCCCCAGGATAGCCTGTTCTCCAGACGAAAGGGCAATGCGCAGATTGCCTTTTTGAACCAGCCGGCGAAGCAGTTTCAGAAATGTTGTGCTCATTCCATACCTCAGCCACAGCCCATCGGATCGTTCCGCTGGATACTCGCGCGGCTCCCGGTCTCGACATGTCGCCGGAAAATCCGGTGACGGGAAAGCCGGAGCTGGAACGCCATCGGGGCCGCCAAAACCAAGCCTTGCTGGAAGAACAGTGATACCGCCAGTCGGCATGCCGGGCAGATCGTCTGGGCGCTCCCGATCGGGAACCATCAGAACGGGTATTAAACTAGCGCGATTTCGCTTTTCCGCAATGGCCTTCGGCTGGGCCCTCAAGATTTATTTGCTTGGTAAAATTAGCAAAATCAAAGGGTAACTACGCCCCGCCCGTCGAGACGTGCCCTGTCGTGCGGCCGGTCGAGGTCCAGCTCGGGGCCGATGGGGACGATCCGCGTCGGGTTGATATGAGCGATGGAATAATAACCGCGCTTGATCTGATCGATCCGCGCGGTCTCGCGGATGCCTGGCCACTGGTAGATCTCTCGCAGATAGTCCGACAGGTTCGGATAATCCTCCAGCCGCCGCAGATTGCATTTGAAGGCGCCGTGATAGGCGGCATCGAAGCGGATCAGCGTTACGAACAGCCGGATGTCGGCCTCGGTGAAGTGAATTCCGGCGATGTAGCGGTTCCGCGACAGGTGCGCTTCGAGCCTGTCGAGCATGTCAAAAAGGCTTGTCACCGCCTCCTCGTAGGCACATTGCGTCTTGGCAAAACCAGCCCGGTAGACGCCGTTGTTGACCTTCTCATAGATCGGCGCGTTCCAGCGGTCGATTTCCGGGCGCAGAGTCTCAGGGTAGAAATCAAGCCTGTTGCCCGTCAGATGATTGAAGGCCGTGTTGAGGATGCGAATGATATCGGCGGATTCGTTGTTGACGATGCGGCCTTCCTTCCGGTCCCAGACCACCGGGACGGAGACCTTGCCGGTATAATGCGGGTCGGATGCCGTGTAGAGTTCATGCTGATAACGGATCTTCCCGACGCGCGGGCCAGCATCCTGCGGCTCGGCATAGCTCCAGCCGTTTTCGCCCAGTTCCGGTTCGGCGATGGAAACGGAGATAATGTCCTGCAGGCCCTTCAGATTGCGCATCATCAGCGTGCGGGACGCCCAGGGGCAGAGGAAGGAGACGAAAAGCTGATAGCGTCCGGTCTCGGTGGGAAGCGCCGCCTGGCCGTCCGGCCCCGGCGATCCATTGGGGGTGATCCAGCTGTGGAAACGGGTCGGTTCGCGATAAAAGGCGCCGTCCTTCATCTCGCTGGCAGCGACATCGCCTGTTTCCCATTTTCCATCGACCAGTTGCGGCATCGTGTCTATCCTATTCAAACCCAAAACGCCGAGCGCTTCATTTTGTTCGGAAATCCCACGTGCCTGCAGAAACGACAAGACGGTGTTTCCTCGACAGACTGTTCGACGATCGGCGCAGAGTGCCGACATGACAGTTCCAGCTTGACGCGGTATCATCATGTCGATAATTCTCGACATATGGACAATAATAACGCCGTCAATGCTTTTGCCGCTCTCGCCCAGGGTACCCGCCTGGATGCCTTCCGGCTGCTCGTCTCCCACGAACCCGGTGGCCTGCCCGCCGGGGAAATCGCCCGGCTGCTCAGCATTCCGCACAATACCATGTCGACGCATCTGGCGACGCTTCAGCGGGTCGGCCTCGTCACAGCCGAGCGGCAAAGCCGGTCCATCGTCTACCGCGTCAGCCTCGACAGCCTGCGCAATGTCGTGACGTTTCTTCTCAAAGATTGCTGTTCCGGCCACCCCGATCTCTGCGCGCCGCTGATTGCAGACCTCGTTCCCTGCTGTACTCCAAAGGAAAAGGCTATGTCTGAACGCATCTACAACGTGCTCTTCCTGTGCACCGGAAATTCCGCCCGCTCCATTCTCGCCGAGGCCATTCTGAATGCCGAAGGAAAAGGTCGCTTCAAGGCCTATTCGGCGGGCAGCTATCCGAAGGGGACCGTTCATCCCCTCGCCCTGAGGGAACTCAGCGCTCTGGGCTACCCGTCAACAGGCTTCAGTTCCAAGAGCTGGGATGTCTTTGCCGCAGACGACGCGCCGCAGATGGATTTCATCTTTACGGTTTGCGACAACGCAGCCGGCGAGGCCTGCCCCGTCTGGCTCGGACATCCGATGACGGCGCATTGGGGCGTCGAGGACCCTGCAGCCGTCGAAGGCAGCGAGTTCGAAAAGGAACGCGCCTTCTCGCAGGCCGCCCGGTTCCTGAAAAACCGCATCACGGCGTTCCTCGCCCTGCCGCACAGCTCGATCGACAAGCTGGCAATGGAAACACATCTGCGCCAGATCGGCGCCATGGAAGGGGCAACGATCAGCCCGGCGAAGGCCGGGTGATGTCAGCATTCGACTTGCAACGCCGCGTCTTTGCCGAAGCGCTCGGAACCTGTCTGCTGGTCGCGACCGTGGTCGGATCGGGCATCATGGCCGATGGGCTGACGGATGATGTCGCGCTGTCCCTGCTTGGCAATACGCTCGCGACCGGCGCCATTCTGGTGGCGCTGATCACGATCTTCGGGCCGATCTCCGGTGCGCATTTCAACCCGGCCGTCTCATTGGTGTTCGCGCTGAAGGGTCAATTGCCGCGGCGCGAGCTGGCATTGTACATCGTCGCACAATGCCTGGGCGGCATCGCCGGTACGGTCGCAGCCCATCTGATGTTCGATCTGGCTCCGATCGAAGCGTCGCTGAAGGTACGAACCGGGGCGGCACAATGGTTTTCCGAGGGCGTGGCCGCCTTCGGCCTCGTCGCCGTGATCCTCGGCGGCATCCGATCTGATCCCAAAAGCGTGCCGTGGCTGGTCGGGCTCTACATCACCGCCGCCTACTGGTTCACCGCCTCCACATCTTTCGCCAATCCTGCCGTGGCGCTGGCGCGGTCGCTGACCAATACATTTTCCGGCATCCGTCCGCTCGATCTCCCGGGTTTCGTCATCGCCGAAATTCTGGGCGCCGTTTGCGCGCTTGCCCTGATGAACTGGCTGCTGCGCCAGCCCTCCGCCAATACCTAAACACCCACGTCAGAGGCCATCATGACCGTTACCATCTATCACAACCCCGATTGCGGCACCTCACGCAATACGCTCGCGATGATCCGCAATGCCGGGATCGAACCTGTCGTAATCGAATATCTCCACAACCCGCCAAGCCGGGACGCTTTGAAAACGATGATCGCGGATGCCGGGCTTAGTGTGCGCGAGGCGATCCGCGAGAAGGGTACACCGTTCGATGAACTGGGCCTTGCCGATCCGGCCTTGACCGACGACCAGCTTCTGGATGCGATGCTGGCGCATCCGATCCTGATCAACCGGCCCTTCGTCATCACACCGATGGGCACGCGCCTCTGCCGGCCATCCGAGGTCGTTCTCGATATCCTGCCGGAAACGTACAAAGGCCCCTTCGCAAAGGAAGATGCCGAGCAGGTACTCGATGCAGAGGGCAAGCGCCTTGTCTGATCTGCCCGCAGCACATGCACAGCACCTGCGCCTGCCGGACCGCGAGGCGTTGCGTACGCCGCTCTCGGCCCATCCGCCGCGCATCCTCATTCTCTACGGCTCGCTTCGAAGCGTTTCCTACAGCCGGTTGCTGGCCGAGGAAGCCGGCCGTCTGCTTACGCATTTCGGTGCGGAGGTCCGTTTCTTCAATCCGGAAGGCCTGCCCCTGCCCGATGCGGCCCCGGCCAGCCACCCCAAGGTTCGGGAACTCAGGGACCTGTCGCAATGGTCGGAGGGCCAGGTCTGGGTCAGTCCCGAGCGACACGGCGCCATGAGCGGCATCATGAAGGCGCAGATCGACTGGATTCCGCTTTCGGTCGGCTCAGTCCGCCCGACGCAGGGTCGCACGCTTGCCGTCATGCAGGTCTCCGGCGGCTCGCAGAGCTTCAATGCCGTCAACCAGATGCGCATTCTCGGGCGCTGGATGCGGATGATCACCATCCCCAACCAGTCGTCCGTCGCCAAGGCCTTTCAGGAATTCGATGCGAATGGCCGGATGAAACCATCCTCCTACTATGATCGCGTCGTCGATGTGACGGAGGAACTGATGAAATTCACGCTGTTGACGCGCGACATCTCGGGCTATCTCACCGACCGCTACAGCGAGCGCAAGGAAGATGCAGAGAAACTCGAGCAGCGTGTCGGCTTGAAGGCCCTATGAGCCACAAAAAAGGCGCCGTTGCCAGCGCCCTTCTTTTACTTCGGAAACTCCAGCCCCATCTCGCGGAAGCGCTCGGGGTCGTCACCCCAGTTTTCGCGCACCTTGACGAACAGGAAGAGGTGGACCGGCTGTTCAAGGATCTCGGAGAGTTCCTTGCGCGAGGCCATGGAGATCGCCTTGATCGCTTCGCCGTTCTTGCCGAGCGCGATCTTCTTCTGGCTGTCGCGCTCGACATAGATCACCTGCTCGATGCGCACCGAGCCGTCCTTGCGTTCCTCCCATTTCTCCGTTTCGACATGCGAGGAATAGGGCAGTTCCTGATGCAGCCGCAGAAAGAGCTTTTCGCGGGTGATCTCAGCGGCGAGCTGGCGCATCGGCAGGTCGGAAATCTGGTCTTCCGGATAGTACCAGGGGCCTTCGGGCAGCTTCATCGCGAGATAGTCGAGCACATCGTCGCAGCCCGAGCCGGTCAGTGCCGAAATCATGAAAGTGCGCTCGAAGTCGACATATTCGTTGGCCGCCGTTGCGAGCTTCAAGAGGTCCTCGCGCGAAACCTGGTCGATCTTGTTGAGCACCAGCATCTTCGGCTGTTCGACTTCCTTCAGCCCTTCTAGAATGGTCTCGGCGTCGCCCTTCAGCCCGCGTTCGCTGTCGATCAGCATCATGATGGCGTCGGCATCCCTGGCGCCGCCCCAGGCGGTCGTCACCATGGCGCGGTCGAGGCGGCGCCGCGGCTTGAAGATGCCAGGCGTATCCATGAAGACGATCTGGGCCTGTTTGTGGATGGTGATGCCACGGACGATGGCGCGGGTCGTCTGCACCTTGTGGCTGACGATCGACACCTTGGCGCCGACCAGCCGGTTGAGCAGGGTCGACTTGCCGGCATTGGTGGCGCCGATCAGCGCCACGAAGCCGGAACGGGTGGCAACGCTTTCGGGCGGTGCCGTCTTTACATCATCTTGGCTCATAGTGTCCGTAATTCCGATTGTGCGCCGGGCGCCGGTGGGCGCAGGGTCGCATGTCTATCAAAAGATTGCCTGATCTTTCGGGAGGATCCTTGCCTCCGGACAGGTCAGGCCGTCGTCGCTGTCTTCCAGACGCCTTCCCGCTCCAGGATTTTCGTGGCGGCTACCTGTTCGGCGGCTCGCTTGGAGCGGTCGATGCCGGTTGCCGGCGCAATGCCCGGTATCTCCACCGTCACCGTAAAGCGCGGATCGTGATCAGGCCCCGACCGGTCGTCGATGCGGTAGCTCGGCGTCACGCCGAACTTGGCATGTGCCCATTCCTGCAATTCGGTCTTGGCATCGCGGCGCGCACCATCGACCCGGCTTGCCCGCGCCGACCAGTGGCGCTGAATAAACCCCCGCGCCGCTTCCAGTCCGCCATCGAGATAGATCGCCGCGATCAGCGACTCTACCACATCGGCGCGCACATTCAGCATGTGTTTTCCGGTGAGCTTTTTCACGTCAGCGCCGGTGCGAATGAAGAGGTGCAGCGACAGCGCATCGGCAACAAGCGCACAGCTTTCGGCGCTGACCAACTGGTTCAGGCGAACGGAGAGTTCGCCTTCGTCAGCCTCCTTGAAGGTCTGGAACAGCAACTCGGCGACACAGAGCCCGAGCACGCGGTCCCCGAGGAATTCCAACCGCTCATAGTTCGAGCCTTTGGCGTTGCGGGCGCTCGCATGGGTCAGCGCCCGGTCGAGCCGCTCCTTCTGAGCGAAGTTGTATCCGATCGCAGCTTCAAGGCGCTCCCGGTCCTCCGTGTTCAGCGAACGGCTCTTACTCATTCAACGGCCTTGAAAAGGCGGTCGTAGCGCAGGTTCGTCGGCCACTTCCACACTTCACGGAATGACGTGTCGTTGCCGAGCGAGAAGAAGATCATGCTGGCCCGGCCGACAAGGTTCTGGGCAGGCACGAAACCGACGTCGAACCGGCTGTCGGCCGAGTTGTCGCGGTTGTCGCCCATCATGAAATAATGGCCTTCGGGGACGATGAACTCGCGGGTGTTGTCGCCACGCGAATCCGGAAACTGGTCGAGCGTGTCGAAGTTCACGCCGTTGTCCAGCGTCTCGCGATAGACTGGAACCTCGGCGCCCGTGTCATACTGGTCGTCGGCGCGGAAGGCGCCGTCCGGGACACGCGGAACAGGTTTGTCGTTGACGTAGAGAATACTGTCGCGAACCTGGATCCTGTCGCCCGGCAGACCGACCAGGCGCTTGATGTAGTCGATGTCCGGGTTTGGCGGGAAACGGAATACGACGACATCGCCGCGCTTCGGCTCACTCGCAAAGATGCGGCCGCTGAACAGGTCCGGCGCGAACGGCAGGGAGTATTTGGAGTAGCCATAGGCGAACTTGTTGACGAAGATATAGTCGCCGACGAGAAGCGTTGGCATCATGGAGCCAGAGGGAATGGTAAAGGGCTGGAAGAAAACGGTGCGGATCACCACAGCCAAGAGAAGCGCCTGGATGATGACCTTGACATTTTCCCAAAGGCCACTCTGCTTCTTTTCTATCTTTTCTGCCACGCCGTCGTTCCTTGATCTGGTCATTGCTCGCACCGCTCCGTGTCGAACGAAGATATTACTTGCGGTCTACATCCTGACGGGGATTTGATCACAGGCCGTCCGAAGATATTGCGCCCGACGCCGCTTTTCAAATGAACCACGCCCGTTTTCCGGTCCGCTTCATGCGGACATGCTCTAAACGCTTCCTTTATCGGGGGCAACGGGCAGAGCTTCGATTATCACGAAGGCCTGCGCCAGGGGGAAGTCATCGGTGATCGTTAGGTGAATGACGCCGCGATGTCCGGCCGGCAGCATTTCGGCCAGCCTTTCGGCAGCACCGCCCGTCAACTGCATGGTCGGCTTGCCGCCCGGCAGATTGACGACTCCCATGTCCTTCCAGAACACGCCCTGCGCCATGCCCGTCCCAAGTGCCTTGCAACAGGCTTCCTTCGCCGCGAACCGCTTGGCATAGGATTCGGCGCGGTTTTTCCGGCCTTCGGATTTCCGGATCTCTGTTTCGGTGAAACAGCGCTGGCTGAACCGCTCGCCGAAGCGTTCAAGCGAGCTTTCGATACGCCTGATGTCGATCAAGTCACTGCCGATGCCGATAATCATCGAACGAAATACCTTATGAGAGTTTGAGGCGCGCCTCACCGGACAAGAGCAAACAGACGGCCGCCTGCCAAGTTAAAAATTCGCGAGATCAAAGACCGTTCGCCGATCCCGCCGTGCGCGGCTGCACCTTGCTGGAGCGCCGGACCTGGCGGCGGGACTGGAACAGTTTGACGGCTTGGAAGGCCACGACATAGAAAGCAGCGGCACTGCCGGCCGCAACCGGCACCGAACCAATCAGCAGCGGCTTCAACACAGGCTCCCATAGATGCATGAGTTCAAGATGCCCCAGCATATGGAGGATGTCTTCCCCCGTCAGAGCACCGCTGCCGCCCGTACCGAGGATCATCGCGCCAACCTCGTAGGTCGCGACGAGAATGACCGGGATGGTCAGCGGATTGGCAAGCGCGGTGGTTATGCCGGCTGCGATCAGATTGCCCGACAAGAGATAGGCGAGAGCAAGCGCGATGAGGATGTGAAAGCCGATAAACGGTGTGGCGGAAGATGCCGCCCCGGCGGCAACGCCGACGGCGATGGAATGCGGAGAGGACGATAGCCGCAGAACGCGCATCGACAAATACCGGAGGCCACGCGAAAAGCCCTTTCGCGGCCACAGAAACTCACGGAGCCTTCCCGACAAGGTTGCTGGCTTCTTGCGTCTGAACAACATGCTGTCCTGATAGACATGCGGATATGGCTGCTCAATGGCGGCCGCGGGAAAATCAGCATTCCGACACAGCATATCTGGCCGTCATGCCAGACACCTGATGGCGCCTGCACCTCATGCGCAGTGAGCCCGGTCCGGCATGCATCATTTGCATAGGTCCCGGCAGCCTGCGGAAACAGGCAGCCGGACGGCAGCCTGACTTAGAAGTTGCGGAACAGGCCCCGATCAACCTGACGCTGACGGTATTCCAGATCGATCCGGTCGAGCGAACCATTGAGATAGTTCATTTCGCGCTCTTCGACGGACGGTACGCGCAGGGCGCGGGTGATATTCTTCAGTTGCTTAAACATGGTAAACCTCTTTCGTTTACCTCCCGACGCTGAAGATAGGTGAGGCTGCGCTAATTCACCAGCGCTACAAAGAGGCGGCAGCCATGCGCAAGATGCATGGCACGCACATCATCTCCCCACAAAGTGCACATTTCCAGGGCAATTGCCGCCCGGCTATGCGGAAATGCCGCCAATCGTGACCGGATGTGGGCGTAGCTCGCGGCCGGAAGCCGGGCAATGCCGCACATGCGGCATCACTCGAAGACGCGCTTGACCGTGGAAACGCTCGGCAATTCGCGGATCTGGGTAATCAGGTGATTGAGCTGGCGGAGATCCCAGACTTCCAGATCGAGCTGGAACTCGCTGAAATCGGCGGCCACCTGGCCCATCGAGAGCGTGCGGATGTTGATGTCGCTGGTCGCGATCGACTGGGCAATTTCGGCAAGCGTACCGGGCTCGTTCAGCGCATTGATCTGTATGCGCGCCATGAAGCGGGTGTTGTTCGCTTCGTCGAGATCCCAGCGCACATCGATCCAGCGCTCGGACTCGTCGTCGAATTTCTGCAGGCTGGGCGACTGGATTGGATAGATCGTGATGCCCCGGTCCTTTTCCATGATGCCGACGATGCGGTCACCGGGCACGGCGCCCGAGGCGCTGAAATGAACCTCGGCGTTACCGGACAGCCCGCGAATAGGCAGAGCTTCCGGGCCCTCCCCCTCAAGCATGTCGAACATATCCTTGGGCCGGTTTGGCAGCTTGAACACCATGCCGGCGGCACTGCGCATGTTGAACCAGCCTTCGTCCTGCGGCTTTATCGTGACGCGCTCGTCCTGATGATCAGGGAATACGGCGCGCAGCACGTCGAGTGACGACAGTTCGCCGCGGCCGACTGCTGCAATTGCGTCCTCGATATCCTTTTGACCGAGCCGATGCAGGACCGGCTTCATCGCTTCGCGGGTAAATGACTTGCCCGCCCGCTCGAACGTGCGCTCGAGAATGCGGTAGCCAAGCCCGGAATATTGCTTGCGCACGGCAGCCCGGGTCGCGCGTCGAATGGCGGCGCGCGCCTTGCCGGTGACGACGATTTCTTCCCAGGCGGGCGGCGGCACCTGGATGCCGGAACGGACGATCTCGACCTCGTCGCCATTGTTCAGCCGGGTGACCAGCGGCATGATCCGGCCATTGATTTTCGCGCCGACACAGGTGTCGCCGATATTGGTGTGGACGGCATAGGCGAAATCGATCGGCGTCGCGCCACGCGGCAAGGCGATCAGCTGGCCTTTCGGGGTGAAACAGAAAACCTGATCCTGGAACAGTTCGAGCTTGGTATGCTCAAGGAATTCTTCCGGATTGTCGCCTTCAGCCAAGGATTCGATCGTCCGGCGCAGCCAGGAATAGGCATTCGACTTCGGCGACAGCTTGACGTCCCCGGCGGGCTCGACACTGTCCTTGTAGAGCGTATGGGCGGCAATCCCGTATTCGGCGATCTCGTGCATGTGGCGCGTGCGGATCTGCAGTTCGATGCGCTGGCGGGATGGTCCGACGATTGTCGTGTGGATCGACTGATAGTCGTTCTGCTTCGGCGTCGAGATGTAGTCCTTGAACCGTCCAGGCACGACGCGCCAGCGGGTATGGACGATGCCGAGCGCCCGGTAACAGTCCGGGATGTCGGCAACGATGATGCGGAAGCCCCAGACGTCGGACAGCTGCTCGAAGGAAAGCGACTTCGATTGCATCTTCTTGAAGACCGAATAGGGTTTCTTCTGCCGCCCCTTGACGACGGCGCCGACCAGCCCCCTTGCCAGAATGAGTTCGCCCAGTTCGTCCTCGATCTTCTTGATCAGCCCTTCGTTGCGCGTTGACAATTCGTTCAGGCGGCGGGTGACCGTCTCGAAGGCTTCGGGATTGATGTGGCGGAACGAGAGGTTTTCCAGTTCCTCGCGCATATCCTGCATACCCATGCGGCCGGCAAGCGGCGCATAGATATCCATCGTCTCCTCGGAAATCCGGGCGCGCTTTTCCGCCGACATATGATCGAGCGTGCGCATGTTGTGCAGCCGGTCGGCAAGCTTGACGAGAAGTACGCGCACGTCGTCGGAAATCGCCAGAAGCAGTTTGCGCAGATTTTCCGCCTGCTTGGCCTTCTTCGTCACCAGATCGAGCTTCTTGATCTTGGTCAGCCCTTCGACAAGCGCACCGATATCCTCGCCGAACAGATCGTCAATCTCGGCGCGCGTCGCCGTCGTATCCTCGATCGTATCGTGCAGAAGTGCCACCGCGATGGTCGATTCATCGAGATGCATCTCGGTGAGGATAGCGGCGACTTCGAGAGGGTGGGAGATATAGGGGTCGCCGCTCGCCCGCTTCTGCTGGCCATGTTTCTGCATGGCGTAAACATAGGCCTTGTTCAGCAGCGCCTCGTTTACATCGGGCTTGTATTTTTGAACGCGCTCAACGAGCTCGTATTGGCGCATCATCCGCTAGCGGCTCCAGGGGTATCCGGAAAACAAAAAGTGCGCCAATCATAGGAGTGGCGCACTGCTTTGCAAATACCGGCGTTACGCGATTTCGGAACGAAAACGCGGCATTGCGTCAGAGCGTCGCATCCGGCGACAAGCCGGACGCGCAATGGCTCAATAGTCGTCGCTTTTTTCCGGCGGAACCAGGCCTTCGATGCCGGCCAGCAGTTCTTCTTCCGACATGCGGTCGAAGGTGATCGGCTCCGGCTGATCATCGTCTTCAGCCGTTTCAGCGAAGGCCGCAGCGGCATCGCCGCTGATCATCGACGATGGATCGGGCTCAGGCTCGTCCACTTCAACATGCTTCTGCAGCGAGTGGATCAGGTCTTCCTTCAAGTCGCCGGGAGACAGGGTTTCATCTGCAATCTCGCGAAGGGCAACGACCGGATTCTTGTCGTTGTCGCGGTCGATGGTGATCGCAGCACCCTGCGAGATCAGGCGGGCTCGATGGCTTGCCAGAAGGACGAGTTCGAAACGGTTATCGACTTTGTCGATGCAATCTTCAACAGTGACGCGGGCCATTGCCTGTCCTTTGGGTCTCAAGAGCGCAGCTTCAATCACGGATACCCTGAAATGATCCGTCGCTTGCGCTGATTAACAACATCGGAACCCGGCCAGCCGTCGGCCTGACGCTATGCGTGGCTCCGATTTCAGGAATTAACCTGCCCGATACAATCAAAAGCGGACAAATTCAAGTTTTTCCTGCATTTCAACAAAAGATATCCGCGCAATGCCAGCAGCAGCGTAATCGCCACGCCGACGCGACGCGATTGCGGTCAATCGATCGGCTTTAACATCCTCACAAATGATGATTGAATGCCACTAAAGCCTATTGTCGTTCTAGAAGGCGAATATTGGCTTAAACGGCATGGCCCGACACAATGTCGGCAAAAATAATCCCAAATAAAGCCACAAACTTCTCATTCTTAGCAAAAAAGTGCGAAAAATAGCTATTTCAACCGGGATTTTCTTAGACTAAGCAAATTGCGGTGTAGATGGTTGGCATATGAAGAAATCTTTTAGATGGCTAGCATATGAAGAAATCTTAATGTAAGCGAGATTATTCCGCCACTGGTGCCTATTCGCGCGCGTCAGGTTGAAAATCAAAAACACTGAGACAACAAAAAGGATAAAACGATGTTCGACCCCCGCGAAAAAATCGCCCTATTTATCGACGGCGCGAACCTCTACGCCGCCTCGAAAAGCCTTGGTTTCGACATTGATTATCGCAAGCTGCTCAAGGCTTTCCAGAAGCGCGGCTACCTTCTTCGCGCCTACTATTACACGGCACTGATCGAGGACCAGGAATACTCGTCCATCCGTCCGCTGATCGACTGGCTAGACTACAACGGTTACAAGGTTGTGACGAAGCCCGCGAAGGAATTCACCGATTCCCTCGGCCGGCGGAAAATCAAGGGTAACATGGACATCGAACTGGCCATCGATGCGATGGAACAGTCCGAAACGGTCGACCACCTTGTCATCTTCTCCGGCGACGGAGACTTTACGACGCTGGTGGAAGCGCTGCAGCGCAAGGGACGCAAAGTCTCGGTGGTCTCGACCATGTCGACACAGCCGCCGATGATCGCAGACGACCTGCGCCGCCAGGCCGATCACTTCATCGAACTGGTCAGTCTCAAGGCCGAAGTCGGTCGCGATCCCTCCGAGCGAGCGCCCCGTGCCACCGAACCGGTCAGCGACGACGCCAGCGAATGAAACCATAAGGACCGGCCGCTTGCGACCGGTCCTTTGAATTTTGAGAGATGCGTCAAGATCAGTGATCCTTGAGGAGCCTGCTCTTCTGCCGGTTCCAGTCGCGTTCCTTCTCGGTCTCACGCTTGTCGTGCAGCTTCTTGCCCTTGCCGAGCGCCAGTTCGAGCTTCGCCCTGCCCTGATCGTTGAAATAGATCTTGAGCGGAATGAGCGTCATGCCCTCGCGATTGATCGCGCTTTGGAGCCGGTGGGCCTCCCGTTTCGACAAAAGCAGCTTGCGGCGGCGGCGCGGTTCGTGATTGAAGCGGTTTGCCTGCAGATACTCCGGCAGATAGGAATTGATCAGCCACATCTCGCCGCCTTCGTCGGTGGCGTAGGACTCTGCGATATTGGCCTTGCCTTCGCGCAGCGACTTGACCTCGGTGCCGGTCAGAACCAGACCGGCCTCGTAGGTATCGATGATCTCGTAATTGAAGCGGGCCTTCCGGTTTTCCGCGACAATTCTCTTGACCACCCGCTGGCTGCCCTTGGGTGCCATCAGTTCATCAGCCCCGCATGGCGAAGTGCTGCATCGATCGCGGCTTCCGTCGACGGCTCGAGCGTTGACAGCAGAGGCGAGCGGACGGTGCGGCTCATCTGGCGCAGCCGGTTCAGCGCATATTTGGCGCCGCAGAGACCGGGCTCCATGAAGATCGCCTTGTGCAGCGGCATCAGCTTATCCTGATATTCCAGAGCCTTGGCATAATCGCCAGCAAGCGTCGCCTCCTGGAATTCGGCGCAAAGACGCGGCGCCACGTTGGCGGTCACGGAAATGCAGCCCACGCCGCCATGGGCGTTGAAGCCAAGTGCCGTTGCGTCCTCACCCGAAAGCTGGACGAAGCCGGACCCGCAGGCCATGCGCTGCTCGGAAACGCGCTCGATCTTGCCGGTCGCATCCTTGACACCCATGATCGACGGATACGCCTTGTGAAGGGCTGCCATCGTCTCGACGCTCATATCCACCACCGAACGGCCGGGAATATTGTAGATGACGATCGGCAGCTTCACGCTCTCGGCGATCGCCGCATAATGCGCGAAAAGGCCCTTCTGGGTCGGTTTGTTGTAGTAGGGGGTGACCACCAGAACGGCATCAGCACCGGCCTTTTCGGCGTGCTGCGCCAGTTCGACAGCCTCCGTCGTATTGTTGGAGCCAGCACCTGCGATCACCGGCACGCGCTTTGCCGCGATTTCGATGCACAGCTCAACCACGCGTTTATGCTCGGCATGCGAGAGGGTCGGCGATTCACCGGTGGTGCCGACCGGCACGAGGCCGTGGCTGCCTTCGCTGATCTGCCATTCGACATGCGCGGCAAAACTATCCGTATCGACTGCTCCGGAAGCGGTGAACGGGGTGACGAGAGCGGGAATGGACCCCTTGAACATGCACGACTCCTGACGGCGCCCGGGAAGCTTGAAACCAACCCACGCTTTGGCCGCATTTCATGGTTAGAAAACTGGCGCACCATAATCATGTGAGGTGCCTGCGGCAAGCACTCTATCGCGCCATTCATCGCCGGTTCCCGTCTATTTCCCCGGCATCAGCGGCGTTTTTATGCATTTAAGGGCGCAACCACCCGCTGGCGTGGAACCGCCGATATTTATGGGCCGATATTTATGGGATTGAATGGACGCGAGTAACCTTTCGTTAATAATTGCATCGCCAAATGAGAGACTGACACGGGCAAGCGTGGGGTTCTTGATGCGTGGACACAAGTCTCGCCGGATGATTGCGATGCTCGGCGCATCCGTGATCGCGTTCTCGACTGTTACCGCATATGCGCAGGAAAACCAGACCCCACTGCCGCGCTTCAAACCCCAGGTTCTCGCTAAAACCAACCGTTCGTCCTCTCGGGACGTAACCGGCTCGATCGTCTCGGCGAGCGCTGTAGTGCCGATAGATTCAAACCTCAAGGCAGGGCTCGACGCTCTTTCCAACAAGGACGCCGGGCGCGCCATCGCGGCCCGCAATGCCATGGCCAAGGGCACGCTCGATCGCCACATCCTCACCTGGGCGATCGCCGTTTCCGGCCAGAAAGGCGTTCCCTCCTATGAAATTGCGGCAGCCCAACGGGAATTGAAGGGCTGGCCGGGGCTTGGCGCGCTGCGCGCCAATTCCGAACGTGCGCTCTACCGCGAGAATCCGCCCACATCCGACGTGCTCTCGGCCTTTGGCACGACGCGGCCGGAAACTGCCGATGGCACCATTATCCTCGCCCGTGCTTTGCAGGCGAACGGAGACAAGGCCGCTGCTGCGAAACTGCTGCATGCCCTTTGGTCGAAAGACGCTCTCGACAAGGCGACCGAAACCAGGATTCTTGCAGAATTTCCAAGCCTGCTCACGACCGCCGAGCACAAACAGCGAATGGAAATGCTGCTCTATCGAAGCCGTCTGGATCAGGCTGCCCGCTTCAGTGATCTCGGTAAGGCCCAGTCTCTCTATCGCGCCTGGGTGGCCGTTGCGAAAAAAGCCCGGAATGCCGCAGCGCTCATCGCGGCCGTCGATCCGTCATGGGCCAAGGAACCGGCCTACTTGTTCATCCGCGTCGAATATTTGCGCGCCCAAGAAAAATATGAGGAAGCGGCAAAGCTGCTCGCCGGTCTCCCGAAGGACAAGGATGCCCTCGTCAACCCCGCAGAATGGTGGGTCGAGCAGCGGATCATCAGCCGGGGACTGCTCGACCAGGGCAAGTTCAAAGCCGCCTACCGGATCGCGGCGAACCACGTCGCAACCGATCCGGCGGATATCGTCGATGCCGAATTTCATGCCGGCTGGTATGCGCTGCGCGGCCTTGAGGATGCGGCAACGGCGGCCCGGCATTTCCAACGCATCCTGCAGGCATCCAACAGGCCGATCTCGGTTTCACGTGCCTGGTACTGGCTGGGCCGCGCCGCCGAGGCGGGTGCGCCCGGCAATGCGGACGACTATTATGCCAAGGCAGCGACCCTGCCCGGCACCTTTTATGGCCAGCTTGCGGCTGCCCGTCTCGGCCGGAAGTCACTGAATGTCACCTATCCGTCACCAAGCGCCGATGATCGTTCACGGTTCGAGAGCCACGAGGCGGTTCGCGCCATTGCCCGCCTCGAAGCGGCCGGCCACGGTTGGCGCGCCGACAGCCTCTATCGGGCGCTGGCCGCGGAACTGACAAGCCCGGGAGAACTTGCAATCCTCTGCGCCCGCGCGGAAAAAACCGGGGGCCACCAACTGTCACTGCAGATCGGCAAGCTCGCCTTCGGCCGCGGCATCGATGTCGCAGCGCTCGCCTTCCCGATCGGCGTCATTCCGGCAACCGCGAACATCGGCGGATCCGGAAAGGCGCTTGCCTATGCAATCGCGCGGCAGGAAAGTGCCTTCAATCCCGCGGCCATTTCGCCGGCCAACGCGCGCGGACTGTTGCAGATCCTCCCCGGCACGGCAAAAGGCATCGCCGGACGCCATGGCCTTGCCTATTCCAAGGAGCGGTTGACCACCGACGCCGCTTACAATGCGACGCTCGGTGCACATTATCTTGGCGAACAGATCGACGATTTCGGCGGCTCATATATCCTCACCTTCATCGCCTATAATGCCGGCCCCCGCCGCGTGCCCGAATGGATTGGCCGCTACGGCGATCCGCGCGGCAAGTCGATCGACGATGTCGTTGATTGGATCGAACGCATTCCCTTCGCCGAGACCCGCAACTATGTGCAGCGGGTGATGGAGAACTACCAGGTCTACAAGTCTCGACTCGGGCAGACAGCCGATATCGTCCATGACCTGCGCATGGGGCGTTAAGCACACCGTCCATAGCCATTGGGACGCGGATCGCATGAAGATCAAGACTGACCGCCCTTCACGCGACGCGGCGATCCGTTATGGTGCTCCAATCAGAAATGAAGGGACAACCCTTGACGCGCGCGACCAGGACCAGTTTTGCGGAACGTTATTTTCCGGCAAGCGACGGATTGTCGCTCTATGCCCGGGACTACGGCCATGACAACCCGCAGGCGAAGAGAACACTACCGATCGTTTGCCTGGCCGGCCTCAGCCGCAACAGCCGCGACTTTCACCTTCTGGCGGAACAGCTCTCCGCCCACCCTGAGAGACCGCGCCGTGTCGTCGCACTCGACTATCGCGGCCGCGGCTTTTCCGACTGGGACCCGGACAAGAGCCACTATCAGCTTCCGATCGAGGCGGAAGATGTGCTCACGGCATGCGCGGTGCTCGATGTTGAGCAGGCGATTTTCATCGGGACATCCCGTGGCGGCCTGATCCTCCACCTGCTTGCCGCCATGCGCCCGACGCTGTTGCGCGGCGTCGTTCTCAACGACATCGGACCGGTCGTCGAGACCACCGGCCTGCTCCTGATACGCCAATATCTTGAGGCGCAGCCGGTGCTGCAATCCTGGGACGAGGCAACCGAAAGTCTGAAGCGCGTGCACGGCGCTTCGTTCCCGGCCCTTGGTCAAGCCGATTGGGATGACATGGCTGAAGCGATCTTCAGGGAAAAGGACGGCGCGATCGTCGCGGATTTCGATCCTGCCCTGATCGAGCCGCTGAGAAGCATCAGCGAGGATAGCCCGATGGCGGATCTCTGGACGCTCTACGAAGGGCTGAAACCGGTGCCCTTGATGGCGATCCGGGGAGAAAACTCCGCGATCCTTTCGCCAGCGACATTCGCGGAGATGGCTGAGCGACATCCACGAATGAGATCGGTCGCCGCGGCAGGCCAGGGCCACGCCCCGCTCTTGCACCGCCCGGATTTGCTCGCCGAAATCCTGGGGTTTATCAACGGAATTTCATAGGAGCGTCATGCCGCCACGCGCCGACGCAAGAGAAGCATCTTAACGGAAAAAGCCCGGCCGAAAGGCCGGGCTTCCCATCACTGACCGAAGTCAGATCAGATTAGAAGTCGCGCTGCAGGCGGAGGAAGCCAGTCCAGGTGGCGTCATCGGCGCCGTCAACATCGAGGTAGTTGACGGTAGCGAGCGTACGCAGGCCTTCCGTGATCTGGTAACCAGCCGTTACGCCAACCTTCCAGGCGTCGTCGCCAGCGAAGGAACCGTCAGCAGCAATACCGTAGTCGCCGAAGTACTGGGCAGCCGGGGTGATGAAGAACTTTTCAGTTGCCTGGATCTTGTATTCGGCAGCAACCGACCATTCAGACACGTCCCAGTAGAAGTTCGGGTCGGTCGCATAGATACCCATCAGGCCGAAAGTGCCCGGGCCGAGTTCGGCGGTCAGGCGAGCCTTGAGAGCGGTTTCGTCAGCGTCGAAGTCGTAGGAAGCGATGAGCAGAGCGTCAACGCCGCCAACCGTGCCGCGGATGAGGCCGGATACGCCGACGTCGTCGTTCGTGCCGTTACCAGTGATTTCTTCAACCGAAGCGCCGACCTGGAACGAGCCACCGTCGTAGGTGTAACGAACCGAGTTGGTCAGGTTGCCGGCTGCTACGTCGGTTTCGCCGCTGAGGCCGAAATCGTCCCACCAGTTGTAGAAGTAACCAACGTCGAAGCCAGCGATGTTGATCCAGGCACCATCGAGGAAGGTGTCGGAGTCGCTGTCAGCCTGCAGGTTGATGTAGCCGGAAAGCGCACCGAATTCGGTATCGCTCTTGGCAGCAAACGTCAGGTAACCGCGGGTGTATGCATCCCAGTCAGCGCCGTTAGGCGTCCAGTTTTCATCGTACTCGAGCTGGGTACGAACGTAACCGCCAACCTTGAGGCAGGTTTCCGTGCCCGGGATGTAGAAGTAGCCAGTGCCGAAAGCGTCGCAAACGCGAACGTATTCCATGGGCTCCGGCTCAGCAGCTACGATAGCGTCAGCTGCCTGGGCGCCGGATACTACTGCGAGAGCCGCAGCGGAGCCGAGAAGAAGGCTCTTGATGTTCATTTCTGACCTCCAGTCAAAAGTTTCAAACGGGTCTGGGTATTTTGCTGAAGGACAGCGTTCCCTGCCCCATCCCCAACATTTAAGAAGTCGGACGATCAACCGCCCTTGCTTCCGGAGTTGAAAATACAAGACCGGACCGTCTGCGCAATCACCAACTTGCGAGTTCATGCAGTTTGATACGCCCTTCCCCATGCGCTGTTGCTGAAACGACACAAAATCGCCTCATGCGCCCGGAAGTTCTTAACAAGTCCTTAAGAAAACCCTTTATTCATCAGAGCTTAGCCGGTCCCGCAAACGGTCTGTCCGTGTCATAACGAGGCAAAAATGGGGCAAAACGAGAGCCCAAGCGCAGATTCGCGCCCCGGCAGGAGCCGCGTGGCGACCCCCTTCCCGGTCAATTCCATGCCTCGGAGATGGAATCACGATGCGCATCTGGGCGAGTGACGAAGAGATTCGCAGAATCAGGTCGCAGCAGGCCCATCGAAAGATTCCGCATCTTGAATGACGCCGGCGTAAAAGAGCGCGCCGCCAAACCGCTCGGTATTGTTATGCTCACATTCTGCAAAGGCGCGACCGTCGCGTCCTGACGAGGGAATGCTCACGCTGACGTTCCTTGGGACATCAGCGTCAGGCAAAACCTACGAATTCAGGCGCATTTGCTCTTAAGAGATGCTTCACAGTGTCAACGCCAGCGGCTGGTTTGCCGGCGTCTCGGTCATCGGAACTTTCTCTTGTTTCACCTCTGGGCCGCAGGTCAAAGCAAGTAGGCAGACCAGGAAAAACACCGTGAAGCCCTCGCGGCCATAAAAGGTGATCGTGACCTCAGTACCGCATACCGTCAGTAGAGCGATAAGGAACACCATCAGCCCCCTCCACAGGGGCTGGTGTCTTCCTTGAACTCTGGCATAAAGCCGCAACCGCCCGAGTACCAACACGATCAATCCGATGTGCAGCACAGCACTAATCAGGCCTCCATCGATCAAAAACTGCAGATACGAGTTGTGAAGCGACGCCAGATCTCGACCGGCATCATTCCACCCGGCAAAGACAAACGAATAGCTGCTCGATATTCCCGCCGCTACCTGTCCGTAAACGCCATTGCCAAAAAACAGCTGCGCGAACGAGGCGGCGTTCCAATAGTTGAGAAAGATCGTCCAGAGGTATTCGCGGCCAGAGAAAAGGCCATAGGTATCGTACCGATCGCTTGCGATGTCGATCAGGTTGGACGCTTTAAGGATAACTGCCAGGAACAAAGCAAGAGGCAGCCAGGCGGCAACCACAATCATAGCCGCACCAAAACGCCGAGACATCCACCAGAAGATCAAGGCAATAGGCAACGCCATTTGGTAGGTTCGAGAGTCGTTCATCACCAGTAAGGCGGCCGCGAGCAGAAACCAAATGAGTGACCAACCGGATGAGCGCAGGCGAAACAGCGAGAGCGATGCAAGGAGGAGGGGGTAAACGCAGGCATTAGTCATCCCTGTTGAAATAGGGAACAGGAAGCGATTGAAATCAATTCCCGCATGAGAGAGGAAGAGCGCAGGACGCAGCGTTTGCGGAATTTGCGCCTTATCAGCATGCTCAATGCCAAGGCCGCCAAGAAGGAGTTGGGCTAAGCAGAACCACACCAGCGCGAAAACCAGCGATCGTTGCAGAACCTCTTGCCGTTGATCATCTTTGATAGATAAGAGGATGGAGACGATCGCGACAAGGAGGGTGCCTTGCATCGCCGTAGACACAAACAGTTTTGTTGCGGTCGATCTTACCAGCTCCATATCGGAGATCATCGCCCTTCCGAAGAGGAGGACGTTAACGACAAAGATTAGCGTCACAAAGAGCATGCCTACATTGAAGGGCCAACTCCTTTTCCAGGCCCTTCCAGAAGCATAGAGCAGCGCTAAAAATGCGTAAGGGATGGCGACCAGCCCTGCACCGATAAAAGGTGAAAATTCAAGGCCATTAAAAAGGCCGGGCAGTGCAAACAAAACAAGTAAGCTGAACGTTAATACGATCGACCGTTGCGACATGCCGGCCAATGAGACCGTTTGCTTCGTTTCATCAGACGGAACTGCAAAAGCTGAGATGGCCGACATGTCGTTTGTTTACCTTGGATATGGTTGTCGCTTAGTTCATCTTTGCGATGTCGGACAGTACGATGTACTTTAGGGCGGCGCGAGCTTCAGGGCTCAGCGGTCCGTTCGAGCATTCCTGCGATTCTGACGAGCATATCGAATTGATGGCCCTGATCGTTGAGGCCGTCAACATACCGTTAGTGCTGCCGGCGTATAAGCCCTTCTCGCGCAAAAACTCTTGCAGATAGTAAACATAGACGTTGGGGTTGGTGTAGCTCAAGCGATCAATGATGCCGACCTGAGTGTCAGGCCTCATCGTTTTCACTTCCTGGACGATTGCGGCAATGGCTGAACGAGATGATGCAGAGGAGCCATCGAGGTAGAGCTTTTCCGTTTGATACCGCTCAGCGGGCAGTGAGTTCTTGACCGTTTCAAGTGCCTGTCGTGCGCGCGTAATGCTCTTAGGAACGGCAACACCGGAGCCTATGGAGTAAAGTCCGGCGAGGCGGACGCCGGCATCACCGTCGCCATCCGCAGCCGCTTTGCCAAGGATTTCGATTGCCCGCGCAGCATCGCGTGGCACGCCCCGGCCATAGAGGTATGTTTCGGCGCTCACGACGTTTATGCCGGGAATGTTCTTTGCCGTGCCTTCGTTAATCAACTCTATCGCGCGCGCCTGCTGTTTTTTGGTTCCGCGGGAAAGAAGATTTGCGGCCTTTGCAAGCGCGTCCTTGTTGCCACCTTTATACGAGCTCAAATACAGATCGATGGCCTTGTCGAGATCGCGCGCCGCTATAGTGCCTTCGCGGTATATGTCTCCCATACCGGCGATGGCCCATGGATCGTTCGCGTCGACCCCCAGCTGGTAGAACTCCATGGCTTTTGTCACATCAAGCCCGGCGGAAAGGCCGCGCTGGTATACATTTCCGAGTTTCCAAGCTGCTCCCATGTTTCCCAGAGAAAGTGCCTCTTGGTAAAGTTCGATCGCTTTATTAAGGTCGCGATCGACAAGAATGCCTTCCTTATAGACGTCTCCCATACCAAGCATTGCCCCTGGGTCGCCAGCATCGACGCCCTGCTGCAGATACTTGACGGCATTCGCGGTATCCAGGCCGTAGCGATCACCGAGGCGGTAGATGTTACCGAGTTTGCCTGCTGCCGTCGGGTTGTCTTTCTGCAGGGCCTGTTCATAGAGTGAAACAGCCTTTTGGGCATCCAGGGGTAAGACAGTGCCTTCCCGATGCATGTCGCCCAGAGCTACCCTTGCCCAACTGTCGCCGGCTGCCACGCCCTTTTCAAGGAGAGGTGCGGCGTTCGCTGGATCTAAACCCATGCGGTCGCCTTGCTTGTAGAGACTGCCGAGCTTGAAATAGGCCGACGTATTATTCTTAGCCAGCGCCTGTTCGTACAGTGAGACGGCCTTTGGCACGTCTTGAGGGACGATTTTGCCGTCCTTGTAAATGTCACCAAGGGCAATAAGAGCCGAAGGATCGCCCTTGGCGGCGGCTTGCTCGAAGTAGCTGACCGCCTTGCCCTTGAGAGTATCCTCAGCAGCCCGCCAATAGAACTCACCCAGAGCCAACGCGGCGGTTTGGTCGCCATTTGAAGCCAGATCTTCAAGCGTCGTGACGGCCGACTTGATTTCAGGAGAATCGCCGCCATTACGCACGAGCGATCTGAGTTGCATGACGTCGGGCAAAGACCGCACTGGTGAAGGGTTCGTTTGTGCGAATACTGAAGCTGCAGTGATGGTGAAAAATACCGTTGATGAAAGAAGCGTTCTAAAAAACATAGCGGCCTCCGTTGGCTAAAAACGCGTGCAGGCTACGACTGATGGGTATCCTTGTCTAGGAAGACGACACAGTTCAATAGCTGCATACCGCCCCAGCACAACCCAAGCTACCACCACCTCACCGCCCGGAATCCACCATGCGAATGCCGATGGTTTGCATCCGACCGTTCTGGCCGGGTGCGTCCGCATCGTGTCCATTATCGCGACCCACGTCAGAACCGTGGTGTGACAAACTGTTGGTGAGGTGTGCCTTAGTGATGACGTGTCTCTGATCGCTATGGCGGTCGGGTAATCTGGGGCGGCGAACGGTAGTCGGCTTTCCACCCCGAAGCGGTAGTTCAGCCTGACAGCCGCATGCTTGGATGTCTCGCGCTGGTAACGGCTAGATTTCATCTTTCATCGATTGTGATCCGGTGGCACCGGAACCAACACGCAGTCTCGGGGTTGCTCATGTGATGGGGTCCGCTGGGGATTTCATGACGTAAACCTTTAGGCCCGCTGTTTCGTAACAGCGGGCCGGTTTTATGAGAGCCGCAGCCGCGATACACGCGGCACTTTCCTTGGAACCATGCCCTAGCCGAATCGTTGTACCGGCGCATTGAAAATCCAGGAGGAAGACATGAAGAAAGTGATCATCCCTGCCGTAGCTCTGTTCCTGTCGCTCGGCGGCGTGGCGGCTGCGCAGACGGCGACGGTCGTCGTTCCCGGCGAGGTCAGAACCTATATTCTCGAGCAGACAACGCCGTCGGTCACGTTTGAAGGCGATCTGGCAGTCGGCACGGCGCTTCCTGACACGGTCGAGATCCACACAATTCCCGATCAGCCCGATTACAGTTATGTGATCGTCAACAACAAGCGCGTGCTCATCAATCCGAAGACCCGCGCGGTGATAGAAATCATCGAATGACTTGAAAGCACTGCGGGCCCGGCTCTCCCCCCGGGCCCGCGATCCTCCCCTACCAATTTACCCTCGTCCAGGTCAGAGACCATTCGTCCTTGCCGCCAGCATTGTGGGTATAGTGTCCGTGGCCGGCGACACCGCCGCTCCCCATATTCGTCATGATCCAGCCGGGCGGAACTCTACCCGGAAGCTCCAGCGTCATGAGCGTGGACTGAATCTCTTCGCGTCGTGACCCGTTGGAGGTCCTGTCGGCCACGCACGCACCGCGCCCCAGTCGCTGCACGTGACCGGGGCTGACCTGAGCCGGTCGATTTCTGTCTTCTGGATGTGCGGGGTTGATCGCGATCCTCTTGGTAGGCCAGCGCATGATCACAAACGATCGTGGTAAGCGCTTACCACTTGTCCCATCCAGCTGCAGTGAATTCATCGATCAGGTCGACAAGTGAGCAATCCAGGAGGGAGGGTTTTTGACAGGGTTCTGGAAAAACCGAAATTCCGATTCGCCGTGTCAAAATTCCGAAAAGGCGCGTCCGGCTACAACGCCGTGTCAAAATTACGGAAAGTCGCGGCGAGCTGCGTCGGACAAAAAGGAAAATGGCGGAGAAGAAGGGATTCGAACCCTCGATACCCTTCCGGGTATACTCCCTTAGCAGGGGAGCGCCTTCGACCACTCGGCCACCTCTCCGTTAGCGCCTGACTAGAGTCAGGAGCCCTTCATTGCAAGGGATTTTTGCGGTTACCCGCTACAAAGTTGAATTTTCCATCCTGCATGACGGCGCACCTGCAGTCCTTCACAAGCGCCGATCAAGCCTGTCTGCGGGCGGATCTGCTTTCTTGCCGCCCCGTTCCTGGGCAACTCCCGATCGCCTTTGCGCCCTATTCACCGATTGCCCGCTACGGGCGTTTTGCGGTAGTCCTGTGCGCTTGAAATCCGCCCTTGCCCGCCGCTGCGGGCGGCGCGAGACAGCTTTGGGAGCAGAGAGTGAACAGCAACAGCAAACCGGAAACTCAAGTGACGGTCGAAAAGCTTCGCAACGGGCGCTGGGCTTTCGTCATCAAGCGCGGCACCGTCGTCTATCCTGCCAGCGGCCAGTTTATCAGTCAGCTGCAGGCGCATGCCGCCGGTCAGATGGCGCTCAAAGCCCTGGAAAACAAGCGTTAGCCAGTCGCCCATCGTCGCCAGATCGCGAAAGCCGGGCCTGCTGCCACAGGCCCGGCTTCGTTTTCCAATGCAGTTTGATATCGGTCAGCTCTTTTTCGCCAGTCGGTCCATCGCATTCTGGGTGGCTGCGCCAAAGTCACCGTCGAGCGGTCCGCTGTAATAGCCGCGCTCCCGAAGCAGCGCCTGGATTTCCTTGCGGAAGGCAGGCGTGAAATTATTCGGCGAGGTCTTCATCTCCTGCAGCTTCGCCGGGTCGCCGCCCTCGACGCTGGCCGCTGCCCAGCGGGCCGCCTCCTTCGGGTCCGCCCTGGTGCCGAGGCCAAAATCATAGAGGCGGCTCAGATTGCCCATGGCATAGGCGCTCCCGGCGTTCGCTGCCGTTTCATACCAGTTGCGGGCCTGAACATAGTCCTGCGGCACGCCGTTGCCGACGTCGTAGAACCAGCCGAGCAGCGCCATCGAATAGGAATCGCCGACATTGGCGGCCTTTTCGTACCATTTCTTGGCTTCCGCATAGTCCTGCGTCGTGCCGAGACCGTTCTGGTAGGCCCAGCCGAGCGAGGACATGGCATTGGCATCGCCGCCTTCAGCCGCCTTCTGGTACCAGGAAAGCGACTGGTTGAAGTCTTTCGCGACGCCGTTTCCTTCACGGTAGAACCAGCCGATCGTCGCCATGGCATTGGCATAACCCTGATTGGCCGAGAGCTGGTACCATTTCAGCGCCTCGGCATAATCCTGCGGCACGCCGCCGTAGCCCTCGCGATAGAGCCAGCCGAGCGATGCCTGGGCATAGGAATTGCCGGCATTGGCCGCCTGCTCGAACATCTGCTTGCCCTTCTCGATGTCGACCGGACCATCCGTGCCGTAAATCGAGAACCAGGCGAGGTTTGTCAGCCCGTACATGTTGCCGCCGTCTGCCGCCTTCTGGTAGTTGCGCCGCGCCTCGACATAGTTGCGGCCGGCATCGTGGGCGCGACCGAGCATGTTGACGAGCATCATGTCGTCGGGGTTTTCGTTGACGGCCTGGGCGCAGGCGGTGAGCGCGCGGGCCGAATCGATCTTCAGGAAATTGACGCCGAGGAAGCCCGGCATCGACTGTGGCTCACCGGCAAGCAGGTAACAGTCGCGCGATGCCTGCGTGTCCTTCCCCGTCTGTGAGATGTTGAGCCCCTTCTTCGGCTCGAGCGCGGCGATCTGGGTTTCGGCTTCCGCCTTGTGCTTGCTGTCAGGATAACGCTCTATGAAACGGGTGAGTGCGGCGGCATCGGTCGACTGCTTCAGCGCGTCCCAGGCGATCTCGTCGGGGCTGCTTACGGCGTTCTGCTCCGCTTCGGTCAAAAGTTTCAGCTTCTTCTCGGCCAACATCTTGTAGACGGGGTCGGAGCCATGCTTGGCGAGGAAAACCTCGATCAGATCCTTGTCGGCGAGATCGCGGATGTTCTGCCAGTCGGCGGCAGCGGCCGATTGGCCGTTCGGCGAGACTTCTTCCGTGTTGCCGTTGTTGGTGACGTTGACGTTGACCTCCCTGATGTTGAGGAAGATCTGCGCGCCGCCGAGCGAGCCGTAGACGAAGGGTTCCTGGCCGCGGTTTGTTGCCGCCACCACCTCGTCCCGCACCTTGCCAAGCGCGATGCGCACATCGACGCCGGGCTCCGTCAGATATTTCGACAGCGCCGTTGCAAACGGGCTGTTCTTGCCCTCGCCGTCCATGGCGACCGTGCCGGCCTTCGAGGCGAAGGCAACCAGCAGATCGGCCGATTCGGGCTCGACGCGGGCGAGACCGCGGCTGACGGCGCGGGTCGAGATCGACCGCGTCATTGATTGCTCGAACGGATTGTTGCGACAGGCGTCGAGAATGACCAGCTTCAGGCGGGTCGCGCCTTCCAGCGAACGCTGCACGCGATCGAGCGGAACGGCCTCGTCTTCCACATCCTTATCGGTCTTCAAAGCGACATCGACGGGCAACAGGAAATTCTGGCCGTTCATCTCCATGCCATGACCGGAATAGTAGATGATCGCGACTTCGGCGCCTGTCGCCGCATCCTCGAAATCGCGGAGCGCGCGCACCATCGAGGCTCGGTCGAGATCGTGGACGGTCGTCACCGTATCGAAACCGGCGTCCTCGAACGACGCCTTCATCAGGTCCACGTCGTTGGCCGGGTTGTTCAGCTGCGATGTCGCCTCATATTTCTCGTTGCCGATCAGGAGCGCGACCCGCTTCGCGGCCTCGGCTGCGCCAGCCTGAAACGCGAAAACTGATAGTGACAGAACGAGGATCGGCACCCAGCGCCGAGAATAGGCTTTGAACATGATTTTCCCTCCGCGCTTGCGCAGCGGGCCGGGACGTTTCGCGCCCCCCGCAAACCGCACAAACATGATCCCTAATTTCCGCGCGGTTTTTTCCACCGCGCGCTTTTCATGAAAGTATTACGTATGGCCCAGCCTGTTTCAATGTCCGCTTTTGTGCTTTTTTAAGCAAGCCGGAAGACAGGGCCGTGAAAGGCACAAGCTCAGGACAAGGCTGACGGCGGAAACTGCAATCATAGTCATGTGATTGCGTCGATAAAGCTCGACGCGAGCCTTCATCAAAAGCTGCAGAAATCTAGCAGAAGCGGCGCAGCGCCGTCATTTTTTCCGGAGTTTCCGATGTCGATGGTGATGCATCTCGCCGAGGCAAAGCCGGGTCAACCGACCACCAGATACAAACATTATTATATCGAACGCCCCTGCCGCATCCTTGTCGTCGGGCAGCACCTGAAGACGAAGACGAAATACCAGTGCCTGCTACGTCACATTTCCATCGGCGGTGCCATGCTGGATTTCAACGCCAATATCCTTTTGCCAAAACATTTCTTCCTGGAGATCGACGGCTTCCGGGAAGAAATAGGCTGTTCGCAGGTATACCGGCACAACTTCGAGCTCGGCGTGCGCTTCAACATGCCGTTGGCGCCCAAATTCATCAGCCGGTTGATCCGAATGGACTTTACCAGCGGCCTGATTTGAAGCCGGATCGGGCTATGTCCATCACGCCTGCAATCCGGCAACCTCCCGATCAGCGCGTTGAATCGCCACAAGGTCAAAGCATTGTCCGGCGATTTAGGTCCTGATTAAATTTTTAGGGAATGCTTTCAATGGATTGCAATATTCGTGACCGATTCTCCATGGATCGCTTGTTGCAGTCAGAAGGAGGGCAAGAGCGGTGAGAAGCGAGCGGCGCGGCAGCTTTGGATCTGGTTGATCCGCCGCCCATCGCTACCGAGGAGTGGTGATGCAGAACTCGACGATGTACTCCGTGGTCAAATCCAAGCTCTATGAGGAGCGCTTCGAGCGTTTCACGATCGGGCAGGCGGGCACCCTGATGGCGGTTCGGCCAGCCCTTGGCGGCGTTTCGACCCGCACCTGCAAAATGCTGGAAATTTCACGCGGCGGCGCCGCCTTCACCGTCAATACCACGATCGGCCTGCCGCCGCACTATTATCTGACCATCGTCGGCACCAAGAGGCGAATCGGCTGCGCTGAAATTTTCCGCAACGACCATCGTATCCAGGTGCATTTCATCAAGCCGATCGACGAGGAGTTCCTTCACGAGATCGTCCGCTACGAGTTCTTCACCGGGAACGAGTCGAAAAAACATTGACATCTTCGTCCCAAGCGATCGAGGGCGGTCAGATGCATTTCGCGAATGGATTCGGTTTCCATGACGATCAAACATCGCTAGTGTCCGCTGCGGTTTCATCCATCGTCAGGCTCGATCAACAGCATGTCCGCATTTTCCCGCTTTACGCCCCTCGTTTCCTCCCTTCCCTCCACCATTCCCTTTGTCGGCCCGGAAGCGATCGAGCGACAGCGCGGCCGTCCGATCAAGGCGCGGATCGGTGCCAATGAGAGCGGTTTTGGCCCTGCCCCCTCGGTTATCAAGGCCATGGCCGAGGCGGCGACCGGCGTCTGGAAATACAATGATCCGGAAAATTTCGAGCTGAAGCAGGCGCTGGCCCGCCATCTCGGCACTTTACCGGCGAATCTGGCTATCGGCGAGGGCATCGACGGTCTTCTCGGACAGATCGTCCGGATGGTGATCGAGCCCGGCCTGCCGGTCGTTACCTCGCTCGGTGGTTATCCGACGTTCAATTTCCATGTCGCAGGTCATGGCGGCAAGCTGGTGACGGTGCCTTACGTCAGCGACCGCGAGGATCTCGACGGCCTTCTGGCGGCGGTCAAGCGACAAGACGCGCCACTGGCCTATTTCGCCAACCCTGACAACCCGATGGGAAGCTGGTGGGATGCCGACAGTGTCGTCGCCTTTGCCAAGGCGCTGCCAGAAACGTGCCTGCTGGTTCTCGACGAAGCCTACGGTGAAACCGCGCCGGCTGGCACCATCCCCCCGATCGCATCGCTGATCGACATGCCGAACGTGATCCGCACCCGCACATTCTCCAAGGCCTACGGTCTGGCAGGCGCGCGCATCGGCTATGCCATCAGCACGCCGGGAACCGCGCAAGCCTTCGACAAGATCCGCAACCATTTCGGCATGAACAGGATCGGCACGGCGGCAGCGATCGCGGCGCTGGCTGACGGCGCGTATTTGACAGAGGTGCTTGGGAAAATCGCTGCCTCGCGCGAAAGGATCGCTGCAATCGCCATCAGGAACGGGCTGGTGCCCCTGCCGTCGGCAACGAATTTCGTCACTATCGATTGCGGCAGAGACGCGATTTTTGCGCGCGCGATCGTCGATCGGCTGATGCAGGATCACGGCATCTTCATTCGCATGCCGGGCGTTGCGCCGCTCAACCGGTGCGTCCGCATCAGCACCGGCCCGGAGGCGGATATGGCGCTTCTGGAGGAGGCGCTGCCGAAGGTTATCGAGGCAATAGGCAGTGCGCAGTAGGCAGTAGGCAGTAGGCAGACCTGTCGCCTATCGCCTCAGTGCATGGTCATCCATTCGCGGGCGGCGCGCAGCGCCGTGGCAAGGTCGGTCTTGCTCATGCTCATCGTAAGATCCGCACGCAGCGCGGCAGCCCGGTCGGAGCCTTTGATCGCTGCGATGTTGAGCCACTTGTGTGCAGCGACGAGATCAATGTCGCAACCACGTCCGGTTGCATACATCAAGCCCATTTCGCAGAAAACGTCCGCGCGGTTTTCGCCACCCATCGTGGCATCCGAAGCATTTTGAATGTCAAAGCGTGCCATTGTCTATGTCCCTGTTTGCCTGGTTGGTTACTACAGCGCAGCGCGTCTTTTCAGACGCGCAAAGGTCGCTGTAAATCTTTGATCTGCGGCATAATCCTGTTCTCAAATCGATTCCGATTTAAGGAATTGTGCAGCAGCGCAGTCCCTGTTTTGCTTGCCTTTTTGAGGCACCTTGGGGGCCGGCCGTCTTGTGCGGCTTTCGGTCCCCAAGGGATCCCGGCGGGGTGTTTTTCCCTGCTCGTCTTATGGGTTTGAGTATGCCGCAGCGGTTTCAATACACGCTTAAAATGCATGATTAATGTGCGACAAACAAAGTTCAAACGATTGGTAAACTTGGGTTTTTGTTAAACATCGGACCGCCTTGAAACGCTGGCTTTTGCCTCAATCTTTACGGAAAATTCAATTCTCGATTTCAACCAATCGCTAACCACGCGAAGCGGTGACACGCTCCATTTCGAAAAGAGTGAGGGCACGAGGGGCTGTTTTGCCGGGAATTTTCAGCGGAAAACGGGGGAAACACTTATTTACGTTTACGTTCGCGTAAGCTATTTTCCGCGTGTTGAGCGGTGAGGAGACCAGCTCTGGCAACATTTCGACCGAACCATGCGGCAAAGCATGATTATCCGGCGAACTTTATGGGAGGAACTTTATGATCCGCGCATTCATCCTGGCCGCAGCCATGACGCTGGCCACGACCACCGCAGGTTTTTCCGCCGAACCGATCGTCGGCAACTGGAAGACCGCGAGCGGCGAGACGGCAGCCATCGCCTCCTGCGGCGGCGGCTACTGCATCACTTTGAAAACGGGAAAACATGCAGGCAAGCACATCGGCAGCATGAATGGCAGCGGCGACAGCTATAGGGGCGAGATCACCGATCCCGCCAACGACAAGACCTATAGCGGTTCGGCATCAATCGAGGGCAGTTCGCTCAAAATGCAAGGCTGCGTGCTGAAGATCCTCTGCAAGTCTCAGACCTGGAGCCGTATGTAGCTGCGGGCATGGTCCGGCGGGCTTGCCGGCCGGACCATGTTTTCATCTTCAGCGAGCGGTCTGGCCGAACAGGATTTTCTGCGCTTCCTTGTCTTCCGAAAGGTGCTTCTGCCGCTCCCGTTCCTGCCTGCCGACATCAAAGCCCCTCTGAACCGCCGGGCGGGCCGTCAGCGTCTCGAACCAGCGTTTCAGGTTGGGGAAATCGTTGAGGTCCTGGCCATTTCCTTCGTACTGGCGCACCCAGCCAAGGCAGGCCATGTCGGCGATCGAATATTCACCGGCGAGGAACGGTCGGTCCGCCAGCCGCTTGTTCATCACGCCGTAGAGGCGATTGACCTCGTTGGTGTAGCGGGTGATGCCGTATTCGATCTTCTCGGGCGCATAATTGCGGAAATGGTTTGCCTGGCCGGCCATCGGCCCCAGCCCGCCCATCTGCCAGAACAGCCATTGATCGACATCGACGCGAGCGCGCTCGTCGGTGGGATAGAACTTGCCGAACTTGCGGCCGAGATATTGCAGGATGGCGCCGGATTCAAACACCGAGATCGGCTCGCCGCCCGGGCCGTCGGGATCGATGATTGCCGGCATGCGGTTGTTGGGAGCGATCGTCAGAAAGTCCGGCGTGAACTGCTCGCCCTTGCCGATATTGACGTATTTCACCTCATATGGAACGCCGAGTTCCTCAAGCATGACAGTGATCTTCCAGCCGTTCGGGGTCGGCCAGTAGTAGAGTTCGATCGGCGCAGTCATCGGCAATCTCCAATTGGGAAACTCGACCGAAGACTTAAGGGGCACCCCCCGCCGTTGCAAGGGTGAAAGCCGCGAAGATGAACGGGAGATGAACCGGGGTCTCAGCAACAGTTCAGTTTGCCCATGCGAAAAAGCCATCATCGCGTTGAACCCGACCGACAAACCCGACCAGACGGACAAAGCCATGGACATTCTCGCACGCCGCCTCACCATCATCAGCATGCTCATGGTCGTCTTCGCGATCACGCTTGCGGCCGCCGTCAGCGCCGACACGCAGCGCCGCCGCCACAATTATGCAGGCTCGATCGCCGACTGCACCGTGCACACCGCCCAGTTCTGCGAACAAGCCAAGCTCTAAAGGTCAGAAACGATGTCTTCCCTCGCCCATTCTGCAATCATCGCTCTGCGCATGCTGACGCTTGCAGCCCTGCTGATGGCGCCGATGGGTGCGATTGCCTACAACAAGGCCTCTGGCCTTGGCATCAGCAAGCAGGGAGCCGGCTTCGTTCTTTTCGTGACGCTTCAGCGCCAGTCCATGAGCTGATGCTGTCGAAGCAAGCGACGCACTTGCGCATTTAAATCTGCTGCCTTCCTACTGCATAATTCCATAAATCGGAATCGATTTAAGAACAAAATTATGCAGCAGATCAAAGTGTTACAGCGACACCTTTGCGCCTCTGAAAAGACGCGCAGCGCTGTATGCACCGCCAAGGAAGGAACACCATGCCCATCTCCGCATTCGCCATCTATGCCCTTGCCGCCCTTGCGGAAATCGCCGGCTGCTTCGCCTTCTGGGCATGGCTGAAGCTGGATAAGCCGATCTGGTGGCTCATTCCCGGCATGGCAAGCCTCGCGCTCTTCGCCTGGCTTCTCACGCTGACCGATACGACTGCTGCCGGGCGTGCCTACGCGGCCTATGGCGGCATCTATATCGCTGCGTCGCTAACCTGGCTCTGGATTGTCGAAGATGTTCGTCCGGATCGCTGGGATATAAGCGGCGTCGCGCTTGCGATTGCAGGCACAGTCGTCATCCTTGCCGGCCCGCGCTGAGTGGGGTTTTTCCGAACGATGCCTGTGCATTCGAATCTTGTCGTTTGCTTGTAAAAGACGCCATTCTATAATGCCGCATGAACAAACGAATCTCTTCCCTCTCCGCCCTTTCCGTCGCGACGCCGGACACTTTCGAGCCGCAGACGTTCGATGACCCAGCCGCAGCGGTCGATGCCTTGTCGGCGCTCTACGAGCGCAACACCAAATTCCTGGTCGATGCCTTTACCGAACTCGGTCGCACCGGAACGCCGATTTCGCGCTATCGCGCCTGCTATCCCCAGGTCAGCATCGAGACCAGCAGTTTCAGCCATGTCGATTCGCGCCTGTCCTACGGCTATGTCAGCGCGCCGGGCGTCTATACGACGACGGTCACCCGGCCGAAGTTGTTCCGCCACTACCTCAAGGAACAGCTCGGCCTCCTGATCCGCAGCCACGGCGTCGGTGTCACCGTCTCCGAATCGGCAACACCGATCCCGCTGCATTTCGCTTTTGGAGAAGGCGCCCATGTCGAGGCGTCGATGGCGGAAAACATCGACATGCCGCTGCGCGACCTGTTCGACGCACCCGACCTGACGACCACCGACGACGAGATCGCCAACGGCTCCTACGAGCCCGGTCCGGGCGATCCCTCCCCGCTGGCGCCGTTCACCGCCCAGCGCATCGACTATTCGCTCGCTCGCCTCAGCCACTACACGGCAACCAGTGCGACGCATTTCCAGAACTTCGTGCTTTTCACCAACTACCAGTTCTACGTCGATGAATTCTGCGCCTGGGCGCGCAAGCAGATGGCGGAAGGAGGCAACGGCTATGCCTCCTTCGTGGAACCGGGCAACATCATCACGCAGGCCGGATCTGACAAGCCGGAATCGGATCTTTCGCTGGTGCGGATGCCGCAGATGCCGGCCTATCATCTGAAGAAGAAGGGCCATGGCGGCATTACCGTCGTCAATATCGGCGTGGGCCCATCCAATGCCAAGACCATTACCGATCATATCGCGGTGCTCAGGCCACATGCCTGGCTGATGCTCGGCCACTGCGCCGGCCTGCGCAACAGCCAGACGCTGGGCGACTATGTGCTGGCGCATGCCTATGTGCGCGAAGATCACGTGCTGGACGACGACCTGCCGGTCTGGGTGCCGATCCCGGCACTCGCCGAAGTTCAGGTGGCGATGCAGGACGCGGTGGCGGAAATCACCGGTTACGAGGGCTACGACCTGAAACGGATCATGCGGACCGGAACCGTGGCGACGATCGACAACCGCAACTGGGAACTGCGCGACCAGCGCGGCCCGGTGAAACGGCTGTCACAGTCGCGCGCCATCGCGCTCGACATGGAATCGGCCACCGTCGCGGCTAATGGCTTCCGCTTCCGCGTGCCTTATGGAACGCTACTCTGCGTCTCCGACAAGCCGCTGCACGGCGAATTGAAGCTGCCGGGCATGGCCACAGCCTTCTACAAGACGCAGGTCAGCCAGCATCTGCAGATCGGCATTCTGGCGCTGCAGAAGCTCGCCGCCATGCCGAAGGAAAAGCTGCATTCGCGCAAGCTTCGCAGCTTCTTCGAGACGGCGTTCCAGTAATACTCAGCGTCGCGGCGACAGCACAATCGACAGCAGCGTGCCGGCAACCGCCGACACGACGATCAACAGATGCGCGTTGACGCTGGCGCTGGCGAGCAGATCGAAGGCAGAACCCTTTGCCGACGCGCCGAACGAGATCGCGCCCGCGGTGATGCCGGCCGGATAGGTGCCGACACCGGCCGGCGCGTGAACTGGCAGCACCGACGACAACTCGCCACCCAGAGCGCCCCCGAAACAGGCGCCGAGCGGCGCGACGCCCATCGTGAACAGCACCCAGGCAAGAACCGCGACCTTGGTCGACCAGTTGAGAACCGTCATCAACCATGCCCGCACGAAGACCATCGCATTCGCCGGCAGGCCGGCCTCTATTTCCTCGAGCAGCCTGCCGAGCTTGTCCGGAAACCGGCGCTCGACAAACGCAAGGGCGCTGCCCTTCAGGAAAAACAAAAGCAGCGGTGAGACGAGGAAGAGGGCCCAGAGAAGCCAGCCGAGGCGCTGATTATCGTGTTCGAGCACAAGGCCGATGCCGGCGGCAGCAAACAGCGCATGCAGGTCGAGCACGCGCATGAGCAGCAGCGCCGACGTGCTGCGCGCCAGGGGAATGGTGAATTCCGAGCGCATGAGGATCGGAAAGCTGGTCTCACCGGCGCGGAAAGGCAGCATGATGTTCAGAAGATTGTGGACCTGCGTCACGCGCAGGAGCAGAAGGAAGCGGCCGCGGGTCTCGCCCGGGAAATAATCGTAGATCCGATAGCAACGGATGAAATAGGTGCCGACCAGCAGCGCCAGCGCCGAAAACACCCGGACAACGCCGATCTCCGCCCACTGCCGAAAAAGCGCCGGCCAGCCCCAGATCCACTGAACGAATGCGGCATAGGCAATGACGGCAGCCAAGGAGACGAAGGTCATCCGGTTGCGGACAAGCCACGAGCCCCGGCTGGTATCCCCTTTTGCATTCATATATTTGCTACTTTCCTGTCCGGTGCTATGGGTTCATGGCTGTTATCACGAGAACCCGGGCAAGAGAACCGGCAGCGTTTTTCAGAGGCTTTGACATTGGATCCCATCTTGCAAGCAAACAGGACAGAAACTGTCGTCGCTGACGCGATAGAATTGTCCGTTGTCGTGCCGATCTACAACGAAGAGGAAAGTGTCGGTCCGCTGGTCGCGCGCATCCGCGACGGCATGGCCGATTTCGGACGCAGCTGGGAGCTGATTCTCGTTGACGACGGAAGCACCGACGCAACGCTGGTGAATGCCCGCAAGGAACTTGCCGATTCCAGCCTGCGCTTGAGGATCGTGGAGTTGCAGCGCAATTTCGGCCAGACCGCCGCTATGCAGGCCGGCATCGATACCGCCACTGGAAGGCTGATCGCGACGCTGGACGGCGATCTTCAGAACGATCCGCGTGATATCCCAGCCATGGTTACAGCGATCGAGGCGCGCGAACTCGACCTTCTGGTCGGCTGGCGCAAGAATCGGCAGGACGGGCTTTTCCTGCGCAAGATCCCCTCCTGGTGCGCCAACTACCTTATCGGCAAGATCACCGGTGTGAAGCTGCACGATTATGGCTGCAGCCTGAAGATCTACCGGGCATCAATCATCAAGCAGGTCAAGCTGATGGGCGAAATGCACCGGTTCATTCCGGCCTGGGTCGCCGGCGTAGTGCCGAGCAGCCGAATCGGCGAAATGGCGGTCACTCATCACGCTCGCCAGCACGGGACATCGAAATACGGGATCTCGCGGACCTTCCGCGTCATTCTCGACCTGCTCTCCGTGCTGTTCTTCATGCGCTACAAGGCGCGGCCGGGGCATTTCTTCGGTTCGATTGGCCTCGCGGCCGGAGCGCTCAGCGCGCTTATCCTGTTCTACCTCTTCGTCGACAAGTATCTGCTCGGCAACGATATCGGCGGAAGGCCGATGCTGATCGTCGGCGTCATGCTGTTTCTCTCCTCCGTCCAGCTCATTACCACCGGCATTCTGGCGGAGATGATGGCGCGCATCTATTCGGGCGAAAACGACACACAGCCCTACATTGTGCGCAAGGTCTTTAGCGGGGATGCTCCGAACGCGTGAACCGGGCTGCGACCTGAACGCGGGCGGCTATCGTCCGACAAGCACTTTCAATTCGCCCGGATGGATACGCAGGGCGACATCGCGGCCGATCGGCAGCAACTCGCCGTCAATGACGCAGTTGGTCTTGTGACGCGCGGTGGGGAAATGCAGGTCGACTGCCGACACGCTCATTTCGGTGATCAGCGGGCTTTCGCGAAATTTGCCGCGCATAATATCAAACACCAGTTTGGCCACACCTGCCGGCTTCAAGGGTGGCGCCGTATAGAATCCCAGATGCCCGCCGGTGAGGTCCTCGGCATACATCAGCGCGTTTGGGCCGAAATGGTTGTTGGAGACGGAAATGGCCGAAACCTCGCGTCGTTCATGGATACCGTCCACATCGAACTCGATCTCGAACTCGGGCGGATTGAAGATCACGCCGACCGCCGCGCGAGCGGTCGCGCGGATTTTCCCGAGCCGTGAGGCGAAGCTGTATGATTCGCGATAGCGCACCATGCGGGCATGCAACCCCATGGAAAATTGGTGCACGAAGGCACGGCCGTCCGCACTGCCGATATCGGCATCCGTGATCCTGCCATCGGCGAGGACGTCCAGCACCCTCCAGATATCGAGCGGCAATCTCAGCGAGCGGGCAAAGAGGTTCATCGTTCCGGCCGGAACGACGCCGAGCGGCATGCCATTCTTCCAGGCGACACCGGCAGCGCCGGAGATCGTGCCATCCCCACCACCCGCGATCATGGCATCGAGGTCATCACGTCGTGCTGCTTTTTCAAGGGTATCGCCCATCTCGCTGCCGGAGACGATCGCGATTTCGATATCGTGTCCCGCTGCGCGAAAAACCTCCTCGGCCTTCCGGCGATAGGCCTCCATATCGGTCGTCCGGAACGTCCCTCCGTCTCGATTGAAAATGGCCTTGATCTTCATCCGTCGTCCTTATGACCGCACACCGCGGGCAAACATCATATGGGGTGCGCCCAGCAAATTGTCAGGGCATGACCGGCGAGCGGCGGCGATTGAAGGAACGGATCGGGCCGGTTACGCCACTGCGCAAGACGGCCGGCTGTTGTCACGTCGACGCCGTGTGGTAGAACCCGCGCAATCCAAGCGCAAAGGCCACCCAGCATGACTTCGCTCGCCGAAAAAATTGAAACGCGACCCAACACGTTCATCCTGCTGATCGGCGTCTATTTCCTGCTCAATCTGATCGTTCGCATCTGCCTGCCGAATTCGCTCGAAATGGACGAGGCCGGTCAAATCCTGATGAGCCAATGGTACGCTCTCGGATACGATACGCAGCCACCATTCTTCAACTGGGTGCAGCATGCGGTCATCGACGGCATCGGACAGTCCCTGTTTGCGCTGAGCCTGGTCAAGAACCTCTTCCTGTTCCTGAGCTACGTCTTCTATTACCTCGCCGCCCGGCAGGTGCTTGCAAACCAGTCGCTCGCCGTCGCCGCAGCGCTAGGGCTTCTCACCATTCCGGAAATCGGCTGGCTGGCACAGCGCGATCTCACCCATTCGAACGCCTCGCTCTTCGCCGCCTGCCTGTTTGTCTACGGGTTGTTTCGCACGCTCGACCGGCCGGCGGTCGCCACCTATCTTGTGACCGGCATCGCCATCGGGATCGGGTTGCTATCGAAATATAATTTCTCGATTCTCTGCCTCTGCGCCTTCGTCGCCGTGCTTGCCAGTCCGTCCTATCGCCAGCGGCTGCTCGATCCGCGCATTCTCATCACCGCCGCGGTGGCGCTGGCGATTGCTCTGCCGCACGCGGTCTGGCTGTTCCAGAATTTCGAGATCGCCTCGCACGATACCGTCGACAAGCTGGCCTCGGATGCCGAGGGCGGCACGCTGATGCAGATCGCCCGTGGTCTCGCGGAACTTCCGCTGACACTCCTGAGCTTCTGCGCGCTGACCGTCGTTGTCTATGCTTCGACCTTTCGCGCCGGCTTCTGGCCGTCGTTGCGGGCGGGGAATGCAAAGACGCGACTGATAGAGACGATGTTCCTGGTCCTGCTCGTCTTTTTGCTTTTCATGGTGCTGTTCATGGGCACAGCGCAGTTGAAGGTCCGTTGGGTGTCGCCGGTGCTGTTCCTGCTGCCGATGTACCTCTGTATGAAGATCGACGCGTCAGGCGCTCCGATCGGTGACTTCCTGCGGCGTTTCATGCCGGTCATTCTGCTGCTGATGATCCTCATTCCCGCGTCGCTGGTGTTGCGCATCACGGCTGCGGGCGTAATGAACTCCCATCCGAAACTGACCGTACCCTATCAGGCATTCATCGAAGAAACCGTCAAGAAACCGGCTATCACCCCCGCCCTGGTGATCGCGGAAGACGCCTTCATGGCAGGAAATATCCGCATGCAACTGCCGCACACACCGGTCGACACGCAAACCTACCGGCTCTACAGCCCGCCTTTCTCATGGTCGAAGGAAAGCCCGATTCTTCTGCTCTGGCGCGATAATGGCAAGGGTAACGCCCGCGTGCCCGGGCGTCTCGAAGACCGCCTCAAGCAACGCATCGGCACCGTTCCGCCGCTGCAACCGCAGACGATCGCCCTGCCGTTTACTTATGGCAGCGGCGGCGATCTCTTTCGCTTCGGTTATGCCTGGGTTCGCAGGCCCTGATCCTGGTGCCAAATCATCCGGCTGGTGCCTGCCGGATTTGGACGCGCTTCAAACAAGGCCCCGCCGCAGTTCCCGCAGGAACCTCGGTTCCTCTTTACGGCCAGTAAACAGGAGACAGCGCGGCACACCGGGGAGCCTCCCGAACCGGAGACGCTGCGCTGCCCCGGGAACCGGTCCAAAGCCCGCGACAGGCGACCGGTTCCGGGGCAGTTTCATCACCTGTCATCGGAGAAAAAAATGCCTTCCTTCATTGATTCCATCGTCGGTTCCCGCCCGTTCGGCTACCTGGCCCGGGCTATCCTAACCTATATGTTCTGGGCAAGCGGCCTTGCCAAACTCCTCGATTTCAACGCCGGCGTCGCCGAGATGTCGCACTTCGGGCTAGAGCCGGCACCGCTCTTCAACATAGCGGTGATCGTCACCCAGCTTGGCGGTTCCGCGCTGATCATCACCAATCGCTGGGCCTGGCTTGGCGCCGGCGTGCTTGCAGTCTTCACCCTG
Source organism: Pararhizobium sp. LjRoot255 (assembly GCF_964252905.1). Classification (NCBI taxonomy): domain Bacteria; kingdom Pseudomonadati; phylum Pseudomonadota; class Alphaproteobacteria; order Hyphomicrobiales; family Rhizobiaceae; genus Pararhizobium; species Pararhizobium sp. LjRoot255. Next base: position 315,397 of record NZ_CAXUPQ020000001.1, read on the forward strand.
CTCACTATTCCGATCGCCCATACCTTCTGGACCATGCAGGAGCCGATCAGGACGCTCGAATTCTACGTGGTCATGGAGCACATCACGGTGATCGGCGGCCTGATGGTGGTAGCCTGGAAGTCAGCCCCGAAGCACGAGAGTGCGCCGGCATCCCGGCCGAATTTTGCGGAAATCAACGCCTAGGGCTGCGGCGATCAACCCGATTCAAGGTTGCTACGGCAACCTTTGGCGCTGTGGCGGCGCCGGCGGCTTCAGGGCGCCGCCGGCGCCGGCAGCATTTCCGAATCGTCAGCCGTGAATGATTTCGCGGTGGCGCTGCAGCCTTTGCCCATACGCCTGGCTCACCCGGTCGAAGATGATCGCAATACCGACGATCGCCAGACCGTTGAAAATGCCGAGCGTGAAATACTGGTTGGCGATGGCCTTGAGAACCGGCTGGCCGAGGCCCTGCACCCCGATCATCGAGGCTATGACCACCATGGCAAGCGCCATCATGATCGTCTGGTTGATGCCGGCCATGATGGTGGGCAGCGCTAGAGGCATCTGCACGTTCTTCAGCTTCTGCCAATTGGAGGAACCGAAGGCGTCGGCGGCCTCGAGTACATCCTTGTCGACAAGGCGAATGCCGAGATTGGTGAGCCTGATCATCGGCGGGATCGCATAGATGACGACGGCGATAAGGCCGGGTACCTTGCCAATGCCGAGGAGCATGACGACGGGGATCAGATAGACGAAGCTGGGCATGGTCTGCATCACATCGAGCACGGGATTGACCGCGTTCTGCAGCCGGTCGGACCGCGACATGGCAATGCCCATCGGGATGCCGATCGCGATCGAGAGAACCGTACAGACGAAAATCATCGATATGGTCTTCATCGTGTCGTCCCACATGTCGAAATAGCCGATGGCCAGGAGCGTCCCGATGCAGGCGGCGACGATCTTCCAGTTCCGGCTCGCAAACCATGCGACCAAGGCGACCAAGACCAGGATGATTGGCCAGGGCGTGCGCGTCATAAAGCGTTCGGAGTGGATAAGGAAGAACTGCAGCGGCTCGAAGAACCCCTCGATCACATCACCATAGGCGCGGGTGAAGGCGCGAAAGCCTTCATCGATTGCCTTTTTCAGGTTGCGCAGCGAATCGTCGTTCATGTGCGGAAATTTGGTGAGCCAATCCATGCCGGTCCCCTTATTCGTTATGCATCGACGCCGGCCTTTCCTGAAGCCGGACACCGCAGAAACAGAAGGCCGGCGCGGCGCGCCGGCCCGTCACATGATCAGAGCGCAGCCTTGATCTTCTCGGCAGCTTCCGGAGAGACCCACGGCGTCCAGAGCGCTTCGTTTTCCTGCAGGAAATGCTTGGCGCCGTCTTCACCGCTTGCCTGGTTGTCGGTCATCCAGGCCATAAGACCGTTGACCGTATCGTTCGTCCAGGAGCGTTTATTGAGATAGGCGACGACATCCTCGCCGGCGCGGTCGGCAAAGCCCTTGGTAACCAGGGTCTGGACCTTGTCCTTCGGCCAGTCGTTCTTCTTCGGATCCGGGCATTCGGCAACCGTATTGCAGCGTTTCCATTCGGCCGGATCCGCCGGAACACCGTGCTCAAGCTTGACCATCTCATATTTGCCAAGGAGCGCCGTCGGTGCCCAGTAGTAACCGACCCAGCCTTCCTTGCCTTCGTAAGCCTTGGCGATCGAACCATCGAGGCCGGCGGCGGAGCCGGTGTCGATCAGGCTGAAGTTGGCCGCTTCTGCGCCATAAGCCTTGTAGAGCTGTGAGGTGACGACCGTGCCGCCCCAGCCCTGCGGACCGTTATGCACCGCGCCCTTGCTCTTGTCCTCCGGGTCCGGGAAGAGTTCGGGATGCTTCAATGCGTCGTCAATCGTCTTGATATCGGGGTGGGCGTCGGCGATGTATTTCGGAATCCACCAACCCTGCACGCCGCCGTCGGACAACGCCATCGCTGCGCCGACAATCTTTCCCTCCTTAAGACCGCGATTGACGACGTCGGGGAGCAGGTCGATCCAACCTTCCGGCGCGACGTCCGGCTCACCCTTTTCGATCATCGAGGTGATCGTCGGCACTGTATCACCGACGATGATGTCCGCGTTACAGCCGTAGCCCTCAGTGAGAATGAACTTGTCGAGGCTCGCCAGAACCTCGGCGCTCTGCCAGTTCATGCTGGCGATCGTCACGTCGCCGCAGTCGGCGGCAGAGGCCGCGTTGCCGAGCGCCAGCAGGCCCAAGGCAAGGCTGGTCGTTGCAAGGAGATGTTTCATGTCGGTTCCCTCTTATAAGGCGGTGTATCACGCCCACGAGGCCCGGCAGCACCGCCGCAACCGGCCCCATGATCCGGACAAGCAGGATCGCGTCCCGCATTCCTCCGTTATCAAATTTTGCAGCTATGCAGAGGAATGCCGCTCAGCCTGCGCCTGCGCCTGCTCCACCTGCGCCATTCCAGTGAGATTTATCGCGGCAGGGTACAAAAACAATGGCGCACGGGTGCAGATCGACGCTCGCTAATCTTTTGGAACGATTAAATTTTACCGCGGCGGTCAGGCCTGCAGCACGACGACCCGTCCGCCGACGGTGACGCGTTCATAGAGATCGATAACATCATGATTGAGCATGCGGACACAGCCGCTCGACACGGCCCGTCCTATGGTCTGAGGCTGATTGGTACCGTGGATGCGGAACATGGTGTCGTTGCCGTTCCGGTAGAGATAGACGGCGCGGGCACCGAGCGGATTGTGCGGCCCACCGGACACGCCGCCGGCATATCTGAGGTTTCGGGGATCGCGGCGGATCATGTTTCCCGTTGGCGTCCAGCTCGGCCATTGCGCCTTGCGGCCGATATAGGCCGAACCTGCGAGCGCATAGCCCTCGCGCCCCACGCCAATGCCGTAGCGCATCGCCCTTCCCTCGCCGAGAACATAATAGAGCCGGCGCCCCGGCGTATCGATGACGATGGTGCCGGCATCATATGAGGTCTCGTAAGCCACCTCCCGCCGCCGCAGTTCCGGCTTGATCCTTGCAAGTGGCATGGCAGGCAACGGAAAAGGTTCGTCCGACAGGGCAGCGTAGTTGGCCGCATGGTTCGGTCCGCTGCCGGCACAGCCGGCAAGAAGACCAGATATGCCCAGAAGCAGGCCACGGCGGGTAAGCGACATGAGGCGTTCCTTAATATCCGGTTGATACAACCGAAATTACGGAAAATATGGTTAATGGCCGGTTAAGCCCTGCTACCGTTGCCGGCATCTTCCTTGGCTCCGCGCGTCCGGTGGTCACATATTCGGATAGACCGGCCCTTCGCCGCCCTGCGGCGGCACCCAGTTGATGTTCTGGTTGGGGTCCTTGATGTCACAGGTCTTGCAGTGGACGCAGTTCTGGGCGTTGATGACGAAGGTCGGCTGGCCATCCTTCTCCACCCATTCGTAGACGCCGGCCGGACAGTAGCGCGCTGACGGCCCGGCATAGACGTCGTATTCGGAGCGCTTCTGCAACTCCATATCCTTGACCTTGAGGTGTACCGGCTGGTCTTCCTCGTGGTTGGTGTTCGACAAAAACACCGAGGACAGGCGGTCGAACGTCAAGACGCCGTCGGGTTTCGGATAGGCGATCGGCTTGTGCATCGAGGCCGGTTCAAGCGATTGAGCATCGGTCTTGCCGTGTTTCAGCGTGCCGAAGAAGGAGAAGCCGAACAGCGTGTTCGTCCACATGTCGAGACCGCCGAGTGCGACCCCGACGGCGGTGCCGAACTTCGACCACAGCGGCTTGACGTTCCTCACCTTCTTCAGGTCCTGGCCGATGGCGCTGTCGCGCCAGCCGTTCTCGATCTCGATAACCTCGTCATTGGCCCGGCCGGCCGCGATCGCAGCGGCAAGCTTTTCGGCGGCAAGAATGCCGGACAGAACCGCGTTGTGGCTGCCCTTGATGCGCGGCACGTTGACGAAACCGGCCGAACAGCCGATCAGGGCACCGCCCGGGAAGGACAGCTTCGGCACCGACTGGTAGCCGCCTTCGGTGATGGCGCGCGCCCCGTAGGACAGGCGCTTGCCGCCCTCGAAGGTGCCGCGGATCGCCGGATGCGTCTTGAAGCGCTGGAATTCCTCGAAGGGATGGAGATAGGGGTTCTTGTAGTTGAGGTGCACCACGAAGCCGACGGCGACGAGATTGTCCTCCAGATGATAGAGGAACGAACCGCCACCGGTCTTCATGCCGAGCGGCCAGCCGAAGGAATGCTGCACCAGGCCCTGTTTGTGGTTCTCGGGCTTCACCTGCCAGAGTTCCTTGATGCCGATGCCGAATTTTTGCGGTTCGCGGCCCTTCTGCAGATCGAACCTGGCGATCAGCTCTTTGGCGAGCGAACCGCGCACACCTTCGCCGATCAGCACGTATTTGCCGATGAGTTCCATGCCGCGGGCGAAGTTCGGGCCTGGCTCGCCGCTCCTCTCGATGCCCATATCCCCGGTCGCAACGCCGATCACTGCACCCGCATCATTGTAGAGCACTTCGGTTGCCGCAAAACCCGGATAGATCTCGACGCCGAGCGCCTCGGCCTTTTCGGCGAGCCACCGACAGACGAGACCAAGCGAGACGACGTAATTGCCGTGGTTGTTCATCAAAGGCGGCATGGCGAAGTTCGGCAGGCGCAGCGAACCGGCCGGGCCGAGCAGCAGAAACTGGTCGTCTTTCACTTCCGTCTTGAACGGATGCCCCTCCTCCTCGCGCCAGCCTGGCAACAGCCGGTCGATGCCGATCGGATCGACGACGGCGCCCGAGAGGATATGGGCACCGACTTCGGCGCCCTTTTCCAGGACGACGACCGAAAGCTCCGGATTGACCTGCTTCAGACGAATGGCCGCGGCCAGCCCTGCCGGACCCGCGCCGACGATCACCACGTCGAATTCCATGCTTTCGCGCTCGGGCAGTTCCATCGCCTCGGTCATTTGATTGTCTCCAGTCCTGTCCCGGCGTTTACCCGGTTTGTTCCCAATTCTTGAATTCCGTCATGACAAATACAGGAAACCTTGTCGAGCCGGTCTGCGACAGCGGGCCTGCGAATTGCGCATGAGGTCATGCACTGCGCACTACAATATATAACGTGTACGTAAACGTCAAAATTTGTTTGTGCACTGTGGGATGATGCCGCTTGCCTTGCTCCGCCGCCAGCCCCTGTTGCCGAAGTCGATCTTCCAGGCCTCAAAATCCAACCATGCCTTGCTTTTGCCCTCTCCCCGTGCGAGGAGGCGCGCCTCAAAACGCGTAACGCATTCGCCGTCTGCGAATGCCCCCTACCCCGATCCCTGCGAGCGATGTCCGGCGTCAATTGACGATGCGGCGTTTCGACGCGTGGGACTGAAGAACAAGAACATGCACTGACGAGCATTGGAGACACTTATGACCAAGGCCCTCGGCTTCGATTTCGGCACGACCAATTCGGTGCTCGCCGCCTCGCATGGCGACACAACCCAATCGCTGAGCTTTACCAGCACCGCCGGAACCAATGATTCCATGCGCACGGCCCTGTCCTTCATGAAGCACGCGCAGTTGGGTGCTGCGGCCGTGAAGATCGAGGCCGGCCAGGCGGCGATCCAGCAGTTCATCGACAATCCCGGCGAAGCGCGTTTCCTGCAGTCGATCAAGACCTTTGCGGCAAGCCCCCTCTTCCAGGGCACGCTGATCTTTGCCCGGCGCCATGGCTTCGAAGACCTGATGCGGTCTTTCCTCACCCGGATCGCCGACTATGCCGGCGATGGCTGGAAACAGGATTACGGCCGCATCGTCATCGGCCGGCCGGTGCGTTTCGCCGGCAGCAACCCGGACGAAGCGCTGGCGCTCGAGCGCTACGACCGGGCGCTGTCGTCATTCGGCTTTCCCGAGGTTCACTATGTCTACGAACCGGTGGCGGCCGCCTTCTATTTCGCCCAGAACCTGAAGAAGGACGCGACCGTGCTGGTCGCCGATTTCGGCGGTGGCACGACGGACTATTCGATCATCCGCTTCGAAAGCCACGCGGGCGAGCTGACGGCGGTTCCGGTCGGCCATTCAGGCGTCGGCGTCGCCGGCGATCACTTCGACTTCCGCATCATCGACAACGTCGTTTCGCCGCTGATCGGCAAGGGCAGCCAGTTCAGGAGCTTCGACAAGCTGCTCGACGTGCCCTCCAGCTACTACGCCAATTTCGGCCGATGGAACCAGCTGTCGATCTTCAAGACGCTGAAGGATTTTGCCGACTTGAAGCAGCTGGTGCGCTCGGCAGTCGAGCCGGAAAAGCTCGAAACCTTCATCGATCTTGTCGAACACGATGAGGGCTATCCGCTGTACCAGGCGGTCTCTGCCACCAAGATGCGACTGTCGCGCGAGGAGGAAACCGAGTTCTACTTCGCGCCGCTTGGCGAAAAGAGCCGGCGGACCGTGCGGCGCAGCGATTTCGAACGCTGGATCGCGCCCGATCTGGCCCGGATCGAGGAGGCGCTGGACGAGGTGCTGGCGACGACGAATACGCCAGCCGGCGGTATCGACAAGGTGTTTCTGACCGGCGGCACGTCCTTCGTGCCCGCCATCCGCCGGCTTTTCGAAAGTCGCTTCGCCGGCGATCGCATCGAAAGCGGCGGCGAGTTGCTGTCTATCGCCCACGGACTGGCGCTGATCGGCGAGCGCGACGATATCGAGCGCTGGACAGCCATGGCTGCCTGAAATGGCAGAGGACGCGGCGACTTTTCCGCTTTCCCGGCGATCGGCCCTTCTGTAGAAGGTAGAGCATGATCTCCAGCGACAGGATGACACCGGCCGAACTTGCCGCCCTTCTGCATTTCCATGCGGAAGCGGGCGTCGAATGGCTGCTGGAACAGGATCCGGTCGATCGTTTCGCCGAGTTCGTGCAGGCAAAAGCGGCGCGTGGCAACATCGGCTCGCAAGCCGTGCAAAAAACGCAGACCTTTGTACGGAACGATACGCCACGCCCGGCAACAAACCGGGACACTTCCAACCCGTCTGGCAGTCGCATGGCCACGGCACCCGTCCCCCAAATGGCCATCCCGGACGAGCAGGCCATCGCCGAGGCACGTTTTGCTGCCGAATCAGCCTCCTCGCTTGCCGAACTGAAGAGCGCCATGGAGGCGTTTTCGGGCTGCAACCTCAGAAACAGCGCCCGCAACATGGTGTTTGCCGACGGAAACCCGTCGTCCGGGATCATGGTGATCGGCCCGATGCCGAATGGCGACGACGACCGGGACGGCGTCCCCTTTTCCGGAAGGCAGGGGCAGATGCTCGATCGCATGCTGGCTGCGATCGGGCTTGACCGGACGTCCGTGCTGCTCACCAACGTCATTCCCTGGCGGCCGCCGGGAAACCGGGTGCCTTCGCCGCGCGAGACCGATATCTGCCGGCCGTTCATCGAGCGCCAGATCATCCTGGCGGAGCCTCGGCTTATGCTTGTTCTCGGCAATTTCGCCGGCCGCTTCTTCTTTGGCGGCACTGACACGATCCATCATATGCGCGGGGAATGGCGCGATCTCCCGGTCGGCGGACTGACCATCCCCGCCTTCGCCACGCTCCATCCGCAGGATCTGATCTCAGCCCCGGCGAGCAAGCGGCTTGCCTGGCAGGACCTGCTGGCGTTTCGCGCCCGGCTTCGTGGTTAAAAGCGTCTCAACGGCCGCCTGCCTGATTTATGAACAAACAATGAATGAAGCCATGCGAGCTACGCATATCAGCAGCGCAAAATGACGCATTGCGGAATCAATGCTGCAGCGCAATATAAGCTCACGGGAGGATTGGAAAAGGAACTGAACCATGACTGCCCGTTTTCGTCCTCTGCACAGCGGCTTCGAGACGCTCCGCCACGCCGGCTCTCCGCTTCGCACGCCCTTCGCCAGCTTCGGCTCGGCTGCGAACGAACAGATGACCGCCGCGGGTTACGGCCGCATCACGCGCCCGGTACAAATCTTTTCCGAATTCATCCAGCGTTGATTTGAGGCCGCGCCTGCGCGCGTCCTTTCCTGCCAAGATTTCGCCTGCCCAGATTTCGAAAGACCCGTTAATGTCCGCTTCCATCCGCGCCCTGATAGAAACCGTCGCAGACATCGGCACCGCCGTGCGCGCCTCGCGCGAATATAGCCGCCTGAGCATCGATGCCCCTGCGAAACAGTCAGACCGGCACGCCATCAGCGCTTTCCTGCCGAAGTAATGTGTCTCGGACGCAGGCGTGGATCGCCTGATCTGCGCCACGCCCTGTCGCAATCGACAGCGCAGGAGAAATTGGTTAGAGCCACACTCGTCCTTCCAACCAAAGGGCGGCATGCCGTGCAATTCCAACCGTTCTGACCGCGCAACCGCTCCAAGCCTGTTTTTAACGCCTGCCTGGCCGCTTGAACATGATCGAGCATCCGGCAGATGCACCCCCGGGAGCGTCCATGCTGGCCAGCCTCAGATCCGTGTTCAGCCTGATCCTGTCGACGCTGCTGATGATGATCGGCTTCGGGTTGGCGAGTTATGTGCTGCCGGTGCGCTCGGTGGTCGAGGGTTGGTCGACGCTGATCATCTCGCTGATCGCCACCGGCTATACGCTCGGCTTCACCCTCTCCTGCATCGTGACCCCGAAATTCGTGGCGCGTGTCGGCCATGTCCGGGTCTTTGCCGCGCTGATCACCTTGCTCAGCATCGCCATCCTGATGTGCGGACTGGTGGTCGACTGGCGCGCATGGATCTTCTTCCGTGCTATTTCCGGCTTTGCCATCTCGGGAAGCTACCTCGTCATCGAGAGCTGGCTCAACGAACGGGTGACCAATGAAAACCGCGGCATGCTGTTTTCGGTCTATCTGATCACCACCATGGTCGGCACGATCGGCGGGCAGTATCTCGTGCCCTTGGGCGACCCCACGAATTCCTCGCTCTTCATCCTCTGCGGCGTCCTGTTTTCGCTCGCGCTTTTGCCGACGGCGCTATCCTCGTCCGCCATGCCGGCACCGCCTGCCCAGGCCAATTTCGATGTGCCGGGCCTTTTCCGCCGCTCACCGGTCGCGGTCGTCGGCGCCTTCCTTGCCGGCGCCATGGCCGGCGCCTGGCTCAATCTCGGCGGCGTCTTCACGCAGAAAATCGGCCTTTCCACCGCCGAAGGGGCGACCTTGCTGGCAGCCCTTCTCACCGGCAGTGCGATCTCGCAGATCCCGATCGGCCGCGCGTCCGACAGAATGGACCGGCGCATCGTCATGGTCGCCTGCGGTATCGTCGGGGTCGCGTCCTGCCTCGCGATGGTCGCTTTCGTCGATGCAAGCCCGATGGCGCTTTACGTGATCGCCGCCTTCGTCGGCTCGGTGCTGTTTCCGATCTATGCGCTCAATGTCGCCCATGCGAACGATCTTGCCCGGCCCAACGAATATGTCGAGGTCTCCTCAGGCATGATGATCACCTATGGCATCGGCACGATTTCAGGCCCGTTGATGGTCGGCCCCGTGATGGACCGGTTCGGCCCCCCTGCTCTTTTCGTCGTGCTTGCGCTCTATTTCGCGCTCTACGCGGCCTATGCGACATTGCGCATCGCCCGGCGCAGCCAAAAGGACGGACTGGTCGCGAAGACCGACTTCCAGGCAAACACAATGCCGACGCCGGGCATGGAAGCGGTGAACGCGATGAACCAGGCGATACGCCCGGCCGGTCTCGTCGAAGACGATACGGCTCCGGCGAGGTCATCCTGACCCTGCCATCCTGGCATTTATCCCTGTGGCGTGACGTGCTTGCGCGCACCTCGGCGCTCGAGACCGAGCTGATGCTCCCGGAAAATGATGAAAATGCCGGCGCCGACCACGATCGCCGTGCCGATCAGCATGACACCGGTCGGAACATCGTCGAAGAGGAAATAGCCGATGATCAGGCCGAGGATGATCGACGTATATTCGAAGGGCGCAATCGTCGACATGTCGGCGTAACGATAGCTCTGCGTCAGCAGGATCTGCGCGACGCCGCCGCAGAAACCGGCCGCCATCAGAAGCAGGAAGGAGTTCCACGGCAGCGGCTCCCAGCCGAAGGGCAGCGTCAGCAGCGAGAAGCAGGAGGCCGAAAGGGAGAAATAAAGCACGATCGTGTGCGTGCGTTCCTTGGCGACCAGTTTTCGCACCAGCACCATGGCGACAGCGCCGAGCGTTGCCGATAACAGCACCGACAACGCGCCGAGCGCCTCGCCGGACCCGAAGCCACCGTCGCGCAGCAATGTCAGGCGCGGCAAAGTGATGATCATCACGCCGACAAGGCCGATCAGGACCGCCGACCAACGGTAGACCCGCACCGTTTCCTTGAGAAAGACCGCCGCAAAGACAACAGCGAGCAGCGGCATCGCATAGCCGATGGCGATCGCCTCCGGCAGAGGCAGATGCACCAGGCCGTAAAAGCCGAAGCTCATGGCGAGAATGCCGATGAAACCGCGAGCCAGATGGCCGAAAATATCCTTGGTGTGAAAGGCGGTGCGCAGATGGCCCTTGAAAGCGAGGTAACCGAGGATCGGCACCATGGCGAAGGCCGAGCGGTAAAAGGTGATCTGGCCCGTGGCGATCCCCGTGCCGGCCGCCTTGATCAGCGTCGACATGCAGACGAAAACCAGTACGGACAGGACCTTGAGGGCAATGCCCTTCATCGGGTGGGAAAATTCGGCATCCATATGCGGCACGCTCAGCGGACAAGACGGCAGCGAGCCGAAAGCAAAAGCACGACGGGCTGCGGGGAGGATGCGAGCGGAGAATCCGTCGCTCAGGCGGGATTAGTCTAGCGCGTGATGAACGGAAAGGGCGATCAATTTTCTTGATGTGAGGCGGAAATATTTGATGCCTCCGCGTCAATGTCCTACGCTGGAACCAGCGGCAGAAAGCGCTGCGATCGTCGGCGGGTCAACAAACATGAACGTCCGCCAGGAATTTGCGCAATCTGTGCCAAAAAGACACGCCCGATTTAAATATTGTTAGGGCGAATTTCGTAAGTCTCTGACGCAAGATTTGGGAGCGGGACAGATCGGATGGACGGGAACACAGCGCCGGCCACCGAAAAGGACCTATCCTACCACGCCGAAGCTCCGCAGAATGCGTAGCCTCTTCACGATGACCAAGCCTCTTCCCGAGCATGATATAGCGGGAGATGCCAGCGGGACAGACAATGCGGACAGATACGGGCGAAATCATTCATCTGGAAGACTACCGGCCAACGGATTTCGTCCTCGAGAGAGTGGATCTCACCTTTGAACTCGACCCGAAGGAAACCAAGGTCGAAGCGCGGTTAATCTTCCACCGGCGCGAGGGCGTCAGCGCGCAAGCGCCGCTGATCCTCGATGGCGACGAACTGAAGCTGACAGGCCTGCTGTTCGACCAGGAAGAGATTCCGGCGGCAAATTACGATGTGACCCAAGACAGCCTGACCATCCGCAACCTGCCGCCAACAGCGCCTTTCGAGATCACGGTCACAACGGAACTCAACCCGGAAGCCAACACCAAGCTGATGGGGCTTTACCGCACGAGCAATATCTATTGCACCCAGTGCGAGGCGGAGGGTTTCCGCCGCATCACCTATTTCCCGGACCGTCCCGACGTGCTTGCCGTCTACACGGTCAACATCATTGCGGACAAGCAAACCGCGCCGCTGCTTCTTTCGAACGGCAATTATCTCGGCGGCGCCAGTATGGGCGACGGGCGGCATTTCGCGGCCTGGTTCGATCCGCACCCCAAGCCAAGCTACCTGTTTGCACTGGTCGCCGGCGATCTCGGCGTCGTCGAAGACACGTTCACGACCATGTCCGGCCGCGAAGTCGCGCTGAAAATCTATGTCGAGCATGGCAAGGAGCCGCGCGCGACCTACGCCATGGATGCGCTGAAGCGCTCGATGAAGTGGGACGAAGAGGTCTTCGGCCGCGAATACGACCTCGACATCTTCATGATCGTCGCCGTTTCCGACTTCAACATGGGCGCGATGGAAAACAAGGGGCTGAACGTCTTCAACGACAAGTACGTGCTTGCCGATCCCGAGACCGCGACCGATTCCGACTACGCCAATATCGAGGCGATCATCGCGCATGAATATTTCCACAACTGGACCGGCAACCGCATAACCTGCCGCGACTGGTTCCAGTTGTGCCTCAAGGAAGGCCTGACCGTCTATCGCGACCACGAATTTTCGGCTGACCAGCGCTCGCGCACGGTCAAGCGGGTCGCCGAAGTTCGCCATCTGAAGGCCGAGCAGTTCCCGGAGGACGCCGGCCCCCTCGCCCATCCGGTTCGCCCGACAAAATACCGTGAAATCAATAACTTCTATACGACGACGGTCTACGAAAAAGGCAGCGAAGTCACGCGCATGATGGCGACGGTGCTCGGAGCGGACCTCTTCAAGAAGGGCATGGACCTCTATTTCGACCGCCACGACGGACAGGCAGTGACGATCGAGGATTTCGTTGCCTGCTTTGCCGATGTCAGCAAGCGCGACATGACGCAGTTCTCGCTCTGGTACCATCAGGCCGGCACGCCGCACGTCACCGGTTCGACCGCCTATGACGCGGCCAAGCAGATCTTCACGCTGTCGCTCGAGCAGATGGTGCCGGCGACGCCCGGACAGAGCGCCAAGGAGCCGATGCATATCCCGCTCAGGCTCGGGCTATTGTTGGAAGACGGCTCCGAGGCCGCCCTTTCTTCAGCCACCGGCGCCGAAGTCACGGGCGACGTTCTGCACCTCGTCGAACGCAAGCAGACCGTTACCTTCACCGGCATCGTCTCGCGCCCCGTGCTGTCGCTTAACCGCGGGTTCTCCGCGCCGATCAACCTCCATTTCGAGCAGACGCCGGCCGACCGCGCCCATATTGCCAGGCATGAAAGCGACCTGTTCGCCCGCTGGCAGGCTTTGAACGACCTCGCCCTGCCGAACCTGGTGACGGCGACTGCCATCGCCAGGGAGGACGCAAAGGCAGAATGCGACCGGGCGCTGATCGACGCGTTGCTCGCTACTTCGGCCGATGCGCGGCTCGAGCCCGCCTTCCGGGCTCAGGCACTGGCCTTGCCAAGCGAGGCCGATGTTGCGCGGGAGATCGGCAGCAACAACAACCCGGATGCCATCCACGCGGGACGTCAGCAGATCATGACGGCGATCGCGGATGCGGGCCGGGATATCTTTACGACCCTCGCGGACGAAATGGTGGTCAACGGCCCCTTCAGCCCGGATGCGGCAAGTGCGGGGCGCCGGGCATTGCGCAATACCGCCCTTTCCTATCTTGTCTATGCCGAAAACCGACCCGGCCGGGCGTTGGACGCATTCAAGTCGGCCAACAACATGACCGATCTCAGCCAGGCGCTGACCATCCTCGCCCACCGTTTCCCCGATGACAGGGAGACGGTCGAAGCGCTCTTCGCGTTCAAGGCGCGCTTTGCCGACAATGCGCTGGTCATAGACAAGTGGTTCACCATCCAGGCAACGATCCCCGGGGCGGATGCGCTCGGCCGCGTCAAGACGCTGATGGCCGATCCGCTGTTCAACAGCTCCAACCCGAACCGGGTCCGGGCACTCGTCGGCACCTTCGCCTTCTCCAATCCCACCGGCTTCAACCGGGCCGACGGCGAAGGCTATCGTTTCCTCGCGCGCCAGATCCTCGATATCGACGCGCGCAATCCGCAGTTGGCCGCACGCATCCTGACATCGATGCGCTCGTGGCGGTCGCTGGAGGACGTCCGGGCCGAGCATGCGCGCAACGCGCTGCGCGAGATTGCCGCCGCGCCGAAGCTGTCCGTCGATGTCAGCGACATCGTCGAGCGGATGCTGAAAGGCTAGGAATTATCAAGCGGATGCTGCCGAAAACCCCGCGATTGCGGGGTTTTTTCGTTTTTTGTGTGCGCACCGTCCGCAGCAGTATGATTTTCCAATGACGATAAATGGTTAATAAAGTTTTACATTTTCTTCTGGACAAGCCGAATCACAATTGATTCATTGGGTCAGGTTCGAGCGAGCGGCGCATCGAATCACATGAGGACCTACAGAATTGACGAAGATGGCGGAAGCGCAGCGGGGACGCGCGGCCGGTGAGCGGTTGCGGCCAAAATTTCCAGGTTTCCTGAACCTGGAGAAGGACGTCATCCAGCACGCACGGATTTTTAGGGAGCCGGCAGCGCTGCGCCTTGTGCGCGCAGAGCCACTGCTGAAGCGTTCCATCCCGATCCTGATCACCGCCTTCCTGCTCGTCGTCGCGATTTCCCGCGTCAACGGCATCATGGTCGAACATGCCCGCATGGAGGCAAGTTCGCGCCAGGCAACGGTTCTTGCCGCCGCAACGGCAAGTGCGGCCCTGCAGGGAGATGCCGCGACCCTTTTCGACAAGGCTCAAAGGTGGGATGTAGAGCAGCGCCTCAGCACCTTCCTGCCGCCAGATATGCTTGAGCCCGGCGCGTTCGTTTTGACCATTCGAAATGACGGGCGAATTTTCGCAAGTTCCCCGGAGGGCGTCGCCTATACCGGGCGCACGCTTGCGGCTGTCGCGCCGGAAGTCGCCGCCTTTCAATATTTCGGCGAGCGGTCGACGGTGATGAAAACCTTCATCGGCGACGTCGAACATGTCGTCGCGCTGATGCAGGTGCCGGGCGGTGCCGGAACATTGCTCGTTGCGACGCCGCTGGCGCGGATCGAAAAGCTTTGGCGCGACGAGGTTTCGTTGAACGTCACGCTGTTTGCCGGCATCTCGGCCATCCTGCTCGTCGTGCTCTATGCCTATTACATCCAGGCAAAGCGCGCCCGCGACGCGGACCAGATTTTTGCTGAATCCAACCTGCGCGTCGAAACGGCGCTGTCGCGCGGCCGCTGTGGTCTTTGGGATTTCGACATGCCGAACCGGCGCCTCTTCTGGTCGCGGTCGATGTATGAAATGCTCGGCATGGCTCCGCAGAGCAGCGTTCTTTCCTTCGGCGACGCCGCCCGGCTGATGCATCCGGATGACGGCAGCATCTACAAGGTTGCGCGCACCATCGCCAAGGGCGATGCCCGGCAGATCGACCAGGTCTTCCGGATGCGCCATGCCGAAGGTCACTATGTCTGGATGCGCGCCCGTGCGCAGGTGATCCGCACCGCATCCGGCCGCGTGCACCTGATCGGCATCGCCATGGATGTTACCGAGCAGCACCGCCTGGCGCAGCGTTATGCCGAGGCCGATCAGCGGCTGGCTGACGCCATCGAGTGCACCTCCGAGGCTTTCGTGCTCTGGGACAAGAACGATCGCCTCGTCATGTGCAACACCCACTATCAGCAGGCCTACAAGCTGCCAGACCACGTTCTCGTGCCCGGCACTGAGCGCTCCGTCGTCAACGCGGCCGCGGCCCGCCCGATCATCGAGAGGCGGATTGCCGATCCCGACCGGTCCAACCACTCGCAGACCTCCGAAGTCCAACTCGCCGACCAGCGCTGGCTTCAGATCAACGACCGGCGTACCCGCGATGGCGGGCTGGTTTCCGTTGGCACGGATATCACGCTGCTGAAGCGCCATCAGGTGCGGTTGCGTGAATCCGAGCGCCGCCTCATGGCGACCATTGGCGACCTCTCGACCTCCCGCATCACGCTTGAGCGTCAGAAGGCCGAGCTCTCGATTGCCAATGCCAATTATCAGGCCGAGAAGGAACGGGCCGAAGCGGCCAACCGGGCAAAGTCCGAATTCCTTGCCAACATGTCGCATGAACTGCGCACGCCGCTGAACGCCATTCTCGGCTTCTCCGAAATCCTGCAGAACAAGATGTTCGGCCCGCTCGGCTCCGAGAAATACGACGAATATTCCCACGACATCCATGATAGCGGCAAACACCTGCTGAACGTCATCAACGACATCCTCGACATGTCGAAGATCGAGGCTGGGCAGATGAAGCTCAACCGTGAGACGATCGATCTTGCACCGCTGATCGAGGAGACGCTGCGTTTCACCACCATCCCGGCGAAGCAGAAGAACATCTGTGTCGACCAGCAGGTCTCCTCCGGCCTGACGCTGGTCGCCGACCGGCGTGCAATGAAGCAGATATTGCTCAATCTCCTGTCGAATGCCGTCAAGTTCACCAATGAGGGTGGCAAGATTTCGCTCAGGGCCCGCAAGGTGGCCGGCGCCGTGACGCTCACCATCGCCGATACCGGCATCGGCATCCCGCGGGCGGCACTCCAGAAGATTGGCCAGCCCTTCGAGCAGGTACAGAGCCAGTATGCCAAGAGCAAGGGCGGCTCCGGCCTCGGTCTGGCCATTTCACGGTCGCTGACCCATCTGCATGGCGGGGCGATGAGGATTCAGTCGTTGGAAACCATCGGCACGATCATTTCGGTCAGGATCCCCGACGCGGCCATTAACCGCGTCGGAAACGAGATCTCTGCTAAAAAAAGCATAGCGCAAGATCAAGCCTATGAGGAAAGCGCCTGATCCAGGAAGCGGCGCCTCCGGGATTGAACTTCAATCCAAATTCATGGCAGCGAGTATCGTTTCGGATGTGCTAACTGGAACTCAGGATATAGCGCCGATTGGTGGTGAGCGCCGGGCGCGCATTCATCGAATAGAGCGCCGTGAATTTCTTGATATCAGCCGCTGCGACCTCGATCGGGTCCTTCGCCACCATCCAGTCGACGATTTCGGAGCAAGGCGGCGTGGTCAGCGAGCCCTCATAGGCCCAGTATCTGAGCGACGCGGGCAGCAGGCCGCTCGGATCGGAATCCTCGACCGCCGCTTCCTCTCGCGCCTTCGCCGGAAAGGCAGCGGCGAGCTTCGCAAAGGTGTTATTTGCCGCGCCCGGAACAATGAACACGCCGAGCACGCCAAGCGCACCGTTTTTCTCATTCTTGTGCACGAAATGCGCCTCCATCGGGAAATGCTTTCCGTCAACAAGATGCTCGCTTGGCGCGTGGAAATGATACTGCACGAGTTCATAGATCTTGTCGCCCCGGCGAAGCTTGCTGCCAGCCGGCACCTTGACCTGGATCGTGTGCCCGTTGTTGAGGACGGTTCCGCCCTTCTTCCATTCGGTCTTGATATCCGGCATATCGGCCTTGATCGCACCGGTAATATCGAGCGGCGACTGCTGCGAGCCTGCCGAGCAAGCGGCATTCTCGGCGCTCAGTTCGCCCCAATGCTCAGGCCCCGCCTGGCCTTCATAGCTCCAATGCGCGCCCTCGGCCGCGAAGGCCCCTTTCGTGCAGAGCGGGCAGGCGGCCAGCAAGGCCAATCCGCGTAGGAAACTGCGTCTTTCCATGTCTAATCCTTTAGGAATTGAAACTCACGGCACTCTGCATCCTCAGATGCACAGGAGACCGCAACGCTTTGAATTTCTGCACGATTCAGCTCTTGATCCAGTGCGGGTACAAGAATTCATGCAGTTGTAAAACCAGCCCCGGAGCGGCATCTTTCAAGTTGGCATCGCACTGTCAATCCACCAGCACCGGAGTGTGCGCAAATGTTCGCAAAAGCGAAAAAAGCTGCGCAACTCGGATAAGCGCAGGCGCTTTTCGGAAAGCTTGGCAGCGGTGGCGGCATACCCGGCAGCGCCGTTGCCGGTGCATCAGGCCGGCAATCCTTCCCTATGGGCTGATCACGGTCGCCTGAAATATCCGCCGCACCGCCTTGGACAACCGCCGAACGTCTGTTTCCAGATGTTTCAGGTCCGGAGAATCCCCAGCCCGGCAAACGAGGTCGATCAGTCCGGAAGGCGCTTGCGGATCAAAATCGCCGTCGACGCAGAGCCGGATAATCTGCGACAACTCAGTAAAGAGCGTCAGCGCTTCGATCGCCGTACCGAGATCGTTCGGATCCATCAATGCGCCGCCCATGGCCTTCAGGACATCGGCGGTATGCGTTCCGGACAGCGGCGGCGAAATGCCCCTCGCCGGTGCGACCAGCGCGAGGTACTGCGCCACGAACTCGATGTCGACGAGCCCGCCCGGAATAAGCTTGAAGTCCCAGATTTGATTCGGCGGCTTTTCCTTGTCGATCAGTTCGCGCATTTCGATAATGTCTGCAGCGACTTTCGCCACATCACGTGTCTTCCCAAGGATTTCCGCGAAGATCGCCTCCGCCTCGGCGACCAGACCGGCATCGCCGCAGACGCACCGCGCCCGCGTCAGCGCCATGTGCTCCCAGGTCCACGCCTCTTCCCGCTGGTATTTGGCGAAGGCGTTGATGCGGGTCGCAACCGGCCCCTTGTTCCCGGAGGGTCTCAGCCGCATGTCGACGGCGTAAAGAACACCCTCCGAGGTGGGCGCGGCGAGAGCGGAAATCAATCGTTGGGTAATGCGGGTGAAATAGCGCGTCGGATCAAGCGGTTTCGCGCCGTCGGATTCCGCCGCGTCGCTGTCGTGATCGTAGAGGACGATCAGATCGACGTCGGAGCCGGCGGTCAGTTCGTGGCTGCCGAGCTTGCCCATGCCGATGACGGCGACACGCCCACCGGGAAACGCTCCGTGCGCGGCATCAACCTCACGCAGCACGGCGTCCAGTGCTGCCGCAATGATCAGGTCGGCGAGATCGGTAAGCGCATCCCCCGCCTGCATCCCGCTGATCACCCCTGTGAGGAGCCGGATGCCTATCAAAAACCGCTGCTCGGAAGCCGTGATACGCAATCGGTCGAGAATGTCCTCGTAGTGGCGCGCGCCGGAAAGGAAGCTGTTGATGCGATCAGCCAGATACGCACGCGTCGGCAACTCGACGAGCAGGCGCGGATCCAGCATGCCGTCGAAGACATGCGGCTTGCTGGCGATGATGTCGGCAAGCCTCGGCGCCGACGACATGATGTTGACGATCAGCGAAAGCAGCCCGGGATTGTTGCCGAGCAGCGAGAAAAGCTGGATGCCGGCCGGCAGACCTGCGATGAACTGGTCGAACCGGAGCAGCGCCTCGTCGGCCCGCTTGTTTTCCCCGAATACGCGCAGAAGCTGCGGCGTCAGTTCCGTCAGCCGTTCGCGCGCCTCCACCGATTGCGTCGCGCGGTAACGGCCATAGTGCCAGGTGCGGATGGTTCGCGAAATATCCTGCGGCCGCTCGAAGCCGAGTTTACTCAAGGTTTCCAGGGTGTCCGGATCATCCTTTTGTCCAGTGAAGACGAGGTTGCCCGTCTCCGCAGAAAGTTTCGCCTCCTGCTCGAAAAGCTGGGCATAGCGGCGCTCCACCGTCTTCAGCACACGCGACAATTCCGCCGAGAACGATGTGACGTCGGCAAAACCCATCATATAGGCGATACGCTTGAGCTCCGCCTCCGTCGTTGGCAACACATGCGTCTGCTCGTCGCGCACCATCTGCACCCGATGCTCGACATCGCGCAGGAACCAATAGGCGGAAATCAGCTCATCTGCGGTTTTCGCATCGATCCACTTGGCCCGCGCCAATCCCTCGAGCATCGGCTCGGTTGCGCACAGCCTTAGTTCCGGCATCCGCCCGCCAGCGATCAACTGCTGCGTCTGGACGAAGAACTCGATCTCGCGGATACCACCGCGGCCGAGCTTGATGTTGTGGCCTTTCACGGCAATCTCACCATGGCCCTTATAGGCGTGGATCTGCCGTTTGATCGAGTGGATGTCGGCAATCGCGGCGTAGTCGAGATATTTGCGGAACACGAATGGCGTGAGTTCGCGCAGGAAGGCCTCGCCGGCTTTCAGGTCCCCGGCAACTGGGCGGGCCTTGATGAACGCCGCCCGCTCCCAGTTCTGTCCCCTGCTCTCGTAATAGAGCATCGCCGCGTCTACGGAGATCGCGAGCGGCGTCGCCCCGGGATCGGGCCGCAGGCGCAGGTCAGTACGAAAGACATAGCCGTCACCGGTTCTCTCCTGCAGGATGCGGATCAGCCGGCGCAGCAGCCGGCCGAATGTTTCGGGCGCTTCCTGTGGATCGATGATCAGCGGCGCCTGCGGCTCGTAGAAGACGACGAGATCGATATCGGAAGAGTAGTTCAGCTCAAAGGCACCGAGCTTGCCCATGCCGAGAACCACGACGCCGGAGCTTTCGCTCGGTTGCTCCCCATCAACGACCTTGAGCTTGCCGGCGTCATGCGCGCTGAGTAGCAGGTGATCCACCGTTGCCGAGACGGCGACACCGGCGAAATCGCTGAGCCAGCGCGTCGTTTCGCGCGCATCGAACAAGCGTGAGAGATCGGCCAGCGCAATGGCGAACGCGATATCACGCTTGGCGTTCCTGAGCCGCGCCATGATCTCGGCATCCGACAAGGGCTTGCCGGCCTCAGCCCCTCGCCAGGCGTCCCTTGCCGTTTGAATGCATTTCTCCAGGTGCAGCGCAATCGGCTCGGCCAGAGCCCGAACGAGCACCTGTGGATGCGAGACCACGGTATCCCGCAGATAGGGCGACAGCGAGAGAGCCGCGACGATGAAGTCCTTCAGCGGCGTTTGCGAGGTCAGCAGACTGGCAATTTCCGGATGCTGTTTGCCGATATCCTTGAGACTGGAGAGGACGGACTTCGCATCCGCCTGGCTCATCGGCCGCAGGGTGCATGTAGCAATATCCGCCAAACGCCGCATATCCGTCTGCATCGTCGCCCTCCTAAGCAGGTTTCGGAAAAGTGTCCCGCGGTTTCCGATCAAACCCTGCGACAAAACAAGAAAAGCTAAGCAGATGAATCGTTGGCTTGCCAACGATTCATCTGCTTAGCCGCTCCCGACTTCGGCTCCCCATGCCTATCAGCCGGAAGGCGTCGCGAAAACCATGCTGGCGGTCAAACCACGATTGTTTTCAGCATCCGGCACCGTATCGCTCAATTCCAGGCGCCCCTGATGCATCTCCATGACGGCCTCGACCAATGACATGCCAAGCCCTGTTCCCGGCTTGCTGCGGCTTTCGTCCAGCCGCACGAAACGAGCAACGACATCGCCGCGCTTGTCCGCCGGAATGCCGGGTCCATGGTCTGCCACCGATAGCACGATCGTCCCATCGCGTTTCGCAAGGCTGACCTTGATCAGCGGATCGTCGCTTCCCTCTGAATATTTGATGGCATTGTCGATCAGGTTGCCGAGCGCCTGCCCGATCAGCTCGCGATTGCCGGACACGTGGATATCGGGCGACACATCGGCTTCCAGCTTCAGCGCCTGTTCGTCGGCCAGCGGTTCGTAGAGCTCGACGCAATCGGCAACGCTCTGTGAAAGATTGACATCGCTCATTTCCGCAGGCGCCGACCCCGCCTCGACGCGCGAAATCATCAGGAGCGCGTTGAACGTGCGGATGAGTTGATCGGATTCGCCGATGATCTCTTCCAGAGAAGAGCGGTAACCGGCATTCGTCGCCTTGTGTGCCAGTGCCGCCTCCGCCTTGTTGCGCAGGCGCGTCAACGGCGTCTTCAGGTCGTGGGCAATGTTGTCGGAAACCTGCCGCAAGCCCTCGTTCAGCTTTTCGATCCGGCCGAGCATGGCGTTAAGCGATTCCGAGAGCCGGTCGAACTCGTCGCCGGAGCCACTCATCGGCAGCCGCTGCGACAGGTCGCCCGCCATGATCCGCGTGCTGGCATCCGACATGCGGTCGATTCGCCTCAGCGCGTTGCGGCCGATGGCAAACCAGATGATCAGCGCGCCGAGACCCATGATGCCGAGGGCAACAACCAGCGCCTGGCGCACAAGCACGCGAAATTTCTCCGGCTCCTGCAGGTCGCGGCCAACGAGGATGCGCAGCCCGTTGTCGAGCACCAGAACATGCGCAAGCGCCACATGGCTCTCCTTGCGGCTTTCGTCGGTGTAGCGCTGATAGCGGAAGGCCTCGCCCGTCCAGCCCTCCTGATCCAGAAGCCCAGGCTGCAGAGAAGCTACGTTGCCGGCAAGAATTTCACCGGTCGGCCCGGCGATAACGTAGAGATTGGCGCCCGGCTGGCGCGCGCGACGTTCGAGCGTCCGCAACAACCCATTGACGCCCCCCCGGCTGTAGATCTCCTCGATCTGGGAAACCTCCGTCGCCACCGCATCCTGCGTCTGCTGCTCCAACAGCCGCTGCGACATGGCGGTGACGTAAAAGACGAGAAAGGCTGCGCACAGTGAAAAAAGCAGGAGGTAGAGCGCCGAAAGGCGCAGCGCAGTCGTGCGGAAGAGAACGCGCAGTCTGCTCATGCCTCGGTGCGTCCGTCTTCCTTGATCATGTAGCCGGCACCGCGAACCGTGCGCAGCAGCGGCTGGTCGAAGTCCTTCTCGATCTTCGAACGCAACCGTGACACGTGCACGTCGATGACGTTGGTCTGCGGATCGAAATGATAGTCCCAGACATTCTCCAAGAGCATCGTGCGCGTCACGACCTGGCCGGCATTCTTCATCAGATATTCGAGCAACCGGAATTCACGGGGTTGCAGGAGAAGCTCGCGCCCCTGGCGGCGTACCGTGTGCGAAAGCCGGTCGAGCTCCAGATCGCCGACGCGATAAACCATGTCCTGCTCCGGCGCGCCCTTGCGGCGGCCGAGCACCTCGACACGGGCCAGAAGCTCGTTGAAGGCATAGGGTTTCGGCAGGTAGTCATCACCGCCGGCGCGCAGGCCGGTCACGCGGTCATCGACCTGACCAAGAGCTGACAGGATCAGCACAGGCGTATGAACGCCCTTGCGGCGCAACTCGGAAATAACGGAAAGCCCGTCGCGGCGCGGCAGCATCCGGTCGATGACCAGCACGTCGTAGCTATTCTCGGTGGCCATGAACAGACCGCTTTCGCCGTCGCTGGCGTGATCCGAGACGATCCCCGCCTCGCGAAACGCCTTGGCCAGGTAGGCGGCGGCCTCAAGGTCATCTTCAATAATCAGAATCTTCATGCGGGTGACCATAGTCCCGGACCCCTGTCTTCCACAACCGGTTTGCCTTCGGGAGCTCATGTCCGCCTGCGCGTCGCAGGCAAGCCTGGCCCGAAACGCCGGGCGCCGCGAAAACCTCGTCGGAAGGTCCGCGGCGCCCGGTTGTCCGATGGACCGCGTCAGCCCTGGCTGATCGGCAGCGCCACGAAGCGGCTGGCGTTATCGGCCTCGATCTGGAACAGCGCCTTGGTGCGGCCGTCCTTCCTGGCTTCCTCTATCACCTTGAGGATGTCGTCAGCCGACTTGACCTCCTGATTGTTGACGGAAACGATCTTCTCGCCTTCCTTCAGCCCGCGGTCACTGGCGTCAGAGTCCGGATCGACCGAGGAGATGGTGACACCGTTACCGTCTTCCGACGGTGTCACGGTGACGCCGAGATCAGCCAGCGCCTTCTCGCTCGAAGGCTGTTGCTCTTCCTGCTGCTGCTCGTCGGTACCAGCAGCGGCTTCCTTGGTTTCGGCCGGCAGCGTGCCAATTTGCAGCTTCACGCTTTCGGCCTTGCCGTCGCGCCACAGCGCAACATCAACGCTCGTGCCGGGGCGCATCATGGCGATCTTGCGAGCCAGTTCACGCGGGCCCTTGATCGTGTCGCCGTTGACGGCGGTGATCACGTCGCCCTTCTTGATACCGGCCTTTTCACCCGGCGATCCAGCCTGCGGCTCGACAACGAGCGCGCCGCTTGCCTCGGCAAGGCCGAGCGAATCAGCGACATCCTTGTCGACCGGCTGGATCTGCACGCCGAGCCAACCGCGTGAGACTTCACCATGCATCATCAGGTCATTGACGACATCCTGGGCGACCGACGCGGGGATGGCGAAGGCAATGCCGACGTTGCCGCCGGACGGCGAGAAGATCGCGGTGTTGATCCCGACCACTTCGCCATTGAGGTTGAAGGTCGGGCCACCGGAGTTGCCGCGGTTCACCGCAGCATCCACCTGCAGATAGTCGTCATAGGGACCGGAACCGATATCGCGGCCGCGTGCCGAAATGATGCCGGCGGTCACCGTTCCACCGAGACCGAAGGGGTTGCCGACGGCAACCACCCAGTCGCCGACGCGAACCTTGCTGTCATCGGCGAAGGCCACGTAGGAGAACTTGCGCTTGTCATCGACCTTCAGCACGGCGAGATCGGTGCGGCTGTCCTTACCGACCAGCTTGGCTTCTAGTTCGGTGCCGTCATTCAGGATGACAGTGAAAGCGGAACCCTCGGAAACGACGTGGTTGTTGGTGACGAGATAGCCATTCTCCGAGATGAAGAAGCCCGAACCCTGCGATGTCGGGCGCAGACGGCCAGGCTTGCCGTCGCGCGGACCATGGCCACGCTCGGCGCGCTTGTCTCTATCCGGGCCGCCGCCATCCGGGCCGCCGAATTCCTTGAAGAAGCGCTTTAGCGGATGGTCGTCCGGAAGTTCGTCCAGACCACGGCCACCGAACTCGAAGCTGAAGCCGTTGCTGACCTCGTCGGAAACCGGGTTGGCGCGGGACTGAACACGAACAGAGACAACGGCCGGCGAAACGGCATCCACCACGTTGGCGAAGCTCGGAACCTGCGGCGCTTCGATCTTCACGGGAGCCGCAAAGGAATTGGTGACGGCGGCGGGAATGCCGGTCGAAAGCAAAACAGCCGCGAGACCCGCAACGGTCGAGGTCTTCAAAACGGTCTTGAGGGAGGGACGCAGTGCGTTTGTCGTAAACATTCGATTCGCCTTTTCTCTTCATGTGTCTGGCTGACTGGAGGAACAGCCGTTGAGAAAGGAATAGCCGAACGCACCTTACTGACTTGTGTCCGAAAAATGAACTTTTGGTAATGTTGGGTCGGTAGTCGGTAGTCGGTAATCGGTACAAAAAGGCGTTCAATCGCCAGAGCCCTGCAACTACTCACTACTCACTACTCACTACTCACTACTCACTGTCCCTCAACACCGCATCCAACCTTGCCCGCTCTTCGTCCGACAGCGGCGTTCCGGTCGCCTTGCCGCTCCGTCGCCGGGCTGAAACGATCATCGCCACAGCACCCGCCAGAAACAGAACGATCGGCGCGCCCCACAAAAGCAGCGTCTTCATCTCCAAACGGGGCTTGAGCAGCACGAATTCGCCGTAGCGCGAAACGAGATAGGTGATGACCGCCTCGTCGCTGTCCCCGGCGGTGATCCGTTCACGCACAAGAAGGCGCAGATCCTTGGCCAATTCCGCGTTCGAATCGTCGATCGACTGATTCTGGCAGACCATGCAGCGCAATTGCGCCGAGAGCGCCCGGGCGCGCGCCTCGAGCGCCGGGTCAGCCAAGACTTCATCCGGATTGACGGCAAAAACCGGCGACGCCGACAGCAACAGTAGCAGAACGAAGACCAGCCGCCGGATCATTGCGCAGGCTCCAGAACGGGCTTCTTCAGTTTCTTCGCCCGCGACGGCGCGCCAATCCGCAGGCGCCGGTCGCTCAGCGAGACCGCGCCACCCATCATCATCACGAGCGCGCCGGCCCAGATGCAGAGGATCATCGGTTTCCACCAGATCCGCACGACAACGCCGCCATCCGCCATACCATCACCAAGCGACACGTAAAGCTGGCTCAAACCGAACGTCTTGATGCCCGCTTCGGTGGTCGGCATCCGCCGTGCCGTATAAAGGCGCTTCGAAGACCAGACCTCGGTCACGACGACGCCCGCGCGCATGACGGTGAAATGCCCGGACTGCTCGGTATAGTTCGGCCCCTTGCCGTCCCGCAATCCGTCGAAGCGCAACGTATATCCGCCAGCGTCGGCCATCATGCCCGGCTTCATTTCGACGATATGCTCGGTCTCGAAGGCGGTGACTGCGACGATCCCGATCAGCGTGACGCCAAGCCCGATATGCGCCAGCGCCGTCCCGAAAACCGAGCGCGGCAATCCCGCAAGACGCCGCAGCGCCACCGATCCCGCCACGTTGCCGACGCCGGACCGCAGAAACAGTTCCGTCAGCGAGCCGGCGATCATGTAGGCTCCCAGCGCCAGGCCGAACAGCGCCATGATCGGCCCGCCATGCTGTGCATAGTAGATCGCACAGCCGGCAACCAGACCGATCGCCACTGCCACGAACAGCCGCTGGCCAGCCCCGAGCAGGTCGCCGCGCTTCCAGGCCAGCAACGGCCCGAACGGCACCGCCAGAAGCAGCGGCAGCATC
The DNA here is from genome assembly GCF_964252905.1 of Pararhizobium sp. LjRoot255. Lineage (NCBI taxonomy): Bacteria > Pseudomonadati > Pseudomonadota > Alphaproteobacteria > Hyphomicrobiales > Rhizobiaceae > Pararhizobium > Pararhizobium sp. LjRoot255. The sequence continues at coordinate 341,337 of NZ_CAXUPQ020000001.1, forward strand.
AACAGCCCGAAGGTCATGTTGAAGAAGGGCGCGCCAACCGAAATCTTCGCGCCGGTCAGCGCTTCCAGGACGAGCGGATAGAGCGTACCGGTCAACACCGTGGCCGCCGCAGTCGTCAGGATCAGGTTGTTGAGAACCAGCGCCCCCTCGCGTGAAATCGGCGCGAACAGCCCACCCGCCTTAAGATGCGCGGCGCGGAACGCGAACAGAGAGAAGGCCCCGCCGATGAACAGGATCAGGATCACCAGAATGAAGACGCCGCGCGTCGGATCGGTCGCAAAGGCGTGAACCGAGGTGAGCACGCCGGAGCGAACAAGGAACGTGCCGAGCAGCGACATCGAAAAAGTCAGGATCGCAAGCAGCACCGTCCAGATCTTCAGAGCCTCGCGCTTCTCCATCACCAGCGCCGAATGAAGCAGCGAGGTCCCGGCAAGCCACGGAATGAAGGAGGCGTTCTCGACCGGGTCCCAGAACCACCAGCCACCCCAGCCAAGCTCGTAATAGGCCCAGTAGGACCCCATCGCGATGCCCGCCGTCAGGCAGGTCCAGGCAGCCAGCGTCCAGGGGCGCACCCAGCGCGCCCAGGCCGCATCGATGCGGCCCTCGATCAGGGCCGCGACGGCAAAGGAGAAACAGACGGAAAATCCGACATAGCCGAGATAAAGCAGCGGCGGATGGATGGCGAGACCGATATCCTGCAGCACCGGGTTGAGGTCACGTCCCTCGCCCGGCGCGTCGATGAGCCGGTTGAACGGGTTCGACGTCAAGAGAATGAACAGCGAAAACGCGCTCGCGATCCAGGCCTGAACGGCAAGTACATTCGCCCTCAGCGTATCCGGCAGATTTTCTCCGAACATCGCAACGAGCGCCGAAAAGAAGGTCAGGATCAGCATCCAAAGCAGCATCGAGCCTTCATGATTGCCCCAGACGCCGGAGAACTTGTAGATCAGCGGGATCTGCGAATGCGAATTTTCCCAGACGTTCTGCACGGAAAAATCCGAGGTCACATGGGCGTAGGTGAGAACGCCGAAGGAAAGCGCGACGAGCAGGAAGGTCGCCTTCGCCGCGACTGTGCCGATCTCCATCAGCGCCCGGTCGCCGCGCGCTGCGCCGAAGACAGGCATGATCGCCTGCAGGATCGACACGCCAAGCGCCAACACCAGTGCGTAATGACCGAGTTCGATGATCATTGGATGTTTTCCTTGCCCCCGAGCGATACACCTTGCGCCTTCAGCCGGTCCGCCACGTCCTTCGGCATATAGGTCTCGTCATGCTTGGCGAGCACTGTATCGGCCACGAAGACCGGGCTGCCTGCCACGAAGGCTCCTTCGGCGACAACGCCCTGCCCCTCGCGGAAGAGATCCGGAAGAATGCCCGTGTAAGTCACCGGCACGCGATCCAGCGTATCGGTCACGCTGAAGCTCACCGTCATGCCGTCGCCGCGTTTGACCGATCCCGCCTCGACCAGCCCGCCCAGCCGGATGCGGGTGCCCGGCGCCAGATGCGCCTTGGCAAGATCGCCGGGAACATAGAAATAGGCAACGGCCTGGCTGAAGGCGAACATCACCAGGAGCACGGCGGCGATGATGAAGCTGACGCCCCCGCCGATGATTGCCAGACGCTTCTGCTTACGGGTCACTTCACGCCTCCATCCACCGTCAGGCCGAGTTCGCCCGCCAAAGCCAGCAATTGTTTGCCCTGTTCGCCTTCGGCCGGAAAGGCGCTCAAACCTTGCTTCAAGGCCTCGGCAGCTTTGTCTTTCTGGCCAAGCACGGAATAGGAACGGATGATCCGCATCCATCCATCGAAATTTTTCGGATCGTTCTTCAGTTTTTCGGCAAGGCTCGCGACCATGCCTTCGATCATGGCGTTACGATCGGCGGCATTGACGATCTGCGCGGCGGCGACGTCATCGGCCGTAGGGCCGCCCAACACGGTACCCGCCTGATCCCCGGAGGGGTCAGCGCCGTCAGCCTTGAGGCTGGCGATATGCTCGTTGACGAGCGGCAGCCAGGGCGCGTCCGCCGGCGATGCCTTGACGATCCCCTGGAACGCCGCAAGCGCTTCCGGCGCCTTGCCTTCCTGTTTCAAGGCCAGCGCCAGATAAAATTGCGCGCGCGGATCGTTCGCCTCGATCGTCAGCGATTTCCGCAGCGCCTCCTGCGCTTCATTCGTGATCAAGCCGCCGGAAAGCGCAATCTGGCTCTCGGCATAGCCGCCGAGGCGCGCTGGCGTCGGCCCGAGAATACGAAGGGCATTGCGAAAAGCGGCGGCAGCATCCTCGATCCGGCCGCTGCGATAGTAGATCGGCGCCAGAACATCCCACCCTGCGCCGTCTTCTGGGTTGGAGACGAGCTGCTGTTCGGCCCGCGCGATTAAAATATTGATGTCGTCGCCCGGATTCGCCAGCCGCGCCGCCAGCGGCGCATCCGGCAGGTCCGGATTTCCCGTCCTCAGGTAAAGACAGAGGCCGATGGCGGGTAGAACGAGAACGACGGCGATCTGCGCCAGCCGGTTGCTCCGTCGCGTTGGCTGGGCGGGTGCCGGGGCCTTCATGGCATCCGTCGCTGCGAGCAACCGGCGCGCCACTTCGGCGCGGGCAAACTCCGCATCCTCGCCGGAAATCAGGCCGTTCTTCTCGTCGCGCTTCAGCTCCTCGAGTTGGTCGCGATAGACTTCGACGTCATGGGATTGCGGAACCTCTGCGCCGGCGGCGGCACGGAGCAGCGGGAGCAGCAGGACAGCGGCAACAGCCGCCGTCAGGGTGGCAACAAGGATCCAGAACAGCATGTGCGCTCAATTACTATGCGCGACACGCCATTCCAATCGGAAAACGCTAAATGACGGAAATTTGAGGCGTTTCGTCGCAATGCGAGGAGCGATGTCAGGTCAGCGGCGTCCAGGTGCCGTTCGGGTTGCGGCAGGCGGCACCACGCGCAATGCTGTCCTGGCCCTTGATCGTCACCGTATGGCTGTACTGGCGGCAGTTTTGCGAACCGACCTGATAGGGTGCTGCGGCCACGACGGTACCGCTGATGCCCGATCCCTCCCAGACGACCGGCTGCCCCCCGCGCGCCGCTTCCAAGGCGCGGTATTCCGCTTCCAGCGCCCGCTGGCGATCGGCCTTGCTGATCGAAAGACCGGCCGTGCGTCCGATCACGCCGCCGCCCAGTGCCGCGATATAGGAAGCCGACGTTTCCGGTGTCATGGCGCCAGCAGTCTTTCCGGCATCACGCGACGCGCTGGCGCAACCGGTGAGCAGCGACGAGGCAATCAGGCACGCGGCTGCGGGAGCGGAAAAGAGCGTGGTGAAACGGGCCTGGTTCTTCATCGTGCGGGGCAGCTCTCGCGATTTCCGTTGCATCGGCTCGACATGGCCGGTGAGACACCGAGTCCATGGCTGACCACCTTTTTACATTCCGCGCCTGGCCAGGCAACAAAGGGCGAGCGCAAAGCTGAACCGTTTCGCGATTTTGCCCGTAACTCTGTCAAAAAAGTCACGCCACCCATGAACGGGCGTCCCATCATGAGACAGCCGGCAGCAGGATCCGCGCATTCAGCCCGCCGCGCTCCCCGCGCGACAGATCGAGCGTCCCCTGATATTCTCCGGCGATCTCGCTGACAATCGAAAGTCCGAGTCCCGTGCCAGGCTTGCTTTCGTCCAGCCGCCTGCCGCGCTTGATCGCCACGGCTATCTGGTCCGGGTCAAGACCGGGACCATCATCGTCGACCTCGATGGCGATCCAGCTCCGCCGCCCCGGGTCCTTGCCCTGCAATCCCTCCGGCGCAATCTGCGCCGTAACGCGAACCTGGCCGGCCGTGTAACGCGCGGCATTGTCCAGGAGGTTGCCTACCGTTTCCTCGACGTCCTGCTGCTCCATCGCAAGGATCAGCCCGGGCGTCGAGACCGTCAGCAGGAAGGTCTTTTCCGGATGCAGCCGGCGCATCACCCTCACCAGCCGCTCCAGCACCGGCTCGACCTCGGTGCGCGCCAGCACCGACTCGCGCTGGGCGGCGATCCGCGCCCGGTTGAGATAGGATTGAACCTGCATCTGCATCGCCCCGGCCTGCGCCTTGACGAGATCGCCATGCGGCGCCTCGAGCACCCGCGCCTCGTTCATGAGAACCGCAATCGGCGTCTTCAACGAATGGGCGAGATTGCCGACCTGCATGCGGGCACGCTCGATGATTCGGCGATTGCTGTCGATAAGGGCGTTGACTTCGCTTGCAAGCGGCTGAATTTCGCGCGGAAACTCGCCGTCCAGCCGCTCGCTCTCGCCGGCACGGATCTTTTCGAGCGAGCGGCGCGCCTGATCGAGCGGTCTGAGGCCGAAGAGGATCGCCAGCGCGTTCATGCCGAGGCCGCCAAAGCCGAAGATCGACAGGGCCAGATAGAGATTACGGTTGAAATCGTTGATGTCGGCTTCCAGCACGTCGCGATTGCCCGCAACCCGGAAGCGGGCCGTATGCCCCTGGATGTCGAGCACGACTTCCGTCTCGGCCACTTCGACTTCGTTATTGAAGGAATCGACCGTCGTGTAGAAGCGCTCGTAGCGGATATCGAACGGAACTTCATCGAGGCTGGCAATCGGCAGCTTGCCTGACCCCAGCGAGGTCGACATCAAGGGCGGCGTATTGAATTCGCCGATCGGCTCGACGATCCAGTACCACCCGGTCTGCGGCTGCGAAAACCGCAGGTCGCCGAGCTGAGGGCTGCCGGCCAGCTCCGACTTGTCGTTCACGACAATCGAATTGATGACGTTGTAGAGCTGCGCGCGCAACAGGTCCTGAAAGCCGCGCTCCGAGCCCTGCCGGTAAAGCGCCGAAATCACCACGCCGATCACCACCAGCGCCGCCACCGCCCAGACGGTGGAGACGAGCAGCACGCGCGCGGTGAGCGATTGCGGTCGCAGCCTCATGGATAAGATCGATACGGCTCAGGGGGAAACGTTTCGCGCGCCGGACCAGCGCATGCGCACGCGTCATGCCTCGGCGTAGCGAATGTGAAAAACCCATTGGTTTCGGTCATGTCGATCCCGCTCAGGATTTCGCTTCCTTGCTGGCCATGCCCGGCGGCTGCATACGGTAGCCGAGGCCGCGCACGGTCTCGATCAGGTCATTGCCGATCTTCTTGCGCAGCCTGCCGACAAAAACCTCGATCGTGTTGGAATCGCGGTCGAAATCCTGATCGTACATATGCTCGACCAGTTCGGTGCGCGAAACCACCTGTCCCATATGGTGCATCAGATAGGAGAGCAGCCGGAACTCGTGCGAGGTGAGCTTCAGCGCCACGCCGTCGACAGTCGCTTTGGAACCCTTGGTATCCAGGCGGACCGGCCCGCAGACGATCTCCGAGCTTGCATGCCCGGCCGCCCGCCGGATCAGCGCCCGGATACGCGCCAGGACCTCTTCGACGTGGAACGGCTTCGTCACATAATCGTCGGCACCAGCATCGATACCAGCGACCTTGTCGCTCCAGCGGTCACGCGCCGTCAGGATCAGAACCGGCATTGCCTTACCGGCGCCACGCCATTTTTCAAGCACGGTGACACCGTCCATTTCCGGCAGGCCGATATCGAGTATGACCGCGTCATAAGGCTCGCCATCACCGAGATAATGGCCTTCTTCGCCGTCAAAGGCCTGATCGACGACGTAACCCGCCTCCTTCAACGTATCCGTCAGCTGACGGTTGAGGTTGACGTCGTCTTCGACCACCAGAATGCGCATGAACAGACCTTTTCCCTTTCAGCGAGCGCCCGTCCGCCGGATCGAGCTGCGCGCTGCCACACGAGACTCAATGAATATCCTATTAGATCCGGTTCGAGAACATTTTCGATGTGCGCCTGCAGCTCCGTTACATCGGCACCCGCATCGTCACCTTCTTCGGCCGGCCGCCGTTGCCGGGAATGAGAACGGTCACGACACATTGACCGTCGCTGGTCGGCTGCGCGGACAGGAGTTCGCCGCCGGTCTTTGCCACGACCTCAGCGGCAGCCTGGCCGCAATCGCCGTCCACCTCGACAACCGCCGATGGCACATCAATCGCTGGCGGCGCGAATCCGGAAAGGCCCGCGGCTAGCGTTGCTATGATCAAGGGTGAGGACATGGACGCACTTTCGACTTGGGAAGCATCATTGCAAATTTAATAGACGATACAGTCTGAATGGCAAATGAATGTCCTTCTAACGCCGCGATTCGCCCCTCATCGGGCATATCTCTAGCGCAACCGCTTTGTCGCCGAAATTCGGCCCCAGATTGCCACCAGCCCGCCCGCCGCGGTAGCAAGTGCGGTCAGGGCGTCCACCAATCCACTCTGGTCGTCCGAGCCTATCTCCACCCCGAGAAGATGACTGCACGAAGCAAGGATCGCAACCACGCCGCCCCACACGGTCTTCGACATATACCAGTTCTTCAATTCACCCATCGCATTGTCCCTTTCCCGTTTGCTGCTTGTTTCCGTCACAGGTTCAGCGTGGCCTGCGCCGGTACCCCAAAGGCAACCTTCTGCCCTTTCTGCCGCACGCGGACGGACAAGACCGTCTGCTGTGTGCCGAAATCGTCCATTTCAAACGCTGCCGCGTAGGCGAACACCGGTTCGGACACATCCACGGCCCGCTTCACCGTCAAGCCATCGAGAATTTCGATCCGATAGCGCTCTAGCGGTTCGTCCAGCGCAATGTCGCCGTCCAGCCAGTGATCGGCATCGCGCCGGGCGCAACGGGTCCAGTTGATCCGGATGCCGCCGCTTTCCAGACGCCGCGCCCGCAGGTGCACCGGCGCAACCGGCGTTTCGGCCCTCAAGCCACCGGCGAATGCGAACGGCCCGGCCGGCCCCGTCGTCTGCCCGCCCGCCTCCACGATCCAGTTGATCATGCGCCCGGCCTCGTCGGCACTCAGCCCGAGCGGTTTGAGCGCCGCATTGAGGACGACGCAGGGCGCGCCGACGCTAGAACCCGCCATCGTCGCATCGCTGGTCCCGTGCAGCCCGCGCAGAAGCTTCGATAGCCGCCAGCGCCCGGCAGCGATTTCCTCCGCAGCGCTGAACCCGATCACCTCCCAGACGCCGTTCTCGGCAAGGATCGCGATGCGGTTCTGCCCGTTCAGCACGGACAGTCGGCCCGCTGAAGACAGGCCGCCGAAATGCAGGTCGAGCGTGATCGTCCGGGCCGCGTCGAACCGGCCCAGCACCCCTTCAGCCAAAGCCTCTTTCAGCGCGCCCGTCTGCGCCGGCTGGTCCAGCCTCGCGCGCGCTTGATACCCTTCCGTCGTCGCAGACGACGAGAGCAAAGCGGTGCGCCACGGCCGCGCGAAGATCGCGCCCCGGGCAAAACTGGCCAACTCGCCGGCCTCGTATTGCGGCAGATCCATCAGATGCACGATCGGCGAAAACCCGTCCGAGGGCGTGCGCGGCGGATCGACAGAGCGCGCTTGTGGGCTCGGTCCTCCGCCACCGCTCGACGGCACGAAGGCCCGTGCCTCGACGGAGCGCACCGCCCCGTCCTCGATCCGGCCGACGATGAAGTTTCCTGCAGGCCCGTCATCGAGCGCCCCACCCGCGAACGCAACGATATCACCCGGCTCGACGTCGATCGCTGTCGGCGAAAGGGAAAACCGGATACTGCGGCGCGAAATCTGATGATCCCGAAGTGCATCCTCGACGGCAGATGCGGCCGAACCGTCGTGCATCGCGCCGGGCACGGAGAGGCGCAAGACCCGGTCATTCGCAGGCGTCACGCGCCGCGACCGGGTCGTTGTCCGCTCATAGGCATTCACCGGATCAAGATGATCAAGAATGGCCTCGCTGCCGAAATCGCTGTCATGGCCGCGTTCCTCCTCGAACAGCGGCTGCTTGTCGATGTCCGCCAGCACCGAAATCGGCCGCGCCGGTGACGCCTGCTTCATGCGCGAACGAAACCGCAGGGTCGCACCCTCTTCCACCGCATCGATCTGCAGTGCCGCCATCAGCGGTTCCAGCACGTCCCGGGCCGAGGCCTGCTCCGATTGCACATAGCCGCTGAGATCGCCGCTGACGAGCCGCGTGTCGCCGGCCTCAAATCCATGATCGGCAAGAACCGCGGCGATCACGTCCGCTGCCGTCGCTGCCCCGAGCCGTCCGTTCAGCCAGTGCCCGGTCTGCCAGTTGCCGCCATCGGACCAGAGGTCCGTATTCTCCGGAAAGGCCGGCACCGGCCGCGCGTCCCAGGTCCAGACGAACATGTGGTCCGGATCAACGCCATCAGGCGCATCCGGCCCCTGCCAGAAGGCATGCTGCGCTTCGAGAAACCGCCGTTGCATGGCGTCGCAGCGGGCGCCATTCGAAAAATACGGAACCGCAGTCTCCGACGATTTCGGATCGGTGAACACATTCGGCTGATTGGCCCCCTTGTCGATCGCCGGGCAGCCAAACTCGGTGAACCAGACAGATTTGGAGGCCGGAACCCATGACGTCGGCGTCGTCTGCTCTGCGCCGCCCACCCGGTTGCGATGCGCCTTGTCCCACCAGTTGGCGATGTCCTTGTAACGATAGACCCACGGCTTGCCTGCCAGCCCATCCGTGATCGGCGTGCGGACCCGATCCCGGCGACCCGCATCATCCGCATAATACCAGTCATAACCTTCGCCGGACGCGATCATCGCCCGCATCGCGTCGGCGTCTTCCGCCAGCGCGAACCCGTCCGGATTGCCTTCGGAAAGATCGCTATCGCGCCAATCGGAAAGCGGCATGTAATTGTCGATACCGATCGCGTCGATATCGGCCGATGCCCAGAGCGGATCGAGATTGTAGTAGACGTCGCCCGAGCCATCGGCCGGGTGGTAGCCGAAATACTCGCTCCAATCGGCCCCGTAGGTCAGCTTGGTCCCTGCGCCGAGAATGGCCCGGACATCGCCTGCCAGCCCAATCAGCTGCTCGACGAAAGGAAACGCGCCCGCCCCATCGCGCAACTGTGTCAGCCCGCGCAACTCCGAACCGATGATGAAACCATCGACGCCGCCCGCCACCTGCGCCAGTAAAGCATAATGGAGGATCAGACGCCGATACCCATCGTCGGCAGCCGCCGACGTCACCGAAGACCCGGACACCGAAAAATCCCCGGCGTCCGTCGCCCCGCAGAATGCCTCGATCTGCACCCGCGCAGCAGCCGTCAGATCGGCGGTCCCCGGCAGTCCCGGCGCCGGATGCGACGTGATGCGCCCGCGCCACGGATAAGCCGGCTGGCCCGTTCCGCCATAGGGGTTCGGCAGCGTGTTGCCGGCCGGAATGTCCATCATCACAAAAGGATAGAGATAGACCTTCAGGCCCCGCGTCTTCAGGTCGGCGATTGCCGCCGCAACGCTGGCATCGCTTGGCGTGCCACCATAGGCCGGCCCGCCGTTATTCCGGCTGACCACCATCGCGTTGCTTCGCGCTGTTCCCGAGACCAACCACGGCCGGCTTTCGTCGTCGCGCGCCGCCGTCTCGACGCCCGGCAAAATTCGGCAATGGCCCGCCCTGAGATCCGTCCCGAACCAGGAGACCACCAGAGCGACGCGCTCAAGATTGGGGCACAGCGCCTGCAACTCGTCGATCGACGCGCGCCAGTCCGAACTCGCATGGAAAACATTGCGATTGATCAGCCGGCTCGCGCCGGCACCCGTCTTTTCCTTGACGACGGCCGGATCGTAGCCATGCTCGCTCGAGCCCGGAATGATCGTCACCGCCCGGATCGCCCTTTCCAGCGCACCAACCGGCCGCAGCACCTCGAACTGGATTACCGGAATGCGGTTGCCGTAGCCGTCGAGCGGAAAGCGCTCGAACACCACATAGGCAAGCCCCCGATAGGCCGGCACTTTGCCAGTTCCCTGCTTGGCCTCGATCAGCGGATCGGGGAGCTGGTCATCCGTTCCGCGATAGAGCCGCATCTCGACCCCGGTCAGGTCGATCTCGCGCCCATCCGCCCAGACCCGCCGCACGCAGGCGATCTCGCCCTCGCAAATGCCGAGCGCGAAATTGGCATGATATCGGAAGGTTTCGACCCGAGGCCCGCTCGCCTTGCCGCCCTGCCGCTCGACGCGCACCTCCTCTTCGAACCGCGTCGCCCAGATCAGCGTGCCGCCGATCCGCACGGTTCCATAGGCCCGCGTGATCGCCGTTCCTTCCTCAGCCCCCGGTATGCGCGCGTCGCCGAGGCGCGTCCCGGATATCGTCGTCATCCCGTTGATGATCGAGCGGTCAATGACCGACCCGGCAAGCGCACCGGCAGCGCGGCCCAGCACCGCGCCGACCGGACCGAACACGCTGCCGAGTGCCGCGCCCGCTGCCTGCAGAAGGATGGTTGCCATTGATGTCAGACCTTTTCCGGAAAACGAAAAATCCCGGCGATGCGTCGCCGCCAGGACGGCACGAGCGCGGATTCGATCACTGCCGCCTGCTCATAGGCATGGATGAACCGGTCGGAGGCGCACAGAATTCCGGCATGTTTGGCTGGCAGCTCCGGCCGCCAGCAAAACAGTACGAGATCGCCCGACCGCATCTCCGCAGCCGCAAGCTCCGCCCCGAAATGCCGCCGCGCCGCGTCGCGCAGCCGATCCTCGCCGCTGCGTTCGGCCCAATCCGGCTGGTAGGCCGGCGGCAGTTCCGGCTCGCCACCATAGATCTCCCGCCAGACACCCCGCACCAACCCCAGGCAATCGCACCCGACACCCTTGAGGCTCGCCTGATGCCGATACGGCGTCCCGATCCAGCCGCGCGCCGTTTCAATAACCCGATCAGCAAATGCGGACGACACACCCTCCCCTTGAGGGGGAGGGTCGGCGCAAAGCGCCGGGGTGGGGTGATCCGCCGAACTCACCTCACTCATAGAGCGCCCGCCCGTCATGCACCGTATCCCCATCCGCATAGCCGAACGCGAAATCCGTTCCGGGCATATGAGGAAACCCCTGAAAATTCAATGAATTGGAAAATTTCCGGCGACAGGTGGCAAAGCTCTTGTCGCACCCGGCCGTCACCGTAAACGCATCCCCCGCGGCAAGCGGCAGCGGCGGCGGCAGCCAGAGTGACAGCGTCACCGTGCCATCGTCCTTCCGGTGATCCTCGATATCGCAGACATGCCCCGCATTCGCGCCGGTCGCGAACCGAAACACCCCGTACCGATAAAATCCCGCTGTTGCCGCATTGAGCCCCGTCACTAGCACCCGCGTCTCGCCAAGGACGGTCGCAACCGCCCCCTCCCCGCGATAAGCCGGATTATCGAGATTGACCTTGCAGCGCCCGTCGCCAAGCACCGCGTCGCAGCGGCGCCCGTAAATCCGCCCCTGCACCTGATCCAGCCGATGCGTCATCCGCCGCAACTCGGCCCGGAACGCGCCTCCGGCCCTGACGACACCGCCGATGTCCTGCACTCTGAGCAGGACATGTTGCTCCGGCGCCTGCCAGTTCACCTGGAAGACCTCGACCCTGGCGCCGTCATAACGGCCGGCGAGGACGTCCGCCTCGCTGATCGCCGCACTCGAAAATCCGCCAGTAACCTCGCCCGCCTCGACCGAAAGCCCGCTCGCCGCCTCGCTGTCCGCCGTCTGGAAACCGCTTGCGGCCAGAAAATTTGTCCCGGCGAAAGTAAGATCATGGTCATGCTCGGTAAATCCAAGCACAACGCCATCCCGCCGCGTCACCCGCCAGCAATGGCACATCGTCGTGGCGTCACCCGAAAGATGCGCGGCAAGCGCCGTTGGAAGCGTTCTCATGGCTTGATCTCCACCAGAGGAATCGACGGAATACGCCCTGCCTGGAATTGCGCCAGATCGACCTCGATCCGGTCGGTATCGAAGCGCACCGGCACATCGAATTCGTAACCGGCGCGAATTGCCGCGCCGCTTGCCGGAATTTTGGCGGGTATGAACGTCACCCGGCCGGTCGTGGCATCGAGCGCAAAGTCGCCCGGCCCCGCCAGGACGCCGCCCACCGAAACGGCCACGCTCCCCGCCACCGGCTTTGCGATCCCGCGGACGCTCGCGCCGCCTGCGTCGCCATAGGTCTTGATCAACTGGAAGGTGGCGGTCAAACCGTCCCCCGTCCCGATCCCCTCGTCGTTCGCCGTCACCGTGCCGCCGGGCGGACAGGATTTGAAATCAAGCGGATCACGAAACCGGAAGCCATAAAGCTGGCCCGCCCGCGCCTCGAAAAATTCAAGCACCGCATAGAGGTCTGCCATCGACTTGATCCCCGACCCCGCATCATAGTGCCGGCGTGCATCGCGCCAGCGCCGGTTGCGGTTTTCCCGCCCGTTCGAAAGGCTGACGATATCCGTCCGCCTGACCGGCCCGCCGCTCGTCCCGAGCGCCAGGCGCAAGGGAAACCGGACCTCGTGAAATCCTGTCGTCATGATGTTTTCCGTTATGTCTTGAATCGGTTGGCTGAAAGTCTTCACCGATCGCTGGATGAAACAGTGGGATGCCCCTCATCCGGCCTGTCGGCCACCTTCTCCCCGCAAGCGGGGCGAAGGGACAAGCGGCAATCTCCGTCGTTGCATATCCGCCTGCGGAGGACAGCAAGCTCGGTCGTCCCCTCTCCCCGTTCACGGGGAGAGGGCTAGGGTGAGGGGCATCCGAGGACGACAAGGCATCAGAAAGAATCTCACACCCCTCGCCGCCCGCGCCCGACCGTCCGCGTCAACATCGCGGCGATCTGGCCCTCGGACTTGCGAAAACTCTGCGCGTCGGATGCCGTGACGTTGAAGACGACATTCATCGGTGCCGCACCGCCCGAAGCGGCCACACCAAGCGAACCATCGGATCCGCGTTTCAACGGCAAGATCGCCTCCGACCCCGCCTCGCCCATCAGCCCCATCTCACCGTCCATCGGAAAATAGGTGGGCATTGAGACGACGCCGCCGGCGGCAAAGGGCGTCACCCGCCCCGGCACCCCGCCGTCGGCAAAAGCCGTCACCCCGCCCAAACTCCCGGCAAGCCCCGACAGGGCCGAGCCAAGCAGCCCCTCAAGCGGCTTCAGGCCCGCCGAAAGCGCGATCTCCGTCAGCCTGAGGCCAGCGCTGCGCAAGACGTCCTCCAGTCCCTTGCCGCCGCGCGTCGCCGAAGCCAGCGCCCCCGTCAGCGCCGAGCCGAACGAGCGGGATCGCCCCTCCAGATCGTCGAGCACGTCCTTCAAAGCCTCCGCATCGTCCGCCGCTGCGGAAAAATCCGTCTCGTTGGTCATCGTGTCTCTCCTTTAGGAAATTGGCGAATGGAAATACCGGCTTCTGCCTTGGCGACAAAAATCCCCTGCTCACTCCTCACTACTCACTATTCGCTATCCGCTATCCGCTGCCCGATCCGGAAAAGCCCCCATCAGCGCCTCAAGCCCGGCGCGCTCCGGCACCGCGGCACGCGGCCGCAACCCGCCCAGCGCCGCCTGCAGCTCGCGCGGCGTCATCGCCCAGAAGTCCTTCGCTGGAAGCCGCAGCAGACAAAGCCCGGCATGCATCGCCGCGCCCCATGGAAAGGGTTGAGGCCGATGTTCCCCCTCGCCCGCTGCGGCCTTCAAGGGTTTGGCGGTTCCTCCGCGCTGCCGAAGGTCGCCGTCAGCAATTCGGCCGTCAGCCGCGCCAGCCCGGCAATGCCGCCCTCGACGCTCATCACCGCCACGTCCTCGTCGGAGACCAGATTGCCGCCGCCACGCAAACCGGCGCCGAGGATGCGGATCATATCTTCCGCCTTCAGCCGGCCGGAGGAAAAACGCACCGCAAGCGCCATCAGATTGTCGGCCGCGAATGCTGTTTCCAATTCGGCCAGGCTGCCCAGCGTCAGGCAGAGAATCCGCCGCTCGCCGCCGATCACCGCCTCCACCTCGCCGCGATGCCGGTTGGCCCGGCCTGTAGCTACATTGTGCCGCGTCATCATCAGAGCGCCGTAAAGGTCAGCGCGCCGGCGGATTCGAGCGCGGTCTCGAACAGGATCTCGCCGTTGTACTGGCCGGAATATTCGAGCGCCGTCACCTGGAAGGCACCGGTCAGCGTGCCGAAATTCGGGATGACGATCTGCCAGCTGAGGATCGATCCGTTGAAGAAGGCCGCGCGCACCAGCGCATCCGAACTCTGGTCCTTGAAAATGCCTGCACCCGAGACCGAAGCCCGCTGGACGCCTGCCCCACCCAGCAGCTCCCGCCACCGCCCCGCCGATTCCGCGTCCGTCGCATCGACGGTCTCCGCATTGAACGCCAGCCGCTTGGAGCGAAGCCCCGCCACGGTGACGTAATTTCCGCCGTTGTCGATCTTCAAAAGAAGATCCTTCCCCTTCTGCGCCACCATGTTCTGTCCTTCCTGAAACGAAAAAAGCGCCCGCGAGGGCGCCGACAACATGCTCCTTAGCGAAACGTCACTCCGTCACCGCCCGAAATACCATCTCCGCGACGTGGCCCTTAGCCTTCGCGTCCCTGCCAATCCGGGTGCGCCGGTGAAACAGGCTGACCAACGCGAAGCCGTCCAGCACAAGTTCGGCGTCATCCAGCAGAGCCCGAATGCGTGCCGAAATCTGCTGCGCCGCCCGGTTGCCGCCTTCGCCGGTGCGAACCTCCAGCGTGACAAGATGCTCTTCTCCCGCTTCGCTCGCGGTCGAGGCATCGCGGCTCTCCAGGCTGACAATCCAGACGCCGGGCCGATGCGACCCCGTCTGCAGATGATCCCGCATGCCGCTGTCCCCGATCAGCGCGATCAGCGCGACGTCGCCCGCCAGTCTCCCGTAGATCGCCTTCTGCAAGGCCGCCGCAGCGCTCATCGTCCTTCCTCCGCGCATTGGCAAACGAGATAGCGCCTCGTCTCGTCCGGGTCGTACCATGCCCGCAGAGCAAAAAGCCGACCACCTTTGCGAAACCGCATGCCCGCCACGAGGTCCTCGCGAAAGCGAATCCAGATGCGGTGCGTCACGGCGAAGACCTCCTCGTCGGCGCGCTCTTCGTCTCTGGCCGAAACCGGCACGATCCGCGCCCAGAGCGAGGTGACGACAGCAAAGCCCGTCACGCCGCCGCCCTGCCCGTCGCTGACCTCTTCGCGCGTTTCCAGCTCCAGGCGCGCCGACATTTGCCCGGGATCAAGGGTGGTCGCCCGCATGGTCACAGCCCCCGCCGGCGAAACGGCGCAATCAGCCGGTCATATCCGGCAGGCACCGCCGCCGGCTGGTCTTCCGGCGCCACCGCGCCACGGAACTCGTACAGCAGCGCCAGATGCAACAGCATCGCCCGCTTCAGCGTGTCCGGCACGTCGGCGCCGGTCGCGCCGAAACCGGCGGAAAAATCGATCTCGATGCCATTGATCGCCCGTCCCGGCTTAGGATGCTCGGGCAGGACAAGCCGCGCCGGACGCGCCTGCCCGTCAAGCACGAAGCCGGAAACGTCGATCTCGCCCGGTATGCCGTCCGCATCGTAAACCGTAACCGCTTCAATCGTTTGCACCGGCCCTCTGAAAATCTGAATCACGCGCGACCGCGGCCAGTCGTCGAGAAAAAGCCGGAAGGTGCGGGTCAAGAGCGCCAGCCCCGTCTCCCGCTCCAGGTGCTCGCGCACCGTGCGCATCAGGGATGAAATCAGGTCGTCCTCGGCGCTGCCGTCGATGCGCAGATGCGCCTTCGCCTCGGCCAGCGTCAGCGGCTCGCCTGCAGACGGCGCCAGTTCCGTAATCGTCATGGGATTCTCCGTCGTGCATCTGGGGAAATGGGCGGACGCGGCGGGAGGGAGCCGCGTCCGCCCTCGCGCCAGGCGGCAGGGAAGGCCGCCGGCGCGAATGATCGACATCCTTTCGAGAAAGGGCCGCCTTACACTTTTTTTAAGATGGCGCGAATTTGACGAGCTTGATAGCCTCGAAATTTTGCACCCCGCCGCCGACGCGCTTGGTCGTGTAGAACAGCACGTAAGGCTTGGCGGAATAGGGATCACGCAGCACCCGCACGCCGGTCCGGTCGACGACGAGGTAGCCGGCGGCAAAATTGCCGAAGGCGATCGCGGTGCTGTTGGCGGCGATATCCGGCATGTCCTCGGCCTCGGCGATCGGGAAGCCCATCAGCGAGGCCTGCTGGCCCGCAGCCGCCGGCGGGTGCCAGAGATAATTGCCGTCGGCATCCTTGAACTTGCGGATTTCGGCTTGCGTCTTGCGGTTCATCACGAACGAGGCATTCTGCCGGTGCCCGGCCTTCAGCGCATAGATCACGTCGATCAGCGTGTCGGAGGGGCCGCTCGCCTTGAAAGCGCCAGCAGCGCCCGTGGCGATATAGCCGATATTGCCCCAGCTCCAGCTCGCCTCGGCCACGTTGGTGTAGCTCAGGAAGCCCTTCGGCTTGTTGGTGCCGTCGCCGGTGATGAAGGCCGTGCCCTCCTGCTCGCCGAAAGCGATATCGACCTCGGAGGCGATCCAGTTCTCGATATCGACCGCCGCGTCGTCGAGCAGTGCAGCCGTTGCCGCCGGCATGGCGTAGAGCTCCATCGTCGGGAAGGACAGCTCGGCCAGCTGCGGCGTCGTCGTCTGCGGCCGCGCTGCCGTTTCCGCCACCCATCCGGTCGCCATGCCGGCAAGCGCAAACGGCTTTTTCAGCACCGCGCCCGAAACCTGCCGGACCGTCGCCATACCCCGGATCGGCGAAACCACCGAAAGGCGGCGACCTATCTCGCTGTCGGTCTCGTTCGGCACCAGATAGCCGCCATCGCTCGCCGAGCCGATCGAAAACGCCTTGGCCTCCAGCTCACGCAGCTCCTGCTCGTCGCCGCGGCGGATGTAGCTTTCGAAAGCCGCCCTGTGCTCCGCCGCTTCGAGACTCGTCTCGCCGCTGCGGCCGAGCGCCGGCCGTGCCTTTTTCAGCGTCATCTGGTCGATCAGCCGCTTCTGCTCGTCCATGCTGCGCGAGATGCGGTCCATCTTGTCGCGGGTGACGACATCGGCCGTCAGCTTGCTTTCCAGCTCTCCCAGCCGCCGGTCGTTGGTTTCCTTGAACGCCTCGAAGGCACCCATGAAATCCTCGAAGGCGGCGGTCATCGTCTCCGGCCCCGTCTTGATCTCAGGGGCTATCTTGATCTCGGGGGCCACCTTGATCTCAGGCGCCACACTGCTTGTCTTGCTCATTGGCATATCCCTTTTTTAGAGCTTCATCATCCGGGCCGCCCGCCGCATGGTGCGCACGAGCTCCGTTTCCTTGTCGCGGAAGAACCGCGCATTCTTGACGTTCGAGACCCTGGCCGATGGCAGCATCGGAAAGGTCACGATCGAGATTTCCCAGAGGTCGGCTTCGAGGATGCGGCGCACGCCGCTCCTGTCGGTTTTTGCCTTCACGGTCTGGAAGCCGATCGACAGCCCGTCGAGCGCACCCGCCTTCATCAGCTGATGCACCTCCCTGGCGCGCGCGACGCCGGGCGAAAGCAGCCCCTCGACATAAAGCCCGCGCCCATCCTCGCGGATCGTCTTCCAGGCGCCGAGCGGCTCGCCCGGGTCGTGCTGGAACAGCATGCGCACGCCTGCGGCGCCACGCCGGGCAAGAGACTGCGCAAACGCCCCCGGCTCGATCGCGTCCTTGCCGAGATCGACCTCGCCGAAGATGCTGGCATAGCCGGAAAAACGCCCCTCGCCGGTCACCCCGGCAAGCGTCAGATTGGCAAACTTCTTCGTTCGCCAGACAGGCAAGCTGTCGGTCGTCATGTGATGTCTCCGATATCTGGAATGCGGCGCCGATCGCCGCCGTTATTTTCTGCCGTAGCGTTCCGCTACCCGCGCCACGGCGCCGAGCACCCACCACGCCGAAAGACTGGCAGCGGCCGATCCGGTCAACATCACCTCGGTTCCCGACAGGTTGCCGGCGATGCCGAGCTTGGTGACGATCCACAGGCCCGCGGGCCTGCCGAAGATCAGCCCGCAGAGCAGGCCGCTAAAGAAACGGGAGCCTGCTTCGCGCTTTCCCTTCGGCAGCATGTAGACAAGCGATACGGCAGCACCCGCCGCCGAGCCGATGCCCTTGGCCGCCCAGAGGCTCGGGTCGTTGCCAAAATCAGCCATTTGTTAAGCCCTTGATGCTATTTGGAATTGATCATTGCTGACGTAAACTCAACCTTCTCACTGAGGGTGAGGCATCGCCTGACGCTGCATCAGCCACGGAAATTCCCGAGTCTTTTGAATCGCTTGGCCGCCCCTCTTCGAGAAGCGATTCAAGGTGCTCGGAATTTGATTCAGGATCGTCGCCGATCGAATGCGGATCGCCCGTCAAACCTCTGAACCATTGTGCAATTCAGCCTCGCGGCAGGAGCTCAATACCCAACCGCCTGCCGCTTCTCCTCGTCGCTCAGGAAATCCGCGTCCTTCACGCGCGCCCAGACCTCGCTGCGCTCTCCCGTCAGCCCCGTCACCTGGTCGAGGTCCGGCACCAGCTTCAGCGCCTCGCCGAAACGCGCCGACAGCCAGCCGGACATCGCCGCGGCCGTGCGGCCGATCAGCGGCAGCACCGTCAGCCGATAGAAGGCCCGGTTGGCCTCCTGGTAATTGGCATAGGTGTTGTCGCCGGGAATGCCGATCAGCATCGGTGGCACGCCGAAGGCGAGCGCCACGTCGCGCGCCGCCCCGTTCTTCGCCTCGACGAAATCCATGTCCTTCGGCGAAAGCCCCATCGCCTTCCAGTCGAGCCCCCCTTCGAGCAGCAACGGGCGGCCCGCCCGCATCGGCCCGGAATAGCCCTCGTCGAGCTCCGTCTTCAGCCGGTCGTACTGGTCGGCCGACAGATTGCCGCCCTCCTTCGGTTGATAGACCAGCGCGCCCGAAGGCCGGGCCGAATTGTCGAGCAGCGCCTTGTTCCAGGTCGCCGCCGCATTGGAGAGATCGAGCGCCATCTGCGCTGCCGCCAGCGGCGGAAAGCCTAAGTGATCGTCGAGCGGATGGAAGAGCCGCAGATGCAACAGGCCGCCCTCGCCCGCTGCGATCCGCCGCACATGGTTGCCGACCCGGTAGTCATAGGCCTCCGGCCAGCCGTCCCGCCCCTCGCGAATGCTCACCCGGTCCGGCCGCAGCAGATGCAGCTCCCGCAGGTCCTCGCCGATATTGACCGCGTCGACATAGGCATTGCCCGAGAGCAGCAGATGACCATAGAGCGTCTCCAGGAAATCGACGCCGGCCATGCGGCCATTCGGCCGCGAGAGCAGCGCAAGCAGCGGGTGCTCGCTGCGCTCCTCGGTCCCCTCGTAGAGCAGCAGCGGCACCGCTGCCGCCGCTTCCGAAATCAGCCTGACTGCCCGGTGCGCCACCGGATTCTTCATGAAGCCCTCGCGCGCCAGCGCCGCATAGGACCGCCCGGTCCAGTGCGCCCGCCCCTCATGCGCGATCGCGATGAAGCCGGAAGCAGTCTTTGTTTCGCGCAAGCGCTCGCTCTCCGCCGGGCGCCGCCACGGCAGACGAAATGGATTTTTCATTGTCTCGATCCTCGAATGCAACGATGGGTGGGTCTGAAAGAGAAGGAAGCGCTTGCCGCTTGCCCCTCACCCCTGCCCCTCTCCCCGCAGGCGGGGCGAGGGAAAACCGGAGTGCGTCGCTTGTCCCTTCTCCCCGTTCACGGGGAGAAGGTGCCCGGCAGGGCGGATGAGGGGCAACACAGTGGCATCATTCGAAACACAGCGCTTAAGCGGCAGACCGGCCGACCGCCGGCGGCGCGCCCGATGCGAGCCTGAGCGCTGCGAGATACTGTTTGCCGTAGCTTGCCACCAGCTCCGCCTTGTCGCGGCCGTTGATGATCCGCCGGGCGCCCGCCCAGCTCTCGCGGGAAAGAGAGAAATAGTCGCCGAGTCTCTTGCCGGTGAAGGCGCCGCCCTGCATGCCCGCAAACAGGATATCGACAGAGACCGGAAGCTCCATCGCCCGCTCCGGATGCGCCACCAGGTCGATCCCCGTCGCCGCCGCCATCTTCGCGTAGTTCTCCCTGTGCGTCAGTTGCACCAGCCCGCGCCCGAGCCAGCTCTTGCCCTCGCCGTCCCGCCGCCAATAAGGCGTAGACACGGCAGGCAGCCTGCGCTTGCGGAACGCCGCCTCCAGGATGGCGATCGCCCGTTCGTCGCTCTTGGCAAAGGTCTCGCGCACAGGCTGCATCGTCCGCCCCGTCTCGTGATGCGCGGTGGCCAGCATATAGGCGAGCCAGCGCCTGTCCGCCGGGGCCGGCATCCGTGCCCAACGATCGAGAATCGCCGTCAACCCGTTCACCTGGCCCTGCTTCAGGACATCGTCGAAAAGTGACGCACGTACCGCTTTGAAAAAGACTGCCCGGTCCATCGTCATTGTCGCTCCGCCATCGTTCACTATGCTGAAAAAAGTCGTGTCTCTAAATCGATTTAACCAATTTAAATCGTTTAAACTATTTAATCCGCTGATTTACTTTGCCTTTGGGATGTGAAATTTGAAGACAGCAATATGACATTGCCCTTTCATCAAGGAGGATCGCATGAACGCAGAGACGAAGATACAAGCCGACGCCACCCGCGCGACGGTCCCCCAGCACATCCTCGACCGCTTCGAAAATGCATGGCAGCAGATGCGCCTCAACGCCTCCTCCGCCCAAAAGCCGTCCAACGGTACCGACGACAAACGCTGATCATCCCATCCTGATTTCTTCCACCGCATTGCCTCGTCCGGCCCGACGTTTCGGCGCCCTCGACGCCACCGGTGGCTGCAAAACCAAAGAGAGGATCGCCCATGCCGGCCCAGCAAATCTCCCAGGCCCAGTTCGAACGCCTCGAAAACGAATGGCGCCAGATGCGCGAAAGCGCATCGGCCGCGCCCAAGCCGTCGGCCTCCACACCGCGCCAATAACCGCGCGTCCACCCTCCCCTTGAGGGGGAGGGTCGGAGCGAAAGCTCCGGGGTGGGGTGACTTTCCGCGACACGCAAATGGATCACCCCCACCCGCGACTTCGTCGCGACCTCCCCCTCAAGGGGAGGTAGATCAAATCCCCCTGACCCGCGGCTCGCCGCCGCCTTCCAGCATCAGCGCCGTCAGCGCCCAGACCAGCGCGTCCAGCCGGTCCGGCGAGCGTCCGGATGACAGCCCTTCCGGGCCGAAATCGCACATCTGGTCCTCGAGTGCCGGAAACGAGCCGGCATGCACCACCCGCCCCTGCTCGTAGAGCGCGGCGACCGGTTCTGCCCGAAGCCATTTTCCGCGCGAGGCCCGCACCGCCGTCACCGGCAATTGCGCGTCGATGCCCTTCAGCACCGCCTGCACCATGTCGCCGCCCTGGTTGACCTCGGCAACGATCCGGTCGGCATCAAACCGCCGATAGGCCTTGACCACGGCACCCGCCCATCCGGCCGGGCTCGCGCCCTCGACCGAGCAGTCCGCCAAAACGACGCCGCGCCCGGTCCGGTCGAGCCCTGCCACAATGATACCACAACAGGATTCCCGTCCCATGCCGGACGGCGGATCAACCGCGACGACGATGCGGCCGAGCGGCCCGGCGTCGCGCAGCTTCAACGCCTCGATCGCAGCCCGCGACCAGAGCGCATCCTCGCGGTCCTCGATCATCTCGCCATCGAGTTCCTGCCGTCCCAACCGCGTGCCGCCATAGCGCCCGGCCATGGCGTCGAGAAAACCCGGCGCCAGGTTTTGCGCGTTGTCGCTGGTGCGAATTCTGCACGTCGTCGTGCCGGGATCGGCGATCAGCGCCTTCAGCACCGGCACCGGCCGCGGCGTCGTCGTCACCAGCGCCCGCGGATTGTCGCCAAGCCTCAGCGCAAACTGCAGCATGTCCCATGTTTCCTGCCCATGTTTCCATTTGCCGAGTTCGTCGCACCAGGCATAGTCGAACTGCGGCCCGCGCAGGCTTTCCGGGTCCTCGGAGGAGAATATCTGCGCCACCGTCCCGTTCGGCCAGACGAGCCTGCGCCGCGACGCCTCGAACTCCGGCCGGTTTTTCCAGGCGATCCGGCAGATGCCGGAAACGCCGTCGACCATCACCTCGCGCGCATCCCCCAGCGTCTCAGCCACCAGCGCGATCCGCAAACCCGGCCGCGCATCCTTGCCGCCTGCCAGTTGCTGAACCCATTCGGCCCCCGCCCGCGTCTTGCCCGAGCCGCGCCCGCCCATCAAAAGCCAGACCCGCCAATTGCCGGGCGGCGGCATCTGTTCGTCGCGTGCATTTTTCGTCCAGCATCGCATGAACCTGAGGAGGTTCGGTCCTGCATGGATTGGTTTTCCTACAGTCTCCTCGACCGTGGCGCTGCCAACTCCGGCCAGCGGCTCCGCAGTGCTCGGCAACGAGCCGTCCTCGTCCACCACTTTCGGTCCCCTATCGTCGCCATCTGGCGTCGCATCGTGTGAGGGAGCATCGACTGCCGTGCCGTCATCCGGCGCTTTGGAGATCTTGAGCGACGGCGCAAGTCCGGCGTCGAGTACCTCGATCAGTTGCCGGCCATTGTTTCGCCCTTCCAGCACGCTACCCATTTCCCGATCGAGATCATCTTCCAGGTCGAAGAACTGCCGCGCCGCCTCGACGAGCCACGGCTCAGGAGGGTCCGCCGCCTCGCGGCACGCCGACGGCGTCTGTGGCAGGCGCGTGCTCAGCCGCAACATTCTCCGCCGCGCCTTCAGCCTCTCGGCGCTTTTCCTCTTGAGACAACTGGAGGGCCCGCTCCTCGACGCGGTTGTTGAATTCGCGCACAAGAGCGTCGTACCCTTCTTCATCCAAATTCTGCTCCGCCTGCAGTTCCCGGTCGCGGACAATCGTCCTCTGCAGGCTGTCGATCTTTTCGAGGGTTCGAACGATCAGCGACATCGCCTCGATGCTCGCCTTGGCATCCGCCTGGATCAGCTTGCGGTCGATGTCGGCCTCGGCCTCGGTTTCCCGCTCGCGTGCCGCCTCGCGCAGCCGCTGGAACTGCTGCATCTGCTCGCGCAGTTCCTTGGTCATGCCGTTCAGCATGTCCTGCAGATCGTCCAGCGAGGTGCGCTCGGCCTTCGTGTCGAGAATGACGTACCGCGCCATGGCCTCGAGTTCCGCCTCGCCGCCCGGCCGCAAGCCATCATAGACCGGCGCCTTCGGCCAGAAACCAAAGAACTCCGGATCGAAATCCAGATCAGATGTCATCGCAATGTCCTTGAGAGCAGCGTATCGTTACGCCGATGATGCCAGGCGCCGGATACCACCCTCCCTCGAGGGGGAGGGTCGGAGCGAAGCTCCGGGGTGGGGTGACCCTTTCGAAGAGAGAGCGAAACCGCCACCCCACCCGCACTTTTCCGACTGTGCCATAACCCTATCAAACCACCGTCACGGCGTCAAGGATTATTTTCCTATACCGGATAATTTTCTTAATTTTGTACATTTAGCGATGCGTGGTAATCTTCCGCCATGAGAGCCGAAGACCTGGAAAAGCGGGCTTTGAGCCTGCCGGGCGCGGTGGAAAGCGCCCATTTCGGCAAACGCGATTTTCGCGTTGGCAATCGCATCTTCATGTCCCTGCCGGAGGCCGGCCGTGCCGTCTTCAAGTTCACGCCCGATCAGCAGAGGATGCTGATCGAAACCGAGCCCAGCGTCTGCGCCGCCGTCCCCGGCGGCTGGGGCGAAAAGGGTTGGACCTCCGTCTGGTTCGCCGATGCCGACGAGGACATCATCGACCACGTGATGGAAACCGCCTGGCGCAACGTCGCCCCAAAAAACCTGCAGAAAAACGAGGAAACCGTGCAGAAATCCGAGGAGCCTGCCGAATAGCCCCGCGCCTCAGCCTTTTGCGCCCACCCTCAGCGGCCACTCCACCAGATAGTCCTCGAAATCCTCGACATCGACATCATCCTCGCTCACCGTGCGGCCGCGCGCGGAAATGCCCGCCTGATGCACCGTCTCCGGGTCGCCGGAAATCAGCGGATGCCACCAGTAGAGATCATGCCCGTCGCGCACCAGCCGGTAGCCGCAGGTCGGTGGCAGCCAGGCGAGCGTCTCGACCTCCTCCGGCGTCAGCCGGATGCAGTCGGGCACCGTCGCCTGCCGGTTCGCATAGTCCTTGCAGCGACAGCTCTCGCCATCGAGCAGCGTGCAGCCGATATTGGTCCAGGCGATCTCGCCCGTCTCCCAGTCTTCCAGCTTGTTCAGACAACAGAGCCCGCAGCCGTCACAGAGGCTTTCCCACTCCGCAGTCGTCATCTCGGCCAGGCTTTTCGTCTTCCAGAAGGGCTCGGCGCCCATGATTTTCATACTTTCATGTGTTGGATTTCGGCGACAATTTTACAAAAGATTGCCGGTTTTTTAAGGCTCATTATCGATATCGCCATAGAATAGAAACCCGCCCCATGCAAATATCGGCCGGAGATGCCGAGCCATCAGGACGCAAACCGCCGTGCAGGATCCACGCCAAGACGACAACCGGACGGAGGAGGACAGCGGCCCGCAGGATGACCGCCCGCGGAAGCGCCATATCCTGCTGCGCATCGACAGCTGGATCGATTCGACCGTCTGGAACGCCGGCTTTAGCCTCGGCGTCTGGTGGGAGGACATCACCATCTTCTTCCGCCGCTTTACCGTGCGCGGCTGGAAAAAGGCGCTGTTCGAGGTGCTCGGCGAGTGCATGACCTGGGGCACCGCCGGCTCCGTGCTGATGCTGGCGCTGGCGTTGCCCGCCTTCGAGGAGACCAAGGGCAACTGGCGCGCCCGGAGCGATTTCGCCGTCACCTTCCTTGATCGCTACGGTAACGAGATCGGTCATCGCGGCATCATCCACGAAGATTCCGTGCCGATCGACGAGCTTCCGGACACGCTGATCAAGGCGGTGCTGGCAACGGAAGACCGCCGCTTCTTCGACCACTACGGCATCGACTTCCTAGGCCTGTCGCGCGCCATCTCCGAGAACGCCCGCGCCGGCGGCGTCGTCCAGGGCGGTTCGACGCTGACGCAGCAGCTCGCCAAGAACCTGTTCCTGTCGAACAAGCGCACCATCGAGCGCAAGATCAAGGAGGCCTTCCTTGCCGTCTGGCTGGAAAGCAACCTGTCGAAAAAGGAGATCCTGCGTCTTTACCTCGACCGCGCTTACATGGGCGGCGGCACGTTCGGCGCGGCCGCGGCCTCGCAGTTCTATTTCGGCAAGGCGATCACCGATATCAACCTTGCCGAAAGCGCCATGCTCGCCGGCCTCTTCAAGGCCCCGGCCCGCTATGCGCCGCATGTCAACCTGCCGGCCGCCCGTGCCCGTGCCAACGAGGTCCTGACCAACCTCGTCCAGGGCGGCCTGATGACCGAAGGACAGGTGATCGCCGCCCGCCTCAACCCCGCGACCGTCATCGACCGGGCCCAGGTCCGCGCCCCCGATTTCTTCCTCGACTGGGCCTTCGACGAGGTGCAGCGCATTGCCGCCCCCTTCGCCCAACACTCCCTCATTGTGCGCACCACGATCGACATGGGCCTGCAGCAGGCCGCCGAGGAATCGGTTGAATCGAGCCTTCGGCAGTATGGCGAAAGCTACAAGGTCAAGCAGGGCGCCATCGTGATGATCGAGAATGGCGGCGCCGTGCGCGCCATGGTCGGCGGAAGGGACTATGGCGAAAGCCAGTTCAACCGCGCCACCAAGGCGCTGCGCCAGCCGGGATCGTCCTTCAAGGTCTACACCTACACCGCCGCCATGGAAAAAGGCTTCAAGCCGGACTCGGTGATCAGCGACGCGCCGGTCACCTGGCGCGGCTGGTCGCCGCAGAATTACGGCCGCAGCTATTCCGGCCGCGTCACGCTTCTGACCGCCATCGCCAAATCGATCAACACCGTTCCTGTCCGCCTCGCCAAGGATGAACTCGGCACCGAGATCATCGCCGCGACCGCCAGGAAGATGGGTGTTGAAACCCCGATCCGCACCGACAAGACCATGCCGCTCGGAACGTCGGAAGTGACGGTGCTCGACCAGGCGACGGCCTACGCCGTCTTCCCGGCAGGCGGCCTTGAGGCCCGCCGCCACGGCATCAGCCAGATCCTCAATTACGACGGCGACATCCTCTACGATTTCGGCCGTGACGCGCCACCGGCCAAACGCGCCGTGAGCGAAGAAGCCAACGCCAATATGAACTCCATGCTGACCCAGATCCCGATCATCGGCACCGCGCGCCGGGCAGCGCTCGACAACGGCATTGTCGTCGGCGGCAAGACCGGCACGACGCAGGCCTATCGCGACGCCTGGTTCGTCGGCTTCACCGGCGACTACACGACCGCCGTCTGGTTTGGCAATGACGACTATACCTCGACCGACAACATGACCGGCGGCTCGCTGCCGGCCATGACCTTCAAGCGGTTGATGGATTACGCCGAGCAGGGCATCGAGCACCGCGCCATCCCCGGCATCGAAAACCCGCTGCCGGGGCCGGACGCCAAGAAGAAGGAGGCCGAGACCGCCGCTGCCAGGCCCGAGGACGAAAACGCGCTCCCGCCGCTCGTGCGCCCCCGCTCGCTCTCGTCCGACGTCACCCGCCTGTTGAAATCGATCGCCGAGAAATTCAACAGCGCGCCGCCCCTGAAAATCCCGCCCGACCTACCCGGCAAGGTCGCCGTGATCGATCCCCAGCGCACCGGCGAGATCGTCAAGGGAGGACGGAATGCGGGACGCTGATGTTTGCAGGTCCACCCTCCCCTTGAGGGGGAGGGTCGGCGCGAAGCGACGGGGTGGGGTGACCCCTTGTGCGTCCCTGACGATCACCCCCACCCGCAGCTTCGCTACGACCTCCCCCCTCAGGGGGGAGGTCGGGCCGCCAATCTCCCCCCTTGTGGGGGAGATGTCCCGAAGGGACAGAGGGGGGTATGCCGCGACGAACTCGAGACGCTGTTCGCCTGCGATTCAACTTTCCTCCCTAAGGTAGCCTCTCTTGTTCCGCATCCCCCTCCTCGTCGCCCTTGCCCTGTCCGTCGCCTTCGGCGTCGGTATCGCCTCGACCGTCTCCGCCTTGAAGGCGACTGTCGGTTTCGGGGCGATCGCGCTTGGGCCCTGGGTCGCCTTTCCGGATGCGCAGACCGAGAACACCGACCCTTATGCCAAGGCGCACCGGGCGCGCGCGGGCAAACTTCTTTACGGCGGTGCCGAAGGCCTGCAGTTCACCGCCGCCATCGACAGCGACGGTAAAAAGCTTTCCTCCGGCTGCTCCTACGACATCACCGGCATCACCCCGCCCGCCCGATTCTGGACGCTCTATGCCACCAATGCCAACGATCAGCCGATGAAAGCCGATCCGGCGCTTCCAGGCGCGATCAATGCCTGGACCGTGCTCAGACAGCCGGACAGTTCCTTCATCATCCACGTCTCCCCGGTCGCCGAGCCCGATAACTGGCTGGCAATCCGCCGCATCGGTGCCTTCAAGCTGGTACTGACGCTGCTCGATACTCCGACCGCCGGCTCCTCCGGCCTCATCGATCTTACCATGCCGAAGATCGTCAAGACGGGGTGCCCGGATGCGTAGTGTCCTTTTCGCGGTCCTCGTCGGCCTGGTCGGAGCCGCGTTGCTGCACATCGTCATCATCCTGGCGCTGCCGCAGTTCACCGGCAAGGATGCCTACAGCCGGGTGCTCGGCCTCTACGAGATGGACAGTTTCTTCCCGCTCACCAGCGAGCCAGGCCCGACCGGCCTTGCCAATGAGGATCCGTTCCTGCGCGTCGCCGTCTGCGGCTTTTCAGTCAGCACCGGCCCCGCCCGTTTCATCGCCAAGGGCGCGGTCCCGTTCTGGTCTCTGTCGATCTACGACGCTGATTCCAATGAGATTTTCAGCATGAACGACCACACGGCGGTCAACGGCAATCTCGATCTGGTGATGGCGACGCCGATCCAGCTGGTCGATCTTAGAAAAACGCCGCCCGAAAGCCTTGCCCAGTCGATCGTGGTCGAGATGCCGGATGAGGAAGGGTATGCCGTCTTGCGGGCGCTCGCCCCGACCGGCAGTTTCGAAGAGCCGGTGCGCAATTTTCTCGCCGAATCGAGCTGCGAGCCATTCCGGCGCTGAGGCCGGCGCTGAGGCCCGGCGCTGAGGCGCAAAAAGTCGAAGGTCGCTTGATCGTGGCTCATGCAGCCGATCGAGCAGCCAATGCCGCGGCCGCTGTCGAAAATCCAGCGGTCTCCTCTCATGGCGGGGGTGTGTCGGAAAAGGTGCCACGGCAGGGGATGAGTGACACCGGCCTAAAACATCTCGCTGTTTCTTGGTATCTCAGTGTTTCTTGGTCTGGTCGGGAACCGGTTGCGGCGGCGTTGCGCCGTGATCGCCGTCCAGCCGCTCGTAGCGGATGCCGGTAAACAACAGGACGACGGCGTTGCTCGGCGCAACGGGACCCATCGCCGGTTTTGGCGGTGCCCGCGTCAGACGGTCCTCTATTCGAATAACTTCTGCCATGCTCGTCTCCAAAAATCTGGTTGAGACGGATGAACTATCGTTTATCTCACCCTGCCCGTTCTGCGGGCTGGCGCGTTCCTTAAAAGCTTTCGCCCGGACATCTGCGCCTTTCTCGTTTGCTCCTTCTTCCGGGACACCCGGATGTCATGCCATTCGTGAAAGCGGGTCGCCTTGATCGAGTGATCTGCAGGCTGTCCGATTGAGCCATACGATAGTTAATAGCTCGTGAACCGTCAAAACCCCAATCCTAGCGATAGAAATCGCTGTTGCCGGTGATCTGACCAACTTTGCCGGGACGATACCACCGGACAGAGCCTTGCGCTTTCAAAAACGACAATAGACGAGCAATTGAAGCGCCGCCGTTCCGAAGGGAACAGGGCAACACCCGGACGATCACCGCCTTGCCAGCAATCCGATGACGAAAGCGACCCCGGCGATCGCCAGCAAGGTCGATACGGGTTCCTCGCGGACACGCTCGCGCAGGCGCTCGGTCAGCACTTCGGCCTCGGACTTCACGACGGCCCTCGCGTCCGTGCCGATGGCTGAAACGGTTTCTGTCAGCCGGACAATCTCGGCGCGCAATTCGGCAATCTGGTTGTCGAGATCGACCCGTGCGGCACTCGCTTCGGCGTCGACTGCGTTCGGTACGGATGCGAATTTCTTTTCAACCATGTCAGGGCTCCTCTTCCAACGTCGCTTCAACGCACCAGCCTGTCTTTGGTTCCCGTTTTTTTCAGCTGCCCCGTTTCCGGCCGGCGCCATTCGCCCCCTCCTCGCGCTCCCTCCCCGGAACGAAGGGCCAGGCTTTCGCGTTTCTCGATGAAACACGCACGGCCTTTCATAGGTGTCATCTCAAAAAAGACATAAAAACAAAGGTGTGTGCGCAGGAATGGCGCGGCTGCGAGAGCAGACCGACGCCGCATCGATAGGGATGGATAGTTGATGACGACACATCGAAAACACGCATTGAAGGCCGCTTTTTTAGCGATAGCTGCGTTTCTGCTGCCCGCCGCCGCACAGGCGGCAGCAGGCTTTGCTACCGCCAACGTCAATATGCGGTCAGGACCGAGCACGCGCTATCCGGCAGTCACCGTCATTCCCGTCGGCACGTCGGTGGAAATCCATGGCTGCCTTGCCGACATCCCCTGGTGCGACGTGTCCTTCTACTACGGTCGCGGCTGGGTCGCCGCCCGCTACGTGCAGGTGGAGTACCGGCAGAGCCGCGTCTACCTGGAGCCCGATTATTACGACACGCTCGGCATTCCGTTTGTCACCTTCGAGATCGGAAGCTATTGGGATCGCCACTACCGCAACCGCAACTTCTACAGGCAGCGCGACTATTATCGCGGCGATCGCTACTACCGGGACCGCGACTACTACCGCCGTGATACCGACGGGGATCGCTATGAGCGCGATCGCCGCATACGTCGCGACTACGACGACTTCGACCGCGACGATGACGACGAGATTTTCATCGAGCGGCCCCGCCGTGACCGCGACCGTATCGAGCGCCGCGATCGTGACCGTATCGAACGGCGTGACCGCGACCGCGACCGGGATCGGGACCGCGCCGAGCGCCGGCGCGGTGATGACGATCAGGAATTCCGCGACAGCCGCGAACGTGACCCGGACAGGGTTGGCCCGCGCGTACAGCGCCGTGACACTGATGACGACAAGATCCGGAATCGCGATAGCCGCCGCCGTTGCCGCCCCGGCGACGACCGCTGCAACTGATCTGGGTTCCCGCAAACATGACGACGGGCGGCGCAACGCCGCCCGCTCTGCGTTCCAACGCAACCCCCGGCCGACAGGCCGTGGCAGGCACCTGTGTGCAAGATGTCGCACGGTACACGACAGTGGCCGTCTCACCCCCTCTGACCTGCCGGGCATCTCCCCCTCAAGGGGGGAGATTGGCGTGGGGCTGGCCTCGTGTTCCCCATCTCCCCCCTGAGGGGGAGATGTCACGAAGTGACAGAGGGGGGTATTCCCGGTGCTGTCGTTGATGTGAGGATGCCGGTACCATCCTTCGTGATCGGTAAACGGAATGTTAACCACGTCGCCGTACTCTCTGCCAATCATTCAGCCATGATCGGCAGGGTCGCATGAACTGTGCCGACGCCAATGTTTTCAGCGCTTTACAGCGCCGCGCGTCACACGCGCAAAGGTCGCTGTAACGCTTTGATCTGCTGCATAATTTTTTCCTTAAATCGATTCCGATTTAAGGAATTATGCAGTAGGTCGGTGACACTGGTGTCGGCCACGACGTTCGAAGCTATCCCTCCCGATTTTGCCTGAGATTTCGAGTTCCCTTCGGATAACCGGGCAGACCGCCCGTCCGAAATCGGGACAGTGTGGTGTGCGTACGAGTGGGTGTATCCGTGGCGGACCGGTTTCGTGAGTTGGAAAGGCCGCAGGCAGGACGGCTGAAGGACGTCGTCCTGATGGCGACCGTGACCGGTTTCGAGGGATTGCGCCATCCGCGCCGGTCCGACCTCAAGCAATTTGCCGAACTGTTCGAACCGCTGTTTGGCGCCTCCAGCGACGAAGCCCGCCGCCAGGCGGCAGCCGCACTCTCGCAATGCCAGCACGTACCGCAATCGGTGGCGCTCGTGATCGGCAACGCGCCAATTTCCGTTGCTGCGATTTTCCTCACCCGCTCGACCTCGATCAGCGACGCAACGCTGTCGCAGATCATCCGCGCCCAGGGTCCGGCCCATGCCACCGCAATTGCCCGCCGCGAGAATTTGTCGGTTCACGTGGTCGATGCGCTTGTCGAGCGCCGCCAGACGGCCAGTGCACCGGCAAAAACGGTTGACATCCCTGCCGCTGCGGAAAAACGCCCGCCGGAAACCATCGCACCGGATGCGGCGAAACTGGTGCGTGAAGAAAAATTGCGCGGCGATATCAGGGCGCTTGCCCGCGTGACCAAACAGGACCTGCCGGCCGATCCGGTCATCGAACCGCTAAGCCCGCTTCACGAGGCGCTTCTCGTGCGCTTCGCCCGCTCCGGCGAGGCCAATCTTTTCGCCGCCAGCCTTGCCGCCGCCCTGTCGACCAGCCCGGAGCTCGGTGAACGCATCCTGCTCGACATATCCGGCCAGCATCTCGCCATTGCGCTGACGGCGCTTGGCATGCGACACGCCGATACCCTCTTCGTGCTTGGGGCGCTCTACCCGGATCTTGCCGAACGCTTCGGCGGCGCCACACGCGGTGATGCCCTCATCGCTTCGCTCACGCCGGAGACAAGCCGCGCCAGCCTTCAATCCTGGCTGCGAGCAGTACAGGACGAAATGGCGGCCAAACGCGAACACCAGCCCTATCTTGCCCCCGAACGCGGCGCCGATCCGCGCCGCTCGCCGATCGCCAAGGAAAAGACCGCGCGCGACGGCGCAGTCACCCAGCCGAACCGGACTTTCGGGCGCGGACGCTGAAACCCGGCATCAGCCTTCCCTTTCGGCGGTGACATCGAACAGATCGCCGCGGCCATCAACCTCGATTTCCACCACCCAGCAATCCGGATCGAAGCGGATCTCGCGGGCAATCGCCTGATCGACCGCCTCGCCGTCTGCCTCTTGCAACCGGATCTCGAACAGCCGGCCAGGCGCGCGATCATCAAAGAAACTTTGGGGTGCGGGGGCATAGAGCGTTTCGTGGCCAAGCCGCGACCGCTGCCGGATGAAAATCGCCCCGGCGTCTTCGGCGCCCTTTCGAAGCACGGCCGCATAGCCGCCGAGGTTGAACACCCGGCGGAGAAGAGCGGAGACGAAGAGTTCGGATTTCAGGCGCATGGCAGGCAGATACACCGGCGCGGGTTGCAGCGCAAATGTCGCGACAGCGGAAAGCTGCGCGCCACTCGCAGGACATTGACGCGAAGCCCCTCATCCGGCCTGTCGGCCACCTTCTCCCCGCGAACGGGGAGAAGGACCAAGCGGCACCCTCGATCGTCCCCTCTCCCCGTTTGCGGGGAGAGGGTCAGGGTGAGGGGCAAAGCTGGCCTGGATTTTCATCGGACATGCGCGCAACACCTCAGAGCGCGCCGATTTCCTTCATCTTCTTCAGCACCTTGTCGCTCGGCTGGCCGGTTTCGGGCAGGCGGTAGTGCTTCTCGAAATGGCGGATGGCCGAGCGGGTCTGTTCGCCCGCCACGCCGTCGATCGAGACGTCGGTATAGGCAAGGTTGCTCAGGCCCTTCTGGATGTTCATCACCAGTTCGCTCGAGGCCGGGATATCGACCTTCGGAATGAACTGAGGATCGATCTCGGCATTGCGGATCGCGGCGGCGACCGGGTCGAGTTCGCCCTTGCCGCCCTTGACGTTCTGATAGGGCCGATCGGCAGGCCGGGCAGCGGTCAGCGTCCTGCCCTTGGCCGGCTCCTTGTGCAGGGCGGCGAGCAGCGTTTCGTTCGCAACGCCGGTTTCCGGGCGGCCGGCCTGCTTTTCGAAGCGCAGGATCGCGGCTGAGGTCTTCGGGCCGGTCTTGCCGTCGGCGGGGCCGTCATAGAGGCCGCGCCGGGCCAGTTCCTTCTGGATGCCCGCCACCAGCGCCAAGCCCGTCACCGGCGTTGCTGCCGGCTGGACTTGCGCCGCTTCCGCTGCGGGTTCCGGCTTCGGCTTATCGATCGGCGCCGCCGCGGTGTCATCCTCCCGCTGGATGACGAAGGTCGTCACCTTGCGCGGCGAAGCGCCGGCCGGTTCCTCGTCCAGACCGGCGATCTGCGGATGTGTGAACGGCAGGCGAGTGCGCAGGAGCGGTGACGGATGTGCGCCCGGCTGGTACCACATCGCGTTCGCCGCGATGAAACTGAACGCCACAACGAAAGCCGCAGAGCCGCCAAAAAGACGGGGATTGCGCGAGACGAGGCGACTGGCGACGATCAAACCGCGGCCGACCACCACAAGGCCCGTCATTGCAAGACCGGGCCCGCGCTGCGCCTTCTTTTTCCGCTCAGGCTGTTTTCGCTTGCGAGCCGTCATGGCCAGCGCCTCCAATCCTCACGTCAACTTCCGCCCGGTCCGCTTCCGCAAGCGCCCGGCCGTTCGTTGTCTTGCCCGCGCGCTCCTTCAGGCGCGGCGGAAACTCCACCATTGTCTGTTCCACAACTTCATGCTCGTCCGCGACACGGATGCCGGAGCCGTCAAGCGGAATTGTGACCGTGATCACCGTTCCCTCGCCGGAACGGCTGGCCAGGTCGAACTGGCCGCCGTGCAGCGCCACCAGCCCCTTGACCAGCGACAGGCCAAGGCCGGTTCCCTCATATTTCCGGGTATAGTCGTTCTGGATCTGCACGAAAGGCTGGCCGAGCGTCGCGAGCTGGCTCTCGGCGATGCCGATGCCGGTATCGCTAACGGTCAGCTTCAGGTCGCTGCCGGAAACCTCCGCATCGATGGTGACGAGGCCGCCGCGGTCGGTGAATTTGATCGCATTGCCGACGAGGTTGATCAGGATCTGCTGCAGGGCGCGCTGGTCGGCATTGACCTCGCCCACCGTGCGCATGATGCGGCTGGTCAGCTGCACGCCCTTTTCGCGCGCCTGCAGGCCGAGCATCGCCTCGCAGGCATTGACCACCTCCGACACCCGGAACGGTTCCGGCATCAGTTCGTAGCGGCCAGCCTCGATCTTGCTCATGTCGAGCATGGTGTTGACGACCGATAAAAGGTGGGCGCCCGACTGGTTGATCAGCGCCACATATTCCCGCTGGCGGTCGTTTTCGAGCTTGCCGAAATATTCGCCGGCAAGGATGTCGGAAAAGCCGAGGATGGCATTGAGCGGCGTGCGCAGCTCGTGGCTGACGGCGGCCAGGAAACGGGTCTTGGCGTCGTTGGCCGTTTCTGCGAGCCGGGTCTTCTGCACTGCCTCTGCCCGCAGGCGCGCCTCTTCGGAGACGTCGCGCGACTGGACAAGAATGGAAGAAAGTCGGTGCCGTTCATTGCCGAGCGCGGTCATCTCGCAGCGCATGTGCACGAACTGCTCGCCCTCGACAAAGACATTGGGCCGCTCGAACCGGATATCGATCGTCGCCTGGCGGCTGCCCTGGCGCAATTCATCGATCGCCTGCAGGAACAGGATGCGGTCGGAAACGTGGATCTGCTCGATAAAGCCGCGCCCCAGCGGATTGCGCATCCATGCCACGTACGATTCCGCATCTCGCCCGTGGATGGCGGTGACCGAACCCCTGATATCGTGGATCGTGACGAGACCGGCGAAGCAATCATAATGCCGCGCGCCGTTGTCGGCAGGCGCCGGCTCTGATCCGGCCGCCGGCAGGACAACCGGACGGTTGCGCACATAGGCGATACCGCCTGCCACCGTCATCAGCGCGGCAGCGGCGACGAGTGCCGCACCAACGGGCAAAGCCAGCGAAACGGGCAGCGCAGCCGACAGCGCCAGCGGCACCGAGGGGAAGGCAACAAGAGCGATGGCGGCCACGGCGCGAACAACGGCGAGTTCACTGCTTCTCTCTGGCTCGCCGGCCACCTGACGCGGCAACCACAGGCGTGCAGCGTCGTCCACGCGGGACGCCATCTTGCCAGCAATGTTACGCAATACGCTCACGTTTAACCCTGTATGCTCGTTTTTTCGCGGAATCCATCATGGTTCCGTCCTTATGCGAGGCCGTCATCCCGGGCCCAAAAACGGGCTTGCCGGAAGATGACTTCACCTATCCGAATTTCGCACCGGCGGCTTAATGAAAGGATAAATCAAATTGCCGCAAACCCCGCGGAATCGCCCGAAAGTCCCATTCCGGGACAAATCGCAACGGCTTCGTCTTTTGTGGTTAATGGGGCGTAAGCAACGGATTTCAGGCGGTTTTTCCCACGACATTAACCTTTATGGCAACACCACCCTGACCGCGACCCAGCGTTTGCAGGACAGCCGGACAGGCCCTCGCCATGATCCTTAATGGCGTCCGTTAAAATGCACGTAAAATGCAGTTCAAATGCCGATATCGACAATTTTACGAAAAGACGGTGCAAATGCGAACGGTTTTGGCAAAGGCATGTTCCGAATCCCCGCCTAAGGTGTGATGACAAGGCGCCAGGAAGCGAAGCCGGCAAAGACCGGACGCCAGGCGCCGGACCAAATGCCGGACCAAAGGCCGGACCAAAGGATTGGGCAAAACAATGTGGTTTCTGATCAAGGGAACATTCTGGTTTTCGCTGGTGCTGGTGCTTCTGCCGTTTCTCGACCCGTCGAGCAGCGCGACGCTTGAAAAGGGTCCAAAGGTGGATGTCGGCGACACGATGTCGGCCGCGACCGAGGCCTTCGGCTATATCAGCGCGCTCTGCGTGCAGAAGCCGGACGTGTGCGAAAAGGGTGCCGAGACCTTCGTGGCGCTCGGCCACCGGGCCCGCGAGGGCGCCAAGATCGCCTATCTCTTCCTCGACCAGCAATTCGCCGAGCCGAGCGACACGGTAACGACCGGCACCATCACCACTCCTGTGCCGGCCGCGGCTGTCACGACTGAAGAACCCGGCTCCGCCGAAGCCGAGCCGCTCTTCAACAAGATACCCGTGCCGGAAAAGCGCCTCGATCCGAAGACGGCTGCGGCGCAGTAAAACATAATTGAAAGCAGACAGACACCGAGCGAACGTCGTCCCGGACCTATTGAACAGCCGGACCATTGAATAGATGATGCGCTGACGTTTTCATGCGGAGGGGCAGTGTTACGACCGCCTTTTTACCGTCCGAACAGCTCAGAATGCGTGCCCAGCCTGACAAATTCGACGAAGTCGTCATCTGCATCATAGACGAGGAGAAAATCACCTCCGATATGGGCTTCCCTTGCGCCTTTCCACTCGTTACCGGAAAGCTCATGATCAGCCCACTCTGCTCCAAGCGGCTTTTTCAGAATAATCTCAGTCATCAATTCGATGACGCGATTCATGTCCATTTTGCCGGCCTTGTTGTACCGGTCCCAGTCTTTTCGAAATTGCTTGGTATACTCAGAGGCTCTCGGAAGAGAGGCTCGTCTAGCGGCGCTTGGTTTTCTCAAGTTGCTTGCTCGCAGAACTTGGAGTCGAGGCCTGTTCCTTCTTGCCATCGAGATCAGCGAAAAGCTCCTCCGGCGTCGCAAAGCGGGCCTTGCGAGCTTTCCTGATCTCACGAGCCTCTGCAAGAGCGGCACGGGTCGTTTCGTTGGGGACCTTGAGTTCAAGCGGAAAGCTCTGGCTAGCGACGACACGATGAAGAAACACTCGAACGGCCTCTGAAACCGAAAGACCGAACGATCCAAGAACCGCCGCAGCTTCTTCGCGGATGTCGTCATCGACCCGAACGTGAATCATTTTTGTGTTAGCAGCCATTTTAGGACTCCCATGCCGTGATTAGCTACCTGTCGGCCACTCACCTCAATGGCGATTGGTCAGCAAATGGTCAACCTATATGTATCTCAACTGCGATACAGTCAAGACCTGGGATAGCCAGAGGCGATGCGGATGGCGAGAACCACGGTAGCTTCCATTTTTTGTAGCATTTGCTCGAACGCCGGGACACAGGCTTCGGGGACCATTTCCGACGGCGCGACACCGACAACGCGCTGTATTGCGCAAAAACGCTTCACACTCCCCGGCATCGCGCCTATATGAAGGGCATGGATCAGATGAACACATCGCGGATCACGCCGCTTGCCGAAATCATCGACAATTGCTCCTATCTGGACGATTGGCAGGACCGGATGAGCTATGTCATCGAGCTCGGCCGCAAGCTGCCGGAGATGCCTGAGGCAAAGCGGACGGCCGAGACCAAGGTGCATGGCTGCGCCAGCCAGGTCTGGCTGGTCACCCATGCCGATGGCGCAAGCCGCGATCCGATCCTCACTTTCGAAGGCGAATCGGACGCGCATATCGTGCGCGGCCTCGTCGCCATCGTGCTGTCGATCTTTTCCGGCAAGCCTGCCTCGGACATCATCAAGATCGATGCGCTCGACCTGTTCGGCCGCATGGGCCTGATCGAATACCTGACGGCGCAGCGCGCCAACGGCCTGCGCTCGATGGTCAAGCGCATCAAGGACGAAGCTGCCCGGCGGCTGGCGGCCTAAGCCCGGGCCGGTCATATGCCGGTCACCGAGCCGGCTGCGAGGCCGCTCGCATCCGGCCGATACCCCTCCGCTCCCCAGACATGGCTGTGCCTGCTCGCGGAACGCGGCGGCGCGTAGTGACGGGCAAGCGCCATCAGGGCGGCGCGCAACATCAGTTTGGCGGAGCGCACCGGCCATTGCCGCTCCCGCTCGACGAGTTCCAATCCCTTCTGAAAGCAGCAGATATCGAGCGCGACGCCGCAGAGCTCCGGCCCGATCGCCTCCATCGCCTTGCCGACGCGCATCCGCGCGGCAAGCGCCGTGTCGCAGAGATCGGCCGTGCCGCCTGCCCCTCCCTTGGTCTTGGAAGCAAGGCGCGGCTCATAGGCCATGGTCAGGCGCGGCTGCAATTGCGCCCGGGTGAAATCGGCATGCAGCCGTTCTCCCGCGGCAAGCGCTTCGGGGGGCAAGAAGGCGTGGCCCGATTTCTCCTTCAGCCGGGCGATTGCGCCAAGCGGTGACTCCAGCGCGTTGACCCGCGCGGTCTGACGGATGCCATCGACGGATACCGTACGGTTTTCAGTGTCGCGATGCTGCTCCTGAAACGCGTCTTCCGACGCCAGCAAGGCGCGGCGCAGGAAGGCCCGCGCTTCGGACGTGGCGCGAATGCGGTTGCCGTCACGGACGACGAGGCCTAACGCGCAGGCCTTTTCCAACGCATCCAGCGGGAAATGCCGGGGCGGCCGGTTTGCGCCGGAGTGGAACGTCACGCCCCCCTCCACGGCGTCCATGAAGACGGCCGAATGACTTGCTGCGTATCGGACAAGGCGGACGATGGTCTTGTGGGCATCAACGGCTTTATTCATGCCCGCGACCTCCCGGCGCGCCAAAAACCGAGGTGATGACGCGCTCGACCGAGGCGACGAAATCATCGAAGGCCGGATCGTCGCGACGGTCCTCGACGACGTTGCAGGCATGGCTAACGGTCGTCCGGTCGCGGCCGAAAGCGTAGCCGATATCGGTGAGCGAAATCTGCAGCACCACATGGCAGACATACATGGAGATCTGCCGGACATGGCAGCTGGTGCGCCGGCGATCGCGCCTGAGCGGCACCCGCTCACCGACCAGCATCACCATCTCGGCCGCCAGCTGGCGCACGACGCGGCAGCGCAGATGGACGGCGACGGGCAGGACCGGTCCCCAGGGCTCGGCAATGCTGACCGCATCGCCCAATGGCGATGGCGAAGTCGACTTGATTTCCAGTGGCGGGCGTTGGCCGGCCGCCGCACGGGTGCGGTTCGGCGGCGTAAAATGATCGGCGGAAAAGGGGGCCATTTTGCAGAGGCGCATGATTTACTCCTTTAAATAGGAAATAATTCATACACCCTAGTGCGATTGCGGGGATGAAAGGAACGACCTTTCCGCAATCAAGCGTTGTTTTTTTGAGGTTTCTCGTTATTTATCCGAAAAAAATAGGTATATTTTCCTCTAGCCGCGAATCTGATGTCGGGCTCTTGCCGCTCGCGGGTGATAAAAAACCGGCCTGGTCTCGCCGGGCCGGTTCGCTGTTCAAAGGGCTGGGGCACCCTGCCCTTACTTGCCGCGACGCTTGCGGCGCTGGCCGAGACCCATTTCCTTAGCGAGGCGCGAACGCGCTTCGGCGTAGGCCGGAGCCACCATCGGATAATCGGCCGGCAGGTCCCACTTCTCGCGGTACTCTTCCGGCGACAGGCTATGGTGCGTCATCAGGTGGCGCTTCAGCGACTTGAAGGTGCCGCCGCATTCCAGACACGTGATCTGGTCATCCTGAACCGACTTGCGCACGGAAACGGCCGGCTTCGGCTTTTCAACGGCAACCACGACCGGAGCCGGGGCGCTGGTATTGTTCAGGGCGGCATGCACATCGCCGATCAGCGTCGAGAGTTCGGCAACCGGTACGACATGATTGCTGACATAGGCTGCAACGATCTCTGCGGTGAGTTCGACCAGAAGATCGTGGCCCGAGCCAAGCGTTAGATCCGTCATTCTTTCTTTCTCCTATCGGAATTCTTCCAACATGCACGCGACGGGGATCGCGTGCACAACCAAAACATGCGAAGAAAATGTCCGAAAACCGCGTTAAACGACTCTGATCCGAAGTTTTCCCTCGACAGAAACCGTAAAACCGCGACAAGCTCTCATATTACTCCAAATTCCGGGGTTTGAATACATCGCCAAAGCGCCGGGACATACCGGCTCCTCAAAGCAACAATCAATATTCACAACCCATGCTGGAATTTCGGAACGAATTAATATGGAAATGGACACTTTGCTTTTACTCGATTAACACTGATCGAAGAAAAGTCCAATAATAATTTGTGCGAGATCTAGCCTACTCATCTTGGACTGTGGCGCCAACCGTCACCGCGATGGAAACATTACGTTACATCTAAAAAAAGACATGGCTTTGTGTTGGCGGGCGAGCGATTCTCTACGTCCAATCTGCTGCAGTTCTTTCAGACATTTAGAGATTATCGGACTTCCGCTTTTCCAATGGCAATTGGTCGGTGACCGAAAGATTGGTGAGCTTGTATCCCGCCTGATGGGCGGCCTTGGCGAGAAGATGGGCGGAAATCGGCGCAGTTAAGACGAAAAAGGCGAATCCGGCGAGCGCTCTGAGCAGAATGGCGATATCGAGCGCGTGCAACCCCGCCGCCAGCAACAGCAGTCCGGAGCCGACAGTGCCTGCCTTCGAGGCTGCATGCATGCGCGTGTAGAGGTCCGGAAAGCGCAGAATCCCCAGCGCTGCCACCAGGCTGAAGATCGAGCCGACCATCATGAGCACGCTGACTGCGATCGCCACGGGCATATCGGGACCGGTGCTCATCGGCGGCCTCGCTTTCTCGGGCGCCGCGCCGTTGCCAAGGCCTTGCCGGAGGCACGGCCTGATTCCGGCGACAAGCCGCGGGCGAGAATGAAGCGGGCAAAGGCGACGGTGGCAAGAAAGCCGACCAGGCTCAGCGCAATGGCGATGTCGATATAGAGATTGAAGCCGCTGCGGATGGCGATGACGGCAATGAAACCGATGGCGATGGCGACCAGCATGTCGAGGCCCAGCACCCGGTCCGGCAGGGTCGGGCCGCGCACGATCCGGCCCACCGTCAGCAACAGGCCGAGCGACAGGGTGACAAGCGCGAACGTGGTCGAGAAGGAAAGGATGGAGGACGCGCTCATGCCGGAAAAGCCTCCCTGATGCGGCGTTCGAAGCCGCTGGAGATCGCTCGCCTTTCGGCCGCCGGGTCATGGCAATCGAGCGCATGCACATAGAGCATCTTTCGGTCGTCCGAGACATCGACCGACAAGGTGCCGGGCGTGAGCGTGATCAAATTGGCGAGGAGGGTGATCTCGAAATCGCGCGTGATCGTCAGCGGAAAGGCAAAAATGCCCGGCCGCAGCCGCATGTTCGGCCTGAGCACCACGACCGCGACCTTGATTGCCGACAGCGCGAGTTCCTTGAAAAACAATCCTGCCAGCAACAGCAGCTTCACCGGGCGGACGCGATGCAGGCTGGCCGGCAGCCGCTCGCGCACCAGCATGAGCGACAACGCGCCGATCAGGAAGCCGAGCGCCAGATTATGGAGGGTGAAGCTGCCGGTGACGACCGACCAGACCAGGGTCAGCAGCAGATTGACGATGACGAATCTCATGGCGCGCTCCCGGCTGGAAAGACGGAACCCAGATAGGCGGACGGCTCGTTGAGCGTCAAGGCTGCCTTCTGGACGAGGCCGAGCAAGGTCTCGGGAAACAGTCCGATCAGGATGCTCACCGCCGTCAGGCCCACAAGCGGCAGCAGCAGCGTTGCCGGCAAGGCAGCCTTTCCCGACGGTGCGGCCGCGGCCGCCGGCCGCCAGTAGGCGAGCAGGAACAGGCGCGCCGTGGCGATCGTCGTCAGGAAGCCGGTGGAAAGCAGCGCCGCCGCCAGCCACCAGGCGCCGACGTCGAGGGCCGACTTGACCAGCATCACCTTCGGCCAGAAGCCGGAAAACGGCGGCAGGCCGGAGACTGCAAAGAACAGCATCAGCGACACCGCTGAAAACAGCGCATGACGTGTATAAAGCCCACTGAGCGAGGCCAGCGAAAAGCCGCCGCCGAGACGGGCGGCAAGCCCCGCCGTCAGATAGAGCGCCGTCATCACCACCATGGAATGCAGTGCGTAGAAGACCGCACCGCCGACGCCGCCAGGACCGCCGACGGCAATACCGGCAAGCATGGAGCCGATGCCGGCAATGACGAGGTAACCGAGCAGGCGCCGCGTGTCGGTCTGCGCCAGCGCCCCGAGCGCGCCGGTGATCATCGTCAGCGCGCCGACAAGCGCAATGACGAAGCTGAGCTCTTGCCGCTCTACCGGGAACAGCATGACGGAAACGCGGATCAGCGCGTAGATGCCGACCTTGGTGAGCAGACCGGCAAACAGCGCCGAGACGACGACGCGCGGCGTATGGTAGGAGGCGGGCAGCCAGAAGTTCACCGGAAAGGCAGCGGCCTTCATGCAGAAGGCGAGACTGTAGAGCGCAACCAGCGTCGTCAGCGGCGCGGTGCTCTGCAGCTCGCCGGCCTTGGCCGCGATATCGGCCATGTTGAGCGTGCCGAAAATGCCGTAGAGATAGCCGGTGGCGATCAGGAACAGCGTGGTGGCGACCAGGTTGAGGAAGCCGTATTTCACCGCCCCGTCGATCTGCGCACGCTCCGCGCCGAGCACCAGGAGTCCGAAGGACGAGATCAGCAGCACCTCGAACCAGACATAGAGGTTGAAGATGTCGCCGGTCAGGAAGGCGCCGCTGACGCCGGCCATCAGGAGCATCAGAAAGGGATAGAAGCCGTAGCGGCGGCCGCTGTCGTTGATATCGGTGACGGCGGCAACGGCGCCGGCGAGCGCCACCAGGGCCGCCATGAGCGCAAACAGCGCGCCGGTCAGATCGACCGTAAAGGCGATGCCGAAGGGCGGCAGCCAACGGCCCATGACCATCGTCACCGGACCGTTTTGAGAGACATGCCACAGGAGCGCAGCATCAAGCCCGGCCAGAACGCAAAGTGCCGCAATGGCGATCAGCGGCTGGAGAAAGGTCCGTGGCCGGACCATCATCAGCACCGCTCCGGTGCCGATGCACCAGGCGACGGGCAGGATCACCAGCCAGTCGAGCGCTGCCACCGGCTCAAGAACCAGCGCTGCGGACAGATCGGCGGGGGGCGGGGAAACGGCCATGGTTGCGTCAGTATCCCAGCGGCGGCAGCGCGGCGTCTTGCGGCTCGGCCACCCGCATCTCATCGGTGTTGTCGGTGCCAAGCGTGCTGTAAGCGCGCCAGGAGAGCACCAGCAGGAAGGCGAAGAACGAGAAGGAAATCACGATCGCCGTCAGGATCAGGGCCTGCGGCAGCGGATTGGCGACCGGCCCTGCCGGCACGTCGAGACCCGGCCCGATCACCGGCGGCACTTCCCGCATGATCCGGCCGCTGGTGAAGATCAGAAGGTTGACGGCATTGCCGAGGATGGCGACGCCCATCAGCATGCGGATGATGAATTTCGACAGAAGCAGATAGATGGCGATCGTCAGGAAGATGCCGGTCAGGAGGGCGAAAACGGGTTCCATCAATCCTCTCCCCTTTCCTCGAGCGACAGGGCGACGGAGGTCACCGCGCCGACGACGACCAGATAGACGCCGATATCGAAGGTCATGACGCTCGACAGCGGCACCTCTTCGCCGAGGATGACCGGATAGGTCCAAAGCCCCGACATGAACGGCACATGGAACACCATCGACACGAGGCCGGACAGCGTCGAAAGCAGCAGCCCTGCCCCGGCAATGGCCAGCGGATGAAAGACGATTGCCCGGCGCACGGTTTCGACGCCGAAGGCGATGCCGTAGATCGACAGGGCGGCAACCGCGATCAGCCCGCCGATGAAGCCGCCGCCTGGCTCGTTGTGGCCGCGCAGGAGCACGAAGAGCGAAAACAGCATCATCAGGCCGACGATCAGCGGCGCCACCGTGCGCAAGATCAGCGATTTCATCGGCTCGCATCCTCCGCATCGGGATCATTGTCGACGATGCGCCTGAGCGAGCCTGCCCGCAGCCGCACGAGCGACAGGATCGCCAGCGCGGCGATCATCACCACGGCGATTTCGCCCAGCGTATCCGTGCCGCGGAAATCGACGATGATGACGTTGACGACATTGGCGCCGTGGGCGATCGTCTTCGAATACTGGTTGAAGAAATCACTGAGCGCCGTGTCGAACGGCGCTTCCGTCACCTTGAGCAGAAAGAGCGTCGCACCGAGCCCGCAGGCCAGCGCGATTGCCATATCCGGCAGGGTCTCGCGACGCGGACGATGATCGGAGGGCGACAGCCTGAGCCGCGTCATGACCAGCGCCAGGATGACGACAGCGAGCGTTTCGACCATGAACTGGGTGAAGGCGAGGTCCGGCGCACCGAAGAGCAGGAAGATCACGGCGACCGAAAAGCCCTGGATGCCGAGCGAGACGATAGCCGTCAGACGGTCCTGCGCCAAAACGACCGCGACGAGCCCGATCGCCGCGATGACCATGATGGCGAGTTCATGCAGCGGAATGTCCTGCGGGAAAACCGGCGCCCGGGCCAGTTCGCCGTAGAGGAAGGGCGGTGCGATGAGGACGATCGCCAGCAGCAGGAATGTGGCCGTCATATAGGTGTCGAGCCGGCCAGTCTGCAGCCGCCGCGTCACCGTCGCGGACAGGCGGATGAGGCCGCGCATCGCCTGATCGAAGCCGCGGTCCGGCCCCCAGCCGATCGCGGCGAGAACGGCAGCGATCCCGCCGCGAAAACGCGCAAGCGCGAGATAGATGCCGATCCCGAGCAGAACGGTAAGGGTCGAGAGCGCCAGCGGAACGCCGATATGCGGCACCAGCGAGATGGTCACCACCCGCGCCTCGCCGGCAATGGCGGATGCCATCGGCGACGTGATCAGTTCATGGACGGTGCCGGAAAAGAGTGCGACCGTCAGCCCCTTCAGCG
This sequence comes from Pararhizobium sp. LjRoot255, assembly GCF_964252905.1. NCBI lineage: Bacteria > Pseudomonadati > Pseudomonadota > Alphaproteobacteria > Hyphomicrobiales > Rhizobiaceae > Pararhizobium > Pararhizobium sp. LjRoot255. Next base: position 385,690 of record NZ_CAXUPQ020000001.1, read on the forward strand.
CCAGAACGGCAGGGCCGAGCCAGAGCAATATGGGAGCCTCATGGGGAGCCGTCGGCGTTTTCACCTGTTTGCCGACGAACGGCTTCAGCGCCACCGCGAAGGCGACGGCGAACATCAGGGCATTGCCGACAACGGCCAGCGCCGCGAAAATGATCGCGCGCCCGTCGAAGGACGACAGCGCCATATAGATTTCTTCCTTCGCCAGGAAGCCGGAGAACGGCGGCAGGCCGCCCATCGAAACGGCGGCGGCCATGGCAATGGCAAATGTCAGCGGCATGGCGAAGCGCAGGCCGCCGAGCCGGGTGACGTCACGCACTCCCGTTTCGTGATCGATGATGCCGGCGATCATGAACAGCGCCCCCTTGAACAGGGCATGGGCCACCAGGTAGAGCGCTGCCGCCTCGATCGCGTGGGGCGCGCCGAAACCGGTCAAGAGAACCAGAAGCCCGAGCGACGACATCGTCGTATAGGCGAGCATCAGTTTCAGATCGGTCTGGCGCACCGCCAAAAGCGCCCCGATGACGAGCGTCGCGGCGCCGAAAACCGGGAGGATGACCTGCCACTCCGCCGTGCCGCCCAGCACCGGGTAAAGCCGCATCAACAGATAGACCCCGGCTTTCACCATGGTCGCCGAATGCAGATAGGCCGAGACCGGGGTCGGCGCTTCCATGGCGTTCGGCAGCCAGAAATGGAAGGGAAACTGCGCCGATTTGGTGAAGGCGCCGCCAAGCACGAGGATCAGCGCAGCCAGATAGAGCGGGCTTGCCTTGACCGCCGGGCCGAAGGCGGCGAGCAGCGAAAACTGGGTGATGCCGGTGATGTTCCACAGGAGGAGCAGCCCGGCGAGCAGGAACAGCCCCCCGCCGCCCGTCACCACCAGCGCCTGAAGGGCTGCGCGGCGGGCCGCTTCGCGCTCATGATCGAAACCGATCAGCAGGAACGAGGTGATCGAAGTCAGCTCCCAGAAGACGAACAGCATCAGGAAACTGTCGGATGCCACCAGTCCCAGCATCGAGCCCATGAACATCAGGAGGAACGAGAAGAACCGGCCCTGATGCGGATGTCCCTTCAGGTAACCGCCGGAATAAAGCACGATCAGCGCGCCGATGCCTGTAATCAACAGGATGAAGGTCAGCGACAGTCCGTCGACCAGCCAGGAGAAGCTGACATTGAAGGACGGCACCCAGACATAGCCGCCGGTCACCACCTGGCCGCGCGCAATCTCCGCCGCGAAGCCGGTAAAATGCAGAAGGATCGCCACGGGAATGAGTGCCAGCGCCCAGGCGGCATTGGGACCGAGGATGCGGGTCAGGAGCGGCGCCACGATTGCGCCCAGGAACGGCAAAAGGAGAGCCAGAAATGTCAGATCGGCGACATTCATGGTTCCGATTGTTCCTTTCAAGGGTTGCGGGCTGCGGCGTGGCAGGAGACAGCAAGGAAGCCCTGCGAACGAATGTCGATGGCGAACACTCTTGGGGATAAGCCAAGCGAGCAACGAACTCAAGCTTATGGCCGGAAAAACGGCCCTTCTCCCCAGATTGCCACGGGCTGGCGCGTGATTGGACGCCGCAGACGGGGTGATTGCCGGAACGCCCGATCCTTCCTATATCTTTGCAGCAAATCAGGGAGACACCGATGAGCGACACCAGCACCTTGAAAATACTCAGGACCGATGAGGAATGGCGCGCGCAGCTGACGCCGGAACAGTACCGCATCACCCGTCAGCACGGCACCGAACGCGCTTTCTCGAGCCCGGATTTCGACTTGAGCAAGGAGGGTGTCTATCACTGCGTCTGCTGCAACCGGCCGCTCTATCGCTCGCAGGCAAAGTTCAATTCCGGTACCGGCTGGCCGAGCTTCTACGAACCGATCTCGCCCAACGCCGTGACGAAACATCACGACACGTCCTATGGGATGAGCCGGACGGAAATCCGCTGTGCCGATTGCGACGCGCATCTCGGCCACGTCTTCCCCGACGGCCCGCCGCCGACCGGCCTGCGCTACTGCATGAATGGAGTGGCCCTGACCTTCGAACAGGGGTGAATTTGCCCGCCGGGCGCGGCTCAGAACAGCGCCGCGCACATCACGATGGTAGCCTGGTGCTTTCAATGACAGTCTCCGGCGCGGACGGCAGGCCGAAGACATGGGCAAACAGGGCGTAAAGACAGAGCGCCAGCACGGCCAGCGCCATCAAGGGCACGAACAGGAAGACGAGGATGACCGACCAATTGCGGCCCGACGCCATCTCTTCGTCCGCCTCGGTCCAAAGCGGGACGCCCTTGTCATCGACGCCGTAGTCCGGGCGCTCACCTGAGATGTTGCGGTTTGCGGCATTGCGTGGCTCAGACATTCGCCCTCTTTCTCGGTGCGTCTCCACCGTTTTCACTCAAGAATGCATGTCTTTCGGCAAAAGTCTTTAATATTGCTAATACATTGCGTGGCCCTTACCACTACCCCAGGGGGCCTTTGCGGTTCCAGTCGAAAGATGGTTTTTCAACCCCTTGTTTTTTTCTTGCGGTTCGCCGTGAATACGTTTCCGGCCCGCTCCGTCTCAAATGAGAACACATGGCCGCCTGGCGGCGTACTGCAACAACGGAGGTGACCTTGAGACATGCGCTGTTGCTGACAGCAGCCCTTTTTTCAAGCTGGCCCGCCCTCGCCGCGGACGATTGGACGCGCTATTCCAATCCGCGCTTCGGATACAGCGCGGCCGTACCGCCGGCGTTCACGCGTCAGCAGGAAGCCGACAACGGCGATGGCGCGACCTTCCGCTCCGACGATGGGCGTTCCGAGCTTTTGATCTACGGCACGATGATCGAGGATGGGGAATTTGCCGGCGTGGCACGCAAGCGCATCGACGGGGACAGGGCTGAGGGATGGACGATCACCTATGACAAGGTGACAGAGGGCTGGGCGAGCTATTCCGGCTCGCGGGCGGCAGATGTTCTCTATGTCCGCGGCATCGCTCTCTGCGATGGAACCGCCGCCTATTTTCACCTTCGCTATCCGCGCGACGCGCTGAAAACGTTCAACGGCGTGATCGGCCGGATGGTGAAATCGCTGCGGCCCGCCACGGGATGCGATCAGGCGCCGCAGCAGGCTCCCGGCGCTGCGCCGAACTGACGTCCGGTGAGACAACGGCTCAGGCCGAAGCGCTGCTGATGCAGGTGAGAACGGCTGAATAGTGCACGGCGGACGCCGTTACCACGAAGCCGTGCCAGATGGCGTTCTGGAAGCGCAGCTTTTCCCAGACATGGAAGATCACGCCGCAGGAATAGATGATGCCGCCGATCAGGATGAGGATCAGCGTCGTTCCCGTCAGCTGCGACAGCAGCGGGCCGGCAGCAAACACGCCGCTCCAGCCCATGGCGAGATAAAGCAGGATCGCCACCTTGTCGAACCGGCCGGGAAAGACGCATTTGATCAAGACGCCGACAAAGGCGATCGCCCAGATGCCGATCAGCATGCCGAACAGATAGGGATCCTCCCAGCCGCGCTGCAGGAACGGCGTATAGGTGGCGGCGATCAATACGAAGATCGACGAATGGTCGAAGCGGCGCAGGAACCATTTCGTCTTCGACACGGGATAGAGATTGTAGAGGAAGGAGATCGACAGCGTCGCAACCAGCCCGGCGCCGTAGATCCAGGCAGCGACCAGCTGGCCGGACGTGCTCCAGAGGGTCGCATAGAAGATCATCGCCGTGACGCCGATCAGCGCAAAAGCAAGGCCGATCCCATGGACGACGCCATCGGCTATCAGCTCGGAGCGATCATAGTTCCAGTTGACGCCCTTGATTTCCACAGAGCCCCTCGACACTTCATTGCAATTCGGCTTCACGATGCTGCCAACAAATGCCCACCATGGTTCGCAGCACCATACCGCCACGACACGAGCGCGGCAGCCATACAATTTGACACACGCAGGCGAGCCAAAAAAGGGCAGGAAAGATCAATCTTTGCAACAGATCGACTTCTTGGCGACGAGCACGCGCGTTGTTCCCCTGGAAACTTGCGAAAGCATCGCTTTTCAGAGAATGAAACCCGCAAAGGCGTTCGGGGAGACCATGCATGGCATTGAAACGGCATATCGTACATCCAGGCCCCTTGCCTGCCGCCACGCCGCTTGCTGCCGCGCTTACCCTGCCGTTTCCTGCTCTTGCCCAGATCGATCCGAACGACGTAGCTATGCGACGCCGCCGCAGAATATCCGGACCTGCACACCGACAGAATGGTCGACATCACTAAAAATCAAGTATTTGATTATTATCCGTCTATCAGCGGAGTGAACGTAATGGCCAACAAAACGTCCAAGAAGTCGGCGAAGGTCGCGATGAAGGCCAGCGCCAAGCGGGTTGCTGCGGAGGCGCCCAAGCCCGAGAGGTCAGTCGCCAAGTCATCAGCCCGCAAGCCCACCAAGGCCGCGACGAAGGAGCTGCCGGCGCACCATGCAGTGCCCAAAGCCACCGCAACCAAGAGCAAGAGCCCCGCGGTGGCCGCGAAGCCGACCCTCCTCGCAGGCGGCAACCCTCAGATCGCGAAGGCCGACGGCGACGCCCCCGTGCAGGCCTACATCGCGGCCATGCCGGGCTGGAAAAGCGACGTCGGGCGCCGCCTCGACGCGCTCATCGTGCGCACCGTCTCCGGCGTGCGCAAGGCAGTCAAATGGAACTCGCCCTTCTATGGCGTCGAGGGCCAGGGCTGGTTCCTCAGCCTTCATTGCTTCACGAAATACGTCAAGGTGGCGTTCTTCCGCGGCACGTCGCTGCGTCCTCTCCCTCCCGGCGAGTCCAAGCACAAGGACGTGCGCTACCTCGACATCCATGAGGACGACCAGATCGACGAGGATCAGTTCGCCGCTTGGGTGAAGCAAGCCAGCCAACTGCCCGGCGAACGCATGTGAGCGGGAAGTCGCGAGGTGCATGCGTGGCGTGGGACCTGGTGCGTGCCCGGGGTCGAAGTACCCGAAATCGAGACGAGACCCAACATGATAAGCTGGTTCGACAAAGACCCTGATGGAAACGAGATGCGATGGTACCAAGTGCTGACTAACGATACTCAGTGACGGGCGCGCGACAACAACCATGATGGAAGCGACAACAGCCATGAGCGAACCGAAGGAAGCGAAAGGAGGCGATTCGCCCTCCCAGCTGATAGATGCGAGAATCAAGGAACTGAGTGATTGGCGGGGCGAGACGCTCGCTCGGGTCCGAATTCTCATCAAGCAGGCCGACCCCGACGTGGTCGAGGAGTGGAAGTGGCGAGGGGTTCCGGTGTGGTCGCACGCCGGGATGATCTGCACCGGTGAAACCTACAAGACCGCCGTGAAGCTGACCTTCGCCAAGGGCGCTTCGCTGGAGGACCCTTCAGGCCTCTTCAACTCCAGCCTCGAAGGCAACACCAGACGTGCCATCGATTTCCATGAGGGCGACAAGATTGACGAAAAGGCGTTGAAGGCGCTCATTCGCGCCGCCGTGGCGCTGAACACGTCGGTGCGATCTGCCACTCGCCCCGTCCGCTCTCAGAGGGGGCCGAAGAGCGCTTGAAAAGCGCCGGGAATGACTGCAAAGAGCCGGACGCGCAGCCGCTGGCGGCGACCGGCCGCACCTTCGCTGCCGTCACGTTTTCGTCTCAGCGATCGATCAGCACCGCGCATTTGCAATGGCTGGCGACGCGGCTTGCGGTGGAGCCGATGAAATAGTCGATCAGCCCCGGCCGGTGCGAGGCGATGATCACCAGGTCGCCCTCCATCTCTTCCGCAAAGGCGTTGATGATGCCGGCGGCGCCGCCGACGCGGATTTCGACGCGGCCCTTGACGCCATGTTTCCGCTTGAGATCGGTCAGCGTCTGGGCCGCATGCTTGCGCGATGCCTCGATCATTTCCAGCGGAAAGTCGACAATCATGTAGCCCTGCGCATAGGCATTCAGATCCTCGACCACATTCAGCAGGATGATTTCGCCGCCCTCGTCGAGCAGCGACTTGGCGCGCTCCAGGACCTTCTCACCGTGCTCCAGCTGGTCCATGGCAATCGGGACGATGATTCTCGAATACATGACTGTCTCCTCGGGTTCGCCGCGCCGGCAGAGAGGCAAGACGTCCTGCCTCATGGCCGCTGTTTTCACCAACCCTCGCTGCCTGGTGCGGATAGATAGAATATAGGTGTGAGTGGGAAAAAGTCACAACTACAGCGCCGCGCGTCAAGTATGACGCGCAAACGGCGCTGTAGCTCTTTAAAGTTGCTGCATAATTTGATCCTTAAATCGATTCCGATTTAAGGAATTATGCAGTAGCCATGCGGTCGCAGGCGATTGTCAACAGGCTGAGAACGGTACTTCCCCAATCCGCCCCCTTTCGTGCACGCCGCGCGCGCGCCATATAGTTCTGCAAGAGTTTCAAACGGGACGCGCCCATGGCCAGCTTCGACAGACGCACCTTCATGAAGTTGTCGGCGACAGCGCTGGCAACGGGAACGGCCTCAGCCAAGGCAGAAAGCATGACGATGACAGAGCACGCCTTAACACACGCCGTGCGCATGCCGGCCTATATCGATCACTCGCATCTGGTGGTGCGCGACTTGGCCATGGTGTCGTCGTGGTATCAACAGATCATGGGCCTGACGCCGATGGAAAAGACGGCGAGCGGCGAGACGCTCGGCGTTGCCGGACGGCCGCTTCTGACGCTGACGACCGAAGGCAATGCCGCCGTTGCGCCGCGCAACGCGCCCGGCCTCTTCCACACCGCCTTCCTCGTTCCGGATCGCACCGAGCTTGGCCGCTGGCTCGCCCATGTCGCCCACAACAACGTGCCGCTGCAGGGCGCGTCGGATCATCTGGTGAGCGAGGCGATCTATCTCGGCGACCCCGAAGGCAACGGCATCGAGGTCTATCGCGACCGCCCCCGCGAGGAATGGAACTATATCGAGGACGGCATGGTGAAAATGGCGACGCTGCCGCTCGACCTGCAGGCACTCTACGACGCGGCGCCGAAGGACAAATGGGAGGGCATGGCGGATGGGACGGCGATCGGCCATATCCACCTGCAGGTGTCGGACATTCCGCAGGCCAACGCCTTCTTCCGCGACGTGCTCGGGCTCGACCTGATGGCCACCTATCCCGGCGCCAGCTTCTTCGCCTCCGGCGAGTATCACCACCATGTCGGCGCCAACATCTGGAATTCGCGCGGTGCTCCGAAGCGGCAGGGCAACATGACCGGCCTTGCCGACTACACCGTGCATTTCAACGATCCGGCCAAGCTGCAGGCGGCAGTCGCCAAGCTCGACGAGTTGGAAATCCCGGTGACGCGCAACGGCGCCACCGTCTCGCTGATCGACCCGTGGGGCATCGGGCTGAAGCTGGTGGGGTAGCCTCAAGGCTGGAGCACGATGCCGAAAGTGTAAGCGCCTTGTCCAGCCACAAAATGCTCACCCGCGTCCGACGTCGCAGCATTCCAAGGCCGTCCAGATTCAGGATCCATCCGGCAGGACGGCACGACAATTATGAGCCCCAGGTCAGAGGTGAGCCGTGTCGCAGTTGGCGAGGGAATGGGGGACGAGAGGACGTTGGACATCCTGCCACCAAACGCCCCTTCGGGTTCGGCATCTCGTGCGATCCAGAACGTGTGGCGGACGGCGCATAGGCGTTGAGGTCAGCCGCCGCAGGCCGCCGCCCGTGCTAGCAGGAAGGCTCGTTCGCGTTCATTGCGGGTGAGCGCGGCCGCGCGCGCGAACTCTGCCCTGGCTTCGGTCAGCCGGCCCGCCCGGAACAGGAAGTCCCCCTTGGCTGCCGGCAGCGGGGCATAGTCGCGCAGGGTCCCCGCCTGCTCGATCGCCTTCACGAGCGCCAGACCTGCCTCCGGCCCGAAGGCCATGCTGTGGGCCACGGCCCGATTGAGATCGACGACCGGTGACGGCATCACCTCAAGCAGCGTGTCGTAGAGCGCGGCGATCCTCTGCCAGTCGGTCTCCTCAGCCTTGCGCGCCCTTGCGTGGCAGGCAGCGAGTGCTGCCTGCAGGGCGTAGGGTCCGCCCGCACCGCCGAGCGCTTCGGCACGCGCCAATGCAGCGAAACCCCGGCGGATCAGGAGCTGGTCCCAGCGGGTGCGGTTCTGTTGGGTCAGCGGAACGAGCGATCCGTCCGGCGCAATTCGGGCGCTGAGACGCGAGGCCTGGATTTCCATCAGCGCGAGGAGACCGAAAACCTCGGGCTCACCGGGCGCCAGCCCGGCGAGGATGCGGCCAAGGCGCTGGGCCTCGGCGCACAGGGCCGGACGGATCAGGTCCTCGCCGGCGGTGGCCGCATAGCCTTCGTTGAAGATCAGGTAGATCACCTCGAGCACCGAGGCGAGGCGTTCCCTTCGGTCCGGCCCGCGCGGCACTTCATAGGCCAGGCCGGCCTTGCCGAGCGTCTTCTTGGCCCGGACAATGCGCTGGGCGATGGTCGCTTCGCTGGAGAGGAAGGCGCGGGCGATCTCGTCCGTCGTCAGCCCGCCGATCAGGCGCAGCGTCAACGCCGCGCGCGCCTCGGGCGACAGCATCGGGTGGCAGGCGGTGAAGATCAGGCCCAGCAGTTCGTCGCCAAGATCGTCATCCATGGCAGCCTCGATATCCGCGACGGGATCGACACTTTCGCCCTCAAGGCCCCGGCCGATCTCGGCATGCTTGCGCGCCAACATTTTCTTGCGGCGGAACCCGTCGATGGCGCGGCGCTTGGCAGCGGCCATCAGCCAGGCGCCTGGATTTCTCGGAACCCCGGTCTTCGGCCATTCAGAGAGGGCGGCCACGAGGGCGTCCTGCGCCAGGTCTTCGGCCAAACCGACGTCCCGCACCATTCGGGCCAGGCCCGCGATGAGCCTGGCCTGTTCGATCCGGAAGACCGTCTCGATCGTCTGATGGGTTTCGGTCGCCGCCATGTTTCCCGCTTACGGGAGATGCGAGGGCGGCGTCAAGCGGCGGCGGCGACGGAGGCGGCGCGGCGTTAGAGCATGATGCCGAAAAGTGTAAGCGGCTTTCGGACGACATCATGCTCTACTTCTTCGATTCTAGAGCGGATTCAGATTTCAGGTCGATTCGACCTAAAATCATCCCGCTCTAATGGCCGGCCAGCTTCTCGCGCTGACGCTCCTCCTGTTCGGCGAGCTCCGGCGTCAGCGCATCGCCGAAGTCGGCGGCCTCGAACACCTGGCGGATCTCGAGTTCGCTCGGGCCCGGCATCGGATTGGGGCAACGCTTCGCCCATTCCACCGCCTCGGCCATGTCCTTCACTTCCCAGATCCAGAAGCCGGCGACCAGTTCGCGGGTCTCGGCGAAAGGCCCGTCAATAACGGTGCGGCCGGGGCCGTCGAACGCCACGCGCTTGCCTTTCGAGGAAGGATGCAGCCCCTCGCCCGCTAGCATGACGCCAGCATTGATCAGTTCCTCGTTGAACTTGCCCATCGCCTCAAGAAGTTCAGTCGAGGGCATGATTCCCGCTTCGCTCTCCTTCGTCGCTTTCACCATAACTATAACACGCATCGTCTTTCTCCTCTGGTTGACGGAGGCCATATCGACCTTCCTGCTCCTACGACGAACGAGTGTCGGGAAAATCGACATGCCGGTGAAATTTTTTTCGAGAAAAGTAGCGACGCAGCGGCAATGGGCTGCAGCCGGCGTCAAGGATCATTGCCCTCAGGGAAGGAATGCGGCTGCCGATGGCGCGGTCGGGCTCCAGTCCACGGAAGCCCGAACGTCTCCATTCAAACCGTTTTCTATTCGCTGAAGACCCCGCGTTTCTTCAGCTGACTGATGAATGCGGTGGCGATGCCGGTCAGAACAATGAGTGTTGCGAGGATGGACACATAACGGGCATCGGGGATCGGAACCGAGCCGGCAACGTGCTCGTAAATTTCCGCCAGCAGCAAGGTGATCAGTGCGGCCGATGCGGTTGAATAATCCTTGGCAATAACCCGCTTGAAATTGAAGTCCATGCCCTCGGTGGCCTGGGAAAATTTGCCGAAGCGCGGCAGCCAACGCGGGACATCGGCGCAGTAGACCTTGTAGCCTTCCCCGAATTTCCCCTTAAGGAACGCCTCTTCGGCGTAGACGATGCACTGGTACATGAAACCGAACAACAGGATACCGATGACAGTCACCACCGGGTCGCCATGCAGAAGGAAGACCGCGCTGTAGATCAGGACGTTGCCGACATACAACGGATTGCGGCAGATGCCGAACATGCCTTCGGTGACAAGATTTTTGGCGTAGACCTTCTTGTTCAGGCCGCCCCGCTGAATGTAGGCATAGCCGATAACGATCGCGCGGAACGCCAGCCCGGAAAATGCGATAAGCCATGCGACCATGTCCTTGGCATTTTCGAGCTGCTTGCTGCCAAACATTTCCGTTTCCGGCGCGGCGGAGAGAAACAGCCCGACGATAATGACGGGGAATAGCTGGTTTCGATACCGGAACAGAAAGTTGCCGATGGAGATCATCAAGGATTTCATTTTTTTCTCAGCTATTTGACCGCGATGATGCCGCAGAAATTGTACCAGCGGAAAAACACCTCGACGTGCTTGAACCCTGTTTCCCTGAGAAGCTGGATATTCTCTTCCAGTCGATAGGGGATGAGAACATTTTCCAGCGCTTCCCGTTTCTTGGATATCTCGATCTCCGAATATCCGTTTCGCCGCTTGAAATCGTAATAATGCTGGATGAACAGGCGATTGAAGGTCGTGTCTTCGCTCGTCAGCTTTTCGATCAGGACCACGCAGCCCTGTTCGTTCAAGCCGGAGTAGATCATCCTCATCATTCGCTCGCGGTAGAGTGGACGAATGAACTGAAGTGTCAGCAGCATCGTAACGACGCTGGCATTCTCCATATAAAGGCCCTTGTGCAAATCGGCCGTCTGCAGCTCGATCGGCCTTTGCGTCCCGGTCTGGGCGATCTTCTGCCGTGCCTTCTCAAGCATATCGGGGGCGTTGTCGACGCCAATGAACTTGACACTGGGATCCAGAACGGGATCGAGGGCCAGCAGCGTGGTCGCAGTCGAGCAGCCGATATCGTACAAGCGGGTATTGGGACTGGCAAAATCCAGCGCCAGTTCGCAGACCATCCGCTGCATTTCTTCGTAGTGCGGCACCGAGCGGCTGACCATGTCGTCAAACACGTCAGCCACCTTGGCATTGAAGGAAAAATCGCCGACCGGCGGCTCGTCCTGACCGAAGACAGTGTCCCTCCGCTCGGTCTCAAGGACAATATGCAGTGCTTTCTTCGTCATGTTGTCCACTCTCTCCCGACAGGCCCGGCACGGCCGCCTGGCCGCACAGATGACGGAGAGGAAACCACAAAGCTGACACCCACCTGAACGGCGAGCCTGAAGGGACGAGGGCCAATGAAACGATCCAGCATGCGAAAACGGCCGCCTGTCGTTCGACAAGCGGCCGCTTCCGGTTGTTTCAGCTGTGAGTGGCCGCTCAGGCCGCGTAGCGGGTACGCAGCTGCGAATGCGACACGCGGCTTGCTTCCTCCAGCTTGAAGCGGGCAAGCAGGGTCTGGAGCTGGCGGCTCTCGTCGGCGAGCGTCTCGCTGGCGGCCGTCGTCTCCTCGACCATGGCGGCGTTCTTCTGCGTCATCTGGTCCATGTGGTTGACCGAGGTGTTGATTTCGGCAAGCGCGGTTGCCTGTTCGCGCGCCGCGGTCGCGATGCTGTCCACATGGTCGTTGACGCGCAGGACGAGCTTCTCGATTTCCAGCAGGGCATCGCCCGTTGCCCGCACCAGCGAGACGCCGCCCTCGACTTCCGAGGCAGACGCGCTGATCAGCGTCTTGATTTCCTTGGCGGCATTGGCGGAGCGTTGCGCCAGTTCGCGCACTTCCTGGGCGACGACGGCAAAACCGCGTCCGGCTTCACCGGCGCGAGCCGCCTCGACACCGGCGTTGAGGGCAAGCAGGTTGGTCTGGAAGGCGATCTCGTCGATGACGCCGATGATCTGGCTGATCCGGCTCGACGAACCCTCGATGCGGCTCATGGCGCTGACGGCGCTGCGGACGATCTCGCCCGACTTGCCGGCGCTCTCCTTGGTTTCGCGCACCATGTCGCGGGCTTCGTTGGCGCGCGACGAGGAGGCGCGGACGGTCGCGGTGATCTCGTCCAATGCCGCGGCGGTTTCCTCAAGCGCTGCGGCCTGCTGCTCGGTGCGCTTGGAGAGGTCGTTGGCGGCCGAGCTCAGTTCGGCGGAACTTTCCTTGATCGTGCCGGCAGCCCCGCGCACATTTTGCATGGTCAGGCGCAACGTCACCATCGTCGTATTGACGTTCTGCTGCAGCTCGGCGAAGGCGCCGTGGAACTGCCCTTCCATGTTCTGCGACAGATCGGCGTCGGCAAGAGCGGCGATGACCCGGCGCACTTCGGCGACGGCGTTGTCGATACTGTCGACCAGTTCGTTGACGCTGCCTGCGAAGCGGTTGAGATCGTCGTTCTGGTAGTCCTTGCCGATACGGCCGGTGAAATCGCCGGCGACCGCTGCGGCAACCACGGCGCTGATGCTCGACTGCAGATCGCTGCTGAGCGCATGAAGTGCTGCCTCCTGCGCCTTCATGTCGCGCATCGCCAGCGCGTTGCGGCGGAAGACTTCGACGGCGCGCGCCATTTCGCCGATCTCGTCCTTGCGGCCGGCATCCGTGCCGGTGCTGTCGAGGTTGCCTTCGGCAAGGCGGCTCATGGCGGCCGTCAGGCTGCGCACAGGTGCGGCGATCCCCCGGCGGGCAACGAGCAGGCTGACCACCGCACCAAAGACGATGCAGGCCGCGGCCGACGCTACGGCGATGACGAGTGCGAGCGACGAGGACTTGAGAGCGTCGGCGCGGGCCGTGGCGAGCGCTTCGCCCGAATAGGTGCTGTATTCCTTGACCGCGCTGGTGACGGTCTTTTGGGCGGCGAGCGCCTTGTCGAGCCCCGCCTTGATCGCAGCACCATCCTGGCTGTCCTTTTCGGCCACATCCACCATGGCGCGGATTTCGCCGAAGTAAGTTTCGAGCGTCGAGCGGATCGTCTGCAGTTGCTTGAGTTCGGTTTGGTCGGCGGTCGCTTCGATCTTCGGCAGGCGCTCGAGCATTTCGTTGGAGCGCTTCTCCGTTTCCGCGCGGAAATCGGCCGCCTTTTCAGGCTGGGCGGCGAGCTGGTAGGTCATGCGGCTGATGGCGATGATATCGACGCGCAGGTCCATCGCCTCGCGGGCAACTTCCTCTTTCTCGCCGACCGACACGATGGCCTGCTCCAGCGCTGAAATACCCTTCGCGCCGACGAAGGCGATGACCAGCGACGAGAGCCCCATGACGAACACGACGAGGCCGATCTTCTGGAGAATGGAGAGATTGCGAAAGGTCATGACTGAACTCCGGCAGGGCGAACGCCCGCAAGCTGAACGAAAAAGGGAGGTTCAAGGCATGATGCCTCTGACAGAGCGCACGGGGAAACGACATCGCGCCTGAGGCGCAATCTGAAGGAATTGCGCTAACGTACGGTTAAAGCTTTCCTATGTGAATTGCGGCCGACAACCGCAAACGGCCACAATATACGACAGCCTGGGGCATACCCCTCTGTGACTTCGTGACATCTCCCGCTCAACTGCAGGGCAATTGCATTGGACTCCCTCTTCTCCCCCGCGGGGAGAAGAGGCAGCAAGCCGTAAATCCATATGTGATAGCCCCGCCCTCAACCGGGGGAGATCGGCGCAAGGAGGCCGCCCATGCCGATCTCTGCAACAGCGCGCGCTTTTTCCTTGAACCTTGCGCACCCGGCCTCTATCTCCGGTGTACACCCCTCGCATTTTTCCCGGAGTCATCCTTGTCCATATTCAAGAATCTGCCCGCCGCTCCCGTTGCTTCAAAAAAACCGGTGACCGATACCCGCCATGGCATCACCCGCACGGACGACTATGGGTGGCTGCGCGCCGACAACTGGCAGGCGATGTTCAAGGATCCCTCGATCCTCGACCCGGAAATCCGCAAGCACCTGGAGGACGAGAACGCCTATATGAAGGCGGCGATGGCCGATACCGAAGCGCTGCAGAAGACGCTGTTTGCCGAGATGAAGGGCCGCATCAAGGAAGACGACAGTTCCGTGCCGATGAAGGACGGACCGTTTGCCTATGGCACCTTCTTCGTCACCGGCGGCGAGCAACCCCGTTATTTCCGCATCCCCCGCGATGGCGGCGAACGGACGGTCCTTCTCGACGGCGACAAGGAGGGCGACGGCAAGGCCTATTTTCGCCTCGCCGGCATCGACCACTCGACCGACCACAGCCGCGGCCTCTGGGGCTATGACGACAAGGGCTCGGAATATTACACGCTGCGCGTCCGCGACCTCTCAACGGGCGAGGACATGGCCGACGTCATCGAAAACACCGGCGGCGGCGGCGCCTGGGCGCCGGATGGCAAGAGCTTCTTCTATACCGTGCTTGACGATAACCACCGGCCGTCAAAGATCTTTCATCACATCATCGGCACGCCGCAGAGCGACGACCGCCTGGTCTACGAGGAGGAGGATCCTGGCTTCTTCATGGGCGTCGGCGGCTCGATGCTCGACGATTTCATCTACATCGACATCCACGACCACGAAACCAGCGAATACTGGCTGCTGCCGACCTCCGACCTGACGGGCAAGCCGCATCTGGTATCGGCGCGCGAAACCGGGCTCGAATATTCGCTGACCGAGGGCGGCGACGTCTTCTACATCCTGACCAACGCCGACGGTGCCAAGGATTTCAAGATCATGCAGACGCCGGTTGACAAACCTGGCCGCGAAAACTGGACCGACGTCGTACCGCACACGTCGGGCCGGTTGATCCTCTCGCACATGGCCTTTGCCCGCCATCTCGTCTGGCTGGAGCGGGAAAACGGCCTGCCGCAGATCAAGATCCGCGACCGCAGGAGCGGTGAGGAACACGCCATCGCCTTCGCAGAGGAAGCCTATTCGCTCGGGCTTTCCGGTGCCGGCGAATACGACACCGATGTCATCCGCTTCTCCTATTCGTCGATGACGACGCCGAGCCAGCTCTACGACTACAACATGGCGACGCGCGAGCGCACGCTCCTGAAGACGCAGGAGGTGCCGTCCGGCCACAATGCGGAGGACTACGTCACCCGCCGCGTCATGGCGCCGTCATGGGACGGCGTCGAAGTTCCGGTCACCCTGCTCTATCGCAAGGACGTGGCCCTCGACGGCTCGGCGCCCTGCCTGCTGTATGGCTATGGCGCCTATGGCATCAGCATCCCGGCAGGCTTCAACACCAATTGCCTGTCGCTCGTCGATCGCGGCTTCGTCTTTGCCATCGCCCATATCCGCGGCGGCAAGGACAAGGGCTTCCAGTGGTACGAAGACGGCAAGATGGGCAAGAAGACCAACACCTTCAAGGACTTCATCGCGGCGGCCGACTATCTGAATCAACAGAAGTTCACCTCCTACACAAACATCGTTGCCGAAGGCGGCTCGGCCGGCGGCATGCTGATGGGCGCCATCGCCAACATGGCGCCGGAGAAGTTCAAGGGCATCATCGCCGCCGTCCCCTTCGTCGACGTCTTGAACACCATGCTCGACGACACGCTGCCACTCACTCCGCCGGAATGGCCGGAATGGGGCAACCCGATCGAGAGCAAGACGGCCTATGAGCGCATGGCGGCCTACAGCCCTTATGACAACGTTTCGGCCAGGCCCTACCCGGCCATCCTGGCGCTCGGCGGCCTCACCGATCCGCGCGTTACCTATTGGGAGCCGGCCAAATGGGTGGCCAAGCTGCGCGAAAAGACGACCGGCTCCCAGCCGATCCTGATGAAGACCAACATGGACGCCGGCCACGGCGGCGCGTCGGGACGATTCCAGCGGCTGGAGGAGATCGCGTTCGAATATGCCTTTGCGATCAAGGTGGCGGGGAAGATGTAGGCGTCCGCATCAAGGCCTCATAGTCCCGGCTTCCCGACAGAATGTTCGTGATGCGGATGGTCTCCTTTTGAACGACGTAGAGCATGACGATACGACGCTCGAAGACAGCCATCCGCAATCCCGGCCAGATGTCAGGACGCTCCACATGGGCAAGTGGCGCGATACCGATCTCTTCGCATTTCCTTCGGATGCGTCGCACATAGTTCAGCGCGGTGTCACTACTGCCGCTTTTTTCCAGAACTACGAGAAGATCATGCGCAAATCCGCCTGAGCGGTTTTTCTGAAAACCACTTTGTGCGGTTTCATCAATGGCGATGTTCTTCGGCTAGTTTTTCCAGCCAATCATCCATCTCGTCCATACTGATGTCCGCAGAGCCATCCCCCAGCGACCCGGCAATTTTCGATCGGATCGATACCAGCCTGAGCTCATCGTCACTTTCACGTTGAAGCAACAGTTCCACGGCCTCCTGCAGCACATCACTGGTGGAGGCATAGCCGCCAGCCTTCACCCGGCTCTCAATAGAGTCCACCATCTCGGACGGCAATGATATCTTCAATATCTCGTTCATGGCCGATCTCCAAACCCGACAGTCAAAGTAAGGCGAGCGTGGCAAGTTGGCAATTCTTCAGCAGCAATTTCGGGAACGGATTGCGGCAGCTTGTGAGCAGACCGAGGCCGCATCCGGCAGTACGGCCTGATCAAAAAGCACCGCCTGGGGCCTGCGCTGCTTGATTGGCAAGGGCGCCTCTCCGCATTAATCTGCACCCGACATAGTAATGGAAAGAGAGAACACATGCCCGTCCACATCGCCCTTCTGCGCGCCGTCAATGTCGGCGGAACCGGCAAATTGGCGATGAGCGACCTCAAAGCGCTTTGTGAGAAGGTCGGCTTCTCGGACGTCAAAACCTATATCCAGAGTGGCAATGTGCTCTTCCGCTCGGACCTTCCGGCGGCTGAGGCGGCCAAGATTCTCGATGCGGCGCTCGCCAAATTCCTGGGCAAGGCGCCGGGCGTGATGGTGCGCAGCCGCAGCCAACTGGAAATGATCGCGAAGAACAATCCCTTTCCGGATGCCAAACCGAACTACCTGATGGTCAACTTCCTGCCGGAGAAGGCGCCTGCGGATGCGCTCGACAAACTCGTCGCGCCGGATGGCGAGGAGGTGCACGTGGCGGGCCGCGAGATCTACGTGCATTACCCGAACGGCTCCGGCCGCTCGAAACTGAAACTGCCGGCGCTGAAGCACGCAACATCGCGCAATCTCAACACGGTGCGAACACTGGCGGAACTTGCAACGGAGATGGAAGGCGCCGGCGGCTGAGAGACGATGTTGTCCCGGCGCCCGGCTCTCAGGCGCTGCGGACCAGATGGGAAATTGCAGCGCCTGCCCGGCAACAGACGATGGAAGGCGAAATCCGCAAAGAAGCGTTTGCGAAAACCCTTAAAATCTTAATTGTTTCTTTCATCTTTCTAACATTAGAGATCGGTAACATTCCCTCTTAATTGCCAGTCCATATAGAGGGGGTAGCTATGCGGCGGCCGTTCAAAGCGTACATCGATCATTTCCTTGGTGACGAATCGGGTAATTTTGCCACGCTGACTGCTATTGCATTCGTTCCGGTCATCGGAGCCGCTGCTGTGGTGATTGATCTTGGAGCCGCCTACGTCGAAGCGGCGAAACTGCAAGCGGCGCTGGACAGCGCGGCCCTTTCGGCAGTCCGGTCCTTCGGGGAAGGTTCCAGCGAAGACGAAACGACCAAGGAAGCAAGTGACATCTTCTTTGGCAATTTCACTGTTCCGGCGAATTCCGAGCCGCTGCCCGAGGAAGACGGCTTGTCGAGTTTCAGCCTGACGCTCGCTCACAGCGCCTTTGAGGATACGGCAACCGCGGCCTACGGTTTCAACTACAAACCCATGTTCCTGGAGCGGCTTCCCTTCGAAATCAGCAAACGCGCCATTGCCGCCCGGGTGCCTGGAATAGAAGCATGCATCCTTGCCCTGCACCCGACCCGATACAGGTCATTCGAGGTCAGCGGCAGCGCGGATATCGATATGAGCGGCTGTACCATCACGGCAAACTCCACCGACGCACAGGCGATCTATGTCGGCGGCTCGGGCAAGCTGAAAGCCGAGTGCCTTTATTCTGCCGGCGGCATATCGATCGATCCCGATGCGGTGCAACTGGCCTGTGCGGAACCGCATGAGAAATCGTCAAGGGTTCCGGATCCCTTCAAGTACAAGAAACTGCCGCCGGCCAGTTCGTGGACCAGTCTCTCGGGCTGCGGCCAGAATTTCGTCGGCGGCGGTGGCGGCAATGGAAATTGCAACGGCACGGGACGGACCCCGAACGGAAACACTGCCGGTTATGTCGTCACCTTGAAGCCGGGAACCTATGGCAGCCTTGACCTCAAGGGCAAGATAAATCTCGAGCCAGGCTCCTACATCATCGATGGCGGCTCCCTGCAATTGACCAGCCAATCGGTGGTGACCGGTCACGGTGTCACGTTTTTCCTGATGAACGGCGCCAGTCTCCTCATTCACGGCGGCGCCACATTCGATATCTCGCCATCGCTCTTGGGAGACTGGGCCGGATTTTCGATCGTGGCAGAGCATGGAAACACGGAATCAGCCGTGATCAACGGCAACAGCTCGTCCTCGCTGACCGGGATCGTCTACATGCCGGACACGCAGGAGATCCAGTATTCCGGAAACGGCGCCACGGGCGGAGAGTGCATTCGCCTGGTCGCACAGGAGATCACCCTGACCGGAAACAGCTATTTTAAGATGGATTGCGACCCGGAGCTGGCAAATACCACAATCAACAACCCGGGTGCGATCCGCCTCGTGCAATGACAAAGACGCGGCAATGCCGGCCTCTCGGCATCGAGGGGCCGGACCGCACGCTCGGCGTGACGCCGACACGCAAGCCCTGAACAATCAGGTACACGCGGCATGACCCATCGAACAGCGGCGGAAAACAAGGCCTTGCAATGCAAGCCCGCACGCACGATATCCGGCTCACCAACCGTCAGCGGATGGGATATCATCGGCAGCCGCTGACCGAGACGGTATTCGGTGGAGATCAGGAAGCATGGACCATAGCCAACCGAAATCCGAGAGAACCGCCGCGATTGCACCGATCCCCTTCGACAACAGCTATGCGCGGCTGCCGGAGCGGTTTTTCGCGCGCGTCCATCCGACGCCGGTGGTGGAACCGTGGCTGATCAAGTTCAACCGGCCGCTGGCTGAAGAGCTTGGCCTTGATGCGGATGCGCTGGAGCGCGATGGAGCTGCGATCTTTTCCGGCAACAGTGTTCCCGAAGGCGCCGAGCCGCTGGGCATGGCCTATGCCGGTCACCAGTTCGGCCAGTTCGTACCGCTGCTCGGCGACGGGCGGGCGATCCTGCTCGGCGAGGTGATCGACAAGAACGGCGTGCGCCGCGACATCCAGCTCAAGGGTGCCGGCAAGACGCCCTATTCACGCCGCGGCGACGGACGCGCGGCGCTCGGACCGGTGCTGCGGGAATATATCGTCAGCGAGGCGATGCATGCGCTCGGCATTCCGGCAACCCGGGCGCTGGCGGCCGTCGTCACCGGCGAGCCGGTCTATCGCGAGCGGGTGCTGCCTGGTGCTATCTTCACCCGCGTCGCGGCAAGCCATATCCGCGTCGGCACCTTCCAGTTTTTCGCCGCGCGCGGTGACGCCGAAGGCGTCAGGACGCTGGCCGACTATGTGATCGACCGGCACTATCCGGAGATCAAGGGACAGGAGCGCCCCTATCTGGCGCTGCTTGAGACCGTCGCCGAGCGGCAGGCTTCGCTGATTGCCCGCTGGCTGCATATCGGCTTCATCCATGGGGTGATGAACACCGACAATTGCGCCGTCTCCGGCGAGACGGTCGATTTCGGCCCCTGCGCCTTTCTCGACGCCTATGATCCGGCCAAGGTGTTCTCCTCGATCGACCAGGGCGGGCGCTATGCCTATGCCAGCCAGCCGGCGATCGGCCAATGGAACCTGGCGCGGCTGGCCGAAACGCTGTTGCCGCTGTTCGACCCGGACGCTTCCGAGGCCGTCAATCTCGCCAATGACGTGATCGCCGGTTATGGCCCACGCTTCCAGACCCATTGGCTCACCGGCATGAAGGCCAAGATCGGCCTGACGCAAGACGAAGATGGCGACCTCGATCTCGTCCAGGGCCTGCTGTCGCTGATGAAGGAGGGACAGGCGGATTTCACCCTGACCTTCCGGCGGCTTGCCGACGCGGCCGAAAGCGAAGCGCCACAGGAGGCGTTTACAATGAGCTTCAGCGACCCGGCGGCAGTAACGCCCTGGCTTGCCGACTGGCGCGCCCGGCTGGCGCGCGAGGCGCAGACGTCGCAACAACGGGCACAGGCGATGCGGCTGGTCAATCCGGCCTATATTCCGCGTAACCATCGGATCGAGCAGGCCATCCGCGCTGCCGAGGACGAAGGCGATTTCTCGCTGTTCGAGGCGCTGTTGAAGGTCCTTGCGAAGCCCTACGAGGATCAGCAGGGCTTTTCAGCCTATGCCGCGCCGCCAACGCCCTCCGAGGAAGTGGTGAGGACGTTCTGCGGCACGTGATGCCCATGTGGAAAGCCTATTCCCAGTCCGTGCTTCCGGTTGCCGCGCAGCCATAGGGCGGCAGACGATCGCGGAAATTCGCCTTCAACTGGGCGCATCCCCATTTGCGCAAGGGTTCCGGCATGCGGCTGTTCAGCTCGATGCCGACTTCGTCCAGCGGGTCGCTGGTATTGGTGACATAGATCCACCAGCGCCCGCCGATCACCGCGACAACGGCAACAACTGCAACCAAAAGCACAAACAGCAATCTCTTCATATCAGCCTCGTTGTGAATCACGATGCCGACGATTTACTGCATAACTTTCAAAATCGGAATCGATTTAAGGCGTTATGCGGCTGTTTCAAAGTGCTACAGCATCCTTTACACCTCATACGGCGCGGCGCTGCAGCCTATTTCGGATCGCGGCCAAAATCCTTCCGCAATTCGCCCTTGGCGTCTTCCAGAACCTTCTTCTGCTTCTTCGGCAAGTTCTTGCCGGCCCGGTTGATGTAGAAATTCAGCATCGACATGGCGGATCGAAACGGGTTCGATTTGCGCCGGTCGCTCTCCTCGGCCGAATGCTTCAGGGATCGCGCGATTTCTTCGGGATCATGCGACCGGAACACGTCCTTTTCCAGATCCAGGGCGTTGCTGGTCTCGGTCACGTGCCTGGACCATTTCTTCTGCTTTTTTTTCGGCATTGTCCGCTCCTTCGATCGTTTCGAAGAAAACCGGCAAGCGCCCTGGCTTGTTCCATCGATGCCCATGGTACACGGCAGTATGAGACCCCTCTGTCACTTCGTGACATCTCGGAGATGTTCGCCGGTTTACGAGACGGGCGCGGGAGAAATATCCCCGGCTGGTCCGTCACGCCATGGCGGCGATCAACTTGCCGACCTCGGCGAAGACCGGCTCGAGTTTCTTCACCGGCTTCGTCGCTTCGGCGATATAGACGGACGCCAGGATCGTGTGCCCCTCGCGCGGCCGCATGAAGCCGACATCGCCCGCTTCCCCATGGCCGCTGGTGCCGGTTTTCTCGCCGATCGTCCAGTTGGCGGGAAGCCCCGCCCTCAGCCGCCGGTCGCCCGTCCTGTTGGCGACGAGCCAGGCGGCGAACTGGTCGCGGGATGGCGGCGAAAGCACGTCTTCGAGCAGCAGTTTTCCAAGCGTGCGCATCATCGCAACCGGCGTCGTCGTATCGCGTGGATCGCCCGGCTTCGCCTCGTTGAGGGCGGGTTCGGTCCGGTCGAGCCGCGTCGTTCCGTCGCCGATCGACCGCAGCCAGGCTGTCAACCCGTCCGGTCCGCCGAAACTCGCCAGAATGAGGTTGGCGGCGGCATTGTCGCTGTAAGTGACGGCGGCGTCGCAGAGCTCGCCGACCGTCATTGCGTCGCCGACGTGTTTTTCGGCGACCGGCGAGTGGGCGTGGAGGTCGGTCTTCGCAACGGTAACGCGCCGGGCGAGCGTCTCCTCACCCTTGTCGACGCGTGCCAGCACGAAGGCGGCGGCCAGCGCCTTGAAGGTCGAGCACATGGCAAAGCGCTCGTCCTGGCGATGACCGAAGGAGGTGTTGCTCTTCGTATCGAGGATGCAAACGCCAAGACGGCCGCCGGTACGCTTTTCCAGCGCCGCAAGCTGCTTGTCGATATCGTTTCCCGCGGAAAAGGCAGGACCGGCAACAAGGCCGGCGCCAAGACCGGCACCAAGGCCAGCCATGGGCAGAAGCAGACCGGAACCGATGATGAAGGAGCGACGTTTGAGCGTGAATGGCATGCGGTGGGTTCTCCCAGGAATGGACGTGACTGCGACAGTAACCACTTGATAAGAATGACGAATATTAGCCATTCATCAGTAGTTGGCGCTGTCGCCGTTGATGACCGGTAAGCAGCGAATGTGGCTGCTCTTTGCTGGAAAGATGGCGCATGCCGATCTTGTTTCGACCATAAAAATTAACAGCGGCACGATTTCCGGTTGACAAAAATGCGGAAAAGACGAAATTGCCCGCCATGATCAGAACCGCAAACATCGCCCGTTGGTATTTTACGCTGCTCCCATAGGTGCGGCTGACTGATCTCGTTCAACAAGCCGCCATCAGGCGGCTTTTGTTTTTGGACGGCACCTGATGGCGGGAAAGCCATTCAGGAGCCTTAAAATGCTGCAGACCGCCATCCCGACACATCATGCCCATCCGGCCACGCGCGCGCCGATGGTGACGATCCGCGCCGTCAGGAGCCGCGACCTTACCGCGCTCAGCGAAATGATCGCCGAGCTTGCCGCCCATCACGGCGACGCCGCTGCCGTCACCCCGGAAAATCTGGAACGCGACCTGTTCGGCCGCATGCCGTGGATCACCGCGCTGGTCGCCGAAGCCGCGGGCGAACTCATCGGTTACGCCATCCTCGTGCCGCTCTACCGCGCCCAGCAGGGCGCGCGCGGCATGGAACTGCACCAGCTCTACGTCCGCCCGGCCCACCGCGGCACCGGCATCGGCCGCCATCTCGTCGCAAAGGCCCGCGAGCATGCCCGCATGGCAGGCGCCACCTACCTCTCCGTCAGCGCCGCCACCGGCAATTTCCAGGCGCACCGCTTCTACGAATCGGAGAATTTCACACCCGGCCCGGTGACCGGCATGCGCTATCTGCAGACGCTGGCGTGAGGGAGCGAAAGCCGGCATGCGGTTCTCGGAGCAACATCTTCCGCCGCTCGCTCCCAGGAATAACAGCGCTGATTTATACACATCGATGTGTATAAAATCAGCGCCTGCTGAGCTCCCGATGTTATCACCGCGCTGAGAAAAGACGGCGGGTTCGAGGTGGCGAGAAAAGGCAGCCATGTCCAGTTCAAGCATGCGGACAAGCCGGGTCGCGTAACGGTTCCTCATCCCAAGCGCGACATTCCTGTCGGAACGCGCAAAAGCATCGAAAAGCAAGCCGGCCTAAAACTGAGGTAGCTCCATGCGTCATTACATCGGACTGATCCATAAGGATACTGACAGCGACTACGGCGTCTCTTTCCCCGATTTTCCAGGCGTGATCTCGGCGGGGACCGATCTTGACGATGCCCGACGCATGGCGGAGGAAGCGCTGACATTGCATCTCGAAGGCCTCATCGAGGACGGGGGTGCGATTGTGGAACCCTCCAGCCTTGAAACCGTGATGGCTGACCCGGACAATAGGAAATGTGTTGCCATTCTCGTCGGGTTCAAGACAGACACGAAGAAGGCGGTGCGCGTGAACGTGACGCTGCCGGAAGACGTTCTACGACAAATCGACCGTTTCGCAGAGGCGAACGGGCTGACGCGATCAGGGTTCATCGCGCGCGCGGCGCTTCACGAGATCAACCGCAGCGACGCAGCCTGACGGGAACCGGGCATGTCCCCGGCTGCAAAGCCATTGCGAAATTTTAAGGCGACGACACCGTCAAAAGCCGGCTCAAGCCGCTTTCGACGCGGCCTTTGCCAATACCTCCGCCGCCCACTGGTTGAGGCTTTTGCCGGAGAGTTCCGCCGCCTTGGCTGCCTGGGCATGCACTTCCGGATCGACCCGGAACATCATCTTGCCGGAATAGGGCTTCTGCGGGTTCTTGCCGATCTTCGCACAGGTTTCGACATAGTCGTCCACCGCCTCATGAAACGCAGCCTTCAGGTCTGCCACCGTGTCAGCGTGAAAACCGATGCCATCGGTGATGCCCGCAAGCTTTCCGAAGAAAATCTCGTCCTCAGCGTCATATTCGATACGGGCTGCATAGCCCTTGTAGGACATAATATTCATGGCTTTACTCCTATACGAAGCAGCAAGTCCCGCGCCGCGCGCACGTGATAGCGCTTGGCTTCCTTCGCTGGATGCGGACGGTGAAAACTCTCCACCTCAGTAGCGAAGGAAAATCTTACACGCGACCCGTTGCCCTCGATGACGGTACATCCGACAGCGACAAGAAGGCTTTCGATGTCTGCCCAGTCGATCGTTCCGGATACCGGTTCCTTGAAGATCGTGGCAAGCGTCTTCCTGTGCTTGCTGTTCATGCTATCACTTTAATGAACGATAGCAGAAAATGCAAGCATCTACTGCCGCGCCGGCACCGCCTTCAGATACGCCGCGATCGCCTCGCGGTCGCCTGCCGGCAGTCTGGCGATGTTCTTCTGCACCTCGACCATCGAGCCGCCGACCGAATCGAAATCGGGCGTGAAGCCGGTTTCGAGGTAGTTGACGATATCGCTCTCGCTCCATCCGCCGATGCTCTTCGAGCCGGGCGTGATGTTGGGAATGCGGCCTTGACCTTCCGGGTTTGGCGCACCGGCCAGCCACCGGTCGGCCTCGAAGCCGCCGAGGGCATTGCGCGGGGTGTGGCATTCGCCGCAATGGCCGGGGCCTTCAACCAGATACTGGCCGCGGGCGAGCTTCGGATTGCCGGTGTCGACCGTCACCCGCGGCTTGTCGGTGAAGAACAGGAGTTTCCAGCCGCCGAGGACCACGCGGATATCGTAAGGAAACGGCAGTTCGTGCGGTGGCGCAATATTGGCGCTCTTCGGCAGGGTCTTCATGAAACCCCAGAGGTCGTTGATGTCCTTGTGCGGCAGCCGGGCATAGGAGCCATAGGGAAAGGACGGATAGAGATGTTCGCCGTTCCTGCCGACGCCGCGTGTCATCGCATTGCCGAAATCGGCGAGCGTCCAGCTGCCGATGCCGGCGGTTTCGTCCGGGGAGATATTGGGAACATGGAAGGTGCCGAACGGGCTCTTCAGCGGCAGCCCGCCTGCAAGCACCAGCCTGGCATCGCCTTCCGACTTCGGCACTGCATGGCAACTGGTGCACCCGCCCGCCCAGAAGACCTGTTCGCCATTGGCAAGATCCGGTTCGCCGAGGCTTTCCCAATGGGCGGCCGGCCAGGGCTCGGGTTTCATCAGGAACCAGGCGACACCACCGGTCATCGCGCCGAACAGCACCACCGCCGATACCAGTCTGCGAACCTGTGCGCCCATAAACCCCGCCCCCTGCTTTATCCGGAAAACACATTTGGCGCGCCAGACTCAGGCCCGGCGCGCCAAAGGATTATATATTGTGGGGGACGCGACCCGCCGCCTCATTTCTTGAGGCGATAGGTCTCGTGACAGTCGCCGCAATTCTTGCCGATAGCGCCGAGCGCTGCGCCGACAGCGGCCTGGTCGGCGGGAAGCTGCGCGAGTGTCGCATCGACATCCGTGCCAAGCTTGGCGGCCTTGGCCTTGAAGTCCGCCATGTTTTCCCAGATCTTCGGGCTGGCTTCCGATTCCATTCCGGTTTCCGATCCGTCCGGGAACTGATCGGCGAAGGCCTTGACGTTTTTGCTGATCGTTTCCAGCGACGCCGTGACCACGGCGCCGTCATAGGGTTTTTCCCCCTTGGCGATGGCGACAAGCGCGCCCATCGACCGGCCGACCCCCTTCATCAGCCCCTGGCGGACCTCCTGCGGCTCGCCAGCCGCCATGACGGCAGTCATTCCACAGCCCGCCATGGCAAGGGCAACAAATACGGTTCTCAGCTTCATGTCATTCTCCCGGTCCGACGAAGCCGCGGCAGGTCCTGGCGCGGCCAATCCTATCAATGCGCCGGCATGATTGCATTTTGCGTTCCCGAAGGAAGTAACATTTTTTTGAGACCGAGTTTACGACGGGCTGCAACAGATTGAATTAACAGGAGTTTTTTACTCAAGATTTCCGCGCGGCACCTCCCTATGCCGCGGACGTCCAGCCCTGCCAGGCGGTCAGAGCCGCCACGACGATCAGCACCAGACCAACCGATTTGCCGACTAGCGCCGTCGCGCGCGGGCTGGCGACCAGCATGTCGCGGCTGCGCCCGGCAGCAAGTGCAAGGCTGCCATAGACCGCCAGTTGGGTGACCGAGATCATGATCGCCATGATCAGCGCCTGCGACCACAAAGGACCGAACTGCGGTTTCAGAAACTGCGGATAGACGGCCAGCATGAACAGGTAGGCCTTGGGATTGAGAATGCTCGTCAATGCCCCGCGGCAAAAACTCGTCCAGCGCGACAGCCGGGCGCCCGGCTCGACCGAGCCGATGGCGATACTGCTTCTCACGAGAGACAAGCCGATCCAGGCGATATAGGCGGCACCGAGCAGGAGCAGCACGTTGAAAAGTTGCGGCACCATATGCAGGAGCAGGCCGACGCCGAGCGCCGCGTAGAGCGTATGGAAGACACCGCCTGCCATGATGCCCGCCGTCGCCGTCAGGCCCGACGCCCGGCCGCCCGTCAGCGCATTGGCCATGACGAAAACCATGTCCATGCCGGGAACAATGATGATACCGAAAAGAAGGGTGAAGAAGAGGCAGAGATTTTCCGCATAGGTCATGTCAGTTGTCCGTCTATCAAGAGATGTGAGCGATTGGCGCAGTGTTTGTTTTTCAAGCACTTGCGGACGTGCTATAGCGTCACCCAACTGACAGGGTTCTGTCAGGAGCGTTTCGTGGCATGAGGAAAACCATGCGCAAGGCATCGCGACTGTTCGAGATCATCCAGATCCTGCGGCTGGCAACGAAGCCGGTGACCGCGGCACAAATCGCCGAGAACCTCGAAGTCACCGTCCGCTCGATCTACCGCGACATCGCAGCGCTTCAGGCGATGCGGGTGCCGATCGAGGGCGGGCGCGGCATCGGCTATATCTTGAGGCCCGGCTTCGACCTGCCGCCACTGATGTTTTCGATCGAGGAGACGGAGGCGATCGTGCTGGCGCTGGCGCTTCTGGAGCGCACCGGCGACGAGGAACTCAAGGACGCTGCCAAACGCGTCAACCAGAAGATCGCCGGCGCCATGCCCGCGCCGCTCAGGCAAGCCATGCGCTCCAACGCGCTGCATGCCTGGGGCACGATTGCGCCGCCGCCCTCGGGGCTCGACCTCGCGATGGTGCGCCGGGCAATCCGCGACGAGCAGAAACTGCGCATCGACTATCGCGACGAATTCGGAAGGCCAAGCCAGCGCACCATCCGGCCGCTGGCGCTGATCTATTATTCCGCGACCGCCGTAGTGGTCGCCTGGTGCGATTTGCGCACCGACATCCGCAATTTCCGGGCCGACCGGGTGGAACGTTGCGCGGCGACGGATAGTTATTTTCGCGGCGAAGGCGACGGCTTGCGCGATCTGTGGATCAGGGGATGGCAGGTGAACAGTGCGGCGCCAATGGAGTTGGATGCCGCGGGATCAGAGGCTTGATAGACCGCCCGTGGGGTGGGATGGACCCCTCGGGTCAAGCCCGAGAATGACGACTTTTGCGGCGTCTCAGGTCCGGGGACGACCACTGGGGGGATCTAGCCAATAGCATCCTACCACTGGAGTGGCCTCGGCCCGCACCCCCTCCGTCATCCTCGGGCTTGACCCGAGGATCCACTCCCAAGCATCATCAGCGCATGGCGGGCTACGTCTACATCGTCACCAACCACAAGCGAGGAACGCTTTACATCGGCGTGACCTCCGATCTCGAACGCCGCATCTTCGAGCATCGTGAAGGCACGACGCCCGGATTCACCGCCAAATATGGCTGCAGGCAACTCGTCTGGTATGAAGAGCACGGATCGATTGGTACTGCGATCCAGCGGGAGAAGTCGCTCAAGCGATGGTATCGGCAGTGGAAGATCGAATTGATCGAGGCGATGAATCCGGACTGGCGGGATTTGTATTATGAGCTTTGGTAGGCTTGAGGATGGATCCTCGGGTCATCCCCGGGTTAAACCCGAGGACGAGGATGACGACCTTGAGGAGGGCGATGGGCCCTGACATTGGGGAGGGCGATGGGCACTCCTGACATTGGGGCATGGCGCGATCTGTATCGAGAGCTTTGGTAGGCTTGGGGATGGATCCTCGGGTCAAGCCCGAGGATGACGACCTTGAGTAATGACGGGCCGGAAGCCTTCGGGGTAAAATCAATAGAAAACGTCCGACCACCGGAGTTACTAAGTTTTCTGCGCCAAACCCCTCCCCTCCGTCATCCTCGGGCTTGACCCGAGGATCCATCTCCCCAGATGCCCCGGAGAATTTGCGTCGGCAGCGATTGCGTCTGGATCCTCGGGTCAAGCCCGAGGATGACGAGCAAGAGGCAGCAGCGACCTTCTCAAGCCGGATGAGAATGCCCTCAGACCGCTGCGGAGTGCCCGGCTGCCTCTCCTGTCAGTGCATCATCGCCAGCGCTGCGGTGAAGAAATCCTCGCCGCCGAAGTTTCCGGATTTCAGCGCCAGGAGCATGTCGCCCTGTGCATTGCCGACCGTGCGCAGCACCGGCACGCCCGGCGCGATCTCCGGGCCGATCAGGAAGGCGGGGATGGCGAGCCTGTCGACCGCGGCACCGGAGGTTTCGCCACCGGCAACAACCAGGCGGCGCACGCCTCTTGCCACCAGTTCGGCGGCGAGGACCGACGTCGCCGTTTCGATCGCGTGGCCCGAAGCCTCACGACCATATTGCGATTGCAGCCGCGACACGGTTTCCGGCGACGCGCTCGCGGCGACGGCGACGGGCCCGGCGGAAATGCGATCTCCGGCCCAGGAAATCGCCGCGGAAATCTCGTCCGGGCCGGCAAGCAGTTTTTCCGGGTCGAGCCGCAGGACGGGCATCGAGCGTTCGGCGACTTCGAGCTGCCGCAGCGTCGCCCTGGAGCAACTACCGGCAACGATCGCCGAAAGCCCGCCGACGGGGCGAATGGCGTCGGCCGTTTTTGCGGCTCCGGAAGGTACCTGGCCGGAGCGGACGAGCGCGCGGGCAAGGCCGAGGCCGAGGCCCGATGCGCCGGTGGATACCGGCGTTTCGAGCGCGATCTCGCCGAGCGTTTCAAGATCCCGTTCGAAGATCGCATCGGCGATGGCCGCGGTGACGCCGGTCGTGCGCAGGGTATCGAGCCTCGCCTTGACGGCGTCGGGTCCGGCCGCGACGGCACCAAGATCGACAAGCCCGATGGCGCCACGCGATTGTCGGGCGAGAACCCGCACCAGATTGGCGTCATGCATCGGGTTGAGGGGATGATCCTTGAGCGGACTTTCGTTCAGCGGCTGTCCGCCGACGAAGAGATGGCCGAAATAGACGGTGCGTCCCGTTTCCGGAAAGGCGGGCGTCACCAGCACCAGACCGCCGCCGGCAGCAGCGCTCAGAGCCTCCGTCACCGGACCGATATTGCCGGCATCGGTGGAATCGAACGTCGAGCAGACCTTGTAAAGCACATGGGCCGCGCCGCGCTCGCGCAGCCATCGGTCGGCTTGCGTCGCCGCAGCCACGGCGTCGGCGGCCGCAACCGAGCGGATTTTCAAGGAGACGACGACCGCGTCGACATCAGGCAACGCCAGGGACGAATCGAGAATGCCGACCGTCTGCACGGTGCGAAGGCCGTTCCTCGTCAGCGTGTTGGCAAGGTCTGACGCGCCGGTGTAATCGTCGGCAATCGATCCAAGCAGAATGGTCATCAGCTAGCTCCGTGCAAAAGGTCTGAACCAGTCGAGGCCGTCCAGCGTGTGGCCCCGGGGGATGTATTCGCAGCCGACAAAGCCGCCGTAACCGAGCCTGTCGATTTCCTCAAACAGATAGGGATAGTTCAACTCCTCCCCATCCGGCTCGTTGCGTGACGGCACGCTGGCAATCTGGATATGGCCGGTGATCGGCATGAGGCGGCGCAAGGCCATCGTTATGTCGCCATGGATGATCTGGCGGTGATAGATGTCGAACTGGAGCTTCAGGTTGGGCAGGCCGAGTTCCGCGATCAGCCGCTCGGCGGCGCCGAAATCATTGAGGAAATATCCCGGCATGTTTCGGCCGTTGATCGGCTCAAGCAGAAGGTCGATGCCTTTTTCCGCAAGCCGCCCGGCGGTGTAGGCGACGGAGCGGCGGTAAGATGAGGCGGCGTCCTGGTCGTGAGGATCGGCAAGACCCGCCATCAGATGCAATCGCTTCACACCCGTCGCTGCCGCATAGTCCAGCGCCCGTTCCACGTCCGACTTCAAACCGTCGAACCGTCCGGGAAGCGCCGCGATGCCGCGCTCGCCGGCTGCCCAGTCGCCCGGCGGCAGGTTGAACAAGGCCTGCTGCAGATTGTTGCGGGCAAGCCGTTCGGCGATTGCCTCGGGTGCGGCTTCGTAGGGAAAGAGATATTCGACGGCGGCAAAGCCGGCATCGGCCGCGGCGTCGAAGCGGTCGAGAAACGCCCATTCGTTGAACATCATCGTCAGGTTGGCGGCGAAAACCGGCATGGTGGCGTTCCTTTTACAGGCTCTGCGGCTCTTCGGCCGCACCGGGCAATGCTGCGCCCGAGAGCTGGGCGTAGAGGCGCGCGAGCGAGGAATCGTCATCACGGCCCATGCCGGCACCCGAGGCGGCGAGATACATCTGCAGGGCCGCGGCCGCCAGTGGCACCGGATAGCGCTCGGAGCGGGCCATGTCCTGGACAATGCCAAGGTCCTTGACGAAAATCTCGATGCTGCTGAGCGGAGTATAGTCTCCGGCCAGCACATGCGGCACGCGGTTTTCGAACATCCACGAATTGCCGGCCGAGGCGGTGATCACCTCATAGACCTTGTCGAGATCGAGGCCCTGCTTTGCAGCAAAGGTTATGGCCTCGCAGGCGGCCGCGATGTGCACCCCGGCGAGAAGCTGGTTGATCATCTTGAAGGCGGCACCGGTCCCCGCCGCGTCGCCGAGCTCGTAGACCTTGCCGGCCATGGCGTCGAGACCCGGACGGGCCGTGTCGAACGCCTGTCTGGAGCCGGATGCCATGATCGTCAGTGCGCCGCTCGCCGCCTTGGCCGCGCCGCCCGAAATCGGCGCATCGAGATAATACAGGCCGAGAGCCTCCACCCGTTGCGCCAGATCGCGCGCGACGGCGGGATCCATGGTTGCCGAGGAGATGAAGACGGCACCGGGCTTCATCGTGCCGGCGACACCGTCGGGGCCGAACAGCACTGCCTCGGTCTGCGCGCCGTTGACGACCACGGAGACGACAATGTCGGCGTCCTTTGCAGCACCGGCGGGTGTCGCTGCGCCACGACCACCCTCGGCGACGAAGCGATCCACCGCCGCGGGCGTGATGTCATAGCCAACGACGTCGAGACCTGCGCGCTTCATCGACCGGGCCATTCCGAGCCCCATGGAGCCAAGGCCGATGACGGCCGCGACAACAGCGGACCCTGAGTTTTCAGCAAGCGGTGACATGACGATGTTCTCCAGTCTTGTGAGGAAGGTCTGCGCCCCTCCGGGACGGCACCCGGAGGGGCTGTGGTTTAGCGATTGACGGTTTTCGCTGGAACCGTCAACACGGCCAGCGAACCAATGACCAGCGCTGCCGCCAGAAGATACATGCCGGCGCTGTTGGTGCCGGTGAGGTCTTTCAGATAGCCTACCAGGAACGGCCCGAGGAAGCCTGCAAGATTGCCGACCGAATTGATCCACGCAATGCCGGCCGCAGCCCCAGTACCCGCAAGAAAAGCCGTCGGAAGCGACCAGAAGAGCGGCGCGCAGCTGATGGCGCCGGCAGCGGCCAGCGAGAGGCAGACGATCGAGACCGTCGTGCTCGTTGCCATGGTCGCCGCGACAAAACCGCCGGCGGCGATGAGCGCGGGGACGACAAGGTGCCACCGCCGTTCGCGCAGCCGGTCGGCGGAGCGTCCGAGCGCCAGCATGGCGACGAAGGTGCAGATATAGGGGATCGCGGAAATCAGGCCGATATTGAGGTTTCCGGCGACACCCGAGGCCTTGACGATCGACGGCATCCAGAAATTCAGGCCGTATTGGCCAAGCACGAAGCAGAAATAGATCAAGCACATCAGCCAGACGCGGCGGTCCGTCAGGGTTCCGGCAATGCTGTGGGGACTAGAGACCTTGGCCCGGTTCTCCGCCTCGACATTGGCCGTCAGCACGCTTTTTTCCTCATCGCTCAGCCACTTCGCGCCGCGGATCGTGTCGTCGAGGTAGAAGAACGTGGCGACACCGAAGAGGATGGCGGGAATGGCCTCTATCAGGAACATCCATTGCCAGCCGGAAAGACCGTGCGTGCCGTGGAAGCTGTCCATCAAGAGGCCCGAAAGCGGATTGCCGAAAATGGCGGATATCGGGATCGCCGACATGAAGGTGGTGATGATCCTGGCGCGGCGATTAGCCGGATACCAGGCGGTCAGATAGAGTATGATGCCGGGGAAAAATCCGGCTTCGGCAACGCCCAGCAGAAAACGCAGGACATAGAAGACGGTTTCGGACGAGGTGAACATGAACCCGGCGGAAATGATGCCCCAGGTGATCATGATACGGGCGATCCACACCCGCGCGCCCACCTTGTTCATGATGACGTTGCTCGGCACCTCAAACAGAAAATAACCGATGAAGAAAATGCCTGCGCCGATGCCATAGGCCGCTTCCGAGAGGCCGAGTTCGCTCGACATCTGCAGCTTGGCGAAGCCGACATTGACTCGGTCGAGATAGGCTACCACGTAGCACAGCATCAAAAATGGCACGATCCGCCAAAATACCTTGCCATAGGCACGGTCTTCCAGCGCCTGTGCGGCGTACACGCCATCGACTGGCGCCTGCGTTTGCAGCGTCATGATTTTCTCCTCCAGTTGTTGCCGCGGCCTCCTGTCGGTCCTCCCGCGGTCACGCCAAGCCATGCTTTGGCAGCGCTGCCATATTCATTAATCCATTTTGGCAGCGCTGCCAACAGTAAATTGGTAGCGCTGCCAAAAAAACCTTGCTTCTTGGCTCGAGCGGTGAAAAATGGTCATGGCGCGGTCTTGGAGTGGTCATGCCGCCACTGAGGCAGCGTCCAGAGCTGAGTTCAAAAGTGACGATGGAATTCAAACATCAGGCGACGGTAACGCTTGCCGAGGTCGCAGAAGCGGCCGGCGTCGGCGAGAGCACTGTGTCACGCGTGCTGCGCAACCACGGCTCGTTTTCCGGCAAGACGCGCGACCGGGTGATGGCCGCGGTCGAGCGGCTGGGCTATGTGCCGAACCGGATCGCAGGAACGCTTGCCTCGACCGGTTCGCGTCTCGTCGCCTTCGTCATTCCCTCGCTGTCCAACATCGTCTTTCCCGATGTGCTGCGCGGCGCCAGCGCCATTCTCGAGGAAAACCGGTACCAGGCGGTTTTCTCCGTCACCGACTATGATCCCGACAAGGAGGAAGCGCTTGCCGCCGCGATGCTCGCCTGGCGGCCGGCGGCCGTGATGCTGGCGGGATACGAGCACACCGGCGGCACCGTGAAGATGCTGCGCGCAAGCGGTTGCCGAATCGTTGAAATGCTCGACGTCGACGGTGATGCGCTCGATCTGGCGGTCGGTTTCTCCAACCGTGCGGCCGGCCGCGAAAGTGCCGCCTTCCTGCTCAAGCGGGGCTATCGCCGGATCGGCTATGTCGGTCACGACCTGAACCGCGACACCCGCGCCGGCAAGCGGTTTTCCAGCTTTTGCGAAACGCTCGGCGCGCATGATGCCCCCCTCGCCGACCGGGAAATTCTCGCCGGGGCATCATCCGTGGAGAACGGCAGGCTGGGGCTGGAGCGGCTGCTCGCCCGAGCCCCCGAACTCGATGCGGTCTATTTCTCGAACGACGACATGGCGCTTGGCGGTTATTTTCACTGTCTGGCGCGGGGGATTTCGATCCCCTCCGAGCTTGCCATATTCGGCTACAACGGCCTCGATATCGGCCGCGCGACGCCGCAGCCGCTTTCGACCATCCGCACGCCGCGCGTGGCGACCGGTCAGGTGGCGGCACAGCTTGTCGTCACCAATGCGCCACCCCAGGTCGTCGATCTCGGTTTCGAACTGATCGAAGGGGCAACCGCCTGATGCATGTCGCCCAAAAGTGTGCAGCGGTTTTGGGGGAACGACATGCATGAAAACAAAGAGATAAAGCGCATCGCATGAATCTGTTTTAGTGCGATGCGCTTTAGTACTGGAGGAATTGTCATGTCCGACGCGCGTCTGCGTGAGGAAATCTGCCGCTACGGCCGCTCGCTGTTCGAACGCGGGCTGACGCCCGGTTCGTCGGGTAATATATCGCTGCGACTGGAGGACGGCGGCTGGCTGGTGACGCCGACCAACGCCTCGCTCGGTTTTCTCGACCCGGCCCGGATCTCACGGCTGGATGCTGGAGGCCGGCTCCTGTCCGGTGACAAGCCGACAAAGGAAATTCCGCTTCACACCGCGCTCTACGACACGCGCGGCAGCGCCCGCGCCATCGTCCATCTTCACTCCACCCACGCGGTGGCGCTGACCATGCTGCCGGAAATCGATCCGCGCGCCGCCCTGCCGCCGATGACGCCCTATTATCTCATGCGTGCCGGCGAGACCGCGCTGGTGCCCTATTACCGTCCTGGCGATCCGGCAGTGGCCGACGCGATCCGCGGGCTGGCGGGCAAATATTCGTCGGTGCTTCTGGCCAATCACGGGCCGGTCGTCGCCGGCGACAGCCTGGAGGCGGCGGTTTTCGCGACCGAGGAGTTGGAGGAGACCGCGAAGCTCTATCTGCTGCTGCGCAATCTCAACCCCCGTTATCTCAGCCCGGCGCAGGTCAACGATCTCACCAAGACCTTCGGTCTCGACCTGCCGTCGCATCACGACCACGACCACGATTGAACGCGCTACTGCACGACAGCATCGAAATACCCCCCTCTGTCACTTCGTGACATCTCCCCCTCAAGGGGGGAGATCGGGAGCAGGAGGCCAGCTCCACGCCAATCTCCCCCCTTGAGGGGGAGATGCCCGGCAGGGCAGAGGGGGGTGTGGCCGCCACCGTCATATTTGACGCGCGGCGCTGTATAGCCTGAAACGGGCACTCATTCCTTCACCGCCCCGGTCATGGACGAGACGTAATAATCGACGAAGAAGGAATACAGGATCACCACCGGCAGCGAGCCGAACAGCGCGCCCGCCATCAGCGCGCCCCATTCGAACACGTCACCGCGAACCAGTTCCGTCAGCACGCCGACGGGCACGGTCTTGTTTTCCGAAGACTGGATGAAGGTCAGCGCATAGATGAATTCGTTCCAGGACAGCGTGAAGGCAAAGATGCCGGCCGATATCAGTCCGGGGACGGCAAGCGGCAGGATGATCTTGATCAAGATCTGCCAGCGCGTTGCGCCGTCCACCAGTGCGCTCTCCTCGAGCTCGAACGGGATCGACCGGAAATAGCCCATCAGCAGCCAGGTGCAGAAGGGGATGAGGAAGGTCGGATAGGTGAAGATCAGCGCCAGCCTGGAATCGTAGATGCCGAACTTGAAGACGATGAAGGCCAGCGGAATGAACAGGATCGAGGGCGGCACGAGATAGGCGAGGAAGATCATCAGGCCCACCGGCCGCGAGCCCGAAAACCGTACCCGCTCGATCGCGTAGGCCGCAAACACGGATGCCGCCAGCGAAAGGAATGTCGCGCAGGTCGCCACCAGCATCGTGTTCCACAGCCAGCCCGGATAGGAGGTCTCGAACAGCAGGTACTTGATATGGTCAAGCGTCGGCCCGACCACCCAGAAGGGGCTGTAATTGTTGTAGTCGGTCAGCTGCGAATTCGGCTTAATCGCGGTGATCGCCATCCAGTAGAATGGAAAGAGCAGGACGAAAACGAACACCGCCATCGGCAAATAAACCATCACGATCCTGCGCGGCAGGCGGTTGAGATAGGTCATACCCTGTACGTCGTCGGTCAGAACGGCATCTTCGGATTTCACGGTCATCGTCATTCTCCCCAATCAATCCTGGCCGCCCTGCTGCCATTTGCGGCGTTGCAGACCGAAGAAGCTGAACATGATGGCGGCAAGCAGGAAGGGGATCATCGCGACGGCGATCGCCGCCCCCTCGCCCAGCTGTCCGCCGGGAATGCCGCGCTGGAACGAGAGCGTCGCCATCAGATGCGTCGCATTGACCGGCCCGCCCTTGGTGAGCACATAAATGAGCTGGAAGTCGGTGAAGGTGAACAATACCGAGAACGTCATGACGACGGCAATGATCGGCGTCAGCATCGGCAGCGTCACATAGCGGAAGCGCTGCCAGCTCGTCGCACCGTCCAGCGACGCCGCCTCCTGCAGCGAGGCCGGAATGGTCTGTAGACCAGCCAGCAACGAAATGGCGACGAAGGGAATGCCGCGCCAGACATTGGCGGCGATGACCGAGGCCCGGGCATTGATCGGATCGCCGAGGAAGTTGATCGGGCTGTCGATCACGCCGAGCTGCATCAGCGACCAGGAGATGATCGAGAACTGCGCATCGTAGATCCACCAGAAGGCCAGCGCCGAAAGCACGGTCGGAACCACCCAGGGCAAAAGCACGATCGCCCGGAAGAACGACTTGAACGGCAGGTTTTCATTCAACAGCAACGCCAGCCAGAGCCCGAAGACGAATTTCAGGATCGACGCCACGACCGTGTAGAGAAGCGTGTTGAAGACCGAGAGCCAGAAGACCGAGTCTTCGGCCAGGAATACGTAGTTTTCGAGCCCGATGAACACCCCGTCGCGGCCGATGCGCGTATCGGTGAAGCCGAGCCAGACGCCGAGACCGAGCGGATAGGTCAGGAAGCAGACAAGGAAGACGGCGGCCGGAAGCATGAACAGGAAACCGATCATGTTCCTGTTCTGCATGAGCGAGGCCATCGCGGATGGCGGCTTCCTGGATGACACTGAGGACATCGGACATCTCCCGTAAAGCGAATTGGGGAACGGCTATCGGCGGCATTTCCGCCGATAGCCAGTCTCAGCGGCCCATGCGGGCCGCCTTGGAATCTAGACCCTGTAGTAGCGGTTTGCCCGGCGCTCAGCCTCGACAATCGCCTCTTCCGGCGTCATCTGCCCCGTGACGGCGCTGGCGAACATGTCGACCAGCACATAGTCGGCCATCACGCCGGCGGACGCGTAGCCGAGCGGTCCGGCATAGCCGTTCGGCCGCAGCGTTTCCGAGGCGCGCGCATAGGGCGCGTGGATCGGGTCGGACGTCCAGACTGGATTGTCGGCGAAAGCCTTGAGGGGCTGGCAGCAATAGGCACTGGAGCCCGTGATCCAGGCATTCATCTGATCGGCCTCCATCATGAACTTGATGTAGGCCTTGGCCGCTTCCGGATATTTCGTGTGGTTGAACAAGAGCAGCGAACTCGTCTGGTGCAGCTCGACGCTCTGGCCGACCGGGCCTATCGGGAAGTTCGTCGTACGGATATCGGCCGAGAGTTCCGCCATCGCCGGGTCTTTTTTCGACGCATAATAGAGCGAGACGCCGTTTGCCGTCAGCGATATCTGGCCGGCGAGGAAGGCGCGGTTGTTGTTGATGTCGAGCCAGCTCTCGGTGCCCGGAATGAAGGTCTCGTACAGCGCCTTGGCATAGTTGATCGCCTTCAGCGTCTCGGGGCTGTTGATGGCGACCTTGCCGCCCTCGTCGACCATCTTGCCGCCATGGCTCCAGAGCAGCCAATGGGCATAGTTGTTGCCGTCGCCGACGGCCTTGCCGTGCGGGAAGCCGGCCGGCGTTCCCTTGGCCTTCATGGCCTTGCAGAGTTCGAGGAACCCTTCGGTATCCTTCGGGAACTCGCTGAAGCCGGCCGCCTTCATGTGACTGTCACGGTAGCAGACGGCATTGCCGATGGCCGTCAGCGGCATGGCGATGAACTTGTCGTCGCGCGTCGCATAACCCTTCACGCCATCGTACCAGCCGCCATATTTGCCGCCGAGATAATTGGCAAGCTCGGTCAGATCGACGAGCTTGTCGGGATATTGATGGGCGTCATCGAACCAGCACATCACCATATCCGGCCCGGAACCGACATTGGCGGCAACGGCCGCTTTCGGGCGAATGTCCTCCCAGCTTTCCTTGTCGATGCGGACCTCGACGCCGGTCGCCTCAGTGAATTTCGCCGTATTCGCCAGCCATGCATCCTCGTCCCCCTTGACGAAGGGTGTCCAGCGCAACAGCCTGAGGCTCGCCCCTTCCTCCGGCTTGTAGGCCGGCTCCGCACCTTGGGCGAAAGACGGGCGGATGCCGAAAGGCGAAAGGCCGGCGATGCCGGCGAGTGCTGCGGATGCGGTGAGAAATTCGCGTCTCTTGAAAGTCATAATGCTCCTCCTGTGACACGGGACATCATCCTTTCAGGCACCCGCCGTCCCGTTTTGGCGAATGCTGCAACAGAGGCTTCCGGCATTGCCGGAAACGTCGACCCGGAACCGGATGCGACAGGGCTCCTCTCCCGACGCAGCGGCAAAGCGGGGCGGTGTCAGTCGGTCAGCCGCACTCCCGTTTCTGCGTCGAACAGGTGCACGTGAGCGGCATCGATCGACAGATGGATCGCCTCCCCCGGTTTCGCGGTCACGCGCTCGCGGAAAACGCAGGTGACGTCGGTGCCGCCGAAGCGCACGATCAACTGCGTCTCGTAGCCGGTGGGCTCGATCACCGCGACGTTCACGGGAAACCCGTTCGGGTCGAGCGACATGTATTCCGGCCGCAGACCGTAGATCAGATCGCGCCCTCTTGCCGCCGACGGCGGCCGCGCGACCGGCAGTGCCATGCCGTCGGTTGCGATGAAGCTGTTCGGATTTTGCGGATCGAGCCTGCCCTTGATCATGTTCATCGCCGGCGAGCCGATAAAACCGGCGACGAAAAGATTGGCGGGACTGTCGTAAAGCTCGAGCGGCGCGCCGATCTGCTCGACGATGCCGTCATGCATGACGACGATCTTGTCGGCCATGGTCATCGCTTCGATCTGGTCATGCGTGACATAGACGGTGGTCGTCTTCAGCCGCTGGTGCAATTCCTTGATCTCGGCGCGCATTGCCACGCGCAGTTTCGCATCGAGGTTGGACAACGGCTCGTCGAAGAGAAACACCTGCGGATCGCGCACGATCGCCCTGCCCATCGCCACGCGCTGGCGCTGGCCGCCGGAGAGCTGGCGCGGATAGCGGTCGAGCAGTTTGGTAAGCCCCAGAATTCCAGCCGCGATGCCGACACGCTTGTCGATCTCGGCTTTCGGAGAGCCGTTCAGCATCAGCGAGAAGGCCATATTGTCGGCGACCGTCATATGCGGGTAAAGCGCATAGTTCTGGAACACCATGGCGATGTCCCGATCCTTGGGCGGCAGCGCGTTGACCACCTTGTCGCCAATGCGGATTTCGCCGGCGGAAATGTTTTCGAGACCCGCCAGCATTCTCAGAAGCGTCGACTTCCCGCACCCGGACGGACCGACAAGGATGACGAATTCGCCGTCCTCGATTTCGATATTCACGCCCTTGATGACGGGAAAGGCTCCGAATGATTTTCTGACATCGACGAAATCTACGCCTGCCATATGCATTCCTCCAATATGAATTTCATCTGAAATCGGCGGATTGTCCGGCGGCCTCTCCTCATGCCGTTCTCGGACATCCTCCGGTTCCGTCTCGACTGCCCTTAACCCCGCCCGACCAGCGGCATCTTCGTCGCCATCACCGTCATCGTCAGCACGTTGGCCTCCAGCGGCAGGCTTGCCATATAAACGACAGCCTCGGCGACATGCGCGACCGGGATCGTCGGCTCGCTGGCGGTCTCGCCATTTGCCTGCAATACCCCGGAATTCATCTTTGACGTCATGTCGGTCGCGGCGTTGCCGATGTCGATCTGGCCGCAGGCGATGTCATATTTCCGCCCGTCGAGGGCCGTCGACTTGGTAAGCCCGCTGATCGCATGCTTCGTCGCGGTATAGGGCGCGGAGTTCGGCCGCGGCGTCTGGGCCGAGATCGAACCGTTGTTGATGATCCTCCCACCGCGCGGCACTTGGGCCTTCATCAGCCGGAACGCCTGCTGCGTGCAGAGGAAGGCACCCGTCAGGTTTGCGGCAAGAATGCCGCTCCACTGGTCGAAGGTCACCTCTTCCAGCGGCACGGGCGGCACGTTGGAGCCGGCATTGTTGACCAGGAGATCGAGCCGGCCGAACTCGGTACGGATCGCTTCGAAAAGGCGGGCGACCGCATTGGGATCGCCGATATCGGCCCTGACCGCACGCACAGTGCCGCCCGTGTTCGACGCCATGTCGCTTGCGGCTTTCTCGAGCACCTCGGCGCGCCGGCCGGTGATGACGACGGTGTAGCCCTCCTCGCTCAGGGCTTGTGCGATGCTGCGTCCGACACCGGTGCCGCCGCCCGTCACCAATGCGATCTTGCCGTCGCCGGGCTTAAAACCACGCGCCATTTCAGATCTGTCCTCCGAGCTCGTCTTCGATATGGATCCTGATGATCTCGTCGAAGGTGGTCTCGGCCTTGAAACCGAGTTCGGCCGCGCGCCGCGCATCGAAATCGGCCGGCCAGCCTGACACGATGGAGCGGATAACCGGGTCGGGCTTGCGGCGGATCAACTTGACGGCCTTCTCGCCGGCGGCGCGCCGCAGCGCCTCGATCTCCTCGCCAACGAGGGCGGAAAGGCCGGGCATGGTGAGATTGCGCCTCGGTCCGATCACGGATGTATCCATCCGCGCGGCATGGATGAAGAAGCCGACCGCCGAGCGCGGGCTTGCAAACCAGTGGCGCACATCCTCGTCCACCGGCAACACCGCCTCCTGACCGGCGAGCGGCTCGCGGAGAATATTGGAAAAGAAGCCGGACGCCGCCTTGTTTGGTTTGCCCGGGCGGACGCAGATCGTCGGCAGGCGAATGCCGACGCCGTCGAAAATATCGCGCCTCGAATAGTCGGCGAGGAGCAGCTCGCAGATCGCCTTTTGCGTGCCGTAGCTCGTCAGCGGCGTGGTGAAGAACTCGTCGCCGATCTTGTCCGGGAAAGGCTGCCCGAAAACGGCGATCGACGAGGCAAAGATGACGCGTGGAACGTAGGGCTCCCGCAGCCCTTCATGGCGGATCGCCTCGAAGAGCGCTCGTGTTCCGTCAAGATTGACCTTGTAGCCCTTGTCGAAATCAGCCTCCGCCTCGCCGGAAACGATCGCCGCGAGATGGAAGATCACGCCGGGTCGCGAAGCGACGAGTTTCTCGGCGGCACCGTCCCTTGAGAGATCAAGCGCAAGCGTCGTCGCAACGGCCGACAGCGCCTGCGGCACAGGCGGCTCGATGACATCGACGAGCGTCAGACTGGAAATATCGTAGCCAAGCGCGCCCTCCTCCGCGGCGAATTTTTCCACCAGCTTGCGGCCGACCATCCCGGCTGCTCCTATTACCATGACATGCATTGTCGGCGAACCTCCCTGTCTGCCATCCGGCTATAGCGCCGCGCGGCAAACATGACGCGCAAAGGTCGCTGTAGCACTTTGAAACTGCTGCATAATCTTATCCTTAAATCGAAAGGAATGATGCAGTATGCCGTCCCAGCTTGTCGTCCCGCTCTTGCCTCTTTTCCCGCTTCGGCTGCCCGCTCACGCCAGCAGTTCCTTCGTCGTGTCGTAGATCCGCGTGAGATGGTGACGAAATGCGGCAATTACCGCTTCCCGGTCGCGCCGCTCCAGCGCCTCCACGATCTCGGTGTGATCGTCATAGCTGGCATCGATGGCGCCCGGCCGTGACATTGCGCTGCGCCGGTAGTTCATCATGTAAGTATAGAGATCGGTGACGAAATCAGAGAGCAGCGGGTTTCCGCAGGCCCGGTAGATCGCCACA
The DNA here is from genome assembly GCF_964252905.1 of Pararhizobium sp. LjRoot255. Classification (NCBI taxonomy): domain Bacteria; kingdom Pseudomonadati; phylum Pseudomonadota; class Alphaproteobacteria; order Hyphomicrobiales; family Rhizobiaceae; genus Pararhizobium; species Pararhizobium sp. LjRoot255. The sequence continues at coordinate 427,736 of NZ_CAXUPQ020000001.1, forward strand.
TGGAATTCGCGGTCGCAGATCAGGAAGCGCATGGCGTCATCGCCACAGAGCTTCTGCGCGTCGAGCAGGCTTCTGAGTTTGCTCACGGTGTCTTCATCGACCCTCTCGGCCGCATCGCCGACGATCTTCAGCTCGATATGCAGCCGGGCGGCATGAACATCCTCGAGACCGTAGCTGTCGATGGCATTGGGCGAAGCGATGGTAACGGTGAGATGGCTGAGATCGACATTGCAGACCCGCGTGCGGCTGCCCTGGGACACCTCGACGATGCCGCGCGCGGCAAGCGTCTGGATGGCGCCGCGCACCGTCTCCCGGCTGACATGAAGCACATTGGCGAGTTCGCGCTCACCCGGCAATTCGTCGCCGGGGCGCAGCATGTTGGTCGCAATCAGCACCATCAGCTTTTCGACGATGACATCGCGCGTCGTGCGCCGGTCAAGGCTCTGCCCGACCTTCGGCATCTGCGTGAGTATCGGACTGCCTTCCATCGCCGTCTCCGACTGTCCCACTGGTTGGTCCAGCAGATCAGTTGTGATGGAACTGCCAAAAGCCTGCCGCGTCAAGGCAACTTCGTCGCTGCACTGCATCAAAAATTTGCACGTATCACGTGTACCGCTCGTCGAGCCGGAACGCAAGTTCTTGTTGCGCCCTGGCGGAACGGGTCTGAAAGGCGCGGTCACTACTGCATAATTCGTTAAATCGGAATCGATTTAAGGATAAAATTATGCGGCAGTTTCAAAACGCTACAGCGTCCTTTGCGCGTCAGGTTTGACGCGCAAAGGACGCTGTAGCGCCGAAACCATCGGCCACGTGGCCGACGGCAGTGATCCAAGAGAAGCTCCGCCGCGCCGGACGTTTCAGCCAAGCGGCTCGATGTCCGGCGCGTATTTTCCGGTTACTTGCAGATCGCCGCGGCCAGGAAGCCGCGCATGGCGTCGCCGAAGGGCGGGCGCATCATGTACTCCGCTTCCACCATCTTGCTCTGGCGATAGACCGCGCGCGGATGCGAGAAGGCGAGGAAGCCGAACTTGCCGTGATAGGCTCCCATGCCGGAGTGGCCGACCCCGCCGAAGGGCAGGCCTTCGGCGGTGACATGGCTCATGCAGTCGTTGACCGTCACGCCGCCCGAGGTCGTATTGTTGAGGACGCGGGCCTCCTCTTCCTGATCCTGGCTGAAATAATAGAGAGCGAGCGGGCGCGGCTTGGCATTGATGCGGTCGATGACGTCGGCGATATCGCGGTAGGCAACGACCGGTAGCACAGGCCCGAAGATTTCTTCCTGCAGCACCTGCATCTCCTCCGTGGGGTCGAGGATCAGGGTCGGAGGTATGCGGTGGGCGGATTGCTGCGAGAAATTCTCACCCGCCGGATTGATCTCGATGACGCGCGCGCCCTTGGCGCTTGCATCGTCGATCAGGCCCACGACGCGGGCATGGTGGCGGGCGTTGACGATCGAGGTGTAGTCCGGATTTTCCTTCAGCGCCGGATACATCGCGCCAACCGCTGCGACCGCGTGTTCGGCAAAGGCCTCGACGCTTTCCTCGGGCACATAGACGTAGTCCGGCGCAAGGCAGATCTGGCCGGCGTTCAGCGTCTTGACCGTCATGACGCGGCGCGCCGCATCGGCGAGATCGGCCGAGCGGCCAATGACGACGGGCGACTTGCCGCCGAGTTCAAGCGTCAGCGGCGTCAGGTTCTCCGCCGCCGCGCGCATGACATGGTGGGCGATCGCGGTCCCACCGGTGAAGATCAGGTGGTCGAAGGCAAGGTTCGTAAAGGCCGTGCCGGTGGCCGGGCCGCCCTGGACGACGGCGATTTCCGTTTCGTCGAAAGAGCCGGCGATGAGCTCGGCCATCAGCGCGGCAGAGGCCGGCGTCACCTCGGACGGCTTGATCATGGCGCGGTTGCCGGCGGCGAGAATGCCGGCGAGCGGCGCCAAAGCGAGCTGATAGGGGAAATTCCAGGGGCTGAGGATCCCGACGATCCCTTTCGGCTGATAGACGACCTCTGCCACCGCGTCCGGGAACAATGCCTCGTGCTTTTCCGGCTTCAGCCATTCGGCGACATGGGCCTTGGCATATTTCAGCGAGCCGACGCAGGTGAAGACGTCGAGAAGCAGGCTCGCCTCGACGCTGCGGCTGCCAAAATCCTCCGAAAGGGCCGTGGAGATCGCGTCCTTGTTGTCGACGAGCAGGGCGATGACGCGGTCGATGCGGTCGACGCGGGTTTCGATGCTTGGGGGCCCTTCCTTGAGAAAGGAAGCCCTCTGCCGGGCAAGCAGCGTCTTCATGGCTTCACGACTGGTGTCGGCGGCAGTGATCTGGGTGACGGTGTTCATTGTTTCCTCCCTTGAACGGTGTCAGACGGCCGGCTGGCGCACGACCGGTTTCAGCACGATGCCTTTCTCCGAATCCGCGACCGCCTGGTTGATGTCGGCGAAATCATAGAATGTGACGAGCCTGTCGAAGGGGAAGCGGCCCTGCCGGTTAAGATCGATCAACAGCGGGATCAGCACATCCGGATTGGAATCGCCCTCGACGATGCCGCGGACGCGGCGTCCGCCGGACAGGATATGCGTGAGGTCGAGCGTCAGTGTCGCACCGGCGGGCGAAGCGCCAACGATGCCGCAGGTGCCGCGCGGCGCCAGCACGCGGACGCACTGGTCGATAACGGCGGGCACGCCGGAAGCATCGATGGAATAGTCGACGCCGGTGCCGGTGAGCGCCATGATGGCGGCGACCGCATCTGCCCTGCCGTTGACGATGTCGGTCGCGCCGAGCTCCGCGGCAAACGCAAGCCGCGTCTCGTTGACATCGACGGCGATGATCCGTGACGCACCGACGACCCGCGCCGCCATCACCGCGGCAAGCCCAACCGAGCCCATGCCGAAGACCGCCAGCACCTTGCCTGGCTCGACCTTGAGGGCATTCATCACCGCGCCGGCGCCGGTCTGGATGCCGCAGGCGAGCGGACCGAGCAGCGCCAGGTCGGCATCTTCAGGCACTTTCACGACATTGCGTTCATGGCAGAGAGCGTGGCTGGCGAAGGAGGATTGTCCGAAAATGTTGCCGTGGACCGGCACGCCCTCGCAGGAGATCCCGCTCGAACCGTCGGCGCGCGACCCGAAGAAATTGCGCGGGAAGAATTCGTGGCAATAGGTCTCCTCGTGATCGTTGCAGCTCGGGCAATGACCGCAGGAATTGAAGGTCATGACCACGTGATCACCCGGCTTCACCTTGGCAACGCCCGGCCCGACGCGCTCGACGATGCCGGCACCTTCATGGCCGAGCACGACCGGCTGCGGCACCGGCAGATGCTGGTCGCGCATGACGATATCGGTGTGGCAAACCCCGGTCGCCACGACGCGAACGAGGATTTCACCCTCGCGCGGTTCCTCGAGGTCGAGCCTTTCCAGCGTAAACGGCATATGCGGCGCGCGCGCCACGGCGGCGTGGATCTTCATAATCTTCCTCCTCCCGATGGTCAGCCCGCGAACGGCCCGGCGAGCCGGGCCCGTTTCCTCAGCGGGTACGTTTGTAGGCGCCCAGTCCTGGCTGATAGGTCTTGTCGTCGAGGAACTGCTTCAGCCCCTCGTCGCGTCCCTTGGTCTTGTCGAGAAACAGCATCTGCTCCAGCTTGGCGTAGATGTAGTCGTCGGCGAGATCCCACGGCAGGTCGCGCACGCGCTTGTAGGTGTCCTTGGCGGCCTTCAGGGTGACCGGGTTCTTTTCGAGCAGGCTGGCGCAGATCTTGCGGACCCTGTTTTCGAGGTCTGCAAGCGGCACGGCTTCGTTGACGAGGCCCATCTCGGCGGCCTTGCGCCCATCGAAGAGTTCACCGGTCATGATGTAATAGAGAGCGTCGCGATGGCGCATCACTTCGGCGACCGCACGGGTGACGTTGCCGCCCGGCAGGATGCCCCAGTTGATCTCGGAGAGGCCGAAATTCGCCTCCTCGGCGGCGATGGCGAGATCGCAGGAAACGAGCGGCGTGAACGCGCCGCCGAAGCACCAGCCGTTGACCATGGCGATCGTCGGCTTTTCGAAATACATCAGCCGGCTCCACCAGCCGCCCGATTGCCGCCGCGCCTTCAGCGTGGCGTCGCGCGGCTTGCCGTCGTTGTCGCGGAAATATTCCTTGAGATCCATGCCGGCCGACCAGGATTCGCCGGCACCCCGCAGGACGAGAACGCCGCAGCGGTCATCACCCTCGAGCTCGTCGAGCACTTCGAGCATCCGGGCATTCAGGGCCGGGTTCATCGCATTGCGCTTTTCCGGGCGGTTGAGGGTCACAAAGGCAATGCCATTGTCGAATTCGACCAGAACCGGCGATTTCATTTCAGTCATAAGGTTACTCCATGGGTTTCGGGGTCAAAGGCCGGGGCCGCTTCACAAAGCTTGTCGTTGAAGGATTTCGTCGGAATGGGACTGGCGCATAACATGTTTCTGCACCTTGCCGGAGGCCGTGCGGGGAATTGTCTCGACAAAGAGAATGCGGGCCGGGCGCTTGAAAGCGGCGAGCCGGGCCGCGCAATGACCGGCAATCTCGTCGCCCGTTGCCGTCGCGCCGGGCCGCAGCACGATATAGGCGACGCCGCATTCGCCCCACCGGCTGTCGGGAACGCCGACCACCGCGGCATCGAGCACGTCCGGATGGCTTGCGAGCGCCGCTTCGACCTCGGCGGGGTAAACATTCTCGCCGCCGCTGATATACATGTCCTTCAGCCGATCGACGACGCGGTAGAAGCCGTTCGCCTCGCGCCGGCCGAGATCGCCCGTGCGGTACCAGCCGTCGGTAAAGGCTGCGGCGGTTTCCCGCGGCTTGTTCCAGTAGCCAGGCGTGACCGCCGGCCCGCGCAGCCAGAGTTCGCCGATCTCACCTTCCTTCGCATCGTTGCCCTCTGCGTCGACGATACGAATGTCGAGCAACGGCGCGGGAAGACCGACGCTGCCGGGATTGTCCTTAACCGCGCGTCGGTCAATCGGCACATGCAGCACGGTTCCCGCCTCGCTCATGCCGTAGCCGTTGACCAGCGCAACCCCGTCGGCGAGATAGCTTTCGATCAGCGCCTGCGTGAGCGGCGCGCCGCCGACGAACAGCGCGTGAAGGCCGGCCAGTGCCGCGGCGCTATAGGCGGGATCGTTGCGCAGCGCGAGCGCGATCTGCGGCACGGCGAAATAGTGGGTAATGGCAAGCTCCCGGTCGGCAAGCGCCGCGAGCGTCCTGGCTGGCGTGAAGCGGTCGGAGATGACGAGTGTGCCGCCCAGCATCAAGGTGGTGCGGGCAACCGCGATCAGCCCGATCGTGTGGAAGAACGGCAGGTCGCACAGGGCAACCGAACCGGGACCGATCTCTCCGACGAAGGAAAAATTGACGGCGGCGAAAAAAGCGTTGCGGCGGGTGATGATGACGCCCTTCGGCTGTCCCGTCGTGCCCGACGTGTAGAGAAGGACGCAAGTGGCATCGGCATCGACGGGCGTCGGTGCGGCCGGATGACTTGCCTCGATCTTCGCGGCGAGACCCTCCGGCCCGTCGGCGGTGGATATCGTCGTCATCTGCGGGACGGCGTTCGCTACGCTGGCCGCAACCGCCGCAAATTCCTCATCATGGACCAGCAGAACGGGCGTGCAATCGGCAAGGATCGGCCGAAGCTCGGCGGCGTTGAGACGCCAGTTGAGCGGCACGTAAACGGCGCCGACGCGCTGGCAGGCCAACGCCAGCACTATCGAATCGATCGAGTTGCGCGCCAGCATGGCGACACGCGCGCCGTCCCGACGCGGCCCGAGTACCTCTTTCAGAAAGCCTGTGCAGCAGGCGATGCGCGCATCGAGCCCGGCATAGGTAAGCTGCCGGCCGGTGGCGATTTCGAACAGGGCCAGGCGATCCGGTGCGACGCTGGCGCGGTAAAGGATCGGATCGTCCTTCACCAGCCCGCAATCTGTCGGTGAAGCCATCCCGAAAAAGGATTCTGCCATTTTCTCCTCCCATGCCCGCCACCCCTCCGCGGCAGGCATCAAATTTGTATGTAACACATACTAATATTTTTTGGACGGAATGCAAGGGCTGCTGGATACAGCCGGGAAACATTCCTTTCCGTCTCGATAAATTATTGACGAAACCGCTCGTTTTGATGGTTATGATGGCTGGCAAGGCGAGGGGCAGAACGATGAGCAAAAAACCGCAGGACGGTGTCGAGAGCGACGACGCTCACGCAGTGCCGAGGCTCGACGTCGGTCGGCTTGGCAACCTCTTGGGTTTTCATCTGCGCATGGCGCAGGTCGCCATCTATCGCGACTTTGCCGAGACCGTGGCGGATCTCGCCCTGACGCAGAAGCAGCTCGCCGTGATGGAACTGATCGCAGCCAATCCGGGCACGTCGCAAATCGACCTCGCCCATACGCTCGGAACCGACCGGGCGACGATGATGGCTCTCGTCAACCGGCTGGCAGCCCGCGACCTGATCGAGCGCCGCCCCTCCTCGGCCGACCGCCGGCGTCAGGAGCTTCACCTGACGAAAGAAGGACGCGCAATGCTGACCCGGGCGCGCAAGCTGATCGACATCCACGAACAGCGTTTCGTCGACCTCTTTTCGCTCGCCGAGATGGATGCGTTACTGGCCGCCCTGAAACGGATATATGAAGAACACTGACCGGTCCTGCAGCAGTGCTGTATGTCGACAAGCGGCGGCGCGGCGATCCTCGTCCTGAATCATATGTCGACAGAATCGAATTTTGTCGACACGTCACGCGGACCTGTCGTCCCCATCGACATATCGGAATAATGTGTCGGCTTCGGCGTGGCCTATCTGCAGGCGCAGTCGCGGGCAGCAACGGGTGCGCGCCTGCCCCCGATAACGCTCAGTTCAAAGCCTTTGCAGCAAGGCGCGGCTGATGGTTTTGGGCGGCTCGCTGCGCAGGACGAGCGATGTCGTCACAGCCCCGTATCTGGCGATCGTGTCGACGATCGTCTCCAGTTCTCCCGGTGTCGGAACCAGCACCTTCAGGAGAAAGCAATCCTCACCGGTCAGGCGCAGAACCTCCATGACATGCGGCATTTCGGAGAAGAGCTTGAGGCAGGCGCGAATATGCTCATGTGTCGTGCGCAGGCGAATGACCGCCATCATCCCGAGCCCGAGGGCCGCCGCATCGATGCGTGCCGCGTAGCCGGAGATGATGCCTTTCTCCTCCAGCCGCTTGACCCGCTCCGATGTCGCCGGCTGGGAGAGCCCGACCCGGCGCCCCAGCTCCGAAATCGCGATGCGCCCGTTTTCCTGCATCACTTCGATAATCGCGATGTCGGTCGGGTCGAGGACGGATCGATCGGTTTCGGCAGTTCCCATGTTTCACCTTCAATCCATCGGCAATCGGCAGCTTTTTCCGATGAGTTCTCATTCAAAACCGCCGGCGTGTCCATCATCTTCGCACTGGTCCAGATATTTCATGGCCAGATATTTCAAGGCCAGATTTCAAGGCCAGATGTTTCAAGGAGAGACCGTGACGGACATCATTATTCTGCCGGGGATCGGCGGATCGGGCGAAAGCCACTGGCAAACGCGTTGGGAGAAGACAAATCCGCGGATGCGGCGCTTCCGGCCATCGGATTGGGACCGGCCGGACCTCAAGGACTGGATCGCCGCGCTGGAGCGCGAGGTCAAGCTGTCGGCGGACCCGCCGTTGCTGGTGGCGCACAGCCTCGCCTGCCTTCTTGTCGCACATTGGCAGCAGGCTTCGGCCCTGCCCGTCGCCGGAGCATTTCTGGTCGCGGTTCCTGATCCCCGCGCGCAAGCCTTCCCTGAGGAAGCGCGCGGCTTCGCCGGTCCGCCAGAAGGTCCGTTGCGCATGCCGTCGTTGATGGTTGCCAGCAGCAACGATCCTTTCGGCACCCCGAGCTATGCGAGGGAACGGGCAAAAGCGTGGGGGAGCGATCTCGTCGACATCGGCGCGGCCGGCCACGTCAACGGTCAAAGCGGCCTCGGCGACTGGCCGGATGGCAAGAACCTCTTGACTGCGTTCGCCGCCGGGCTTGCGGCGGCGCGTGGCTGATTGCAACAAAAAAACCCGGCATCGCTGCCGGGTTTCGTGGTCATCGCAAGGGAAAAGCTTATGCGGCGGCTTCGTAGAGCTCGAGCACATAGTCCCAGTTGATCAGGCTGTCGACGAAGGCTTCGAGGTACTTCGGACGGGCGTTGCGGTAGTCGATGTAGTAGGAATGTTCCCAGACATCGACGCCGAGGATCGGCGAGGCGCCATGGACCAGCGGGTTTTCGCCGTTCGGGGTCTTGGAGATTTCAAGCTTTCCGTTCTTGACCGAGAGCCAGGCCCAGCCCGAGCCGAACTGGCCGGTGCCGGCGGCGATGAGATCGGCACGGAACTTGTCATAGCCGCCGAGATCGGACTTGATGGCCGCGTCGAGCTTGGCCGGAAGCGCGGTGCCACCGCCGCCCTTCTTCATCCACTTCCAGAAATGCACGTGGTTGTAATGCTGGCCGGCATTGTTGAACAGCGGCTGGTTGGTGCCGTAGGACTTCTTGACGATTTCTTCCAGCGACAGGTCGGAGAGACCGGCTTCCTCGGCAAGCTTGTTGCCGTTGGTCACGTAAGCGAGGTGATGCTTGTCGTGGTGATATTCGAGCGTTTCGCGCGACATGTAGGGCGCAAGCGCGTCGTAGTCGTAAGGCAGGTTCGGCAATTCGAAAGCCATGATGGTATCTCCTCTTCGTGGCGGGGTCCATGAAAGCCGGGTTGGAATTCATGAAAGAAATCGGTGAGGCGGAACATAGGGACCACCGCGGAAACAGGCAACCGCCGCCATGCCAAATTTCGCTACAGGCATGGAAAATACTTCTCGCGCTTGATTGTTCCCTCTGGCGTCAACACCGGCGTTGCGCCCGTGTTGACGCCAGCGTGGCAAACCGTCATGTCTGGCGGCGGTGCCCTCGTCCTCCAAGGAGAATGACACATGTTGTTCCATGGTCTCTCTGCCTTCCCGATCACGCCTGCCGACCCCCACGGACGTGTCGACGAAACCGCTCTCAGCGCCTTGCTTCGCCGCATCGCCGATGCAGGCGCCGATTCCGTCGGCCTGCTTGGAAGCACCGGCTCCTATATGTATCTCAGCCGTGGGGAGAGACGCCGGGCCATCGAAACGGCTGTCGATTGCCTCGGCGGGCGCACCCCCGTCATCGTCGGCGTCGGGGCCCTGCGCACCGACGAATCGATCGCCCTTGCCCAAGACGCCCGGGATGCCGGGGCGCAGGGGCTTCTGCTCGCGCCGGTATCCTACACACCGCTTGGTGACGACGAAGTCTTCGAGCACTTCGCTGCGGTCGCGGCGGCGACGGACCTGCCCGTCTGCGCCTACAACAATCCGGGCACGACGCATTTTTCCGTCAGCAATGTGCTTCTCAGGCGCCTCGCCGAGGTCCCGACGATCGTTGCGGTGAAAAACCCGGCGCTGCCGGCCGCGGACATGCCCGCCGCTCATCGGGCGACGCAAAGCGCGCTTCCCGCCGATTTCGCGATCGGCTACAGCGGCGACTGGCTCGCGGCTGACGCCATCCTGTCCGGCGGCGTTGCCTGGTACAGCGTCATCGCCGGGCTGCTGCCGAAGCCGGCCGTCAAGCTGATGCGGGCGGCGCAAGCCGGCGATCGCGCAGAAACGCAGCGGATCAACACCCTTTTCGAGCCGTTCTGGGAACTGTTTCGCGAATTGAGCAGCTACCGTGTCGTTCACGCCGCGGCAAACCTGCTCGAGCTCAACCGCTTCGACCCGCCACGACCGATCCTGCCGCTTTCGCCAGCCGACCGGCAAAGGGTGAAGGCGGCGCTCGACAGGTTGTCGTCGATCTAGCCGCGCCGTCAGCCACGGCGCTGGCCGGCAACGATTGCCGGCGCACTACCATTTGCGCGGATAGTGCTCTAATTTCGATTGCGCAAACGCCTTGGACATATAAGTTCTATGCGGTTCCGGCCTGCATCACTTCGATGCGCGAGATCCCGGCACCAAGCGTTTTCAGGTCTGCATATTTCATTCGGCGTTCGAAGATCGTTCAATCACGCGAGGGGAATTTCCATGGCCAATCCGTTGTCCACGCTCGGCATCATCCATACCGTCATCAGCGTCGTGCCTGTTGTCGCCGGCCTCTACGGCTTTTCGAAATATGGGGCGATCGTTCCGAAAACCGATTCGGGGCGGATCTATGTCATCACGCTCGTGCTTTCAGCCCTCACCGCCTTCGGCCTGTCGAGCACCGGCGGCTTCAATGCGGGGCATGCGATCGGCATCCTTGCCCTGCTGTCCGTCGCCTTCTCGCTGATCATCGCCAGGCTCGGCTGGTTCGGCCGCCTCAACCGCCATCTGCAGGCGCTGTCGATGTCGTTCACCTTCTTCCTGCTGCTGGTGCCGGCGATCAACGAGACACTGTCGCGCGTGCCGCCCGCAAACCCGATCGGCAACGGCCCGGACTCGGCGCCGGTGCAGACCGTGACCGCCATCTGGGCAATGATCTTCCTGATCGGTATCTGTCTTCAGGCCTGGACGATGCACCGCCGGCCGGCCGCCATGCCGGTCTGACATAGCCGGGCTGTCGCCTGATCTTTCCTTACAAATCCGGCCGGCCCGCCGAGTGTGCCCAGTCCATGTACAAATCCTTCGCCTTGGCGGCGATCGGGCCTGATTGCAGGTCGCGGTCGTCGAGGCGGGTGACGGGCAGGACCTTGGAATAGTTGCCGGTGGTGAAGATTTCGTCGGCAGTTTCGAAGTCGGAGACGGTCATCGTCGTCTCGACCACCTGGAAGCCGGCGTCACGCAACAGCCCCATGACGCGCAGGCGGGTGATGCCGGCAAGGAAGGTCTTGTTGGCGGCAGGCGTGAAGACGACGCCGTCTTTCACCATGAAGACGTTGGAGGAACCGGTTTCGGCGATGTTGCCGAGCATGTCGCGCACCAGCGCATTGTCGAAACCGCGCGATTGCGCCTCGCGGATGATGCGGCCGTTGTTGGGATAGAGGCAGCCGGCCTTGGCGTCCGTCGGCATGCACTCCATCGTCGGCCGGCGGAAAGGCGAAACGGTAAGCAAGGAGCCGCCATGACCGTTGCCCATCGGCGCTTCGAACAGGCAGAGCGCAAAGCGGGTCGATTCCGGATCGGCGGCGACGACGCTGCCGGACGAGCCGTGCTCGGCCCAGTACATCGGCTTGATATAGAGGGCGGTCTTGCCGTCGAATTTCTTGCAACCCTCCCAGGCGAGGTTTTCGATATCCTCGGCGGTTACCACGGGCTTGAGGCCGAGCGCCAGCGCCGAGCGGTTGACGCGCTGGCAATGCAGGTCGAGATCGGGCGCAATGCCGTCGAACCAGCGGGCGCCGTCGAACACGGTCGAGCCGAGCCACATGGCATGCGAGGCCGGGCCGATCAGCGGCGGATTACCGGAAAGCCATTCGCCATCGACATAGGTCCAGGTGGTGCTGCGCGGGGATGTATCGACGGCCATGACGGTCTCCTGTTTCGTCTCTCGAATCCGCAATAGCCGGAAAATCGAGAAGTGGGGTAAATAGGTACATCAAAAAAAGTCATGCCGTCCAATCTGGATCGCACGGCACCGCTCGCATAGTCTGCCGCCCAAAGCACAAAGGACCCTGCAATGAAAGCCATGTATTACGACGCCTTCGGCAAGACGCCCGATATCCGCATGCTGCCAGACCCGACGCCGAGCAAGAATGGCGTCGTCATCAAGGTCGAGGCGACCGGGCTTTGCCGCAGCGACTGGCACGGCTGGATGGGCCATGATCCGGACATCGCCCTGCCGCATGTGCCGGGCCACGAACTGGCCGGCACCGTCGCCGCCAAGGGCAAGGGCGTCATGCGCTACAAGGTGGGCGACCGCGTGACCGTTCCCTTCGTCTCCGGCTGCGGCCGCTGCGGCGAGTGTCATTCCGGCAATGCCCAGGTCTGCCCGAACCAGTTCCAGCCGGGCTTCACCCATTGGGGCTCGTTCGCCGAATATGTCGCCATCGATTATGCCGACCAGAACCTCGTGCATCTGCCCGACAGTCTCGACTATGCCACCGCCGCCAGCCTTGGCTGCCGGTTTGCCACCTCGTTCCGCGCCATCGTCGACCAAGGCCGGGTGCGCGGCGGCGAGTGGGTGGCGGTGCATGGCTGCGGCGGCGTCGGCCTGTCGGCGATCATGATTGCGTCTGCGCTCGGCGCCAATGTCATCGGCATCGACATTTCCGAGACGAAACTCTCATTCGCCCGCGAGGTCGGCGCGGTCGCCACCATCGACGGCAGCGTCACCGGCGATATCGCCGAGGCCGTGCGCGAGATCACCAAGGGCGGCGCGCATGTGTCGATCGATGCGCTCGGCTCACCCGTCACCTGCTTCAACTCGATCAAGAATCTGCGCCGCCGCGGCCGCCATGTTCAGGTCGGCCTGATGCTCGGCGACCATGCGGCGCCGCAGATCCCGATGGCGCAGGTGATCGGCCACGAGCTCGAAATCTACGGCAGCCACGGCATGCAGGCCTGGCGCTATGAGGCGATGATGGCGATGCTCGAAACCGGCAAGCTCAACCCGCAAAAACTGATCGGCCGCCACATCAGTCTCGAAGAAGCGGTGCCGGCGCTGATGACGATGGACACGGCGCAGGACCTGGGGATCAGCGTGATCACGCAGTTTTAGCTCAAAGGGCAGAGCGGGCTATCGGCACGCGCGTATGGTCCCGGCGCCCAATCCGGCCTCCACAGCTTACATTCGGCGCAAAGCTCCCTATTTAACCATGGTGGCTGCAACGCGTCGTTGCTCATGGAGTGGGATAAATGGCATTATCCATGCTGATCAGTCTTCTGATCACGGTTCTCGTCATTGTGCTTGTCCTCTATCTCGTCGAACGGCTGCCGATCGACGGCCGGACCAAGCAGCTCGTCCAGATCGTCGTGATCATCATCGGCATTGTCTCGCTGCTGAAATACCTCGCGGTCTTTTAACGGCGGAGGGAGAGCAATCTCCTCTCCCTCCCTCAGCATTGAAAGCGAGTTCAAGGATTGACCGATAAAACCGACATCAAGGCTTCCGGCAAGGTCACGGCGCGACGCAGCCAGGACGAAACCTCGGCGGCCGCTCTTGCAATCATCAAGGCGGAACTGGTGGCGCGAAACAAGAAGACCGCCATGCTGAAAGCCTTGCGGCTCGCGCAGGAGCCCGTCGCGGAAAAGCCGGTCAAAAAGGCCGCCGCGAAAAAGAAAAAGAAGTGAGGTTTTTCCCGCCTTTCCAGAGCGCCGGTCACAGCAATCGATTTCCCCTGTTTCTGAAGTGCGCCGTGTCCACGGCGCGCAGACGTCGGGTCAATGGATCGAAGGCGATTTGCGACAAATCTCCCTCTTCTCCCCGGCGGGGAGAAGTGCCTAGCGCATGCGAGGCGATGAGGGGGGTTTTCTTAAGCGATTTCGGCGCCAGCCGCCCCCCTCATCCGGCCTTGCGGGCCACCTTCTCCCCGCTGGGGAGAAGAGGGAGCAAGCCGCAGAGGTAATCCGGCCGCAGCCAGCGGACGAGCCCGCGCTTTTCCTCACTTGCCCGCGAACGTCTCGACTACCTGCGCCAATGAATGCCATGCTGCCCTGTCGCCATCCTTTTTAAATCGGGCTGGCGATCTTGCAAGCGGCAAAACGTCGGCACTGTCGGCGGCGCGCGAGATCACCAGGACGGCGTGCATGTCCCCGATAGACGCGCTCGACAGGCGAACGCTACTTTGAAGGCGTGCTTGCCATCTCAACTGGCGGCAGAATCTGGCCAGCGGGCCGGCGCGAAAGAATGCCGCGCCGAACGGTCAGAGCGATCTTGCCGGCGATGATGCCGGCCACGGCCCCCACGGCCTTGACCAGGGCGTCGTCTAAACGCGCATGCCGGGTCGGGGAGAGTTCCTGCAGTATTTCAATTGCGAACGACGATGCGACGAGAAAGAGCGCCAGCGACATCCATCTTTTCGGATAGGCGATGGCAAAGACAGCGCCTGCCAGGAAAAACGCCACCGAGCGATCCAAGCCGACCGACACTATCGTGTGAGGGCGAAGTCCAATGGGCGAGACGGTCACAAACACCAGGGCCGCCAGCACAGCCCATGCCAGCCACTTGAAAAACTTACCTGTCATCATCCTGTCACAATAGCGGAGAGCATGCATATTGCAATGCACAACAGAATTATTGCGACGCGCAATTTGCCATACCAGGGACGCCGTCGCTGGCCGTCGCGTATCCGCTTCGGTGGATGGCGAGCCCGGGGCCCACTACCCTTGCGCGATGATCCGGTTTTTTCGCTTTCCCGTTCCCGCACGCGCCGCTATTTTCATATCGGCAACGGAATCAACGAGGCGACCATGGCACTTGCAGTTGAAGGGCGGGCGGCTGAGAGGCAGGCGGATGCGCTTTATGCACCCTTGCTCGACACCAATCCGGCCCATCCGAATGGCTGGCCGATCAGGCTGATCGTCGCGTCGCAGACCGAGGCGCGGCACAACCGCGCGCTCTGGGCGCCGAGCCACCTGATCTCGATCCGGGCGCCGGGAACCAAGCTTCTGTCGATGATCGACCTGCCTGCCGAGCGGCATCTGGAACTTCTGTTCGGCGATGTCACCGATCCGGACGAGCCGGATGCGGCGCGGCCAGACGCGGTCGAGCGCACCTTCGGCTTCATCGACGGGCTGCCGGAGGATGCGCATCTCTTGATCCATTGCCTGCGCGGCATCGGCCGCTCGACGGCTTTGACGCTCGGCATTCTTGCCCGCTACATGGAGCCCGAGGAAGCCGCGGCAGCGCTGCATGGCTTAAGGCCGGAAGCAAAGCCGAACCGGCATGTGACCGGCCTCTGCGACACGGTGCTCGGGCTCAAGGGGCGCCTGGCCAAGCAGGCGCTGCGGTTTCCGGCCAAAGTGTGGAAGCCCGCAAAGAGTTGATCCACCTCGTCATCAGGTTGATCCACTTCGTCAGAATGATTGACATCAGAATGATTGTGCAATGCACAAATTTTTGACATGATCCCGGCAAAGAACCGTATGCAAGCGGCGATCAGGGTGCTTCCGCCTCTTTCACATCTTGAAAGGGACCGGCGCGAAGGGAATAACGGGAGGTTTTGATGTCTCATGCGGCCTATGTCTTTGATGCCTATGGCACGCTGTTCGACGTCCATGCGGCGGTGCGCAAACATGCGGGCGCGATGGGGCCGGACGGCCAGGCGTTTTCCGACCTCTGGCGCGCCAAGCAGCTCGAATATTCCTGGATCCGCACCTTGATGGGCACGCACACCGATTTCTGGACGCTGACAGAACAGTCGCTGGACTACGCTTTTGCCCGGTTTCCCTCGGCTGACCGCAAGCTTAGGGCCGCACTGCTCGACGCCTACTGGCACCTCGACTGCTATCCGGAAGTGCCGGCCGTGCTGAAGGACCTCAAGCATCGCGGCGCGCGCATCGCCATCCTGTCGAACGGCACGCCGCAGATGCTGCAATCGGCGGTCAAGAAGGCCGGCCTCGACCTTATCATCGACGACATCTTCTCTGTCGAGACGGTGCGAGCCTTCAAGACCTCGCCCGCGGTCTACGACATGGTGACGACCACCTACCGGCTCTATCCGAACGCCGTCTCGTTCCAGTCTTCCAACCGCTGGGACGTTGCGGGCGCCACCAAATTCGGCTTCCGCACCGTCTGGATCAATCGCGGCGACATGCCAGACGAATATGCCGATTTCGGTCCGGCGCTGATCCTGCCGTCGCTGGAAAGCCTTTAAAGGCGCAAGACGCATTTTATTTTTGTCTTGCGCATGTCAGTTACCCCAAAACCGCCGCAGACTTGGGCAACATGCGATAGCGCCAAAGGAGACAGCCGATGGCCTGGTCCGCCGAACAATATATGAAATTCGAGGACGAACGCACCTGGCCGGCGCGCGACCTTCTGGGTCACGTACCCAATCTGCCCGAGGGCGCTCTTTATGATCTCGGCTGCGGGCCTGGCAATTCGACGGAGCTCGTCCAGGACCGCTTTCCAGCCTATCTGCTGACCGGCATCGACGGCGACGAGAACATGCTGGCGGCAGCGCGAAAGCGGATGACCCATACCCGCTTCGAAAAAGGCGATCTGGCGCGGTGGGCACCGCGCGAACCCGCCGCGCTCTTCTTCGCCAACGCCGTCTTCCACTGGCTGCCGGACCACCTCGATGTCTTCGACCGGCTGATGGATGACCTGATCGCCGGCGGCACGCTTGCCGTGCAGATGCCCGACAATCTCGACGAACCGGCGCATGCCCTGATGCGGGAACTGGCCGGGGATCGCCGCTTTTGCGAATTCTACGTCAACCGCGGCCGCCGCAACGCCCTTGCCGCGCCCGCCGTCTATCTCGACCGGCTGGCGCCGAAGTCGATCAAGATCGATGTCTGGCATACGATCTATTATCATCGCCTCGCCGATGCCGAAGCGATCGTCGAATGGGTGAAAGGTACCGGCCTTCGCCCCTATCTCGACGTTCTGCCGCCTGATGTGCGTGAGGCCTATCTTGCCGCCTATCTCCGACGGATCCGGGAAGCCTATCCGCCGCTCGCGGACGGTCATGTGCTTTTGAAATTCCCGAGGCTGTTTCTCGTCGCGGTCAGGCGGTAGGCGTCGCGCTTTAACCAATAAGAAAAATTGTCCCTCTGGCGCGGCGGGCCGGATCAGGGCATCCTGTGAGGGCCGAGAATTGTGCTTATGGCAGGTGGAGGACCGCCCATGCGCTGCTTTACTGTACTTGGACCCTCGCAAACCGGAAAATCGACGATCGTGGAGAAGCTCGGCTCGCTGGAGGGAGCGCCGAGAAAATCCAATTCCCCCTATGGATTGAACCTGACGGAATTCAGTTTCGGAGACGAAGCGTGGTGTGCGCTCGATGCGCCCGGGGGAAACGAAGCGCTGGTGCATGCGCAGCATGCGCTTCTTGCCAGCGACGCCTGCATCCTGTGTGTCTCGCCGGCACCCGACGAGGCCGTGCTCGCGGCGCCCTATCTGCGGGTGATCGAAGCCTCGGGGACGCCATGCATCCTCTTCGTCAACCGGATGGATGAGCCAAGGGGGCGGCTCAGGGACGTGATCGCCACGCTCCAGGACTATGCCAGCCACGCACTTCTCCTTCGCCAGATACCGATCCGCGAAGATGACAGGATCGTTGGCAGTTGCGACCTGATTTCGGAACGGGCATGGCGCTACCGGGAAGGCCAGACGTCAGCGCTGATCGCGATCCCCGAAAGTGCAGCCGAGCGCGAAAGCGAGGCGCGTACCGAACTGCTGGAACATCTGTCCGAATTCGATGACTGGCTTCTTGAGGAACTGATCGAAGACCGCGAGCCGCAAAGTGACGCTCTCTACGCCATCTCCTCGCGGGTTCTGAAGGAAAACCGGATCATCCCGGTGCTGATCGGTGCCGCAAGCCATGGCAACGGCATGATGCGGTTGATGAAGGCATTGCGCCATGATGCGCCGCCTGTCGACATGCTTCGCAAGCGCCTTGCCAGCGCCGGCACTGTCGACGAAGGCAAGCTGACGGCCGTGAGCTTCCACGCCTACCATCGCCAGAATGTCGGCAAGACGGTGCTCGTGCGCGCCCTTGGCGAGGGCTTGAGGCAAGGCGTATCACTGGGCGGCGCCAGTCTGGGCGCCGTGCAGGATCCTGCAAACGGCCGGTCCAACTCGGTGGTCTTGCCAGCGCCGGGGGAGGTTTTCGCAACCGTCAAGTCCGATCACCTGCCCGTTCCGTCGCTCCTGACCTCCGACGCGGCCATGGCGGCACCGGAGTGGACGGAACCACCGACGCCGATGCTGGAAAGAATCCTCGTGCCGGGCAGCGAACGGGACGAGAACAAGCTCTCCGAAACACTGGCAAAGCTTTCCGAGGCGGACCGCGGCCTCAAAGTCCGCCAGGAGGAAGGGACCGGTGCCCAGCTCGTCTGCGCCCAGGGACCGGTGCACCTGCGCGATCTCTGCCGGACCCTGTCCGACGTGTTTCACATCGCCGTCACCGACCGGACACCCAGCCCGATTTACCGCGAGACGATATCGAAACCATCGGAGGTTCACTACCGCCATCGCAAGCAGACCGGCGGCGCCGGGCAATTCGCGGACGTGAAACTGAGCATCCACCCCAACGAGCGCGGCCAGGGGTTCACCTTCGGCGAAACCGTCAAGGGTGGCGTCGTTCCGCGCAATTACATCCCGGCCGTCGAAGCGGGCGCGCGCGAGGCGATGGACAAAGGCCCGCTCGGCTTCCAGGTCATCGATGTCGGCGTGACGCTGACTGACGGGCAGCACCATACCGTCGACAGTTCGGAATACGCTTTCCGGACGGCGGCGAAAATGGGCGTGCGGCAGGCGTTGTCCGAAGGATCGGCCGTCTTGATGCAGCCGGTCTTCCGCAGCGAAATTCACATTCCGTCGGTCTATTCGGGCAGCCTCGTGCAGATCGTCTCCGCCCTCAAGGGGCAGGTGCTCGGTTTCGACCGGGATGAAACCGCCAAGGGATGGGACATCTTCCGGGCTCTCGTTCCCGGCGGCGCGCTCGACGAACTGGCCCGGGCGCTACGCTCGGCGACGCAAGGGATCGGTTATTTTTCCAAGACCTTCGATCATTTCGAGGAACTCTACGGCAAGGAAGCGGACGCCATCGTCAGAGCGCATGGGACGCAACGCGCCGAGCACTGAGGCGGATGCGGAACTACCGCGCACATCCGCAAGGTCCATCGGCCCTGTGAGCGGCCGATCCGTGGATCGACCTGATCTCGTCGGCCACAAGCTGTTGCAGGCGCCAGAGATTGCGGTCGCGAATGCCGAAATCCTCGAGATGAGAGACGGTGTTGTAGAGATATTCCGCGCAGGATCCGAAATGACCGCAGGCCCGCGCCAGAATGCCTGCGACCTCATCCAGCGGCCGGCGGGAGAGGATGCGCTCGCCCGTCGCCCCGACCCAGAACCCCAGTGCCCGGCACGGGCCGCTCTCGGATTTTACCGGCAGCCACCGGACAGCATCGATATTCTCGAATGAACTGACTTCTCGCCGCAGCATGCGTTCGATCTGCCCGACGCGATCACCGTCCGGCAAACGATAGATGACGCCGTCGCACCGCCCGCCGCGCTCCAGCGCCATCATCAGCCCCGGCTGCTCGCGCGAGCCGCGCCAGCGATTGATGTGCAGACAGAAGGACCGGTGCCAGCCGAACGCGGTCGCCCGTTGCCTATCGATCGCCTCGAACTCCGGCTTCCAGATCAGCGAGCCATAGGCGAATACCCAAAGCGGCTGCCCCAGGTTCTCCCGCTCGAGCCGTTCGGCGAGTTCCCCATAGCCTTCATCGCTGATGGCGGTCCAGCGTCCGTCAGGACCGGGATCGACAATGTCGCGGTGACAGAGCGCCACCAGATCGGGCGTCAGGGACATTTCTCGCAGCTTGGGCATGTCGTCGGGACTCTGGCATCGGCAAGGAAGCATCGGGAGGATCGTACCGCGTCAAATTGCCAGAGCCATCGTATTTCTAAGGCCGCGACACATCTGATTGCTTGATCCGGGCTCGGGGGACGGGGAAGAGGCGTCGCGATGCTCTGCAGCCGCGCTCAGCCGCGAGCTTTTTTCGAATCAAACTGACAACGGACATTTTCAGCATCAAACGCTGAACCCTAAGGAGGCACCCGATGAAAAAGACCTTTGCCGCGGCCGTCATCGCCGCATTCCTGCCGGCAATTTCGCACGCCGCAACCCTGAATTTTCCGAGCGA
Organism: Pararhizobium sp. LjRoot255; assembly: GCF_964252905.1. Classification (NCBI taxonomy): domain Bacteria; kingdom Pseudomonadati; phylum Pseudomonadota; class Alphaproteobacteria; order Hyphomicrobiales; family Rhizobiaceae; genus Pararhizobium; species Pararhizobium sp. LjRoot255. The sequence continues at coordinate 447,515 of NZ_CAXUPQ020000001.1, forward strand.
TGCGCCCGTCGCATCGATCACGATCCCCGACAACTGGGGGCCGAAGGAGACCGAGACGGGTATTGACGCCACGTCGGACGATGACGCCATCTATATTTCCATCGACGTCGCCGGCAGCGAAACGACCGACAAGGTGGTGGAAGACGCCGTCGCCTTCCTTGAGAAGAACGGCGTCAAGATCGATGCGTCGACACAGAAGGAAAGCAGCGAGAAGCTCAACGGCATGGACATGACCAATCTCGACTGGTCCGGTAGCGACAATGACGGCGACGTCAGCGTCGGCCTTTCGTTCCTGTCGCCGAAGGCGGGCAAGCTTCTGGTCATTACCTATTGGGGCACGAAGGGAATGCAGGAACAGCATGGCGCCGAACTCCAGGCGATCATCACATCCCTGAAGGCTGCCGAATAGGGATTGAACCTCCGGCGGGCGGTGGGCGTCCAACTTTGTCGTCATACCCGCTCGGCCAGAAAGTCGATGAACGCCCGGATGCGGGCCGCGAGATGCTCGTGGCCTGCAAAGACGGCGTAGAACTGTTCCGGCTCGATCGGGTTGTAGTCCTTCAGCACCTCGACCAGGGCGCCGTTTTCGAGATCCCGCTCGACGTGGAACTTGCCGATGCGGGCGATGCCGAGCCCCTGCAGGCAGAGATGCCGGGCAATCGAGCCGCTCGCCGCCTGCACATTGCCCGCAGCCGGGCTCAGATACACAGAGCTGCCGCCGGGGTCACGGAACGGCCATTCGCCGGGCGTCCTGCCGAAGGCGAAGGTGATGCAGTTGTGGCCGGCCAGATCAGCGGGCGTCTTCGGCTCGCCGCGACGCGCGAGATAGCCGGGCGTGGCGACGGTGATGCGATGGCTGTCGAGCAGTTTCCTCGCCTTCAGGGATGAATCACGCATCGGACCGACGCGGATCGCCACGTCGGTTCGCTCCTCGATCAGATCAATGAGGCTGTCCGATAGCGACAGTTCGAGCCGGACCTCCGGATAAAGCGCCAGGAATTCGCCGGCAAGCGGCAGGATGTAGCATTCGCCGAAGCCGACGGAGGCGTTGACACGCAGCAGGCCGCGCGGCGTTGCCTGGCCGCCCTCGGCGACAAGCCGCTCGGTCTCGGCGATGTCTGCCAGGATGCGTTGCGCCCGGTTGAGGTAGATTTCACCTTCCGGCGTCAGGAGCAGCGAGCGGGTCGTGCGCACCAGAAGGCGCGTGCCGAGCCGGTCTTCAATGCGGGTGACGAGCTTGCTGACGGCTGACGGCGACAGCTTCAGCCGCCGCCCGGCTGCGGAAAAGCTCTGCAGCTGCGCCGCCGTGACGAAAACCTCCATCTCCCCTGCCCGGTTGTCCATCACCGCTCCCTTGTGAATTGGTTTCACAGGCATTTATCCATTCAACACAATTATCGCGCAAGTGCCTTTGGCCCATAGTCCGCCCAACGAAACCCAGCGACGGCCCGGAGATCCTGTGTGCCGCCACCAACCCGCCCGGCCTCCCACGGGCGACCAAAGGTGTTCCCATGCCTCTTGCCCTCTATGCACTGACGATCGCCGCCTATGCGATCGGAACCACCGAATTCGTCATTGTCGGCCTGTTACCGACGGTTGCTGTCGATCTCGGCATCACGCTGCCGCTCGCCGGGCTGATCGTGTCGATCTATGCGCTCGGCGTCACCTTCGGTGCGCCGATCCTCACCGCGTTGACCGGCCGGATCGAGCGCAAGCCGCTGCTTCTTAGCCTGATGATGCTGTTCATCGCCGGCAACGCGCTGGCGGGCTTGAGTCCCTCCTACGAGATGCTGCTGGTCGCCCGCATCCTCACCGCCTTCGCGCACGGCGTGTTCTTCTCCGTCGGCGCGACCATCGCCGCCGATCTCATGCCGGCAAACCGCCGTGCCTCGGCCATCGCGCTGATGTTCATGGGGCTCACGGTCGCCATCGTCACCGGCGTTCCGCTCGGCACCTTCATCGGCCAGACCTTCGGCTGGCGTGCCACCTTCTGGGCGGTTTCCGGCCTCGGTGCCATCGCGCTCACCGCGATTGCCGTGCTTCTCCCGTCCACGCTGTCCAAGGCCGCCCCGGCCAGCATTCTCGACCAGGTTCGCGTGCTCGGCTCGGGCCGCCTGCTTCTCGTCTTCGGCATGACGGCGCTCGGCTATGGCGGCACCTTCGTCACCTTCACCTTCCTTGCGTCGATGCTTGAGGACGTCACCGGCTTTGCCGCCTCTTCGGTCAGCCTGGTGCTCGTGCTCTACGGCCTGGCGATCGCTGCCGGCAACATCATCGGCGGCCGTATTGCCGACCGCAGTCCGGTGAAGGCGCTGACCGGGCTGTTTGCGGCGCAGGCCGCCGTGCTGGTGATCTTCACCTTCACCTCGGTCTCGGCGATCCCTGCCCTGATCACGCTTGCCGTCCTCGGCTTCCTGTCCTTTGCCAACGTGCCCGGCCTGCAGCTCTATGTCGTGCAGCTTGCCAAGCAGCACCGCCCCGGCGCCGTCGACGTCGCCTCGGCACTCAACATCGCCGCCTTCAACCTTGGCATTGCTGCCGGCGCCTGGATCGGCGGCCTGGTGGTCGCCTCGCCGCTCGGCCTGCAGGCGACGCCATGGGTCGGCGCGGTTGTGGTTGCCGGTGCTCTGGTTCTGACGATGGTCAGCAGTGCGCTGGACCGCCGACCGGCGCCATCGCTCGAGCCGCTTGATCCAAGGGCCGCTTGATCCAAAGGCGGCTTGACCCGGCCCCAGCCTGCCACATCTATAGATTTGACTCTTTCAAACGCCCGGCAGCGCTCGCCGGGCTGCCTCGAAAAGGAGAGCTTCATGCAACCGATCGTCAACGCCAACGGCGCCACCATTCCCGCCCTCGGTTTCGGCACCTTCCGCATGTCTGGCCCCGACGTGCTGCGCATCGTACCGGAAGCCCTGAAAATCGGCTTCCGCCATATCGATACCGCGCAGGTCTACGGCAACGAAGCGGAAGTCGGCACCGCCATCCGGCAATCGGACATCCCCCGTTCCGATATCTTCCTCACCACCAAGGTCTGGGTCGACAACTACAGGCAAGGCGCCTTTTCCGCTTCGGTCGACGAAAGCCTGCAGAAGCTGAAGACCGACTATATCGATCTCCTCCTCCTGCATTGGCCCGGAAGCCCCGTGCCACTCTCCGAGCAGATCGAGCGCCTCAACGCCGTCCAGCAGGACGGCAAGGTTCGCCATATCGGCCTCAGCAACTTCAACACCCGCCAGATGGACGAGGCCGCACGGCTGAGCGTAGCGCCGCTGGTCACCAACCAGGTCGAATATCATCCCTATCTCGATCAGTTGAAGGTGCTTGAGGACGCCGAACGGCTCGGCATGTCGATCACGGCCTATTATGCGATGGCCGATGGTCGGGTGCCGAGAGATCCGGTGCTCAACGATATTGGCAGCCACCACGGCAAGACCGCCGCGCAGGTCGTGTTGCGCTGGCTGATCCAGCAGTACGGCGTTGTCGCCCTGACGAAGACCGCGACGCAATCGCGGCTTGCCGAAAACTTCGACATCTTCGATTTCGTGCTGTCAGCCGACGAGATGAAGGCGATCCACCTGCTCGCCAAGCCGGACGGCCGCATCGCCAATCCGCAGGGTCTCGCCCCCGTCTGGGACCAGGCCGCCTGAACGGCAAAATGTTGCGGCCGCCGGGTATGATCCGGCGGCCGTTTTCCCAGACTCTATCGGACCAGATCGGCGACATCGGCAATCAAGCCGTGCGTATCGGCCAGGGCTGCCAGCGTCGCCCGATGCAGGTTAGCCGCTTGTACGACGCCCGACGGCAGCGGCAGGTCGCGCGTGGCGCAGGCGTCGCCCGCGACCGTGATCGAATAGTCGCGATCACGCGCGGCCCGGACGGTGGACGAGACGCAATTGTGGGTCATGAAGCCCGCGACGACGATCTTCCGGCCGGCCGGTCCGATGAGCGCTTCAAGCCGGGTTTCGGCAAAGGCATTGGCCCGGGTCTTTTCAACGACCGCCTCGCCTTCCACAGGCGCGACAGCCGGGATAAACGCACCCCTGAACGCGTCCCGGTCGAAGAGACCGTCCGCCTCGCCCCGATGGGCCACATGGATGATCCGCGACCCCGCCGCGCGTGCGGCCTGCAAAAGGATCGCCGCCCGCTCCACCGCAGCCCCCGCCCCAACCAGCGCCAGCGGCCCGGAGAGATATTCATTCTGGTAATCGATCAGGATCAGGGTCGCGTCCGAAAGGACAGGTGGCATCAAAACCACACCGGCGAGCGAGAGGATTGTGGTGGCGGGCATCGTCGTGTCGGTCATGAAAAACTCCCTTGCAGATTGGAATGGCCAAGACTACCAATCTGCAAGGACACAGGGTTACCCGAAATTTTCAAGGACAAAGCTGCATGAATGCAGGTTCATACTGGGCCGATCTGGAACTTCTCGATCACATTTTGCGGCATCGCACCTTATCCGGTGCTGCCGCTGCTCTCGGCGTCGACCAGACGACAGTGTCACGCCGGCTCGCAGCACTTGAGCGCCGCATCGGCAGCGCGCTTTTCGACCGCATCGACGGCAAGCTCGTTGCCACCCCGCCGCTTTCCGGCATCATCGACCGGCTGCGGACGATCTCTCAGGAGGCTTCGCTGTCGATCTCCTCGCTGATGCGGGCGACTGCGGAACTGAAGGATCATGTCCGCGTCACCAGCGTCGGCTTCGTCCTTTCAGCCTTTCTCGCTCCGGCGCTCGATATTTTCGTCAGGCGGAATCCCGGCATCAGCCTTGATTTTGTCGCTGACGATCAAGCCCTGAGCTTCGAGCGGCGCGAGGCCGACATCGCGCTACGTTTTGGCAGGACGGCAGAGCAGGACACGAAGATCCGCAGCCTCGGAACCCTGCGTTTCCATCTCTGCCGCCCATCTGGCGTCGACGAACAAACGGCTGGGCAGGCTGTGGTGCGCTATGGCGAGCGCCTGGCGCATGTTCCGGAGATGCAGGCGCTGGACCGATTGCGGCCGCATGCCCGCACGGCGTTGACATCAACCCGCCTCGACGTGCTGATTGCCGCTTCGCTGGCTTTGGGTGCCGATCTCATGCTGCCGGAGAGTTTTGCATGCCAGGACGCGCGATTCGATCTTGTCGTGGAGCCGAACGCCACCGCAGAGCGCCCGCTATTCCTGCTGACGCATCCGGAGCGCGCCAAGGTGCCGGCGGTGGCGCTGACGGCCGAATGGATCGCCGAGACCGTCAAGGCCTGGCAGAACTGATCAGCGCCGGTCTGGCACCGGTGGTGTTCACGGCCGCCTTCGCCTCGGCGACGCGGCCGTGAACGGTTTCAATTCTGATATCAGACGAACTGGCTGAGGCCCGGTACCGAAGCGACCACTTCGTCAACGACGTCGTCGCCGGCCTTTTCCTTGGCATAGCCGATGGTTTCCTTGGCGAGTGCGGTGATCTCGCCCATGCCGAGACCTTGCGACATCAACTGCTGGCCGAGCGCCATGACGCCACCGCCGGCACCGACGGCGCTGAGCAGTCCACCCAGCAGGCCGCCGCCATTGCCAGAGCCTTCGCCATTGAACTTGGCGACCATTTCGGAAGCGCCGGGAATGGCTTCGATCATCTGGGCGACCGGGCCGTCGGCTGCTTCGCGCTGCAGGAAGCCGAGCATCATGCCGATGGCCTTTTCCGCCGTTGCCGGGTCGATGCCGACGTTTTCCGCAACGCGGGTGACCAGTTCGTTCATGGGTGATTCTCCTCGTTCATTTGACGTTTACGTCAAGGTAAATTATCTCGAATGGAAACTCAAGCGCCGTTCGGATCGCCAGTCGACAGCACGAGCCGGAACATCGTTTCATGCATTGGGGGCTATTACAATGCGGCCATAGGGCACGCAACAGCGCCATGCGGCACCAATCCTCCTGTTGCCGGTTGTGAGCACTGCTCCTATAACAGCCTTGGGAAAACAATGTGATGAACGCTCGGCACCGTTCCGGCGGACCGGCGGTTTTCATTGCCAAAACGGAGACAAGCCCATGCTTGAGGACGGGAAGCTCTACATCGGCACGAGCCGGAAGCCGGACGACACGCTCAACAAGCCCGAATACCTGGATTTCAAGTTCGGCAACCGCCATGGCCTCATCACCGGGGCGACCGGCACCGGCAAGACCGTGACGCTGCAGATCCTGGCGGAAAGCTTCTCCAATGCCGGCGTGCCGGTCTTTTGCGCCGACGTGAAGGGCGACCTTTCCGGCATTGGCGCGATCGGCGAGGAAAAGGACTGGGTGCGGAAGCGGGTCGAGCAGATCGGCTTTAGCGATTTCAGTTTCCAGGAATTCCCGGTGATCTTCTGGGATCTCTACGGCGAAAAGGGCCACCGCGTGCGCGCCACCGTCTCGGAGATGGGGCCGCTGCTGCTCTCCCGCCTGATGAACGCCAGCGATGCGCAGGAAGGCGTCATCAACATCGCCTTCAAGATCGCCGACGAAGGCGGCCTGCCGCTGCTCGACCTCAAGGATTTTCAGGCGCTCCTCAACTACATGGGCGAGAACGCGTCCGAGCTTTCCAACAAATACGGCTTCATCTCGAAATCCTCGACCGGCTCGATCCAGCGCGAATTGCTGATCCTCGAACAGCAGGGCGCCGAGCACTTCTTCGGCGAGCCGGCGCTCAAGGTTTCCGACATCATGCGCACGACCCGCGACGGCCGCGGCGCAATCTCGGTGCTTTCCGCCGACAAGCTGATGATGAACCCGCGCCTCTACGGCACCTTCCTGCTGTGGCTGATGTCGGAACTGTTCGAGGAACTGCCTGAAGTCGGCGATCCAGACAAGCCGAAGCTGGTCTTCTTCTTCGATGAAGCTCATCTGCTTTTCAATGACGCGCCAAAAGTGCTGCTCGAGCGCATCGAGCAGGTTGTGCGCCTGATCCGCTCCAAGGGCGTCGGCGTCTATTTCGTCACGCAGAACCCGCTCGACGTGCCGGACACGGTGCTGGCGCAGCTCGGCAACCGCGTCCAGCATGCGCTGCGCGCCTATACGCCGCGCGAGCAGAAGGCGGTGAAGGCGGCGGCCGATACCTTCCGCCCCAATCCGGATTTCGACTGCGCAACGGTTATCACCAATCTCGGCACCGGCGAGGCGCTGGTCTCGACGCTCGAGGGCAAGGGCTCGCCGTCGATGGTCGAGCGCACGTTGATCCGCCCACCGTCGAGCCGCGTCGGGCCGCTGACCGAAGCCGAGCGCGCCAATGTCATGAAGATCAGCCCGGTGGCCGGCCTCTACGATGAGGATTTCGACCGGGAATCCGCCTACGAGCTTCTCGCCAAGCGCGCCGCCAAGGCAACGGAACAGGCGGAAGCCGCACGCGAAGCCGAGGAAGCGCCGACCTCCGGCGGCGGCCGCTGGACCCTGCCCGGCTTCGGCGACGACGAACCGGCTTCGACGCAGGCAAAGCCGAGAGCCCGCTCCGGCTACCAGCGCGAAACGGTCGCCGAAGCCGCGATGAAATCCGTCGCCCGCACCGTCGCGTCCTCGCTCGGACGCGCACTGGTGCGCGGGATCCTCGGGAGCTTGAAGCGGTAGCGGGCCATCGGGTTCTGGGAGATGAAAACGGCGGCCCCGGATAGGCCGCCGTTTTTGTTTGGCTTATTCGTCAGGAACCCCGACACGAAAAAGCCCGGCGGATCGCTCCACCGGGCTTGTCGGTTCGAGACGGTGGTTCGCTCAGGCAAGCGTTGCCGGGATTTCCGTCGCGGTGCGCAGCGCGTGGCTATAAGGGCAGACGATGTGGGCGGCTGCGACCAGCTTTTCGGCGACGTCGCGATCGACACCCGGCAGGTTCACGGAAATCGACGGGTCGATATAGAAGCCGGTGCCGTCCTCGCGCGGGCCGATGCCGACGGTCGCGGTCACGGTGGCGTCTTCGGGGACCTTCACCTTTTCCTTGCCGGCGACGAACTTCAGCGCTCCGAGGAAGCAGGCGGAATAGCCGGCTGCGAAGAGCTGTTCCGGGTTGGTGCCGGTGGCGCCATCGCCGCCGAGTTCCTTCGGAACGGTCAGCGTCACATCGAGGACACCGTTTTCGCTGACGGCGCGGCCGGCGCGGCCACCGGTTGCGGATGCCTTGGTGGTGTAAAGAATGGGCATGGTCTGTCTCCTTGGTTCCAGGCGGTTGATTGCGGGAGCAACTTGCTGCTGGTATTTTAAATAGCGCATAATTTAATCGGACGCAATATAATTTTGCAAATTGCAAAACGGCGACAAAACTGCGAAGATGCGAGGTATGATCGACGACAGTGACACGCATAAGGACGATCTCAAGGAAGCCGAGGCCCTGGCGCTCGGCCAGCAGCTTTGCTTTGCCGTCTATTCGGTGGCGCACGCGTTCAACCGCACCTACAAGCCGCTGCTCGACCGCTTCGGGCTCACCTATCCGCAATATCTCGTGCTTCTGGCGCTCTGGCAGCACGACAATATGACGGTCAAGGGCATTGGCGAGGAACTGGGGCTGGATTCCGGCACGCTGTCGCCGCTGCTCAAGCGGCTGGAAGCGGCCGGCTTCGTCAGCCGCACGCGCGACAAGGGCGACGAGCGGCAGGTGATCGTCGCGCTGACCGAAAAAGGCGTGACGCTGAAGACCGATGCCTTCGGGATCCTGATGGAAATCGGCAAGGCAACCGGATGCAGCATGAAGGAAGCCGCCGCCCTGCGCTCGGCGCTGCACGACCTCAATCGGCATCTCGACGAGCACAACGGGGTTTAGCGTCGGCTACATGGTTCAGAGGAATTATGTTGCAATTTCAAATATCTACCGCGCGCCACGAGCGGCGCCGGGCGCGCATGTCCGGGCGCGAAAAGGTTTCAAATCACCAGGATCGGCGCGCCGTTACGGACGCGATCGTAGAGATCGATGACGTCCTGGTTGATCAGGCGCACGCAGCCCGATGACACCGCCTTGCCGATCGATTGCCATTCCGGTGATCCGTGCAGGCGATAAAGCGTGTCCTCGCCGTTCTGGAAGATGTACATCGCCCGCGCGCCGAGCGGATTGTCGATGCCCGGCGGCATGCCGCCATTGGCGATCGAATATTGCGCCAGTTGCGGCTGGCGGGCGACCATCTCGTTCGGCGGCTTCCAGCGCGGCCATTTCTGCTTCCACTGGATCACGCCCCTGCCCGACCAGGCAAAGCCCTCGCGGCCGATGCCGACGCCGTAGCGCATGGCCGAACCATTGGACAGGATGAGATAGAGGAAGCGTTCGCCGGTATCGACGATGATCGTGCCCGGCTGTTCGCCGAAGGTATTGGGCACCTCCTGGCGATAGAAGCGCGCATCGATCTGCTGATAGGGCACCGCCGGTATATCGAAACCGTCATCGACCTTTGGCCCGTACATTTCGGCATAGTAGGCCGATTGCAGCGGCAGGCCGCTCGGGTCCCCGCCATAGACCGGCCCCTCCAGTTCCGCTCCATAGCGCGGGTCGCTGAAACGGCCTTCCAGCGCCGGATTGCGAAAATAGGGCGCTGTTTCGGCACGGAACCGGTCGGTGTTCATCGAGGAGGTGCATCCGGCAAGCCCGGCCGAGGCCACGGCAAGCCCGGAGATGTTGAGGAACTGCCGGCGGGAGAGAGATTTGGACAGTGTCATTGAACTCTATATATATCGTTGACGCGGATTGGCGAACACGCAGCCGAAGACGCCACGCAAAAAACATTGCTCCGGCAGTTATCCACCGGTCCCCGTCACAAGTATGGCAATTGCGGCTGGATCGGGGCTTGCGCCGATCAAGGCTGTTCACGACTATGAGAGCGTGCATCGACCGTGTCCAGTGCGCAACAGTCCGGCGGCGCGGTCACGCCAGTAGGGCGGCGAAGGCGGTCGGCGTCACCGGCCGGCTGACGAAATAGCCCTGGACGTCGTGGCAGCCGCTGGCCCGCAGGAAATCGACTTGCGCCTGGGTCTCCACCCCTTCGGCAATCACCTCGATCTGCAGCTTTTGCGCGAGCGAAATGATCGCGCCGGTGATCGCCTTGTCGTCGTCGTCGCCCGGAATATCCTGAATGAAGGACCGGTCGATCTTCAATCGCCGGACGGGAAAGCTCTTGAGCGCGCTGAGGCTCGAATAACCGGTACCGAAATCGTCGATGGCGAGATGGACGCCGAGCACCTGTAGCTCGTGCATGGTGGCGATCGCCGCGCTGACATCCTGCATGATCAGACTTTCGGTCAGCTCCAACTCGATATAACAGGCTTCCAGCCCGTTTTCCGCCAGCGCTTCCGCGACCCGCGATACCCAGTTGCGCTCCCGGAACTGGCGGGCGGATACGTTGACGCTGACGACGATCGGCGGCAGGCCGGCCTCCTGCCAGGCCTTGTTCTGCCGGCAGGCCTCGTTCAACACCCAATCGCCGATCGGCACGATCAAGCCTGTTTCCTCGGCCAGCGGGATGATTTCCGCGGGTGAGACCAGGCCGCGCTCAGGGTGTTGCCAACGCAGGAGCGATTCAGCAGCGAAAACCCTGCCGGTTTTCAGATTCATCTGCGGTTGATAGTGCAGCACGAATTCGCCGCGGGCGACCGCATCACGCAGTTCCTCGTAGCGCTGCAGCTTTTCACGCGCCTTCGCCGCCATTTTAGCGTCAAACACTTGCAGATTGTTGCGGCCCACTTCCTTGGCCCTGTACATGGCCGAGTCGGCACTAGCCAGCAACTCGGTCGCCGTCTGGCCATGGTCGGGATAACAGACCACGCCCATGCTGCAGCTGACCTGCAGGCTGCGCCCCGACAGAGCGAGCGGCGCGCCGATCGCCGTGCGAATATCCTCAAGCCGGGAGGTGACGACGCCGCTGTCCGGCGGCAGGCCGGTCAGGAGAATGATGAACTCGTCGCCGCCGACCCGCACGATCATGTCCGAGTTGCGCACGCAAGCCAGCATGCGGCCTGCGACGAGACGCAGGAGTTCATCACCGGCGTGATGACCCAGCGTATCATTGATCAGCTTGAAATTGTCCAGATCGAGAAAGGCGAGCGCCACCCACTGACCACTTGCCCGCGCCTGCTGCAGCGCGCTGGTGACACGTTCATCGAACAGCACCCGGTTCGGCAACCCGGTCAGCGCGTCGTGATGCGCCATGAACTGGATGCGCTCTTCCGATTGCCGACGCTCGATGGCGATGCCCGCCAGATGCGCCGCCATCGAGATCAGTTCGCTCTGTTCCGCCGAAGGAAGGCCGACCTCGCGCGAATAGAGCGCGAATGTTCCAAGCACCTTGCCTTGATAGGAGTGGATCGGCGTCGACCAGCAGGAGCGATAGCCGAACGGCCGGATGATATCGACAGCATCCTCCCAGAGGGGATCGGACAGGACGTCGGCGACCACGACCGGCTCACCGCGCCACGCGGCCGTGCCACATGAGCCGGCCTTGGGACCTATGGCGATGCCATGAACCGCCGCATTATAAGCCTCGGCGAGGCTGGGAGCTGCCCCCGTCAACAGATGCTGCCCGTCCGGCGAAAGAAGCAGGATCGAGCCGACAATGCCGGGCAGATGCCCCTCGATCAACAGGATCAATTCGTGGAAGAACTCGGTGAGCGGCGTGCTCTTGGCGATCAGTTCCAGCAGCCGGGCCTGGCCGATGAGAAGGCGCTCTGCCTTCTTGCGATCGGTTATATCGCGCGAGACGCCGACGATGCCGATGGTTGCGCCCTGCTTGTTGCGCAGCGGCACCTTCGACGTCATCAGCCAGCGCTCTTCCTTGCTGACCGCATTCAACTCCTCTATCCCGAACATGGGTTCGCCGGTTTCGATCACCCGGCGCTCAGCTTCGGCAAAATGACGGGCGTTTTCCGGCGTGTGGATATCAAAGTCGGTCTTGCCGACGATTTCATGGGCTTCCCGGAATCCGTTTTCCGTCACTGTCGCCTGGTTGGCGACCAGGAAACGACCTTCAAGGTCCTTGGCGTAGATGTAATCAGGAATGTGGTTGACCATCGTCTCGAGCCAATAATGGCGATCGGCGATGTCTGGCTCGGAAGCCAACATGCGCGAGACTTCCGTCGCCAGGCGCTGGCCTGCGGCCATCAGGCGCTGCGTGTCGTCGTTACCGGCGACCTTGGTTCGGCTATCCCTCCAAGAGTAGTCTAAGTTCTTTGTCAAGCAAGCCTCCGGAGACAGTTTGCCCGTCCAAGCCGTCGTTCATGATTTCCCGCCCAGATTTCTACCAGCCAGAGGTTATTCTTTGCTAAAGAAGTATTTGTAAATAGACGATACTGCCGCTGCCCTTCTGAATTCCAATGCCTCATCCAGTTTGCCGGCAACATTTCGTATCATTTCGGCAAATCGGACATTGGCATGATTCACACTTGTAAACGCAAGAGATTTGCCATGTTGAACCGGCGCCTGCTTCTGTCTTCGATTGTCTCGATGTTTTGTTGCCCGGCAGCCGGCACCGCCATGGCTGCAAAGTTGAAACCGGTGCCGGATGGCATGCGCGGCACGATCGATATCTCCGGCTATGGCGTCGGTCCCGATGCTGCCGCCGATCAAGGCAAGGCCCTCAGCCGTCTTTTCAAGGATGCGGCACAAACGGGCATGCCGGTCTTCCTGCCTGCCGGCGACTATCTGCTTTCCGGCATCACGCTGCCCGACAATCTCCGGCTGAGCGGCGTTCCCGGCCGGACGCGGCTGACCTATGCCGGTGGCGGCGGGTTTCTGAGCGCCGAAGGGCTGGAGCGCCTGACGTTATCGGATCTCGTTCTTGACGGCGGCGGCAAGGAACTCGGTGACAATGCCCAAGGGCTTCTCAACCTGCGCGGCGTCGCCAATCTGGCGATCGAAAACTGTACCGTCACCGGCTCGCCTAAACACGGCATCAATGCCGAGCAGTGCGGCGGCCGGATCGAGCGCAACAGCATCTCGCAATCCGCCGCCTCCGGCATCTATGCGGTGGAAAGCGAAAATCTCTCGATCGCGGCCAATACCGTATTCGACTGCGGCAATGGCGGCATCCTCGTGCATCGCTGGGAGGCCGCGGAAGACCGGACGATGGTCAGCGGCAACCGTATCTTCCGGATCGCCGCCAAGGACGGCGGCACCGGCGAGAACGGCAACGGCATCAATATTTTCCGCGCGGCAAACGTCATGGTGACGGACAACCACGTCTCCGACTGCGCCTTTTCCGCCATCCGCGCCAACAGCGCGACGGACGTGCAGATTTCCAACAACCAGTGCCTGCGCTCCGGCGAAACGGCCATCTACGCGGAATTCGGTTTTCAGGGCGCGCTCGTCACCGGCAACCTGATCGACGGCGCCGCCAACGGCATCCTGATCGTCAACTTCAACGAGGGCGGACGGCTGGCGACCGTCAGCAACAATATCGTGCGCAACCTGCATGTCGATGGCCCCTATATCCACGACGGCGCCGGTTTCGGCTTCGGCATCGCCGTTGAGGCGGATACGGCCGTGACCGGCAACGTCATCGAAAACGCACCGAAATGGGGGCTGATGCTCGGCTGGGGGCCTTACCTGCGCAATGTCGTCGCGACCGGCAATCTGGTGAGGAACGCCGGCGGCGGTTGTGCGGTGACGGTCGTCGAAGGCTCGGGCACCGCGCTGATCGCCAACAACCTGTTTCAGGACGTCCGGGACGGCGCCATTCTCGGCTATCGCTGGAACGAGAAGGCCACCGGGGACCTCATGAAGAGCGGAAGCGAAGCCTTCGCCCACCTCACCCTTTCCGGCAATCGCCTCAGCTAAACATCAAAAGATTTCATGGCTGATATCAACGGTCTCGGCTTCAAGCGCTGCCGTGCCTGCCGTAGCCTGCGGGGCATTTTCGGCGAAAGGGGAACAACCATGCTGACGATCTACGGCGTCTACTGCTCGCGTGCCTCGCGCAACTACTGGATGGCGGAGGAACTGGGTATTCCGTTCAAATCCGTGCCGGTGATCCAGGCGCGGCTGCTTGACGACCCGCTGGCGCCCGACGCCCGGCTCAACACCAAATCGCCCTCCTTCCTCGTCGTCAATCCGATGGGCCAGATCCCGGCGATCGACGACGACGGGCTGGTGCTGACGGAATCGCTGGCCAACAACCTCTATCTCGCCCGCAAGCATGGCGGCCCGCTGGCTGGCGCCGATGTCGAAGAGGAAGGGCAGATGCTGGCCTGGACGCTGTGGGCGGCGACGGAGGTCGAGCCCCATACGGTCAAGATCGTATTGACCTATGACAATGCCGCGGAAAATACGCCGGAGGGCAAGGCGGTCATCGAGGCTTCGGTCAAGGGGCTGGAAAGGCCGCTCGCACGGCTGGAAGCGCATCTTCAGGCGCGGGATTACATCGTCGGCAACCGCTTCACCGTCGCCGATCTCAATCTTGCGGAAGTTTTGCGCTACGCCATGAGCGAAACCTATCTGCTCGACAGGCATCCGCGCGTAAAAGCCTGGCTCAGCCGGTGCCATGCGCGGCCGGCCTTCGAGAAGATGATGGCGGGCCGGCGCAGGGAGGCGGAAGCGGCTTGAGCCTGCGCGCTCGCTTTAGGCAAAGCCGAGACGCTGCATGCTCTCGGCGATCTCATCGCGCACCCACTGCTTGAAGGCGGAGACCGTCTTCGTTTCACGGCGCGACGGCGGGGTCACGAAATAGTGCGCGAACCCCGTCTTCACCCGGATCGGGTATGGCATGACCAATCGCCCCTCGACGATCGAGTAACCGGCGAGCGTCTGCCAGGCGAGCATCACGCCCTGGCCGGCAATCGCCGCGTCGAGGCAGAGCGAGGCATCGTTGAACACATGCCGCGCGGTCATCTGTTTGCCGGAAAGACCGACTTCGCGCAGCCAGGTTTCCCAACTGAACATCGAGCGGCCGTCGATCACCGCCGGAACGTCCAGAATATCCTTCGGCTCCTTTAGTTTTTCTGCAATGGCCGGACAACAGACCGGAAATATCTCCTGTTCCAGCAGCAATTCGGCCCTGACGCCCGGCCAGTTGCCCGAGCCGACGCGGATGCCGATATCGACGCCGGATGTTTCGAGATTGGCGAGAGCCGTCGTCGCATCGATGCGCAGGCGGATATCCGGGTGTTTCTCGGTGAAATGATCCAGCCGGTGAACCAGCCAGCGTGCCGCGAAAACCGGGGCGACAGAGATCGTCAGGATCGTCTCGTCGCGCCTGCGGGCCGAGGCGACCGCGTGATCCAGCATTTCGAAACCGCCGGTCAGCCGCGGCAGGACGCTCTCGCCGAAAAGGGTCGGCACGAGGCCGCGCGGGCTGCGTTCGAAAAGGATGCGGCCAAGTTGTTTCTCCGTCTTGATGATCTGCTGACTGACCGCGCCGATGGTGACGCCCAATTCTTCAGCCGCCGCCTGCAGCGACCCGAGCCGACCGGCAGCTTCGACGGCGCGCAATCCGTTGAGATGAACGGCGTTCAGATTCTTCATATAGCTTTCCTATATTGCTGTCGCGGCAATCTCAATTGAAAATTGCACCATACGAGACGACTATCACCTCACCGACGAAGGATGGTGATGCCATGTTGAAGATTTTCTCCAGTTTCGGCCAGTTGCTTTCCGGCTCCGCAGCGGCAGACGAAGACACAGACACTGCCTGGGTCTGCGACTTGCTGCGCCACCCGGACATCGCCCGCATGGACGCGCGCGAACTCGGCGACCTGCCCTTTCCCGGCCTCCGCGCGACGCCGCAACTCTCGAGAGATCGTTGCGGCGCCTGATACTTGCCTTGAGGGTCGTTTCGTTCGAAGCTCCCGGATATCGCGAGCGTGACCATGACCGGCAGCCATGAGACGGATTTCGAGCGGATCGTGAGGCTCGCCCAAGCGGCGGGCCTTGCGGAGGTTGTGACCGGCACATGTTACGGGACGCCTGCCCTTCTAGTCCGGGGCAAGAGCTTCGTGCGGATGAAGGAGGCGGGCATTCTCGTCGTGATGTGCGCCCTTGAGGAAAAGGAGATGCTGATCGAACTGGCGCCCGATCTTTATTTCGAGACCGACCACTACAAGGGCTGGCCGGCCATGCTGGTCCGTCTTGGCGTCATCAGCGATCAGGAACTGACGCAAAGGCTGATCGCCGCCTGGCGGCAAAAGGCGCCGAAGCGGCTTGCCGCCAGCATCGCCCCCTGAGCGGCGCCTACAGCGCCGTGCGTCCTATCAGACGCGCGAAGGTAGCTGTAGCACTTTGAATTGCTGCATAATTTTTTATCCTTAGATCGAATACGATCCAAGAAATTATGCAGTAGAGGCTCAGCCCTCCAAAGCAGCCAAAACCTTCTTGACGGCCGGGCGCTCGGCCATGCGCCGGCGATGATCCAGCACCTTCGGGAAGCGCGCCGGATCGACGCCGTCGCCCTCCAGCCAGCCGGCAACGGTAAACAGGTAGGGATCGGCGATCGAATAGGTCTCGCCCATCACCCACGGACCGGCGAACATGCTCGTTTCGATCAGGTCGAAACAGTCGCCCATATTGCTCGCGACCTTCTGCGTCATCGCCTCGATCGCCGCCGGATCATCAGCCCAGCGGCTGGCGCGGCGCTTGTGCGCATGGGCCACATGCACCGTCGAGCAGAGGTAGGAATTGAAGGACTGGATGCGGGCGAACGCGAACGGATCGGCCGGCACGCCGATCGGCGATCCCGGAAAACTCTGGCCGAGATAGGCAAGGATCGCCGGGGTTTCGGTGAGCACGCCGCGATCCGTCACCAGCGCCGGCACCCGGCCTTTCGGATTGACGCGCAGGAACTCGGGCGAACGCTGCTCCTGCCTGGAGAAATCAACGCTTTGCGCTTCATAACGTGCGCCCGATTCTTCGAGCGCGATATGCGAGGCCAGCGAGCAGGTGGCCGGCGTGAAATAAAGCTTCAGCATCTCAATCTCCATCGCTGGCCAGCGGCAGGCGGGCTTTTCCGCGCAAGTAATAACAATCACGCCGGATGTTTGCCAGCCGGTTCAGCGCCGATCACGCCATTGTGGTCACGGCGCAGCCCGGCACGTCTTCCAGCCGGAAATAGACCGGAATTCCGCGCTCCCTGGCGATCCGGACATCATTGTCCGCTCCCATGGAGTCGCCGGGCAAGCGCAAGACGGCATCGCAAAGCTGCAGAAGCCGCCCGGCGACGGGATGAAAGATCTCCTCATAGAGATCATCCCCCACCTCGCGGCCTCCCGCCGTGCGCCAGACCGGCAACGCCACCCATTCGCCGATCATCGGCACATGACCCGCCTGAAACAGTGCATGAGACGGCGCCTCCAGACGCTCAAGATTGGCCGCCATTTTTTCAGGATCGTCACCAGTGCCGGAGCGATAGGGGCCCGCAATCAGAATAAGCATGTTTTCCTCCACAATCGCACGAACATTCCAGTTTAATCTGGATATTTAGTGATGAAACATGCAATATCGTGAAGAGTCAAGAATGATTTGGAGATCGAAATGCTGACTTCGCAGCGGCGGGCGCTGATTGCCGCGCGGCTTGCCAATGACGGGCAAGTGGTTGCCGGGGAACTGGCGGCGGAACTGAACCTCTCGGAAGACACGATCAGGCGCGATCTGCGCGACATGGCAGCAGCCGGTCTTCTGAAACGGGTACACGGCGGAGCGCTGCCGATCGCGCCGCCACTCCCCGACCTTGAGGCGCGGCAGACGATCTCCGCCGACGTCAAGAAGCGCCTGGGGCGCAAGGCGGCGGAACTGATCCGCGCCGGGCAGCTTATCTTCCTCGACGGCGGCACCACCAATGCCGAGATCGTCCGCGCCCTGCCCCGCGAGATGAAGGTGACGATCGCAACGCACAGCCCGGCAATCGCAACGCTGCTGGCAAAACACCGCGCCGAGGTGATCCTGATTGGCGGCAGCCTCTACAAACACTCGATGGTGGCGACGGGTGCTGCGGCGCTCGCCGCAATCGGCATGCTTCGCCCTGACATCTTCTTCCTCGGAGCGACCGCAATCCATACCGCCCACGGGCTCTCGACCGGCGACTACGAGGAAGCGGCCATCAAGCGCGCCATTGCGGCGCAATCGACGGAGACCATCTCGCTGCTGACGGAGGAGAAATTCGGTGCCGTCTCGCCGCACCATATCGCCGGCATCGACGAGATGGCAGGACTGATCGTGCCGGCCGGCATGGATCCGCACGTCCTTGCCCCCTACAGAGGTCAGAACGTGCAACTTATCGAGGCCTAAAATAATCGCGACGACCGGATACTACGGCTCGCCTATCCGCTTGCTCATGTTGATGCCCGTGGTCTGGAAGCCTGATGTCTTGTAGACGTGCTGGGCGCGCTCGTTGTCAGCAGCGACACGCAGGCGGATTTCCGCGATGCCGCTCTCGGCGAGGTGCGTTTCGAGCGCGTTCAGGGCCTGCCGGCCGTAGCCCCGTCCTTGATGCGCGGCGAGGATATGGAAATCGCTAATGAAGGCCGAGCGCTCAGCCGGAGCCGGCCGATACCAGAGATAGCCGACATGGTCGTCCGCCTCGTTCACAATGCAGAGCAGCACCTCGCCCGGCGTCTGCGGCCCGTCGGGCAAATGGTCGGCGATCTCGCGGCTTGCCCGCGCGAAGCCTTCTGTCTCCGAAAGCCCGTAGTTCGCCGCGATTTCAACAGCATAATCCGGGATGAAATAGGCCAGATAAGCGGCAAATTCCGTGGCTTTCATGGGCCGCAAGGCGATCATCGATCATTGTCCTGTCGCTTGGGGCCGATCGTCAAGGCAAACTCGGTTCAGTGGGAAAAGGCGTCCGTCACGCGGACATCGCCGACATGGATGCCGTTCCAGTTCCTCATCGAATGGTTGGCCTCAGCCATCAGAGTGGCGTGCAGCGCGGGCTCATCGCTGAAGAAGCGGGCAAGCGTGGCGGCGACCATCGCCTCGGCGGCGCGGGTGGTGCCGTCCTCGCATTTGAGCGCTATGGCGATCCCCATTTCCGGGATGGCTGCGCAGAACACGCCCTCGGCGCCGGTCTTGGCAAAAATGCGGCCGGGTGCCGTCTGCATCAGGCGGGTACAGGCACGTTTACTGCCGGCGACATAGAAAGGTTCGGCGGTGCAGGCCTCTATCAACCGTTTTGACGCCCTGGCGCGGACCGGTTCCAGCCCCTGGCCCGTGACCATCTTGGCAAAGCCATGGGCAAGGCTCTTCAATGGCACGGCATAGGTCGGGATCGAGCAACCGTCGATGCCGCAATTGTCGTGCGCGAGCGCTGCCCCGGTCAGACTTTCCATCACGCCGCGAATTTCCCGCTGCAGCGGATGATCGTAGGTGACGTAACCGGCCGTTTCCTCGCCGCTATGGCAACAGGCACAGACAAAGCCCGCATGCTTGCCCGAGCAATTGTTGTGGAGCTGCGTCGGGTGCTGGAGCGACCGCGCCTGATCGATGAGCGTGTCCTGACTGGGCGACCAGTGTTCGCCGCATTCGAGCGCCGAGACGTCCCTGCCGGCGGCCGCCAGCATCGCGGCGGCCAGCGCCACATGCTCCGGCTCGCCATTGTGCGACGAGCAGGCAAGCGCCAGTTCCCTGTTGCCGAATCCATAGGCGTCGGCGGCCCCCGTCTCCATCAGCGGCAGGGCTTGCATCGCCTTGCAGGCCGAGCGCGGGAAGATGGCCGCATCGGTGTCGCCCAACGAAAAGACGGTTTTACCGGAACCATCGACGGCTATCACCATGCCGCGATGACGGCTCTCCACCAAATTGCCACGGGTGACCTCAACAAGTACCGGGTTCGACATGCCTGTGCCCTCAAAAATCCAATTTCTGCCCGTGTCTTTAGACCAAGATCGCTCAACACAAAACCCCGGACCCATGCATGAAATTTCCTCGCAGGCTGATCCTCGCCATCCTGTTCATCTATCTGCTGCCTGCGCTTGCGTCGGCGGGGTGGTGGTATGTCAAGGAAAGACCGGGAGGCTGGCGGGAGGCAGATTGGTCGTCGGCCAATATCCTGCCGAAGCCGAGCGACGACAAGGCGGCGGCGATCCATGTCTTCTCCGCCACCACCGGCGGCATGAAGGGCGCGGTCGCCAGCCACTCCTGGATCGTCACCAAGGGACAGGGGGACAAAAGCTACAATCGCTATGACAAGGTCGGCTGGGGCTCGCCCATCCGCCGCAACGGCTACCCGGCCGACGCCAGATGGTATTCCAATACCCCGCATCTTGTCGTGAGCATAAGGGGCGAGGAAGCGGCCCGGCTGATCCCGAAAATCGAGAAAGCCATCCAGTCCTACCCTTATTCCAAACCCGGTGCCTACCGTATCTGGCCGGGACCGAACTCCAACACCTTCGTCGCCCACGTGCTGCGTTCCGTGCCGGAACTGGGCGCCGTTTTACCGCCTGATGCCGTCGGACGCGACTACTTGCCGGAAGGCAAGCTGTTTGCGATTGATGCCGATGGGCTCGACATGCATGCCACGCTTTACGGGTTGCTCGGGATTTCCGCCGGCGTCCGCAGCGGATTGGAGGTGCACGTCATGGGGCTGGTCGCCGGCATCGACGTTATGCGACCGGCGATCAAGATACCGGCGCTAGGACGGTTCGGGGTGTGAGGGCTGCACCCAAGCCCCGACAAACAAAAAGGGCCGCCCAGGGCGGCCCTCCATGAGTTTTGGCCAGGTAACAGGCCCGGACCGCATCCTTTGATGGTGCGACCCGCAGGAAGGTTGGGTTCAGATCGAGGGCTGCCTCGTCTCTGCCACCACAATTCCCATGTCCGTTACGAGGTTCGAAAGCTCATTAGACACTGGATCACCTTCCTTTCTTTACGTTGAAGATAGGCTGAAGGTAAATCCGATTCCTGGCGATTGCAAGGATGACGGCCTTAGACTTTAGAATGCCATGACGATCTTGCCGATGTGATCGCCGGCTTCCATCAGGCGATGCGCCTCGGCAACATTCGAGAACGGCACCACGGCGTGCATGACCGGGTGAACGTCGCCCGCGTCCAGGAGCGGCCAGACATTGTCCAGGAGATCGTCGCGGATCGCCTCCTTCTCGACCGCCGTGCGCGGCCGCATGGCCGAGCCCATGACATGCAGGCGCTTGGCGAGGATCGGCGCGATATTGGCCTTTTCCACTGTGGCGCCGCCGAGGAAGGCAATGATCGACAGGCGGCCGTCCTTGGCGAGCGAAGCGATGTTGCGATCAAAATAGGGCGCGCCGACCATGTCCAGAATGACATCGACGCCGTAGCCTCCGGTTTCCTCCAGGATGACCGCCTTGAAATCCTCTTCGCGGTAGTTGATCGCTCTCCTCGCACCCAGTGACACGCAGGCGTCGCACTTGTCCTTGGCTCCGGCGGTAACAAAAACCTCGGCGCCGAAGGCGCGGGCAAGCTGGATGGCGGTGGTGCCGATGCCACTCGAGCCGCCATGGACGAGGATCTTCTCGCCCTCCATCAGATCGGCCATCTGGAAGACGTTGGCCCAGACGGTGAAGAAGGTTTCCGGCAAGGCCGCAGCGCGGGCCGCGTCATAGCCCCTCGGCCAAGGCAAGGCCTGTGTCGCCGGCAAGGCGCAGAATTCGGCATAACCGCCGCCATTGGCGAGACCACAGACCTTGTCTCCGATCGCAAAACCCTCGGCGCCCTCGCCCAGGGCCACCACTTCACCGGCAACCTCGAGCCCGAGGATCGGGCTTGCGCCCGGCGGCGGCGGATAGTGGCCCTGCCGCTGCAGCACGTCCGGGCGATTGACACCGGCAGCCTCGACCCAGATCAGGATATCGCCGGGCTTTATCCCAGGCAGCGGGCCTCGTGCCAGCACCATCTTTTCCGGCCCGCCGGGAGACGGAAGATCGACATAGGTCATTTCAGTCGGAAGGGTCACGGGCGTTCTCCTCGCATTCTTCACGGCGATTTATCTAGCGCGGGAACGCAGAACGGCAAAGCGGCATCCTAAGCGTCCTGTGATCGCGTCTCGCGCCGCAGAAAGGCGACGATTAGGGCCGCGACCTTTGCCGGTTCTTCCCAATGCGGGTTATGACCGTGACCTTCGAGAACAATGCTTTCAGCGTTTTTGAAAGCATCCGCCAGCGCCCGCCTGTGGCCGGCATCGAACAGCGCATCATCGCTACCGCCGATGCAGAGTGCCGGACATGCTACCTGCCGCGCCATGTGGGTGAGGTCGGTGTCCGCAAACCCACGCAAAATACCGTGCCATATGGAAGCCGGAATCGCCGCCGCCTCGGAGCGCATCCGCGTCAGAAATACGGCATCGACTGCTCGCCGGCAGGCATGCCAATCGTCAAAGAAGGAATCGGCCGGATCGATCGGATCGGTCAGCGTTTCGATCTCGCGCGATATGCTGCTGTCAGGCGGAAATTGCGGCCGCAGCGTGCCGGAAATCGTCACCAGGCTTGTCAGCTCATTTTGAAACCGCGCGGCAAGATCAATCCCGATCATCGCCCCCATCGAATGGCCGACGATGGCAAAACGCTCAAACCCAAGCGCCTGCACCAAGGCACGGATATCCGTGGCAAAATCTGAGACACGCAACCCTTCGCCCGGTGCTGAACCGCCATGCCCCGGCATATCCGGAATGACCAGCCGATATCCGCCGAGCCGGGGGATCATCAGGGAAAAGCTGCGGCTCGAATCCGTATAGCCGTGGAGCAGCAGCAGCGCCGGTCCCGGACCGCCGCTGTCGACGTAGGCCAGCCGCCGGCCATCGGGCAAATGCATGACGTGCTTGCGTCCAGCCCAGCCTTCCAGATCGACGGCCGTCACGGAAGAAGCTTCGCCCTGACGGCGGCGAGAGCCGGCTGACCGTCAAAGGTCGTGACGCCGTCGAGCCAGGCGTCAAGCCGCGCGGCTTCGCCGGCAATTGCCTTCAGCCCGGCCTCTTCCGGCGGCAGACCGTCAGTCATCAGATAACCCATGCCCCTGTTTTCGAACGCTATGTCGAAAGAAAGGTTCTCGAGCAGCTTTGCCACATTGGGGCATTCCTGCAGGTAGCCCTTACGCACCTGCGTCGAGACAGTCGCTGCGCCGAAATCCGGGCCGTAGAATTTGTCGCCGCCGGTCAGATATTTCATGTCGATCACGGTGTTCATCGGATGCGGCGCCCAGCCCTGAAAGACGATGAAGGCCTTGTCCTTGATGTGGCGGTTGACCTCGGCGAGCATGCCCTGCTCGCTCGATTCCACCACTTCCCAATCGGAAAGACCCAAGGCCGGATCCTTGATGGCATCCAGCATCAGCTGGTTCGAACCCGGTTCGATGCCATAGAGCTTCTTTTCGAACTGATCGGGAAACTTCTGCAGGTCGACGAAATCCTTGACGCCCGCATCCCAGACATAGGCCGGAACGGCGAAGGTGTATTTCGCGCCGGTGAGGTTGGTCCGGACATCCTCGACCGAACCGTCCTCCTTGTATGGTTTGTAATAGGCGATCATCGCCGGGTCCCAATAACCGAGGAATACGTCGAGATCCTTGTTCTTCAGGCTGAGGTAAATCACGTCGATGCCGAGCAGCGTGCTTTGCGGCTCGTATCCCAGAGCCTTCAGGAGCGTCATGCCGACGCCGGTCGTGAAGGCGAGATCATTCCAACCGGGCTCTGCCATGCGCACGACCTTGCAGCTTTCGGGATCGGCGGCCAGCACCGGCGTGGCCGCGGCCAGGAGCATGAATGTAAGACCTGTTTTCAGATGTTGCGGCACATCGCGACTCCTTTTGACCATTTGGTCATGTAATTGACCCATTGGTCAATATTTGATCTTTTCGGTAAATTTGTCAATGTGGGAATCGAAGGAGACCCCGAAATGAAATTGACGAAGATCAGCGAGATCAGACGCAAGGAGTTGCGGCAGGCAGCCTTCGAGGTACTGCAGCAGGAGGGCATGGCCGGGGCGACACTGGAGAAAGTGGCGACCCATGCCGGCGCCTCCAAGGGCATCGTGCTGCACTACTTCCGCAACAAGCAGGACCTGTTCGAACAGGCGATGCGCGAGGCAAATGCGTCGCTCAGAGATGCGGTCAACGCGCGCCTCAACCGGGCAAGGACGCCGCATGAACGCCTGGAGGCGATCATAGAGGGCAATTTCGAGGAGCGCTTCTTTCGCCCCTCTATCTGCCATGCGTGGTTGTCGCTCTGCGCCGAGGTGCCGCGCGAACCGCAACTCGCCCGGATACAAAAGGTTATCCATGCGCGCATGCGCTCAAACCTGATGTCGGCCCTCGTCCATCTCCTGCCGAGAAACGAGTGCAATGCGGTGGCGCTTGCAATTTCGGCGCTGATCGACGGACTTTGGTTGCGGCTGGGCCTGCAATCGGAAGGCCTGACGCGGGAGATGGCACTTGCACAAATGAAGGATTATCTGACCCACCGTATTCCGCGCACCGGCGATTGAACACGATATCGACGCGGCAGATGCTGCGCTGCATCATGGCAAAATTACGCCATCCAAGGCCTTGCAAAAATTAAGTTTCTTTAATTTGAACGGCGCAGAAACCGGGTCTAGCTTCATCCTCGAAACCGGGAGACGCCGGCGGTTTTCCCAGCCGCGACACGACGGCTCCGGACGGTTTCGCGACAGGCGGTCCACCATGTCGGGACCAAACAAGGACGACACCCATGCGTGCTCTTCTGACCTCATTGACCATCATCTCCGCAATCTCCCTCTCGTCAGCCGCTTTCGCGGCCAACACCACAACCGGCACGATCCGCGCCCTCGACGCCAAGGCGATGACGCTGACGCTGAAGAACGGCACCAGCTACAGGCTGCCTGCCGGCTTCAAGGATCCGGGCCTCAAGGTCGGCGAAAAGGTCACGGTTGCCTATGAGATGATCGGCAAGAAACACCAGGCAACGGCCGTCACGCCGGCGCAGTGACGCGCGGATCGTCGCATGAGCCTTCCTGATCGCGACCACAGCGCCGCGCGTCTTAGAAGGCGCGCAAGGGTCGCCGTAGCACTTTGAATTGCTGCATGATTTCATCTCAGATCGAATACGATCCTAGGAATTATGCAGCAGACGCTTTGGGCTCATGCAAAGGGCTGGAATCCATGAGGGGTTCCAGCCCGTTTTCTTTTCAGTCGACCGCTACGGCCGATTACCGTGGCACCCGGCCAAACGTGTCGAAGACCAGGCCTGTTTCGCTTTCCTTTGCCCGGCTCTTGATTTCGGCGATACGGGCGCTGACGGCCTGGGCATCGGAAAAGACGAAGCCTTCCGGCAGGATCAGCACCGCGATCGAACAGCGCATCAGCGGGAAGCGCGTCGCTTCGCCGCTGCGGCCATGGCCGGTCATGCAGCCCGCCGCCTGATGCTCCCGGGAATAGAGCTGGCGGACATCGCTGCAGAATTCGGAGAGAACCCGCGTCAGCACAGCAGCGACCTCCTCCTGCGTCCAGCCGCTGACGCCGATGAAAAAATCGTCGCCGCCGACATGGCCGAGAAACTTTTCCTCGCCGATGAAATGCCGGCGCATCAGGGCTGCAAACAGCGAGATGGCCAGGTCACCTTTCTGGAAACCGTAATGGTCGTTGAAGGGTTTGAAGCTGTCAAAATCGCAATAGCAGAAATAGCGGGCCTCATCGCCGTCGAGCGCGGCGTCCTGCACGTAGTCGCGGATAGCGCGGTTGCCGGGCAGGCCGGTCAGCGGGTTCTGCTCCTGGGCACTCTTCAATTGCTTTTCGCTGATGATCTTCAGCAACGAGGAAGCCGACAGGATGCCGGCATAACGCATGTTCTCCGTCAGGATGACGCAGTCGCTGCCATCCATGCCGGCAAAGATCTTCAGCATCTCGTCGGCCGGCGTCTCGAGGTCGGCGATCGGCGCCGGGCTGACGAAATGCGAGATGTGCCGCTGGTACATGTGGTTCTTCAGGAGATCGCGGCCGAAGGGATGATAGATCATCTCCTTGACGTGATATTCGTGCAGCACGCCGCGCGGCTCGCCATTGGCGTTGAGCACCGGAAAGAAGCTGCGCTGCGGCGAGCGGCGGAACAGTTCGAACACTGAATCCAGGTCGTCGTTTTCCCTGACCGCCGGAACCTGCTCGATCTGCTTGCGGATCAGGATGCTGTCGAGCGAGGCCGACTGGCGCCGGGCGCCGGCGGTCTGCTCCAGATGCGGATAGGCGGGCTGCAGGTCGGCGAAATGCACCGTCGGACGGGCGACGAAATAACCCTGGACAAGGTCGCAGCCGAGGTCGCGACAGGTGGCAAATTCGGCCTCCGTCTCGACGCCCTCGGCAATGACGCGGGTGCCGAGCACATGGGCGGTGTTGACCGTGTGGCGCACGAGATGGCGCTTGCGCGGGCTGGCTTCGATGCCGGAGATGAAATGCCGGTCGATCTTCACATAATCCACAGGCTGGTCGCAGAGCAGCTTCAGCCCGTTGAACCCGACGCCGAAATCGTCGATCGCCAGCTTGAAACCGGCGAGCCGCAACCGCTTCACGAGGCCGGAAAAGTCCGGCATCTTGCCGCTGTCGAACCGCTCGGAGAGTTCAAAGCAGATCGACGACGGCGGAATGTTCGAGCGCTTCAGGTGATTGCAGAGCCGCTCGACGACACCGCCTTCCAACCCGATCAGGCGGCTGTCGAAATTGACGAACAGAGTGCGTGAGGCGAAATCCGGCAGGCTGGCAAAAGCGGCAAAGGCGCGGCTATTGACCATATGCTCCAGCGCCATCAGTTGCCCCGCCTCCTCGGCCTTGTCGAGAAGTTCGAGCGGCGACTGGAAGCCGAGCCGCTCGAAGCCGCGCATCAGCGTCTCATAGCCGAAAACAGCACCCGTCGCGATCTCGACGATCGGCTGGAAGGCATTCTCGATCACCAGCTTGGCGAGCGTGACGATCTGGTCATCGCCAAAGCGGCGCAGGGAGAGCATTTCGGCAGCGGCGGACATGCGTAAACTCCGGAAACGGACATGAGATTGCACGAAAGATCGCTTCCGGGGCTTAAATTTTCCGTTTCCCCAGCATGACAGATTTGTGAAAGTTCAATGACTGGGGGCGAGTTAGCCGCAGGGCACAACCACTTTTTCCAAGCAGCCAAAAAATCACCGTCAGCCCCTCGCAAGAACGCCGAAGGCGATCAGCGCGAGGCCCTGCATCACCAGGTCGATGGCGAGGAACAGGCCGAGGATCCACAGGCTGTCGAGCGGCCAGCCGGCGGCGATGACGAGGCCAGCAAGTGCCGTGACCACGCCGCCAAGGGCAATCCAGCCCCAGCCTTTGAGAGGCCGCAGGTTGAAGGCGGACCAGATGCGGAAGGCACCGGCGACCATCAGCGCGACCGCCATCAGCAAGGTCAGGATAGCGGACGCCAGGAGCGGATTGAGAAAGGCGAAAATGCCGGCTGCGGTGTAGCATGCGCCGCTCAGGCTCCAATATGCCACCCGCTCCCATCCCCTGACGCGGGAGGCATGGGCAAGATGCAGCAGGCCGCCTGCCAGCATGACGATGCCGACGGTGTAGACGGAGGCGACGGTGGCCGCGAGCACATTGCCGAAGGCGATCCCGCCGCCCATGATCATCAGCACGCCGAGCGCCACGAACCATCCCCATTTCTCGCTGGCAGCCTGGTTTCCGGCGGGATCGAATGCCTGGGTCATGACGCAGCCTCCAATTCCCTATGGTGATCTTTCGAGCGTAAATAGAGCTTCATTCTACGATGAAATCAAAGGGAAAGATTTGGAATATTTTTATTGATTGATGGATCAATCAAAAATACACTACCTTCATTAGAGGGATCGAAAATGCCGAAAATCGGGATGGAACCGGTGCGCCGCAAGGCGCTGGTGGACGCCGCACTTCGCGTGATCGGCGATCAGGGCACGCTGTCGGTGACGATGTCCGACATTGCCCGCAACGCCGGGGTTTCGGCAGCACTTGCGCATCACTATTTCGGCAGCAAGGAGCAGCTGCTGATCGAAACCATCCGCTCGCTCTTAAGGCAGTTGCGCGACGATGCGGTGACGGCGCTCACGGCAGCCAGAACCGCTCGCGAGCGGCTTTCGGCCATCGTGCGCGTTTCCTTCCAGGCCGACCAGTTCGCGCCGGAAACGATCGCCGCCTGGCTCGCCTTTTATTCCGAAGCCCAGTGCTCGGATGAAACCCGGCGTTTCCTCGTCATCTATGCCCGCCGGCTGCGTTCCAATCTCGTCGCCAACCTGAAGGCGCTGTGTGACGCGGATGATGCCGTGCGCGTCGCCGAGGGCACCGCTGCGATGATCGACGGGCTCTATATTCGCCGCGCGCTCGGTTCCTCCCCGGTGACGGCGGAAGCCTCCATCGCGCTGACCGACGACTACATCACGCTCAATCTGACCGCTCTTTCCGCACAAGGACATGCCGCATGACCAAGGGCCGGCCGAATATCCTGATCATCATGGTCGACCAGCTGAACGGAAAGTTCTTTCCGGACGGTCCGGCGGAATTTCTGCACGCGCCGCACATGAAGGCGCTCGCCAAACGCTCGGCACGCTTCCGCAACAACTACACCTCCTCGCCGCTCTGCGCCCCTGCCCGCGCCTCGTTCATGGCCGGGCAATTGCCGAGCCGCACGCAGGTCTATGACAATGCGGCCGAATACGTCTCCTCGATCCCGACCTATGCGCATCATCTGCGCCGCGCCGGCTATTACACGGCACTGTCCGGCAAGATGCATTTTGTCGGCCCGGACCAGTTGCACGGCTTCGAGGAACGGCTGACGACCGACATTTACCCGGCCGATTTCGGCTGGACGCCGGACTACCGCAAGCCGGGCGAGCGGATCGACTGGTGGTACCACAATCTCGGCTCCGTCACCGGCGCCGGCGTGGCCGAAATCACCAACCAGATGGAGTATGACGACGAGGTCGCCTTCCTCGCCAACCAGAAGCTCTATCAGCTTTCGCGCGAACAGGACGATGCGAACCGGCGCCCCTGGGCGGTGACCGTTTCGTTCACCCATCCGCACGACCCCTATGTGGCGCGCCGCAAATTCTGGGATCTCTACGAGGGCTGCGAGTACCTCACGCCCGAGCTTGGCGCGATTTCCTTTGCCGAACAGGATCCGCATTCGCAGCGCCTGATGCTCGCCTGCGACTACGAGAGCTTCGCCCTGACGGAGGAAAACATCCGCCTTTCGCGCCAGGCCTATTTCGCCAATATATCCTATCTCGACGAGAAGGTCGGCGAACTGGTCGACACGCTGATCCGGACGCGGATGCTGGACGACGCGCTGATCCTGTTCTGCTCGGACCACGGCGACATGCTCGGCGAACGCGGCTTGTGGTTCAAGATGAATTTCTTCGAAGGCTCGGCTCGCGTGCCCTTGATGGTCGCCGGCCCCGGCATTACCCCCGGGCTGCATCTGGCGCCGGTCTCCAATCTCGATGTCACCCCGACGCTCTGCGATCTCGCCGGCATTTCGATGGACGAGATCATGCCCTGGACGGACGGCGAGAGCCTCGTGCCTGTTATCAACGGCGCCGAGCGCACCGCGCCGGTCCTGATGGAATATGCCGCGGAAGGCTCCTATGCGCCGCTCGTCTCAATTCGCGAGGGCAAGTGGAAATATGTCCATTGCGCGCTCGATCCGGACCAGCTTTTCGATCTCGATGCCGATCCGCTGGAACTCACCAATCTCGCCAGGGATCCCACCGATCCGGTGGTCAAGACGACGCTCGACGCCTTCCGGCAAATGCGCGAGGCGCGCTGGGACATGGACGCCTTCGATGCGGCCGTCCGCGAAAGCCAGGCGCGGCGCTGGGTGGTCTATGAGGCTTTGCGCAACGGTGCTTACTATCCATGGGACCACCAGCCGCTGCAGAAGGCGTCCGAACGCTACATGCGCAACCACATGAATCTCGATAATCTCGAAGAATCCAAACGCTTTCCGCGAGGGGAATAAGATGAAAGCCCAACCGCCAGCCTCCCACTTCATCGACGGCGAATATGTCGAGGACACCGCGGGCACGCCATTCGACAGCATCTATCCGGCAACCGGCGAAGTCATCGCCCGGCTGCATGCCGCCACGCCCGCCATCGTCGAAAAGGCGATTGCTGCGGCCAAGCGCGCCCAGGGCGAATGGGCGGCAATGAGCCCGACAGCGCGCGGCCGCATCCTCAAGCGCGCTAGCGAAATCATGCGCGAGCGCAACCGCGAGCTTTCGGAACTCGAGACGCTCGATACCGGCAAGCCGATCCAGGAAACCATCGTCGCCGATCCGACCTCCGGCGCCGACGCCTTCGAATTCTTCGGTGGCGTCGCGGCGGCGGCGCTGAACGGCGACTATATTCCGCTTGGGGGCGATTTTGCCTTCACCAAGCGCGTGCCGCTTGGCGTCTGCGTCGGCATCGGCGCCTGGAACTATCCGCAGCAGATCGCCTGCTGGAAAGGTGCGCCGGCGCTCGTTGCAGGCAACGCCATGGTGTTCAAGCCGTCAGAAAATACCCCGCTCGGCGCGTTGAAGATCGCCGAGATCCTGTTTGAGGCCGGCCTGCCGAAGGGTCTTTACAACGTCATACAGGGCGACCGGACGACGGGGCCGCTGCTCGTCAACCACAAAGATGTTGCCAAGGTGTCGCTGACGGGCTCGGTCGAGACGGGCCGCAAGGTGGCGGGTGCTGCGGCCGCACAATTGAAGCACGTCACCATGGAACTCGGCGGCAAGTCGCCGCTGATCGTCTTCGACGACGCCGATCTCGAAAGCGCGATCGGCGGGGCGATGCTCGGCAACTTTTACTCGACCGGCCAGGTCTGCTCCAACGGCACCCGCGTCTTCGTGCAGAAGGGCATCAAGGACAAGTTCCTGTCGCGCCTCAAGGAACGCACCGAGAAGATCGTCATCGGCGACCCGATGGACGAGGCAACACAGCTCGGTCCGATGGTGTCGCGCGCCCAGCTCGACAAGGTGTTCTCCTATGTCGAGAAGGGCAAGGCGGAGGGTGCGACGCTTCTGACCGGCGGCGGTATTCCCAACAATGTGTCCGCCGAAGGCACCTACATCCAGCCGACGGTGTTTGCCGACGTCACCGACGAGATGACCATTTGCCGTGAGGAAATCTTCGGGCCGGTCATGTGCGTGCTCGATTTCGACAATGAGGACGAGGTGATCGCCCGCGCCAACGGCACCGAGTTCGGCCTTTCGGCCGGCGTGTTTACGAGCGACCTCACCCGCGCGCACCGCGTCGTCGATCAGCTGGAAGCCGGCACGCTGTGGATCAATACCTACAATCTGGCACCGGTCGAGGTGCCGTTCGGCGGCTCGAAGCAATCCGGCTTCGGGCGGGAGAATTCGCTTGCGGCGCTCGATCACTACACCGAGCTGAAGAGCGTCTATGTGGCGATGGGCAAGGTCGAGGCGCCGTATTGAGCTTTACCTCTCCCTTGAGTGGAAGTCGCAGCGAAGCTGCGGGTGGGGGTGATCCACTGCTCAGAGCATCACCCCACCCCGGACCTGCGGTCCGACCGGGAGGGTGAACAAGGCCCCTCATCCGGCCTGTCGGCTACCTTCTCCCCGTAAACGGAGAGAAGGGACATGCCGCAACCTCGGTCGTCCCCTCTCCCCGCTTGCGGGGAGAGGGCTAGGGTAAGGGGCAATCTTTTTGAACTGGGAACACGCCATGCAACAGGCAGACTACATCATCATCGGCTCCGGCTCCGCCGGCTCGGCCCTCGCCTACCGCCTCTCCGAGGACGGAAGGAACACTGTCATGGTGCTGGAATATGGCGGCTCGGATTTCGGGCCGTTCATCCAGATGCCGGCGGCCCTCGCCTGGCCGATGAGCATGAAGCGCTACAATTGGGGCTATCTCTCCGAGCCCGAGCCGAACCTCAACAACCGGCGCATCACCGCGCCGCGCGGCAAGGTGATCGGTGGCTCGTCCTCTATCAACGGGCTCGTCTATGTGCGCGGCCATGCGGAAGACTACAACCGCTGGGAAGAGCTTGGCGCGCAGGGCTGGGCCTATGCCGACGTCTTGCCCTATTTCAAGCGGCAGGAGACCTCCCAGGGCGGCGAGGCAGGCTGGCGCGGCACCGACGGGCCGCTGCATGTCAAGCGCGGGCCGGTAAAGAACCCGCTGTTTCACGCCTTCATCGAGGCCGGCAAGCAGGCTGGCTTCGAGCTGACGGACGACTATAACGGCTTCAAGCAGGAAGGCTTCGGCCATATGGAGCAGACCGTCTGGCAGGGGCGCCGCTGGTCGGCTGCCAACGCCTATCTGAAGCCGGCGCTGAAGCGGCCGAACGTTGAGCTCGTCCGCTGCTTCGCCCGCAAGATCGTCATCGAAAACGGCCGCGCCACCGGCGTCGAGATCGAGCGGGCTGGCCGGATCGAACTGGTGAAGGCCAACCGCGAAGTGATCGTCTCAGCCTCCTCCTTCAACTCGCCGAAGCTCCTGATGCTCTCCGGCATCGGTCCTGCCCAGCATCTGCAGGACTTGGGCATCGAGGTGAAGGTCGACCGGCCGGGCGTCGGCGCCAACCTGCAGGACCACATGGAGTTCTATTTCCAGCAGGTCTCGACCAAGCCGGTCTCGCTCTACTCCTGGCTGCCCTGGTTCTGGCAGGGCGTTGTAGGCGCGCAGTGGCTGTTCCTCAAACAGGGTCTCGGCATCTCCAACCAGTTCGAGGCCTGTGCCTTCCTGCGCTCGGCGCCCGGCGTCAAGCAGCCGGATATCCAGTATCACTTCCTGCCCGTTGCCATCAGCTATGACGGCAAGGCGGCCGCCAACACGCACGGCTTCCAGGCGCATGTCGGCTACAACCTGTCGAAATCGCGCGGCAACGTCACGCTGCGCTCCGCCGATCCGATGGCCGACCCGGTCATCCGCTTCAACTATATGAGCCATCCGGAGGACTGGGAGAAGTTTCGCCACTGCGTCCGCCTCACCCGCGAGATCTTCGGGCAGCAGGCTTTCGATCACTATCGCGGGCCGGAGATCCAGCCGGGTGATGCCGTCCAGAGCGACGAGCAGATCGACGCGTTCCTGCGCGAGCATCTGGAAAGCGCCTATCATCCCTGCGGCACCTGCAAGATGGGCTCGCGCAACGATCCGATGGCCGTCGTCGACCCGGAAACCCGCGTCATCGGCGTCGACGGACTGCGCATCGCCGACAGTTCGATCTTCCCGCACGTGACCTATGGCAACCTCAACGCGCCCTCGATCATGACCGGCGAGAAGGCGGCCGACCACATTCTCGGCAAGGGCATGCTGGCGCGTTCGAACCAGGAGCCGTGGGTCAATCCGCGCTGGGCGGTAAGCGACCGGTGATAGCCGCTTGGTAGCAATCATCCTCGCGCTGGTGACGCGGTGCCGTCGGCATTCACGTCGGTTGCTGTGATGGTGATCGTCATTGGAAGTACCCCAGAAAGTATGAACGATCGAGGGCCTCGAAACCGCAACGTTACAGAAAGCCGATCCAGCGGCCAGCGAGCAGCGCGCCGAGCCAGAGGGAAAAGGACAGGAAGGCACAGAGCCGGACGACACCGCCTACGGGTGCGCCGGATGCGACGGCATGCCACGCACCGCTCATATGCAGGAAGCCGAGATTGGCGATCGCGGCGGCAAGCAGCGCGATCTTGATGAGAAAGGCCTGATTGGCGATGTAGGCGGCCGGGCGCACGGTAAAGAGCCAAAACCCGGAAAGAACGGCAAGCACGACGCCACAGGCCGCCGCACGCGACAGGAAAGGTCCGACCGCTGCGACGGGCGGCGAGCGCACGAGGCCCATCAGGCGCAGATCAAGCGGCAGGATGGCACCGAGGATCAGCCCGATGCCGAGGATATGC
Source organism: Pararhizobium sp. LjRoot255 (assembly GCF_964252905.1). Lineage (NCBI taxonomy): Bacteria > Pseudomonadati > Pseudomonadota > Alphaproteobacteria > Hyphomicrobiales > Rhizobiaceae > Pararhizobium > Pararhizobium sp. LjRoot255. Next base: position 481,232 of record NZ_CAXUPQ020000001.1, read on the forward strand.
GCGGCATTCACAAACAGATAGGCGACACTGGAGCGGCGCAGGAACACCGCGCCCGGCCACCCCGCCAGCCATTGCAGCAGGTCCGGCCCGCTCATCAATTCGTCCGTATCCGCTCCGGATAGATGTCGTAGACCTTGCCCGACACCGTGATCCGCACCGCTTTCATTCTCTTTTCCTTGGGATCGAGCGAGCGATTGCCGAGGGCGACGATCGGGTCGCCTATCTTGGCCACCCCCTCGACGAAGCCCGATTGTTCGGTCCGCCCGGGGTTGCCCAGTTCGACTAGCCAGACGCCGTCCGTTTCCGTGGCAACATGCAGCGTCGGATGCGGCGGCGCCATCGAGATTTCGCGGATCGTGCCTTTGAGCTCGATCTGGTCGGCCTCCGCCCAGGACCAGCCGTGATGCGCATAGGCGCCGGCGGCAAACGTCAACGCGATCAGGCCGCCCGCAATAACGCGCGCGAGAAATGTTCCATCCATCTCATGTCTCCTTTCTTGCGACAGATTTCAGACGAAACTGGCACTTACGAGGGACAGGGAAAGAGGATATCACCAATTCTTGAATGAAGTGGCTCACCAAGTCGCCGACAAGTATGGTCGAGACGCGTGAAGCTTCATCGTCCCGGTTGGCTGCAAAGCGGAAATAATCTATTAAATTACTAGGTTTTCTTAGAATTTTCCGCTTCGGAGAGATATTTGCTCTGATCCGCCGCGTTTAGAAATCCGTTTTTCTGTCTTTTGTCATAGAGGGCTGCGATATTCCGGACAACAAAACCAGGATTTCCTCCCATGACATCCGCGTCACTCGAAAATCGCGCCTCAGCGCTTAACAAGCAACTCGAAAGCCTCGATCTTGCCGGCCGGCTGGCTTTGGTCGACGGCCTCGAGGGCAAGGTCGTCTTCACTACCAGCCTTGGCATCGAGGATCAGGTGATTACCGCCGCGATCGGCTCGGACAAGCTCGGCATCGAAGTCTCGACGCTCGAGACCGGCCGCCTCTTCAACGAGACCGTCGCGCTGATCGACGAGACTGAAGAAACCTACGGCATCCTGATCAAGCGCTTTTACCCCGAGCAGGACGACATCGACGCCTTCGCTGCAAAATACGGCATGAACGGCTTCTACGACAGCGTCGAAGCCAGGCACGCCTGTTGTGGCGCGCGCAAGGTGAAGCCTCTTGCGCGCGCACTCGAAGGGGCATCCTTCTGGATCACCGGCCTGCGTCGCGGCCAGTCGGGCAATCGCGCCGATACGCCGTTTGCCGAAGCCGACCTCGACCGTGGCCTGATCAAGATCAACCCGCTGGCCGATTGGGATATCGAGACGATCCGCGCCCATGTGGAGAGCCAAGCCATCCCGGTCAATCCGCTGCATGCCCGCGGCTACCCCTCGATCGGCTGCGAGCCCTGCACGCGTGCCATCAAGCCGGGCGAGTCTGAGCGGGCCGGCCGCTGGTGGTGGGAAAACGACGAGAAGCGCGAATGCGGCCTGCACGTGCCGGAGGCCGCCGCTTCTGCCATCCCGCAACCGACACCTCTTGCAAGCAGCCCCCTTACCGGCGATGAGGCGCGATAACCCGCGCGGCTTGCCTCACAGATACCCTGGAGACTTGGAAATGCCCCATACCCTTCCGGAAACGGAACTGCATAACCCGCAAACGGCCAAGACACCGCTCGATCCGCATCTGAAAGCGCTCGAGAACGAAGCGATCCACATCTTCCGCGAAGTGGCCGCCGAGTTCGACAAGCCGGTGATGCTCTATTCGGTCGGCAAGGATAGTTCCGTGCTGCTGCACCTGGCGCGCAAGGCCTTCTATCCCGGCCGCGTGCCCTTCCCGCTCCTGCACGTCAACACCGGCTGGAAATTCGCCGAGATGATCGCGTTTCGCGACGAGACCGTGAAGAAGTACGATCTCGACTTCATCGAGCATATCAATCCGCGCGGTGCCGCAGAAAACGTCACCCCCTTCACGCATGGTTCGGCGCTGTTCACCGACATCATGAAGACGGAGGGCCTGCGCCAGGCGCTCGACGCCGGCGGCTTCGACGCCGCTTTCGGCGGCGCCCGTCGCGACGAAGAGGCAAGCCGCGCCAAGGAACGCATTTATTCGTTCCGCACACCGGAGCATCGCTGGGACCCGCGTAACCAGCGTCCGGAACTCTGGAACGTCTACAATGGCATGATCCGCAAGGGCGAAAGCGTTCGCGCCTTCCCGCTGTCGAACTGGACGGAAGTCGACATCTGGCGCTACATCCAGGTGGAAGAAATTCCGCTGGTGCCGCTCTACTATGCCAAGAACCGACCCTACGTCGAACGCGACGGCATGATGATCCTTGCCGAAGACCCGCGTCTGGAGCTTCTGCCCGGCGAAACGCGCAAGGAAGGCTCCATCCGTTTCCGCACCCTCGGCGACTTTCCGCTGACGGGCGCGATCCCATCTCAGGCCACAAACCTTGAAGAGGTCATTGCCGAACTGGAAATCGCCACGGTTTCCGAACGGCAAGGCCGCGCCATCGACCGCGACCAGTCCGGTTCGATGGAAAAGAAGAAGCGCGAAGGATATTTCTGATGACCGTTTCCGCAATCGCACAGGCAGCACTCGCTGAGGCAGCCACCGGCACTGTGACCGCCTTCCCGGCGATCGAGCCCGCGCGTCTGCCGCGCGACACGCGTCCGCTGCGCCTCATCACCTGCGGCAGCGTCGACGACGGCAAGTCCACGCTGATCGGCCGCCTGCTTTGGGACACCAAGGCTGTCAAGGAAGACCAGGCTGCGACGCTGCGCCGTGACAGCGGCAAGCAGAACGATCTCGGCCTGCCCGATTTCGCGCTGCTGCTCGATGGCCTCCAGGCCGAGCGCGAACAGGGCATCACCATCGACGTCGCCTATCGCTATTTCGCCACCGACAAGCGTTCCTTCATCGTCGCCGACACCCCCGGCCATGAACAGTATACCCGCAACATGGCAACCGGCGCCTCGACCGCCGATCTCGCCGTGCTGCTCGTCGATGCCCGCACGGGCCTGCTCGAGCAGACGCGCCGGCACGCGACGATCGCGACCCTGATGGGCATCAAGCAGTTCGTGCTCGCCGTCAACAAGATCGACCTGACCGGTTATGACCGCGCCCGCTTCGACCAGATTTCGCATGAATTCAAGGAACTGGCGCTGTCTCTCGGCGTTCGCCAGATCACCGCGATCCCGGTTTCGGCGCTGAAGGGCGAGAACGTCGTCTATGACGGCAAGGCCTCCATGCCCTGGTATGACGGCCCGACGCTGGTCGAGGTCCTGGAACTCGCAACCGTGCGCTCCGCCCAGACGGTAGGCTTCCGCCTGCCGGTGCAGCGCGTCTCCCGCCCCGGCGAAAGCTTCCGCGGTTATCAGGGCACGGTTGCCGGCGGTTCGGTGAAGCCCGGCGATTCGGTCGTTATCCTGCCGTCGGGCATGGTTGCCAACGTCACCAAGATCGTCACCTTCGACCTGGTGCGCAACGCCGCCGTCGCGGGCGACGCGATCACGCTGGTTCTCGACCGTCAGGTCGATGTTTCGCGCGGCGACATGATCGTTTCGCTCGAAAGCCAGCCGCAGACGGGCCTTGCCTTCGATGCGCAGCTCGTTGCCCTGCAGTCGGACGGCATCCAGCCCGGCAAGCGCTACTGGCTCAAGAGCGGCTCGCGCCGCCAGCGCGTCACCGTGCAGCCGTCCAGCCTGCTTGACCTGAAAAGCGGCAAGTGGAACCATCATTCTGACGCGCTTGCCATGAACGCCATCGGCAAGGTGCACCTCTCCTTCGACGAGCAGGCGGTGTTCGACAGTTACGAGCAGAACCGCACCACCGGCGCCTTCATCCTGATCGACCCTGACACCAACAACACGGTGGCCGGCGGCATGATCACGGCCAAGCGCTCCTCGCTCGGCGGCATCCACACCGAGGAGCGCCGCGTCATCCTCTCGCTGCCGGCCGATCTCGCCGATCAGTTGATGGCGACCGAACTCTTCGCCAACCGCCGCGAGGAAGCCGAAATCCGCCGCGTTTCCGCCGGCAAGGCAAGTGAAGTGTTCGACGACATCGACGGCTGATCGCAGCGTTTCCGATACGCCTATGAAAAGGGCCAGTCGTTCCGACTGGCCCTTTTTCGTTTCCTGCGGCTGCCGTCTGGTGCTCTGATATCAATTGGGGATACAGGTATGCCGGCCGAAACCGGGGAGCAGCAAAAGCAGCAGCGCGGCGGCCGCAAGCGCGCCGCCGAAAAGGGCAAGCCTTTTCATTCAGCTTTGAAATCCGGCCGATGCGCCTCGACAATCGCCTTCAGCTTCTCGATATCGGCGGCTTTCAACGCGTCCGGCTCCATGTCGCGCACCGGCTTGAACCAGGCCGCCGCCTCGCGCATCGGGGCGGCATAGGGCGGCGGGTATTCGCCAAGGCCAAGGGCCCATTCGCGCACGGTTTCGCGCTCCATGCGGCCGGCTTCGTAGCGGTCGTGGATGCTTTTGGCGGAGGCGATCAGGTCGTCTATCTTTTTCAATGCTTGTCCTCGAACGGCGGTGCACGAAGCCATAGCATCTCGGCCGTGAGAAATCTTCCTAGCGGATGAGAAGCGCCGTCCCGAACATGCCCGCCGCAAAAATCGTGTGGCTGACAAGATTGAGCACGCGCACCCGGTTGGCGTTCGGCAGCTTCGAAGCCGCCCAGCCGAGCCCGAGACCCGGCTGCAGCAGGAACCAGCCTGCGCCCACCGTGGCGATGCCGAGGATCCAGGCCGGCAGAAATGCCGGCGCAGCAAGCCAGGATGGGCCTGTGAAGACGATCAGAAGGATGCCGTAGAGGATGCCGACAGCATAGTGGCCGATCCACCCCAGGGCCAGTTCATGCTCATAGGGTGGGGCCTTGCCGATGTCCTCGTGGAAGACCTTTCCGGAGGAAAGATGCCAGAACCACCGCCCGACCGGCGCCCAGTTCGGCCAGCGCTGACCGGGCAGGAAGGACAACAGGATGCCCCAGAGATCCATGAGAACCGTGCCACCAAGACCGATCGCCACGCTGCGCCAGAAGATATCGAACATGTGCAACCCGGCTCCTGGTCAGTGCGCCGGGCACGCGAGCCACCTGTCTGAGGGTGCTCGTGAGCCGCGCGAAAATGATGGTGCGCATCTGCGGGCAGGCCTGAAATGCAGCTGCAAAGCCGTTGTAGTTCATCTCTGGTTTTTTGGTCAAGAAAGATGGGGCGGCAAGGGATGCTGGCACCGATGGTCATGTATATCGGGAGGTGCGCACCGCATGCCACCGCATGGGATTCATGCAGGGCCACGGGGATCGAGGGCTTCGCCACCGGGCATGGTTGACACTGTAGAGATTTTACCGGGCAAAGACGCTCCTCCCATGACGGGACGGTTGCGCCGTTGACGAGAGACATGCGGGATAAGGACGGCCACGTTCTTTCGTGGCAGCGGGAGAGACGTCAATCTGCCCACCCGGCCCTATTCTAAATTTAATAGCGGCCGCGTCCGGCCCTTGCAGGCGAGAGCCTTTTGGCAGATTTTCATTCCAATTGATACTGCTCGATTGTTCGGGCTGCCGGGATTGCCGCACAATAATCCGACGTTCCGGCAGTATGCCGCGCACCTACTGAAACCGCACGGCTTGCAAACGCCCAATCGCCAATCCGGCGATAGATTTTCGAGATCATTCAAGGATTTCCGGGAAGCAAGCTGGTCGGAGTGAGAGGATTCGAACCTCCGACCCCGTCGTCCCGAACGACGTGCGCTACCAGGCTGCGCTACACTCCGTGACCAGCGGCGCCTCTATAGAACAGCATTTTCGTTTGGACAAGCGGCAAAATCGAAAAAACGCAAAGTCGGCTAAAAACAATGCGGTAAGGCCGGCCTTGGCTGTGAACGGTTCCAGCGCGATCCAACAACGCCGCCGCTTTGGCCCGACCCTGACCCCGTCCCCGTCAAAACGGGGAGAAGGTGGCCGGCGGGCCGGATGATGGGCAATGGCACATATCGGCATCTAGCCTGGCCAGACGGCACGCCTGCTGGGGCGTTTCGGCAACGCTTGCGATTTTATGCGTGGACCTGCGGCTATAAGTCATTCTGGCGATTTTCTTTCATAAGCTTTGGCGCTAGAGGCAGGGTCGAAAGCCTTGGCTCCTCGCGTGTTGCGCCGCCTTGGCCGCGCCCATTTCAGAACGAACGCCAAAGGGACTTGAGACATGAATTTCCGCTTGATGACCGTCGCCGGCCTTGCGCTGGCGCTTGCCGGCTGCACGACGACGGGGCCGGCTCGAAATGCCGTCGAATCGCACTGGAACGGCCAGCCGGCCGGCACCTTCTTCGCCCGGTTCGGCCCGCCGCAGTCCGACGCCGAGAGCGGCGACATGACGGTCTATTCCTGGAAGGGCGGCTACAAGAAGCGCACGGTCCCGGCGCAGTATGCCGAGGGCAAGGACGGCAAGAAGGGCAAGAAGATCGCCTCTGCCCGCACCGAGTTCCTCAGCTGTTCCGTCCAGCTGACGGTCTCCTCCGACTACGTCATCCGCTCGGTGCATGTGCTCGGCGACCGCAAGACCTCGACCGGCACGAGCTGGTGCGACGAGTTCCTGGCCGGCGACAAGGCGAAGTAGCGCGCACCTCGCACAAACAGACGATGCGCCCGCCGGCCCTCCTCCCGGCGGGTTCGTTTTGTCCGGCTTTTTCATCCGGCGCGCCGCGATTGCCCTTGACCGGGCGGATATCCGGCCCACCTCTCCGCTCAAGGAGCAATCCAAGGGAGAGGAAGATGAGAAAGGTTGTTGCTGCAACATTCCTGAGCATCGACGGCGTCATGCAGGCCCCCGGAGGGCCGCAGGAGGACCCGACCGGCGGTTTTACCCATGGCGGCTGGACCGTCACCTACTGGGACGCGGTAACGCGCGAGGCGATGGCCGAGACCTTCTCCGAGCCCTTCGACCTTCTGCTCGGCCGCAAGACCTACGAAATCTTCGCCGCGCATTGGCCCTATGTCGGTAAAGACGACGCGATCGGCTCGCTGTTCAACCCGGCGACCAAGTATGTCGCCAGCCGATCGAGGCAGCCGCTTGCCTGGCAGAATTCCGTGGCGATCAAGGGTGATGTCACCGCCGAGGTGAAGAAACTGAAGCACGGCGATGGCCCGGTCCTTCTGCTGCAGGGATCGAGCGACCTCATCCAGACCCTGCTTGCCGCCGACCTCATCGACGAATTCAGGCTGCTGATCTTCCCGCTCGTGCTCGGCCGCGGCAAGCGCCTGTTCGGCAGCGGCGCCATGCCGGTTGCGCTGAAACTGACGGGCTCGAAGGTGTCGACGACCGGCGTGACGATCAACACCTATGTGCGCAACGGCGAGATCAAGACCGGGTCGTTTGCGCAGGAGGAACCCTCGGCGGCGGAAATCGAGCGGCGGGCGACGATGGCGCGGGAGGGGTGAAAGGTGGTGGATCAAGGCAGGTCGCCCCTATCCATGGACCGTTCGGAGTATCGCCGGCCTTATTGCCTTCACCAATAGTACAGATTTAACTAATATAAGCCCTCGGTTACTATTTGGCGCAGACCTTTGGGGGGAAGGATCATGCGTCGTCACCAGTTCTATCGCAAGCCGCAGCGCCGCTCCCTGCTCGCGTCCATGGCAGCCGCGCCGGGGATCGCGCTGGGCCTTGTTGCATTCGGGGCGGCTGGCATCATGAGCGCCGAGGATCTGCTTTCGTCCCTCAGCCAGACAGCGAAGGATTGCAATATCAAGGGCAACATCAGCATCAGCACCGGCGAACGTATTTTCCATGTTCCCGGACAGGAATACTACAGCGCGACGAACATCAGCCCGCAATATGGCGAGCGGTGGTTCTGTTCGGAGGCCGAAGCCTGGGCGGCGGGTTGGCGCAAGGCGCGGAATTGATAAAGGCCTAGATCTGCCCCGCCAAAAGCTTCTGGCCGTGGAGAACTTCTGTTGGAAATCAAGAAGACATAGAATGGCTGGGGCGCCTGGATTCGAACCAGGGATGGCGGTACCAAAAACCACTGCCTTACCGCTTGGCTACGCCCCAACGCTTGGCGCTCGGCAAATCGCCCGGCCAAATCGAGAGCCGGTTTAGCAAAGCCGCACGCAGGCGACAACGGCTAAGTTGGGGATGGGTGTGGTTTTTTCGCGCGAATGTGGAGGTTGTGGCGCGTTTACCCCCCTCTGTCCCCTTCGGGACATCTCCCCCCACAAGGAGGGAGATCATCCATTTCCCTCACTGCTTCGGCAATCTCGGCAAGGACGCACGAGGCTCGCGATTAATCTCCCCCTTGTGGGGGAGATGTCACGGAGTGACAGAGGGAGGTGGAGCGGCAACGACTCAAGCAATATGGCTCGCCCGACCCTTTTCATTCCCTCCCCCGCATCCTAAGGTCCGCTTCACAGTGGAGACCCTCATGAGCATTTTTCGCGCCCGCCCGCCTGCCAAGCCGACGCTGCTTCTCGATGACGAGATGGTGCGGATCACCCGATGGGATTTTGAGCCGGGGGCCGATACCGGCCATCATGTGCATGGCATGGGCTATGTCGTGATCCCGATGACCGATTGCCGGTTCCTGCTCGAGGAGCCGGGCGGCGAGCGGCGGGTGGATATCGCCAAGGGCGCGGCCTACCGGCGCGAGGCGGGTGTCGAGCACAATGTCATCAATGCCGGCCGCGAGTTCATGTCGTTCATCGAAATCGAGTACAAGTGAAGAGACGGCGCATGGACGGCCCGGATTTCAACCTTGATTTTCAACCCGCCCATGGCGAGGCGGTAACGGTGGCGGCCGGTGTCCAGCGCATCACCGTCAACAATCCCGGCCCCTTCACCTTCCACGGCACCAACTCCTATATCGTCGGCGGCAAGTCCGTCGCGGTGATCGATCCGGGACCGGAGGACGAGGCGCATTTCCAGGCGCTGATGGCGGCGCTGAAGGGCCGCGAAGTCACCCATATCGCCGTCAGCCACACCCACCGCGATCACTCGCCGCTTGCCCGGCGCCTGAAGGCCAAGACCGGCGCGCTGATTGTCGCCGAAGGGCCGCACCGGGCGGCAAGGCCCCTGCACGAGGGCGAGATCAACCCGTTCGCCGAAAGCTCCGACGTCGATTTTGTGCCCGATATCGCGCTTGCCGATGGCGACGCGGTGGAAGGCGACGGCTGGTCGCTGACGGCGCTTTTGACCCCCGGGCACACCGCCAACCACGCGGCCTTCGCGCTCGGTGGCACGGTTCCGGGGGATAGCGGCATCGTCTTTTCCGCCGATCACGTCATGGCCTGGGCGACCTCGATCGTCGCACCGCCGGACGGCTCGATGACCGACTATATGGCGTCGCTCGAAAAGCTGCTTGGCCGCGACGACCGGCTCTATCTGCCCGGCCATGGCGGCCCGGTGACGGAGCCTGCCGCCTTTCTCCGGGGCCTGCGGGCGCACCGGCGGATGCGCGAGCGCGCCGTTATGGAACGGGTGCGGGCCGGCGACAGGCTGATCGCCGACATGGTCAAGGTGATCTATCAGACCACCGATCCGCGGCTGCATGGAGCAGCCGCCCTTTCGGTCCTTGCCCATATCGAAGACCTGGTCGAGCGCGGTCAGGTCGAGACCGACGGCCCACCGTCGCTTGACCGCATCTATCGGCTGGCGCCCGGAGGTGCCGCCTGATGCTGTCGCGTCCGGCCTACAGCTATCGCGGCGATCCGGCAGTGCCCGCCTTTGCCGACGATCACCCGATCATTGTCTTCGACGGCGAATGCATCTTCTGCTCCGGCTGGGTGAACTTCGTGCTCCGGCATGACAAAAAGGGCCGCTACCGTTTCATCACCGCACAATCGCCGCTCGGCGAAGCGCTCTACCAACATTACGGCCTCGACAGCCGCAACTACGAGACCAACATGCTGATCGAGAACGGTCTTGCCCATGTGAAATCGCAGGGTTCGCTGCGCATGGCGGCGGGTCTCGGCTTGCCCTTCAGCCTCGTTTCCGCGCTACGCCTCATTCCGCGGGCGCTGCGTGACCCGTTCTATGAGCTGTTGGCGCGCAACCGCTACCGCATTGCAGGAAGGCGCAATGCCTGCTTCGTACCGACGCCGGAGCATCGCAGCCGGTTTATCGCATGAGCGCCGAGCGGTTGCGCGTCCTCATTCTCGGCGGTTACGGCACGTTTGGCGGCCGGCTGGCGCGGCTGCTTTGCGACGAGCCGCGGTTGACGCTGCTGATCGCCGGGCGGTCGCTCGCCAAGGCCAAGGTTTTCGCCACCGCCCTTCAGGCCAGGGCGGCGATCGAGCCCGTCATGATGGATCGCTCCGGCGATATCGCCACTACGCTGGTTGCCCTGAAGCCCGATCTCGTCGTCGATGCCTCCGGACCTTTCCAGGATGCCGGGCCTGAGCCCTATCGCCTCGCCAAGGCGTGCATCGCGCTGAAGATCTGCTATCTCGACCTCGCCGACGCAACGGCCTTCGTGGCAGGGATCTCCAGCCTCGATGCTGCGGCAAAACAAAGCGGCGTCTTTGCGCTCTCCGGCTGCAGCAGCTTTCCCGCCCTCTCCTTTGCGGCGCTGGAGGCCCTGAAACCGGAATTTTGCAGCATCGAGACCATCACAGCCGGCATCGCCCCCTCGCCCAAGGCGCGCATGGGACTGAACGTTATCAGGGCCGTTTCCAGCTATGCCGGCAAGAAGGTGGCGCTTGTCCGCGACGGCAAAGCCGCGACTGGCCATGGCCTGATGGACGGCATGGCGAGAACGATCGCCCCGCCCGGTTGCGTGCCGCTCAGGCGCCGCCGCTTTGCGCTCGCCGATGCGCCGGACCTTGCCCTGCTGCCGCAGGCGATACCGGGACTGCAGTCGGCCTTTACCGGCGCCGGCACCGAGCCGCAGATGCTACAACGGCTTCTCGGGGTTTGGGCATGGCTGGTGCGGTTGCGGGTCGTCCGGTCGCTGTCGCCGCTTGCACCGTTGTTTCACGCAGCGTCGCAATGGCCGAGCTTCGGCGAGCACCGCGGCGGCATGTTCGTGGCAGCCACGGGCAAGGCCGCCGATGGAAGCGCGCTGGAGCGATCCTGGCACCTGATCGCTGAGGGCGACGACGGCCCGTTCATTCCGGCGATGGCGTCGGAGGCGATCATCCGCGGCTGGCTCGCTGGGACCAAGCCGGCGCCCGGCGCCCGCCCGGCCGCGGGCGCAGTGACGCTCACGGATTTCGAACCGCTGTTTTCCCGGTTTTCCATCCGCGCCGGCATCCGGGAAGAAACCGCTGCGGAACATACCAAGCCGCTCTACCGGTGCATGCTCGGCGCGTGCTGGGCCAACTTGCCGACTGCCATCACCACCATGCACGACAGCACGGCGACACGAACCGCCGAAGGGCGGGCACGGGTGGAACGCGGCACCGGCCTGCTTGCCAGGATCACGGCCGCAATCATCGGCTTTCCAGCAGCGGACGCCGATGTTCCGGTCAGCGTCCGCTTCGAGTGCGACGGCAGGCGGGAAACATGGATCCGCACCTTCGCGGGAAAATCCTTCCGCAGCATCCAGTCAGCCGGCATTGGCCGTGACGAACATTTGCTTGCCGAGGATTTCGGGCCGTTTCGCGTGCTGATCGCGCTGGTGTCGGACAATGGTCGCTTGCGGCTGGTGATCCGCGGCTGGCGCTTCCTCGGCCTGCCGCTGCCGCTGTTTCTAGCGCCGGGCGGCGATACCTTCGAGGAGGAACGCGACGGGCTGTTTCGTTTCCACGTCGAAATCAAAAGCCCGATCACCGGGCTGATCGTGCGCTATAGCGGCTGGCTTGCCTGATAGTTCGACGAACCGTCAATCCCCCGCAATGCCGAGCAATTCCGCGTCGAGCGCATGCAGGAACTGGTTGGCAAACGCGGCGCCGAGGCCGAGGTCGTGCGGGCCGTAGCGGGAGGCCACGCGCATGTCGACAAAGGTCGTCTCGGCCTCTTCCCGCAACCGGATCAGCACATCGAAGCGGAAGCCGGCGACCAGGGTGCGCCATTCGCCCTGCAGCAGGATATCGGAGGAGCGCCGCCCGGGGCTCATCTCGCCCGGCATCGTCTGAGGGCGCGACAGCGGGATCGGCACGTCGCCCGGCTCGGCGTCGGCCGGCGACGCATCGTCCGGTCTGACCGCCATGTCCTCCAGGTCAGGCTTGGCGTTTTCGACGCCCTCCTCATCGACGATGCTGATGCCGGTTTTTTCGGCAACGATCTTCACGCCCTCGAAGACGCGGTCGAGGGCGCCGTCATAGCGGCGGCCGGTGAGCCCCGGATAGGCGGATATCTGGGCTTCACGGTCCTCCGGCGTCACGACGGCCGGGCGTTCGAGCCAGCCCTGCACCGCATCCGGCGGCTTGATCCAGGCCGGCGGCGTCACGGTGTCGGTGCTGACATCGTAGATCGCCGGCTTGGAGAAATATTCGTTGAGCGCGAAGCCGGCAGCGCCGATCGGGATAGCCGCATACACAAGCGCGACGAAGGAGGCGACGCCGCCGACGGCCGCGACCTGCCAGAGCCGGACGAAGCCGATGGCGGCAAGCACCACGGCAAGAGCCGCCAATCCCGCCGAAAACACCGCGAGCGCCATGAAATGCGGCGTGATCAGCGGGCCGAAACGATGCGCCAGCAGCGCGACGGCGAAGAGACCGAAGGCAAAGCGGGCGATCCTGCGCGCCCAGCGGGCGGCATGAGACGTGGGGCGCTCATACTTGATCATCATCTGGCAGAATCAATCCCTTGACCCGGACGCGGCAACTTCTTCTTCTGTTTAGAGCATCATGGAGAAAAGTGTGAAGCGGTTTTCGGCAAGATCGCAACGCAGCAGCGAATGAAGCGGACAGGTGCCTGCCAAGTGCCTGCCAAGTGCTTGCCAAGTGCTTGCCAAGTCCTTGCAAGTATTGGCATCGCCGCTCTCGCCGCAAATTCGCCATTCTCGTTAATCATGTCTTGGGAACGGGGATCAGGCGTGTTTCCCGGTCCTCAAGTCACTGGACCGGTTTGCACAGACATCAAATTTTCAAAGCCAGCCGGGAAGCGGCCGCTTTCCGGCGCTTGAAAGGAGAGAGAGCATGCTGTCATCCGAACCCAAACAGGCATCCACCGCTGCCCAGGCTACCGTGCCGCCATCGGATGCGAGCCTGACGATGGAACTGCTGGAGCTTGAACTCTCGCTGGACGGATTTACCACGGGCGCCGAGGGTTTTGCTGCCCATGTCCGTGCCGCAGCCGCCGCGATCGACGGCGCCTTGCTCTTTGAACTGCCGGCATCAGGCCTCATTGCCGATTGCGACCGGATCGCCGTCCTGCGCATTCCACAGGATGGCAGCGCAGCGACGACCACCGTCTTTGCCTGCCTGGAGAGCGACGGAACGACGATCCGCATCGAAAAGCCGAATGACGAGACGGCGGACCTGAAAAATTTCGCGGAAGCTTTTGTGGATGTACTGCAGCGCATCTGATAGTTGATCGGATCTCGCAGCACATCACAGGGACTGATCATGCATATTCGGAGTTTCGTGATGCTGGCCGCTCTTGGAACGGTCCTTTCCGGTTGCGCGACGATGACGCCGGAAGAGCGCCGCGCCGCCGACGAGAAGACCTGCCTATCCTACGGCTTCCGCCGCAATACCGAAGCCCTTGCAACCTGCCTGCAGCGCATCGATCTCGACCGCCGGGCCGAATCGCGTGCCTTCCGCTATGGAAACGATGCCATGATATGGGGCTGGGACAGGCCGGCCGTCGTCCGCCGATAATTTAGGCGACATCTACCCAGACAAGAAAATTTCCCGTTCAACGCGAAAAGGCGCTTGCTTCGGCACGCGCATTTCGCGCCTATTATGCACGCGACATCGAACGGGAGATTTTTCATGACAGCCGTACTGAAAATATTCTGCGCCCTCCTCCTTCTCTCCGCAGGGCCTGCACTTGCTGTGGAACGCTGGCAGAAACTGCCCGAACCTGTCCCGCTGCCGCAGGCGGCGAAGATCGGGAAAGCGCCCGTCAACGACATAGAACTCTATTACGCTATCTACGGCTCCGGACCGCCGGTCCTTTTGATCCACGGCGGACTTGGCTACAGCGAGGTCTGGGGCGCGCAGGTGGCCGACCTCTCAAGGGACCATACCGTTATCGTCGCCGACAGCCGTGGCCACGGCCGCTCGACCCGCAATGCCGAACCCTACAGCTACGACCTGATGTCGTCGGACTACCTTGCCCTGCTCGACTATCTGAAGATCGAGAAGACGGCGCTGGTCGGCTGGAGTGACGGCGGCATCATCGGCCTCGACATCGCCATCCACCATCCCGAACGGCTGACGAAGCTGTTTGCGCATGCCGCCAATTCCAAGGTGAATGGGGTCAATCAGCCCGGGATGGAGAGCGCGATCTTCAAAAGTTACGTCAAAAAGTCAGGCGCGGTGTACAAGGAGATTTCGCCAACGCCGACGGAATACGACGCCTTTGTCACCCAGATCGACAAGATGTGGAAGAGCCAGCCGAACTGGAGTGATGACGACCTGAAGAAGGTCACGACGCCGACGGCTATCGTGCTTGGAGATCACGATGAGGTGATCTGGCGCGAACACACGGACTATCTGGCAAAGACTATCCCCGGCGCAACGCTGGTGATCCTGGAAAATGCCAGCCATTTCGCACTGCTGCAGGACCCGGAAGGGTATAATAACGCTGTGCGGGATTTCATTGACAGGTAAGTAAATCGTCTGATCCGGCGGGCTTGAGTCCCGCCGGACCGGATCGGCCGTTCACCCCTTGCCGTTGATCGCCGCCTGCGCGGCTGCAAGCCTTGCGATCGGGACGCGAAAGGGCGAGCAGGAGACGTAGTCGAGGCCGGTTTCCTCGCAGAAGCGGATGGATTCCGGATCGCCGCCGTGTTCGCCGCAAATGCCGAGCTTCAGGCCATTCTTGGTGCGGCGGCCGCGTTCGGCGGCGATCTGGATCAATTCTCCGACGCCGTCGAAATCGAGCGAGACGAAGGGGTCCTTCTCGACGATGCCTTTCTGGATATAGGTATTGAGGAACTGGGCGGCGTCGTCGCGGGAGATGCCGAACGTGGTCTGCGTCAGGTCGTTGGTGCCGAAGGAGAAGAAATCGGCGGATTCGGCGATCACATGTGCGCGCAAGGCCGAGCGCGGCAGCTCGATCATGGTGCCGACGAGATATTCGATCTCGATCCCCGATTCGCCGATCACCTCCTTCGCCACCGCATCGATGCACGCCTTGACATAATCGAGTTCGGTCTTGAGGCCGACCAGCGGCACCATGATTTCCGGAACGACCGCAGCCCCGGTCTCGCGGGCAGCCTGCACCGCCGCCTCGAAGATGGCGCGCGCCTGCATCTCGGCGATCTCGGGATAGGAGATCGCCAGCCGGCAGCCGCGATGGCCGAGCATCGGATTGAATTCGTGCAGCGCATCGACACGCTCGCGCAGTTCCGACGGTTTCAGATTGAGAACAGCCGCGACATCGGCGATCTCCTCGTCGGTCTTCGGCAGGAATTCATGCAACGGCGGATCGAGCAGGCGGATCGTCACCGGCAGACCGTGCATGATCTCGAAGAGTTCGGTGAAGTCCGATCGCTGCATCGGCAGGAGCTTGGCAAGCGACGTGCGCCGTCCGGCCTCGTCAGTGGCAAGGATCATTTCGCGCATGACGTTGATGCGGTCGCCCTCGAAGAACATGTGCTCGGTGCGGCAGAGACCGATCCCTTCGGCACCGAAGGAACGGGCGGCACGCGCATCCGCCGGCGTCTCGGCGTTGGTGCGCACGGTCATGCGGCGACTGGCGTCGGCCCAGGCCATGATCTTGCCGAAGTCGCCGGAAAGCTCCGGTTGCAGCATCGGTATTTCGCCTTTCAGCACCTGCCCTGAGGAACCGTCGATGGTGATGACGTCGCCCTTCTTCAGGGTAATGGAGGGAGCGAGCAGCAATTCGTTGCGCGCATCGACACGCAGGTTTCCGGCACCGGAGACGCACGGAATGCCCATGCCGCGTGCCACGACGGCCGCATGGCTGGTCATGCCGCCGCGCGATGTCAAAATGCCCTCGGCCGCGTGCATGCCGTGAATATCTTCGGGGCTCGTCTCAACGCGCACGAGGATGACCTTGCGGCCTTCCTTTTGCGCCATCACGGCTTCCTCCGAGGTAAAGACGATTTCACCCGTCGCCGCTCCCGGCGAGGCGGGCAGGCCAGAGCCGATGATATCGCGCCGGGCATGCGGATCGATGGTCGGGTGCAGCAGCTGGTCGAGCGAAGCCGCATCGATGCGGGCCACCGCCTGCTCCTTGGTGATCGTCTTTGCTTCGGCCATATCGACAGCAATCCTCAGCGCCGCCTTGGCGGTGCGCTTGCCCGAGCGGGTCTGCAGCATCCAGAGCTTGCCGCGCTCGATGGTGAATTCCAGATCCTGCATGTCGCGGTAGTGCGCTTCCAGCTTGTTGCAGATGGCCTGGAACTCCTCGAAGGCCTCCGGCATCAGCTTTTCCAGCGACGGCTTGTCGGAGCCGGAGGCGATGCGCGCAGCCTCGGTGATGTTCTGCGGCGTGCGGATGCCGGCGACGACGTCCTCGCCCTGCGCATTGACGAGAAACTCGCCATAAAGCTCGTTCTCGCCGGTCGAAGGGTTGCGGGTAAAGGCAACGCCGGTTGCCGACGTGTTGCCGAGATTGCCGAAGACCATGGCCTGCACGTTGACGGCGGTGCCCCACCCGGCCGGAATATTGTGCAGATGACGATAGGTGATGGCGCGCGGATTCATCCAGCTGGCAAAGACAGCGCCGATCGCGCGCCAGAGCTGCACTTCCGGATCCTGCGGAAAGGGTTCGCCGAGTTCCTCCTCGATCATGCGCTTATAGAGCGAGATGACATGCTGCCATTCGACGGCGGAAAGCTCGGTATCGTTTTCATGGCCGAGGCGCCCCTTCTCGTCTTGCAGAATTTCCTCGAAAACCTCGTGATCGAGCCCCATCACCACATCGGCATACATCTGGATGAAGCGGCGGTAACTGTCCCAGGCGAAACGGGCATCGCCGGCATCGTGGCCGAGCGCCTCCACCGTGTGGTCGTTCAGACCGAGGTTCAGAACCGTATCCATCATGCCCGGCATCGAGGCGCGCGCGCCGGAACGCACGGAAAGCAGCAGCGGGTGTTGCGTATCGCCGAAAACGCGGCCGGTAACCGCCTCCATCTTCTCGATGCCGGCCTTGACCTGCCTCCTCAATTCCTCGGGAATGATGCGACCGTCGTCATAATAGCGCGCGCATGCATCGGTCACGATCGTCAGTCCCGGAGGCACCGGCAGGCCGAGATTGCACATCTCCGCCAGATTGGCGCCCTTGCCACCCAGGTGATCGCGATCGCTCGCACTGCCTTCGGCTTCTCCCCCACCGAAGGTGTAAACCCATTTTGTCATATTAATTCTCCACCCATACGGCTCCCACCTGACGCTACATTATCCTCTTCACGTTTAAAATGCATCGGTGGCGGAAATTTGCTGCATTGCAGCAAATCTTGAGACAAAAGTGTGATGGACGAAGGAAGAAGGGATCAAGCCGCGGCGCGGCTGCGGCGCCACGTGCTCTTTCCGGACGCCTTTGCCTGATAAAGTGCCGTGTCGGCTGCACTCATCAATTCGTCGGGATCGAAGCCGTTTTCGGGCGCCATGGCGATGCCGATGCTGACGCTGATGCCGATCTCGCGGTTTTCTATGCCGAAAGGTTTTCGAAGCGCATGGATGCAGCGAAGCGCGACCTCGTCAGCCCCCGCCGCCGAAGCGTGTTGCAGGATGGCGAATTCGTCGCCGCCGAGCCGCGCGACGAGGTCGCCGGCGCGCAGCACCGATTTCAGCCGCTCGGCCACCTGCTTCAACAGGATATCGCCGGCGGCATGGCCGAGGGTATCGTTGACCGGCTTGAAGCCGTCGAGGTCGAGGTAGTGGACCGCCAGTTGCCCGCCGTCACGCGCCGCCGTTTCCAGCGCGGCCTCCAGCCGCTTGCGGAACTGCATGCGGTTCGGCAGGCCGGTCAGCGCGTCATGGTGGGCGAGATGGGTGGCATGCGCCTCGGCGCGAACCCGATCGCTGACGTCGGCGATCGTCAAAAGCAGTCGCCGCGACGCCCCTTCATGGAGGATGCGGACATAGATGAGCACGTGATGTTCCGTACCGCTCGCCGTCTTCTGATGCCACACGGTGCGTGCCTCGCAATCAGCATCAAGCCCGCGCATCATGACGCCAAGACGCTCGCTTTCTCCGGGGGCTTGTAAGTCCGTGATGCGCTTTTGCAGGATGTCCTCACCACTAAAGCCGTAGAGGGCAATCGCGGCGTCATTGACGGCGACGATGTCGAGGGAAGCCGCATCACAGACCATCATCGGCATCGGGTTGGCGTCGAACAGCAGCCGGAACGATTCCTCGCGGCGCTTGAGGTCGGTGATGTCGATGCGCATGCCGATAGCGCCGCCATCCGGGGTGCGGCGATCGTCATGGCGCAGCCAGCGTCCGTCGCGCAGCATCTGCTCGTGCTGGGAAACGGCAAGCGCGTGTTTCTCCAGGCGCTCCTCGATCCAGGTTTCAGGATCCGTCACGAGCTCCGGCAGGTCGCCACTCTTAAGGCTGATTTCCAGAATCTCGCGGAAGGGAATGCCGGGGCGCAGGTGCGCGGCGATCTCCGGATAAAGCGCCGCATATTTCTCGTTCCACAGGACATAGCGGTCCTCGGCATCGAAGACGCAAGCCGCCTGCGGCAGCATGTCGATAATGAAGCCCAGGCGCCGGCGGGCAGCCTCCGCTTCCATCAAGGCCTCCTCGTTTTGCCGCTCGAGCTCAAGACGCATCGATTCCAGCGCCTTTTCATCGATCAGGTCGCGGATGACGACCCCGATCATCGCTTCTGCGGCCGCACCAAAGCGCACGAAAGAGAGTTCGACCGGGATCGCGCCGCCATCGCTGCGCAGAAGCATCGTTTCGCGGCGGAACGATCTGGCGGATATCGTCGACAACAAGTGCCATTCCGGCAGGAGCCGCGAAACCGGCGTTCTCGCAAGCATCGACCGGGCGCCAGCGATTTCACATGCGGCCTGATTGGCAAACACGATGGTGCCGGCCGCACTCACGCACACGCAGGCGAAGGGCACCACCCCCAGCAGCAACAAGGCATCAGCGCTCGTGAAATCCGTCAAGCTTCAAGTCCTCGACAGCCCACCTATCCGAAAGGCGTAGCCGATACCGTAAGCGCAATATATGAAAAATCTTCTTATCAGCTGACGAAGTGTTTAAGATGAACGCCGGAGGCAGATCGCCGGCAGGTGATCGATTACTCTTTCGACTGTGCTTTTGTCCTTGTGCAAGGAACGACAAATTTTTCCGGGCCGCGCCCCGCGTTTCCTGATGGATGGGAGCGTTTCCTGATGGATGGGGAGCGCTTCAAAATGCAGGAGATCGCAAAAAGGGTATTGGTGGCGCTGGCGATTGTCTTGTGGGCGGGTGTTTCGCCGTCTCAATCGGCAGACGGCCGGCGGCTCGCTCTCGTTATCGGCAGTTCGGCCTATGAGGCAGCCGGCAACCTGCCAAATGCCGTCGCCGACGCGCGGCAATTCGGCGCATTCCTCTCCAGTCAGGGATTTGACACCGATATCGTGACCGACGCGGATCGCAAGGAGATGGCGGACGCCGTGTCACGCTTTGCCCGAAAGATCAGCGCCGACGACGTCGCCCTTTTCTATTTCGCCGGTCATGGCATGCAGCTTCGCGGCGAAAACTACCTCGTCGGCACCGATGCACGGCTTGCGAGCGAATTCGATGTCGCGGCCGAGACGCTGGCGCTGACCGATGTCATCGGGGCAATCGAGAAAAAGTCGAAGATCGCCCTCTTCTTCCTGGACGCATGTCGCAACAATCCACTCGCCAACCGCCTCAATCAAGAGGTCGAGGGCGCCACGAGAAGCATCGCGACGCGAGGACTGGCGCCTGTCGAAACCGAAAGCGCGGGAACGATGGTCGCGTTCGCGGCGGCACCGGGGCAGCTCGCGTCCGACGGCAGCGGCGCCAACTCCCCGTTCACCACGGCGCTGATCGGCCACCTTGCTGGCCCGGGCCTCGAAATCAGCACCGCCTTCAAGAGGGTCATCCGGGACGTTCGAAAGGCGACGGATGGCAAGCAGTCGCCGCAGATATTGTCGTCGCTGGCGCTCGAATTCTATTTCAACAGCTCTTTGCCTGAAGTGGAGCAAGCGCCGGTCGCCACACCGACGATCGATCCCGAAAAGATAGAAGCCGAGGCGGATTTTGAAAAGGCGCTGCGGATCAATACACCGCGCATCTGGAAATTCTTTCTCGCCAAGCATCGCAGCGGGGAGCAGTCTGACCTCGCCCGGCAAATCCTGTCAGTCATGGCGCCGACAGCACTTACCCCCCTGTTCCCGACGCCTGAGCAAGCCGAGAACGAACTCGCCCTCAACAGGTCTCAGAGGAGCGAGATTCAACTGGCGCTAGCCGCAAAGGGTTTCGGTGCGGGGAACGCAGATGGTGTGTTCGGTGCGCAGACACGCAGAGCCATCACCGAGTATCAAAAATCCGCCGGCATTTCCAATACCGGCTATCTCAATGAAATGACGGCGAAAGCGCTTGGGCTCAACCTGCTCAAGGTCGAAGACGGCCTCTATTCCTCGCCCGTGGCGCGGCAGTATATGCCGAAGGATTTCGCCGGGCTGGAAACGGATGCGCGCGTCTGGAAGGCAATCGACTGCGACCCCTGGCAGGAAAAAGTCTATGGCTCCTTCGAAGGGCATGTCTACCTCGTGATACACGCGCAAAACACGACGTGGAAGTCGGCTACATTGGCGGCCGAGCGCTGCGGCGGACACCTGGCGACGATTGGCTCGAAGCAAGAAAATGATTTTGTCGTCTCGCTCTTCAGCAAGGACGAGCGCTTCTTCGACACCGGCTTCGATGGACAACAATATTCCTACAAAATGGGTCCTTGGATCGGGTTGCTTCAGAATGAAAATGGTCGTGAGCCCAAGGGGGGCTGGCGATGGATTACCGGCGATGCCTTGGGTTACACGAAGTGGCTGGAATCTCACCCGAACGAACACAAGCCGGGCGACGACTACGGCATGTACTTTGCGGACGCCGAGGGCAACCGCGACATGAAGGACGTGCGGGTCGATACCTGGGACGATATGGGACCGTCGGATGCGTCCCACAGCTTCGTCATCGAATTCG
Organism: Pararhizobium sp. LjRoot255; assembly: GCF_964252905.1. Classification (NCBI taxonomy): domain Bacteria; kingdom Pseudomonadati; phylum Pseudomonadota; class Alphaproteobacteria; order Hyphomicrobiales; family Rhizobiaceae; genus Pararhizobium; species Pararhizobium sp. LjRoot255. Next base: position 502,483 of record NZ_CAXUPQ020000001.1, read on the forward strand.
AATGATCACACCGCTTCGCGCAGCTGCTCTGCCGTCTGCAGATCGACCGAGACGAGCTGGGAGACGCCCTGCTCGCCCATAGTGACGCCGAACAGGCGGTTCATGCGGGCCATGGTGATCGGATTGTGGGTGATGATGACGAAGCGGGTCTCCGTCGAGGCGGCCATCTCGTCCATCAGGTTGCAATAGCGCTCGACATTGTGATCGTCGAGCGGCGCGTCGACTTCGTCGAGTACGCAGATCGGCGCCGGGTTGGTGAGGAACACCGCGAAGATCAGCGCCATCGCCGTCAGCGCCTGTTCGCCGCCGGACAAGAGCGTCATCGTCTGCGGCTTCTTGCCGGGCGGCCGGGCAAGGATTTCGAGGCCGGCATCGAGCGGATCCTCGCTCTCGATCAGTTGCAATTCGGCGGTACCGCCGCCAAACAAGTGGGTGAACAGGCGCTGGAACTGCGCGTTGACCACGTCGAAGGCGGCAAGCAGGCGCTCGCGGCCTTCGCGATTGAGGTTCTGGATTGCCGACCGCAGCTTGCGGATCGCGTCGATGACGTCCTCGCGCTCCTTGAGCATGGCATCGAGCTTGTCGGATAGTTCCTTCTGCTCTTCCTCGGCCCGGAGATTGACCGCGCCCAGGCGCTCGCGCTCGATCTTCAGCCGCTCCAGATCACGCTCGATCTGGCGCATGTCCGGCAAATCGCCATCGACCGGAAGGCCGGTGAGGCGCATCACCTCATGCGGGGCGCAATTCAGCGCCTCGCGAATACGGGCTTCAATCTCGACGCGCTTTTCGCGGGCGGAAACGAGGCGCTCTTCGGCGCGTCCGCGTTTTTCACGCGTTTCGGCAAGCTCCGACAGCGCCGTCGCAGCCACCCGGTCGGCATCGCGCTGGCGGGCTTCAGCCGCAGCCAGAAGGTCCGCCGCCTGCCGGCGCGCCTCTTCCGCCTTCGACAACTCGTTCATCAGCGCGCGGCGTTTCTCGTCGAATTCATCCGGTGCTTCGAGAAGTTCTTCCGCCTCCTCACGCGCTTCACTTTCGCGCTCACGCAGCGTTTCGATATGCTCCTGCGCGCTTGCCGCCCGCGCATTCCAGGTCTGCCGCTCGCCGGTGATTGCCCCGATGCGGCGCTCACGCGCCTGATTTTCGCGAGCAAGGCCGTCATTGATCGCACGCGCTTCGGCAACCCGCGCCCGATCGGTCGCGACGGTCGTCATCTGGCCGTTCAGCCGGCGCTCCAGCTCAGCGAGATCCGGCGCATCCTCCAGCGCCTCGCGCGCGCCTTCCATCTGCTCGCCGATTTCCTCGACCTGCAGGGCGAGCTGACTGCTTGTTTCCGCCAAAACGGCGCGGCGGCGGACGAGATCGCCGGAGGCACGCTCGGCAGCCGCCAGCGCATCGCGCGCCTCGGCCAGCTTGCGCATGACCATGCGCTGCTCTTCCCGCGACAGCCGCAGGCGTTCGTCCCCGGCGCGAATGCGCGCGGCGGCGGCGGCAAGCTCCGCCTCGCACAATTCCAGCTGATGGCGGGCATCGACAAGTTCGGTTTCGAGTTCGGCCAGCCGGTTCTTCTGCTCCAGCCGCAAGGCAGCCGCGCTCGGCGCATCGGCACCGGTCACATGGCCGTCCCAGCGCCAGACGGCACCCTGGCGCGTCACCAGCCGCTGGCCGGCCTTGAGCATTGGCAAAAGCGCCTCGGCCATCGCATCGCTGTCGACGATGCCGATCTGGCGCAGACCACGATCGAGCGCCTGCGGGGCACGCACATGCCCGGCCAACGGCACCGCGCCGTCCGGTAATCGCGGATCGTCCAATCCATCACCCGGCGCGCGCCAATGGGCGGGCGCATTCGGGTCGAGCGGCGATTCCAGGTCTTCGCCAAGGGCAGCGCCAAGGGCGGTCTCAAAGCCGCGATCGACTTGCATGTCATCGACAATCGGAGGGGCCGTGCCCTGTATCGCTGTGGCTTCGAGCATGCGCCGGATGGTGCGTGCTTCCGTCTCGATGCCGTTCAGCCGGGCGCGGGCCGCCTCGACTGGCGGGCGGGCCTCGACTTCGGCGAGACGCGCGGCATTCAGCACATCCTCGATATCGGCGATTGCAGTTTCCGCCTGCTCCAGCGCCGCTTCGGCCGCCTCGACCTCCTCGCGCTTTTCCTGCGGATCAGCAAGTGCCGAAATCTGCCGGTCGAGTTCGTCGAGATCGCGGTTCTGGTCGGACAATTGCCGGGCAAGCCGCGCCTGCCGCTCGCCGAGATCGCGGATGGTCTTTTCCAGCTGGTTGCGCGCTGCCTGCGCTTCGGCCTTTTCGGCGGTCAGAAGGCCTAACTGCCGTTCGCTTTCGCCCAGTGCTTCGCTCGCCTCGGCCAACCGCTCGCGCGCTTCCTCCGCCCGCTCGCCGGCTTCGGCCAAAAGGTCGCGAAGCTCGCTTTCCTCTTCGTCCAGCCGCGCCAGGATGCCGGCATTGTCGGCCACGAGGCGCTCCTCGCGCAGGATGTCTTCGGCAAGCTGCGACAGGCGGCGCTGCAGCTCGTCGCGGCGGCGCAGGATGCGGCCGGCATCTTCCTCGAGCTGCGCCTTGGCGATCTGCAGCCGCTGCAGGGCGGCAGCAGCACGTGCCTCGCCTTCACGCAGTTCCGGCATCTTCAGACTGGCGATGCCTTGCGCCTTGGCCGCCTCCATCTGGGCTTGCGCCTTTTCGGCAACCAGCGATGTCGCCTGGTTGAGATGACTATCGGCTTCGGCTTCGGCCTCCTTTGCCTGCACCCAGCGGATATGCAGAAGCATCGCTTCGTGCCGGCGAATGTCGGCCGACAGCATCTTGAAGCGGTTGGCCTGGCGCGACTGGCGCTTCAGGCTTTCGATCTGGCTTTCGAGCTGCGAAGTGACGTCCTCGAGCCTTTCCAGATTGGTTTCGGCGCCCTTGAGACGCAATTCCGCCTCGTGCCGGCGCGAGTGCAGGCCGGAAATGCCGGCGGCCTCTTCGAGCAGTTGCCGGCGCGCCTGCGGCTTGGCGGCGATCAGTTCGCCGATCCGCCCCTGCCCGACCATCGACGGCGAGCGCGCGCCGGTCGAGGCGTCGGCGAACAGGAGCTGCACGTCCTTGGCACGCGCCTCCTTGCCGTTGATGCGATAGACAGAGCCGTTTTCCCGCTCGATCCGCCGCGTCACCTGGATCTCGTCGCTGTCATTGAAAGCGGCGGGCGCGGTGCGGTCGGAATTGTCGAGATACAGGCCGACTTCGGCGGTGTTGCGGGCCGGGCGATTGCCGGAACCGGAAAAGATCACGTCGTCCATGCCGGACGCGCGCATGTTCTTGTAGGAGTTTTCCCCCATCACCCAGCGCAGCGCTTCGACCAGATTGGACTTGCCGCAGCCATTCGGCCCGACAACGCCAGTCAGCCCCCGCTCGATGACGAATTCGGAGGGCTCGACGAAGGACTTGAAACCGAGAAGGCGGAGTTTTGTGAATTTCATGGAGCCACTCTCCCCTTGAGGGGGAGGGTCGGAGCGGAGCTCCGGGGTGGGGTGGCCTCTTGCGACACCCAAAGTTCACCCCCACCCGCGCGTTCCGCGCGACCTCCCCCCTCAAGGGGGAGGTAAAGAAAAACGGGCGCACTGAGGCGCCCGCCGGTCGTTCTCAAAGAACGCGAAGGATCAGAGCATCGTTTCGATAAGGGCCGACATGGTGTCAACCGACATTTCTCCGGAATATTGCTTGCCGTTGATGAAGAAGGTGGGCGTGGCCTTTACCCCGAAATCCTTCTCGCCCTTCTGCATCGTTGCCTGCACATCATCGAGAAGTTTCTGGTTCGTCAAGCAGGCCTCGAAGCTCTCCTGTGTAAAACCGGCGAGTTTCGACATCTGCAGCAGCGCATCGCGGCCGTTCGGGGCCGCAGCCCAGGTTTCCTGCTGTTTGAACAGCATCGAGACCATCGGGAAATACTGGCCCTCCGGCGCGCAGCGCGCCAGCATGAAGGCAGCCGCAGCGCGCGGATCGAACGGGAATTCGCGAACGACGAAACGAACCTTGCCGCTGTCGACGTATTTCGCCTTGATGGCATCGAAGGTCTCGTTGTGGAAACGCGCGCAATGCGGGCAGGTCATCGACATGTATTCGACGATGGTCACCGGCGCATCGGCCTTGCCGATCGACATTTCCGGCAGCGGACCCGGCTCCATCAGTTTGGCGACATCGACTTCGCCCTGGACTTCGGGCAGTTCGACCTTGGCGGGGGCTGCAGCCTGCGCCATCTGCGTCTGGTTCGCGTCGGCGGTCGCGGGCTTCATCGCCGACGACATGGTCGAGGAGGTCATCGTGCCGTCGACGGGCTTAACTTCGGTCTTCGTCGCGGCCATCATGGAACCGCCGTCAGCCGGCTTGACCTCGGTCTTCGCCGCCGTTTCGGTCGTTTCCGTTGCCGGAGCGTTGGAAGCCGCGTCCTTCTTCTCGTCGCTGCAGGCGGCGAGCGTCACGGCGATGGCAGCCACGGCGACGCCGCTCAGGAGGCGCTTGAAAGGGCTCATTTCAGAAAGGGACATTGTTTCACCTGTGTAAAGGGACGAACGAAAACGGTCGAAAATTCGATAACTTGCCTTGCCTTAGGCGACAAGGGCCTGCCGCTCACCAAAGTTCAAACAATTGTGACCGGCTGATGATCCGCTTCATTTTTTTCGAGCGGACAGGACGGCCGTGCCAAGGCGCGTCAAGGCCGCCTTCAGCGCCTCGCTCTCGATACCATCGACCATCGCTTCCAGATGCCGTGCCCGCTCGCCGGTCAGAGGTTTCGGCTTGCGATTGCGCTTCGGCGGCGGCGCGACCGGCTTTTGCACGATGCGCATCTGGTTGATCGCCGGAAAACCGAAGAAGCCGTTGATCCGCTGGATCAGTTCGCCCTGCGCATGGGTGAGGAACAGGGCGCGCGCGCCCTCGCAGGCGACCGTCAGGACACCGGGCTGATACCCGCCCTCGCCCGCCATTTCCGAGGCGCGCCGCGGCCAGGCGATCTTTTCCGGGCGGGTGCAATCGGCAAACTCCTCGCCGGCGATCTCGTCCCAGGAGCCGAGCAGCAGCGTGTTGATGCCGGCGCGCTTGGCAAGCACCGGGTCGATCAGGCCGTTGGCGACCTCGCTGATCTGCACGACGCCCTTGCGGGTGTAAGGTTGTTTCAACAGAACGGCTTTCGGTTCTCGATTTCGCCTTGAAGGATGGCGAACACTCCGCCAAGTATAGGACCCAACCAACCTTCCGGCAAATGATGCAGCACATGTTCAATGCGGCCGATGGGGCCAACCGGCTTCTTGCCTGGTACGACCGGCACCACCGCGATCTTCCGTGGCGCGTCTCGCCGCCGATGGCAAGGGACGGCGTCGTCGCCGATCCCTATCACGTCTGGCTGTCGGAAGTGATGCTGCAGCAGACCACCGTGCAGGCGGTCAAACCCTATTTCCACAAGTTCCTGTCGCTCTGGCCAAAGGTCAGCGATCTGGCGGCCGCGGACACCGAAGAGGTGATGAAGGCGTGGGCGGGGCTCGGCTACTATGCCCGGGCGCGCAACCTGAAGAAATGCGCCGAGGCCGTCGCGTGCGATCATCGCAGCGTGTTTCCCGACACAGAGGAAGCACTGAAGGCGCTGCCGGGAATCGGCGACTATACCGCCGCGGCGGTTGCGGCCATCGCCTTCAATCGCCAGAGCGCCGTGCTTGATGGCAATGTCGAGCGGGTGATTTCCCGGCTGCATGCGATCGAGACGCCACTGCCCACGGCCAAACCGCAGATGCGGGCGCTGGTGGCCGAGATGACCCCAGTCGGCCGGCCGGGCGATTTCGCCCAAGGGATGATGGATCTCGGCGCGACGATCTGCACGCCGAAACGGCCGGCCTGCGCGCTCTGTCCGTTCAACGATCTCTGCCTGGCGCTGAAGACCGCCGATCCCGAAACCTTTCCGCGCAAGGCCGCCAGGAAGGACAAGCCGCTGCGCGTCGGTGCGGCCTTCGTCGCCAGCTGTCCGCAAGGCGCGGTCTATCTGCGCAAACGGGCCGAAACCGGCCTGCTCGGCGGCATGACGGAGGTGCCGGGCACAGCCTGGACAGCGCGCATTGATGGCGAAACCTCGGTCGAGGCGCAGCCTTTTGCCGCGAGCTGGGAACCTTGCGGCGCGATCACGCATGTTTTTACGCATTTTGAATTGCGCTTGTCGGTCTATCGCGCGAATGTCGCCAACCGGAACAAAAGCGGAAACGGCTGGTGGGAGCCGCTCGCCTCGCTGGAGGCGCAAGCGCTGCCGACCGTCATGAAAAAAGCAATCGCCCAGGCTATACCGCATGCCTTCCGCGGCAAGCATGATAGAGGCCGGGAACCGAGGAACATCTGATGAGCAGCGTCGAGATCCGCCACATCGTCTTCGACATCGGCAAGGTGCTGATCCACTACGATCCCGATATTCCCTTCAGCCGGATCATTCCGGACGAGGCCGAGCGCAAATGGTTTTTTGCCAATGTCTGCACGCATGACTGGAACATCGAGCAGGACCGCGGCCGCGGCTGGCGCGAGGCGGAAGATCTTTTGATCGCCGAGCATCCGGCGCAGGAAGAAAACATCCGCGCCTTTCGCAGGCACTGGCACGAGATGGTGCCGCATGCCTATGTCGAATGCGTCTCGATCATGGAGTGCCTGATCGCCAAGGGCTACGACGTGACGCTGTTGACCAATTTCGCCTCCGATACCTTCAAGGAGGCGCAGAAGCTGTTTCCGTTCCTGACGCTGCCGCGCGGCGTCACGGTCTCGGCAGATGCGCGGCTGACCAAGCCCGACGTGGCGATCTACCAGGCGCATGCCGAAGCCTTCGGCCTTGATCCTTCCGCGACACTGTTCATCGACGACAACATGGTCAATGTCGAGGGCGCCCGGGCGGCCGGATGGCATGCCGTGCTTTTCACCGACCCGCAGACGTTGCAGGCCGATCTGCTGGCCTATGGGGTCAATGTGTGAGAACGGGTGCGCAGCCAGCCCTTGATCCCGTCACGCTGGTGAGGCGGTTTCACGCCGCCATCAGCGCGCTCGATTTCGCCGCGATCGAGGATTTCTTCACGGAAGACGCCACCTATTCTTCTGGCAAAGTCGGCGGCCTCAAGGGCCGTTCAGACATCATGGCGGCGTTCCGGCGCTATTTCGCCGAGTACCCTGACCAGGTCGCCGAGGACAGTTTGATCGAACCTCTGTCCGCCGTTTCGGCACGCTCGATCTGGCACCTGACGGCCACCAGTGCGCTCACCGGAAAACAGCTTCGGCGGCAGGGCGAAGAGATCATCACCTTCGACCAGGGCGGCAGGATCGTCAGCGTCGACGTGACCGACCGCTGACACCAACGTTGAAGGGCTCCACTGCGGGGCCCTTTTGCTTTGCACCATTGCGAAAGTCCCGCAAACAGAAACGCCCAGGACCTTTTCGGATCCTGGGCGTTTAAGTCTCCCTCCGGGACTGAAGGTACGAAACCGGACGAAAACTATCTCTGAACAGGGCAGCCTCGGAGGCTGTCCTGCCGGGCAATTTGCGGGTTGCCCCGCGCGCCTCGCGTGGTTGATCACGCGGTCGTCTTGCCTGACATCAGAGTATCCGCGGGATGGTTAAATTGTTCTAAAGGCCACGAAGGCGCCGATCGTTTTCGGCTGCGAATTCTCCGGATCATCCGTCAGAAATTTGCGGTTGGCGATCGCATGCGCGGGAGCACGGGGCGTTCTGCATCGGGTCGCCCGAACCGCCATGCAGGACGCAGACGCCGCGCCTCCTTGCGGATAGCGCGGCGTCAGGAATGCTTTTCCGTGGTTCTTGCTTATCTGCTCAGTTGAGCTTGGCCATGTCGCTGCGGATGACGGCGCGCAGGTCGTCGATCGGGCGCAGCGCCGTGCCGTCGTCATAGTGCCAGAAGGTCCAGCCGTTGCAGGCGTCGAGCCCCTGAACCTTGGCGCCGAGGCGATGGATGGAGCCCGCCTCGCCGCCGCTGGCCACGGTGCCGTCGGCGCGCACGATGGCGCTGTAGCGGCGCCTTGCATCGGTCAGCACCGTGCCGGGCTTGATCATGCCGCTTTCGACCAGCGTGTTGAAGGCGACGCGCGGTTCGGCCTTCTTGCCGGTCATGACCGACAGCGTTGCCTTGCCGAGCGGCTCGACTGCGGCAATGCGCTCGGCGGCGGCATCGATATAGCTCTGCTCGCGCTCGATGCCGACGAAATGGCGACCGAGGCGCTTGGCCACGGCGCCCGTCGTACCGGAGCCAAAGAACGGATCGAGCACCACGTCGCCAGGCTTGGTCGAGGCCATCAGGATGCGGGCCAGCAGCGCTTCCGGCTTCTGGGTCGGATGCACCTTCTTGCCGTCGTCGCCCTTCAGCCGTTCGCCGCCCGAGCAGATCGGAAACAACCAGTCGGAGCGCATCTGCACATCGTCGTTAGAGGCCTTGAGAGCGTCGTAATTGAAGGTGTAGCCCTTGCCCTTGGCGCTGGGGCTTGCCCAGATCAGCGTCTCGTGGGCATTCTGAAACCGGCGGCCCTTGAAGTTCGGCATCGGGTTGGTCTTGCGCCAAATGATGTCGTTGAGGATCCAGAAATTGAGGTCCTGCAGCGTCGCGCCGACGCGGAAGATGTTGTGGTAGGAGCCGATGACCCAGAGCGTGCCGGTCGGCTTCAGAACGCGGCGGCAGGCGAGCAGCCAGGCGCGGGTGAAGGCGTCATAGGCCTCGAACGAAACGAACTGGTCCCACTCGTCGTCGACCGCATCGACCAGCGACTGGTCGGGGCGGGTGAGCGCACCGCCAAGCTGGAGATTGTACGGCGGATCGGCGAAGACGACATCGACGGAATTGTCGGGAAGCGCCTCAAGGGCTGCGACGCAATCGCCCTTGATGATGGAATCGAGCCAGCCGGAAGGGCTGACGCCGCGGGAGATTTCGGCCAACGAAACAACTGATGACATGGACAACTCGCACCTACGCTTACTCGGAACTGATCAGTGCTTATGGTTACCGAACTTGGTTACCAAATGCTGAAGGCCGGCGCGAAATCTGCGAGATGGTACACGAGGATGGAAAGTCCATCGCCGATACGGTATCTTGTTTTCATGATCAAAAGCGACGCCATAGCAAGATTGCGGGAGCAAGCCGATACCGTTCGCGGGATGGGTGCAACCGCGCTTTATCTTTACGGCTCGACGGTGCGGAACGGGACGCATGCCGCCAGCGATCTCGACCTGTTCATCGACTACGATCAAGAAAGCCGATTCAATGCCTTCGATCTGATCGGGATAAAATTACTTTTGGAGTCGGAACTTGCGGTACCGGTTGATATCACCACTCGGGATGGGTTGCATCCGGTGCTGAAATCCGAGATCGAAAAGTCCGCTGTACAGGTTTTTTGATGGCTCGGGAGTTTCGCCACGCGCTTGGCGACATGCTCGATGCCATCGCGGGCATCGAGCGGTCGGTCGCGGGCAAGACGTTGGCGGACTATCAAAGCGACTGGCTTCTGAAACATGCCGTGCAACGAGCAATAGAAATAATATCAGAGGCAAGCCGCGCCCTTCCTGATGACGTCAAAGAACTCCGTCCTGAAATTCCCTGGCCGCAGGTGCGCACAATCGGCAATGTCCTCCGGCACGAATATCATGGGCTGTCTGACAGGATTATTTGGGGCGTTGTCGTTGACGAACTGCCAGCCTTGAAAATCGCTGTCGCGGCTCTGAACGAGAAATTCAAGACACATTAAGGTCGGCCTTTGGAACGACACGCCAGCGCGTACGTCCCACATCCTCATGAAACGCCCGGCTGTCATCGGGCGCCTCGTTGCGCTCCGTCATTCCATAGTCGCGGATGACACTGGCGATGCGCAGGCGGTAATCAGCGAAGGTGCCGTTGCGGCCGGCGTGCTGGGCCGCCCGGTGCTCGGCGCCGTTGCGCCACGTGGCGATCGCCGCCTCGTCGCGCCAGAACGACAGGGACAGGATCTTGCCCGGCATCTTCAGGCTTTCGAACCGCTCGATCGACAGGAAGCCGTCGATCTTGTCGAGGCGCGCATGCAGTTGCGCGGCGAGATCGAGATAGGCGCTGCGCCGGTCATCGGACGGCGTGACTTCGAAGATGACGGCGATCACGGCGAGACCCCCCTGGCATGCGGCAGCGAAACGTTCGTCAGGAAAATCCGGTCTTCCTTGAGGATGAAGCGCTCCCTCTTGGCAAATTGATAGTTCTCGGCGCCGAGCGGATCGGCTGCAAGCCTTGCGCGATAGGCCTCGTAGGCGGCAAGGCTTTCGATGTTGTAGACGCCATAGGCGGTCGTGGCCGAGCCTTCATGCGGGCCGAAATAGCCGATCAGGTCGGCGCCGTTGCGCGGGATGGCCTGACCCCAGTTGCGGGCGTAGGTGGCGAATTCCTCTTTCTTGAACGGATCAATCTCGTAGCGGATGAAGCAGGTTATCATTGTCTTTTCTTTCGATGTTTCCCGGCCGTCGTGACCTTCGATGATCCTTTTTGCCACCTTGAATGCGCTCGATGCTTCGGTTACGGTCGAAGTATGAAAGAAGGACCGGACATAGCCCAGATCGGGTCGCTGATCGGCGATCCAGCCCGCGCCAACATGTTGACCGCCCTGATGGGCGGCAAGGCGTTGACGGCGACCGAGCTTGCCGGAACGGCGGGGATCACGCTGCAGACGGCGAGTTCGCATCTGTCGAAACTGGAGGCCGGCGGGCTGATCAGCCAGCGCAAGCAGGGCCGGCACCGCTATTTCGCCCTTGCCGACGACGATGTCGGCCTTTTGCTCGAAAGCCTGATGGGGTTTGCCGCCCATCGCGGCTTCACCCGCCACCGCACCGGCCCCAAGGATCCGGCGCTGCGCAAGGCGCGCGTCTGCTACAATCATCTCGCCGGCGACTACGGCGTGCGTTTGCTCGACAGTCTTGTCGCCGAGGAGGTGATCACCGGTGCGGGCGACGACCTGTCGCTGACGCAGGCCGGCGAGGACAAGATGACGGCGCTCGGCATCGACCTTTCGGCGCTCACCAAATCGCGGCGCCCGGTCTGCCGCACCTGCCTCGACTGGAGCGAACGCCGCTCGCATCTCTCCGGCTCGCTCGGCCAGGCACTGCTGACACTGTTTCTCGACAAGGGCTGGGCCAGGCGCGAGACCGACAGCCGCGCCGTGCGCTTCACCGGCACCGGCGAGAAGGAATTTTCAAAGCTCTTTCCCCTGCCCGCCTGATCAGCAGCCAAAGGATACGACGAGCACGCCGTCGAAACCGGAGGCTGCAATGCCGGTACAGAGCGGCGACCATTCGCAGCGGACGCATCCCTTGCGGATCAAGCCTGAGCTGAAAGCCTCGCGCATCCTGGCGAGAAACTCTGCATCCGGGAGGATAGAAGCTCCCGGACCGGCCGGCACGCCGAGCAGAGCCTCAATCGCTTCGCTCGCCTTCAAATCCCGTTCCGTCACGCTATCGCAAAAACAATGGTTGCTGGTCTCGCCGAGCATCGGCGCGCAAATGTCGTCCGGGCCATCGACAACAAGAATATCCTCGCCCGCAGAGAGACGTTTTGCGATCAGACGGTAGTTCTCGGTGAACCCGGCCGTATATCCCTTGCCGACAAAGGTCAGCATGCAGAGCAGGTGATGCGGGCGCAAGCGAACGGTCATGGAGGCCTTGGTGCTTGGGGGTAAACGGGTGCCGAAGCGTGTTTTACCTAGCCCGCATATACGCTGGACGCAACAGCTTCGGTTTCCGCCGTCTCGCCATCACCCACAAATGCCGACCCAGCCCCTTCCTGCATGGCAGCTTCCCGCCGCGCATGGTTGAGCTTTCAGGCCGCTTCGTGTACATCGCCCCCTTCTTTCCAAGGTTCTGGCCTTCCCAAGGATTCCCCGACATGCCCAGCATTGATCTCATCATCTTCGACTGCGACGGCGTATTGGTCGATTCGGAAATCATCGCCAGCGAGGTCGAGGCCGAACTCCTGACCGAAGCCGGTTATCCGATCAGCACCGAGGAAATGGCCGAGCGTTTTGCCGGCATGACCTGGCACAACATACTTCTTGCCATCGAGAAGGAAGCCGACATTCCGCTTTCGGCCCAACTCCTCACCAGGAACGAGGCCATCCTCGACAAGCGGCTGGCAAGCGATGTGCAACTCATCGAGGGCGTCAAGCCGATGCTGGCGCAGCTGACGCTGCCGCACTGCATCTGCTCAAACTCGACATCGAAGCGTCTCGCAATGATGCTCGGCAAGGTCGGGATCCAGGATCATTTCGGCAAGCATATCTATTCGGCCCGCGATCTCGGCGAAGACAAGGTGAAGCCGAAGCCGGACATCTTCCTCCACGGCGCCAGGCAGTTCGGCATCGATCCGTCCCGCGTGCTGGTGATCGAGGATTCCGTCCACGGCATCCATGGCGCCACCGCCGCCGGCATGCGCGTCGTCGGCTTCACCGGCGCCTCGCACACCTACCCCTCGCATGCCGACAAGCTGACCGAGGCGGGTGCCGAGACGGTGATCTCGCGCATGAGCGCCCTGCCCGGCGTGATTGCAGCATTGTCGGAATGGTCGGAAACTCTGATTGCGTAGTGGTGTTTGGTGGGTGCCTTAGCTGAAGGCAGCCCGCCCACCTCCGTCATCCTCGGGCTTGACCCGAGGATCCATTCTCGAGCCGTTTGAAGTCGGCGCATCGTTGTGTTCCCACCGCTTGGATCCTCGGGTCAAGCCCGAGGATGACGTGCGGAGAGGCATGCCCGGTACAAAACGAGCTACTCGGAAAAAAGCGCTGCGACAGCACCAACCAAACGCCGGCACGAAAAACGCACTGGCTCTTCGTTCATTGCAAACCCCCGCTTATTTCTTCGTCTTCACCGGACCTTCGTCGAAGCCGACATAGACCTTGGCGAAATCGCCGGCGCCGCCGGGCAGCGCGATGTCGGCCTTGGTGAAGATGAACTGGGTGGTGCCGACGCCGGCCGGAACTTCGACCGGATATTGCGTCAGTTCGGAATAGAGCGTGTTCTTGCCATCGGTCGCGGCGACGCGGATTGGCAGGTTGACGTTTCCGGCGCCGCCGGCGGGGCCGGCAACCACGCGGCCCTGGACGACGACGGTCATTACCAGCTGGCTTTCGTTCTGGACGCACTGGCGGGTCGTGTCGGCCAGCGACGCCTGGTAGACGATCTTGGTCGGATCGTCCTTGGCACCCTTGGCATAGGTGCGGTAGTTCGCCGTTCCGTCGAGCAGATAGACCTGCGGGCAGGTGCCCTGGATGACGGCGGGCGTTGCTGCGACCGCGCTGCCGCCGGCATCGATCGCTCCGCCGGTATCCGTTTTGTTGCAGCCTGCTATGACGACGAGAAGTGAAATTCCGAGAAGACGGCTGGAGATTTTACCAAACACCTGAGTTGACCCTCTGCCTTGCACAATTGATGTCGCGGGACAGGACTGACCGGAAAATAAGGATTTTTTCCGTCGCCTCCCCCTGCAGCTGGGCCTTTCAAGACCCTTGGCGATGGTCTATAGCAGCGACGCATCGAAAAATCGATTGGAGTCTCAGAGCCAAAGGTCAATTTTTCAGCACCCGTCAAAACGCGACGGGAGGCGGCTGGAAACGACCAACGGCGGAGCTGCAATGCGATGTTTCCGTCGGCTTCGCCAAGGGCTGACGCAACAAGAACCGCGATTTCCATCCGGTTCGAATAGGGTGCCGATCAATTCTCGCCGCATCCTCCGCGGCAACACAGACGACGAAGGATGGTCACGGTGAAGTATGTCTCGACGCGGGGCGAAGCCCCTTCGCTCAGTTTTTGCGATGCGCTTCTGGCGGGTCTTGCCCGCGACGGCGGCCTCTATGTGCCGAAGGAATGGCCGCATTTCTCCAAGAAGCAGATCCGCGCGCTGCGCGGCAAATCCTATCAGGAGATCGCCTTCACCATTCTTTCGCCCTTCGTCGACGGTGAAATTCCGGACGACAAGTTCCGGGCGATGATCGACGAGGCCTATGCCACGTTCCGCCATCCGGCGATCGCGCCCCTCGTCCAGACCGGGCCGAACGCCTTCATCATGGAACTGTTCCACGGCTCGACGCTTGCCTTCAAGGACGTCGCCATGCAGCTGCTCGGGCGGCTGATGGATCATGTGCTTACCGAGCGAAACCAGCGTGCCACCATCGTCGGCGCGACTTCCGGCGATACGGGGGGAGCTGCGATCGACGCCTTTGCCGCACGCGACCGCACGCACATCTTCATCCTGTTTCCGCATGGCAAGGTCTCCCCGGTGCAGCAGCACCAGATGACGACCTCCCAGGCTGCCAACGTGCATGCGCTGGCGATCAAGGGCAATTTCGACGACTGCCAGAACCTCGTCAAAGCCATGTTCAACGACGTTGCCTTCCGCGACGGCGTGGCGCTTTCCGGCGTCAACTCGATCAATTGGGCGCGCATCATGGCCCAGATCGTCTACTACTTCACCACCGCACTTGTCCTCGGCGGCCCGGACCGGAAAATCTCCTTCACCGTTCCCACCGGCAATTTCGGCGATATCTTTGCCGGCTACGTCGCCATGCAGATGGGGCTGCCGATTGACAAGCTGATCGTCGCCACCAATGAGAACGATATCCTCGCGCGCACGCTGAAGACAGGCCGCTACGAGATGCGCGACGTCAAGGCGACCACCTCGCCCTCGATGGACATCCAGATCTCCTCGAATTTCGAGCGGCTGCTGTTCGAAGCCTATGATCGCGACGCTTCCAAGGTGCGCGGCGCCATGGCGAGCCTGAAGCAGTCCGGCGCCTTCGAGATCGAGGAAAAGGCGCTGAAGACCATCCGCAAGGTGTTCCGCGCCGGCCGTGCGACCGAAAAAGAGGTCGCCGAGACCATCCGCTCGATGCTCGAGGCAACCGGCTATCTTCTCGACCCGCATACGGCGATCGGCGTTTTCGTCGCCGGCAAGCATGAAAAGCCGAATACGCCGATGGTGACGCTTTCAACCGCCCATCCGGCGAAATTCCCTGCCGCAGTAAAATCGGCCAGTGGTATTGACCCGGCGCTTCCAACGTGGCTTGCTGATCTGATGGTCAGGGAGGAGCGTTTCGATATTCTGGAGCCGGAACTGAAAATCGTTGAAACCTTTATCAGCGAGCACGCCCGCATTCGGAGCTAAGGACGCAGAAAGACGTATGATGAAAGTTGAGTGCACCCGGCTCCAATCCGGGTTGACCGTCGTCACCGAGAACATGCCGCATCTTGAAAGCGTGGCACTCGGTGTCTGGATCAAATCCGGTTCACGCGATGAAACCACGGACGAGCACGGAATTGCCCATCTGCTGGAACATATGGCATTCAAGGGCACAGCGCGGCGAACCGCCCGCGAAATTGCCGAGCAGATCGAAAATGTCGGCGGCGAAGTCAACGCCGCGACCTCAACGGAAACCACATCTTACTACGCCCGCATCCTGCAGGACGATGTCCCCCTCGCGGTCGATATCCTTGCGGATATCCTGACGGAATCGTCCTTCGAGGAAGACGAGCTGCAGCGCGAAAAACACGTGATCCTGCAGGAGATCGGGGCCGCCAACGACACGCCCGACGATGTCGTCTTCGACAAGTTCGCCGAAGCCGCCTTTGTCAACCAGACGATCGGCCGCCCGATCCTCGGTACGCCGGAAACGGTTCTTTCCTTCACGCCGCAACAAATCCGCACCTATCTCGGCCGCAACTACACCACCGACCGCATGTTCGTCGTCGGGGCTGGTGCGCTTGATCATGATAGCTTTGTGCGACAGGTTGAAGACCGTTTTTCCAGCCTTCCGCAAAAGCCGGCCACAGCGCCGGTTACCGACGCCGCCCGCTATACCGGCGGTGACGTGCGCGAGGATCGCGACCTGATGGACGCGCAGGTCCTGCTCGGTTTCGAAGGCAAGGCCTATCACGCCCGCGATTTCTACTGTTCGCAGATTCTCGCCAATATCCTTGGCGGCGGCATGTCTTCGCGCCTGTTCCAGGAAGTGCGCGAGCATCGTGGTCTCTGCTATTCGGTCTATGCTTTCCATTGGGGCTTTTCCGACACCGGCATCTTCGGCGTTCATGCCGCCACCGGCGGCGAGAACCTGCCGGAACTGATGCCCGTCATCATCGATGAACTGCGCAAGTCGTCGATGAAGATCGAGCAGCAGGAAATCGACCGCGCCCGCGCCCAGATCCGCGCCCAGCTTCTGATGGGCCAGGAAAGCCCGGCTGCCCGCGCCGGCCAGATCGCTCGCCAGATGATGCTCTACGGCCGGCCGATCCCGAACGAGGAACTGATGGAGCGCCTGTCCGGCATTACCATCGAGCGCCTGACGGATCTTGCAGGGCGGCTGTTCTTCGACACGGCCCCGACGCTTTCGGCGATCGGACCGGTCGAAAAGCTGGCGCCGATGGACGACATTCTCGGCGCACTTTCCAACAAGACCGTTCAAGCTCGCGCCGCCAACGGTTAATTCTTATTTTGAAGGGCGACCTCCGGGCGTTCTTCGAGCGCCCGGCACTCTCGCATCACGGCAACACCCACGCGTTGCGGAGGCTTATATGACACGATCGGTCTTTCGGTTTCTGTCACGGCAGCCGGACCCGGTCGAGATTGCCAATGCCACGTATTTGCTGCGTTTACCGAAAACATCCGACTACCGGCAATGGTATCGGCTGCGCAGCGAAAGCCGCGCCTTTCTCGAGCCGTGGGAGCCGACGTGGCGCGCCGACGAGATGACCGAGAACGCTTTTCGCAACCGCGTCATTCGCAACGAGCAGGAATTTGCCTCCGGCCAGGCCGTGCCGCTGTTCGTTTTCCTGCGCGCCGAGGACCAGCTGATCGGCGGGCTGACCATCGGCTATATCCGCCGTGGAGCCGCGCAGTGCTGCATGATCGGCTACTGGATGGGCGAGCGATATGCCGGCAACGGCCATATGGCGCAGGCTGTCAAACTGGCTATTCCCTACATCTTTTCGACCCTTCAGTTGCACCGTATCGAAGCAGCCTGTATTCCCGAGAACCATAGAAGCATCCGGCTCCTTGAAAAGGCCGGGTTTCAGCGCGAAGGCTATTTGCGGGAATACCTGAAAATCAACGGGCAATGGCGGGATCATCTCATGTTCTCCCTGCTCTCGCAGGACAGCGTGCAACCTAAGAATTTGAGTGATTGATGTCTTTGAACTGCCTGCCGCGTCTCCCCTCAGCACGAAGGCTCCTGGCGTTTCTGGTCGCCATGATGACGCTGGTCTGCCTGATGGGGAGCGGTGCGGCATTTGCCACGGAACCCGTCAAGATTTCGCGCGAGGACAGAGCGCTTGACCTGACGGCCACGACGGAAATCTATACCGGCCGCGGCGAAGCCTTTCAGGTCTCGACCGCCCCCGGCACGGACGGTATCGTCCGGCGCATCGAGGTGCGATCGAGCGCCGAGAACCACCAGGGCGACTGGGCCGTTTTCGCGCTCGCCAATGTGTCGGAAGAGCAGCTGGAGCGCGTCATCGTCGCGCCGCATTTCCGCCTGGTGAATTCCAAACTGTTCTGGCCGGATCTCGGCTCGCAGCGCATCCTCTCGATCACCCCGAGCGAAGGCTTTGCGCTCGACCGGCAGCCGAGCGACGAAGCGGACGTCTTTCGCATCACGCTGAATCCGGGCTCGGTCATCACCTTCGTTGCCGAACTGGCGGGACCCGACCTGCCGCAGATCTATCTCTGGCAGCCGGATGCCTACAAGGACACGGTCAACGCCTTTACCCTCTACCGCGGCATCGTGCTCGGCATTGCCGGCCTGCTTGCAGTGTTCCTGACGATCCTCTTCGTCGTCAAGGGAACCTCGATGCTGCCGGCGACAGCTGCACTTGCCTGGGCGGTGCTCGGCTATATCTGCGTCGATTTCGGTTTCCTGTCGAAGCTGATCAGCATTACCGCGGGGGATGAACGCGTATGGCGGGCGGGAACGGAGGTGTTTCTCGCCGCCGGCCTCGTCATCTTCCTGTTCACCTACCTCAACCTCAACCGCTGGCACCAGCATCTGAGCTATGCGACGCTCGCCTGGATCCTCGGTCTCGGCCTCCTGTTCGGCGTCGCCATCTACGACCCGGCGATCGCGTCGGGCATCGCGCGGCTCTCCTTTGCGCTGACCGGCACCTGCGGCATCGTGCTCATCGCCTATCTCGGCTTCAACCGCTACGACCGCGCCATCCTGCTCGTACCGGCCTGGCTCCTGATCCTCGTCTGGCTGTTCGGCGCGTGGCTGACCGTAACCGGCCAGCTTGCCAATGATATCGTTCAGCCTGCACTCGGCGGCGGCCTCGTGCTGATCGTGCTGCTGATCGGCTTCACGGTGATGCAGCACGCCTTTGCCGGCGGCGCCTATGGCCAGGGTCTGTTCTCCGACCTCGAGCGCCAGTCGCTGGCCCTGACGGGCTCGGGCGACACCGTCTGGGACTGGGACGTGGCGCGCGATCGCGTCGTCACCATTCCCGACATCTCGGCGCAACTCGGGCTCTCGCCCGGCACCATGCATGGCGCTGCGCGCAACTGGCTGCCACGCCTGCACCCCGACGACCGCGACCGGTTCCGCGCAACGCTCGACGTGCTGCTGGAGCATCGCAAGGGGCGGCTCAATCACGAATTCCGCGTTCGCGCCGAGGACGGACATTACCACTGGCTATCGATCCGCGCGCGGCCGGTGCTTGGCGCCAATGGCGAAATCATCCGCTGCGTCGGCACCATCGTCGATATCACCGAGCAGAAGAACTCCGTCGATCGCCTGCTGCACAACGCGCTGCACGACAATCTGACGGGATTGCCGAACCGTCACATCTTCCTCGACCGGCTGCAATCCATCCTGTCGCTGGCGCCGGGCTCAAGCGTTGTCCGGCCGACCGTGCTGACGATCGATATCGACCGCTACAAGCAGGTCAATGACGTGCTCGGCATCGCCGCTGGCGACAACATCCTGATCGCGCTGACCCGCCGCCTGCGCCGGCTCATGAAGCCGCAGGACACGCTGGCCCGCCTCGGCGGCGACGAGTTCGGCCTGATCCTGATATCCGAGCGCGATCCCACCAAGGTCGCCGATTTCGCCGATGCGGTTTCCAAGGCGATCATGGTGCCGCTCAATTTCGGCAATCGCGAAATCAACCTCACCGCCTCGATCGGTCTCGTTTCCTGGGTTGATCAGCAGGAAAATGCCGCAGGCTTGCTCGACGATGCCGAGCTTGCGATGTTCCGGGCTAAAAAGGCGGGCGGCAACCGCGTCGAACCCTTCCGTCCGGCCTTCCGCGCCTCCGGCACCGATCGCCTGCAACTGGAAAACGACCTGCGTCGCGCCATCGAGCGCAAGGAATTAAGCCTCGTCTATCAGCCGATCGTGCGCCTGGTGGATGCCGAGATTGCCGGGTTCGAGGCCCTGATGCGCTGGGAGCATCCCAAACGCGGCAGCATCTCGCCATCGGAGTTCATCCCGATCGCCGAAGGCTCCGATCTCATCAACCAGCTCGGCATGTTCGCCTTCGAGAAGGCGACCAGCGACCTGACGGAATGGCAGCTGCAAACCGGTGACCTGCCGATCTTCGTCTCCGTCAACCTGTCGAGCGCGCAGCTGCTCAACAACGACTTGCATGATGATGTCCGGGCGGTCTTGAACAAGAACCACTGCGATCCACGGAAGGTGAAGGTGGAACTCACCGAAACCCTCGTGATGGAAAACCCGGAGCAGGCCCGTCTCGTGCTGGAGAAGCTCAAGGATTCCGGCCTGAAACTGGCCCTCGACGACTTCGGCACGGGCCATTCCTCGCTTGCCTACCTGACCCGCTTCCCCTTCGATACGATCAAGATCGACAAGGCGCTGGTCAAGGATCCGAGCGACAAGCGCGCGATCCTGCTCCGCTCCGTCATCACCATGGCGCGCGAACTCGACATGCAGGTCGTCGCCGAAGGCATCGAATCCGAGGAAGATGCCATTCAGTTGGCCCAGATGGGCTGCGATTTCGGCCAGAGCTTCCTCTTCGGCCCGCCGATCGGCTCGGAATCGATCCTGCGACTGTTGAAGGAACGCTTTCCGCTGATGAAGCGGGCGTAACTCGTAGGCGGTAGCAGTAGGCAGTAGGCAGTAGGCAGTAGAATATCGCTGCCTTGGCCTGGAAGGCGACAGCTATTGCCTATTGCCATTGCCTATTGCCTGCCCGCGCTATCAGCCGGTTGATAAAATCCAGCTTCTGCACCACCGGCGGCGAGAGCACGAAAGGGTAGCTGTCGGGCTGGCCCATGCTGCGCTGGATGCTGTTCAGCGCCATGCTCAAGGGGATCCAGGCATCGACCAGCGCCTGGGCGCTCGCGGCACCACGATAGGGATCGAAATCGACCTCTGCCGCCATGCCCTGGTGGCGGCGCGGATCGGTAGACAAGCCGAAGGAATGCGCCGTTTCCAGCGCATCGACGATGTGGAAAAAATGTGCCCAGCATTCGGCGAAATCTTCTGCCGGATGGGCGCTGGCGTAGGTACTGATGAAACTGGCCTGCCACTCTGCCGGAGGACCCTCCTCATAATTGCGACGAAGCGCCTCCGCGTAATCCGTCCGCTCGTCCCCGAACAACTGCCGGGCTTCGTTCAGCGTCTGGTCGTCACGGACAAGCTGCGCCCAATAGAAGTGGCCGATCTCGTGGCGGAAATGGCCGAGCAGCGTGCGGTAGGGCTCGTTCATCGACACACGCACGCTTTCGCGCGTGGCATCATTGGCTTCCGCCGCGCGCAGGCTGATCAGGCCGTCTTCATGACCGGTGATGGCCGGCACCAGATTGCCATAGGCATCAACCTCGTCGGCGAGAAAATCGAAGACAAGCCCGGCCTGCGGGTCAACGTCACGGCCCGGCCGCGGCAGATTCCAGCGCAACAGGGAATAGAACAGATGCCGCTGCGCCTGGCCGATCTTCTGCCAGCGCGCCAGCCCCTCCGGGTTGTCGGTGACCGGCACGATGCGGTTGTAGCGGCAAGCCTGGCAATAGGCATGATTGTCATTGGTAGAGATCAGCCAATTGCATGTATCGTGGGCTGCATTGGCGCAGAACCGGACGTCCGCCTCCTGGCGCGCCGGCAGCTGCCACAAGTCGCCACCTGCCGGCATCAGCGCCTGCATCGCCATGGCCTCCGGCAGGAAGCCGAGCCGAGAGCCACAGTTGATACAGACACGATTGTCGAAATGGACCGGGTTTCCGCAATTGCCGCATTCGTAAAGTCTCATGAAAGATCGTCCGTCCAGTGGTGGGCATGAATGTCGAAGACATCGAATGCCCTATTCAAAAAACAAAACGCACACCCCAAGGAATGCCCCAAAGGAATGCCCGCCGGCGCGAAGCACAGCGGGCATCGGCGCTAAAATCTTCCATCCAGTTGAACCCGTCAGGACAGTCGATCCGCGCACTTTGAAGCCGCCATCATCTCATTGGCGAAAGAGGGGCGGCAAACCGGATTACATGCGATCAACGGTACCTTTCACTGCACTCTTGGCCTTGCCAATCGCGGACTGGACCTTGCCCTTGGCTTCCTGCCCTTTGCCTTCCGCCTGCAGCTTTTTGCTACCGATTGCCTTGCCGGCCGCCTGTTTGGCCTTGCCTGCCGCCTGGTTGGCTGCGCCGGAAATCTTGTCGGAAGTGCTGCCCATGATCAGTCTCCTTGACGGGTTGAGGACAGGATCAAGCGTCATGTCCTCGCGTCCAGAAAACGGTGGGCAGGTCAAATTGTTCCGGCAAAAAACCGCAAGGGCGGAAAATCCGCCGGTCAGGCGTGGCCGGCATCCGTGGAGAGCATGGCTGGAGAAACGCCCATCAGCGCCAGCGCCCGGTCGTATTTGTCGCCGAGATCGCGGTCGAAGATCAGTTCCTCGCTCGCCGGGCAATTCAGCCAGCCATTGTTGGCGATCTCGCTTTCCAGCTGGCCGGCACCCCAGCCGGCATAACCCAGCATCATCATCGCCTTGGACGGCCCCTCGCCGCGCGAGATGGCCCGCACGATATCGAGCGTCGCCGTCAGGCAGATGTCATCGCTGACCGGAATGCTGGATTCGCTCAGGTAATCGTCGGAATGCAGGACGAAGCCGCGGCCGGTTTCAACAGGCCCGCCGGTCTGGATCTGGAAATTGCGGGTGAGCGGCGGCAAACGGATGGCTTCCGCCTGATCGATGATCTGCAGGTGAAGGAGCACATCCGGAAAGGTCAGTTGCTGCGGACGGTTGAGCACGAAACCCATGGCGCCGTCACTGGAATGGGCGCAGACGAAGATGACCGTGCGGGCAAAATTGCTGTCGAACATGCCGGGCATGGCGATCAGGAACTGACCGTCTAGCAAACCGCGCTCGCGTTTCTTCTGGAATGTCGCCATCATGGTGTCCGCCTTGTGGGTCGAATGAAAAGCGTTTCCACCCTCGTCTTTTGGTTTTGAGGCTTTTCTCGGGTTTCCTCGTTTCGCGTCCATCAAGAGAAAATGATCCGGAGGTGAAAGCGGGCATCTTTAAACCACACGCCAAAACCGGTAAGCCTCATCCACATGAAACATCATCGTCTCCTAGAGAATGTGACTCATTTGGCGGCGCTGGCAAGCCTTGCCGGATATTTTTTTATTGCGTCCAGTGCGAACGCCGCGCAGAGCGACTGGGCGCATTCCGAAGGTGGCGCTATCCGCATCGTGGCTGGCAGGCCGCAACCGGACGGGACGATCCCGGCCATCCTCGACATCCGCCTGAAACCCGGCTGGAAGACCTACTGGCAAGCGCCCGGGGCAAGCGGCATCCCGCCGCAAGTGAGCATCGACCCGAAGGATGGCATTTCCTTTTCCGGCATGCGCTTTCCGGCACCGAAGAGCTTCGGCGACGGTGTGGGGCAGTACACCGGCTATGATAAATCTGTGGCTTTTCCGCTCCTGTTGAAGAGCAAGAAGAGCGGCGACCTGTCTCTCAGGGCCTCGGTTTTCCTCGGCATCTGCCAGGACATCTGCATCCCCGTCCAGGCCGAGCTCAGCCTTTCGCTGACCGAAGGTGCTGCGGACAACCCGCTCGACAAGGCCCGGATTGACGATGCCGTTGCCGCCTTGCCGGCGCAACCCTCCGAGACGTTCAAGGTCAAGGCCGCGTCCTTCGATGCCGCCGGCAAGCGCCTTCGTCTCTCGCTGGTGATGCCCGGCGCGTCAGCCGAAACACCGCCCGAACTCTTCCTCGCCGGCCCGCCCGGCTACAGCTTCGGCAAGCCCGAAAACATCAGCGTCGCGAACGGCACGTTTACGGCGGACGTGCCGGTACGGGTTCCGGCAAAAGGCGGCACGCTGAAGAGCGGATCGGTCCTGCTCGTCGCACGGTCCGGCGAGCACAGCATGGAAACCCCGCTTGCCTTTGACTGAGGCAAATCTATATTCCTTCCCGACCCATCGCAGTGCCCGACCCAACGGAGCGACTGCGCTTTTGCCTTTCCGAAACGCCTCAAGGAGTAAGACCGTGACAATTTCTGTCGGAGACAAGCTGCCTGCCGCCACCTTCAAGGAAAAGACCGCCGACGGCCCGGTCGAAATCACCACCGATCAGCTGTTTGCGGGCAAGAAGGTCGTGCTGTTCGCGGTTCCCGGCGCCTTCACGCCGACCTGCTCGCTCAATCACCTGCCCGGCTATCTGGAAAACCGCGATGCGATCCTTTCCCGCGGGATCGACGACATCGCGGTCGTCGCCGTCAACGACCTGCATGTCATGGGCGCCTGGGCGACCGCATCTGGCGGCATCGGCAAGATCCACTTCCTCTCCGACTGGAACGCCGCCTTCACCAAGGCGCTCGGCATGGACATCGACCTCTCCGCCGGGACGCTCGGAGTGCGCTCTAAGCGCTATTCGATGCTGGTGGAAGACGGCGTCGTGAAGACGCTGAACGTCGAGGACAGCCCCGGCCAGGCAACCGTCTCGGCCGCCGCGGCCATGCTGGAACAGATCTGAGGCAAAACGGCCGGCTCCGGCATCGAAGCCGGCCGTTTTCAGTTCATATCTGGGTCATACCGCCATCGACGCTCAGTTCGATGCCGTTGACGTAGCCGGCATCAGCCGAGGCGAGAAAAGTAATCGTGGTCGCGATCTCTTCCGGCTGGGCGATGTAGCCAAGCGGCACTATCTGTTCGGCATGGCTGTGCAGGGCGGCGATCTGCTCTTCGTCCATCTTCAAGCCGTTTTCCATGATTGGCGTGCGCGTCAGGCCGGGGCTGACGGCGTTGACGCGGATTTTTCGCTCCTTGAGATCATTGGCAAGCGTTCGGGCAAAGGAGCGCACAGCCGCCTTCGACGCATTGTAGAGGCTGAGTTCCGCCATCCCCTTGTTGGCAACGATCGAGGCATTGAGCACGACGGCCCCGCCATCCGGAACGAGCGGCAAGAGGGTCTGCACGGTGAAAAACAGGCCTTTGACGTTGATGTCGAAGGTCTTGTCGAATTCGGCTTCAGTCGTTGCGCCGAAGCTGTTCTTTTCCGCTATGCCGGCATTGGCGAAAAGCACATCGACATTGTCGCCGCGCTGCTCGATTTCCGCCTTGAGCTTCTCAATATCGCCGATTTTCGAGACATCCGAGACCACCGGAACGGCACGTTCGCCGAGCGCCTCCACCGCAGCATCGAGGCTCTTGCGCGTGCGCCCGGTGACATAGACGCGCCTTGCCCCTTCTTTAAGAAAGGCGCTCGCCGTCGCCAGACCGATACCGGTCGAGCCACCCGTTACAACCACCACCTGATCATCAAATCTCTTCGTCATACACAGTCCTTCCTTATTTCCGTATTACGGTATTTCGACATTACCGAAATATTGAAGTCTGTCAATCGATGTGTTATCTGCGGTTCATGAGCCAATTCTTTCATCCGTCGCGAGACGACATAACCCTGACAGGCGTCATGACCGCACTCGGAGACCCGACGCGGCTGGCGATCGTAAAGACGCTCTATTGTTCAGCGGACGGCAGGAATTGCGGCGAAGCGGCAGCACCTTTTCCCGACATGGCACGTTCGACCCTTTCGGGCCACTTCCGGGTGCTGCGAGAATCAGGCGTTATTCAGACCACCAAGAAGGGTGTCGAGAATATCAACGTGGTCCGCCTCGATGATCTCGAAGCCCGCTTTCCGGGGCTTTTGGCAAAGGTCATGTCCTATTGACGACCTGGCCGGAGCGGCGACCAAAATAAAGCACGAGCGCCGCCGGCCCGACAACGCAATCTTTCATCCCGCGCGTTGTTCTACGAGCTTGGCAAGCTGCTCAATGACGGTGCCCCATCCGTCGTAGAAGCCCATTTCCGCGTGCATGTTCCGGTCTGCATTATTCCTGTGCATCACATGGGCAGCATAATCCGTGCCGTCCGGGTGGTCCCGCAGCGTGATGATCGCCGTCATGAAGGGCTGTTCGGCAGGCCGCCAGCCACCGACCAGCGCGTTGGTAAAGACGATCCGTTCTCCGTCGGCGATGTCGAGGAAGCAGGCGTCCAGATGCGGCGTGAAGTCGCCGCCGTCCTCGCTCATGCGGGTGACGAACGCGCCGCCGGGGCGCATCTCCATGTCCACGACCTTGCATCTGGCCGGCGCCGGGATCCACCATTGTTCAAAGCTCACCGGATCGGTCCAGGCGCTCCAGACGAGCGAACGCGGTGCCCTGATGACGCGGGAAATCGTCAGGTCGAGATCAGCATTGAAAGATCGGGTCATTGGCTTTCTCCCTTCTTTTGAGCGGCGATGACAAACTGCTCAAGCCTGTCGGTGCGGCCTTCCCAGAGGCCGTGCTGTTCGGTGAGCCACGCTTCGACCGCGGCAAACTGCTTCTTCTCGATGACGCAGGTCCTGACGCGGCCTTCCTTGCGCGTCCGGATCAAGCCGCTGCCCTCGAGATAATGGATGTGTTTCATGAAGGAGGGCAAAGCCATCTCGAACGGCCTTGCGAGATCGCTGATGCTTGCCGGCCCCCTGCCCAGCCGCGCCAGCACGGCGCGCCGGGTTGGGTCGGCCAGCGCCTGAAAAATGCCATCAAGTCGATCGGAATACTGTTCCATAAGGCTAAGTATCACCACAAAACACTTAGCGCAAGAGCTAAGTAACTTGACGCGGCGTCGGGGTTTGGCGCCGGCGGCTGGCCAGACACACCATCTTGTCAGGAAGGTTAGCCTCATGCCCGATTTTTTCGCTTTTCCTGATTTATCAAAAGGAGCAAACTGCGCGCCTTGGGTGCTTTTGGTGAGCATTTTCTCAAAGCTATGAGGGGTATCATGACACTTGCAATCAATGATCTCGCGCCGGATTTCACGGCAACAACCACCGAAGGTGACATAAGGTTCCACGACTGGATCGGCGATTCCTGGGCGGTGCTTTTCTCGCACCCGAAGGATTTTACGCCGGTGTGCACCACCGAGCTGGGATACATGGCCCAGATCAAACCCGAATTCGACAAGCGCGGCGTCAAGATCATCGGGCTGTCGGTCGATCCGCTGGACCGTCATTCCGGCTGGGTGAAGGACATCGAGGAAACGCAAGGGTTCGCGCCGAACTTCCCGATGATTGCCGACACGGACTACACCGTGTCGAAGCTCTACGGCATGCTGCCGGCTGCAGTATCCGGCGATCCGACCCAGCGCACCCCGGCCGACAATCAGACCGTGCGCAATGTCTTCGTCGTCGGCCCGGACAAGAAGATCAAGCTGATCCTCGTCTATCCGATGACCACCGGCCGCAATTTCGACGAGGTGCTGCGCGTGATCGACTCGCTGCAGCTCACCGCCAAACACAAGGTCGCCACGCCGGTAAACTGGAAGCAGGGTGAAGACGTGATCATCGCCGGCTCGGTAACGGACGACGACGCGCGGAAGCAATACCCGCAAGGCTGGCGCGCGCCAAAACCCTATATCCGGATCGTGCCGCAGCCAGAGGGATAGCGTCGATGTTCCGCGCCGACCGAAGAGACGCGCAACGGAGGCACCGATGATCTTCCGTCAGTTGTTCGACAGCGCGTCCGGTACCTATACCTACCTCATTGCCAGCCGGCACGGGGGAGAGGCGCTGATCATCGACCCGGTTCTCGAAAAGGTCGATCGCTACCTGCAGCTGGTGCATGAGCTCGATCTGAAGCTCGTCAAGGCCGTCGACACGCATCTGCACGCCGATCACATCACCGGGCTCGGTGCGCTGCGCGACCGAACGCACTGCATCACGGTGATGGGCGAGCAGACGCTGGCCGATGTGGTCTCGATGCGCGTGGCGGAAGGCGACCGCGTCGCGATCGAGGGCCTGAGCCTCGACGTGCTCTATACGCCCGGCCATACGGATGATTCCTATTCCTTCCTCATGGGCGGTCGTGTCTTCACCGGCGACACGCTGCTCATTCGCGGAACCGGGCGCACCGATTTCCAGAACGGCGACCCGCGCCAGCAATATGATTCGATCTTCAACAAGCTGCTCAAACTGCCGGACGAAACGCTGGTCTTTCCGGCCCATGACTATAAGGGCGATACCGTTTCGACGATCGGCGAGGAAAAGCGGTTCAATCCGCGGCTCAGGGTCCGATCGGTCGACGAATATGTCGACATCATGAACAATCTCAACCTGCCGAACCCGAAGATGATGGATGTGGCCGTGCCGGCCAATATCCATGTCGGCCTTCACCAGGAGGAAATCGCGCGCAAGGGCTGGGCGGTTTCGGCGGCCGAGGCATTGGCGCTCAGCGGCCGCCCCGACATTGCGATCGTCGACCTGCGTGAGAAGGCGGAACGCGAGAAGCATGGCGTCATTCCGGGCGCCCTGCACGCGCCCTATCCGGAGCTGCAGGAAAACATCGGTGCGGGCGGCATGCTGCATGAGTTGGCGGCAGCCACCGGCAAGCGGATCGTCTTCTATTGTGCCTTCGGCGAGCGCTCGGCGATGGCGGTCGAGGCCGCGCAGGATGCCGGCCTGACGAGCGCCTGCCACATCGAAGGCGGCATCGACGCCTGGAAGAAGGCGAACGGGCCAGTGGTCCGATAAGCAGAAAAGCAGCGGTCTCCCTCAACCCGGAAGCTTGAGGTCTCTTATGCCAAGGCGTTCAGGCCCCGCGACCTTTTCGAAAGTGCTGAATTGGAATTTCTGCACGGATCCCCATGGGGTTGTGTGTTGATGGCGCCGCGTTGCAGCGAGCTTGAACCGTTCGCCGAGAACGGCCTGCAGGCTTTCCGCATCATAACGGGCAACGGGCAGGCCGCTGCATTTCTCCGGTCCGTCCGGCGCAAAGGTGCCAATCACGGCCTTGCCACCGTCCTTGAGAGCCTGCACCATCACGCGAACATATGCCTGCTGATCCTCTACCGCCGTCAGGAAATGAAAGGCGGCGCGATCGTGCCAAAGATCGTACGGACGGTCGGGCGTCCATGCGGTCACATCCGATACGACCCACTGTACCCGATCGGCATTTGCCAATCTGGCTTTCGCCGTTTCGAGCGCGGCGGCAGACAGATCGAGGACGGTGACATGGGCCTGACCGGACGCCTCCAAAGCATCCACCAGCCGCGACGTGCCGCCGCCGATATCGATAACAGACATTTCCGGCCTCAACCCAGCTTCGCGCAACAGGGCGAGCGATAGCTCTGGCGCGTCCTCATACCAACTGACGTCGGTCTCTGCCTTGGTCGTGTAAACACCTTCCCAATGAGTTTGCCGGTCGATGGCGATCATGACATCATCTCTTCCCACAAAGCCTCCGCAGTGGCCATCGCGAAACTTCGGACGTATGTTAACCTGCTTCAGCCGGAACGACTATCAAGAGTGATGCGCGATGGACGCCTCGCCGGCGCGACTGAGTGGCTAAATGGATTGCCGCGATGAAACCGCGATGGGCGTTTTTGGCTACTTTTTGTCTTCTGGGGGGAAATACTTCTGCCGAACATTATTCTGTTGCCGTAGATCTGGAGCTGGTTATTGCCGTTGATGTCTCTTACTCAATGGAAATCGATGAACAGCGGATCCAACGTAAAGGCTACGTGGACGCATTCCGCAGGTCGGAGATCGTCAAAGCCGTGCAGGGCGGACCGCTCGGCAGGATTGCGGTCACCTATATCGAGTGGGGTGGCTCCGCTGTCCAAATCGTGCCCTGGACCCTGATCGACGGCCAGGAGGCCGCGGCACAGTTTTCCGAACTGTTGCGCCAACAGCCGATCAGGCGAATCTCCTTCACGTCGATCTCCAACGCGCTTGCGTTTACCCGAAAGCTCTTTCAAACCAGCCCATTTCGAGGGAACCGACGCGTGATCGATGTATCCGGCGATGGGCCCAACAATGCCGGGGTCCCGGCGCCTGTTGGCAGAAATACGACCATCGCTCAGGGCATCGTCATTGACGGCCTTCCCATCATGTTGAAGACCGCGCCGGATTCGGCATCGATCCCGGACCTCGATGCCTATTATCGGGAATGCGTCATCGGCGGCGATGGGGCATTTTTGTTGAAGGTCACGGATGTGTCCCAATTTGCCGAAGCTATCCTGCGCAAGCTCGTTATCGAGATTTCAGGACTGGAGGTCAGCGGCCCTCCGCAGCGCCAAACGGGGCTGGTGCCGGTTGAATACTCTCAGCCCTATAATTGTTTTATCGGCGAAGAGATGCAGGAGCGTTCCATTGGAAAATAGCCCGGTCTCGCTTCGGCCATCTACGCGCCGCGCGTCAAACATGACCCGCAAAGGACGCTGTAGCACTTTGAAACTGCTTAAATCGATTCCGATTTAAGGAGTTATGCAGCAGGTGAAATCCTCCGCCGTTCCCCTCACCGCTTCTTCTTGAACGGCTCCATGCCCTTGCGGGCGAGTTCGTCGGCGCGTTCGTTTTCCGGGTGGCCGGCGTGCCCCTTCACCCAATGCCAAGTGACCTTGTGGCGCTGGTTGGCGGCATCGAGCGCCTGCCAGAGTTCGCCGTTCTTCACCGGCTTCTTCTCGCCCGTTTTCCAGCCGTTCCGCTTCCAGCCATGGATCCATTTGCCGATGCCGTCCATGACATACTTGCTGTCGGTGTAGAGATCGACCTCGCAGGGCTGCTTCAGCGTGTTGAGCGCTGTGATCGCGGCCAGAAGCTCCATGCGGTTGTTGGTGGTGTCCGCCTCGCCGCCGCACAGGTCCTTCTCGACTTCGCCATAGCGCAGCACCGCCCCCCACCCGCCCGGTCCGGGGTTTCCGGAGCAGGCGCCGTCGGTGAAGATATCGACATGTTTCATACGGGCCGGGCCTCTTCAGTCAGGCCATATTCGGCTGCAGTTGCAACAGAGCGATGAAACTGCAGTTTCTTCAGATATTCGAGCGGGTCCTTCTTCACCACCAGGGCCCCCGGTGGCGTCGTCAGCCAGTCGTAGAGCCTGGTCAGGAAAAAGCGCAGCGCCGAGCCGCGCGCGAGAAGGGGCAGAGCCTCGATCTCGGCTGCGGTCAGCGGCCGGACGCTCTGATAACCGGACAAGAGCGCCATGCCCTTGGTCATGTTGAAGGCGCCGTCCTTTTCGAAGCACCAGGCGTTCAAGCAGACGGAGACGTCATAGGCGAGGAAGTCGTTGCAGGCGAAATAGAAGTCGATCAGGCCGGAGAGCATTTTGCCGAGGAAAAAGACATTGTCCGGGAACAGATCGGCGTGAATGACGCCCTCCGGCAGGTCCTTCGGCCAATTGGCTTCGAGGAAATCGAGCTCGGCGGCGATCTCGGTCTTGAGGCCCGGCTGCACCTCGTCGGCGCGGTCGCGCGAATTGTTCCACAGCGGCCGCCAGCCATCGACGGACAACGCATTGCGGCGGCGGATCTCGAAGCCATCGGCCGCCACGTGCATCGCCGCTAGGGCCTTGCCGACCTCGCGGCAATGATTGGCGTCAGGCTTGCGCAGCCACATGCCTTCGAGAAACGAGATGACAGCGGCCGGCCGGCCGGAAAGTTCGCCGAGCAGTTTACCGTCGGCGCGCGGCAAAGGCAGTGGGCAGGACAGGCCCTTGTCCGCCAGATGGTGCATCAGTCCCAGGAAGAACGGCAGGTCGTTCTGGTCCACCCGCTTCTCGTAAAGCGTCAGGATGTAGGCGCCATTGGTGGTGTGCAGCAGGAAATTGGTATTTTCCACGCCCTCGGCAATGCCCTTGTAGGACGTCAGCATGCCGACGTCATAGGCAGTCAGAAAACGGGAAAGGTCGTCTTCCGTGATGTCGGTGTAAACTGCCAAGGTCTGTTCTCGCGGTTGTAAGTGTTGAAATTGTTCGGCCGGGATATGGATCCTCGGGTCATCCTCGGGTTTAACCCGAGGACGAGGATGACGGAGAGAGGGAGCAATCGCAACGGCGACAGCTGGCTTCAGAATGGCAGGAAACCCAAGGTCGTCATCCCAGGGCCTGACCCGAGGACCAATGCCACTGCCCTCATACCTCTAATCTCCATTCACGAACGCCATATCCTGCACGGTCAGCGGCACGTGGCGAAGCTCGCGGTTGACGAGGAAGTTCTCGGTTTCCTCGACCGTATCGGCAAGCTCAACCGAAGCATCGTAGCGCTCGCGAAAAGCCTCGATGATTTCGTTGACGATGACTTCCGGCGCAGACGCGCCGGCCGACAGGCCGACGCTGGAGATATCGCCGATGTCATCCCAGTCGATTTCCGAGGCGCGCTGGACAAGCACCGATTTCTTTGCACCGGCCCGAAGCGCAACCTCGACCAGCCGCCTGGAATTGGACGAATTCGGCGCACCCACGACAAGGAAGAGGTCGCAGCCGGGAGCAGCCTGCTTCACTGCCTCCTGGCGGTTTGTCGTGGCATAGCAGATCGAATCGGCGGCGGGTGCCGTCAGGTTGGGAAAACGCTCATGCAGCCGCTTGATGACGCCGGCCGTGTCATCGACCGACAGCGTCGTCTGGGTGACGAAGCCGAGATTGTCCGGATCCGGCGGCACGTATTTGTCCGCGTCCTCGACTGTCTCGATCAGCGAAACGGCACCTTCCGGCAATTGCCCCATGGTGCCGATGACTTCCGGGTGACCGGCATGGCCGATCAGCACGACATGGCGGCCGAGACGCTGGTGGCGCATGGCCTGCTTGTGGACCTTGGAAACCAGCGGACATGTGGCGTCGAGATAAAACAGATTGCGGCTCTCTGCATCGGCAGGCACCGACTTCGGCACACCATGAGCGGAGAAGACCACCGGCTGCTTGCGATGTTCTTGCGGAATCTCGTCGAGTTCCTCGACGAAGATTGCGCCCTTGGCTTCCAGACCCTCGACGACATAGCGGTTGTGAACGATCTCGTGGCGGACATAGACCGGTGCGCCATATTCCTTCAGCGCCAGAACGACGATCTGGATCGCCCGGTCGACGCCGGCGCAAAAGCCGCGCGGACCGCAGAGGCGAATGGTGATCGGTTTCTTTGCCGAGGAGGAAGCCATGGATCAGGATGCCAGAACAGTGAACAAGAGTGCCAGGATCGCCGGGCCGCCCTGCACCAGAAGGATGCGCGGCTTGACCGACCATGCGCCATATATAGCGGCAACGATCACGCACACAAGGAAGAACAGCTTCAGCTGAAAGGCAAATTCCGGCGGCGACGCAATCAGCGACCAGAGGAGACCTGCGGCGAGAAAGCCGTTGTAAAGCCCCTGATTGGCCGCCAGCACCTTCGTCGCTTCCGCGCGTTCTTGAGACATGCGGAAGGCCTTTCGGCCTTGCGGCCCGGTCCAGAGAAACATTTCGAGCACGAGAAAGCCGATATGCAGCAAGACTGTTACGGCAATCAATAGAGTGGCGATGATGGTCATGAGCTCCCTCGGCTGTCATTACATGTGTTCAAGGCAACCCCGCCCGATTTATCGTTTTCGCCGGAAGATGAACACGCCGCTGACAGCGACCAGCGCCGCGGCCAGGCCGTACCATGTCACGGCATATTGCAGGTGGTTGTTCGGCAGATCGAATTGCGTGACGCCGCCGATCGGCATGCCTCCCGGATTGGGCGCCGCGTCCGCATCGACAAAGAACTGGACCGTGCGGGCCGGATCAAGACCGACACTCGCGGCCATTACGTCGAGGTCCTTCCAGTAGAAGATGTTCTTGGCGACATCGTTGTCCGGCACGGCCCAGGACGGCTTTTCGGTGAGCTTGATGCGCGCAAGGCCGGTGACGGTCTGCTCTCCGGTCAACTGCCCCTGCTTGCGCATCTCCGGCTCCTTGCGCTCGAAGGAGACGAAGCCGCGGTTGACGAGGAGGACGCGGCCATCGGCGAGCTGCAATGGCGTGTAGACGTAGTAGCCGGTCCGGCCTTCATAGGTTGCGAAGAAGTGCCGTTCCTTGTTGTTGATGTAGGTGCCGGTGACGCGCACCGTGCGGTAGTCGATGTCCTCGCCGGACTTGGCCATTGCCTCGATCGCCTCCAGATCGACCGGCGGTGCTGCGCGGCGCTCAGTAATTGCTGCCAGCAGGTCTTCTTTCCAATGGAGCCGCTGCATCTGCCATGTGCCGAGCGACAAGAGGATCGCGAGCGCGATCAGGACGAGCACAATGCCCACGGTGCGGCCGAGCAGGCCGCCGCCCTGCTTTACGCTGGCCGTCTCAGCCACGATCGATCTCGCCCTGCCGCGCATTGTTGCGGTATTGCAGGTTGATCAGAATACCCTTGAGCATGCGCATGAGGGCGAGGCTGAAGATTGTGGCGAGCGGTATCCAGAGCAGGAAATGCAGCCAGAGCGGGGGGTTGACGTTGACTTCCATCCACAGAGCCGCGCCAACCACGATGAAACCGACGATCAGGATGACGAAGACCACTGGACCATCGCCGGAATCGGCGAACGTGTAGTCGAGGCCACAGCTCGTGCAGGCCGGTCTCATCTTCAGGAACCCGTCGAACAGCTTGCCCTGGCCGCATCGCGGGCAAAGCCCCTTGAGCCCGGCCTTGACCGGATCGACGGGTGGAAAATGTGCGCTGTCTTCGTTCATGGTTTTACGTCCTGTTTGCCGCCACTTTCCATAACGCATTCGTTGCGCAAGGGATATATCGGCCACCGCGACCTTTGGGCTCATTCGATCGCTCACGGCGGCGTTGCAACAAAAAAGGCGGGCGCCGTTGCACCCGCCTCAGATATTCGAATCCAGACCCGATCAGCCGTGGGCGAGCGGCGCGCCCCAGCCGCCCCAGACGTAGATCGAGAAGAACAGGAAGAGCCAGACCACGTCGACGAAGTGCCAGTACCAGGCGGCGGCCTCGAAGCCGAAATGATGCGTCGGGGTGAAATCGCCCTTCAGCGCGCGCAAGAGGCAGACGAGCAGGAAGATCGTGCCGACCAGCACGTGGAAACCGTGGAAGCCGGTCGCCATGAAGAAGGTCGCGCCGTAGATCGAATCCTTGAAGGCGAACGGTGCGTGGGCATATTCGTAGGCCTGGACAGTCGAGAACAGGATGCCGAGCAGCACGGTCAGCGTCAGACCGCTGATAAGACCCTTGCGGTCGTCGTGCAGCAGCGCATGGTGCGCCCAGGTAACGCAGGTGCCCGAGAGCAGCAGGATCACCGTGTTGTAGAGCGGCAGGTGCCAGGGATCGAGAACCTCGATGCCCTTCGGCGGCCAGACGCCGCCGGTATAGGCGGCGCGGGTCGCCTGGATGGCTTCGCCCGAAAAGAGGCTTGCGTCGAAGAAGGCCCAGAACCAGGCGACAAAGAACATCACTTCCGAAGCGATGAACATGATCATGCCATAGCGCAGATGCAGCGACACGACGCGGGTATGATGGCCCTCATGCGCTTCCTTGATCGTGTCCGACCACCAGCCGAACATCGTGTAGAGAACGACTACGAGCCCGATGAAGAACACCCAGGGATTGGCCAGTTCGAGACCGAACATCTTGAACGAACCACCGGCCAGGTAGCGCATGTAGGCAACGCCGCCGAAGGCCATGATGAAAGCGCCGATCGAGGCCAGAAGCGGCCAGGGGCTCGGGTCGATGATGTGGTAGTCGTGGTTTTTCTGATGCGCATCGGCCATGTGAAGTATCCCCGATAAGTCTTTCTCGTGTCGTTTCCGGCTTAGCCGAAAACGGTGATCTGTCAAAGTGTGTTGTCAGTCTCGGCCGGCTTCACCGTCAGGCCGGCAATCGGCTTCGACGGTTCGCGGGCGTAGAAGGTGTAGGAAAGCGTCAGCGTGCTGATGCCCTTGGTCTCGATCGTATTGACGATTTCCGGATCGACGAAGAACACCACCGGCATCTCCATCTTTTCGCCGGGCTGCAACGTCGTCTCGGTAAAGCAGAAGCACTGCACCTTGTTGAAATAGGCGCCGGCTGCCATCGGCGTGACGTTGAACACCGCCTGTCCCGTCGTCGGCTTCTTCGACAGGTTCGTCGCCTCGAACTCGACCTGCACCGTTTCGCCGATCTTCAGTTCGATCTCGCGCTGAACCGGCTTGAATCCCCAAGGCAGGCCCGGTGCCGTGTTGGCGTCAAACGTCACCTTGATCGTCTTGTCGAGGATGACGTCGGACGCTTGCTCGACGCGCTTCGTCGTGCCGTTGTAGCCGGTGACCTTGCAGAACATGTCGTAGAGCGGAACGGCGGCATAGGCCATGCCGACCATACCGAACGCGAAGGCGAGACAGGACGCGACGATGACGCCGTTTGCCCGGTCCTTCTGGTCTGCGTTGTTCGCCACAGTCATGATCGTTCGATCCTAGTGAGCCATGCCGCTGGTGAATTTGATCAGCGTCACGACATAGAAGGCAGCAACGAGACCGAAGAGCACGAAGCCGAGCGCGATGTTGCGGCCGCGGCGCGATTTCTTCTGGGCGTCCGTCAGTCTCACGAGTTCCATCAGGCAACCTTTCCGACAGTGAGCCACAGCGTGGCAATCAGATGATCGACCATCAACGCGGAGAAGATCGCGAAGAGATAAAGGATCGAGAAGGCGAAGAGTTTTTTGGCCGGGATCATCTTCTCGTCGCCCTCCGGCATGCGGTGAACGCCGATTGAGTACCAGATGAAGCCGAGGCCGAGACAGAGAGCGATCGCGCCATAAGCGGCGCTGGCGAAACCAAGCGTGGCCGGAACGACGCCGATCACTGCCGTCAGCACCGCATAGACGACGATCTGGTTCTTGGTCGCCGCCTCGCCGCAGACATTCGGCATCATCGGCACGCCGACTGCGCCATAGTCGCGCATCTTGAACAGCGCGAGCGCCCAGAAATGCGCCGGCGTCCAGAGAAAGGTGATGAGGAAAAGCACGATGCTTTCGATCGAAATTCCATTCGTCACGCAGGCCCAGCCGATCATCGGCGGGAATGCGCCGGCGGCTCCGCCGATAACGATGTTCTGCGGCGTCGAGCGCTTCAGCCACATCGTGTAGATGACGACGTAGAAGAAAATGGTGAATGCGAGCAGCCCGGCCGACAGCCAGTTGACGACGATGCCGAGAATGCAGACGGAGAAGGCCGAGAGCGTCAGGCCGAAGGCGAGCGCTTCCTTCGGCAGGATCTTTCCCGCCGGGATCGGCCGCCTGGCCGTGCGGGTCATCACCGCATCGATATCGGCGTCGTACCACATGTTGAGGGCGCCGGAGGCTCCGGCGCCAACGGCGATACAGAGGATCGCGATGAAGCCGATGAAGGGATGGATGTGGCCCGGCGCCAGCACCATGCCGGCAAGCGCTGTGAACACCACCAGCGACATGACGCGCGGCTTCAACAGTTCAAAGAAATCGCGCGCAGAGGCTTCCGAGAGACGAACGCCGCCCTCCGGACCCATTGCTTCGTGATTTTCGATGACCGTCATATCTCATCCTTGGATCGTTTCGGCACTTATCCCGCGCCGTCTTGCCGGTTATCCCCGGCGTGGAGCGAAGCCGCCGTTACCGGCGGCTTCGGATTGAAAGCAGCGCTTACTTGATGCGCGGCAGCTGTTCCCACTGGTGGAACGGCGGCGGCGACGTCAGCTGCCATTCCAGCGTGTTCGCACCCTCGCCCCATGGATTGTCGCCGGCAACGCGCTTCTTGGCGAAGGCTTCGAAGACGCCGAAGAGGAAGATCAGGACGCCGACGGCCGAGATGTAGGAACCGTAGGACGATACCATGTTCCAGCCCGCATAGGCATCCGGATAGTCGATGTAGCGGCGCGGCATGCCGGCAAGGCCGAGGAAGTGCTGCGGGAAGAACACCAGGTTGACGCCAACGAACATCACCCAGAAGTGCAGCTTGCCGAGGAATTCCGAGTACATGTAGCCGGTCATCTTCGGGAACCAGTAGTACCAGGCGGCGAAGATGGCGAAGACGGCGCCGAGCGACAGAACGTAGTGGAAGTGGGCGACCACATAGTAGGTGTCATGCAGCGACCGGTCGAGTCCGGCATTGGCGAGCTGGACGCCCGTAACGCCGCCGACGGTGAACAGGAAGATGAAGCCGATCGCCCAGACCATCGGCGTGGTGAAGCGGATCGAACCGCCCCACATCGTCGCGATCCAGGAGAAGATCTTCACGCCGGTCGGAACCGCGATGACCATCGTCGCGAAGACGAAGTAGCGCTGCGTGTCGAGCGACATGCCGACCGTATACATGTGGTGCGCCCAGACAATGAAGCCGACGGCGCCGATGGCGACCATGGCATAGGCCATGCCGAGGTAGCCGAAGATCGGCTTGCGCGAGAACGTCGAGACGATGTGGCTGACGATGCCGAAGCCGGGCAGGATCAGGATGTACACTTCCGGGTGGCCGAAGAACCAGAACAGGTGCTGGAACAGGATCGGGTCGCCGCCGCCTTCAGGCGCGAAGAAGGCCGTGCCGAAGTTGCGGTCGGTCAGGAGCATCGTGATGCCGCCTGCCAGAACCGGCAGCGAGAGCAGGAGCAGGAAGGCGGTGATCAGCACCGACCAGGCAAACAGCGGCATCTTGTGCAGCGTCATGCCCGGAGCGCGCATGTTGAGGATGGTGGTGATGAAGTTGATCGCACCGAGGATCGACGAGGCGCCGGCGATATGCAGGCCGAGGATCACCAGATCCATCGCCGGCCCAGGCTGGCCCGATGTCGAATAGGGCGGATAGACCGTCCAGCCGCCGCCGGACCCATAGGCACCCGCCGGACCTTCGACGAACATCGACAGAAGCACGAGCAGGAAGGCCGGAACGATCAGCCAGAAGGAGATGTTGTTCATGCGCGGGAACGCCATGTCCGGCGCGCCGATCATGATCGGCACCATCCAGTTGGCGAAGCCGCCGATCAGCGCCGGCATGACCATGAAGAAGATCATGATCAGCGCGTGCGCGGTGGTGAACACGTTGAACATGTGCTTGCCGCCGTCGATGGCAGCGTCGCCTTCGAAACCGTAGACCATGGCGGCCAGACCGTGGAAGATCTGGATGCCCGGCTCCTGCAGTTCGGCGCGCATGAAGACCGACAGCGTACCGCCGATGATACCCGCGATGATCGCGAAGATCAGGTAGAGCGTGCCGATATCCTTGTGGTTGGTCGAGAGAAACCAGCGCTGAAAGAAGGTCAGCGGCTTGTGGGCGTGGTCATGGTCATGGTCATGCCCCTGATGGGCGTTGGGGGCGTGATCATGAAGCTGATCGTGTTGCGCGGTTGTTCCGGCCATGGGTCGAGTTCCCCTTCGAATTCTGTAGGGCGAATTACTGTGCGGCGTTTGCAGCGACGTCTACGGTCTTTTCCGCGCCGTCGATGGAAGCCATGAGTGCCTTGTTCGCGTCACCGATATTGGTGGCGGCGGCAGCAAGCCAAGTGTTGTACTTGTCTTCACTGACCACGCGGATGGCGATCGGCATATAGGCATGATCCTTGCCGCAGAGCTCGGAACACTGGCCATAGTAGAGACCTTCGCGGTCCGCCTTGAACCAGGTTTCATTGAGGCGGCCGGGAACGGCATCGACCTTGACGCCGAACGCCGGCATGGCGAAGGCGTGAATGACGTCGGCAGCAGTCACGAGAACGCGCACGGTCTTGCCCACCGGCACGACGACTT
The DNA here is from genome assembly GCF_964252905.1 of Pararhizobium sp. LjRoot255. Taxonomy (NCBI): domain Bacteria; kingdom Pseudomonadati; phylum Pseudomonadota; class Alphaproteobacteria; order Hyphomicrobiales; family Rhizobiaceae; genus Pararhizobium; species Pararhizobium sp. LjRoot255. The sequence goes on from NZ_CAXUPQ020000001.1 coordinate 541,465, forward strand.
CATTGTCGACCGCAAGAAGACGCGGATATTCCGTCTTGTCTTCCTTGCCGAGCGATGCACGATCCTCGTCCTTCATCATCAGGCTGTCGAAGGTGAGCGGGCTCTCGCCGACTTCATATTCATAGGACCAGTACCACTGGTTACCGGTGGCCTTCAGCGTTAGGTCCGGATTAGCAGGCGGCGTCAGTTGCGCGGTCAGCAGCTGGAAGGAGGGAATCGCCAGGAAGAGCAGGACGAGGACCGGGCCGACCGTCCAGGCGATCTCGATCATCGTGTTGTGGCTGGTCGTGGACGGAACCGGATTGGCCTTTTCACGGAAGCGGAGCACGATCCAGACCAGCAGCGCCAGGACGAACAGCGTGATCGGGATGATGAACCAGAGCGTATAGTGCTCGAACCATGTGATTTCTTCCATGATTCCAGTTGCTGCCGTCTGAAAATTGGTCTGCCAAGCGACCGGCTTGTCGGCAAAGGCGTTCGTAGCAAAAAGCAGACAGGCAATGGATGCCAGAACTGCATAAGCCTTGTTTTTCACAATATGTCTCCCTGGGCGCTTGATCAGGATCAAACCAAAACGCAGAATCCCTGCGATACTGAAGCGCTTCAAACCACAGTTTGATGAGCGCCGCAACATCTGTCCATTCAAGCCCATGCGGCATTTTTGCGCAAACCGTGCTTTTCGCACAGGCTCTTGAGCGATGCGGCCTTTCAAAGGCGCGCGGCGGAGAAGACCGCACCGGCACCATCCGGCATTTCATGTCGATGGCGGACCCTATACCATATTTACCTCAGCCGGCACTACGCCGATGCCATCTTATATTGAGGCTTCACCACTCGTCTTGCCGCCTGCGCCGCCCGCAAGAGCCCCATTTCCGCCACACCGGGCTGGAATGTACCGCGCCGGGGCTTTTCATTTGCGTGTACGCACTTCAAGAATAGCCGGACTGATTCTTAAGTTTGAGGTTTACATGGGCCTGCCCCTCCTTTCCCGGCTGCCGATCGCGGCGTTCGGACTTGCCGCCACTCTTCTGTCCCATACGGCGGCGGCCCAGCAGACCGGAGCGCAACAGCCAGGCACACCCGGCACTGTAAAGTCGAACCACGGCGCATGGTCGATCGTCTGCGATCAGCCGGCGGGTGCAACCGCCGAGCAATGCGCGCTGATGCAGAACGTCATTGCCGAGGATCGTCCGGAAGTCGGTTTGTCGGTCGTGGTCCTGAAGACCGCCGATCGCAAGGCGAAGATCCTGCGCGTGCTTGCGCCGCTCGGCGTTCTGCTGCCCAACGGGCTCGGCCTCAACGTCGATGGCAAGGATATCGGCCGCGCCTATTTCGTCCGCTGTTTTTCCGACGGCTGCTACGCGGAAGTGGTTCTGGAAGAGGAACTGTTGAAGACCTTCCGCAGCGGCGCGACCGCCACTTTCATCGTCTTCCAGTCACCGGAAGAAGGCATAGGCATCCCGGTCGACCTCAAGGGTTTTGGCGAAGGGTATGACGCGCTGCCGTAAGTGGGTCGATGCAAGACAATTAGTGTGGTGATCGCCGCGCATACCCCCTCTGTCCCTTCGGGACATCTCCCCCTCAAGGGGGGAGATTGGTCGCGCGCCTTGTGCTTCCCTTACGTGGTTGAGCTAGCGAGGGAAAGGAATGATCTCCCCCCTTGAGGGGGAGATGTCACGAAGTGACAGAGGGGGGGTAATCTCTCCTCGATTGCAGGCTGCATGGTGCCACGCCACATCTCCGCTTGCCCCTCTCCGAACCTGTCCCTACATAGAGCACCATATCCTTAAGCATCTGGAGCCCGCGCCCATGAACACCGATCTCATCAAACTGTTCGACAGCGACGAGGCGGCTGTGCGCGAGGTGCTGGCTAAGACGCTTTCCGGTGCCGACGACGGCGAGCTGTTCATCGAGCACAGCCAGTCGGAAAGTTTGTCGTTTGACAATGGCCGCCTGAAGGGCGGCAGCTTCAACACCGACCAGGGGTTTGGCTTGCGCGCCGTAGCCGGGGAAGCGGTCGGCTATGCGCATGCGGGCGATCTTTCCCTCTCCGCGCTGAAGCGGGCGGCCGATGCGGTCGGCGCAGTAACGCGCGGCTATTCCGGCACCTACGCGGCAGCGCCACAGCGCACCAACAAGAAACTCTACGGCGACGAGAACCCGATCGGCGAACCGAGCTTCGAGGCCAAGGTCTCGCTGCTTGCCGAGATCGACGCCTATCTGCGGACCAAGGAACCGAAGGTGCGGCAGGTGACCGCTTCGATCGCCGCCAGCTGGCAGGTGGTCGACATCCTGCGCGCCGACGGTGAACGCATGCAGGACATCCGGCCGATGACGCGTCTCAACATTTCCGTCGTCGTCGGCGAAGGCGACCGGCAGGAATCCGGCACCTACGGCGTCGGCGGCCGCCGCGGCTTCGGCGATTTCGTCGCCACCGACAACTGGCAGCGTGGCGCCGACGAGGCTTTGCGGCAGGCGCTGGTCAACCTGGGCGCCATCGACGCGCCGGCCGGCACCATGGATGTGGTGCTTTCCTCCGGCTGGCCGGGCGTGATGCTGCATGAAGCCGTCGGCCATGGCCTCGAGGGCGATTTCAATCGCAAGAAGACATCGGCCTTTGCCGGACTGATGGGCAGCCAGGTCGCTGCGAAGGGCGTGACCGTCGTCGACGACGGCACGATCGAAGCCCGGCGCGGATCGCTGACCATCGACGACGAGGGCACGCCGTCCGGTTACAACGTGCTGATCGATGACGGCAAGCTGGTTGGCTACATGCAGGACCGCCAGAACGCCCGGTTGATGGGCATGAAGCCGACCGGCAACGGACGGCGCGAATCCTATGCGCATGTGCCGATGCCGCGCATGACCAACACCTATATGCTTTCCGGCGACAAGACGCCCGAAGAGATCATCGCCTCAGTGAAGAAGGGCATCTATGCCGTCTCCTTCGGCGGCGGCCAGGTCGATATCACGTCCGGCAAATTCGTCTTCGGCTGCACCGAGGCCTACCTGATCGACAACGGCAAGATCGGCGCGCCGGTCAAGGGTGCCATGCTGATCGGCAACGGGCCGGATGCGATGCAGCGCATCACCATGATCGGCAACGACATGAAGCTCGACACCGGCATGGGCAATTGCGGCAAGGGCGGCCAGTGGGTGCCAGTCGGCGTCGGCCAGCCGCATCTGAGGATGAACGAGATGACCGTCGGCGGCACGCAGGCCTGACGGCAGGCCCCGCCACCGAGACCGGGCTCTCTCTTTTTGTAACGCCTACTGCATAATTCCTTAAATCGGAATCGATTTAAGGATAAAATTATGCAGCAGTTTCAAAGCGCTACTGCGTCCTTGGCGCGTCATGTTTGACGCGCGGCGCTGTGGTCGCGGATTCAACAGGTGTTAACGCCGCTGCCGCTACAGTCCGGTCGTCTAAACTCGATCGCCAAGCGTCGGAAAAGCCCGTGAAAGCCAGTTTGCGAAGACTTGTCAAGCGCGCCGCCATCACCGGGGGGCTCGAAACCGCGCGGCTGGTGAATGCCGCCGGCCTGATGCGGCGCGCCCGCGGACGCGGCGCGATCTTCACGCTTCATCACGTCCGCCCGAAAAAGCCGCGCGTCTTCGACCCCAATTCTCATCTGGAAATCACGCCGGAGTTTCTCGACACGGCGATCACCCGGCTGAAGCGCGACGGCTACCGGTTCATTGCTCTGGACGCGCTCCCCGCCCACCTCGCATCGAGCGATCCTCAGCCGGTCGCGGCGTTCACGCTCGACGACGGTTATCGCAACAACCTCGACTACGCGGCCCCGGTCTTCTCCAGGCATGGCGTGCCCTTCACCGTCTTCGTCGCCGGCGGGTTCGTCGACCGGACCGAAATACTCTGGTGGGAAGTGCTTGCCGACCTTTTGGAGCAGCAGACGAGCCTCAAGTTCCAATTCGACAAGCAGATCGAGACGCTGCCAGCCGCAACGCTGCAGCAGAAACAGGCGGCCTTCGATCGTATCGCCGCCTTCATCCATGCGATCGACGAAACGACGGCTGTGGACCGGCTGAAGGGCATGGCCAATTTTCAGGGCGTCGATGCGCTGAAGCTGACGGCGGACCTGACGCTGGATGAAACCGGCCTGAGGACACTCATTGAGAACCCCCTGGCAAGTCTTGGCGCCCACACGATCACGCATCGCGCGCTGGCGCGCCTGACCGACGATGCCGTACGAACCGAGATGGAACGCTCGGCCGTGCGCGTCGAGCGTATCACCGGTCGCCGGCCGGCGTCATTTGCCTATCCCTACGGCTATAGGGGGACCGTTTCGCCGCGCGATCACCGGACGGCGAAAGACCTCGGCTTCACGACAGCCGTTACCACGCAGCCGGGCACGCTGACCAATGGCATTGAAACAGCCGCACTGCCCCGCATCTCGCTGAACGGCCATTTTCAGAAGGCGGGCTATGTCAGCGCGCTTGCCTCCGGCACTCCCTTCAGGCTAATGGGAAGCAGCTAGTCCCGCCGGTGGTCAGGGATACATCCTGACCTTGCTCCAGTTGCCCTCCGGCGCATCGCGGCAGAACTCGATGCGGTCGTGCAGACGGAAGGCGCCGTCTTTCCAGAACTCGATCGACGTCGGCTTGATCCGGAAACCGGACCAGTAGTCAGGGCGCGGGATTTCACCGATGACATAGCGAGCGGTATATTCGGCCACGGCCTTTTCCAGTGCGAAGCGGCTTTCGAGCGGCCGCGATTGTTTCGACGCCCAGGCGCCGATGCGGCTGCCGCGGGCGCGGCTCTTGAAATATTCGTCCGCCTCTTCGTTGCTGACAATCTCGACGGGACCGCGCACCCGCACCTGACGGCGCAGGGTCTTCCAGTGAAAGCACATCGCAGCCTTCATGTTGCCGAGAATTTCCTGGCCCTTGCGGCTCTCGAAATTGGTGTAGAACGTGAAGCCCCGCTGATCGAAGTCCTTCAGGAGGACCATGCGCACATCCGGCAGGCCATCCGCATCGACCGTTGCCAGCGCCACGGCAGTGGGATCGTTGATCTCCGATGCCTCGGCCTCTTTCAGCCACGTGCCAAAAAGGGAAAAGGGCTCGTTCTCTTCCGTGAAGTCACCAGTTGTTAACCCGGTCTCGCTCATATTGTCTTCCAATGCCGCAATGTGGCGATTGAGCCCGAGGGACCCGCCCGCTGAGTAAAAATGTCAGAGCCTGCCGATGCGTCCTTGGACATCGAAGCCGCTCTTTCGAGTCTGACAGGTATGCCGTGCAAGACATAGCAAAGTGGATCAAGGACACAAAGGTTTTCTCCCGGTCGACGGGATTGGCGGCCCTGTGTCTCGCGGCTGGCGCCCTGTCGGGATGCGTGGGTGCCGGCCTTGGCCTTGCGGGCTCCTCCGACGTCGACAGGAGCGTTGCCACCGGCTCCGTGCCACAGCCGCAAAATGACGAGGACAACGCCGACGCCATTACGGTGCGCAACGCCGTCTCCTCCGCCGACGTGACGATGATGACCGGGAACCCGATCCCCTGGGCGAATTCAAGCTCCGGCAGCGCCGGCGTCATCAGCAGCATCGCCGAGGAAGAGGTGAACGGCACCGTCTGCCGCAGTTTTACCACGACCCGCCATTCCTACCAGGGCATCGCCAAATTCGACGGCAAGACCTGCATGCTTGGAACCGGCGAATGGTATCTCACCAGTTTTGGCCCACGTAGCTAGCCAAGCCGTCCCATTCCGCTACCTGCCATTAACCACGCTTCGACAAAGCCGCGCGACCTGGCCCATGCAATGCCATTCCGGCCTGGCGGCTAACCGATATTTAAGCAGCAGCTTCCCATCATCGCAACCATCAGGAGCGTGCCCGGCGCGGCGCGGTTTCCTCGTTGTTTCAACAGGCTGAACCGGCCCGCTGGATGCGGTGCCTCGGCCCTCAAGAACGGTGACAGCATGCGTGATCCCTATTCAGTGCTCGGCGTCAGACGCAATGCCGGACCGGACGAGATCAAGGCCGCCTGGCGGGCGGTGGCGAAGGCCGTGCATCCCGACCAGAACAAGGATGATCCGTTGGCGACCCAGCGCTTTGCTGAAGCCGGCCGCGCCTATGAGGTGCTGAAGGACCCGAAGCTGCGCAACCGCTACGACTATGCACGCCGCGAGGCAGAACTGCGCCGCATGGAAGAGATGAAGCGCAGGAGGCGCGGCGCAACCGAGGAAGAAACCATCGATCCGGAAACGGCCGAGGAGATGATTTCGCGGATCTTCGGCGCTGACAATCGCGTCAAGCCGCAGGACACCGCCAAGCCGCAGGACAAAAAGCCCGCGGCCGCCGCACCGCAGGCCAAAGCCGAGCCGAAGCCGGAAACCAAAGCGGAAGCAAAGAGCGAGGCGGTATCCGAACCCGACGCCAAACCGGAAACAAAAGCAGAAGCAGCCGAAAAACCGGCAGGCTTCGGCGGTTTTCCCCGCGCTGCGGCGCCCGCCGCCGAACTGGTCTCGGCCATCGTCCGGCGCATTCGCGGCACGGCAAACAAGACCGCCGACAAGGTGCCGGAAATCTTCTGCGACGTGACCGTCTCGGTCGAGGACATTTTTCGCCGCGAGAAGGCAACGGCAACGCTGCCGGACGGTCAGACCCTGAAGGTCAGCCTGCCCGCCGGCGCGACCGATGGCAGCGTCGTTCGTCTCAAGGAGCAGGGCTACCGGCTGAACGGCATGCTGCGCGGCGACGTCGTCGTGACCGTCCGCATTGCCCAGGATGGCACCTTCCGGCCGGATGGCATCGACCTGCGCACGACGCTGCCGGTAAACATCCAGGACGCCGTGCTCGGATGCGAGACCACGGTGGAAACCCTGACAGGCCCTGCCAAGGTGACGGTTCCGGCCTGGTCTGGCTCGGATCATGTGATCCGCCTCGAAGGCCACGGACTACCGTCTGCCGATGGCAAACGCGGCGATCTACTGGTCGAGTTGCGGCTTATGCTGTGGGAAAAACCGGACGAGAAAGTCACCGACCTTATGCGCAGCCTGCGCAACGGACTGTATTTGTAACGTTTTTACGACAATCCCGGTGGACGCTGACCCATTATTACCGGGACTAACAGTTCCTGATCTGCACCACGCTTGAACCACAATGGCGGCTATGCCATAGCCATTGCTCGAAAATTCAGGATCGGCTCCACCAAATGGCGGCGCGGGTTCCGGCAGGTTTAACGATGCGGAATTTCCACCGGCAACTGCTGAGGGAAACACAGGCAATATTGGGGACATAACATCATGTCGCAAACATCCGGTCTGATGAAGGGTAAACGCGGCCTTATCATGGGCGTCGCAAACAACCGGTCGATCGCATGGGGCATTGCAAGGGCAATCCACGCGCAGGGCGGCGAGATCGCGTTCACCTATCAGGGCGAAGCGCTGAAGAAGCGCGTGGAGCCGCTCGTCGCCGAAGTCGGCGGCATCCTGGCGGGTCATTGCGACGTGAGCGACGAAGCCACCATCGATGCCGTCTTCGACGAACTCGAAAGGACCTGGGGCAAGATCGACTTTCTCGTTCACGCGATCGGTTTTTCCGACAAGGACGAACTGACGGGCCGCTACGTCGATACATCGGCTGAAAACTTCGCCAAGACGATGCAGATCTCCGTCTATTCGTTCACCTCGGTCGCACGCCGCGCGGAAAAGCTGATGACGGATGGCGGCTCGATGCTGACGCTGACCTACTACGGCGCCGAGAAGGTCATGCCGAACTACAACGTCATGGGCGTTGCCAAGGCAGCCCTCGAAGCCAGTGTCAAATATCTGGCTGTCGACCTCGGCCCGAAGAACATCCGGGTGAATGCGATTTCGGCCGGCCCGATCAAGACGCTGGCCGCCTCCGGCATTGGCGACTTCCGCTACATCCTCAAGTGGAACGAGTACAACGCACCGCTACGCCGTACCGTCACCATCGAGGAAGTGGGCGATGTCGGCCTCTACATGCTGTCTGATCTTTCCCGCTCGGTGACCGGCGAAGTGCATCACGCCGACAGCGGCTACCATGTCGTTGGCATGAAGGCCGTCGATGCGCCCGACATCTCCGTCATCAAGGACTGAAGCGACACGAAAGAATTCCGGGGCTCCGGCCACGCGCCCGTGCCCCGGCTCCCTTGCATAAGGGCCGATGGTCCCTGCCCCGGAGTTACTCCGTGCTCATTTACATGATCCGCCACGGACAAACCGACTGGAACGCGCAGATCCGCCTCCAGGGCCAGAAGGACATTCCCCTCAACGACACCGGCCGGCGGCAGGCGAGCGGCAATGGCCGTGCGCTTCTTTCTCTTCTCGGCAGGCAAGCGGAAAATTTCGATTTCGTCGCAAGCCCGCTGCATCGGACCCGCGAGACCATGGAACTGGCGCGGGAAGCCATGGGCCTTCCCCGTTCCGGCTACCGCACGGATGAACGGCTGAAGGAAGTCTCCTTCGGCGACTGGGAAGGCTATACGCTGGCGGAACTGGAACTGGAAATGCCGGAGCGTGTGGCCGAGCGTGAACTGTCGAAATGGGATTTCATTCCACCGGGCCCGGATGCCGAGAGCTACGAGATCCTCTCCTGGCGCGTCGGCGCCTGGCTCTCCAGTGTTTCTGCGCCCACCATCTGCGTCAGCCATGGGGGCGTGATCCGCACGCTGTTCAAGATGTGCGGCGCGATGGACGCGGAAGAAGCCGCCCTTGGCGCCATTCCTCAGGACCGGATTTTGAAGATTGAGAACGGCGCGATCGGTTGGCTCTGAGAAAGCCTGCGCCGTCACGGAAAAAGCATCGGATTACGACGGAAGCAACGGAAATTACTGAACAATTTCCAAATCGTTGATGACGCGCTTGCCATCGACTTCGGTGTAGAACACCAGAACCTTGACGCCTTCTTTCAAGCCATCGAAGTTGAATTCCTCGGGCGCCTGGTAGCTCTTGCCGTCATCAAGGGAAAGGCTCAGCTTGTCGGTATCGACGCTCGTAATTACAGCTTCGACATCCGCACTCTCGGCAAACGCGGCGAGCGGCGAAAAGAAACTGGCTGCGGCCATCAATGCAGCAACGATGAAACGCATCTGTCTTGCCCTCTTCAGTGATTCATTCAATTTGGTAATGCCCACTGTTTGACCCCCGATTGTGGCAAAAATCGCCCGCTGCCATGACTTTTAAAAGTTTAGCCGATCGGAATTTTCACGGCGGACCAATCTTGACCGACGTACACCATCTGACCGGCGAAACGGCGATTTGATAGCAGGATCAGCCTCTAAAGCCAATCTTAAGACTCCATGTTTACCGTCACGCCGGGGAATATGGGGTTCTTGAACGTTGACCAAAAGCGCTACAATCCGTCACCGCGCCTCGACGCTCGCGAGGCTGGCGAAACCGTCGCTTTTTCCCGCGGTCATCGCTGCCGCCGTCGTCTTCACCGGTGGCTATTTCTTTAAAGAGCAGAACCGTCAAAACTTCCACAGCGAACTGAAGAGCAACGTCGAGAGCGAGCTCAACCTGATCTCCACCCGGCTGCAGAGCGAGATCAACAACAACATCACCGCCCTTCGCGGCTTTGCCAACAATATCTCCGTCGCGCCCGACATGCCGCAACCGGTTTTCGACCAGTTGGCGACCAAGCTGCTCCTGCAGAATCCCCAGATGGTGCGTGTCAGCGCCGCGCCCGATGCCGTTATCCGCATGACATTTCCGCTTGTCGGAAACGAGCGGATGATCGGCACTGATTTCAAGAAATTCCGCTCCTCCAGGGTCGCCGTTGATCGCGCCCAATCGAAAGCGAAGCCGATCATCGCCGGCCCGGTGAGGCTGCCAAGCGGTCGCACCGGCTTCAACCTCTTCTCTCCCGTCTTCACGAAGAGCAATGAAACGGTGGCCTTCTGGGGTTTCATGGAAGCCGTCATCGACGAGAAGGAGATCTATCGCAACGCGCGGCTCTTCCATGACGGCAATCACGAAGACGAAACCGGTCGCGGGCACCGTCATACGGATATCCAGCTGGCAATCCGCGACATCTCGGTGAAGAACAATATCCAGGATGCCTTCTTCGGCGACACCTACATCTTCTCGAAGGAGCCGGTCATTCGCCAGCTCGATCTTCCCGGCGGCACCTGGGAACTTGCGGCGATCCCGTCCGGTGGCTGGGCGCAGCAGCCGGCCAACAGCAGTTGGCTGGACATCGCCATTCTCATCGCTGCCACGATCATCATTGTTCCGATTTTGCTGACCGGCGGCCTCGTCAACGAACGCCAGCGCAACATTGCCACGCTGCGATCCCGCGAACGGGAACTCCTGACCGTATCGCACCGGCTCAACCTGGCCCTCGAATCCTCCAACATCGGCATCTGGGAGATCGACCTCGACACGCAGCACCGTTCCTGGGACAAGCGGATGTATCATCTGCACGGCATGCCGCCAGACGATGGCGGACCAAGCTACGCAGATTGGCGGCGGACCATTCATTCCGACGACATCACCACGGCCTCGCTGATCTTGTTCAAAGCGCTGGATGAGGACCTCGAATACCGTTCGCAATATCGCGTGATCATGCCGGACGGCAGCGTCCGCCATGTGCGCAATGCCGGCTCGACGCATACCGGCGCCGACGGCAAGGCGAAGATCACCGGCATCAGCTGGGACGTCACTGACGACGTGCTGATGACCGAGCAGCTCAGAACCGCGAAGGCGTTGGCGGAAGCCAAGAACGGCGAGCTCGCCGAGGCCAAGGACCGCATCGAGCACAATGCGTTGCACGATCCGCTGACCGGGCTTGGCAATCGCCGCATGCTCGACAAGGAGCTGGAAACGCTGTCGGCTGCGCGCAAGGACGGCCTGCAGAACATCGCCATCCTGCATATCGACCTCGACCGCTTCAAACAGATCAACGACACGCTCGGCCATGCGGCGGGCGACGCGATGCTGGTGCATGCGTCGAAAATCCTCAGCTCCAATGTGCGAGCAGGCGACATGGTCGCCCGCATCGGCGGCGACGAGTTCGTCGTCCTGGTGGCCGATCCGCCGGACAAGGCCTCTCTCTCGATCCTTTCGGAACGCATCATCGCCGAGATGCGCCAGCCGGTCGACTACCACGGCTTCCCCTGTCGCTTCGGCGTCAGTATCGGCATTGCGGTTGCCGGCGACATGGCGATCGACGAACGGCAGCTTCTGGTCAATGCCGATATCGCGCTCTACCGGGCCAAGGAAAACGGCCGCAATCGCTGCGAATTCTTTACCGAAGCGCTGCTGGCGGAAATCATCACCACCAAGCGCATCGCCGACGAAATCCTCGAAGGCATCGAGAAGAACCAGTTCGTCGCATGGTACCAGCCGCAGTTCGAGGCGGGCACCCTGCGTCTTTCCGGCGTCGAAGCGCTGATTCGCTGGAACCATCCGCGCGACGGCGTCCTGACACCCGACAAGTTCCTCGAGATCGCCGAAGAACTCAATGTCGTCGCCACGCTCGACCGGATCGTCCTCGACCGCGCGCTGATCGATGCCATGCGCTGGGCTGCGATGGGCATCGACGTGCCGAAGGTCTCCGTCAACGTCTCGGCCAAGCGATTGAGCGACAACACGCTGTTGAATTCGCTGCAGGGCCTTTCGTTCAAGCGGGGCCAGCTCTCCTTCGAACTGGTGGAATCGATCTTCCTCGATGAGAGCGATGACATCGTCACCGCCAATATCGAGGGCATCAAGAAGCTCGGCATCGATATAGAGATCGACGACTTCGGTACCGGCCACACCTCGATCGTCAGCCTTTTGAAGATCAAGCCGAAGCGGCTGAAGATCGACCGGCAGCTCGTCGCTCCTATTCTGAACGCCCGCAGCGAGCAGGCGCTGATCCGCTCGATCATCGAGATCGGCCGCTCGCTCGGCATCGAAACGGTGGCCGAAGGCGTGGAGACCATGGCGCATGCGGAAATGCTCGGGCTGCTCGGTTGCGATCTGCTGCAGGGCTATGCCTTCGCCAAGCCGCTGACTTTCGAGAAATTCGTCGCATTCGCCACCACCGAAGCCCTGCAACTGGCGTCCTGATCGTTGCTTTCCTGACGAGACACACTGTCCACGCGCCAATTGCCATATTTTGCCAGAAAGGTTTTCCCTTTCGGGCATTTTCCCACTAATAGTCACGCCGAATGAATGTCGCATGCCGGCGCCTTGAACGCCGGCGGTTTACACATCGGTTCTGGACATGTCGCACAACACCTTCGGTCATCTTTTCCGCGTCACCACCTGGGGCGAAAGCCATGGACCAGCGCTCGGCTGCGTCATCGACGGCTGCCCGCCCGGCATTCGCTTCACGCTTTCCGAAGTGCAGGCCTGGCTCGACAAGCGCAAGCCCGGTCAGTCCCGCTTCGTCACCCAGCGCCGCGAGGACGATCTGGTGAAGGTGCTCTCCGGCGTCATGCTGGACGCTGATGGCGAGACGATGATCACCACCGGCACGCCGGTGTCGATGATGATCGAGAATACCGACCAGCGCTCCAAGGATTATTCCGAGATCGCCAAGAGCTACCGGCCGGGCCACGCCGACTACACCTATGACCTCAAATACGGCATTCGCGACTATCGCGGCGGCGGCCGCTCGTCCGCCCGCGAGACGGCGGCGCGGGTCGCCGCCGGCGGCCTTGCGCGCAAGGTCGTGCCGGGGCTTCTGGTACGCGGCGCGCTCGTGCAGATCGGCAAGCACAAGATCAACCGCGACAACTGGGACTGGAATGAAGTCGGCAACAACCCGTTCTTCGCCCCCGACCCGGCCATTGTGCCGGTCTGGGAGGAATATCTCGACGGCATCCGCAAGGCCGGCTCTTCGGTCGGTGCCGTCGTCGAGGTGGTGGCCGACGGCGTTCCGGCCGGCATCGGTGCGCCGATCTATGCCAAGCTCGACCAGGACATTGCCTCCAACCTGATGTCGATCAATGCCGTCAAGGGCGTCGAGATCGGCAACGGTTTTGGCGCGGCCGAAATCACCGGCGAGGAAAACGCCGACGAGATGCGCATGGGCAGTGACGGCAACCCGATCTTCCTGTCGAACCATGCCGGCGGCATCCTGGGCGGCATTTCGACCGGCCAGCCGGTGATCGCCCGCTTCGCCATCAAGCCGACCTCGTCCATTCTCACCCAGCGCCGCTCGATCGACGCGGACGGCAACAATGTCGATGTCCGCACCAAGGGCCGTCACGACCCCTGCGTCGGCATCCGTGCGGTGCCGATCGGCGAGGCCATGCTTGCCTGCACGATCGCCGACCACTACCTGCGCGACCGCGGCCAGACCGGTCGACTGAAATGACTGGTCGACTGAAATGACCGGACGCCTCAAGTCACCATCCAAGGAAGAGTTCCATGCCCTTTGACCAGAAGCGCGTTGCAGATGCCATCCGGGCCTTCGAGGCCGGCGAGATCGTTGTCGTCATCGACGACGACGGCCGCGAGAACGAAGGCGACCTGATCGTTGCCGCCGTTCACTGCACGTCGGAAAAGATGGCCTTCATCGTCCGCCACACCTCGGGCATCGTTTGCGCGCCGATGCCGAGGGAAGAGGCCAAGCGCCTCAACCTCAACCCCATGGTGGCGGAAAACGATTCGGCCCATACCACTGCCTTTACCGTATCCATCGACTTCAAGCATGGCACGACCACCGGCATATCGGCCGACGACCGGACGCTGACGGTGCGCAACCTCGCCAACCCGAATGTCGGCGCGGCCGATTTCACGCGTCCCGGCCATATTTTCCCGCTCGTTGCCCGTGAAGGCGGCGTGCTGATGCGATCCGGCCATACCGAAGCGGCCGTCGACCTCTGCAAGCTTGCCAGCCTGCCGCCCATCGGCGTCATCTGCGAACTGGTCAACTACGACGGTACGGTCACGCGCGGCCCGCAGGTCACTGAATTTGCGGAAAAACATGGCCTGAAGCTGGTTTCCGTCGCCGACCTCATCGCCTATCGCCAGCGCAAGGAAACGCTGATCCAGCTCGAGACGAGCTTCGACGTCGATACGCCCTACGGCAAGGCCAAGGCCCATGCCTATTCGCTCCCGTGGGACCCGATGCAGCACCTCGCGGTGGTCTTCGGCGACATCCGCGACGGCGTCGACATTCCGGTCAGGCTGCATCTGGAAAATGTCGCGGCCGACGTGTTCGGCAAGGATTGCGCGCTCGATGACATCATGAAACGCATGGCCGAACAGGGCCGCGGCGTTATCGTTTACCTGCGTGAAGGCTCCGTCGGCGTCGGCGTTTCACAGACCGCGCGCAAAGGCAATCATGACCGCGAGGGCCATGACGAGGCGCAGGCGCGCGAAAGCGAATGGCTGGAAATCGGGCTTGGCGCACAGATCCTGAAAGATCTCGGCATCACCTCGATCAAGCTGATCTCGTCGCGCGAACGCCACTATGTCGGCCTCGAAGGTTTTGGCATCCAGATCGCGGCGACGGAGATTATGTAAACGCGCGGCAATAAGGGACACCGGCTGTTCGGGCCGGTGTCTTTTTACCGTGACGGCACGCTTCTGTGCGGCCCTTTAACCGAGAGGCGTCGGAGCTCGCACTTCGACCAATCCCGGTCAGGCGCGAACTCACCTGCACCGCTTGCTCCATCGGCCACCGGAAAGTATCTATCTGAATCTGGTATTTTCCAGAATGGCCGAAACCGGCCTGCAATAATTGACCGCCTCTTGCGGGATGGCTTGCCGAGCAACCAAACTCATGATTCGACAAGGATCACGATGGACTCCGGCACCACGCCATCATAAGCCATCGCTTCAGCAGCTGCCGTGCTCTCCAGCGCCTTCTTGACGACGTCCATGTCCGGAACGTCCATAAGAACGGCAACCCGTGTCGGGTCCTGCGCGTCAACGAATGTTCGAATGTTGGTCACGCCAAGTGGACCAAATAACTCTTTGCGCTTTGGCGATTTGAGCCAATGTTCGGCGCCCTTTGTGATGTTGTGGTAGGCAACAATTGTCGGCATTGTATCCTCCCTCGTGCGACGTGAACGTCCGGCGTCAACCAGGAGTGCCAAAATCCGTCCACGTCGAGTCACGGAACGCCCTATAACTTGGACTGTCAAGCAGCGTCAGGGGCGCAACGGTTTAGAAACAACGATGGCCAGGACGGGTCGCTTCCCTTGAAGTACAGCCGCGTCCGGCGGCCGTTTGGCGCGAGCGAACAGCTGGTCAACGACTGGAAGGCTCACCTGCAGATCATGGAAGCTGGCGGCTGGGGGGCACTAATCGTCTGGGCGGGATCGTTTGATACCATCGCCGCATTGAAGGCCCGCTCGACCTCTTCAAGCGTTTCCAGGTCCGCTGCACTCATACGGATGTCCCCTCGTCCCAACGCCGCTGCATCTCCGCAGGCGTGACTTGCTCGATGGTCTGCGACAGCATCCAGCGATGGCCGTAGGGATCGATGACCTGCGCTACCCGCTCGCCAAAGCTCTGGTCCGTCGCCGGGCGCAACAGCGTCGCCCCGGCCGAGAGGGCTTGCGCGACCGCCGCGTCGGTCGAGTCGGTATCCACGTGGAAGGTCACCGGCGAACCGCCGATGGTATCAGGAGACAGGGCGCCGAAGTCCGGGTATTCATCCGCCAGCATCATCAGCGTTTCTCCGAAACGGAGTTCAGCGTGCCCTATCCGTCCGTCCGAAGGATCGGTCATACGGAAGATTTCCGTTGCGCCGAAAGCTTGCTTGTAAAAGTCGATGGCCCGAACTGCATCCTCTACGATGAAATAAGCACTCACTTTTCTGGCGAAACTCGGCATGACGCTTCTCCTTGACCGGAATGGATATTAACGTTACGTATCGTAACGATATGAGTCAAGACAGGAACGCAACACCGCAGAAGCGTGGGCGGCCGCCAAGTGCAACGGCGCGCAAGCGTGCCCTGGAGGCGGCGCATGAGATTCTGATGACCGAAGGCTTCGGCCGCCTGACGATCGAGGCGGTTGCAACGCGGTCCGGTGTCGGCAAGCCGACGATCTATCGCAACTGGGCCAACGCGCAGGAACTGGCGATGGCCGCCCTGCTGGTCAATCCGTTGCCCTCAGCGGAGGCCGAAGGGGCCACCGCGCACGCCGCCCTTGGTGCGCAGATGCGTGGGCTGATAACTGCCTTCGCCAGCACGCGTGGGCGGCAAATCACCATGGCGCTCGCGGCCGCTGACCCGGAAAGCGAATTCACCAAGGCGTTCCGCAACCAGGTGATCCTGTCGAGCAGAAACGCTGGTCGCATCATCCTTGAACAGGCGCTGGCCCGTGGAGAAATCATCCGGCCCCCTGATCTCGAGGCCCTCCTCGACATGATCTACGGACCCGTCTTCTTCCGGCTGCTGGTCGGCCATCGCCCGCTCTCGCCGGAGTTCGGCGATGCGATCGTCGAGACCGCTTTGCGGGCCATTGCACCGCTGGGCCAGTGACAGCAGATCTCCGGGAACGCCAAGTCGCTTTCGCGAAAATTCTGAAGACCGCGTCAAAAGTCTTTTGACACGGTCTGCCTAGATTTTGCGCCGGCGCTTTATCCCATCGCCAAAATCATGCAGGATTTAGCATGTCGCGAATAGCGAGTTGTAGGAGGTGAGTATGTATTCTACGCGGCGGATCGAGACGGAAGATGCTGGTAATTTGGTCAAACTGTGGCGACAAGCGTGGATTGCTACTTATGCGGAAAGCCTTGGCGCGGATGCTTTGAGCGCCATGCTATCCAATCTCGATGCTCATGGTTCTTCCGAGTTGCTGCCAGGTAATGGTGAGTAAGGTTATTGTGCGTTTTTAGACGATGAGATTGTGGGGAGTGCAATCTTTGCCATCCGTGAACTGCACGAGATCCCATAAATTTCCGTAGAGGTCCTCAAACACAGCGACAATGCCGTATGGGGCTTGCTTCGGCTCACGTGTAAATCGGATGCCCGCATCGAGCATGGCCGAGTAGTCCCTGCTGAAATCGTCGGTCCGCAAGAACAGGAAGACGCGACCGCCGGCCTGGTTGCCTATGAACGTTTCCTGATGAGCCGAGGACGCGCGTGCGAGAAGCAATGAGGTGCTGCCCTCGCCTGCGGGCCTGACGACAACCCAGCGCTTGTCCTGCTCCGGCTGGTAGGTGTCCTCAATCAGAGCAAACCCCAATTTGTTGACGTAAAAGTCGATTGCTTCGTCGTAGTCGCGAACGACAATCGCGATAAGGGCAATAGCTTGGTTCATGGCGCCTCTGCTGGTCCGACAATAGTGTCTGTGGTTGCAGAATTCGGGAGCGAATACGAGTCCGCTTCGGGTCAAGCGGGCATTCACGGTTATGCGTGACTTCCTCTACCCGATCCGCGCTCAGCGGGCCTCACCCATTCCACCCATCCAGAAACACCACCTTCTCGACGCCCGCGAACTTCGCCACCCGTGCCAGTTCCGCCTCCAGCCGCTCCATCCGGCCCGACGACGTCCGCACGCCCTTTTCCCACCAGACACGCTTGACGTCGAGCGTGGCCGCCTTGCGGTCGGCCTTCATGTCGATGCGGCCGACGAGGCGGTCGCCTTCGAGCAGCGGGAAGACATAGTAGCCGTATTCGCGCTTGGGCTCGGGAACGAAGACTTCGATGCGGTAATAGAAGCCGAAGAGCCGTTCCGTGCGGTTGCGGTCGCGGATCAGCGGATCGAAGGGGCTGAGCACGCGCAGGCGGGCGGGCGGATCAGTGAGATCGCCGAGATTGCCGGGGAAGCCGATGAAGGCATAAGAGAGGCGCGGCTTCTCGCCATCGGCCGGTTCGATCATCACCTCGGCCAGTTCGTCGCGATGGCCGGCGACCCAGGACTTGGCTTCCTCCGGCGAAATCAGGTCGAAGAAAGCGGCGATTTCGCCGTGGGTGGCAAAACCCAGCCGCTCCAATGCCGCGCGGCAGCACCAGTCGATAAAAGCCTCATGGCTGACTTCCGGTCCGTGGTGATGATCCGGAATGACCCGCTCGGTGAGGTCGTAGACCTTCTGGAAATTTTCCCGCCTTGCGATCGCCACCCTGCCGGTGCGCCAGAGATATTCGAGCGCCGTCTTCGACGGATGCCAGTTCCACCAGCCGCCGGAGACCCGGCCCTCGAACTTGAAATCCCGCGCCATCACCGCGCCATCGCGGAGGATCTTCTCGTAGGTCTCGTCGAAGGCCTGCTCGAACCCCTCTTCGCGCCATTTGCGCCAGCGCTCGATGATCGTCTCGCTTTCGCGCTTGAAGCGGTGTTTCCAGTAGACGAAGAAGCGGCTCGGGATGATCGAGGCGTCGTGCGTCCAGTGCTCGAACAGGGCCCCGTCCTTCTCCAGAAGCTCGGTCAAATGCTCGCGCCTATAGGTCTGGTTGCGCGAGAAGAGTATCTGGTGATGGGCGCGCTCGACCGTCGAGATGCTGTCCACCTGGACGAAGCCGATATCGTGGATGAGATCGAGCAGACCGTCCTTGCCGAGTGCCCGGTGCGGCGGCGCGGCCAGACCCTGCTTGTTCAGGAAAATACGCCGCGCATCGCGGTTTGAAACGAGAATCGCCATAACGACAATCTAAGCGAATGTTCACACTTTGTTCAAGTCCCCAACCGAACGCCTCTTTTCAACGGACAGGAATTCGTCCTATAGAGCCTGCCTATCGACAAGCGGGGGACGCGGATTGGACATACGCTTTTCCGGCGCATCCGTCAGCTTTGGCGAGCGCACGGTTCTGCAGCCTCTGACCCTGACGCTCACCGAGCGGCGCATCGGCATTATCGGCCTCAACGGATCCGGCAAGACCACCTTCGCGCGGCTGATCAACGGCCTCGTCAAGCCGACGACCGGCACGGTCACCGTCAATGGGCTCGATACGGTGCGCGACGATGGCGCCGTCCTCGCAGCGGCCGGCTTCATCTTCCAGAACCCGCAACACCAGATCATCATGCCGATCGTGCACGAGGACATCGCCTTCGGCCTGAAGAATCGCGGCCTGAAGAACGACGAGATCGAGCGGAAGACCGCCGCCGTGCTCGCGCGGTTCGGCATTACGCATCTGGCCAGGCGGCGGGTCCACGAACTCTCGGGCGGCGAGACGCAACTCGTCGCCATCTCCAGCGTCGTCGTGACCGGTCCCGGCATCCTCATCCTCGACGAACCCACCAACCAGCTGGATCTCAGGAATCGCCGGCTGATAGAAAACACCATTGCCGGTCTTAACGAGCACACCATCGTCATCAGCCACGATCTGCCGCTGATCGAGCATTTCGAGCGTGTGCTTTTGTTCCATGACGGCCAACTTGTCGCCGATGGCCCGGCGCAGGAGACCATCCGTGCCTATCGCGAGGCGGTGGAATGCTGAACGGGCTGAATGTCGAGGGCAGTACGCCGCTGCACCGGATGCCGGTGCGCATGAAGCTCGCCATCCTGGTCGTTCTCGGCGTCGCACTCTATTTCGTTTCGTCCTTTGTCGTGCTTGTCCCGGCTTTTGTGCTCGCCGCCGGCATCTATTTCACCACCGGCCTGACCGTCCGCGATGGCCTCAGCCGCCTGAAACCCATCCTTTTCACTCTCCTGATCCTGCTGATCGCGACGGTTTACCTCGCCTCGATCCGCGAGGCGACCGAGGCTTTCTTCCGGCTGATGGCAATCGTCCTGTTTGCCGGCGCCGTGACGGCAACGACGGCGACCGGCGACTTCATCGACGAGATCACCCGGCTGCTGCAGCCGCTCGACCGGCTTGGCCTGGTGCGGGCTGCCGATGTTGGCCTCGCCTTCGGCCTTGTGCTGCGTTTCGTTCCCGATATCTTCAACCACTACCAGGCGATCCGCGAGGCGCATCGGGCGCGCGGCCTGAAGGTCCGGCCGTTGACGATCCTTGCGCCGTTGATCATCCTGACGCTCAAGGACGCCGATACGATCGCCATGGCGATCGACGCGCGCGGCTTTCGCCGGGACCGCGTCGGCCCGAACGGATGATTTGCGCAGCTTTTGTTGCGCTGCCGGCTTCCCTTGGAAGAGAAGGCGCTTTAGATCCAAGGCTCTATAGACAAAGGACCCGTCATGAAAACCAGAGACCTTGTGCTTGTTGCCCTCTTCACCGCAATCATCGTGGTTCTCGGTATCATCCCGCCCATCACGCTCGGCTTCATTCCGGTGCCGATTACCGCACAATCGATGGGCGTGATGCTGGCCGGCTGCATCATCGGCGCCAAGCGCGGCGCGCTCGCCTATGTCCTGTTCGTGCTGCTCGTGGCAGCCGGCCTGCCCGTCCTTTCCGGCGGCAGGGGTGGCCTTGCCGTCATCCAGGGTCCGACCGGCGGCTTCATCCTCGGCTGGATCGCCGCCACCTACGTCACCGGCCTGATCGCCGAGCGGCTGGTGAAGGACGGGCAGAACGAGATCAGGCAGTTCGCAGCCTTCTTCATCGCCTCCGTCGTCGGTGGCATCGTAGTGCTCTACGCCATCGGCATGCCGTGGGTGAGCATGACGACCGGCACGCCGCTTGCCGCTGTCGCGACCGGTTCGCGTGCCTTCATCCCCGGCGACCTCCTGAAGGCCGGCATCGCGGCGCTTGCCGCCCGTGCGGTCCTCATGGGCTATCCGCTCCTGCCGCGCCGCGCCTGATCTGCCTTTGGCAATCCCCTCAAGCTCGGCAGCGGGGGATTTGCCGGTCCCCGCTGTTGAAAACGCCGCAATTGCCCTACCTATGCCATGGACCTTGCCCCAACGAAGCCATAGGTTTCCGCCATGACCACGATCCTGTTCGAAAACCCGATCTTTCTGGAACACAAGGTTCCCGAAGGTCACCCGGAACGGCCCGACCGGCTCAAAGCGCTCAATCTGGCGCTGGAGCACGAGCGTTTTTCGTCGCTCTCGCGGCTTGAGGCGCCGCAGGGCAATGAGGATCTGGTGCTGCTTGCCCATCCGGAAGAACATCTTCGCGCGGTGATGTCCGTCATTCCCGAGGAAGGCATCAATGGCTTCGAGGCCGACACCTATGCGAGCCCAGCCAGCCTTCAGGCCGCGCTGACCGGTATCGGGGGTGCGGTCGCTGCCGTCGATGCGGTGTTTTCCGGCAAGGCCGACAATGCCTTCGTCGCCGCCCGCCCCCCCGGCCACCATGCCGAGAAGAACAAGGCAATGGGCTTCTGCTTCTTCAACACGATCGCCATCGCCGCCCGCTATGCGCAGCAAAGACACGGCGCCGAGCGGGTCGCCATCGTCGATTGGGACGTACATCACGGCAACGGCACGCAGGACATCTTCTGGGACGATCCTTCGGTGCTGTTCTGCTCGACCCACCAGATGCCGCTCTACCCCGGCAGCGGCGCCAAGACCGAGACGGGCGCCGGCAACATCGTCAATGCGCCGCTCTCGCCCGACACCGGCAGCGACCATTTCCGCGAGGCCTTCAAGTCGCGCGTGCTCCCCGCGCTCGAAGAATTCCGCCCGGATTTCATCCTGATCTCCGCCGGCTTCGATGCCCACCACCGCGATCCGCTGGCGCAGATCAACCTGGTCGCCGAGGATTTCGACTGGGCGACCGGGCGGCTGCTCGACGCCGCCGGCAAGACCGCCAACAATCGCATCGTGAGCCTGCTCGAAGGCGGCTACGATCTCCAGGGCCTGGCCGAATCGGCCGGCACCCACATCTATCGCCTGATGAGAGGATGACCATGACCACCGCACCCCAAACCGCCGCGATCGACGTTTCCTCCCTCTCCTTCGAAAAGGCCGTCGAGGAACTGGAAGCGATCGTCTCGGCGCTCGAACGCGGCGACGTGGCCCTCGACAGGTCGATCGAGATCTACGAACGCGGCGAGGCGCTGAAGAAACACTGCGAGGCGCTGCTGAGCGCTGCCGAAAACCGCATCGAAAAGATCAGGCTCGATCGCGCCGGCAAGCCACAGGGGGTTGAGCCGCTGGATGGGGAGTGAGGGCATTTAGCTATAAAGCGATAATCGTCCTGATTTCATCATAGTCCGCATGCAAGCCCGCTGCGTTGTGTTCAATCAGGCCGGCTTTCGTTAAAATCTCGACATCCTCATGAACACGCCGGTAGTCCCTGCCCAAGCTCCGCGCCAGGGCGGCGATGCTGACTTGCGGGTGATGGCGAAGGTGGCGAAGCAGCTCGAGCCGCTTTGTCGTCATTGTCTGCGACAGCGCGTCCCAGTTCACGAATGTGAGATGGTCCTCGGAAACAGGTTCGCCTTTTTCCGCGCGATGCCAGGCATCGGCGACCCTTTTAGCCACATCGTCAAAAGAACCACCAATATGAAGCTGCAGGTCCTTACTCATATCTGTTCTCCTCTTGCCTCCTCGACATCCCGTCTGAAATCGGCCAGCAATTTTTCAACGGACACGAACGCGTAGGGCTCTTCACAAACACCATAATGCCGGTGATCGCCTTTGCCGCGCTTGTTGTCGTATCCCACAATCCTCTGGTTTGGGCGGCCATAAAACAGAGAATACTTGAGAAAGTGGGGCGATGGCAGAACGGCGACGGGCACACGCCACACCTTGATCTCGAGGATCGCCCCGTCCCGAAAAATGAGGCGATCACGAATGATCAATGTCGCTTTCATGGTTTCGAATATGTCATGCACCGCCATATGGCGTCAAGCGTCATAGATTTCGAAAGGATTGCTGGAAGTTTTCAGATCGCGGGAATAACCTTGGGGCAATCTGAAACAACAGGGACCATCTGCCCATGAGCTTCTTTCCCGGACCAGACCCCCTCGCCGGTGATGCGCCGGCGTGCGATGCGATCGAGCATCTGATCATTCCGCGCACCAGCGACATCGGCAATCTTGAGGTGCGCCGCGCGCTGCCGACTGCGAAGCGCAGGCTGGTCGGGCCGTTCATCTTCTTCGACCGCATGGGGCCGGCGCTGCTCAAGGCCGGTGAGGCAGTCGACGTCCGGCCGCATCCGCATATCGGGCTTTCAACCGTCACCTACCTCTTCGACGGCGAGATCAAGCACCGCGACAGCCTCGGCACCGAAATGGTCATCGAGCCCGGCGACCTCAACCTGATGACGGCCGGGCGCGGCATCGTCCATTCGGAACGCTCGCCGGAAAATCTGCGCGGCAAACCCCAATCAATCTCCGGGCTGCAGACCTGGCTGGCGCTGCCGGATCGATACGAGGAAATCGATCCGATCTTCGCCCACACCGAAAAGCGCGACCTGCCGTCCTTCAACACCGGTGGCATGGAGGGCCGCGTCGTCATCGGCACATTCGAGGGCATGAAGTCTCCGGTCTCGGTGTTTTCCGACACGATCTATGTCGACCTGAGGATCGAGCCGGGCAAGAGCGCACCGTTCGGGGCAGACTGGGAAGAACGCGCGCTCTATATCCTCGAGGGCGAGGCGATCATCGCCGGCGATCATTTCTCAGACAATCAGCTGCTGGTTTTCCGCGCAGGCGATCCGATCACCATCACCGCCGGTCCGATGGGCTGTCACGTCATGCTGTTCGGCGGCGCGGCGCTAGGCTCGGCGCGGCATATCTGGTGGAACTTCGTTTCCTCGTCGAAGGAGCGAATCGAACAGGCCAAGGAAGAATGGCGCACCGGCCGCTTCGACATTGTGCCGGGGGACAGCCAAGAGTTTATCCCTTTGCCGGAACGGTAATATTCGCTAAACTCTTTGTTTGCGCCGCAAGAAAACCCGTTTTTGCAATCCATAACGATTCCGTTTAAAGACGCGGGTTCCTGCGGACACCCACATTTGATATCGCGGCTCTTCGACGAGCCGCGGGAACGAAGGCCTTCAGCGTGACACAACTGCCAGTCAATCCCATGCCGGCGACTCCCCTTCTCGATCAGGTGACCTATCCCGATGATCTGAAGAAGATCGACGACAAGGATCTGCCGCAACTGGCAACCGAACTGCGCGCCGAAATGGTCGATGCGGTCTCGCGCACCGGCGGCCATCTGGGCGCAGGCCTCGGCGTGGTCGAGCTGACGATCGCCATCCACAAGGTCTTCGACACGCCGCATGACCGGCTGATCTTCGACGTCGGGCACCAGTGTTATCCGCACAAGATTCTGACCGGCCGCCGCGACCGCATTCGCACGCTGCGCCAGGAAAACGGACTTTCCGGCTTCACCCGCCGCGCCGAGAGCGAATACGATCCCTTCGGCGCCGCCCATTCCTCGACCTCGATCTCCGCCGGCCTCGGTATGGCGGTTGCAGCCGATCTCTCCGGCGAGCCGCGCAACGTCATTGCCGTCATCGGCGACGGCGCGATGTCGGCCGGCATGGCCTATGAGGCGCTCAACAATGCCGGCGCGCTCGATGCGCGGCTGATCGTCATCCTCAATGACAACGACATGTCGATTGCCCCGCCGACGGGCGCGATGAGCGCCTATCTGGCACGGCTTGCCTCCGGCCGCACCTATATGGGCTTCCGCGAGCTCGGCAAGAAGCTGACGGCTTATCTCGGCAAGTCGGTGGACCGGGCGATCACCCGCGCCGTCGAGCATGCGCGCGGTTATGTGACCGGCGGCACGCTGTTCGAGGAGATGGGCTTCTATCATATCGGCCCGATCGACGGTCATTCCTTCGATCATCTGCTGCCGGTGCTGCGCAATGTGCGCGACAATTCCAAGGGTCCGGTGCTGATCCACGTGGTGACGCAGAAGGGCAAGGGCTACCCGCCGGCGGAGGCTGCAGCCGACAAGTATCACGGCGTCAACACCTTCGACGTCATCACCGGCGCGCAGGCCAAGGCCAAGCCGAATGCCCCCGCCTATACCTCTGTCTTTGCCGAAGCTCTGACGCAGGAAGCGGGCTACGACGACAAGATCGTGGCGATCACCGCCGCCATGCCAACGGGCACCGGGCTCGACAAATTCGCGCTCGCACACCCCTCGCGCTGCTTCGATGTCGGCATTGCCGAGCAGCATGCGGTGACCTTCGCGGCCGGCCTCGCCTCCGAGGGCTACAAGCCGTTCTGCGCGCTGTACTCGACCTTCCTGCAGCGCGGCTACGACCAGGTGGTGCACGACGTCGCGATTCAAGGCTTGCCGGTGCGCTTCCCGATCGACCGCGCCGGTTTCGTCGGCGCTGACGGGCCGACGCATGCGGGCTCGTTCGATACGACCTATCTCGCCACCCTGCCCGGCTTCGTCGTCATGGCGGCGGCCGACGAGGCAGAACTGAAGCACATGGTGCGCACGGCCGCCGCCTACGACCAGGGGCCGATCTCGTTCCGCTACCCGCGCGGCGAAGGCATCGGCGTCGAGATGCCCGAGCGCGGGCAGATTCTTCAGATCGGCAAGGGCCGGGTGATGAAGCAGGGCTCGAAGGTGGCGCTGCTTTCCTTCGGCACGCGCCTTGCCGACTGTCTGCTCGCGGCCGAAGATCTCGATGCCGCGGGCCTTTCGACGACGGTCGTCGACGCCCGCTTCGCCAAGCCGCTCGACCACGACCTGATCCGCCAGCTTGCCCGCCATCACGAGGTGCTGATCACCGTTGAGGAAGGCGCCGTCGGTGGCTTCAGCAGCCATGTACTGCAATTCCTCGCGCATGAGGGTCTGCTCGACAATGGTTTGAAAATCCGGCCAATGGTTCTGCCGGACATCTGGATGGAACAGGCCAAGCCCGAGGCCATGTATGCCAAGGCCGGCCTCGACCGCGCCGGCATCGTCTCGACGGTGTTCCGCGCTCTCGGCCAGAAGGAAATCGGCGTCGGCGCGGCGGGCTGACGGGCCACTCCGGCACCGAGATCACCCTGACCCGCCGCGCGGGCCCTGCTATCGGGCATTTTTTGCCGTTAAACAGCCCAAAAGCCTTGCCATACGGGCCTCGACGCGCCATGACGGGCCATGTCAAACGAACCCAAAACAACCGTCCGCCTCGACCAGCTGCTCTTGAACCTGGGGCTTGTCGCCAGCCGTTCGCGCGCCCGCGATGCGATCCAGCGCGGCACCGTCACCGTCAATGGCCGCACGGTCACCAAACCGAGCTCCACCTTTCCCGAGGATGTGACGATCAGCATCGACGACCCGGTCCAGGCCTATGTTTCGCGCGCGGCGCTGAAGCTGAAGGCTGGTCTCGAGCATTTCCAGCTGTCGCCCGAGGGGCTGGACTGCCTCGACATCGGCGCCTCGACCGGCGGCTTCACCGAAATCCTGCTGCATAACGGCGCAGCGCATGTCATTTCGATCGACGTCGGCCATGGTCAATTCCATCCGCGGCTGGAAGCTGATCCGCGCGTCACCAATATCGAGGGGCTGAATGCCCGGGTGCTGGACGAGGACCATCTCGACGGCCGCGCGATTTCCTTTGTCGTCTCGGATGTTTCCTTCATCTCGCTGAAGCTTGCCCTGCCGCCGGCGCTTGATCTCGCCGAGCCCGGCGCCCACTGCATCCTGCTCGTCAAGCCGCAATTCGAGGCCGGCCGCGAGGCCGTTAGCAAGGCGGGCCTGCTCAAGGATCCGGACAGCGCACCCGCCGTCGCTGCCGAACTGGAGCGCTGGCTCACCGAGGACATGGGGTGGGAAAGCCTCGGCCTTATCCCCTCGCCGATCTCCGGCGGCGATGGCAATGAGGAATACCTTCTGGCCGGCCGCAAGCCGCTGGACGACGCCCCCTTGGACGAAGACGCCCCCTTGGACGAAGACGTATGAGCACCGAGACGCTGACCATCGAGAAGCTCGGCATGTCCGGCGACGGCGTGACCCGCGGCCCGTTCGGGCCGGTCTACGTGTCCTTCACGCTGCCTGGCGAAACGGTGGCGCTGGCGGTCAACAAGGACAGGGGCACGGTGATGTCGATGTCCCATCTCTCGCCTGATCGCGTCCAGCCGAAGTGCCGGCATTTCGGGCCGGATGGCGAAAACGGCGCCTGCGGCGGCTGCAGCCTGCAGCATGCCAGCGACAGCCTCTACCAGGATTTCAAGCGGCAATTGGTCGTCGATGCGCTAAAATCGAAGGCGCTGCAGGCCGAGGTCGCACCGCTTGTGCTCGCCCATCCCGGCGAACGGCGGCGCACGGTGTTCACGGCACGGCGCACCGAGAAGGAATTGCTGCTCGGCTACAACCAGGCCGAAAGCCACCACATCGTCTCGATTTCCGAATGTCCCATCGCAAGCCCCGGCATCGTGTCGCGGCTTGCAACCATCCGGACGATCGCCAATGCCATGGCCGTCAATGCCGAAGCGTTTCGCATCACGGTGCTGGAAACCCTCTCCGGCCTCGACCTTGCCTTCGAAGGCATCAAGGCGATGAACGACCGGCAGCGGCGCATGGCGATCGAGACCGTTCTCGGACAAAAGGGCGTGGCTCGGCTCAGCCTCAACGGTGAAATCCTGGTCGAGCCGGTAAAACCGGTCATCGATTTCGGCGGCGTTTCGGTCTCGCCGCCTCCGGGAAGCTTCATCCAGGCGACAAAGCCCGCCGAAGAGGCGATGGCCGAACTGGTGATGGCCCATCTCGGCAAGGCCAAGCGCGTCGCCGACCTCTTTGCCGGTTCCGGAACCTTCTCGCTGCGTATCGCCAGAAAAGCCCGTGTTCATGCGGTCGAAGGCGAAGACAAGGCATTGAAAGCGCTCGATTTCGCTGCCCGCACCACGCAAGGCCTGAAGCCGGTGACGGTGGAGAAACGCGACCTCTTCCGCCGGCCGATGATGGCCTCGGAGCTCAAGGTCTATGACGCCATCGTCTTCGACCCGCCGCGCGCCGGCGCCGAAGTCCAGACGAAGGAAATCGCCCGCTCCGGCGCGAAGAAGATCGTCGCGGTCTCCTGCAATCCGGTGACGCTGGTGCGCGATCTGCGCATTCTGGTCGACGCCGGTTACCGGATCACGTCCGTCACGCCGATCGACCAGTTTCTGTGGTCATCACATATCGAGGTGGTGGCGACGCTGGAGAAGTAGTGGCGGCAACGCCCGTTCCTCGATGGCCGATTTCGCCGTCAGCCACTCACTCGCCGCAAGTCCTAGATCGTGATTGAGGTCTCGGGCGCTCTGATTTTCGAGCCATGAAAGCCAAGTTCAATCTCAACGAGAGGCTTTCACGCTCAAGTTTACGTTCTGCACCGGCGGATTGTGGTTGCTCGCCACTACACTTGCCCATTCCGCCAATACCATCGGTTTTCGAGAAACCGAGCTGGATAGGGGAAAGGAGCGCCCCCTCCATGTCAGCATGTGGTATCCCGCCAATGACGGGGGCAAAGCCATCACCGTCGGTGAAAACCGGGTATTCTATGGAATTCCGGCGGTCAGGGTCGGCAGTCCTGACGCAACAAGCCGGCCGCTCGTGGTCCTTTCGCATGGCTATGGCGGCAGCTGGCGCAACCTCAACTGGCTGGCCGGGGAGCTCGTGCGGAAAGGCTACATCGTTGCGGCCGCCGACCACCCCGGCACGACCACGTTCAACAAAGACCCGTTGCAAGCCGCGAAGCTGTGGGAGCGCCCGCACGATCTCAGCCGACTCATCGACATGTTGACGGAAGATCCTGCAATGGCCGGCAAGGTCGATGTGAACCGGATCGCCGCCATCGGTCATTCGTTAGGCGGTTGGACCGTCGCGGCCCTCGCCGGCGCCCGTTTCGACACGAATTTGTTCGAAAAGGATTGCGAGACGAAGGCAAGTCCGCGTGCCTGCAGCCTTAAAGAGGAACTTGGCATTGGACGCACGCAAGACCCAAAAACCGCAACCGAAGGGAGACCTCAGTGATGCGCGTCTGGGGGCATTCGTATCTCTGGATCTTGGCCTGGCGAGAGGCTTTTCACCTGAAAGCCTGACAGGCATTCGGGTGCCGTCCCTGGTGATCGGCGCTGGTATCGACATTGGAGACATGCCGGCAAGGCTCGAATCCGGTTATCTCGCGCAGTATTTGCCAAAAGCATCTTCCACATATGTGGAGATTCCCGATGCCATGCACTTCAGTTTCATGCAGCTATGCAAGCCGGGAGCCGGAGCGCTGATCGAAGAGGAGATGCCGGGCGATGGCATCGTATGCAAGGACGGAGGAACCCGCAGCCGGGAAAAAATCCATCGCGAGATTGGCGACCTCATCGCCGCGTTCCTAGCCAAAGCTATTCCGGCCAGATAGCTAGGGGTGTTGTGGAAGGCATGGTGCCGGAGCGGCGATAGTCGCTCGGGGTCATTCCCGTCACCCTTGCAAACTCCCGGTTGAAGTTAGATTTCGTCTGGAAACCGCACTCAAATATGATGGTCGTTACGGGCAAATCCGTCTCAAGAAGAAACCGCTGAGCATCCCTGATCCGGTATTCGTTTACGGCTTGGGACACGTTACGGCCGAGTGTGCGGTTTATCGTCCCCGAGATCTGGCGCGAAGGGATTCCAAGCCTTCGCGACAGGCGGTTCAAAGTCAGATCCGGATCGCGAAAAAGCCGCTTCTCCCGCATGATCGTCTCTATCGCTTCCATGATGCGGCTGTCGCCTTCGGTCTCCGGCAGTTTTTCGGGCGAGGAATCATCCTGCCTCTCCTTCGCTGAATGGCTGGAAGGTTGGGCTTCCGGCGCACTGCGGCCAATGATCGTGACGGCGTAAGCAACCAAAGGCAACGTCAGCATATTGGCAACACCGACGATGGAAGCAGCATGGCTGCCTTGATAGAAATCGAAATCGACGGCGACAAGAAGATCGATTACGCCGGAGCAGCACAGCAGCCACCCGACCAGCAACACGGCCCTGCGCGCTTCCGCGGCATCGGTCAGCCGCGCTCCCTCGAAACTGTCAGAGCCTGCATAGGCGCGGTGGAGCAGAGAAAACCCGTAGCCAAAGTAAAGTAGGGCGAGAACAAGGTCGATCGGCGGATGCCAACGATGCCACATCGCAGAAAGGAACAGGATCATGCCTGCCGGCAGGAAATGAGGCCACCTTCGGTTGGCGAACGGCCGTCTCAGATCCGAAAAGCAAATCCAGGCGATGGAAGGCAATAAAGCGGCAACGAAAGGCTGGAGGAAACGAACGATCTGAATATCGGAGCTCCAGCGCAGTCCGACTGTCGTCACCAAAACAATGCACGCTCCTATGAAAACAGTCGCGGGTCGAAGAAGTGCCTCGCCCTGGGCAAGCACCCGGACCAAAAGAATGATCAGCAACAGCGAGATAACGAATGAGAGCGGTATCGCAGGCAAAAGAGCCACCCTTCGCAAATGCTTTTGGTTTTTGGTGTCATGCTTCGACGAAGGCTATCGTATCCCCGTCACAACAGTCGATGCGGAGGCTTCGGCTTTTGCCTCAACTTTTAACGCTTTACCACTCCAAATTGAAAGGGCCCGGTTTTTGCCGAGCCCTTTTCGTCTGCGTCGTCGGTATGATCACGCCGCCCGGCGACCCTGCTGTCTCGTAACAGCAGCCACGTGGCCGTCCCCGAGCTTGAACTGGGCAAGCAACTCGTTCAGCGCTGCTGCTTCCGACGCGAGGCCGTGGCTTGCGGCCGTCTGTTCCTCGACCATGGCGGCGTTCTGCTGGGTGCCTTGGTCCATGGTGTTGACGGCCGTGTTGATTTCCTGAAGGCCGGTCGACTGTTCGCGGGTCGCGGTCACGATGGCGCTGATATGGGTATTGATCTCCTGAACCTCGGAGACAATCGCCTGTAGCGACTGGCCGGTTTCGCCGACAAGCGTCACACCGGCGCGAACCTGCTGGCCGGACGTCGTGATCAGCGCCTTGATTTCCTTGGCCGCATTGGCCGAGCGCTGGGCGAGTTCACGCACTTCCTGGGCGACGACGGCAAAACCCTTGCCTGCATCCCCGGCGCGAGCGGCCTCGACACCGGCGTTCAGGGCCAGAAGGTTGGTCTGGAAGGCGATGTCGTCGATCACGCCGATGATGTTGCTGATCTCGCCGGACGACTTCTCGATGCCCTGCATGGCGTTGACGGCGTTGCGGACTACTTCACCTGACTTTTCAGCCCCGGCGCGGGTGCGGGCGACCAGCTGGCCGACTTCCTCGGCACGGCGGGCTGAATCCTTGACCGTCGTGGTGATCTCTTCAAGCGCTGCGGCCGTTTCCTCGACGGAGGCGGCCTGCTGCTCGGTGCGGCGGGCAAGGTCGTCGGCGGCATGGCGGATTTCGCTGGCGCCGGCGTCGATCGCGCGAGCGTTGGTTCCGACAGCCTGCAGAGCATGGTGCAGTTTGGCGACGGAATTGTTGAAGTCGGCGCGCAGGCGGTCGAGATGCGAGACGAAGGGGATGGAGATGCGGTAACCGAGGTCACCATCGGCAAGACGGCCGAGACCGGCCGCCAGCGCTTCGACGGCCTGCTGGATGTCAGCGGTTTCCTTCGCCTTCAGCGCTTCACGCTCACGGCGCTCCTGTTCCGACAGCGAACGGCCGGCTTCGGCCTCACCTTCGAGACGCACGCGCTCGATGGCATTGGTGCGGAAGACGGCGACGGCGCCGGCCATGGAACCGATCTGGTCGCGACGTTCCTGGCCGGGGATTTCAGCCTTCAGGTCGCCGCTGGCAAGCCGCTCCATCGCGCCGGTCATATCGGTGACCGGGCGGATAACGAGACGGCTGAGCAACGTCGCAAGGAAGCCGATCATCACGCCAACGGCGAGAAGCGTTGCAATGGCGGCGGCGATCCGGAACTGGCCAATGGCGGAATAGGCGACATCGGCATCGACAGCGAAACCGACATACCATTCGACCGAGGGCAGGCCCGCAACCGGCACGAAGCTGACGAGCATCGGCTTGCCGTCAAGCTCGGTTTGCGTGATCGAAGAGCCAATCGACGGCGTGGTCGCCGGGAAGGCGTCGGCGAGCGTCTTGGTAACGAGCTTCGCATCCGGGTGAACGAGGATCTGGCCCGACTTGTTGACGAGGAAGGCAAAACCTTCGCCGCCGACATCGACGGACTTGATCATGTCGACGAGGGTCTTGAGCGAAAAATCGCTGCCTGCGATGCCAAACAGCTTGCCATCGCGCTTGACCGGAGTGGCCGCGCTGATGATGAGGTCGCCGCTCGATGCGTCGATATAGGGATCGGTAAGCACGCTGCTGTCGGCCTTGGCGGCCTGCTGATACCATGGGCGCTTGCGCGGGTCATAACCCGCCGGCAGCGGCAATTCCGGCCAGCTGGTGAATTTTCCGGTCTCATCGCCGACATAGGTGCTGAGGAATTCCTTCTCCAGAACACCGTTCTTGAGCGCGCCTTCGAGGCCCGCCTGGTCGGCGGCGTTGCCGGCAGCGTTCGCTGCCATCGCCGTCAACGTGACCCGGCCGTTCAGCCAGTTGGCGACGCTCTGGGCGGCCTGCTTGCCGGAGGATGAGATGTTTTCCTCCACCGCACGTGTCGTTACGGCATGCTGGAGACTGTCGATATAGACGGAAAAGCCGGCAAAGGCGGCAACGACGACGAAGGACGCGGCGACGAGGATGCGCGTCATCAGGTTCGATCTTTTAGACAAGGCAAGCTTCCTTATTGCGATGCAGCTTTTGCGCAAACGGGATCGCCCGCCGGCGCAATAGCGCACCGGGCGCTTCCTGGTTCGCGAGAATGAAGACATGCCCCGGAAGGGCGAAGAGAGACGGCGCGTCATGCCGCCTGATGGGACTGAAAAAGTCCCTATTGCCGGACCATAGCCGGGCCTACTTAAGGCAGCGTTAAAATTTCCCGGTTTGAAACGCCTGGATTTTAAGGGCTTTCCACCTATTCGGCTGCCTGTCTCAGGGTCGATAGCAGGACCGGTTTCTTCAGCCCCCAGGCGGTCGCAAGATGCGTCGACGATGAAATGCCGGCATCAAGCATGAACGGACCCGGCGTATCCGCCCTTGGCCGCGAGGCGGGTCTCGGCTTCAACGGCGTTCCGTGCCCCATGCCCTCGATCAGGTAGAACTCGACGGCGACCTTCCCGGACGCCGTCTTCCAGACGCGGCGGTTGTAACCATCGACCGTACTCTGCGTGAAGGCATCGCGTTCCAGACCATGCACATCGAGCCATTGCTGAAGCAGCGCCTCGGCATTCGACAGCGAGACGGTGTGATCCCGCGTCCCGTGCCAGATGGAAACCGTGGGAAAATCGCGATTTACAGGCGATGCGGCTCGCACGAGATTGCCCCATTCCTGCGGTGTCCGCTCCGGCGCATTCTTCATGGCGGCAAGCGCCCGCTGTACATCGCGGGCTGCACCATAGGGCAGGCCGGCAATGATGCCACCGGCGCGAAACACATCAGGATAGGCAGCGAGCATCGCCGCCGTCATCGCGCCACCAGCCGAAAGGCCGGTAATGAACACCCGCTTGCGGTCGATGCCGTGGGTCGATGTCATCTTGGCGACCATCTGGCGGATCGACATCACCTCGCCGCGGTCGCGCGCGACATTGCTCGGGCGGAACCAGTTGAAACAGAGGTTGTGATTGTTTGAGTGGGTCTGCTCGGCATAAACGACGGCAAAGCCGCGTTCCCGCGCCAGCGTCGACCAGCCGCTGCCCTGGTCATAGGCTTCGGCCGTCTGATGACAGCCGTGCAGAACGACGACGAGCGGCGATGTCTTCGGCAGGCCTGCAGGGACATAGCGCAACATGCGCAAATGGCCGGGATTGCTGCCGAATGCCTTGACCTCTTCCAGCTTTCCGGCCGATCTCGGCTTTACGATTGCCGGGACTGGCATCGACGCCGGTGCCGGCGTGGCAGAGACAAGCGCCTTGCGCGTCACCTTGACCGCCTTGGCCAGGGTCCTTTCCCAGCGCCGGTGCTGCCTGAGCATGTCGGTAAGGGAAAGCTTGAAACGAGACCGCATGGACGAATCCTTGATTTGCCGGCACGCCTCCCATGCCGAAATTCCTCCACGCAACACGGTGCAATATGGGGCTCATCCCGGCATCCGGCAAGGCAGGCACGCAGATAATCGCCTTGGACCAATCGTCGCGCGGCACTCAACGGCGCATGAAAGCCTCGAAGGCTGCGCGCGCTTCGGCGCTTTTCAGTTGCGCGGAAAAGTGTTTTGCCTCTTCGTCAATACGCGCAAGCACGTCGGACCGATCACCGCGTATCAATTGGCGGGCGATGCGCAGAGCTTCCGGCGGCTTCCTCGCGAGGTTCGCGGCGAGCGCCAGAACCTCGCCCTCAATCGCGTCGGCACCGGTAACCTTCCAGATCAGGCCGGCCTCCTGCGCTTCTTCGGCCGTAAACGGCTCGCCCGCGGCCAGAAGCGCAAAGGCGCGCTGGTGGCCGGCGATGCGGGGCACGATGAGGCTGGAGGCTGCCTCCGGCACCAGCGCCAGATCGACGAAGGGCGTCTTGAAGACGGAGCGCGCCGAGGCGATCGTCAGGTCGCAGTGGAGGTGAATGGTGGCGCCGATGCCGATCGCCAGGCCATCGACACCGGAGACGACGGGCTTGGCGGCCCCTGCCAGCGCGCGCAGGAAATCGAGCACCTCCTGCCCCATGGTTCCGCCCATGGCAAAGGCCATGAAATCGGCCATGTCGTTGCCGGCCGAAAAGCAGCCTTCGGTTCCGAGAAAGGCGGTGACGCGGACGGCGTCATCGGTGCCGGCGACGGTGAGCGCGTTGGCCATCTTGGCGTACATCGCCCTGGTGATGGCATTCTTCTTGGCCGGCCGGTTGAAGCGGATGAGCTGAACGCCGGGATAGTCTTGCGGCCGCTCGATCAGAACGTCGTCGGTCATGGCAGTCTCCTTCAGGGCCAAATGTTCAGGCCAGGTGTTCGGGGCCAGGTGTTCGGGGCCAAAGCGTTCAGGGCCAGGTGTTCAGGGCCAAGTGTTCAGGCGAGGTGGTCAGGCAAGTGCGATGCGGGCGGCGGCAAGGCTTGCCGCGCCGTTGATAATGCTGCTCCTGAGTGCTGCCGTTTCGGACAGCAGGTTCTCGGCGGCGAAACGGCAGAGAGCGATGCGGGCATCGCGGCCGCCGTCGCCCGCCTCCGCCAGACCGCCCTTGGCGAGGTAGATACCAGTCAATGTCAGGCCGAACAGCCGCTGATAGGCCGTGGCGCCGGCAAGCGCCTCGGCGGATTTGCCTTCGGCCAGACGGGCGAGCAGCCACTCGGTCGCCGCTTCAAGATCAGTGATCGCGTCATTGAGGCAGCGGCGGGTCTCGCCGAAATCGGCAAGGTTCGAGGCGCCTACCTCCTCGGCAACCGTGTTCAGTTCCCGGATGAAGCCGCGCACGTGGCCGCCATCGGACAAAGGCAGTTTGCGGGTCACAAGATCGATGGCCTGAATGCCGTTGGTGCCCTCGTAGATCGGCGCGATCCGAGCGTCGCGCAGATAGCGTGCAGCACCGGTCTCCTCGATGAAGCCCATGCCGCCATGGACCTGGATGCCCATCGAGGCGACATCGACGCCAACATCGGTGCCGAAGGACTTGGCAATCGGCGTCAAGAGGCTGGAGCGTTCCTGCCAGTAACGCGCGACCTCGCCTTCCGACACATGCGCCCGGTCGACAGCGCGGGCGCAGGCGAAAGCGATGGCGCGCGCACCCTGCGTCAGCGCCTTCATGGTCAGAAGCGTGCGGGCGATATCGGGATGCTCGATGATCGGGCTCATGCCCGTTCCCTTCCAGTCCGGCGCCTTGCCCTGCGTGCGTTCGCGGGCATAGTTGAGCGCGTGCTGGGTTGCCGCATCCGCCATCGCAACACCCTGGATGCCAACGGCAAGGCGCGCGTTGTTCATCATCGTGAACATGCAGTTGAGGCCCTTGTTCTCTTCGCCGACCAGATAACCGACGGCGCCCTTCTCGTCGCCAAACCTGCCGTCGCCATAGACCATGGTGCAGGTCGGCGAGGCATGGATGCCGAGCTTGTGTTCGAGCGAATGGCAGAACAGATCGTTGCGGGGGCCAAGCGAGCCATCCTCATTGACGAGAAATTTCGGCACGAGGAACAACGAGATGCCGCGCGTACCCTCCGGCGCGCCGGCAAGGCGGGCAAGCACCAGATGGACGATGTTGCCGGTCATCTCGTGCTCGCCCCAGGTGATGAATATCTTCTGGCCGAAAATGCGGTAGGTGCCGTCGTCGCGGCGTTCGGCGCGGGTTTTCAGGACGCCGAGATCGGAGCCGGCATGCGGCTCCGTCAGGTTCATCGTACCAGTCCATTCACCGGAAATCATCTTGGCGAGGAACATCGATTTCAGCGCATCGGAACCGTGCTTTTCCAGCGCATCGACGGCGCCCATCGTCAGCATCGGCGCAAGCGCGAAGGCCATGGAGCCGGCATTCCAGAATTCCATCGCGGCGATATGCAGCATATGCGGCAAGCCCTGGCCGCCGAACTCCTCCGGTGCCGTCAGGCTGTTCCAGCCGCCTGCTGCCCAGTTACGATAGAGATCGCTCCAGCCATCCGGCGCCCTGACCTTGCCGTCGATCAGCTTCGAGCCCTGCTTGTCGCCGATATCGGCGAGCGGCGCCACCTCCTCGTTGGCGAAGCGGCCGGCCTCACCAATAATGGCATCAACGAGGTCCTCGTCCAGATCGCCGAAGACGCCCTCGGCCAAGTCTTCGCTAAGGCCGGCCACCTGCTTGAGCGTGAACAGAACGTCGTCCACCGGTGCCTTGTACATTATCGTCTCCTCCCGCAATCACATGACAACATGGCCGCTCGACAGTCCAGCAATGGCATGTTCGTTGGCTCGAGAAATTATTGATTTTTACGTAAACGTCAATATTCGATTGTTCAGCGAATTGAGGACGCAATGGCCGGCCTGTAACAAAACTGTCATGAAACCTGAATAAAGCGAAGTCCGGCCTCCTCCCGGGATCACGCCTAAATGAATCTCATCTCCTCGGAAATCCCAGGCCTCGTCTGGGGCTATCGTTTTCTGCCGGGCGAAAGCCGCTGCCTGCGGATCGCCACCGATTCCTCCATCGATGCGCTGATGGAAGGCGAAGGGTGGGTCTGGCTGCATCTGGCACTCAGCGATGCCCGTACCCCTGCCCTTATCGAACGTATCACCACGCTGCCGCAGAGCGCGCTTTCGACGCTGACCAGCCATGACACGCAGGCGGCCGTCACCGTCTCGGACGACATGGTCTATGGCACGCTGGTCGATTTCGAGCGCACCTTCGACGCCGAGACGAAGACCATCGGATGGCTGCATTTCGCCGTCACCGAAAAGATCATCATCACCACGCGGCTGCATCCGCTGCGCAGCATCGACCGGGTCAAGGTCGCGGTCGAGAAGAACGCCCGCTGCGCCCGGCCGATCGATCTGTTCGAAATGATGGTGGTCGAATTCCAGCGCACCCTGATCAGCCTCGTGCTGGAGCTGACCGAAGACCTCAACGTCATCGAGGACGACGTCTATGGCGAGGCAGGCCACAACCACCAGCCGCGGCTGGCCCCGCTGCGGCGGACGGCCGTGCGCCTGCACCGGCATCTGCGCACGCTTTTGGCCTTGTTGCGGCGCGCCGGAACCTCGGAGGAGGATGAAGTGCCGCCGGGCTTCATCGACGTCGCGGAGCGCCTGTCAGACCGGCTGGAATCCGTCGACCGCGATGTTTTTGCCCTGCAGGAACGCGCCCGCCTGCTGCATGAAGAAATCGACAGCAAGCTGTCCTCGGAAACCAACCGCCATCTCTACATCCTGTCGCTGATGACGGCGTTCCTGCTGCCGCCGACGCTGGTCACCGGCTTTTTCGGCATGAACACCAGCAGCCTGCCGTTTGCCGGCGGCGCGCACGGCACATTGCTCGCAGGCTTGTTCATCCTGCTTTCGATGGGCCTTGCCTGGACGATCCTCAGGCGGATCGGAATTCTCTGACACGCGCAAAAAAGCCGGAGACAAATGCCTCCGGCCAGTTGGTGCGTGTAGGCGACATCAATACGGCGAAACGCACTGCCTGCGCGGGCCGCCATATGGCTGATACGTGTTGTCGTAAGCGCGGTAGCTGCGATAACGGTTGTAGCACCATTCGACATGGCTGCCGCCGTAGCGCACAGGCGGCCGGGCAATGGCGCCGCCGATGATCGCGCCGGTCGCGAAGGCTGCGAGCGGGAACCAGAAGCCGTTAAATTCGCGGTAGCCCCGGCGGTAGTAGCGATAGCCGCGATGACCGCGGTAATAGGAGTAGCCGCCGCGGCGGTAATAGCCGTCGTAGCCGCGGCGACGCTGGCCGTCACGATCACGCCAGCGCTCCTCGTCACCGCGATAATACTGCACGGCCTGGAAATCACTTGCGCGCTCTGCCTTTACCGGTACCGGAATCTGGGGGAAAGCCTGCGATGGAGTGAAAGACGTCGCCAGCATCATGGCCGAGAGGGCCACCGACGCCATTTTTAATCCGAAAACACCCATGGGTTTCTCCATTCGTTTTTACCCGATAAGATAGTCTTGCCCAATGAACGGTCCGCGGCGCTTTTTGTTCCACGAAACCACCACAGATAAGCGCGTCCGCCGAGTTCGCGACAGACGTGTTAAAGCCGTGACGTTCAGTCTTATGCCGTCTGCCATAGGGCCTTCCTCGAGGGCATAGCCGAAGGGCGTCGGGGCGAAAATCGCCGCAAGGCTCGAGGCATTAACACTCGGTTAACCCTGTTTCAGCACCCTCTTGTTATGGGAAAGCGCCGGTCTATCAGCTTGGGCATGTTTTTCCGCCTCGCCGCTATCCTCGGCGTCGCGCTGTTTTCTCTCGGGGTTGAAGCGCGCGACATCATGCCGTGGAAGTCCAAGGACAACGCGCTGGTTATCGACGCCTACGAGATGAACATCATCGACTGGGATGAGATGCTGAGGGACAAGCGCATCGCCGGCTTCATCTCCAAGGCGTCGGACGGCCTGCCGGAGAGTTTCGCCTGCACGGGAGATCATGGCGGTGATACCGTCGCCCACTGCAAGACGATGTGGCGGAAATATGCGGTCAGCCGCGAGCTCTACCAGACACGGCGGCTCATTGCCCGTGCAAGCGGCTTGCTCTGGGGTGCCTATCACCTCGCCCGCCCCGGCAATCCGATCGACCAGGCCAACCATTTCCTCGACTATGCCGACCCGCGCGACGACGAATTGATGGTGCTCGACATCGAAGGCATCGATACGGAAAGATACATGTCCTTGGAGGATGCCGCCATTTTTGCCGGCCATATCAGGACCCGCACCGGCCGCTATCCGATGCTCTATACCAACCACGCGACCGCCAAATACATCGCCGCCAACCGCGACCGTTTCCCGATCCTGTCGCGCCTGCCGCTCTGGTATGCCCGCTACAAGCCTGGCATCCGCAATGTCTTCCCTATGGGAAACTGGGACGGCTACGCGCTCTGGCAGTTCTCCTCGGCGGCGAACTGCGGCAAGCGGCGCTGCCCCTACCGCGTCGCCGGAACCCTGAGCGACATCGACGTCAACGTGGCAGCGATGACTGCCAAGGCCCTCAGGGCCGTATGGGCGAAAGGCGAGCTCCTGCCGGCAAAACCGCTCGACAAGCCGTTACTGATCGCCACCGGCAAAGGCAGCATCGCCGCAGGCGCGGGCATCGGCGTCGATCTGACTCTGACGGGATCAATCCACCGGGTTTCAGGCGCCCTGGCTTTGCGGTAGGACACGGGCGATTTTCCAGCCGCTTGTCGAACGGGGTGGCACGAGGCTCATCGGCTTCACTCTCTCATCCCCCTCGGCGATCTCTCTTCCGCGGGACATTGGCGGCGGCGGCCGTTGCCACCGCCGCTTGCTCGATACTACACGGCCGCCGAGGCCCCGCGTTGATGTGATCGACCGTAGGGAAGCGGCGCTGCCATGATTGCCGGCATGTTCGCCTCAAGGCACGCGGCAATGAACGCCTCTCGTGCCACCGCCGCCGGCGTCATCCGGTTCAGCGCCCGCCTGCAGGAGGAGACGGCGCAATCGTAGCGCTCTCCTCGCTTCAACGGCCATTCGTTTTCCAGAAAATCAAGGGCTTCGTTGACGCTGCCGAACGTCCGTTCCAAACCGGAGCGTAAGGTAACTTTCAGTGGATGGTTCCACGGGACATCGCGAGTAGTCATCTTTTTTCCTCCTTTTTGGCTACCTCTTCGCGGGTATCGGAGGATAATATTGGTAACGAAATCAGCCCGTTCAAGAGGCTCATCGGCCGTCCAGAACTGCCAGGGCCAGACAATCGAAGGCCCCCTCCTACGCAGGAAGGGGCCAAAGGCATACGTTCTGAAATCGGCGCAAGATACGTATCTCTTGCATATCGGATTTTACTCTATCGTCGGGCTTCAACAAGTAACGTTTTCCGACAGAGGGTGTTCTGTCCGTTACTGAAGATGCCGGATTTCGTTGCGGTGCGGCGACGTTCCGCTGGTGGCGAGGTAAGCCGCGTCCTCAGCCCGATTTCGGGGCTTCGTCAGCGGCACGCCCTTGTTCCTGCCAGGCTGGTTCATGGATTGGTGTTGATGCCCCATGCCGGGGCACCACCCTCAGATGTCCCTCCGGTCAAGCCTGCCCTCAGGCCTCGATCTGCACATCCCCCAATGGCCGCGAACAGCAGGCGAGGATGTAGCCCTCGTCGATCTCGTCGT
The DNA here is from genome assembly GCF_964252905.1 of Pararhizobium sp. LjRoot255. Lineage (NCBI taxonomy): Bacteria > Pseudomonadati > Pseudomonadota > Alphaproteobacteria > Hyphomicrobiales > Rhizobiaceae > Pararhizobium > Pararhizobium sp. LjRoot255. The sequence continues at coordinate 581,860 of NZ_CAXUPQ020000001.1, forward strand.
CGAGGATACCGCCATTATGGTGCATCTCGACCTCACCGGAGACCTTCATGACGCGGCAGGTGCCGCAGAGGCCGCCTTCGCAGGCGGCACCGATGCGGACACCTGCGGCGCGAGCCGTCTGCAGGATGGTCTGGCCCGGCTGGCACTTGGCCTCCTTGCCGGCCATCGTGAAGGTGACGGTGGAGACGGCGGCGGCATCGACCTCGGTCCCTCCCCCGATCGCGAAGTCTTCAGCCGCCGGTGCCGTCGCCGGCTGGAAGCTCTCCTCGTGATAGCGGTTCATGTCGAAGCCGACGCTTTCCAGCATGGACTTCACGCCGCGCATGAACGGCTCCGGCCCGCAGCAGAAGACGGTGCGGTCGCGGAAATCCGGCGCAAGCAGAGCAAGCTTCGCGGTGTCGATACGGCCGCGCAGACCGTGCCAGCCGTGGCGCGGTGCATGCGTCTCGACGATAAAGCCGAGATTGAGCTTCGGCATGTTGCGCGAGATGTTCTCGAGCTCGTCACGGAACAGCAGATCGTCCGGCTGGCGGGCGCAGGAGAGGAAGGTCACATCGGTCTGTGGCGCGCAATCAGCCATCCAGCGGGTCATCGACATCATCGGCGTGATGCCGGAGCCCGCTGAGATGAACAGGTATTTTTCGCCCGGATGGCGCACGAAGGAGAAATCGCCGAGCGGACCGAAGGCCTTCAGTTTCATGCCGGGCTTCAGGTTCTCGAACATCCAGCGCGTGCCGATGCTCGATGCCTGTGCCTTGACGGTCACGGCCACCGAGAAGGGCCGCGACGGCGTCGAAGACAGCGTGTAGGTGCGCATCACCGGATCGTCCGGCTTAACCGGCAGCTCGAGCGTGACGAACTGGCCCGGCAGGTAGCGGAACCAGCTGTCCTTGTCGGCCTTGAAGCCGAAGGTCATCACATCCGGAGCCTCGGCGGTGACGGAGATACATTCCAGGAGATGCTTCCGGTCGTTGAACGGCAGCAATTCGTCGAAGTGCCGGAAGGATGAAGCAATCGTCATGTCAGGCGACCCGGACCAGAGGGGTGGAGGCTCCATGCAGGCGATCCTGCATGAAATTGACGTACCATTCGACGAACTGCATCACGCCGCCTTCATGCTCCGGCGAATAGGGACCGGGCTGATAGGCGGGCGAGCGGATGCCGAAGGCATTTTCCTCGACGATCTGGCGATCCTGGTCGTTGGTCTCGGTCCAGACATGCGTCAGTTCTTCGAGGTTATAATCGACACCTTCGACGGCATCCTTGTGCACCAGCCACTTCGTCGTGACCTGGGTCAGTTCAGGGCCGAGCGGCAGGACGCGGAAGGTGATGGCGTGGTCGGCCAGGATGTGGTTCCAGGTGCTTGGATAGTGGAACATCAGCAACGTGCCGATGTGGCTCTGGCTGACATCGTCGGAGAGCTGGCGCTTGACGGCGCGCTTGCCGGAGATCGTGTAGCTCTCGGCCTCCTGGATCAGCGGCATGCGAGCAATGCGGAACTGACCGGTCGGCGACATTTTGAATTCGCTCGGCAGACCTTCGGCTTCGCATTTCGCCCAATGGGCAGCGATGATCGGATCGTCCTTGGCGCCCTGCACGCCGGTCGCGGTCGGCGCTTCCGGATAAGTGCGGCAGAGTTCGGGATGGTTGGCGGCGCAGTGGTAGCACTCGCGGTTGTTTTCCCAGACGAGCTTCCAGTTGCCCTTCTCGATGATGGTGCTTTCGAAGGCGACCTTGGTGTCCTTCAGATTGTGCGGCGTCACATAGGACGACACCATGTCGCGCATCGGCTGGAAATCCATCGGCTCGTCGGCGAGGCAGATGAAGATGTAGCCGCCGATGGTTTCGCAATGGATCGGCTTCAGGCTGTGCTGCGCCTTGTCGAAATCCTCGCCCATCTGGCGGGCGAACAGCAGCTTGCCGTCAAGCTCGTAGGTCCACTGGTGATAGGGACAGACGAGCTTGGCCGACGAGCCCTTCTGACCGGCGCAGACGCGCGAACCGCGGTGGCGGCAGGAATTGTGGAGCGCCCGGACGGTGCCCTGGCGATCGCGGACGACGACGACCGGATAATCGCCGACCTGGACGGTGAAATAGTTGCCGGCCTTGGGGATTTCGCAGTCATGACCGATGAACAGCCAGTCCTTGTACCAGATCTGCTCCATGTCGAGCTTGTAGAGATCGGGATCGGTGTAGAATGCCTGTTCCAGGCTGTGCCCGTCGCGGCGGGTCTTGAGTTTGCGGAGGACTTCGCTGCGGAGATCCATGTTCGTTTCCTTGTGCTCGCCACTTTTCGGTTAAGCGGGCAGGAAAGGAACCACCACCGCGCCGGGAATGCGCGTGGATATGCTGGTTCGCCTTCCGGCTGCCCGCCGCAACCAAGACATCAATTTCGCCACAAGGCTGGTTTCCGGGCTCAGGAGCTGTCCTTTCGGACCGTCGCGGCGCCTTCCCGGATCTCTCCAGTGGCCTTTTGCCGAGGTTTCGCTCCACCACCGTTGCGGGGGCAGCGCCGGATTTCGACCGGCTTCCCAATTCTCCGCCCTCCCTATAAAGGCGGCACCTTGAGTGTCTTCATCTAATCTTCCGACGCGGCCGGACAGCCGCCGATTAGCGACATCCGGTTCCAGAATGACGACACACGCACAGTTGCGTTTCCAGACGGAAAGATGGCTATTTTATAAGCAGAAACAATGGTATCTCCTGATTTTTCGGCAGATGACGCCTTTTCAGTCACGCACTGTCAAATTCTGTGCAGAGACCGTCTCTTTGCGACATATTGCGGCGCGACAACCCGGTTGAAAGCGCAAGCCTCGCACCATGGCGCGCGGGTAATGCTCGGAAAGACTGCATTAACCCTCGTAATGTAGCTTTTCATCATAAATATTTCCGCCGCAGTGCAATCAGCACGTTGGCGCAATCCTGGTGCAGGCCGATGCCAAACTTGCGATATTTCGACGCTGCTTCCGTCAAGAAACCGGTTCAATCGCCGAAATCAGCTGTTCACACCGAGTTCCTGCGCACCGGGCGTATCAACCGGCCCCAGCAATGGAGCGTCGAGGAAAAGCGCTACCTGACCCATCAGGAAGTGGCCACCCGCACCGGCCGCAGGCTTGAGGCTGCGGGAACGGTGACGCACGAACGCATCAACGGCTTCCATGCCTCCATCCGCTTCCCGAAGCTGATTTTCCATCGCACGCTTTCAGGCAGGCCGCATCTCGGCTATTGCCATGTGACCACGGCGCGGACGAAGTTCGCCAAGTTCGACGATGTCCGGTGGTCGTTCTATATCGCCAACTTCTTCTCCGACATCGGCGCCAACGAGCATTTCTTCGAGAAGATCAAGCTGGGCTATTCGCGGATGTATTTTGCCGTCGCGACCGAACTTGATGCGGAAGAAGGCAAGCTGACGCTCAACCGCACCGTCCACGAGAACGGCCTCCTGTTTCGCACCCGCGATCCGAAAGAAGCCTTGAAGAACGTGCTTTTGCTCGGCGCCTGCAACGAACGGCTCCGCAAGATCATCAACAGCCTTTGACGCCTTACAGCGCCGCGCGTCAAACCTGACGCGCAAAGGACGCTGTAGCACATTGAAACTGCTGCATAATTTTATCCTTAAATCGAATCCGATTTAAGGAATTATGCAGTAGCGGCAGCCGCCTATCGCTTGTAGATCAGCCAGTCCCGCCCTGTCGGCTGCTCGTCCTCGCTTCCATGAACGACAGTGTTATCGCCACCCTTGGCCTGTGCCTTGGCCAGCGCCTTTTCGGCCGTTCCGACGAGATCGAACGCATTGCCGGCACCACGCGACATGCACACGCCGACCGAGAGCGTGACACTGCCAAGGCTGCGGCCGGTTTTCGGGTGCTTGAAATGGACACCGCGCAGAGCCGATCGCAGCAGCGCCATAAGGCGGACAACTTCCCGCTCCTCACCCGCATTGATCAAAAAGCCGAAGCGGACGCCGTCGAAACGCGCGGCGAGCTCGCTCGGCGGAAAGGCCTGCTGAGCGATGCCGCCGATATGGCGGGCGAGATGATCGGCGATCGCGGCGGCCTGTTCGCCGGACAGCCTCTGGCTGGTGTCCGGCTCGGCGATCGCGACGCCACAGGAAAGCGGCCGGTCGGGATCGGCATAGACCTTGGCGAGCGCCTTGTTGAAGGCGCGGCGGTTGGCCAGGCCCGTGACGGCATCCGAGAATTTCGTCGCCTCGAAATCGGCAAGCTCCTTCTGGACGCCGGCGATGACGTTGGATTGCGCCGTGACGCTCTGTTCCAACTCGGCATTGTGCGTGACCTGCCGCTCGGTTGCCCGTTTCAGGGCCTGGATCGAGTTCTTCAACGCCGCCTGGCTTGCCTCGTCCGAAACGACGAGCGCCTTCGACGCCTCGCCGATCAGACGGCCATAGTCGTCAAGCGAGTTCTTTTCGCGCGAGAGCAAATTCATGAAGTTGCTCATCTCGTCGCGCACGATCGTCGTCGAGCGCGCAAGGACGCTCGCTTCATGGTGGTGCGGCAGGTATTTGCGGCCGAGTTCGTCGAGTGCGGCCTGCGACTTGTATTTGCCGAGCGCGATGAAGTCCCGCACCAGCTCGGGATTGGCGCCGGCATAGGCCTCGTACACCAGTTCGTAATTTCTCGGGACAGCGTCGATGCCCATCTGGTGCATGGCGGTGGCGATGCGCAAGGCAAGGTCGTTCGGCATGGATTTCTTGTTGGCCATTTGCGCTCCGGCAGGGTGCAGAACGCAACATCTAGCATGCCCAACTTTCAGCTCCGCTAATCGAAGCTGTCGCATTTTAAGAAATCTTGAAGGGGGGAGGTGTACCGATCGGGCACACAGTCAGGGCGGCCCGCCGAATGCGCTTGGCAATATCCCGCCGAGCCCTGTAATAGAAACCGCAAAGCCCTGCCCTCTCGGACGGCCCTCGATTTTTTGGAAGCTGCATGACCCTCATCATCGACACAAGGAGCGAACCGGAGCGCGCATTGGCGGTGGCTTGCGAAACGCTGGCGAAAGGCCTGCCGGTGGCGATCCCGACGGAGACGGTCTATGGTCTTGCAGCCGACGCGACGAACCCGGACGCCATCAGCCGCATCTACGAAATGAAGGGGCGGCCCCGCTTCAACCCGCTGATCTGCCATGTCGCCGACTTCGCCATGGCGCGGTGTTATGTCGACTTCGACCCGATCTCGCTCAAGCTGGCGCAAGCCTTCTGGCCGGGACCGCTGACGCTGATCCTGCCGATGAAGCCCAGGAGCGGCGTTCACCCGCTTGCCTCCGCCGGTCTCGACACACTCGGCATCCGCATGCCCGAAGGTTTTTCGCGCGCGGTGATCAAGCGCTATGGCAAGCCGCTGGCGGCCCCGAGCGCCAACACCTCCGGCAAGATTAGCCCGACCAGCGCCGAGCATGTCGCCACCGATCTTGGCGGCAAGCTGGCGCTGATCCTCGATGCCGGGCCGGCCGAAATCGGCCTGGAATCGACGATCATCAAGGTTGACGGCGACGAAATCCGGCTGCTGCGCCCGGGCGGGCTCGATGTCGCCGATATCGAGAAACTGACCGGAAAGCCCGTGCTGCGATCGGAAACCGCGGGGGCCGCTATCGAGGCGCCAGGCATGCTCGCCTCCCACTACGCACCGGGGGCCGCGGTGCGGTTGAACGCGGCCGATGTGAAGCCGGGCGAAGCATTGATCCGCTTCGGCGGCGCGGCTCTGCCCGGGGAAGAAAAGGCCGCTGTGGTTCTTGATCTCAGCCCCTCCGCCAGCCTGCGCGAGGCGGCTGCCAATCTGTTTGCTTATATGAAAAAGGCCGATGCATGCGGCGCCACGACGATTGCCTTCGGACCCATTCCGAGTGTGGGCCTCGGCGAAGCGATCATCGACCGGATTGAAAGGGCAGCTGCGCCAAGGGATATTCCGGAAGCCGCCACATAACCCGGTCGAGGCATTGGCTCTGCTTCTCTATATTCAACTTCATTGATATATTTTCCCGGTTGGCCTTTTTAAAAAAACCGGGAGGGCATAGGCATGATGGCGCCAGCATGGATCTGCGTCATGAGCATAGCCGTGTCAGGGTTTGCAAATAGCCTGCCGGCTGCTCCCTACAGCGACCACGTCCTCGTGAGAGACGACGGCGATCTGGTGGCACAGGACAAACGGATCGAGAAGATCAAGCGGGGCAATTGCAAGATTGTCCGTAAATGGAAAGGCGACACGTTTACGGAAAAGAAGAAATGTAAGGGAGGCAGCCAACCGACCTGAAGGCGCGTGGGATACGCCCCGGGACGTAATCAGGATCGCATCATCGCAAGGCAAGGAATGGTGGTGTTTCGCAGAGCATGCCTTATAAGTTTCGGCATCATGACCAACATTCTCCCCTCGCCCGACCTCATCGCCCGCTTCGCCGCCATCGTCAGCGACCGCAACGCCCTGACCGATCCGTCAGACATCGCACCCTATCTCATCGAATCGCGCGGCCTCTACAAGGGCAACACGCCGCTGGTGCTGAAGCCGGGCAGCGTCGACGAGGTCTCGCAGATCCTCAAGCTCGCCAGCGAAACCGGCGCTGCGATCGTGCCGCAGGGTGGCAATACCGGTCATGTGGCGGGGCAGATCCCGCGCACCGGAGCGGCCGATATCGTCCTGTCGCTGGAGCGGCTGAACCGTATTCGCGATATCGATCCGATCGGCAACGTCATCGTCGCCGACGCTGGCTGCATCCTTGCCGACATACAGGCCGCGGCAGAGACGCATAACCGCCTGTTCCCGCTGTCACTCGGCTCGGAAGGCTCGTGCCGCGTCGGCGGCAATCTCTCCACCAATGCCGGCGGCACCGCCGTTCTCGCCTATGGCAGCATGCGGCAACTGTGCCTCGGCCTCGAGGTCGTTTTGCCGACCGGCGAGATCTGGGACGGTCTCCGCCGCCTCAAGAAGGACAATACCGGCTACGACCTGCGCGACCTGTTCATCGGCGCCGAGGGAACGCTCGGCGTCATCACCGGCGCGGTTCTGAAACTCTTTCCGCGGCCGCTCGGCCATCAGGTGGCCTTTGCCGGCCTGAAAAGCGTTGCCGATGCGCTTGCCCTCTTCGACAAGGCATCGAGCCTTTGCGGCGCTGCCCTGACCGGCTTCGAGCTGATGCCGCGGCTTGGGGTCGAGTTCACGGCGAAACACATTCCAGGCGTTCGCGACCCGCTGGACACCGCGCATGCCTGGTACGCGCTGATCGACATTTCCACTTCGGATTCGGCAGAAACCGCCGAGCGGATGATGAGCGAACTATTGGAAACGGCGATTTCAGGCGGCCTCGTCGAAAATGCGGTCGTGGCTGCCAACGAGACGCAGAGCAAGAGCCTCTGGCACATGCGCGAAAGCATGTCGCCGGCCCAGAAGCCGGAGGGTGGCTCGATCAAGCATGATGTCTCGGTACCGGTATCGAGCATTCCGGCCTTCATGGCGGAGGCGGAGGCGGCGGTGGTGGCGGCCATTCCCGGCGCCCGCATCTGCGCCTTCGGCCACATGGGCGACGGGAATATCCATTACAACATCTCCCAGCCGGTCGGCGCCGACAAGGATACCTTTATTTCCCGCTGGCGCGAGATCAACGCGATCGTGCATGGCATCATCATGAAATACAACGGCTCGATCTCGGCGGAACACGGCATCGGCCAATTGAAGCGCGACGAACTTGCAAAGGTCCGTTCGCCAATCGAGATCGACCTGATGCAGCGCATCAAGCGCGCCTTCGATCCCGCCGGGATCATGAACCCCGACAAGGTGCTGAAAGCCTGACGAACGGAATCAAGCGCCGCCGGTGCGCAGTTGCGAGAGGCTCAGAAGCGTATCGGCACTGATGCCGTTGCGGCCGCTTCCCGACATGATCAATTCGGCGGCCGAGACATCGCTGTTGTTCTCGACGTCATAAAGCGCGGTGAAGCGTACGAGCAGTTTTTCCAGTTTTTCCGGATCGTGCAGGTCTTCAACATCGAGGACCCGATTGATGTAGGCATATTGGACATCCACATCGGCGCTCGACATTTCGTCCGGGATGCTGAACGTCGTCTGGATGACCTGAAGCAGCGCGCTGTCGGCCAAAAGATCGTAAGCCGTACTGACGCCGGAGGCCATGCGGCGGAAGTAGAGCGCAAGGCGCACGCCTGCATTGTCTTCGCCCTCCTGCTCTTCGAGCGTCTGGTTGAGGTAGAGATCCTCCGTCTCGAGCAGGCCACGCCTGGTCTGTATCCCGTTTGCCGGCTTTGCCAGATTGCCTTCGCTGTCAAAATTGTAGGAGGCGACGATTTCCTTGAAGATCGTCGTGTTCGGCCCGGTGTTGATGAAGCTCTTGGGATCCTCGAAATCGGATTCGAACATCTGCCGGACATCGTCCGAGGTGTACTCCTCCGGATCGAGGCCGGCCGAGACGAGAATGAAATCGACCAGGCGCCGGTTCGACAGCAGATCGTCCAGAGATTCAATCTCCGCGATCTCGGCACTGTAGTACTTTGATTCCTCCGTCGCCTTGGTCTTGTCCTCCTCGGTGCCGAAGCGGCTCTTTTCGACGACATAGGACTTGGCAGTGTTGAGGATTTCCGATTCCGACTGCGCCAGCATCGGCACCCCGAACGTCCCGTCGGCGTTGAAGTTGAATGCCTTGGCCAATTCGACGTAGCGGTCGTCCTTCAGGGTGTAGACATAGCTGTTCGGATCGGCGAGGTCGCTGGTCAGCACCTTCTTCAGCTTCCGCGTCGTATCGCCTTCATCCTGAAGGCCGACCGCCGTCAGCGCCAGTTTCATGATCTTGATGTCAGCAAGCAGATCGTCGACATCCGCCGCGACGCTAATCAGGGTCTTGTAGGAGGCGATCAGGCTCTCATCGGCGGCTTCGTCTGCGTCGTTGTAGCGATCGGTCCAGTAGGCGGAGGTGGTCGCGGTCTGCTCCGCCGTCTGCGCCGTGTCGCCGGAGGCAAGCGTTCCGTCGGTCTGGAAGTTGAACGCTGCGGCGAGCTCCTTGTAAGCGGCGTTGTTTTCGCCGCCTTGCGTATTGGCGTAGCTCGTCGAATCGCTGAGATCACTCGTCAGGATGTTCTCCATCGTCGACGTCAGGAGGCTCGACGGCAGGCCGTAGGCGATGCGGATATAGGCGAACAACCGGGTATTGCCCAGAATATCGTCGACCGTGGTGACGCTTCCTATGGTCGAACCATAATATTCCTTGTTGAGTTGGGCAGCGGACGAGGAAAGCCGCGGCTGCGCGAAGGCATAGGCCTCGTTGACCGATGCCTTCTGGCTGTTCGTCATCGGCAAATCGCCGGCGGCCAGCGTCCCATCGCCCTGGAAATTGAAGGCGGCGGCAAGCGGCGTATAGTCGGGCGCATTGTCGATCGCTGACTGATATTGGGCGATCAGCTTGCTCGCCGTGCTCGTGCTGTCTGCAAGCTCCGCGGCCGTCGCGCTGGCCGTCACGGCGTCGATCTTATCCTGGTAGCCCTGCTCATAGGCCGCCGCCGCCGTATTCACATAGCTGTTCGAATCGCTGACGTCGCTGGTGACGACGCCCTTGAAATGCGCATAGGACATATAGTCCGGGTCGAAGCCGAGCGCCGTCAGGACGTAGTTCTTAAGCTTCTCGTTCTGCCAGAGTTGATCGGCGGTCGTGATCGTGTCGATCGCTGCGTTAAAATAGTTCGTGTCGGCCGTAACTGCGTCATCGAGATTGGCGATGCTCTGGTTGTAGAGGCCGATAAGCGCATCCTCCTGTGCGTCACTTTGGACCACCTCGGTGGACTGCGAGAAGCTGAAGGCCATCGCGAAATTGCGGTAGCGTTCGTCCGTCAGCATGTTGGCGTAGCTGTTCTCGTCCGTGAGGTCGCTTTCCATGACCTTGCGCATGAAGGCCTTGGCATAGGTCATGTCTTCGAGGCCATGCGCCTTCATGGCATAGGAATAGAGCCGGTAGTCGTCGAGGAACGCGTCGACCGACATGACGTTGCCGATATTCTCCTTGTAATAGTCGGTTTCGCGGGCAACCAGCACCTGCTCGGCGGTGCGCCGAATGCTCGTCTTCATATCGCGGGTAATGAGGTTGTAGTCGATAAAGGTGGAAACCATTGCCGCTCTGCCGATCGCCTGAAGTGCCTGACGGAATGCCGTCCGGGCGGGACGCAATGCCGCGCAATGCGGCCATAATCTGCGGCACCATGGCCTTTCAGCCTTGTGCGTGGCTTTTCCGCGAAGCCGCGGCGCCCCGCCTGCGGATCGGCAGAATGCTGCCGATTTTCTTCAGATTTGGGAAACCCTACCGCGTTGGTCTTTGCTAACCATCAGGAAATGCAAAGTTTTTTAACTGCAATTTTTAAGCGGTCTCAAACGGCCGCCGCCTATGCTCCAGCCATAGAGGACGAAAAGTCCCAAAGAGAAGACCGGGAACCGGCTCTCAAGGAAAACAAGGGCGATTGACATGCTGAAGACACTTTCCCAACCGGCTTGGGTTGAAACCACGCTGCGACTGGATCCCAAACGCTTCCCGCAGCAGGCAAGCTACTGCTTGCACGGACAGTCAAGCAATGTCACCATCAGTCTGGATGAGCGCGGAGCGGTTTTGCGCAAGGTCCTGCCGTCAAGCGGACTGCCCCTCTCGATCGCGCTGCCGGCACGCGCCTTCAAGGGGGTTGCAGCCCGTGCGATAGACCATGGAGACGGAGAAGTAACCGTGACGCTGGAACTTCATCATGACGACCCGGATCTCTGCATTCCGCTTCTCGTCGCACATGACCTATCCGACATCGCTGCCGATTGGCGCGCATGGTCGGAAGCTTACCGCACCCCGATGCTGATGGTGGAGGCCGACGGCGTTGCCCGGCCTCTGGAAGAGCATCTCGGCGAAGTGCGCACCCGCGAGATCAAGCCGCGCCGCCGCCATTCGCTTTTCAACGATCGCCGCCCGCGCTTCCTGATGCGCCGCTCCACCCGCAGTCTCGGCGTCAACATGAAGATCGACGGCCGGGAAATTATCGCCCGCAGCTAATTTTCGACACAATTTCCGCGTGTTCCTCCAGCGCGAAAGACCGGCCGTCCCTGCGGCCGGTTTTTTGCTTTTGTTTTCAGCCAGTTATCAACGATTCTGAAAACGCGGCGGACGCCTTTTTGATGCCATATGCAACTTGCACTTTGCCGGCACGAGAAGGAGACATCCCATGCGCAAATTCATCCCGCTGCATAATTCCTTAAATCGTAATCGATTTAAGGGTAAAGTTATGCAGCAAATTCAAAGTGCTACAGCGTCCGTTGCGTGTCTTTTGACGCGCGGCGCTGTAGGGGCCATCACCGCTCTTTCCGCCCGCCTGGCCAAGAAGAAGAACAACCGCGACACGGAATTGAGCTGGGCCTGAAATTTCGTTTACTGCGGTGGACCCTTGCCCTCCGGTGATCCGGAGGGTTTTTTATAACAACCGCACCAGGAGCGCGGCGCAAAGCCCCGTAAAGACGATCAATCCGACGACACTGTTGAACTTGAACAGGGCAAGGCACTGCGTCGCGTCGTGGATGTCCAGCACGAGGATCTGATAGAACAGCATCACCGCTGCGACGAGCAGGCCGGCATAAGCGAGAATTCCCGCGCCGGCGACCCAAAACGCAACGAACAGCAGCAGCACCGTCAGGCCGTAAAGGCCGAACAGCCAGGGGCGTGGATGCTCGCCGAAGCGCCGCGCCGTCGAGCGCACCCCGATCAGTTCGTCGTCCTCCTTGTCCTGATAGGCATAGATCGTATCGTAACCGACCGTCCAGGCGATCGCGCCCAGATAGAGAATGATCGCGGCCATCCCTACCCCGCCGAATTCGGCGGACCACCCCATCAGGGCGCCCCAGGAGAAAGCCAGGCCGAGGAAAAACTGCGGCCAGTCGGTAAAACGCTTGGCAAAGGGATAAACCGCGACGAAGACCAGCGAGAAGACGCCGAGGAAGATTGAAAAGCCGTTGAACTGCAGGAGCACGAGAAGGCCGGCGAGTGCCTGCAGCGCCATGAAGATCTTCGCCTGTGGCCGCGTCACACGGCCCGACGGTAGCGGCCGCGAGCGGGTGCGCGCCACTTCCATGTCGATGTCGTGGTCAACGATGTCATTATAGGTGCAGCCGGCACCGCGCATGGCGACCGCGCCGATGAAGAACAGCATCAGATGAAGGACGAAACGACTGAACGAGAACGTGCCGGCCGAAGCCGCCGCATTCGCCGCCAGTCCCGCCGACCAGAAACACGGCCACATCAGCAATTGCCAGCCGATCGGCCGGTCCCAGCGGGCAAGCTGCGCATAGGGCCAGAGCCGCCTCGGCAGGACGCGGTAGACCCAATTGTTGGACGGCGCATCATGGACGCGCCCGGAATCGGCTGGACTGGTGCTCATACGATGTGTTTGCAGCGCCAGCCGTCTGCGGTCAAGCGGTCACGAGCTTTGGCCGAGAGCCGTAAACTCAATCCAGCGTGAAATCGAAACGATAGGTGGCGGAAAGGCCGACCATGAACTGGTTGCGGCTACCGCCTTCCTTGACGATGCTCGAATCCGCGGCCGGGCCCATCAGCCGCTTGTATTCGGCAAAGGCGCTGGTCTCGAGCTTTTCGGTTGCCTGCCAGGTGATGGCCGTGCCGGCGCCGACCGAATTCAGGCCGCCGGAGGGTGTATATTTCGAGTAACCCGATGTTGCCGCTTCCGATGAGCTCACACCATAATAGGCATCGAAATAGTCGCTCGTGGCGGCTGACAGGCGCGGTCCGGCGGAGACACGGACATTGTCGGTGACATCGACGAAGCCATCCGCTGCGACATCGGCGACAAGGCCGTGATGGCTGCGGATACCCTGGCGCAGTTCGGCGCGGATGCGCAGCCAGTCGGTGGGATAGACTTCGGCAAAACCGCCGAGTTCGCCGCCGAAGCGGACGGGGTCGAGGCCGTTGAGCTTGGACGAAGTATCCTCGTCGCGCTCGAAAATCAGCTTGCCGACCACACCGGCGCGGAAGGCACCCTTGTCGACGAAAGCAAAGGACGGGTTGTCGTTGCGCGAGGAGAAGCGCACGGTGCTGCCGGCGCGCCCGAGCGAGATCAGCGGCGCTGCCTGGAACAGGCGGTCGGAGCCGCCATCATATTTCGGTCCGAGGAAGCCTGCCGCACCGACCTTCAGATACCAGTCACCCGACCAGAAATACTGGCCGTCCTGTGCCTGAGCAGCAGAAGCAAGGCCAAGAAAAACACCAACGGAAAGGGCAAGGGCAGATCGGCAGGACAACTCAGAACTCCGGATACCAAGCCCCTTCGAGGCCGGACACCGGCACGACACACCGAAGTCAGGAGAAGGGGCAAACTGAAACGGCTCGTTTCGGCGCGGTTATAGGCCTTAGCTCACTACCATTGCGTTAACCAGACACGTTCAGTCTTTCTTTTCCATATTAGCCCAACGCCATATGGGAAAACCTTCTATTTACAAAATGATAGCGTATCTGCGCAGATGGGATTCTGCAGCGGCGTGGCAGAATTGCACCGTCAGGCAGCGCGCGATTTCAGATAGGTGCTGGGCGGACTGCCGAGCATGCGGCGAAACATCGTGGTGAAGGCCGCAATGTTTTCGTAACCGGCATCGAGCGCAACGTTGGTCACCGGCTCGCCTTCGGCCAGGCGTGGAAGCGAGGCGAAGATGCAGGCCTGCTGCCGCCAGGTGACGAAGCTGACGCCAGTTTCGGCGCGAAACAGCCGGGTGAAGGAACGACGGCTCATACCGAGTTTCCGCGCCCAATCGTCTATGCCGGCATTGGCATCCGGCGATTTCAGGAAATGGCGGCAAAGGCGGCCGAGCCGCGCATCGCCCGGAAACGGCAGGCCGAGCGGCCGCTCCGGCAATTGGCCGATCTCATCGAGCAGCAACTCCATGATCAGGCGTTTACGCCGTGGCGAGAGTGGCTTTTCATCCGATTGCACCAGTTCCTCGATCAGGCTGCCGGCAAGCGCCGTGATTGCGAGCACGCGCGGCCCATCCGCCGTGACAGCCGACGGATGGACATAAATGGAATGCATCCGCACGTCACTGATCATCTCGCTCGAATGCTCAAGTCCGGCCGGGATCAGCAGACCGTGGCCGGGCGGGATCATCCAGCGGCCGTCGGCGGTGCTGACGAGAACGACGCCGTGGCGCGCGCACCAGAGTTGCGTCTTCGTATGGCTGTGAGGCTGTCCGCGAAAGCGCGCGGCATAGACACGGCCGAGCGCCAGGACCGGCTCATCGGAGCTTTCGATCCACGAAAGGCTCGCGAAATGCTCATCGTCGCCTTCTTTGTCATGTCCCGTGAGATCGACGATCCGCATTTGGCCCACTCTCGAAAGATTGCGACCAGAACACAAAAGCAGGCCAGGCTCAAGCCGTGTAATGACAGGCACAATCACAATACGGTATTCGACGGGCGAGGAAGACAGCATGGCGAGCGTATCATCGGTCAACGGCATCAGTGTGGAAAAGACGGCTTTCTCCGTGATCGTCGCCGTCAGTTTCTGCCACATGATGAACGACATCATGCAGTCGCTGCTGACCTCGCTCTATCCGCTCTTGAAAGAGAATTACGCGCTCGACTTCGTGCAGATCGGCCTTCTGACCTTCGCGTTTCAGGTGACCGCATCCTTGCTGCAGCCTGCCGTCGGCGTCGTCACCGACCGCTGGCCAATGCCCTTTTCGCTGCCTGCGGCCATGCTTTCCACCTGCGCCGGGCTGATCACGCTCGCGAATGCCCAGCACTTCTACGTCCTCGTCGTCGGGGCATGCCTGATCGGCATCGGCTCGGCGATATTCCATCCGGAGGCGTCGCGGGTCGCGCGCCTTGCTTCCGGAGGCCGGCACGGCCTTGCGCAATCGCTGTTTCAGGTGGGCGGCAATACCGGTACGGCGATCGGGCCGCTGCTGGCAGCCTTCATCGTCATCCCGCGCGGCCAGGGCAGCCTCAGCTGGTTCTCGATCATTGCACTGACCGGCTTCATGGTGTTGTCCTGGGTCAGCGTCTGGTATACGCGCCACCGCCGCGGTTCGGCGGGCCGCAAGATTGTCAGCCGCACGCTGCCCCTGCCGCGCAATCAGGTCATCTGGACGTTGATCATCCTCGTCATCCTGACCGCGACGAAGAACGCCTATCTCTCCAGCCTTTCCAGCTATTTCACCTTCTTCACCATCGAGAAATTCGGTCTCGGCGTTCAGGACGCCCAACTGCTCCTGTTCCTGTTTCTCGGCGCGTCCGCAGCCGGCGTGATCTTCGGCGGGCCGATCGGCGATCGTTTCGGTGCGCGCTTCGTCATCTGGTTCTCGATCCTCGGCGTCATTCCCTTCGCACTGCTCTTGCCCTACGCCAACCTGTTCTGGACCGCCGCGCTCGTCATCCTCATCGGCTTCATCTTCTCCTCCGCGTTTTCGGCCATCGTCGTCTTTGCGCAGGAACTCGTGCCGGGCCGTGTCGGCCTGATCGCCGGCATGTTCTTCGGCTTTGCCTTCGGCTTCGGCGGCATAGGTGCTGCCGTGCTCGGTGTGGTTGCCGATCACAAGGGCATTTCGTTAGTCTACACGATCTGCTCCTACATGCCGCTGCTGGGGCTCCTGACGATCTTTCTGCCGAAGCTCCCGAGCCATCGGTAGGGGAATATCCGAGCCGCCAACCAGTACCAAACTACCCGCATCTTCTTGTAAGTATTCATCAAGCATTGCGAGCTAAGGTTCACCTCGGGGACTGTCGGGGTAACATTGATGCGCAAGACGTTTATTGCCGTTTCCGTCGCGTTGGTCGCGCCGGTCGCTGCTTGCCCAGCACACGCGGAAACGCTGAACCTGTTGATATGGGAGTCCTATATCGACCAGAAGATTCTCGATCGCTGGACGGAAAAGACCGGCGTTGCCGTCAACCAGATTTTCTACGATAGCGGCGACGCGCGCGACGAAGTTCTTTCAGACCCAAACAGTAACATCGATCTCGTTGTCGTCGGCGAGAACGGCGCTGATCTGTTCGGAAAACGCGGCATTCTCGAGCAACTGACGGAAAAGAACGTTCCTGCGGTTAACGACTACAAACCTGAATGGACGTCTCGCTGCGCAGGCTACGCCATGCCCTATCTGTGGGGGACGATGGGCATCGCCTATCGCTCCGACCTGGTCAAAACAGTGCCCACCTCCTGGAACGACCTGATGGCGCCGGCGCCGGAGCTGAAAAAGCATATCGCCATGTACGACGACCACAACGAGGCGTTCATCGCGCCGCTGGTGCTGCTCGGCAAGTCGATCAACGCCAACGACAATGAGACGCTCAAGCAAGCCTTTGAAATAATGAAGAAACAGGCACCCTTCGTGCTGACCTATGACTACGTCATCACCTCGATCCAGAGCCGCGAAGTCGGCAAGGATATCTATATGGCGATCGCCTATAGCGGCGACCAGCATGTGCTGAACGACAAGGCCGGCACGCCCGGTGCCTGGCGGTACACGGTTCCGAAGGAAGGCACCTTGTCCTGGCTCGACTGCATGGCCGTGACGGCAGCGTCGCCGCGCAAAGAGATCGCCCTGCAGCTGCTCGATTTTATCGGCTCGCCGGAAAGTGCTGCAGCCAACGCCGAAGCGCTGACCATGCCGACGGCAAGCGAAGCGGCGCTGAAACTCATTCCGGCCGAGATGCGGTCGAACACGGAAATCTATCCGCCCGCAGAAATCCTGGCGAAGAGCCAGTATCAGAAGGAACTCTCCGTCCAGTCGATCCAGACCCGCCGGCGCATCATCAGCTCGATGGCAAATTTCCAGTGACGCTCGGAAAACGTGCCTTTTTCCTGATATTTCCTGTAGTGCTGACGGGATATCTGCTCGCGGCGCTGTCGGTCTATATCGCGCAAAGCCATTCGATGCTCGCGCTGGAGCGCGCGCGGCTGTCGCAGCAACTCGACCATATCGCTGCCCTGTTCCGAAACGAAGTCAACCAGAGCCGGAGCTTCCTCTATTCACTCCTTGAGGGCAACGCCGTCCGGCTTTTCGTCTCCGAAACCGATGAAGCCTACCGCAACAATGCGCTTGGGCTCCGGCTGCAGCAGAGCATCCGCTCGCTCTCCGACAATCCGGAGAAGTTCATTTCCTTCGCCATTCTCAATCCGGACCTGACGCCCGGTTACTATTTCGAAAACAGCGACGATCCGTTTGCGGCGATCGGTCAAGCCCAGTTTGCGCTGGCACGCCGGCTGGCCGGCGGCAGCCAGCTCCGGGACTGGACGTATCTTCATGACGGACAGGCACGCCCGCTGATCGTCTATTCGGAATTCATCGACCCAGTCACCTTCAACCGCCCGCTGCCGAGTGCGAAAAACAGCGCGCTTCTGGTTCAGGTGGCAGTCGAGCCGACGCAGTTTCTCGGCATGCAACGCAAGCTGCAGAAGGAGTATCAAACCGCAATCGCCTTCACCACGACGCCACAGCAACCGGTATCCGGCGACCTTTCGGCATCCGTGCGGCTGGCACCGTCGATGTTTGCGACGCTGTCAGTTCCGCCGTCTCACAATGCAGGCCAAATGGGGCGGTTGAAGCTGCTCCTGAGCCTTGGCGCGCTCGCCATGAGCCTCGTCTCCGTCGGCCTGATGATCATCCTGATCCGCCGTTTCATCACCAATCCGATCTCAGCGCTCGACCAGCAGGTCACGGCGGTGATGAGCGGCGAGAACGACGGCATCACTGAAACCGGCGCGGCCGGCGAAATCGGCCGGTTGACGGGAAACATCAAGCAGTTGCACGACCAGTCCCAGCGCGCGCTGCGGCTGGTTCAGCATGCCTCCTGGACCGACACGTTGACCGGCATCAGCAACCGCGGTCACTTCAACATGCGCGCAGCAGATGTCGTCCGCAAGGTCACGGCCGAGGGCGGGCATTGCAGCCTGCTCTTCATCGACATCGACAACTTCAAGTTCGTCAATGACAAATACGGCCATGAGGTCGGCGACGAGCTCCTGAAGATGCTCGCGCTCAGGATAGAAAGCGCCGCCAGCGAGATCATCAGGTGCCGGTCGCTTCCGCAGGTCATCTTTGCGCGTCTCTCCGGCGATGAGTTTGCCGTTCTGGTACAATCGCCATCCGGCGACGGCACGATCCGTGAAATGTGCACCGTCATCCTGGCATTGTTTTCCGACGGCTTTGAAGTGCTCGGCAAACACTACCCGATCACCGCCAGCATCGGCGTGGCCGTCTGTCCGACGGATGCAACAAACCTTGCCGAGCTGATTTCGAATGCCGATGCGGCCATGTACCAGGCCAAGACCAACGGCAAGAACCGCTCTTCCCGCTTCTCGCGTGCCCTCCAGGACAAGCGCGACCGGATCCGCCACGTTCAGGAGGAACTGCGGCTGGTCAATCCGGACGAAGAGTTCCACCTCGTCTACATGCCGATCGTCGATACCCGCGGCAAGGTGACCGGCTGCGAGGCGCTGTTGCGCTGGGTTTCTCCGACGCTCGGCAATGTCACGCCGGACGAATTCGTGCCGATCGCGGAAAGCACCGGCCAATTCACCAAGATCGACTGGTGGGTGATCAACCGGGCGATGTCGGACCACCAGCGCCTGAAAGCGCTGTTCGGACCAGAAACCGTGCTCGCCATCAACATCTCGTCGGCGGAACTGCACTCGAAATCGATCAGCGAGTATTTCAGCGATTGCCTCGACCGGCATGGGCTCGACGCGCGAACGATCGAGATCGAGCTGACGGAGACCTACGCCGTCAAGCTCGGCGACCAATCGCGCCGCAGTATCGAAGCCCTGCGCGACCGGGGTTTCCGCATCTCCATCGACGATTTCGGCGCGGGCTACACCTCGGTGCAGCAGATCGTCGAATATACCGCCGATACCATCAAGCTCGACCGGATGCTGGTGAAAAACCTTGCCAACGAGGAATCGCTGCCCGCATTGAAAGCAATGATCGCGCTCTGCCACGCGCAACATATGTCGGTGATCGGCGAAGGCATCGACAGCTACGAAAAGCTCGCTTTGCTGACGGTGGCCGGTTGCGATCATTTCCAGGGCTACCTCATCAGCAAGCCGCTTGCGCTGCCCGACCTCTCGATCTGGGCGCTGAAGCAGGCAGCGGAAATCGCTGGCCGCGATGAAGACCGCGTGTTCCCCAGCAGCGGCAGGCGCCGCGCAGGATCCTCCAGCCTGCTCTGAACCGCCAGTCAATCGCGCATAATTCCGATTTTGCCTTGACCTTCAGCGGCCCTCGCCTTAACCGCACCTCAACACTTCGGGCTGCGGGAGTAGGCGATGAGAGTTCTGTTGATCGGGTCGGGCGGACGCGAGCATGCGCTGGCATGGAAACTGGCGCAATCGCCGTTGCTGACCGCGCTTTACGCGGCGCCCGGCAATCCCGGCATTGCCGAACATGCTGAGCTTGCCGATCTCGATACCGCCGACAACGGCGCCGTACTTGCCTTCTGCCGCGAGCAGGCGATCGATTTCGTGGTGGTTGGCCCCGAAGCGCCGCTGGTGGCAGGGCTTGCCGATACGCTGCGCGTGGGCGGCATTGCCGTCTTCGGCCCTTCGGCGGCCGCGGCCCAGCTCGAGGGCTCCAAGGGCTTCACCAAGGACATCTGCGCCAAATACAATATTCCGACCGGCGCCTATCAGCGCTTCACGTCCGCGCAACCGGCCAAGGCCTATGTACGCGAACAGGGCGCGCCGATCGTCATCAAGGCCGATGGCCTTGCCGCCGGCAAGGGCGTGACGGTGGCGATGACGCTGGGCGAGGCGCTTGACGCCGTCGACAGCTGTTTTTCCGGCGCCTTCGGCGCCGCCGGTGCCGAGGTCGTGGTCGAGGCCTATCTCGATGGCGAGGAGGCGAGCTTCTTCTGTCTCTGCGACGGCGGGACCGCCTTGCCGCTTGCCTCGGCGCAGGACCATAAGCGCGTCGGCGACGGCGATACCGGACCCAACACCGGCGGCATGGGCGCCTATTCGCCTGCCCCCGTGATGACGGCGGAGATGGTCGAGCGGACGATGCGCGAGATCATCGAGCCGACCATCGCCGGCATGGCCGAGAGCGGCCATCCCTTTACCGGCGTATTGTTCGCCGGGCTGATGATCACGGCCAAGGGGCCCGAACTGATCGAATACAATGTCCGCTTCGGCGATCCGGAATGCCAGGTGCTGATGATGCGGCTGAAGAGCGATGCTTTGCCCCTGCTTTATGCCGCCGCCACCGGGAGGCTGGCCAATGTCAGTGCAGAATGGCGCGACGAGGTGGCGCTGACGGTGGTGATGGCGTCGAAGGGCTATCCGGGTGCCTACGAGAAGAACACGCCGATCAGGGCATTGCCCCCCGAAAACGCCGCGACCAAGGTCTTCCATGCCGGAACGGCGCTGAAGGACGGGCAACTGGTGGCGACCGGCGGCCGCGTGCTGAACGTCACCGCCATGGGCGCGACCGTCAGCGCGGCCCAGGAGACAGCCTATGCCGCTCTCGACCGGGTCGAGTGGGACAACGGCTTCTGCCGCCGCGATATCGGCTGGCAAGCGGTCGAGCGCGAGAAAGCCTGACGGCGGGACGGCGGAAATCGAAAACTCACTCAATTTTTACCAATTCTCCTGACGGGAACGTAACGGAGAATGAATATTCTCCTCGCACGGATTATCGAGGAGAATGCCGATGCGCACCCTGTTGTTCACAGTCGCCAGCCTGCTTGCCGCCGGTTCAGCCGGCGCGTCGTCGGTTGAAGTCGTGAAGACCGGACAGGACGCAAACAACAGCATTTCGCAGCTCTCCTGCGCCCATTGCCCGCCGCTGGTTGTCACGAAGAAGACGAGTTATGTCGTTCCCGACGTCGCTCCGGGCACGGAACGGCTGGAACTCAAGGAAATCAACGGCGAGATGAAGCTGATGCGCACCGAGGCCTGGCTCGGCGGCTCGCCGGTCGTCTTCATCACCAAGGCTTCGGAGGAAGCCATCAAGGCGGCGCAACTGGAAATGGCGCCGGCCGAGCATCTGGCGAAGGCTCCAGCCGCGGATGCACTGCCGGCCGAGGCCCAGGCGACGGCCACCCTTTCCGTTATCGACGGCACGGTGAAAACCGGCGCGGTCTCCACCGCATCGATGGCCGGCATGGCCGCGGTAACGCCGCGAGACAGCCATTCACAAGAAGTTGATCTGGAAAATTTCCAACTTCGGCTAAAATAGTCCGGGAGTTCCCTGTCCCTGCCCTGGCCAGCCACGCTGAAATGGCTGAACGGGCATTCGCCTTCCAAGGCGAGAAATTGCGCCCCTGAGAGAAGCAGGGGCGTAATTTTTTTGCGCTGCGAATAGGCTTTTCTTAAGCACGATCAGATTAACATAGTCTTGGAAATGATTTCCGGTGGCCGCAGAGTGCGACCTGCCCTTACCCCTGCATCATTAAGTGGATTTGCCGGCGATCCCTTGGCTGCCGGTGTTTGGATCGCGTGAACACCATGAAGAATCTCAGGATTTCGCGGCAACTGCTGCTGCTCGTTACCGGCCTGTTCGTTGCTTTCGCAGCGGCCGTCTATTTTCAGCTATCGGCCTCGAGCGACGCGCTCTACCAGGCTCGCTACGACACGCTGCGCACCCAGGTGCAATCGGCCGTATCGGTACTCAAGGCTTTCCACGAACGGGAAACGGCGGGTGAACTGACCCGTGAAGAGGCGCAGGCGCAGGCCTTCAAGACTTTGACGGCGATGAAGTTCGATCCGGACGGGTATTTCTTCGGCTACGACTATGACGTCGTCATGAAATTCCACCCCGACGCGCGCAAGGTCGGCAAGAGCGCCAAGGGCGTTGCCGATCCGAAGGGCTACAAGTTCCGCGACGAACTGGTCAGACTTGGACGCGCCGGCGGTGGCCAGACAAACTTCTATGCCAGCAAGCCCGGCGAGCCGGACGACGCCTTCTTTCGCAAGAGCGCCTATGCCGCGGCCTTCGAGCCCTGGCAGGTGGTCGTCGTCACCGGCCTTTACATTGATGACCTTGACGCGCAGGTCACTGCCACCATCTGGCAGGCGCTCTCTCTCGGCCTGATCGTTTTCGGGTTCGGCATCGCCGCCGCCTGGTATGTCATCCGCGGCATCACCAAGCCGCTGCAGGCGATCCACACGGCGCTCCAGGCGGTTGCCGACGAGAACGTTTCGATCGACATCCCGCACACGGACCTGCGCAACGAAGTGGGTCTGATGGCGACGGCAACGCAATCGCTGCAGCAGAAGGTCCGCGAACGGCACGAGATGACGCGCCGTCAGGCCGAACAGCAGGCCGAAATCAACGCCGAGCGCCAGCACAATCTCGACCTTCAGCGCGAAGACGCGGAACTGCAGGCGCATGTGGTGGCGACGATCGGCGAGGCAATGGAGGTTCTGGCGACCGGTGACCTCACAATCCGCTGCGGCGATATCGGCCCCAGCTATTCAACGCTGCGCGAACATTTCAACAATGCGCTGGCGCGGCTCGAGGCGGCCATGTCGAAGGTTAACGGCAAGGGGGCTGATATCGGCGGCAGCAAGGAAGAAATCCGCAACGCATCGCTGGAACTCGCCCGCCGCACCGAACAGCAGGCGGCCAATCTTGAAGAAACCGTCGCCGCGGTCGACGAACTGTCGGCCTCCGTGCGCCACACGGCCGAGGGTGCCAGCGAGGCAAGCAAGCGGGTGCAGGCGGTCAGCGTCGATGCGTCCCGCAGCGACGCCATCGTCTCGCAGGCGATCGAGGCCATGAGCGGCATCGAAAAATCCTCCGACGAGATCTCCAAGATCATCGGCGTGATCGACGAAATCGCCTTCCAGACCAACCTGCTCGCACTGAATGCCGGCGTCGAGGCGGCGCGGGCGGGCGAAAGCGGCAAGGGTTTCGCCGTTGTGGCGCAGGAAGTGCGCGAACTGGCGCAACGCTCTGCCGCCGCAGCCAAGGAGATCAAGGAACAGATTTCCCGTTCCTCCGCCCAGGTGGTCAACGGCGTCAAGCTGGTCGGCGAGGCCGGCGAGGCGTTGAAGCGGATTGCCAACCAGATCCAGGCGGCCAACGAAATCGTCGCCAAGATCGCCTACAGCGCTTCGGAACAGGATACGACCCTGCGCAGCATCAACGGCTCGATGAACCAGCTTGACGTCGCCACGCAGCAGAACGCCGCGATGGCGGAAGAAACGACGGCGTCGGCCCAGGTGCTGGCTGACGATACGGAAGAGCTCTTGAACCTCATTCGCGGCTTCCGCATCTCCGATCGCGGCGTACCCACTGAGACCCGCCGGCAACCCCAATGGCGCAAGGCGGGCTGATCCGCCCAAGATACAGCAGGCCCAAGATACAACAGGAAAGGCAGCGCTCGCGGGCGCTGCCTTTTTTGTTTCGGGCGGTCCGGCAACGTTCAGTCGGAACGCGCTACTGCATAATTCCTTAAATCGGTATCGATTTAAGGATAAAATTATGCAGCAGTTTCAAAGTGATACAGCGCCGCGCGTCATATTTGACGCGCGGCGCTGTATCACCTCGACGAGGGCGTCGATATCGCGATCGGAAAAGACCTGAATGCCATTTTTCCGGAGCAGCGCTGCCGTCACGCCCTCGCCCGGCCGACGGTCACCGGAAAACCTGCCGTCATAGACGAAGCTTGAGCCGCAGGAGGGGCTGCCGTCGATCAGGAGCGCATAGGCGCAGCCGGCTTCGATTGCCAGCGCCAGGGCATTTTGCGCCCCCTGGCGGAACTCGGCCGTCAGATCGCCGCCGTTGCTCTCCAGCACGCGGGCAT
The DNA here is from genome assembly GCF_964252905.1 of Pararhizobium sp. LjRoot255. Lineage (NCBI taxonomy): Bacteria > Pseudomonadati > Pseudomonadota > Alphaproteobacteria > Hyphomicrobiales > Rhizobiaceae > Pararhizobium > Pararhizobium sp. LjRoot255. Next base: position 605,638 of record NZ_CAXUPQ020000001.1, read on the forward strand.
CACTGGTGAGAACTTCTGATTTTCCCGGCTCGATCTCCGCCGGCAGCCGCGGCACCGGCATGCCGGCCGACATTTCCGGACAGATTGTCACCAGCCGCCCTTCCGCGCGCCAACGATCGAGCGCCGGATGCACAAGCGGCTTTGCCTGCCCGTCATAACGGACGGCATGGCCCATAAGGCAGGCGCTGACGAGGATTTTCGCCCCCATCGGCCCGTTCCTTCAGCCGCTGATCTTCGAGAAATCCGCAACCGTTCCCGTTGCCGAGCGGATCAGGCCGAGCAGGGCCAGGCGGTTGGCGCGGATTACCGGGTCTTCGTCGTTGACGAGGACGTCGTCGAAGAACTGGTCCACCGGGCCGCGCAGCTTCGACAGGGCTGCCATGGCCGAGCGGAAATCTTCCCCGGCGATGGCGGCAGCCGCTTCCTGCGACGCCTCGGTAACGGCTTTGTAGAGCGCCTTTTCCTGATCGAGCCTGAAGAGCGCCGGATCGACTGCCTCCGCGACTTCCGTGCCCTTCTTTTCCTCGGCCGCGAGGATCTGCGTGGCGCGCTTGGTGCCGGAAAGCAAGTTCAGGCCGTCTTCCGAGGTGATGAAGGCCGTCAGCGCCTCGACGCGACGAGCGACCATCAGGAGGTCGTCGGATTCCGGTGTGAGCACAGCATCGATCAGGTCGTAGCGGGCACCGAGATCGCGAAGGTAGACTTTGAGGCGGTCGTGGAAGAAGGCGAGGAGGTCCGCTGTGACAGCCTCTACGCTGTTTAGGAGATTGGCCGCGAACTCTGGGCCACCCGTTGCTTTCACCTGCTCCATTCGAATTTCGAGAGCTGAAAGGGCATCTAGCCGCTTTTCAGTTTTCTGAACAACCTCGTCGAAGGAAGGGATGTCAGCGTTAAATTTACGGCCGAATTGAACCGTTACAGCTTGCATGACCGGTTCACGCAAAACTCTTCTTAAATTGGCTCGAGCGCCGCGCTCGAGCAGAATCCGAATAGTGCCCAGAGCCGAACGACGCAGCGCATACGGGTCCTTAGAACCGGTAGGCTTCTCGTCGATGGCCCAAAAGCCAACCAGCGTGTCAAGCTTGTCTGCAAGGGCAACTGTAATTGCCACCTTGTCGTCCGGCACGCGGTCGGAAGGCCCCTGCGGCTTGTAGTGGTCCTCGATGGCAGCGGCGACGGAAGCATCTTCCCCCTGCAGAGCCGCATATTTGCGTCCCATGATGCCCTGAAGCTCGGGGAACTCGCCAACAGCTTCGGTGCGCAGGTCGGCCTTGGCAAGGACGACGGCGCGATCAACCAACGCGGCATCGGCGCCGGTCACCTTCGCCAATTCGGCGGCGAGCGAACGGATGCGCTGAACCCGCTCGCCCTGCGTTCCCAGCTTTGCATGGAACGTCACGTTCAGCGCGTCGAGCTTGGCCATGCGCTGGTCGAGCGGCTTTTTCAGGTCGAGATCGAATTTCGCGGCCGAGGCTTCCAGCGTTTCGAGGTCCGGCAGGTTGCCCTGGTCGCGGGTCCAGAAGTGCTTGGCATCCGACAGGCGGGCGCGCACGACCTTGCCGTTGCCGTGGACGATTTCCTTGCCGCCGTCCTTCGCCTCGATATTGGCAACTAGGATGAATTTGTTCGACAATACACCCTCCCCTTGAGGGGGAGGGTCGGCGCGCAGCGACGGGGTGGGGTGATCTTCCACGACACCAAACGGGTCACCCCCACCCGCAGCTTCGCTGCGACCTCCCCCCTCAAGGGGGAGGTGGGAGCCAAGCACGCGCGTGACGAAACACTTCTGGTTGGTCTTGATCGTCAGGCGGATGATTTCCGACGGGATCGCCAGATAGTCCTCCTCGAAGGCGCCCATCAACACGCGCGGCCATTCGACGAGGCCGGAGACCTCTTCCAGCAGCGCCTCGTCCTCGACCAGTTCAAGGCCGTTGGCGAAGGCGATGTCGCGGGCATCGTGGAGGATGATGTCCTTGCGGCGCTCGGCATCGAGCACGACCTTGGCCTTTTCCAGCTTCTCGGCGTAATCGGCAAAACGGCGCACGGTGATCGCTTCCGGCGCGTGGAAGCGGTGACCGTAGGTGACGTTGGAGGCGGTGATGCCGTCAACCTCGAACGGGATGACCTGCGTTTCCTCGTTTTCCGGGCCGAACAGGCAGATGATTGACTGCAACGGCCTGACCCAGCGCATGGCACCCGCCTTGGCCGAGGCGGCACCCGAGCGCATCGATTTCGGCCAGGCGAAATTGCGGATGATGCCGGGCATCACCTCGGCGATGATCGCTTCCGCCGGGCGGCCGGGCTTGACGATGTGGGCGACGTAGAAATCGCCCTTCTTCGGATCGCTGTGCACATGCGCCTGATCGATCGACGTCAGCCCGGCGCCGCGCAAAAAGCCTTCGATCGCCTTTTCGTTGGCGTCGGTGCGCGGGCCCTTGCGCTCTTCGCGTACATCGGCCGAGCGGGCATTCAGACCGCGGATATCGAGCGTCAGCCGCCGCGGCGTCCAATATTCCCTGGCGCCCTCATAGGTCAGCCCCGCCTCGACCAGCGCATCGGTCAAGAGCTTCTTCAGGTCGCCGGCAGCCTTGCGCTGCATGCGAGCCGGGATTTCCTCGGAGCGGAGTTCAAGCAGAAGATCGGGCATCAGATTTCTTCCTCACCCTCTCCGTGGCGGAGAGGGGCGGCACGCGGTGCCGGGGTGGGGTGAAAATGGCTGGCTTCTGCTAGCAAAATTTGACGTTGCTGCACAATGGCAAAAATGGTGTCTAGCACTGCGTCGAGTTCGTTGAAAACCTCCGAATTCCAAAAGCGCCGGACTTGGTAGCCCTAGCTTTCAAGAAAGGCCGTTCGTTTCTCGTCGTGCTGCAAGCCCCTTTCCGATGCATGTTGGCTGCCGTCAAGTTCGATCACAAGGCCGATCTGGTGGCAGGCGAAATCGGCAAAATATGGCCCGATCGGCACCTGGCGGCGGAAATGGGTCCCTTCGATTGGGATGCGTTCGAGGTGGCGCCACAATCTTGCTTCGGCGTCGGTGGCGCCGATGCGAAGGCGGCGGCTGTTGACGATTTTGAAGCGATCGAGTTTTGAAGGCTTTTTTGCCATTGCGCTCTCCTCCCGCTTAGATTGCAAGCGAGGCTGCCGGATGGCAATACCCTCCCCTTGAGGGGGAGGGTCGGCATGCAGTGCCGGGGTGGGGTGAGCTCTCGCGCGCCCGGATCACCCCCACCCGCGCGTTCCGCGCGACCTCCCCCCTCAAGGGGGAGGTAGAGATCACCACCCGCCGCCACCCCCGCCGCCTCCACCGCCACCGGAGAAGCCGCCGCCGCTGGAAAAGCCGGAGGAGGAGCTCTTCGGTGGCGGGGGGAGCGAGGAGGTCATGGTATCGGCCATCGAGCCGGCAAAGCCGCCCATGCGGTCACCGAAGGAGCCGGCGGTGAAGCGGTCGCCGTGGTACCAGGCGGGTTGGTAGGCGGCGGCGCCGGCGGCAGCGGTGAGCAGCCAGCGGTCGAAGGTTTCCGACCAGGGCTTTTCGACGCCGAGGGCAACGGCGTAGGGAAGCAGCTTTTCGAAATGCTGCGGCGACATCTCCGGCGCGCCGGCCATGTTCATCCGCTCCTTTTCGGCGAGCGTCAGATATTGCCGAAGGCCATCGATGCCATCCATCAGCTTGGCGCCGAGCGGGGTTGGGGCGCCCATGAGGAAGAAGAACAGGAGATTGACCAGAACGATGCCGCCGACGGCGATCAGGAGCGGCAGCTGATGCGAAGACACCGCCTCGAAAACGAGGAAGGCGAAGACGCCGGAAAACACCGAAACGGCGACGAACCCGATAAAGCCGAGCACAACAACGGAGACGATGCGCGCGGCAAGGCTCGCCTGCCTGCGGAAGGATTTGCCGAAACCGACGGCGAAGACCGAGACGAAGAAGGCGGCGGCGACAGGCACGATGACGAGGCCGATGTTTTCCTCATCCAGATTGCCGAAGAGGAAGATGGCGGCGAGGAACAGGAGCGACAGGACGACGCCGCCGACCACATAGGCAGTGTTGGTCCGGTAATATTTGCCGCGATGCTCGCGCTCCATGGCGCTGCGGAAATCGGCGCCGGCCTTCTGGACGATCTTGCCGTTTGCCTTATCGATCACGAGCGTGCCGCCCTGCCCTTCGACGGCCTTCAGCAGTGTCGCCTCGCCGGTCGGCAGCCCGGTTGCTTTTGCTTTGCCCGTCTTCGTGATGACCAGTGCATTCTTCAGGTCCTCCAAGACGACATGGCCGCCGACGGCGAGATTGAGCGCTGCGGCCGACAGCGCCATCCAGCCCTCGCCGGAAAAGCCCTTGTTATCGATATAGTTGACCAGCGCCGGCGAGATGCCGTCCGGCGCGTCCCAGCGCGGCACCATTACCCCACGGGCCGGATCCCGACCGAGCTTCAGCCACATGCGCGAATAGTAGAGCGCGACAATGACAAGCCCGGCAATGGCAAGGGCCGGCGCCAGGTTGTCTTTGAACCACCAGAGCTTTTCCTGTGACGCGGATGGCGGATCGATGCTGCCTTTCGGCATCTTGACGGCGATGGTCAGCCCCTCGCCCGGCTCGAGGCGGCGCGTCGTGGTGAACACCAGCCGATCGCCATCCTCGAGCGCGCGAGCATTCTTGTCGGTCGCGCCGTGGCGGCCCGTGAAGACATCGAGCGCCTGCGCCTTCACGCCCCCCGGAAGGGTGACGGTTGTGGATGCTTCCTCGATCGGAAAAGCCCAATCCGTGCCGGTGACGTTCCAGTAGAGCTCATCATGATCGTCGAAAAAACGGATTTGGCGGGCGGTCTCATAGGTGAACTGGAAGGTGTGCTCACCGCGCGGCAGGAAAACCTCGGCATCGCCGGTATAGATGCGGATGCCGCCCTTGATGCTCTCAGTGCGATAAGGCTCTGCATTGCCGTCGCGCTCGACGGAGACGAGCGTGAAATCGACCTTGACGGTGCGTCCGTTGGCATCGGTGAACGTCAGCGGAAAATCGCGATAGATGCCGCGCTTGATCTGGTCGCCCTCGACATTGGCCTTGATCGTCTCCGTTACCGTCAGCGTGCCGCTTTTGGCGACGTCGATCGCCGAATGATAGGACGCGAAGAACTCCTGCGAGTGCGCAGCCCCGGCCATGGCCAGAAACAGCCAGATGAAGCCAAGCACAGCGCAGAGACGTTTCATGCGAACGACCTTCCGATAGGGCTACTGCATAATTCCCTAGATCCTATTCGATCCAGGGATAAAATTATGGCAGCAATTCAAAGTGCTACAGCGACCTTTGCGCGTCTGATACGACGCGCGGCGCTGTAGCTGACGTTGAACACGACGCTCACGGCCGGTCGCCCTCAAATTCGACGCCGAGCGAGGCGAGCTCGTCCCAATAGCGCGGATAGGTTTTCGCCACGCAGCCGGGATCGAGGATGGAGATGCCGTTGATCTTCAGCCCCGCCAGCGCGAAGCTCATGGCGATGCGGTGATCGGCGAAGGTGTCGATGTCGGCGGGCAACGTCTGACCGGCGAGCTTCGGGTCGGAGGCGACGATGAGGTCATCGCCCTCTTCGAGCCCAAGGCCCGGACGGATGTTCGACAGGCCGGTGGAGAGCGCCCGCACCCGATCGCATTCCTTGACGCGCAGATTGGCAAGACCGGTGAAACGCACCGGCGTCTCGTTGAAGGCAGAAAGCACGGCAAGCGTCGGCACCGCGTCCTGCATCTGCGAGCCGTCGATGATCGCCGGCATGTGCGGAAAGCTGGCGATCACCTCATAGGACTTGGCATCCGGCTGCGAGAACGAGGTCGCGGCAACACCGAGATCGATGCGGCCGCCGGTCAGCACTTCCGCAGCCCAAAGATAGGTGGCAGCCGAGGCGTCCGGCTCGATGACATAGTCGGTAGCGCGATAGCCGGTCGGGGCGACCTGCCAGATCGACGGGCTGACTTGGCGGATCTCGGCGCCGAAGGCACGCATGGCGGCAACGGTGAGATCGATGTAACCGCGCGCGCCGATCTCTTCGCCGGCAAGCTCGATATTGACCGGGCGCGAGCCTCCGGCTGCCGCCATCAACAAGGCAGAGACATACTGGCTGGACAGGCCGGCATCGATGGTGACGCGATCGGTACCGAAATCGCCGGTGCCGGAAACCGTGACCGGCGGGCAGCCCGTTTCCGCCTCGACCGCCACGCCGAGCGAGCGCAGCGCCGCAACCAGCGGCGCGATGGGCCGCTTGCGCATATGCTGATCGCCATCGATCACCACCGTGCCATCGACGAGCGCTGCGGCCGCCGTCAGGAAGCGTGTCGCCGTTCCGGCATTGCCGAGGAAGAGCGGCTTTTCCGGCGGCAGCAGCTTGCCTTCGCTGGTGACGATGAAGGTCGTATCGTCCGGCTCGGAAATCGCAACACCCATGGCGCGCAGGGCGTCTGCCATGTACCGCGTGTCGTCGCTCTTCAGCGCGCCGGTCAGCCGGCTCGTGCCCTTGGCGAGACCGGCGAGCAGCAGCGCCCGGTTGGTAATCGACTTCGACCCGGGCGGGCTGACGCGGCCTTCAAGCGGACGGCCTGGCGGGAGGATGGTCAATTTCTGGTCAGCGTTGCTCATGCGCGTGTCTCTTGATGCCTGCGGCGCCGCCTCATCCCGGCGGTGCGCCCTCTATCGATTATCAACAGCCGTCTACGACGGAATGACGTTTCGGGATAGATCAAAACTTCACGACCGGGACAGTGCGGTCCGCTTCGTTGGTGATCTCGAAAAAGGCGGCCTTGGCGAAACCGAAGGGGCCAGCGATCAAATTCGACGGAAAGCTCTCCACCTTGACATTCAGGTCGCGGGCAGCGCCATTGTAGTAGCGGCGGGCCATCTGCACTTCACTCTCGATTTCCTCCAGCGATTGCTGCAACTCGGCGAAATTCTGGTTGGCCTTGAGGTCCGGATAGGCTTCCGCCAGCGCAAAGAGCTTGCCGAGCGCCTGGCCGAGCATGCCTTCGACGGCCGCCCGCCCGGCGACATCGCCCGAGGGCACTGCCTGCGCCTTGTTTCGCAGTTCGACGATCTCCTGCAGCGTGCCCTTCTCGTGGGCGGCATAGCCTTTGACGGTCTCGATTAAATTGGGAATGAGATCGGCGCGGCGCTTCAATTGCACGTCGATGCCGGACCACGCCTCCTCCTTCACCTGCCGCGCCTTGACCAGGCCGTTATAGATCAAAATCAGGTACAGGATCACGACCGCAGCGATGGCAAGAACGATCATCGAGATTTCCTTCCGCAAACATATGTTTTCCGCAACTTAAAGATCGTCCGCCGCCGTTGGAAGACAATTTTCCGCTGCCGTTTCTTCAGCCGCTTTTTCGCACTGCCATCACGCCCTCCCTGTTCCTCCGGGAACCGCGCCGCGGCACCGTTTGATCGATAGTAGGCGCATCAGATCAACGCCAAACCCCGAAAAGAACGGCACCATGAAAACGCTCGCAACCTTCATCAACGTCATCGCCTTCTCGGCTTTGTTCGTCGCCTATGCGAGCGTCACGCCGGTTGAAAAGCCGACCGGCGTCCGCCGCGCCCTGCAGACCTATGCCGGCCAGCTTTCGACCGGCGCCTATCCGACCCTGAAGCCGGTGTGGAAGATCGGTGTCGATGCCAGCGATCTGGTCTGAACGCTCTGCACGCACCAAACACCGACCGATAAAGGACGGGCCGCAAACCGCAATCGGAGCGATTTTGACGGGCCCGCTTACGTGCAGATGCACTCGCCGACGATCAAATGTCCAGGCTGCGATAAAGCCCCATATCGGCCTTGATGCCGAGACCGGCCATCGCCTGCTGGCGATCGATGCCTTCCTGGTGGTCGAACGCGGCAAGGGCGGAAACGATGTTCTCGATCACCTCCGGTCCACTGAACTCGATCGTGGTCACGAAATTGAACACGCCGGGGCCGGACTGCTGCTCGAGGATCTGGTCCGCGACGAAACCATCCTGCTTGCGCAGGACCGCATGCGTTCTGGCGATCAGATCCAGAAAGCCGTCGCGGCTTTCTAAGGGTACCGAGAATTTGTTTATGCGATAAAGCGGCGCTTGGCCGGATTGCTGGATGCTCATCTGCGTCTCCATTGGCTCGCGGCCACACATCGCGGCCCGACGCCGGAATGCCTACGACCTCAAGCAAAGTTGAGGTCAAGAGCGCGACCGTCAATTTTCTGGAAAAGGCACACGCGTTTCATCGGCGAATCAACCACCGCAGCGTGCGCAACAGATGAGCCGGCGAACAATCTAGTTATAACTCGCGATTGCAGGCCGCCGGGTAAGGCGTATCCTTAACCGATATTTTGCGCATACACGGCCAATTGTGGCCCCGGCAAGGATGGCCGCCGAAAACCTTACGGCGCAACGCAGGGCAAAAGCGTCGCCAAAGTCTTAATGAAGTGCGAATTGAACCATGACCATTATCTCCATGATCACCCTCTCGGCACTGGTTCTCATCGGCCTGAGCCACATGGCAGCCAGCCGGGCGCAGAAACTGGAACAACAGCAGAAGAGCCTCGTGCCGGTGCACATCCATACGGGCAGGCGCTGAGTACACTCAAGGCTGCCGTCAGCCTCCGATCCTTGGCGTAGGCCGCCGAGGCCAACCGACCTCGATCGGCTTGGCGTTGAAGCTGCCAATCAAGCGGCCGTTTCCGCGAGGTTCACGCCGCCTGCATCCGTCAACAGAAACGCCTCGCCGCAGGCCTTGGCCAGCGTGCGCACCCGCAGGATATAGCTCTGGCGCTCGGTCACCGAGATCACGCCGCGTGCGTCGAGCAGGTTGAAGACGTGGCTCGCCTTGATGCACTGGTCGTAGGCCGGAAAAACGCATTTGTGCAGCGTCGCGTTCAAGCCGGCATCAGGCGCGCCGGCTGCCAGGAGAGCCAGGCATTCCTTTTCCGCGTCGACGAAATGCTGCTGCAGCATGGCGGTGTTGGCATATTCGAAATTGTGGCGTGAATATTCCTGCTCGGCCTGCAGGAAGACGTCACCATAGCTGATCTTCTCGTCGCCTTCGCGGCCGTTGAAGTTGAGATCGTAGACGTTGTCGACGCCCTGCACATACATGGCAAGGCGCTCGAGGCCGTAGGTGAGTTCGCCCGAGACCGGCGAGCATTCGATGCCGCAGACCTGCTGGAAATAGGTGAACTGCGAGACTTCCATGCCGTCGCACCAGCATTCCCAGCCCAGCCCCCAGGCGCCGAGCGTCGGGCTTTCCCAGTCGTCCTCGACGAAACGGATGTCGTGCAGCAGGGGGTCGAGCCCTATCGCCGCGAGCGAGCCGAGATAGAGTTCCTGCAGGTTCGACGGATTGGGCTTCAGGATCACTTGATACTGGTAATAATGCTGCAGGCGGTTGGGGTTTTCGCCGTAGCGTCCGTCGGTCGGGCGGCGCGACGGCTGCACGTAGGCCGCCCGCCAGGGCTTGGGCCCAAGCGCCCGCAGCGTCGTTGCCGGATGAAAAGTTCCGGCGCCGACTTCCATGTCGTAGGGCTGCAAAACCGCGCATCCCTTGTCCGCCCAGTAATTGTGCAGCGTCAGGATCAGCGCCTGAAAGGAGCGCTTGGGGTTCATATGGTCCGGCAGGGCGGCGGTGGTCATGGCGTCAGTCCAGGTTGAATATGTCTGGCTGTCTGGTGCCATGATGGGCGAAGAGGGTCAAGGGGCGGAGAAGCGTCATTCCCGCCTCGGGTAAGGCCGTCATCTGCTTTACGGTCGACGATGAAAGAAAAGTAGTCGAGGTCATCTGCATCACCTATGGCGGAGCAGACTGGCAGGCACGCATACCTGAACGTCGCTGAGACCGCTGTTCAAGTCGCGGGTGTTAGCTTCATCGCGCGATCACGCCTCCGGCTTCTTCAGCCTGTATTCCCCCGTCACCGGGTCCTTGACCAGCGTGCCTTGGGTGCCGGTTTCCCGCTGACGGCGGACGTCCTGCTGGTGGCGGGTGAGCTTTTCGGCGTCGGCAACGAACTTGCGGTAGCCGATCCAGGCGATGGCTGCAAACAGCAGCAGAAGGATGATTTGCGGCATTCGCTTCTCCCTCCTCAGGCGATCAAAGGCCGAAGCGAGCCCATAATGCTCTTTCTTCGGCCACCTCTGCAAGACCGGAAATGGCAGAAGCCGCGACGTGCTCGGCCATTCCGCCCGCAACAGACGCGCCGGGCAGCCGCCTGCCGAACAGGCCGCGCGACGCGGAGACGAGCTGCAACTGGGTTTTCTCGCCGAAACGCTTCTTCAACTCGCCGCGCATGTCGCCGAGACTGTCGACAAGGCCGAGTTCCTGGCCGCGCTTGCCCGTCCAGAACAGGCCGGAGAAGATATCCGGCGTACCGGCAAGCAGATGGCCGCGCCGCGCCTTGACCATGCCGATGAAGATGTCGTGGATTTCGAGCTGCAGGCCCTTCAGATACTCGATGTCCTGTTCCTTTTCCGGCTGGAAGGGATCGAGCATCGCCTTGTTGGTGCCGGCCGTGTAGACGCGCCGCTCGACCCCGATCTTCTTCAGAAGCTCCGGAAAACCGAAGCCGCCGGAAACGACGCCGATGGACCCGACGATCGAGGTCGGGTCGGCGATGATCTCGTCGCCCGCCAGCGCGATCATATAGCCGCCGGACGCCGCGACATCCTCGACGAAGATGATGACGCGCTTCTTCTTCTCTTCGGCGAGATCGCGGATGCGCTGATAGATCAGCCGCGACTGGACAGGCGATCCTCCAGGAGAGTTGATCGAGATGGCGACCGCCGGCGTGCCCGTCATCGAAAAGGCCTTGTCAAGCACCGGAGCAACCGTGGCAAGGTTGAGCAGCGGGCGAAACTGGCTGCCACCAGCCATGATCACACCGTGCAGCCGGACGACCGGGATCGTCATACCCTCCTGGCGAAAACGCCTCGGCAACAGCTTCCTGAAAAATCCGGTCATCTCAATTCCCTGCATCATTCTCTGGTTTGCGTGATGGCATGTATGCATTGACAGGCCAAACGCAATGGCGCCGCCACGAAAATCATCGCCGCCGACGATAGGCGGCGCGGCCGTTGTTCAGGTCATCCACGAATGCGGAGAATTTGTGGGTATCCTCCTCGTGCATGATCAGCGGTGCCCGCAGCGCCAACCGGGCGCGGCTCTGCTTGATGGCGGTCACGAGGATGCGCACCGCGTTTTCGCCCGTTCGCGGATGCAGGGCGGTGATCTCGATGCCGCCGAACCGACGACCGCAGGCGGAAATGATCGTAGCGATCGATTCCGGCCGGGCGATCAGCGACAACTGCCCGCCGGGTTTCATGATCGCGCCCGCGGTGCGGACCCACATGTCGAGCAGACCATCGATCATTGCATGCGCCTCGGCCTTCAGGGCGTCGGGGGTCTTGCGGTCGGATGCATCGTTGAAGGGCGGGTTCATGATGACGTGGTCGAAATAATCGTCGGCGAGGCCGGCGGCGACCCGCGCCCGGCCGGTGAGCGCGACATCGGCTTCAAGCACGGACACACGGGAACTGAACCGCTCGTTCTCTACGAGCGCAAGGCTCTTGCGGGCGAAATCGGCCATCAGCGGCGAGCGTTCGACCAGCAGCACCTCGGCATTTTCCAGTCGCGAGGCAACGGCCATGCCGGCAGCGCCCGCCCCTGCGCCGAGGTCGGCAACCCGGCACGGCTTGTCCGAGGCAACCAGCGAGGCAAGCAGCATCGCGTCCATGCCGGACCGGTGCCCCTGCCCCAGCGGCTGGATCACGTGGAATTTGCCGCGGTGGAAAGAATCAATGGTTTCGTTGCTCATGCCGGAAAGCCCCCGGCACATCCGCATCTGTCCCTCCGGGACATCTCCCCCGCAAGGGGGGAGATCGCCACAACCTCCGCGGCCAGCACACCCAACTCCAACTCCAGATCGGCGAGGGAAAAGAACCATCTCCCCCCTTGTGGGGAAGATGTCAGCAACGCTGACAGAGGGGGGGTTCTGGGCGAGAGGGGCATGATAGGACTCAATCCCGCAATTCCGCGGCCAAGCCCGCATCGATCAATATCTGCCGGGCCTCGTCAGCCTCCTCGTCGGCCACCAGAAAACGGCGGGGCAGGAGGCCGAGCGAGCCTTCGAGGATGCTCATGCCCTGGTCGGCGATGAAATAGCCGATGCCCGCTTCCTTCATCAGGCTTTCGGCGAAAGAAAGGACGACGGCGTCGTTGGTGCGGATCAATTCCTTCATTCCGGGTCGTTTTCCTGCCTTATTTGAACAAGCGGGACAATTCGCCTCTTGCCGCCACAAGCCCCCCTTTCTATTGTCCAAACTGGAATTTGAACAGGAGTCCCTTGTGTTGGGCGTAGTGATACCGCTGGAAGACAGCAAAAACAAACAGGCATCCGTGAAGCCGCTCGTCGACCTGACCAAGGCGGATATGGAACGCGTCAACCAGTTGATCCTGTCCAAGGCCGGTTCCGACGTCCAGATGATCCCGGAAGTGGCGAACCACCTGATTTCATCCGGAGGCAAGCGCCTGCGGCCAATGCTGACGCTCGCTTCCGCCTCGATGTTCGGCTTTACCGGCGACGCGCATGTGAAGCTCGCAACCAGCGTCGAGTTCATGCACACCGCCACCCTGCTGCATGACGACGTGGTCGACGAAAGCGATCTCAGACGCGGAAAATCGACGGCGCGGATGATCTGGGGCAACCAGGCGAGCGTTCTCGTCGGCGACTTCCTGCTCGGCCAGGCTTTCCGCATGATGGTCGATGTCGGCTCGCTGGAGGCGCTCGACGTGCTTTCGACGGCTGCTTCGGTGATCGCCGAGGGCGAGGTGCTGCAGCTTTCCGTCGCCAAGAACATGGAGACGACCGAGGACGACTATCTCTCGGTCATTCGCGCCAAGACGGCGGCGCTGTTTGCTGCTGCCGCCGAGGTCGGCCCGATCGTCGCCAAGACCGACAAGGCGAGCCGCAACGCGCTGAAATCCTACGGCATGAATCTCGGCCTCGCCTTCCAGCTGGTCGATGACGTGCTCGATTACGGCGGCAAGGCCGCCGATCTCGGCAAAAATGTCGGCGACGATTTCCGCGAGGGCAAGATCACACTGCCGGTCATTCTCTCCTATCGCCGCGGCACCTCCGACGAACGCAGCTTCTGGCGCGAGGCGATCGAGGGCGGCAAGAGCGACGACCAGAACCTGGAAAAAGCACTTGGCCTGATCACCCGTTACGGCGGCTTGAGCGATACGATCGCCCGGGCGCAGCACTACGGCACCATTGCCCGCGACGCGCTTGCACCCCTGCCGCAATCCCCGTGGAAAGCGGCGCTTCTCGAGGTGATCGATTTCTGCATCGAGCGGGTGAGCTGATCCGGCGATCCGCCGCTGCGGCGGAGGCCTTGGAGGAAATTGTTGCCGCACCGCGCCAAAAAAGCCATTCTGTCCGTTCATGATGGCATCGTTGCCGCGTCGCCAATGCAACCCGAAGGCGGTGGAGCTTGGCGGCGGCATGTCGAATTGCGTTTTGCGCCGCGTTCAAACCGATTCCGGTTTAAGCGGTTATGCGCTAATGATTTAGAACTGATTCCGCGCGAATCCGGCGCCGGCGCCAAGGGGCGCCGCCCGTAACGAAAGGCCTGTCATGCGGCAAACACACCTTCTTCGCCTGCTCAGCGGCGCAGCGTTCCTGGCCCTGGCGTCGTTTTCCGGCGCTTCCCAGAGCTTTGCCGAGGAAAAGGCTGTCGTGGAGGAAAGCAAGCCCTTCGATGTGGATTCGGTCAACAGCTTCTCCGGCTCCTTCCTCGCCGCCCGGACCGCCGATGTCGATCATGACCTCGATGTTGCGACCAAGCTCTACCGGACGGCGCTCGAATTCGAGCCGGATAATGTCGAGGTCAAGCAGCGCCTGATGATCACGCTCCTGATGAACGGTGACTTCGATGAAGGCGCGAAGATCGCCGAAGATCTGAAGTCCGACAGTTCCGTCGAGCGCATCACAACGATCGCCCGCGCGGTCGAAGCAATCCGCAAGCGCGAGTACCGCCATGCGCAGAAGATCCTCAACTATGACGGCCCGAACGATCTCGACCGGCTGATGAACGGCCTGCTGCTCGGCTGGTCCAAGGCCGGCGAAGGCAAGCCGAAGGACGCGATCGCCGCGATCAGCGCCATGGACGGCCCCGAGTGGTTCAAGATCTTCAAGTCCTATCATGCAGGTGCCATCGCGCTTGCCGCCGGCGACAAGTCCACGGCGCGCTCGAAGCTGAACGATGCCGTTCTTGACCGCGAAGGCGGCAGTGCGGCTCCGGATACCTTCATGCGCGCCGTCGTCGCCCTGGCGAAGCTCGAAGCGCGCGACGGCAACAAGCGCAAGGCGCTCGACGCCATTTCGGTCGGCGAGGGTTTCATCAGCAACTATGCGCCGCTGAAGGCGCTGCGCAAGAGCATCGAAGAGGGCAAGCCGCAGGAGCAGCAGGTGCGTAGCGCGGCCCAGGGTGCCGCTGCGGTACTCTTCTCGATCGGTGCGGCCCTTAACCGCGACGGCGCGGAAGACATCGTTTCGCTCTATCTGCAGACAGCCCGTGCGCTGGATCCGGAAAGCGCCGATATCCTGCTCATGCTCGGCGGCATTGCCGAAAACCTGAAGAAGCCGGAACGGGCAATCGCGCTCTACAGGAGCGTGCCGGAAAATTCGCCGATGCGGCGGATTTCCGAGATGCAGCTCGGCTTGAGCCTCGCCTCGATCGGCAAGGTGGACGAAGCCAAGAAGCACCTGAAGGCGCTGATCGAGCTCGATCCGAAAGACGTGCGCAGCTATATCGCCTATGGCAGCGTGTTGTCCGACGCCAAGGATTACAAGGAGATGGGGCTGGTCTACGACCGCGCCGTCGAGGCGATCGGGCCGGTGCCGCAGCGCGGCGATTGGACAATCTTCTTCCAGCGCGGCATCGCCTACGAGCGCCAGAAGATCTGGGACAGGGCCGAGCCGAGCTTCAAGAAGGCGCTTGAGCTCAACCCCGACCAGCCGCAGGTTCTCAACTATCTCGGCTATTCCTGGGTCGATATGAACATCAACCTCGAGGAAGGTCTCGGCATGATCCGCAAGGCGGTCGATCTGAAGCCGGATGACGGCTACATCGTCGATTCGCTCGGCTGGGCCTATTACCGGATGAACCGCTTCGATGATGCCGTCGTCGAACTCGAGCGTGCAGCCGAATTGATGGCCGGCGATGCAACGATCAACGATCATCTCGGCGATGCCTACTGGCGCGTCGGGCGCAAGCTCGAAGCCGTGTTCCAGTGGAACCAGGCGCTGGCGCTGAAGCCGGAAGGGGCAGAGATTCCGAAGATCAAGGCGAAGATCGAAAACGGCCTGCCGCCGGTCGAGGCCAAGGTTCCGGCAGCTGCCGAAACCCAGCCCGAGAAGGTGACGCCGGACGCGGCATCGGGCAAGAAATCCTGATCCTGCCTTCCCATGGCACGTGAAAACGGCATTCCAGGTTTCGCGCTGACGCGGCTTGCGCCGGCGAAGGTTAATCTCGCCCTGCATGTCGTCGGCCAGAGGCCGGACGGCTATCATCTGCTGGAAAGCCTCGTGACATTCGCCGATGCGGGAGACCGCATCGGCTTCTCCCATTCGACGGACGACCGCTTCACCGTCTCGGGCCGATTTTCCACCGACCTGCCGCTGACCCGCGAAGGCACAACCGGCAATCTGGTGCTTAAGGCGCGTGACCTGCTGCGGGCCCATCTGACAGAAAGACGCATCGAGGCCGGGCCGGTTCATCTTCATCTCGAAAAAAACCTGCCGGTCGCCTCCGGTATCGGTGGCGGCTCGGCGGATGCCGCAGCGGCGCTTCTCGGATTGCTGGAACTGTGGGGCGCCTCTGCGGATCGCGGCAGCTTGCAGGACATGGCGCTGAAACTGGGCGCGGACGTGCCGATGTGCCTGGAGGGCCGGCCGGTCATCGCAAGCGGCATCGGTGAAAAACTTGAGCCGATACCGCTGCCATGCTTTCCCATGCTTCTCGTCAACCCGCTCGTTGCCCTATCGACACCGGTGATTTTCCGGATGCTGACGAACAAGGCCAATGCGGCGCTTGATATCCCCCGTGGCGCCGTCGCTGCGAGCGGCTGGATCGACGCTTTGAAAGGCATGCGCAACGACCTTGAGCCGCCTGCCCGGCTGCTGGAGCCGGCGGTCACCGCAGTGTCAGATGCCCTTCTTGGCGCCGGGGCCGCATTCGTCCGCATGTCCGGCTCCGGCGCCACCTGCTTCGGGCTGTTTGCGACCGCTGCCGCAAGAGACGCCGCTGCCGCCGTTCTTTCAACGCAGAACCCGAACTGGTACGTTCTTTCATGCAACAGCGTCAGTGGAGTGGATCATGGCCGGCATTGACGAGACGAGACCCTTTGTTCCCCTCGGCATCGCCGTGCTGACGGTTTCCGATACCCGCACGCTCGCCGACGACCGTTCCGGCGATACGCTCGCGGCCAGCATCATCGATGCCGGTCACCGGCTGGAAGCGCGCGCCATCATACGCGACGACAAGGCGCGGATTGCCGCTCAGGTCGAAGCATGGACACTGGACGACACGATCGATGTCGTGATCACCACGGGTGGCACGGGCTTTACCGGCCGCGACGTCACGCCGGAGGCGCTGGAGCCGCTGTTCGAGAAGCGCATGGATGGCTTTTCCGCCGTCTTCCACCGCATCTCCTACGAGAAGATCGGCACGTCGACGATCCAGTCTCGCGCAACCGGCGGCGTCGCCAATGCCACCTTCATCTTCGTGCTGCCGGGATCGCCCGGCGCCTGTCGCGACGCCTGGGACGGCATTCTGAAACAGCAGCTCGACTACCGGCACATGCCCTGCAATTTCGTCGAGATCATGCCGAGGCTCGGCGAGCATCTGAAGCGCAGCTAACGCCTCTCCCTTCGCCCCCTGCTCTGCCTGTTCCATCCGGAACAGCGCCTGCGCGCGCGCCGGCATAAAACTTTCCTCATCGGCTCACGGCAGGGGGAAACCGCACATGGCACCGAGACGCAACGACCGTTCCACTCCTGCCGCGCCCAAGCTTTAGAACCGGAATACTGCGGGAAGTATACGACGGCGCGGCTTCGGCCGCTCGGCAAGACCTTTTCAGCCATTCATTTTCATCAAGTCCGGGCAGGTCTGAAAGGGCCTGCTCTTTTTTGCCACGCATGTTCGCCGGCAAAACGGTCGAAGGTGATCCCTCCACCGACGGCAGGTCGCTCAGCGTGGTCGAGCGACAAAGGATGGGGAACACGGCTCATCCGTATCTGCATGCTCAACGGCGCCGGCCCGCGGGCCGATGTGCGAGCGCGCTTCGCGCTAGCGATCGTCCGCGCCGGGACGATTGCCAATCGCGACCCAGGCAGGCACGAGTTCGCTGCCGAGGCGGCGCACCGCCCGGCCGGTCGCGAAATCGCTGAGCCGCATGCCGGATTTTGCGATCGCCGTCGCCTGCTGCCGCGACAAGAGGAAACCAAGTTCGAGCGGCGCCAGGCGGGTCACGACGCGTTTCAGGAACGGCCGGCGATGCAGCCGCGAGGGTGAAAAACGCGCCGGTGTCTTGCTAAGGGACATATATTCCGCCAAGTCATCGATCCAGCGGCCTGCCGGTCTTGCGCCCGCCTCCAGCAGCAACAACCAATCGCCTCGCGCGGAGCGAACGATGTCCTTCATATCCCAGCTCGTGCAGAAACGCGCGCCGGCGGCATCGGCGACACGGCTCGAACCGTCCCGGGACCCGTGATCGAGGATGATCACGTCGCTCACCAGGCCCTCAACGGCACCTGCGACCAGCGCCGACAGCGTCTGCGCCAGTTCGGCTTCGTTGTTGCGGGTTTCCATGATGATCGTCAGCATCGCCGTCCATACCGCATCGCACCGGCAATTTCCATAAACCCTTCGTTTTCCGGCGATTAACTTTTCATTCATGATGAATCCGCGCGCGAACGAAGATGGAATTGGCTGTCCGCCCCAGCCCCGCCCCGCGCTCACGACGCCGTTTCCACAATTTTGTTCTTGTCTTGTTCTCTTTTTTGGGCTAGGAAAATAATCAGAGGATAATGGATCGTCCGCAAGGGCCGTCCCCGGAGAACCCCATGAACGAGCTGTCTCAGATCAGGCAGGGCGCCCTTGCGCCCGGCAACACGGCAGATATGGCCGAGGCAATGATCGCCGGTTCCGGACTACGGATCGAGATCGATCGCAGGCGCGGACGGGGTGCGGCCCTCAATACATCGGGACGCTTCGAACCGACGTCGCGGGCGTTGGAGGACGACGGCTGGGACTCGCTTGGAGATCTGCCCGCTCTCCAGACCGAGGTTCAGGTCGAAAAACCGCGCACGATCATCAGCCGCAACGATTCGCCCGACCTTCCCTTCGATCGCTCGGTCAATCCGTACCGCGGATGCGAGCATGGCTGCATCTATTGTTTCGCGCGACCGACCCACGCGTATATGGGCCTGTCGCCGGGGCTTGATTTCGAAACCAAGCTCTATGCCAAGCCGGATGCGGCAAAGCTGCTTGAGCGCGAACTGGCAAAGCCGGGCTACAAGGTGCGTCCGATCGCGATCGGCACCAACACCGATCCCTACCAGCCGATCGAGAAGGAATGGCGGATCATGCGCCAGGTCCTCGAGGTGCTGAAGGCCTGTGATCATCCGGTCATGATCGTCACCAAATCGGCGATGGTCATGCGCGACATCGATCTTCTCGCGCCGATGGCTGAGAAGGGTCTGGCAAAGGTCGGCCTGTCGGTGACGACGCTCGACCGCAAGCTCGCCCGCCTGATGGAACCGCGCGCCTCGACGCCGTCGAAGCGACTGGAAGCGATCAAGGCGCTGGCGGAGGCCGGCATTCCCTCAACGGTGATGATGGCGCCCGTCATTCCGGGCCTCAACGACCACGAGATCGAGCGGGTGCTGGATTCCGGCAAGGCCGCCGGCGCCACGCATGCAAGCTACGTGCTCCTGCGCCTGCCGCTCGAAGTGAGCCCATTGTTTCGCGACTGGCTGCTGCGCCACTATCCGGACCGCTACCGCCACGTCATGTCGCTGGTGCGCTCGATGCGCGGCGGCAAAGATTATGACGCCGAGTTCGGCAAGCGCATGAAGGGTGCCGGACCCTATGCCTGGCAAATCGGCCGGCGCTTTGAACTGGCGGCCAAGCGGCTGGAACTCAACGTGGCAAAGCGCCCGCTGAACTGTGACCTGTTCGTTCCGCCGCTTGGCACCGGCGTTCAACTGTCGCTGCTCTGATGACGCCTTGATGTTTTCGTCCGGGCATCTCCCCGGATATCGAATACCGATCCTGTTTCTTGCCCCGAGGCTCGATCGGTCCATCCTCCGGCAGCCCGCCTCGTTGCCGGAGGACTTGCAGGGAATCGGGCTTGTGTGCGAGTTTCGCCGCATGTCACGAAGCACACCGCCCGATTCCCCCTTTCTTTTCGAAACCATCGAAGGCCCTGACTTCAGCTTCGAGGCCGGCGCGCGGCGAGATGGTCTCTGGCCGGTGGCCGGAACGGACGAGGCCGGGCGCGGCCCGCTTGCAGGCCCGGTGGTTGCGGCTGCCGTGATCCTCGATCCGGACAACATTCCGGAGGGGCTGAACGACAGCAAACAGCTCTCGGTGTCCCGGCGCGAGGAACTGTTCGACATCATCCTTTCCTCGGCCGTCGTGTCGATCGCCTCCTCGGCCGCCGGCCGGATCGACGAAACGGATATCCGCAAGGCCAGCCTCGATGCCATGCGCCGGGCGGTTCTCGCGCTGTCGACGCGCCCGGCCCTGGTGCTCGCCGATGGCCGTGACGTGCCGCCGGGGCTTCCCTGCCGGGGCAAGGCCGTCGTCAAGGGCGACGCGCGGTCGCTGTCGATCGCCGCTGCCTCGATCGTTGCCAAGGTGACGCGCGACCGGATGATGATCAGGGCCGGCCTCGTATTCCCCGCCTATGGCTTTGCCATGCATGTCGGCTATGCCACCGCCCGCCACCGCCAGGCCATCGATCACCACGGCCCCTGCCCTCTCCATCGCATGAGCTTCCGTCCGTTGCGGCAGAATGGAGAAGAGGCGCCAGACGACGAATTTGCCGTCTGACCGCAAACTTTTACCGGGCGGGACAACAACGTCGCCGGCGCATCGCGGATTTTAGACACCACTCATAAATACCTGCGGAAAACCCCGATATTTTCTCTGCAACACGTTTACGCTGTAACAAACCGGCGGTCTGCTGCGTTATAGACTCCGTGCTTCTGGCTCTCGCGAATCACTCGAAAGGATCGGGATCTTGATCTTTGGCCTGATGATGTTGGCAATCACCGCTGCGACGGATGCGTCGGCAGCCCCGTCGCCGACCGCGGAGGCCCTCCAAGCCGACCTGCAGACAGCTTACGCCTGCAAGGAAATCGATGGCCGCAAGGTCTGGAAGGGTGGGCTGGCCTATTACATCCAGTCTTACGTCTACGACGGTCAATCGACTGATGACGCAACCGACATTGCCACGGACGCAGTCCTGCCGGCTGACAATGCGCCGGAAACGATGCGGGAGTTCGAGGAAGCCTGCCTCACGCTTGCCCCTGTCACGATCAAAGGCGACTGAAACGATCGCCACCCTCGTCCGCGCGCCGATAGTCCTCCTCACCCAACAAAAAAGGCCGGCGCGAGCCGACCTTCTTCCATTCCTTGTAAAGCAACCGCTCAGTTGAGGCGGGTTTTCACGTCGCTGACAGCCTTGGCGAACAGGGTCGCCTGCGTTGTGGCATCCGACTTCGCGGTGATGACGCTTTCAGCGGCGGCAATGGCGATATCGACAGCGATCGCTCGGACCGAGTTGATGGCGTCGGTTTCGGCCTGCTTGATCTTCTGTTCCGACAGAGCCGTGCGGCGGGCAACGAACTCCTCGGTCTTCTGCTTGGCTTCGGCGGTCAGCATTTCAGCTTCGCGTTCGGCGGCGGCAACGATGTGGGCGGCTTCCGCTTCGGCTTCCTTGCGCTTGCTCTGGTATTCGGCCAGCAGCGACTGGGCTTCGGCGCGCAGGCGCTTGGCTTCGTCGAGTTCATGAGTGATGCGGGCGGCGCGGTCGTCGAGCGACTTTGCCAGCATGCCCGGAACCTTGAGATAGACGATCAGCGCGAGGAAAAGCACGAGGCCGACGAAGGCCCAGAATGTGGCCAGTGAGGTCATATCCATGGTGTTCTCCTTACTTCGCCGATGCCTTGACCGCGGATGCGATCTCGGCCTTCGATACCTTGCCGCCGATCAGCAGCTCGACGACGGCGCTTGCCGTTTCCTCGGCGATCGAGCCGACGTCGGCCAGCGCCTTCGCCTTGATATCGGCGATGCGGGCTTCAGCGGCGAAAATCTTGTCGTTCAGGCTGGTTTCGACCGCGGTGCGGTCGGCCGCAGCCTTTGTCTTGGCGGCTTCGCGGGCGGTCGCGGCAATTGCGTTGCCCTTGGCCCTGGCTGTTGTCAGTTCCTGCTCGTAAGCGGCAACTGCAGCGTCTGCCTCGGCCTTCGAGCGAGCGGCGTCATCGAGATCGCGGGCGATCGTGTCGTGGCGCTTTTCGAGAATGCTGCCGATGCGCGGCATGACGACCCTCGACATCAGAAGGTAGAAAAGACCGAAGCTGATCGCCAGCCACAGGAGCTGCGAAGCGAATGTCGAAGAATCGAAGGGCGGGAACACTCCCGAGCCATGTTCGCCTTCATGGGCTACACCAGTCTCGGTGTGGACCTCGCCGGCGGCGGCGTCGTGGGTCTCTGCGCCTTCGGTGGTGGTTGACTGGGCGTAGGCCGCGGTCACAAACATGCTCACCTCCAGGTGCATTCAGAAAAGATGCGGGCCGCGGCTTAAACCGCGACCCTGCCTTCAAGCCGATCTTAGACGGCGAAAAGGAGCAGCAGTGCTACGAGCAGCGAGAAGATGCCCAGAGCTTCCGTAACGGCGAAGCCGAATACGAGGCGGCCGAACTGGCTGTCAGCAGCCGACGGGTTGCGCAGAGCGCCGGACAGGTAGCTGCCGAAGATGTTGCCGAGGCCGAGAGCCGTGCCGGCCATGCCGAGGCAAGCGAGACCTGCACCGATGAACTTTGCTGCTTCCGCTTCCATGATTTTCTCCTTCGAAATGGTTGTTGCGGCTGACGTTGGCGGCTTCACCGGTCAAGACCGGAAAAGCCCACGACTTTATTCCTTAGTGGCCACCCGGATGCACTGCGTCGTTGAGGTACATGCACGTCAGCACCGCAAAGACATAGGCCTGGAGGAAGGCGACGAGGAATTCGAGACCCGTGAGGGCCACGGTCATGATGAGCGGCAGAACCGCCCCTCCGATACCCAGTGCGCCGAGGGTTCCGAGCGAGGCGACGAAGCCTGCGAACACTTTCAGCGTGATGTGACCGGCCAGCATGTTCGCAAAGAGACGAACGGAAAGGCTGATCGGGCGGGACAGGAAGGAGATGATTTCGATGGAAATCACGAGCGGCAAAAGAATGCCGGGTACGCCAGCGGGCACGAACACGTTGAGGAAGCCAAGGCCGTGCTTATAGAAACCGTAAACCAGAACCGTGCCAATGACGAAGATCGCAAGCGCAAAGGTCACGATGATCTGGCTGGTAATGGTGAAGAAATAGGGAACCATGCCGAGCATGTTTGCCGTCAGGATGAACATGAACAGCGAGAACACCATCGGGAAGAATTTCATGCCGTGGGAGCCGGCGCCTTCGCGCAGCATGGAGGCGATGAATTCATAGGAAAGCTCGGAGACGGACTGCAAGCGGCCGGGAACCAGGCTGCGCGTCGACGTCGTGAAATAGAGGAAGCCAGCGGCAACGGCGAGGGTTGCGACCATGAAGAGCGACGAGTTGGTGAAGGAGAAATCAATACCGCCAATTTCGATCGGAACGATCTTGTTGACCACAAACTGGTGTACCGGATCTACCTTATCGCCTGCCACAGCCGCTCTCTCTCGTTCTGGACCGCCGGTCTGGCGGACATTTCTGCCTTGCGACGGCCGCTTTAAGCGCCATCACCGTTATTTTCGCCGCCCTTGCCCCGCCGATCCGCGGGATGGGGCGCTGCCACCATGCCCGCCGAACGCAGCACGTTCAGCACACCGGCACAAAAACCAAGGAGGAGGAGTACGATCATCCCCCACGGCCCTGTACCCGCAAAATGATCCAAAAGATAGCCCAGAAGTGCACCGACGATGATGGCCGCCACAAATTCGCTCGAAAGCTTCACTGCGACCTGATAGCCCCTGCGGTTCTCCGCCGCCCGCGCCTCGTCCGCAGCATACTTCGGATCTTCCTTGCGCTTTTCCGACAGTTCCGAACCGAGGCGTTTCAGCCGTTCTTCCAGACCTTCTTTCCGGTCGTCCGTCATGTGGCACCCTCCTTTTTGTTTCCGCTCGCGGCGATAAACCGTGAGCTTGGTCACACAAAGGCCGGATTTGAAGCCACGTTTCGGCCCGTTTGAAGTCGGCCGCAACATAGTTTTAGGTGCCCCTATAGTCAAGGCACCAAAGGCCCTTGTTAGGGCACAATATTATCACATAAAAACAATATCTTATACAATTTCCGGGGAGCTGGCGCGGGAATCACGGAGAATCACGACGCCTTCACGAGAAACGGGAATGGCCGCGCTTGGCCGGCATTGCCGCTCCAGACGATTTCAGCTCCAGCCGCCGCCATAGGTGCGGTAGAAGATGTGCTTGCCGATCTTGGCGACCCGTTTCATCGTCGGCCCCCAGTCGGGCTTCACATAGGTGGCGTGGTAGTGCGTGGCGGAGCCAACCTCCGGAAACCAGATCTTGCCGGCCGTAACTGCAAGGGCGATCTCCCTGGCCGTCTGCCAGTGCGAGCGCGACCAGACGATGTCGGGGATACGGTCGCAGGCGAACGAGAACTGGCAGCGGTTGTACCAGCCCTTGTTCTGATAGACGACCTCACAGATCGTATCCGGATAGGCCGGGTTGCGGACGCGATTGAGAATGACCTGCGCGACGGCCGCCTGGCCTTTGACCGATTCGCCGCGGGATTCGAAATAGATGCCCGAGGTCAGGCATTTCTGCTCGGCTTCCGAAAACACCCAGGCCGGCAGCGGATTGGCCGCCCAGGCATGGTCTTGCGGCGATATATCGGGAATGAAGCGGCCGCCGGTCTTATCGTCACGCAGGATCGAATCGAACGGCGACTGGCGGGCATAATCCGGCTCGGCCGGTGCATAGGCGGTCGCAAGCACGTCCGCCGCCTGGTTGGTCACCAGGCTTGCCAGCATCGGCGAAATGGCGGGGTCCCGCTTCGGCGCCTTCTTCTTGTAAAAAGCCGTGGCGATCTCGATTTCCTTGCCCTTGATCCTGGGCTTGGAAAACACCATGCGCGCCTCGATGTCGAAGAGCGGGGCCGTCAGCGAACTGGTGCGCTGCAGGATCGAGCCTGCGGTAAAATCCTTCGGCGGCGTCACCGGCGCCACGGCGACGATACGACCTTTCTTGTCCTTGCGGTTCACCCGCTCCTCGTCCGTGCGCGGGTCGGCCTGCTTCTCGGCCGCCGTCAGCGACACCTGCCCGCCGCCCGGCATGGCGATCCCTGCCCCGTCTGCAATCGCGCCGGTGGTGACCGGGTCGTTGAACACCATCTCCACTTCGTGTAGTGAACCTGCCGGCGAGCGGGTCATGTACATGCGCCAGCGTTCGCCGCCGCGATTGATGCCGGAGAGAAAGGTCGCGAGATCCGAATGGGCCGAGACCGAAGGGAAGCCGACGAAAAGACCGATGCCGAGGATCAAGGGGGCGGTCCAGCGCGCAGGCGTCAAACGGAACTTCATACTCATACGGACCATCCCTGCTCCACGCACCGGCAGACACGGGTCTTCATCCGGCAAAACGGCTCCGGAACGCATTTCCCCGCGAATGTGAATCGGACAAGCGGCAGGCCGGCACTACAGCGCCGCGCGTCAAACCTGACGCGCGAAGGACGCTGTAGCGCTTTGAAACTGCTGCATAATTTTATCCTTAGATCGATTCCGATTTAAGGAATTATGCAGTAGTCCGCGCCTTTGCCGCTTCAACATGGTTCGACAATGAAGCATTAACCTTGATGCTTGGTTAATGACGGCCGCCGGGAATTTGGGGAATGGAACGCAAAAACGCCTCCCGCGGCGCTCTGGCCGCAGGAGGCGTTCGCGTCGATGCAGCCGGTCAGATGATGACGTGCGAACCCAGTTCCACCACACGGTTGGTCGGCAGGCGGAAATAGTCGGAGGGATCGATTGCGGCGTTGGCAAGCGCGATGAACAGTTTGTCCTGCCAGTAAGGCATGCCGGACTGCGCATCCGGCACCAGCTTGCGCCGTCCGAGATAGAACGAGGTCGACATGATATCGAACTTCAGGCCGGTCTTGCGGAACAGGCCGAGCGCCTGCGAGACGTTTTGAGTTTCCATAAAACCGAAATGCATTTCCAGGAGGCTGAAGCGCTCGGAAATGCTGCTGGCCGAGACGCGCTGGTCCTTCGGCACGACCGGGACGCTCGCCGTGCGGATCGTCAGGATGAAGTTCTGCGCATGGAGGACGTGGTTGTGCTTGATGTTGTGCAGCAACGCGGCCGGAGTCGATTCCGGGTCGCTGGTCAGGAAGACGGCAGTGCCGGGCACGGAGACCGGCGCGTGCTCGCTCTTGCGCTCGATCGATTTCACGAAGGCCAAAAGCGGAATGTCGGTATGGCGCGTCTTGTCGTGCAGGAGTTTGGTGCCCCGCTTCCAGGTCCACATCAGAACGATGAAGGTGACAGCAATCAATATCGGCACATAACCGCCATCATGAATTTTCAGAAGATTAGCACCAAGGAATACCAGTTCCAGCGAAAGGAGCGGCAGAAGGACCAGGCAGGCTGCATAGAGCGGCCAACGCCAGTGCAGACGAACGAATTCGAAGGCGAGCATCGTCGTCACGACCATCGCGCCGGTGACGGAGACACCATAGGCGGTGGCGAGCGATTCCGACGAGCCGAACATGAAGACCAGCGTCATCACGCCGAACAGAAGCAGCGTATTGACGTTGGGAAGATAAATCTGGCCCGTCTGGGTCTCGGAGGTGTGGAAGATCGCCATGCGCGGCAGGAAGCCGAGATGGATCGCCTGGCGCGTCAGCGAGAAGGCGCCGGTAATGACCGCCTGGCTGGCGATGATCGTGGCTGCCGTCGCAAGAATGACCACCGGCAGCAGCGCCCATTCCGGAAACATCAGGAAGAACGGATCAGACATGGTTGCCGGATGCTTCAGCACAAGCGCGCCCTGCCCGAGATAGTTGAGCGCCAGCGCCGGAAAGACCAGACAAATCCAGGCCCACTGGATCGGCTTGCGGCCGAAATGGCCGAGGTCCGCATAAAGTGCCTCGGCGCCCGTCACCGTCAGGAATACCGCGCCGAGGACGACGATGCCGACAAAGCCGGCGTGAAACAGGAAGTAGACAGCGTAGTAGGGATTGAAGGCAGACAGAATGCCGAAATCGTCACGGATGTGATCGATCCCGGCAGCGGCTATGACCAGGAACCAAACAACGGTAATGGGCCCAAAGAAGTTCGATACGGCTGCCGTGCCTTTCGACTGGACCGCGAAAAGCACCACAAGGATGACCACGGAAATCGGCACCACATATTCGGTCAGCGCCGGCGTAACCAGTTTCAGGCCTTCCACAGCCGACAGCACTGATAGAGCCGGCGTGATCATCGCGTCACCGATGAAGAGAGCAGCGCCAGCGATCCCCATGAAGAAAAGCCGGGATGCATGGCCGTTGGCTGTTTTCATCAACAGAGCAAGCAGCGACAGCGTTCCGCCCTCACCCTGGTTGTCGGCGCGCAGCAGGAACAACACATATTTCAACGTGACGATGATCGTCAGCGTCCAGATCATCAGCGAGATCAGGCCGATCACCTCGAAGCGGGTGACGCCGTCGGCCGCGACCGGGCGCAACGCTTCCCGGAAGGCGTAGAGCGGGCTGGTGCCGATATCGCCGTAGACAACGCCGACCGAACCGAGCGCGAGCAACAGAAATTTGCGCAATTCCTTTTCGCCGCTTGCAGGTTGAGCTACCGAATGGGACATATGAATTCCTCAGGCTCCTAGAGCCAGCCTTTCCAGCGAAAGAAGTAGTAGGGCACAATTGCGGAAATCACCATGGCGACGACCGCCATCGGATAACCGAAGGTCCATTGCAGTTCGGGCATGACATCGAAATTCATGCCGTACATCGAGGCAACCAGGGTCGGCGGCAGAAAGACAACGGCCGCGATCGAGAAAATCTTGATGATGGCGTTCTGCTCGACATTGATGAGGCCGAGAGAGGCATCGAGCAGGAAGGTGATGTTTCCCGAGACGAAGGAGGCGTGTTCCGACAGGGATTGGATGTCGCGCGAAATGGCGCGGCAGAGTTCCTTGGCTTCCCGGTTTTCCTGCACGGAGGGGACCGTATAGAGAAATGTCAGAACGCGGGAGAGAGAGATCAAGCTGTCACGCGTCTTTGCCACCAGTCGGTGATGCGAGGCGACGTCCATCAACCTGGCTTCGAGATAGTGGGGCGGGCGGCGTTGTCCGACAGGACGATCGCCAAAAACCTGCAGCGACAAGGCATCAATTTTCGCAACCGCAGTCTCGAGGATCTCCGCCGTGCGATCGGTGATGGTTTCGAAGAGGCGCGTCGCCAGGATCGTCCCCGTCGCACAGCCGCCGGGGATCCGGTGCATCGCAGCCGTGAACAGGTCGAACGCCCTCGGTTCCTCGTAACGGACCGTGATCAGCATCCCCCGCGCCAGGACGAAGGCGACATCCGTCAATTCCGGACGGCCGCTGTCGGCCTTGCAGATGAGTGACGCCGTCATGAACACAGCATCCTTTGCCGTGTAGAGGCGGCTGGAAGGTTCGATGTCCTTCATGTCCTCGCGTGTCGGCACCTCGATGCCGAGGAAACTCTCGACCAGAAAATCCTCCGCCTTGTCCGGACGCAGCATGTCGATCCAGACGATATCGGACGGCAGGGAAGCGGGTGGCTTCACCGCGCTCACCACAACGGCTTCGCCATTGTCACGATAGGCAGTGATCATTCCACCGCCCTTGCAAGCGCGCCATCGCGGCCGCCGCAATTGACCAACACACGGTCGTGCGCACGGAAGGAGATCAGGTCCTGACTGTGGCGAACCGGACAAACCCGGCGGTATGACATCAAAGCTGCGCGCGGCAGATCCATATGGAAACTCTCGTCGTTTACGACAAAACCTCAAACGGTCATCATGGTCATGCGGAGCCCGACGGAGGGCAGCGCCGCTGGCACATCCTTGCGGACGCGGGGAGGCATATGGAACAAGGCACATTCAAAATCAATGGAGAAAGTGGCAAAGCGCCACATTGTCGCCCAAAGACTTAATGACGCTAGCCGATCGATAGCCATTTGTCACCGCGGATGCGGCGCATTTCCGAAATGCAATGCATGCATAGCGAGGTAGCGGTTCCAGCGCCGCGCGTCAAATATGACGCGCAAAGGACGCTGTAACATTAAGTCTGCTGCATAATATCCTTAAATCCCGATTGAAGGAATTATTCAGTAGCCTACTCGAAGACGATGTTGGGCATGGCGCGCGACGTGTCGGCCTTCTGCGCCAAGATCTGATCCCAGACTTTTCGAGCGATCTCGCGGTAGACCCGGGTAATCTCGCTGTCCGGCTCGGAGGCGACCACCGGCGTGCCGGCGTCGGAGGTTTCGCGGATGCCGATCGTCAGCGGCACTTCGCCGAGGAACGGCACGCCGATACGCTCGGCCTCCTTGCGGGCGCCGCCATGTCCGAAGATGTCATAGCGGTTGCCGGTATCGGGCGCGATGAAATAGCTCATGTTCTCGACGATGCCGAACACCGGCACCTCGACCTTGCGGAACATCGCGAGCCCCTTGCGGGCATCGACCAGCGCCAGGTCCTGCGGTGTCGAGACGATGACGGCGCCGGCGAGCGGCACCTGCTGGGCCATGGTCAGCTGTGCGTCGCCGGTGCCCGGCGGCATATCGACAACGAGCACGTCGAGATCGCCCCAGGCCACTTCGCGCAGCATTTGCAGCAGTGCCGACTGGATCATCGGCCCGCGCCAGATCATCGCGACCTCCTCGTCGACGAGGAAGCCCATCGACATGACCTTCAGGCCGTAATTTTCCATCGGCCGGATCATGCGGCCCTCGATCTGCTGCGGACGGCCGGAAATCTTCAGGAGGCGCGGCATGGACGGGCCGTAGATATCGGCATCGAGAATGCCAACGCGCAGACCGTTGGCTTTCAGCGCCAAGGCCAGGTTGACCGAGGTCGTCGATTTGCCGACGCCGCCCTTGCCTGACGCGACAGCGATGATCGCGCCGACGCCCGGAATGCCGGCCTTGGCCGGGCGCTGTCCCGAAGGTGCCGGATGCGCATGCTCCGCATGGGAATGTCCAGCACGCGCCGGCGCAGCGGCGGGCCTCTGCACCGGCGCGGAGGAGGGCGTAGCCTTCCTGTCGGCGGTTAGCGCCACCATGGCGCCTTTGACGCCGGGGATTTCCTTGACCACACGCTCGGCGGCGGCGCGCAGGGGATCGAGTTCGCGCGCGCGTTCAGCCGGTACGGTGATCGAGAAATAGACTTTGGAGTCGGAGATAAAGACGTCGGAGACGAGCCCCAAATCGACGATATTGCCGTCCATATCCGGCCCGAGCACACCCTTCAATTTCTCGAGGACCTGTTCCTTGGTGACGTCTGCCATCTCATTCACTCCTGCCGCCGGCGCGGCTGGTCTGCCTGCCGCCTGTTTTCAACCGTGATGCGTGACATTTAGATAGTCGAGCGGGAGTGTTTCGCCAATGCGGTCACCGAGAAAAACAGGCTGCAAAGCAAAAGCCGCTTCCGGCCGTGTGGTGTCCGTACATCCGGGATCACCTCAGGCTGAAAGCGGCCTTGTTTGTCGCGACCTTCATGGGCGCAGTTTTATTATTGCAGTCCCCTCTGGACCTGTTTCTTAGAAAGCAGGAACCGTGCCAGTTTGAGAAAATCCCTGAAATGCAACGGTTCGCGACATGGATTGCTGCAGCGCACCATCCGAGCCGCATAGTTATTGTGCAAATGCGTTGCGTTCCTGCCGGATTGCCGAATTTTAGGACAAGGCGGTTGCAGATATCGTCCAACCGTTCGCCCGGACAACCGCACCTGCGCGCGTCGACGCCGGAAATCCATCGCATGAGATCAGCTGATGTAGCCCTTCTTCATCGCCTTGACGACGGCCTGGGTACGGTTGACGGCGTCGAGCTTCTTGCTGACATGGTTGAGATAGTGATTAACGGTGTGCTCGGACAATCCGAGAATTCCGGCGATCTCCGAACTGGTCTTGCCCGCCGCCGTCCAGTTGAGGCATTGGATCTCTCGCTCCGACAGGGCGACGCTGGGGTCTTTCCAGAACGAGCCGATCTCCGTCAAACGGTTATAGACATGGATAGCGATCATCTGCAGTTCCATCATCGCCGTCATCGGCAGATCGACGCGTTTTCCCATCCAAATGACAGTGGCGCGGCTGCCGTCAGCGTCGTGAACCGGGAAATAGTTGGCCTGGAAGATCCCGTGCTCCCGCAGCATCGCGATGTATTCGTTTGTCTGCGCTGGCCTACCGCTCTCCCTCTCCCAATCCTCGACCGTCAACTGAAACGGCGTCGTGGTTTCGCGCAACCGGCGGATGCCTGTTGAATGCTTGAGGACGGAGATGCTGTCGTACTTGCTCATCAAGTCTGCCGGCATATTCGACAGGATGGAGGCGCTGGCCAGTTTCTCCGCGTCGAAAGAGGGCACCATGCAAACGAGGAACGTCTTGAAGCCGAAAGCCTGGGTCGTTCTCTTCATATAGCGGATCGCGTCGAACTGCGTTTCCAGCGCAGCGATCTCGGATGCGAAATCGCCGCCACGCGGCTGCTCGTTTTCCACCGGCTCCGCCATCACGTTGTCACGCATTCACAGTCTCCACCGCACCGTCGGGTGCATTGCGTGTCGACCGGTCGTCCGCTGTGCCTGTCGTGCGCTCCACCCACCATGCCGGTTTTCCTGCTCGTATCCATATGCATTTTCTCAGTTGATCAGTCCGGCGCGGATCGCCTTCGCCACAGTCTGCACACGATTGACGGAATCAAGCTTGCGGGTTGCACGGCTCAGATAGTGATTGACGGTATATTCGGAGAGATCCAGAATTTTTGCCATTTCCGTGGTGGTCTTGCCTGCAGCTGCCCAGTGCAGGCATTCGATCTCGCGGCGCGACAAGCCTCCGGGTGCCCGGTTGCGGATTCCCCGCAACTCGCTGAGGCGGCTGAACAGATAAGCGGCGGCGAAGGTCAGTTCTTTCAATTCGCCCGCGCCGACCACCTCGCGGTCGCCGCCGAAACCGACGGCGCCGCAGGTTCCGTGCACATCGTGAACCGGGATGTAGACCCCACGCCGGAGCTGGGCGCGTTCGAACAGGCCTTGCACGGCATCGCCCTTGCCGTCCGGGCGCCGGCGAGACTCCAACTCCGTATCATAGGTGAATGGAATGGTGCTGCGGCGCAGCCGCTTGATCACCGGGCTGCCGGCCATCAGGCTGGCGGCATCGTAGCTGGCCAGGAAATCGTTCGGCCAATTGGTCATGACCACCGATTCCGACAGCCTGCTGGAACTCTTGGCCGGAACGATCATGACCACAAATCCATGAAATCCGTAAGCGTCCGTGACCTGCTCCAGCGCCTGGCGGACATCTGCTTCCCGCTTCATTGTTCCAGCAATCCGCGGATCGGCGGAGAGCGCGACGGATGAGAGATGCCCCCTGAAATCGACCATTTTCACTCTTCCAGACTCGCGGCCTTTCGGCTCGACGTTCGTAAGAAACCAATCCGCTGCCGCTGCGTTCGTTTACCGGGCGATCCCGGTGAAGCCATTTCGAAGCGGCAATCGAACGTCAGCAAGCACCGAATCTGATTTGTTGAAGCTACAACTCCGCTTTCCCTGCGTCCAGCCGATTTGCCTAATTTAAACGAACAGGGATAATCGACACTACCGCCCCGGTCCCAGACGAACCTCCACATCTTCACGAATGGCCATCGCCGCCTGCCGGACAAGATAGGCCCAGATCTCAAGTTGTTCCATCGTTACCCGGTAAGCCGGCCCCGTCACGGAAATGCCGCCGACGAGATCGAAACCGGCATCGTGGATAGGCGCGGCAACACAGCGAATTTCCGTTTCATGTTCTTCGCGATCAAAGGCATAGCCCTGCAGCCGCGCCTCGTCCAGATCACGTTTCAAGGAAGCAACGGAAAGGTGGGTATTGGCGGTAAAGCGATGAAATGTCAGCTTGTCCAGCGTCTCGGCGAGGCGATCTTGCGGCAGTACGGAGAGAGCCGCCTTGCCAAGCCCGGTGCAATAAACGGGTGATGCATTGCCGATCTGTGATTCCATCCGAACCGTCTGGCGGCTCTCGACCTTGTCGACATAGATGATTTCCGTGCCGCGCAGGACGCCCAAATGAACCGTCTCGCCAGTTTCCTCGTGCAGCTTACGCAGATGCGGCGCCGCGACCGCCCGGAACTGGTTCTTCGACCAGGACCGGTAGGCGAATTTCAACAGCCGCAGGCCCGGCTCGTAGCAGAGGTCGCGGCCCTGGATGAGAAGTCCCTCCTCGACCAGATGCGAGAGCTGGCGATGCAGCGTGCCGCGCGGCTGGTCACACAAGGCGAGGATTTCGCTGAACCGAAGCGGCCGGTCCGAACTTACCACGACCTCAAGCACGGACAGAGCCTTGCCCAGCGTGCCGGTGCCGCTATTCTCAGTCCCTGGAGGAGAGCCTTCGCGATCCATGATTTCCGTTTCGTTCACCGGCCGCCGCCGGCGCGATCTTGACAAGCGATCAGCGACGGCGATAATTCCAAATAATAAGAGTATGTTCCACATAATGGAACGACATGGATGCAAATGCAAGCCGGTTTTCGGGATGCGGCGCATCAGGGAGAGTGACACACAATGGCCTTGCCAGCCGCACAGTTTCCCGACCTCAAGGGTCGCGGCGTCCTGATCACCGGCGGCGGCTCGGGCATCGGCGCCGCCCTTGTCGAGGGCTTTGCCCGGCAAGGTGCCCGGGTCGCCTTCGTCGACATTGCCGAAGCGGAAAGCCGGGCGCTGGTGGAGCAGCTCGCTCCGGTTGTCGCGCACGCTCCGGTTTTCATTCGGGCCGATCTTCGAGACGCGCAGGCTCTCGCCTCCATTGTCGATCAAGCCGCTGAAACGGTTGGCTCACTCAGCGTTCTCGTCAACAACGCCGCGCGTGATGACCGGCAGCCGCTGGAGGATGTCACGGAAGCAAGCTGGGATGAAAGCCTGGCCGTCAACCTGCGGCACGTCTTCTTCATGAGCCAGGCAGCAGTGCCGCATATGCGCCGGGCGGGCGGCGGTTCGATCATCAATTTCTCGTCGATCGCCTTCATGCTCAACATGGGCGAGATTCCGGCCTATGCGACGGCCAAGGCCGGCATTGTCGGCCTGACCAAATCGCTTGCCGGCAAGCTCGGGCCGGAGGATATCCGCGTCAATGCCGTGCTGCCGGGCATGGTCGTGACCGAACGGCAGAAGAAGCTCTGGCTGGACGATGCCGCAATCTCCGGCATGCTGGAAAAACAATGCCTGAAGCACACGCTCGTTGCGGAGGATATGGTGGGGCCATGCCTTTACCTCGCCTCCGATTGCTCGGCGCGGATGACGGCACAGACGATGATCATTGACGGGGGCGTATTTTAATGACGGCAGCTTGCTATGCGGCGGTGGACTGGGGGACATCGAGCTTCCGCCTGTGGATCGTCAGCGAGAGCGGCGAAGTCTTGGCCGAGCGCCGCAGCGGCGAAGGCATGACGACGGCGGCAAAGACCGGCTTCTCGCCGATCCTCGAAACGCATCTCGCCGCCGTCTCGGCACCGCCGCACCTGCCTGTGGTCATCTGCGGCATGGCCGGGGCACGTCAGGGCTGGGTCGAAGCGGGCTATCTCGATACCCCGGCACCCTTGACCGGCATCGTCAAGGCGGCGGTGACGGTGACGGACGCCAATCGCGATATCCGCATCCTGCCGGGACTTGCCCAACGCAGCGAGGCCGCACCCGACGTGATGCGCGGCGAGGAAACGCAACTGCTCGGCGCAATATCGCGGCTCGGAAGCGGCAGCCATCTCGTCTGCATGCCCGGAACGCACAGCAAATGGGTGCGCGTCACCGGCGGTATCGTCGACGGGTTCTCGACCTTCATGACCGGCGAACTGTTCGACGTGATCTCCAAACATTCGATCCTCAGTCACGCGGTTGCCGATGGCGGCTCTTCTGAAGCCGATGATCCCGTGTTTCTGGGTGCTGTCACAACAGCCGCGAAAAGCCCGGCGCTCGCCACCAACCTGGTGTTTACCGTGCGCAGCGGCCAGTTGCTGCACGGTCTGAGCGCCAGGGCCGCCAAGGCGCGGCTCTCCGGCACATTGATCGGCCTTGAAATTGCCGGCGCGCTCTCGACCGCGAGACCCGGCAGCAGCGTCTGTCTTGTCGCCTCCGGGGCGCTTGCGGGGCTTTATCACTCCGCCCTGTCGGCCCTCGACCTCAAACCCGTCATCATCGATGCCGATGAAGCCGTTCGCCATGGCCTTGCCGCTGCGGCCAACGCCATCTGGCCTGCCTGAAGAAAGAGACGTCATGCACCGCATCCCCTTCCCGCAGATGAAATATCCGTTGATCGCCATCCTGCGCGGGCTGAAGCCCGAGGAAACGCAGGGCGTCGTCGGCGCCCTGATCGAGGCAGGGTTCACCGCTATCGAGATCCCGCTCAATTCGCCCGATCCGTTCCGGTCGATCGAGACCGCCGTGAAGATGGCGCCGGCAGGCTGCCTGATCGGCGCGGGCACGGTGCTGACCACCGAGCAGGTTGAACGGCTGGACGGCGTCGGCGGCAGGCTGATGGTAAGCCCGAATGTCGAAACGGACGTGATTGCGCTGGCCGCCGCCCGCGGCATGGTCACCATGCCCGGCGTCTTCACCCCGACCGAAGCGCTGGCGGCCGCCCATGCCGGGGCGACGGGGCTCAAGTTCTTTCCCGCCAGCGTGCTTGGGCCCTCGGGCATTTCGGCGATCCGCGCCGTGCTGCCGCCGGAACTGGAAATCGCCGCCGTGGGCGGTGTTTCGGAGGCCAATTTCGCCGACTACGCCAAGATCGGCGTCAAAAGTTTCGGCCTCGGCTCCAGCCTCTACAAGGCAGGGATGGATGCCACTGAGGTCACCAAGCGTGCACAGGCGACGATCAAGGCCTATGATGCCGTCTATGGAGCGTGACCATGACAGAGACGATCGCCTTTTCCGGTAAAACCCTGTGCGGCGAAACGCTTGAACTCGGCGAAGGACCGACCTTCGATCCGGCCACCGGCACCGCCTGGTGGTTCAACATCCGGGGCAAGGAGCTGCACGCCCTGCATCTCGAAAGCGGCCGCAAGACGGTTCATCCCCTTCCTTTCATGGGCAGCGTGATGGCCATCATCGACCCTGAGCAGCAGCTCATCGCGTCGGATCAAGGGCTGTTCATTCGCAACACGCAAACGGGGGCTTTCAAGGCCTACGGGACCCTTGAAGACAACCCGGAAAACCGTTCCAACGACGGCCGCATGCATCCGTCGGGAAGCCTCTGGGCCAGCACGATGGGAAGGCGCGCGGAAAAAGGCGCCGGCGCGATCTATCATGTCGCCAAAGGCACCGTGACCAAGCTCTACAGCAATATCAGCATCCCGAACGGCATCTGCTTTTCGCCGGACGGCTCAACGGGATATTTCGTCGATTCGGCGGTCAATCACATCATGAAAGTGGCTCTCGACCCTGAAACCGGACAGCCGACCGGCGATGCTTCCGTGCTCAGCGACCAAAGCGGCAATCCCGGCGATGTCGACGGATCCGTCTGCGATGCCGACGGTCTGATCTGGAATGCCCGCTGGGGCCAGGGCGCCGTCGATGTCTACAAGCCGGACGGCACGAAGATCGCGCGCTACGCCGTGCCGGCAAAGCAATCGAGCTGCCCGGCGTTCATCGGTGCCAAGGCCGACCGCCTGCTGGTGACGTCCGCCTGGCAGGACATGGACGCCGAGGCCCGCGCCGCCGACCCGAACGCCGGCCAGACCTTCGAACTCGGCGTCTCGGTCAAGGGCCGTTTCGAACCTATCTACCGGCTCTGACCGGCCGCGCGGAGCCGGCTCACAGGCATCGCGGCTAAAAAGTATTCCAATTGACTCCAGGCAAGGATACCTGACCCAAGGGAGTGCTCCGATGAGCGACAACAAGAAAAAAGAGCTGAGAAGCCGGCACTGGTACGGCGGGACCGACAAGGACGGTTTCATTCATCGTTCGTGGATGAAGAACCAGGGTTTTCCGGATCACGTCTTTGACGGGCGGCCGATCATCGGCATCTGTAACACCTGGTCGGAACTGACGCCCTGCAACAGCCACCTGCGCATCCTGGCCGAAGGCGTCAAGCGCGGCGTCTGGGAAGCCGGTGGCTTTCCGCTCGAGTTCCCGGTCTCCTCGCTCGGCGAGACGCAGATGCGGCCAACGGCGATGCTGTTCCGCAACCTGCTTGCCATGGATGTCGAGGAGGCGATCCGCGCCTATGGCATCGACGGCGTCGTGCTGCTCGGCGGCTGCGACAAGACCACGCCCGGCCAACTGATGGGTGCGGCCTCGGTCGACCTGCCGACCATCGTCGTTTCCTCCGGCCCGATGCTGAACGGCAAGTGGAAGGGCAAGGACATCGGCTCGGGCACCGACGTCTGGAGGTTCTCCGAGGACGTGCGCGGCGGCAAGATGAGCGTGCAGGAATTCATGGCGGCCGAAAGCGGCATGTCGCGCTCGGCCGGCGTCTGCATGACCATGGGCACCGCGACCACGATGGCGTCAGTCGTCGAGGCCATGGGTCTTTCGCTGCCGACCAACGCGGCGCTTCCCGCGGTCGACGCACGCCGCATGGCGCTTTCGCACATGACTGGCAAGCGCATCGTGCAGATGGTGCATGAGGACCTGCGCCTGTCGAAGGTGCTGACCAGGAAGAATTTCGAAAACGGCATCATCGCCAATGCCGCCGTCGGCGGTTCGACCAATGCGGTCGTGCATCTTCTCGCCATCGCCGGCCGCGCCGGTGTCGACCTGACGCTCGAGGATTTCGACCGCGTCGGCGGCCAGATCCCCTGCATCGTCAACTGTATGCCGTCGGGCAAGTATCTCATCGAGGATCTTGCCTATGCCGGCGGCCTGCCCGCTGTCATGAACCGCATTCAGGACATGATGCATGCCGACGCCCCGACCGTCATGGGCGCGCCGATCTCCGGTTACTGGAAGGACGCCGAAGTCTACAACGACGACGTCATCCGCCCGCTCGACAACCCGCTC
Organism: Pararhizobium sp. LjRoot255; assembly: GCF_964252905.1. Lineage (NCBI taxonomy): Bacteria > Pseudomonadati > Pseudomonadota > Alphaproteobacteria > Hyphomicrobiales > Rhizobiaceae > Pararhizobium > Pararhizobium sp. LjRoot255. The sequence goes on from NZ_CAXUPQ020000001.1 coordinate 643,121, forward strand.
CGCAAGGCCGCCGGCATCCGCGTGCTCAAGGGCAACCTTGCGCCCAACGGCGCCGTCATCAAGCCGTCTGCCGCGAGCGAGCATCTGCTTGCGCACGAGGGCCCGGCCTATGTGTTCGAGACCATCGAGGATCTGAAGGCGAAGATCGACGACCCGGACCTGCCGGTGACCGAGGACACGATCCTGGTGCTCAAGGGCTGCGGCCCGAAGGGTTATCCGGGCATGGCGGAAGTCGGCAACATGCCGATCCCGCGCCGGCTCGTGGAAAAGGGCGTGCGCGACATGGTCCGCATTTCCGACGCCCGCATGTCCGGCACCGCCTTTGGGACCGTGGTGCTGCATGTCAGTCCCGAGGCCAATGCCGGCGGTCCGCTTGCCATCGTCAAGACCGGCGACCGCATCCGCCTTGATGCGATGAAGGGCGAGCTCAATCTCCTGATCAGCGAAGAAGAGTTCGCCTCGCGCATGGCCGCCTGGAAGGCGCCCCAGCAGAAATGGACGCGCGGCTACTACAAGCTCTACCACGACACCGTGCTGCAGGCCGACAAAGGCGCAGACTTGGACTTCCTGGTCGGGGCGAGCGGCAGCGAAGTCTTCCGCGAAAGCCACTGACCGGATCGGTTGAGCGAATATGAAGAGAGCCGGGGCATCGCCCGGCTTTTTTTACGGACTGAAACCGGCGCCGCGATGGGCCGTTCTTTCGGGAATCTCACCGCTTTTTCCTCGAAATCGCCTTCGCCCGGCAATAGTCTCCGCGAAGAGTTCCATCCCGCGTTGCATATTTTTTAAGGAACCACTGAACGCCTTGAACGTTTCCTTGATATCACCGGTGCGGCGGAAACGCTTTGGACCCCCGCGCCCTGATCGACAAGAAACGAAAAGGTAGGTTTGACATGACCAGGAAACTCGTAGCTTCCGTCGCCGCAGGCGCACTTTTTGCAGGCGTGACCGCTTTGGCGCCGCTCGGCTTCGCACAGGATACCACTCAGCCGGCAACGCAGCCGCAGACCATGGAAACTCCGGCAACCGGCGATCAGCCGGCTGACCCGATGAAGAAGCCGCTGGACCAGGCCGCTCAGGCGCCTGCCGCGGGTTCCGGCTACCTGACCGAACAGGCTGAAGGCCAGATTTCGGCCAACACCTATATCGGCCAGCCGGTCTACAATGCGGCCGATGAAAGCATCGGCGAAATCAACGACGTGATCTTTACCATGGACGGCTCGGTTGAGGCCGCTGTGGTCGGCGTCGGCGGCTTCCTTGGCATCGGCGAAAAGAACGTCGCCGTGCCACTCGACACCATCACGGTTACCGAGGTGCCGAATTCCGCCGATCTGAAGCTGACGACGCAGGAAACTGCCGACACGCTGAACGCTGCACCGGAATTCAAGACCAAGTCGCAGAAGATCGCCGAGCAGAACGCCACTGCGCCGGTCGATACGACCACTACGTCGTCCACCGCACCGGCAACGGATGTGCAGCCGGCTGAGAAGCCCGCGACCAACAATTAACCGTCTCTATGGTTTGAGAAACGGCGGTGCGAAAGCGCCGCCGTTTTAATACCAGGCATCCGCCATGCTGCTCTTGCGTCCTGCGATATAGTCCGTCAGCGCCTCGTCGATTGCCACGTCCAGAGGCGGCGCTTCATATTCGGCGAGCGTCTTTTTCCAGCGCCCGTTGGCGCGCGCCGCCATGTCGGTCGAGCCGCCCTCCTCGCTCCATTTTTCAAAAGGCTCGTTGTCCGAAAGCGCCGAATCCCAGAAGGCCGTCTGATAGTTGCGCATCGTATGATCGCAACCGAGGAAGTGGCTGCCCGGACCGACCTGCAGGAAAGCATCCATGGCAAGCGTGTTGTCATCGACAACGACGCCCGCGAGATAGGAATGCAGCGCGCCGCAGAAATCCGTGTCCATGACGAATTTCTCATAGGACATGGCGAGCAAGCCATCGAGGAAGCCGGCCGAATGCAGGATGAAATTGGCACCGCAATGCACGGCCGACATCATGGACATCACACCCTCCTGCATCGCCTGTGCATCCGGCCGCTTGGAGTTGGAAAAGTTGCCGGCACAGCGCAGCGGCAGCTTCAGCCGGCGCGCCAATTGGCCGATCACCATCGAGCCGATGGCAGGCTCCGGCGTGCCGAAGGTCGGCGAGCCGGAACGCAGTGACATGGAGGAAAGGAAATTGCCGAAAATGACCGGTGCCCCCTTTCGCTCCAGTTGGGTCAGCGCACAGCCCGCCAGCGTTTCCGCATAGGATTGCGCGATCGCGCCGGCATTGGTGACCGGCCCCATGGCACCGCCGAGGATGAAGGGCACGATGACCGCCGCCTGGTTGGCGCGGGCGTAGGCGCGCAGCGACTTCGTCATCGTGCCATCCCAGACGAGCGGCGAGTTGACGTTGACATTGCCGAGGATGACGCAGTTCCTGTCAACGAAATCGTGGCCGAAGACGAGGCGCGCCATGTCGATCGAATCTTCCGCCCGCTCTTCCGCCGTGATCGAGCCCATGAAGGGACGGTCCGAGTATTTGACATGGCTGTAGACCATGTCGAGATGGCGCTTGTTGACAGGGATATCCACCGGCTCGCAGATCGTGCCGCCGGAATGGTGCAGCCATGGGCTCGACTGGGCGAGTTTGATGAAATTGCGAAAATCCTCAAGCGTCCCGTAGCGACGGCCCTTGTCGAGATCCATGACGAAGGGTGAACCGTAGGCCGGGGAAAAGACGACATTGCCGCCGCCGATCTCGACATTGCGGGCCGGGTTGCGCGCATGCTGGGTGAATTGCGAAGGCGCCGCCGAAACGATTTCGTTCAGCATGCCCGGCTCGAAGCGCACGAGCACGCCCTCGACCTTGGCCCCTGCCCGTTTCCAATGGTCGAGCGATGCCGGATCGTCGCGAAACTCGATGCCGACCTCGGACAGGATCCGGTCGGCGACGCGCTCGATCCTGACGAGATTTTCCTCCCCCAGGATGTCGTAGGTCGGAATGTTGCGAACGATGTAGGGAACGCCCGCAATCTTTGCCGCGTTGTCGCGCCGGGCCGGGCGCGCCGGGCGTGTGCGTCTTGCCGGTTCTGCTTCTGCCACGGGCGTTTCCATCTGTTGCCTCCCATTGTCTCAGTCGAGGCTACTGGTGAAAAAGGTCACTGTAACGCTGGAAAAATTCAACACATGATATAAGCTGGATTTATGGAAACCCTGCGCCGTCTGCTCCCCTCCGCTTCCAGCCTGATCGTCTTCGAGGCGGCGGGGCGCCATCAGAATTTTACGCGCGCCGCCAATGAGCTGGCAATGACGCAGGCCGCCGTCTCCTATGCCATCCGGGGGTTGGAGGAGCAGCTTGGCGTGCCGCTGTTTCACCGGGTCCACCGTGCCGTCCAGTTGACAGAAGCAGGAGAGAAATTCCATGCCGACGTGTCGCTCGGCCTTTCGCGGATTCAGAAGTCGGCCGAGGATATCCGGGCGAAGCGGCGCGAGAGCAATGTGACGCTGGCCGCCTCGACCGCTTTTGCCTCGATGTGGATGCTGCCGCGGCTGACGAAGCTGCGCGAGGACCTGCCCGAGATCGATCTGCGCATCCAGACCAGCGTGCGCGATCTCGATCTGGAGGAGGAGCCGATCCCGCTCGGCGTGCGCGGCGGCGGCGATCCCGCCAACTGGCCGCGCTATCACTCGGCCCTGCTTGCACCGGAAGTGATCAGCGCCGTGGCGTCGCCCGCCTTTGTCGAGGCTCACGGCATGCCGCGGCGGCCCGCCGATCTACTAAATCACCCTCTGATCCATCTGGAAGAGCCGGTCAGGCGCGCCTATAGCTGGCAGGAATGGTTTGCCAGCGCCGGGGTATCCTACCCGGCCCAGTCGCGGCGGCTGACGCTCAACGACTATGTGCTCGTCATCCAGGCGGTGCTTGCCGGCGAAGGCATCGCTCTCGGCTGGAACCATCTGATCGAGCGGCAGGTTCGCTCCGGCGCGCTTGTTCCGGTCGGCAATCATGTGCTGAAGACGGATCTGGCATTCTACGTGGTCTGGCCGCGCTCGCGCGAACTCAACCAGCAGGCTCGGCGGGTGCGCGACTGGCTTCTTGCGGAAGGGGGCCGGGAAATGCGCGACAACGACGATGGCTGGCCTCAGATGGAGACGGACAGCGATGGCGTGGGCTCGTGATATTTTTCCGCGAGAAAGCGAAGCGTCGTGACCGCGTCGACGGGCTTTCCATAGAAATACCCCTGCCCCATGCCGCAGCCGAGATCCTTCAGTTTCGAAGCTTCGGCCAAATCCTCGATGCCCTCGGCAACCACCTCGAGATCGAGACCCTCGCACATGGCGATGATCGCCTTGACGATGTGTTCCGACGCGCGATCGGCGGCAATGCGCGAGACGAAGGCGCGATCGACCTTCACCTTGTCGAAGGAAAAATCACGCAGGCGACCGAGGCTGGACTGGCCGGTGCCGAAATCGTCGAGCGAGATGCGCACGCCGGCGGCCCTGAGTTCCGTGACGATCTTCTGGGCCACGTCGGCATCGGTCATGACGGCGGTTTCAGTGATTTCCAGCTCAAGGCGACGAGGGTCGAGGCCGACGCGATTGATGATCGCCAATACGTCGCCGCTCGTCGACGGGTCCATCAGTTGCGCCGAAGACAGGTTGAAGGAGAGAAAGAGTTCCTTCGGCCACTGCAGCGCGGTCTCGGCAGCCTTGCGCAGCAGCGTTTCCGAGAGGGAATCGATGAAACCACGCTCTTCGGCGAGCGGCACGAAGACGGCCGGAGAAACGTAGCCGAGATCTGGATCGCACCAGCGCGCCAAAGCCTCGAAACCGACCACCGTGTCCGTCTTCAGATTGACGATCGGCTGGAAATGCACATCGACCTCGTCGGCGATGATGGCGTTGCGCAGCGCCTGCTCGAGCTGCGTCGCGCGCCTCATCTCCTGGGCGATTTCCTGGGAGTAGACGGTGATCTGTCCGCGGCCTCGGCGCTTCGAGCGATAGAGTGCCGTGTCGGCGCTTTTCAGAAGATCCTCGAACTCCTCGCCGGCGAAAGGATAAACGGCAAAACCGAAGGAGGCAGACAGGCGGACGTTGCGCTCGCCGAGATCGAAGGGGGCCGACAGCACCTCCTTCAGCATGTTGCCGACCTTCTCGGCCGCCTTTCGCTCGAATACCAGCGGCAGCACGAAGGCGAACTCGTCGCCGCCCGCGCGAATGACGGTCGCACCATCGGGAACGCAGGCGAGCAGCCGGCTCGCGACCTGGCAGAGGATTTCGTCGCCGGCATGCGGCCCAAAGAGATCGTTGATCGGCTTGAACCCGTCGAGATTGGCAAGGCCGATGGTAAAGGGCGCGGGGTCGCTGGCGCGGTCGGCAGCGATTTGGCGCACCTTGTCGCGCATCCTGTATGAATTGCCCAGACCGGTCAGCGGATCGGTGTAGGCCATGGCATGCAGATCATTCTGGCTTATGTGCTGAGACGATGTTTCAGCAGAATTCATAACGCATTCCCGGCTTGGCTCTAAGGCATTGTCAGGAATAGACGATGGACAGCGAGGGTTAAGATTTCGAAAGCATAGCCTTACCAGTTTCCACAGTGCCCTCCCCAATTCCTGGGAATTGACACGGGATATCGGTGAAATCTGTCCGGCTCCTTCCATTCCCTGTCACCATGGCTGCTCGAACCGGTGGCCGACGTCAGCCCGCCATGCGTTCGGGTCTGGTGACCACGAACTTGCGATAAACGGCTTCTATCATGTCCGGGCTGATCGGCTTGGTGATGTGATCGTCCATTCCCGCCGCCTTGCTCAGTTCGATATCGATATCGAGCGCCTGGGCCGTTACGGCAATGATCGCCGTCTGGAAAGCGGCCGATTTTTCAGCCGCGCGAATCGCTCGCGCCGCATCGAAGCCGTTCATCACCGGCATCGAAACATCCATCAGGACGAGAGCTGGCCGGTATTGCTGCCAGAGCCGAACGGCTTCCTCGCCATTGGCTGCGATGCGATAGGAGATGCCGAGACCCTCGAGGATCTGGGCAAAGACGAACTGGTTGATTTCATTGTCTTCGGCGACGACGACGTCGACTTCCGGCACGGGCCTGGCGGCAAGCCCGCCATCCGGCACGATGATGTCCCAATCGGCCGGGTAATCGATCGCATCCGCGCCACCACGGCCTGATCCGTCGCCGCAAAGCGCAAGCAGGCTTACGCGCAGCTCGGATACTTTCCAATTCCTTGCCAATTGCAAGGATGGCGACGCGTTCCAGTTGGTGATGACGTCTTGCGCCCCAGCCATCGTGCCATCGACAATCAGTGCTGCAATCTCAATACGGCGCGCCGCGCAGATGTCCTTGAACGCCGTCAGTTCCGCTCTGTTTCTGACCGCACATGCATCGAGGCCCCATCGGTGCAATTGCGGCACAAGGCTCTGCTCGAGAGCAACCGCGGGCGTCATCAGCAGGACCCGGTGCCTGATCGCGGAAACCGGCTCGATGATCGCACCGGCTTCAACGAGGTGCTGCATATCGATCGACCGGAACGGGTCGTAGCAATTCTGGGCCGGGGTAAAGGCGCTGTAATCCCTGACGTCCAGAGGCGAGCGACCCGACGCGATGCTGTCGAGGTCGTTGTAGCCGACGACCAGACCGGTCACATCGTTCATGCAGGTGACGAGCAGATATTTTCCCGGATCACCGACGCGGAACTTGCAGGTGACGACCCAGAGGTCCTCGCCATCGGACTGAACGATCTGCTCGGGCAAGGAATGGACGACCCCGGTTTCCAGCGTCGCGCGGTCTGAGCGCTCGAATTTTTCGGCGAGTTCCGGCTCCAGCAGGTCCCATACGGAGCGCCCCAGGATGGCCTCTGCCGCCATACCATGGATGGCGCAGAATGCCTTGTTGACGGCCACATAGTTCAGGTTGCGGTCTTTCACGCAGATCGGATTGGGCAGGCAATCGAGGATGCCCTCGGTCAGTTCGATCCGTTCAAGATCGAGCTGCATCTGTTCTTCGCGCTTTTTCTGCTCGGAAACGTCGCTGATCCAGACGATGCCGAGGCCGTTGGAGAGCCGCCGTTTGCGCAGGCTGATCCAGCGATGGCGACCGATGCGCTCCACCACTTCGAAGCGCTCGCGCCAATGGTGGGAAAGATGCTCGGAAATCCACTCGTCGCGATTGGCATGCCTGCGGCTCGTTTCCGGCGCAGTGCCGCTGCGGACGCCTGAATCGAAGATGGCACCGAGAAAATCCTTGAGCCGCGTTCCGGTTTCCAGGAACTGCGCCGGGATGGGATAGAACTGGAGAATGGGCCGGCTTGCAAAAATGATCTCATCATTCTTGTCGCAGACAAGAATAGCCAGGCCGAGCGCGTCGGACGTCGCTTCGAGCACCGTTTTCTGGATGTTCGCGCCGAAAGACGCTACATCAATCATTGCATAGCCCTCATATACCTTGGTGGCTTCTCTTTCCGGACATGCTGACGAACGTGCCTCTTTGGGGGCCGTATCTGGGATGAAAGCCTTGGGCGGCCAGCTGCGCCACAAGCACCAAATGACAAAACCCGTGTTCATTCAGGTTCTTGGCGAACGTCGCAGCTTTGTATTAAGGCCTGATTAAACCCGCCTGACATTATCGGGCATACCGCCTTGGATGACATCCGGGGATAGAATGCGCGACGTACTTTCCATGCGGCGCCGAATCCCGGACAATAGGCCATGCCCATCAAACAACTCTCCGAGACCCTCATCAACCAGATCGCTGCCGGCGAGGTCATCGAACGGCCGGCGAGTGCTGCCAAGGAGTTGATAGAGAATGCACTGGATGCCGGCGCGACGCGCATCGAGATTGCCACGGCAGGCGGCGGCAAGACGCTGCTCAGGGTCATCGACAATGGGTGCGGCATGGGACCGGACGATCTCGAACTGGCGGTTCGCCGTCACTGCACCTCCAAGCTCGACGACAATCTTCTCGACATCCGGACGCTCGGTTTTCGCGGCGAGGCCCTGCCCTCGATCGGTTCCGTCGCGCGTTTGACGATTGCCAGCCGCCCGGCCGGCGCAAGCCATGGTGCCGAGATCGGGGTGATCGGCGGCAAGCTGCAGCCGGTGAAGCCGGCCGCCGTCAACCAGGGCACCGTGGTCGAGGTGCGCGACCTGTTCTTCGCCACCCCGGCACGGTTGAACTTCATGAAGACGGAACGGGCCGAAGCCTCGGCGATCTCCGACGTCGTCCGACGCATGGCGATCGCCTTTCCGGGCGTTCGCTTCGTGCTGTCCGGCTCAGACCGCACGACGCTTGAATTTCCATCCACCGGCGACGACCGGCTTGCCCGCATCGCCCAGGTGCTCGGCCGCGAGTTTCGCGACAACGCCATCGAGATTGACGCAGAACGCGAAGGCGCGCGGCTCACCGGCTTTGCCGGCGTACCAACCTTCAACCGCGGCAACTCGCTGCAGCAATATGCCTTCGTCAACGGCCGCCCGGTGCAGGACAAGCTGATCTGGTCGGCGCTGCGTGCCGCCTATGCCGAGACCATTCCTCAGGGCCGCTATCCGGTCGCGGTGCTGTCGCTGACGGTCGATCCCGACGTCGTCGATGTCAATGTGCATCCGGCGAAATCGGATGTCCGCTTCCGCGACCCGGGGCTCATTCGCGGCCTGATCATCGGCGCGATCCGGCAGGCGATGGCGCAGGGCGGAGACCGAGCCTCGACGACCGGCGCCAGCGGGCTGATGCGGGCGTTCCGGCCGGAACCGCCGCGGCCGAATGGCGGCTGGAGCGCTTCCTCATCTCCCTACCGGCCGATGGCATTCGATGCGGCGCGGCGCGGATTTGGCGAGGCGCCGCAGGCTGCCTTTGCCGAGATGGCAACGCCATCGGCCCACGCGTCAACGTTTGAACCCGAAGCGATAGCCGTTTCGCAACCGGAGAAGTCCCATCCGCTCGGCGCGGCCCGGGCGCAGCTGCATGAGAACTACATCGTCGCCCAGACCGAGGATGGCCTTGTCATCGTCGATCAGCACGCAGCCCATGAGCGTCTGGTGTTCGAGGAACTCCGCAAGGGACTGAATTCAAGGCCGATCCCGGCGCAGGCGCTGCTCATTCCGGAAATCATCGATCTGCCGGAAGACGATTGTAACCGGCTGATCAGCCATGCCGCCGAATTTTCACAACTTGGGCTCGGCATCGAGCGCTTCGGCCCCGGCGCCATCGCCATCCGCGAAACACCGTCGATGCTCGGCGAAATGGATGCCGTCGGACTGGTGCGGCAACTGGCCGACGAGCTTGCCGAATGGGATACAGCAAACGGGCTTGCCAGCCGGCTCGACTATCTGGCGGCGACCATGGCCTGCCATGGCTCCGTGCGCTCCGGCAGACGGCTCAGGCCGGAAGAGATGAACGCGCTGCTCAGGCAGATGGAGGCAACGCCCGGCTCCGGCCAGTGCAACCACGGCCGGCCGACCTATATCGAGTTGAAGCTGTCCGATATCGAGCGGCTGTTCGGACGCAGTTGACGATGCGACACGTCAATTGCGCTGGAAATTTGGCGTTTTGCGCGCTAGAGCATGAATACAACAGGTGATGCCTGGATATGCAGTAGCTCAAGGCCTTGGGCGCATCCAGAAGGATGCCGGCCCGAATGCGCTCCGAAAGCGGACGACAAAGATGCGAGGTCGAAGGACAATGAACCGGTTTGAAGGCAACGGCAACAGGGAAGCCAAGATCCGCTATCTCGATGGCGACTTCCAGATCGTGCTGCCCGGATCATATGTCACCTGCGCGGTGACCGGCGCTGCTATCCCCGTCGACGAACTGCGTTACTGGAGCGTCGAGCGGCAGGAAGCCTATGCCGATGCAGAGGCGTCGTATCAGGCCGACAAACGGGCCGGCATCCTGCCGAACCAGAAATCGTAAGACAGCCCGTCCTCATTTCCTGCCCTTGCGCAGGCTGCGCGCCCGCGCGGCCTTCAACGCCGCATCGATGATCTTGCCGGGCGAGGCCGGATCGTCGAAGCGGACTTCGACATCGATCACCCGGCTCTTTTCCATCAGTTCCGCAGCCCGGCCATGACCTGGCTCAAGCCGCACCATGTCCTTGGCCGTCGTCAAGAGCTGGTGGCCCTGGGCAGCAGCGTGATCGAGCAGATCGGCAATCTCGTCCTCGGAAAAATGGTGATGATCGGGGAAGCTGCGGCTTTCCGCGAGAACCGCGCCGGTTTCGCGCACGGTGCGGAAGAATTTTTCCGGATCAGCAATGCCCGCCCAAGCGAGAACCGGCACGTCCTTCAGGCTGCCATCGTCGAGATGCATGACATTGGCTTCGTAGATCTGCTTGCCGGCGCGGGCCGCCCGGCGGATCAGCGCATCGGCACGGTCACCGTTACCGATCTTCAGAAGTGCCGAGGCGTGGCGTATCTGCTGGCGGATCGGCGCGCGGACCGGGCCGGAGGGGATGAGGAACCCGTTGCCGATCCCCCTTCGGCTGTCGATCACCAGCAGCGAAAAATCGAAGGCCAGCCGGGCGCTCTGGAAACCATCGTCCATGATGATCAGATCGGCCCCTTCGGCGACCAATCGGCGGGCGCCCTCGACCCGCCTGCGGCAGACCACGGCAAGGCCCTCGCGGGCCAGAAGCAGCGGCTCGTCGCCAACATCGCGGGCGCGGTGGTGGGAAAGGTCGACCACCGTCGTCACGTCGAGCGAGCCGCCATAGCCACGGCTGAGGAACCCCGGCTTCAGGCCACGCTTGCGGGCGGCCCGGGCAAGCGCGATCGCGGTCGGCGTCTTGCCTGCCCCGCCGACGGTAAAATTGCCGACGCAGATGATGGGAACCTGGACAGTGGCGCGCCGCGCATGGTCCATGCGCCAACCGGAAATGCGGCCATAAATCCAGGAGAAGGGCCAGAGGCCATAGGCGCGCCAATCCGCTTTGGTCCACCAGAACGGCGGTGCTTCAGAAACCATCAGTGCTTCCAGGCCTCCCCACGCCCACCGGTTGCCGCCTTTTGCGGCACGGTAAAAGTTTTTCCCGTTGCCGAACCAGATTCTTCTTGCGGCAAACCAGCTTTGGCTGGCGACACAAAACGGCAGATTGCCGGGAATTGCAAGCCGTCACGCGCTATCCGCGGTGGCAAATGACCTGGCCTCGTGACCCGTCGAAACGCGCGACCGGCACCGGCGAAAGTCAACGGCGTCGGGTGCCTGGTGGACGCCGATATGAGCGACGCTTCGATCAGGCTGAAGGCCATCCAGTCGCAGGTTCAACTCGCCGTCCAGGCGCTGAACATCGCAAACAACGCACCGTCTCTGCTGATGCAGCTGTTCCAGCAAGCGACAAGGTCAGCCGAACGTCAGATCAGAACGGTCTCGAGCTCGGTGATATCGTTGAGGCAATGATCTGATGCCGCCGCGAGCGACTGTGGTGAGCCGGTGCCGGTCAGAACCGCCACCGTGAGGCCGGCGCCTGCGCTTCGGCCCATATGCAGATCGTGGTTGTTGTCGCCGACGACCGCCACCTGATGCGGCTCAAGCCCGGTCGCGGCGCAGAAGCCATGGACCATGCCGGGCTCCGGTTTGGTGCCGAAGCCGCTGTCGTAGCCCGCGACGTAGTGCAGATAGCCGTCGAAGCCGAAGCGCTTCGCGGTCTCGCGGATCGAGCGCTCGTTGTCGCTGGAGGCGACGCCGAGCCAATAGCCCTTGGCGTGCAATCCCGCAAAAAAGGCGGCGAGATCGGTAACCGGCACGGCAAAGGCGGCCGAATTGGAAAAGAGCCCGTCGAGCTTCGCCGTCAGTTCTTCCACCGTGTAACGGGCGCCGGCGGCGACCATGCCGGTGGCGATCTCCACCGTGTTGCCGGCAGCCAGAAGGCTATCCGGCGTCACATAGCCCGTGTCGGGATCCATGCCGCCCGCCGCCAGCAGGCGGCGGGCAAGGTCATGATCACCATCAGCAGCGATGCTGGCAACCTCGTAATTCACCGGAACCCAGCTTTTGACATAATCGAGCAGCGTCCCGTCCTTGTCGAAGAGGATTCCGGATATCACTTTTTCACGCGTCATCGGACTTTCCCGGAAAATCAGGTCTCGCCGCGGGGCTGCAGCCGCGCCTTCACCGTCAGCGGATTAATGTAGGGCTCCAGCCCCCTGATCGTTGCCGACAGTGCTCCGCGCATTTCATGCACGGTTTCGAGCCCGGCATCGATCATCTTGCGACGCACGTCGTCGTTGACGAGCAGATAATTGACGCCCTTGGCCAGCATCTCGACATCGCGGACAATCTTGGCGCTGCCGTTCTTGGCGAGCATCTGGTAGGTGTCGCGGAAATTCTGGACATTGCCGCCGGACAGGATGGCGCAGCCGAGCATCGCCGGCTCCAGCGGGTTCTGCCCGCCCTCGGCAAACAGCGACCGGCCGACAAAGGCAACTTCGGTCAAGCGCAGATAAAGTCCCATTTCACCGATGGTATCACCAAGGAAGATGTCCGTCTCCGGCGTGATCGGATCATTGCGCGTGCGCCGCGCGACCGTGAGCCCCTTGGCATTCAGCATCGCCTCGATCGCGTCGCATCGCTCGGGATGGCGCGGCACGATGATGGTCAGCAGCCCGGTGCGTTCCTTCAGAGCGCGATGGACGATGCCTGCGGCATTCTCCTCGCCGTCAAAGGTCGAGATCGCGGCCCAGGTCTTGCGGTCGCGGATCTGCTGGCGATAATCCCTGAGGACCTGCCCGTCATGCGGCGGCGCATCGGTATCGACCTTCAGATTGCCCGACACCATCACCGGCAGCGCACCCAGCGTGCGGAACCGGTCGGCATCGAGGTCCGACTGGGCAATGACCAGCGCGAGGTTTTCGAACAAGGCATCGGCAAGCCACGGACGCTTCTTCCAGCGGCCGAAGGTGCGATCGGACAGGCGGCCATTGACCAGCACCTGGGGAATATGGCGCCGACCGAGCTCGACGATGGTCATCGGCCAGATTTCCGATTCCGCGATGATCGCCAGATCCGGCTCCCAATAATCGAGGAAGCGGGCGACGGCCGGCTTGAAATCGAGCGGCACATATTGATGGATGATGCCGGGTCCAAGCCGGTCGGCGGCCAGACGCGCCGACGTCGTTGTTCCCGTCGTCAGCACGACGGCGATGCCGCGGCGCGATACTTCCCTGATCAGCGGGATGACTGCCGTGGTCTCGCCAACGCTGGCGGCATGGAACCAGACCAGCGGCCCCTGCGGACGCGGCGCGCTGGCGTGGCCGTAGCGCTCCAGGCGGCGGGTGGAATCCTCCTTGCCCTTGACGGCCCGAGCGGCAAGATAGGACCAGACGAGCGGATAGATAGCCGTGCCTATCCAGCGGTAGCTGGACAGCGCCAGCCGCGCAAGGATGCGGCTCATGAGAAGACGTCTCCGCTTTCGCGTTCAGGCTTTGAAAGCCAAGCGCTTCCGGCAGCACGCCTTGAAGGCGCGGCGTGTGCGGACCGGACCGGCATCAAGCCTGTTCCGGATCGAGCAGCCGGTGCATGTGCACGATGAAATAGCGCATATGGGCGTTATCGACGGTCAACTGCGCCTTGGATTTCCAGGCGGTCAGCGCGCTGTCGTAATCGGGGAAGATGCCGACGACGTCGAGCTTTTCCAGATCGCGGAACTGAACGCCGGTCAGCGTCGTCAATTCACCGCCGAACACGAGATGGAGCCGCTGTTTCTTTTCCGAGTTCTGAGCCATCTGACCTTCCGATTTTCTTGACGTATTTTGCTCGTGTTTGCGGCATTCAGCCGGAAAGGTCAATGGCCCTCCAGCCCCTGTGACGCGGCAATCAGCGCCGGCAAAGCGGGCTTTGCGGCGGCGCACAGGACGGTATGGCGAACATTGGGGCGATTGTAGGAAAGCGGCTGCCCGTCGAGGCCGAAAAGCGCGCCACCCGCTCGCTCCAGGATCAGGTCGGCGGCGGCGAGATCCCAGTCGTGGGAATTTTTCTTGACAATGGTGCCATCGATCCGCCCATCAGCGATCATGGCGATCCTATAGGCAAGGGAAGGCACATGGGCAATGCGCGAAACGCTTGTCCGGTAGCCGTCTTCCAGAAGTCCCACGGCGTCTTCAGCCAAGGCAATCCGGAGCGTCGATTCCACATCTGCCCTGACGTTGATCGCCGCTCCGTTTTTTTGCGCGTCGCCCGTCAGCGTCGCCTGGAACAGTTCATCAAGAGCCGGCGCATACAGCACGCCGGCCACCGGGCGGCCAACATGCACGACGGCGACGCTGACGCACCAGACATCCTTGCCCGCGATGAAGGCGCGGGTTCCGTCGATCGGATCGACGACGAAGACGGTATCGCAGCCGAGCCGGGCCTCATCGTCATCGGTCTCCTCCGACAGCCAGCCGTAATTGGGCCGGGCCGTCAGGAGCTTTTCCTTCAGGATGTCATTGGCTGCATAATCCGCTTCGCTGACGGGCGAGCGGCCTTCATTCTTCCATTGGACGTCCGGATTCTTGCGGAAATAGGACAACGCCTTTTCGCCCGCGGCTTTCGCCGCCATCGTGATGAGTTCCAGATCGGTGATCCATTGATCCGGCGATGGACGAACGGCAGTCATTCAGTCTTTCCATTTCCCGCGGCCACCGGCCGCGTTGAAGGTCGATAAGCGGATGGCGGCTCACTTGCCCGCGAGTGTCATGCCCTCGATGGCAAGCGTCGGTGCGGCGATACCGAACTTGCGATCGATGTCGTCTGCCAGCGTGAGGCCGAAGAACATCTGCTTGAGGTTCGAGGCGATGGTGACTTCCGATACGGGGAAGGTCAACTCGCCGTTCTCGATCCAGAAGCCCGAGGCGCCGCGGCTGTATTCCCCCGTCAGCATGTTGACGCCCTGGCCGATCAGCTCGGTGACATAAAAGCCGGTTCCAACATTGCGGATCAGGTCCTCGCGGGAGATATCTCCGGGCTCCAGGGCGAAGTTCGTCGGCGATGGCGACACCGCAGGGCCGCCGCGCACGCCACGTCCGTTGGTTTCCAGCCCAAGTTCCCTGCCGGTCGACGTGGACAGGAACCACTGCTTGAGCACGCCATTCTCGATCATCGACAGCCTCTCACCGGTCACGCCTTCTCCATCGAAGGGACGCGACGAGGAGCCGCGCACCACCAGCGGATCGTCGGTGACATGGATGCCCGCCTTCATGACCGGCTTTCCCATCATGTCGCGCAGGAAGCTCGTCTTGCGGGCGACCGACGCGCCGTTGATCGCGCCGGCGATGTGCCCGGCAAAGCCGCGCGCCATGCGCGGGTCGAAGACGACAGTCACATCCTTCCGGGTCGGCACCTGGCGCGGACCGATGCGGGCGACCGCCCTCTCACCGGCCGTTCGGCCGATTTCCGCGGCCGGTTTCAGGTCGGCGAAAAAGAGCCGGCTGTCGAAATCATAGTCGCGTTCCATCTTCGTGCCGTCGCCGGCAATGACGCTGACGGAACAGCCGAAGCGCGTGCCCATATAGGCGCCGGAAAAACCGTGCGAGGTCACCAAAACCATCCCACCCATGCCGGCGGACGCGCCGGCGCCACTGGAATTGGTGACGCCGTTCACGGCAAGGGCTGCCTCTTCCGCCTCCAGCGCCGCCGCCGTCAGGGTCTCGGTCGATATTTCGGTCGGATCGAAGAGATCGAGATCGGGATAGGATTTCGCAAGGCGCGCGGCATCGGCGAGGCTGGCGAAAGGATCCTCCGGCGAGGCCTTGGCCATGGCCACCGCGCGCTCGGCCAGGACCTTGAGGTCGAAGCCCGGATTGGCCGAAACGCTGGCGACGCGGCGGCCGACGAAGACGCGGAGCGAAAAATCGTCGCCTTCCGACGCCTCTGTTCCCTCGACCTTTCCGAGCCGCACCGAGACGGAGCGGGACCGGGAGCGAATCGCCACGGCATCCGCCTGGTCGGCGCCAGCCTTCAGCGCCAGATCGACAAGCTCGGCCGCACGCTGCTGGAGAACGCCGGAATCGATAATATCGGACATGATTTAGCCTTTCATTCCTGCCCCATTTATTGTGCACTGGGACGGGCATCAAGGGCATACCCTGATTCTTGGCCGCAGCCCCGACGAAATACCCGATCACGGGCAATCTCTTGCCCATGGAGAGATGGGATAGCCCGGTTGCACCGCAACGGGCAGGAAAGAGCAGACATGTCGACGACACCCGCCCTCACCTCCCAGGCCCTGCTGCTGCTCGGCGGCGCTGTCGTGGCAGCCCCGATCTTCAAGAAGCTCGGGCTCGGCACGGTTCTCGGCTATCTGGCCGCCGGCATCATCATCGGCCCGCTGCTGCACCAGATCACAGAGGGCGAGCAGATCCTCGGTTTTGCAGAACTGGGCGTCGTCTTCCTGCTGTTCATCATCGGCCTTGAGCTGAAGCCCTCGCGCCTTTGGCAGATGCGGCGCGATATCTTCGGGCTCGGCACCGCGCAGGTGCTTCTGACCGGCGCGGCTGTCTCGGCGATCCTCTACGAGCTTGGCATGCTCGACTGGAGCGGCAGTATCATCACCGGCTTCGGGCTGGCGCTGTCATCGACGGCCTTCGCATTGCAGATCCTCGATGAGAACGGCGACACCAATACGCGCTACGGCCAGCGGGCATTTTCGCTGCTCTTGCTGCAGGACCTGGCAATCGTGCCGCTTTTGGCGCTGATCCCGTTGCTCGCCCTGCAGGCGCCTGAAGATACCAGCCCGCCGCTCCAGGACTTCGGCATCGCTGTCGGCGCGATCCTGATCATGGTGGTTGCCGGCCGCTATCTGCTCAATCCCCTGTTCCAGATCATCGCCCGCACGGGTGCGCGGGAAGTCATGATTGCCGCCGCGCTGCTGATCGTGCTCGGTGCGGCGACGATGATGCAGCTTGCCGGTCTCTCGATGGCGATGGGCGCCTTTCTCGCCGGCGTTCTGCTCGCCGAGTCCTCCTACCGGCATGAGCTGGAAGCCGATATCGAGCCGTTCCGCGGGCTGCTGCTCGCCCTGTTCTTCATGGCCGTTGGCCTGTCGCTGGAGGTCGACGTCATCCTTCAGAACTATCTGCTGATCCTGTTCGCTGTGCCGGCGCTGATGCTGATCAAGGCGGTGATCATCTATACGCTGTGCCGCGTAACGGGCTCGCCGCACAATGACGCGGTGCGCATCGGGCTGCTCTTGCCGCAGGGTGGCGAATTCGGCTTCGTGCTCTTCACCGCCGCTGCCGCAGCCGGCGTGTTTTCCGCCAGCTGGGCGTCGCTGCTGATCGTCATTGTCACGCTCTCCATGGCGCTGACGCCTGCAGCCGCGGCGCTCGCCGGATTGCTCATGCACGAGCATGAGGAGATGACGGAAGAACTCGAGGAGGACTTCGACGGCGCCGGCGCCGACGTGCTGATGATCGGCTTCTCCCGCTTCGGCCAGATCGCGTCGCAGATCCTGCTCGCAGGCGGCCGCGACGTGACGATCATAGATCATTCCGCTGCCCGCGTTCGCCAGGCCGCGACCTTCGGATTCCGCATCTATTTCGGCGACGGCACGCGGCTCGACGTGCTGCGCGCCGCCGGCATCGAGCGCGCCAAGATCGTCGCGGTCTGCACCCAGAAGATGGAGATCACCGATCGCATCATCGATATGGTGCAGGCGGAATATCCGAACGCCCGCATCTATGCCCGCGCCTACGACCGGCTGCACACGCTGTCACTGCGGGCGCGCGGCGTTGACTACGAGCTGCGCGAGACCTTCGAGTCCGGTCTCGTGTTCGGTCGCAAGACGCTGGAGGGGCTTGGCGTCGGCGACAACCAAGCGCAGGAAATCATGGACGACATCCGCCGGCGCGACGAGGCGCGGCTGGCGGTGCAGGAAGCCGAAGGCATCAGCGCCGGCCGCGACATGCTGCATTTCGAACCGGTCAGGCCGGAGCCGCTGATAAAGCCCAAGCGCGAGGTGGCACCCTCGCTGGAGCCGGGCGACGATATCCTTTCGGCCACGGCAAACATCAAAGCCAGCCCGGAAAAGGGCGCCTTGGCCGACGCGGACTGATCCCGCTCAGGCCCGGCTTTTCGCCTCAAAGGCTGCGTCAAGTGCAACCTTGAGCTGCTCCTTGACCGGCGCCGTCGCGGCCAGCACCTCCTGCGCCTTGAGGAAGTCCATCACCCGGAAGCGGTTCACCTCGGGCCGCAGGAGGATGTCCGGCGGATGCGCCTTCATCTTCATGGCGATGATCGACTGCATCATCAGCTGGCTGGCGCCGAAGAGGCTATCGATCCAGCTCGGCATGGTTTCACCGTCGCCATCCGGCCCGCCGACGACGTCGACGCCGATGACGATATCGGCCAGACCTGTGAGATGATCGAAGGGCACCGGATTGTAGATGCCGCCGTCGATCATCACGCGGCCATCGATCCGAACCGGCTTGAACAGGACCGGAAGCGCGGCCGAGGCCGCCAGCGCCTGATGCAGGTCGCCGGACTGGCAGACGCGCTCGGTCTGACCGTAATAATCGGTGGTCATCACCTTCAGCGGGATATCCAGGCCAGAGAAATCCTTCGGCACGCTCTCAGGCAGGAAAGCGGGAAGGATGCGCTCGATATTGAACTGGCCGACACGAAAGCCGTTCGTAACCGCCTGGGAAAAACTCGATGGCCGCAGGCTCCATAGCCGATTGACGACCTCCTTGCGGCGCCCGACCGTCGCCAGCGTGTGATCGCGGATTTCCTGGCCGCTAAGGCCGGCCGCCATGCCTGCCCCGATGATCGCACCGATCGAGGAGCCGGCGATCGCGACCGGGCGGATGCCGAGTTCGTCCAGCGCCTCAATGACATGGATATGCGCGAGACCCCGCGCGCCGCCGCCGCCGAAGGCTACGGCAACCGTCGGGTCCGCTGATTTCATCACTGTTTCGAGGCCTTGCGACATGCTCAGCGTCTTTCCGGTATCACGCGGCGCGGTAACGGTAGAAATGCATCTTCGTATCGCCGAACAGGCGGTCATCGACGGGCTCGAAACCATCCTGCAGCACCGGTTGAACATCGGCCCGCTCTTCGAGAATGACAAGAGCGCCCGGCACCAGCCATCCGCCTTTCGCGGCCGAAGCGAGTGCTTTTTCACCAAGGCCCTTGCCATAGGGCGGATCGGCAAAGACGAGGTGGAACGGCTCGACCGTGCCGGCCGGTCCAAGATCGGTCGCGTCACGGCGGAAGATGCGCGCCCGGCCGGTCAGGCCGAACGCCTCGATATTGGTGCGCAACAGGCCCCTGCCCTCGGCGCTCTGCTCGACGAACAGCGCCTGGCGGCAGCCACGCGACAGGGCTTCGAGGCCAACCGCGCCGGTGCCGGCGAAGAGATCGAGAATGCGGGTGCCGTCAAGGGCATCCGCATAGGCGTGGCTCAGGATATTGAACAGGCTTTCGCGCGTCCGGTCCGTCGTCGGCCGGATGTCATTGGATTTGGGCGTAGCGAGCCCGCGCCCGCGAAACTCACCACCGACGATCCGCACCTGCGCTTAGTTCCCGCGTCCGCGCGGCTTGCCGCCACCCGCCGGGCGTCCGCCGGACGGCTTGCCGCCACCGCCGGGCTTGCCGCCACGCGGGCCGCCGCTTTTCGCACCGAAGGACTTCGCACCGCCCGGCTTGCCGCCAAAGGACTTGCCGCGTGGTTTATCACCGGCCGGGCGATCGCCACGTGGCGGGCGGTCGCCGAAATCCCGCGGCTTGCGGTCACCATCCTCGCGGGAGAAAGACTTCTCGCCGAACGGCTTGCGCGGGCGGTCACCCTGGGGACGATCGCCTTGCGGCCTATCACCCTGGGGCCTATCACCCTGGGGCTTGGCGCTTCTCGGCCGATCGGAAGACGAGCGTGCGCCTTCGGCGCGGGGTTTGCGATCACCGAACGGCCTGTCGCCGCCTTCGCGGCGCGGTGGCCGGTCACCGCCTTCACGCCGGGCCGGACGATCACCGAAGCCACGTGCATCGCGGTCGCCGCCACGCTTGCGGTCGCCGCCGCGGCCTTCATCCCTGCTCGTCTCTTCGCTGGCCCTGATCCAGTCGCCATCGTCATCGGCCCGATTGACCACGACACGCGGGCCGCGATCAGGGCGATCGTAGACGGTCGCCTTCTTGCGATCCGGGTCGAATTTCTTGTTGGACTTCATCGGCAGACCATCCTTGGTCCGGCCGTAGCGCTTGGTCGCCGGCGCGCCTTCCGGGCGCTCACGACGTACGGGCTTTTCAGCCACATCCGCTGCCTGCGCATCCTTGGGTTTCTTTTCGGCAATCGGACGGGCACCGGGCGCCATCCAGACATTGGCCTTGCGGGGGCGCTGGGCGGGTTCGCGCTTCGGACGTTCGTCGAATCTCGCCTCCGCGCCACGCTCGTTGCGGTCGCCACGTCCCCCGCCTCTATCGTCGCGCTTGGTGTCGAGACGCGAGAGTGCCCGTTCGCGCTTGTCGCCTGCCTTTTCGCGGAAGGCGCCACGTTCCCTGGTCTCAGGCTTTCCAGCCGACCATTCGTTTTTTGGCGGCTTTTCTTCCTCAGCAGGGGCGGCGTCGAAGATCGGCGCGTCAAAATTCGCCTTCGCATCCTCGATCAGGCGCGGGCCGAGCTGATCGCGCAGCGTGCGGCCGCGAATTTCCTGGGCATGACCTTCCGGCAGCTCGCCGAGCTGGAAGGGGCCATAGGAAATACGGATCAGGCGGTTCACGTCGAGGCCGAGCGCGCCCATGACGTTCTTGATTTCGCGGTTCTTGCCTTCGCGCAGGCCCATGGTGATCCAGACATTCGAGCCCTGGACTTTGTCCAGCGTCGCCTCGATCGAGCCATAAAGCACGCCATCGACGGCAATGCCGTCCTTGAGCTTGTCGAGTGCTGCCTGGTCGATCACGCCGTGGGCGCGGACGCGGTAGCGGCGCAGCCAGCCGGTCGCCGGCAGTTCGAGAACGCGGGCCAGACCGCCGTCATTGGTGAGCAGCAGCAGACCTTCGGTATTGATATCGAGGCGGCCGATCGACAGCACGCGCGGCAGATCGTCCGGCAGGTTGTCGAATACGGTCGGGCGTCCCTCCGGATCGGAATTGGTCGTCACCAAGCCGGACGGCTTGTGATAGAGCCAGAGCCTGGTGCGCTCGATGCCGCGGATCGGCTGGCCATCGACTTCGATCGTGTCGGCGAGCGTCGCGTTGACAACCGGCGTGTCCAGCACTTTGCCATTCAGGCTGACGCGGCCTTCCATGATCATGCGCTCGATATCGCGCCGAGAAGCGACGCCGGCCCGCGCCAGAATCTTGGAAATGCGCTGCGGCACGTCCGCATCGACGGTTTCCACCGCGGCTCTTGGCTTGCGCGGCTTTTCCGCTTCGGTCTTTTCAGCACCGGAATGCGCGGCCGCGGCCTTGCGGGCGCCGGTGTAGGGCTTCTTGTCGCGGCCAGCCGGCTTGCCGCCGGGCCGCTGGGGCTTGTCTTTGAATGTCATTTGTGTTGCCTGCCTTTTGAGGCTGTCCTATCAGGTCGCAGCCCAAGGGTTAAGAGAAATTATCGCGGGTTCCAACGATGGCTGAAACGAACCGCTTCATGGATTTGGCCTTGGCAGAGGCCCGGTTGGCAGCGTCACGTGGCGAGATCCCCGTCGGCGCCGTGCTCGTCCTCGACGGCGAAGTCATCGCAAGTGCCGGAAACCGGACCCGGGAACTCAACGACATCACCGCCCATGCCGAGATCGAGGTGATCCGCGAAGCCTCCCGCATGATCGGCGACGAGCGGCTGCCGGGCGCCGACCTCTATGTCACGCTCGAACCCTGCACCATGTGCGCCGCGGCCATCTCGTTTGCCCGGCTGCGGCGGCTCTACTATGGTGCCGAGGATCCGAAAGGTGGTGGCGTCGACAACGGCGTGCGCTTTTTCAGCCAGCCGACCTGCCACCACGCCCCCGAGGTCTATTCGGGTTTTTCAGCCCAGGCAGCGGCTGATATCCTCAAGCAGTTTTTTGCAGGGAAGCGTTGAGCAGGCGGACTCAGCCGGCGGCAAAACTTTCGAGCGCCGGGCCGGACAGACGATAGCGCGTCCATTCGGTCAGCGGCTCGGCACCGATCGCCTGATAGGCCTTGATCGCCGGTTCATTCCAGTCGAGCACGCTCCACTCGAAGCGGCCGCATCCCTTTTCCACCGCGATCCGCGCCAGATAGCGCAGCATCAGTCGGCCGGCACCGGTTCCGCGCTGTTCGGGCGTGACATAGAGGTCTTCGAGATAAAGGCCGTTGCGAGCCTGCCAGGTCGAATAGCTGAAGAACCAGACGGCAAAACCGACGGGAACGCCGTCGCGCTCGCAGATCGCCGCATGCGAAACGGAATTCGGACCGAACAGGGATTGGGCGACGGATTCGACCGTCGCCTCGACTTCGTGGCCGGCGTTTTCATAAATTGCCAGTTCGGTGATGAAGCGCAGGATAGTTCCTGCGTCGGCTTGTGTCGCCTCGCGAATATCAAACATCGGCGATCAGAAGATATCCCACCACTTCTTGCCGCTGTTGGCAATCGCGGCTTCCTTCTTGCGGCGGCGCGCCTTGACCTGCTCCGGCTCGCCGAGATCCGCCACTGCCTCTTCCGGCATCTTGCGGTATTCGAGCGGCGGGTCACTCAGGAACCGGCGCTTGTCGGCATAGGCGCCCATCTGGAGCTTGCGGGCTTCGCGATAAGCCTCCTGCTGTTCCTTGGCGGTCAGGCGACGGCTATTGGCGCCCGATTTGGCCAGCGGCGAAACGTAGGTCGGGCTGTCGGCATTGGCATCGGCTTCGTCGCGCAGGCGCTGACGCGTTTCTTCCGGCGACTCAAGCCACTGCGGGTTGTCCTTGGCAAGGCTCTGCTGTGGCTGCACCAGCGCGGCGGTCTCGCTCGATGGAGGCAGGACGAGGCCGGGCCGCGGCTGGTATTTGAGGTTCTTGGGCTTGGTCGTCTCGCCAATGCTGACGGCACTGCCGAGGTCGTCCATCAGGTGTTCACCGGCGGTCTTGTCGGTGCCGTAGGTCGGGCCGCCAATGCAGCCGGTCAGGACGAGGCTGCCAGCCACAACGCCGAAAATACCGGCATACACTCGAAACTCTCGCGTCATTCCCATGAAAACCCTTCCAGCGGCGCCGGCACGATCGATCTCTGAGGCGGCATTGCTGCGCCCTTGACGGATAAATCCGCCGATTTTCAGGCAGGTTCTACCGGATGAGCGGCAAAAGAGCAATTCACCCGGCAGACTATCCATCTAAGAAGCGAAGCCAAGCTCGCGCAGCGCCGCCGCATCGCGGGCGGACACATCCGGGAAAGCCGGATCAGAGCCAACATCGGCGGTAATCCGCCAGGAGCGGGCGCATTTGACGCCTTCTGCGAGTTTGGGCTCGACGCTGACCGTCGACAGGTCGTCCAGGCGGAAGGCGCCTTCCGGCCCCTTGCCATCGACGACCGTGATGCCGGAGGTGATGCAGATTTCAGCGAAATCCTGACCATCCAGCGCCTGCAGCAGACCCGCGTCGGCGATGTAGACCACCGGCGCAGCCTCGAGTGAGGAGCCGATACGCTTGTCGCGGCGCTCGACCTCAAGCGCGCCGGTGACCGCCCGGCGCACGTCACGGACCTTCTTCCACTTCTCGGCCAGAGCCTCGTCGCGCCATTCCGCCGGCACGATCGGAAACTGCTCCAGATGGACGGAAACCGCCGACGGATCGCGCGACAGCCAGGCCTCTTCAGCCGTGAAGGGCAGAACCGGCGCAAGCCAGATCACAAGGCAGTCGAACAGCTTGCGGATGACCGCGAGGCTGGCGCGGCGGCGCAGGCTCGACGGCGCATCGCAATAGAGCGCGTCCTTGCGGATATCGAAATAGAAGGCCGAAAGCTCGACATTCGAAAAATCGATCAGCGCACGGGCAATGCGCTTGAAGTCGAAGGCGTCGTAACCATCGCGCACGATCCGTTCGAGTTCGGTCAGGCGATGCAGCATCAGTCGCTCGAGTTCGGGCATGTCGTTGAAGGCGATGTCTTCTTGCCTGTCATGCGCCAGCGTGCCGAGCATCCAGCGGATGGTGTTGCGCAGTTTGCGGTAGGCGTCGATGTTGGTCTGGATGATCGTCTTGCCGACCCGCAGATCTTCCGCATAGTCGGAGGTCGCAACCCACAGGCGCAAGATATCGGCGCCGGCGTCCTTCATGACCTCCTGCGGCGATGTGACATTGCCCTTGGACTTCGACATCTTCTCGCCCTTCTCGTCCATGGTGAAGCCATGGGTGATAACGGCGTTGTAGGGCGCGCGGCCGCGCGTCGCGGCACTTTCGAGCAGCGAGGAATGGAACCAGCCGCGATGCTGGTCGGAACCTTCGAGATAGACATCGGCCGGCCATTTCAGGTCGGGGCGGTCTTCCAAGGTGAAGGTGTGCGTCGAGCCTGAATCGAACCAGACGTCGAGGATATCCATCACCTGCGTCCAACGGCCATGATCATGGTCGTTGCCGAGAAAACGCTCCTTGGCGCCTCTAGCGAACCAGGCATCGGCGCCTTCCTTTTCGAAGGCTTCGAGGATGCGGGCGTTAACGGCCTCATCGACCAGCACTTCGCCCTTCTCGTCGGCGAAGACGGCGATCGGCACGCCCCAGGCGCGCTGACGGGAAAGCACCCAGTCCGGACGGTTCTCGATCATCGCGCGCAGGCGGTTCTGGCCGGCAGCGGGCACGAAGCGGGTCTCGTCGATGGCAGACAGCGCGCGCGAACGCAGCGTCGTGCCGTCGGCAAGATCCTTGTCCATATAGACGAACCATTGCGGCGTGTTGCGGAAGATCACCGGCTTCTTGGACCGCCAGGAATGCGGATAGGTGTGCTTCAGGCGGCCACGGGCAAACAGCGTGTGGCGGGCGATCAGCGCCTTGATGACGCGGTCGTTCGCGTCGCCCTTCTTGCCCGTGTCATCGATGACGCGAGCGGCGCCATTCTCCGCATCCGGACCGAAGCCAGGCGCGTCGGCGGTGTAGAAACCGGCGTCGTCGACAGGGAACGGGATCGTCGAGGAGATGCCGCGCGCTTCGAGCGCCCGGGCATTCTCCATCCAGGCATCGAAGTCCTCGCGGCCGTGGCTGGGAGCCGTATGGACGAAACCGGTGCCGGCGTCGTCGGTGACGTGGTCGCCGTCGAGCAGCGGCACCTGGAAGTCATAGCCGCCACCGAGACCGTGCAGCGGATGGGCGCAGGTCGTGGCCGCCAGTTCGTCGGCGCCGACTTCGCGGACAAATTTGAACGTGACCTTGGCCTTGGTTGCGGCTTCATCGGCAAGACGCCTAGCGAAGATCAGCTTTTCGCCCGGCTGCGGGCCGAAATCGTTCTCGGCGCTCTCAACTTCGAAAAGGCCATAAGGGTAGCGCGAAGAATAGGCGATGGCGCGGTTGCCCGGGATGGTCCAGGGTGTCGTGGTCCAGATGACAACGAAAGCGTCCTTCAGGCTTTCCGGCCCTTCAGCAACCGGAAACTTCACCCAGATCATGTCGCTCTCGACGTCCTGGTACTCGACCTCGGCTTCCGCCAGCGCCGTACGCTCGACGACCGACCACATGATCGGCTTCGAACCGCGATAGAGCTGGCCGGACTTGGCGATCTTCAGGAGTTCGCCGGCGATGCGGGCTTCGGCGTGGAAGGCCATCGTGGTGTAGGGATTGTCGAAATCGCCCTCGATGCCGAGGCGCTTGAATTCTTCCGACTGGATCTTGATCCAGTTGGCGGCGAATTCGCGGCACTCCTTACGGAACTCGTTGACCGGAACCTCGTCCTTGTTCTTGCCCCGGGCGCGATAGGCCTCCTCGATCTTCCATTCGATCGGCAGGCCGTGGCAGTCCCAGCCCGGAACATAGTTGGCGTCATAGCCGCGCATCTGGAACGAGCGGTTGATGATGTCCTTGAGGATCTTGTTCAGCGCATGGCCGATATGGATGTTGCCGTTGGCATAGGGCGGGCCGTCATGCAGCACGAATTTTTCGCGGCCGGCAGCCGAAGCGCGGAGCTTCTTGTAGAGCTCCATCTTCTGCCAGCGGGCAACCGTTTCCGGTTCCTTCTGCGGCAGGCCGGCGCGCATCGGGAATTCGGTCTCGGGCAGATAAAGGGTCTTCGAATAGTCGAGCTTTTCAGCGGTATCGGTCATGGCTTTTGCAATCGTCTCTGAGCGCGTTTCGCCGCGCATGCGAACGGGATATCTTCAAGGGATAGCGGAGGCGCTTCTGTCAAACGCCGAAAACCCGGACCTTCCGGCGGCAGTCAACGCGCTGGGAAGGCCGGGCCAATAATTCGCTGATCTATCATCAATCGACGATATCGGGTCATGGTGGCGGTTGTTTAAGACGTTTTCGGGCGAAAAGGAAGAGGCTTGCGGCTGGCGCTGCAGCTTTGCACACCCCCGTTGCCGTGCCGCCGTCAGCGTGCTTCCTGCCAATTCAGGCTCGACGCAATTTACGCGCCGGGTTTGCCCTGCATCACTGCTCGCAACGCGTCGTTGATGCGATCCTGCCAGCCCGGCCCATCCTTTTGAAAATATTCGAGCACGGCGCTATCGATCTTGATCGAAACAAGCTCCTTGGTCTCCGGCAAAGCTCGCCTTTCGGCGGCAGGCGCTACCGGCTTTTTAGCCGGCTTGAACAATGCTTCAGCGGCATCCATCGGATTTACGGGTCGGCGCGGCGTTGTAGCCATCGAACTCTCATTCCTGTTGGGTTTGTGACTTTGGTCAGGCACAGTACGCGACCAATTTGGTCCGAGGTCAACCAGGTCACGGCTTAAAACGCAATCTGCAGGTCGATCTCGCTGAGCGGCCGCACACCCGAGAGCAATGCCCGCGCCTCGGCCTCATCCTGCTTCATCTGCACCACCAGCGGGTCGAGGCCGTCGAATTTGAGCTCGTCGCGAAGGTGACCGAAGAAGGAGACGGAACAGATTTCGCCGTAGAGATCGCCGGCAAAGTCGAAGACGAAGGTTTCGAGCAGGGGGATGCCATCGCTGTCGACCGTCGGGCGCTTGCCGAAACTGGCAACCCCGTCATGGAGACTGCCGTCGGCCCGGCGGAAGCGCACGGCGTAAATGCCGTTGCGCAATTCGACTTCGGGGGGCAATTGCATGTTGGCTGTGGGATAGCCGAGCGTGCGGCCGAGCTTCTTGCCGCCGATCACTTCGGATTCCACCGTATAGCGATAGCCGAGCATTCCGGCTGCCTCTGCGACGTCACCCTCGCCGAGCAGCCCGCGGATATGACTGGAGGAGATCACCGAGGCGTTTTCGTCGCGAAAAGCATCGACCAGCGTGACGCCAAAACCGTTTTCGCCGCCGGCCGCCATCAGGAAGGCGGGGCCACCTTCCCTGCCCTTGCCGAAATGGAAATCGAAGCCGGTCACGACGTGGCCGGCATGCAGCCAGTCCATTAGCACGGAGCGGATGAAATCGGAGGCGGAAAGCTGTGAAAACGTGTGGTCGAACGGATATTCGATGACGGCGGAAAAGCCCATGCCTTCGAGGATGCGCGCCTTGAGCGGCGCCGGCGTCAGGCGGAAGACCGGCTGGTCCGGGCGAAAGACGGTGCGCGGATGCGGCTCAAAGGTCAGCACCAGGGCGGGAATGCCCCGCGCCCGTGCCTCCTCCAGTGCCCGATTCAACACCGACTGGTGACCACGATGGACGCCGTCGAAATTGCCGATGGCGATGACGCCGCCCCTCAAGGCTTGCGGCAATGGTTCGCGCGTCTCGTTGCGATGGAAAACCGTCATATCCGTCACACCAGTCTGGTCTCTACAGCGCCGCGCGTCTTTTCAGGCGCGCAGAGATCACTGTAACACTTTGAAATGCTGCATAATTTTATCCTTAAATCGATTCCGATTAAGGGAATTATGCAGTAGGCTAGTCCGATCAAGCCAGTCCTTCAGGCCAGTCCTTCAGGCCAGTCTGGTTCAAGCTAGTCTCGTTCAAGCTAGTCTCGTTCAGGCCAGCCTGGGCATCCACCACTTCGGCGTCGCACCCTCGCTTTTCAGGAATGCCGTGAGTTTCGCCTCATCCGTCTTTTCAGCATTCATATACTCGAGCGCATGAATGCCGGCGCTGATATAGAGAATATCGAGGCCGAAATCCTGCGCTCCCTTGACGTCGGTCGGCATGCCGTCGCCGACGGCTACGACCCGCGACAGATCGAGCCCGCCGCGAACGGCCTTGGCCTCCGACAGCGAGGCGCGGTAGATCGGCACGTAGGGCTTTCCGGAAATCCGGGTCTCGCCGCCCAGTTCCGCATAGACCTTGGCGATGGCACCGGCGCAGGGGATCAGCCTGTGGCCGCGTTCGACGACAAGGTCGGGGTTGGCGCAGATGAAGGGCAGCTTGCGTTTGGCCATGCCGGTAAGCGTTGCGCGGTAGTCGTCCGGCGTTTCGGTCTCATCGTCGAAAAAGCCGGCGCAGACGATGATCTCGGCATCCTCGGAAGAAACCATTTCGACACCGAGGCCATCGAGCAGCGGCAGGTCGCGTTCGGCGCCGATGAAATAGATCTTTTTCGGGCCAGCGGCGATCAGTGCGCGGGTGACGTCGCCGGAGGTGACGATCCGGTCATAGGCGCTATCCGGCACGCCGAGGCCGCGGATCTGGACGATGACGCCGGGATGCGGGCGCGGCGAATTGGTGATGAGGACGACGGTCAGCCCCCTGGCCCGGGCTTCCGTCAACGCCTCGCAGGCTTGCTTGAAGGCCGCAACACCATTGTGCAGCACGCCCCAGACATCGCACAGAACGACATCGTAACGTTTGGCGATGTCGCGAAAACTGTTGATCCGAACGGCCATGCTGGCTTCCCGCAGAAAAAATATCCGGCGTGACATCGCAGGCAGGCGCCGAAAATACAAGACTCCTTGCGGAAATTGGCGGCCGAATCCCAAGGATTCGGCCGTAAAACACGGATAGGCCTTTTAAAAGCTGCTGATCAGCCAGCCAGCGCCGGCGCAGACGACAAGCGTGGTTACGATTCCGCGTTTCAGCTTGAAAAGCATGAGAGCGGCCAGAAGCGTCAGCAGGAATGCCGCCGGCTGGAACGTCTGCCAGGCCGGAAGCGGCATCGACAGCGGCCCGGCCACATGCCGGCTTACCTCTGCAAAAAGGATGTGCAGGCCGAACCAGAGCGCCAGGTTGAGGATGACGCCGGTGACCGCCGCCGAGATCGCCGCCAGCGCACCCGAAAGCGCCCTGTTGTTGCGCAAGGTCTCGACATAGGGCGCACCGAGGAAAATCCAAAGGAAGCAGGGAATGAACGTGACCCAGGTGGCAAGCGTCGCTCCGAGAACGCCGGTCCAGAGAGGATCGAGCCCGAGCGGCGCGCGAAAAGCGGCCATGAAGCCGACGAAGGAGAGCACCAGCACCAGAGGGCCAGGCGTCGTTTCGGCCAAGGCCAGACCATCGAGCATTTCACCGGGCCTCAGCCAGTGATAGGTCTCGACCGCCTGCTGGGCGACATAGGCAAGCACGGCATAGGCGCCGCCGAAGGTCACCACCGCCATCTTGGAGAAGAACAGGCCGATGGCAGTATAGACGTTGTCGAAGCCGAGCATTGCGCCGATGACCACGAACGGCGCGACCCAGAGCGCCGCCCAGACGCCGAAAACCCGGACCGCCCTGCCCCAGGACGAGACGACGTCCGGGAAATTGCTGTCGATGACCGAGGGTTGGTCGGCAAGGGCCTGCTTTGCCGCCGCCATCGTTCTCCCTTCCACCGATTGCGCATGGGTGGCGACGTAGCCGGCCACGCCCGCCGCCAGGACGACCAACGGAAACGGCAGATCGAAGAAGAAAAGCGCAGCGAAGGCGAGAGCCGCGACGATCACGGCAAAGCGGGTTTTCACCGCCCGGCGGCCAATGCGGATGACCGCTTCGACGACGATCGCCAGCACCGCCGCCTTCAATCCGAAAAACACAGCGGCGAGCCAATGCGTCTCCTGGAACAGCGCATAGGCAGACGACAGGCCAAGGATGACGAAAAAGCCCGGCAACACGAACAGCGTGCCGGCCACGATGCCGCCACGCGTGCCGTGCAGCAGCCAGCCGACATAGGTGGCAAGCTGCTGCGCTTCGGGGCCAGGCAAAAGCATGCAGAAATTCAAGGCATGCAGGAAGCGGCTCTCGGAAATCCAGCGGCGTTCCTCCACCAGTTCCCTGTGCATCAGGGCGATCTGGCCCGCCGGGCCTCCGAAACTCAAGAGCCCGATCTTCGCCCAGACCCTGGTGGCCTCGGCGAATGTCGGATGTGCCGGTGGCGCCTCAATCTGCACCGCCTCATTCATTGTCTTTGGCCTTCTTCGCGACGTGCTGCACCCACTCGTGTTTTTCCTGCGTGGCATCACGTGCCCAGCGATAGAAGGCGTCGTAAAGTATCATGCCCGCTTCCAGCTGCTCCAGATCGTCGGCAAACATCCGCGAGAGGCCGAGCGACGCAGCGAGCAAACCGGCGGCTTCGGGAACGAGATCGAGCCGGTCGGTATCAGCCCCGCGGACAATCAGGCAGAGATGCTGAAGTGCAGGGAATGAAAGACCAAATTCCTTGACCATCGTGTCGAAGGTGCAGTCCTCGCCCCTATGGCTCCAGAAGACGTCTTCCACATCGAACGGCGTTGCGCCGAAACGCTCCGCAACCGCCTCGACTTCCGGGGCCGCGACGAAGAGAAACGTCGCTGTCGGATCAACAAAGCGGCGGATCAGCCAGGGGCAGGCAATGCGATCGATCTTCGGGCGCGAGCGCGTAACCCAGACCGTTCCGCCATTTGCGTTTTCACCCGGCAGCGCAGCGACTGGAACGAGTGGCAGTTGAGCCGCCTGCCAGGCTTCAAACCCGCCCTCCAGCGTCTCTGCCTCGGCGCCGGCCTTTCGCAGCCAGGCGGCAACACCCTCGCTGAGCTTCTTGCCCTTCTGGCAGACCACAACGACCCAGCGGCCGCGATAATCCGCCCCCCATTGCCGCACGTCGGCGTAAGGACGCCGGAAAGACGCGGGAAGAAGAAGAGGCTGAGCGGCGAAATCCTCATCGTCGCGCACGTCGATAACGACCGGGCCCTTGGGGGTGCCGATCAGGCGGACGAGCTTTTCGGTGGAAATAGCGTTATACGAGGCCATGGTTTACGTCCTTTTCGTGGGATTGGACGCGAAGTGATGGCATGACGCCTCGTGGGGCAGTTCGCAAACCCCATGCAGAAATTAGACAAAAAAGCCGGAACCAAGTCAATCATTTTCGCCGCAAAAGAATCTGCCGGCCCATTCTTGACTCAATCGGCGGCCATCCTTATCTCCGGGTCGCTAGCACTCACACAACAGGAGTGCTAACATCCATCCATCGGGTCGGTTCACGATCCGTGAAGTCATTTGATCGAGGGATTAGACAATGACAAGCACCAATTTCCGTCCTCTGCATGACCGCGTCGTCGTACGCCGCGTCGAGTCTGAAGCCAAGACCAAGGGCGGCATCATCATTCCGGACACCGCCAAGGAAAAGCCGCAGGAAGGCGAAATCGTCGCCGTCGGCACCGGCACCCGTGACGACAAGGGCGCTCTCATCGCTCTCGACGTCAAGGCTGGCGACCGCGTTCTGTTCGGCAAGTGGTCGGGCACCGAAGTCAAGCTCAACGGCGAAGACCTTCTGATCATGAAGGAAGCCGACATCATGGGCGTTATCGGCTGATCCTGGCCGGTTCCCTTCTCTTCAATTCCATAAAACCAATTGGGCACCAGCCCGGGAGTTTTTAAAATGGCAGCCAAAGAAATCAAGTTCGGCCGCACCGCGCGCGAAAAGATGCTGCGCGGCGTCGACATCCTCGCTGACGCAGTCAAGGTAACGCTCGGCCCGAAGGGCCGCAACGTCATCATCGACAAGTCGTTCGGCGCACCGCGCATCACCAAGGACGGCGTTTCCGTCGCCAAGGAAATCGAACTCGAAGACAAGTTCGAGAACATGGGCGCCCAGATGGTCCGCGAAGTTGCTTCGAAGACCAACGACATTGCCGGCGACGGCACCACGACTGCTACGGTTCTCGCCCAGGCCATCGTTCGCGAAGGCGCCAAGAGCGTAGCCGCCGGCATGAACCCGATGGACCTGAAGCGCGGCATCGACCTCGCTGTCACGGCAATCGTCAAGGACATCGTTGCCAAGTCCAAGACGATCAGCACTTCGGAAGAAGTGGCCCAGGTCGGCACGATCTCTGCCAACGGCGAGACGGAAATCGGCCAGTACATCGCTGACGCGATGCAGAAGGTCGGCAATGAAGGCGTCATCACGGTTGAAGAAGCCAAGACCGCCGAGACCGAGCTCGAAGTCGTCGAAGGCATGCAGTTCGACCGTGGCTATCTCAGCCCTTACTTCGTGACCAACCCGGAAAAGATGGTTGCCGAACTGGACGACGCCTACATCCTTCTCCATGAGAAGAAGCTCTCCAACCTGCAGGCAATGCTTCCGGTTCTCGAAGCCGTCGTTCAGACCGGCAAGCCGCTCCTCATCATCTCGGAAGACGTCGAAGGCGAAGCGCTTGCGACCCTCGTCGTCAACAAGCTGCGTGGCGGCCTGAAGATCGCTGCCGTCAAGGCTCCGGGCTTCGGCGATCGCCGCAAGGCCATGCTGGAAGACATCGCGATCCTGACCGGTGGCCAGGTCATTTCCGAAGACATCGGCATCAAGCTCGAAAACGTCACGCTCGAAATGCTCGGCCGTGCGAAGAAGATCTCGATCTCCAAGGAAAACACCACCATCGTCGACGGTCATGGCCAGAAGGCCGAGATCGAAGGCCGCGTTGCCCAGATCAAGGGTCAGATCGAAGAAACCACCTCCGACTACGACCGCGAGAAGCTGCAGGAACGTCTTGCCAAGCTCGCTGGCGGCGTTGCGGTCATCCGCGTCGGCGGTGCGACTGAAATCGAAGTCAAGGAAAAGAAGGACCGTATCGACGACGCTCTCAACGCAACGCGCGCTGCCGTTCAGGAAGGTATCGTTCCTGGTGGTGGTACGGCTCTGCTGCGTGCCTCGATCGTTCTCAACATCAAGGGCGCCAACGACGACCAGACGGCCGGTATCAACATCGTCCGCAAGGCGCTGCAGTCTCTGGTTCGCCAGATCGCCGAGAACGCCGGTGACGAAGGTTCGATCGTGGTCGGCAAGATCCTCGAAAGCGACACCGACAACTACGGCTACAATGCCCAGACCGGCGAATATGGCGACATGATCGCCATGGGTATCGTCGATCCGGTCAAGGTCGTTCGCACCGCTCTGCAGAACGCAGCTTCGGTTGCCGGTCTGCTCGTCACCACCGAAGCCATGATTGCAGAACTTCCGAAGAAGGAATCTGCCGGCGGCGGCATGCCCGACATGGGCGGCATGGGCGGCATGGGCGGCATGATGTGATAAGGCGTCTGCCTTATCACGAATGACGACCATACAGCTTCGCCCATGATCCAAAGTGCTTCAGCGCGCCAAGCGCGCTGAAGTGGCGGCATGGGCGGCATGATGTGATAAGGCGTCTGCCTTATCACGAATGACGACCACAAGGCTTTCCGGCCTTCCGGATTGAGAAAGGGCGGGCCGCAAGGTCCGCCCTTTTTCGATCACGATACAAAAGTTGATGGATGTCCCCAAGAAAGGTCCGCATCTACGGCATTTGGCTCATTGCCTAATCGCATGCGAATCATGTTCTGATTGCACAAATTGAAACGAATGCAATCGTCGATACATGCTTCCAGGCCGCAAAAAGTTTGCCAGAAAGACCATTGAAGCTACAAGTGAACCACAGACCTAGATGCAAGACCTGGAAAAGATAGACAACAGGTTGCTCAATTCTTCTGCACTAACCATGGCCTGAAATCGCTTTTCATCCAAAATCCATGAAGAATATATTTTCATCGCATACAATTTACTTCATCAATGAACGCAATCACGATAGGGATTTAAAATTACGTCTCTTGACGACAGCAGGTTACAGGACTTTAAAAGTATTTTCAGCGTCAATTTTACTTTAAAAAATTGGAAATAGTTTCTTTCAAACCTTTGATGGGAGCAGCGAATGAATTTCGGACGTTGCGCATATTCTGGAGCCGCCCGTGTTTAAGATTGCAACAACGGGCCTTTCTTCATTTCCAGACGCAGATTCCTTTGCCCTTGGCGAAAGCGGGCAGAAGTTGCTGAACCAGTTCTGCTTTTCAGACGAATGGGCCGGCAATCTCTCGAGCGGCCTGTTTCGGCTCGGTGAAACCGCCACGGCGATGCACGGCCTGCGTCAGCCCGAATGCGGCCTGCTCAATCTCGTGCGCTGCTATGACAGCACCGACCGCGATCATGTCTTCCGGCTTTTTGAACAGGCGGCAACGACGTCCTCGTCCTTCTGCTTCTCAACCACCATCATGCTGGAGTCCGGCCAGAAGCAGCCGGTTTTCTGCATTGGTGAATCGAGCGGGCTGGCACAGCGCTATTCCGGGTCGATGCTCGGCGTCTTCTTCTTTCCCCGTTTCCAACTGGAAACAAAGGGACGGATTTTCAGCCACCATTCGTAGGGTGGTGACCGCTCAAGGCAGCAGCGACTTCAAGTCCGCTTCAGGATTTTCGAGGATGGAGCGGTCCGGCGTCAGCCCCTGCTCGAGCAGTTTCTTGCCCGTCACATAGGCCTTCGCATCATTGAGCGCGTCGACCGCGATCAGCTTGCCCTGCATGAAATACCAGACGGAGACGCTGCCCTCGCGCTGGCCCTTGCGTACGATCGTTTCGTCGTGGCCGAGACCGAAGCCGGCGATCTGCAGCTTGACGTCGTACTGATCGGACCAGAACCAGGGTTTCGGATCATAGGGTGCCTCGCCGCCGGCGAGCAGGGCAGCCACCGCCTCCGCCTGATCGACGGCGTTCTGGACCGATTCAAGCCGGATGCGCATCCCCTTCCACGGCAGCACGGCGCAGTCGCCCATGGCGCGGATCGAGGGATCAGAAGTGCGGCCGAATTGGTCGACGACGATGCCATTGGCAACCTCGAGACCTGCGTCGTTGGCCAGCGCGTCATTGGCCGTCACGCCGATACCGACGATCACCAGATCGACCGGAATGGTCGAGCCATCGG
The DNA here is from genome assembly GCF_964252905.1 of Pararhizobium sp. LjRoot255. NCBI lineage: Bacteria > Pseudomonadati > Pseudomonadota > Alphaproteobacteria > Hyphomicrobiales > Rhizobiaceae > Pararhizobium > Pararhizobium sp. LjRoot255. Next base: position 678,206 of record NZ_CAXUPQ020000001.1, read on the forward strand.
TCAATTGGGCGGCGGTCACGTGTCCATTCGTGCCGGTCAGCCGGACAAGCCCGGTGCCTTCGCGAATATCGACGCCGCGTGTCTTGTGGATATCACGCACCAGATGAGAGGTCGCGGCCGAGGCGACGCGTTGCAGGATGCGATCCGCCATCTCGATAACCGTGACATCGAGCCCACTCGAACGCGCGATGGCTGCGGCTTCCAGGCCGATATAGCCCCCGCCGATGATCAGGGCGTGCCTGTCGGGCTTCAATTCATCCGCCAGGCGGTCGGCATCGGCGAAATCGCGCAAGACGAACACCCCCTCGAGATCGCCACCGACGCTGGCGGGCAGCTTCCGCGGGGTCGAGCCCGTCGCAAGCGCCAGCACATCATAATCGAGTTTCGAGCCGTCGCTGAGCATCACGGTCTTGGCGGCGCGGTCGATGGCTGTGACGGTCGTCAAAAGACGCACATCGACGTTGTGCTCGGGGTACCAGCTCTCCGGCCGGTACAGCAGCCGGTCGAGGTTCATTTCGCGCAGCAGATATTTTTTCGACAGCGGCGGGCGCTGGTAGGGAAGACTGGCCTCCGCGGCGACGATCGTCACCGGACGTTCGTCCTTCAACGCCCGAAGCTTGGCTACCAGGGCAAAGGCCGCCTGACCGCCGCCTGCAACAACAAGTCTACCTGCCACGTCTGTTCCACCCGTCGAGAAAGCTTCATTTTCCCGAGAGGTAGCCTGTCCGCCCAAGTCACGTCAACTCAGGCGGACGGATGGACAAGCGCGGTCATTCGCGCCCGGGGATTTCCATGCCCTTCTGCGTGGCCGGGCGGGCAAGGCCGCGATCGACCCAGGCCATCACATTCGGGAAGCTCGAATATTCCAGCACATCGGCGCCGCCATAGAATTTGCGGGCACCCTCGATCCAGGGATAGGTAGCGATATCGGCGATGGTGTAGTCATCGCCCATCAGCCACTGGCGGCCCGTCAACCGGCCCTCAAGAACGCCGAGCAGGCGCTTGGCTTCGTCGCGATAGCGTTCCATCGGATAGGAATTGTTGGCGACCTTGTCGGCGGCGAATTTGAAGAAATGGCCGAACTGGCCCAACATCGGCCCGACGCCGCCCATCTGGAACATCACCCAGCAGAGCGTCTCGTAGCGTCCGGCGGCATCGGCCGAGATCAGCTTGCCGGTCTTTTCCGCCAGATAGACGAGGATGGCGCCGGATTCGAACAGGCCGATCGGCTTTCCGTCCGGACCATTGGGGTCGATAATCGCCGGGATTCGACCGTTCGGATTGAGGGAAACGAACTCCGGCGTCTTCTGGTCATTGTTGCCGAAATCGATGCGGTGCGGCTCATAGGGCAGACCAAGTTCTTCCAAGGCGATGGAAATCTTCACGCCGTTCGGCGTCGGCAGGGAATAGAGCTGAATGATATCGGGATTTTTGGCGGGCCAGCGGGCGGTGATCGGGAAGGAAGAAAGATCGGCCATGGAGAACTCCTTGAGGTGGGAGTTACCCATATAGGACAGTCGTGTCCAAAATGTTAGACTGATGAGTGCAACCAGCTGCAGTTTTTGCAGCGCCCACACGCCCTTCCGACCTATCCGAGTGCCCCGCGCATAGCATCGATGATCCTCGTCACCAGCGGATCACTCTCATGCTCCGGCTTGCGCGCCCGCACCAGGCAAGCCTCGGATTTAAGCATGATGCCGTCCGACAGGATTTTCAGGTGATTGGCCTTGAGCGTCGAGCCGGTCGTGGTGATGTCGACGATGATATCGGCGGAGCCTGAGGCGGGCGCGCCTTCAGTGGCGCCCAAGCTTTCGACGATGCGGTAGAGCTGGATGCCGTGCTGGGCAGAAAAGAACTGCTGCGTCAGCCGCCAGTATTTCGTGGCGATCGCCAGCCGGCGCCCGTGGCGGGCGCGGAAATCGGCGGCGACGTCGCCGAGATCGGCCATGGTATCGACATCGAGCCAGATTTCCGGAACGGCGACGACGACATCGGCATGGCCGAAACCGAGACGGGCGCAGATTTCGACGCGGGCGTCGGCCTCCGCAAGCTCCTCGCGGATCAGGTCTTCGCCGGTGACGCCGAAATCGATCGAGCTGCTGCCGATCTCGCGGGAGATTTCGGAGGCCGAGAGGAACGCGATCTCGACGCCATCGAGACCTTCGACGCGGCCGCGATAGGAGCGCTCGTTGCCGACGGCGACGATCTTCAAACCCGCCTTTTCGAAGATGGCGGAGGCATCGTCCTTCATCCGGCCCTTGGAGGGCAGAGCGATGGTAATGGTCATCGGGTGGCCTCCCCTTGTCGCTGCACAAGCGCCTGTTCGATCCGGTCGAGCCAGAGCGCGAAGCCGACGGCCGGGATGCGCGCCTTGGCGCCGAGCAGCGTCATCAACCGGTCGAAACGGCCGCCACCGGCCAACACCGCCGAGGAACCGTCGATGACGACCTCGAAGACGAGGCCGGTATAATAATCGAGCGGACGTCCGAAGGCGGCGCGGTAGGTGAGAAGTCCCGGATCGACGCCGGCATTGCCGAGCGCCGCCACCCGCGCGTCAAAGTGCGACAGGGCGCCGTCCAGCGTCAGGCCGGATTTTTTTGCGAAGGCAAACAGCGCCGCCGGCGCATCGGCGAGTGGTACGTTGAGCGACAGGAACTCGCGCAGGAGGCCAAGCGTGCGGCCATCGAGCGCGGTCTTTTCCAGCGCCCGCTTCTCCTTCAGCCTAGCTGCGATTTCCTTCGGGCTGCGGCTGGCATTGGTGGAATAACCGGTTTCCTGCATGGTCTCGTCGAGATGGGCGATCAGCGTCGCATCATCACCAGAAGCCAAAAGCGCCTCGATCTCGGCGCTGAGGCCCGTCACCGGCTGCGGGCTCGAAAGCCGCGTCAGCAGTGCGTCGATCTGCGCCGAATTGCCGAAGGCGTGGATCAGGCGCTTCTGCCAGCCGGCGGGCAGACCGCAGGCGGCGACCACGGCTTCGAAGACCGACTGGTCGCCGAGCGTCACCTTGAGGCGGCGGCCCGGCAGCCGTGCCGAAAGGATTTCGATGGCATCACTGATAGCACGGGCATCGGCGCCGGCCACATCCGTTTCGCCCAGGTCCTCGATTCCAGCCTGATAAAATTCGTTGGCGCCTTCCCGACGCTGGCGAAAGATCTCGCCGAGATAGGAATAACGCTGCGGCGTGCCGGTTGCGGTCTCGATATGGCGCAGGCAGACGGGAATGGTGAATTCCGGGCGCAGGCACAGGCTTTTTCCCGTCTCGCTTTCGGTCATGAAGATGCGGCGGCGCAGGTCTTCGCCCGCCATGTCGAGGAATGGTTCGGCCGGCTGGATCACCGGCGTATCGACGCGCAGCGTCCCCAGCCGCTCGAAATCGGCGAGCAGATCGGCGGCAAAGGCTGGGAGGTTGATCAGGGGCATAGGAAACAAACCTTTCGATCGGAGCGAGCATACCCCCCTCTGTCCCTCCGGGACGTCTCCCCCTCAAGGGGGGAGATCAGCCGCAGGCTCTTTGCCTCCCTGACGCTCGACGTGAGGGAAAAGAACGATCTCCCCCCTTGAGGGGGAGATGTCAGCACCGCTGACAGAGGGGGGTAAACTCTCCTCACCCTCAAGCGTCCTTGCCGTTCCGCGCCCGATCCTGCGCCTGCGCCGCCAGCATCTCGCGCACCTTGGCGACGAGGTCGCCCTCCGGCACCGAGACCTGCGCGACGCGGGCCTCGCGCCATGCGACGTTGTCCTCGATCTCGCCCGACAGGCGCTTGCCCTCGATCAGGTCCTTGATCTGCACCACGCCTTGCGAGCGCTCGTCGCCGCCCTGGATGATGGCGAGCGGCGAGCCGCGGCGATCGGCATATTTCAGCTGGTCGCCGAAATTCTTCTTGTTGCCCTGGTACATCTCGGCGCGGATACCGGCGTGGCGTAGCTGTTGCGTGAACTGCTGGTACTTGCCGAGGCTTTCCGTGTCGCGGTCCATGACGCATACGACGACCGGTGCGATCACCTCTTCCATGCCGAGCTTGCCGAGGTTCTTCAGCGCCGTCATCAGGCGCGAGACACCAATCGAGAAGCCCGTTGCCGGAACCGGCTGGCCCATGAAGCGCGAGACGAGGCCATCGTAACGCCCGCCGCCGCCGACCGAGCCGAAGACGACCTTTTCGCCCTTTTCGTTGGTGACGGCGAACTGGAGTTCGGCTTCGAAGACAGGGCCGGTGTAGTATTCGAGGCCGCGGACGACGGACGGGTCGATCTTGATGCGGTCGGAATGATAACCCGATGCTTCAAAAAGGCTTCGCATAGTTGCCAGCTCCCGCAGCCCATCGGAAAGCACATGGACCGCCAAAACATCAGGAAAGCCTTTTGGAAACCCTCCTTCAAGTTCGGAAGTTTGGCTACCGTCTGCATGCTTTTTCAGAACAAAGGTAAAATCAAACATAGAGAAGAGAGCTTCTATCTGGCCTTCATTCAACCCCGCGCCCTTGGTGAAATCACCGCTCTCATCCTTGCGGCCGGGGCCGAGCAGCAGTTTCACGCCCTCCGGCCCAAACTTGTCAAGCTTGTCGATGGCCCGAAGCACCGCCAACCGCGCATTGGCATTCTCATCGCCGCCCAGCCCAATCGCCTCCAGTACGCCATCCAGAACCTTGCGGTTGTTCACCCGGATCACATAATCGCCGCGCTTGATGCCGAGCGCTTCCATCGTGTCGGCCATCATCATGCACATTTCGGCATCGGCCTGGACGCCGGCGGCGCCGACCGTGTCGGCGTCGAACTGCATGAACTGGCGGAAACGGCCCGGGCCCGGCTTCTCGTTGCGGAAGACGTAGCCGGCGCGGTAGGTGCGGTAGGGGAGCTGGATCTCGTTGAAATTTTCGGCGACGTGGCGGGCGAGCGGCGCGGTCAGGTCGTAGCGCAGGCTCATCCACTGCTCGTCATCGTCCTGCAGCGAAAACACGCCTTCATTCGGGCGGTCGGCGTCGGGCAGGAATTTTCCCAGCGCATCGGTATATTCGAACAGCGGCGTCTCGACCGGGTCGAAGCCGTAGCGCTCATAGACTTCGCGGATCTTGCCGGTCATCTCGTCGACGGCGCGGATATCGGCGGCGGAGCGATCGACGAAGCCGCGCGGCAGGCGGGCTCTCAGCTTCTGTGGCTTGTTCTTTTTGTCGTTCATCGGGGTCCGCACTTTCAGCGTCGATCGGTCATTTTGATCGGTCAGGGGAATTGGCGCTTTCCCTATCCGATCAAGGCCAAGGCGGCAAGTCTCTGCGCGGTTTCGAACGGCTCCAAGAGCATCGTCCGGCGCGCATTGGCTGGGGCGACATGCATTAAAGCGGCCGCGACAGCGTATCCCAGTTATGGACTACCGCGCCCTCGGCCATCGGCGCCTCGGTCTGCGGGATGAGGATCGAATGGGTATCGCCACGGATGACGCCCTTCAATTCGGACTGGAAGCTCAACCGCTTGAACTGCACGAAGCCGTCCGGAATGGTCGTCACCGACATCGAGGCCCCGCCATAGAAATCGATACTGGCAAGTTCGCCCGCCTTGAGGCTCGCGACGATGGCGCGATCTTCGATGAAATCGTGGTAGAGCCCGGTCATGTAGCGGCGGATGCTCTTGCCGACCATCGCCCGCATCAGCGGCGTTTCGGCAAATTCCTGCCGCGAACCGGCGAGGTAGCGGATATCCTCGCCTTCCCAGAGGTTGCGGCTATCACGCGCATTGACGATCGACCGCAAAAGCACGTTTCCGGCATAGACGTCGGCCCTGCGCAGGAAATCGACGATCGCGCCGGTGGCGCGCAGGTCGGGCGTTGAAATGCCGCGCTCCCAGCGCGAAACCGTCGGCAGGGAAAAGCCGAGCTTCCAGGCGATATCGCCCTGGCTGAGGCCCGCCTTCAGCCGGTAGTCCCGAAGCTGCGTGACCAGCTCACCCTGCACCAAAATCATCGACATGCCGTGTTTTCCAAAATCCAGGATTGAGTAACTTACAGAATCAAAACCAAAAGGTCAGTAAATGATCAATCCACGGCATTTAAGTTGCGGTTTTTGTGCACTATTTTCAATTCCATAGGGAGCGTTTCCCGCAGTCTGAAGCGGAACGATGAAACACAAGAACAATTCTTTTTTCCCGGCGGGTAAAGCCCTATTTCGTAGGCGCAACCGCCTTGATGGCAAAAACCGTCTCGTTTTTGCAAAAGCCGCCCGTGCGGCGGGAGAGCAAGGAGCGGAAGACGACATGCTGCAGTTGATGAAACCGGGATTCGGCACGATCCTGCCAGGCGACAGCCGCGCCCACGAAGAATGGGTCGCGGCGCTGGTGGGGCGGGACTATCTTATCGAAAGATGGCATTGCGACCTTTCGACCGGCATATTTTCCGTCGGGGAGACAACCAAAACGCGGCACTGTCTTGGCGACAGGCTCTGCGGATTGCTGGATATCATCCGCAGCTATCATGAGGACCATCACAAGACGGTGCTCAACATCCTCGAAGAGGCCACCGCTGCGGCGTCCTCCTTCTGCTTCTGCACGATGCTGCAGGAAGAGGATGGCGGCGCCCTGCCGGTGTTCTGCGTCGGGACTTCGACCGTGGGCGCTTCCCTGGCCGGCGGTCGCATGCAGGGCATCTTCGCCTTCGCACCGGCAGACGGCTGAACATCTTTTCAGGAAAACGCGCCGCATTGACCGACCCCTCCCGCCAGCACATAATTTCAACCAGTGCGTGGGAGGACGTCATGAAGATCTTTAAGAATATCGCCGGCATCTTCGCCATATTGCTCGGCGGGCTGTGGATGTTGCAGGGGTCCAATATCCTTACTGGCAGCCCGATGTCGGACGACAAGGAGTGGCTGGTGATCGGCGCCCTTCTGGTGATCTTCGGCGTTGGCCTTCTCTACCAGAACAACCGGCCCGCCTCCCCAACCTACTGAAGCGTGGGCGAGACACGTTTTCATGGGCGCGCGAATGACGCGCGCAACTGCTCAACCTTTGCTCGGCAATAACACCCCTCGATATGGTCGTTGACCAGTCCCATCGCCTGCATGAAGGCATAGACCGTCGTCGGACCGACAAAGGTCCAGCCGCGCTTTTTCAGGTCCTTCGATATCTGTACCGAGGTCGGCGTCGTCGGATTGGCGACGATCTCCTCGTAGGTCACTGCCTTCGGGCGCTCGTTCGTGCCCGGCTCGTGGCTCCAGAAATACCGGGCGAGCGTGCCGAATTCGGCTTTCAATTCCTGCGCCCGCCTCGCATTGTTGATCGTCGAGACGATCTTGCCGCGATGGCGGACGATGCCGGGGTCGGCAAGGCAGCGCTCGACATCGGCATCGCCGAAGGTGGCGACCACTTCGAAATCGAAGCCGGCGAAAGCGGCGCGGAAGGCTTCACGCTTTCTCAGAATGGTCAGCCAGGACAGGCCGGACTGGAACCCTTCGAGGCAGATCTTCTCGAACAGCCGGATGTCGTCGGCCATGGGCCTGCCCCATTCCTCGTCGTGGTAGCGCTGGTAGTCCGCCAGATTGGCATGCCAGGCGCAGCGCACGAGGCCGTCCGCGCCGGTGATGGTTCCCTTTGCCGTCACTCAATTCTCCCTGTTTTTCGTGCTTTACCATTTGCCAACCATAGTCCTAAAGCGGGCAATAACCCTACCCAAAGCTTTAGCCCGCCGAATGCCTTTTAATGAACCGGCATTTACCATTCGGTCGTCCCCGGGTGCCACCATCGCCCCATTCCGCCAAGCCTCTTGGCGTTCATATCCATCCCGCCCTTCGCCTAGCCGGCGGACGGCGGAGCTATGAGACAGTCCCGGCGAAAGGTAGCGTAACCGTCCGATGATGAAGAAAACCATGATCCTTGCGACGTCCCTGTTCGTTGCATTTTCCAGCCTTGCGGAAGCGCAGGACCGCTATCAGAACCGACCGCCGGTCGTCATCAGCCCGGACCTGACGGCCCCTTGGATCACCCAGCTTGGCGGCAGCGTCCAGCCCGTCGTCTACCGTCAGCAGCGCCCTGTAGACGCTCAGATTAAGCGCGCCACCCGAAAACAGTATCTGTTCCAGCGCCGCGTCAAGCGCTCCGGCGTTGCCGTTGCGCAACCGGTGGCCATGACGCGGGCACAGAAGCCGGCGCAACGCCAGTTCGACCCGCAATTCCTGCCACAGGCGGTCGCTTATGAAACGAAGGAAAGACCGGGCACGATCGTCATCGATACGAACAGCCGCTTCCTCTATCTCGTTACCGGCAATGGGCAAGCACGGCGTTACGGCGTCGGCGTCGGCAAGCCGGGCTTCGAATGGGCCGGCGTCCACAAGGTGACCCGTAAATCCGAATGGCCTGTCTGGACGCCCCCATCCGAAATGATCGCGCGCGAAGCGGCCAAGGGGCATTATCTGCCTGCCAGCATGGAGGGCGGCTCGGCCAACCCGCTCGGCGCCCGCGCCATGTATCTCGGCTCGACGCTCTACCGCATCCACGGCACCAACGCCCCCTGGACAATCGGCTTCGCCGTCTCGTCCGGCTGCATCCGCATGCGCAACGAGGACGTGGTCGATCTCTACGAGCGCGTGAAAATCGGCACCAAGGTCATTGTGATCTAAGCCACCGCTTGCCCGCTAAAGGGCCATAGCGTGGCCTTTCAGCAACAGGGGTTCCCGGGGTTACAGTCCTGTCGGTCACATTTACTCTATCCAAGACCCGTTAGACTTGCGTAAGACGCAATATTGAATAGCGTTTCGCAGCTTGGGGCTGGAGAGGGAATCCTGTAGATGAAATATGCCTTGCAGACATTGGTCGCAATCGGTTTTGCGGCCGCTGTTACATTTGGCGCGTCGAGCGCTTCGGCTTTCATGCCGGCCGAAACCGTGAAGTCCACATCGGATGTCACGCTGGTGGCGATGGAGAAAAAACCGGCGAAGCAATTCTGGCGCACCAAGGTGCGGCTGAGTACCGACGAGGCGCCGGGTACGATCATCGTCGATACCAACAACAAGTACCTCTATTATATTGAGGGCCCGAACAGGGCGACCCGTTATGGCATCGGCGTCGGCCGCGAGGGCTTCGGCTGGTCGGGCGTCGTCAAGGTGCAGCGCAAGGCGGAGTGGCCGGGCTGGACACCGCCGCCGGAGATGGTCATCCGCGAACGCAAGAAGGGCCGCATCCTTCCGGCCTTTCAGGAAGGCGGCATCGACAATCCGCTCGGCGCCCGGGCGCTCTACCTCTACAAGGGCAGGAGCGATTCCGGTTTCCGCATCCACGGCACCAACCAGCCCTGGACGATCGGCCAGAACATGTCTTCCGGCTGCATCCGCATGATGAACAAGGATGTCGAACATCTCTACGAACGTGCCGACATCGGCACCAAGGTCATCGTCATCGGCCCCGGCAACAAGCAGGGCGATGTGTCCTATGACGATCGCGGCGTGGATATCCTGCGCACCATCTTCGGCGGCTGATGACACCATCTCCCCCTTGAGTGGGGAGGTCGCGACAAATTCACGGGTGGGGGGTGATCCCTTTCTTGTCGCGAAAGTCACCCCACCCCGTCGCTGCGCGCCGACCCTCCCCCTCAAGGGGAGGGTGAAATCGCAGTCGGCCGCTCACCGCCATAGGCCCAGTCGAGCAGTTCCACCGTGTGCAGGATCGGCATCTGTGTGCCGGTAGCGATCTGGGTGATGCAGCCGATATTGCCGGTGGCGATGATATCGGCCTTGGTTGCCTCGATATTCTTCACCTTGCGCGCCTTCAGCGTCGCCGAAATCTCCGGCTGCAGGATGTTGTAGGTTCCGGCCGAACCACAACAGAGATGGCCTTCAGCGGGGTCGCGGACCGTGAACCCGGCATTTTTCAAAAGCAGCTTCGGCGCCGTGGTGATCTTCTGGCCATGCTGCATCGAACAGGCCGAGTGGTAAGCGACGGTCACGTTTCTCGCTTCCTGCCGCGACAGATCAAGGCTTGCCAGGTATTCTGTGATGTCCTTTGCCAGCGCCGAGACGCGGGCGGCTTTTTCCGCATAGGCCGGATCGAGGCGCAGCATATGGCCGTAGTCCTTGATCGTCGTGCCGCAACCGGACGCGGTGATGACGATGGCATCAAGCCCGCCCTCGTCGGCCGCCTTGATCCAGACGTCGACGTTACGGCGAGCGGCGACAAGCGCCTGTTCCTCGCGGCCCATATGGTGGACGAGCGCCCCGCAACACCCCTCGCCTTCCGGCACCACGACCTCGACACCGAGCCGCGTCAGAAGCCGGATCGTCGCCTCGTTGATCTCCGGCCTCAGGACCGGTTGGGCGCAGCCGGTGAGAATGGCGACTCGGCCGCGCTTTTCTGCGTCTGCGGCCCGTGTTCCCGGTTGGGCTGCGTTGGACGGTGGCGCAAGGAGACGTGGCGCCAGGTCGAGCATGACGCCGAATGTCTTCAGGAGCGGCATCCGTTTCATCAGTCCCGCAAACGGCCGGCCGAGCCGGGCAGCCCTGAGCGCCAGCCGGAAGCGTTGGGGATGAGGGAGCACCGCCGCAAGCGCGGCCCGAACCAGCCGGTCCTTGAGCGGCCTTTTGTAGGTGTTCTCGATGTGGATACGGGCGTGATCGACCAGATGCATATAGTCCACGCCGGAGGGGCAGGTGGTCATGCAGGCAAGGCAGGACAGGCAGCGGTCGATGTGGGTGACCACTTCCTCATCCGCCGGCCGGCCGTTTTCCAGCATGTCCTTGATGAGATAGATGCGCCCGCGCGGGCTGTCGAGCTCATTGCCGAGCGTCACATAGGTCGGACAGGTGGCGGTGCAGAAGCCGCAATGCACGCATTTGCGCAGGATCGATTCGGATTCTGCGACATGCGGATCGGAGAGCTGGGCTGGGGTGAAGTTGGTTTGCATCAGGCGTGAGGCTCCGTGTGTGCGGAAGCATACCCCCCTCTGCCCTGTCGGGCATCTCCCCCACAAGGGGGGAGATTGCAAGCGGCACTATCCCCGCTCCAACAAAACTTTCCGTATTGGCAGAAAGACGCTTGGGAAAAAAACGATCTCCCCCCTTGTGGGGGAGATGTCACGCAGTGGAGGAGGGTAACGCGCGTCATACTCAAATACCCATCTTTCCCGGATTGAAAATACCTTTCGGATCGAACCTTTCCCTCAATCGTGCCGACAATGCGGCAACGGACGAAGCTTCCGGTTCGAACGCCGGCGTCACGGCGCGGATGATATCCGGCGCTCGTACCAGCGTCGCATGTCCGCCGCCCAGACCCCTGACGTAACGGCGCAGCAGATCGGCTTCGGCGTCGGCCTCCATGCGCAGCCAGACAAGGCCGCCCTGCCAATCGTAGAAGGCATCGACGCCCGCCTCCAGCCGGAGGGCGGCCACCAGTCGATGTCCGGCGGAAGGAGCGACGGAAACACGCCAGAGCGGCTTTTGTGTGCCGTCGACATAGGGTTTGACATCGCGGACTTCCCGCCAGAGGGATGTTGTCGCATCATGATCGAGAACAGCAACGGGCGCGATCGATGCGAAGGCGGCAACGAGCTTTTCGCGGCGGACGGTGACAGAGGCGTCCAGGCCTTCAATTCGCAACGCCGTTGCAGGGCCATCCGGGAGACTGCCACCGAGGAAACGCGATCGCACGCTTTCCGGCAGATGCGCAGCACCTGAGACCTCGACCGGCAGGGCCATTGCCTGTGCCATGACCGCTGCTGCTTCAGCATCATCGAGCCCGGACAGGACGATCGTCGCCGAGGCTGGCGGTAATGGCAGAACCTTGAAGGTCACTTCCGTCAGCAGCCCCAAAGTGCCGTGCGAACCGCAGAGCAGCTTGACGAGATCGAGACCGGTGACATTCTTCATCACCCGGCCGCCGGACTTGATGACCTCCCCTGCCCCGTTGGCGAACCGGATGCCGAGCAGGTGATCGCGTGCCGCGCCCGCCACGAGGCGGCGTGGGCCGGAGGCGTTGGTGGCGAAGACACCGCCGATCGTCGGCTCGCCCGTGGTCGCCATGACGCCACGATAATCGAGTGGCTCGAAGGCGAGAATCTGACGGTTTTCACGAAGCGCCGCCTCGATTTCGGCGACGGGCGTTCCGGCCTTTGCCGTCATGGTCATTTCGGCCGGATTATACGAAACGACCCCCGACAGTTTTCGCGTCGAGAGGACCCGGTCGGCAGCCACCGGATTGCCGAGGCCCGCACGCGTCGCGCCGCCCTCTATCTTCAGCGTCAGGTCATTGCGGGCAATGGTGGCGACGATACCGGCCGCCTCCGCTTCGGTTTCCGGCTCGAATATCGGGATCATGCGGCAGGGCGCCCCTCGAGCGGAAAGACCTTGGACGGGTTCATGATCCATTGCGGGTCGAAGGCGGCGCGGGCGGCCATCTGCTGGTCGAGGTCGGCCTGGCTGAACTGATGCCGCATCAGGTCGCGTTTTTCGATACCAACGCCATGTTCGCCGGTAAGGCAGCCGCCGGCATCGACGCAGAGCTTGAGGATATCATTGCCCGCAGCTTCCGCGCGCGCGGCGTCTTCCGGATCGTTGATGTTGTAGAGAATAAGCGGATGCATGTTGCCATCGCCGGCGTGGAAGACGTTGGCGACGCGCAGACCGTATCCGTCGATGATCTCGCTGGTCTTCTTCAGAACATAGGAGAGCTGACCGAGCGGCACCGTGCCGTCCATGCAGATATAATCGGCGATGCGGCCGGTGGCACCGAAAGCCGACTTACGGCCCTTCCAGATCAGCGCCGCTTCTGTTGCCGACTGGCTCTCCTTGATCGTCGAGACGCCATGGCGGCGGGCGATTTCGATGATGTTCGAAAGCATCGCCTCCATCTCGGCTTCCGAGCCCTCGACCTCGATGATCAGCAGCGCCTCGACATCCATCGGATAGCCTGCATGTGCGAAGGCCTCGCAGATGCTGATGGCAGGCTTGTCCATGAATTCCATGGCAACCGGGATGATACCGGAGCCGATGATTTCGGCGACGCAGGAGCCGGCTTCTTCCGAGGAAGGGAAGCCGAAAAGAACCGGTCGTGCGCCTTCCGGCTTGGCGATCAGCCGCACTGTCGCCTGCGTCACGATACCGAGCTGGCCTTCCGAACCGCAGACGAGACCGAGCAGATCGTAAGCCGGCGCATCCAGCGCCTTGCCGCCGAGTTCGATCACCGTGCCGTCGAACAGCACCATCGTGACACCGAGCAGGTTGTTGGTCGTCACCCCGTATTTCAGGCAATGGGCGCCGCCGGAATTCATGCCGATATTGCCGCCGATGGTGCAGGCAAGCTGCGAGCTCGGGTCCGGCGCGTAGAAGAAACCATCGGCCGAAACGGCTTCGGAAATGTTGAGGTTTGTCACGCCGGCCTGAACCGTGGCCGTGCGGTTGGCGAAATCGATATCGAGAATACGCGACATCTTCGACAGGCCGATCACCACCGCATCCGCCTGCGGAATCGCACCGCCGGACAGCGACGTGCCTGCCCCGCGCGGCACGACGGGAATGCCGTAGCGGCTGCAATATTTCAGAACGGCCGCCACCTGCGCCGTCGTCTCGGGCAAGGCGACAGCAAGTGGCACCCGGCGATACGCAATGAAGGCATCCGTTTCGAACGGCACCAGCCCGCGCGTCTCACTGATCAGACAGCCGGGCGGCAAAAGGTCCGCAAGGTCTTCGATGATGGCTGCCCGGCGGGAAAGGACGCTTTGCTTCGGCTCCAGAAAGGCGATCGTCTCCGGCATTTCGTCCTCCCGATCCGCACTTCACGCGAAAATTGGTATTTTTTCTTTACCACTATCGTCACGACGCAGCAAATGTTAATCAGTTTTTCCGTTTTCGAAACAATGGTCAAGATTAATGACAAATCTGGGCGATCTCGAAGTCTTCACCCGCGTCGTTTCGACCGGCAGCATGTCGGCCGCAGGCCGAGCGCTCGGCTTTTCACCCGCCGTCATCTCCAAGCGGATCAAGCGGCTGGAAGACCGGCTCGGCACGCGATTGCTGCAGCGGACGACGCGGCAGATCTCGCTGACCGAAGCGGGACAGGGCTTTTATGATCGCGTGCTCGGCATTCTTGCCGGTGTCGAGGACGCCGAAGCCTTCGCCTCCGGCCGTTCCGGCCAGCCGCAAGGAACGCTTCGCGTCACGGCGCCAACCTCTTTCGGGCGCATGCATGTCGCGCCGCATCTGACCCGCTTCGAGATGCATACCGAACTTGTCGTCAACATCGTCCTGTCCGACGAATTCACCGACATCGTCGCGGAAGGCTTCGATCTGGCGATCCGCATCGGCGAACTCGACGATTCCAGTCTCGTGGCACGAAAACTGGTGTCGGTGCGGCGCATCCTGTGCGCTTCGCCCGCCTATATCGAGCGCTACGGCATACCGGAAACCGTCGATGATCTCGGCCGGCATGTCTGCCTGCGCCAGCACAACCACGACACCTGGAAGCTGGAAAGCCGGCAGGGTTCACTGAGCTACAAGCCGCAGGGCCGGCTAGTCACCAATTCGTCGGAAGTCGTGCGCGAAGCGGTGCTCTCCGGCGCCGGCATTGCCCTGCGCTCGACCTGGGATATCGGCGGCGACCTGAAGTCGGGGAGGCTGCTGCAGGTCTTGCCTGCCTGGGAAGGCTCCAGCAATCTCTTCGTCTCCGCCCTCTACCCAAGCCGCCAGTTCCTGCCCGCCAAGGTCCGCCTGTTCATCGACTATCTGGCCGGGCTTTACGGGCCGCAACCCTATTGGGAGCGGTAAATGTCCGGCGGGACGAACTCCCAGAAGTCGTATTTGCGACCGTGCTCCTTCCGCAAGGCGGCAACATAGGCATCATGTGATATCAATCCGTCATTGCCACCGGGGCGCGCGGCAAGCGTGAAGAGCGTTGCAAGATAGTCTGCTCCGTACCCATAGGCCTGAGACAGGCCTCGGCCGATGATGCGGTCGAGCAGAGCCCTGTAGAGAACGGTTGCCGCGGCCGGATGATCCTCTTCGAAAGCCTTGGCGGCAGGCAGAAGAAATTCATAGAATTCCCCCTCCCAGGCGTCGGCTCTTGCGACGACATAGCGCGCAGCAAGATCGAGCCTTGGCCATGCCAGATAAAACCGCAGCGCCGCGTGGGGATTGCTATGGCGTTCAACGAAGGCGAAGGCCTTGTCGAGAGCCTCGAACTCCTCGAAATCACCGGCCTTGGCAATGTATTCGCGCAGCATCTCGACATCGAGCCGCTGTTCGAAGGCCTGCCAGCGCAGTGCCTGTGATGCCGGACGATCCTTCAGACCATCGAGAATGGCGGCCTCAAGCCGTTCCTTGTCCGGCAGCGGCTTGAGATCGCCGCTGAGGATATCGGCGCGGCGGGCAAAGCCAATCCGGGACTTGCGGTGCTTGCGAACCCAGATCAACGCTTCCGCATGGCGGCCGGCAGCAAAGAGCCGTTCGGCAATGACAGTCGGTTCGCGCAGCGCCTCCGGCAGGGCTTCCTCAATCGCCACATGGGTGTCGAGATCACCGCGTGCATCGGCAATCGCGCGGCGCACGTAAACGAAAGCGGGCAGAAAGGCCGTTCCAACCGGTATCTTCATGGTCGCGGCAAGCGTTTCGTCCCATGCCTTTAGCACGCCCGGCGACAGCACGGCCGCAATCCGCACCGCGAGCAACGTCCTGAAGCCGTGATAGTCCATCCCACCGAGGGCCGGCGTAATCAGCATGGGGATCTGCGCCTGCTGCTCGGCAGACGCCGCCTGCGTCAATCGCCCGGCAGCTTCGCAGGCCTGACCGTAAATTCCGGCGATGCGTCCGCTGGAATCGTTGACGCGCTCGGCGATACCCTCATAGCCGAGCACGAACCGGATCAACCGCTCCAGCGCCATGCCGGGGTCCACTGCGCCGAACTCCTTGACGATGCTGGCGGAGATACTTTCGAGATCGTTGCCGAAGGCGCGTTCCTTTTGCCAGCGGATGCGCGAGCGGGCTTTTTCCAGCATGGCCAAACGGCTGTCGATCAATTTCGCGACGCCCGCGGCGCCGCCGATGCCGGCCAGCGCCGCATTCAACCGCTTCTTGAAGGACGGATTGAGCGCCGCTTCATCCAGCGCGATCTGCACGAGCCTTTCAAGGCCGAGCACAGTCAGCCCATCCTGGTCCAGCTTCGCCTTCTTTGCCGCTTTCGCCATGGTTCTGAACCGACCGAATCTTCTTCAATATGGCTTAGACTTAAAGGCTTTCACGGTCCTCGTCTGCATGGTGCTTGCGGATCGAGCGGACGACGAGCCACATGGAGATCACGGCGACGGGGACGAAGAGACCGGTGAGCACGCTGGATTTCACCGGCAGGCCCTCGCTTTCCAGGGCTTTGGCGAGGTAGCCGAACAGGCCGACGACATAATAGGAAATGGCGGCGACAGACAGGCCTTCGACGGTCTGCTGCAGGCGCAGTTGCAGCTTGGCGCGCCGATCCATGGAGTTGAGCAAAACGCCGTTTTGCCGTTCGAGTTCGACATCGACCCAGCTTCTGAGCAGAGCGGTGGCACGCGTCAGCTTGCGCGACAGGTTTGCCTGACGTTCTTCGACCGACTGACAGGTGCGCATGGCAGGCGCCAGTCGCCTTTCGAGGAAGGTGCCGAGGGTTTCGTAACCCGGCACGCCGGTTTCGGTCAGCGAGCGGATGCGCTCCTGGACGATGCCGTAATAGGCACGGCTGGCGCCGAACCGGTAGAGGCTGAGGGCGGCGCCCGCCTCCAGTTCGGCCGCCAGCAGCGTGATCTCGGCCAGCATTTCGTCGGCCTTTTCCCGGACGCTGCCGCGCATCTTCTGGGTGACGCCGGTCAGGCCGTCCTCGATGCGGCGGATATCCGGCGACAGCGATTGCGCCAAAGGCAGGCC
This sequence comes from Pararhizobium sp. LjRoot255, assembly GCF_964252905.1. Taxonomy (NCBI): domain Bacteria; kingdom Pseudomonadati; phylum Pseudomonadota; class Alphaproteobacteria; order Hyphomicrobiales; family Rhizobiaceae; genus Pararhizobium; species Pararhizobium sp. LjRoot255. The sequence goes on from NZ_CAXUPQ020000001.1 coordinate 695,059, forward strand.
GAGCATGGCGAGCGTCCGGTAAGTCTCGATGTCAAGCAGCCGCTGCACCAGCGCGCCCGTTCCCGCCTCCGTCATGCCCCGGTCGATGACGAGAATCTGCGTCAGGCCGTCACCATTCTGGCGGAAATCGGTGAGCACCACGGCCTGACCGTTCTTGACGTCGCTGTAACAGAGGCTGGTGGGATCAAACGCGCTCATTGCCGCGCGGGTCTCTTCCGTATCCGGCCGGATTTCGAGGCGGATGCCGGAAATCAGGCTTCCCGGTGGGGAAAAACCATCGCCGAAAGGATGGGTGGTCACCTCGCCGCCGAAACGGTCGGGAATGACGCCGTCCCAGAAATAGGTCGAGAATTCGGTATGCCGCTCCCAGCGCAACGTGCCCTGCCCCCAGGACACGGCATGATGGTTGGCTTCGCGACTCGGCGGCGAGACGCCGCGGGCGCGCGACAGTTCGGACAGGACGGCATGATCGACGGAAGAGCCGCCGTCCGTCATGAAGGCGAGCTGGAAGATGACGCGAGGCGATGTCACCAGCGCATAGGGACGCGAATGGATCTCGCCCAGCGCCTGCGCGCGGGCCGGTGCCGACGGAAATGCAAAACTACCCTTGCCCATGAGGCGTTTTCCCCTCTCACGCGTCAATCAGAACCCTCTTATCAACAGGTCGAGCAAAAGGGAAAGGACGCTTTGACGCAGTTACAACTTTGTTTGCCAACAGCATTCCACAAAGTGGCTAAAGAAATTGACCACTTTGGCGCAGATGACTAGATTGGCGCCAAGGAGAAAGCCCGCCGTGACTGACGACACCATTGATGCCTATGCCCCCATCCCTCACAGCCGGACATCCGCCGAAATCATCCAGCAGATCGAGCTCCTGATCCTCGAAGGCGTGTTGCGCGACAACGAGCGGCTGCCAAGCGAAAGGGAGTTGTCGCGCCGGTTCGACGTTTCCCGGCCCATTTTACGCGAGGCGCTGAAGGAACTGGAAGCACGCGGACTGCTGATCAGCCATCACGGCGGCGGCACCTTCGTGGCCGATGTCATCGGCCAGATTTTTTCCAAGCCGGTGATCGAACTGATCGCGCGGCACCAGAAGGCGACGCAGGACTATCTCGAATATCGCCGCGAACTGGAGGGCATGACGGCCGAGTTTGCCGCCCGGCGTGCCACCCGCTTCGACAAGGAGATGTTGACGCGCATCATGGAAGAGATGCGCGCCGCGCATCTCGCAGGTTCGGCGGAAGGCGGGCTGAAGACCGATGTCGAACTGCACAGCGCCATCGGCGAATGTGCGCACAATATCATCCTGCTGCATACGCTGCGGGCCTGCTACCGGCTCTTGAGCGGCGGCATCTTCTTCAGCCGCGAGATGCTGTTTGCCGCGCCCGGCGCGGGTGACAAGCTGCTCGCCCAGCACGAAGCCATCTACCAGGCCATCATGGCTGGTGATGCGCAGGCAGCGCGGGAGGCGGCGCAGGCCCATATCGATTTCATCATCACCGCAACCCGAGAGGCGGAACGAACGGGAGAATGGGCCCGCATTTCGCAACTGAGGCTGCAACAGCGGGGCGGCCAGACAACAAGCGCCTAACCCGGCGGACATCTGACCAGCCGTGCCCCCGATCCGTCCGGCCGCTGAACAAAATTCTGTACGCATGGCGCCAATGCCGCAAACAAGCTCCAAAAGGGCGCGAACGGCACATTTTTTTTGCAGTGCAATCCTACTAAATTGCCCGTCTTCTGCGCCTCCGCCCTCTTCTTCAGGGCGCCGCGAATACTATATGTGTTTGATAAAATCTGTGCGTTTACAGGCCGCATAATGCGAGCATAATCAAGCGATATTGCAGATAGATTGATTCTCTTGTTTTGAAAGGATGCCCCGACGTTGAACATTCTGAATCGCATAGCCGCAGACGTCCGCCTGATGTTCCGCCGTCCGGTGAGAATGCAATGTGCCGCACTGTGCTATCGATTCAAGAAGAAGAGCGCGGTGCCTGAAATGCTGCTTATCACCAGCCGCGACACCGGCCGCTGGGTCATTCCCAAAGGATGGCCGATGGAAGGCAAGCTGTGTCATGAAGCCGCCGCACGCGAAGCCTATGAGGAAGCTGGCGTCAGGGGCGAAGCCGGGGCGGAACGCATCGGCTTCTACATGTACGACAAGGCCATGGATCACGGCCTGAAAATCGAGTGCATGGTTCAGGTTTACCCGCTAGTGGTTCTGGACATGCTGAAGAACTTCCCGGAAAAGGGCACGCGGAAGGTAGAATGGGTAAGCTTCGCAGAAGGCGCCAGTCGCGTCGTCGAGCCAATGCTCAAGGATATCATTCTGAGGTTTGAACAGCGTCTGCTTGCCACCATGAACCCGGCCCCGCAGGCCGTGGCACGATAAGCTCCCGACATCACATGGATAGCTTGACGCAAGCTACGTCTGATCCCGCTGCGCCTTTTAGCGCCTCGGCTGCATGAACTGGAGAACAGACGGTGGCAAAGCCGCGCCCGCGCCTCGAAAAACCGACGCTCGACGAGTATCTGGACAAGGTAACCCTCGCTGAACAGGTCACGCAGCATGTCCTGAAGCCTTGGGCAGGCGTTGGCCTTGGCATTCTCTTCCTTATCGTCAGCATGATTTTTGCCGCTGCCTATGTGTCCGAGCAGCCGGGTTACCTGATCATCATAGCCGCCGCTGCGGTTGCTGCTTACATGGCGATGAATATCGGCGCAAACGACGTCACCAACAATGTCGGCGCGGCGGTCGGATCCAAAGCGATTACCATGACGACGGCGCTCGTCATCGCCGCCATCTTCGAAGTTGCGGGTGCCGTGTTTGCCGGCGGACGCGTCGTCTCCACCATCGAGGCGGGCATTGTCGATGCAGCACAAATGCCGACGGGCCTTTCCTTCGTCTGGGTGATGATGGCGGCGCTGATTTCAGCCGCGGTCTGGATCAACATCGCGACCTGGTCGGGCGCCCCGATTTCAACCACCCACTCGATCGTCGGCAGCATACTCGGATCCGGTGTCGCGGCTGCAGGCTTTTCCGCCGTCCACTGGGTATCGCTTGCAGGGATAACGGCAAGCTGGATGGTTTCCCCCATCCTCGGCGGCGGCATCGCAGCGCTGCTTCTCGCCTTCATCAAGACCTTCATCATCTACCGCGAAGACAAGGTCGAGGCGGCTATTTTCTGGACCCCCATCCTGATCGCCCTGATGACCGGGGCCTTCGCCGCCTATTTTGCGTTGATCGGATTGGAAAAGGTCATCGACGTTTCCCTGGCGAACGGCACGCTCGCCGGCCTGTGCGTAGCGGTGGCTACCATCGTTGCCTGCAGGCCCTGGGTCGTTCGCCAGGCCCAGGGGCTCGACAATCGCAACCAGTCGCTGCGCAAGTTGTTCCAGATGCCGCTGATTCTTTCGGCAGCCCTTTTGTCTTTTGCCCATGGCGCCAATGACGTTTCGAACGCGGTGGGTCCGCTTTCGGGGATCGTCGCAAACGTCAACGGAATGGTCGTCCCTGATACAACGCACGTGCCGCTGTGGGTCATGCTGATCGGGGCGTTCGGCATCTCCTGCGGATTGCTTCTCTTCGGGCCGAAGCTGATCCATTTGGTCGGCGAGGAGATTACCAAGCTCAACCCGATGCGCGCCTTCTGCGTTGCCCTGGCGACGGCGGTCACCGTCCTATTGGCAACGACGCTCGGATTGCCCGTCTCCACCACTCATACGGCCGTCGGCGCGGTCTTCGGCATCGGCTTCTTCCGCGAATGGTACACCCGCAATTCGAAGCGGCGCCTGGACTACGTTCGGCGCAAGACCGGGCAGGCGGACTTCGAGCGGTACATCGAACACAGTCCTGAAGAGTTGCACCGGCGGCGTCTGGTGCGACGATCGCATTTCATGACGATCGTTGCCGCCTGGATTATCACCGTCCCCGCTTCGGCTCTGCTTTCGGCGGCCGTTTATTGCGTCCTCGCGGCGCTGTTCATCTAGGGATCTTCGATGCGCGCCAATTTCCGCATGCAGCGGCTCTTCATCGACACACCACTTTCCACCGGCGCCGTTTACGAAACCGGCAAGGAACAGTTCAACTACCTTGTCAACGTGTTGCGTTTCCAAGAGGGCGATGCCGTTCTCGTCTTCAATGGCCGCGATGGCGAATGGCGGGCGGAGCTTTCCTTTCCGAGCAAGAAGCGTCTCGTCCTGACGGCGACCGAGCAGACGCGGCCGCAGCCTGCTCCCTGTGATCTTCACTACCTGTTCGCGCCGCTGAAGGTCGGCAGGCTCGACTATCTCGTGCAAAAGGCCGTCGAAATGGGCGCGGGGCTGTTGCAGCCGGTGATGACGCAGCATGTGCAGGGCAAAATCACCAACATGGACCGGGTCCGGGCCAATGTCATCGAGGCCTCCGAGCAATGCGGCGTTCTCGGCATTCCACAGGTGGCGGAGCCGCGCAGGCTGGACGACGTTCTGGGAACCTGGCCCGAGGACCGGCGCATCATCTTCTGCGACGAGGGCGATGCGGGACAAAATCCGTTGCCGGTTCTTGCCGGCGTCAAAGAGCGCAAGCTGGCCCTTTTGATCGGTCCCGAGGGCGGCTTCTCCGATGCGGAGCGCACCTTGCTGCGCAGCCGCGATTTCGTCACCGCCATTCCGCTCGGACCGCGTATCCTCAGGGCCGATACGGCCGCCGTCGCAGCCATGGCCGTTATTCAGGCGACGATCGGCGATTGGCGCTAGCGGCCGTGTCATTTCAGTGCCGATAAGGTGTTGAAAATTTGAACCCGCCTTGAAACAATTTCACTTGCACGTCACCTCAATCCGGTTCAATCACCCTCCTGACATCTGCCGCCCGGCAGGTTCCGCCTGTTCAAAAGAAGACGCCCATGGCCAGAGATACCACCGACCAGACGCCGGTTACCTCCGTCGCAGACCTCACCGAATACCTGGCTCAGGGCAACAAGCCGAAGGAGCGGTTCCGCATCGGGACGGAGCATGAGAAGTTTGCCTTCTTCAAGACCGACAACAGCCCCGTCCCCTATTTCGGCGAGGCCAGCATCTCGGCGCTTCTGAATGGGATGGCGGAAAAAAGCGGCTGGGAGCCGATCATCGACGCCGGCAACATCATCGGCCTTGCCGAGCAATCCGGCCAAGGCGCGATCTCGCTCGAGCCCGGCGGCCAGTTCGAGCTTTCGGGCGCACCGCTCGAAAACCTGCACCAGACCTGCAAGGAATCCAACCAGCACCTGGCCGCGCTGCGCGAAATCGCAGAGCCGCTCGGCATCCGCTTCCTTGGCATCGGCGGTTCACCGAAATGGACGTTCGCGGAAACACCGCGCATGCCAAAATCCCGCTACGACATCATGAGCCGCTACATGCCGAAGGTCGGCACCCAGGGTCTTGACATGATGTACCGCACCTGCACGATCCAGGTGAACCTCGACTTCTCCTCTGAAGTAGACATGCGCCGCAAGATGCAGGTGTCGCTGAAGCTGCAGCCGCTGTCGACCGCCCTGTTTGCAAGTTCGCCCTTTACCGACGGCAAGCCGAACGGGTTGCTCTCCTGGCGCGGCAGCATCTGGCGCGACACGGACAACCAGCGCGCCGGCGTGTTGCCGGTCGCCTTCAACGCGGATTTCGGCTTCGAGGACTATGTCGAATGGGCACTCGATGTGCCGATGTATTTTGTCGTGCGCGACGGCCACTATCATGACTGTACGCACGTCACCTTCCGCCAGTTCATGAACGGCGCTCTGAAGGGCGAACTTGCCGACTGGGAGCCCAATATGGGCGATTGGACCAACCATCTTTCGACGCTGTTCCCCGATGTACGGCTAAAACGCTTTCTCGAAATGCGCGGCGCCGACGGCGGCCCGTGGCGCCGGATCTGCGCGCTGCCGGCCTTCTGGGTCGGTCTGCTCTACGACGACGCAGCCCTTGACGCAGCCGAGGACCTTACCCGCTCCTGGACCTACGAGGACACGATCGCCATGCGCGACGCCGTGCCGGCACAGGCGCTTGCCGCGAAACACAAGGGCACGCCGCTATTCGACATCGCCCGTGAGGTCCTCTCGATCTCCCGCCTTGGCCTGAAGAACCGCAACCGGCTGAACGGCGACGAGGTCGACGAAAGCATCTTCCTTGCGCCGCTGGACGAGGTGCTGGCGAAGAAGGCTACACTCGCCGAAGACCTGCTGTCGCTTTACAACGGCCGCTGGAACGGGTCCGTCGATCCGGTTTTCACTGAGTACCAGTATTAGAGTTCGAGTTTTCGCTTCTCCGCTTGTCGTTGAATGAACAGCGACGGCGCAAACTGCCTCAATAGACCGGAGAGTGGAATGTTACAGGATCTTAAAACCAGGCTCGGCGGCCTTGCCGCGCTCGCCGTCGGCGTGGCGCTCGGCTGGTATTTCGTTCTCGGACCGCTCGACGAGGCAAGGCGCGGCGTTCCCGAGATCAACTACTCTCTGAAAATCTTCCTGATCGTTCCACTCTGCCTCATCTTCGGCGCAGCCTTTCTGGTCATGGGATCGCGACTTTCCTATCGCGATGAGGAGCGCAAGACATTGACGCTGACGGGCTGGATCCTGTTTGGCCTGATCGCCCTTGCGACGGCTGCGGGTTTCTGGTGGTTCAAGGAACAGTTCTCCGCGTTCGGCTATATGTGACTTCGGTAGCCGGCAGACCGACCGTTTCGTAAAAAGCGGTTTCCACTCGGTTTTTTACCGTTATAGTGCAACGACATGCGTTATGCTGCCTGCAGGAGAGGACTCCGGACATGATCCCGCTTTTTGACATGATGATGCAGGCGCAGAACGGCAATGCCATGGACGTGATGGCCAAGCAATTCGGCCTTGCCCAGGAACAGATGGCCAAGGCGACTGCCGCGCTGATGCCGGCCTTCTCCACCGCGCTCAAACGCAACGCCGCCGACCCCTATGATTTCGGCGCCTTCCTGACCGCCATGTCGAGCGGCAACTACGCGCAGTATTTCGAGGACATGAGCAAGGCCTTCACACCGCAAGGCATGGCCGACGGCAACAATGTTCTCGACCAGCTTTTCGGCTCCAAGGAAATGTTGCAGGCGGTCTCCGTGCAGGCGGCCCAGATGACAGGCGTCGGCCAGGAAATCTACAAGCAGATGTTACCGGTAATGGCGAGCGCGATCATGGGCGGCCTGTTCAAGCAGGCCTCCGGCCAGATGAGCGGCATGCAGAACCCCTTCGCCAACACGCCGATGGAAGCCATGATGAAGCCTTGGCTGGAAGCCTCCGGGTTTATCAAGAAACCGCAACCAGCTCCCAATCCGTTCGACAATCCCTTCACGCAAGCCATGCAGGGCTTCTTCGGCATGGCAAAGCCTGAGGAAAAGCCGCAGGCCGCACCAGACATGTTTGCCGCAAACCCCTTCATCAAGGCTTTCCAGGACATGATGAGCGGCGGTGCGGCTGCGAAAGAGCCCGAAAAGAAACCGGCCGACAAGGACCCGATGGCGCCCTTTACCGACATGTTCAACACGATGTTCGACAGCGGTATCGAGGCACAGAAGGAATATCAGAAATCGATCGACAATCTGTTCGACCAGTATCGGACAGCCAATGACGCCGACAAGTAACGCCGTCGAAGCGCTTGTCTTCGACGTCGATGGCGTCATCGTTCTCGGTCGACTCGACGACGGTCGACACTGATCGTCGGGCCTTGAGGCCGACCTTGGGATTAAAGTGGAGGACCTACAAAGCGGCCTCTTTGAAACTCACTGGGCAGATATCATCGTTGGACGGGCGTCTCTCTATGATCACCTGCCGGCGCTTCTTCGGAAGATCGCCCCCGCGGTGAGTTGTGATGATTTCCTGCGGTACTGGTTTGAAAAGGACTCACTGCTCAACCGGCACCTGCTATCGCAGATCGACGAAATTCGCCTGTCGGGCCGGAAGTGCTTACGAACCAAGAGCATTGCCGCGCGAAGTACCTTTTGAACGAACTCGGCTTAGCGCGGCATTTCGACGGGATGTACTATTCCGCAGCGCTCGGGCACCGGAAGCCTGAAACGAAGGCCTTTAAGGTTGTCGCAGCCCGGCTCGAACTGCAGCCGGAGCATATTCTGTTGATTGATGACACTCCGGAGAACGTTGACGGCGCCCACCGCCCCGGCTGGCAGGCTTCTCTGTGGAAAGACGGAATGCTGTTGAGCGATCTGCTTCAGCAAGGACCGAACGGCGGATTGCGTCAGACCGAATAGGAAAAAGCCCGGTGCCGGTCCTCAAGACCGCTCACCGGGCAAGCAGCAGGGCATATTGGCTCTAACCCTGCGGGGAACGGTAACGCGCAGAGGCGGCTGCGCGTCCCTGTTGCACGGAACGTCTTCAAACGTTCGAGGTGCGCAACAAAACTCTGAACTGCTGCGGAATTCCTGAACTTGTCGCTCAAGAGCTTAGCGCAGCAAATGCACCGTCAATCGAGGCGCGCACTCCTGTAGAACGTGTTCGTCCTGTTGCGCGACGCCCGGGTCAAGTGACGGCCCGGATCATCGAAAAAGGACGAGGTCAGCGCCTCGCGCACTTCTTCACGGCAAAGCCCGATATCCAGCAATTGATGATCATCGAGGTCGTGCAAGCTGCCGATAGCTTTTCGGTTTCGCAGCAGGCGCCAAACCGATTTCAGCACGCCCGTCAGCCCCGTCTGGCGGGACGTCGCGGACAGCTTCCCGGTAAGGGTGAGATCGAGGGTGTGATCGGTCGTGCGCATGATACTGCTCCTTTTTTCAGGCACGACAGCGCCGCACGTCTTTCAGACGTGCAAAGGTCGCTGCGATTAAAAATTTTGCATAATTTTTCCTTAAATCGTTCCCGATTTAAGGAATTATGCAAGGGCGACCCGTCCCGCCGCAGGGAGGTCGGCGCGGGGGTAGGTCGAGACTTGATGATGTTTCGGCTTCGCCACAAGCGGGCCGAAGCGGTGATTGATGTCGTTTGCAGGACCAAATTCGCAAATCCTTATTGATCAGTCCAACGAATGTTTCTAATGATATTCATCAAACAATTTTATGGGTAACCTTTGGGGACTTGCGCCATGTCCGCACCACTCGACATCGACCAGCTTCAGACTTTCGTTGCCATCGCCGATACCGGCAGCTTCACCAAAGCGGCCGATCGGGTATTCAAGACCCAGTCGGCCGTCTCGATGCAGATGCGCCGGCTGGAGGAACGAATTGGCAAGCAGCTCTTTGCGAAGGACGGCCGCGGCAACCGGCTGACGACGGAGGGTGACCGGCTCCTGAACTTCGCGCGGCGGATGATCCGTCTCAACAACGAGGCGATCGCCTCCTTCGACGACAACCGGCTGGAAGGCACGCTGCGGATCGGCACGCCCGACGACTACGCCGACCGCTATATGCCGGAGATCATCGTCCGCTTCGCCAAGACCCATCCGAACGTCGAGCTCTTTATCGTCTGCGAGCCTTCGGTGGACCTCGCCGAAAAGATGGCCAGAGGCGATCTCGACATCGCGCTTGTCACGCACAACCCGCGTGCACGCGCCTCGGATGTGGTACGGACCGAGCCGCTCTGCTGGGTATGCTCGATCAACCACCCGCTGCCGGAGAACGCACCCGTGCCGCTCGCCGTCGGCAAGCGCGATTGTCAGTGGCGGCAGGCCGCCTGCTCGGCGCTCGACGCGACCGGCAAGGAATACCAGATCCTGTTCACCAGCTGGTCGTCGACCGTCGTCGCCGCTGCGGTTCTCGCCGGCATGGCCGTTTCAGTGCTGCCGGAATCGGCGCTGCGCACCGGCATGAAGGTGCTGACCCAGGCCGACGGGTTCCCCGCGCTGGCGCCGGTGCAGATCGGCATCATGAAGCGGCCCGGCCTGTCGCCGTCGCTGTCGAATGCCATCACCAATCACATCACCGCCTGTCTCGACAACATCACGCCGACGACCGCGACTGACGACCTCGATGGCGATATCAAGAACTTCCCGCGCTACCCGCGACTGCGCCAAAGCCATATGCTGCCGGGCTGGTAAGCCACACATGCGCTAACAGTAAACAAAAAGGCCGTGCTTCCCTTCGAAGCGCGGCCTTTTTGTATTCCCCAATATTAATACCCGGCCATAAAATTAGCCGTTAAAACTGATGCAATATGATTTGGTCATTTAGCCGTCCCCAACGAGCCGACTGGAGTTCTATACTCCAATCTGGCGAGCCACCAAAGATGGAGAGGATGACCATTTTTGGGTCAGTCACGCCTCCGACCTTGGCGAAGGTCGTCTCCGAAGCTGCCGCGCCATCGCTGGCCAGTCCTCAAGCCAGTTTTGCCTTCAGGAACTCCACTGTCCGGCGCCAGGCAAGATCGGCCGCCTTCTTGTCGTAGCGGGCAGCAGAGGTATCGTTGTTGAAGGCATGATTGACACCGTCATAGACATGAATGCTGAAATCCTTGCCATTGCCGGTCAGTGCCTTCTTATAGGCCTCGATGCCGGCATTGATCCGCTCGTCCAAACCGGCATAGTGCAGGAGCAGCGCCGCCTTGATCTTCGGCACATCTTCGGCCGGTGGCTGGGCGCCGTAATAGGCGACGCCGGCTTTAAGGTCAGGCGAAGCGACCGCCAGGTTGTTAACCAAACCGCCACCCCAGCAGAAGCCGATCGCGCCAACCTTGCCGGTCGTTGCGTCATTGCCTCCAAGGAAGGCCACGGTCGCCACAGCATTGTCGACCGTCTGCTTTTCATCCAGCGCGCTGATCATTTCGCGCGCCTTGTCCTCATCGGCCGGCGTGCCACCCGCTGGAGACAGCAGATCCGGTGCCAGAGCCACGAAACCCTCCAGCGCGATGCGGCGGGCGACGTCGCGGATATGCGGATTGAGACCGCGGTTCTCGTGAATGACGATGACGGCGGGCAGTTTTCCGGCAGCATCGGCCGGGCGCACGAGATAGCCCTTCATGTCACCGGCAGCGCCGGGATAGGTGATGTCCTCGCCCTTCAACCGCGGGTCTGCTTCGGGCACCACTTCCGCATGCGCGCTGTTGGCCGCAAGCAAGGGCGCGATGGCCGCCGCACTTGCCGCCGATCCGGTCAGCGCCGTCAGCTTCTGCATGAAGGATCGCCTGTCGAGAGAGAGATGGGTGTAGTCGTCGTAGGCATTGATCATCGCCTGGGTAATGGCGGGCTTATCCATGACTTCCTCCTGATGCTTGAGCCGATGACAAAAGAACTGTGTCATCGGCTCAAGGGTCAAGGTCATGGGGAGTGGATTGACGCGAAAGTGATTGACAGTGGCAGCCCACGGCCAAAGGCTCCGCGCTTCCGGCCTCCGGTCTTACTGCATGTACCAGCCGTGGCTGACGACGAGCGACTGGCCGGTCAGCGCATTGGTCTCGAAACCGGCAAACAGCAGTGCCACTTCGGCGACGTCATCGACCGTGGTGAATTGCGTGTCGACCGTGCCGCCGAGCATCATCTTCTTGACGACTTCCTCCTCGGAGATGCCGAGCGCCTTCGACTGCTCGGGGATCTGCTTCTCAACGAGCGGCGTCTTGACGAAGCCTGGGCAGATGACGTTGGCGCGCACCCCGTCCGGTCCGCCCTCCTTGGCGACGACGCGGGCCAGGCCGAGCAGGCCGTGCTTGGCGGTGACATAGGCCGATTTCAGCGGAGAGGCCTCGTGCGAATGCACCGAACCCATATAGATGATTGCGCCGCCCTTCTGGGCCTTCATATGCGGGATGCAGGCCTTGGTGGTCAGAAAGGCGCCGTCGAGATGGATGGCCAGCATCTTCTTCCAGTCGGAAAACGCATAGTCCTCGATCTTGTTGACGATCTGGATGCCGGCATTGGAGACGAGGACATCCACCCTGCCCCATTTTTCGATGGTGGCGGCGACGCCTGAATTGACGGCTTCCTCGCTGGTAACATCCATGGCAAGGCCGATCGCCTCGCCTGGCCCCGCCGCCGTCAGGTCCTTGGCCGTCGCTTCCGCCGCCTCGAGCTTGAGGTCGGCGATGACGACCTTGGCGCCTTCGGAGACGTATTTCCTGGCGATTGCCAGGCCGATACCACTGGCAGAGCCGGTAACGATGCAGACCTTGTCTTTGAGTTTCATGGATGGGACTCCCTATTTTGCAAGATAATCATGGACCACTTCGCCGAGGCCCAGCGTCAGGTCGGAGAGAATATGGACGGCGGACCTGACTTCGAGCACTGGCAGGTCGGCAACCGGCGCCAGCGCATGCGGAAACAGTGCCAGCGCGCCCGGCCCTTCCCAGGCGCCCTTCACGGTCAGATCCTCGAGATAGTATCGAACCAGTTCGCAGATGCGCGGCGTGCAATCGACATGCGGCATGATTTTCAGCATGAAGTTCGGCTGCTTCAGCGTCTCCAGAACCTTCGCCTTGTCGAGCGTGCGGTGCTTGAAACCCATCGTCGCCGTCGCAACCCGTTGGCCGCCATAGTCGAGCGTGCCGACCAGTGCATCCTTCACCGATGCCAGCGAGGGTTCCGCGAGCTTCTTCGGAAAGCCCCAGATCTCACGGCCGCCGGCGATCGGCGCGTCGTCATTGAGGTACATGGAGTGGACATAACCGCCATGCACGCCGTTGAAACTGACGGGAATGACCTGGCCGGATTCGGTGTAATCGCCAAAGCCCGTCGAATCCGGCATGCGGATGAACTCGTATTTCACCAGCGGTTCATCGAACTGCAGCGGCTCCGGCACAACGCGGCGCAAAGCCTCCGGATCGGTGCGGTAGGTGATGATCATGTATTCGCGATTGACGAAGCGATAGGGACCCGGCGGATAGGATGGGCTCGTCAGCGGCATCGCGAAGGCATTGCGGACCACATCTTCGACTTTCATGCTTTTTTCTCGCTTCCATGTTTTTCACAAAGATCGAAGACACGAATCCCGTTGGTTGGGCGGGTGCGGCTCTGCCAATCCGGATGATTGAGCGTCCTGACCACATCGTCATGGCCGGCCTTCCAGTGTTCCTCCACGGAAAGACGGGAGAACTCGTAGTCCTTGGACTGGCCCTCGTAGGCGGCATGGCGGTAGATCAGGTGCACCATGGTGACGGCGCAGTCATTGCCGATCCTCTCGAGAAACCGCGCGTCCGGATCATCCTTCAGTTCTTCCGGCAGCTTTGCCATCAGCCGGCTGGCGGCCATGCGGATGCCCTGCAGCTTGCGGAACTGGTCGGTGTTCAAGCGCGTGCGGCTGGAAAAACGGATTTCCTTTTCCCGTGCCTGGACGTCGAAAAGATCCTTCGGCAACTGGCCCTTTGCACTGAACAGATCGACCTGGAAGATGCAGAGATCGCTTTCCAGTTCGGGACCGGAGAGAATCCGCTGCAGGGGCGTGTTGGAAACGATGCCGCCGTCCCAATAGTACCGGCCGTCGATCTCGACCGGTGCAAAACCCGGCGGCAGCGCTCCGGAGGCGGCCACGTGCTTCGCCGAAAAGGCGCAGTGGTTGTTGTCGAAATAATTGAAGTTGCCGCTCACCACATCGACGGCGCCGAGGCTGAGGCGAATGGCGCCGGAATTGATCAGGTCGAAATCGACGAGATCGGCAAGCGTTTCCTGCAGCGGCCCGGTATCATAGAGACTGATGGCCGCCATCGGATCGCCCGGAATGTTCCAGGGTTTCAAGGCGCGCGGCTTGAAGAAGCCGGGGACGCCTGTCAGCGAGCCGAGAAGGGCGGAGGATTCGTTGAACCACTTCCGCATGACATCGCCATTTCCAAGAAAATGACCGTTAAGACCGGAGGAGACGCGGTGCCAGAAGGTGCGCAGATTGTCGACGCGGCGGTTTACCGGGCTTCCGGCAATGATCGCCGAATTGATTGAGCCGATGGAGATGCCGGCAAGCCAATCGGGTCGGATGCCCGCCCCATGCAGGGCCTCATAGGCCCCCGCCTGATAGGCGCCGAGAGCACCGCCGCCCTGAAATACAAGCACGGTTTTCTCTGTCGGTATGGTGCTCACCGGATGCTTCCCTTCAAATGCTGCGACTGCGAAGCGATAACGGCCAGACGGCTATCAGGTTCCATGCAGGCAGATTACGTTTTGGTAATGCGGAAAAGCGTTTAGAGGGATGATGTTCAATTTAATTCAAGGGCTTGGACGTATGGATGGCGTGCCGTTCCTGCCGCCGGAACCGGATGATAGTGCAGCTTCCGAGAGCACGCAATGCAACAGAATGTGACAGGAACACCGCCTCAGACACCGGCGATATGTGCCGCAAACAGCACCCACAGCACGAAATTGAAGACGAAGCCGGTCACGAAGAAGCGCCGGCGCGGCTTCAGCCGGTTCGAGGTGACATGCACATAAGCATGGGCGAAGCGGCTGAGGACAAAGAGCCAGGCGGCCGCGAGCACGGTGTTGTTCACGCCGGCGGTCAGATAGAACAGGATGCAGACGAGGAAGAAAAGGACCGGTAGTTCGAACTGGTTGATCAGGCTGCGAGCGGCCGTTGCGCTTGGTGCCGGCTCGATCGCCGGAACCCAATAGTCCTGTACCTTGGCAAGACCGGCGCGCACGGCGCGATTGCGCCGCTTCAGCATCAGAAAATAGACGGCGTGGATCAGCGCGACCTGTGCGATGACCGGCCAGAAGATGGCAGTCGATGTGGGCATGGGCACTCCGTCGATCGAACCATCGATGATGTATAGCAAGCCGGCCGAAAATCCAGAACAGCACCGATTGCCGCGTCTCAAGCGCCTTGCTGGACATCTCTTTTGCGAATGACGAATCGTCGCCCTGATGGTTACGATCGCTGGAAGCCCGGCCATAAAAGAAAAAGCGGCGAAGACATCTCCGCCGCTTCGTCAAGTTGAGACATGACGCGCTATTTTCAAGCGCCGCCGGGATAGTTCGGGCTTTCGCGGGTGATCGTCACATCATGGGCATGGCTTTCGCGCAGGCCCGCGCCGGAGATGCGCACGAAGGTGGCGCGTTCCTGGAAGTCCTTGATCGTCTTGCCGCCGACATAGCCCATCGACGCCTTGAGACCGCCGGCCAGCTGATGCAGCACGCCGGAGACCGGACCCTTGTAGGGCACCTGGCCTTCGATGCCTTCCGGTACCAGCTTCAGCGTATCGCGCACTTCCGCCTGGAAGTAGCGATCCGCCGAGCCGCGCGCCATGGCGCCGACCGACCCCATGCCGCGATAGGCCTTGAAGGAGCGTCCCTGATAGAGGAACACTTCGCCCGGGCTTTCGTCGGTGCCCGCCAGCAGCGAGCCGATCATGCAGGCGGAGGCGCCGGCGGCGATGGCTTTCGCCAGGTCGCCGGAGAACTTGATGCCGCCATCGGCAATGACCGGAATATCGGACGCCTGGGCGGCTTCGACCGCTGCCATGATCGCCGCGAGCTGCGGCACGCCAACACCGGCGACGATGCGGGTGGTGCAGATCGAACCCGGGCCGATACCGACCTTGACCGCATCCGCGCCGGCATCGATGAGTGCCTTGGTGCCATCGGCGGTGGCGACGTTTCCGGCCATGATGCGCACCGAGTTCGACATCGTCTTGACCTTGGTCACCGCATCGAGAACCCGCTGCGAATGGCCATGCGCGGTATCGACGACGATCAGATCGACGCCGGCCTCGATCAGCCGCTCGGCCCGTTCGATGCCATCATCGCCGACGCTGATGGCGGCGGCGGCGCGCAGGCGGCCCTGTGCGTCCTTGGAAGCATTCGGGTTGAGCTGCGACTTCTCGATGTCCTTGACCGTGATCAGGCCGACGCAGCGTCCGTCGCCATCCACCACCAGCAGCTTTTCGATGCGGTGTGTATGAAGCAGACGCTTGGCTTCCTGCTGGTCGACGTTCTCCTTGACCGTGATCAGGTTTTCCCTGGTCATCAGTTCATAGATCTTCTGCGTCGGGTCCGATGCGAAGCGAACGTCGCGGTTGGTGACGATGCCAACGAGACGACCAGGCTTGCCGCCGCTTGCGTTTTCAACGACCGGGATGCCGGAGATCGAGTACATCTTCATCAGCGAGAGCGCGTCGGCGAGCGTGGCGTCCGGGCCGATCGTCACGGGATTGACGACCATGCCGCTTTCGAACTTCTTGACCTGGCGAACCTGCTCGGCCTGCTCGACCGGCGTCAGATTGCGGTGGATGACGCCAATGCCGCCGGCCTGCGCCATGGCAATTGCGAGGCGCCCTTCGGTGACGGTATCCATGGCGGAGGAGAGGATCGGAAGGTTGAGTTCGATATCCTGGGCGATGCGGGTGGCGATGTTGGTCTGCCCCGGCATGACCTCGGAATGTCCCGGTTGAAGGAGCACGTCGTCGAAGGTCAGAGCCTCCAGACCGGTTGCCGTTTCAATGATGCGAGCCATGGCCAATCCCTTCAATAGATGAAACGCTTCGCGGACGGTCTTGGGAAACGGTCCGGCGAAAGACTTGCAAGAGTTTCTTGGAAGTTGGCGAGGGCTCGTAACACGGATATGACGGGATGGAAAGTGCAAAGGCCCGGCGAAAACGCCGGGCCTGCTAAGAATCTTGAGCAATGCGTGATCGGCGGCGCCTTCAGATTTCGAACTGAAGGGTCTCCGTTTCCGGTCCCGGATGCGCGGGGAGCCGGAAACGGAAACGGAAACGATCGCCATCGAAGAGCTTGGGCGTGAACTATTCCGGCCGCTCGCAGACCGCCGAAAGCTTGTTTCCATCGGGATCGCGAACATAGGCCGCGTAGAAATTTGCGTGGAAAGGCCGCAGGCCCGGTGCGCCCTCGTCGGTGCCGCCATGGGCGAGTGCCGCCTCATGGAACGCATCGACGTCCGCCCGGCTCTCGGCGTCAAGCGCCACCATTGAACCGTTGCCGATGGTCGCGGCATTCTGGTCGTAGGGCGTGACGACCCACAGCCGGCATCGCGTATCATGCCCGGCCCCATAGCCGATCTCGACATCGTCCTGCTTGCGGCGCTTCAGGCCGAGCGGGGCAAGTGCCGCGTCATAGAAGATCCGCGCCCGCTCGAGATCATTGGTGCCGATGGTCACGTAGAGCAGCATGCGATCACTCCGCCGGCGCTTCGTCGAGATTGTCCGAAACGTCTTCCCGGGTTGCCGCAACATCCGCCCGGCGTCCCTTGAAGCCCTTGGCGAGCAGGAACATTTCGACCGATTCGGCCCGCGACGAGGCAGGCTTCACATGGATAACCTGCTTGAAATTCTGCTTCAGCAGGTTGAGAAGTTCGCGCTCGGTTCCGCCCTGGAACGTCTTCGCCAGGAAATGGCCGCCCGGCGCCAGAACGTCGACGGCGAAATGGGCCGCGACCTCGCAGAGATGCATGGTGCGGATATGGTCGGTCTGGCGGTGGCCGGTCGTCGGCGCTGCCATGTCGGAGAGAACAAGGTCCGGCGCGCCGCCAAGCGCGTCCATGATCTTGTCCGGCGCCGTCGAATCGAGAAAATCGAGCTGCAAGATGTGGACGCCCGGCAGCGGATCCATCGGCAGAAAGTCGATGGCGACCACCTTCGGCTCCGCGTCGGTCGAGCGGGTCACGTTGGCGGCGATCTGCGACCAGCTTCCGGGAGCCGCCCCCAAATCGATGATCCGCCGCGCGCCTGAAAGAATCTTGTGCTTCTCGTCGATCTCGAGCAGCTTGAACGCCGCGCGGGCGCGATAGCCCTCGAGCTGCGCCCGCTGCACATAGGGATCGTTGATATGTCGCTCGATCCAGCGCCGCGACGACGCCTTCAGCTTGCCCTTCTTGACCTTCTGGCCAAGCTTGCGCCCGGTGCGGTTTCCGCCGATCGGGGGTTTGGTCATTGCGTATTTCCTTCGTGGGAACCGTACGGCCCGCGCGCATTCCGGCGCGCGCGACCGCGGCGCCAGACGCCGTCATCGGCCATCATGTCGGTGAGCAAGCCTTCGCGTAAGCCCCGGTCGGCAACGCGCATGCGCTCCGACGGCCAGCGGCGGCGAATGGCTTCGAGAATGGCACAGCCGGCGAGCACCAGATCGGCGCGGTCCGGGCCGATGCAGGGATTGGCGGCTCGCGCCGTGAAATCCCATGACAGAAGGCGTGCCTGCATGGCCGAAACCTCGTCATCCGACAGCCACAGCCCATCCACCTTGCGCCGGTCATAACGCGGCAGATCGAGATGGACGCCGGCGAGTGTCGTCACCGTGCCGGACGTGCCGATCAGGTGGAAGCCGTTCTCGTCGCCGGGATTGTCGAGCGTGTGGATTTCCGGGCAGTCGAATTTGGCGAGCATGCCCTGAACTTCGACGACCATCGCCTCGAAACTTTCCGGCGTGACATGCTGGCCGCCATGACGTTCCGACAAAGTCACGACGCCAACTGGCAGCGACGTCCAGTGGGTGATGTGGTTGGCAAGGCGGCTGGAGCGGTTCTCGCCGATCTTGATGACGGCGATCTCCGACGAGCCGCCGCCGATATCGAACAGCACCACTGATTTCGTCTCGCGCCCGACCAGAGACGAGCAGCCGGACACCGCAAGCCGCGCCTCCGTCTCGCGCGTGATGATCTCAAGTTCCAGTCCGGTTTCGGCCAACACCCGTTCAAGAAAGGCCTCGCCGTTTTCGGCAGCGCGGGTCGCCTCGGTGGCGATGAGCCGGGTCTTGCGAATATCGCGGTTTTTCAGCTTCGCGGCGCAGACCTTCAACGCCTCGATCGAACGGTCCATGGCATCCTCAGACAGGCGGCCGGAGGCACCGAGCCCTTCGCCAAGCCGCACGATGCGCGAAAAGGCGTCGACGACGCGGAACTGGCCCGGCCGCGTCGGCTGCGCGATCAACAGGCGGCAATTGTTGGTGCCGAGGTCGAGCGCGGCGTAGAGTTGCGAGGCCGAATCAAAGCCGGAGGCCAGGCCACCGCCAAAGCGATCGTCGTGCCCTTTCTGGGAAAAGGCCGGACGCTCCACCGGCCGCGCGGCGGAGGCCGGACCTTGTGGCTGCGGTCTGGATACGACGTCGGCAACCGGCCGCGCCTTGTCGGCAGATGCAAGGGGACGTCCCTGCAGGACGCGACGCAGCCGGTCCTTCTTGCCACGCTTTCGGCTGGGGTGGTGTTCGGCGACGGAACCCGCGGCCTGCTTCACCGCGGAGAGATCGGTGACGCGATTTGCGGCAGCCGCCTGCTCAACCTGCCCGGATTTGGAGCGGCGCCTGCGCTTGCGTTTGCGCACCGGTTCCCCGGGCGCTTCTTTCACTTCGGGACGCCCTGTTTCTCCGGAATGGCCGGAGGAACTGGCATTCGCAGAGGGCATGCGCGACGGTTTTCCCCGTCTGCGCTTTCCTTTGCCGGAACGGGACGGTGTGCGCCCCTCGTCGCGGCCTGCTGCCGACGCCCCGGAAACGGACGGCTGTTCGCCGCTGTCGGGGTCTCTCACGTGTCTGTCCATTGCGCCGCGCGGAACGATAGCTGCTCAAGGCGCTCTCTTGATTTTCGTTGGGCAGACTTTACCAGCGCCGTCCGCTTTCGCCAAATTCTTTTTGCACCACGCCCCAATGCCTGAATTCCCGCGTCATCACATGGATCGCACGGCTGCGAATTTTACAGGGGGTGAACTACATTTTTTTACCAAAATCTATTGCATCCGCCGATCTTTTGTTTATAAGCCCGCCTCACCGGCTGGGCGACACGATCGCCCACGCAGCGTTGGGGAATAGGTTAACGGTAGACCCACGGACTCTGACTCCGTTAGTCCTGGTTCGAATCCAGGTTCCCCAGCCAATTCTCTCTAAATCCCCGTAATTCCTTGATTTTCCAGTCGTGCCGGATATCGTTTTGGCATCATTGGCGACCTGATGCCCAGAACTGTAGCCCACAGGTGATGCCCACGGTTTTATGAACCGGCGTCATCGGTGGTCCAGCAGAGGCTGTCACGGCATGGCGATTCGCCACGAAGTCGAAAATCTGATCCGACGCGGAAACATCTTTTACTGGCGCGCGCGCATTCCTACATCATTCGCGCGGTGCCAGCCGGGCAGCCGGCTTTCACTGAGCCTTCATTGTTCCGACCATAAGAAGGCTAAGATGATCGGCCGAAAGCTCAATGTGCGCCTGGCCGAGTTGAAGATGAACTCGAAGGAATCCATGTCCACAAAAGACCAACTTCAAAAGCTGTTCGAGCATGAGCGCGACGCAATGCTCGAACACCTCGAAGACGTTGCGATGATCGCCAGACGCTATGGACGGCCGGCGGATATTGAAGAGCTCGAACTCGACCTCGAAAACGGCTGGACTTACAGACTGCTTGCGATGTTTGGCATAGGTCACCGACTGACGCTGGAGGATACCTGCAGCGGCCGCGCCTATCTGCTCGCCAAAGGCGTTCCCGTGTCGCACATTCCCGCAATCAAATCGAACTATAGGGAGGAGTTCGATCTCGCCAGTAGCCCTGGCTTCCAGGACGGCATTCGCACGCTCATGCAGCAATTCGGGATCGAAGCCCATCCGCTGAACCAGGAAAAGGCGATGAAGGCTTATTTCGGGGGACGCGCGGAAGCATTGTGCGACGTCGAGGATCGCCATCCCCTCGCCGACAGAAATCTCAGCGAGTTGACGGGTGGTTCAAGGCCCGATCATCCCCCGCCGATGCTACCGACCACCATCGAACAAGATGTGAGCGCATCGCAGCCGTCGCACGACATCATCGCCCCTTCCGCGTCGCAAGTTCCTTTGGACGAGGTGGCCGAAATCAGGGTCTTAGACCTAAGACCTGCGACACCGCCGTTCTCTACCGACATCGGGAAGGCGCTACCGCCGGCACCCGTTGTCTCGATCTCCGATTTTGAAGCTGAATGCGACAGGCTCACCGCCAATATGGCAGACTGGGAAGGTGGTACAGCGAACGATGCGAAAGCCCTTGTCAGATTGCTCAAAGGCATCCTTGAGGAATATGGCGTCGAACACTCCGGCCAAATTACACAGTATCACCTTGGCCAGCTACGACAGCACTTCAATGCGATCCCCAAAAAATGGGGGCAGAGCGCCAGAATGAGAGCGATGTCGGCGCCAGAACTTCGCGCCGAGGGTGACAAGCTTCGGAAAAAAGCTGAGATGGATGGGAAACCAGCGGAAGTTGGGCTGAGCTCAGGCACCATCCGCAAGCATTTCGGCAATTTGAACCACTTCCTCAAACATGTGCGTGGGCATGGCTACGACCTCGTTGACTTGAGCTTCGACGGCTTGAGGCCCAAGAAGCCCAAGGCGGGCTCGATCCGAAAGCAACAATACAAACCAAAGCCCGAGGAAATCCAGCCGATTTTCTCATCGCCCGTCTATGCAGGTTCGTTAAATGACAAGCGAGGCCGCGGGAAACCAGGCCCCCATGTCTTCCATGACGCGGCCTATTTTCTCCCTATCATGCTGACCTATCTTGGCGCCCGCAGGAAGGAGTTCGCGAGCCTCGCTCTCGACGATATCGCAGAGGACGACAACGGACTTGTAATCATCTTGCAGACGAATGAATTCCGAAGGCTGAAGACCGAACAATCGGAACGGGTATTGCCGGTTCCCAACGAGCTGATCCGCTTAGGGTTTGAAGACTATTGCATAGCGCTGAAAAAACTCGGGTACAGAGCCGTGTTTCCGGATCTATTTTCAGATAAGACCATCAATGACCCAGGTGATCGATTTTACGACGTCTTTAATCCCATCATGACGCAAGCGCTTGGTGCGAAAATGTGGAAGCGCGCCTTCCATGCACTTCGCCATGGCATGGCGGACACCCTCTTGCAGGCGGGAGTTGCGCCCTTAATCATCGATGACATTTCCGGGCGCCTAAGCATTGACGGGAGTGAAACCAGCCGCCGCTATACGAACCCCGCCGGACTGCCGCTCATGCGCGATGCCCTCACGAAATATCCGATCGTTACCGCCGGCGTCGAGCGCAAGCCGATCAAGCTCCTGCCTTGGATCGAAAAACGGCAGCCGCCGCCATGGGCACGCGAAGCAAAGAATGAAGAGAGACGCCGGAAATAATTTCCGGCATCTCGCCCAAACTTTACGCTGCCTCCCACACCTGATTGAGGATACGCGCCGCGAGCGCAGCCTTGTCCTGCGGCAGGAACCGGCCGTAGTGCTTCGCAACCATATCGGCGGTATCCTGGATGGCATAGCTTGCCTGCTCATATGAGCCGGTCTGCTTGAGGATGTGGGTCGCCAGAACATCGCGGACATTATGAGGGCCGTGTGGCAGCAGGCCCTTGATTGCTCCGCGGCCGGTATATGGATTATAGATCCCGTACCGCTGGATCGTCAGACGCCAAGCCTCGTAGAAGCTGGTGATGTCATAGGCTGCTTCGGTGCTGGTCGTCTTGACCGACTTCACGAAGAAGGTGCCTGGATCCGTAGCCGACCGCAGCAGGACCGAACGATGACGATCGACATAGGCTTCAATGTAGTCGTAAAGCCCAAGGAGATCCGGCAGCACAAGACGGAATGGCTTGTCGCCAAAGAATGACGAATTCGCGTTCTTGAATGCTACGGACGGGATTAAGACTTCCCAGCCGCCTTCGCGATCACTCCAGCGGATTTCGCCGCGCTTCATCTTCTCCAAAACCCGTTCCGAACGAGGCATGTGCCCTTTGGGACAGAGCATCAGTTGACGCAGATTCTTCTGCCGCAGTCCGAGATGCAATCCCAGCCTCAACATGAGAAACGCCCGGACGGCCTCGGCCGCTGGCCTGGGATAACGATGTTCGTCCGGCATCAGGCGGACGATTTCCTCGGTGATCTTGCGGTATTCACCGACTGGGCTGGCCGCTTCGAGAACCGGCATGATCGGCTCGAAAGGATCGCGATGGACACGCGCGATCCGCTGGATTTCTTTCACGCGATGTGACGCATGCTTATGGAAATCATCACACGCGCCATGCCAATCCTCTTTCGCATAGTCGATCTCGTGTTGTGAGACGAGGCCGGGCACTGGCTGGACTCGTGTCAGGAGTTCAGGGTGTTGCCGCAACCAACCTGTCCCCTCCTTCGTGATTGCCAAGGCTATTCGGAGCATGTCCACCTCCCAGGCTGTGTAGAAGCCCCGCCGGCTCTCACGCCACTGAAGATACCAATCCCAGACGCCGGGGAAGATAAGCAATCCGAACGTGATGTGACGAAGCGGCACGCCGTAACCGCGAATTTCCCCATCCTTCGCTGCCGCCAGAGCGCCAAACATAAGGCCCAGATGCTCGATCTTCTGTGACGCCGTCTCCTCGCCCCAGACGCCGCTCCGTTGGAAGCCAACCGAGGTCAAGGCGGAGGTCTTGAAGCGGACGAGGTCGGCCATCTCCATGGCAAGTCCCGGTGGTGCTTCAATAACACCGGAAAGAAGATCCGGATCCTCGATCCATGTTTCCTCGTAATTTGCGGGAACGGTGATCTTTCCGTCACGTGGTGACCGGCCGCCATACGACACTCCAGGGAACCGAATGGCATATCGCTGCTTGACGGCCGCGGCCTGGAACTTCCTGTAATCCGTCGAACCGCTGATGATGACCCGTCGGACCCAGTCGACAATTTCTTCCCGCTTGTGGAAGGGCAAGGAATTGAAGTCCTCTGGCAGGTGCCAGGCGATGCGGCGACGCTCGGCGGGCTCGATCCCCGACAGGTCGAACCCACTTGCGGAACGGGATGGATGAGGGAGTTTTGATTTAAAATATCCCTCCGGCAGCCGATAACGCCGCTCGATACGCGAAAGCACGTTGAAACTATCGGTGCTGCGCGGCACTCGCCGGCCTTCAATCCAGCTCAGGAGGGTGCTCTTGTCGGTCAGATCGTCAGGACCGGTAACGGCGCGATGAAGCGCCCAGTAGGTCTCTCCGTGTCGTCGAAGCTGTAGATTTAGAGCATCTGCGAAGCCCCCTGGTTCCTCCAAAGTTTCGAACAAAGGTTCCGGAAACTCCAACGGCATTCGGACGGACGCCACACCTGCCGTCTTAGCCTTTATCGGTTTTTGTCGTACCGTTGACGTTACCGGACTTTCCGAAGGTTTCACCCTTTTCGTTACGCTACTCGATGACCTCGGGGTTTCGTTTTTTGACGCCTTGTTGGAAGGCGTATTGCCCTTGATCCAGCGAGCGATCGCATCCAATCCGGGATCGATCTGACGCGCATTCGAAGTGAGTAACTCGGTACCGATCCCACAAGCGAGGGCGACGGCACTCCAGTCGGTCGTGCCCCCGGCCCGAGGCGCCGGCCGCCGTAGCTGGATGAGCAAGTGCATATAATACTTCAATCGGAACAAGTCGTCTGGCGCCAATAACGGCGCCAGACGGAGCTGGCAAAAGGTGTCGATCTTGCGCTGAAAAGCTTTTGCAGAAAAACTGTCGTTCATGTCCATTCACATAGTTGTTGTCGTGTCTTCCGCGGATGCGGGGCACGCGATCTATGTGACGTCGGTTAAGCCGTGGTAACGGCGGGGTTAGGACGTCCATTCAAACTCGAAAAAGTCGATTCAAAAGCAAACGGCGTTTTATGAAGTAACGGGGGGACGAATATCCGAAACGGTAACGCCGTTTGCAATGACAGGCACCATTAGCGCGGTAAGTCAGCGACAGTGGCAATCCGAATTCCTCAAGCTTGAAGATGAACCTTGCGACGGAAGTGAACGTCACCGTGACGATAACGATCGACGAGAGCATCGAAGACCTCGTATGAGGCCCGCTCGGCAAAGCCTTGGTCGACCAGTTGTGCGACCAGGATATCACCGAGTTCGTCCACGCGATCTGACCGCCCTTCTTTTAAATGTCCGCTGATCGCCCAAACCAGTAGAACGCGGGCAACGTCGTCGCGGTTCGGACGCCGCTCGGTCCTATGCCGCTCCCGGAGCTGCTTCTGCCGGTCCCTCTGAGTCTGTCGTGCCATATATTCCTCCTCTTCTTTTTTGGAATGGCACCTTCGATGGTCAGAGGACCGGCGGACCGGCGCAAGCCGTTTATCGCGGAAACGGAATCATGATGTTCTGAATCGGAAATCCACGGTCTGGAATCGGATGAGCGCAATTTGTTTCGATTTGCGGGCAACTCGAGGCACGTCGCTGGTAACCTGCTTTGAATGAGAATGGGCACGGCGTACGAAGCCGGATGGTCTCCCAACCCCACCCTGCCAAGACGTGAATCGAAAATCCGCGGTTTTGAATCGTGGGCGATGAAGTTGGAATCATTCTCTCGACGTTTTGAATCTCACGCCATCAGCATTGAATCGAATGACCGCAATTTGTTTCAAAGCGCCGACACTTTGAGGCGCCTCGCTCCCAACGTGTCGGCAACCGATGACGACCTCGATCCCGTTGCGAGCTGCCCCAGCTCTCGCACGCCGTCAGATTGTACCGGCACGACGGCGTGCTTGACGGCGCTGACCATCATGCCGATGCGGACAGAATGTCCATGACCGTGTCGCCGTCCAGCGCCTGGGCCTCGAACAATTTGCGCACCAGCAGATCGAATGCCGTTCTGTTTTCAAGTATCACCTCTGTCGCCCGCGCCTGCGCAAACGCGACACGCTGGTGGACACGCTCTGCCAGATCCAGATCGCGACTGAGGATCGCCGTCGGATCCCGGTGCGCGAGATAGAGGAGTGGATGGCGGGCGCCGAAGCCAAGCGCCTGCTCCATGTCGAGGGCAATGCGTGTTGCGCGGGCCAGATCACTGTGTTCCGCGCCGCCCGATCCGGCGGACGCGGATCTCAGCACGATCAGTTCTGCCGCGCGTCCAGCCATCAGCATGGCTAGGAGACGTTCGTACCAGTCCGAGGTATCTGAGGCATTGTTGGCGAAGGAAACGGCATTGTAGCCGCCGTCCTTGGTATCAATCGTCAGACCCTTGATGGAACCAAGGCGCAAAGCGTGATGAACAACCGCATGGCCCGCTTCGTGGATGGCCAGTCGCCAGCGAGCGTCATAGGGCACCGTGGGCCGGTGTCCACGAATGCCTGCTTCAAGATCGGCATATGTCAATCGCCGTTTGTTGCGTCGGGCACTCAGCCTTGCCTCGCGGACTACGCGCTCGATGTCCGCACCGGTCAGGCCCATGGCGCGCGTTGCCAGCCTCAGCAGTGCTTGCGCCGTTGCGTCGTCTCCGCAAGGGCCGTCCTGCCCCTCAAAGCCGCCTTCGTCTTGCTCATTGCGTGTGGACAACCGCCCACGCTCGTCAGATGTCTGGTTCACGACGCGGTTCCTTCCTGTCTGGCATCAGATGCGAGGACGTCGAGATCGGCGCCCAGGTGATGGGCAAGAATGCCTGCCAGTGCCGGGATATCCGGGCGTGGGATCTCGATGTGTGTTTCCAGACGACCAGATCTTCGGATCGCCTCGTCAATCTCGTGCGGGCGGTTGGTGGCTCCGACGACGATAACGCCCTCGCTTTTCATTGCGCCGTCCAGGAGTTCGAGGAGCTTGTTGACACATGCGTTCCAGTAATCCGCGTACTGCCGCGAGGCGCCAACCCGCATGCCGATGCCATCGATCTCGTCGATAAAGAGAATGCAAGGCGCCCGCGCTCTTGCCTCGGCAAAAGTATCCGCCATGCGGTCCAGGACCGCATGGAGGTATTCACCCTGCAGCCAGGTAGAGACCGATGTCACGACCAAGGGGATCTTCAGAGTGTTGCACAAGGCGCGTGCGAAGGTGGTCTTTCCCGTCCCTGGTGGCCCAGACAGTAAGAGCTTGGTGCTCATGTGCGACCAGGCTAGATCGCCGGCAAGGTGATCCGCCAGATCCGCCTTGAGGCCGAGCGCCCAGTTGGTGGCATCGCCATAGCCAGTCAAAGTTTCGACCAGCAGCGGTACTCTACCCTCGCCCCGCACCGGGTCATCGGCAGTCTGCGGTTCGATGACTTGCGCGCCTGTCGGCTTTTGCTTCGATCTGTCTTTTCGCTTGGTCGACGATGAAACAGAATCCTCCTCGGAGCTTCTTTCTCCGGAAGACTGACGCGCACGCTCGCTTGTACTTTGCGTGACCAGTCGCCGCTTTGGGGCACTACCCTCTTTGTCTTTTTCGCCGTCTGTGTCCTCACGATTTTTTGCCGCCAGCGCAGCCAGCGCCTGAATGCTTGCAACGATGGGTCGGCCAGGCCGAACCGCGATTGCAAGGTCATCCATGGTTAGCGCGCCAGCATCAATCTTGCCGATGGCGGCGCGATAGCGGGAGCTTGCGACGTCACCATACGTTGCTTCAAGCAGATCAATAACAAATCGCAGGTCGAACCCATCGACCGTCAGTCGGACATCAGAGGTCAGCTCGATCTGATCCGGGACAGGCTGGTCGATCTCGGAAACGCACAGTACCGGCGATCCGTGCGCCAGCGACTGCATCAACGGGCGTCGCATGCTTGAGCGACTGAGGCGTGAATCTTCTGACGAGAGGATCTTGATAAACACGCGCCTCGACTCCGCATCCGTGCTCGCCCACGTCTCGTCATAGCCGGCGACGTATGCCGAGACGCCGATGTACGGACCGAATGGCAAGAAGGCTGTCGCTTCGACAAGCTGGAGGATAGCGACCTCGACCCCCTCGACGGGAACCTGGAACGTAAGGACCGGTGCCGGTTGGCGAAGCAATTCTACCAGATCGCGCAGTTCGACACCGGAGGCTTGCATCGTCGCGGCAAGCAACACCACCGTCGCGGTGAATTTGACGGTTGGAAACTCCACCGCTGCACTGAGCAGTCTCAAGGCATAGGCCAGCCCCACTTCCTCGACGTCGCTTCCAGCCGGCGAGAACGGCCGGTGGCAAGCCGGCAGCATCGGAACAGGCGTCAGCCAGTGGGGTGGTACGCTGACCTGCTGTGGTGGCTGCTCGATGAGAATGGTCGCCAGATGATCGCGAAGCCATTGCCTGTCGCGCTCCACCTCTCCGGTCAGACGGGATAGATCGAAGGCTGGAACGTATCGGCCGACACGATGCCCGTCGACGACGACATACGTCATGTTCAGCAGACCGCATTGAGCAGCCACACGCCGCACCTCTCGACGTTGGGCATGACGAAGACGTCGAAGCAGGAATGAGGTGAGACGATCCATCAGCGCGTCTCCAGCATGCGAGCGGAAATAATTTCCGTCAGAGAGGCACCGGAGCTTTCGGAGGGAACGTCCCTCAACGAGGACCGCTCCTTGCTGGCGTCATGCCTTGCCCCGAGCCAGTCGAGAACCAGCCGGCACGCGGGATCGCCATCGGTCGCAGATGCGACGAGACGATTGACGAGCGTAGACGGAATCGATCTGACGCCGTCATGACCTTGTCGGACATGAGCCAGCGCGAGGCCAATGACGATAGCGATATCGTCCTGCGGGACGGAAGGTTGGACATCGGGCATCGCAAGACGCGTTTCGGCACAAGCGGGCAAACCTGGACGTCGATATGAAGGCGAATGGGTTTCTGCAGACATGCACGTCTCCTCGCCGGTCCATCACACGTGGACGGCGTCGTTCAGAGTGGAATGGGAACGGGTGAAGGCTGGCCGCGGGCACACCCCGCAGCCGTTGCCTATGCCGGAGCCAGAGGCATCAGCCGCTCAAGCGTCGAGCAGACGCCTGGCAAAGCCGATGCGGATATGCTGGGGCGGCCAAGAGGGTGCGCCGTCCTCTTCCGCCTCCGGATCAGGCCGGCCATTGTCACGGAGATCATCCGCACCATCACAGCAGTTATCGACATGACGGACGACCCGAAGCGTGCCAAAGCGGCGTGAAGGTCCTGCGGGGACAACCTGCGTAACCGTCTGCGTCTCCGGAATTCCGAGTGCACGTCGAGCCTCCGCTTCCAGAAGCTGCTGTACTCGGCGGCCAAAACGAAGACGCAATTCTGCCATGCAGGCCGCCGCGCCATCGATCTCCAGAAGGTCGTCGATTTCAGACAAAGCCCAGACGCCACTCGCATGATTGCTCGGACGGCTTGCTCCATCGACAATGGCCACGCCAACCGTCTCGACCATCAAGCGCTTCTGGTTCTTGTAAAGCCAGTCGGGCAAAATCATCGCCGAGGCGAGCATCTTCAGCTTCAGCTCTTCGAGCCGACTGGTGTCGCCGTAGGATGCCAGTGACCGCTTCAGGTCGAGAATGAAGGCCGCGTGCTTTGCCCGGTTCACGACGACAAGGTCGGGCGTATAGCTGCCCTTTGCGGGCGCCTCGCAATCGAGCCGCACGCCTTCGAGATGCTGCCAATCATTGCCGGTGACCGCCTCGACCGCGGCCTTCACCAGCGGCAGCTTGATCGAGTTCATCAGGATGATGAGATCGGGATTGGCCTTGGACAGGCATTCGACCGCCAGTTCCAGAAGCTTGCCCTCGCGGAAAGAAACTGCCCGCACCATGGAAGCGACATTGACGTAGTGGCCAAGGATCTCATCCTCGACAGGCTCCCCCTCGACGATTGCGGCAATGGCCTTGTCGATCAGCGAAGCAAATGCAGCTTCCACTTCCGGGTAACGCACGAGATGTGGATGATGCCGCGGCGCCGGCGTCTCCGACTGGACGGCAAACGGACCAGTAAAGCGACGGCGTGCCGTCAACGCCTCGATGACATGGCCGGTGGAGGATGGTGCACAGTCGGCAGGAAGAACTTCCCCCGTAGGGGAGATGGAAGTATTGATTTTCATAGCCCGATTCCTTTCACGAGAAGGCTTGAGGGTCAGGCCCTTGTCGGTGTTACAAGCACCGGCTTGGGCCGTTCGCTTCGTACTGAAGCTCCCCATACCTGGCAGGACCCCGAGCGGATCTCAAGGATCCCCCGCCAAAAAAGAGAACAGATCCCGAACGAGGTTAACGGCGGGCTCACGATCAAAGCCGGTGCCGAAGACCCTCGACCGCCGGCTAGACTACCTGGCGCCTCTCGTAATTTGGATCGGCGACAAAAGCGGTATCAAGAAAGGGGGCCGAGGCCCCCTTCCCTTGTTCATTCGGCCGACGGCTGCATGGTCGTCGACTTCATCCAGTTCGGCTTTCTCAAGCCTGACCGGGTTGCGGCCGTGTTCAGTGGGACCACGTTGGGATGGTCGGTCTCCGCAACAGACCTTTTCCGCGCCAGGAATGCCGGCGGTTCGAAGTCGTCCATAGCTGTGTCACTGACGTCGATCGGATCGATGCTTGACGCTGCGATCCTGACGACACCGCCCATCACCTCAAGGCCGCTGGGCATGAGGCTGTCCGGCGTCGGTGTTGCCACCAGTGGCCACTCCGGCTGCTTCGTTCGCGTGACAGCCCAATCGAGCAATGGCATGACTTTCTGGGTCAGCCATGGTTCGACTTCCCTGGAACCCGGCCATCGCTCGCGATTGCCGAGATGATCCAACGTCTCGAGGACGGTGAACCAGCGGCTACCGGCAGCGAGATCACGCTGGTCGATTTTGCGAACGTCGATGTCGCCCGGCGCGTCGAGGAGCAGCACATTCCCAAGACTGCGCTTTGCGGCGCGAGCCAGCGGCTCGAGGACCGGGATGAGCGCTGTCTTTTGAAGGCGCTTACCATCCGGCTTGCTCGTCAAGACATCGACCAAGGCTGCCCGGAGAACAGAGGTGGTCTCCAGGAATGCTGCAGTGCCGGCCTTGGTCTTGAGCTCGATCATCGCGCGCAGCCCGGCCAATCCGCCGACGTCGGCAAGCTCTTCGCTTGTACGCTGAGACGTCGTCGCCTCGACTCCGTCTGAGAGAAGGGCCTTCACCTCGCTCACGCGAATGCCGTCATTTTCCTCGGCGAAGGCAAAGGCGGCTTCGATCTTCTCCGCCGGCGCCGAGGCGAGATGGAAAAGAACCGTCGGAATGACGCCAAGCTCAATCGCTCGCTCGCGGTACTCCGCCAGATTTCGGGCGACGGACCTGTAGTTGCGAGCCGTCTTCGGTGTGATGTCGCAACGATGCTGGACCCACTTTCCGTAGGTTCTCGCCTCGACAAGCTCGGAAGCTTTCTCCAGCAGAGCGCCGACTAGAAAAGCCTGCTCCGTGGACTTGCGGCCCAACGCCTGGATGTCGGCGGCTGTCCCCTCCAGGGCTTTCACGCTCCGCTCGACGATGTCGTGCGCAGTGTAGTCAAAGCGGGGCATCGCCCGCTTTTTCGTTTCATTCGTCATGTCAAAGAACCCTTGCTGATTGCAAAAACATCAACCCGCTATTGCGTGATTGATACATGTATTATCGCGCCAACGGTTCCAATTTAAAAGGTATATCAAAAGTTGCATTCGATTTTAACACTTAAAATTTACGCACGTTTCTTTCAAAAATACTTTTTTTTACTTATTTTCGCCCTCATAAAACATTTTTGCGGCTAGAATTTCTAAAGTATCGATAATTCATCTCCAGATTGCACTGATAGGCGTAACCCTCCATAATGCGCCTGATCGAAAGCAGTTGCCTGAGATCGATAAGGTGCTACCGTTCTGTCAATTCGCGTTGAGATTTGCACGTTGTCAAAGGCCGTCCTCACTACCAAGATCAACCCGACCTATGACGACCTGCCAGAGCAGCGTTATCACTTTCCACGAACATATCTGCGTCAGATCGAGGCCGCTCTCGGAGACTGGATCATCTACTATGAACCCAGGCGCCCAAGTGGCGACCTGATGAAGTCTGGTGGTAAGCAAGCCTATTTCGCCACAGCCCGGATCGTCAGCATTGTTCCAGATCCGGCGGCGCCTGATCATTTCTATGCGCTGGTCGAAGATTTTCTACCCTTCGACCATGCGGTCCCATTTAGGGAAGCGGACCATTACTACGAGAGTGGCCTGCGCAAGGAGGACGGCTCGACCAACAAGGGCGCGTTTGGTCGAGCGGCACGAAATATTGCTGATGCCGAGTACGACCTCATCCTGACTGCGGGCTTTGCTCATGTGCTTGGTCACCGAAAAAGGGAGCGGCCGACGCCCGATCCGGCAGAAGAGGCACGGATCGGCTTTGCGGACAATCCTCAGGCGCCTTTTGAAGTCGACAGTGTCGATCGTCCGATTATCTCCCAGGTCGTCAACCGCCCGTTCCGAGACCGCGCCTTCTCCGCGGCCATCAAGACCGCCTACCACGACACCTGCGCTGTCACAGGTATCAAGCTGATTAATGGTGGCGGCCGCTCAGAAGCCCAGGCTGCCCACATTCGACCTGTCGCCGACGGCGGTCCAGACAGCGTTCGCAACGGCCTCGCGCTCTCCGGGACCGTACACTGGATGTTCGATCGCGGGCTGATTTCGGTCGATGACGATTACAGCCTTCTTATCACCAGCGGCGGCGGCGTTCCCGACACCGTCACTCGGCTGATAAATCCGGAGCGACGCCTGCTCGTGCCAAATCGTCCTGACGAACGACCGCATTCCCAGTTTCTGCGGTATCATCGCGAGTGGGTGTTCAAAGGCTGACCCGGCGGAAATTATTTCCGCTACTATCTGATATTCTTAAGTTTCCGTCAGTGACGGCTAGGAGCGATCTCCTTCAGCAACAGCTCGGCTTGTGCGAGAACGGTCTGCACGGCCTCCTGCTCCAAGTCTGGCGGATAGCCGAACCGCTTCAGAATACGCTTTACCAGAATACGCATCTTCGCTCTGGCACTTGCCTTGTGCTGCCAGTCGACTGTGACCGAGCCGCGCATCTGCTCCACTAGCTCATGGGCAATCACGCGGAGTTGCTCGCTGCCCATCGCTTCAACCGCGCTCTCGTTACCCGCTAAGGCATCATAGAAGGCGATTTCCTCCGGTGTCAGTCCAAGCTCTTCGCCTCGGGCAGAGGCGGCCTGCAGCTCCTTTGCCAAGGCAATCAGTTCCTGGATCATCTCGACAGTAGAAATGGCATTGGCATGGTACCGAGCAACGGCTTCCTCGAGTCTCCGGGAGAAGGTTTTCGCTTCGACCACGTTGGATTTCGAGCGGCTTTTGATCTCGCCATTCAGCAGTTTTTTCAGCGCTTCCAGGGCGAGGTTCTTTTTCTCCATCTTCTGGACGTCGGCGAGAAATTGATCGGAAAGGACGGAGATATCGGGGCTGTCGAGGCCCGCAGCTTTCAGGATGTCGATGATCTCGGCGTTGGCCACAGCCTGATTGAGAAGCTGCTCGACAGCCAGTGACTTCGCCCTATCAGAGATTTTGCCGGTGGCCGTGGTCTTGACGAGGGCTGCCCTGACGGCTTGGAAGAACCCCACTTCATCCCGGATCTCGGCGGCGTCATCGCTGGCTGAGGCAAGGGCATAGGCCTTGCTCAGTTCCAGAACGGCATCCTGATATCGCCGGTGTGCCTGTTTCTTGGCTTCCTGACTTTCGACTTTCGCGGCTTCCGCCTGCTGCCACTTCAGGATCCAGTCGATGCCATCGGCGAGTGCTCTGAGGCGCTCGAAGGGCTTACCCGATATACCGAGACTGTAGTCGTGACCAGCAAACATGCCCCGCACGATCTCGTATTTCTCCAGGAGGAGTGCGACAGCCTCTTCTTCATCGATCCCTGTCTTGTCACGGTCGGACTGCGAATACTGGGCGAGCGCCTTTTTCAGGTTCGTGGCGATGCCGATGTAATCCACCACCAGGCCGCCCGGCTTTTCCTTGAACACGCGATTGACACGGGCAATCGCCTGCATGAGCCCGTGGCCCCGCATCGGCTTGTCGACATACATCGTGTGCATACAGGGCGCGTCGAACCCCGTCAGCCACATGTCGCGCACGATGACGAGCTTCAGCGGATCCTCGACCTTCCTGGCCCGCTTGGCGAGATCGTCGCGCCGCCGCTTGTTTCCGATATGCGGTTGCCAATCGAGCGGATCGGAGGCCGAGCCGGTCATGACAATCTTGATTGCGCCCTTGTCATCATCATCGGAATGCCATTCCGGACGAAGGGTGACGATCTCCTTGTAGAGATCAACGCAGATGCGGCGGCTCATGCAGACGGCCATGGCTTTGCCCGGCAGGCCTTCGATCCGCTTTTGCAGATGTGCAACAAGATCGGCGGCAATCTGCTTGAGGCGTTTTTCCGCGCCCACCAGCCGTTCAACCGTGGTCCACTGGGCTTTCTGCTTTTCCTGCTCGGTCAGCGTCTCGTCTTCGAGCATCGCCTCGATCGCCGCATCAATCTTCGGCTTTTCATCCTCATCGAGCTCTATCCGGGCAAGGCGGCTTTCATAATAAATCGGGACCGTTGCGCCATCCTCGACTGCGCGGCTGATGTCGTAGACATCGATGTACTCGCCGAAGATGCGTTGGGTGTCCACGTCACCATGTTCAATCGGCGTTCCCGTGAAGCCCATGAAGGAAGCGTTCGGCAAGGCCTGGCGAATGTAGTGGGCGTAGCCATAGCGACGCTTGCCGGTCTCCCGATTGAGCTTGGACTCAAAACCGTACTGGCTGCGGTGTGCCTCGTCAGCCATGACGATCACATTGCGTCTATCCGTCAGCAGGGGGAAAACCTCCTCCCCCACTTCCGGCGTGAACTTTTGGACTGTGGTAAAGATCACCCCACCGGATGCCCGGTCTAAAAGTTTCCGCAGATCGTCGCGACTGTTTGCCTGTTCCGGCGTCTGCCGGATCAGATCCTTGCACAGGCTGAAGGTGCCGAAGAGCTGGTCGTCCAGATCGTTTCGGTCGGTCAGCACAATCAGGGTGGGGTTTTCCAATTGGCGGGATCGAACGATCAGGCCGCCGAGGAAGGCCATCAGCAAGCTCTTGCCGGAGCCCTGCGTGTGCCAGATGACCCCGATCTTCCGGTCACCATCCGGCTTCACGGCTTCAATGGCGCTGGTGATTGCCTTCCGGGCACCATGAAACTGGTGATAACCGGCGATGATCTTGAAGGGGCCGTCGCCTTGATCTCCGAAAACAGTGAAATCGCGGATCAGCGCCAGGAAGCGCTCCTTATCGAACACGCCGCGCAGCAGCGTATCCATCTCATAGGGGCCGTGGGGCGTGAAATCGCCATCCGCCCCGGTGACTGAACGCCAGGGCATGAATCGCTCTTCATCCGCTGTCAGTGATCCAATCCGCGCCAGCATCCCGTCAGAGGCGACCATGACGGCATTGGCACGGAAGAGCGAGGGGACCTGCTCCTTGTAGGTCTGAAGTTGCTGGTAAGCCTGATCGATGGTGGCGTTCTTGCTCGCGGCATTCTTCAGCTCGATGATGCCGAGCGGCAGACCGTTGACGAAAACCATCACGTCAGGCCGCCGTGTGTGCTTGCCCTCGGCGACAGTGAACTGGTTGGTGACGAAAAATTCGTTGTTTTTTGCATGCTCGAAATCGATCAGCCAGACTTTGTCGCCTTTCACCTCGCCATCGCCGATGCCGAATTCCACATCGACGCCTTCGGTGATAAGCCGATGGATGCGGCGGTTCTCCTCGACCAGAGACGGGGTTTCGGTGATGGAAAGCTGGCGGATCGCCTGTTCACGAGCATCCGCTGGGATCAAGGGGTTCAGACGGTCAACGGCTGCCGCGAGAATACCAGACAGAAGGACGTCGCCATAAGCTAGACGGGCTGGGGTGCTGCCGTCCGGCGAGATGACTGCGCTCGATTGATAGATGTAGCCAAGATCTTGGAACGTGGAGAGCACGACTTCCTCGACTAGCCCCTCAGAGAAGCCGGAATACCGCACATCATGCTGCTGGTAGTCAAAGTCCGCCATATCAGCTCGCCTCACCATTTTCCGCCGCAGGTCGCGCGGCTGCGAAAAAATCGTGTTCCGGCTTTCCCCTGCCCTCAAAATTGAGATTGTTAGTCTTCCGGTATTCGGCCTCAAAAATCCCAACAAGCTCATCTGCTATCATGTTGGCTAAGCTGCCGGCTCCGAGAAGACCTAGCTGACGTGACAGGCCCTTCTTCACGTTAGCTTTGGTTGTCTCCTTCAAAACCCAGTCTATACTTTCCAGCTTCGCATAATTTTGAATGATCTTCTTTGCCCACTCTTCGGCGTCGATATCTGCGTCTATCGATGCGGCCTGCTCAGAAATCGCACGTGTAACCTGCTCTCCCAAACTGGTGCCGGCAGCGGCTTGTGACGTTCGTTCCGCCTCTTGCGCGGAGCTCTCGGTCCGTTCCGCGCTTCGTGTTGCTTTCGCTTCAGCTTCCGCAATTCGTCTTTCCTCAATGGCTACTCTTTGCTCGTCCTTGTCTTCCTGAATTTTTCGAAGGAGCCAGTCATTGCAATATTGAGCGGCACCGAAGGGGTCTGGGAAAAGGCTGCCATGGTGAATATTCATTTTCCGCAGCATTGCCAGGCACTCTGTGCGCCGGGCATTGGGAATATGAATCTTGCAGATATAGGGAGCCAGTTTCCGAGCAATTTCATTGGCTGGAAACTCGAACCCATCTTCCGGCGTCGGAAGGTCCTCGAAGCCATCGAAGTCAATCGCCGTGTTTTCCTGCAGCGAATTGATGATGTAAGATTCAAAATTCTCGCTCCCCGAGGGGGTCAGCGTGAAGAGTCCTGCCTGATTGACCAGTCTTGAGTTGTCGTTCGATCTGGGTTCAATGAATAGCTCTGGAAGGGCTCCTTTCAGGCGTGTCATGTCTAGGCAGAAAATCGCCCTGCTGTGGTTCTGCGTGTTGTCGCCATCGGCTTCTGCGAATGCGAAATAGAGAGAAACAAAGGGCGATTTCGACCAGTCGAGCAGCGGTGTTGCGAGGCCGACATGTTGGCCGTAGGCCCAGACATCCTCGTCGTTCATCGATGTCAGATCCGGACCCCGGCCACGCATCGCAAGACGGAAATATGTCAGCAGCTCATCTCTTTCTTCGTCGGGGATCCGCCCGTCCGAAAACTGTCGCGTGAGAGTTGACGCCAATGGCCAATCATAGCCGCGCTGACCACGGTATATGACTTCATGCCTAGCCCTGTTCTGGCCTGGATCTCGCATGACCTCGACAAAATGGTCCCAGCCCAGCACGCGACAAGTGGGCAGCAGACCGTCGATGTTATTGTTGGGAGCCGCAAAATTAGGCCAGACGGGAAGCGAGAGATAATACGGGCGGTTCTTCACGGAGACTGTTCGCCAGTCCTCGAGCAATGACAGAACCCGCGATTTGGTTGACGCAGATTTTCCTTTCTTTCGCTTCAAGTCTTTCATCACGAGTCCGGAAAGATCAATAAGTTTTGCGTCCCCATCCAACAGATGCTTGGCGTGCCCTCCCATCGCCGCCACAATCGCGTTCAGCTTTTCGCCAGCGATCTGCACGAGAGCCTCAGGAGCGCTCTGGATAAGATACTCGGCTATGCCTTGGCGCAGCTCACTCATGCAGCCGCCGCCTCAACTGCCTCGCCCAGACGGATTTCTCCGGACATCAATTTTGGAAGGACGAGGTCGCGGGTTGTTGCGAGGGTTAATGACTGCTCCGAGTTTGACGTCACCAAGTCGCGTAAGGGCATCACGAGGTTATCGAATGCCAACTGCGCTTGTTGCGGCGCAACGGGAAATGCCATCGCAGAAAGCGAAGCTGGGCTGAGTTCCGTCTGGCCAGTAGAACCGTGCCCCATAGTCTCAATGAGAGCTTCCTGTCCCTCCATGAATAGCGACAGGATCAGCTTTGAAACCTTTGAGGTGTCGGCCCGGCAGATTGTGACATGGCTGTCTGCGGTCGCCTCCTCTTTGAACCCCCGCACGGTAGCCACACGCCCCAGGGTCCCGACTCCGGTGGAGTTTACAACCACGTCATATTCTTCGAGAAGTCGATCTCTAGGCGGCCTCTTCGCTACATCGTGCCTTCGAGCAGTTCCAAGATTGACAGCCCCGTTGCGGATGCACTTTTGATTGATAACAAGGATGCCATCCTTCACATAGGATGGCGCAAGGCCTCGTTTGAGTAAGACTGTGACTTCTCCAACATGCTTTTCTTCCCATCCGTCAGGCAGCCCGTCATCACCGAGCTTGGCGGGGAAGAGATCGGCAAGGGCTTGCGCCCGCTCGGCATCCTGCACGATGCCGGCCATGATCTCGACCGGATCGGTCGCGCCCTCCAACTTGCGTCGGGTGGGGCCGAAATCCACGAACCAGTCGCGGAAAATCGCTTGCGCTATCGCCTCCAGCGTCTCGTTCATCCGCCGGTTCAGTTCGATCTTTTCGTCTAGTGAATTGAGTGTGCTACAAATTGTCAGACGCACGGCTTTTGGTGGAAGCAAAAAACGGAAGGCAGTGATCCTGCCGGGAGATGTGTGCTTGACAGTAGAACCAGTGCAACTGGCCAACACCTCGGCCCGATAATCCTGGGTTCTCAAAAGCCAATAGATGAAATCACGCTCAATATTGGTTGACTTCAGAAGCACCTTCCCAAGACGTTGGTTGTGCAGATAAACCGCACCGTCGGCAGGAACTAGCGCAGGGTAACCCAAGGTATCCCCCGCTTTACTCAAGTCAGTCATAGTCACCAAGAGGTCACCCGCAGACAGGGTGAAGTTCGGAACCGCGGGACCATCGTAGTATTTGATCTTGCCAAGCTGGAAGCCACCACCGACAGCAAAGTTGCCTGGTGTCAAAAGCACTTGGCCCGGACCAGCATCTTTGAAGTGCTCCCCCTTAAAGGCGTATCCGTGCTTGACTTCGATCAGGTCACTAAGACGAGCGGGCGTCCAATCAGACATCTCCAGCCACTCCAGCGAGTGCATTTCGAATACGTTCCTCAAGCAAACGCCCGTTCGAGAACTGAGCCTCCAGCGTATCCTTTAAAGCCTCAAATTTCTCTGCAAACAACACCCCATCATCCTCGGCATCCGCCGCGCCCACGTAGCGCCCCGGCGTCAGTACATGGCCATGCTCGCGCACCTCCTCAACACTGGCCGAGTTGCAAAAACCCGGCTCGTCAGCATAATCCGCCCAGCCGTTCTTCTCCCGCGTTTCCGGCTTCGAGCGCCAGCGGTGATAGGTCCCAGTGATCTTGTCGATGTCCTCGGCCGTGAACTCGCGTCGCACCCGGTCCACCATGAAGCCGAGCTTGCGGGCATCGATGAAGAGCATTTCGCCGCGTCGGTCGCGGTGGCCATTGGCGCTCTTGTCACGGGCCAGAATCCAGAGGCAGGCGGGGATCTGGGTGGAATAGAAGAGCTGGCCCGGCAGCGCCACCATGCAATCCACCTGATCCGCTTCGATCATGGCCTTGCGGATCTCGCCTTCGCCGGACTGCTGTGAAGACATGGAGCCATTGGCCAGCACCACGCCCGCCGTGCCTCGCGGGGCAAGGTGGTGGATGATGTGCTGCAGCCAGCCGAAGTTGGCATTGCCATTAGGCGGCTTGCCGAACTTCCAGCGGGCGTCTTCCGCCAGCCGCTCGCCGCCCCAGTCGGAAATGTTGAAGGGTGGGTTGGCGAGGATGAAATCGGCCTTCAAGTCCGGCAGTTCATCGCGGTGGAAACTGCCCTCATTGTTCCAGCGGATATCGGCATCGATGCCCTGGACGGCGAGGTTCATCTTGGCCAGACGCCAAGTAGTATGGTTGATCTCCTGGCCATAAACGGCGATGTCATTGCGCCGCCCGCCATGCTCCTCGATGAATTTTTCCGACTGCACAAACATGCCGCCCGAGCCGCAGCAGGGGTCATAGACGCGGCCCTTGTAGGGCTCGAGCATCTCGACCAGGGTGCGCACCACGGAACGCGGCGTGAAGAACTCGCCACCCCGCTTGCCCTCAGAGCCGGCGAAACCGGAGAGGAAATATTCGTAGACCCGACCCAGCAGGTCCTTGGCCGTGTCCTTGCTGTCATGCAACCCGATGTTGGAGAACAGGTCGATCAGCTCGCCGAGCATGGTCTTGTTCAGCGTCGGGCGGGCATAGTTCTTCGGCAGAACGCCCTTCAGCCCCTCGTTTGACGGGAAACGCTCGATGGCCTCCATCGCTTCATCAATCAGCTTGCCGATCTCCGGCCGCTTGGCATTGGCCTGCAGATAGGGCCACCGGGCTTCTGTCGGCACCCAGAAGACGTTTTCCGCGAGATATTCCTCCGGGTCTTCCGCATCGGCATATTCGTCTGCCGTCAGCTTGGCGTGAAGTCCCTCGAAGGCGTCGGAAATGTATTTCAGGAAGATGAGGCCGAGCGCCACATGCTTGTATTCCGAGGGCTCCAGATTGCCCCTGAGTTTGTCCGCAGCCTTGAAAAGCTCGGCCGTGAAGCCAAGGTCACCATTATTGTCTTTCGCCACGAGGGCATTCTCCCCAAATCACTTTGGGGCGACAGTAGGATGAGCTGCTTCAGCATGTAAAGGCTGAAGCAGCTCATCCTGGATTGCAATAGGGCAAAGTTGGCTCGCTATCTTCAAGTGGGGCCGGAAATTATTTCCGATACGTCATTGGGAGCCATAGAATGCCGCAAGATCGTTCGGAGGGGAGCAACCGAGATGTAGCGACGATCCATGCGTGCCACTACAACGGGCGAAGGTCCGCCGGGACGTCCACAGACCCACAGGAGTCGCTGAAATCATCAAATAGCAATTGCCGCTCCTCCAGCTTGGCGAACAGCTACTTGCGCTCCAGCGTCACCCGGACTTCTGCGGCGCGTGCATACCCTTCAAGTCCGGGATAGATACGTACGTGAGACAGTCCCATTGCATCAAGTTCGGACATAGCCGCTCGGAAATCCCCGGCTGGAATTGTATACTTTTTTAGAGCCACTTCACCATCCCCGAACTGGCCAACATACTCTTCCAAAGAGCTTGCTGGGTTTTTCAGGTAAGTGAATTTGCCGAACTGATTCTTGATCCTCGGATTCCAGATAGCGGGTACCTTCACGATGGGGCATCCAGAAGATTCTGTCCACGCCGGATTGTTTGGATCGAGAATCCACACTGCAACGTACTTCTCCAAATTGATGCCTTGGCGAACATGGCCGCTGAAGGCAAAGAACGCCGCGACAAAGGGGCTCTCACTCCAGTCTAAGAGCCTTGTGGGTAGGCCATGATGCTGGCCAAGCCCAAGCATTGCCATTTTGTCATCGCGCAGTTTGTCCGGCATGTCCTATCCTCCGGTGCCATTCGCACCACATGCGCCTTTGTAAGTGTGCAATTTAGTGCCTCATTCACCTTCGTAGCCAATGATCGCGCCTTAGCCGTATTCCTGAACGTTAGTCCGCGGGCTAGGCGCCGAGCTCATTGGCATCCCCAACACTCGACCGGCCAAAGATCGCCTGCAGATCAAAAACGGACTTTTGGGAGTAAGGACTCGTCGCCGTCGTGAGCCTTAGAAGTTGGCCGGAGGATATTTCCAGGCGTCCTCCGGACTACCACCCGCGGAAGGGTTTAGACCGAGGTGGCGTCGATAAATCATGTCTCTTATTTCTTTGACTTCAAAGAAGGAAATGCTGCTTGTGGCTGCTCATGAGTGTGGAACACCTGTTTGACGTAATGTTCCTTCTTTGGGATGTGAGCATTGCGCCACATGCTTGTATTCCGAGGGCTCCAGATTGCCCCTGAGCTTGTCCGCAGCCTTGAAAAGCTCGGCCGTGAAGCCGAGGTCGCCATTATTATCTTTTGCCACGAGGGCTCATTTTGGGGGACAGTAGGATGACCAGCTTCAGCATGTAAAGGCTGAAGCTCCATCCTGGATTGCAATAGGGCAAAGTTAGCCCGCTATCTTCAAGTGGGGCCGGAAATTATTTTCGGTACGCGATAGGCGGGCGAGTGGCGGCCGCTATGGATAGGTCCACGGATTCGCCGTAGCAGCGTCATAGAATGCAACTTCGAGCGGAAACCTATCGAGACGCATAGCTGCCAGTCTGTTTGCTTTGGCGATGATCTGTTGATTTCCGGGCGCGGCCGGATTTCCAAAAAGACTGACATACAGTTTGCTAAAACGCCCGGTTCCGAACCGCCGCAAAATATGATCGTCGTTGTCTGCCAGCGAGTGGCCCAACACGAAGAAACAATGCTTTCCCTGTTGGGCGTTCGCAGTAAGTTGCTTGAAGCCTTGGTAGAGATAGGCGTTGTGCCGGATTTTCGCTTTCTTCTGCGCGCTGGATCCCTCGGTCACGAACAGCGGATACTTGTTGTCGTTGATCGCTCGGCGCGCCTGGTCAATCAGTCGATCGTTGGTCCTAACCCATGTGTATTTTTGGAGCTCGGTGCCCGCATCAAAGAGATGTAGCGCGCCGTGCAAAAAATGAACCTTTGCGCTATGTGCGCTGACTTCGC
The DNA here is from genome assembly GCF_964252905.1 of Pararhizobium sp. LjRoot255. Classification (NCBI taxonomy): domain Bacteria; kingdom Pseudomonadati; phylum Pseudomonadota; class Alphaproteobacteria; order Hyphomicrobiales; family Rhizobiaceae; genus Pararhizobium; species Pararhizobium sp. LjRoot255. The sequence goes on from NZ_CAXUPQ020000001.1 coordinate 737,082, forward strand.
CTTGCCACACGACATAGTCGGCCGATGGATCATCTTCATCGTTTCCAAAACCGTCGTTGGTGGCGAGATCAACGACTTCTGAAAATGGGTTGTCCTCATGCATCAAAGTCCAATACAAGAGTAGATCATAGTTCAGCGTAAAAACCTGCCCGTCATTCTGTCGTCCCAGAAACAGACTTAGAAAACGACGGCATGCCCAAAACTTGTCGTTCGGAATCTCAGAGGGAACATCTGGGTGGTTTCCCGCGATGGCGGCAAGCAGGATTTCCTTCAAAGCATTGGCGTCGGCCTGCATGCTAGCGGCAGCGTCAACATGACCAGGCGTATATATGCTTGTTAAAAGTGCGCCGGCTTCGAGGTTTTTAATCGCAACTTCGAAGTCCTGAGTCTTGAGAACTTCGAAAACCTTGACGAGCTCTGGATTTTTGGAAAAATCTGCAGCGCTGAAAAGTGAACCATAGTGGAAAATGTCAGGGCAGCACGCGATGCTGAACCCGTTGCCAAGCAACAGATGTCGTTTAGAAAATTGGCGGGAGTCAGTAATCGCCTCTGTAAAGCTTAGAAGATCGACCACTCCAATACCCCAGCATTTTGAGACTTTTGATCAGCGATAGGTAGTAGAACAATACAATGCGTCACCCGGCCAGCGCTTGAGCATTCAAGCCTTTTTCAGCGCGCTGATTGCATCGTTAGTAGCTCGGACATAATCTTCAACCGTTCCTTGCGGCAAATCGAACTCGTACACACGCCGTGCGTATTTGCAACTCTTATAGAGTTCTTCTAGGGCAGCGCCCAACTCATCCGATATAAGTCCTGCGCCATTCAGGACTAGCGCCGTTCGATGCATGCTGCGTAAGTCGATATCTACGCCGTGACGAGCCGCTAGATTGGTCAAGGCTCGTTGGACCCGGTCCCACTGCGTCAAGATGGCTGTGCGGGGGTCATCCTCGATTAGTTCCTTCATAATGTCGTCGATAGGAACGGCCGTCTCGGTTGCTACATCTAGTTCATGCGACTCGGCGAGTTGTTCGACGGCTTCAGAGACGCCGGAGATGGCTGCCTGTCGAAACTTGATCGACTTGTCCCCCATATTTAGGTTCTCGACTCTGCTGATGAGTTCGACGATCTGCTTCCTCAACAAAGCGACGATGCTGAAAACTGCCACCGGCCATGCAACGGCACCTAGGAGCGTTGCAACTGCATTGATCAGAGCGGCTGTCTCGGTCATATCCTGCATCCATACAGCGAAAATCAACGACAACTTCCATCCGCCATTGCACTAAGCATGTAGTTGTATCTATTACTCTACGCAACTTAATTTTCTTGGTTACCTTTGCCGCTTTTGGAGGAAACATGGACGTCCACAAGTCATCCCTTCTCGCCGTGTTCGACGCTAAGCAACGACTTGAGGTGCCCCTCTTTCAGAGGCAGTACGTTTGGAGTGAAGAGCATCAGTGGCTTCCTCTGTGGGAGGACATCCAACGAAAGTTCACCGAGGCGTTGGATAGACGAAAAGATGCGCCGGTTCATTTTCTTGGCGCGATGGTCCTCGACCAGAAGCAGACGCCAACGGGCCATGTGGTTGTCCGGCAGGTAATCGATGGACAGCAGCGTCTAACCACGCTGCAGATTTTCCTAGCAGCATATCGCGATTTCTGCCGAGGCGAAGGTTGTGAAGAGCTCGCCAAGGAATGCGACAAGTTTCTCTTCAATACGGGCATGATGGCAGACGCCGATGTCGACCGGTTCAAGGTCTGGCCCACGCAGCTTGATCGCAAGCAGTTCACCGACGTCATCGGCTCGGGGTCTCGAGAGGAGGTTCTCAAGCGCAATCCGCTTCACAAAAGACCTTACGCGCGTCAACCAGATCCGAGACCTCGGATGGTTGAGGCTTATTTATTTTTCTATGAGCAGTTGAAAAGCTTCTTCCTTGGCGAAGACAGCGATCTACCACTTGCGGAAACGTATCCTCTCTCGGCCCGTGTCGATGAATGTTTCCAGACACTTAGAAGTGGTTTGATGGTGGTCGTGATCGACCTACAGAAAGATGATGATCCGCAGGTGATCTTCGAAACTCTCAACGCCCGCGGCGAACCTCTCCTTCCTGCGGATCTGCTGCGGAACTACATCTTCTTCCGAGCGGGCCGGGAAGGTTTGGACGTCGAGGCCGTTTATAAGCAATATTGGGCCGGGTTTGACGAAGAGTTCTGGCGCGAGGAAGTCAAGCAAGGCCGCCTGACTCGCCCACGTAGCGATCTTTTTATGCAGCATTTTCTTGCCAGCCATCAGGGCCGTGATATCCCCATTAAGCATTTGTATGTCGAATACCGGCATTGGATTGAAGCACAAAAACCGTTCCCGACTATCAATGAGGAGCTCGCGACGCTTTCTAAGCAAGGAGCAGATTTCCGACGCATCATAGATCCGCAGCCAGGCGACAAAATTGCTGACTTATGCCGGTTCATGGACGCCTTTGATATTAGGACAGCCTATCCATTTTTGCTGGCTCTTTTGAGCGCGGATGTTGACGACGAAGAGTGGGTACGGATCTCTGCCATCCTTGAGTCGTATCTACTGCGCCGCGCCGTCTGCGATTTGGGCACTAAAAACTACAACAGGATATTTCTCTCCCTGACACGAAACCTACGCAGAGATGGGTTCACCTCGACAGCCCTTCGGAGTGCATTGCTTGACCAAACTGGCGACTCTGGTCTTTGGCCGGACGATGTGGCGTTCAAGGAATCGTGGCTTACCAAACCTCTCTACGGATCGCTGAACAGTCCGAAGCTCGTTCATATTTTTGGTCGGATCAACCAAACCTTCATGTCGTCCAAATCTGAGGCACTGTCGTTCGCACAACAGCCAACTGTCGAGCATATAATGCCGCAGGATTGGATAGGCCACTGGCCTCTGTCAGACGGCACGAAGGGACTTTCGTTTTTCGATCTATATTCTGCTCAAGCAAACGATCCACGCGCCGAAGCGACGCGCAAACGCGGGACGGCTCTCCAGACGCTCGGGAACCTGACTATCCTAAGCTCGTCGCTGAATTCCGCCCAGAAGAACTATGGCTGGCTTGAAAAGAAGCCAGAGATGATGAAGCACTCACTCTTGCCCTTGAACCAGCAGTTGTTTGAAGTGGAGCACTGGGACGAAGCAGCGATTGCGGTTAGAGCTGAGAGCTTGTTCGGACGCGCTATCGAAATCTGGCGACGGTGATCGGTAAACACTTTGCTATCTGCCGCAATTCGGCGACCAAGGTATCAACGTTACCCGCCGGCCATCTTTATAGATCTTCGTCTAGTAGGTCTCTGCTTTGATGGCCCGACTGGCGATATCAAGTTGTGGTAACGGCCAGCAAATCCGAAGCAAGGGGAGCTAAATGAGGGCAATTGCATCGCTTGATCATCAGTCGCGCTGGAGCGTCTTGCGAAGATTGGGGAATTTAACCATCGCCAAGGCTACCATCGCGGTGCCGCTGGTCGGCTATCTCCTGCTTTTCAACGGGGAGATCGTGAAGTTTCTCAGCCTACATACCGATTTTTGCCGACCGGCCAGTTGCGGCCCTTCGTTGCGACTCCTTTTGCTGTATTTAGGCTGCTGTTTGATTGCGATAGGTGCGGCGCTGTACGGCCTGAAGTGTCCGGCGTTGATCAAGAAGTACGATTCGGCGGCCGCCTTCTTCGAGGCTGAGAAGGTTTACTTCTGCCAGCCTCGAAATCTTGACTATCTGTTGAAATTGATCAAGTTAGGGACCGAGGCCGAGCCGCTCGCTCGCCACCCGTCCAACTTCAACTACAATGGGGAAGGACGCAATGTCGATCCAAATAGCTTGGCGGATCCGATGGGCGAGCTCTATCGGCTCCTCAATGTCTCGTATCCGAAGATCAGGTTGGTCGCACTGTTATCATACTGCGCCGGCATATTGATACTTCTCGTCCCTACCGCGATGACGTTCTTTCAGGTGATTGTCGCCTTCGACTGGGGGCGAGCTGCATTGTAGCTTCCGATCGTAATTAACCCGGCGGTACGCTTGTGGATACGCTTGTGGTCCAAGTCAAAGTGGGGCTGGTTGCGCCTCCTGAACTTACCAATGAAGCGAAGTTCCCAGTCTTCTTAATCGTTACGAAAATTTGGCGCACCTGACAGAATTTGAACTTTTCTCCCGATGACCTTGCCCGTTTGCGTTCTTCCGTGACCTTGCCCCCAAGTTTATCCAGTTTTGAGTTTGCTCCAGCGGTTTTGGGCTTCTGTATTCGGGGCGGTAGCGACGTGTTGGGGTGCGGAGCCATTTCGGCTGCGCAGCACCTCATCACGTCGCGGGTTGATGGTATGAGCGAACGCCGCAGGTGTCATCCGGCCGGTCCGCTTCTATGTGGGGGGTCAAACTGATGAAGGCGTCGGTTCTCTCTGCGTCATCGCACGCAAGCCGCGTGAAGCAAGCGAAAGTGAACTTGCAAAGCTCACCAAGCTCGCAACTCTCGTCGACATACAGTTGATGGCTCACGGTTCATTATTTGCTCTCACCTGAGTGTCGCTTGGCGTTCGTGTGTCGTCTATCGGAGTTCTGCTAGAGTATGCCCTAAGACCGCAACGGGGCGCAAAACTGCCGGGTTCTTTATGGCCGCATGGCTGCAGACTTGAGGTCCGAAAGCGGAAATTATTGCCGGTAAACACGCCTGGGTTGACTGATGCCCAAAGCCAGGGCAACCACGCAAAGGATCGCCACCCGCATGAGCGGAGACCCTGCGAACTTCCAGCGAGGCAGATGCTACGGGCAACGCCCAAAGCCAGGTTCAATTTGTCAAGTACGGTCACTGCAGCCCTGGTCCATCAACGTCTGAACCAACCGGCAACCTTCGCCGCAACAGCATCGATGAACCGAACGAAAAGCCCGCGCGGCTGCAGCACCATCGCCTCGACATCACGCCGGTCGCGCGCCTTCACGGCCGCAATCTTCTCTGCCGACATGGCTGCGGCCCATCGCACTTGGTTGCCGGTGATCCAGTAGTGCGAACGGCAGGGAAAACTCCAGTTCCCGACCGAAGGGCTCAAGGACGCGGACCCGACGCTTTCGACAAGCCGCCACTTGGCAGGGTTCAGAGGCGTCACCACCTCCAGCCCGCAGCCACAGCAGCACCGATGCGAGGCCGTCGAATATCGCCTCGAAATGTATAAGACACCCAGCGAAAGATCCTCCGGGATGAATTCAACGAATTCAGGTCTTATCTGGTAGATCCGGGTCATTTGCTACCTTCATAAACAATGCCTCCAGCGGCGATGCCGAAGCCGGTGTAATATTGCTCGCGCGTGTCCTGATAAAAGTCGAACAGCTTTTTCCACTGAACCACGGCAATCGCCGCGTTGAGCGCGTTCAGTTCGGCGATCTGGATGTTGCTGACATACTCGTTTGCCCCGCCATCACCATCCGCATAGGAGATATGCGGCGCTGCCTGAGTCCGCGTCTCGGCCGTGCTCGTCGTCGTACGAACAATGCCGCAGAGCTTACCGTCGACCAACATGACGCCCATGCCAACCTCGACGAACGACATGCCGTTGACGACCAGGCGCTCGACGATCTTTTCTTTCACTGTTCCGCGATCGACACAGACGAAGACGAAATCGAGCCCATTCAGAAGATGGAGATTCGTCTCGTCCAGGTAGACATCATGGGCAATGATGCCGTGCCGCATTTTATCGTAGATGGCCTTGAAGTAATGGACCTTCTTCGGCTTGGCCGTGAGTTCTTCATGACCGGGCGCGCCGGGTGAGCGAAAGGCGTTATGCTGCGAGTAGACGTCGCCATCGAAGGTATGAATCTCGGCGACGGGCGTCTTAACGACGAGGTCCAGCACATAGCTGCCGGTCCCGCCAAGGCCGACGATCCCGATCTTCAGGCCGGCAACCTTCTCGTTGACCGCCCCGATACCGGCGCGGCTCGTCGCCGTGTCGACATACTTGAAGACCTCACCGTCACCCTCGGCGACAATCGCGGGAAAAGTCAGTGCGGTCGCCTGCGGGTCGACCGTCGTCGCCTCACCGGTGATGCGCCCGAGATAGGTCGTGATCTTGTGGTGATAGTCGCGATATTGTGCTTTGGCCGAAAAGGTGAAGTCGGCCTGCACCCCGTTGCCAAAGCTCTGGGCGGCGGACGGGTTCTCGATGGATGTGATCTTCCGGCCGTCGCTGTGGCACGGGTGCTCACCGGTCCAGAACGCCCGGTGATCGCCGGGCGCGGTGGTCACGTCATCGGACATTTCCAGCGTAGAAATCAGGATGCCGTCATAGCGGACGGCAGCCTGGGACGTGACGTAGGGCACGTTACGAACGAGAAGGTATCCACCCCGGATTTCGAGGTCATACCCTTCGTTCTGGAGGCGGAGCAGGTCCGCGCTACGAGCGATTGGTCGGCGTGACATCGAATTCCATCCCTTCCTTCGGCTTGACGGACTGCCCCTCGACGAGGGACCCGGCGGGCTTGTTGCCGTGCCCGCGGGTGTACTGGATCGTGAACTGCACGCCGTCGCCGGTTGGCGGGTTTTCGAAGGCGAGCGCGACGACTTCCGCGAAGGTCAGGTCATCGTTCTTGGGAACCGACTTGCGACGACCGTTGACGATAATCGTAACGGATTTCGGTTCGGGGGCAGGACGTTCTTCAGGCTGGGCCATGGTTATTCCTTTCTGGCAACATTGCCGGTCGACAGGACAATTGCGAAATCGCAACTGGTTTGATATTATCAAAGGAGGAACAAAATTGCAATATCACAATTAATTGCTATATCGCAACGGAGAGCACATGACCGACAGGTTCGACAACGAGGCGTTCTTTGCGGCCCTCAATGCGGCACGTCTAAGCCGACAAAAAACGTGGAAAGAGGTGGCGGCGGAAGCCGGTATCAATGCCTCTACCCTGACCCGCATGGGCCAGGGCGCGAAGCCGGACGTAAATGGGCTGGCTGCGCTGCTCGCCTGGTCCCGCCTAAAGGCAGAGATGTTCATAAAGGGCGCGGAAGCAACCGAACCAGAGCCGATCGCACGAATCACGGCCCTCTTGCGCGCCGACCCGAAACTGACGTCGGACAAAGCCAAGCTAATGGAAGATATCGTCGTCAGCACTTACAACAGATTGAAGGATAGCTGAGTTGGGATTCAGGCGGGGGTTCAAGGCGGAAGCAAACCGCATCGCACTTCGGGTCCGGCAACAGATGGACTTGTCGCCACACGCGCCGATCGACCCGATCGCCGTGTGCGCCCATTTCGAGATCGAGTTGCTCCAATTGAGTGACGTCGAACCCGAAAGTCCGTTTCTCGGGGAGCATCAGGATGCCTTCTCGGCAGTCACCGTGCCGCGTGGCCTTGCCACCGCGATCGTGCACAACGATCGCCATCACCCGTACCGGCAGCGCAGCAACATTTGCCACGAGCTCGCCCACTGCTTCATCGGCCACGAGTGCGCACCGCCTCTCCTTGAGAACGGTGACCGCTCGCGCGACGGGGGAATGGAGGCGGAAGCAAACTTTCTCGCTGGCGTCCTGCTGATCACGAACGAAGCCGCCAACAGGATCATGCTCGATGGATTGTACCATCAGGCTCAGGGCATCTATGGGGTCAGCAAACCCATGCTGGATTTCCGCTTGCGCGTGAGCGGCGCGCAAACGATCCACCAGCGCCGCATGGGGGCAGCGGGGCGTTCATCGTTGGTAAGCTCCTGATCGTCACCCGAACGATCCGGGCCCGGACTGCGTCTCAAGCGACCGCTGATCCGGCCATTCAAACGTGACCGCCCGCCGCTCGGCCAAAGCCTTCACCCGCTCACCCCCGATTTTCCCCGTCGCCTGGCCTCGGGTCGGTTAACCCGCGCAGGCCCGCCTCACTTTTTGCGGTTGGCGTCCGTGATGCGAAGACCGTAGTCACGCTCCAGCATTTCGACAACTTTGACCAGCGCCCGAAAGATGCCCAGCTCGTTGCTGCCGAACTGATAGCGTCCCGTCATCAGCACCTCCGGATCGATGTCCGCAGGGACGTATCGGCGCTTTAAGCTCTCGTCGCCCTTGTCGAATTTCACGGGATATCGGAACGACCGCCCTTCACCTTCCCAGATGCCCCCTGGGCCGTAGTTCTGGATATTGGCGTTGTAGCATTCGTCTCCGATGATGCCTTCCATATCGATCAGCAGATTCTTGATCGGCTCGATCCTCGCCCGAAGATCCCTGACGTAAATAAATCGCCGGGCGCCTGCCACGACATGATCGCGCTGCCCCGTGAAGTCATCGGGGAATGACTGCTCGGCTTCATTTTTCAGTCGGGAGATTTCTTTGGCGGGCACACCGTCGAACCTGGCGGCATGCAGTTCTTGAAAAGCTTCGATTTCAAGTTTGGCCATGGACAGCCGCTCGTCCCAGCCCTCGGAAATCTCAGAGACAGCGGCAATGATGCTTTCACGAAAGCTGGCAGCAGTCCCGAAGTCCAGCGCTTCAAGCTCAAGATAGGCGGCTGTTTCGGTTTCGATAGTGTGGGCAACCATAGCGGCATCATCGTCCCAGCCATCGATTGCCGACTGCCTGATGGCGGCGGCAATATCACTGGGTATTTTCTTGCTCTTCATCGGCAACCTCCTCGGGACACTGACATTTCTGCATGCCTGCCGCAGAACGAGCCACCGATTTCTTAACGCATATTTCCCGTATCGGCATTTGATAACATTGCGGTCCTGACGGTCCCTACCTTTCCCTCTCGAAATCATCCTCACGCCCACGACGGGCCCGACGCTCCCTGCTCTTTTCGGTGACCGCTACGATAACTGAATGGCATGGCTTGAACGACAGAAATGTGGGCGCAAAGCGGACGTCTTTGTGGTTTGTCACCTGCTCGCGAATTCGCCACTAGAGCGGAAATTATTGCCGCTCGCCCGTCCTGTTGACTGAGGCCCAAAGCCAGGGCACAAAGGTGGCATCCACGGTCGCTCGCGGCAGGAAAACATAGGGGATTTCAAGGCGATCTTGTTAAGCCATTGAAATCATGTGAGAATCCAGGTTCCCCAGCCACTTTCCTTGTTAAATTTCAATAAGTTACGACATAACCCCAATGCTTGTAACGTTGGTGGCGATGGGCTGAGACGCTCAATGCGGCCATCTCGGCCAACGCACGTCGTCTCGCAGGCTCGAGTTCGGATTGGCGTGCAACGCGGGCAAAGCCTATAGTCCGTTGATGCCCCGATAACGCTATTCCATGGAGAGGTTGAATGAGACACGACCCTTACTACATTTTGGGCGTGAAGCGGGACGCCACACAAAAGGATATCCAAAGCGCATTCCGCAAGCTTGCGAAGAAACATCACCCAGACCTCAATCCGGGCGACAGACCTGCGGAGGAGCGTTTCAAGGAAATCTCCACAGCCTATGAACTGCTGAGCGACGAGCAGAAACGTGCTCGATTTGATCGCGGCGAGATCGATATGTCGGGTGCCGAGCAGGCCCCGCGCCATTATTACCGTGACTATGCGTCGGCGAGTGGTCCCAGCGATCCTTATCATAACAGCGCCAGCTTTGCCGATTTTGGCGAAACGGAAGATCCCTTTTCCGCTTTCTTTTCGCGTCGCACGAGCGGTGGGCAATTCCGTTCGAAAGGACAAGATCGCTATTTCTCCATGGCGGTTGATTTTCTCGATGCCGTAAACGGCGCCAAAACCCACGTGATGCTGCCGGACGGCATCACCCTTGACGTTCAAATCCCGGCAGGTACACGTGATGGACAGACGTTGCGTCTTGGCGGCAAGGGAGAGCCAGGAGTTGGCGGCGGGCCTCCGGGCGATGCGCTCATCGAGGTTCATGTGCCGCCGCACCGCTTCTTCCAGCGCGACGGCGACGACATTCGCCTGGAACTGCCAATTTCGCTGGACGAAGCGGTCCTGGGCGCCAAAATCCGCGCGCCGACCCCAACCGGTCCGGTGACACTGACGGTGCCCCCGTATTCCAACAGCGGGAAGATCTTGCGTCTGAAGGATAAAGGCGTGCCGAAGCGGGGCGGCGGCCGTGGCGATCTCTTTGTAATCCTGAAGATCGTGTTGCCCGACACGCCCGATCCGCGCCTCATCGCTCTCATGAGAGAGTGGTCCGAGGCAAGCAGACAGGATCCGAGAAAGAGCATGGGGGCGGCACCATGAACGAGCTTGAATTTTGCCTGAAGCTGAAGATCGACGCGCCAGTGCTTGCCGTGTGGATCAAGCAGGGGTGGCTTGTTCCCGACACGACAGGCCCCGAACCGCAATTTCGCGATGCCGATTTCGCACGCGGCCGGCTGATCATCGAGATGACCCGCGACATGGGTGTCAACGAGGCGGGCGTGGATCTTGTCATGGAACTCGTGGATCAGCTTCACAGCCTGCGGCGCATCCTGCGAGACCTGCTGGCTGCACTCGGCCAGCAGGACGAAGAAACACAGCTCAAGATTGTCCGCTCTGTTGATCGCAACAACTGACCAAGCGAGGCCATGACAGACGGAAGAGTGCGTTGCCATTAAAAAACGAGATGCGCGTTTTTGATCCAGGTCAATAGGCAATTCCCGGCGATACATATGCTAGAATAGCAATCGGACGGTCGCAGCCATCGCATGCAGAAGGTATCGCAGGCTTCAGTCGACCGAAATCGAGTGAGAAGAAAAATGAATATTACAGAGATCAAAAGAGGTCTCGAAGATCGGCGTGGCGGCATTGAGCGGCGGCTGGCGGCGATTGAAAGCGACCTGGGAAAAAAACTGGATGCCGACAGTGCCGACCGGGCGATCGAAACAGAGAACGACGAAGTTCTCATGACGATGAAACGGACCGGCCACGACGAATTGAAGGCGATTTTATCCGCGCTTGATCGTATAAACAGTGGTGCCTATGGCCGGTGCGTCCTTTGCGGAGCGGAAATTGGCGAGCAGCGGCTCGAAGCCCTGCCTTTCACGCCTTATTGCGTGGAATGCTCACGTAATGCCGCCTGATCGAAATCAAGACCGAGGCACTATCGGATAGAAGGCCATCGCCCCTTCCGGGCAGGGTTCTACCGAAATCCACGAAAGGCCCATGCCAATGCGAGCAATGGTCCTTGAAGCAATTGGCGGGCCGCTGCTGGCGGTCGAGCGGCCGCTTCCGTTGCCGCGTGCCGGTGAGATCCGAATAAGGATCGAAGCCTGCGCCGTTTGCCGCACGGACCTTCACGTGATTGATGGCGACCTGCCTCAGCCGAAGCTGCCGCTGATACCGGGCCACGAGATCGTCGGCATCGTCGAGGCGGTCGGTGGCGATGTTGACGCGATAAGAATCGGCCACCGCGTCGGCGTGCCCTGGCTCGGCCATACCTGCCGGACATGTTCCTATTGCCGATCGAATGCGGAAAATCTCTGTGATGATCCTTTGTTCACCGGCTACACCCGCGATGGCGGCTTCGCCACGCATGCCATTGCGGACGCGGACTATGCGTTCGATCTCGACCTCGAAGCCGATGCCGTATCGGTAGCGCCCCTGCTCTGCGCCGGCCTGATCGGCTGGCGCTCGCTGAAGCGGGCCGGTGACGGTCGAAAGGTCGGGATTTACGGTTTCGGCGCGGCGGCACACATCATCGCTCAGGTCTGCATCTGGCAGGGGCGGAAGGTCTATGCATTTACCCGTCCCGATGACGCAGCGGCCAAGCGCTTCGCCCTCGAGCTTGGTGTCACCTGGGCCGGTGGTTCGGATGAGCCGGCACCGGACCCACTCGATGCCGCAATCATCTTTGCGCCCGTCGGCAGCCTCGTGCCGTTAGCGCTCAAGGCGGTGCGCAAAGCCGGGCGCGTGGTCTGCGCCGGCATCCACATGAGCGACATCCCCGCCATGCCTTACGCCGTGCTTTGGGGCGAGCGGGAACTCGTTTCCGTAGCAAACCTGACACGTCAGGATGCACGGGAATTTTTCGCGGTCGCCAAGCAAGCCGGAGTACGCACGCACACAACTGTCTATCCACTCGAAAACGCGAACACCGCTCTTGCCGACCTTCGGGCCGGCAGGGTCAGCGGCGCGGCCGTTCTCGTCCCCTGACGAGGAACCGCCTGCTGTTTCGATTTCCGAACGGCCGCTTGCCTGCACGCGTGATGGGGAACTTGTGGCCCCGCGCTTGCGAATTTCCTCGACAAAGCGAAAATTCCATTCACGGCACCGCCGGCGAAGGCTATAGCCGTTTGTCACGAGCAAGAAAAATGGACCTGAGCCCATGACGGACACCGTTGTCGATCGTTTCCTTCGCTATGTCGTCATCGATACGCAATCGGATCCCAAGTCGCCCGCGCAACCCTCGACCGAGAAGCAGCAGAACCTCGGCCGCGTGCTGGTTGCGGAATTGCAGGCAATCGGCTTGTCCGACGCGCATGGCGATGAGCATGGCTACGTCTATGCGACCATTCCGTCCAATGTCGACAAGCCTGTACCGGTGATCTGCTTTTGCTCGCACATGGATACCGCTCCCGATTTTACGGGAACAAACGTCAAGCCGCAAATTATCCAGGACTACAAAGGTGGCGACATCCAGCTTTCAGGCGATCCGCAGCAGATCATTCGCGTCAGCGATAATCCGGCGCTGCGCGACCAGGTCGGCAACGATATCATCACGACCGATGGCACGACCCTGCTCGGCGCCGACGACAAGGCCGGCCTTGCCGAGATCATGACGGCCGCGCAGGTCCTGGTCGACAATCCGGACATCCGGCATGGCACCATCAAAATCCTCTTCACCCCGGACGAGGAAATAGGCCGAGGGGTCGACAAGGTCGATCTCGGAAAGCTGGGCGCCGCGTTCGCCTATACGGTCGACGGCGAAACAGCCGGGCATATCGAAGACGAGACCTTCTCGGCCGATGGCGTCGAGATCACCATTCAGGGCGTCGCCATCCACCCCGGCTTCGCCAAGGGCAAGATGGAGAATGCAGCCAAGATCGCCGGTACAATTCTCAGCCGGCTGCCGAAGGACGCAGCACCTGAGACGACCGCCGGCCGGGAGGGCTTCGTTCACCCGACGGGCGTGACCGGCTCGATGGAAAGGGCAGTCCTGAATTTCATCGTCCGCGATTTTGACGATGAGGGCCTTGCCGCCAAGGAAACCATGCTGGAGACGCTCGTCAAGGGCGTGATGGCGGAGTATCCGGGTTCGTCCTGCACCTTCGAGATCAAGCAGCAATATCGTAACATGAAGGCCATCCTGGACCGTCATCCGCAGCTCGTCGAAAACGCCATCGAGGCAATCCGCCGCGCCGGCATGGAGCCTGTGCGTGGCAGTATCCGCGGCGGCACCGATGGTTCGCGGCTGTCGTTCATGGGCCTTCCCTGCCCCAATATCTTCGCTGGCGGCCACGCCTTCCACTCGCCGCTCGAATGGATCAGCCGGCAGGACATGGAAAAGGCCGTCAAGACGCTCGTCGAACTGGCGAAAATCTGGGAAGAGCGTGCTTAGCCAGACCTTGCCTGGTTGAATCGGGTCGTGGACCGCGACCGTTGTCGATCGGAACAAGGCGTGAAATCGAGGCGACGTTCTTCAGCGATCGCGGGCGAGGTGACGCACAAGACCACGCCGGCCGCGTTCCATGACGACGTTATGGTTCCAGCGGAAGATCGGCTTCAGGATGAATGAAAATCTGACCATCCAAGGCTTCGTCACCTTGACGATCCAATCGTAGCGCACATGGCATTTCGAGCCCTCGGGTCGCAGCGTCCACCGGCCGATGCCTTCAAGTTCGCCGGTGGCTCGGCCCTCGATGGTCACAAGCGGCTCGACCCTCACCGTCTGCATCTCGAAGGTGAGGTCGTAGGGCAGCGCGGTGGACCATCGCATCCGGAGGACGGAACCGATTCCCACTTCGTCGCCCTCGCGCAAAACATCGACCTGTTTCACGGACGGCCACCAATCAGGCCAGGTCTCAGGCGTGTTGAGCATCCGCCAGACATCTTCAACCGGCGAATCGACGATCCATTCCGTAACAAGATGAAACTCGGTCGAAGACATCGCACATCCGGCTTCAAGCTTTTAAACCCGCGGAAAGCGCCGAGAGGCGCTTGCGACATTATACATCAGCAGACATCAGCGACCTGAAAAATACCGGCCGGGATTCAGCCGCTCAACTGCGCAGCCCCGGCGCCTCCTGGCCGGTACGGGCCACATATTCCGTGTAGCCTCCGCCATATTGGTGGATGCCATCGGGCGTCAGTTCCAGCACCCGGTTGGAGAGAGCTGCCAGGAAATGCCGGTCGTGGGAAACGAACAGCATGGTGCCCTCGTATTCGGACAGCGCCTTGATCAGCATTTCCTTGGTATCGAGATCGAGGTGGTTGGTCGGCTCGTCCAGCACCAAGAGGTTCGGCGGGTCGAACAGCATGATCGCCATCACCAGCCGCGCCTTCTCGCCGCCCGACAGCACCCGGCATTTCTTCTCCACATCGTCGCCGGAAAAGCCGAAACAGCCCGCCAGCGCCCGCAATGGACCTTGCCCCGCCTTCGGGAACGCGTCCTCCAACGACTGGAACACAGTGCGCTCGCCGTCCAGAATATCCATCGCGTGCTGCGCGAAATAGCCCATCTTGACGCTGGCGCCCAGGGCGACTCTGCCCTGATCCGGCTCGGCCGAGCCTGCAACGAGTTTCAGAAGCGTGGATTTGCCGGCGCCGTTGATGCCCATGATGCACCAGCGCTCGCGGCGGCGCACCATGAAGTCCAGCCCTTCATAGATGCTGCGGCTGCCATAGCTCTTGTGCACGTTCTTGAGGTTGATCACGTCCTCGCCCGAGCGCGGCGCCGGCTGAAACTCGAATGCCACCGCCTGGCGCCGCTTGGGCGGCTCCACCCGTTCGATCTTGTCCAGCTTCTTCACGCGGCTCTGTACCTGGGCTGCGTGCGAGGCACGCGCCTTGAAGCGCTCGATGAACTTGATTTCCTTGGCGAGCATCGCCTGCTGCCGCTCGAACTGGGCCTGCTGGTGCTTCTCGTTCTGCGCCCGCTGCTGCTCGTAGAATGCATAGTCGCCCGAATAGCTCGTCAGCGATCCGCCGTCGATCTCGATGATCTTGGTGACGATGCGGTTCATGAACTCGCGGTCGTGCGAGGTCATCAGCAAAGCGCCCTCATAACCTTTCAGGAATTCCTCGAGCCAGATCAGGCTTTCGAGATCCAGGTGGTTGCTCGGCTCGTCGAGAAGCATGGCATCCGGCCGCATGAGGAGAATACGGGCTAGCGCCACGCGCATCTTCCAGCCGCCAGACAGCTTGCCGACGTCGCCATCCATCATCTCCTGGCTGAAACTCAGACCCGCCAGAACCTCGCGCGCGCGGCCTTCCAGGGCATAGCCGTCCAGTTCCTCGTAGCGCGCCTGCACCTCGCCATAGCGCTCGATGATCGCGTCCATCTCGTCGGCGCGATCGGGGTCAGACATGGCCGCCTCGAGCTCATGCAGCTCAGCGGCAACATCGCTCACCGGGCCGGCACCGTTCATCACTTCGGCGACGGCGCCGTGACCAGCCATCTCGCCCACATCCTGGTTGAAATAGCCGATGGTCATGCCCTTATCGACGGACACCTGGCCCTCGTCAGGCTGCTCCTCGCCAGTGATCATCCGGAAGAGCGTTGTCTTGCCGGCCCCATTCGGGCCAACGAGGCCGATCTTCTCACCCCTGTTGAGCGCCGCGGAGGCCTCGATGAAGAGCAGCCGGTGGCTGTTCTGCTTGCTGATATTGTCGATACGGATCATGTGTGCGTGAGGTCCAAAACGTTGCGGCGGCAAAAGGGATGTGCCGCGGGGCGTATCGCAAATTTTCCGCAACGTAAATGGCCGTGTCGCTGCGGACCTGAAACTGGCAAGCCTCGCCCATTTCAGAAACGCAGTGTATTCCTAGCGCCCACGAGGATCACGGCGACCGGCGCCATCCCGCAGCCAGGAGGCGTTAACGCGGCCGAAAACGGGAGGGCGTTGTCAAAATCGACTCCCTTACCGCACCTCTTTTTCATAGAGGTGGGCATGGATCGAGGCGAAGATCATAAGGATAATGAGCATCACCAGGCCGAAGATCTGGGCGATTGCCATGGCAAAAGCCCTCACTGGGATCAGGGCGGATCTCCGGCCAAAGCCTGCGGGCTGTTGCGCAGTTGTCACCATATCCACATCTGGCGTGACCTTGATTGCATTCGCTCTCAAATGCTCCGCCAGTTTCCGATTTATCTCCGTATCGGTTGCGTCGCCATCGACGTTCAGACTTGGCCCGTGGTTTCGCGCTGGTGTCTTGGTCATGGGAAGCCCTTCTGCCAGTATTCTCCGGCTTCACGGTTGCACGATCGGCACCAGTCGGGCCTCGTCACTGGGTTACAGCGACGGGCTCGACCTTGACGACATCGCCCGGCAGGATAGGGGTCCCTTCATCCGCCGGTATCTTCGTCGATTTTCCATCCTTTTGCCGGACGATGGAATAGGTGATGCTCGCAGCCGCCCCGGCTTGCGGCGTCTGAGCCGCATCGGCAGATTGCAGGAGTGCTTCGGTCATGAGGTCGCGGCTGGTGGTGAGCTTCAGGTCCAGCGTATCCAGTTCCGCTTCGGTATTCTGCAGTTCCTGGGCGAGCTGGGCATCCCAATCATTTCGAAGATTGGTCTCGTCCTGACTTGCCTTGCTGACGTCCTGCTTGGCTTTCAACGACGCCGTGTCGATGTCAAGCAGGGCCGCCTGCAGTTCCGCGGCTCTTTGTTCGACGGTGAGCTTGCGCGCACTGAGCGCAAGTCCCTTTTCCGCCAGCGTATCGACCTTGTCTTTGTCGTCCATGACCAGTTCCAGTTGCCGGTTCTGGGTGACGGACTTCTTGCCGAGGGACTCGATCTCGTTCTGCAGCAGGGATTTCAACTCCGCCAACTGCGTGAGTTGAAGCTTCAGGCGTTTGTCGCGCGAGACCATCAGGGCCTTTTCGCTTTCGACGAGACTTGCAGCATCGGCGGCATTTTTCAGTTCCGGGGGAACGGCAATGTCGGTCTTTTCGGCGATCTCCGCCTGAAGCCGCGCGCGCCGGACGAGGAGCCGGTTTCTCTCGGCAATCCGCACGGAGGATTCGCCCTGGGCCGTGATGAAATCGCGCGCAAAACGCTGACCGCTTTCGGCCCGGCGCAGTCCGCCGCCAAGGCTCACCGCCTTCAGCACGGTCATCTCCGGCGCGAACGGATATTCTCCAGGCGTCTGAACGTCGCCGGCCAAATAGATTGGGCGGTACTGAGCAAGTTCGACCGAGGCAGACGGACGATCCGGCAAGCCGAACAGTTTTTGAAGCTGCAGCCCGACTTCATCGGCGATCTCGGTCGTCGTTTTCCCCGAGGCAGGCAGGGTCCCTAGAAACGGCAGGGAAATGCCGCCCGAAGCGCCGACCGTATAGTCGCCGCTGATGGCGGACCAATCCCTGACGGTTCCTTCGGCGGTCTGCCAC
This sequence comes from Pararhizobium sp. LjRoot255, assembly GCF_964252905.1. NCBI lineage: Bacteria > Pseudomonadati > Pseudomonadota > Alphaproteobacteria > Hyphomicrobiales > Rhizobiaceae > Pararhizobium > Pararhizobium sp. LjRoot255. Next base: position 754,535 of record NZ_CAXUPQ020000001.1, read on the forward strand.
TCCGCAACGCGGATTCTCAACTTATCCATGGCGCCCAGCGTATAATCGTCGGCAAAAGCCGCCTGAATACCCGAAACGCCGATTGCGAACGCGAGTGCGGAAAGGCGCGCCGCACCTGCGGCTCGCTTGCCAAGGGCAGGAAGTCCTAGACAAAGACTTCTTTTCATAAAAATCCCTCACTTAATTAACAAAGCCGATCCCGGCGTGTCGACGGAAGCGGCATATGCACAGACTGAAGACTGAGATCAGTAGCTGCCTCGGGACAGGCAGACGGCCGGAATTGTCTTTGCAACGATGACGACATCGTTGATCAGCGACCAATTGGTGACGTAGTGCGTATCGAAGGCGATCCGTGCAGCATAGGAAACATCGTTGCGGCCGCTGACCTGCCACAGGCCGGTCAGGCCGGGGCGTGACTTCAGATAGTAGACGGCCGAGTTTTCATAAAGTTCAAGCTCGTCTTCCACGACGGGACGCGGGCCGACAACGCTCATGTCACCGCGGATGATGTTGAGGAGTTGTGGAAGCTCATCAAGGCTCAGTTTGCGCAGAACACTACCAACCACCGTGACGCGCGGGTCGTCCTGCAGTTTGCGGGTCGCCTGCCATTCCTCATAGGCTTTGGGGTTTTTGCGCAGATGGTCCTGCAGAATCCTGTCTGCGTTCGGCGCCATGGTGCGGAACTTGAGGCATTTGAAGAAGCGGCCATTGTGACCGACGCGGCGGTGTCCATAAAAGACACTCCCCCCGTCCGAAAACTTCACCAGGGCCATGAGAAGCAGAAAAATCGGACTAAAGACGACGAGCGCCAGAGACGCTGCAGCGATGTCGAACCCCCTCTTTGATATTCCCCCTATCGGCCGGTGTGCCCCGGCTTCGATGGTCGTAAAATACGGCGAACTTGCCGATCGAGTCGCAGACTTCATGGGAGGTAACTCCATTTGCGTTGGCGATTGGTCGGGTCCCCTTGGGGCGCATGGCATCAATTACACGAGGGAGTGTAGAGGCAGATTTTGTTTTTTAAAGGCAGATTTCATGCCGCATTTCGCGTCACAGCAGGTCCGCTCTTAAGTTAAAAAGAAATATACGATTATTAGTCGATAATTCCCCATCATTTCGTCATAAAATCAAAGCTATTTATAGACTAAAATCACGATAGACTGAAAATATCAAGAGAATAGATTGTAATTTATTCTTTTTTAAAGCGATTTAGTGGTCTGATTTATATTTTATTACGCTTAGATATTTTTACATTATACTCAATTTATTCATTTTTTGATGCGCATTTTTTGCAACGCAACATTATTTTGCACTGCACATGTTTTTATTAAAAACAGCTAATTTTGTAACAAAAGTTGACCAATTAAGCTGTTTTTCCGCAATCTCTAGGTATTTAAATCGCGCAAATCATCCTCTGATTGTATCGCCGGAAGGAAGGTCGGCGGAAATGTGGCTAAATCCTGTTTCGTGCACTGATTTGCAGGCCGTCGCACGCAGCAAGCGATGCAAGGTGGCCGACGGGCGTGTCGTCGTGTCCGATGACACCAAAAATGTTCCAGCTATCGCGCAATCTACAGATGAATTTAAATGCGAGCTAAGATTTGATGCGATAAATGGTTCTGACAAAGATGAAACATAGTGTCCCGGCAGCGGTTGAATCTGCAGCCCACGTTCGATATGTTAATAATCGCCTAAGAGGAGAAGGTGTTTTTTCCATGATGCGCGCAAATCAAGACGTAGCCTTGAGGGTGTCCTGATGTTTGCACCACGTGTTTTTGTCAGCATGTTGGGTTGCTTGGCCGTTTTTGCCATCGCGACCTACTTTTTGACTGGCTCGGCCTGGACCACGGCTTGGCAGACATTGGTCTGCGCCGTTCTGTTGCAGGCCGGATACTTCGTCGCCGTCGTGGCGCTCGTGACAAGAGAAGGCAGGGGTCGCCGGAAAGTGACTCGGGGCCATTCGGCGGCCTCCACATCGGCCGGAGACGACAAAGAGCCGAAAACCCTTCGCGTTCCTAACAATCCGCGCCACTTCAACTCCTGAACGCGCTGATAAACTGCGCCTGAGTTCCTATTTCCGGTATCCTTTTGCAGAGCGCGAAGACGGCAAACCCTTCGCAAGTGCAACATCGTGCCTTGTCGCCTGTTCAAAGCCGGCCTAGTTTCGGCATGACAGCGATAGAGGAAGATAATCATGAAACCGAATGCCGATGTCTGCGTCATCATAGCCGCGAAAAATGCGGCCGAGACGATCGGGCGCGCGATCCAGTCAGCGCTGGCGGAACCTGAAACCGCGGAGGTGATCGTCGTTGACGACGGCTCGAGCGACGGCACTGCGGATGTTTCCCGGCAAGTGGACGACGGTACCGGCAGGCTGACCGTCGCAAGCTTCGACATCAACAAGGGACCGGCTGCTGCCCGCAATCACGCCATCTCGCTCTCGAACGCGCCGGTGCTTGCGATCCTCGATGCCGATGATTTTTTCTTTGCCGGCCGACTGAAAAACCTTCTGTCGCAGACGGACTGGGATTTCATTGCCGACAACATAGCCTTTGTCGACGAGGAACGGGCATCGAGCGCGCATCTGGTGCTTGAAGCCTTCCCGGCCGCGCCGCGTACGCTTGATCTCAGCGAATTCATCGAGGGCAATATCTCAAAACGTGGTGTGCGACGCGGCGAGATCGGATTTCTTAAACCGCTGATGCGGCGTGATTTTCTGGACGCGCACAAGCTTCGCTATCAGGAAAGCCTGCGGCTCGGCGAGGACTACGACCTCTACGCCCGCGCGCTGACGAAGGGCGCGCGCTACAGGATCATTCACAGCTGCGGCTATGGCGCGGTCGTCCGCGGCAATTCGCTGAGCGGCAGCCACCGCACAATCGATTTGAAGCGGCTCTACGAGGCCGACAGGGCAATCCTGTCGCAGACCGGCCTTTCCGACCAGGCAAGAGCGCTGATCAGCCGGCACGAGCGCCATATTCGCGGACGATACGAGCTTCGGGAATTCCTCGATATCAAGCGGCAATCCGGCCCGAAGGCCGCCCTGCTCTACGCGCTCGGCAAGCCAGCCGCGATCCCGGCGATCGCCGGTGGCATCCTTGCCGACAAGACCGAACGTTTTCGCCGGCAGCCTGAAGCGGCGCCGGTGGCGCTTGGCGGATCGGGCGCGCTGCGCTACCTCCTGCAGCCGCCATCAACTGCAGCCTGAAGCTGGCATCGACGGCGGCTCGATCGTCAAGGCCGCGGCTTATAAATAGGCGCGGCGCACGCTGTCGATAACGTCCAGAAAGCGCTCCTTGCGCTCCGCTAGAACATGATCGGCGCTCAGCTGCGGCGTGGCGCGTGCCGCCTGCCACAGCGACAGGGCCGATGGCGCGGCGAGCAGCTGCTTTGCGGCAACACGCAGCGAGGTCTGCGTGGGGTCGCGCACCGCGACCATCGCACTGTCGTCGATCTGCCGCTTGTTCGGGTCTTCCAACGCGGGTTGCCGGGCGTCGAAGCCGATGCCCCAGAAGCGCGCGCCCTTGGCGATCGCTTCGGCACGGGTCGATACGGGGACGTGACGCGGACGATAGGTAACGCCGACGGTCTCAGCCCAGTCGTTCCATTTGAAGCTGTTGATGCTGTTGGATGTCGTAACCGCTACCCATGGCACGCGAAACGCGTCGGAGAGAATGGCGCCATGCATCGATTCAGCGATGATCAGTTCCGATTGGGCGATCTCGCGAATGACCTCCTTGGCGTCACCGCGCGGGTCGATGTAGTGCAGGCCGACGGTTCCGCAAATGACTGGCCATATGCCGGCAGCCGCCGATTCCCAGTGGGGAACGAAGCTCTTCTTGTGCTTCTTCGGCAGATTTTTGAATTCGGGCATTTCGGCAACCATGACGGCCGGGTCGATGATGCCGAGTTTTGGATCGATGCCCACCTTCTGCGCCGTCAGAGGACCGCGCACGCAGCGGATGTCCCATTCGCGTCTATCGCTCATATCCGGCAGGGTGCCGTAGCCGAAGCCGCTTCCCAGCACCAGCTTGTGCCGGCCCTCCGGCAGGAGCGCGCGATTGAGGACCGTACCGACGCCGACGAGAAGGGTTTCCGTGTGGACTTCGCGAAAGCCCGGGATCAAAAAGTCCCATAGCCACAGATTGAGGTCGTCGCCGAAGTTTCCGTGCTGCGATTCCCAGTAATAAGGGTCCATGACATCTCCTGTGTGCATCGCCAAGGGACTTGAAAGGACACGACATGCCTCAGGCAGTCGCGCACGTCAGTGTGCGCAGCAAAAAAATGCTGCATCTGCGAAGGCTAACGTGATAATTTGCCGACGGCAAGCTGAAGCGCACTTTGCAACAGTCTCGGATCGCGCCAGACCCAGCGTGCGAGCAGATTGAACTGCGGCATCTTCCGCCGCTTGACCCGACGCGCCTGACTCCAGAGAGCCTGTTTCCTTGCGGTATGCTTGTAGGAGTGGATGGAAGCGGCTTCCGCTGTCTTGCGCGGAAATCGCCCCTCCAACGTATCGAGTGCAACCCAGGTGTTGAATTGCTGCGAGAGAAACTGCGGAGAATCACTATCGATACTGTGGAAGATATTGACACCCTCGCCCCGTACCGCGCCAGGGTCGCTGCAAAGGACGACCCGCTCGGCGGTGATCGCGCAGTCGCAAAAGAACAGGACATCTTCCGCTGCCAGACGAAGCTCCGCTTCAAAGCGAAGGGCCTCGAACAGTTTTCGCCCGATAACCATGCAGGACAGGTGCAGGAAGCTCCAATCCCGGAGCATGACCTTGGGGAATTCGGGAACTTCAAGAACCAGCGGGCTCTCGGAAAGCCGGATGACAGTCTCGGATTTCTGCAGTTCGGCCACGCCGAAATGATAGTAAAAGGCGTCTCCGCCGGTGATCGAAGCCCAGTAGCAATCCGATCCGAAACGTGTCATCGCGTCGTGGGCGTTCCTGAGATGATCCTTGATCCAAAGGTCGTCGGAATCGAGAAAGGCGACAAAATCCGTTTGCGCCGTAACGTTGTTAAGGCCCGTGTTGCGCGCTCCGCCCGGCCCGGCGTTCGGCTGTTTGATCACCTTGATGCGCGCGCGCTGCTCCTGCGGCAGGCTGTCGAGATCGATTTCCACCGGGAAGGGAGACTGATCATCGACGATGATGATATCGAAATTCTGGTAACTCTGCGCGAAAACGGACTCCAGCGCCCGTCGCAGAATTCCAGCCTGTTTCTGGTAGTAAGGAATGATAACCGTAAATTTCGCCATCTTTTCGTCCTTGCGGTTTGTCTAGAAGATGTTGCTGGTTTCCTCCCTCAGGCTGCGCCCTGCCCCAGCGCCACTCCTCTGCCTTGATCCTCCCATCGACACATAGGATTTACGCCATGCCCCCTAGAGTGAACGTCAAATCCGTCACGAGCAATGTCGGTTGGAGCATTTTATCCAAGACAAGCACATTCGGGCTTAAGTTTGTCACCGTGCCGATTCTCGCCCGTATTCTCACGCCGCAGGAGTTCGGTGCCGTTGCCGTGGCGCTCACCGTCGTCCAGTTTCTCGCCATGATCGGCGGCGCCGGACTGACTTCGGCCCTGGTCATTCAGCGGGAAGAGGAAATGGAAACCGTCCATTCCGTCTTCTGGGCAAACTTGGCGATTTCCTGCCTTATGGCGCTTGGGCTCTATGTCTATGCGGATTTCTTTGCGGCCCTGCTTGGCGCTCCCGAAGCCGCTTACCTTTTGAGAATCATGAGTTTTCTCATCCCGCTGCAACTCGGCGGGGATGTTGCCTATTCGCTGCTCGCCCGGCGCATGAACTTCAGCAAGGACGCCGTCTGGAGCATGGTCTCCGAATCGCTTGGTGCCGTCGTTGCCGTTATGATGGCGCTTCTCGGCTGGGGCGTATGGGCATTGATCGCGCAGCTCTTCGTCTCCGCCGTCGTGCGCCTTTGCGGCCTCTATACAGTCTCGCACTATATGCCGCGCTTCGTTTTCCACCCTCGCCGGGTCGTCGGATTGAGCCGTTTCAGCCTTGGCATGATGGGCTCGGAAATCGCCAACTTCATCACCTTCCAGTCACCGATGGTGATCATTTCGCGCTATCTGGGCCTTGCCGATGCCGGCGCCTATTCGGCCGCCAACCGCTTTGCCAGCATTCCGAACCAGGTCGTGCTTTCCGCCGTCATGGGCGTTCTTTTCCCGGCTTTCAGCGGCATGATGGATGACAGGCAGCGCCGGTCGCAGGCGTTGATGTTCAGCACCCAGGTGACGACCGTATTGCTCGCTCCGATGATGTTCGGCCTCTGGGCCCTCGCTGAACCTTCGATGCGTGTTCTCTTCGGCCAGCAGTGGGCTTATGCCTGGCCGGTGCTGGGGCTGCTTGCGCTTTCGAAAGGCATTCTGACGCCTTGCAGCACCTTCATTCCCTACTTGAAGGGCGTGGGGCACGGCCGCGCGCTCTTCTGGTCCGCCGTCATTCGCGCGATTGCTACCTGCGCGGCGGTCGCCTATGGCGCAAGCACCGGTACGCTCGTCGATGCGATGATCTGGCTTTGCATCGTCAATGCCGTAACGCTGGTCGCCTATTCCTGGGCGGTCTTTCGCGCGGACGGGACACCCTTCATCAAAGGCCTCTATGTCAGCAGCCGCCCCATGCTGATGGCGCTGGTGATGGCGCTCCTCGTTCGTTATCTGCTCGAGACTTTCGATCCTCTCTTGCCAAATCCGGTGCTGCAGCTCGTTGTTGGCGCGGTGATCGGCGGGCTTGTCTACACCGTGTTTGTGGCCCTTACGGAACGGTCGCTGCTTAAAAAGATCTACGAACTCGTCAAGAGCAGGCGTCGCAGAACCGAAGCGGAAAACACCGGAGCGTGAACTCTGCGAATGCATCGCCGCAGGGTTGTGGGAGCGCCTTATTTCGGGACACATCCGGACCGAGCAGAGCGATCTCATAAACCTTGACGTGCAAAATCGTGTATTTTTGAATAAAATTTTTCCGGCAGAAATATATGCCGAGCGGCTCTTATCGGAATATTCGCATATTCTTCAAACCGCTGTGACTCGACCATTTTTCGGAAACATCGGGGCAAAGATTGCTCCCCGGATGGGTATTTTTTTCGTCTCCAAACCGCGTGCATTGCAGCATGACAGGTCATTTTTCTGCTGCGGTGCCATATTTTTTGACCCGCACTGCCCTATCTTCCACGACGCAGGTTCAAGTCTGCTCTGGTTGAAACGGCCGCTTTGGGGGGAGTGGCCCAAACAGGGGATGTCGTCTTGGTTATCGACGCGAACATATCATCGCGGATCAATCTGATGCGCATCTTGCTCATCTCGGGGATCGTCTTTGTCCACGTTCCCTATGATCCGCAGACCAGCCCATTTCTCGGTACCAATGGCTTCATCGACTGGATCCGTGTTTTCCTGGGAGATAGTATTTTCCGCGTCGGCGTTCCGTGCCTGAGCGCGATTTCCGGTTATCTCCTGTTCCGCCGCGGGCTTGATGCCTTCGACTACGGCAAGACGATCCGCTCCAAGGCGCGGACGGTTCTCCTGCCGTTCCTGATCTGGAATCTCGCTTTCCTGGCATTCGTCTATATTGCAGAGGGAGAGGGCATAGGCTTCGGCTATCTTCCGGATGCGATCAATGCGGCGCCGCGCGAGTTGGCGACCCTTGCCTTTGCAAGCGAAGCGCCGCCGATCAACATTCCTCTCTATTTCCTGCGCGACCTGCTTCTCTGCATCCTGCTTGCGCCGGTTCTCGGGCAGCTGATCAAGCGATACCCGCTTGCGACGCTGGCGATTTTCTTCATCTATGCCGTCTTCCCGATCCCCAACGGCATTTTCCTGAAAAAATCGATTCTGTTCGGCTTCAGCTGCGGCATCTATGCGAGCCTCCACAAGATCGATGTCCGGATGCTGGACCCGCATGCGGAGAAAATTTCTGCGCTGTTTCTGACGGCTGCCGTATTGCTGGCGACCGCACTCTATTGGACCGGCCCGGATTTCCCCGCAGTGATCGACATCCTGCGCAACCTGACGGCGATCTGCGGCATTGTCGGTTCCTGGGCAATTTCGGCGATCCTGGTGCGCTCACGCCTTGGCATGCGGCTTTCCCAGACGGAAGGTCTCAGTTTCTGGATCTTCTGCGGCCACTACCCGCTGCTGGTCGGCTTCTGGATGTTCTGGAACAAGGCGGCGGAGCCGGAGCTCTACCCGCTCTTCTATTTCTCAACGCCGCTTCTTGCCCTTCTCATTCTCATCGCCTCGCACAATGCGGCCAAGCGCATGACGCCACGGCTGCACGCTGTCCTGACCGGCAGCCGGGCGGGCCGGCCCGGTTCCGCGCCGAAGCGCGCGACGCAAAGCGGAGCGAACCAGAAGGGATGGCCCGAAACCTATTCCGCAGAGGAAAAAGCGACACGATGACAAAACCGACCTCGAAAACACTGGCGATTCTTGCCGTTCTTTCCGCCAGCCTTCCTGCGGTCGCCCTTGCACAAGGGGCGAACACAGGGACATCCTTTGTCGAGAATTTCGACAAGATCGATCGAAAGATCTGGTACGTTTCGGACGGGTGGGACAATGGTGCCCACCAGAACTGCACCTGGTCGAAGAAACAGGTCACGGTTCAGAATGGCGTGCTCGAACTGGCCTTCGAACAGCGCAAGGCCGGCAAGCGGGACTATGTCTGCGGCGAGATCCAGACCCTGAAGCGCTTCGGCTACGGCACCTATGAGGCGCGCATCAGGACCGCTGAAGGCTCAGGCCTGAACTCCGCCTTCTTCACCTATATCGGACCGACCGACAAGAAGCCGCACGACGAGATCGACTTCGAGGTCCTCGGCAAGGATTCCGGCAAGGTTCAGGTCAACCAGTATATTTCGGCCAAGGGCGGCAACGAGAAACTGGTCGATGTCGAGGGCGGCGCGAATGCGGCGTTCAACGATTACGCCTTTGTCTGGGAAAAGGACCGCCTGCGGTATTACGTCAACGGGACTTTGGTCCAGGACGTTACCGACCCTGCGAAAATCCCCGTCAACGACCAGAAAATCTTCTTCAGTCTCTGGGGTACCGACACCTTGAGCGACTGGATGGGCAAATTGGACTACCAGGGGCCCGCGAAGATGCAGATCGACCGCTTCGCCTTCACAGGGCCGGATGACAAGTGCCAGTTTCCAGAATCCATCACCTGCAAGCTTGATTAAGTCTTATTCGCACTCGCAATATCAATGTTGCGACGCACAAAAAACTGAACTAGGCTCGGGCTAAGCTGAGCGGAAAACAGGAAGTTTTCATGCTGGACGTATTGTACCTGGCACATGATGTGGCGGACCCGGCCATCAGGCGCAGGACCCTGACGCTTGAAGCAGGTGGCGCCAAGGTGACAGTGGCGGGGTTCCGGCGCGGTGGGGACACTCCGTCCGCAGATGGCGTCATCGAGCTTGGCATCACCAGGGACGGAAAGTTTGCGCAGCGGATCGCCGCGGTGGGCAAGGCTGCGATGGTCCTTGGCGGCAAGCTTCGCGGGGTCGCCAGGCCCGGCATCATCATTGCCCGCAATCTCGAGATGCTCGCCCTTGCCAACAGGGCGAATGCGATTTTCGGCGGCGACATCCCGATTGTCTACGAATGCCTGGACATTCACCGTCTCCTGCTGCGCAAGGACTTCGCGGGCAGCACCCTGCGCGCTGCCGAGCAGTACCTCGGACGCAATGTCAGCCTGCTGGTCACCAGCTCGCCTGCCTTTATCGAGAGTTATTTCCGGCCGATCTCGCAACTGAGGGCCCCGACGCTGCTTCTGGAAAACAAGGTCATAGACCTTGGCGACGGCACGGCAGCAAAACCTTCCTTGCCCCGGCCGCCCGAGCCCGGCGCACCTTGGAAGATCGGCTGGTTCGGTGCCCTGCGCTGCCGGAAATCCCTGAAACTTCTCGCGGAATTTTCGCGCGCCGTGGACGGAAAGTTCGAGATCGTGTTGCGCGGCCGGCCGGCCTATTCCGAATTCGACGATTTCGATGGTTTCGTGAAGAACGAACCCTTCATGACGTTTCACGGGCCTTATAAAAACCCCGAGGATCTCGCTGCCATCTACCATGAGGTCCATTTCTCCTGGGGCATCGACTTCTTCGAGGAAGGGCTGAACTCCAGCTGGCTGTTGCCGAACCGCCTCTATGAGGGATGCCGGTATGGGGCGATTCCGATTGCCATGAGAGGCACGGAGACAGCCCGCTTCCTCTCGGCAAAACACATCGGCCTGTTGCTGGACTGTGCCGAAAGCGCCGAGCTTGCCCGCCTTCTGGCCGACATGGCGCCGGCGCGGTACCTCACAGAATTCGACCGTGTTGCCGCCACCGGCTCTGAGAGTTGGGTCTTCGACAGGGCCGACTGCCAGCGGCTCGTCAACCGGCTCTGCGCCCTGCACGCCAACGACGCACATCCCGCATTGATGCAAGAGCCTTCCCAAACGCAAAGCAATAAGGGTGGACTGCTATGAAAGCCGATGATCTGAAACATGGCCGCAGCCTTATCGTTATTCCCTGCCTCAACGAGGCCAAGTATATCGAACCCCTGATCGCCAGGCTCGCAGGCGCCATGCAGGACCTCGACGCCGATCTCGTCGTGGTCGACGGCGGAAGCACCGACGGCACGCGCGATATTATCCAGCGGATCGCCGGCGTCAATCCGAAGGTCAAGCTGCTCGACAACCCGAAGAAAATCCAAAGCGCAGCCGTGAACCTCGCGGTCGCGACTCTGGGTGCGAACTACGACTACATGATCCGCATCGATGCGCATGGCGAATATCCGGTGGATTATTGCCAGCGCCTGATGGAAGACGCGATCGCGACCGGCGCCGACTCTGTGGTGGTCGCTATGAAGACCATCGGCATCAGTACGTTCCAGAAAGCCACGGCCTTCGCGCAGAACTCCAAGCTTGGCAATGGCGGTTCGAAGCACCGCACGGGTGCGGCCGGCCATTGGGCGGATCACGGCCACCACGCGCTGATGCGGATTTCCGCCTTTCAGGCCGTCGGCGGCTATGACGAAATGTTCAGCCATAATGAGGACGCGGAATTCGACTATCGCCTGCACAAGGCAGGCTACAGGATTTGGATGACCGACAAGACGAGCATGATCTACTATCCACGCAGCACGGCCGGAACGCTGTTTCGCCAGTATTTCGGCTACGGCCGCGGGCGCGCCAAGAATTTTCTGAAGCATCGCGCAATGCCGAGCATCCGTCAGATGCTGCCGCTTGCTGTGGTGCCGGTCGCAGTCGGCGCCCTGCTTGCCGTGATCAATTGGGCCGCGGCCATTCCCTTCATTCTTTGGGCCGCCGCATGCCTTGGGTACGGCGCCTGGATGGCGCTGGGGCAGAGGAACCCTTATGGGCCGCTCGCTGCAGTTTCCGCCATGGTGATGCATTTCGCCTGGTCGGCCGGGTTCTGGCGCGAGCTTCTCGACGTCCGCAATCGACGGGTCGCCTCATGACAATGCAGATGGACCGGAAAGAGCCCCTTCTTCGCATCGACGTCGGTGTGTGCACCTATCGGCGAACGGAGCTTGAGCAAACCCTGCGATCGCTGGGCTCGATCGCCGTTCCCGAGAACGCGGAGATCCGCATCATCGTGGCGGATAATGACGAGGTACCGAGCGCCGAAGGTCGCGTGAACGCCTTGCGCGCCTTGGTGCCGCACCAGATCGTCTATGTGCATTGTCCATCCTCGAACATCTCGATTGCCCGCAATGCCTGCCTCGATAATGCCACTGGGGATTTCCTTGCCTTCATCGACGACGATGAGACCGCCAGCGAAGACTGGCTCGTCAGGTTGATTGAAACGGCAGAGGCGACCGAGGCGGATGTGGTGCTCGGCCCGGTCAAGGCCGTCTACGACCAGGACGCGCCGCGCTGGATGCGCCGGGGCGATTTTCATTCGACGTTCCCGGTCTGGGTCGGCGACCGGATCATCACCGGTTACACCTGTAACGCCCTTCTGCGTCTCGCAGCGCCCTCCCTCGCCGGACGGCGCTTCAGCCTGGCGCTCGGCCGCAGCGGTGGAGAGGATACCGAGTTCTTCACGCATATGCACCGGATGGGCGGCACGATCGCCTATGCGCCGGCGGCCTGGGTTCAGGAACCTGTGCCTGCGAAGCGCGCAGCCTTTTCATGGCTCGCCAAGCGCAAATTCCGCTTCGGCCAGACGCATGGCCGCCTGATCGAGGCGGGATCCAGCCTGGCGGGCAAGATGCGCCAATTGGCGCTTGCCGCGGCCAAGAGCGGTTATTGCGCGCTTGCCAGCGCCGCCTTCCTCTTCTCCCCGGTTCGCCGGAACCAATATATCCTGCGTTCCTCAATGCATGCCGGCGTCTTTACCGGGCTCCTCGGCATGCGGGAAATCGAGCAGTACGGCGCCGCGGAGGTCAGTTCGTCCTGATGGAACATCACCCGCAAGCGACATTCGTCCTGGCTGCGTTCAAAGCGCGCGACACGATCGAGCGCGCCATCGACAGTGCACTGGCCCAGACCGGGGTCAGCGTCGAAGTCATCGTCATAGATGATTGTTCGCCGGACGACACGGCCGATATCGCCGGCGCCTACACCGATCCGCGGGTACGGCTGATCCGGCTCGAGAAAAACCGCGGTCCCGGCGGCGCGCGCAATGCGGGCCTTGCGGCCGCACGCGGAGACTGGATCGTCATCCTCGATTCCGACGATGCGATTTCCCCCGGCCGCACGGCACGGATGATTGCGCGGGCGAAGCGTGCGGATGCACAGATCGTCGTCGACAATATCGATGTCATCACTCTGGATGGGGAAACGAAGAGGATGTTTCAGGAAGCAGAGCTCTCCAAACTGGAGACGCTGACGCTTCCGGCCTTCATCGGGTCAAACGTGCTGTTCCAGTCCGAACACAATTACGGCTACATGAAACCGATCTTCGAGCGCCGCTTCCTGGAAGAACACGCCCTTCGCTTCGACGAGACCTTGCCAATCGGCGAGGACTACATGCTTCTCGCGTCGGCCCTTGCCAAGGGCGGCCGCTGCGCCGTCGAGCCGACGGCCGGCTACACTTATTACATCAGAACCGGGTCCATCTCCCGGGTGCTGAAGCTGCATCAGGTGGACGCGATGCTCGCAGCCGATGCCGAGTTTCTCAAAAACCACCGGCTGGACGAGGCATCGACGGCCGCCCAGCACCGCCGCCACCGCAGCATCGAGGATGCACGGTCGTTCATCATCCTCGTCGATCAGATCAAGGCCCGGGCCTTTTCCGAGGCGGTGAGAACCGCGTGGAGAAATCCGGCGGCCATTCGGCATCTGCGCATGCCGATCGCTGTCAGGCTGCGGCGCCTCATGGCACCGTTCAACGCACTTCGCGCTTTCGGCACTCCGCCGAAAACGATGAGTAGAACCACCCCGGGCAACAGCCCGCACAAAAGCAAAGGATAGTTCTATGGCTCCTGTCAAATCCGTTCGCAAAGCCGTTATCCCCGTCGCGGGAAACGGCACGCGGTTTCTGCCCGCAACCAAGGCTATGCCGAAGGAAATGCTGACCATCGTTGACAGGCCCGTCGTGCAATATGCCGTCGAGGAAGCAATGCAGGCAGGCATCGAGCACATCGTTTTCGTGACGGGTCGCAACAAGCAGGCGATCGAAGATCACTTTGACGACGTGCCCGAGCTGATTTCGTCGCTGAAGCGATCGGGCAAGGATGCCCAGATTTCCGAGCTCGCGCGCATGCTGCCGGCTGCCGGCTCCGTCAGCTTCACACGCCAGCAGGCGCCGCTTGGTCTTGGCCACGCGGTCTGGTGCGCCCGCGATCTGATCGGCGACGAGCCGTTCGCGCTGCTTTTGCCCGACATGATCTCCTATGGCGCCCGTGGCTGCATGGCCGGCCTGATGGACCTCTACAACGACGTCGGCGGCAACGTCGTCGCCGTCGAGGAATGCGCGCCGGAGGAAACCTCGAAATACGGTATCGTCGGCATGGGAGCCAAAACACGGCATGGCTTCGAAGTCACGCAGATGGTCGAGAAGCCGCCTGTGTCGGAAGCGCCGTCGACCTATTACCTGAATGGCCGTTACATCCTTCAGCCCGAGATCTTCTCGATCCTCGCGCACCAGCAGCGCGGCGCCGGCAATGAGATCCAGCTGACCGACGGCATGCTGCGCCTTTCGGTGACCCAGCCGTTCCACGCCCATCCTTACGAAGGCCGGACCTTCGATTGCGGCTCCAAGCAGGGCTTCATCGAGGCCAACGTTGCCTTTGCACTTGCACGTGCAGACATCGGCAATCTCGTGTTCGAATCCGTTCGCGAGATGGTGCTGTCGCACGAACGGACAATTCAGGCAGCATAAAAATGACGATTTTCCGGTGGCTTAGCACCGGGGAAAAATCTGGTCTCACCCCTGACGTGATTTGGGGGTGAGATACGAATTCAAAAAGGCATCCGGAGACAAAACGGCCCATGAACCAAAGACCCCTTCCGTTGAACACTGTTCCATCGCTCCGGAGCGATGATTCCGACTCGTTCATCGATTTGAACCGGCTGACCGCGATTGCGGCGCGGCGTTCAAGGGTCGTGGCCGTCTGTGTTGTCGTGTGTTTCCTGCTCGGGGCGATTTACCTTTTGTTTGCGACGCCGGTCTACACCTCGCAGACGCAGATCCTGCTCGATGACAATCTGTCCAAATATGCAGAAGAAGCTCCGTCGCCGCAGAGCACGCAGCAGGCCGACACACAGATTTCCAGCGCCGTCGAAATTCTGAAGTCCGGCGAATTGGCACTGCGCGTCACCGATGCGGAGAAACTCTTCGAGAACGGGACCATCCTCAATCCGCCGCAATCCATGATGTCGATGTTGAAATCGACGATCAGATCGATCACCGGCGTTTTCTCCGGCCAGCCCGAAATTTCCGAGGCCGCAACCCGCGAGGGCAAGCGGCAGATGGCGGCCGCCTATATCCAGCAGGCCTTGACGGTGGAGCGGGTAGCGAGAAGCTCGGTCGTCGCGGTGTCGTTCAAATCCACCGACCCGCAGCTCGCAGCCAGCATCACCAGGGCCTATGCGAATGCCTATCTGACCGATCAGCTGAACGCCAACTTCGATGCCACCGAACGCGCCTCCGTCTGGCTGCAGGAACGCCTGACCGATCTTCGCCAGCGCGCGCAGGCAGCCTCGCTGGAAGCGGAAAAATTCAAGACAGAACACGGCCTGACCTCGGCGCGTGGTGAATTGATGTCGGAACAGCAGCTTTCCGACCTCAATAGCCAGCTGATCGTCGCGCAGGCAGATACGGCAAGCGCGTCCGCCCGCTACAATCAGTTCAAGTCGATTGTCGATCAGGGCCCCGACAATGCCGTCAACAATGCGACCATTTCTTCGAAGGAGACCGACAATACGGTCATTCAGGATTTGCGGACCCGCTACCTGGCCGTCACCAAGCGCGAGCAGGCTGTTGCCCAGAACTTCGGAGCCGACCATCCCCAGGCGGTGAGTCTCAGGACCGAAAAAACGGAGCTTGCCGGCCAGATGTTCCGGGAACTGGAGCAGATTACGGCAAGCTACCGCAACGAATTCGAAGTGGCGAAGTCCCGCGAGGCGTCGCTGCGCCAAAGCATCGAAGGTGTCGTCGGCAACAATTCGGAAGCCAACAGGTCGCTGGTTGATCTGCGCGAAATGGAGCAGCGGGCAACAGCGCTCAAGACGCTTTATGAATCCTATCTTGGCCGCTACGAGGAAGCCGCACAGCAGCGTTCCTTCCCGATCGCCAAAGCCCGCATCATCTCGGATGCCGGTGTTCCCACATCGCCGTCAAGCCCGAAGAAGACGATGGTTCTTGCTCTTTCCATCGTGCTTGGCTTCATGGTGGGTGCCACAATTGCAGGCGTTCAGGAGTTCCGCGAGCGCTTTTTCCGCCTGGAGGAGGAAGTCCGCTCCATCCTCGGACACAAGTCGCTCGGCTATCTGCCGCTGATCGGGAAAAAGACCAGCACCCTTTGGGACAAGACGCGCAGCCGCCTTGCCAAGGAGGACATGAACAAACCCGAGCCCGAAACCGACATTCCCCTGACGCGCATGACCCGGATTGCCGTGGAATCCCCGCGTTCGGCCTTTGCAGAGACGTTACGCAACGCCAAACTTGCCAGCGACGTCATGTTGCAAGGCCGGCCAAACCGGGTGATCGGCATTGTCTCAGCTTTGCCGGGAGAAGGAAAATCGACGATTGCCGCGAACTTTGCCGGGTTGCTTGCAGCCAGCGGCAAGCGAACGCTGCTGATCGATGCGGACCTCAGGAACCCGGCAATCAGCCGCATGATTTCCCCGCCGCCGAAAACCGGGCTGTTGGAAGCCGTTCTTGGTGAGAGCGAGTGGACGGCGGGTCTCAGGGTCGATCCGCAGACGCGGCTGGCGATCCTGCCGATTGCACCGCGCGAACAGCTTTATCACACCAACGAACTGCTGGCCTCGCCGGGCATGGAGGCGCTCATCGCCAATGCGCGCAAGGCTTTCGACTACATCGTCGTCGATCTTGCACCGCTTGCGCCGGTCATCGATGCCAAGGCTTTTTCGCCCTACGCCGATGGCTTTCTGATGGTGGTGGAATGGGGCAAGACGCCGTCTCGCCTGGTGCGGGATGTGTTGCAATCCGATCCGCAGTTCAACGCCAAGATCCTCGGCGTGATGCTGAACAAGACCGATATGGATGAGCTTGGCAAATACAGCGACTTCGGCGCAGCCGAAAAATATCGCAAGAGTTATGAGAAATACTACATCGAACAGCCGTTGAGGCGGGCCGGTAACCCTCTGCCTTCAGGATCGGGATCCTAACGCGTGTGTCGCCCATCAGGCTCGCGATCGAGCCTGAAAATGGCCACCAGTGCCATGAGAATGACGAAGGCAACGAACCCGGCCAGGTACAGAAGACTGAAAACGAGATATTCGACGAGGCAGGGCATGAAAAGCAACACCCGGATATAGGCGGGTTGAGCGCGCGCCCAGCCATGCATGCCGTTTTGCCGGAAGTTCTCGAAACGTCGCGCGATATACGTCATCCGTATCGCTCCGCGAGTTGCCTCAACATTAAGACAATATTTACCCAAAACGGGGGACCGGCGCAATCAACCGG
Organism: Pararhizobium sp. LjRoot255; assembly: GCF_964252905.1. Lineage (NCBI taxonomy): Bacteria > Pseudomonadati > Pseudomonadota > Alphaproteobacteria > Hyphomicrobiales > Rhizobiaceae > Pararhizobium > Pararhizobium sp. LjRoot255. The sequence continues at coordinate 771,657 of NZ_CAXUPQ020000001.1, forward strand.
GCTTCGAAGCACGCGAATGCGGAAAATGGCCGACGCCAGCCACCGCGCGTAACGCGAAGCACGCGGTGAACCCGCCAGAAAATTTCACGATCCGAACGGCTGCATACGCCCTCTGCAGACACGCTGCTCGATAGCGCCGGGTTCAGGGATCACCGCACAGCAGGCCCGCCAAGCCGTGCGGTCTTCGCCGTGCCTGGCCTAAGCCAGATCGTCCAGCGTGTAGGCGCGAATGTAATCGATCTTCATCTGCGATCCATCGGCGAAATCAGCGCCGGGAGTGCCGGCCGTGCCGCCGACCGCCAGGTTGACCAGCATATACATCGGCTTATGCATGTCCGACGGCGTATCGGCGTGCGCGACGGCGACGTCATCGAAATACCAGACAATCTCGTCTTCCTGCCACAACACACCGTAGGTGTGAAACCCGTCGGTGCTGGCGACGCTGACGGCGCTCGTGACAGAGGTCTGTTGCCCGGTTTCGTTCGAGTGCACAGTGACATGCACCGTATTTTGATCCTGGCCGCGCATTTCCACGACGTCCAGTTCCGGCGGCCAAGAGCCATCTTCGGGAAGCAGCCAGAAGGCCGGCCAAGCGCCCTGGTCGTTGGGCATGTCGGCACGAATTTCGAAATAACCGTAGGTCTGGGCAAAGGACGCGTGTGTCGTCAGCATGCCGGAGGTATAGTCATAGCCGTTGACCTCGGCGCTGATCGAGTCCGGCGTCTCTTTCGCGGTGATCGTCAGCACGCCGTTGTTGATGGAAAAGGGATTGGCGACCGCGGTCGGCGCATAGGACGGATTGATGTACCACTGCAGTTCTCCAGACAACGTAGCGCCCTTTTCCGGCGCCCACCAGTATTTCGCTTCCCATACCCCGGTCGTGCCATTGTACAGTTGGAGCGTATTGAAGTCGTCGCCAAACGTCTGCGTGAGAGCCGAGCGATCAAGGCTCAGCTCGAATTGACCGGCATGAAGATCGCCGATTGCCTCATTGGCAAAGACCAGGCTTTCTCCGTCCCCGAGGTCAAGCCGCAGATTTGCGCCTTCCTGCGTTATGTTGTCGAGCAGCTGATCGAAGGATGTGAGCGAGTAGCCATTCAGCCGGACGATGTCGTCCGTGCCGAGATCGGTAATCAGGTCGCTGCCGTTGCCCTTGGTAAAAATGAAGGTATCTGCACCGGTCCCGCCGGTCAGGACATCATTGCCGCCACGACCGTCCAGCGTCTGCCGGCCGGATGCGCCCTTGACGATATTGTCGACGGAATTGCCGAACGCATAGCGCAGATTGCCGGTTACCGTCAGGTTTTCGAAGTTCTCCGGTAACGTGTAGCTCATCCAGGTACTGATGGTGTCTATGCCCCCGTTGGCAGCCTCCTGCGCGCGGTTGATTGACGAATAGAGGTAGTAGATGTCGTCGCCCGTGCCGCCGATCATGGTCACGTTGACAGAGCTGTCACCCCACATGGAATCATTTCCGGCAGTGCCATAAAGGGTCGGGCCGGAGCCCGTCGCCGAAAAAAACGCTGTCGAGCTGTCGCTGTAGAACAAGGGTTGCCCGAGGGCATTCAGAACGCTTTTGCGCATCGACTGTCTCCGTAAAAGTTGCAGGCCTGATCCGGCCAAGAGTAACACGCAAGCAAGAGTAGCACTCTGCTTGCACCGGAACTATTGCAACGCAGCAATTTCAGGCCGAAATGGTGCTTATCGGCGTTAAACTGCGGATGGGCGTTAACACGACGGTAACCGATCCCGTCTTGAGGCAGGCGATCTTTCTCGGGACAGTGCGCTGTGCCTCTTTGGTATGAATGTCGATGACTGGCCGCCATCAGATTTCTTCCGCTGGAACAGCCTTCGACCAGGCCGTGGGCTTCGCAGACTTGAAGAGTTTTGTGAGCAGGCGCTCGAGCAAGATGTAAGCGCACGAGCCGAGGACGGCGCCGCCCGCAACGGCAACCGCAAATGTGATGCCGGGAGGCAGGCCCATGGACCCGCCCAGCTTTGCGATCACCGAGATCGCGAACGCATGCCAGATATAGATCGAATAGGAGGCGTCCCCCAGGAAGGTAAGCACGCGCCACCGGCCTATTCTACCGGCCGCCTCGAGAGAGAGAGTTCCCGCGACAAGACTGATTGCGAGGGGACCGCAGTTGAACTCGTTGAATGGAAACTTGAAGACCTGGATCGCCAGAAAGCCGCCGATGGCAAGGATGACAAGCAACAGCCCGAACTGCGGCCCAAGAACCTTCCCCTTCAGCCAAGCCTGCCCGATGAACATGCCGGCAATGAATTCCAGCATGATCGGCCGTGTATAGGTGAGAAAGATCGGGTTCCGCGCGCTCATCACCAAGCCCGAAAGCACAAGGGCTGTGAAAACAGCCGCGACCGCCACGAGGCGCCGCCGGCGTTCGAGAAAGAGTGAAAGCGCAAAGATCAGGTAGAAGAACATTTCGAAGTTCAGTGTCCAGCCTTGCACCAGCACCGGCCAGATTTCGCCGCTGCTGGGTGAGCGGACGGGAATGAAGACCAGGGATGAGACGATGTGCTGCGTGGTCAGCATCAGATTTGGAAAGAGGCCGAGAATGCCGCCGGCAACCATCACCATCGTCGCCAGCCAGTAAATGGGGGCGATCCGACGGACGCGCTCATATAGAAAGCCGGCAGGCGTCAGCGCGCGCCGGTCGCTGATCACCCACATGATGAAGCCGCTGATGACGAAGAAGACATCGACCCCAGCCGCACCGATCGCGAAAGGATGACCGGTTTTCTCGGCGGCGTGAAACACGACGACGGCAAGTGCAGCAAAGGCCCTAAGATACTGAATCCCGTAAATCGTCTTCATCGCACCTCACCTGCCTTGTCTATATCCATGAACGCCGGAGCGTGAACGTGCGCGTGCGGATAAGGTTGTGCGAAAGAAGGCCGGGACGCCCTGACAGTGAGCCGCCCGGCTGAAAAATAAAGCAGGAAGGATCCGACGTGGTAGGGGTTCAGAACATCCACCTCGACGAAAGCACGCATGAGAAGGAGGATGGCCACGCCGAAAAGCGCCGACGATTCCGTTGCCAGCGCTTGCGAAAGCAACCGCTTCAGGTGACCGCACACGGTGATCAGAAGGATGGAGCACAACAGAAACAGGCCGATAGCGCCTGTCTCCACCATCGTTTCGATGAAGGTGTTGTGGAAGTGGAAGCCGCTGCGCGACCCGATATAGAATTCCTCCCAAAGCCGCTCGGCTTCCGAGAACCCCTGGACCCAATAGGCCTGATAGCCCACGCCAATCAAAGGCGATGCACCCGCAGCCTCGATACCCTGCTGCCAGAGATAGGTCCGGCCCGTCAGCGTCGAATCCTTGCCGAATATGCCAAGGACACTGTCCACCGCGCCGCCATAGACAGCGCCGACCACGGCGATCACGCCAATCACGATGACCGCGAAGAAAACCGTCTTGCGCGTTTGCGGCGAAAGCGCCGAGAGCACCTGCAGGCCGAGGCAAATGCCAAGCACGGCCACCGTCGTCAGCGCGGACGTTGCCGATTGAGCGGCGTAGAGCGAATAGCAGGCGATGAGGCCAACGCCGGCAGCGGGCGCCAGCCAAATTCGCCTTTCGCGAAGCGTAAAAAAGGATGCAAAGGCGAAATAGACCCCGAGGGAGGCATAAAAGCCAAGCTGGTTTTTGGAGGCGAAGGCGCCGACGAAGCTATAGGTGCCGTCCAGCGGATCGAAATGATAAACCCCGAACAACAGCGAATACGTCAGGACGACGCCAATACCGGTGACCATACCGAGCGTCAGCGTCCTGATATCGACGACCCGCATTGCGATCAGGGCGCAAATGATATGGGAGAGGTATTGCAGCCCGGCTCTAGCCGTCACCGCCGGCGCATCCGACCAGGAAAACGAGAGACAGGCAAACACCGCGAACGCCAAGATCCATCCATATCGGCCACTGCCGGCAAGGACGCGCCGGTAATCGACCAGCACCAATGGCAGCCACAAGGCATAATAGAGGAGGATCGACACTTGGCCGAAAATCGAGGAATAGGCGAACACGAACAGCGACAACGCGACCGCAGCGATGGCATAGCCGCTGTTCTCACCCGGGCTGACGAGCCTGGCTTTGGCAACTCTCATGATCGGCCCTCGAAAGCGTGCTCGCCTTTGCATCGGCACTGCGAAGGAAACGGCAGGGCGCTCTTGTTCCCGTTACCGCTGAGCCGAGAATACCCGATCCCGGCGGCGAGGTATTCGTTCCATCTGGTCGCGCAGACGTGAAAGACTGCTGTCTGGTCAAAGTTCAGAGTGCTCTCCGTATTCACCGTTGGCACCGCAGCCAGCATAGGACATCATCTTGTGCATCGCAACAAATTCCATCCGAACGTGTCCAGTTCGCGTGCCGACAACGCGGCAACCTGGGAGGCACCCTGCCACCGATATCTGTCATGAATGTGTTTCCTCGGCCATTAAATGGGGCAAAAACAGGCCTTTGACCGCCGCCTTCCGCAGAGCGTGCCGTTGAGGCAACAGGGGCCATGGCACACACTCGCTCCAAAGATTGCCAGTACGCCTTGCATCGTCATCGTTTCGACTTATATTGCACCGCACTCGTCTCTCGCTTCGCTAGGCCGAGTATCTCAATGGCTGCAAGCCACCTTCACGCGCTGAGCTCAGCTCGGTGTGAACAACCGAAGGAGTCATTTCATGACCATCTCAATCAACAACGCTGACGTTTCCGGCAACGCTGGCATGACGCCCGTTGACATCGGGGACGCTGTCAGGCGTTTTCGTGAAGCTTCAGGCTACAGCGTCGAGGACCTCGCCGTGACCTGCGGGCTGACCGACGTTGAAATTTCCAGGATCGAGACCGGCGAAGATCTCGATCCCGGCCGGGTAAAGCGCATTGCCGCTGCACTTCAAATGCCGGCCTCGACCTTCGATTCCCTTTAAAAACCAGGGTGTCGCGCCGAAATGGGCGCGACGCCTGCTTTGATGCATTACCTTGCCAGCCGTTTCGCTGACCAAATGAACAACTGGTCGAAATCGCGCTTCGGCAGTTTGTATGGTGACTGCATATACCGGGCATAGCATCAGTGCTACAGGTTGCCGGACACAGGCGCAGATGCGCCTCATCGCTATTGGTATAGTGTCGAAAACTGGCCCGAGACGGGCCGGTATCGGCTTTGCGGGGACCAGCATCCCGAAAGGCGCCGTTCATGGCCGAGAAATTCATCGTAGTTCCTTATCGCAAGGTTCGTGGCGGGATGGCGCCGGGAGAGATGCGTCAGGCGTCCAATGCCGCAAGCGCTGAAAAAATCGCGGCAGCGATGGCAGGTCGCTTTGCCGGCGTTGCTGCCTATGCCGTCGAGGTCGATGAGGAAACCGGCGACATGACGAGCCCGCGCCTTCTGGCGCAATTCGGAGAAATCGCCGAACTTTCGTCGTCCTGACGTCTCTGCGGCCCCGCCAAACCGATGCCCCGTCCAGGCTTGCCAGGCGAGATCTTCCCAGTATTTGGAAAGAAAAACTGCAATTTCAGCCTCTTTCGAGCGCACAAATCGTCTTTCGCGGAACTTTCGTCCCCATCCGACGTTTTAGGGAGCAGTTGCCTTCAACGTTTGCGGGCACAGGCTCCATTTCTCGAAAGGATATGAACGCCATGAATCAACGTTTTGACCCCAGTGAAAATCGCAACGTCAATCCGGCGGCATGGCCTGCTGAGAAGGCAAACCAGCCCGGATCGGATCCGTTGGCAAACCAGCGCCGGCCGGAAGATATTGAACCCCGTTCCAAGCGTTCAAGCTGGCCGATTTTGATCATCCTTTTGGCAGGTCTGGTTCTGGCCTTGCTCGTCTGGCTGCCAGCCGAGCTTTCCAATGACCAGACGGATGATGCGGCTACCCAGCCGTCGACAACGGAACAAACGACGACGCCACCGGTCGACAACAGCGCGACGCCGGGGACCGCGACCCCTGATACCAGCGCCACGCCAGACACTTCGGCGACGCCAAATGTCACGCCGGCAACTCCGGATACACAGACTCCGGCCACAGGCACCGACACACAGACGCCTGCCACGGGCACTGCTCCGCAGAACTGATCTGCGCGTGAAAAATGACGGGAGGGCGGAGCCTCTTCAGCGGTTCCGCCATTTTTGCGTCCGCAGCATGCCGGATACGCGGGGGAGGCACAGAACCTCCCTCAAATGAACCAAAAAACGCGCCGTCCGTTTCTCTTTGTGATAATATTAAGATGAGGAATGAGCGATGAAACCCAAAACAACAAAAACGACAGGGCGTGAGGAAGACTACCGCGACTACGAGGAGCGCGACCTCGATGAAGGCTGGCCGTATGCCGACGCCACACCCGGATCGGACATCAAGATCGGAAACACTTCCTATGGTCAGGCCGACCAGAGCTTCGACGAAGCGGGCAACCCGGGCTTCCAGCGCAGCAGCGACACTATAATCGAGAGCGCCGACGGCCCGGATCTTTTGAATGACGATGTCGAGGCGGACGTGGAGGACGATGCGCTGGAGGACATGATCGTCAACGCGCTGATTGACAGCGACATAGACACTTCGGGGATGGACCTGAATGTCCGGCGCGGCATTGCGCTTCTGACCGGCGAGGTGGAAACCGCGCAAGACCGCCGCCGTATCGAGCGGTTCATCTACGATACACCCGGCATCTCGGATGTGCGCAACGAACTGACGCTGCGCGGCGCCGACGGCAACATTCCCAGCGATTGGGACGACTGAACAATCGGCACTCTTCCTCAGACCGCGATGTTCACGCCAGAAACCGGTGAGGCCTGTAGGGCTTGATATCGATCACCGTCTTCTCCCCCGTCATCGCTTCCGCAAGTGCGCGGCCGGTGACAGGCCCAAGCGTCATGCCGTGATGGGCATGGCCAAAGGCGAACCACAGGCCTTCATGGCGGGGCGCCCTGCCGATGATCGGCATCATGTCCGGCGTGCAGGGGCGCGAGCCCATCCACGGTTCCTCATCGCGACGTTCGGCAAGCGGGAAGAATTCCCGAGCGACCCGCTCGGCACGGGTCAACTGCACCGGCGTCTTCGGCGCATCCCGGTGGGCGAATTCGGCGCCGGTCGTCAGGCGGATGCCGCGCAGCATCGGCGCGAGGAAATAGCCCCTCTCTGCATCAAGCACCCAATTGTTGAGTTGCGCCCCATCTTCCGTGCCGTAATGCATGTGATAGCCGCGCTTGACGGCGAGCGGGAAGCGATAGCCGAGTTTCTTCGTCACCGTATCGGCCCAGGGACCGAGCGCGACCACCACCTCTTTTGCCTCCAGCGGGCCCTCCGGTGTCGCGACGCGCCAGCCGGCGCCTTCCAGAATATGCTCCAACGTTGCCGCGTCGCCCGAGACGAGGCGTCCGCCGAGCGACTGGAAATAGGTGAGATAGGCCTTGTTGAGGCTGTGCGGATCGCGGATCGACCAGGGATCCGTCCAGCGCAGGCCGCCGGTCAATTCGGCCGTGATCGACGGTTCCATCGTTTTCAATTCGCTGCTCGACAGCTTATGATGATTGACGCCGAAGGCCGAGGACAGTTTTTCCGCGTCCTTGTAGGCGGCATCACGGGCAGCTTCGGTGCGGAACACCTTCATCCAGCCATCCTTGCGGATAAGGTCGCCGGCGCCGGAGGCTTTGATGAGGTCGTCGTGCTCGGCGATAGAATTCTCAATCAGCGGCGCATACATCGATGCGATGTTTTCGTGCTGGGTGAAGCCGGAGTTCCACCAGTAGCGCAGCAGGAAGGGCACGAGGCCCGGCAGCGCGCGGAAGTGGTAGCTCGCATCGATGGTGTTGTTCAGTGCGTAGCGAAACAGCGCGCCGAAGTCGTGCGGGAAACCATAGGGGAACACGCCTTCTCGCTGGATCAGGCCGGCATTGCCGAAGGAGGTTTCCTCGCCGGCGCCACGGCGGTCGAGAAGAATGACGGATTTCCCCCGCCGAGCCAGGTGAATGGCCGTCGACAGGCCGACGATGCCTGCGCCCAAAACAACGACGTCTGTCTTCATATGCCGGTTCCCCATTTTCTTTGCCTGTTCTCCAGTCTGCTATGATCTACCCAGGAACCGAGCATCGGTGCTGACCACGAAGGCACCAACATCGATTGCTCGCCGCCATGAGACCGTCAACAAAAAGCGCGCGGACCGAACCGATATGGAAGACCACCGGAGCCAGCGGCTCGACAGGCTGATCCTTTCAACACTGAGTTCCAGCAACTCCATGCTGCATGCGGCTCCGGAATGTGCACTTGCGAAATATCCTGGTCATGCATAGCCAAGCCAAATGCCTTCGGCAAGGCACAAGCAGGCTACGCCTCGCGCCACGGCCGAACGCAGACAAGAAAAAGGGAGCAGCGCTCCTGCACCGCTCCCTTTCATCCGCATCACCTGATGGATCACGTCCTGCGCATCAGGCCAGCCACCAGCGAAATGATCAGGAAAGCCAGGAACAGGAAGAACAGAATCTGTGCTATGCCAGCAGACGCTCCGGCAATACCGCCAAATCCCAGCACTCCCGCGATAATAGCGACGACGAGGAAGACAAGAGCATAGTAAAGCATGACACTCTCCTTGATTTAAGCTGTCGGAATTTAAACGCGGAAAGGATAATTTTGTTCCAGCAAAAGGCATGAGGCAGCTTCTCGTTAAGATTGAAACTATCTATTAACCATGCCCCGGAAATCTGCCCCGAATTGACACGGATTAGCCATTCGCATTGCGGAACCTTCCCGGCGTAGGGAACGTTGTGAAGGCACACAGCCCATGCGAGATCTTAAAATGACCGTACCCACGTCGAGCATCTGGAAGTCCGCGGCAGCGGCGGTCCGCCAGCCGGGCCGAACGCTTGAAAAAAACCTGCATATCGGCAGGACTTTGCGCGATCTCTATGCCAGCGAACGGATGCCCAAGACGGATGAGGCATTTACCGACCTTCTCAAGGAACTCGACGCGGCGGAGGAAGCCGCGAAGACGCGTGGCCCACTATGAATTGAACCCGCGCGATCGAACGAAAAAACGGCGGCCTGTGCCCACCCGTTCGTCTTGCAAGCGAATCATTGTGGACGGCCACCGGCACGACGCCGCAGATAACCGGCCCGGACAATCCGCAGATCGATCCGGGCACCAAAGCCTCCAATCCGCTTCAAGAAATGAATGACATCGCTGCGGCAACACGGAACCTTTTTTGCCGGGTCGCGTTTGGAAAATGCGTCAAGGAATGCCTGGCGTGACTTGGTGAACCCCGGATACGCGATCCAAACCCGGATTGCGCCTGCCTCAGACAACCAAACTCCTCAAGGCATCATTGCTGACGCGGCTCAAGGATGTCGGCAATGTTGCGTCCCCCTTCGCCCCATTGGCTCTCCCAGGATCCGGGCGTGAAAACCGTGCTCATCCATGGAATGGTCATGGCGCCGGCCTTCTGGAGTTGTTTCGCCCCCAGTATCGTGCGGGAAGGCAAGGCGGCAGCCTATCCTCTGCCCGGGCACAGTCCCTGGACGCTGGACGGCCTTTGCGGAGCGCTGAAGACCGCCGATATCGTCAATGCCTATGCGGCGGCGATCGAACGCGATTTCGATGGAGAACCCGTGACCCTGATCGGCCACTCGACCGGCGGTTTCGTGTCGCTGCTGCTGGCGCGCCACCGTCCTGACCTCGTCAGCAATGTCATTCTCATGGGTGCCTTCGCCTGCGGCCGGTTTGTCGGCCAGGAACGGCTGGCGGCCCGTATTCTCAGGCTGCCGCTGCTTGGCCGCCTTCTTTTCATCCGGCTCTTCACCGGCTGGATTACCACGCGCGAAACCTTCCGCTGGGGATCGCTCGAATGCGTATTCGACAAGAGCGTCGGCTGGGAGACGGAAGAAACCATTGCAACCATGGAACAGGTCCGCGAGCACCTCATGAAGTCGCGGGCGGACGACATCGTCGCTTTCGTTACCTGGATGTCGCAGGCGTCGGTCGTCGATGAACTCGCGCTCATCGACGTGCCGGTGCTCAATATCATCGGCGCCCGTGACGCGATCGTTCCACCGTCGCACCAGATCCACCTGTCCGGCCGCCTGCCGCGCGTACATACCGTCATCCTCGACAAGGTCGGCCACCTGCCGATGGCGGAGGCCCGCGAAAATGTCGACCAGTTGGTCGCCGCCTTCCTCCTCTTCGGCCCGCTGACGGCAAACCGTAAGAACGATCTTGTGAAACCGGCAAAGCCGGCGCCTCTCCATCTCGCCCTTCCGCTCGGACCTTAGTTCACAATCGCTCGTTGGAACAAAATTGCATCACATACGTTTCCGCAAGCATACCACGTGGCCCCAAAGTCCGAACCTGGAGAGGAAACATCATGCTCGGTACAATACTGCTGATCGTCCTTATTCTTTTGCTGATCGGTGCGCTTCCGAACTGGGGCTACAGCCGCGGTTGGGGCTATGGGCCCTCGGGGGGCCTCGGGCTGGTCGTCATCATCCTCCTTATTCTCGTGCTGATGGGCCGTGTCTGATCGGCCGCCTTGTTAGACGCCTTGTTAGATTATCAACGATCCTTGAAAAGGAAGCCATCATGAAAAAGATACTCCTCGCAGTTGCCCTTATCCTTCCCCTTGCAGCCTGCACCCAGACGGAAAGAGGTGCCGGTATCGGCGCAGCATCCGGCGCCATCATCGGCGGCGCTGCAACCGGCAATGTTCGTGGCGCAGCAGTGGGAGCAGCGGTCGGCGGTGTCGCCGGCGCGCTGATCGGCAATGCCAGTGAGCCTGGCCAATGCTACTACCGCGATCGCTACGGCCGTCGCTACATTGCAGCTTGCTGACCATCGTCACCGGCCACAGCATGAAGACAGAAAAACGGGCCTCGGCCCGTTTTTTTGTGCGATCACGTCGAAGCGCCACTTGCTAGTACGGCGCGCGTCATTGCGGTTCAGCCCCGGTGTGATCGCTCTTCAGGATGCGGCTCACGAGGATGTGATTGCGGATCGGGGAATATCGGCGGTGGCTGGTGTGTCGTACGTGTGGGGGCAGAAAAGAGAAGGAGTTTTTGTGATGAAGATCCATACCTTGATGACCGCGGCGGCGGTCACGCTGATCTCCACCTGCGCCGTGGCCCAGGCGGACGATCACCTTTTCCAGGCGCAACAGCATGGATTGAAGTCCGGCAGCACGGCATCTTCCACGACGCACGCCTTTACGACCAACAGTGCCGGTCACAGCGGTACCTTGGCGCCCGGCCAGGGAAGTCCGTTCACCGGTCACGACACCCAGACGCCGGCCACCGACACGGATTCCGCCAACGATCATGCCAACGTGAAGCCTCGCTGAATAGATCAGTCGCTCTGCGCCGATTGCAATAAGGCCGAGTCTGTTCGATAGATCGATTTTGAAGGCGTAGGGAATGTGTTCCTTGCGCCTTCATCGTGTATGGCGAGCACTCGCAGTAACTCGCTGTGCCGTCGTCGTGTCGTGCGAGTACTTTACACTAAATCGCGTATCAGAGCCGCTATTTGCCGGTTTGCTCGGCCCTGTCCAGCCTTTCGAGAAGATCAAGAAACAGGTCGGGAATCGGCTCATGCTCGATCGCGCTGTAAAGTGCTCTCAGCTTGGAGGCAATCTGGTTGTTGGGGTCCATCATGCCACCACCCGCCCTGCCTCCGGGCCGCCGCCGATTTTCCGGGATGTCACTCATAAACGTCTCACTCCTGACACCACAGCGGCATCGCCGGGCGGTGACGCGTATTTTTGATACGCTTAAATCCTTGATATATTCCAAATTTTTAGGGGTTTTGCTTCGGCCTGTGCGTGTTTCGTCCCACTTCAAAACTTCCCATAAACCATAAAACATGTTCAAACCAATGCCGCGTTTCGACTCGTATTAGCGTTGGGCACCGGGAAATGTCGGCGCCATCATACTGAAGGAAGTCCTAAATGTCACTTTCCACACGGATCGCAGACCATCTTCCCTATCTGCGCCGCTTCTCCCGCGCGGTGACCGGATCGCAGGCTTCGGGCGACGCCTATGTGGCGGCGGTCCTGGAGGCGCTAATCGCCGACATCACGCTTTTTCCGCAAGGGACCAATGACCGGGTCAACCTGTTCAAGCTGTTTTGCTCGCTGTTCGAGACAATCACCATAGATCTCCCGGATGCTGCTTCGCCCTACACCTGGGAAAAGCGCGCGGCAGCAAATCTTTCGGTGATGCCACCCGCCGCTCGCAAGGCGTTCCTGCTCGTCTCCGTCGAAGGGTTCACGCCGGACGAAGCCGCTGATATCCTTGGCGTTACCGATACGGAAGCCGCCGCGCTGTTGCGCGAAGCGTCCGAAGACATTTCCAGCCAGGTCGCCACCGAAATCCTCATCATCGAGGACGAACCGCTGATCGCCATGGATATCGAGGACATGGTGATGAGTCTTGGTCACAAGGTCGCCGGCGTGGCAAGAACCTATAGCGAAGCCATTGCGCTTTTCGAGAAGACCACGCCGAAGATGATTCTTGCCGATATCCAGCTCGCCGATGGCAGTTCCGGCATCGACGCGGTCAATGATATCCTGAAAAGCATTGCGATCCCGGTGATCTTCATCACCGCTTTCCCGGAACGTCTGCTGACTGGTACGAAACCGGAGCCGACCTTTCTTGTCACCAAGCCGTTCAATCCGGAGATGGTCAAGGCGCTGATCAGCCAGGCGCTGTTCTTCGACGAAAACGCCCGCTCAGGCAAACGCTGACGTGTCGGTCGCGCCCGCGGCCTCTGTCGCGCGATCCACGACGCAATTGTCGCCCTTATCCTGGAAGCTGCCGTTCAGGGTGGCTGGTCCGCACCTCGTTGAAGATCGTCATTGCGATCAGCGACAGCGGCAGCGCCAGCATGGCGCCGACCGCACCCCACATCCACGTCCAGAACATGATGGCCAGGAAGACCAGAAACGGGTTGATCTCCAGTCTGTGCCCAAGGATCGCCGGCGTCACCAGGTTTTCCATCACCAGATGCAGCATGAAGAAGGCGGCGGCCGGCGCCAGCGCCAGTAGCAGCGCGTCATGCGTCATCAGGCCAGCGCACAGAAGCGCGATTGTCATTGCCGTGACGCCAAGATACGGAATGAAGCTGGAGACGAAGGCGAACAGCCCCCAAAGCGGCGCCACTGCCAGACCGCCGGCAAATGCGATCACCGCGGTGATCGTGCCAAGGACGAGATAGATCACGCTTGCTGTCGAAAAATAGAACCCAACGGCATTTTCGGTGGCGTTCATGATGCGGATCGCAGCAAGGCGGCGATCGCGTGTTGCAAAGGCAAGAATGATCGTCTTGCGCAGATGCGCGCGCCCCACGAGAAAAAGCCCGAGCGCGGCCAGAAAGATCAACGTCTGGACGAAGGCTGGCGTAACCCCCGACGCGACAAGCCCGAGCATGGTGCCGGCGTTCTGGATGGCAGCATCGGTTACGGCTTTTTCATCCGTGCCGGCGATCGCCATCTTTGCCCATTCGAACCGCTCGATAAAGGGAAGGATCCGTTCAATCGCCCGTTCGAGGATGCCGGGCGCCTGCTGGGCAAGCGATGTCAGCGGCTCGATCAGGGCGTTGATGAGAAAGAACAGCCCGACGACGAAGATGATGGCGAGCAAAAGTCCGCCAAGCACGGGAGGCAGTCCGAATTGTGCCAACCGGTCTGCGGCAAGCCCCAGAACCATGCCGATGACGATGGCAAGCGTGACCGGCATGAGAATCGCTTCCATCATGTAGATCACCGCCGAGGCGAAGATGATGAACGTGCCGACGATGCTCCAGGCCACCACCAGATCGAGCCCGGTTTTCAGCGACGTTTCCGGAATATCGGCCTCCGCCGCCTGCGCCTCGATTTCAGCCTGCCTCAAGTGCTGTCGTTGCTTGAATATCCCACTCCCCGGCAAGGCAGCACTCATCTTTCATCTCTCCCAAGGGTCCGGCGTGCCCCGGACTGACAGTTGCCATCCATTGTGCGGAAAACGCCGAAGCGGTGTGCATGCGTCAATGTCCACGGGCAACATCAATATCGACCCGGGGGAAAAACATGAAGCGTCAGCGAGAACAGACCGAGGCCGAGGGCCACCACGATCAGCGTATTGGCAATGTCCTCCGATGTTGCGGGCAGGGCACCAAAGCCCACAACCGCAGCAATGAACAGGAACAGGCATAGCCTTGGCAGCCAGTACAGCATGGCACATTCCCTTGCGGTCGAGCGCATTCCGGAGGAACGCACCGGCTAACGCGGGAGCCGTGGATTTGTTCCGGCCACTGACACGAAAGATCCTCGCGAAGACGGTCAAACGCCATGGCCGGGCGACGACTGTTCTCTTCCGAAGATAAAAAAGCCGGCGTCCTGGAGGCGCCGGCTCGAATTCCGCGTGCGGGACCGGCAAAGCCGGCCGCCGTCATTTCCTGCGCCTTAGAGAGCCGCGATGACGATAACTTCGACGAGGTATTCCGGGCTCGCGAGCTTGGCTTCGCCGGTGGCGCGCGCCGGGGTGTTGCCCTGCGATGCCCAGGCGTCCCAGACAGCGTTCATCTTCGGGAAATCGACCATGTCGGCAAGCCAGATCGTCGCCGACAGGATACGGCTCTTGTCGGTGCCTGCGAGCGCCAGCAGGCGGTCAACTTCGGCAAGCGCCTGCTTGGTCTGGGTCGCAACGTCGTCACCGGCATTGCCAACCTGGCCGGCGAGATAGACCGTGCCGTTGTGCACGACAGCCTGACTCATGCGCGGGCCGGTTTCGAAGCGTTTGATGTCCATCTTCATAGTCCTCGTGATGTGCGGCGGGCCGCATCTGTGATTGTTGTGACGCAGGCGATTTATCGCAGATTTCCTGCAAGCGAAACCGTCATTGCGAAAAAGGTCGGCACCATTCCGCCCAGTTGGAAATCAGGCAGCCTTTCGGGCAAGGCGCGCCTTGATGCTGTCGACATCGGCGCGGGGCGTCGCAGCGAAAAGCGTCTTGGTATAGCTGTGCTTCGGGTCACTGAAGACGTCTTCGCGGCTGCCGTATTCCACGGCTTCGCCGTAATACATGACCATCACGTCGTCGGCGATATAGCGCACCACCGACAGGTCGTGGCTGATGAAGACATAGGTCAGCTGGAACTCGTCCTGCAGATCGGCGAGCAGATTGAGCACCTGCGCCTGCACCGAAAGGTCGAGCGCCGAAACCGGCTCGTCCAGCACCAGAAGCCTCGGGTTGAGCATCAAGGCGCGGGCAATGGCGATGCGCTGGCGCTGGCCGCCGGAGAACATATGCGGATAGCGGCCGTAATGTTTTTCCTCAAGCCCGACCTTCTTCAGCATGGCCATGGCCTTGTCGCGCCGGTCGCCCGCGTTCATCCTGGTGTTGATGATCAGCGGCTCACTGAGAATGTCGCCGATCTTCTTGCGTGGGTTGAGCGTGCCGTAGGGGTTCTGAAAAACAATCTGTACCTTGCGGCGCATTTCCGCGGTCAGGCCGTCCCTGGCAATATCGACCTTTTCCCCGTCGATCAGCATCTCACCCGACGTGGCCGGGTCGATCATCGTGACGATCCGGGCCAAGGTCGACTTGCCGCAACCACTCTCGCCGACGATGGCGAGCGTCTTGCCCTGATCGACCGCGAAACTCACGCCCTTGACGGCATGGACGATCCTGCCCCTTTTGAGCAGGCTACCCGGGATATGATAATCGCGGACGAGGTTTCTCGCTTCAAGAACAGGGGTCATCATACAGCTCCTGCAAAAATCTGGTCGTCGCTGAGAAACTCGGCAATCGTCGGCAGCCGGTCGCCGGTGGCATTGTCCGGCAAGGCCGAAAGGAGCGCGCGCGTATAGATGCTTTTCGGGGATTCGAACAGCGACAGCACGTCCGCCTCCTCGATCTTGCGGCCCTTGTACTGGACGATGACGCGGTCGGCGGTTTCAGCCACCACGCCCATATTATGGGTGATGATGATCATCCCCATGCCCTGCTCCGCCTGTAGCCGCATCAGGAGGTCCAGAATCTGCTTCTGGATCGTCACGTCGAGCGCGGTCGTCGGCTCGTCGGCGATCAGCAGTTTCGGATTGCAGGACAGCGCAATCGCGATCATGACGCGTTGGCACTGGCCACCGGACATCTGGTGCGGGAAATGGGAGAGCCGTTCCTCGGGATTGGGGATGCCAACCAGTTCGAAAAGCTCAATGGCGCGCGCCCGGCGGGCCGCCTTGTCGAGGCCGAGATGGATGCGCAGCACCTCTTCGATCTGGTAGCCAACCGTGAAGCAGGGGTTGAGGCTGGCGATCGGCTCCTGGAAGATCATGGCAATGTCCTTGCCGACGATCCTGCGGCGTTCCGACGGCGACATGCCGAGAAGATCGATGCCGTTGAACTGCAGCTTGTCGGCCGTCACCTTCGCGGTCCAGGGCAAAAGGCCCATCGCCGCGAGCATGGACACGGACTTGCCCGAACCGGACTCCCCGACGATTGCCAGCACCTCGCCCTCATCCACCTTGAGCGACACACCATTCACGGCCCGGAAAGGACCGGAGGCCGTCTGGAATTCGACAACCAGATTTTCGACTAGGAGAAGGGACATCACGACCTCTTCAGCTTGGGGTCAAGCGCATCGCGCAGGCCGTCCCCCATCAGGTTGATGGCGAGAACGGTAATGAGAATGGCAAGGCCGGGGAAAGTCACGACCCACCAGGCGCGCTGGATGAATTCGCGGGCTTCGGCCAGCATCGTCCCCCATTCGGGCGTCGGCGGCTGGGCGCCCATGCCGAGAAAGCCCAGGGCCGCCGCATCGAGGATCGCAGACGAGAAAGCAAGCGTCGCCTGGACGATCAGCGGCGCAAGGCAATTGGGCAGGATGGTCAGAAACATCAGCCGCAGCGTCCCGGCGCCCGCCACTTTCGAGGCGATGACATAATCCTTGGTGCGCTCGGTCATGACCGCCGCACGCGTCAGGCGCACGAAATGCGGCAGGTTGACGAGCGAGATCGCGATCATCGCATTGACCAGCCCGGGACCAAGAACCGCGACAAGCACGAGGGCCAGAAGCAGCGACGGGAAAGCCAGGATGATATCCATCACACGCATGATGATCGTATCGGTGCGGCCGCGGAAATAGCCGGCGATCAGTCCGACGAGCACGCCGGAGACGACCGAAATACTGACCACCACAACGCCGATGAACAGCGAGAAACGCGCGCCATAGATCAGGCGGGACAGGATATCGCGGCCGACGGCGTCGGTTCCAAGAAAATAGGCCAGTCTACCGCCTTCAACCCAGGCCGGCGGCAGCAACAGGACCTCACGGTTTTGAATGCTCGGGCTATGCGGCGCAACGAACGTTGCGAAAATGGCAAGCAACAGGATGATCAGGAAGATCGCAAACCCGATCACGGCGCCCTTGTTGCGTGAAAAATAGAACCAGAACTCGGCGAGACCGGTCGGCGGCGCGACGGTTTTGATTTCGACAACAGCCATCGGAACCTCCTAATACCGGATACGCGGATTGATGAACCCGTAGAGCACATCGACGATGAGGTTCACGACCATGATCACGGCGGCAATCAGCATCAGCCCGCCCTGCACGACCTGGTAGTCACGCTTGAAGACCGAATCGACCATCCACTTGCCGATGCCGGGCCAGGAGAAAATGGTTTCGGTCAGGATCGCTCCCGCGAGCAGAACCCCCACCTGAAGTCCGATGGTGGTGACGACCGGGATCAGGGCATTGCGCAGCGCGTGGATGCCGATGACCCGGAACGGCGACAGACCCTTTGAACGGGCCGTGCGGACATAATCCTCGCCAAGCACTTCCAGCATCGCAGAGCGCGTCTGGCGGGCGATGACGGCGAGCGGAATGGTCGCAAGCACGATGGTCGGCAGGATCAGATAGGTTACCGCCGATTTGAAAGCGCCTGCCTGCCCCGAGATCAGACTGTCGATCAGCATGAAGCCGGTGACCTGCGGGAAGAAGTACATCAGCGAGATGCGGCCCGAAACGGGCGTCCAGCCGAGAAAGCCCGAGAAGAAGATGACGAGCAGCAGGCCCCACCAGAAGATCGGCATGGAATAGCCGACCAGCGCGGTTCCCATCAGGGCCTGATCAAGCCAGGTGCCGCGCTTGACCGCCGCCAGGACGCCTGCCGGAACGCCGAGACAGACCGCCAGTATGATGGCGCAGAGCGACAGTTCGACGGTTGCCGGGAACAGTTGCAGGAAATCGGCAAGCACGGCGCGTTTGGTGACGATCGAACTTCCGAAATCGCCCTGCAACAGGTTCACGAGATAGTCGAAATACTGAATGTAGATCGGCCGGTCGAGACCAAGGTCGGCCATCAGCTGGGCGTGACGTTCGGGAGACATCACCCGCTCGCCCGACATCAGCATCACCGGGTCACCGGGCAACAGGCGGATGAACGAGAAAGCGATAACGGAAACCCCGATAAACGTCGGGATGAGGACGGCGAGCCGTCCGAAAATGAAGCGCAACATGGGCGTTAGTCCGGTTGTGAAACCGGCGGCCCGAAGAAATCGAGCCGCCGGAACTGCCACCGCACATGCGGTGGCAAAGATAGGATGGAAGGATTATTCTGCGATATCAACGCCGTTGAAGCGGTGAATACCGAGTGGATCCATGACGAAGCCGGAGACCTTCTTGCTCAGCGGAACGAAGACCAGCGAGTGGTCGAGCGTGTTCCAGGGTGCCTCTCTCTTGAAGATCACCTGGGCTTCTTCATAGTACTTCGTGCGCTCTGCGACGTCGGCGGTTGCCTTCGCCTTGGTCATCAGGTCGTCGAACTCCTTGTTGCACCACTGGGCGCGGTTGTTGCCGCCGACGGCGTCGCAACCGAGCAGGGTATCAAGGAAGTTGTCCGGATCGCCGTTGTCACCGGTCCAGCCGAGGATGGCCGCACCGTCGCGGTCCTTGGCGGAGGAGAGCTTCAGGTATTCAGCCCATTCATAGGAGACGATTTCGACGGTCACACCGATCGCGGCAAGGTCGGCCTGCATCAATTCCGCTGCACGGCGGGCGTTCAGCATGTACGGACGGGCGACCGGCATGGCCCAGATCTTCATCTTGAGATCCTTGACGCCAGCGTCTTCAAGCATCTTCTTTGCCGCTTCCGGATCGTATTTGTCGTCCTCGATGGCGTCGTTATAGGACCACATTGTCGGCGGGATCGGGTTCTTGGCGACCTTTGCGGCCCCCTGGAACACGGCATCGACGATCGCCTGCTTGTTGACGGCCATGTTGAGCGCTTTGCGCACTTCAACCTTGTCGAACGGCGGAACGAGCGTGTTGTAGGCGAGGTAGGAAACGTTCAGGCCTTCCTGCTCCAGAACCGTCAGGTTCTCGTCCTTCTTCAACTCGGCAACGTCGGCGGCGTTCGGATAAGGCATGACGTGGCATTCGCCAGCCTTCAGCTTCTGCGCGCGGATTGCGGCATCGGTCGTGATGGCGAAGACGAGGTCGTCGATCTTTTCCTTGCCGGCCCAGTAATCCGGGTTGGCCTTGTAGCGGATCGCCGCGTCCGTCTGGTAGGCGACGAAGGTGAACGGACCGGTGCCGAGCGGCTGTTGGTTCATCAGTTCCATCTTGCCGTCGGCGGCGAGCTTGTCGGCATATTCCTTCGACAGGATCGAGGCGAAGTCCATGCCGAGGTTGGCAAGGAACGGCGCTTCGGCTCGCTTCAGCTTGAACTTGACTGTCAGGTCATCAACCTTGGTGATCGACTCGATCAGGTCCGGGAAACCCATGCCCGAGAAATATTCCCAGGAAGCGCCGGCAACATACTTGTTCCAGGCGTTGTCGGCCTTGTACTGGCGCTCGAACGAGAAGATGACGTCGTCAGCATTGAGTTCACGCGTCGGCGTAAAGAATTCGGTGGTCTGGAACTTGACGCCCGGGCGCAGCTTGAAGGTGTATTCGGTGCCGTCGGCGGAGACTTCATAGCTTTCAGCAAGGCCCGGCTCGAGTTCCGTCGAACCATGCTTGAACTCTACCAGGCGGTTATAGACTGTGCGCGAAGACGCGTCGAATGTCTGGCCGGCTGTGTAGAGGCCTGGATCGAAGCCTTCCGGCGATGCTTCGGAGCAATAAACCAAGGTCTTTGACCATGCAGAGCCGGCCATCAATGTGGCGATTGCGGTCGCTGCAAGGAGAGTAGAGAGCTTTTTCATCAGCTTGTTTCCCAGTTTTGTTCTTGTTCTCATATTTTTCTGACGCAGAACACCATTGCTTCCGGTCAAGGCCGGATGGAACGACATTTGATCGGGCAATGCAATAAGCGACCAAAAAAATTTGTCCAATTGGAAAATTCTTCCGGATGCGACAAAGGGGACGCTGTGCACGGCTTTCTTTTCGCCGCCGCCCGTCGAACGAATCGATTTCGTTTCACCGTCAATGTCAATCCCAAATTACACGGATAGCGATCAGGCTTCCGTCATGGCATGAGCCTCTTGCGGGGTGGGAGGACTGCCAGGCCGACGTCTGCGGGCGGGGATAGACGAAGCGACCAAACGCAGCCCTCCCTCTTCCCGCCGGTCTCCCGATCGTCATGCGTCAAAACCGCCGACAACTGCCTTTTTCGCTGAACTACTAGTTGCTTAAAGTGATCCGCGCGGTACACTTCTATTGCGGGACACTGGGGACGACGGCGTCGTGGCAACCCTTTTGAAAAACCACCGGCGATACCACTTCGACAGCGATTTGGAGAAAGCTCTCAATCGGGTCGATTTCTTTCGAATTTTCCATGCGATGTCGCTGCGTTTCGGCTTCGACCATTTCGGCATCCTGCAGCTCGGAAACGAAGGCGATGCCTGCACGCTGTCGAACCGGCTTGTACTGCATGATCTGCCGTCGGGCCTCGCGGAGGCATATGACAAGCGTCATCGCTTCGCCGATTCCGCGGCCTACAAGAGCCTCCATGCCTCAACCATTCCGTCCATATGGAAAGCCGACGACCCCCTCGGCCAAGGCAGCAACCTGGTGGACCAGCTCGGTTTCGAAATGCTGATCTGCGTGCCGGTGACCGGCCTGAACGGCGCGCGTTACGCGGTGCTGTTTCTCGGCGATTGTGAGGACATTGACCAGCAGGCGCATTTCGAGCTCTGTTACGATGCGATCTGCGCGTTCGACTATCTTTACCGGCTGGTTCTCTCCAACAAGGCGGGCTTGGGCCTGACGCCAAGGGAAACGGAAATACTGCGCTGGATCTCGCATGGCAAAACGGCAAGCGAGATTGCCCTGATCGTCTCCGTGTCCGAACACACGGTCAACTCGCACACGGCGACGATCCTGAAGAAACTCGACGTGGTCAACCGAACCCAGATGGTAGCCAAGGCGATACGGGAGCAGATCATACAGTGATATCCGACCGAAAAGGGCCCCCACCGCCACTCTTCTTCACCAGCCATTCATTAAGCCGAACAGCAGATCATCATGACAGAACCGATCCACATCTTGCTCGTTGACGATGATCCGGCAGAGAACCTGATCATGCGAGGCTTGATTAAAAGGGTTTCGAGCGCAGAAATCCGTCTGCATTATTGCGAGACGATCGACGCGGCCCTCGACTTCATCAAATCCGGGAAGCCCGTATCCATGGTACTGATTGACAACCGGCTGCAGCCACAGGCGGATTTTCGCGAAACCGTACCAGTCATACGCCAACAGGGTTTCATCGGGCCGATCGGGGTGATTTCCTCATCCCTCGCCGACCCCTATTTCCAGAAATTCGAGGAGTATGGGGCCGATTTCCGTATCGACAAGGCGGAACTCGATCCGACCGCGATCGAGTTCATCCTCAGGGAATATGTGACACGGAAATAGGGCCAGCAAAAAGCCCGGATAAACCGGGCTTTGATAATTCCGACAGAGTTAGCCTCAAGCGGCCGTTTTCGGATGTGTGATCTGGTCGAGGCCGAGCAGGAAGTTGATCTGTGGCCGGGCCTTCACCAGGTCGTCGATCGAATATTGCTGCAGGACCTCGAAGAAGGCATTCAGCGCCTTGCGCAAAGCCGCGTTCAGGCCGCAGCTGTCGACGAGCGGACAATCGATCTCACCCGCCTCGAAACATTCCGCCATGGCAAAGCTGTCTTCGGTCACCGTGACGATGTCGAAGAGGCTGATCTCGGCGGCAGGCTTGGGCAGGCGTACACCGCCGTTACGGCCCCTGACCGTCTCGACAAGACCAGCCTTGTTGAGTGGCTGCAGAATCTTGAACAGAAAGAGTTCGGATACGCCATAGGCCCTGGCGATTTCCGGAATGCGGCTCAAATGGCCATCATTGGCAGCGCAATACATCAGCATGCGGACTGCGTAGTTCGTTTGCTTCGTCAGGCGCATTCTTTGCTCCAAGTTTTACTTTTCTGCGCCCCTCGGTTCAAACGAACCGCTGAGCCGCCGTCGAAATCACAAGGTATTGCGGCGCCCTGCCGGTGATTTCATGACTGTCATCCTCATATAGAACGGATGACAGTTTGGAACAATTCCAAAAAGCAGAAAATCATCTCAATGTGATCATCATCAGTTTCTTATGCACCCTTCGCCCCCATAAATACGAGAGGCTTGTTAAGTGAACGCGAACATTCCGGTGCCACCCTAATTCGTCGCCTGTTCCTGACGCAACTTCGCCTGGTAATCGAGGATCGCCTTCTTGCGCTCCGGGGTGCCCGGATGTGTCGACAGCATATTTGTGCCCGACGTATCGCCGAGCTTCTGTTCGAGGATTTCGAAGAAACGGGCGATGGCAGCGGGGTCGTATCCGGCCTTTTCCATCAGTTCGACCGAATGACGGTCAGCCTCGCTTTCCGCCGCTCGGGAATAGGACAGCGCCAGCAGACCGCCGCCCTGGACAAGCAGGTCCTCGACACTGTCACCCACGTCGCCGGCGATCAGCATGATCAGGCCGGCCACGCCGGCGGCCCGGTAGATCTGCCTAAGACTGTGCTCAAGCTCGACATGGCCGATCTCGTGCGCCAGCACCCCGATAAGCATTTCGGTGTCATTGCCGGCAAGTTCAATCAGTTCATCGGTGATGATCAGTGTTCCGTCCGGTAGCGCGAAGGCATTCGGACCGATCACGCCACCTTCCCGGAAGTTCAACGTATAGGCGGAAGCGCCACGCACGGACTGTGCCGCGATACGGACGAAACCTGCGGAAATCGCGTCCCTTTTTGCCTCGTCCAGCTTTGTTTCGTCGAGCACGGTGCGGTCCAGCGTCTCCAGCGTGCTGAGGGACATCAGGCGCGGCACGACCGGTGGCGTAACTGCGACGGCGACCTCGACCAGAACCGGCAGCGCGTAACGGTAGACCAGGCCGGACAGCAGGAAAACTGCGGCAACGAAGAGCAGCAGGCGTGGATGAAACCGCTCGAGCGCGTGTACCAGGCCGGCTCGCCTGCGCCCCTTCGCACGCAGCAAGCGGTCGATCGCATCGTTATCGGTGGTTTCGAACAGCGAACCATCGGGAAACTCGATGCGGCGGGGGATCGAGCCAACCCGAGCGGAAATATCGAGGGCTGGAAAGACGCCGAAAGCGAGCGCTGCTTCCCCCTCCTCCGCAACCGCTGCAATCTCCCCATCCTTTGCAAGCAGCCCGGCCCGCACGGACCGGCTGGAACTGCGCGGATGCCAGTCGCCGCGGCAAATAAACTGGTCATCAGAAGCCAAAATCGAGGCCCTCGAACTCCATGAACTCGGCGCCGACGGCGGTGCCCTCGCGCTCGACCACAGCCAGGATTTCGCCGACGTCGCCATCGAAACGGATTGCCGTATGCTCATTGACATAACGCGCCATGCGCACCGCAGCCCAGGGCCGCATCAAGCCCAGGGTCAGAATGGTAATGACAACATTGGAGATGGCGATCCACACATAGCGGAACCGCGACAGATCGCTTTTGAGCCTATGCCCGCGATCGAGAACAGTCGAGGACCAGGCGATGTTGCGCACGCCGGCACGATAAAACAGAGTTGCAATGCCGAAGGAGAGAAGCACGGCCAGATAGCTGACGACGCCCAAGAGAAAGAGCGAGGCGTTCATCTCTGGCGAGATTACATCCGGATTGTCGATCAGCGCGACGATGACGGAAATATTGGCAATTACGGCGACGCCGACGATCAGCATACCGAGTACGATAATCAGCGCCGAAAAGGACCACGTCTGGTAGATCGGCCCTAGCCGTGGGTCGGTAGCGAATGCGCGGCTGCCATAACGCAGGTTGTTGCCCATGTAGCGATACATCCAGCGGCTGGCGAGCGGCGCCAGGATGCCGAGCGACAGGAAGGCCATGACCGGACCGGCCATGAAGGCCACGAACGCGCCGCCCATCTTCCCGGTAAAATCGAAATGGACGTTGCGATAGCTTGTGACACGGGCACTGAAGCGCAGGCCGCGCATGATCAGCCAGGGAAAGAAGAGGAGAATGACGGCGCCGAGCGCAAGGCCGGCGATCGGGAACGCCGTCAGCAGAATATTGTAGACTATCAGGTAAGCAAAGACGATCAGCCGGCCGATGAAGATCTGTTTGCCCTTGGCATGATATTCGAAGGCCCGGCCGAGCAGAACCGTGTTGCCGTAGAAATAGCGGTTGCGCCGCACCTTCGCCCAGGCCGAATAGATGCCGAGCGTGAGGATCGTCAGAAGGATATTGACGATCCAGATGCCGAAATATTCCGTGGCGGTTCCGGTAAAAGACAGCCTTTGAAAATTCTGTGATGCCGACGGCAAGGGTGCCGTTTCGATCGTGCTCATAGTCGCCCCTCTCCATAATCATTGCGTGCAGATCAAGGAACGGCCGACTACCCCCCGATATTCGGCCTTCCGCGCAAGTCTTAAACGGCTGCCACCGCAGGTCAACCAGCCGGAGCGATCACAACGAAAAAGGGCCTCCGACGAGGAGGCCCAATTTGCGGAGGATGAGGGAGGAAGCTTACTTCATCGTCGGGATGGAGAATTCGGCACCGTCCTTGATGCCCGACGGCCAGCGGCTCGTGACCGTCTTGGTGCGGGTCCAGAACTTGATCGAGTCCGTGCCGTGCTGGTTGAGGTCGCCGAAGGACGAGGACTTCCAGCCGCCGAACGAGTGATAGGCAAGCGGAACCGGGATCGGAACGTTGACGCCGACCATGCCGATGTTGATGCGGCTTGCGAAATCGCGGGCGGCATTGCCGTCGCGAGTGTAGATCGCGACGCCGTTGCCGTATTCATGCTTCATCGGCAGGTCGAGAGCTTCCTCATAGTTCTTGGCGCGAACGACGGAGAGAACCGGTCCGAAGATTTCGGTCTTGTAGATGTCCATGTCCGGCGTGACGTTGTCGAACAGGCAGCCGCCGATGAAATGGCCATTTTCATAGCCCTGCAGCTTGAAATCGCGGCCGTCGACGACGAGCTTGGCGCCTTGTTCGACACCCTTGTTGATGAGGCCGAGGATACGCTCCTTCGCTTCGTTGGTAACGACCGGGCCAAGGTCGGCCTTCTCGTCGGTATAGGGGCCGATGCGCAGGCTATCGACCATCGGCGTCAACTTTTCGATCAGGCGGTTGGCGGTGTCCTCGCCAACCGGGACGGCAACCGAGATCGCCATGCAGCGCTCGCCGGCCGAACCGTAGCCCGCCCCCATCAGGGCGTTGGCGGCCTGGTCCATGTCGGCATCCGGCATGATGACCATGTGGTTCTTCGCGCCGCCGAAGCACTGGGCGCGCTTGCCGTTCATCGCAGCCGTGCCATAGACGTAGCGGGCGATCGGCGTCGAGCCGACGAAAGAAACGGCGGAGATGTCCGGATGGGTCAGGATCGCATCGACCGCGCCCTTGTCGCCATTGACGACATTGAGGATACCGGCAGGCAGACCCGCTTCGATCATCAGTTCGGCAAGGCGGATCGGCACGGACGGATCACGCTCGGACGGCTTCAGGATGAAGGCGTTGCCACAGGCGATCGCCGGCGCGAACATCCACATCGGGATCATGGCGGGGAAGTTGAATGGCGTAATGCCCGCGCCGATGCCAACGGCCTGGCGGATCGAATACATGTCGATGTTCGGGCCGGCGCCTTCGGTGAACTCGCTCTTGGCGAGATGCGGAATGCCGATGACGAACTCGCAGACCTCGAGACCGCGGACGACGTCACCCTTGGCGTCTTCGATCGTCTTGCCATGCTCCCTGGAGAGCATTTCCGCCAGTTCGTTCATGTTCTCGTTCAGGAGCTGAACGAATTTCATGAAGACGCGGGCGCGGCGCTGCGGGTTCGTCGCAGCCCACTTCGGCTGTGCCGCCTTGGCGTTCTGCACGGCTGCATCCATCTCCGCTTCGCTTGCAAGCGCCACGGTGGCCTGAACTTCGCCGGTTGCCGGATTGTAGACGTTGCTCGTGCGGCCGCTGGTACCGGCAACGCGCCTGCCGCCAATGAAATGACCAATCTCATACATGGGTGATCCTCCTGATCTTGATTATGCCGAGAGTGTCGCACTACAATATACACAAATCAACGCGCGATATTCAGGAACCGTTGTGCAGAAATTAAAGCTCGGTGCAGGCGGATCGTGCTGTAAGCGCGCAATAACCTCAACAACATAGGGTGTCGATCAAATGGCGACAGCAGGCAGTGAGAGAATGGCGAGAATGGCGGAACTCGACATAGATCCCGGCAAGCTCGAAGCCTATTGTCGGCTGCTCAGCGAAGAAATCGAGGCGTCCGTCGCGCTGGAACCGGGTGTCCTGATGCTGCACGCCGTCGCGCTGAAGGATGAGCCAGGAAAGATCCGTATTCTGGAAGTCTACGCCAACCAGCGGGACTACGAGGCGCATCTGCAGACGCCCCATTTTCTCAGATACAAGACGCTGACCGCCGGCATGGTCAGGTCGCTCACGCTTGTTGACGTCGCTCCCATCGCCATGCGCGCGAAGCCCGCCACCTTTTCCGCATCGTGAAAACCGAGGGAACAGATGAACTGGGATGACGTGCGCATGTTCCTGGCCGTGGCGCGAACCGGCCAGATCCTCGCAGCTTCGAAGCGGCTCGGCGTCAATCACGCGACATTAAGCAGGCGGGTGACGGCGCTGGAAGAATCGTTGAAGTCGCGGCTTCTGATCCGCCGCACGAATGGCTGCGAGCTGACGGCCGAAGGCGAGATCTTCGTGCACGCCGCCGAGCGGATGGAAACCGAAATGCTGGCCGCGCAGGCGCAAATCGGCCGTATCGACACGGCGATCGCCGGAACCGTGCGCGTCGGCGCGCCGGACGGTTTCGGCGTCTCCTTCCTCGCGCCGCGCCTTGGCCGGCTGACGGCGCGTTTTCCGGAACTGCGCATCCAACTCGTGCCTATCCCGCGCTCTTTTTCGCTGTCGCAACGCGAGGCCGATATCGCCATCACGCTGGAGCGGCCGGAACAGGGCCGGCTGATTTCCTCGAAACTGACCGACTACACGCTCGGGCTCTACGCCTCGCAGGAGTATCTGGCGGCCAATGGAATAATTGAAACCATCGAGGACCTGAAGAGCCACCGCCGCATCGGTTATGTCGAGGACCTGATCTTCACGGCCTCGCTCAATTTCACCGGCGAAGTGATGCGCAGCTGGGATGCAGCCTTCGAGATTTCCAGCGCCACGGGCCAGACTGAGGCGGTACGCTCCAGCGCCGGGGTCGGCATCCTGCACAATTACATTGCTCGCCAATATCCCGAGTTGATCCGCATCCTGCCCGACACGACGATCCGACGGGCCTACTGGACAACCTACCACGAAAGTGCCCGCGATCTCGTCCGCGTCCGCACCGTAGCCGATTTCCTTCAGGAGCTGGTGACCGCGGAACATCACATTTTTGTTTGAACATGCAAGTGCCCGCGCGGACGCGACAGACGGTTTCTGAGATACAAGTGGAAAAATGGTACGGTTGGGGGGTCTCGAACCTCCGACCTCAGGTGCCACAAACCTGCGCTCTAACCAACTGAGCTACAACCGCACATAAGACAGACACACGAAACAAAAGTCCGGTGCCGCTTTCCGGGTCAAATACGGGCAGTCCGTATTTTTTGCAAGACATAACTTGCCGTTTGATGTGAAAAAACCGGGTGAAGGGATCACCCGGTTTCCGTGATGGGGCTGCACCGGCTAACCGGCGCCGGCCAAATCAGTTCTTCTTGAAGCCGGAGATGACCTTCTCGGCGGCGTCCTTGCCGGGCTTCACGACGTTCTCGGCAACCTTGCGGGTGGCTTCCTGCATCGACTTCGCCTGCTCGACGGCAAGCTCGGCCTGCTTACGGAGGAAGGCGGTCTGCAGTTCGAAGAATTCGGAAACGGACTTGACGCCGAGCAGCGCTTCCAGATGCGACAGCGAATTCTCGGCATTGGTGCGCAGGGCTTCAATCGCCTTGAGGCCGAGTTCGACGGTGCCGGACTGGGCGCTTTCGAGCGTTGCTTCAACGGTCTTCGTCGCGTCCTCGGCCGCGGTCTTCACCTTCGAATAGGCTTCCTTTGACTGGGCGGCACCCTTTTCCGCGAAATCGCGGAAGGTTTCGGTCACCTTGGTCGGGTCGAATGCAGCCAGCGAAAAGGCATCGTCTGTTTTCTTGGTAGCCATGATCTGCGCTCCTTGGTTTGGGCCCTCTCCTGAGGCACCCGCGTTGAGATGATGTCTATATAGGCGATTTCGTTGTGCATTGCAATATATTTGTGCATCGCACAACAAACAAACCGGCAGCCATTAACCTTCCGCGGCGAAAGACCGGTGGCGCATGGCCCGCAAGCTGGACCCCCGCCGCCGCGACGGCTATTAATACACTGTTAACAATCCCGTCCGTGTGACGGTTTTAAACCAGGTCAGCCGATGCCCGCAAAATCGTATCCCTTCATCGACATCGCCGTTCACGAGCGGGTGCGGGAGCATTTTGCCAGGGGCGACGCGGCCGTCCTGTTTTCGCCGGACATGAGCCGGGTGCTGTGGTCGAATGGCGAGGGCGCCTTCCTGTTCGGCCAGCCGTCGATCTATGACTTCATCGACAACGGCGCCAACCGCAACGACGCCGCCTATCGCCAAATGGAGACGGCAGCCCGGCAGCTCGAACGCAGCGGCGACAAACGGTCCTTCCTGATGCGCATCGCCTCGGGCTTCCAGCGCCTTTCCGTCAACGCTGCGGTGGAGATGATCACCGTGCGGCCGGGCGAAACCGCAATCCTTTTCGCAGCCCCGCGCACCGGCAAGCCGCTGTCCGCGGAAGAACGCGCCGCCCGAATGATCTCGGGCTTCGACGATCCCGATACGCATATGGCGGTCCTCGATGGCGAAGGTTCGCTTCTTGCCGCGTCCCCCGGCTTCGACGCTCTTTCCATGACGCCGCAGACCTGCCGGACGCTGGTCGCCGCAGTTGGCCGCGACAGCGACTGGCTGGTCAAGCGCCCGGTCCCGACCGGCAAAGGCCATCTGCCGGCGGCGATCGGCAAACTGTCCGAAAATCCTCCCCTGCACCTGCTTTTCGCCGTCGAGACTATTCTCGGCAATCTCGATGCGGGCGCGGATTTCCGCGAAATCGAGGAAACCGAGGAAGCGCCCGCACCATCCGCGGCAGCCGCACCGCTTCTTTCGGCAGCAAGCCTGCCGGACGATGTTATCGACGAGATTGAAACGATCGAGGAAATCCCGGCGGAAATAGAAGCGTCGGCCGATGATCTGCTGGAAACGGGAGACGAGGCCGCCCTCGTGGATACGCTGGATTCTGCCGACGAGACCGAACAGCCTTCCATCGACGGTGACGTAGCACCTCGCGACATTGCACAAGCAGACGACACCGATGCCGAACCGCAGCCGAACCTGCCCCCCGCCGAGGCGATGGAACAAGACGACCTCGCCGAGGTCGGCGAAGCCATCGCCGCAGGGGTCGAGCACCTTACCGAACAAAAGGGCGTGACAGTCGCGGATGAAACGTTGAATGAGACGGAGCAGGACACACCGGACGAGGAGGCTGCTTCGCCTGCCGTTGCGCCGAATATGGTTGCGGCCGCTCTGGAAGAAGCATTTCTGGACGAGGAAGCGGCCAAAGCGCCGGTCGAAAATGCATCGGAAAAGGCATTTCACGACGAGGCCAGTGCAGACGGCGCGGCGCAGGGTTTCGTCTTCGAGCCGAACAGCCGGGCCGTGCGTTTCGTCTGGAAGATCGATTCCGACGGGCGTTTCAGTGAAATTTCCGAGGAGTTCGCGACCGCAGTCGGGCCGAAATCCGCCGATGTCGGCGGCCAGCGCTTCACCGAGCTGGCGGCGCGGTACCATCTCGATCCCGGCAACACGATCGGCGAATTGCTGAAGCGGCGCGATACCTGGTCTGGCAAGACCATTTTGTGGCCGGTCGAAGGGACCAGCCTGCAGGTCCCGGTCGATTTGGCGGCCCTTCCGACCTATTCGCGCAATCGCGAATTCGACGGCTTTCGGGGTTTCGGCATCGTGCGCGTGGCCGATGCGGTCGAGGACGGGCAGGCGATCGGCCTGACATTCGGCGAGCCGGTGGCTTCCTCGATCGACGAGAACGCGTCTGCAGAAATTGACGGTGGAACCGTTGATGCGGCAGACGTGGACGATGGTCGCGGCGGTCAGGAAGGCGCGGTCAACGGCTTGGTCCTGGACGAAACCATCGTGGATGACGGGATCGCGGGCGACGGCACCGACGACGATGTTGAAACTGCTGGCCCCGCGCAATCGACCGCTGATCTTGCTGCCGAAGCCGAACCGAATGAACCCGACGAGGAAGACCTGTTTGCCGGGCTGGAACACGAGCAGCCCGCAGCAGAGCTTCCGCCAGAAGATCCATTCCGTGGTGAGCGTCCGGCATTGAAACTGGTCGAGACGACGAGGCGCCGCGCGTCCGACAAAGTGATTGAGCTCAACAGCCACCGGCCGCCGGGTACCGAGGCTTTAAGCCGCAGCGAGCAAGCCGCGTTCCTGGAGATCGCGCGTCAGTTGGGCGGAGCCTTCGAAAAGCGCGCGAACGAAGATGGGCCGGCGACTGACAAACCCGTCGCCGACGAGCCGATGATCGCCGATGCGGTCGACGAGACAGCACAACTGAAGGCTGATAGCACCGGCACGGATGCTTTTGTTGATATCGATGGCGCGGCGACCCCGGCCACCGAGACCGCCCTGCCCGACGCGCTTGCCGCAATCGTGCCGCCGCGCACCAGCAGCAACAGCAGCCTGACGCCGGAACTCCTCGATAATCTGCCGATTGCCCTTCTCGTTCACAGCGGCGACGATCTGTTCCATGCCAATTCCGAGTTCCTCAAGCTCACCGGCTATTCCGGCCTGGACGAATTGCGGGAGGAAGGTGGGATCGATGCTCTGTTCGCCGGCGATGACGACGGTCTCCTCGACATGCCTGACGGCGCCTTGATGGTCATCCGCAATGACGGCAATCTGGTTCCTGTGACGGCGCGATTGCAATCGATCCGCTGGGAAGGCAAGAGCGCCCTGATGATGGCGCTTTCGGCGGTGCATGCGCCGGCAACACCAGTCGCAACCGAATCCTCGCCGGAAGACACGGCACCAGAGGCAGAAAAGAACCCGGAAATCCAGGCGCTGCGCATGGAGACCGAGGAATTGCACTCGATCCTCGAAACGGCGACGGACGGCGTCGTCGTTGTCGGCGCCGACGGAGAAATCCGCTCGCTGAACCGCTCGGCGAGCGCGCTGTTCAACTATGATGAGGGCGAAATCCGCGGCAAGCCCTTTGCCATGCTGTTTGCCCATGAGAGCCAGAAGGCCGTGCTGGACTATCTCTCTGGCCTTTCCGGCCACGGTGTCGCCAGCGTACTGAATGACGGCCGCGAAGTGATCGGCCGCGAGGCCTCCGGCGGTTTCATCCCGCTGTTCATGACCATGGGCCGCCTCTCCTCCTCCAACGGCTTCTGCGCCGTCATCCGCGACATCACCCAATGGAAGCGGACGGAAGACGAACTGCGCAATGCCAAGCGCGCCGCCGAAACGGCGAATGCCCATAAGAGCGATTTTCTCGCCCGCGTCAGCCACGAGATCCGCACGCCGTTGAACGCGATCATCGGCTTTTCCGACATGATGGCGAGCGAGCATTTCGGCCCGATCGGCAACCCCCGCTATGTCGAGTATGCGAGCGACATCGGTCGCTCCGGTCGCCATGTGCTCGACATCGTCAACGACCTGCTCGATATTTCGAAGATCGAAGCCGGCGAGATGGATCTGGAGTTCACCGCTGTCGAGATCAATGATGCGGTCTCGGAAGCCGTGTCGCTGGTGCAGCCGCAGGCCAACAGCCAGCGCGTGATCATTCGCACATCACTGTCGGGTTCAGTACCGAACGTGGTTGCCGACAACCGCTCGATCAAGCAGATCGCCCTCAATATCCTGTCGAACGCCATCCGTTTCACGCCGTCGGGCGGCCAGATCGTCGTCTCGACGGCCTATGAGGCCAATGGAAGCGTCATCCTGCGCATCCGCGATACCGGCGTCGGCATGACCCGCACGGAGCTCGAGCAGGCGATGAAACCGTTCCGGCAGGTGACAACCGGCGTGCGCAAGCGCGGCGACGGCACCGGCCTCGGCCTGCCGCTGACCAAGGCCATGGCGGAAGCCAACAGGGCCCAGTTCTCGATCAGTTCGGCACCGAACGAAGGCACGCTGGTCGAGATTTCCTTCCCGTCGCAGCGGGTGCTGGCAAATTAGCTGGCGGTTATCAACTGCTGTCAGTCGCCGCATTCAATCTGCTGTTCTGATCGATCCGGGCCTCGCGCAAGCCTATGAGACAAAGAGCCTGAAGAAGATCGCGATCCCGATGAGTTTCATCAATCTCGGCAGCAGCGGGACGATCCCTGCGGCGGTGATCGCCGATCGGCTGGCGGAGCTGTCGTCACACGGATCATATGCCTCCGTCACCGGTGCCGTTCATTTCAGTTTCTTGCCCGAATGCAAGGAAGGCGGAGCCGAATTGCTGAAATCGTTAGAGGAAGTCGATCCGATCTGTGAGGACGACGGCAGATCACGTGCTGATATCCACTCCGAGTTGGCGAGCCTCGTACTGAAAGCTCTGCAGCAAACCCTCAAAGATCGTCAGTGAGTCAGAAAGTCCGGCCTCCGCTTTCACCCTTCCATTTTGCTCGCCACTGTTGCTCCACCGGCTGCCGGTGGTCACGGTTTCCTAGCAGCACAAATTGGCGACCCCCTACAATCGGGGTAAAAAAAAGAGGCAGCTAAGAAGCTGCCTCGAGAATTTGAATGCTAAACAGGTGCACGAGAAGTAGTGACGTCACGTCCGGGGTCGGCATCTCCGCCGAAAGCAAACCTAGTGTCTGGTAACCTCAAGTTGAGGGCAACATTCGCTGCAATTTGTAAACAAAACCTTTCCGCCACATCCGCAAATTTTAGGCATTCGCGGCAAAGACGTAAGCTTTGGTTAATTCCGCAGGTCCGAAATCCTTAACGGAGCCGGTCAGCTCCGCAGTTCCGAAAGGTTCGCGTAGAGGTCAAGCGCGTCCGGATTGGCAAGCGCCTCCTTGTTCTTGACCGGCCGTCCATGCACCACTTCGCGCACCGCAAGCTCGACGATCTTGCCCGACTTCGTGCGCGGGATGTCGGCAACGGCGATGATTTTCGCCGGCACGTGGCGAGGCGAGGCGCCTGTGCGGATCTTGGTCTTGATCGCCTTGACTAGGTCGTCGGTCAGTTCCCTGCCCTTTGCCAGGCGCACGAACAGGATGACGCGAACATCGTCTTCCCATTCCTGGCCGATGCAGATCGCCTCGGCGATATCCTCCATCTGCTCGACCTGATTGTATATCTCTGCCGTGCCGATACGCACGCCGCCCGGATTGAGCGTCGCGTCCGAACGACCATGAATGATGATGCCGCCGTGCTCGGTCCATTCGGCGAAATCACCATGGCACCAGACATTGTCGAAGCGCTCGAAATAGGCCGCCTTGTATTTGACGCCCTGCGGATCGTTCCAGAACATCACCGGCATGGAGGGGAATGCCTTGGTGCAGACGAGTTCGCCCTTCTCCTGGCGGACTGGCTGACCGTCGTCGTTCCAGACATCCATGGCAAGGCCGAGACCCGGTCCCTGGATTTCGCCGCGCCAGACGGATTTAAGCGGATTGCCGAGCACGAAGCAGGAGACGATATCGGTACCGCCGGAAATGGAGGCCAGTTGGATATCAGGCTTGATGCCTTCATAGACGAAGGAAAAGCCTTCCGGTGACAACGGCGAACCGGTGGACGTCATCAGCCTCAGCGATGAAAGATCGTGAGTCGAGACCGGCGTAAAGCCGCCCTTGCGCACGGCGTCGATATATTTCGCCGAGGTGCCGAACATTGCGAACTTCTCGTCGCGGGCATAGTCAAACAGTACGTTGCCATCCGGATGGAACGGCGAGCCGTCGAAGAGGCAGAGCGTGGCGCCGAGCGCCAGACCGGACACCAGCCAGTTCCACATCATCCAGCCGCAGGTGGTGAAGTAGAAGAGCTTCTCGCCCTCTCTCAAGCCACAATGGAAGCGGTGCTCCTTCAGATGCTGCAACAGCGTGCCGCCGGCCGAATGGACGATGCATTTCGGAACGCCGGTAGTGCCTGAGGAAAAGAGGATGTAGAGCGGATGCGAGAAGGGCAACGCCATGAATTCTAGCTGCTTTTCGGCAAAGGGCGCGATGAACGCAGAGAGAGTTTTGCCGTTCTCGATCGATGCTGCGAGCGCATCCGCATCGCCGGCATAGGGAATGATCAGGGCCGGCACGCCGAGTTTCCTCGTGACGGCCTGAACCTTGGTGGAAACGTCCTGCAGCTTGCCGGCATACCAGTAGCCGTCGCAGGCGATGAACAGCTTGGGCTCGATCTGACCGAAACGATCGAGCACGCCCTGTTCGCCGAAATCGGGGGAACAGGACGACCAGATCGCTCCAATGGAGGCGGTGGCGAGCATCAGCGCGATGGTCTCGGGCATATTGGGCATCATTGCCGCAACGCGATCACCCTTGCCGATGCCCGCGGCCGTCAAGGCCTGCTGCAGCCGGGACACCAACGCCCGCAGTTCATCAAAGGACATGCGCGATTGCGCCTTGTCCTCGCCCCGGAATACCAGTGCATCTCCGCTTCCCGTATTCCGCAACAGGTTTTCAGCGAAATTGAGCGTCGCGTCGGGAAAAAAACGGGCTTCCAACATGCGATCGCCATGGATCAGCGCCCGCTCACCCTTTTCGCCGATGACGCCACAATGGTCCCAGACCGCCGTCCAGAAATCGGCGGGCTCGCTGATCGACCAGTCATGGAATGCATCATAATCGGCAAAGCTCCTGGAAAAGCGCTGTTCACACCAATCGATGAACGCCTTCATCGGCGTCTGGTCGATGAATTCACGGGACGGTGTCCAAAGAGGGCGATCTGATTGCATGCTTTCCTCCGCTACCCAAGCCAGCCTCTATATCATGCTGCGACGCCAGATAAACAGACCGCTTAAATCATGACTGTGGCCGTTGCGACATTTCCCCGTTTCAATCGTTTGATTTCTCCCCGGCGAAAGCCTATCCATCGGCCTTTCAGAACATGTGAGCGCCGAACGGCAATGAAGCAATTCTTCGATATCGCCAGCAACGCAGGGCTCCGCAGGCTGCTTCTATCGCGCATGCTTGCCTTCCTGCTTGTCGGCGCGCTCGTGCTCGTGATGCTGTTCAAGGTCGCCTTGCCGTTGTTCGTTTCAACGGCAAGCGTCAAGCTCAATATGGAGCGGGCCCTTTCCTCCTGGACAGGGGCACGCGCCAGCATTGCCGGCGATCCGGATATCAGCTTCTGGCCGCACCCGGTGTTGACGCTACACGCCGTGACCTTCGAAGGCGGCGATACCGCGTCCCCGGAATTGCTGGCGAAAGCAGACGCCATTGCCGCCGGGTTCGATCTCCTTGCCGCCTTGCGCGGCACGCCGGTCTTCTACGACTTCCGCCTGCTCAACCCGGTGTTCAAAATTGAGCGCAGGATCGACGGGAGCCTCAACTGGCGGCGGGCCGGCTGGATGGCCGACGCTATCGCCAGCGCGTCGTTGAAGACGAAATCATCACCGCGCAATACGCCGATTGGCGACATCGAAATTGAAAACGGCACGCTCGAACTGACCGACCGCATCACCGCCGGCGCCTATCGGGTCACCGATGTTTCCGGTTCGATCCAATGGCCATCGCCAGTTGCGGGGATCAGTGCACGTCTTTCGGCTCTCATGAATGGCGAAAGGGTCGAGTGGTCGTTCGTCTGCGATGAGCCGATGATGCTGCTCTCGGGGCAAAACAGCGCAATCCAGACATCGTTCGCCGCCGCGCCTCTGAGCTTCAGCTTTGATGGCACCGGCAACGCCTCCACTCATCCCGTCGCTTCCGGGCAACTGCAGCTGACGGCGAATTCCCTTCCAACATTGATAGGTTGGTATCGAGCGGCCACGCCGCTGCCGCCATCGACGGGAACCATCTCCATGGACACCGGCGTGACGATGTCCGCCGGTACGTTGAAGATGGACAACCTCTCTCTCGCAGTGAACGGATCCAGTGCAACGGGTGTTCTCGACGTTGCCTGGCGCCAGCACCACAGCCCGCGCATTGACGGCACACTTGCCTTCGAACGGCTCGATCTGACGTCTGTTCTCGCTTCCTTCTTGCCGGCGCATCCGGCATCCGCCGCCACCGGCACGCCGGACATGTCGTTTCTCAAGCAGATCGATCTCGATGTCCGGCTTTCGGCCCAGGAAGCCAGCTACGGCGCGATTACGCTTACCGATATCGCCGCGGGCGTCATAACAAACAAAGACCGGGCCTCCCTGGATATCGGTGACAGTACCTATTTCGGCGGCTCGCTCAGTGGCCGCATCGCGCTTGCAAAAGACGGTGCCAAGGGCGGCCAGCTGCAATTTTCGCTGAAGAATGCCAATCTGACCCCGGTCGCTGCCGGGCTCGGCCTGCGAGGGCCGCTGCCGCTGGGCCGCGGCGTCGTGAGCGTCGATCTTGCGACAACTGAACCTCTGCAGGCGATGACGATGACCAGTGTTTCCGGCGAAATCCACTATTCCGCAAGCGACGGTGCGCTGACAGGTTTCAACGGACCGGAATTCGAACGGCTTGCGGGAGAAGGCGGTTTCTTCAACGTCAGCCAGGCCGGCGACGGTTCATTTGCGTTTGCGACGGTGGAAATCATTGCAAAGCTGCGCGGAGGCGTTGCCGAACTGACGAAGGCGGATATTCGCGGCGAAGGACGAACCCTTTCTCTTGCTGGGCTCATTCCCTACCGCAACGGCAGCCTCGCACTCGCCGGCGCCTTCCGGTCCGACGATGCCACGGTGCCGCCGGTTCGCTTCTTTGTCGGCGGCTCCTGGCCGAATGCAATCATCTCGCCACTCGCGACAATCCCCGCCCTGCAATAATCCATCACATCGACATTGCCGTAGGGCCTTCTAAAATAAGCTGCCGAATCAGCCCACAGGAGATGTGTCCGTGCTGCGTTTTCTTGCCGCCCTGTTCAAGATCGTCTTGGCATCGCTCTTGACGGGTGCTGCGCTCTCGCTCTTCAACATCTCTTCCGGACAAATCCTGCAGCAAGCGGGTCTGACGCCGGAGATCCTGTGGATCTACCTTCTGCGCCTGACCAACTGGGCGCTGCCGAACATCCTGCTCGGTTCGATGATCGTTCTGGCCGTCTGGCTCTTGACCTATGTCTTCCTGCCGCCGCGCGAACGCGAGCGCGACTGAAGCAGAGGCACCGGGATCACAAGGCAAACGCCGCCTGCTCGTCCTTGACCCGCTGGATTTCACGTCGCCGCGAGACGACGGAAGCGACGAGCACACCCATGGCGACGATGCCGATCAGGAGCGTGCAGACTGCGTTGATTTCCGGTGTCACGCCCAACCGCACCTGGCTGTAGATCTTCATCGGCAGCGTCGTGGCCCCCGGGCCGGAGGTGAAGTTCGAGATCACCAAATCGTCCAGCGATAGCGTGAAGGCGAGAACCCAGCCGGAAAAGACTGCCGGCGCGATGACCGGCAAGGTCACCTGCAGGAAGGTGGCGACCGGGGTGGCGCCCAGGTCCATCGCAGCTTCCTCGATAGACCGGTCGAAACTCAGCAAACGGGACTGCACGACAACGGCGACGAAGCACATGGTGAAGGTGATATGCGCCAATGTCAGAGTCCAGAAACCGCGATCGAGGCCAACGGCGACGAACAAGAGCAGCATCGACAGGCCGGTGATGACCTCCGGCATGACGAGCGGCGCGTAGATCATTCCGGAAAACAGCATACGCCCGCGAAACCGGGTGTAGCGCGTCATGGCAAGGGCGGCCAGCGTGCCGAGCACCGTTGCCACAGTCGCCGAAATCAGGCCGACCCGCACCGTCACCCAGGCGGCATCGAGCAGCGCCTGGTTACGAAGGAGCTGGACATACCACTTGGTCGAGAACCCGGCCCAGACGGTCACCAGTTTCGATTCGTTGAATGAGAAGATGACGAGGAGAACGATCGGCAAATAGAGGAAGGCGAAGCCAAAGACGATCGAGGCGATGTTGAAGCGCGACCATGTGACCATGACTACTTCCCCTCGCCGTCGGCCTTGGCCTGCGCGTGCTGGAAGAACATGATCGGCACCACCAGAATGAGCAGCAGGATCGTGGCCACCGCCGCAGAGATCGGCCAGTCACGATTGGAGTTGAACTCGTTCCACAATGTCTTGCCGATCATCAGCGTCTCGGAACCGCCAAGCAGATCCGGGATGACGAACTCACCGACGGCCGGGATGAAGACGAGCATGCAGCCGGCAATCACGCCCGGCAAGGATAGCGGAAACGTCACCCGCCAAAAGGCGCTGATAGGCGTGCAGCCGAGATCCTGAGCCGCCTCCGTCAGGCTGTGATCCATCTTTTCCAACGACGAGTAGATCGGCAGCACCATGAAGGGCAGGTAGGAATAGACGATACCGATGTAGATCGCCCAATTGGTGTTGAGAATGACCAGCGGTTCGTCGATGACACCGAGCGTCAGCAGAAACTGGTTCAGGAGGCCCTCCGGTTTCAGAATCGCGATCCAGGCGTATACACGGATCAGGAAGCTCGTCCAGAACGGCAGGATGACCAGCATCAGCAGCGTCGGACGGATCGAAGTCGGCGCCTTTGCCATGCCGTAGGCGATGGGATAGGCGATCATCAGTGTCACGATGGTCGAGACGACGGCAATTCGCAAACTGGAAAGATAGGCATTGATGTAGAGCGCATCGCTCGCCAGAAACTCGTAGTTCGCGGTCGACAGCTGGCCGATCTTCTCGACGATGCCCGAGATGCCATCCGCCAAGTTGAAGACGGGCAGATAAGGCGGCATCGCGATGGCGGTTTCCGACAGCGATATTCTCAGCACGATGAAGAAGGGTGCCAGGAAAAAGACCGCCAGCCAGACATAGGGGATGATGATCACCAGCCGGTTGAAGATTGCCGATCCGAATTTTGACATGGCCTCAATCCTTCAGCACGACGCCGGCATTCTCATCGAAGGAAATCCAGACCTGCTGGTCATAACCAAGCGGATCCTCGACCGCGCGCACCGCATTCAGCGATGACGCCTTGATCACCTTGCCGTCCTTCAGGCGAACATGGAAAATCGTCATGTCGCCGAGATAGCCAATATCCCAAATTTCCCCCTCAACCGCATTGAGGGGCGCGCAGGCCGGCTTATCACGGCTGACGCGGATTTTCTCCGGGCGAATGGCAAGCCCGGCTTTCGTACCGACGGCAGGCGCCTCGACGGAGGCGACGCGCACCTTGAAGCCCGTTTCTGTCGCAATCTCGACCGAACCTGGGCCGGCAAAGGAGACCGTGCCGTCAAAGATGTTCACGTCGCCGATGAAGTCGGCAACGAACCGTGAATTCGGCGCCTCGTAGATTTCCGGTGGCGTCGCCACCTGAACGACCTTGCCATGCGCCATGACGGCGATGCGGTCGGCCATGGTCATTGCCTCCTCCTGGTCGTGGGTGACCACCACGAAGGTCAGGCCGAGTTGCTGCTGCAGGTCCATCAGTTCGAACTGGGTTTCCTCGCGCAGCTTCTTGTCGAGCGCGCCCAGCGGTTCGTCGAGCAGCAACACCTTCGGCCGTTTGGCAAGCGACCGGGCAAGCGCCACGCGCTGGCGCTGGCCGCCCGACAGTTGATGCGGTTTGCGCTTGGCGAACTTGTCGAGCTTGACGAGCTTCAGCATCTGGTCGACGCGCTCGGCGATCTGCGGCTTCGGCATGCCGTCCTGCTTCAAGCCGAAGGCGATGTTGTTCTCGACCGTCATATGCGGAAACAGGGCATAGGACTGGAACATCATATTCACCGGCCGCCGATAGGGCGGAATACCGGCAAGGCTCTGGCCATCCAGCACGATTTCACCTGATGTCGGCTGTTCGAAGCCCGCCAGCATGCGCAAGAGCGTGGACTTGCCGCAACCGGACGCGCCAAGCAGCGCGAAGAACTCGCGGGGATAGATATTGAGCGACAGATTGTCGACGGCGACAAAATCACCGAATTTCTTGGTGACGTTCTTGACGGCAATGAACGGTACGGAGGCAGGATCGGCCCAAGGGGCAAAGGAACGCCGGATACTGCCAAGTGACTTCATCATCTATCCCCGAACGATGTGCAAACAGCACGGGTGTGTGTTGGTCCGTGCCCCATACGAAAATTGCCCGGATTTTTCATATCCGGGCAATTCTTTTTGGCTTTACTGGCCGGTAACGACCTTGGTCCAAAGGCGTGTCGCCACGCGCTGCGTTTTCGGATCCCACGGCGAGATCGTGTAGAGCTTCTGCATCGTCGCTTCATCCGGGTAGATCGCCGGGTCTTGGAGCACGTCCTTGGAGATGAACTGCTGCGCAGCCTTGTTGGCATTGGCATAGAAGACATAGTCGGTCGCCTTGGCGATGACTTCGGGTTTCATCATGTAGTTCATGAATTCATGCGCTTCTGCGACATGCGGCGCGTCTGCCGGGATGGCCATCATGTCGAACCACATCTGGGCGCCCTGATGCGGAATCGTATAGTTGACTTCAACCCCCGCTTTGGCTTCCGACGCGCGGTCGCGGGCCTGCAGAACATCTCCCGAATACCCAAAGGCGATGCAGATATCTCCATTGGCAAGCGC
The DNA here is from genome assembly GCF_964252905.1 of Pararhizobium sp. LjRoot255. Lineage (NCBI taxonomy): Bacteria > Pseudomonadati > Pseudomonadota > Alphaproteobacteria > Hyphomicrobiales > Rhizobiaceae > Pararhizobium > Pararhizobium sp. LjRoot255. The sequence continues at coordinate 812,800 of NZ_CAXUPQ020000001.1, forward strand.
ATTGATATATTCGGAGGAGTGGAACTTGCGGATGAACTGCCGGGCCGATGTAAGCAGTTCGCCTGCCTTTGCGAGATCGGCTGGATCATGACTGTCCGGCGGCAGGCCGAGGAACGTCAGCGCAGCCGGGAACACATCCTTCGGGGCATCCAGCACATAGATGCCGCAATCCTTGAACTTCGCAGCGATCGCCGGATCGAAAATTACTTCAAGGCCGGGCCGAGCGTCTGGACCGAGAATTTCCTTCACTTTGGCGACGTTGTAGCCGATGCCGTTGGTGCCCCACATATAGTCGATGGCGTATTCGTTGCCGGGATCGTATTTCGCTGTGCGCTCCATCACCATGTCCCACATATTGGACAGATTGGGCAGCTTCGACTTGTCGAGCTTCTGGAACACACCCGCCTGGATCTGGCGCTGGAGGAAGTCGGCTGTCGGGACCACAACGTCGTAGCCTGTGCCACCCGCCAGAAGCTTAGTTTCCACGATCTCGTTGGAATCGAAGACATCATAGACGACCTTGATACCAGTCTCCTTGGTGAAATCCTCCAGAATGCTGGCGTCGATATAATCGGACCAGTTGTAGACGTTGACGACGCGCTCCTGCGCGGTGGCAATCGTTGCGGACCCGCCAAGGAGCAGCGCGGCAAAGGCGGTGATAATCTTTCGCGACATGGAATTCCCCTTTTCTTATCGAGCCTGCCGGGGCGCGCCAACGCCGCGCGTCCACCGGCTGAGCCCGTATGCGTTTGGAAGTTAGGCATGTTTTCGGGCAACCACAAGCGCTTTTACGCGGTTGTGAAGCCATGAATGCATCAGGCTGAATTTTGGGAAGCGCTGCAAAAATCTAGCTCTTTTCAGCACCGGGCATCGCCGCATCCGCCCATCATCCGGGAAGCTATTGCTACTGGAAATCGAAGGCGCTCAAGCCGGTCACCATCTCGTCGAGCCCGAGCGGCCGGGTGACCGGTGGCTCGGCGCGCGCAAGACACCCCTGCCGCTCACACAGGCGGCAGGCGGTACCGCCGGCAACGGTGGCGAGCGGCGCCTCGCCGTAGACGGTTTCCGGGGCATGGGCAGCATCACAGCCGATCAGGATCGCCGTGCGCCGAACACGCTCCTGAAAGCTTGCGCGGGGGCCATCGACCGTCCGGGCAATCACCAGGAACTCTCCGCCCCCAAAAATCTCCACGCGATCGGCCAGGATCTGGCCGGCCTGCGCAAATGCCGCGTGAATGTTGAGCTTCGGACAGTTGCCGCCGAACCGCGCCTGCGGAAAACCCTGCGCACCGGCCTTGCGCAGGCGGTGTCCGGCATGATCGATCTCCATCAGGAAGAACGGTACGGCCGAAGCGCCCGGACGCTGTAGCGTCACCAGCCGGCTTGCCGCCTGTTCGAAGGACACCTGGAAACGGGCGCTCAGGACATCTAGATCATATTTCGCGCGCTGCGCCGCCGCAAGAAATGCAGCATAGGGCATCATGATCGCGTGCGCGGCGTAGCGCGCCAGTTCGAAACGGCCGATGCGCCGGGCTTCGCCCGTTGAGAATGCCAGTTGATCGAGATCGGCGGCGATCGCTTCCGGAAAGGCAATCTGGGCTGCTTCCATCGCGATCTCGCGCAACTGGTCCTGTGCGGACAGTCTCTCCGACAGGAACAGCCGCATGGAGTGACGGTCGAAACGGCGGCGCAGGTCGGGCATGACATGCAGCGGCAGAGCGCGGACTGTGAGGCCGTGCTCCTTCCGCAGCCAGTCCTTCAGCGCTCCGGTAAGATCATCGCCGGGCGACAGCCGCGCATGGAATGCTTCGGCGGCCTCGTCGATCCGCGCAAAATAATGCGGACGACTTTCAAAGACCTCACGCACCTCGTCCATCGGCAGGCGGGCATCAGACAAGGCGGCCATATAGCCCTGACCCGACAGGAGGCCACTCAGATCCTTGAGCCGGGAGGATTGCTCGCGATAGGCACGATAGAGCTTGAGGATGCCGGTCGCCACGTTGGGCGCAGCTTCGGCCACCTCGATCAGTTCCTGATCGCCTGGCAACTCGCCGGCGAGCAGCGGATCAGCAAACATCTCGCGTAACTGCGCCACGCCGCCGGACGCCTCTCCCTGCAACTCGTCGAGATCGACCCTGTAGACCGAGGCCAGTTTCAACAGCAGCTGCACCGTCAAGGGCCGCTGATTGCGCTCGATGAGGTTGAGATAGGACGGCGAGATGCCGAGTGCCTCGGCCATCGCCGTCTGCGTCAGCGACAGGCCATTGCGGATGCGCCGCACGCGAGCACCGGCGAAAATCTTGTTCTCAGCCATTTGTCATGCCTTTTACAATTTTTAGGCCAAAGTAGTTATTTACATATTTTACAAAATTACAGAAGCCTCTTGTAAAACACAAGACATGATAACCTCTTTCGCGGCCGCAAAAATCCTTTTGTTCTGGCGGCTTTGTGCAGCGCACTGTAAAACTAGTCACATCAAATTCGAAGTTTGAGCGGGCATTAAACCAAAGTCGAATACCGTTCAAAAATTGGCAGGAGGATGTTTATGACTGATTTTTACAATCTCGTTCCTGGTGCGCCGCAGGGCCGTTTCGATAGCATCGAACGCCCGTACACCGCAGAAGATGTCAAGCGACTGCGCGGTTCCGTCCAGATCAAGCATACGCTGGCTGAAATGGGCGCGAACCGGCTGTGGCAGCTCATCCATGAGGAGGATTTCGTCAATGCGCTGGGTGCGCTCTCCGGCAACCAGGCTATGCAGATGGTTCGCGCCGGCCTGAAGGCGATCTACCTCTCCGGCTGGCAGGTCGCTGCCGACGCCAATACGGCATCCGCCATGTATCCCGACCAGTCGCTCTATCCGGCCAATGCCGCGCCCGAGCTTGCCAAGCGCATCAACCGCACACTGCAGCGCGCCGACCAGATCGAAACCTCGGAAGGCAAGGGCCTTTCCGTCGACACATGGTTCGCGCCGATCGTTGCCGATGCGGAAGCCGGTTTCGGCGGGCCGCTCAACGCCTTTGAGATCATGAAGGCCTTCATCGAGGCGGGTGCTGCCGGCGTTCACTACGAGGACCAACTGGCATCGGAAAAGAAGTGCGGCCATCTCGGCGGCAAGGTCCTGATCCCGACGGCCGCCCATATCCGCAACTTGAACGCCGCGCGGCTTGCCGCCGACGTCATGGGTACGCCGACGCTGGTCATCGCCCGCACGGATGCGGAAGCAGCCAAGCTCCTCACCTCCGACATCGATGAGCGCGATCGGCCCTTCGTCGATTATGACGCCGGCCGCACGGTCGAAGGCTTCTATCAAGTGAGGAACGGCATCGAGCCCTGCATCGCCCGCGCCATCGCCTACGCGCCGAACTGCGACCTGATCTGGTGCGAGACTTCGAAGCCGGATCTCGAACAGGCCCGCAAGTTTGCCGAGGGCGTGCATAAGGCGCATCCGGGCAAGCTGCTCGCCTATAACTGCTCGCCGTCGTTCAACTGGAAGAAGAACCTCGACGACGCGACGATCGCCAAGTTCCAGCGCGAGCTGGGTGCGATGGGCTACAAGTTCCAGTTCATCACACTCGCCGGCTTCCACCAGCTGAACTTCGGCATGTTCGAACTCGCCCGCGGCTACAAGGAGCGCCAGATGGCCGCCTATTCGGAGCTGCAGGAGGCGGAATTCGCCGCCGAGGTCAACGGCTACACCGCCACCAAGCACCAGCGCGAAGTCGGCACCGGCTATTTCGATGCCGTATCGATGGCGATTACCGGCGGCAAGTCTTCCACCACCGCCATGCACGAATCGACCGAACACGACCAGTTCCGCCCGGCGGCGGAGTGAGGAGCCCCTCTCCCACCCGGATAAGGGTTGGGAGAGGCTTTGAAATAGACATCAAGAACCCCATCAGAGGAGAAATGCCATGACAGTCCAGACACGCGTCAAGGAACGGGCCGAAGAGCAGTCGTCGTCCATGACACCCGAACAACAGGCGATGATCCGCATGGTCGCCAACGACCTGCACCGCCTCAACCAGGCCGTCATGAAGGCGGTGGACGCCGGCGTTTCCGTCGAGCTCGTCCGCTCGGCCCGGCACCACGGCGGCGAAGGCAACTGGGGTGATCTTTTGATCCCCGTTATTGTCACACAGGGTCGTGGCTGAGACACGATCCACTGTCCATGAAAATCCCGGCGGGGCTTTTTCCCGCCGGGATTTTTGCGTTGCTGGCCGAGCATCCAGGCGAACCTAACGAATGAAGCCCGCCGTGAGGCTAAACGCTGCGGCTGGGCCGCTTACCGGCGAAAAGGTCGGCGTGACTTTTTACCAGTCGAAACAGGCGCTCCGAGACGGTACGGATCTCACGACGGTGGCGATCCTCGGTATTTGTCACGATCCACTGCCCATGGCGGAGCTGCTTCACCTCGTCGCCTGCCCGTTCGAGGCCGGGATCGAGATCGCCGACGAAACAGGGCAGGACCGCCTGCCCGGCGCCAGCCCGCGCTAAGTCGAGCAGCGAACGCGGCCGGCTGACGATGACGGCGATCGAGGCCGCCGCCTGTTCATGCGGCCAGCGCAGATAAGGCGAGATCGCATCTTCCTCGGATACTGCGAGCCAGGCCGCCGCCAGTCCGTCGGGCGCATTGCGCTGGCGGTAGGCGGCATAGGCGACCTCGCCCATGTGACGGCTCGTGAGGTTCGGCTCTTCCGGTGCGACGGCCCGGACGCCAACGTCGCTTTCCCGGTGCGCCAGCGTCGCCCGCCGCTCGGAAACGGACATGTCGAGCCGGAAACCGTCGCGTTCGCTCCAGATGGCCTGGATATTCTCGCAGACCAGCCAGGTCACCCAGGTCCCGGCCATCAGCCGCACCACCGCCGAGCCGTGCGCTTCCTGGCGCCATGTCTCCACCTTGCGCACGACGGCGTCCATCGGCTGCAGTTGCTCGAACAGGGCCTGCCCGTCGGCGGTCAACCGGTAGCCGGTCTGGCTGCGCAGAAAGAGTTGTCGGCCGATTGCCTGCTCAAGGTCGAGCACGCGGCGGCCAACCGTCGCCGGGCTGAGGCCGCTCACCAGGGCGGCAGCGGTCAGTCCGCCGTGACGGGCGACAGCTAAAAAGGTTTGATAGGCATCCCAGTTGATGTCTTTCATGGATGAAAGACATACGTCAGTTTCTCTCGTTTATAAACCAATTTTTGAAGCATATATTTAAGCTGTAAACCAAGCGCGGCCAAGGGCCGCATGATCCCAATCAGAGGAACGCTGCAGCGGGACGAGATCCGGCAGCGGCTTCCTGTTGTCTCAAGGAAACACACGATGTCCGAAATGGTCGGAATAGTCCTGCTGGCGGAACTGCTGTCGAAAGACGGCCGCAGGCGACATGAGTTCGAGGAATTGCGCAACCGGAGCCGCCTGCCCGGCAGGCTTGCGGCAGCCGTACAGAGGTTTCGCCTGCGCTGGCTGCAGTGATGCTGCCAAACGCAAAAACCTGGCCGACGTCATTTCGGCGTCGGCCGGGTCTTTCTGTTTTCTAGGATAGAGCCGCTCAGGCGGCGCGACTGACCTGGCGCTGGACATTCGCGCGTTCCAGGCTGAACTGTTCCACCAGCGTCATGAGCATATCCGCCTCGTCTGCCAGTTCGCGGCTGGCATTGGTGGTGTCGGCGACCATCGAGGCATTTTGCTGGGTCATCTGGTCCATCTGGTTGACCGATCCGTTGACCTCCTGCAGGGCGGATGACTGGTCACTGCTGGCGGTGGCGATCATTTCGACGTGCTGGCTGATGGCGACAATCTGCTTGCTGATCGAGGCGAGCACGGCGCCCGTCTCCTGCACCAGCGCAGAGCCGGTGCTGACTTCGCTGGTCGACTTGTCGATCAGCATCTTGATCTCCTTGGCAGCATTGGCCGAGCGCTGCGCAAGTTCCCGCACTTCCTGCGCAACTACGGCAAAGCCCTTGCCAGCATCGCCTGCCCGTGCCGCCTCGATGCCGGCGTTCAGCGCCAGGAGGTTGGTTTGGAAGGCGATGTCATCGATGACCTCAATAATCTGTTCGATCTGGTGCGAGGCATCCTCGATCCGGCCCATCGCGGCGATGGCGTTAGCAACGACGCTTGCCGAACTGTCGGCACTCTTCTTGGTTTCGGCGACGGCGCGGTTGGTTTCCTGTGCCCGTCCGGACGAGGACTTGACGGTGACCGTGATTTCCTCGACGGCGGCTGCCGTTTCCTCCAGAGACGCCGCCTGCGCTTCGGTGCGCTTTGAAAGCGCATCAGCCGACGACAGCATGCGGCCGCCATTGCGCTGGATCGCCTGGGCATTGTCGCGGATATGGGAAAGTGTTTCCTGCAGTCGGGTGACCGAACCGTTGAAGTCGGTGCGCAGCTGTTCGAGACGGCCGGTGAACGGTGTATCGATCTGCTGCGTGAGGTCTCCCTGCGATAAACGGCCGAGGCCGGCTGCGATAGCGTTCACCGCAAAGTCGATCTCGCGGTCCATCTCCCGCTTTTCAAGGTCACGGCGCGAACGCTCCTCGTCCGTTTCAAGGCGGCGATTTTCGCTTTCGATTTCCATCTGCAGCTTCGACAGCGCATTTTCGCGGAAGACGGCGAGTGCGCGGGCAATGCCGCCAAACTCGTTCTTCCTGTCGAGATAAGGAACGGAAACATCCAGATTGCCCGAAGAAATGGTCTCGACCGAACCTGTCAATATGCCAAGCGGCCGGATGGATGCGCGGATCGCCGCGTAGGCGAGCATGCCGACGACGATCATCACCCCGGTGCCAATCGCTAAGATCAGATACTGAAGATAGTTGATCTTGCTGAAATAGACTTCCGTCGGAATACCGATGAACAACATGCCGACATTGGCACCAGCAGCGTTTTTCACCGGGAAATAGCCGGTGATATAGTCGCGCCCGAACAGCACCGCCGGCCCGTAATAGGCCTCACCCTTGGCGAGGAACGCCTGTGCCGGATGGTCGGCGGCAAGCTTCGTTCCGACGGCGCGATCGCCGTTTTCCTTCTTCACGTTCGTCGAAATGCGGACGTAGTCGCTGCCCTGCTTCTCGAAGATCGTCGCCACCCCGCCGATCGTCTGGGCGGTGCGGTCAACAAGATCGTGATCGGGAAGCGCGGCCATCTTGTCTTCGGTCACGCTCGCCAGGGTTCCATCCTTCACCTCGATCGCCGCGTCCGGCACCTTCATGCCGTAGAGCACGGCCATCGCGCGACTTGCGTCGCGGGCGTCCATGGTTGCGTCCCCCATCACGTAGCTACGCAAATTGTAGTGCATGACGCCGGCGATCGTCGCGGTGCTAAGGAAGATCAGCCCCAGCGTAATGGCGACGAGCTGGGATACGACTGAGGACTTGAAAAACCGGAGCATCGAATGGCCTTCAAAAAGGAGTAATTTATAATACTCTTAAGTTGAAAGCTTTAAAAAACGGTGAGAGAACCCAGCAATTCCGGGCTTTACGGGGGGATCTGACGAACATTTTCCAAACTAAAATGCCCGACCGCGAGGGCCGGGCATCAGAACCTCGTTCAGCTCCGCTTAAGCGGCACGGACGAGCTTGCGGCCGCCACTCGCCGGCTCGAGGCGGAACTGCTCGACGAGCATCATCAACGTGTCGGCCTGGTTGGCGAGTTCGCGGCTGGCACTGGTCGCCTGGTCGACCATGGTGGCGTTCTGCTGGGTCATCTGGTCCATCTGGTTGACCGAGCCGTTCACCTCGTGCAGCGCCGCCGCCTGGTCGCGGCTTGCGGTCGCGATCATCTCGACATGGCCGCTGACCGAGAGGATCTGCTGGCTGATTGAGGCGAGCACGGCACCGGTTTCCTGGACCAGTTGCGAGCCGGAATTCACTTCGGTGGTCGACTTGTTGATCAAACCCTTGATCTCACGCGCCGCTCCCGCCGAGCGTTGGGCGAGTTCGCGCACTTCCTGGGCAACCACCGCGAACCCCTTGCCCGCATCGCCGGCGCGCGCGGCCTCGATGCCGGCATTCAGCGCCAGCAAGTTGGTCTGGAAGGCAATCTCGTCGATGACCTCGATGATCTGCTCGATCTGGCGCGAGGCGTCCTCGATGCGGCCCATCGCGGCAATCGCGTTGCTGACGACGACCGCCGAGCTGTCGGCACTCTTCTTGGTATGCGTGACCGCGACATTTGCTTCATGCGCGCGTTCGGCCGACGAGCGCACCGTGACGGTGATCTGGTCCACGGCGGCCGCGGTTTCCTCGAGCGACGCAGCCTGCGCTTCGGTCCGCTTCGACAGGGAATCTGCGGAGGCATGCATGTCGTTGCCGCTGCGCTGGATCAGGAGCGCGTTGTTGCGGATCTGCACGAGCGTGTCCTGCAGGCGGATCAGCGAGCCGTTGAAGTCCATGCGCAGCTGCTCGAGCCGGCCGGTGAACGGCGTGTCGATCGGCTGGGAGAGATCGCCCTGCGCCAGGCGACCGAGACCGGCTGCGAGCTGGCTGACGGCAAAATCGATCTGGCTGTCGAGTGCGCGTTTTTCGGCATCGTTGCGCAGGCGCTCGGCTTCCGCCTGGGCGCGTTGCTCTTCGCTCTCGGCTTCGATGCGAACCTTGGACAGGGCGTTTTCCTTGAAGATGCCGAGTGCCCGGGCCATGTCGCCGATCTCGTCGCGGCGGGCGCCGCCATCGATCGAGGTGTCGAGCGCACCGTCGGCGAGGCGGCGCATCGCGGCGGTAATCTGACCGATCGGCCCCTTCAGCGTCAGCACCAGCGCGCCGCCGGCCAGAAGCGCGATCAGGATGCCGGTGACGGTTGCGAACACGGAGACCTGGTTGGCCTTGTCGCGCTCGACCGATGCCGTCGTCTTCTGCCCCTCGGCAAAAGCGGTCAATTGACCCCAGATGTCATCGATCTCGGCGGCGGCCACGGTAAATTCGGCTTGGCGCTTCTGGCTGATGTCGACCAGCGCGGTGCTGTCGCTGGTCATCTTCTCGATGATGGGCTTCAGCGCGTTGACAAGCTTTGAGAAGAACTCCAGATCGCCGGCCGTGCCTGCGAGGCTCTGGATATCCACCTCCATGACCTTGAATTCGCGAGCCAGACGCTGGCGGCCTTCCTCGTCGGATTTTTCAAGAAAACTCGCAGCCGCGATGCGGATCGAATAGACCGAGTTCACCAGCTTGCGGGTGTCCGTCAGCACGGCACCGGCCTTGACGAGCGGAGCGTCGAGCTTGCCGAATGTTGCCGTCGCCTCGCGCATTTTCAGGCCCGCGGCAGTGTGAAGCTGGATGCTCGTCTGGCGGAAGCGGGCCATGAGCTTGCCAATGGCAGCAGCCGTCTCGTCGCTCTTGTCGCCACTGTCGATCAAGGCCTTGATCTCGCCGATGGTCTTCTTGAAGGTTTCCGCGACCGCCTTCTGGTTTGCCGGCATGCCGGAGCTGATCTTGCGCAGCACCTTGGTCATGGCGCCATAGGAATCGGCTGCGACCTTGATCTTTGCTTCGGCGTCGGCCGCCTTTCCGAAACTAGAATTGAAAGCAACAAGGGTATCGCTGGAGGAGGTCAGGCGCTCGGCTTCGCGCAGAAGCGTCTTGGCAGACTCTTCGTCCTTGCGGACAACGCGCTCCATCTTGGTGGCTTCCTCCAGCACCTTCATCTGCTCGCCGAGCAGGTTGCCGAGGCTCGCGCTGATGGACTTGCGCAGGCTTACTTCGTTTTCATAGAGGGTCCAGAGCTGGCCGACCCGCTCACCGATCTTGGTGCTGCCGTCAACGGCTTGCTGCAATTGCTGGCGGCCTTCGTCGTCAACGACCTGTGACAGAGTGTCCGCGAGCACGCCTTGCTGTGCCTCCAGCTTCGTGACGACCGCCTGCCGGGTTTCCTCCGAAGTGTTCTGAAGGAAAGCATTCATGCCGGCATAGACATCCTTGAAACCGCTCAGCGACTGCAGAACGCTGTTGGAGATTTCCATCCGCCCCTGCAGCAATCCGGACGCGTAGAGCCCGGTGATACCGACGGCGCAGATGCTGACGACGAAGGGCAGGATGAACAAGAGCACCTTCGTCTGGATTTTGAAGCGGGCAAGAATCTTGTCGATGAACATGAATGCACCTTGGCTCGCAGCCTGCATCCGCCCTCCGTGAAGCCCTTAGACTTTCCCGGTGGGCCGACAAGCTGATGATTTGACTGAAATCCATGCGGCGTCGCGCCGCCAGCCTGCCAGGCATTCATTGCATGACCCGCCACTCCCCATGGGCGAGATCACGGCAGACTCCGTTGTGGTGCATTCTTCGACGGGAAGAATTAATATTTGAATAAATGCGACTTAATTCGTTTCAAACACGCCTGACGCAAGGATGCCGGCGTGGAAATTGCGCAGCAGAAATGCGTTCCCAATCGCTACGCATTGACCTTTGGGTTTCAGAAGGGCCAGAACGAGGGAAGCGCGGCCAGTGCGGTGAGAGCACCGAGCGCGATGACAGAGGCGCGGACCAGCATGGTCTTGCGAGTTTTGCTTTCATCAGCCTTCGCGATGGCGATAGCACGGGCTGTGGAGCGGCTGCGATACTGGTTCATGGCGTCAAGTCCTTTTCGACCAAAGCAACGATAGACCCGGATGATCCGGACCGCCAGCCCGCTTCACGTTGCAACTGCACACGAAAGGGAAAAAATGTCGCTTTTCTGATACATTTTCCGAAAAGCTCATCTTTTTCTGTCCGCGGGCCGTAGTGCCAGCTTATGAAACAGGTTCCGCCAGATATCTTAACAATGGCTGAAGGTTCGCGAGACCTTTTGGGGTTGGCTATGCTGTCTGCCCCGCAGAAAAGCCCGATGCCCAGGCCCACTGGAAGTTATAGCCGCCGAGCCAGCCGGTGACGTCCACACATTCGCCTATGAAATAAAGGCCGGGCACCTCGCGCGCCTGCATCGTGCGGGAATCGAGCGCCTTGGTATCGACGCCGCCGAGCGTGACCTCTGCGGTGCGGTAGCCTTCCGAGCCCGCAGGGGTTATGGCCCAATCCTTTATACCGGCGCAAAATCCGTCGATCACCTTGTCGGAGAGATCGGCAAGCGACCGGTTGATCAGGCCGGCGGTCTCGGCGAAGAACTGTGCCAGGCGCTTCGGCAGCTGCTCGGAGAGCGCCGTCTGCAAGGCCTGGCGGCCATTTTCGCGGCGCGCGCCTTTAAGCATTGCTGCGATATCGACACGTGGCAACAGGCAAAGCCGGATGTCGCCACCCTCGCGCCAATAGGAGGAAATCTGCAGGACTGCCGGACCACTCAAGCCCCGATGAGTGATCAGCACAGCCTCCTCGAACACCGTCTTGCCGGAACGCGCCTCGGCGTCGACGGCAACGCCGGAGAGAGCGCTCAGGCTTTCCAGTTGCGCCGGATCGAGGGTCAGCGGCACCAGCGCCGGGCGGGTCTCGATCAGCGGCAGGCCGAACTGCTCGGCAATTCTGTAGGCAAAACCCGTCGCCCCCATTTTCGGGATCGACTTGCCGCCGCTGGCAATGATCAGGGCAGTGCCGTCGATCACGCCTTCCGTCGTTGCCAGGCGAAAACCGGAAAGAGCCTTGTCGACGGATTGGATCTGCACCCCCAACCGCAACACGGCGCCGGCTTCTTTCATTTCCGACAACATCATACGGATGATGTCCTTGGCGCTGTCGTCGCAGAACAGCTGGCCAAGTGTTTTTTCATGCCAGGCGATGCCGTGACGTTCAACGAGCGCGACGAAGTCCTGCGGCGTGTAGCGCGCCAGCGCCGACTTGCAGAAGTGCGGATTCGCCGAGAGAAAATTCTTCGGGCTCGCATGAATATTGGTGAAGTTGCAGCGTCCGCCGCCCGAAATGCGGATCTTTTCCCCCGGCGCCTTGGCGTGGTCGAGCACCAGCACCCGGCGGCGACGCTTGCCCGCCTCGATCGCCGCCATCATGCCGGCGGCACCCGCGCCGATTATCACCACGTCATATTGTTCAGCCAAGGCATCCGGTCCTGTTTCGACTTCCTTTTCCGGGCGGTGGCTTGAAAGTCAATCACTCACTTCTCCGGGGTTTGCAAATACAGCCTGTACGGGCTGGAAAGTCCCGGTTTTCACCCTGTTCAATTGCCAAACTCCGGCTATGATGACGCCTCCGAACCCAAAAGCGGTGATTTATGCCTGCCAGAAGAAGCATTACCCAACAAACAGCAAAGATCAGCAAGACTGCAAAAATACCCCCCGCCCTGCAATCTGCCCGAGGCGTAAGCACCTGGAAGGAAGCCGCCGATTGGTTGAGAATCCGCGGCATCGAGGACATAGAGTGCATCACCCCCGATATTGCCGGGGTACCGCGCGGCAAGATGATGCCTTCCTCGAAATTCACCTCGAACACCTCGCTCGCCCTGCCATCGGCGATTTACCGCCATACAATTTCGGGTGAATATCCGGAGGAAACGGGCGACTTCCGCTACGATTCCCGCGACAGCGACATCAAGCTGGTGCCCGACCTCTCGACCCTTTCGATCGTTCCCTGGGAAAGCGACCCGACGGCGCAGGTTATCTGCGACATCGCCGGCTCCCAGGGCGAAAAGGTTCCCTATACGCCGCGCAACGTTCTGAAGCATGTGCTCGACCTCTACCAGCAGAAAGGCTGGAAGCCGGTGGTGGCGCCGGAAATCGAATTCTATCTGGTCGCCAAGAACGAAGACCCCGATTATCCGCTGCATCCGCCGAAAGGCCGCTCCGGACGCGCCATCCAGGGCGGTCAAGGCTATTCCATTGCCGGTGTCAACGAATTCGACGAACTGATCGACGATATCTATCATTTCTCGGAAAAGCAGGGGCTGGAGATCGACACGCTGATCCATGAGGAAGGCCCGGCGCAGCTCGAAATCAACCTGCGCCATGGCGATCCGATCGAACTTGCCGACCAGGTCTTCATGTTCAAGCGGACGATCCGCGAGGCTGCCCTGAAACACGGCATCTACGCCACCTTCATGGCCAAGCCGATGCAGGCGCAGGCCGGTTCCGCCATGCACATCCATCAGTCGGTCATCGAGGTCAATACGGGGCGCAACCTGTTTTCCAATGCCGACGGCTCGGCGTCGAAGGAATTCTTCTCCTTCATCGGCGGCATGCAAAAATATGTTCCGAAGGCACTGTCGATGATGGCGCCTTATGTGAACTCGTATCGCCGTTTGACGCCCGACATGTCGGCGCCGGTCAACAACGCCTGGGGCTATGACAACCGCACCACGGCTTTCCGCGTGCCGGTTTCGGAGCCGGTTGCGCGGCGCGTCGAAAACCGGTTGCCGAGTTCGGACGCCAATCCTTATCTCGCCCTCGCCGCCTCCCTTGGCTGCGGCTATCTTGGCATCCTTGAAGGGTTGGAACCATCGGCGCCGTCGGATGACACGGTAAACGGCGGCACAATCGACCTGCCGCGCGGTCTGCTCGAGGCTATTTCCCTGCTTGAGTCGGAGCCGGCTTTCGCCGAAGTCTTCAGCCCTGAATTCATTGCCATCTATGCCGGGGTGAAGCGTGGCGAGTTCGAAACCTTCATGCAGGTGATCAGCCCTTGGGAACGTGAATTCCTGCTTCTCAATGTCTGACCGGAAAGGTTAAGGCCATGCCTTGGCAAAGCCCGATCTCGCCGGGAATCTCCTGGTATGAAGACAACGTGCCGGAGCGGCCGGAATATCCGGCGCTGTCCGGCTCGGTCGAGACCGACGTCGCGATTGTCGGCGGCGGTTTCACCGGTCTGCAAGCCGCCTACAATCTCGCGCTGAAAGGGGTTCGCGTCACGCTGATCGACGCCTGCCGCTTCGGCGACGGCGCTTCCGGCCGCAACGGCGGGCAACTCGGCACCGGCCAGCGCTGGTCGCCGGAGGACCTGGAGGATTCACTTGGTTTCGAGCGTTCGAAGGCTTTGTTCGACCTCGCCGAGGATGCGAAGAAGTACCTGCTCGACTTTGCGTCCACACATGGCATCGACATCGAATATGTTCCGGGCCAGCTCAACGTCTCTCACAGGAAGAGCCTTGAGAAGGATTACCGCAACTGCGTCGAGATTGCGGCGTCTCGCTACGGCTATCCGCACCAGAGCTTCATGGATCGTGACGAAACCGTCGCCCGGCTCGGTTCGGAGCGCTATTTATTCGGCATCCGCGACACCGGCACCGGCCATATCCAGCCGATGAAGCTGCTCGTCGGCCTGGCGAAGCAGGCGGCGCTTGCTGGCGCCTCGCTGCATGAGAAGACCAGGGCGCTGAAAGTCAATCGGAACAGCGGCCGGATCATCATCGAAACCGACAGGGGCAATATCCGCGCGGACAGAGCGTTGATCGCCTGCAACGGCTATATCGGCAATCTCGAACCGGTGACGGCGCGACATGTGATGCCGATCCGTTCCTTCATCGGTGCAACAAAAATCCTCACCGATTTCCCGGATGTGCTGCCCGGCGGTGAGGCCGTTGCCGATTCGCGCTTCGTCGTGCGCTATTTCCGCAAATCAAAGGACGGCCGGCTGCTGTTTGGCGGCCGCGAGGCCTATACGGCCGATAATCCGCGCGATATCACGGATCATATCCGCCGGCAGATCACGGAAATCTACCCGTCGCTGGCCAACGTCGACATGACCCATGCCTGGGGCGGCTCCGTCGGCATCACCATGCCGCGCCAGCCCTTCGTGCGCGAAGTCATGCCCGGCGTCACCTCGATCGGCGGCTATTCCGGCCATGGCGTCATGCTGTCAAACTACTGTGGCAAGCTCTATGCCGACCTCTTGACCGGAAACCGGTCGGATCTCGACCTTTTTCGGGACTTGAACGTTCCGGCTTTCCCGGGCGGCACGCGCTTCCGGTCCGTGCTTTTGTTCCTCGCGCTCAGCTGGTATGCCTTGCGCGACAAATTCTAAAAGCCGTGCCGTGTCATTTTATTGCATCGCACCCTAGCGCTTTTAAATCGATTAGATTATAAACTCCTCAGACCAGAACGAGATCGAGATTTCTCATGAGCAGCCAGATCATCCCTGTGGAACCCTTTGACTATGTGGTTTTCGGAGGCACCGGCGACCTTGCCGAGCGCAAGTTGCTTCCCGCCCTCTATCATCGTCAGCTGGACGGCCAATTGAGCGATCCGACCCGCATCATCGGCGCATCGCGCAGCGCGCTCAGCCACGAAGAATACCGAAAATTTGCCCAGGACGCCCTCAAGGAGCATCTCAAGCCGGGCGAATATGACGAGGGTCAGGTCAAGATTTTCGCCGACCGCCTCTTTTACGTCCCCATCGACGCCAAGTCTGACAATGGCTGGGACGA
The DNA here is from genome assembly GCF_964252905.1 of Pararhizobium sp. LjRoot255. NCBI lineage: Bacteria > Pseudomonadati > Pseudomonadota > Alphaproteobacteria > Hyphomicrobiales > Rhizobiaceae > Pararhizobium > Pararhizobium sp. LjRoot255. The sequence continues at coordinate 828,073 of NZ_CAXUPQ020000001.1, forward strand.
GTTGAAGCATCTGCTCGACGAAAGCAAGGATCGGGTCCGCGCCTTCTATCTTGCCGTTGCTCCGGCCATCTTCGGCGACATCTCGGAACGGATTCGTGACCACAAGCTGATCACGAAGACGACGCGGATCGTCGTCGAAAAGCCGATCGGCCGAGACCTTGCCTCGGCGCTCGAACTCAACGACACAATCGGCAAGGTGTTCAAGGAAGAGCAGATCTTCCGTATCGACCACTATCTCGGCAAGGAGACCGTGCAGAACCTCATGGCGTTGCGCTTTGCCAATACGCTTTACGAGCCGCTGTGGAACTCCTCCTATATCGACCATATCCAGATCACGGTTGCCGAATCCGTCGGTCTTGAGAGCCGCGCGGGCTATTACGACAAGGCGGGCGCCCTGCGCGACATGGTGCAGAACCATATCCTGCAGCTTCTCTGCCTTGTCGCCATGGAAGTGCCGCCGTCGATGAATGCGGAAGCCGTGCGCGACGAGAAGCTGAAGGTGCTGCGCGCGCTGAAGCCGATCACCCCCGCCAACGTCGAGAAACTCACCGTGCGCGGCCAGTACAAGGCGGGTGCTTCCGCAGGTGGTGCGGTCAAGGGTTACCTCGAGGAGCTTGACGGCGGCGTCTCCAACACGGAGACCTTCGTCGCCATCAAGGCGGAGGTCGACAATTGGCGCTGGGCCGGCGTTCCCTTCTACATTCGCACGGGCAAGCGCATGGCGGGCCGCATGTCGGAAATCGTCATCACCTTCAAGCCCATCCCGCACTCGATCTTCGACGAGGCAGCGGGCCGCATCGCTGCCAACCAGTTGATCATCCGGCTGCAGCCGGACGAAGGCGTCAAGCAGTCGCTGATGATCAAAGACCCGGGTCCGGGCGGCATGCGACTGCGCAACGTCTCGCTCGACATGACTTTCGCGGAGGCCTTCAAGGCCCGCAGCGCCGACGCTTACGAGCGCCTGCTCCTCGATGTGGTGCGCAACAACCAGACCCTGTTCATGCGCCGCGACGAGGTCGAGGCCGCGTGGCGCTGGATCGATCCGATCCTGAAAGCATGGGAAGCCGTCGGCCAGCAGGTTCAAGCCTATACGGCCGGCACCTGGGGTCCGAGCCAGGCGATCGCGCTGATCGAGCGTGACGGCCGCACCTGGCATGAAGTGATCTGAGGGGCGATGGAATGACGGCTGCGATGCATGTTTTCGATAGCGGTGCTGCCCTTGCCGAAGGGCTGGCCGGCGCCGTGGCCTCAGCGCTCTCGGCGGCCATCGCCACGCGCGGGCAAGCCTGCATCGCCGTCTCGGGCGGCTCAACCCCGAAGGCCTTCTTCAAGGCCCTGTCCGGCAAAGCGATCGACTGGTCCAAGGTAACGGTGACGCTGGTGGACGAACGTTTCGTCGACCCCGACAGCGACCGCTCGAATGAGAGGCTCGTTCGCGAAAACCTCTTGGTCGATGCAGCCGCGGCTGCAAAGCTTGAGCCGCTCTATTATCCTGCGTCGAACGCCGAGGAAGCGGCTGCGGCTGCCGCGAAGCAGACCGCCGGCATCGGCTGTCCCTTCGATGTCGTCATCCTCGGCATGGGTGGCGATGGCCACACCGCTTCCTTCTTTCCCGGCGGTTCGCGCCTTGCCGAGGCGCTTGACCCCGCCACGCCGCGCGGCGTGATGACGATGGAAGCAGAAGGGGCCGGCGAGCCGCGCCTGACATTCACATTCTCCAGCCTTCAGGACGCCCGGTTTCTCGTGCTCCATATCGAAGGCAACGGCAAGAAGGACGTTCTTGCCAAGGCAGAAGCGCCCGGCGACGAGGCGGAGATGCCGATCCGGGCGATGTTGCGCCGGGCCTCGTCTCCGCTTCAGATTTACTGGGCACCCTAGAGCCAGGATCCGGGGTCCCAAGGCCCGGATTGACCGCAACCATGCTGACTAAAGGAGTCACAAGGACTCCGGAACAGGATATGCCATGTCCGCCGATTCCCGCATCGCCGCTATCACTGCCCGCATTGTCGAACGTTCGAAACCCTTCCGCGAACCCTATCTCGAGCGCGTGCGCAACGCGGCCGCGAAGGGTGTGCATCGCTCGGTTCTCGGCTGCGGCAACCTTGCCCACGGCTTCGCAGTCTGTTCCCCCTCGGAGAAGGTCGCCCTTTCGGGTGACACGGTGCCCAATCTGGGCATCATCACCTCCTACAACGACATGCTGTCGGCGCATCAGCCATTCGAGACCTACCCTGCCCTTATCCGCGAGGCGGCGCATGAAGCGGGCGGCATCGCACAGGTGGCAGGCGGCGTGCCGGCCATGTGCGACGGCGTCACGCAAGGCCAGCCCGGCATGGAGCTTTCGCTGTTTTCGCGCGACCTGATCGCCATGGCAGCAGGGATCGGCCTGTCGCACAACATGTTCGACAGCACCGTCTATCTCGGCGTATGCGACAAGATCGTGCCCGGCCTGATGATTGCCGCCATGACCTTCGGCCATTTGCCCGCCGTTTTCATTCCGGCCGGCCCGATGACCTCCGGCCTGCCGAACGACGAGAAGTCCCGTGTGCGGCAATTGTTCGCCGAAGGCAAGATCGGCCGCGACGAGCTGCTCGAAGCGGAATCGAAGTCCTATCATGGCCCCGGCACATGCACCTTCTACGGCACGGCAAACTCCAACCAGATGCTGATGGAGATCATGGGCTTCCACCTGCCCGGCGCCTCCTTCATCAATCCGGGCACGCCGCTGCGTGATGCCCTGACCAGGGAAGCGACGAAACGGGCTCTTGCGATCACCGCGCTCGGCAACGAATTCACTCCGGCCGGCGAGATGATCGATGAACGCTCGATCGTCAACGGCGTCGTCGGCCTGCACGCCACCGGCGGCTCGACCAACCACACCATGCATCTCGTCGCCATGGCCCGTGCGGCGGGGATCGCGCTGACATGGCAGGATATTTCGGAGCTGTCCGATATCATCCCGCTGCTTGCCCGCGTCTATCCGAACGGACTTGCCGACGTGAACCATTTCCATGCCGCCGGCGGCATGGGTTACCTGATCGGCCAGCTGCTGAAGAAGGGCCTGCTGCATGGCGACGTCCGCACCGTCTTCGGCCAGGGGCTCGATGCTTATGCGATCGACGTGAAGCTCGGCGCCAACGGCGCCGTTCACCGCGAACCGGCACCGGAGCAGAGCCATGACCCGAAGGTGCTCGCGACCATCGATCATCCGTTCCAGCCGTCGGGCGGCCTGAAGATGCTGACCGGCAATCTCGGCAAGGCCGTCATCAAGATTTCCGCCGTCAAGCCGGAACGCCACGTCATCGAGGCGCCAGCCAGGATCTTTCACGACCAGTCGGAACTGCAGGCGGCTTTCAAGGAAGGCAAGCTTGAGGGCGATTTCATTGCCGTCGTCCGCTTCCAGGGGCCGAGGGCCAACGGCATGCCGGAACTGCACAAGCTGACCACCGTGCTCGGCATCCTGCAGGACCGCGGCCAGACGGTGGCGCTTGTTACCGACGGCCGCATGTCCGGCGCCTCCGGCAAGGTTCCTTCGGCGATCCACATGACGCCGGAAGCCAAGGACGGCGGGCCGATTGCCCGTATCCGCGAGGGTGACGTCATTCGCCTCGACGCCATCCAGGGCACGATCGAGGTGCTTGTCGATGCCTCGGAGTTTGCCAGCCGCGCGCCGGCCGAAGCCGATCTGTCCCTCAACGAATTCGGGATGGGTCGTGAAATGTTCGCACCGTTCCGGGCCGCTGTCGGTGCGGCGGAACACGGCGCCAGTGTCTTCTTCCACTGAAAGCAAAAGCGGTAGCCCCCGGTATCGAACCGGGGGGTTTCTTCTGCAGAAATTTGATCAGGGCAGCGGACCGGGGTGCATGTCGCTGCGGCCGTCATAACGCTCGATCTTCAAGTCGAAGATATCGATACCCTCTATGCACCGGGCATTGATCGACACGCGCTCGCCGGGATAGCCGGTTCGCATCAGGGCAACGCCGCATGTTGGACAGAAATGATGGCCTTCGGTGACGCAGCGCCAGACATAGGTGGACATGCGCCGCCGCTCGCTGAGCAGCGTTATCTTGTTGGCGGGCACCTTCCAGTGGAGGAAGCCAGAGCGCCGGCACGTCGAACAATTGCATTCGATCAGCTCGGAAATCTCTTCATCGACTTCAAGGCAGATATCGCCGCAATGACAGGATAGGCGATAGGGTCGTTCCATCGGTGATCATCTCGCTTTGCCGTGTCCGATGCCTATCAATCCGTCTCTTGCGAGCAGAGTCAAGCGCGGGCAACAACCGGCCGCGCCGATCGCGCAGAAGTGAAACGATCAGCGGTAGATGTCGAGCACACGGTTCCGGTGGTTGGGATGGGTGCTGTAGACAAAGATGCGGTTGAGGTCTCGCTCCGACATCAGGCGCAGGAAACGCGCTTCGAGGATGTTGTTGGCATGGACGCGCTTGACGATGCAGCCGATCATGCCGATGCGGGCGCTCGGGATATCGAGATAGAAATTCTGCGGCAGCTTGAACTGCGTGGCGATGCCGATAACCGCGCTGCTTCTGGAGATTTGCAGCAGTTCGCAGCGGCGCGAGGAGAGGTTGAGCATACCGTTTTCGGTATATTCGATGCGTGCCTCGTTGCGGGTTTCCTCCATCGGAAAGTTGGCTTCCCGGTCGTACATGAAGGATTCTTCGCGGCTGAGATATGTCGGTTTATCGGATGCCTGTTCCCGCATCGATCTACTCCCCTAACGTGTTTCCAACAGATTAGCGGCGGAGATTTAACAGAGTGTGATTGGTGCGCTGGAAATAGTACCGGTTGCAAGAAAATCCGGCCGGAAAAGAATTCCGGACGGATCCGCCGAACGCCTCGCGGGGCCTATACGCGATAGCTTTTGCCGTTCGCGTCGAACAGGTGCAGCTTGGCTCTGTCGGCCGTGAACCGGACCTTCTCGCCGCGCTTGATATCGAGAATGCCGGGTATCTTGGCGATGATCGGTTCGTTGGCGACCAGTCCCTCGATATAGAGAAGGGTGACTTCGCCCAGCGCTTCGATGATCGCAACGGTACCCTCGAACAGAAAGTTGTCGCCGGTCGAAACCCGCAGGTCTTCCGGGCGGACGCCGAAACTTGCGGTCTTGCCGTTTTCGGAGGCCGCGGTCGCGATGCCGAGAACATCCCGCTTGCCGCCGGTCAGTTCGACCGTCGTTTCCGCGCCTGTGCCGACGATCTTCGCCGGAATGATGTTCATCGCCGGAGAGCCGATGAAGCGGGCGACGAAAAGGTTGGCGGGGCGCTCGTAGAGTTCGAGAGGCGGACCGACCTGCTCGATATGACCGGCAGAGAGAACCACGATACGGTCAGCCAGCGTCATCGCCTCAACCTGATCGTGGGTAACGTAGATCATCGTCGTATCGGCCATGGCCTCGTTCAGCTTGGCGATCTCGATGCGAGTGGCGACGCGAAGGGCAGCGTCCAGGTTCGACAGGGGCTCGTCGAACAGGAACACCTTCGGATCGCGGCAGATGGCGCGGCCGATGGCGACGCGCTGGCGCTGGCCGCCGGAGAGCGCCTTTGGCAGACGGTCGAGATATGTGGTGAGCTGCAGGATATCGGCGGCGGAGCGGACGCGCCGGTCGATCTCCTCCTTCGGTTCCTTGGCGATGCGCATGCCGAACGCCATGTTGTCGTAGACAGTCATATGCGGATAGAGCGCGTAGGACTGGAAGACCATGGCGATGCCACGCTGCGACGGCGGCACGTCGTTGACCAGGCGATCGGCGATATACATTTCGCCGCCGGAGATTTCCTCAAGCCCGGCGATCATGCGCAAGAGCGTGGACTTGCCGCAGCCCGAGGGACCAACGAAAACCACGAACTCGCCCTGCTTGATCTCGAGATCGATGCCGTGAATGACATCAACCGCGCCATAGGACTTGCGGATATCCTTCAGTTGCAAACCCGACATGTCATCCTCCCCTTCTTCTCTCATTTTTATCGGCACCCGTGGATGCCGGCTTGATCCGATTATTCGACACGGGCAAAAAAGCCGCTCCACGCCGGTAGCGTGATCTTCTCGTCACCCAGATATGATTCGAAACCGTGGCCGTCGAGCACGTCGAGCTTTACGATCGGCCGGTCCACGGTTGTCGCCTCGCCGCTCATGTTGAACAGGCACAGGATCGTCTCGTTGCCGAATCTGCGCTCGAAACCGAGCACCGGCGCCTCATAGGCCCGGAACTCGATCTCGCCCTTGGCGAAAGCTGGATGCTGCTTGCGGAAGGCAAGGAAGCGTCGGTAGTGATTGAGCACCGAGCGCTGATCCGCCTGCTGGACCGAGACGGCGCGGGCGATATGCTCCTGCGGCACCGGCAACCACGGCTTAGCCTCGCTGAAACCACCATTGACGGCGCTGCCATCCCAGACCATCGGCGTGCGGCAACCGTCGCGGCCTTTGAAGTCCGGCCAGAACTGGATGCCGTAGGGATCCTGCAGATCCTTGAAAGCAAGGTCTGCCTCGGTCAGGCCGAGTTCCTCGCCCTGATAAATGCAGACGGATCCGCGCAGTGTCATCAACAGGCTGGCGAGGAATTTCGAATGCGCCTCGTGATCGGCGATATCGAGCCCCCAGCGACTGACATGGCGCACCACGTCGTGATTGGAAAACGCCCAGCAGGCCCAGCCTTCCGGCGCCGCCTTCGCGAAATCATGCAGCACCTGCGCGACACCTGCCGGCGTCAGCGGATCGGGCGCCAGGAATTCGAAGGCGTAGCACATATGCATCTTGTCGCCGCCGGATGTGTATTGCCCGGCGATTTCGAGCCCGATCTGGCTGTCACCGACCTCGCCGACGGCGGCGATTGCCGGATACTCGTCCATGACGGCGCGAAAACGCTTCAGGAACTCCAGGTTCTCCGGCTGGTTCTTGTCGTAGAGATGTTCCTGATAATTATACGGATTGACCGCCGGCGCCGTGTTGGCATTGCGGCGTTCCGGAGCCAGCGCCGGATTGTCGCGCAGCTGCTTGTCGTGGAAATAGAAGTTGATCGTATCCAGCCGAAAGCCATCGACGCCGCGCTCCAGCCAGAAGCGTTCGACCGCGAGCAGCGCGTCCTGAACTTCCGGATTGTGCAGGTTGAGGTCCGGCTGCGATGTCAGGAAATTGTGCATGTAGTATTGCAGTCGCGTCGGGTCCCATGCCCAGGCCGAGCCACCGAAGATCGACATCCAGTTGTTGGGCGGCGTACCGTCCGGCTTGGAATCCGACCAGACATACCAATCCGCCTTCGGATTGAAGCGGCTGGAGCGGCTTTCAACGAACCATGGGTGCTGGTCGGAGGTATGCGAGAGCACGAGATCGATCATCACCCGGATGCCGAGGTGGTGCGCTTCGGCAATCAAGTCGTCAAAATCGGCAAGCAGACCAAAGATCGGATCGACGCCGTTGTAGTTCGAGACGTCGTAACCGAAATCCTTCATCGGCGACGTGAAGAACGGTGAGATCCAGATCGCGTCGACGCCGAGCGAGGCGACATGCGGCAGGCGCGCGGTGATGCCCTTCAGGTCGCCGATGCCGTCGCCATTGGAATCCTGGTATGAGCGCGGATAGATCTGGTAGATCACCGCGCCGCGCCACCAGTCACGATCGGCCGTTAGAATGGAACCACCCGCCTGGGTCATGCTCATGTTCATTTCAGTCCAATTCCCGTTTTTGAAAGATCAGCCGCCCTTGACCGAGCCCGCCAGCAGGCCGCGCACGAGATAGCGCTGCAGGCTGAAGAAGACGATCAGCGGAACGATGATGGTGATGAAGGCGGATGCCGTCAGGATTTCCCAGTTACCGCCGCGCGAGCCAAGCAGATTGACCAGGCGCCCGGTCAGGACGAGCGAGTCGTTGCCCGTGCCGAGGAAGACCATGGCAACCAGCAGGTCGTTCCAGGTCCAAAGGAACTGGAAGATCGCGAAGGAAGCGAGGGCCGGGAAGGACAAGGGCAGGATGATCTTGACGAAGATATCGAAATCGCTGGCGCCATCCACACGAGCGGACTCCATGATTTCGCGCGGCAGGCCGGCCATATAGTTGCGCAGCAGATAGATGGCGAGCGGCAAGCCGAAGCCCATATGCGCCAGCCAGATGCCGACATAGGTCTTGGCGGGGACACCGAAGAAGGCACCGACGCCGTTGTACAATTTCAGCAGCGGGATCAGCGACATCTGCAGCGGCACGACGAGAAGGCCGACCACGACGGCGATCAGGATCGCCCGGCCGGGAAACTTCATCCAGGCCAGTGCATAGGCCGCAAAGGCGGCGACCAGGATCGGAATAATCGTCGAGGGTATCGCGACCGTCAGCGAGTTGATGAAGGAAGCGCCGATGCCTTCGGCCCGCATGACCTCAAGATAGTTGTCTATCGTGAAGCGCGGCGGAACGGCTGCGGTATAGAAGATGCGCTGGCCGCGCGTGCCTTCCATCGCCTTGTCGGCGACGATTTCAAATGCGCCGCCAGCCTGCACCGTGAGTTTTTCACCGTCGCCGAGATCGGCCGTCTGCCCCGGCTGGAATGCCGCCGGTTCGCGGCTGTTGAAACCGAAGGCCGAGACCTGACCGGTCGACTGGCCTTCGAGCAGATTGCCGGCAATGACGAACTTGCCGTCCTTCTCCACCTGCTTGTCGGCGCCCGGGGCGCGATAGACGAGGCTCTGTGTCGAGGTGGAAAGGGCGGTCCACCAGCCCGAGACGGCGAGCTGGTCCTTGTCGCGCAACGACGAGATCAGCAGGCCGGCGGTCGGCAGCGTCCAGAGCAGGACGAGCAAAAGGACAGAGAGATGGACAACCCAGATGAGCGGCGAGCGGGAAGAAGCAATCATCTCAGCGACCCTCCATTTCCTTGGCAGCGTTGCGGATGTTCCAGATCATGATCGGGATCACCAACACCATGATGACGACGGCGATCGCAGCACCGCGTCCGAAATCACCGCCCCCGCGGAACATCCAGTCAAACATCAGGTTGGCGAGAACCTGGCTTTGCCACTGGCCGTTGGTCATGGCGAGAACGATATCGAACACCTTGAGCACCAGAATGGTGATCGTCGTCCAGACGACTGCGATCGTGCCCCAGATCTGCGGGATCATGATCTTGAAGAAGATCTGCAGACCATTGGCACCGTCGATGACGGCAGCCTCGATCGTTTCCTCCGGAATGCCGCGCAGCGCGGCCGACAGAATGACCATGGCAAAGCCGGTCTGGATCCAGATCAGGATCACCATCAGGAAGAAGTTGTTCCAGAAGGGCAGCGTCATCCAGGCTTCCGGCGATCCGCCGAAAGCAACCACGAGCGCGTTCAGAAGACCGATCTGCTCGGAACCCTCCGGGCGGAAATCGTAGATGAACTTCCAGATGACCGAGGCGCCGACAAAGGAGATCGCCATCGGCATGAAGATCAGCGTCTTGGCGATGTTGCCCCACCAGATGCGATCGGTCAGCGCCGCGATGATCAGGCCGAAGAAGGTGGCCGCTGCCGGAACGACGAGCAACCAGAGGAAATTATTATAGATCGACTGATGGAATTCGCCATCATTCATCATCCAGTGAAAGTTACTCAAGCCGACAAAGTTCTGCCCGGACTTGCCGTGGAAGCTCAGCCAGACGGATTCGATCACCGGGTAGATCAGGTAAATCGTCAGCGACACCATCGCCGGCCCGAGGAAGAGCCAGGGGCGGATGGTGTTGGTGATACGCAGGTTGCGCGACGCAACCTTGCCGGCCAGACCTTTCGACGGAAAAATCCGGTCAAGAACCCAGTTCGTCCCGTAAAAATAGGCGGCGCAGGCGAGAACTCCCGCGGCCATCGTCACGACGGCAAAAAGCAACTGCTGCATGGCAACTTCCCTCCCCAGGAATACATGGCCGTCGGCGCGGCCTGTCCGCCCGTGTCGCTCGATACCAGCACCGCCGGGATCCCGCGACAGGCTGAACGGTCAGCTGCCCGGCGATGATTGTGGCATCACACGCCCGGCAGGGCCGCGTCCGTTCAGAGACGCCCTTTCGACATCCGCTCTTCCCGATACCGGATCGAAGCAGAGTCTCGGGTCTTCCAGTTTTTTGATTGTGGTGGCGGGACAGATCCCGGCACCGTTTTTTAGCGGGTTGGCAGGCTGGCGAGCCGCCCTGCCAATATGCTTCGACCTTACTTGATCGCGTCCCAGGCCTTCTGGACACCAGCTGCGACATCAGCCGACGACTTGCCGCCGACATAGTCGACCATGCCGGTCCAGAACGCACCCGCGCCGATCTTGCCCGGCATCAGGTCGGAACCGTCGAAGCGGAACGTCGTGGCATTGAGAAGGATTTCGCCCTGCTTTTTCATCGGGCCGTTGGCATAGGTGTCCTTGTTCGCAGACTTCAGCGGCGTCAGGAAGCTGGACTGCGCCATCCAGAGTTCATGCGCGATCGGGGTCTTCAAGAACTCGATGAAAGCGCGCGAGGCCGGCGTGTCCTTGGTGATCATGGCGAGCGTGCCGGCACCCAGAACAGGGTTGCCGAGGTCGGCCTTGCTTGCGTAAGGCGGCATGTAGAAGAAATCCGCATCCTCGCCGACAACCGTGCCTTCCGGGAAGAAGGACGGGATGAAGGACGCCTGATGGTGCAGGTAGCACTTCGGCGGGGACGAGAAGAGGCCCTTCGGGCTGTCGCGGAAGTCGGTGGAGGCAACGGCTGCGGCACCGCCATCGACGTTCTTGTCGTTCTTGGCAAACCAGCCGAATTCATCGATCGCGCCGGTCACGGCCGGATCGGTGAACGGAATGGCGTTGGTGGTCCACTTGTCATAGACATCGGCCGGCTGCGTGCGCAACATCATGTCCTCGACCCAGTCGGTTGCCGGCCAGCCGGTAGCACCACCGGAGCCGAGACCGATGCACCAGGGCGTGCCGCCGTCAGCAACGATCTTCTCGGTGAGCGCCTTCAGCTCTTCCATGGTCTTCGGAACTTCGTAACCCGAATCCTCGAAGTTTTCCGGCACGTACCAGACGAGCGACTTCACGTCGATCTTGTAGGGAAACCCGTAGAGTTCCTTCTTGCCGTCCTTGCCCGCATAGGTCGCCAGATCGACCCAGGACTGGCCGGCAGCGTAGTTGTCGAGAAGCCACTTCTGGGTCTCTTCGCCGAGCGGCGTCAGATAGCCCTTCGAAGCGAGATCGGCGATCAGGCCCGGCTGCGGCAGCACGGCGACGTCCGGCGGGCTGCCTGCCTGCGTATCGATGACGATCTGCTGCTCGTAGTTTTCCGAGGACGAATATTTCACGTCCACGCCGGTCGCCTCGCGGAAATAATCAAGCACCGACTCGACCAGCGTCTGGTCTTCGCCGCGCCAGGGGCCGAAGATCGTCAGCGTCTGACCCTTGAGGTCATGACCCTTCTTGAATTCCTCGTAGCTTCCCCAGTTGAATTTGGAATCTTCGCCCGGCTTGAATTTCAACTCGGCGGCATTTGCGGCACCCGCCGCAAGCGCAATCGCTGCCACTCCCATCAAGAATGTTCTCTTCACGTCATTTCCTCCCACGAAAGACCCAGCCCATTTGACGCCGGGCGAACATCATTGCGCCCCCAAATTCAAAGCGCTTTGAGTTTGCTAACAAACCATTTAGGCGGGCAGGAAGTCAAGGGGTTTCCCGTAAGCGCCAAAAAAACCACCGAAGCGTGCAATGCAGCGAATGTTTGCAGCGCAATGAAGCGGAATTTTCTGGTTGACTGCCGTCGCGGGTGATACAAAATCCGCCGCGCGCTGTGGATTGACGTAAAAACCAAATAAGAATCAAAGCGCTTTGGGAGGACGCGCTGATCATGAATGTCAATTTGAAACAGCTCGCGGAAATGTTGGGCCTGTCGCAAACGACGGTCAGCCGGGCGCTCAACGGATATCCGGAAGTCAACGCCGAAACACGCCAGCGGGTGCTGAGCGCCGTGCGCGAGACCGGATACAGGCCGAACCGCGCTGCCCAGAGGCTGGCCACCGGCCGCGCCGGCTCCATCGGCCTCGTCATGCCGATTGCCCCGGGTATCGATTCCGACGTCCATTTCGGTGAATTCCTGGCCGGGCTCGGCGAGGAATCCGTCCGGCATGATTTTCATTTCGTCATCAATCCAAGCGCCCCCGACGACGAGGAAGCAACGTTCAAGCGCTTGGCAGCCAGCGGCAACGTGGACGCGCTGTTTCTCGCCTATGTACGCGCCAACGATCCGCGCATTGCCATGCTGAAATCGCTGTCGATCCCCTTCGTCGTCCATGGGCGGGCAATCGGGCAACCGGCCGACTACCCCTTCCTCGACATCGACAACACCGCGGCCTTCCATGACGCGACGCGGCTTTTGATCCAGCTCGGGCACCAGCGGATCGCACTGATCAACGGCCCGGCCAATCTAACGTTTTCGATCCGGCGCAAGAAGGGCATGCAGCGCGCAATGGAGGAAAACGGCCTGTCATTTGACGAGAGCCTGTCGCAGCATTCGCTGATGACAGATGAATATGGTCACCGGGCGATGCAGCAGTTTCTCGAACGAGAAGAGCCGCCGACCGCCGTTCTGTGTTCCAGTACCGTGATCGCGCTCGGCGCCGTCAGGGCCATCAACAAGGCGGGACTTCAGATCGGCACCGATATCTCGCTGATCGCCCATGACGACGTGTTGCCGATGCTGAAACCGGAAAATTTCAGCGTTCCGTTGACGACCACGCGCTCGTCGCTCAGGGCCGCCGGCTCGCGCATCGCAACCCGGCTGATTTCCCGCATTCTGAAGACCGGGGACTATCCGGATCAGGAGCTCTGGCGGGCGGAACTGATCGTCAGAGCCTCCACCGGCCCTGCCCCGAAACGGTGAAATGCCGACACGTCAGAATTTCGGCGCCTTCTTGCCGGCCCGGCGGTAGGCCGCAATGACCGTATTGGCCATCAGCATGGCGATGGTCATCGGGCCAACGCCGCCCGGAACCGGAGTGATGACCTCGGCAACTTTTGCGCATTCCTCGAAAGCGACATCGCCGACCAGGCGAAACTTACCCTCGCCCCTTTCGGGCGCGGCGATGCGGTTGATGCCGACATCGATGACTGTCGCCCCGGGCTTAACCCAGTCGGCCTTGACCATTTGCGGGCGTCCGACAGCGGCTACGAGGATATCGGCGCCGCGGCAAACGGCGGCAAGATCCTTGGTGCGTGAATGGGCAACCGTCACCGTCGCATTGGCCGCAAGCAGCAGCTGCGCCATCGGCTTGCCGAACAGGTTGGAGCGGCCGATGACAACGGCATTCAGCCCGGAAAGATCCTCGCCGTGCGTGCGCCTGACGAACACCATGGCACCGGCCGGCGTGCAGGACACGAGACCGCCATCGAGATCACCGGTCGCCACCTTTCCTGCATTGACCACATGCAGGCCATCGACGTCCTTTTCCGGCAGGATGGACTGGATGATCGCTTCGGACTGCAGATGCCTGGGCAGCGGAAGCTGCACGAGGATGCCGTGCAGGCTTTCATCCTTGTTCAAGGTCTGAACCAGGGCCGCAAGCTCTTCCTGCGTCGTTTCCTCAGGCAGCGTATGCTGCACCGAGGTGAACCCACATTCCTTCGCCATCCTGCTTTTGGCGGAAACATAGGCATGGCTTGCCGGATCGTTGCCGACGATGACGACGGCCAGACCGGTCTTGACGCCGATCTCGTCCTGCAGCGCCTCCGACGCAGTTTTCACGGCGTCGATTACCGAAGCTGCAACTTGCTTGCCATCAATCACGGTCGTCACGGCATTCTCCCAGATTTTCGCTTGTTCCGTTTCACTCTAGTTTCGGTGAAAAATATGAGTGGCCTCAATGCGTCCTATGCTGTCCAGATTAGATAAATTCAAGCCCGATCGGGCGGTCGCGGTGCCGAAACACGACCAGCTTGCGATTTTCTATCATTGTTGCAGAACGAAGCTGAAGGGCCGCTCGCCGTGAGCCGATCCGTTTTTACAAATCAGAACAGTCGACTAACGCTGTTCGCCGGCGCGCGATCTCGCATAGCGCTCGACACGGGCGCGCAGCGCGCGCAAATCTTCCTGAACCTGCGCCATGTTGCCGCTACCCCGATCCTGCTGATGCAGATAATCGCTGAGAATAGACGGCGCTGTGTCCCGGCGCGCAGGAAAGGCGGAGAGCGCAGCCGCCGAGGCAGCCGCGTGATGTACCGACGGCGCCCGTTGTTCCGCCAGCAGGGGCAACGGGTCTTCAAAGTCTTCCGAGGATCCCGGGCCGTCCGGATGACGATCATCCTTCCCGGGCGGATCGCGCTGCAGAACAGAGCTCGCCGGTTGGTTCGACCGATGGAACAGATCCCTCAGGCTCCGGTAGGCGCCGAGCGCGATGCCCAGTCCGACGCCTGCCATGAACCCTGCAATCAAGCCGCCAATCGCGATCAGCTTGCGTGACGGGCCCGTGGCCTGCAGCGGCGGTTCCGCAGGGGAGATCACGCGGATATTCTTCGAGGTCAGCTTTTCCTCCTGGCCGGTTTCGCTTGCCCGCTTCAGGAAGGATTCGTAGATGGTTCTGGTCGCATTCGACTTGCGCTGCAGTTCGCGCAATTCGATGAAGCCGGTAGACGAATTGACCTGTTGCGCCTTGCGAACCGCCAATTGCTGGACGAGATCCTTCTCCGTGCGGATCGCGCGCTGCAGTTCGGTCTGCGCGGTTGCCTCGATGCGGCGGAGCTCGTTGCCGATTTCCGAACGCGCAACCTCGAGCGACTGGACGGCTGCCAGCCTCTGGGGATGGCGAGGTCCGAGGCTTGCGTCGAGCGCGCTGAGTTGCGCACGCGCCGTCGAATACTGCTTGCGCAGTTCCTGCAGGGTAACCGAACTCAACTCCTCCGGAAACGCGCCGGTGAGCACGTCGTTGAGCCGGGTCTTGGTGGCAACATCCGCCTTTGCTCTTGCCTCGGCGATCCGGTTGCGCACGGCGGCAACCTGGTCATTAAGGGTAAGAAGCTGCTTGTCCGAAATCAGCTCGCCGGCGGCGCCAACGATATCATGGTCGGCCTTGTATCTTTCGACGGCGTTTTCAGCAGTGTCCAATTCCTTGCGCAGATCAGCCAGCCGGCTGTCGAGCGCCGCCGTGGTCTGCTGGAAGAAACCGGACTGGGCGGCCTGCTCTTCTGCGAGGAATGTGGAGACAAGACGGTTGACGATCAGGGCCGATTTTGCCGGATCGCGGGTCTGCACCTCGACGGTGACGATGAAGGTTTTTGGATCGCGCGACACGCTAACGGCCTCGCTCAATTTTCCGAGCGTGCGCGGATTGACGCCCGATGCCGGCGCCGGCTTTCCCTTGCCCGGAGAAACGATCTCGCGGACGACGTCGATCCCTGCCGCCAGGCCGCCCGTGCTCGCGGTTTTTTCACCGAATTCCGGATCGCGGTCTAGACCCAGGTCAATGGCGACTTTTTCGAGAACCGTGCGCGATCGCAACACTTCGAGCTGGCTATCGACCAGGGCGAGAATGGCCTCGGTCGCCAGGCTTTCCTTGGACAGATCCGAATCCGTCAGCCGCACCTCGCGCGGATCGATGTAGAGCTTGCTCTCCGAGACATAGACGCTTGGGGTCGCCATGGCGAGCAGCACGCCACCTACGGCACCGGCGACCGTCAACGCCACGACAACCTTGCGAAGCTGCCAGACGGACTGCAGGATCGTGGCAAGATCGATCAGCGGCCGATCCGGTCCCTCCGGTGTCACTCCGAAGGAGGAAGACACCGCCGGCGAGGCGGCAGCAATGGTCTGCGCCTCCGGTTCTCGTGCCGGCTCCAATCTTCCGCTGCCACGCCTGAACCAGCCGGCAAGAAAACTGCGGGGCTGCTTAGGCTCGTATACGGTCTCGTGGTGCGCGGGCCGCTTGCTTTTGCTGGCCTGTGCCGTTTGCGGTTCGCCCCCCGGGCCAAGCCGGCTCAACAGGGCAGCTGCGCCATGTACAGGTGCGGGACGTTTCGCGGCGGAGGATGATCGCGAACGGCGCGACCCCTCCGCCCCGCTTGACGAAACGTCAAGCAGCGAGCGGCGAACCACAGGGCGTTTGTTGTCATCCGGATCGAACATCAAGGCCTGCAAGCGCCCACGATCGGGCAAAAGGATAAATTGTGAGCAGAGCTTAAGTTTTTATGGAAAACAAAACGTTAACAACCGGCCGCCGGCGCACCGTGAATGCTTCGAACCTACCGCTTCAAACTGCTCATTAAGCTTTAGCGGCTAGAAACGGGACAGCACATCTGGACCCCGCCCTTGATCGATTTCGCCAAGACCCTCTATGCGCGCCACAGCGGCGTGATCCACGCCTATCTCTCCATGACGGGCGGGTCGGCCGGCCGCCTCGTGCTGTCGCTGGTCTATTTCATCTGCGTCGCCAACGGGCTTTCGATTGCCGAGTTCGGCCTGTTCGCGACGGCGTCCGCCGCCGGCATCATGATCTCTCGCGTGCTCGCTTTCGGCTTCATGTCGCCGCTCTACCGGGTCGCCACCGTCAAGCCCCGGCTGGTCGGCACTTACACCGCCGGGTTCGTGGTTGGCGCAGTACTTTCGCTGCCCCTGATCGCAATTCTATCCCTTGCCATCTACTACGCCGTGTTCGCGCGTGACATGGCACTTGGCGTCTTCCTCGCCCTCATGGCCGCCGAAATCATCTGCTGGCGCGGGCTGGAGGTGGTTGCCATCGTACTCAACGGCCTCGGTCGCTTCGGTCGCGCCGCGCTTCTGGTGGTGATCGGCACCGGCATCCGCACTGCCGCAGCGCTCGGCTTTTCATTCTCGCATTGGGCATCGCTCGAAACATGGTCGCTGTTTTACCTTGCGGCCAACGGGCTTGCGTTGCTGATCGCCATCATCTGGTTCTTTCCCAAGGTGCGGCTGCGCTGGCGACCGGAACTCTATATTCGCCGCTGGGTGGATTCCGTCTCGGTCGCAGGCGCCGAGGTGCTGTTCTACATCCAATCGGAATTCGACAAGATTGCGGTACTTGCCATCGGCGGCCCTCAGGTTTCGGGGATCTATGCGATCATCATGCGGCTTGCCGACCTGACGGCGTTGCCCGTCCGTTCGTTCAACATGCTGCTGGTGCAAAAGATCATGCGCACACCCGGCACGATCTCATCCTGGCGGACGCGACTGACGATCGAAGCTCTGGTCGCCGCGGTGTCCTTCCTGGCGATAGCGGCGATGGCCCTCTATCTCTGGATTTTTCCAAGCGGACTTGGAAACAACGTCGCGGAGGCGGCACCCTATCTGATGGCGGTGCTTCTGGTGCCCTCGTTCCGCAATCTGGTCGAGTACCACTCGGAACTGCTCTATGCGACGGGCCGCACGGTGCGCCGGATGTTCAACCTTGTGATTGCAGGCGTGGTGAAGGTCGCCCTGCTCGCCGCAGTCTTTACTGCCAGCACCGATGTCTCCTCTTGGGCGCCTCTGCTCAACGGCGTATATCTGGCGCTCTATGGTGCGTCTTTCGTGCTCGCTTATGGCGCGCTCAGCCGCGAAGCGGCCCGGGTGATCTGAGGAAGATCAGGCAGCGCGTTCGAGAACGATGTTGCGGATGTCGGCGAGATCGTGCCCGACGAAGGATTGCACGCCGATACCGATGTGATGCGGCGACATATCGGCCAGGAAATGCCTAAGGCCACTGATGTCGCGTGCATAGCTGTCGCCGAACCAGAGGACGTGGCAGAGCCCGTCGGATGACGCCATATGCCCCTCGCCCTTCAACACTTCATCAACGAAACGGCCGTAGATCATGCATTCCGAAAACTGCCGTGAGCGGATGACCGCACGGATCCAGTCGCGCCCATGCAGCGCCTCTATGTGATCGAGCAGTGACCGGCAGCTATCGGTGCGCCAGGCGATCAGCGTGTTGATGTGGTCGTTCGCGGGCAAGCTGAAGGGGCCGATGCCGAGCAGCCTGTCGGAATGGGCAAGCCATTCGAGATGGTTGGAGCGCATCCGGTCGCCGATAGCCCCGTCCTTGCGGTAAAGCGTCAACCGGTCTCCCTGCCAGAGGTTTGCAGGATCGAAGTCACGCAGGAAAACCACATCGGAATCGACCGCGAACATCGTCTCTTCCTTGATGTGACGGCACAGTGCAAGCCTGCGCAACTGCTGCACATGCCAGCCGCGCAAGGGAAGACTGTAAGGACTGACCCAGAGCTTGCGGCGGCCAGCCGACATCGGATCCGGCACGGCACGCAGCCACCAGGGCAAAAGATCACCCTCGCTGATGACCTGACGGCGAGAGCCTTCCAACCGGCGAAACAGGGCAACGTCAAACGGGGCAACAAGCAGGTAATGAACCCAATCGCCCTTCAGCCGCATATCCATGCTTTCGCACAGCAGGCGGCAACGCTCGAAATCATTGGCATAGGAGGCCGTCAGGACAGCGGTGCGCATCATGGTATCCGTCAGAACGATCGAGATCCGGCACGGTGCCCGCTGACCGGCAAAGCCTTCGCGCCCCCTCCCAGCTTGTGGCGGACAATGTAATACATGAACAGCGGATTTCCCAGGAGATAGCGGCGCCACAGGCGCTTCGGCTCGTGAATCAGCCGGTGCAGCCATTCCAGCCGCAAACGCCGGACGGTCGCTGATGCGCGCGGCACTTGCTCGGCCATGAAATCAAAGAGTGCGCCGACACTGATCACCAGCCGCGCGTGGCCGGGACCAACGTGGCGGTCGATCCATTTCTCCTGCTTCGGGCTCCCCATCGCGATCAAAAGGATGTCCGGCTTGAGTTCGCGAACCCTCGCCATCGCCTCGTCCGATTGTGCCACGTCCAAAAACCCGTCGGAGACGGCGATGAACTCGTGCCACGGCGAATGCTTTTGGAAATTCTCCGCCGCGCGCTTGAGGATTTCCGGGCGGGCACCGATCATCGCAATGCGTCTCGGTGTCGTCATATAAGTCATCAGCGCCGGCACGAAATCGGTACCGTTCAGATTGGCCGGAAAGATCTTCCCGTGAAACAGCCAGGAGGCAATATCGATACCGTGGCCGTCGGGCAGGACGATGTGGCGCTCGAGAGCGGTCCGATATTCCGGATCGCGCATCATCAGATTGGCATTGTTGGCGTTGAGGAACGAAATCACCGTCTGCCCGATCGGCAGCGACGCGATCTCGTCAGCGAAGGCGAAGGCATCCGCCCAGCCGAAGTCGCAGACCGGCATGTCGAGAATCACTCGTTGCGATGCAATGATCGATGTGCCCGGGGAGACATTCATTGTAATTTTCCTCCCTCGTGCACGGCAAACCCATGAGATGGAGTGCCGGATTTCTTTTTCATTGGTGGCGCCGCTTGCTCGTTGGAGAGACTCCGAGCGGGCGCTGTAGCGGGCTTTGCCAAACCGGCAAGGCCCCGTTCGAGCGTTGCGAGCAACCTGGCTTTCTGCGCCCGGTGGAAGGTTGCGCCCGACAGGCGCTGGCGATCGCCGACCCGTACCTGCGCGACCTTCCCGGTCAGCAACTGCGCGAATTCGACCGGATCATCGGCGATTGAGCAATTGGCAGGGATCTCGCCAATGCCGCGCAGGGAGGCGCGCGTGGCGACGCTCGGCATCCCCAGTTCGAAGGTCTCGATGGTTTTCAGCTGGACGCCCGTGCCGCCGCGGCTGATCAACGGAACAACGGCGCCCGTTTCGACAAAGGCACGGGCGTCCGGCACCCGGCCAAGGAAACGCAGACCGGAATGGGCAACCGCTGGCACATCCGGCATCTGGCCGGCGATGCCGATGGACATATCGGCTGGCAGAAGCGGCACGACCGTGGAGATAAACCAGTCAAGTCCGATGCGGTTCGGTTTCCAGCTCCATGTGCCGATCAGGGCCAGGTCGTATTCCGGCAGCCTTTCCACACCGCTTTCCGGCAATTCCCAACGCGTCACCAATGGCAGGACGGCGGCGCGGTCCGAGACCGCGTAGCCGAAACCGAAACGGTCTGCTTCGGCAAACGTCCAGATCGCCGAAGCGGCCTGCGTGAGCTGCCGCTCGACCTGTTCGAGGAGACCTGCTTCACGCCTGAACAGAAGCCGTTCCAGCACTCCGGATGCCGACGCTGCGTTTTCAAGTGCGGAGTCGGCTTCGACATTATGGGCGACATAGATTGTCGGGTGTTTCTGGAACACGGCGGAGAATGCGCCTGGCAGCTGCACGGAATTGAGGATGATTGCGTCGAACGGCTGCAGGCCCTGCAACAGCGTTTCGACATGCCGGCGACCGGCCTTCAGCATCTTGGCCGAAGACAGGGTCGTGCGATTGAGGACAGCCGTTGCCAGCCAGCGAAGCTTCGTTGCGGCGCCAACCTTCGCGTTGGCAACTTCAAGCTCGCCCAGAAGATACGTCTCGCCATCCGCCGCGACGCTTTGGCCCGGCTGCAGATAGCCGATCACGCTCACCCGGTGACCCAGTGCGCAAAGGCCGTCGAGTACGGCGCGATTGGCAATATCGAACCCCGATGAAGGGTTCTCCACCGGCACCAGAGAGGAAACCAAAACCAGATGCATGCTGCCACACGAGACTTGAGAACAACTGCCCAAACTGTAGCAACGCGGCGTGAAACGACCTTTAAATCATTCATTCAAAAGCGAATTTGGAAATTCAGTATCTGTTTAGGAAGATTTGCTTTAGTGTTTGTCAAAGCTTTGCCTTCAACAGGTTCCGATCATGACCCCGCCTGCCCCGGATTTGACTGTGTTCTGCCAAACGACGGTCGATGCGGCGGAGAGCGTCGAGTTCGTCGTCACCCTGCCGACATTTCGACGGCCCGAACATCTGCTGAAAACCCTGAAAACCGTGATTTCACAGGAGCCCGGCAGCCCCTTTGCGATCGTGGTGATGGAGAATGACGCGGACGGCCTTGAAGGGGCCGAGGCTGCAAAAGCGTTTTTTGGCGCCCATCGGATCAACGCCCTGGTGGTGATCGCGCATCAGCGCGGAAATTGTCACGCCTACAATGCCGGCTGGTCGATGGCGCTCGCCACCTACACCAATCTCCACGCGATCGCCGTCATCGATGACGACGAGATTGCGGCACCCGATTGGCTCGATAGTCTCATATCGGTACACAGACAGACCCAAGCAGACCTCGTGGGCGGACCACAACTGCCCGATTTCGAAGACCAGGGGCGCAACGATCAGAAGCGCCACCCTGTCTTCCTGCCCCACTACGAGACAACCGGCCCAGTCCCGATCCTCTACTCCTCCGGAAACGTACTGATCACGCGGCCCGTGCTCGACGCCATGCCGCGGCCGTTCCTCGATCCGGTGTTCAATTTCATTGGCGGAGGAGACAGCGACTTTTACCGCCGCTGCAAGGAGAAGGGCTTCACATTCGCCTGGGCGGCGGAGGCCTGGGTGGCCGAGACGATCCCGGCGCGGCGGACGGAAATGTCCTGGATCAAGGCACGAAGCCTGAGGAACGGTGCGATTTCGGCGCTGCTCGAACATCGCGCGGCGCCGGGGTTTGGCGGCCGCATGAAGACCATTGCCAAATCGCTGATGCTGCTTGCCGCCTCGCCCTTTCGCGGTTTTTCCCTATGGCGATCAACCAAGCTGACGTCGGCCGGGCTTTATCATTTTTACGTGGCGTGGGGCCGGCTGATGATGGAATTCGGCCTGGTCAACGAACAGTACCGCAATCCGGAGAAGAACTGAAACCGGCGCCGTTCCGCCTCAAGGGGCGGCGGCAGCGGCGCGCCTTACGGCTTCCGGAATCTCATCGTGAGCCGTTTCTCCATTCTTGTCGACAATCGCCACAGGCTGTTGCTGCGGCTGGCTTGCACCCTTGGCAATTCGGGCGACATCCGCCTTCGACAGATATTCCAGCTGCTCGACAAGCACCTCGAATATCACTTCGCCGCGCATGTCTTCATTCAACCCTTCCTTCACGGCGGTCTTGAACTGGGCAAGGTCGAAACTGTTGCTGTCGGCGACGTTGACCAGCTTCTGACCGACGAGAATGTCGAAAAGCGCGTTCGTCACCGTCTCTTTGAGAGGCACCTCCAGGTGCTTGATCTTGTTCTTGTCGACGGCGAAGGACAGTTTCGTCAGGAAATAGCCCTGCACCGCGCCATCGGTGATCACCGGTACCGTAATAAGCTCACCGGGGACATATTGCTGCAATGCGCGGCGGTCTGCCTCCGCATCCGATTCCACCGGTGCCGAAGCATGCTGGATCGAGAAATACACCGATCCGAGCGTCACCGCGCAGACCCAGACGCCGGTGAGAACAAGCTTCAGCATCAAAAATCGCCATACCGGAATTGATGCTCGGAATAGATGCCGTCCGCATCCGCATCCTGCACGGCGGTCTTGAGGATTTCCACCACCGACCGGCAGGCTTCCATGTGCGCGTTCACCTTCTGCGAGTTTGCCATCAGCTTGGACCTGATATGCCGGGTCTGGGAAACGAAGGATGGCGAAATCTCGCTCGGCGAAGCGTCGCGATGCAGCATCGTCAATTCATACAGGCAGCGGCTCTTGCGCGCGTTCGATGCCTTCAGGTCGAAGCTCGGATCGAGCCCGATCCGGCTGTTCTCGTTATCGAGGATCATTTCCAGGCGTCCCAGGACGTTCTGGATACGCACGTCACTCGGTGCTGCAACTTCCATCATTTCGCTCCCGTTGGCGCTGCATCACGCGGGTCCTGTGGCCGTCGTGATTGCTCTGCGCGAAATTCATGTGTCGGGCCGGCCCGGGCAATCCGCCGGAACAGCCTCAGACCTGTTCGTTCTTACCGCCGGTTTCCATGAAGTCGGCGACGGCTTTGCGCTCATATTCCTGCACCATGCTGAGCGCGACATTGTTGTCGTTACCATCGAGCGATGCGTTCACGCGATCCGGACCTTGCGAACCGACGATCCGGTCGGTGACCATGCTCTGCGCGATACCGACGCCGTCGCCCTGCGCCATGACGTTGCCGATCTGCTCGGCCATCATGCTCTTCCACATGTCGCCGGATGTGCCCTTGCCGTAAACTTCTTCGCTTTCGGCGGGCAACATCGATTTCACGAAATTCTGCAGGACCATGGCTTCGAACTTGCGGTAGCTTTCCGGAATCTTCTTGGCCTCGGCGCGATTGTTGATGTCGCCAAGGCTGTTGGACGGACTGTCCTGGTTCAGGACCGCAACCGTATTGGCAAAGCCGGTTCCGTTTTCAGCTAGGCTTGTCGCTTGGAAAGCGGCGCGATTGGCCTTTAGCCGCGCCTGCGCCTCCTGCACTTCGGCCGGATCTGCGGCGCGCACGACATCCAACACCAGGTCGCTTGGAGGAGAAATGGCCATGCGGTGTCCTCTCGGTCACGGAGCACACCCTGCGCGATCTTCGCGCCAGCGATAACTCCATAATTTCAGCAGTTTAAACAAGCGGTGCGGACGCAGAGACGGCCGATCCTGAAGCCGCACTATGACCGGTCAACCTTACCGGAAGCTGGTGGCTTGGCCATCACGTGCTGATCGACGAGATCGTAGATGGCATTGTCGGCCTCGGTGCGATCTTCGAGAACGCGCGCTTCCTTCATGTTTTCCTCCAGCCGGTCGCCCTTTGCCCGCTCCTTGAGGACGCGGGTTTCATGGACCTGCTGGATACCAAGGAGCATCTGGTCCTTCTGGGCAAGGCGGCCGAGTTGCGAAGCATAGTGCCCGGAGAACATCGCATGCAGCGGGCTTGCCGACCCCATGGCGTCGGCGACGACATCGATGGTTTCGGCAAGGTCGCGGCGCTGCCTGGCGGTTTCGGCCAGTTCGCTTTCCGCCATCTGCTCGAGATGCCGCTGCACGGCAACGAGGCGCTTCAGTTTTTCTGAGCGGCTTTTCACTGGCTAGCTCCCTTGCATCACCGGCGCAAAGCCGTCGGCGAACAGGCGCAGCATCGCGGCGATGCCGAGATAAAGAAGGAACATGCCGCCCATGATCAGATAGGGAAGCGAGATGAAATACAGCGGCATCTGCGGCGCCAGTTTGTTGACCATGCCGATGGCGACGTTGAACAACAACCCATAAATGAGGAAAGGGCTCGCCAGGCGAAGCATGATGTAAAACGTCGTTTCGAGCGCATTGGTGAGCGTTATCAGTACGCCCTGCGGGTCAAAGCCGGCCCCGAGCGGCATCACCTTGTAGGAATCGACGATGCTCGACAGGATGACGTGGTGGAAATCCAGCATGAAGAGGACCATCAGGCCAGCAAAGCTGATCAGGTTGGTCAGCTGGTTCTCCGCCGTATCTTCGAGAACGTCGGCGGTCGGCGGCGCGTTGAAACCGATCATCATCGTGATGACCGTTCCGGTGAACTGCAGCCCGAGCACATAGTAACGCGCGATCAGGCCGATGACGCTGCCGACCACCGTTTCGGTGGCTATGATGTAGATATAGGTATGCCCCTTGCCGGAAATCTGCGGATAGATGTCGTTCCACATGATCGGCAGCACCGCCATCGAGATCGCCACAGCCACGAAAAGGCGGATCTGCACGGGGACGCGCGCCGTCGAGAAGCCTGGCATGATCATGATGCACGCGCCGATCCGGCAGAATGCGGCAAAAAGCGCCAGCACCGTGCCTTCAGGATCGGAGATCATGAGATGGAGCCAATGATCTTTATCTCGAGACCCTTGGCAAGTTCGACGTGGCTGAGGACGGGCAATGTGGCAAACAGGCGCTCGATGATCATGCGCACATAAGACCGGGATTCGGGCGAACTTACCAGTACGAATGGCATGCCGCGGTCGAGATGTTCGCGGATAACCTTGGTTGCCTGCTCGCTGAATTCTTCCAGATGGCGCGGATCGATGTCGAATTCCACGACTTCGCCCTTGGCGTCACGCTTCAGCGCCTGGTGGAAGACCATGTCCCATTTGTTGCCGAGACGCAGAACGCGCAGCGTGCCGTTGTCGGCGAGATCGCCGCAAAGCTGCTGCGACATGCGCACGCGCACATGTTCGACGATCTGCTCGGTCTTCCTCACATGCGGGGCGAGTTCAGCAACCGCTTCCAGAATCAGATGCAGGTTGCGGATCGAGACGCGCTCGGCAAGCAAGAGCTTCAGCACCGCCTGCAGACCCGAATAGGACATGTGCGAGGTGCAGATTTCGTCCGCCAGCTTGCGATATTCCGGATCGAGGCGCTCGATCAGGATCTTGACGTCCTTGTAGGACAGGAGCTGCGGCAGGTTGTTACGGATGACTTCGGAGAGATGAGTCAGCACCACCGAGACGTTGTCGATCGGGTGGAAGCCCTCGCGCTTCAGGTCCTCGGTGAAGGTTTCCAGGATCGACACGGCCGGCATGCCGAATGCGGGTTCGCGGATGTCGTCCCCCGGGACACTGGGCTTACGGCCGCCGCCGGTCACCACGATAACTTCGCCGACGCGGACCGTGTTCGAGGCGATAGTCGTTCCATGGATACGGATATGATAGGCCTTGTCGGGAATGCCGATATCGTCAGACACCTTGATTTCCGGAACGATGAGGCCGTACTGACCGGCGAACTTGCGGCGCATCTTGCCGACGCGGAAGGCCAGTTCCTGATGGGCGCCGAGGAGCCGGGTGGAGACCTGCTTGCCGAGCAGAAGCTCGATTTCCGCGGTCTTTAGGACGGATTTGACCGAGTCCTTCTCGCTGTCCGTCTTCTGCTGGGCGGTTTGCTGCTCCTGCGCGCGCTTGAGCTTGTTGGCCGTTTCGAGTTGACGCGGGATCATCCAGCCGAGGAAAGCCATGCCGCCGCCAAGGAAGGCGAACGGAATGAAGGGAAGACCCGGCATCATGGCCAAGAGCAGGAGCAAGCCGGCTGCCACCATGAGGGCACGCGGATAGCCGCCGAGCTGGTTGACGACCGCCTGGTCCGTCGATCCGGCAGTGCCGCCGCGCGATACGAGCAGACCTGCGGCCAGCGATACGATCAGAGCCGGAATCTGCGACACCAGACCGTCGCCGACCGAGAGCTTGACGAAGACATCGGCGGCCTCGCCGATGGACATGTCGTGGCGGGCATAGCCGATGATGATGCCGCCGAAGACGTTGATGGCGGTGATCAGCAATCCGGCAATCGCATCGCCGCGCACGAACTTCGAGGCACCGTCCATCGAACCGAAGAAGGAGCTTTCCTCTTCCAGTTCACGCCGGCGCCGTTGTGCTTCCTTCTCGTCGATCAGGCCGGCGGAGAGGTCCGCGTCGATCGACATCTGCTTGCCGGGAATGGCATCGAGGGTGAAACGGGCGCCGACTTCGGCAATGCGCGTCGCGCCCTTGGTGATGACGATGAAGTTCACCGTGATCAGGATCAGGAAGACGATCAGACCGATGACGAAATCGCCGCCCATGACGAGCTGCGCAAAACCGGCGATGACGCCACCGGCTGCGTCGTGTCCTTCATGCCCATGCGAAAGGATGACGCGTGTCGTCGCGATGTTGAGCGACAGACGCGTCATGGTAGAGATCAGCAGAATGACCGGGAACGACGAGAAATCCAGCGGCTTCTGAATCCACAGGGAAACCATCAGGATGAGAATGGAGAATGCGATGGAAAAGGCCAGCCCGATGTCGATCAGGAACGGCGGTATCGGCAGAAAGAGGATCGACAGGATCGCCACGATGCCGAGCGCAAAGCCGATATCACGGCCTTTCGGTGCGACCTTCGGGATGACTAGAGCAGGAGGTGTTGCCATCGGAAGTTCCGTCTCTTCATGAGAGGCAGGCAGCGTTCATACCTGCTGCCCATACTGACAACAGGACCTAACGCGCCAAACTTGCGCGAAGGTGGCATCGATGACGGAAAGAAAGACAAAGACGCTTTTCGTGACGCCGTTTTGCCGCAGCTTTGCCAGCGGCGCGTCAGAAACCGGTCTGGATGCGGGAGAAGACGATATCGGTGAAGATGGAAATCTGCGAGCCGACAAAGGAAGCTGAAAGCGCAACCGTCACCAGAACGGCGAGAATTTTCGGCACGAAGGTCAGGGTCATTTCCTGAACCTGCGTAAGGGCCTGAACGAAGGCGATGACGACGCCGACGACCATGGCGGCGAGAACGGCAGGTCCCGAAGCGACGACGACCGTCCAGATCGCCGCCTGCACTATATCGAGGGCATCCGCCTCATTCATCAGCTATCACTTCACGGTAACACCCGGGCCGACGGCAAGCTCCTTGCCGGTATCAAGCACCGCGATGATTCCATCCGAGTATAGCTTCACTTCCTTGACGACGCCAGTTGTCTTGCCGTCTGAACTCGTCACCGTCTTGCCGATGACGGCATTGGCTTCGCTGAGCGAGGTGCGCTGCAGCAGGCTTTCGAGGTTGGTGTTGGTCTTGATCGTCTGCTCGACCTGCGAGAAGGTCGCAAGTTGCGCGATCTGCTCGGTCGAATCCATCGGCTCGGTCGGATCCTGGTTTTTCATCTGCGCTACGAGCAGCTTCAGGAAGCTGTCGTAGTTCAGGCTCGCCGAAGCCGCATCCGTGGTCGAACTCGAGGTCGTCGTCGACGCAGTGGTGGTGGTTGACGTTACGCCGCTTACCGCCATGGTGCGATCTCCTTGCGAATCTGTTCGACCGTTGCCGGGGTGATTTCGTGGTTGTTGAGAATGCGATCCTCGATGGCGTAGAGCCCGCGGATCGCCTTCAGGGCGTCGAAGGCCCGGCCCTGCGTGACCATGCCGTCAATGCGCTTGAGTTCCGCCACGACGTCTTCGTTCTTGAAGCAGTTCAGCAGCATGACCACCGACTTGCGGAACATGTTGGTCGATTGTTCGGCACCTTCCGGATTGATCAGGATCATCTGGGCGATGAAATAGAGTTGCCTCAGCGGCGTGTTGGCATCTTCCGGCTGCAATACATGGTTTTCGAGCAGGAACGTCACGTCGTTCAGGAATTCGACAGCGACCTTACGGTCGACCCGCAACACCGCCCCGTTGACAAAAATCCGTTCGCCCGACTTCAGCGAGATACGCAGTGTGCTTTTCATTTGAGTCCATCCCTGATGATGGTTGTGATGTCTATGATGCCCTGGAAATTGGAGGATTCGCGTTTGCGAATCTTTTCCGTTTCGCCCAGAATCCAGATGGCGATGGAAATAAGGTTGGCGCGCAGTTCGTCGTTCAGCTGATTGTCCGACGCGCGAAGATCCTCGATGAACCGGATCCAGACCCGCCGGGTGTAGTAAATCGCCTCGATGGCCTCCCTCGAGTACCCTTTCTGCTGTTTTGCCGCTGCCAGCAGCGCAATCGAGCGGTCGAGCACTTGCCGTTCGCGATCCTTGGAGTCGGCGACGCCGTCCTCCATGATCTCGGCGTATGAAAACTGATACATTCAGACATCCTTCATGTTTGTCCTGGTCCCCACCGCATCAGAGGAAATTGATCAAGCTCAACTGCTGAAGCCGCGAGGTAAGCGTGTAAGAAGTCTCGATCTGCGTCAGCAGCGTGTTCATGCGCGTCGACGCTTCGTAGGTATCGATCCCCTCAAGATCGGAAATATGCGTCGTGACGAGTTCGATCTGTGCTTCGAGCGCGGTATTGGCCTTCTTCACGCGTGCCTCGGAAATACCGAGATCGCTGCGTTGCGCGTCGATCCCGGAAATTGCCTCGCCGATATAGCCCATCGCCGCGGTGCTGACGGTGGCGCGGACCTCGGCGCTGACATCCGCGCCAAGCAGTTCCGTGGCAATCACACTCGCCAGCGCGAACTTGCGCATTCCGTCGGAATTGGCGGTTGTCGAACTCGATACAACCTCAGTTGTCGAGATACGGCTCGTCATGGTCTGGTCGGATGCCTGAGACCAATCGGTTGTCCACTGCGTCCCCATATACAGGGGTTCGAGCGTGTTCGTGATGAAGTCGTCCATCTGCGACCGCGTAAAGTCGCTCATCGATGCGATGCCGTTTACCAACATGTAGGTCGCAAGTTCGGTATCGAAGGTTGTCTTCGCAGCTGAGACGGCGGGATCGTTGTAATCGGCAACTGGTTTCACGTCGGTATTGACGCCCGAGAAGAGATATTCTCCGTTGAAAGATGTGTTCAGTGCCGAGCTGAAGATCGAAAGAGCATTGGTGACCTCCGTCTTGGCGATCGCCAACTGATCGGCCGCTTCGCTTCCGCTCAGTCCGATCAGCACTTTGTTGATGGACTGGGCTGCATCGGCGACCGTCTCAAGTGCCTCCTGTGACGCGGCAAGACGCTGCGTGACAACGGCGTTGGTGGTGTTCAGCGTCTTCATCCGCGCCATTTCGCGCTGGAGGTCGAGGGAGCGCGACGTTGAGCCGCCGAGAGCCACGCCGACATCGGCGTGGCGACCAGTGGTGACTTCCTCCTGCAACTTGACCACTTCCGCCTGCGACTGCTGGATCGTCAGCCGCATCGCATTTTGGACAGCCAGGTTCGAAACGAAGGACGTCTTCATGATTACCTCACAACTTCCAGAAGGGCCGCCATCATGGCGTCCACGGTACTGACCAATTTGGCCGATGCCTTATAGGATTGTTCCAGGTCGAGCAGCAGCGAGAGTTCCTCGTCCATGCTGACGCCGGTCTCGTTGTTCAGCGCTTCCTGGGTGCGGGACAGCAGCGCCGTCTTGTTGTCGTTTGCGGTGGAAGCGCTGCTGCGCAGGTCTTCGAGCCAACCGACCGACGACGTTGCGAAATCCAGAATGGTGCTGCTGCCGTCAAGACCTGTCGCCGTATCGAAGGCCAGGTTACCGCCCATGGCAGCGACATAGCTGTCGATCAGGTCCGAATAGCCCGCGCTGCCGCCCGTGTTCTGGATATAAGCAGCGCCGTTGAAGCCACCGTCGCGAACGAGCAGCGGATCAGAAAGCGCCAGCGCGTTGACCTGGAGCGTGGCGGCGATACCTGGCTCCACGGTTCCCGCGGCGGGTACGGTCGCGGGCGGCGGAGTCGGCGTCCAGGTGAAAAGACCGGGCAAGACGGTAATGCCGTCGTCTTCCTTGAACAGTTCCACCAGTCCGCGCGCAACTTCATCCAGCTGCGACTGGAATTTCGGCGCGATCTCATCACGCAATTGCAGCAGTGCTGAAAGCTTTCCTTCGCCGGAGGTGTTTCCGCCTGTACCGGCCGCCACCGGAACGCCATCGATGAAAATCTTCTGGCCCGCCGTCGTGGCGCCGAAACCGGCGGTTGAAGCGAATGTCACGCTGCGGGCCGTATTTTCGAACAAAACCGTGCCGTCGGACGTGTAGATGACAGTGTCGTTGTTTGCCCGCGACACTGTCGAAATGCCGACGATCTCAGAAATCTGCCGCAGCAGCTTGTCGCGCTGATCGAGCGCTTCGCTGGCATCCGCACCCGAAGCGGTTGCTGTCAGGACGCCGTTGTTGGCCTGTTCGAAATCGGCCAGCAAACCGTTCAGCGTATTGACCGAACTGGCGATTTCCTTGTCGGCCTCCAGCCGCAGGTCCTGAACCGCGGCCGAAGTCTTGTTGAGCGAGTTCGCCAGGTCGTTTGCATCCGACACCAGCGTTGCCGCTATCGTCGTGTTGCCCGGCGTTGAAGCGAATGTCTGCAGGCTGTCGCGAAACGTCGACAGATAGGTGGAAGGCGACGTTTCGTAGTCGTTTCCGCCGAGCGAGGATTTCAGCGTCTCCAGGCCCGCAAAGAGCGTGCCCTGCGCGGATGCCTGGGAGATGCTGACAATGCTCTGCTTGAGCAATGCATCATTCTGCGCCCGCTGAATGGAAACGACCTGCGCTCCATTCAGGCTGGTGCCGAGCATCGCCAAACGCCGCGAATAGTCCGAATTGCTGGCATTCGCGATGTTCTTCGACACGATCGCGGTCTGCTGCGCTGTGTTGCTGAAGATCGAATTTGCGGTGCTTATCGCAGATGACAGAGACATGGCAGAGCCTGTACTTTCAATTACCGCTTCAGGTTCACAAGAACGTCAAGCAGGTCGGCACCGGTCTGGAAGACCTTCGAGTTCGCCGTGTAGCTGCGCTGGGATTCGATCATCGCCGTCAGTTCGTTGGCGATATCGACGTTCGAGCCTTCGAGCGCGCCCGATTGGATGCTGCCGAAATCGCCGGAACCGGCGAAACCGGTGACGATGACGCCCGAATCCACACCCTGCGAATAGACGTTGCCCGACTGGGGGACGAGGTTGTCGGGGCTTTCGACGTTTGCAAGCGCCACGCGGTAGCGCGGATCGAGGTCGCCGTTCTCGTACTGGACGTAGACAATGCCTTCGCCGTCGATCTGGAAGCCGGTCACTTTGCTCGGCGCGTTGCCGTCAATGGAGCCGCCATCCGGATTGAACTTGTAGCCGAGCTGCGTGGTCTTGGTGAGGTCGATGATCAGCGACGCCAGGTCGGCGCCAGTGCCTGGTATGCCGGTTATTGCAGTCGTCGTTACGGAGGTGTCGGATGCGGCCGCCAAGCTCCCGTCAGCGTTAAATATGAGATTTGCCGTGCCGAGCGATGCTGCCGTTTCGCGGTCCACCACATCCAGCGTCCACGTGTTAGCAGCGGTTTTCGTGTAGGTAAAATCAAGCAGACGCGCATTGCCCTGGCTGTCGAAGACGCTGAGCGATGTGGTCGACGGAGCCGTTACGCCGGCTACATCCGCCGAGTTGAGGTTGGCACCCATGGAACCCGCGGTGGAGCCGGAGGCGATCAGACCGTCGGACGAAAGATTGACCTTCGTCAAACCGTCGAAGCCGTTGACGACGACCGTCGGGTCGACGCCTGCTTCGTATTCGTAACCCATCAGGGTGTAGCCGGCGGAATTCACCAGATTGCCGTCGCCATCCGAAACAAAGGCGCCGGCGCGGGTCAGGAAGTTCGAGCCGTTTTCGCCCGAAACGATGAAGAAGCCGCCGCCGTTGATGGCCATGTCCGTGCCGGACGTCGTGAAGGTCGTCGGGCCCTGCTCGGAAATGCTGTAGCGGACTTTCGTTTCAACGCCGCCGGAGTTGTAGGCGCCATTGCTCGACGGCAGGATCAGGGAGGAGAATTCCGTCGATGCCCGTTTATAACCGGTCGTATTGGCGTTGGCGATGTTTTCAGAGACGGTGCTCAGACGGTTTGCCTGAGCATTCATCCCGGAACTACCGGTTCGCATCATTCCGAAAAGACTCATGTCCGATCCTCGTTTTCGTCGTTATGGCAACTCTAGGAAGCGGGCCTTGCGTGAACCTGTCTTGGGCGGCCGGATCGAATGCCGCCACATCCGAAACGCCGACATGACAATCCTCAGCTCCAGTCGATGCAGTAGCCGAGGAACCGCTTGGAATCGATCGGATCGAAGCCGAGCCGCTTGCGCAGCTTCTTGCGGAGCTTGCTGATGTGGCTTTCGACGACGTTCTCTTCGACGTCCTCATCGAAGATGCCGTAGATGGCGTTGAAGATCTGGGTCTTGGACACACGCCGTCCGCGGTTGGAGACCAGATATTCGAGAATGCGGCGCTCGCGGCGCGGAAGGGCGAAAACTTCGCCATGCACTTCCGGATCCCGGCCGTCGGAGAAAACCCGGATCGGGCCTATGTCGGTGTAGTTCGCCAAGGCCTTGAGGCGGCGGCGGATGGCCGCTGCGCGGGCAAGGATTTCCCGGGGATGAACCGGCTTGCGCACCACATCATCGACGCCGCAGTCGAAGAACGCCAGTGTCGTTTCAAGCGAGGGAGAATCGCTGATGGCGATGACCGGCGCCGTAGACCGGTCCCGGATGGCACGGGGCAGGCTCATCGACTTCTCGCCCTGGCCGATCAGAAACGCCTCGACGGCATCGATATCGGTGTCCGCCGCTGTTGAAACCCAGTCGCCAAATTCGCTCGGATGGAACCCGGTGGAGGGCACGCCCTCCCGTCCAAACAGTGAAGTATATCCGTCTTTCACGAGCTCTCGCTCATCAACCACTACGATCATTCGTCCGCCTCCGAATCAGTATGGTGCCTCGATGGGACAAGAGATACGAATCGGCGGATTCCTGAACAACTATGGGAAGTTAATGGCTGAAATTAATACTAGATTAAGATTTCTGTACCGATTTGATCTACATGTAGTACGTACGTCAGAATGGGACACTAAAATTTATGAGGAAACGTTAACGCTTCATTACGAAAGCGTTTGCGGTCATTTTTCGAACGCAATGTTGACGCAATTAGATGGCGCATAAAAAGATCGGAGGAAATCTCCTTCAGGTTGTGTCAACGGCAGAAATTCGAGGCGTTTGGCGTCCACTTTCCATAGCCTGTAGCCACCAGATTTGCGATCACGCGGCAGACATACTTCTTCTGCGCGGGGTCATTGTTGGGGCCGGCATGATACCGGGCAACGGCCATCGTCCAGGTCTCGTGCCTGGCATGGAGATTGGCCAGGAAGCGGGCGGCGTATTCGACGTTTTTCCTCGGGTTCAGCATCTCGTCCGGCGAGGCAAAATTCTCGCCGTGGAAATGGTAGTTGATCTGCATGCAGCCGAGGTCGATCAGCTTGGCTCCTTGCGCACGGGCGGCGGCAAATCGCTGCAACACCTCTTCGGCGCTGTTGGCGAAATAGGCCCTGCCCTCGATGTTCATGGCAAAAGGTTGGAGCGACCCCTTGCGGCCGGTTTCCGTCAGACCGACGGAATAAAGAATACCGGCCGGAATCCGGTATTTCGCGGCGGCGGCCGCGATCTCGCTCTCGCAAGCGCCTGTATTGGCTTCAGCGTTACATATAGACGTCGCCAGTCCGGCCAGGCTCAGCACCAGAAGACGCGTCGCTCGTACCTTCATTGCCCGTCCACCTTCCGCCGCCCTGTTCCTGGCTGCCACTATCGTTGCGCTGCTCCCTGCCCGGGGCAAGACCGTCGCCGGCTGCCTCGCGGCCTTGCTGGCCCGTCTGAGACTGTGCCTGTTGTTGCGGATTGTTGCCGCTGGAACTATCCGAGCTGTTGAAGACAACGCTGACCTGATCCACGGCGAAACCCTGCGCGCGAAGCGCCTTCACAATCGCATCCTGATCGTCGCTGAGCTGGCGGAAGGCGTCGCCGGTCTCCACCTTCAACTCAACCTGCAATTCGTCATCCTTGAGCCGCAGCGTGGCCGTCACCGTGCCCAGATCGATCGGATGCATCTGGATCTTCAGCGTGTTGAGAACCTTGCCGGTAGAAGCCTCCGTCAGCGGAGCCGAAGCCGCCGTGCTCTGCTGGAGTGCGTTCACCCATTCCGGATTGCTGGCGATCTGGCTCGTTATCGCCGACGCATTGCTGGTGGATGCCAGGCCGAGATAGCGGCGCGCTTCAACGACAGTCACGGTTTCTGTCTTGGCAGTTGTCATGGACGCGGCGCCTGCCTTGTCCTCATCCGACGCCACATTCATGGACAGAACCTGACCCTTGCCACCTGCACGGGTGAAGCGGAACAGCTGATCTGACCCTGCCTGCGTAGCGTCCTGGACTGCGTTGGCGTTAGCCTCCGAGTGGACCGGCGCTTTCGCCGCCGCGGCATCCTTCGAAGCGGCCTTGGCCTTGCCGGCACTCTCGGCCAGCGCCTGGAACTCGGACAGGACCGGCGTTGTGTCCGCCTGCGCCATTGTGCCGGCGTCCGTCGGCTTCTGCGCGGCGCCAAGGAGCGCAAGCAGACGGCTGACATCGGCGGGCGCGGTATCCATCGCCGCATCGGCGTCGTCGAATGAATTCGCCTGCAATGCTTCGTCCGACGTCGCTGCCTTGGCATCGCTGCGTTTCGAGAGCTGCGCCTTCGGATCCTTCAAGAGGCCCTTCAACTTTTCGCCAGCCTGCTCGTCCAGTGTCTCACCGGCACCGGCTGTCGCATCCACGCCAAGATTGGCAAGACCGATGGAGGCCAGGAGACGGGCTTTCCCCTCGGAGGGCGTCAAAGTGAACTGTCGGCCAGGAGCTTCCTGTTCAACGGTGGGCTTCCCGCTCTGCGGCATCAGCGTCTGCTTCGCAGCAGCGCGGAAAGCGGCATTGGTGCTTGCGAGCGCGGACTTCATCTCACCGCGATCCGTTGAACCCAAGGATAACGATCCGTCCTGATCGATCGCGGCGGCGGCATCGTTGGACACGGCGTCGATGTTGGCAGCGGCGTTCAGAGTCTGCGAAGCCGCAATGGTCGCCTGCGTGCCGGTGTCCGCCGCTGTCTTTCCGCTGATCGAAATCACCGGTTGCTTTTTCTTGCCGGCGGCATCGGCAAAGGCATTCTCGAAGGCCGAACGCTGATTGGCCGCGTCCGCTTCGTTTTGCTTGCCGCCAGACTTGGCTGAGCGTATCGGGGCCGTGCCCAAAAGGCTGTCGTCCACAAATGTCATTTCTCGTCTTCCCCCTTCAGGAGAGAATCGATCTCGTCGAGTTTCGAGCGACCTGTGCTCAGAAACGCATCGAGAACCGGATCGGGTGGGCTCGCTTCTGACGCTGCCATCGGCTGAGTCTCCTCCGCTTGCGCGGCATTCAAGACCGCGCCGGATGCCGGTGCAGCAAACGGGCTTTCGCCGCTGCCCGTCTCCGGTCCGCTTTCCCCCACACTGATTTCGGAAGCGACATTAGAAACGGACGCTTGTGTCAGGCTTTCTGGATCGGGCGCACGCAACACTTCCTGTGCGACGACTGTTGCGGCCTCACGCAACGCGCGGTCACGCGGAGAGAGCTCCGCGTCAGGGATGGAGCTGATCCCCTTCACCGCTTCGAGGATATCCTGGGACGGAACGCCGGCGAGCCCGGAATAGAGGTTGGCCAGCGCCTTTTGGCCTCCATCGGCGACATCCGAAAGTGCTTGGGCACGCCGGGAGGCAAGGGTCGCCAGTTCCTGCATACCGCCGATAGCCGCGCGCCGGGCAATGCGCAGATAGACTTCGCGCTGCCGGGGCCTGTCCATGAAACCGAGAATTTCCTGTATCTTGCCCTGTTCGGCGTAGTTTGCGACCGCCAATTCGACGAAGACATCGGCGAACTGACTGGCATAAGGAGATGTCAGGAAGCGCCGCGCATAGGACAGGGAATAGGCAAACCCCTTGTCCGGCATGTGGCCACGGGTCGCCAGCGCGATCGACCGCCGCAAGGCGGCTTCTTCAATATTCGTGCCCGGCGCCGTCAGCCGCGCCCAATCATAGTATCTCATCGATGCGGCGGGGTCCTGCTGCGCCGTACCGTTGCCGAGAACCAGATAAAGATAGGGGCCAATCCGCGCGTTCCGGTATTCCGGGATGGCCTTCTCGAGGTTCTCGACCATCAGCTCGCCCTTGCCGGCGAGGTAGTGGCTCAGCGCATCGACGACGCGGCTGTCGAAATTACCTTCAATATCGCGGTCCGCGAGATAGGACAGCGTATCCGGATTGCCGCCGCTCATCGCGTAGATGAAAGCTGCGTCTACGTTTCTCGGATCATCGAAAACGGAAGGATCCGCAGATCGCAGGCGCTTGTCGATCGCGCCCAGCATGAAACGTTGCATCTCGCCGGCTGAATGATCACCAAGAACGATCGAATCCTGGATATACTGCAGGGACCGCAGCATCTTGTACGGCGCCAGATCCTCCAGATCGCCGGCGTGCGCCGCGAAGCCCGGAAGGGCCCCGATGGCGCAGGCGCCGAGAAAGAGGTTGCGGATCGCCTTCAGCATCGGTCAGCCCTGATTTGTCTGCAGCAGGATTTCGATACGCCGGTTGGCCGGAGCCAGCGGATCCTTCGGAAGCTGGAGACGCTTGTCCGCGAAGCCGCTGATCTGACTGACACGGCTTTCGGCGAGACCACCGCGAACGAGCATGTAATAGGCGCTCTGGGCACGGTCGGACGAAAGCCGCCAATTATCGTAGACGCCCTTCTTGAAGGGACGGCCGTCGGTATGGCCGCGGATGGCGATCGCGCCCGCCCGCGCGGACAAAAGCTTGCCTATCTTCTCCATGGCGATGACCATGTCTTTTTCAGGCACGGCCGAGCCGACACCGAACATCGGCGTGTCTGCCTGCTCGCTGATCGTGACAAGAAGCCCGCCCTCGGTCGGCGTCACCAGCAGCCCTTCTGCAAGCTTGCCAGCAGACCCGCCGATTTCCTTCTCGATCTCGGCCTTCAAGGCCTTGGCGGCATTGTCATCGGGCTTGGCCGACATAACCTGTTCAGGCTGGGCAGCCTGGTCTTTCATTGCCGCGCCGGACTGGCCTTGTGGAGCGGTAGCCGAGGCGGACTCTTTCGAAGCATCCGCCGGCCCATCTCCGGCTTTGGCCTCGAGGCTGTCGCCACCTTTTTCAGCATTCTGCAGTTCGACCTGCTTCGTCCAGAAATCCGGATCGAACGGGTCGCGATAGGCCTCGCCGCCCTCTGCGCCCGTCGCAGGGCCGGAGGTCGACGCACCGCCGTCGCCCTTGGCACTGATATTGGCATTGCGGCCCGTTTCCTTGACGATTTCGGACATGACCGAATAGGGGTTCTCAAAGAAATCGGCGTCGGAATATTGCGTCTCTTCACCCGACGTCGCCGTCAGGTCGTCGCCGTTTTTGGCCGATCCGCCCGTCCTCGTCTCGGTACCGTTCACCTTGGACTTCATCTGGTCTTCTTCACCCTTGGCGTCCTTGGCCGGTTGCTTGACGCCCTTTTCGGACGGCTTGGCATCGGTCAGCTGCACAGGGTTGAAATAGGAGGCAAGTGCTGCCTTGGTCTGAGGGTTGGCCGCATTGATCAGCCACATGACGAGAAAGAACGCCATCATCGCCGTCATGAAGTCGGCATAGGCGATTTTCCAGGCGCCACCATGATGACCGTCGTGGTTGCCGCCATGACGCTTGACGATGATGATTTCGTTCTTGCCATGGTGATGGCTTTCGGTCTCGCTCATG
Organism: Pararhizobium sp. LjRoot255; assembly: GCF_964252905.1. Taxonomy (NCBI): domain Bacteria; kingdom Pseudomonadati; phylum Pseudomonadota; class Alphaproteobacteria; order Hyphomicrobiales; family Rhizobiaceae; genus Pararhizobium; species Pararhizobium sp. LjRoot255. The sequence goes on from NZ_CAXUPQ020000001.1 coordinate 865,856, forward strand.
CCAGCACCTTCCTGACCGTATCGGCCCAGGCAGCCATTCGTGTCACCAGGATCGAATCGCCGAACTCAACCGAGAGGTCGATGTCGGCAGTTTCCTGATGGCGGAAGACCAGTGTTTCATCGTCGAGACGACGCTTCAGCGCATCGAACAGAGCTAAGGGCCCCTTCACCGTAATTTTGGCGCCCTCGCCGGCACCGACCGAGTGGGCGATCATGCGCGCCAGATCATCGACGGATTTGCGCAGCAGCACCTCGTCCATCACAGGTGCCAAGACACGCGCCGTCTGGCCGGAAAGCATGGTGGCGAGTTGGGACCCCATGTCGGAGAAGCGATCATAAATCATCGCTGCGATTTCATTATCGCAGCGTACGCGCGTGGCCTCCAGTTCTGCAGCGTGGCGCGCGGTGAGCGCGGCGATTTCCGTTGCGTGCAACGAAAGCTGCTCGGCTTCCGCTTCCCGGCGCCCTTGTGCGAATGCGTCTCGGCGCTCTGCCTCGATATCGATCTGCGGTTCGGCCTGCTGCTTCATGGCGAAAGCACCGTCGGCTGGAAAGTCGTCATCGAGGTCCGGGAAATATCGCGGCGGGACCATCGAGAGATCGACCTTGGGCGCGCTGAAATCCTTGAGATAGCGGGAAATGGAAGCGCTCATCGGATGCCTCCCGCGGTACAGGCCATCGTTTCGGTCACGGCTTGGCCCGCCCCCTTTTCGGTTGCTGGCAGCATTTGGCTAACGGGCCTGAAAACAATCGACTGTGACACTTCCGGAATGTCTCCTTCAGGACCCTGCGTAACGGCAACGCCGCACGGCCCGAACATTTTCAATCCGTACCGGCTCGCCGCCCGGAGAGCCCGGTGGCGCAGGCCGCATACAACGGCAGCACAATATTCATATTGCCTGGCAACCCGGACGAGAATGGTTGCGGATGGAGACTACCCGGCCAAACTTGTGCGAAAATGTAGGTCGGAAATGTAATGAGAGGTCTCGATGACAGGCTGCCATCATCGAGACCTGCTATGAGGTGTTGGACCGCGCTCGGGCAATTAGCGCGGTCCAACCGTTTCCAACCACACCGATGACCGGCGGCACGGCGGAAAGACTTGATTGCAGCCCCGCAAGAAGGGGGCGGCGATGAGCCGGGTCGCGGAGCCCGGAACTTTGCCCACCGTTCAGTCCGCGAAGAGGAAACTTACTGCTGGAACAGGCGCAGGATGTTTTCCGAGTTGGTATTGGCGATCGAGAGAGCCTGGATGCCCAGTTGCTGCTGCGTCTGCAGGGCCTTGAGGCGCGTTGACTCTTCGTTCATGTCGGCATCCACGAGACGGCCGACACCCTTGTCGATCACGTCCATAAGGTTGGCGACGAAGTTTTCCTGCATGTCGATGCGGCTGGTGATGGCGCCGAGGGTCGAAGCGGCATCGGTCAGGTTGCTGAGCATGGCATCGACGGCGCTGATCATGCCTTCGAGATCAACATCGAGGGTCGCGGATGTTAGGTCGATCAGCACCGAGCCGGTCGGCGCGGTGCCGCCGGAAGCCAGGACAAGGTGATAGGTCGCGTTGGCCGTACCGGTGCCGACAGCAGTGCCCTGCTCGACGGCAACGCCCTTAGTGAGCTGGCCGAGCGAGGAGTTCTGGGTGTCGATCAAGATCGACTCAGCCGTGTCGTAATCCAGAGTCGTGACGGAAACCGAACCGTTGGTCGAACGGTTGAAGGACGCCACGATCGACTTCGTCCCCGCCGGTGTCGTCGTGTCATTGTAGAGCCAGTTTTCGCCAGAGAAAGATGCCGATTCGGCAGCGGATGCGAGTTGGTTCTTGAGTTCGCTGAGTTCCTTGTTGATCTTGGTCTTGTCGACGCCCGGTTCGCGCGCCGCGACGAGCTTTGCCTTGATCTCGGAGACGACGTCGATGGCCGAACTCATGCCGGCGTAGGATGTGTCGACCTTGGCAGCACCCAGCCCGAGCGCATCCTGAACGGTCGACAAGGCGGCGTTGTCCGAGCGCATCGTGGTCGCGATCGACCAGTAGGCGGCATTGTCCGCGGCGGTCTCGACGCGATAGCCGGAGGAGATGCGGCTCTGCACGTCTTCCATGTTCGTGTTGATCGAACGTAATGTCTGGAGAGCGGCCATCGCCGCAGAATTGGTGAGGATGCTGGTCATTGGTCATTGCCCCAGTTCGAAAATTAAACGGAACATTCCGGGTTGATGACCGGTAGCGACGGGACCAGCGTCATGCAAACTGTCCCATGTTTAGCCCAAGGACAGCCTGTCGCTCTTAACGAACACTTAACGGTCACATGGTTAACAAACACTTAACGTCGTTAGCAAGTAGGTAATCAAAATGAACGAAAATAAATCTGAATTGCCGAATCGTTAAGATACGCCTGTCGCAGCGACGGAAAACGGAAAGACCGCGCCCCTTGCGAGACGCGGTCTGTGGGACTGGCGGCGGACATTTTGATGACGTCCGCCGGCTTTGTCGTTCCCCTGTTCCGATTAACGGAAGAGCGAGAGGATGTTTTCCGAGTTGGAGTTGGCGATCGAGAGAGACTGGATGCCAAGCTGCTGCTGCGTCTGGAGCGCCTTGAGGCGTGTCGACTCTTCGTTCATGTCGGCGTCGACGAGGCGGCCGACACCCTTGTCGATCACGTCCATCAGGTCAGCCATGAAGTCATCCTGCATGGAGATGCGGGTATTGGTGGCGCCCAGCGTCGCGGCGGCATCGGTCAGGCTCGTCAGCATCGCATCAACGGCGCTGATCATGCCTTCGACATTATCGTCCAGGGTCGTTGCAGTCAGCGCGACCAGCACCGAGCCGGTCGGAGCTGTACCGCCGGAAGCGAGGATGAGGTGGTAGGTGGCGTTGGCGGTACCGGTACCGACGGCAGCGCCCTGCTCGATGGTAATTGCCTTGGTCAGCTGACCGAGCGAGGAGTCCACGGTGTCGATCAGAACCGAGGTGGCAGCGTCGAATTCCAGAATACCGACCGCAACCGCGCCGTTGGCGCCGCGCGTGAAGGAGCCGACCATTTCCTTGGTGCCGAGGGCGGCGGCAGATCCGGCGTCGCGGTAGAGCCAGTTTTCGCCCGAGAAGGAAGCCGACTGGGCGGTCGAAACCAGCTGGTTCTTGAGCTCGGTGATTTCCTTGTTGATCTTCAGCTTGTCAACGCCCGGTTCGCGGGCAGCGACCAGCTTGGCCTTGATTTCGGAGATAACGTTAATCGCGTTGTCGAGGCCGGTATAGGCCGTGTCCGTCTTGGCAGCGCCGAGACCGAGAGCGTCCTGAACGGTGGAGAGAGCCTTGTTGTCCGACTTCATGGTCGTTGCGATCGACCAGTAAGCGGCGTTGTCCGCTGCCGTCTCGACGCGCAGGCCCGAAGAAACGCGACCCTGGGTCGTTTCCATGCCATCGTTGATCGAACGCAGGGTGGAGAGTGCTGCCATCGCAGCCGAATTGGTGAGAATGCTCGTCATGGTAAAACTGCCCCTTTTGAACAGGTGAAATGGAAGGGACATTCCGGTCGGTACCGGGAAACAGCAGCCAGCTTCATGCCTGCTAACGCGTTAAATTTCTTGGTTAACCCGCTGTTTCGATGGCCATAGAAAACACCAACATGGTTAAAGAAAACCTAAAGGCAGAAATTAATTTGGGCGGACACGAAAAAACCGCACCTCTTGCGAGATGCGGTTTTCTGTAGGTTGCGAAGCGGCCGTTGGGGGGGATGGCCGCCCCGCGCCGTTTTCGATTAACGGAACAGCGACAGGATGTTCTGCGAGTCCGAGTTGGCGATCGAGAGTGCCTGGATGCCGAGCTGCTGCTGCGTCTGCAGGGCCTTGAGGCGGGTCGACTCTTCGTTCATGTCGGCGTCGACGAGGCGGCCGACACCCTTGTCGATCACGTCCATCAGGTCGGCCATGAATTCGTCCTGCATGGAGATGCGGGTATTGGTGGCGCCCAGCGTCGCAGCCGTGTCGGTCAGGTTGGTCAGCATCGCGTCAACGGCGCTGATCATGCCTTCGATGTTATCGTCCGACGTCGCTGCCGTCAGTGCGATCAGCGTCGAACCGGTCGGAGCCGTACCGCCCGAAGCGAGAACGAGGTGGTAGGTGGCGTTGGCAGTACCGGTACCGACGGAAGCGCCCTGCTCCACCGAAAGTGCCTTGGTCAGCTGACCGTTGGCGGAGTCAACCGTATCGATCAGAACCGAGGTGGCAGCGTCGAATTCCAGAACGCCGACGGCAACCGAGCCATTGGCGCCGCGGGTGAACGAGCCGACCATTTCCTTGGTGCCGAGGGCGGCGGCAGATCCGGCGTCGCGGTAGAGCCAGTTTTCACCCGAGAAGGAAGCCGAAGTTGCCGTCGAAACCAGCTGGTTCTTGAGTTCGGTGATTTCCTTGTTGATCTTCAGCTTGTCAACGCCCGGTTCGCGAGCAGCGACCAACTTGGCCTTGATTTCGGAAACAACGTCGATGGCGGCGTTCAGACCGGTATAGGCCGTGTCCGTCTTGGCAGCGCCGAGACCGAGAGCGTCCTGAACCGTGGAAAGAGCCTTGTTGTCCGAACGCATGGTCGTTGCGATCGACCAGTAAGCAGCGTTGTCGGAAGCGTCGCCAACCCGCAGACCGGAAGAAATACGACCCTGGGTCGATTCCATGTCGGAGCTGATGGAGCGCAGCGTCGAGAGAGCTGCCATTGCAGAAGAGTTCGTCAGGATGCTTGTCATTGGGGTTGTCCCTCTAGATACAAAATACAAGATTGGGGACATACCGGACTGAAATACTTACCGGTGATGACGGCTCGGCATCATGCCACTCGGCCCCTGTTGGTCAGGCGGTCCAAATCCGTCATGTGAGGGTAATGTCGCAGGCAAACATTGCAATTTGTTTAAACGCAGCGAGTATATTAGCTGTTACTTGTTGAGCAAGCGAACACGGCCGAGGCAATCCGGCTTTTGATTTATACATATAATTCAAGTAGTTGATTTATTCCGCCCAAGCGCACGCATGGTGGAAAATTGACCGTCCGTTAACCACGTCAATGAGATCAGGTGAAAGACCGCACGAGGCTGCCGACGAGCAGGTTCCAGCCGTCGATCAGCACGAAGAAAAGGATCTTGAACGGCAGCGAGATCGAGGTGGGCGGCAGCATCATCATGCCCATCGCCATGGTGATGGTCGCCACGATCAGGTCGATCACCAGAAACGGCAGCATGATCAGAAAGCCGATCTCGAAACCGCGTCTGATTTCCGAAATCATGAAGGCCGGCACGACGGCGCGAAGATCGACCTTGCTGTCGACGACGACGTTCTGGCCCTTCTCCCTGGCAATATCGATGAAGAGCTGCAGATCCTTGTCGCGGGTATTGGCGAGCATGAACTCCCGGAACGGCTCCGAGATGCGCGTCATCGCCTCGGTTTCGTTGATCTGGTTCTGCAGCAGCGGATTGACGCCGTTCTGCCAGGCGCGATCGAAGGTCGGCGCCATGACATAGAAGGTCATGAACAGGGCGAGGCTGACCATGATCATGTTCGAGGGGGTGGTGGCGAGACCCATGCCGGACCGCAGGATGGCAAAGGCAATGACGAAGCGCGGAAAGCTCGTCACCATGATCAGGATACCCGGCGCGACCGACAGGACGGTCAGAAGGCCGAACGTGCGGATGATCCAGGACGCAACAGAGCCGTCGATGGGTGTTTTCAGGATGTCAGCAGGAAAGCCCTGCGCTCCCGCGATACCCGACATCGCCATCATGGCGGCTATGAATGCGATAGTCCGAATCATTGAATAACGAATGTCCTGAAGATAACATTGGTTACGCGCCCTTCGGAGCGCAGGTCAACCCGTTCTTCTATGTCATCCTTCAGATACTGAAATCCGCGCGGCCCCTGGATCTGCTGCAGCGACACCGTCTTCATGTAGGCTGCGATATCCTGATGGATCTGCTCGGCCATGGGGACATCCGGCGCCCCCTTGAAAAGCAGCGCGACTTCGAGCCGTATCCAGTTTTCGGTGGGGTAGGCAAGATTGGTCGTGATCGCATCGAGCTGGACGACGCCATTGGCTTCGGTCGCTATTCGCGGCAAGCCCTCGTCTTTCTTGTTGCTCTCTCCGCCTCCCTCACCAGCCTCCTTGGCCCTCTTGTGGGCAACGGCAGCTTTCGCCTCCTCGACGATCTTCGCTTCCTCCACGCTGAGCGGCTTTGGCGCAAGGGCGCCGCCGACCAGCCATCCGCCACCACCGGCCAGCAGCGTCAGAACGACAAGAGCAGCGATCGTCATCACCTTCGATGCCCCCTTGGCCGCAGGTGAAGCCGTGTCGAGATCTTCCATGTTCAAATCCATCTCGTGTTGTGCCGCGGGACGCGGCGAGCGCCGTCAGATCGGCGAGACGATGTCCATGACCTGCTGGCCCCACGGCGGTTGCTGCACTTCGCTCAGACGGCCGCGGCCGCCATAGGAAATGCGTGCCTCGGCGATCTTGTCGTAGGAGATCATGTTCTTCGCATCGACGTCATAAGGCCGGACGATACCAGCCACGTTGAGGATGCGTATCTCGTGGTTGACGCGCACTTCCTGCGAACCACTGATCAACAGATTGCCGTTTTCAAGCACACCGGTCACGACGGCAGCAACGAGCAGAACCAGCTTTTCAGCCCGCTCCGTCGTCCCTTCGCCCTTCGTGCTGGTGTTTGAACCGTAGTCGAGGCCACCCTTCCAGCCGAAGTCGCTCGTTTCAGACTGGCCGTTTGCGCCGATGTTGAAGCCGCTGTCATTGGTCCGGCTGCGATCGGTCTTGTTGTCGAACGAGGCCTTGTCGTCGATACGGATATCGACGGTCAGAATATCGCCCACCTTGAGAGCGCGCGCATCCTTGAACAGCGCCGCCTGATTGTCGCTCCAGATCGAGAAACCATTGGCGACGTGGCGCGGCTCCTTCGGATACATCGCCATCTGCGGTGTCTGCGCATATTGCAGGCCGCTGCCGATCGGGCTCATCGAAGGTGCCCTGCCAATTTCGTTGAAAGTCTGGTTCTGGCATCCCGACAACAGGCTGGCAGCGAGAAGGACCGAAAGCGGATATCTCATGACGGTTCCTTCGATGTTGTTGAATCGCTGGCGCTGGAAATGATATTGGTCAGGACGGCCGCCTTGTCGCTGCTCATCTCGCTAAGGATGAGGCTCGATTGACGCGGGGGCAGCTTCATGACGATCGCCGCGGCGATGGCGGGATTGACCAGCTCGAGCTGCCCTGCAGCCGCATCCGCCTTCATTGTCTTGTAGATATCAACGAGGCCGAGCTCGGCCTGCTTCAGGAAATCGTTGCGGCGCTTCAGCCAGTCCTCGTATTCGGCACGGCGCTCTTCGAGCTTGGCGATGCGGGCATCGACCTCGGCCTGCAGCTTTTCCAGATCCTTCTTCTGCAGGAGGTAACGCTGGTCGCGGGCGGCATCGGCAATATTGGTGCAGAATTGCTGGATTTCGTCGCCATTCGCCGGAATGACTGTCGCGGGTGCGGCGACTTCCTGCGCGAAGGCGCCGGGCATGGCAAGCATGGTGCAACCGGCCGCCAGCATCATCAGGCGGCGGCGCAGGCTGTTCGCTTGAGCAGAGGGACGAGGTGCGGTCATTGCAATACGAGCTCCGCCTGGAGGGCACCAGCTGTCTTGATGCCCTGGAGAATGGAAATGATGCCGTCCGGCTTCACACCGATGCTGTTGAGCCCGGCGACGAGAGAGCGCAGGTTCGACCCGTCGAGGATGGCGACGGTGCCGCCGTCCTGCGCCGCGTCGATGGTCGTGTTCGGCTCGATTGCCGTTTCGCCGCGCGAAAAGGGCTCCGGCTGCACGACAGTCGGCGTCTCGCTCACCTGGACCGTCAGCGTGCCGTAGCTGACGGCAACCTTGTTGATCCGCACGTCCTGTCCGATCACGATCGTACCAGTGCGCTCGTTGATGACGACACGCGCGGGCACGTCGGTCTCGATGACGAGGTTTTCGATATCGGCCATCAGGCGGGAGAGATCGGCCATCTTCGGCTTGTCGATGACGACCGTCTGGGAATCCTGCGCCTGAGCGATGTTGCCGCCAAACTGGGCCTTGCTGTAGCGGTTGATCGCTGCGGCCATGCCGACGGCGGTCGAGAAATCGGGATTTCTCAGCTGAAGAACGAGATTGAACGCATCCTTGAACTTTGCCGGCAATTCGCGCTCGATGATGGCGCCGTTCGGGACGCGACCGGACGTGGTGACCCCCTGCGTCACCGAAGCCGCATCCCCCTGGGCATTGAACCCCGTCACGACGACCGATCCCTGGGCAACCGCATAGATCTGGCCATCGGCCCCTGAAAGCGAGGTCATCACCAGCGTACCGCCGCGAAGCGAGGTGGAGTCGCCGAGCGACCCGACGGTCACGTCGATGCGGCTGCCGGCGCTCGCGAAGGGCGGCAGATTGGCCGTCACCAGAACCGCGGCGATATTCTTCGCGCGCGATTCGTCATCCTGCGTCGAAATACCGAGATTCTGCAGCATGGCGCGCAGCGATTGTGCGGTAAACGGTGAGGACCGCAAGCTGTCGCCCGTTCCCTGAAGGCCGACGACGAGGCCGTAGCCGATCAGCTGGTTCTCGCGGCCTGACTGCACCGAGGCGACATCCTTGATGCGCGAGGCAGCCTCGGCCGGCGTGATCGCCATAGCGAAGACCGCGAAGTAGGCAAGGCACCATTTGCCGAAACGAAATGTCATTTTGCCACCACATGAATTGTTCCGTCTTCCATCACCGTTCCGGAAACGATGATGCCGGAATCCGTGTTGCGCACACGGATCAGGTCGCCGACCGCGGCGTTCTGCAGCGGAGCGCCGCCTGCCGTGATCGTCAGGGGCCCGTTGGTGAAGACGATCCGCACTGCCTTGCCGCGTTCAACCGCATAGGGGTCGCGCAGGCCCGATACCAGAATGACGCGCCCTGCGAGCAGCGTGCGACCGGTCACCTTGCCGAGGACCTGCTCCCTGGATGTCGCATAGTCGCCGGTGAGCGCCGGGTTGGTCACCTCGACCTCTTCGAGGCGGCCGGCATCGATGATTTCGCCGGGATAGATCGTCTGGGTAGGAATGACCGCCATGCGCTTTTCGGCGAGCGCCAGGCCCGGAGACATCAGGCAGACGCAAAGGGAACCGGTCACCGCCAGCGCCCGCAGAAGAAATCCTCCGCGGATCGCAGCAGCCGTCACTATCGTTGCGATCCGGCGAAACGTCATGTTTGCCATTCCCTCTGTTACCTCAGGTTTTTGCTGACCGTCGCGGCCATTTCGTCGGCCGCCTGGATGATCTTCGAGTTCATTTCATAGGCGCGCTGGGCGGAGATCAGGTCGGTGATTTCCTTGACCGGATCGACGTTCGACGCTTCGAGATACTTCTGCTTGATCTGCGCGTAGCCCGGATCGGCCGGCGTACCGATCACCGGCTCGCCCGACGCGGGTGTCTGCTTGAAAAGGTTGTCGCCCTGCGGTTCGAGGCCCGCCTCGTTGACGAAGTTGGCGATCGTCAGCTGGCCGATTTCTTGCGGGATGGTGTCGTTGCCGATGCGGACGGTTACCTGACCGGACGAACTGACGGTGATCTCGCTCGCATTCTGCGGCACGGTGATTTCCGGGATGACGGTATAGCCATCGATGGTGACGAGCTGACCATCGGCATTGGTGTTGAAGGCGCCGGCGCGGGTATACGCCGTCTCGCCGTCCGGGGTCTCGATCTGGAACCAGCCGCGGCCGATCAGCGCCATGTCGAGGTCGTTGCCGGTGCTGACGAGGCTGCCCTGCAGATGCAGATTGCGCACGGCGGACGTCTGGACGCCGAGACCGATATTGGCGCCTTCCGGGACGATCGCCTGGTTGGCGCGGTTCGGGACGCCCTGGGCGCGCTCGGTCTGGTAGAGAAGGTCGGAGAACTCCGCCCGCGCGCGCTTGTAACCGGTGGTGTTGATGTTCGCGATGTTGTTCGCGATCACTTCCAGGTTTAGCTGCTGGGCGTTCATGCCGGTCGCGGCGATGGAAAGAGCCTTCATTATATTGTTCCTTAAATCGACATGCGTGCGATTTCGAGATAGGCGCTCACCACCTTGTCGCGGATGGCGATGGCGGTTTGCAGCGACTGCTCGGCATTCATGACGGAATCGATGACTTCGCGGGTGTTTGCTTCGCCGCGAATGCCCTGGATGGAGGAGACTTCCGACTGCTTGAGGCTGTTGGTCATCTCGGCCGCCATGTTGCCCATGACTTCGGCAAAGCTCTGCGATTTGCCGGCAATTGCTGCGCCACCGAGAATGCTTTGTGCTGACGAGGTGCTGGAGGAGGTCGCGACGTCCTTGACGCTCGAAATCGCCGCGCCGATGGTCTCAATTGCATTGATCATTATTGCGAAGCCCTCAGGAGGTCGATTGTTGCGGAGATCAGGTCGCGTGCCTGCTTCGTGGTCTGAAGATTGGCTTCATAGGAGCGATTGGCTTCCCGCATATCGGCCATTTCGATCAGCACGTTGACATTCGGCAGCTTGACCATGCCCTTGTCGTCGGCAGCCGGATTGCCCGGATCGAATTCGATGGTGAAATCGGAATCGTCGGTTCCAAGGCGCTGGACCTCGACCGTGGCGGCGCCGCTGGCGCGATCGACCTCCGACGCAAAACTGACGGTCTTGCGGCGATAGGGATCGGTTCCCGGCGCATCGCCGGTCGAGCGGGCGTTGGCGATGTTTTCCGACACGATGCGCAGCCGCGTCGATTCCGCTTCGAGGCCGGAGGCCGAAACTTTGAGAGCTGAAACCAGAGGATCCATCGCGCTTATTTCCGTACCGTCATGAGCATCATCCGATGAAACGCCTTCACGAGCCCGGTATTGAGCTCGTAGTCGCGCTTGACTTCACCGGTCTTCATCAACTCCTGCTCCAGCTGGACGCTGTTGCCCGACTGCTGCACTTCGGCATCGCTGATCAGGCTGGTTTCCGTCACCTGAGCGGCGGTGCTTCCATCCGTGAAATGGGCGGGATTGGTGGCGGCCATCTGAAAACCGGTTTCCTGCAGGACGCTTTCGAACGGCTTGACGTCCTTAGCCGCGTAGTGCGGCGTATTGGCATTGGCGATGTTGCCGGCGACGACGTTCTGGCGGACTGCCAGCCATTGCGCCTGCCGGGACGCGAGATCAAAAAGCTGTATAGGTTGCATCATGCGACTCCATGCTTGTTGCTGGAGAACCTAGGCAAGCAATCTTGCGTGGGACTGAATTGAAAAAAGGCCGTATGCTGCGGGTGCTAACAACCGCTTTCCAAGCGACGGCTTCGCATTGCACACGCTCGGTCAGCCAAAAAAACGATGCAACGGCAAAGGTTTGGCGCGTTTTAGCGCCCTTCTGTGGTCACAACCCGTTACATTCGCCTGGCAATGCGCAGGTTGACGACGGTAGTCGTCGAGGCGCCGAATCACTCAGCCTGCTGGATTTCGCCCTTGGAGGTGATCATCACCCAGCGCCCGTCGCGCTGCTCCAGTGTGGCAAGACGACTGTTGTCCGGCAGGATCGAGCCGATCCGGACAATGTACATGCCGCTGCTGTCTTCGATCAGCGCGCGGCCATTTGCGACATGAACCAGCTTGAAGCCTGTCGCCGCCGGGAACGGCTGCTCCAGGCCATCTTCCGGACCGCCGTCCAGCTTCCTGCTTTCGCCTTCCGGAACCGTCGCCGTGGTCAGTTGATCAATCGCCGCCTGGGTGGCTGCATCGCGGTCCGTCATGGCGAGCGGCGAGGAGGCGCCGCCTGAGCCGGCGCGGCCCGGCACATCGCGGGTGCTGCCCTGCCAAAGCGACGGCATCGAGAACTGGTCCTGGTGCAGGAATGCATACCAGGGAAAGAAGGTAGCGAGGGTCGCAAGGGCGATCCCGGTGGCGCCCAGCGCCTTGTCGATCAGTGGCGTGCGCTCGCTACGCTTGCGCTGCGGCACGATTTCGTCGGCGTCGTAATCTATCACCCCTTACCCCCTTCGCGCGTTCTGCGCCTGGCCGCCGTTGTTCGCCGCCGCCTTCAGCGCATTGGCGAGGTCGGTGAACGCATCCAAGGCCGGCCGCTCGCCCGGCGTCTGTTTCAAGATGTCGTAGATGACCGGCACCTGCTTGATCGCCATGTCCAGGTCCGGATCACTGCCGGGGCGATAGCCGCCGATCAGCCTGAGGTCGCGCGTTTCCTCGAAGCGGTGGATCAGCGACTTCAACCGTGCCACGAGCTTTTCCTGATCCGGCGTCCAGGCCTTTCGGGCAAGACGCGAGATCGAAGCAAGCGGATTGACCGGTGGATAGCGGCCCTCTTCGGCAAGGCTGCGTTCCATGACGATGTGGCCGTCGAGAATACCGCGGGTCGAGTCGGCGATCGGATCGTTGTGGTTGTCGCCGTCGACGAGAATGGAGATGATCGCGGTGATCGTGCCCGCCCCTTCCGCACCCGGCCCGGCACGCTCGAGCAACCGCGGCAGTTCGGTGAAAACGGATGCCGGATAGCCGCGCGCGATCGGCGGCTCGCCGGAGGCTGTTGCGACCTCACGGATGGCGTGAGCAAAACGGGTGACGCTGTCGATAATCAAAAGGACGTTGTCGCCCTGGTCACGGTAATGTTCGGCGATCGTCACCGCCGTCAGCGGTGCCATCTTCCGCAACATCGGGCTTTCATCGCTGGTCGCCACCACAGCGACCGACTTGGAGAGGTTTTCACCAAGCGTGTCCTCGATGAATTCGCGCACTTCACGGCCGCGTTCGCCGACCAGTGCGATGACAACCTTGTCGAAGGCATCGGCCCGGGCAAGCATCGACAGGAGCGTCGATTTGCCGACGCCGGAGCCCGCGAAGACGCCGAGACGCTGGCCGAGGCAGAGCGGAGAAAAGATGTCGATCGCCCGGACACCGGTGCGGAATCCATGCTCGACGCGCTTGCGGGTCATGGACGGCGGCGCCGTATTGGAAATCGACCGGCGAATGTCGCCCTGCAGCAGCGCGCCGCGACCGTCGATCGGATCGCCCAGCGAGTTGATCGTGCGGCCGCACCAGGATTCCGTCGGCGCAATACGAAAGGCGCCCTTGCGGATCACGGTGTCATGAATGCCGATCGGATCGCCCGGCTCGATCGGGCAGACGACAACCGTCTCCTGCTCGACCTTGACGACTTCGCCGAGATGAATGCCCGTCGAACTCTTGTGGGCGACAAACTCGCCGAGGCGAACATGCCTCGAAAGCCCGGTTACCGTATAGTAGCCGGCCGAAATCGTCTGGACGTGGCCACCGGGCGCAATCGAAAACTCCGGATTGGAATAACGCCCGACAAGCCCTGCGAGCGCCGCGAGCGATGTCGAGGAATTGCGGATCTGGAGTTTCTCGTTCTGCATCCCGGTTCCTGCCGTGTAAGCTTCCCTGCTCTCCCGAGCATCTCAGGGCGGGCTTCAATCGTTTGAAAAAGCAAGGTTATTTGCTGCCGCCGAGCGTCTTGATCGCCTCATCGAGCGAGCCTTCACTGTCGCGCATCAGCGAAGTGATGTTTTCGAAGGCGCGCGACACCATGATCAACTGAGACATTTCCTGAACCGGATTGACGTTCGATTCCTCGACATAACCCTGCATCACGCCGACATCGAACCGATCAACGACCGGCTCGGCTGCAGTGTTCGGGATCACAGCGCTGTTGTCATGGCGGGAAAAGCCGTTGGCGAAGTTCGCTTCATAGAGCCCCAACGCGGCGACCTGCGTTCCATCCTGCTGAATGGCGCCGTCTGCGCTCACCTTGATTTCGCTCGCTTGAGAGTTGAGCCGGATCGGCGCACCGCCTGCATCGAGAACCGCATATCCGCGGAGCGTCACCAGATCGCCTGTTTCCGTTAGCGTAAAGCGGCCGTCTCGGGTCAATGCGGGACCCGCGGGCGTGTCGATCTGGAACCAGGCATCGCCCTTGATGGCAAAATCCAGCTCGTTACCGGTCCTGTTCAGGCCGCCATTGTTGGTATTGAGGAATTCCTGCCCTTCGGACACGAAAGAAACCTTGGTCGGCCGCGTATCGCCAAGCAACTGGTTGAACTTCACCTCCGTCGAACGGAACCCGACCGTGCTCGAGTTGGCGACGTTGTCGGCCAGCGTGTTCATGCGCTTTTCAAGCGCTATCTGGGAGGAGACAGCAACATAGAGACCGGTTTGCATGTCAGCGTCCCCCGAGTTTCAGCGTATTGATGGAAAGGAGAAGATCGGAGGAGATTCCGTAGCCGCTGTGTGAGCTGAACACGGCGAGCGGATCGTAGGGGTCCGATGAATTGTTAATTTCCCAAAGGGCCGTGAACCGCTCGAGCATCTTCGACAGCTTGGCCGGATCCAGGAAATCCTTGATGTCGATCGCGTTCTCGATTGCAGCCGCCTGCTTGTCGATGTCGGAAGCAGCAAACTCGTCGGGCATCTGCAGGAGCGTGCGTGTGACCTGCGCCAATGCCTCGTCGGCGAGCAGCCCATAGGCATTGGTGATCGACGGCGCCATGCGTTCAAAGTAGAGCGCCAGGCGAACGCCGGAATTTTCCTCGCCCGCATTCTGTTCCAGAGTTTGGCGCGCATATTTATCGACGACGCCCTTCTGGGCCTTCTCGAACGACGTCGCAGCCGTGCCGTTGCGGGCGAAGTTGAGCGATTCGACCAGATCGGTGTAGCGGCTGTCGGTCAACTGCTTGGCGAAGGCATCGTCGGTGTCGATGCCTTCGGTCAGCACCTTGCGCATGAAGGCCTTTGCATAGCCCATGTCTTCAAGGCCGTGCGCCTTGATCGCATAGTTATAAAGCCGCGCGTCGGCGAAGAAGTCGTCAATCGTTTTGACGTTGCCGATATTGGCCAGATAGTATTCGGTCTCCCGCGCAACATCCGGCTGCTCGGATACCCGTTCCAGCGATTTGGTGAGGTTGCCTGCGATCGTCTGGTAGCTGGTGTAAGTCGTCGTCACGACATTTCCCCGTTCATCCATGAGACTTGGCGCATTACGCGCCGCTTGGGCGGAAACCTGCCGGAGCTTGCTTGCGCGAACCTGTTTGCCGGAGAGGCCTCAAAAGGGGGCCGACAGCCAGCCTCACGCAAGGCTGACGGCCTAACGATACGGTCGAAAATCCACCTTTGCGGCAGGTATCGAAATGAACATCATCATCGGGCTCGTCTTGACGATCGGCTGTATCCTTGGCGGCTTCATTGCCATGGGCGGCCACATGGAGGTCCTGAACCAGCCTTTCGAGCTTGTCATCATCGGCGGCGCCGGCATCGGCGGCTACATCATGGCCAATTCGATGAAGGTGCTGAAGGATACCGCCAAGGCGCTCGGTGAAGCCTTCACTCACAAGGTGCCGAAGGAGCGCAACTATCTCGACACGCTCGGCGTGCTCTACAGCCTGATGCGCGACCTGCGTACGAAATCCCGCAATGAGATCGAAAGCCACATCGACAATCCCGATGAATCCCCGATCTTCCAATCGGCGCCGACTGTCCTGAAAAACAAGGAACTGACGGCTTTCATCTGCGACTACGTCCGCCTCATCATCATCGGCAACGCCCGCTCACACGAGATCGAGGCGCTGATGGACGAGGAAATCAACACGATCACCCATGACAAGATGAAGGTCTATCACTCACTTAACACGATGAGTGACGCCTTCCCTGCGATCGGCATCGTCGCCGCCGTACTCGGGGTCATCAAGGCGATGGGCGCGATCAGCGAGGCGCCCGAGATCCTCGGCGGAAAGATCGCGGCCGCCCTTGTCGGCACCATGCTCGGTATCTTCCTGTCCTACTGCATCACCAGCCCGGTGATCGCGAATATCAAGGCTGTCCGCGACAAGCAGAACCGCCTTTACATCATCGTCAAGCAGACCCTGCTTGCCTACATGAACGGTTCGGTCCCGCAGGTGGCGCTCGAATACGGCCGCAAGACCATCTCCGCTTACGAGCGTCCGTCGATCGACGCTGTCGAGCAGGAAATGATGAACCCTGGCGGCGGCGGCGAAAGCAAGGCGGCTTGATCCTATGACGGCAGCATCGAAAAACAGCGTCTATCCCTTCGATCGCAAGCTGCTCGCCCGCATGACCGGCGCGCTCGGGGACACGAAGACAATCGGCAAATTGTGCAGTGAAATCGGCCAAGTCTTTGCCGAGTTCCTGCCGGACATCTTCCAGAACGAGACCGGCCTCGATATCGAGATCGGCTATGCCGGCTTCGACATGGGCGTCAAGTCGGAGTTGATCGCCAGACTCGGCAATGGCGTGGCCCTGTGTGACACGTCGCTGCGCAACTGGTGCCCGGAACTCGTCCTCAGTTGCGACAGCCCGGTGATCATCACCCTGATGGAAATCCTGCTCGGCGCGCCGCCGACCACGATCGATGAACCGAAGCCGCGCACGCTCTCCAACATCGAGCTCGATGTTGCCTCCATGGTGTTCGAAAAAATCGCCGATGTGCTGAAATCGGCCGTCAGCGCCGCCGGTGGCTTCGAGCCCTCCGTCGGGCGGCCTTACAATGCCACCGAGCGGCCGGCCCCCGACCCGGAAATCGCGGATGTCTTTGCCGCCTGCATCAACGTGACGATGGGGCTGGGTCCGGTTCTTTCGACGTTCTCGATCATCGTTCCGCAGCAGGTCTTGCTGAAGACCACCGTTGTCTTCCCGAAGGGCGTGGGACAGGCCCGCAAGGCCAAGGGCGCATGGGGCGAACAGTTGGAGCAGCAGATCCGCCGCTCCGCGGTCAATCTCGAAGCCCGCATCCAGCTGCAGAGCCTGACGCTCGATACGATCAGCCGTCTGCAGCCGGGCGATGTCATTCCCTTCCAGGACGCCAAGGACGTGCGTGTCGAAATCAATGCCAACGGCCGCGACCTCTATGTCTGCGAACTCGGCCGGTCCGGCGCAAGATATACGGTCCGGATCAAGGATACGCACGGTTCGGAGAGCGACATTCTCCACCATCTCATGAGTTAAAAACCCCCTGCCTTACCCGGCAACATGGTTGGGGCAAGTTTCAACTGGAATAGTTCGCACATGGCACCGAAGAAAGCACGAATTGAAGACAAGACGATCCTGGGCGCCGGCGATGCCGAGCTCGATCAGGCCATCGACGATCTGCGTGGCGTCCTGCAAAGCGATGCCACCGGCACGGCTCCGGCAACGGATTTCGGCATGGATTTCGCGACCACCTCGACGCTTGGCGAAACAGCGGATTTCGGCAGCCCGTTCGATGCGTCCGAGACCGACCTCAGCAGCTTCGGCGGTGATTTCGGCGGCAGCAGCAGCTTCGGCGATCTCGACCAGGGCACAGCAGCCTCGTCGTTTGACGCCGGATCTTTCGGCGGTGATTCCTTCGGTGGTTCGAGCAGCTTCGAGGAGATGCCCGCCACCGAGCCTGGCAGCGGCATGACGGCCAATCTCGACCTGATCATGGACATCCCGATCGATGTGCAGATCGTTCTCGGGACCAGCCGCATGCAGGTCTCGGGTCTGATGAACCTGACGGAAGGCGCAACCATCGCGCTCGACCGCAAGATCGGCGAACCGGTCGAAATCGTCGTCAACGGCCGTGTGATCGGCCGCGGCGAAATCACCGTGCTTGACGAAGACGAAACACGTTTCGGTGTAAAACTCATCGAAATCAAGGGTACCAGTAAAGTTTGAACCCGGTTATGGGTTATGGGGATTAATCCATGATGGATTTCGACAATTTTGAAGCATCGGCGCCGACGAGGCCTCTCAGTCAGATGGACAAGGCCGCAGCCGTTCTGCTCGCAATGGGCAAGCCAATTGCTGGCAAGCTGTTGAAATTCTTTACGCAAAGCGAGCTGCAGGGCATCATCGCCTCGGCCCAGTCGCTTCGGTCGATCCCGCCCCACGAACTGGAAATCCTGGTCAACGAATTCGAGGACCTGTTTACCGAGGGCGCTGGCCTGATGGACAATGCCAAGGCCATCGAAGGCATTCTCGAAGAAGGCCTGACACCCGACGAAGTGGATGGCCTTCTCGGCCGCCGGACAGCTTTCGCAGCCTATGAAGCCAATATCTGGGACCGCCTGCAGGATTCCGACCCGGTCTACGTCGCCGAGCATCTCGGCAAGGAGCATCCGCAGACGATCGCCTATGTATTGTCGATGATGCCATCGACCTTCGGCGCCAAGGTACTGCTGCAGCTCCCGGAAAGCAGCCGCGCCGATATCATCAACCGCGCCGTCAACATGAAGAATGTCAGCCCAAAGGCCGCCCAGATCATCGAGACACGCGTCATGGAGCTAATGCGCGAGCTGGATGCAGACCGCAACTCGGCCGGATCCATCAAGATCGCAGAAGTGATGAACGAACTGGAAAAGACCCAGGTCGACACACTTCTCGCATCGCTCGCATCGATCAACACCGAAGCCGTCAAGAAGGTCCGTCCGAAGATCTTCCTCTTCGACGATGTGCTCTATATGCCGCAGCGCAGCCGCGTGCAACTTTTCAACGATGTGTCCAGCGACATCATCACCATGGCGCTGCGCGGATCGGGCATGGCACTGCGCGAATCGGTGCTCGCCGCCATCGGCGCCCGCCAGCGCCGCATGATCGAATCGGACCTGGCAGCCGGCGATACCGGCATCAATCCGCGCGATATCGCGATTGCCCGGCGCTCGATCACCCAGGAAGCCATCCGTCTCGCCGCCAGCGGCCAGATCGAACTCAAGGAAAAGGAAGCCGCGGCCGCCTGACCCCGCAAAGGTTACCCCTCATTTTCCAACAGGCCCTTGAGCCCCGGTTCAGGGGCTTTTTGCTGGTAGCCTCGTGGTTTCTGTGAAGCGCCGCGATTCCGCCCATATCTTTCTTGCATCCCCTGCGGCCTCGGCTCACAACCGTTTAACGGCAGCGGCCGTCCCCAGATGCAAGAGGTCTTCATCCGATGTCGGACGATCAGGACAAAGACAGCAAAACAGAATCGCCGTCTGAGAAGAAGATGACCGACGCCATCGAGAAGGGCAACACGCCCTTCTCGCGTGAAGTGACGATGTTCGCCTCGGTCGTCGCCACTTACATTTTCATCGTCTTCTTCCTCCCCCAGGGCTTCGTAACCGTCGCAGAATCGCTCAAGGACATTTTCGAGCAGCCGGAGGCCTGGCGCATCGACACTGCAACGGACGTGGTGGCGCTCATCTCGCATCTTCTGTGGAAGGCGAGCGCGCTGATGATCCCGTTCTTCACGCTGCTGATCGTGTTTGGGATCGGCTCGTCCATCCTGCAGAATCTGCCGACACCGGTGTTTGACCGAATCGCGCCGAAGCTCAACCGCATTTCCCCGATGGCCGGCTTGAAAAGGATTTACGGCATCCAGGGCCTCGTCGAATTCGCCAAGGCCCTGTTCAAGATCCTGGTCGTCTCGATCATCATCGTCCTGACGCTCTGGAACGACTACTACGCGTCGCTCGATTCGATGTTTTCCGATCCGCTTACGATCCTCGCGACGATGTCCGGCGACCTCAACCAGATCATGATCGTCATCCTGATCTCGACCTGCGTCATCGCTGTCGTGGATTTTTTCTGGACGCGGTATCACTGGAATACCGAACTCAGGATGACCAAGCAGGAAGTCAAAGAGGAACTGAAGCAGTCGCAGGGTGACCCGATCATCCGCGCCCGGCTTCGCTCGATTGCCCGCGACCGCGCCCGGAGGCGCATGATCACCTCGGTTCCGCGCGCCACGCTCGTCATCGCAAACCCGACGCATTATGCCGTTGCACTGCGCTATGTGCGGGAAGAAGGCGATGCTCCGGTGGTAGTTGCCAAGGGGCAAGACCTTGTCGCGCTGAAGATCCGCGAGATTGCGGAGGAAAACGGCATACCCGTTTTTGAAGATCCGCCTCTCGCCCGCTCAATGTTTGCGCAAGTCTCGGTGGATAGTGTGATTCCGCCGGTGTTTTATAAGGCAGTCGCCGAACTCATTCACCGGATCTATGCCACGCAGCCGAAACGGGTGACGTAAAGACATGAAAAAATGCGAATATTCCGAACAACGCGAAAAAATTGTAGCCGATGCGATTCGTCCTGTTGCGACCGAATTGCGTCTGGTCGATGCGGCCGATTATATCGCGCTGCTTCGCTTTGACTCCCATGGCAGCCTCGCCGACCTTGTGTCATCCGCGGCGGAGCTCTATTTTCTTCCCGGCACGGTGAATTTCGGGATTGGCGGCAACTACTCGCTTGACTGGGATACCGAGCCGGAAATTTCGCTCGATCTCGAATTGAAGCCGGACGGCGTCACGGTCTATGCCCGGCTGGCGCTTGGCAAGGACACGGCCGGTCTTGAGATCAACCATATCGCATTCAAGAGCCCGTCCAGCGATCCGGACGAAAATACCGCGTTCCTGGCAAAGAGCCTCCACGCTGCGAAATTCGTAAAATCCTATCCGACCGCCCTCGCGAGTTGAGTCGCGATACAGGCCATGACGGCCAAAAAAAAATCAGCTGATATAACCGAGACGAATGGCCTTGGCGATCGCCTGGATTCTGTTGACCGAATCCAGCTTGGTCGTTGCTGCGCCGAGGTAAGCATTGACCGTATGGACCGACAACCCCATCTTCTCGGCGATCTCTTCGCTGATATAGCCATCGCCGGCCATCTGCAGGCAGTCGATCTCGCGGTCGCTCAGCGACTCGGCCGGCAACATGCGCCGCTCGTCGGCGGCAAGCAGACCGGTCATGATCTGGCAGCTGCGGCCGTGCAGGTCGATGATCACCTCGCTCGTGAGGTCGATATAACTACCCGTGAATACGACATAGCCATTGCCCTGCGCGCCGAGCCTGACCGGCAGTGCAAGGCCGGAATAAGGCAAAAGGCGCGCCTCGAGGCGACGGGTGAAGCGACCGAAATCCGGCGCCTCCGCAGTCTGGTGCTCGCCCATGCCGTTCCACAGCACCGGCAGCAGCGAGGCGTCCAGATGCTGAAGCATCGCCTCGCCATAGGCCGCCACCAGCTCGTGCGCCGTCGCTTCGGCGGCGACGCCCCAGTTGTCGAGCACGCAGGTCAGCTTGCGCGACGCCGGCAGGCCGTTACCGTTCAGCCGCAGAACCGCAAAGTTCTTGGCGTTGATCTGTTTCTGCATGCCCTGCAGCCGCGCGACGAGCGTTGCTGCCCGCGACGCCCTGGCCTGCAGTCGTCCGGTCTTATGATCGTCTGCAGCACGCGTATGCGGAAGGAAAAAGGTCATGGCCACATTCCTAGACGAGGTTGTTGCGAACAGCGTAGGCGATCGCCTCGGAGCGGGTCTTCGTCGCGGTCTTGCGCATCACGCTGGTGATGTAGTTGTTGATAGTGTTACGGGAGATGCCGAGGATGACGGCAATCTCGTCGCTGGTCTTGCCCTCGGCAATCCAGAAGAGGCATTCCAGCTCGCGTTCCGTCAGTTCGAACTCGCGATCGGTGCGCACGCCATGTTCATTGGTGAAGCTCGCGAAATAACCGGTCAGCAGGCCGATATCCCTCAGGCTTTCCTGCGAGAGAATAACGTCCTGCGGGAAGAGCAGCATCAGCGACAGCCGGGTGCGGCCGACGTTGAAGGTGATGGCGCAATATTCACGACTGATGCCGCGGCTGACGTCGATGTCATCCGGCAGGCTCATGAACACCGGCTGCATCACCGAGAGGCACTTCTCCATCTCGTTGGTCTTGGAGTGGAGCTGCGACATCACCTTGCCGAGCCGCTTGACGACGTCGAACGGCCAATCCGAACACACGACAAAATCCAGACCGTCATCCTGCGACAGATCATAGCGGGCGAGAAGATAGTGGCTCGCCCCCACATAATCCGTCAGGGCGGCAAGGCCACGGCTCAGGTTGCCGCGTTCCGCAAACTCGCCGAGCCTGCGGATCAATTGTTCTTTTGAAAGTGCCCGTCCGGCACTGCGCAGCGACGCGACCGGCGCCGGCCAGATCGCAATCTCTGTCTGTAGAGCATCCATGACATTACCCCCGTGATGGATTCGTCCGTGCTCATTCAAGCGCTTGTTTGCCGCCGCCGGCCCTGGGTCGAGGGTTTCCGCCTTCCTCAACCCGACGCAAATCAGTACGCGAATCACTACACAAAATGTACATCGCTCCCCGCGAAAAACTACTACCCCCCTTTTCGCGGTTTACTTTTGGCAGCTTCCGTGTACCCGATTGGAAATCATCTGATCGACAGGTGGATCGAAGGGAAAGCATAAACCGCCGCGAGGAATAAATAACTGAAATTTAATGGTTTTAATTTTGTCATACTTTTTAATATGCAAAATCCGGCCGCTAGGCTTGCGCGATGTTCGTTCACATACCCAAAAACACGCGACGCAAATCGGCCTCTTAAAGCCCAATCTAATTTGTCAAGTTTTCATTTTTCTATTTGTTTTTTCAGATTGTTGCAGAATTGCACCAGCGAGCTTAACGTCTAGATCGGCCGCGCTACAAAGCCTCTAAAGTATAATTGCAAATATTATTTCTGTAATATTTCCGTTTTTGCGGACTTCTCCGGATTTCCCGATTCAATACATGGAACACGGCTAGCAATCGTTCAGACCAGAGCGTCTCTTTCCCGGGGATAAATTAACGATCTATTAAATATAATGAATCCCGGCGCACTGCGTCGGCTGACTTGTCGACGCGCGATTCTTGCCGGCCGACCAAAGATCCGCGGCAATACACTGAATGGCTGGGGGTCTATTTCGATTGCGCGGGACAGCACTAAGGCGCGGCCCTGAAACGCGAAACCCGCCGAGAAGGCGGGTTGGCAGTCGAGGGGACTGTGTCCGGATGAGCGATCACGCTGCTTTTTCGGCAACCCACTTGCGAAGGATCTTGGCAGCACGCTCTTCGCTGATTTCCACCATGCGGGCGAGCCGGCGCTCCGGGCCTTCCTTGACTCGGCGGTTGAAGCCGCCTTCGCTGTCGTCGCCGAGGCTGAGCAGGTCGTCGGTGCTGTCGAAGCCGAAGTCGGAGCCGAAGCCTTCCATGAGTGCCCCGCCCGCTGCGCCTGTCGTCGCCGGCGAGAAGTCCGGCAGTTCGAGGCCAACGGCTTCGTTCTCGGCGAGCGCCGTAGCGCCTGTGCCGATCCCCATCGAGCGGGCGAGCGGTCGCATGCCCATCCAGACCACCAGGAAGGCGACAGCGACGAACGCAAGGGCATTGATGATGCCACCGAGATTGCGGGTCAGCGTCTCCATGATGCCCGGACCGGAGACCGGCTCGTCGAGCAGCTGGGTGTTGACGAAATCCATGGCGGTCAGCGTGATCACATCGCCGCGGGCAGGATCAAGGCCGACAGCCGACGCGACGATTTTCTGCATGTCCTGGATATAGGCATCGATCTTCGCCTGGTCTGCGCCTTCGCCGACCATGGCGGCGACGCGGCCGCGATTGACCACCACGGCGACGGAGAGCTTCTCGACCGTATAGCTGCTCTTGACGGTCGCGACGGTCTTCGAGTTGATTTCGTAGTTGGTCTGCTCTTCCTTCTTCGCGGTCTGGTCGTTCGACTGAGGCCCGGCCGTGCCGCCCTGCGGAGCCGCCTGAGGCACGTTCTGCTGAACGGTCGCCGCGTTGTCTGGCTGCTGCTGGCTGGATTTCTGTTCTTCCTTGGTAACGCGGGTCGAACGCTCGACGCGGGATTCCGGATCGAAGACCGTTTCCTGGATCTGCTGGGTATCAGTGTTCAATTGCGCTGTGACGCTGGCGCGGAAATTGTCCATGCCGAGGAAGGGTGCGAGCGCCTTGTCGATATTGCTTTCGATTTCGTTCTGAACGTTCTGGACGATGCCCAGCGACTGGTTCATGGCGCTGTTGGCCGGATCGTCGCCGGACGCCAGAAGCTGGCCGGCGGAATCGAGAATGGTGACGTCATCGATGCTCAGCCCGGGAACGGACGAAGCCACCAGATGGCGGATCGATGCTGCAGCGTTGCGGCCGATATTGGCGCTCGCCCGGATCATCACC
This sequence comes from Pararhizobium sp. LjRoot255, assembly GCF_964252905.1. Taxonomy (NCBI): domain Bacteria; kingdom Pseudomonadati; phylum Pseudomonadota; class Alphaproteobacteria; order Hyphomicrobiales; family Rhizobiaceae; genus Pararhizobium; species Pararhizobium sp. LjRoot255. The sequence continues at coordinate 889,861 of NZ_CAXUPQ020000001.1, forward strand.
GAGGCCGTCGGTTTCTGCTCCGTCTTCCGGAAGCTGCCGCGATCGGCCATGACGATGTGGACACGGGCGGCTGCAATTCCGGAAATCTGCTGGATGGTGCGGGCGATTTCGCCTTCAAGCGCGCGGACGCGGGTAACTTCCTGCATGAAGGAGGTGAGGCCCAGCGAACCGACATTGTCGAAGAGTTCGTAACCGGCGTTGGCGCTGTTGGGGAGGCCGCGCTCGGCGAGATAGAGCCGGGCCTTGCCCGTCATGCCAACCGGCACCTGCAGGCTCGAACCATCGGCTCCCACTTCGAAATCCATATTCGCTTCGGCGAGCGCGACACTGACCTGATTGAGGTCGCTGCTTTCCAGCCCGACATAAAGCGTTTCATAGGATGGCTTGTTGACGTAAAGGCCGGCAGCAAGAACGATCCCGACTGCAACCACTCCGGCTGCTATCAGCGCGATGAGCTTGCCCTGCCCGAGACCCGCCAGGTTTTTCGTGACAGTCGAAAGTTGATCCAACAGATTCATTCTGTTTCCGCACCCAGTGGCGCATGTTCCGTACAGGCAACATCGCCCGGGACATGCGCAGATCCAAACATTCGGGATTACTGTTCGATCGGCCTGAGGCCTTCGTCAAATCAGGCCAAATCTACCAGTCCCGATTGGCACACTAGGAAACGAAACTTGCGCGAACTTGTCTTGAAAGCCCCGCTTTTGACGGCGGTGCAAAAAACAAATTTCGGAAAAGGACCGCCCCAAAACGCAATCGCCGCCTCGATGCGGCGACCAAGGCGGCGTTAACGGACCAAAAGAGAATGCAACCTGCGCCTAGAAGGCCTCGAAATCCCCGGCAGCTTCCGTCAGCGGCTGTGAATGACCATGCCGGAGCATGCCGTTGCCGAGCGATTTCTGCATGTCCGCAAGCTTGACGAGATTGAGGGCCGTCGTCACGTCCACCAGCCAGTGCTGCGGAATGGCTGCCGTCACCGTGTCGATGAATTCGGCAAGGCCGCGCGTCTTCTGAACGGCGAGATCGATCCCTTGCAGAACCTTGATACGGTCGGCTGAATCCAGAACGGCTTCACCGTCGATATCGCTCAGCATCGGCTCGATCCGCTCGATCAGATAGGCCACGTCATAGAGCTCGGAGACGATGCGCATCATCACATCCGGGAGCGCCTCGTCGATGTGAGGCATATGGCTCTTCAATTCAGTCCGCATTACTCGCCCTCACGCTGGCAACAATTGCCGTCCAGGATACCTTAACGGCCCACGCTAAACATTTTGCCAAAGCCGCGCCCCGGGTGAAGACCCCGAGGTCGCTGCCCCGGCGCTAGAAAAACTCGATCGTGTTGTCGACCGGCTTCGGCGCAGGCCGGGGGCGCTGCTCCTGGGCCACGGCCTTCTGCGCTTCGATGCCCGTCAAGGCATATTGCCGGGCGCGGCCACTGAGCGGCCAGTATTCGAGCTTGCGACCATGATCGCCGCCGGTGCTCTCACCGACGACCTGGATACCTTCGTCCATCAGGAATTGCCGGGCAAACAATGCATTCTGCTCGCCGACGTTGGAGAAGCGCGCGATCGTCTTCGCACCACCGAAAATCTTCGCTTCCAGCCGTTCTCGACGGGCGCCCTTCTTCAGCAGCCCATTGATCAGCAGTTCCATCAGATGCACGCCATACCGCGTCGCATCGCCGCCTGAGGAGAGGGCATCTGCCGAGCCCGGCAGCAGAAAGTGGTTCATGCCACCGACACCCGCGACCGGATCACGCATGCACGCCGCCACGCAGGAGCCGAGGATGGTCGAGAGCACGACGTCCGGATCGCTGACCACCTTCCATTCGCCCTGAATGACATGCACACGTTTGGTCGCAGTATCGATGATCATTTCAACGCCCCGAATACAGCCTCGATCGCAGCCTTCATCTTTTCGATGGTAAAGGGCTTTGCCAGCACGTTGTTGGCGCCGAGCGCCGCTGCCTTGGTCACCAGCGCGCGGTCGCCCTGCGCCGTCAGGATGATGAAAGCCGCCTTCTTCGTCGCCGGATTGGCACGCACGGCCTGCAGCAGACCGAGACCGTCCATCTTCGGCATGTTGAAATCCGAGATCACCAGGTGATGGGGCTGCTGGGCCATGATCTTCATGCCCTGTTCGCCATCACCGGCGGCCGTGATCTGCTTGAAGCCGAGTTGCTGCAGCGCGTCACCGAGCAGCAGGCGACTGGTGACCTGGTCGTCGACGATCAGAACTTTGATTTTTTCCGCAAGGGACATGTTATTCGCTTCCTTCTCTTCGGGCGGCGGTGCTTTTCAATACTTCTTCCCCGATTGAGCTAAGGGGTAGTTGGGTTTCGACGGCGCCCAGTTCATAGGCAACCCTCGGCATTCCATACACGACACAGGTTTTTTCATTCTGACCGAATGTGCGGGCCCCTGCGTGGCGCATTTTCAAGAGACCGGATGCGCCGTCGCGGCCCATCCCGGTCAGGATCACACCGACTGCGTTGCGGCCTGCGAGCTCCGCGACGGAATCGAACAGCACGTCCACCGATGGGCGATGACCATTCACCGGTTCGCGGTCCAACAGACGGCAGCATGGCGAAGAAGGATTGACGACCTGCAGATGGCGTTCGCCACCCGGTGCCAGATAGATCTTTCCGATCTCGAGCCTTGCGCCATCCGTCGCTTCCTGCACCGTCGGGGCGCAGAGGCGGTTCAAGCGCTCTGAAAAGCTCTTGGTGAAGGTGTGCGGCATGTGCTGTGTAATCACCGTTGGCGGGCAATTGGCCGGAAACTTCTGCAGAACCGCGATCAGCGCCTCGACACCACCGGTGGACGAACCGATCGCGACGATCTTCCTGCCTGCCCTGTATTCCGAGGCCGCATTGACGTTGGCGGCGCTTGGCGCGGCGGTCTTGTTGCCGGTGATGATGAACTTGCGCTGCGAGCGTGCCGCGGCCTTCACCTTGTCGGCCAGATCGCAGAAGGGACGGGGGTCGCCCGGAAGCGGCTTTCCGACGCAATCGAAGGCACCGATTTCCAATGCGGCGATCGTCGCTTCCGCACCCTTGTGTGTCAGTGTCGAAACCATGATCACCGGCATCGGACGCAGCCGCATGATTTTCTCAAGGAATTCCAGCCCGTTCATATTGGGCATCTCGATGTCGAGCGTGATGACGTCCGGATCGAGATCCTTGATCGCCTGCCGCGCCTGCATGGCGTCGGCGGCCTGACCGATAACCTCCACCTCGGGGTCACTGCTCAGTATGGCAGTGATCAATCCGCGCATGGTGGCGGAATCGTCGACAACAAGAACGCGTGCTGCACTCATGAGCGGCCTCCGTGATCCTTGCCGGTATAGCGATAGGTTGTGATGCCGATATTGTCGAAGACAGACTTCGCGTCACCGGAAACACGCTCGGAATGACCGATATAAAGGTGCCCCTTGGGCATGAGCATGCCGGCAAAGCGCGACCAGATCTTCATCTGGGTCGGCTCGTCGAAATAGATGACGACGTTGCGGCAGAAGATGACGTCGAATTGCCCCTTGAACGGCCACTGCGCCATCAGGTTCAGTTCGTTGAAGGTGATGAGCCGCTTGACGCGATCATCAACCTGCCACTTCTGGCGGCCGTTGACAGCGGTTTCCGAGAACCACTGCTTGCGCATCGCCGGGCTGACGGTCTCAAGCGCGGTCACGTCATAGGCACCTGCCCGGGCGAGTGCCAGGATCTTGGGGTCGATGTCGGTCGCGAGAATACGGAAGTCGTAGTCTGCCGCGTTCGGCATCATCGACAAGACCGTCAACGCGATCGAATAGGGTTCCTGCCCATCCGAGCAGGCCGCCGACCAGATACGCACCCGGCCGCCATTCTTGGCGCGGTTCAGAAGCTCCGGCAGAACGTCCGACTTCAAGTGTTCGAAATGATGGTTTTCACGGAAGAAGCGCGTGAAGTTGGTGGTCAGGTGCGAAAGCATGTCCCGCCGCTCGGCGGCACCGGCCGGCGAAGAGACGAGCTGGCAATATTCCCGGAACCCCTTCAGGCCAAGATTTCGGATGTGCTTCGACAGGCGCGAATAGACCAGCGAGGCCTTGGATTCGTTCAGGTAGATGCCGGCGTCGGCATAGATCATCGCAGCGATCTCGGCGAGATCGCGGCGCGTCAGCGGATATTCGCCGCTCGCCAGGCACTCGTCCGGGGATAATCTGCTGTCAAAGGCGGCCGGCATGCTCATGCAGCTTCACTTTCGGTCTGAGGGAAGACGGCTTCCAGTTCGATCAGGCAGATCATCCGTCCTTCGATCGCCAGAACGCCACGGGCGAAGGTCCGTTCGAACTCCGACGACATGTCCGGAGTCGGCTGGATATCTTCGTCCTTGATCGTCAGGATGTCGGAGACAGCCTCGACGAGGAGACCCACGACCTTGTTCTTGACCTGCGTTACGATGATGACATGACGCACGGTCGGTTCGGCCGGCTTCATTCCAAGCCGCGCCGACAGGTCGATGATCGGCAGCACCGCGCCGCGCAGATTGATCACGCCGAGCACGTATTGCGGCGCATGCGGCATGGGTGTCGCCGGTGTCCAACCGCGGATTTCCCGCACGGACATGACATTGACGCAGAATTCCTGATTCCCAATGCGGAACGCGATGAGCTCGCGCCCTCCATTCGTCAGATTTTTTGCGAGATACGTCATTGGTCTTACCCAGCGGCAGCAAGCGATGTTTCGAGGTTAAGGGACTGGCCGCGCGACGCCGCGACAACGGCATCGACGTCCAGGATGAGAGCGACGCGGCCGTCACCGAGAATGGTGGCGGCAGCGATGCCCGGCACATGCGTGTAGTTGGCTTCCAGGCTCTTGATGACGACTTGTCGCTGGCCCTGGATGGCATCAACCATCAGAGCGCGCTGGCCGCCGCCTTCGGATTCCACCAGAAGAGCAACACCTTCCACCGGATTGGCCTGCGTCGCGCGGAAGTTCAGGATACGGCCGACATCGACCAGCGGGCAGAACGAGTTGCGGATCGAAATCAGCCGCTGCGTCGCACCGAAGGAATGGATCGCCGCTGCCTCCGGCTGCAGGGTTTCGACAATTGCCGTCAGTGGCACGACCAGCGTCTGGCCGGCAACCGTGACGACCATGCCGTCGAGGACGGCGAGCGTCAGCGGCAGGCTCATGGTGAAGACCGAACCCTGACCCGGCTTCGACGAGATGTTGATGCGGCCGCCAAGCGCCTGGATGGAGCGCTTGACCACGTCCATGCCGACGCCACGGCCGGACAGGTCGGAAACCTTGTCGGCGGTCGAGAAGCCGGCATGGAAGATCAGGTTGTCGATTTCCTCGTCGGACAGGTTGGCGTCCGCCGCGATCAGGTCATTGTCGATGGCTTTCTGGCGCACTTTCTCGCGGTTGATGCCGGCACCGTCGTCGGACAGTTCGATGACGATTCGGCCGGAGCGATGCTTGGCGGTGAGCTTGACCGTGCCTTCCGCGCTCTTGCCGGCGGCAATGCGCTTTTCCGGCATTTCGAGGCCGTGGTCGACGGCGTTTCGGATCATGTGCGTCAGCGGCTCGGCCAGTTTGTCGATGACCGTCTTGTCGACTTCGGTGTTTTCACCCTCGGTCACGAGGCGGACAGACTTGCCGGTGATATCGGCAATTTCACGGACCGTGCGGGCCATGCGCTGGAAGACCGGCTTTACCGGTTGCGCGCGGATCGCCATGACCGAGTCCTGGATTTCCCGCGTCAACTGCTGGAGTTCTTCAAGGCCCATATTGATCGAGGAGACGCCGTTCGAGTCGTTCTCGATGACGCTCTGCGACAGCATCGCCTGGTTGATGACGAGCTCGCCGACGAGGTTGATCAGGCGATCGACGCGATCGAGATCGACGCGGATCGTCTGACCAGCGGCGGAGGAGGCCTGCTGGGCATTGTTCTGGGCAGCGGCAGCGGCGGCAGCCCCCTTGTCTGCGGCAGCGGCTCGCGACGCATTGCCGGCCATCTGGACGACATTGGATGCGGTTTGGGCAGCCGCGACGGCTTCCTGGGCGGCTGCGATCTGCTCCTCCTCCTCGACAACGCCCAGCGGCGCATGAGGCTCCTCGTCGAGCGCCGAAAGATCGAACGGAACCGGCTGCATCGGCAGGTCGTCGTCGGTAGCTTCCGCGCCGTCGCCCGTTTCGACAGCCAGGACGTCGAGTTCGCAATCCCACTCGGCGAATTCAAAGACGGAGCGAACCGCATCTTCGCCCTTGTCGGTCTTGATCGACACTTTCCAGGAGAAATAGGCGGCTTCCGGATCCATCTGATCAAGCGGTGGAAGGCTGTCCATGTTGCAGTGGATGCTCATCTCGCCGAGGCGGGAGAGATCGCGCAGCAACAGGGCCGCTTCGTTGCCCTTGGTGTAGAGTTCCGACTTCGGCTTGAAGACCACCTCATAGGCCGGATGTTCCACCACGGCTTCGTCTTCGTCACCGAAATCGTCAAAGGAGAAAGCAACCGGGACAAATCCCTCGTCATGGGACGCAGCTGCCGCCGCGACAGGCGCGGGCTTTGGTGCCGGTGCAGCCTTGGGGGCAGCAGCGGCCTTTGGTGCCGGAGCCTCGGCAGCCGGCGGTGCCTCGCCCTTGGCAAGTGCCTCGAGCTCCCGGATCAGCTGTGCCGAGCGGGCCTGATCGACGCTGCCGCCGTCACGGGCGACATTGGTCAGATCGGCCAGAACGTCGGCCGATTTCAGCATGACCTTCAGGACGTCCTGGGTCGGTTCCAGCTTGTTGGAACGAACGCAATCAAGCGTGGTCTCAAACACGTGCGCGAAAGAGACCAGATCATCCAGTGCGAAAGCTCCGGCGCCGCCCTTGATCGAGTGCACCGCACGGAAGACCGCGTTCACCGTTTCCGGATCACGGTCGCCATCATTGAGCCGCAGGAGACCGGATTCCAGTTCAGCGAGCTGCTCCTCGCACTCCTGGAAGAAAATCTCTTTGATTTCGTTCATATCCATGGGTGGGATCCTGGCGTTAGGCTGTTACGCGCTCGATGGCATCGATCAGTTTGGTCGGATCGAACGGCTTGACGATCCAGCCGGTCGCGCCTGCCTGGCGGGCGCGGTTCTTCTTTTCCGCGTCGCTCTCGGTGGTCAGGACCAGAATCGGGATGGCCCGGAACTTCTCGTTCTTGCGTACGCCTTCGATAAAGCCGAAACCGTCGAGACGCGGCATGTTGATGTCGGTGACGATAACGTCCGGATTGGCATCCTCGAGGACTTCGAGACCCTCGATGCCGTCTTCCGCCTGGATCGTTTCGAAGCCGGCATTGTTCAGCGTGACGAGAAGCATGTTCCGGATGGTTCTGGAATCATCGACCGTGAGAACTTTCTTTTTCATGTCTCAAATCTCCTTTGCCATCAGGTGATCAATGTTCACCCCGATGAGCTGCGTCGTTTTCGTGAATGCGTCCGACACCTTGGAGAAGGCGAAGGAGTGATTATCCTCGTCCCAGCTTTTCGCTCCTGCCATCAGAACCTGAACGCAGAGCGCCCCAACGCGCTCCACCGCAGAAGCATTGACGACGAGATTGCTGCCGCGCAAACCCATCAGCTTGCTGTGCAGCGCATTGGCCTCGTTCAGATCGAGGACCGGCGCGAGACTTAAACTTTTCGGAGCGGCCTTCTTGGGTGCCATCGCTACTTTCCTTGTCTGACTGGGAGTAATTTGCACGGATGGTTCAACGGATTTTCCGCACGGCCGTTCGCGCGGACGCGCCGGAATTCGAAGATCGCTAAGGCCGGCTGGTTGTGTTTGCGGCGATACGGCATCAGCGCCCCCATCCGGCAAGGCGGCCCTGAAGGCCGTAACCAATGTCGAAACTATCGTTTGCCGCGTCGGCCTCTTCCTGGCCCGCGATCGCGAGCGGAGCTGCAGACCGTGCCGGAGCCATCTTCGGTGCCTGCCGCTGGACATGGAACTGGCGGATCGTCTGGCCGAGTTCGAGGATCACCGTATGAAGGTCGTCGCACGTTTCCTTTGCGCCGGCGGCCTGTCCCGCGCTGATGCCGATCTCCGTGCCAATGCGGCCGAGCTCGGACGTCGCCGACTGCAGGCCGGAAACCTGTTCTGCGGTTTCGTCCGCGATGCCCGCGATGGCGTCGTTGATGCTGCGAACCTGCTCGACGATGCTGCTGATCGCGTCCTGTGTGCGACCGACCCGCTCGACGCCGGCCTCGACCTGGGATTTTGTGTTTGAGACGAGCTGCTTGATTTCACGAGCCGCGTCGCCGGAGCGCTGCGCCAAAGCGCGAACTTCCTGCGCCACCACCGCAAAGCCACGGCCGCTTTCACCGGCGCGTGCCGCCTCGATGCCGGCGTTTAGCGCCAGGAGATTGGTCTGGAAGGCGATCTCGTCGATGACGCCGATGATCTGGCCGATCTTTTCGGCGGAAGCCTCGATGTCGGCCATCGCGGAGATGGCCTGGCCGGCGATCTCGCCGCTGTGCTCGACCGATTGCCGTGTAGCGGCAACGCTCTTTTCAGCCGCGCGTGTTTGAGCGGCATTCAGCTTGACACGCTCGACGATGGCGGCAAGCGAAGCCACGGTGTCTCCGAGCGCTGCGGATTGCTCCTGCGCTTTCGCGGCGAACCGGCCGGTCTGGCCGGCAAGCGCTTGCGACGAGGTTTCCATCGTGGCCGCCTGATCCGACAGCCCGATGACCTGTCGCTGCAGCACATCGAGCGCGCCGTTCAGTTCCTGTGCCAGCGGCTGGTAGGCGGCGGAAACGTCAGTCGGGGTGCGAACCGAAAGATCGCCCCGGCCAAGCGCCTGGGTGACATCGCCGAAGAGGGCGAGCGCTTCGGCTTCACCCGCCTTGCGCTGCTCGGCGAGCTGTCGCTGGTGACTGTGGCGCTGTTCGTTGAAGCGAAGGGAAACGGCGATTTCGGTATCGACGAAGACGGTGCGCACCAGGGCGGCGACAAGGTCGTTCAGTTCCTGCCTGCGCGACTTGCCGAGCGGCAGAACGGATTTCGGCCACAACTCCTCGATCATCGAGCAGATCAGGCGTTCAAGAACGATCGCATGGCCCGCGATCTGCCAGCGCGGATCAAGCCCCATTTTGCTCTCGGCATCCGAAAGCACCTTGACGCGCTCCGCATAGAGGCTGTCGAAACGGGCGTCGGTCAGTACGCTCCAATGCGAGGACTGGAGATCATGCAGCCGGTCGATCTGGCGATCGCTGGTGAAATGGCGGGCAGCCTCGGGGAAGGTCTGCAGACGCTGAAAGAGATCGCGCAACGCCAGCTCGACCTGGGCTCCGAGGGATTGACGGTTCCTGCGCAGGACATCGGTCTGGCCATCGTCGAGCCCGGCAAACCGCAAGCGCTCGAGCAGACTGCCCGCCTGCGCCTTCCTGGTCTGATCTGGCGACGTATCCTGCCTCACGCTGTTCCCCGGTCCGGTGCGCACCTCTGGAAAACCGGCGCGGCCTTCAGAGGGTATTTCCTAGAATTCGAACTATTGCAGCGCCTCGCACATGCCTTGACGGCGCGCGGTGCTTTTCATGCCAACGGATAGACTGAAGGGGCGATGCCCAAGCACGCCGACTTGCAAGATGCGCGTGGAGACGGCGGCGACGCCATCCGGCCACGGCATTCGACCGCTTCGTTCCCAAAAGATATCCGGTGAGGTGCATACCGGATCAGGACCGGTTCGTCGGTACGGCATCATGCCTTGTCGGGAAGTAGAGTTTCCCACTCCGACGTGTCCGATCATGTTTATGGTTAATTCCTTGCTTGAAGGTTAACGGTTGATACTCCCCTTCGGCTTTCGCTAAAATTCGCGCCATATTGGCGCAACCGGCCGCAACCGCATGCGGCCCCGGGGTTTGCATGTGATCAAGAAACAACAGGTTCTGAATGGTAAAACTTAAGAGTTGATCTTACGAGCGTCGCTCGTTACCTACAGCCTATTCTGACCGGCGCAAGCCATGCACAAGCATAGCCGGCCACGTTGAAGCGACATCATGAGGATGACGTAGAAGGAACGAGCAATGATTGTTCTTGGACTGAGTGCTACGCTGATTGCCACGCTGACGCTGACAGCGATCTCCATGCTCCTCAATATCGAAGAAGACCGCAAGTCAATGAATTCGCGGGTCTTTTAAGAATTTCTTCGAAATCTTCTCACGCGCAGTAGTTTTCACGCCTGACGTTGCTGCACGTCCGGCTGATTGTTCTCACGCTGTTTCAGGCCGCCCGGCCTCAGCCCACCATTTTTTGGCATAGGCCCTGTAATTCTCGGCTACATAACCGCCGAACTCCTTCGTATGAACCTGCGCCCGAGTGCCATCGGCGAGGCACGCAGCGCCGAGGCTCGTTCCCGTCGCGCTCTGGCTGCCTATCAGCACCGGTCTTCCTGTCGCCGCCCTCAGCATACCCAAAAAGGTTCGGTTGGCGGCAAACGGTCCCTCAACGACGATCTCCCCTTCAGCGCCGATCAGATCGAGGCACGTCGCACTCATCATCGCCAGATAGAAGGAGACGACAGCGAAACGCTCGGCACCCGTCAATGCGTCCTCTTCGCACGTCCAGCGCGCCTTCGCCCGCGGGAAAGGTCCCGAACCTTCCGGCACGGCGGGCAGCAGCATGCATTGGCGGGCCGCCATTGCCGCTTCTACGTCCTCGGAAACGGTGATCCCCGGGTCAGGGACCAAGGTGGCAAAAGCGCGGCCGCCCATGAAGCGTGCCGAGGGCACGGGATCACCAAGTGCATTGACGTTGATCAGCGTATCGCGCGCCTCGTCCAGCGCCATCTTCCTTGCACCCATCGCCATGATCACCACCCAGGTTCCGGTGGAGACTACGGAAAAAGGCGCGGGGCGCGTCAGGACATGGGGAAGTAGCGAGGCGTTGGAATCGTGGATGCCGCAGAAGACCGGCAAGCCTGCCGGCAGGCCGCTTTCCTTTGCGGCCTGCGCGGTCAGACCACCCAGACAGTCGTTTGCCCGGCGAACCGGTGCAAACAGCGGCCGCCAGCCGCGTGCATCGACCATCGTCGAAAAATCGCCGGCATAAGGGTTCCACAGGTCGGTGTGGCAGCCAAGCGAGGTCAGTTCCGTGGAGAGTACGCCGCTCAGCCTATAGGACCAGTATTGCGCATAGGTGAGAATCGTTGCGACATTGGCGAACAGCTCCGGGAATGTCTGTCCCTGCCAGTAGATCTGTGCGCCGATATTCAGCCCCATTGGCAGCCGCGCCGTGCCGGTCTCGGCAAAGGGCGGTCGGACCTTGTCGTAATCTGCCGCCAGGGTGTCCGGTCCGGTATATTCGTAGTCAAGCAACGGCAGAGCGAGGTCACCGTTCCCGTCGAGCAGCACGGCCGTCGCCCCGTGGGTGGTCACCGAAATCGCGTCGATCGGTGTTTCGGCATTGAGCGCGGCAAGGCTTTCAACGATGAAGCGCCACAGCCGCTCCACGTCGAAATGCGGGTAGAGGCCCTCGACCGTCACGCCATTGGCCGTCTTGCGCACGGCGATTTCCTCGAACCGATCGAGATCGACCAGCGCGACCTTGGCATTCGTCTTGCCGATGTCGATGACGGCTATGGTTTTCATGGCATTACTTCATGTGAAAGACAGTGACGAGCGGAACGGCGACCGGCTCGTTGTCGGCCTTCGTTTCCATGATGTCCGCCATGTAAACCCACCATTTCTGCATCACTGGATGCTTGGGCAGATCGGCCATCGTGTGGTCATCACGCCGCCAGAGGACGCCGAACAGAAGGTTGGTCTCCTCATCGAGATGGATGGAGTAATCCGACACGCCGGCCGACGTCAGAAGCTCCGACAGTTCCGGCCATATGGCGTCGTGGCGAGCCTTGTACTCTTCGGCCATACCTGGATTGAGCCGCATGCGAAAAGCGTATTTCTCCATGGCTCTTCCTCAATGCGCGGGGCGGCGGCGGGCGCGGGCCCACAGGATCGGCAGGGCGATGACTGAAATCAACAGCACGCCGATGAAGATCGACATGACGATCCCCGGCACATTCAAGAGCCCGAAGCCGAAGGTGACCATGCCCATGATGAAAGCGGCGAGCACGACGCCCGGAATGGTGCCGGAACCGCCGAGGATGCTGACGCCGCCAAGCACGACCATCGTTACCACTTCGAGTTCGACGCCAAGCGCGATCGAGGGCCGGGTCGAACCGAGCCGCGAAGTCAGGCAGATCGAAGCGATGCCGGCCATCAGACCCGTCAGCAGGAACAGGATGAACTTGACCCGGCCGACCCGCACGCCGGAGAACAGCGCCGCCGTCTGGTTGTTGCCGATCGCATAGACCGCGCGACCGAAATTCGTCTTGTGCAGCAATACACTGTAGATCACCGCAAAGACCGCGAAGAGAACCAGTTCGAAGGAGAAGACCCACCAGACGTAACCCTGCCCGAAATAGGCGAAGCTCGCCGGATAGCCGGTAAAGGCCTTGTCGCCGAGAATGATGAAAGACAGGCCGCGAAAGAGGCTCATCGTCCCGATGGTGACGACGATCGACGGCAGGCCGAGGCCGGTGATCAGCAGACCGTTGATCATGCCGCAGAGAAGGCCGGTGCCGAGGCCGATAACGACCAGCGTGGGCGTATCGAAGCCGAAGCTGACCCCAAGCCCCATGGCCGTCGAGGAGAGCGCGATGATCGAGGCAACCGACAGGTCGATCTCGCCGGCGATGATGACCAGAGCCATGGCAAAGGCGATCATCGCCTTTTCCGTGAAATTGAACGTCGCGTCGGACAGGTTCCACGGGTCGAGGAAATAGGGCGAGGCGAAGGAATTGATCGTGAAGATCAGCACGGCCACGACCAGAAGCAGGCTTTCCCAGCTCTTCAGCAGCCGATTGCCGCGGCTTTGCAACCGGTCGGGAATGACCCGGGGTGAGAGATGTGCTTCCGCCATCAGACCGCCTCCGCTTTCTTGAGGATGACACGACCCTTGCGCTTTTCTGCCCGGGCGTTGACCGCGACCGCGATGATGATAACGGTGCCGGAAATTGCGAGCTGCGCGAAGGGCGAAATGTTGACGACCGGCAGCGCGTTCTTGATGACGCCGAGGAACAGGCTGCCGAGGACTGCGCCCGGCACCGAACCAATGCCACCGGCGATCGAGATGCCACCGATGACGCAGGCCGCGATGATGTCGAGCTCGAAACCGGCGGCGATATCGACATAGGCAACGGCATAGCGCGAAACCCAGAGATAGCCCGAGAGACCTGCCAGCGCGCCGGACAGGCAATAGGCAAGGAAGCGCGTGCGGCCGACCTCGATGCCGGTGTAGACGGCCGCATGCGGATTGCCGCCGACGGCATAGAAGGCGCGGCCGACCGGTGTGCGCGTCATCAACAGGTAGACCGCGGCAATTGCCAGAACCGAAAGCCACGACAGGACCGGCAAGCCGGCAAGCGGCGCACGCGGCAGCGCCTTGAAGGCGTCGCTCATCTGATGGGCATTGATCCAGGCACCATTGCTCAAAAGGAAGATGGTGCCACGATAGATGGTAAGCGTGCCGAGCGTCACGACGATCGGCGGAATGTCCAGCTTCCAGACAAGCAGGCCGTTGATCGAGCCGAGCAGCGCCCCCAGGATAACGACAGCGAGAATGACCAACGGAATTGGCACGCCGGGAAAGGCGGCATTGATCATCGCTGCGACCATGCCGCAGAGCGCCAGGTTGGCAGCCATGGAAAGGTCGATGCAGCGTGTCAGGATGACGGCCATCTGGCCGAGCGCCAGGATGATCAGGATCGACGTGTCATTATAGACCCGGGCCAGATTGGCGGGCGCGACAAAGCCGGGGAAGCGCAGGGTTATCGCCACCAGCAAGGCGGCAATGGCGACGACGAGGAGGATTTCGCGGTTCTTCAGAATTTTGGCCATCACGCCGCCTCCGCTATGCCGGCGGCGGCCCGCACCAGTTTTTCCGCCGTCAGCTCGGAACGTTCGAAACGCCCGGCGATGCGGCCCTCGCGCATGATGATGACGCGGTCGGCCATGCCCATGATTTCGGGGATTTCCGACGAGACCATGATGACGCTGAGCCCCTGCCCCGCCAATTCACTCATGAAGGCATGAACTGCGGCCTTGGAGCCGATGTCGATGCCCTTGGTCGGTTCGTCGAGGATGATCACCTTCGGCTGCGTCGCCAGCCACTTGGCGATGACCACCTTCTGCTGGTTGCCGCCCGACAAAGTGCCGACGTCCTGATCCAGCGATGCCGCGCGCAGATCGAGCCGCTGGGTATATTCGCGCGCCAGCGCGAATTCCCTGGCGAGCTTGAGGAAGCCTGAGCGCGAGGTCCGGTGCAGCGAGGGCAACGTGACATTCTGGAAGATCGGCAGACCGATGATTGCGCCCTGGCGGCCGCGTTCCTCAGGCACATAAACGATGCCGGCTTCGATCGCCTCGGCCGGTGAGCGGATGACAAGGACTTCACCGTCCAATTTCACGGCACCGGCCGAGGGCCGAGTGATGCCGATCAGCGACTGCATGAACTCGGAACGGCCAGCACCGATCAGCCCGTAGAAACCGAGTATCTCGCCGCGGCGAAGCTCGAAATTGATATCCTCGAATTCGGTCGGATGGCGATAGCCGGAGACGGTCAGCACAGGTTCGCCGATCGCCACGTCCACCTTCGGAAAGACCTGGCCGACATCGCGGCCGACCATCATCTTGACCAGCTGATCCTGCGTCACATCGGCGATCAGTCCCTCGCCGATCATGCCGCCGTCGCGGAAGACGGTGTAGCGATCGGCGATCCGGAAAATCTCGTCGAACTTGTGGCTGATGAACAGGATCGCCTTGCCGTCCGCCTTCAGCCGGTCGATCAGTTCATAGAGCTCATGTATTTCCTTGTAGGACAGGGCCGCCGTCGGCTCGTCCATGATGACGACGCTGGCGTCGATCGACAATGCCCGGGCGATCGCCACCATATGCTTGTTGGCAATGCCGAGATCGCGAAGCCGGATGGTCGGATCGATATCGGCTCCAACCCTCAAAAGCAGCTTGCGGGCATCGCCGTTCAGCTTCTTCCAGTCGATAAGACCGAAACGGTTGCGCGGCGCATGGCCGAGAAAGATATTCTCCGCGACCGACAGCTCGTCGAACAGCACCGTTTCCTGATGGATGGCCGTGACGCCGGCGTAAGCGGCGGACTGGGCGGTCGGGAAATGCGTTTCCTCGCCATCGACGCGGATCACGCCGGTGTCGGGCTGATAGATGCCGGTCAAAATCTTGACAAGGGTCGATTTTCCGGCGCCGTTCTCGCCGATCAGCGCCGTGACGGAGCCCGGGTAGAGCGTCAGCGAGACGCCGGAGAGCGCACGCACGCCCGGAAAGGACTTGGAGATGCCCTCAAGCGCGATAGCGGGTTTCATCCGCGATGTGGTCGTTTCCTGCAGCAAGGGGCAATCCACCGGTATGATTGAGTTTGAAACGAACGAGCGAGCAAGCGCAAGAGCCCCTCACCCTAGCCCTCTCCCCGCAGGCGGGGAGAGGGGATGACTGCGATCAGCCACTGCCTCCACGCTGCCAGAAAGACGGCAGAGTTTGCCGCTTGTTCCTTCTCCCCGCTCACGGGGAGAAGGTGCCCGACAGGGCGGATGAGGGGCAGCGCATCATGCAACCCGCCAGATCAGAAGATCTTGGCGAATTCCTCGACGTTCGAGGCATCATACACGAACGGGTCGGCCATCGCCCCTTCGTTGTGGTCGTCGAGCTTCACGGTGCCCATGCGGCCCATCTTCAGCTCGGCGCCCGGCTTTGCTTCCGCGCCGCCGATCAGGTCATAGGCGATCATCGTTGCAGAATAGCCGAGGTCGATCGGGTTCCAGATCGCGAAGGACTTGGACGAACCGGCCTTCACATGGCCTGCCATCTCCGAGGGAAGGCCGAGACCGGTGACGTTGATCTGGCCAACCTTGCCGGCGTCTTCGACGGCCTGGGCTGCGGCAACGATGCCGACGGAGGTCGGCGCGATGATCGCCTTCAGGTTCGGATAGGACTGGATGAGGCCCTGCGTTTCGCGATAGGACTTGTCGGCAAGGTCGTCGCCATAGACCGTTGCTACGACGTTGATGCCCTTATAGTTGCCCTGCACCTTCTTCATTTCCTCGATCCAGGTATTCTGGTTCGTGGCAGTGGCGGAGGCCGACAGCACGGCGACATCGCCGCCCTCAGGCAGATGGTCTGCCGCGAGCTTGATGATCATGTTGCCGATCAGCGGGTTGGACGACGGGTTGAGATGCATCAGGCGACCTTCCGGCGCGACGCCGCTGTCCCAGGAGATGACCTTGATGCCGCGATCCATCGCCTTTTTCAGCGCCGGAACCAGCGCGTCCTTGTCATTGGCCGAGATGGCAATGGCATCGACCTTCTGCGCCACCAGCGAATTGATCACTTCGATCTGGCCTTCGGCCGTCGTCGACGTCGGGCCGGTGTAGATCACCTCGACATCGCCGAGTTCCTTGGCAGCTTCCTGCGCACCCTTGTTGGCGGCCTCGAAGAAGCCGATGCCGAGCGCCTTGACGACGAGGGCAATCTTCTTGTTTTCAGCATGCGCGGTGCCGGCCATCAGCGCCAGCGAAACCGCCGTCGTGACCATCAGTGCTTTCAAAATCTTCATTGACGTTCTCCTCCCTGAAGCCGTGCGGTCACGATGACCGCGTTCATCCGGCTTTATGCTTTTCAAATACGGCCGGCTGGCCCTGAAGCCTTGGACACCGGCGGTTTTCGACTCCCCTCCTCCCGCCAGCGTCATGCTGATGAAGAAGCATTCTCCTCAAGATTGCCGGACCTCGTATTGGCAACGACCAAATTGACGCCGGCATCTTCGAGCATCCGGACATGCCTGTCCTCGATGCCCGAATCCGTGATCACCGTGGTGATGCGCTTCAGCCCGCAGAGAATGAGGCTCGAGCGCTTGTGAAATTTCGACGAGTCGATCAGCACGACGAGTTCGTCGGCCTGGTCGATCAGCTTCTGCTCGGCCTGGATGAGCAGCGGATCGCCCTCCATCAGCCCAAGGGGCCCAAGCCCCTGCGCGCCCATGAACATGCGGCGCGCATAGAAATTGCGCGTCACGTCATTGTCGAAAGGGCTGAGGATGATGTTCTGCTCACGGTAGATCGTGCCGCCCGACAGCATTACCGTATTCTTCGAATGCTTGAGCAGGTGTTCCGCGATCGGGAAGGAATTGGTGAACACCTGCATCCGGCGGTTCGCCAGGAAATGTACCATCTGGAAGGTTGTCGTGCCGCCATTGATGATGATCGGTTCGCCGTCCTGGCAGAGCGCCACCGCCTCCTTGGCGATCGCCTGCTTCTGGCGGGCATGCAGGCCTTCATTGACGCTGAAGGGGCGGCCGGCGAGGCCGACGAACTGCGGCGGGTTGATCGCTTCCGCGCCACCGCGCACCCGGCGAAGACGTTTCTGCACGTGCAGAGCGGCAATATCCCGGCGGATCGTCGCCTCGGAACTATCCGTCAGCTCGACCAATTCAGGCACGGTGACGACCGGCTTGTCCTGAACCGCCGACAGAATGATCCTGTGTCGCTCTTTTTCGTGCATTTCGTCCTCCAACGATGCCTATGCTTCCATCACGATCGTGCATTGTCAATCACTTTCAATCATATTTTTTCATTGTGCGCTGCAATATGACTGAATTTGATCGTTTATGATTGACACGACGCCGATCTTTGTGTGATCTGATCACAATGAATGCGCCCTTGCCCACTGGCCGGCGCGGAATTTGACCGGGAGGAATGATCGATGCTTGACAAGCAACAAGGTGCGCGCCTTGCCAATCTCTGGGATGACAGCAAGGCAGCCGGGATGAGCGAGCCGGAACGGCTGCTCTATCGCTCCAACCTGCTCGGCTCCGACAAGCGCATCACCAATTACGGCGGCGGCAACACCTCCGCCAAGGTCATCGAAAAGGATCCGCTCGGCGGTGGCGAGGTCGAGGTTCTGTGGGTCAAGGGTTCCGGCGGCGATGTCGGCACCATCAAGATGGATGGCTTTTCCACCCTCTACATGGACAAGCTGAATGCGCTGAAGGGTCTTTATCGCGGCGTCGACTTCGAAGATGAGATGGTCGGCTACCTGCCGCATTGCACCTTCAACCTCAACCCGCGCGCCGCATCCATCGATACGCCGCTGCATGCCTATGTGCCGAAAAAACATGTCGACCACATGCATCCGGACGCAATCATCGCGATCGCCGCGTCGAAGAACAGCCGCGAACTGACGCAGCAGATTTTCGGCGATGATATCGGCTGGCTGCCGTGGAAACGCCCCGGCTTCGAGCTCGGCCTGTGGCTTTCGAAATTCTGCGCGGAACATCCGGATGCGCGCGGGCTGATCCTTGAAAGTCACGGGCTTTTCACCTGGGGCGACACGGCTAAGGAAGCGTACGGAACCACCGTCGAGATTATCAACAAGGCGATTGCCTGGTTCGAGACGGAAAACACCGCTCCGGCTTTCGGCGGTGCGGCAAAGCCGGTGCTGCCTGCCGCTGAGCGCCGCGCCGTCGCACAAAAACTGATGCCGGTCATTCGCGGCATGATCAGCGCCGACGAACGCAAGCTCGGGCATTTCGACGACAGCCAGGCAGTGCTCGATTTCGTCACCTCGAAGGACCTCGAACCGCTGGCTGCGCTCGGCACATCCTGCCCCGACCATTTCCTGCGCACCAAGATTTGCCCGCTGGTCGTCGATTTCGATCCGGCCAATCCCGATATCGACAAGACGCTGGCCGGCCTTGAAGCGGCAGTCGCCGAATATCGCGCAGGCTATGCTGCCTATTACGAGCGCTGCAAGCACGCCAACAGCCCGGCAATGCGCGATCCGAACGCGGTCGTCTATCTCGTTCCCGGCGTCGGCATGATCACCTTTGCCAAGGACAAGGCGACGGCCCGCATTTCCGGCGAGTTCTACGTCAACGCCATCAATGTCATGCGCGGCGCCTCCGGCGTCTCGACCTATGTCGGCCTGCCGGAACAGGAGGCCTTCGACATCGAATACTGGCTGCTCGAGGAAGCGAAGCTGCAGCGCATGCCGAAACCGAAGATGCTGGCCGGCAAGATCGCACTCGTCACCGGCGGCGCCGGCGGCATCGGCAAGGCGACGGCGAACCGGCTGATGGCAGAAGGCGCCTGTGTTGTGCTCGCCGATATCGACGAAACCGCTCTCGCTGCCGCACATACGGAACTCGGCAACCGCTACGGCAAGGATTTCGTGCGCGCCATCAACATGAACGTCACCGACGAAGCGGCGGTCGAGAAGAGCTTCGCCGACTCACTCCTGGAATTCGGCGGCCTCGACATTCTCGTCTCCAATGCCGGCCTTGCCTCTTCCGCCCCCATCGAAGACACGACACTGGCGCTCTGGAACAAGAACATCGACATTCTCGCGACCGGCTATTTCCTGGTGTCGCGCGAAGCGTTCCGGATTTTCCGGAGCCAAAAGGCCGGCGGCAACGTCGTCTTCGTCGCCTCCAAGAACGGCCTTGCCGCCTCCCCCGGCGCATCCGCCTATTGCACGGCGAAGGCCGCCGAAATTCACCTCGCCCGCTGCCTCGCACTCGAAGGCGCATCGGCGCAGATCCGCGTCAATGTCGTCAATCCGGATGCCGTGCTGCGCGGCTCGAAGATCTGGTCTGGCGAATGGAAGGAACAGCGCGCCGCCATCTACAAGACCGATTCCGAGGGATTGGAGGCCTTGTACCGCGAGCGCTCCATGCTGAAGCTCAGCGTCTTCCCGGAAGACATCGCGGAAGCGATCTATTTCCTCGCCTCCGATATGTCGGCCAAGTCCACCGGCAACATTATCAATGTCGATGCGGGCAATGCCCAGTCGTTCACACGCTGATCCGGAGAGCGACATGACACTGATGATCAACAAGGACGTCCTCGACGCCGATAATGCCGCTCGTATCGCCGACCTGAAAGCCGACTATGAATATCTCGGCGCGCAACTGTCGCGCCGGGGCATCGACATCGGCGCCGTGAAAGAGAAAGTCACTGCTTACGGAGTTGCCGTCCCCTCCTGGGGCGTCGGCACCGGCGGCACGCGTTTTGCCCGCTTTCCCGGCACCGGCGAACCGCGCCACATCTTCGACAAGATCGAGGATTGCTCGGTCATCCAGCAACTGACGAGAGCGACGCCGGCCGTCTCCCTGCATATCCCGTGGGACAAGGTTGATGACCTCAAGGAACTGAGGGAGAAGGGCAACGCGCTCGGCCTCGGTTTCGACGCGATGAACTCCAACACTTTCTCCGACGCACCGGGCCAGGCCCATTCCTACAAGTTCGGCTCGCTGTCCCATGCCGACGCCGCCACCCGCAGCCAAGCCGTCGATCACAATCTCGAATGCATCGAGATCGGCAAGGCGCTCGGCTCCAGGGCGCTGACCGTCTGGGTTGGCGACGGCTCCAACTTCCCCGGCCAGAGCAATTTCACCCGGAGTTTCGAGCGCTACCTCGAGGCGATGAAGGTCATCTACAAGGGCCTGCCGGATGATTGGCGCATCTTCACCGAGCACAAGATGTTCGAACCGGCCTTCTATTCGACCGTGGTGCAGGACTGGGGCACCAACTATCTGATCGCCCAGGAACTCGGTCCCAAGGCCTGTTGCCTGGTCGATCTCGGCCATCATGCGCCGAACGTCAATATCGAGATGATCGTCGCCCGGCTGATCCAGTTCAAGAAACTCGGCGGCTTCCACTTCAACGACTCGAAGTACGGCGACGACGATCTCGATACGGGATCGATCGATCCCTACCGCCTGTTCCTCATCTTCAACGAACTGGTGGATGCGGAGACGCGCAACGCCGAAGGGTTCGCGCCGGCGCATATGCTCGACCAGAGCCATAACGTCACCGATCCGATCGAAAGCCTGATGAATTCGGCGATGGAAGTCAGCCGCGCCTATGCTCAGGCGCTGCTTGTCGATCGCCAGGCGCTCGAAGGCTTTCAGGACGGCAATGACGCGCTGATGGCGACCGAGACGCTGAAAGCCGCGTTCCGCACCCATGTAGAGCCAATCCTCGCCATGGTCCGGTTCGAGGCCGGTGGCGCGATCGCACCGGTTGCGGCCTATCGGGCAAGCGGCTACCGCGCCAAGGTATCGAGCCAGCGCCCGGCTTCGAAGAGCGGCGGCGGCGGCATCGTCTGAGCAGCGCCTGATTCGCGAAACGGCCCGGTGGCTGCCGGGCCGTTTTGTGTAGGCAACAAGCATGGATTTTGGCCCGTCCAGATCGGAAATCCTGACTCCATGTCCTCTTTCAACCTATTGAAAGCAAAAAAACTTCGAAGATCCAATTTCCCCTCTGACGCGGCTCTCTTTTCGCTCTATCCTGCTTCTCGCGGATACAACGGAAAGGAACCATCCATGGGTATCGAAAGTATCGTCGTTTTTCTGATCGTCGGCGCCATTGCCGGCTGGCTTGCAGGTTTGATCGTGTCGGGTTTCGGCTTCGGCCTGCTCGGCAACATCGTTGTCGGCATCATCGGGGCCTTCATCGCCGGGGCACTGTTTCCGCGGCTTGGCTTCGGTGTCGGTGGTGGCGTTCTCTGGGCGATCATTCATGCCACTCTCGGCGCTGTCATCCTGCTCGCGCTGATCAGGATCGTCAAAAGCGCCTGACGCAGACCCATGCGAATAACCCGCGCAACCACGCGGGCTATTCCTGCATTTCTCAGGAGTTATCATGTCCGACCTTTACGATCCCCAGATCGAACAAGCACTTCAATCCTTCATTTCCGATCATCCGGGAATGGATACACGCAACCAGGCCATCGCTGCCATCCTGACCAACTGGTTCACCAACCACGGCTACCTGCCGCACGATCAGGAAGGCATCCGTCCGGAAAATCTTGACGCATCGAACGACGACTGAAACTATCGCCGGACAGCTCACGTGACGGTTGAGCGCCCGGAGCATTTACCGTCACTCCTCCTCATATCCGGATAGGCTGCATATGTGGCTTCGATCCGAGCGGACCGGTTGCAGCACCATGAGCCTTTCCTCCGTGAAGTCGTTCTTCGCCGAAAACGCCCCCGACATAGACGTCATCGAACTTCCGCAGAGCACCGCCACCGTTGCTCTGGCTGCCGAGGGACATGGCGTCGAGCCGGCGCAGATCGCCAAGACGCTGGCGCTCAGGGTTGCCGACGAAGTTATCCTGATCGTGACGCGCGGCGACGCCCGTCTCGACAATAAGAAGTACAAGGCCCTCTTCGCCACAAAGGCCCGCATGCTGGGCTTTGACGAGGTCGAGGAGGAGACGGGCCATCCCGTCGGTGGCGTCTGCCCCTTCGGGCTTGTAAAGCCGCACAAGGTTTATTGCGACATTTCTCTGAAGGCCTTCGACGAAGTCGTGCCTGCGGCCGGTGCGCCGCATGCGGCCGTCAGAATCAATCCTGACCGGATGGCGGCCCTCTCGTCGGCCGAGTGGATCGATGTTTCGGATATCTAGCGCGCATTCCCGCCTTTGAATGAACACAAAGATTTCCTTGAAGTTACTGCATAATTCCTTAAATCGGAATCGATTTCAGGAACAAAGTTATGCAGCAGTTCAAAGTGTTACTGCGTCTTTAGCGCGTCTTGAAAGACGCGCTAAAGACGCAGTAATGTCAGTATCCGCCAGCACGTCCCATGAAACACGCTTTGCCTTTCCCTTTTCTGGCTTGACGAAGGAGTAGACGGCGCGATGAACAGGCTTGTTTGCTTGGGCTTGCTTACCGCTGCCATCGCGGCACCGGCGGCAGCCATGGACCGGTCGCTGATCAAGCAGTTCAAGGAACTCGATCCGCAGACCCGCCTGGAACAGCGATGCGACACCGAAGCGATGTGGGAGATCAACGCTGGCAAGACGTCGTTCCAGCCGGACAAGGTGATTGCCTATACGTTCGCGGAACCCGTTGTCGAGAACGACAAGATACAAGCGCCGGGCGCGGTTTTTCGCAGCAAGGGGGAGTGGTACAAGCTGAAATACCAATGCAGCACCGGGCCTGACCATATCGAGGTGCTGTCGTTCAAATATACGATCGGCGACCTTGTTCCCCATGATGAATGGGAGCGCACTATCTCTATCCGTGAGCCGAAGGGGCTCCGGCTTGCCGTTATAGGACGATGAACAGGATCATGAAGGCGCCGAGCGACAGCGCAACCATGATGTTCAAGAGCGTCTTCATGATATGGTCAGTCATGTCGAGCATCCCTTTCCCTCCGCAGGATCGATGCGGAGACCGTAAGGCTCCCGCCCTGCGGGGATCTTCGCCGGCCCGGCAAGTTTGCCGAGACGCCAAATCTCCTCTCGCACAACGGATCAGCAGTCGTTTTGATCCCGTCGAAAGGCGACTCTGCCTTAATTTGCGCCTAAACTGTTAAAATAGCGTCACATTCGGTCGAGCGATTGGCATTTGTTAACCATATGCTTCCGACTGAACGGCGGAAAGTTCTCCGAAGGTCGAGGGATCAGAACTTTCAGGTGCTTTGGCGATGACGCCCATCATCCGATCGTATCACGCGGAATATCGTCAACGCGCAAACGCGGCGCTCTACCGGGCGGCATATTTGGCAACCGCCGCTGGCACGCGTCCTGATCAGGACTTTGGCGCCTGCTCCTCGCGGAGCGCTTCTTCATGGTACCAGTTGCTATAATCGACCACCGGAAACTGCCCGGGCCGAAAATCGGTAACCGTGCCCGCCTGCTCGAAACGGCGCCCCCCCAGCTTCCTGCCACCAGCGGGGAATTCGTAGATCTTGGCGGTCTCGCCCGTGGAAATCATTGCCATCTATCGACGTTCCTTCGTTTTCGAGCCTGCGCGGATCGAATTTGGCGAAGATAGCAGATTTGCGCGGGTTTTGCGCGGATTGATTAAAAAAAATACAGACAGCCCAAAAAATAGGCTATTTTTTAGGCATTTAAATTTTCGCAAGACTTTCGTGACAAATTTTAAGCGTTTGCACGCCAGCCAAATTGTCGCAATTTTTGCGTAAATTTTGCGCAGAGCCTGCGGTTTCTGCCGAAAACAGGCGGCAGATCCTGCGAAAACTTTCCACAACCGGCCGAAAAAGGCTAATTTTGCCAGAGATTTCGCACGTCCGGACGACACCGGACTGCTGGAACCCGATCGGCGCCGGATTTCGCCGGTCACGCCGCGAGATCGGCCACCCCCCGCAAACTGGCACGCCCCGTGCATATACGTCGTCAGCCGTTGGCGGCGAAGCACGGTTCAGGTTTTTTCTGGTGCTGCGCATCATCAACCCATGAGAGGTTCGAAATGACGAAATACAAGCTCGAGTACATCTGGCTCGATGGGTACACACCGGTACCGAATCTTCGCGGTAAGACACAGATCAAGGAATTCGAAACCTTCCCGACGCTCGAACAGCTGCCGCTGTGGGGCTTCGACGGTTCGTCGACCATGCAGGCCGAAGGCCGCAGCTCGGACTGCGTGCTGAAGCCGGTTGCGATCTATCCGGATCCGGCCCGCACCAACGGCGCGCTCGTGATGTGCGAAGTCATGATGCCGGATGGCGTCACGCCGCACTCATCCAACAGCCGTGCCACGATCCTCGACGACGAAGATGCCTGGTTCGGCTTCGAGCAGGAATACTTCTTCTACGAAAACGGCCGTCCGCTGGGCTTCCCGGAAAGCGGCTACCCGGCTCCGCAGGGCCCGTATTACACCGGCGTCGGCTACTCCAACGTCGGTAGCGTCGCGCGCGAGATCGTCGAAGAGCATCTCGACCTCTGCCTCGCAGCCGGCATCAACCACGAAGGCATCAACGCCGAGGTGGCAAAGGGTCAGTGGGAATTCCAAATCTTCGGCAAGGGCTCCAAGAAGGCCGCCGACCAGATCTGGATGGCACGCTACCTGCTTCTCCGCCTCTGCGAGAAGTACGGCATCGACATCGAGTTCCACTGCAAGCCGCTCGGCGACACCGACTGGAACGGCTCGGGCATGCACGCCAACTTCTCGACCAAGCACATGCGCGAAGTCGGCGGCAAGGAATATTTCGAAGCCCTCATGGCGCAGTTCGACAAGAACCTGCAGGCCCACATCGACGTCTACGGCCCGGACAACCACCTGCGCCTGACCGGCAAGCACGAGACTGCGCCTTGGAACAAGTTCAGCTACGGCGTTGCTGACCGCGGCGCTTCGATCCGCGTGCCGCACTCCTTCGTCAACAACGGCTACAAGGGTTACCTGGAAGACCGCCGCCCGAACAGCCAAGGCTGCCCCTACCAGATCGCCTCCCAGATCCTGAAGACGATCTCGGAAGTTCCACTCGAAGGCAGCGTTTCGGCTGCTGCCTAAGCGATTTCTCGTGGCGCCGGTTCACCAATCGGCGCCACGATTCTGTTTCGGGGGCGACGCGTCGACTGCCCGATCCTGACTGTACCACTTGTCCTTTGCGGTCCGCGCCGCCTCCCCTAACTTAAGATACATCCACACTGGTATTCCGGTTTCGTCGTGACTAAGTTTACAGTCCAGAACGCCGACGATCATGACGGGGTGCAGTTATGCAAATTCCATCCAGCGCCACTTCCGGCCTGCGTCCCGGGAGCGCAGACCCGCTGCCAGGCGACAGCAGCGGCATCTTCGAATGGCTGATGACCGAGACGCGCGACGAGCGCTTCATCGACAATATCTTCGTGGAGATGTGCGACAAGCTCATCGAAGCCGGCGTGCCGGTCTCGCGCGGCACCTTGCATTTCCGCATACTTCACCCGCAATGGCTCGGCGCCCGTATCCTGTGGCTGAAAGGCATGAAGGAAGCCGAGATCCGCACCTTCGGCTATGGCGTCGAGGACACCGCCCAATATCAAAACAGCCCAATCAACGAGCTCAACAGCGGCGCGACCGTCGTGCGCCAGCACCTTGAGCCAGGATTCGGCGACGCTACGCCCTACCCGCTTTACGACGAACTGCGCGCCGAGGGGCACACCGACTATGTTGCCTGGCATCTGAAGCACACGCTGGGCAAACGCCATATCATCACCTTCGCCAGCGACAGGTCCGGCGGCTTCAGCGATGCCGAGATTGCATTCCTGGCCGATCTTCTGCCCGCTTTTGCCCTCGT
Source organism: Pararhizobium sp. LjRoot255 (assembly GCF_964252905.1). Classification (NCBI taxonomy): domain Bacteria; kingdom Pseudomonadati; phylum Pseudomonadota; class Alphaproteobacteria; order Hyphomicrobiales; family Rhizobiaceae; genus Pararhizobium; species Pararhizobium sp. LjRoot255. Next base: position 915,987 of record NZ_CAXUPQ020000001.1, read on the forward strand.
CAGCGAAATCCGCCTGAAAAACCGCCTTGCCCGCACGCTTCTCGAAACCTATGTCGGCCCGCATGCCAGCGAACAGATTCTCGCCGGCGCGACAACCCGCGGCAGCGGCGTGACTGTCGGGGCGGCAATCCTTATCTGCGATCTGCGCGACTTTACCGCCATATCCGACATGTGGCCGCGCGATGACGTCATCGAACTTCTGAACGGTTATTTCGACGCGATGGCCGAACCGATCGAACGGCACGGCGGTGAAATCCTGAAATTCATGGGGGACGGTCTGCTGGCGATCTTCCCGCTCAGCAATCCCAGTGCGTGCCATGATCTCCTGAGCGCCATCCGCGAAGGCCAGGCCGCCATGACGGCGCTGAACGAGGAGAACCTGAAGAAGGGCCACGAGCCTCTGGGATATGGCATCGGCGTTCATGTGGGCGACGTCATGTACGGCAATATCGGCTCGCGCAGCCGCCTCGACTTTACCGTCATCGGTCCGGCGGTCAACATTGCCTCGCGCCTGGAAACCCTGACCAAGGAACTCAAGCGCCCCGTCCTTCTGTCGCGCGCCTTCGTCGAGACGGCGGGATGCCAGGCTCAATTGGAGGATCTGGGCTTACATGCGTTGCGAGGGCTTGGCGAACCGATCAAAGTGTTTGCATTTTAAGCGGACCGGAAACCGCACACCATCCGGTGAAGAGAACAGCGTCCGCACGAAGAGCCCCGGGGTGGTGGGCGGACGCTCCTCCAGCGCGAGTGGTTGGCAGGGATGCCCCCAATTTTGGCTATTCTCGGAAAATCCAGTTCAATGCTAATATTAGCGTGGTAACAAATAGGGGGAATCCGGAATGCCGCGCGTCGCTCAGCTTTATTTCAGAACAGCCATCATCTTCCTGATCATCGGGATTTCCATGGGCCTGCACATGTCCATCGCAGGCGATCACAGTGCGATCGGTGCCCACGCTCATGCGAACCTGCTCGGATGGGTCACCATGGCGCTTTTCGGCGGATACCACGCCCTCAATCCGGCCAAGGCAGAACGCCGGATCGCGATGCTCCAATATGCCGTCTACACGGCCGGCGTGGCTCTGCTGGTGCCGGCGCTCTACCTCATGCTCACTGGCAACCCCTCGCTGGAGCCCGTTGTCGCAGTTGCATCGCTCATTGCATTTGCGGGCGTATTGATGTTCGCGGTGATCATTTTTAGTACCGGGACTGCCGCTGCGCGCCCGGCTGCCACGGCGCATTAGCGTCATCTATCTTCGCCAAGACGCCGGCAGCGACCTATTCTTCAATCGTGTCGCTCCCTCGCCGCGTGCGCTGATGTCGGCACGGACTGCCGGTTACTTACGGATGCCCCTGCGTTCCAGCTCCCTGCGCACCCGCCGCCACTTGCCTTGTTCGAAGTTCTCAGAGTAGCGCCAAGCGCGGTCTTCTTCGATGGCTGCAAGTTCTTCAGCGCGGTCGGCGTCCGCAGTGACCAGTTCATCGGCCAAGCGCGCGATCTCGGCGTGCGGGATGAACAACGGTTGGATGCGGCCTTGCCATTCCACCCACAGAAAGACCGCGAGTGCGAAGGCGGCGACAACGAAAAGAGGCAGGTAATTGGCGCTGACTGGCATCAAGGATAACCACAAAATGAGGGGTGTCGTGACGCCACAATGTACATAGACCCGTGGTGTCTGTCAGGAACAATCTGTTCCTATGGAATCATTTGCGGCGAATCTGAAAAAGCGTGCGTATGAGCTTGGGCTATCCAATGCTGAGGTCGCGCGTCGTGCGGGACTTACTGAGCGTCGATACGGCAATTACATCACGGGCCGCAGGGAGCCTGATCTAGCGACGCTAGTGCGAATAGCTAATGTATTGGAAAGCACTCCGAACGCGCTACTGGATTTCGAGAAGGACGCAACTCCACGGACAACTGATGATCTGCTCAAAGCAAAAATCGCATCTGCTGTAAATGCGTTGAAGGATAGTGATCTTGAGGTAGTGGCAATAGCAATCGAGGCTGTGGCGAACTATCGGATGAGATAATCTGAGATTTTCCCTGACAACTCCTTTGTGGTCATCTTAATAAATAGATGGGTCCTAAAGATGACGGTCCCTTCAACACGGAGGGTAGCGTTTGGAACTCAGGAAGATTTTCGGCAGCAATGTGCGCCATCACCGAAAGGCATTAAGCCTGACGCAAGAAGCACTTGCCGAAAAGGCCGACATTTCGATTGAGATGATGGGACGCCTTGAACGTGGCGAAGCCTCACCATCGTTCGAGACCGTTGAAAGCATCGCGAAAGCCTTGGGCCTTCCTGCCATTGCCTTCTTCGGTTCCGGCGCTTTTATTGCACCTGAAGGCGAACGAGGTCGCCTGCTTCACCGCGTCAATGCGGCGCTGGCAAACATGAACGAAGACGACCTCGCGCGAGTTACACGCATGCTGGAAGCCTTCGCCGGCAAGTGACCTTGGACTTTCCCCGGGCGGGAATTTTTTTGCAGCTTATCGTGTAAATACAAGGCATTCCGGGCGCGGAAAGCCGCTCAGAGCGCGCGCGCTCCCGAGCCCCAGTTACCGATCAGATTGACGGCCGAGATTTTCGACGGCCTGGTTTCAGGAAGCTGCGTGAGAAGTAGGAAAATGGTGCCCGGAGGCGGATTTGAACCACCGACACGCGGATTTTCAATCCGCTGCTCTACCAACTGAGCTATCCGGGCATCCCTGCTTTTTAAGCAGTGGTTCCGCTTGAAGAACCGTGGGGCGGTTGGTTGCGCCCCGGAAGCGAGCGGGGTTATAACATCTTGTTCGGCGGTGTCCAGCACCAAATGACGTTTTTTCGACAGGAAAATATCATTCTCCGCAAATAACTGAAAAACAACAGATATCCGCGAAAATTCAGGGGCGGGCGCGCGCCTACTCCTCTTCGCCGGCTTTCGATTCGTCGTCGGCTACCGGAATGGCGTAGGAACCTTTGAGCCATCTGTTGAGATCGACGTTGCGGCAGCGGTCGGAACAGAACGGGTAGTGTTCCCGGTGCGATGGGCGCCTGCATTCGGGGCATGGCACGGTCTTGCGAAGCGGCGCAATATTCGATGCGCCCTTGTTTCCTTCAGAACTCATGGCCTCAGCCCTTCATCCAGCTTTCATGCACGTCATAACCTTCGCCCATAAGCAGGCTCACGGTCTCATACAGCGGCAGTCCGACGACATTGGTATAGGAGCCCACCAGCTTGACGACGAAGCTGCCCGCGATGCCCTGGATGCCATAGGCGCCCGCCTTGCCGCGCCACTGGCCGGAGGCGAGGTAGCTGTCGATATCGTGGCTGGAGAGCCGCTTGAAACGCACCTTGGTGTCGATGACCTTCTGGCGCACGGTCTTGTCCGGCGTGATCAGGCAGACGCCGGTATAGACCCGATGGCTGCGACCGGAAAGAAGATGCAGCGTGCTTGACGCTTCGCTGACCAGTTCCGGCTTGCCGAGGACCCGGCGTCCAACGGAGACGACGGTATCGGCGGCAAGGATGTAGCTCCCTTCCCAGCCGGGCTCACCCTTGATGGCGGCGAGCGCTGCCCGTGCCTTCTCGGACGACAGCCGCCAGGCGAGTGAGCGCGGATGCTCGGTGCGCTTCGGTGTCTCGTCGAGATCCATCGGCATCAGGCGCGCCGGTTCGATGCCCGCCTGCGCGAGCAGTTCGACACGCCGCGGCGAACCGGAGGCCAGGATCAGCTTGTGTGTCAACGCCATCGCAACAGGGCCATCGATCTCGAGTTTTGCGGCAAACAAGCCGCGCCGCGCTTATTTGAAGCGATAGGTGATACGGCCCTTGCTCAGGTCATAGGGCGTCATTTCGACAAGCACCTTGTCGCCGGCGAGAACACGGATACGGTTTTTGCGCATGCGACCGGCGGTATGGGCGATGATCTCATGCTCGTTTTCAAGCTTGACGCGGAACGTCGCGTTGGGAAGCAATTCGGTGACTACGCCCGGGAATTCAAGGACTTCTTCTTTCGCCATGTAGGGTATTTCTTTCTGTGCTTCTCTGTGGACGCTGCCCGCGCCCTTCAAAATTTGGCGGAAACTACACAATCGCCGCGGTTTTGTGAACAGCAGCGGCCCGTCTTTTCCGGTTTTGGCATCTTTTCCGGTTTTACCAGGGGCGCTATGCCATCTTGTCCGGCATTTGTCCAAGCAAACGATGCTTGAGCAGCGTGGCGATGTGATTTCGGACGTCACGATAGGCCGCAACGATCTGCTCGCGGGTACCAGTCGCAACCGTCGGATCCGGCGTCGGCCAATAGACCACATCGATCGCCATCGACCGCGTCAATTCCAGCGCCGCATGATGCGCCTCCGGTGCAAGCGTGACGATCAGGTCGAAATAATCGTCCTCGAGTTCGTCCAGCGTGTGCGGTTGATGCCGGCCGGCCGTCAGCCCGATCTCCTCCAGCACCACATCCACGAAGGGATCGCGCTCTCCCGGCCTGACACCGGCCGAGGCGATATAGGTCCCCGGCGGCAGCATCGTTTTCGCCAGCACTTCGGCCATCGGCGAGCGGATCGCGTTCATTCCGCACATGAACAGCACCGACTTCGGCGCTTTCCCGGTCTGCTGCGGCAGGTTGGGGGACGCTGCGACCGCCACGGCTATCCCCGCCAATAGAGCACGCAGACGAGCGTGAACAGGCGCCGTGCGGTGTCGAAATCCAGCTTGATCTTGCCCGACAACCTGTCCATCAGCGTCTGCGAGCCTTCATTGTGAATGCCGCGACGCCCCATGTCGATTGCCTCTATCTGGCTTGGCGTCGAGGAGCGGATCGCCTCGTAATAGCTTTCGCAGATCATGAAATAGTCCTTCACGATCCGGCGGAACGGCGTCAGAGACAAAATATGAGTCGCCACACCAGCGCCTGTCTCGGTGGTGATCACAAAGACCAGTTTGGAATCGATCAGCGACAGATTGAGCCGGTAGGGGCCGCCGGCATGGCCGGCCGGCTCGAAGAAATTCTCCTCGATCAGATCGAAGATCGCAACCGCCCGCTCGTGCTCGACGTCCGGCGTTGAGCGGCCGATGGTCTCATCCAGCACGACATCGCAGAGGCGGTGGCTGCCCGTCATCCCTCGTCCCCGAGATTGAGGCGGATGGCGACCGAGCGCGCATGCGCTTCCAAACCTTCGGCGCGGGCAAGCGCAATCGCTGCAGGCCCAAGATCGCGCAACTGATCGGAGCCGAGGCGCAGGATAGATGTGCGCTTCATATAGTCGAGTACGCCGAGGCCTGAGGAGAACCGGGCGGAACGGGCGGTCGGCAGCACATGGTTGGAGCCGCCGACGTAATCGCCGATCACTTCCGGCGTATGGCGGCCGACGAAGATGGCGCCGGCATTGCGGATTTTCGGGATCATCGCATCGGCATCCGCGAGCGCCAGTTCCAGATGCTCGGCGGCGATGCGATTGGCGAGCGGCACCGCCACGTCGAGATCGGGCACGAGAATGACCGCGCCGAAATCACGCCAACTGGCGCTTGCGGTTTCGCCGCGCGGCAACGTGCGAAGCTGGCGCTCGACGGCCGCCTCGACAGCCGCGGCAAGGGGCGCGTCGTCGGTGATCAGGATCGACTGGGCGCCGACGTCATGCTCTGCCTGCGCCAGAATGTCAGCGGCGATCCAGTCCGGATCATTGTCGCGGTCGGCGATGACGAGAACCTCGGAAGGCCCGGCGATCATGTCGATGCCGACGGTTCCGAAGACCTGGCGCTTGGCGGCCGCCACATAGGCGTTACCTGGCCCCATGATCTTGGCGACCGGCGCAATGGTCTTGGTGCCATAGGCAAGGGCGGCGATCGCCTGGGCGCCGCCGATCCGGTAGATTTCCTCGACGCCGGCCATGCGGGCGGCGGCCAGCACCGCCGGATTGATGACGCCGCCATTGGCGGGCACGACCATGACGATGCGCTCGACACCGGCAACCTTGGCCGGCAGCGCATTCATCAGCACCGAGCTTGGATAGCTCGCCGTACCGCCCGGCACGTAGAGGCCGACGGCATCGATCGCCGTCCAGCGCGAGCCGAGGCCGACGCCCATCTTATCCTCGTAGATATCGTCCTTCGGCCGTTGCCGGATGTGGTGCGCCTCGATGCGAACCGCAGCGACCTTCAGCGCGCCCAGAACCTCGGAGGGAACCATCTCGATCGCCGCGTCGATCTCTTCCGGGGTGACGGCCATGCCGGTCACCGTGAAATCGAGGCCGTCGAATTTCCGCGTATAATCGGCCAGCGCCGCATCGCCGCGCAGGCGCACGTCATCGATGATCGCCCGCACAGTCGCATTCACGTCGTCCGAGACTTCCCGCTTGGTCGTCAGGAAGGCGGCGAACTGCTCTTCGAAGCCGGGCGTGAGATAATCAAGGCGGATGGCCAATGGAAAAAGTCCTCAATGGTGGTCTAAAGAAGCGTGCGAGTATAAGTGGCCGGCGGGCAAGAGATCAGGCTCCGGCCGGATGGCGCGGCATGAAACCGGTTTCCCATGCGCCGCCGGTATCTGCAAGCTGAACCTCGATACATTCCACATCGAGCGTGATCGAGGCATTGCCGGCAAGGACGAATTCGACGGTTCCATCCGGCCCCTCGCCGTTCTGCCTGAACTGGATAGCCAGCAGCAACAGTACCTGTTCGCCATCCCGGCGATCAAACCCGATCGAGCGGACAGCGTTGACACGCTTGAAAAGAAGTACGCTGCGGCGCCGCTCGAAGGATTTGCCGCGCCCTTCCGCCGTTTCCCAGACAAACCGGTTGATCACCAGCGACAGCTGGCGTGAGCGTGGTGCATAGGCGAGACCCGATACCTTGAAGACCGCGTCCTGCACATGGGCCGAAACGATCGCGAGGTCTTCCTGATCCAGCCCCATCAGCTTCAATGCGTCCATGCCATCCCATCCCTTCATCTGCCGCCAAAGGCGGGTCAGTCATGACAAAGGACATAAGGTGCCGCTATCGAATCCGCAACAGCAGTGGCGTCGCAAGCGGTCGATCAGTCGCTCACGCGCTCGACCTTTGCGCCGCAGCGATTGAGCTTTTCTTCCAGCCGTTCGAAACCGCGATCGAGGTGATAGACGCGCGACACCATGGTCTCGCCTTCGGCCACCAGGCCGGCGATGACCAGGGACACGGAGGCACGCAGATCGGTCGCCATGACCGGTGCGCCCTTCAGGCGCTCGACACCCTCGATCTTGGCGGTCTGGCCCGACAGCGAGATTTTCGCGCCGAGACGCGCCAGTTCCTGCACGTGCATGAAGCGGTTTTCGAAGATGGTCTCGGTGATATGCGAAATGCCGCTCGACTTGGTCATCAGGCCCATGAACTGCGCCTGCAGATCGGTCGGGAAGCCCGGGAAGGGATCGGTCACGACGTCCACGGGCTTGATGCCGCCGCCATTGCGCACGATGCGAAGGCCCGTCTCGGTTTCGGAGATTTCGGCACCGGCGCGGCGGATGGCTTCAAGTGCCGTATCGAGCAGCGTGGCGTTCGTCCCTTCAAGCACGACATCGCCGCCGGTCATGGCAACGGCCATGGCATAGGTGCCCGTCTCGATGCGATCCGGCAGGACGCGGTGGCGCGCACCCGACAGCGAGGTGACGCCGTCGATGGTGATCGTCGATGTGCCGGCGCCGGTGATCTTCGCGCCCATGGCGTTGAGGCAGCGGGCAAGATCGGCCACTTCCGGCTCGCGCGCGGCATTGCCGATCGTGGTCGTGCCGTTGGCAAGCGTCGCTGCCATCATCATCACGTGGGTGGCGCCGACCGAGACCTTCGGGAACACGTAGCGCGCGCCGATCAGGCCGCCCTTCGGCGCCGTCGCGTTGATGTAGCCGCTGTCGATCTCGATCGTGGCGCCCAGCGCCGCCAGGCCTTCGATGAACAGATCGACCGGCCGCGTGCCGATGGCGCAGCCACCCGGCAGCGAAACCCGAGCCTTGCCCTCACGCGCCAGAAGCGGGCCGATCACCCAGAAGCTCGCCCGCATTTTCGACACCAGCTCATAAGGCGCGGTGGTGTCGACAATGTTGCGGGAGGTGAAATGGATCGTCCGCGAATAGCCCTCGCTCTGGCGCTCGCGGCGGCCATTAACGGAGATATCAGCGCCATGATTACCGAGGATGCGGATCAGCTGCTCGACATCGGCAAGATGCGGAACATTCTCCAGCGTCAACGTGTCGTCCGTCAACAGCGAGGCGATCATCAGCGGCAAAGCGGCGTTCTTGGCGCCGGAAATCGGGATGATCCCGCGAAGTTCATTGCCGCCGGTAATTCTGATGCGATCCATAGGGTACCTTACGGGCGCCGCCCGCCTTTCTGACATTCCGTTCTGTAGAGATTGGCGCCTCCATAAAGGAAGTGCCGTGAAATGAGAAGCAAATTGAAACAATGATGGCGAAGCGCATCCGGATGGAGGAACAACGACATCCACACATTGACTTATATGTCCCCTCGCCGCGCCAGTTCACCTTGTTGCAGGACGCGAAAAATTGAAACGATAGCCTTCAGCTGTCCGCGATCCGCTCCCCGGATGCGACCGATGGTGGTGGCTGGCGATTATTCCGCAGATTCGTCCGATTTTGCGGCAGGGAGCCCGGATGTTTCATCGGCATCGCCGGCACGCCGCGCCCGCCCCTGCTGCTTGCGCCGCAACAGGTTTTCCCGCAGCGTCTTTGCTGCCCGCTCGCGGCGCGCTTGCGCCTGCCGTTGCGCTTCCTGCCCGCGTTCACGCTTGCCGTCCTCCTGGGGCGGGGTATCGTCATTGCGTCGCTGATCGTCTTCGTCTTGCATGACCGCTGGAATACCGCAAATCCGCGCAGTCCGGAAGTATCGCTGCGGTTTCCCCCAGCCTGTCCCACGAAATATGAGATTTGCGGCTTGCGCTTCGCAACAAGCTATGGCAATAGGCCCTCGCTCGCGCCGGACAACACTGATCCGTCGCACGATGCTGCTATAGCTCAGGGGTAGAGCACTCCCTTGGTAAGGGAGAGGCCGAGAGTTCAAATCTCTCTAGCAGCACCATTTTTCCAAACTGTAAATAACAATAATCGGTACCATTTGTTTGTGTCGGCGATTCTGAGGATTGTCTCTACAGACCCTTGGTGTGTCTCCGCCAATCTCACAGGTTTGTCTCTAAGGACGAGATGGCGTCAAAATCGGCAATTTTGGCCAAAATGACGCAAGGTCCGACTTTTCCCGAGCAGAGTCGAAAACCATCACCAAGGCCAACGAGGACAGCTGAGCGAAAAACGCAATTGTTAATGCCGTCGCGCCGATTGGGATTGCGGCAACAGAGCCTGCCAAGTGAAATCTGTCAGATGGGCGCGCTACCAGTACATCGCAACGATCTCGACATCCAAGAGCCTCTCATCAGGAACAGGTGCCGCAGACGATGCCATGGTTTGATCCGATGAACCATCTGCCTTGGTCTGAGATGGAAACAGAGATAGACCGCTCGCATTCCTCGCACTTTCCCTCAGCCTTGAGTCCAGGTCAGCATCGGCCTCTTGGCCAATCATCGCAAAAATCTCAGCCCCGATAGCAGTAAAGGCGCTGCGTTGCCCTGAGACAGTTTCAGCCCTCTCTTTCAGCGCTTCAATCCGGGCACTGATGACATCGAATTGCTCATCTCCCAACGATCTTTCGTAGCTCGTAAACAGACCAGATGCGTAGCGATGCAAGGCAAGGCCGAGTCGGATTTCGTTGGCATTTTCTTTACGCGCCGTCGGCGTGCGGCTGAACTAGCCCGTATAGGTTAAATTGCTGTCAAAACCCGACAAGCTGTGATGGAGCTTGTTTTCATATCCGTCTGCGGCCATGAATTGTCCAGTAAAACTGGGAGTGATTCATGAGCAATCCATTTGAGCAACAGCCTTTCGACGGCGCGGAATTCATCGACAATCCTGAACCTCGCTGCCCCTGCCTTCTGCTGTTGGACACGTCCGGGTCGATGCGGGGCAAGCCCATCAGGGAACTGAACCAAGGCCTTGTCCAGTTCCGCGATGAACTTTTCGCCGATTCACTTGCGGCAAAACGCGTGGAAGTCGGCCTCGTTACCTTCGGTCCCGTCACCATCGTGAACGATTTTACGGGCGTGCAGAGCTGGATCGCTCCCGAACTGCGAGATCAGGCAGACACGCCGATGGGCCGCGCGATCGAAGAAGGTCTGAACATGCTCCGCGAGCGCAAGAACTCTTATCGGCAGAACGGCATCTCGTACTATCGCCCCTGGGTTTTCTTGATCACGGACGGCGGCCCGACTGACAGCTGGCAAGCCGCCGCGCAAGCGGTGAAGGCCGGAGAAGCCGAGAAGGCTTTCAGCTTTTTCGCTGTCGGCGTCGAGGGCGCAAACTTTGACGTCCTGTCCCAGATCAGCGTTCGCGAGCCGCTCGTTCTCAAAGACATGCGCTTCCGGGACCTGTTCAGTTGGCTGTCCAGTTCGTTGAGCTCGGTCTCACAGTCGAACCCCGGAGACGCCGTACCCTTGTCCAATCCGGCAACACCTGACGGGTGGGCATCGATTGCATGACAGGTGCATGGCGTTGGGCGGGCGCTAGATCGAAAGGCACCTCGCACGAGAAGACAGGGTTGCCCTGCCAAGATTATGGATGCGCGAACGAGGTCGACTCCCCTGTCGGGCCCGCGTTCATTGGCGTGGTTTCGGACGGAGCTGGCAGCGCGCTCCACGCTGACGTCGGATCGAAGATCGTCTCGACGACCCTGTTGCGGTTGGCGCGAGACTTCCTTCGTAGCTCGCCACGCTCGGAACTTCACGAGGAAACGGCGTGGGAGTGGCTCGACGCCATAAGGGACAAGATCAACGTCGAGGCGGAGCGCGTCAGGCTCAGACCGAGGGACTTCGCCGCCACCATCGTAGCCGTCATTGCCGATGACACAGGCACAACAATTATTCATGTCGGCGACGGAGCGGTCGCGGTCAAGGCGATCAACACCGAAATTTGGTCCGTGCCGTCTTGGCCGTACCAAGGCGAATACGCCTCGACAACAAGCTTCACTACGGATGACCCTCAACCCAGACTCGATTTCGTGGTGATGGATGGTCCTGTGTCGGCATTGGCGGTCTTCTCTGACGGAATTGAAAGGATGGTCCTCGATTTCGCCAACCGGACGCCGCATGCGCCCTTCTTCGACAGGATGATAAAACCTATCCTTGCCTTGTCCAACACAGGTCGCGATATCGGGCTATCGAAGGCTCTTCAGCGCTACCTGTCCAGTGCGGCGGTCTGCGAGCGCACCGATGACGACAAGACGCTGATCATCGGAGCTCGCCTGTGAGCGAAACATTCTTCGCCAGCGGAAAGAAGATGCCCCTCGGCCCTTTGCTTGGAAAAGGCGCAGAAGGTGCAGTTTACAATATCTCAGGTAGCTCGGACATCGCCGTCAAAATCTACAACGACGGGAAAGCACCTGAACGTCATGAGAAGATCGTGGCAATGGTTGCGGCAGGGCTGTCCAGCACAAGCGCCTATGTCGCATATCCGCTCGAGGTCGTGACCAGGCAGAATGGAAAATTCGCTGGCTTCACGATGAGGAAAGCCGCCGGTTTCAAAACGGTTCATGATCTCTATGGACCAGGGAGTCGCCGCGCAGAGTTCCCTGCTGCGGATGTTCGCTTCCTCGTCCGCGCCGCGTACAATCTCTCCAGTGCGATTGCCAGCATCCATAGGTCAGGGTGTGTGATCGGCGATATCAATCACTCGGGTATTCTAGTTTCGGCGCAGGCTTTGGTCACCCTCATCGACAGTGACTCCTTCCAGTTCAGAAACGGTGGTCGCACATTCCGTTCTTTGATGGGAGTGGCCGAGTATACGCCTGCGGAGCTGCAGGGCGCATCGTTTGAGAAGACGGACCGCACGACTAATCACGACGCATTCGGGTTAGCCATTTTGCTCTTCCAGCTCCTGTTCCTCGGCAGACACCCGTATGCAGGACGGTACCTCGGTGGCGGGGACATGGACATCAAAACCGCCATCTCGCAGAGACGCTTCGCATATAGCGCCCGGCGTTCGGAAACGAAGATGGAACCGCCGCCGCATGTTCCCGCCCTTGATGACTTCGGCGACGAGGTCCGAGATGCGTTTGAACTCGCGTTCTCTCGTAAAGCCGAAGCGGGTAACGGGAGACCTTCGCCAGTGGATTGGGTCGGGGTGATCGACCGCCTGCAGTCGAACTTGGTGACATGCGGAATCGACCGCTCCCATCACTATCATAGGAGCAATGCCAGCTGTCCCTGGTGCAAATTGGAACACGGGATGGGCCGATCCTTGTTTGCCGCCCAGTTCGTCACACCGAACTCAATGGCCAACATCGGTGAGATCATCGCCCAGATCAACCGTTTGCATTCGCCTCCCCGACCGTCCAGCGCCGAAAACATCATGCCGTCGATGCGGGACCTCAAGGTATCCGACGCCGCCAGATCGAAAAAAAGCGGCCGAGCTATGAGTATGGCGGGCGCGCTCGTCGCGTGCGGTGTCGGTCTTTATGTGGCCGCCGCAGTCCAAGGGATGGTCGGCATCATCATCGCCGGGGCTTCTCTCATGTATTTCTTTTCCGCAAAGAACGATGCGGGTCCGTTCGAGGCGGAATTCAAGGCAAGTACGACCGAGTGGAACAATCAGCGACAGATGTGGGAAAGGCGTGCCGGACCCGAACAATTCGACGAAAAGAAAGCCCATTACCTAAGGTTGGCGTTAGCTCACGCCGGACTTCCTCAGCGAGAGAAAGAGAAGCTGGCTGAACTCGAACGTAAGAAACGTGATCTACAGATGCGCAAGCATTTGGAATCGCATTTGCTCGACAGGGCAAGAGTCGCCAGTATCGGCCCAGGGCGCAAGGCGACGCTCGCGTCCTACGGGGTAGAGACGGCATGGGATGTCAAGTCCAGGCGTATCACGAATATCCCGGGGTTCGGTCCCGCCATGCAGGTAAAGCTTAGGCAGTGGTCGAAGTCAATTGAGCAGAAGTTCGTATTCAATGCCATTATTCCGACCGATCCCCAAGCGATCCGCGAGGTCAAGAACGATATCGCGAAACAGCGCGCGGAACTTGAACGCGACTTGATGAAGGCCCCCGCCGACCTGCAACGTCTTCTCGACGAGGCAACCCGACTGCGACAAAACCCACCGCCAGAGCTCGTGGCGGCGTATCGGCGCATGAAACAGGCTGAGTTGGACAGCGGTCGACGAGGATAAGGCTTAATGAGAATATTCGACCTCCCTCCAGTCATTACAGAACTCGTGCTGGCCCGCAACCGCCTCAGAGACCACTATCACTCCGCCGCGCTGGATTTCACGTTAGATGGAAACCTTATCGGTGACATCGGCGAGGCTGTGGCGGCTGAGCTGTTCGGCCTGCAACTTTCCCCGCGGAACGGAACAGGGATCGATGGGCATGCTCCAGATGGACGAACCGTGCAGGTCAAGGCTACGGGAACCAATCGAGGCCCGGCCTTCAGAATGGTCGACACCCGTGCCCAACATCTCCTGTTTCTTGAATTCGACCTCGACAACCTGAAAGGCGAGATCGTCTTCAACGGGCCAGAAGAGGTTGCGTTGCGGTTCCTGGCTCGGAGTTGGGTGGGCCAGCGAAGCTTGACGAAAAGACAGATTAGGCAGGCGGACACACTGGTTCCGGAAAACCAGCGACTGTTACGGATTCGCTGACATGTTGATGCCGACCAGGTTGGGGATGGCGGCAGACTGGCAGACAAAAACGAAATATCCCGGATAGGTTGCTTGAAGAAAATTCACAGGGGCCGGTTGACTCTGAAATTTTGTTCGCTAAATGTTCACGTTATGCAAAACGGCCCTCGCCACCTCATACGAATAGGTTGACCCTCGCTGCCGCGATGACCGCGGCGACGACCAACCGTTTTGTCAGAGGATGCCATGGGAATTGCCAAGCAGGCCGCCACGCTGCGCGCCGCCAGAAACTCCGCGTCAATCAGAGCCTTTCATCCAGCCGGCACAGTAAAGTGTGACGGTGTCCGCCTGTTCCGCTCCCAATCGGCGCGCGATGTCGGCTGCCTGCTGGACGTCAACCCGTCGGTGGCATCCTGGCGCTGTATGCCGATGCCGTTCGGCGTTGCCGGGATCGCACATGTTCCCGACTTCCAGGTCTTCGACGAAGACGGTGCCATCCTGTATCTCGACGCGCCCGACCGAGCCATGTCCGTGGACACCACCCTCCTTGCGGCCGAGGCAGAGCGCCTGAACGCCCGATACAGGTTGCTTGAGCGGGGCGAAATCTACGATGGTTTCAGGTTACGGAACGCCAAGGACCTGCTGCGCTATGCCGGGACCGTCACGCCGCTCAGTGATCGGCTCAGGTTGTTGACCGCGCTCGACGAACACGGTTCATTGCCGCTGGCGGAATGTCTCAAGGCTTTCCAGGAGACCAGACCGGTCCCCGGGATCGCATCCCTCATTCTCCATGGTTACGTCGAGGTCGATCTCGACGATGTGCCGCTCGGTCCCGAGACGGCGGTGCGAAGGATATCGCGGTGATCTGATCCCGCGTGTCCGATCGTGAACCATGAGAGAACCTCCCGATGTCCTACAGATCAGCCAGTCGGCCGAAATCGCCGCCACATCTCGTCATCGCCGTCGCGCGATGCAGTGTCCGCAACGCCCTTCGGCCTTTCCTTCGCCGCGAAAACCTCGCCTTCGTCGCCGTGCTCATCGTTCCCGAGGACTCGGCCGACTATTATCGGCGTGCCGTATCGAGCCTCATCCAGGACCCCATGCCTGTCGATGAGTATTGCAACGATACCGCCGTGGTATTCACCGTTGCCGAGTCCACCATCGACCCGCGGTCGGTCTATGACCGCATCAAGCACGCTCGTCAGGTTGTTGTCGTCACGGAGAGGCGCGAATACCTGCCTGGGGACTTCCTGGCGGGTGCCGATCTGGTCATGGACGTGGTCAGGCCAACGCCCGAACATTTCATCGCTGCGGCCCGAGAGGCCAAGGTGCCGGGCATGACCCGGGAGCACGCTGAATTCCTGTCTACCAAATCATTCGACGCGATCCTGGTGGCGGTCAGACAAACGCGACCGCTCATGAGTTCGGTGCGTCAGATGAAGCGGGTGGCGGCGCGAACCGTCGAACCGGAGCCGACCCCGGACAAGACACTCTCGTTAGGTCTCGAGAACATGCACGGCTACGGAAAGGCCAAGGACTGGGGCCTCCAGTTGGCAGAGGACCTTAGAGCCTGGCGAGCGGGCGAAATCACCTGGGACGATGTCGATCGCGGAGCGCTGCTCTTCGGTCCACCAGGTTGTGGCAAAACGTCGTATGCAAAGGCTTTGGCCGCGACCTGTGGCGTTGATCTGGTCGCCGCCTCGGCCGCGAAGTGGCAGGCAAAAGGCCACCTTGGTGATTACCTGAAGGCCATGAGAGCGGCCTTCGAGGAAGCCAGGAAGAAAGCGCCCAGCCTGCTCTTCATCGATGAATTCGACAGCTTTGGAGACCGCGAGTCCGCAGGCGATGACGACCATCGCGACTATCGCCGTCAGGTGATCAACGGCCTCCTGGAGTGCCTTGACCCGTCCGAGGGGCGCGAGGGCGTGGTGGTGATCGGAGCGACCAACAATCCCGACGTGATCGACCGCGCGCTTCTGAGATCGGGACGGCTCGAAACGCTGGTCGAAATCCCGCTCCCCAACCGCGATGCCAGGATCGCAATCCTGCACCATCACCTGCGTGATCATCAGATCGAGGGCGACCTTCGGCGGTTTGTTGCGGCAACGCGAGGATGGTCCGGTGCCGACATCGAAAAACTCGCCCGCGACACTCGGCGCATCGCGAGACGGCGGAAGGTCCCTGTTACCGAAAGCCTGCTTCTGGAGGCGCTACCGGAACGGTATGTCATGACCGCGGAGGAGTTGCGCCATACCGCTGTCCACGAAGCTGGACATGCAATCATTGGCGTTCTGCTGTCATGCGACGTGCTGACCAGCGTCCACATCGAAAGGGAGGTGCCAACGCAAGGCATGCAGCAGGTCGCCGGGCGTGCCACGTTCAAACCCGCCACTGGCATCATCAGAACGGCGTCGTACTACGACGACAGGATCACGATGTTGCTTGGCGGCATTGCGGCGGAGACCGTGGTGTTCGGCTATCACGCCGACGGTGCCGGCGGCGCACCCTCTTCCGACCTGGCTGTCGCCAGTGACCTTGCGACACGCACCGAGCGCCACTACGGCCTCGGGGCTACGCTTTCGGTGGAACTCGGCAAGGGCAGCAACCCTCTCGAGTACCTTCGTGATCGTGACCCCGAGCTTCGGCGTCTTGTCGAGGCTCGCCTCAAGGCGCAGTTCGATCGTGCTGTCGGCATCCTCAGAGACAGGCGCGCGGAACTCGATCGCCTTGCGAACCTCCTCGTCCAGAGGGGAAAAGCCAATGGCGACGAGGTTCGGGCGATCCTGTTCGACGCATCCGAAACACCGCATCCGTCGAGACGTGACGGCTAGCGGCTCAGGCTCTGTCCTTCGCTCGAGAGAGGGGCAGAGCCGCCATTTCAGGCCACGTTCGGTCGAGATTCGACGCTAGGGGACCCGCGCAGATAAAAAATTGAGGTGGCGTAAAATAAAGTTAACGCCACCTCAATTTCAGGGATACCGGCATAAGTTGTACGCGGCAACGTTTGCTCGACTTCCGTCCAAGCTCAACGCTCGGGCGTGTTGCAAGGAATTGGCGGCACGACGATGGCATCGAGTCCTTGAATTTTAGGTGCAGCAGATTTCGGCACAATTCCTTGTGGCGGCAGAAAATACAAGAAGACAGCAGGGTCAAGGGAAAGGATTCACGATGTCACGAGCGGCAATGTTTTCATCGATGCGGTGCGTCTCATTCAAGTCACCGAAATCTTCAAATTCGTGCCTCACGAAGACGGGCCATATGCGTTCGGAAATCCACGCGAGGCAGACGCAGACTAGTTTGCCCTATCCCCGTTGCCATCAAACCGACCTGCTTCGGGCGAGCCGATCTTCTGCGTGTGACCGAACGCTTGGCGGCGCTTTTGTAACCGCGAATCCTTGGTGGTTGTTTGCCCGAATAATGTCGGCTTGAGTGCAAAGGAATTATTTGCGAGTTCTTGAATTTCCAAATGAATTCAAATCACTCTGCGAATTCTTGAATTTCCTTTGAGGTCGCCCGCTCTGTGGAGTGGACGGCAAAACAGGCCGAAAACGGACGGACGCGGTAAGGTTGCAATCAGGTGACGGGGCGCGAATTACGCAGCCCTGAGGGGTACTTGAACATGCAGAAAAATGAACTCTATATGGCTCTCAACGGCAACGGGCTGTGGACATTTCAAGGCCGCAACCGAATGCCGGAAATGAAAATGGGTCGCCCTGCAAGGCGACCCATTTCGAAGTGGCTGGACCTGTTACAGCAGGTGTCAGCCGCATGGCTCCAACTAGAAGGAAAAAAGCCATGGCGCAGATGTATTCCGGATAGACCGGAAATTCAACAGGAAAACCGGTCGCTCGGCTCGTTGGCTTCCAAAGCGTTAACGGCGCTGGCGGGACAGTGCTTTCCTGTGGCATCGCTGCCAGTTTCCGGAGTAACCGGAAGCAGGCCGGAGGTTCGGGGAATGGAGCGAATAGGTGGGCGGGGACACTCGCCAATTTTCGCTTCGTCCTGACCCTGCTCCCCTTCACGGCAGCGATCGAAGCTTCACCGACATAGACGGCGAAAGCCGAAATTCCACTCCCCCGTCGCGACACGCGAACGGGCAACAGGAGAACTATGACATGAAACCAGACAATCTCATGAACGGCGGAGACCAGTTTCTCACCGTCTGCCGTGCCGACATGTTCGTTCCTCAGTCGATGACCTTCAGCGAACTGGAAGATGAGTTTCCACCTTTCCCGCCATCGTATTGCGTGATCACCGACAGGGATGACCTGTGAACGAAACGATGGCCCCGAACCACGGCGATATCTCTCGCCGGGGTTCGGGGGAGCCACGGGTTCGCCTCCAGAAGAAGCCAGCTGTGTAACGTTCAAAGGCTTTTGTATGAACTTCAAAAACCGTATCGCGCGGAAGCTCTACTTGAAGCGGGAGCTTGCCGCCTCGGCGTCTCTTTCGGCCCGTCTCTCAACAGAGAAGGGTCCCGAAGTCACGAAAGCAGGTCCAGCAGTATTTCCAACGATCTGTGAAAATTCTGACACCTTTCGCTACACCGCACCGCATCCTGGCCTCGCGACCCGCCGCCCAGCACTCAAGCAGGCCAAAACTTCACGTGGTCACTCGATCTTCCGCGGCATCATCCTCTGGCATGAAAGCCTTCTCGAGCTTCGCGTCTCCTATCTTCTCCAGACATGGAAGAGCGTTCGGGAAATCCATTCGCAATACCCTCGCGTAACTTACATCGATGCCGACGGTCGCACGCGCACCCACACTTTCGACTACTATGTCGTGTTCGAGGACGGCCGGCGGCTGGCGATCGCCGTCAAGATGAACCGCAAGCGCGCCTCGATGCTCGACATGCTGACCCGCATCGAGAACGCTGGCATCTCGCACAAGGGCGGACGCCGTCTGGCCGACGAGACACGCCTGATGACCGAGAAGGACGGCACGGTCGCCTCCTTCCACAACTGCTCCGAAATCCTCGCCTCGCGCGAGACGTGCGATCCCGCAGCGGCAGATGAACTTCGCAAAATCGTCCGTCGCATGACTGGACGCTTCAGATTCATGACCCTCCTCTCCGGATGCCAGAACGTGGCCGCCCGTCGGGCCGCCATCTGGCACCTCATCGACCTCGGCGAACTCCTTCCCGAAGGCATCGGTCGGATCGACGAACTGACCTGGCTCATAACCGGCATGGCCAATCCCATGCCGTCTGAGCCTACCCAGTCCGTCACGACACGAAAAGGAGAGCGTACGTGTCCTACAGTCATCCCCTTCCGACCCGCACCCACACCCATTCCCTCGTTTCGATGGGGCGTACCGACCGCTATCAGGAAGGCACGAGGAACTACATCCCGGTCTTCTCGGACAGCCTGACCTATACCTTCGCGCACGAGGAGGACCTTACTCGTACGATGATGCGAACCCGTCAGGACGTATGGAATCGTCTCCACGCCGGAGATGCCGACGTCTATTACTATCTCCACAGCGCGCCTATCCAGCGCACGCTGGCCATCCACGGCGACAAGACGCTCAACGCCTTCGATCCTGAGGTTCAGTTCGCGGCTCGCCTGCGCGAAAAGCTGATCGGCCGGTACGAAACCGCATGCAGGGACGCGAAAAAGAAACTGCCGTTCTCAGTCAAGCTCCAGCCCTTCCTTGACGAATGGTGGGAAAAGGAACTCTTCGGTCCCGATGCCAAGCAAAAGAACGGCCGTCGTCGCCGCACGGGTCAGGCTGTCGCCGAAATTTCCAACGGTCCGAGCTGGAAGACGTTCAAACGCGACTACGACAAGTATATCGCGGCAGGGCGCAATCCCGTCGTGTTTGTGCCGCTGCATCACGGCCCAGGGAGCCGCACCGTAATCCCCTGCCGCGCGAGCGAACTTTTCCATCAGAAGATGGCTCGCGAGTACCTGAGCCGCCTCCAGCCCACGCCCGCACAGGTTCACCTTGCCTATCTCGCTGAGCGGGACGGCGAGAATGACAAGCGTCGTGCTGCCGGCCTTTCCGAGCTCCTAGAATTCTCGCTTACCAAGACGAAGAGCGCGATCAGCCGGTTCGATGCCTTCGAAGTCATGGCCAGCCGGGAAGGAGAAGAGGCAGCCCTAAAGCATTTCCGCGACGTCAAGGCGAGCTTCGATGTCGAGCGCCCCGGCGCTCTGGTCGAAATCGATGAATGGAAGGGCGACCTCATCACCCTGTTGGTGAAGACCGGGGCGTGGGCGCATCTGCCGGACGTGTTCGTCGAAGCCTTGCCCAAGACGCTTAGGGTCTGCGTGACCGTAGCCATCGACGTCGCCACCAGATACGTCCTCGGCGTGAAAATCACGCCGACCCCGTCGGCCGAGGCAATCGCTGGCGTGCTGCGCATGGCGATGACCGACAAGACCGATCTGTCGCGAATGGTTGGAGCCGAAACCGCTTGGTCGGCCCGCGTGAAGCCCGACCTCGCGTCGATGGACAACGGCGGGCCAATGCTTTCCGACCACTTCATCACGGGCGCTCAGTCCATCGGCGTGACGGTCGTTCGCCAGCCTGCGGGCGATCCCGCGCGCCGGCCGTTCATCGAGCGGCTGTTCGGCACCATTGGGCCCGCGATTACGCACTTCCTCGACGGCCGTACCTTTGCCTCGATCGAAGAAAAGGGCGACTACAACGCGGAGGCCCATGCCAGCGTGTTCATGGATGAGTTCGCCAGGATCATCATCTTCGCGATCTGCGATATCTATCACCGTACGCGCCACAGTGGCCTCGGTGGCAACACCCCGCACAACGAGTGGGTAGAGGCTACCGGCTCTATCGAAATCAAGTATCCGCCGAACCAGCTTCGTATGATTGCCGCGTTTGGTTATCGCACGACCGTGACGATCCAGAAGGACGGCATTGTCGTCCTCGGCGTGACCTTCCGTGACGAGCGGCTCAATGCCCTCCGCCGCCGCATCGGCCAGAAGCCGATCGACGTGATGTACGACCCCATGTACGCGCGCCACGTCCTGGTGAAGGCGAAGGACGAAACGGAATACTTCGCCGTCGAAAACGCCCTCGGCCTCGATCAAACCGTGTCATTCCACGAATGGCTGGCCGTCCTCAAGGAAGAGCGCGACGAGATCGCAGAGAAGACGAAAGAGGACCTCAAGGTCATGTATGCAGGTATCCGCCGCATGCGCCGCACCGGAGAGGCCGCCACCGTCCGCGCCAACCTTGGCGCTCGCATTCCCACGGCCGAGGACATGGAGCGGCTTAATCGCGAAGTTGTTCGCGGTTGGGAAGCAAACTGCGAGGCCGACGAGGTGATGGAGGCGGCCCCCAATGCTGAGCCCACGGGCGCTCTGCTGCTTGAAAATCACCGTAGCGACCAGGAACTGGCGGAACAGGCCCGCGCCGAAGCGGTCGAAAAAGTGCGCTCACGCTCGAAGTTCGACGAACAGGAGGATGACTGATCATGGCTACCAAGAAGATCAATCCAGATGCAATCCGGGAGCGTAGTGCCGAGCGGTACTTCCAATCTGGCCGCGACAAGGTCCTCATGGGATTCATCGAGAAGCTGCGCAAAAACGCCAAAGCCCTTAAAAAAGGCCGCGGGTCGCAGCGCAGGTCGCTGTTCGTAATCGGTGAGACCGGAAGCGGGAAAACCAGGTCGGTCACGCGCATCCTGCCGCTGATCGAGGAATGGCAGCCGTCCAAAGACGAATACGGCGACGATGTCATGCCGCTGATCTGCATCAAACCGCCGAAGCCAAGCAATATGCGGGCGCTTGCCGTTGAACTCCTGACCGCAATGCGTGTTCCGGTTAAAGGTCGAAAGACGGACCCGGAGCTTTGGGTATTCCTCAAAGAACAGCTGAGGGAACGTGGGGTGAAGGCGATCTGGATCGACGAGATGCAGGACGTCCTTCGCAACAACACACCCAAAGCAATCCAGGCGGTCCAGGACGTTCTCAAGGCGCTGGTGCAGATCGACGGATGGCCGATCCACACGATCTATTCTGGCGTCCCGGCGCTCGCGACCTTCCTTCAGGGCGATCGTCAGCTCGCGCGGCGGTCGTACGTGATGCGCTACGAGCCGATGGAATTCCCTGACGATGCCGAGTGGATTGAGAAGATCATCGCCGGGGTCGTTCTCGAGGATTGTGGCATGTCCCGCGCGGACGACACGCAGACCGACGTCTTTCGCGAGAAGCTCTGCCGTGCAGCGAGTGGGGCATTCGGGCAGGTGGTCGAGCTCGTTCAGGAGGCGTGCTTCAGGGCGGCCGACAGTGGGCGAACTCAAGTGAAGCTCGCCGACTTCACGAAGGTCTACGAAGAGATGACGGGATGCACGCGCCGCGACAATGTCTTCGTCGCCGCTAACTGGCGTGAGATCGTTCCTGCCCACGCGCTCGACGATATCGCACCCCCGGTGAAGAGCAGGAGGGCAGCATGAAGCTTCCTGTAAACGTCACGTTCCACCCCGACTCCGAGACGCCGCTCAGCCTCGCGTCACGGTTGGCGCGTGCCATGGGCTGTTCGTCCGTGGCTGGCCTCATCGGCCACAGCACGGTTCAGGCCGTTGCTCGGGGCGACAAAGACGCAATCAGGATGCTGTCCTCATGGTCAGGGGTCTCGGTAGACCAGCTCCGGCGTTTCGCGGTGCCTACCAGCGAGGAAGCCGGGGAATGGCGGCTCGGCGACGCCGTTTTTCGCAAGGAGATGAGGGTGGCGGGGCGGTTCCGTTTCTGCCCTCGTTGTCTGGTCGAAGACATGGACAAGGGCAGCGGCCGACCGCAATCACGGCCATTCGAGCGTGCTTCGTGGATGACCCGTGCCGTCACGGTCTGCACCCACCACCGCGAGCTTCTCGTTGAAGGAGGGGACAACGCCCCTGCGAACGATGTCGCCCTGTTCGTGGCCGAAGGCTGGCATTTGGAATGTCAGCCTGGCGGTCCAGCGGATGAGACAGAGTTGGAAGTCGATGCGTACATCGAAGGCCGCATCGCGGGAAACCGTACCCAGTCATTCATCGACCGCCAGGAGGTCCACGTGCTGCTTATGCTCTTCCAGTTTCTCGGATGGCTCGTTCACAACCGTCTTCCTTCCTTCATCGTCGGCGGAAAGGCGGCCTCGACAATCGGCGGCCGGGCCGCCGGCTTTCTGGTCGCGAGGGAAGGACGGGAAATGGTCGAGAGGGTGGTGACGGAGGCGATCGATCTGCATCGGCCTGCCGCCAACACCATCACGGAGTTCTTCGGCTCGATGGTCCGCCACCTTCGGCGCAACGCCGCCGTACCGGCTTACGCCGAAATCGTCGGGCTGTTCCAGGACCTCGTAGAGCGCCATGTGCCGGTGGGGCCGGGAGATCGCTTTGTCCTCCCCGTCCAGCGTCGACACCTCCATTCGGTGCGGTCGGCCGCCGTCGATTATGCTTTGGATCGGAAACGGGTCAGGAAGCTTCTCGAGGAGGAGGGCGTCATCGCCCACTCTAAGCTCTCGGACAGGCGCGTCTACTTCTCGGTCGCGGACGCAGACGAAATCCTCGGGGACACGGCTGACAATTTGACCACGGTAGAGGTTTCAGCCCTGCTGGGAACCCATGAAAACCGTGTTCGCGACTTCATCGAGCGGGGGTTGCTTGTTCCGTCTGAACGAGGTGCCAAGGGTGAGCGCCCTTTCTATCGTGTGTCGAAGGCCGCTCTCGACGGATTTCGTAGTCGCCTATTTGAGCGGACCTCTCTGGTGGGGGAAGGCCATGGTCTTGTCTCGCTCACCACCGCCTGCCAACGGAAGAGCCTTACCCAGGCCGACCTTCTCGAAATGATCCTTGAAGGGAAACTGACCCGTGTGGCCCGCGCCGACGACTCGATGACGGCGCGGAGCCTGCTCGTCGATCTCCGAGAACTTCCTGTATCGGCGGAGGGCAATCACGGTGAAGACGATTACGGCAACGGGGGCGTCTACCTCAACATGACCGAGGTCAAGAATGCGCTGGCGACCACCGACGCGACCGTCGCCGCACTGGTCAAGCATCGTGTTTTGCCTGTCGAGGTGAGGACTAATCCGAGAACTCGCAGGCCGCAGTCATTCGTTCACCGGGACACTGTAGATGCCTTCCTTGAGGACCACCGGTCCCTGCACCGGGTCGCGAGTGGGTGGCGGCGCAACATTGCCTGGATGAGGGACGAACTCGACGAGAACGGGTTGAGGCCGATTTTCGAGACAACGGGGAAGATCGCCCGCTACTACAGAAAGGAAGACCTCGCGAGGGCGTGCCTCCTACCGCCGAACGCTTAGGTTTGTCTCTAAATAACGATCGATGAGGCCCGCATTCGCGGGCCTTTTTTTATGCCGTCAATATCCGAGACTCCACATAGAGACAGACCTATGAAGTTAGGAAAGACATAACAAGTTCAGGGACTTATAGCCAACTCAATAGAATCAATAGGTTACACGCACGTCAGAGACAATCCTTATGAGTTCTGACAGTTTGCCGTTATTCGCGTCTGTTCTCATCGCGATGGCAAAGCTGTTGATCCGCGGCTAGCTCCAACCCGCAAATCGAACAAACCGGGTGAACCGCGGAGCCCGCATTGACGCGCGCACGCACGACGGAACAAATTAGCTTCTCCTTATGTTCTAGAACAAAAAGGAGGATACGATGAAAATCGACCGCGACGTCGCCAGGGCGCATTACGCCTGGACGATAAAAACGCACGGCCGGCGGGCCGTTCGGAGGGTCACCACCCTCCCGGAGCTGCACGACGTTTTGCAAATACTGAAGCTGCCGGGAATTGCCCCGCCGGAATGGGTCATCAAGGCAGCGTGGCGCGATCAACGCGGCGGACGCGGTCGCTATGTCCACAACGAAGGCGGCAGGGATGAATGGTCGATCACCTGGACGAGGGTCGATGACACACCGGAACCGGGGGTTGAGCCACATTAAAAAAGCACGGGAAGGGAGATGCTAACCGAAAAAGTTAGATGCGTGCTTTTGAGGGTGTAGCAAATCGGGTTGTCCGAAGACGTCAATCCATACTCGCCCGGAGAGCGCCGCAGATGTCGCGTGATTGTGGGGCTGGCATTCTGACATACATCTGCCCATAGTACTGCATGAGGCAGATAAGCCGAAGGCAGCGCCGTGCGCATTCTCTACGTCTACATTGCGATGTGCACAATTTTGAGTGGGCTCGCCGTATGGGCCGCATACCACGCCGCTTCCACGTCGGAAGAAACTGCCCGGCCGGCAACGGGATTGCCTCACATAGATTCCGCGGGCAAGCCCTTCAAAGGGGCACGAAGAGTATGTGCCCCCGGCGCCATATGCCCCTGAGTTCCGGCTGAGGGGAGACGCCTATTTTCATTCGCAAGTATCTCAGCGCCCACCGCCCGCCTATCGGTATCCTATGTTGACCAATGCTCAAAATTGCGTGTTTTGGTAGCAGATGTTAAAACCATGCGCGGGAAACGCGGGCCCGAGTCGGCATCACCCGAGGACCGCCTCTCTGACGACAGCGGGATCTACGGATCTCTCGGTGGTTGGGCGGCATTGACGAGAACACTAACCGCGATAGTTTTGAATGAACTGGCAGGTTGGAACGACAGTAAGGCGCCTGAATGCGATGCAATCGCAGATAGATTAGTGCAAGCACCACTCGATGGCACGCAACAGAAGGGAGAGGCAATGCAGGACGCTGATACGACGTTGTCTGCTTCATCGTCGATCGAACGTTATTCCTTCACGCAATCGGACGAGCTTGTCTCGCTTTACGATGAAAGCTTTCACCTCATCGACTGCTCGCCAAGGCACAGCAAGACATACGTTGTCGATTTTCTGGTCGATGCAACCTTGTGGCACGTCTATCCCGAGCTACTGGCCCCAAAACCCAAATCCGCTGTAGAATTCGTGATTGCAAGCGGCGTGCCACGGAGCGTTGAAATTGCCGATGCAACAACGAAAGAACGTCGCATCCTCCTCATCTTTCGCACGACTCGCGGCATCGGGGTCATCGAAACGGAAAGCAGCGCCACCCATCGTGAGACTTCCCATCAAAGCGACAACGACCGCGCGCTTCTTCTTCACCAGGCAACCCATGATGTTCTGACAGGATTGCCAAACCGGCGTCAATTCAGCGACCACTTGCGGGGAGCCCTGCCGGTACCAATCGGGGCGAAGCTGGCCCTCATGCAAATAGATCTTGATGATTTCAAGCCGATCAATGACACGCTGGGCCACGGCGCTGGGGATGCCGTTCTGAAAATGGCGGCGGAACGAATAAGGAGCGTGCTTGGGGAGGACGCGTTTGCCTATCGCCTGGCAGGCGACGAATTTGCAGTCATCCAGTGGAAAGTCGACCAGCCCCGCGAGGCAGAGCGCCTGGCTGATGCGCTTGTCAATGCTTTCAAGGAACCGTTCACGGTCGAGGGTATCAATGTCTTCGTCGGAGCGAGCGTTGGGGTAGCCGTTGCCCCCGGCGACGGCAACGAGATCGAGCAGTTGATGAAGGCTGCCGACATTGCGCTCTACGCAGCGAAGAAAGATGGCCGCGGTCGCGCAAGGACGTTCAGCCGCTCGATGCTCATCGTCCTGGAGCAGCGCGAAATGTTGCGCCGCAGCTTGCGGACCGCCCTTCAAGAGGGGCAGTTCTTCGTTGAATATCAGCCTCTTGTGAGACCACCATTTTCGATTGTCGGCTTTGAAACGCTCCTGCGATGGCGCCATCCAATCGTGGGCCTGATCCCGCCGAGCGTCTTCATTCCCATGGCCGAATCCGACGGCCTGATGAGCGAAATCGGGCAATGGGTGTTGGAGCAGGCGTGTCGAACGGCGACGACTTGGCCCGCCCATTGCACCGTAGCCGTCAATCTTTCTCCGGCGGAATTTTTGCGTGAAGGGTTGACGGATCGGATCGCCCAGACACTCGATGCGGTCGGTCTGCGCGCCGATCGGCTCGAGCTTGAAATCACCGAATCCGTGCTGCTGGAGCGAACGATAAACAATCTAGATACGCTCAATACGTTGAATGTCCTCGGCGTTCAGATTTCGCTCGACGATTTTGGAACTTATTATTCCTCTTTGAGCTATCTCAAGAACTTCCCCTTCGATACGATCAAGATCGACAAGTATTTCATCAAGGATCTCGAGAACGATGAGAAAAGCCAGACGATCGTCCGATTTATAATCGCTCTCGCCCATGGCTTGGGAATGCGCGTCACCGCCGAAGGGGTGGAGACACGAGGTCAGATGACGTGGCTCCAGAAGGAGGGATGCGATCAGTTGCAGGGATATTTCTTGGGAATTCCGATGCCCGCAGGAGCGATAGACGCGTTCCTCCGCCAGGCGTCGCTGGTTTTCTTGTAGCAGTGCTTTTCGCGCCCTATCGTACCCCTCGGTGGCGCGAGGTACGACACTTAAAACAGGCCCATCGCAGCGTTCAGATCCTGACCGCGAGTTCGAGCGGGTCCCAAATCGTACGGAGAGTCTTACGCCGTGACAGAATTCTGCTCGTGGAGAAGGTGATGGCATGGACGTAGCCAGAAAAGAACCCGCGGAGGCAGCCTTCGAGCCCTTGCTTCAGCTTGAGATGGAGATGAGAACGTTCCTTTCGGATTGGCTGCACTGCGACCAGTTGTCGACCTTCGTGGCCCGGATGATCAGTCACAACCGGACGGATCCCGTTCGCCACTCGAACTTCTTCTCATCGGCCCTCAACGAGCTATTGGAGGTCTTGTTTCGCGGCGGCTCGCCCGACGGCCAGATCGGCTGTGCCATCTATCGGCACGGTCCAACGGAACGGGTGAAAGTCACGTTCCCATGCCCTCCCCGCCACAGGCATTTTTTTAGCGAAGCTGTGTCGAGCACACGCCGGGAGGACGCGCTCGCGCGCTATCTCGATTCCATTCTGACCGACCTGGTACCAAGCCGGGATGCCGCTCTACTGGATCTCGCGATCAACTTCGATGCCCGGATTCACTTGGAAGACAGTGGTGCCTCGTCGATAACCCTCGTTGTGGACTTGCCTCTTGAAGGAATTGTGAGTTGAGCTCGGCACGCGTTTCCGCCCCCTTCAAGGCAGAGTTTGACGCCAACAGCCAAGAGTTTTCTCTGACCGGTGTCGTCCGTCCGCGTTCGATCGACGAGGTCGCAGTGAGCATATCGATACTCAAGGAGGCGATCGACGAGGTTCGAGGTGTTCTCTACATCAATGTGAAGCGCCTTGTTCAGATGAACAACACGGCTTTTCACGCTTTTGTGCGGGTGGTTCTCGACGCCTGCCAGGCGAGGCCGGATCTTCGCTTCGTGATCCTCACCTCGAGCGTCGTCGGCTGGACCACCCGGATGTTCGCGCATTTGCACAAGATCGAGCCGCAGATAACTGTCGAGGTCTACGATTCCACATTCTACCCTGGGCAGAACTTCGTGGAGAATACGAGCTTCATTCCGATACTGCGCACGCAAACCAAGATGACATGGCGCCACGAGCGTGCAATCCTTCCTCGTCACGGCATGCGCCCGGGAATCGCAATGGCGGACATCTGCTGCGGCATCGGTGATTTCGCCGTGCTTGTACAAAAGGAGTTTCAGCCGGCGCGGATTGTCGCGCTTGACCATTCAAAGGCAAGTCTTGCGTATGCGCGCGAGGTGGCAGCCGGTTTCGGCATCACCGATATCGAATATACCTATGGCGACGCATCCGAAATGTTGATCGAGGACAACCAGTTCGACTTCGTAAGCTGCCGCCATTCGCTACAGATATTCAACCGGCCAGACGTGCTTCTGGCGGAACTTTACAGGATTTGCAAGCCTGGAGGGCGGGTGTACATAACCAACGAGAAAAACTCGCATTGCCTCGGCGAACCCCGGTCACAGGCCATTCAATGGACATATAAAGAGGTCGCGAAGCTGTTCAGCCATTTCGAGATGGACGTGGAATTGGGGCCCAAAAGCCGCCGGTATCTCGCCGACGCCGGCTTCGACGACATTGTCGTAGAGTCGTTCATGGTCACCAATCTGGACGGGGACCCGCAGGACTTCGCCGACGTTATCGCTGCCTGGGAAAATGTCTACGCCGGCGAAATGGCCGTCAAGCGTGGCGATTCTCCCGAATTCATCCAGCGCTTCCGCCAAGGCTTCCAGGACCATATCTTCGCTGCCCTCCATCCCAAAGGCTATGCCGGCTGGCCGATCTGGGTGGGATCTGGACGTAAACCTCTATGAACGCACCTCTGCACCACACGCCGCGTCTTGGTCTGCGCTCATTCCGCGCCAAGTTCGTCCTTGTCGTTGGAGGCGCCGTGCTGTTCGATCTGCTCGTCAGTGGCGGCCTTGCGCTCTGGAACGTCCAGAGGCTCTCCCGTGATGCCACGGCAGAGGTGGGACAGGGTTTGGAGCGGGCCAATCAGGACTACATCCGCTCCTACGCGGAAACGACGGCCGCCCGCGTCAATCTGCTTCTGGATCAGGTCCATTCCGATGTCGGCACTTTGGCCGGCGTCCTGCAGGCGCAAATCGACCGGCCGGTGAGAGAGACCCAGATTGGCGAGGCGATGGCCCGCAGCGCCCCCGAAGCGGTTACTGTCACCTATGATGCGAAGGGGAGATGGGCCCAGAACCGACCTGGACCCTTATCCGTTGTCAGCGTCTGGGGATATCTTCTCGATTCAAATCACAGTCCGCTTCCTGAAGTCCAGGCGGAGATCGAAAACAGCGCGGTCCTGGACCTCGTTGCTCCCAGCTTGCTGGCAAACGGTCAGTCAAAGCTGCAGATGTATTATATCGGCCCGAGGGAGCGGCCAATCTTCAGGACGGCGCCCTATACGGATCAAGCTCAGACTTTCGACAAGCTCTATCCGGGTCATAACGAGGCAGACTTCTGGACATTCTTCTTCCCGGGTCTCTACGAGTCGTGGCAAGAGTGGGTTCAAGATCCGGGCCGGCGCCCGGTAAACGACGACATTACCCAAACTGCGCCATACACAGACGCGATTACCGGCAAGCTCATCGTCAGTTTCTTTCAGCCGCTGTTGTCTCGTGATCGCAAGAACGTGGCAGGTGCCGCCGGAGCGGATATCACGCTCGATCAGTTGGCCGAAATCGTCGAGAACGTCAAAGTGGCCGATAACGGCTTCGGCTTCCTGACGATGTCAGATGGCAATGTTGTCGCCATCAACCCGGTCGGAGAGAAGGTGATCGGCCTTCGGGCATCGAGCGCTGCCAACAGCGAAGGCGTCACAGGTCTCGACCGCTCTTTGCGCAGGAGCGCACAGCCGCAAATCGCGCAATTGCCACTGGATCAGAACGGGTTGCTGCAACATGTAATGCTTGACGAAAACGGCGAGAAGGTACCCTATCTCGTTGTCTTGAAGCAGTTGCAGCCGACAAACCTGTGGGGATCCGGTCCCGTTCGGCGCGAAACCATGTCGCTTGGCATCGTCGTCCCCGAGCGCGAGATCTATGCCGCTCTGTTTGCCGCGCAGGCGAAAATTTCAGAGGCTACGAACAGGATCCTGATCTATCAGATCCTGGCGCTCCTCGTATCTCTGCTTTTCGTGATTGGGGCTGTGTTCGCCATATCCAAGCGTATAACCGGCGGCATCAGTGCCCTTGCCGGCGCAGCCAAGCGCATCCAGGCCATGGATTATTCCGTCAGGGTCGATATCCCGACCCGCGATGAGGTTGGCGAGGCCGGCGCCGCATTCAATCGCATGGCGGAGCAGATCAGTTTTCATACCGAGAATCTGGAACAGCTGGTAGAGGATCGCACGCAGGAGATAGAAGAGGCGAACCTGCAGATCTCGGAATTGAACACGCAGTTGCGCAGCGAGAATCTGCGCCTCGGCGCAGAACTGGCGGTCGCCCGCCGTATCCAGATGATGGTTCTGCCCAAGACTGGCGAACTCGAGGAAATCACGGATATGGAGATTGCCGCCTACATGCGGCCCGCCGACGAAGTCGGCGGCGACTATTATGATGTGTTGAGAGACGGACGCCGGCTGAAAATCGGCATCGGCGATGTCACCGGGCATGGCCTGGAGAGCGGCGTGTTGATGCTGATGGTTCAATCGGTTGCACGCGCTCTGCAGGAAGCGGGCGACATGGACCCGTCGCAATTCCTCAATTCCGTCAACCGCGCCATCTACAAGAACCTCGTCAGAACCAACACCAACAAGCACCTTTCCCTGGCATTCCTTGATTACGAGGGAGACCGCCTGACGCTTTCGGGCCAGCACGAAGAACTGATCGTGGTTCGCAATTTTGGCGAGGTGGAGCGGATCGACACCCTTGATCTCGGTTTGCCCATTGGCTTGGAACCAGATATCTCGGCGTTCGTGGGGACACGGGAAATCTCGTTCAGCCACGGTGACATGATCATTCTCCACACCGACGGGGTCACGGAGGCGGAGAACCGGGACGGGGAGCTTTTTGGCATAGAGAGGCTTTGCGAGAGCGCGCGTCTGCTATACGGGCGAAGCGCTGAAGACGTTAAATTGGGGATCATCAAGGATCTTATGGCGCATATCGGAACGCAGAAGATCCATGACGATATCACTCTCGTAGTCATGAGACACAGGTGAACGATGATGACGACCTTGTATGGACTGGCAGACCTGACGATCGGGGCAGGCGAAAACGTCGCCCGACTTCGCCTGTTCGAAGGGCCGCTGGATCTCAGCTTCAAGCACTGCGCCATCACTTCGGATTTTGTCGCCGAGTTCGTCGCCTTGCGCTACCGCGCGTCCCGCAGCCTTCACCGAGAGGTGCGCCACAACGTTGGCTACCTGACCAACGAGCTCATAGAAAATGCCGTAAAATTCCGCAGGGGTGGTGAAATTCTCGTGGAAGCCTCGATCGAGGCCAACACCTTTCGGGCAAAGGTTTCCAATTTCATCGACAAAGCAACGGCGCAGCGATTCCAGCATTTGCTTTCAGAAATCACAACCGGGGATCCCGGCGAGCTCCTCATAGAGCGGATCGAAGCGAATGCGACGAGCGCGCGCATGAGCGACTCAGGGCTTGGACTTCTCACACTGATGAGCGACTATGGTGCTCACTTTGCCTGGGTTTTTGGTTCCAGGGAACACGACAGCAAAATCCCGCTGGAAACCTATGCTTCTATCGCGGTCCCCGACATCTCGAACTGATAGGCAGACAGAATATGGAAATCAAGGAAGAAGAGTATCGCGTTTGGTCAGAAGGCAAGGAAGTCTACTTCGATGGGACCATGCGCCTGCAGGGTGCGGAGGCTTATGCCCCGATTTTCGCCCTTGTCATGAGCGTTCTTGAGGCCGAGCCCGAGCGCGTCATCATAGACCTGACGGGACTGCAGTTTCTCAATTCGTCCGGGATCAACCTGCTCGCCAAGCTCACTATCGAAGCGCGCAACAGGCCCAATGTCCATCTGACGGTGCGCGGAACCTCAGAGTTTCCATGGCAATCAAAGTCACTTCCAAACCTGAAGAAGCTGCACCCCGCGATCGAGCTCTTGATGTGTTCGCCGTCTTAGGATTGCGCGGGCGTTCCGGTTTGCAATCCTGAGACAAGCCGCACCCAGATTGACCAGGGGTTCCGGCGTTCTTGACATCTTCCTCAAACAAGAACATAACGTGAACATACAATGCGACACGTGCCGTGGTGACTGACCTGCCAGCCAGGGCTTCTCCGTTCCGGTTCAACGTGATCGCAGATCGTGCGGCAAACTTTTGAGGTCAGCGATGCGCCATATCGATGAAATTACTGAACGAACTCAGGCGGTGCTCGCGCAATCACGGGCCTTCAGGGAGCGTTCACGGGCGATGCGGGAAGAGCATAAGGCTCTGATCGAGCGCGCTGCCATCAAGTCCGGCCAGCTTCATTTCGTATTTTCATCCCCAGATTCAGATAGCGCCAAACACTGATCCGTTGCCTTCCACTTCGCCCCACGTCCGCTTTCCGGCTGCAGCCGATGCGTCCGCCACGCCTTGAGCGTGAAAGGGAGGTGCGCATCGCTTTTCCTGTTTTACGCCGGCGGCAATTCCAGCTTCCCCACAACGGTTACGGTGTGTTTCCATAAGTGTTGTGAAGCGCCTGTATGTTCGCATAACAGGGTTGAAAGCTGGAGAACATGGGTTAAAAGGACACTAATATAGCTGACTTCGAAGTGAAGAGGGGTCAATCCGCCGGGTCGGGAGAAGATGTTCCGATTGCTTTTTCGCGTTTTAGATGCAATCAGCAGGATAACTCAGCAGTTTAGAGCGTTCGATAGAATATGACAGTTGAAATCATAGGGCGTGCATGTCTCGCCCCCGGGGCCAATTCGCCACAGGCGTTGTTTGGAATTTTGCGCCAGGGGAAATGCACCGTCACACGCATACCGTCGGACCGTTGGGATCTTGCTCGCTTTTGGCATCCGGTCATTGGCAACCCGGGCAAGACCTATTCCTTTGCGGCCGGTGTGCTCGACAGCATCTATGATTTCGATCCGGCTGCCTTCGGCATGTCGCAGCGCGAGGCCATGTATATGGATCCGCAGCAGCGCGTCCTGTTGCAACTCGCCTGGCGCGCGCTCGAGGACGCCAATATCGCGATTACGTCGCTGCATGGCGAGAATGTCGGCGTCTATATCGGTGCCTCCAGCCTCGACCATGCGAACCTGACCGTCGAGGATCCGGCCGCAGCCGGGCCTTATTTCATGACCGGAAACACGCTTTCGATCGTTTCCAATCGCATTTCCCATATCTTTGGTCTCAGCGGCCCCAGCATGACGGTCGATACCGCCTGCTCCTCGTCGCTGGTCGCGCTCGACCAGGCGATGCGGGCGCTGAATGCCGGTGAAATCGACACCGCGATTGTTGGCGGCGTCAATATACTGGCGCACCCGCTTCCGTTCGTCGGCTTTGCCCAGGCGCGCATGCTGTCGCCGGAGGGCCTTTGCCGCGCCTATGACAACGACGGCGCCGGTTATGTGCGTGCCGAAGGCGGCGTCGTTTTCATTCTGCGCCGCTCGGACAGGACTCGCCACGAAAAGGACCGCAGCTACGCCAAGATCGTCGCCACCGGTGTGAATTCTGCCGGCCGCACCAACGGCATTTCGCTGCCATCCCGCGAAGCCCAGGCCAACCTGCTGCGCTCGATCTACGAGGGCAACAATATCGATGTCAATCAGGTTGCCTTCGTCGAAGGCCACGGCACCGGCACCAAGGTTGGCGATCCCTCCGAAGTCTGGTCGATCGGCACTGTGATCGGCGCCAATCGCCGTGCGCCGGTTCCGATCGGCTCGATCAAGTCAAATATCGGCCATACCGAACCCGCCTCCGGCCTGTTCGGCATGCTCAAGGCCATCATGGCGCTTGAAAACAACTATCTGCCCGCGTCGCTGCATTTTGAGACGCCGAACGACAATATCGACTTCGATGGGCTGAACGTTCGCGTCACGGCGAACCCGATCGAACTGCTCCGCGGCAAGCGCGCCCGCCTCGCCGGCATCAATTCCTTCGGCTTCGGCGGCGCCAATGCCCATGTCGTCATCAGCGATCCGGATCCGGTTCAGGACGAGCGCAACCGCAACAACGCCACCGGCCACGTGTTCATGGCGAGCGCCCATACCGTCAACAGCCTCGAAGAACTGCTGAAGTCGTACAAGGCGACCTTCGCCAAAGCTTCGCAGGAGGAAGTTCGCTCCATTGTCGCTGCGTCCGGTGCCAACCGCACGCAGATGCGCTACCGTTTTGCCGCCCGCAGTGATCAACCGGAAGATATTGTCCGCGCCATCGCCAGCCATCTCGAAAAGCCGGCTTCCGACATCGGCGAAACCGGCGAAGCAGTGACCAAGGATGCGAAGGTCGCCTTCGTTTTCTCCGGCAACGGTTCGCAATGGGCAGGCATGGGTGTCGAGGCATTCCGCGAGAACCTGCACTTCCGCCAGTGTTTCACCTCCGTCAGCGCATTGTTCAAGTTCCACTCGGATATCGTGCTGATCGACCTGCTCACCGATCCGGATCTGGATAGGAAGCTCGTCGACACCAAGGTTGCCCAGCCGCTGCTGTTTGCCGTCCAGGCGGCGCTGTCGGACTCGCTGGTTGCCATGGGCATCAAGCCGACGGCTGTTTTCGGCCATTCGGTCGGCGAAATCGCCGCGGCCTATGCGGCCGGCGCCCTTTCGCTCGTCGATGCGGTTGCGATCGTTGCCAAGCGTTCGCTGCACCAGGACCTGCTTGCCGGTCAGGGAACGATGGCCGCGGCAATGCTCAGCGAAGAGGCTGCAAACGCCTTTGCCAAGGCGCGCGGCCTCGAGCAGGTTTGTGTTGCTGCAGTCAATGCCCATAACTCGGTGACGATCTCCGGTCCGGCGCACGAAGTCTCTGCCTTCCGTGACGCGGCGCGCAAAGCCAAGATTCCGGTCCAGATTCTCGACATCAACTATCCGTTCCACCACCCGATCATCGATCAGGCAAAGAAGGCGTTCCTCTCCGATATTCCGGATATCGCGCCGCGCAAATCGGAACTCGCCTATCTCTCCACCGTCACCGGCGACCGGCTGGATGGCACGCAGCTTGACCCCGATTACTGGTGGAAAAACGTTCGCGAGCCGGTCCGTTTCCAGGCGGCCACGGAAGCTGCGATAGAACTCGGTTGCAGCCTGTTCGTCGAAATATCGCCCCGCCCGATCCTGTCGTCCTATCTGAAGGAAACGGTGAAGCAGGCCGCCATTCCCGGCATGGTCGTGCCGACCCTGCTGCGCGATGCCGGCGAAAAGGGCCAGGATCCGATTTCGCGGGCCATGGCGCGTGCCATCGCCCACGGGGCCGCATTCGATGAGGCACGCCTGTTCGGCAAGCGCAACGCCTTCGTCCGCCTGCCGAACCTGCCGTTCGAGCAGACCGAACTGCGTCCGGCAACAACCAGCGATGCAACCGACCTGTTCGGCCGCGGCTCCAGGACCCCTTATACGCTGGCGGGCTGGCGCGCCGATCTGAACAGCGGCAGCTGGAAGAACCATGTCGATGCGCATCTGTTTCCGGATCTCGCGGAACACGTCGTCGATGGCAAGGCCATCCTGCCGGGCAGCGGCTTCATCGAGATCGCCGTTTCCGCCGCGCAACAGTATTACGGCACGCCGGACGTCGACATCACCAATCTGGAAATCGTGCGGCCGCTCGAGCTTGCCGACAACCGGATGATGGAACTATCGACCATCCTGTCGCCGGAGACCGGGGACATCGAAATCCGCTCGCGCGAGCGGCTGTCGGAGGACGATTGGGCCGTGCACGCCGTGGCGCGCAGCCGCAAGCCCATTCCGGCTGATGAGCCCACCTCCGGAAACCGGTTCGCCGGCCTTGAGAAAACGGCGACCGTAACGCCTGCGAAGGCCTATGAAACCGCACGCCAGTTCGGCCTCGACTACGGTTCGCGGTTCCAATTAATGGCGCGTGCCGTCTGCTATGGCGATCGGCTCATCGATGTCGAATTGAAGGATCCGGAGGAAGCAGGGCACCCCTTCGTTTCCTACAGCCTCAACCCGATCTCCGTCGATGCGACCTTCCATGGGCTGGTCGCGCTCTTCGACCGCTTCACCGGCGACGCCGGCGGTGCGCCCTATATCCCGGTGCGTTTCGGGTCGGTGCGTGTCATCAATTCGGGCATGACAGTCAAGCGGGCGCTGGTCGAGATCGAACGCATCAGTGCCAATTCGATCAAGGCGAAGTTCCGTTTCTTCGGCAAGGGCGGCGAAATCATCGCCGCTTTCGACGATTGCCGTTTCCGCCGGACTTATCTGCGCCAGCACAAGACACTGGACATGTTGTCCTTCCATTACGAGGCAGTCCCCGCAGATCGCGCCGCGCCGCTGGCGGCATCTCCGCGCAGCGCCCTGTCTCTTCCGTTAATCGCTGCCTCCGAAAGTGCCGGCATCGACAATACGACCTTGCTTTTCAACGCGGCGATCTATCGTGCCTGCCACGAAATCGCGCTCAAGCTCGGCAAGGGAAGCGGCCAGATCGACACACGGTCTCTCCCCGGCGATTTCGCCTTCCGGTGTTTCCTGGCCAACTGTCTCTATGTTCTGGAAGACGCCGGCCTGTGCGAACACAAGGGCGGCAACTGGAAGATCGCGCCTGAATTCTCGCTGCCTCCGGTCGGCGACATCCTGAAGGAACTTTACAGCGAACGCTCGGAACGCGCCGTCGAAGCCGTATTGATCAACAATGCGTATGCCGAGGCATTGGACCGCATCGACAGCCTGTTTGCCTCCGAAATATCGGGCAACGAGGCCGATGTCGCAGCCAAGCCGCAAGGTTTCATCAGCGACGCGACGCTCGACCATCAGACGGTTCATTCCGAGTCGACGCGTCAAAGAATGGATCTGGTTCTGTCCGCGGTCGAAAAGGCGCTCGCAAACGGCAAGGGTGACCTGCGGATCGTCGAGGCCGGTACCGTATCTGCCGGCTTCACGCGCGCTCTTGCCACGCTGGCTGGCAAATACAACGCCTCGCTGTTTGTCGTCGAACCGCGCGAAAACGCGCAGCGAAACCTCGAGATCGCATTCGAGGAAGACGCGCATGTGCGTGTTCTGAAGAAGGAAGCCTTCGCGACACTTCCGGCTTTCGACCTCGTCGTCAGCGCCTCCGATACGATTTTTACTTTGATCGATGAAGACGTCGCGATCCGCAACGCGATGCGTGCCTGCCTCCAGGAAAACGGCGCCCTCGTCGCGGCAACCAACGCGCCGACAGTATTCAGCGACTTTGCTTTCGGATTGATCGAAGGCTGGTTCGCCCGCACCCAGGCGGTGGAATTCCCGATCGGCAAGCTTCCCACCGTGACGCAATGGCAGAAATGCCTGAGCGATCTCGGGCTGCGCAGCATCTCTGTCGAAGACCATGAATTGTCGCATGGCAATATCACTGTGGTCGAAGCACAGGGCGGCCAGTTTACAGATGCCGCGCCGGCGGCGGAGGAGGGATCGGTTGCCAACCCCGTACTTGTCCTCCACGAAGGCAGTGTTGCAGCCCTTCACAGCATCCTGCCCTCAGGGAAGGATGCGATTCAGGCGCCTCTCGTCCCGGTTCAGTTGACCGGCGACCTCGATGCCGACAAGGATAAAATCGCAGAAGCGATCGAAGGGCTCAATGAAAAGCCGGTGCGCGCTGTCTACCTGTCGTCGGCGACCGCCGGTGACCGGACCCAGGATTCCGCCGTGCTGCAAAACCGGGTGCTGTCGCTGAGCGCCTTTGCCGAGGCGCTGCGTCAGTATTATTCCAATGCCGAGCCTGCCGCCGGACATCGTCCGCGTCTGATCATCGCGGCTCCCGGTGGTTCGCCGATAGTGGCGGCTTCGCGTGGCAAGGATGAACCGGGTTCGAGCATCAACAGCGGCCTGTGGGCATTCACCCGCGTGCTGCAGAACGAATATGATTTCCTCGATATCCATTCACTCGACTTCACCGGCGCCAAGGCAGGCACCGGCAATCAGCTTGTCGCAGCAATCGCGATGCTGGCAGACGAGGGCACCAACCGCGAATGGCTGCTCGACGGAACGACCGGAATTCTTTCGGAAATCCGCGCTGTTCCCGGCCCGGTCGATCGGAGCTTGCGCAGGACAAGTACCTTCAAGGCGGCGACCATCCGCCAGCGCGTCAGCTCGCAGGTCGGCAGCATCGCCTGGGAAGAATGCGACATCCCGCAAGCAGGCCCCGACGATGTCGTCGTTGAAGTTGCCGCCACCGGCTTGAATTTCCGTGACGTCATGTGGGCCATGGGACTTCTGCCGGAAGAGGCGCTCGAAGACGGTTTTGCCGGCGCAACCATCGGCATGGAACTGTCGGGCCACGTCGTGGCTATCGGCAGCGGCGTCATGGACCTCTCGGTCGGCGATGCGGTGATGGCGATCGCGCCTGCGGCCTTCTCTACCCATGCCGTCGTTTCGCGGTCCGGGGTTGCAAGGCTGCCGGAAACCGTCAGCCCGGTGGCCGCCGCAACCGTGCCGGTCGCGTTCCTCACTGCCTATTATGCGATGATGGAACTTGGCCGCATCCGCGCCGGTGAGACCATCCTCATCCACGGCGCTGCAGGCGGCGTGGGTCTGGCCGCATTGCAGGTGGCAAAGCTTGCCGGCGCCAAGGTTATCGCAACGGCCGGAACGCGCGAGAAGCGCCGCTTCCTGAAAATGCTCGGCGCCGATCACGTCTTCGATTCCCGCTCGCTCGCCTTTGTCAACGACATCCGCGGCGTGACCGGCGGTGCGGGTGTGGACCTTGTCCTGAACTCGCTGTTCTCCGAAGCCATGGAACAGAGCCTGTCGCTGGTAAAACCATTCGGCCGGTTCCTTGAACTCGGAAAGCGCGACTACTACGCCGACAGCAAGATCGGGCTCAGACCCTTCCGCCGCAACATCAGCTATTTCGGCATCGACGCCGACCAGTTGCTGGTCAACGCGCCGGATCTGACCAAGCGCATCTTCACCGAGATCGGCGCACTGTTCGAAGAGGGCAAGCTCGTGCCCCTGCCCTACCGCGCCTTCGGTTTCGACGAGATCGGCAACGCCTTCCGGCTGATGCAGAATGCCGGCCATATCGGCAAGATCGTGGTCCTGCCACCTGTTGCCGGACGCGATGAAGTTGCCAACCGGCCGGCCCGCCGACTTTCGGTCGACAGCCACGGTGTCCATCTGGTCGTCGGAGGTATAGGCGGTTTCGGTCTTGCTGCGGCAAACTGGTTGGTGGAAAAGGGCGCACGCAACATTGCGCTTGCCACACGCCGTGGCGTCGCGGATATCGAAACCCTGGAGGCGATCAAGCGCTGGGAAGACAAGGGCGTTTCGGCGACTGTTCATGCCTGCGACGTCACCGACGAGGCAGCCGCAGACGAGTTGCTCAAGACGCTACGGCAGGTCGGCCCGCTGAAAACGGTCGTCCATGCGGCCATGGTGCTGGATGACGCGCTGATCAACAATCTCAGCCGAGAACGCAACCGCCCGGTCATCGACGTGAAGGCCAAGGGCGCCGCGGTTCTCGACAAGCTGACGCGCTCGGACACGCTTGAACATTTCATCCTGTTCTCGTCGGCAACGACGCTGGTCGGTAATCCCGGTCAGGCCAACTACGTGGCCGCCAACGGCTATCTCGAAGGCCTTGCTCGCGCACGCCGTCTTGAAGGTCTGCCGGGCCTGGCGATCGGCTTCGGTGCGATCGCCGACAAGGGCTATCTGGCCCAGAACACCGACGTCAACGATCTCTTGTCCAAGCGTATCGGCAAGACGGCATTGAAGGCACAGGCCGCACTCGACCAGGTCGAGAACTACATCCGCTCCGATCCGGGCACGGTCGACGCGGCTGTGGCGATGATCTCGGAGCTCGATTGGGCGGCGGCGCGCAACCTGCCGGTTGTTCGCAATACCCTTTTCGAGGTCATCCTGCGGACCGCCGACCAACATTCCGCTGGCAGCGACGGCCAGACGATGGATCTTGTCGCTATGATCGAAGGTAAATCGCCGCAGGAAGCCGAAGACATCCTTTATGATCTGGTGGCGGGCGAAATCGCTGCTATCCTTCGCGTCTCGAAGGATACGATCTCGCGCGCCAAGGTTCTCAAGGAAATCGGACTCGACAGTCTGATGGCCGTGGAACTCGGAATCAGCTTCCAGCAGAATACCGGCTTCGACATGCCGCTGAGCGGTGTTGCCGATAATACGACCGTCGGCGACGTCGCACGCAAGCTCTATGACAAGGTCAGCAAGCGCGATCACGGCAGCGAAGACGACAACGAGCCGGCAGACAACAAGATCGTCAACGATCTCGCCCAACGTCACACCGGCACCGGCAACGGCACGGAGAAGGCAGCGAGCCAATGAGCAAGGACGAGGAACGCCACAGCGTGTCGAAGATGAACAGCAGCCTGAAGGAAAATCTGCTGGACCGGATGCGCAACACGCATCAGTCTTCGGAAAAAAGCCGCATGGCTCGCTCCGAGCGCGACGTTCCTCCGGCGGTCAGGCGCAAGCAAACCAAATTCGAGGATCTGCCGGAATACAAGCAGGTCCTCACCCAGAAGGTGGCGAGCGAACAGCTCGGTATCGACAATCCCTTCTACCGGGCGCATCAGACGGCAGCTGGCGCGACGACGGTGATCGACGGTCGCAAGCTGATCAACTTCGCCTCATATGATTATCTCGGGCTCAACCGGCATCCGCACGTGCTTTCACAGGCGCGCGACACGATCAATTCCTTCGGCATCTCCGCCTCGGCGAGCCGGCTGGTGGCGGGCGAGCGTCCGGCCCATGCCGAACTGGAGGAGCGCATCGCTGCCTTCTACGGTGTTGAGGCCTCCGTCTGCTTCGTCAGCGGCTACCTCACCAATGTCGCGGCGATCAGTTGCCTGATGGGGCCGAAGGACCTCGTGGTCCATGACGAATTCATCCACAACAGCGCGCTTGCCGGCATCAAGTTGTCGGGCGCCACGCGGCGCCTGTTCAAACACAATGATGCCAGTGACCTGAAGCATGTTCTGCGCACCGTTGCCGGTGACTATCGCCACATCCTGGTGATTGTCGAAGGCGTCTATTCGATGGACGGCGACGTCGCCAACCTGCCGGCGATCATGAAGCTGAAGGCGGAATACGGTTTCTGGCTGATGGTCGACGAAGCCCATTCGCTCGGCATTCTCGGGCGCCGCGGGCGCGGCACGTTCGAACATTTCGGCATCGACCCGCGCGAAGTCGATATCTGGATGGGCACGCTCTCCAAGACGACCTCGAGCTGCGGCGGCTATATCGCTGGCAGCGGCGCCCTTGCCGCCGTCCTCAAGGCAACAGCCGGCGGCTTCGTCTATAGCGTCGGCCTTGCGCCGGTGCTGACCGCGTCTGCGATCGCCAGCCTCGACATTCTGGAAACGGAACCGGAGCGCGCTGCCGCATTGAAGCGCAACGGCGCACTCTTCCTCAAGCTCGCCCAGGAAGCCGGTCTCGACACGGGGTTGAGCGGCGGCTTTTCGGTGGTTCCGGTGCTGGTCGGCGATTCGCTGCGCGCGGTGCAGCTCTCAAACGACCTCCTCGCTGCCGGCGTCAACGCACTGCCGATCATTCACCCGGCCGTGCCGGAAGGCATGGCGCGCCTGCGGTTCTTCATCACCAGCGAGCACACTGAGGAACAGATCCGCCAGACGGTGGCGCTGACGGCAGAGAAGCTGAAGGACCTTACCGAGCGGAATTTTGGTCTCGCGTCAATCGATATCCAGCAGATGATGAAGATGCTCGCCTCCCGCTAAACCTGGCGGCTCTGAACAAGCACGCGAATGCCGATGAACCGGGCCGGTCTTGCAGCATGACTCATGTGATCATTACAGGCGGCTCAAGCGGCATCGGTCTGGCACTCGCCCGGATCTACGCTTCCAGGGGTGCGCGAATATCCCTTCTCGCAAGAACGCTGCCTCTCCTTGAGGCGGCTCACACCGAACTTGCAAAGAGCGGCAACGCTGACGCAATCCGCGTCGAAAGCGCCGATGTCGCCGATGAAGGCCAGATGGCGGCCGCAATCGTCCGGTGCGAGAAAGCCTTCGGGGCCTGCGATATCCTCATCACCTGCGCCGGGATCGTCCAACCGGGCCTGTTCGAGGCGGTCTCGCCGGATGCATTCGAACGCCAGCTCCAGACCAATCTGTTCGGCAGCATCCATGCGGTGCGCTCGGTCTATGCCGGCATGAAGCAGCGCCGTGCCGGCAGTATCATGCTGGTTTCCTCCGGCGCCGGCCTGATCGGCATCTACGGCTATACCGCCTATTCCGCATCGAAATTCGCCCTGCATGGCTTTGCCGAGGCTCTTCGCTCGGAGGCCAGACCGCATGGCGTGAAAATCTCCGTCTGTTTCCCGCCGGATACGGAAACTCCGCAGTTCGTCCGCGAATTGGAGCACCGTCCACTTGAAGCGGCGGTGATCATGGGGCGCGTCGCTCCATGGACGTCCGATGCCGTGGCAGGCCGCATCGCTCGCGCGATCGACAGAGGCCGTTTCGAGGTGTTCTTCGGCTGGACGCTCTGGGCTCTCGGCCGCTTCGGCTCGACGGCGAAGCCGTTCCTCAACTGGTGGTTCGACCGTGCCATCCTGCGTATCGGCCGCAGCCGGTGAACAAGGACAAGTCTGCTTGTGTCCACCGGAAATAGCATTTAAGTGTCGCTCTGTCGCGGCGGTGCAGGACAGGCCGGCGGCGGATTATAGATCGTGAAGGTAGCCGTTTGGCGTTGACGTCGTTCCACATGCATGACTATCCGCTAACGCTGACCGTCTTCTGCTACGCCCTGACCTGCGCGGTCATCGTGTTCACCGACAGATTTGCGCTGCCCAAACGCCAGCGCAAGAAGAACCGGCCGCCCTTCAGCCGCAGGCGCGCGGCAATCGATTTTCTCGCGCGGCTTCCGATCATTGCCCTGGTCTTCGCAGGGTTCTTCGCGATTTCCTGGCGCCCGCTTTATGCCGGCGCGGGCACCATGAGCTTCTTCGTCATCTTCACCGGCATATCGCGCGCGAAATTCAAATTCATTCGCGAGCCTTTGGTGTTTTCCGACATAGCGCTGGTTGCAGACGTCTTCAAATACAAGTCGATCTTCTACGCGAACTCGCTGAACATCGTCTTCTGGACGGTTGCCTTCCTCTATGTGTTCGGCGTCTCTGCTCTCTATATGTATTTCGAACCGAGCATTCTGCCGTCTCACAGCAAGCTCTTCTGGGTCATCGTCATGATCCTCGTGGCCGATCTGCCCTGGATCCTCTTGTTCTACGGCCCCGTCAACAGGCCGGTCGCGGACTTCGTCCAGCATCTCGTCGGTAAGCCGAACGTCAAGGTCAGCACCGTCCGCTTCGGCACCTTCGCTTCGGTGGTGTTTCATTTCATCATCTGGCTCGGCCGCCGGCGCGAAAAGATCATTGCCGACCTTTCCGAACGCTTCTTTGCGGCCGTCCAGGACCTGATCGGCCATGACGCCGACAACAAGGCGCCGCTCATCGTCGTCTGGCAGTCGGAATCCTTCATCGACATGCGGCATTGCGGCGTCGACCACGTCAAGCTGCCGACGATCGACCGCCTGCAGAAGCTCGCGGTGCAATGGGGCCGCCTCGCGACCGTCTTCGAAGGGGGGTATACGCTGCGAACGGAGTTCGCCGTACTCAGCGGGCTCATTCCGGACGATCTCCACATTGATGCCAGCTACCCG
Source organism: Pararhizobium sp. LjRoot255 (assembly GCF_964252905.1). Taxonomy (NCBI): domain Bacteria; kingdom Pseudomonadati; phylum Pseudomonadota; class Alphaproteobacteria; order Hyphomicrobiales; family Rhizobiaceae; genus Pararhizobium; species Pararhizobium sp. LjRoot255. Next base: position 959,806 of record NZ_CAXUPQ020000001.1, read on the forward strand.
TATTTGCGGGCGAGTCACTATACGAATATCGTCTGGCCGACGAAACTGAAGAACGCCGGCTGGGGCACCCATTTCATGCATCCCTACGACAGGACATTCTTTCTGCGTCACAAGGCCATGCCGCAGCTTGGCTTCGAGAAGATGACCATGCTCGATGAATTCGATCATGATCCGACGCGGGACGGCCCCTATGTCTCGGACGGGGCGCTTGCGCGCAAGGTCATCAAGGATGTCGAAAAACAGGGAGACGCCAAGGGCAGTTTCCTCTTCGTTGCATCGATGGCCAACCACGGGCCGTGGGAGCCCAACCGCGTCGAGGGGAAGACCGATCCCGTCGAGATATATCTTGAAATCCTGCAGCAGTCGGACAAGGCGCTCGGCGAGCTGGTGGATCATCTGAACAAACTCGACCGGCCCGTGTGGCTCGTGTTTTACGGCGATCATGCGCCGCTGCTCAAATCCTTTGCCGATCCTTTCCCCGATCCTCGCACGGACTATTTCATCGTGCCCCTGGCTGCGGCCCGGAAGCCGCATCACAGCCCGACCTACCCCCGCAACGAGGCGCCCTGGAAACTCCTGGAAGCGATGCTCCGACATGCCAAGCTGCACAATGACGAGTTGCACTAGTGCCGGCGCCTTGTGTTGAAAGTCGCTGACGATGGTTTCGCAACAGTCGTCGACGCGTGTCTTCCTTTTCCTGCAAGGGCCATCATCGCCGATCTTCGCGAAGATCGCGGCGCGGCTGGAAGCGAGCGGACATCGCTGCTTCCGGATCAACCTCAATCCCGGCGACCAGATCTTCTGGCGGCGGAAGGGCGGCGATAACTACCGGGGCCGCGGCGGCGAGGCCTGGCGTGCCTATGCGGGTTCGTTCATGGACCGCCACGCAGTCACCGACCTCGTCCTGCTGGGCGAGGAGCGGGCCTATCACCAGCTTGCAATCGCAGCGGCAAGGGAACGTAACATAGCGGTTTGCGTCATCGAAATGGGCTATCTGAGGCCTGACTGGCTGACCCTTGAACGCGGTGGCATGTCGTCCAACTCACATTTCCCCGTCGATCCGCAGCAGATCGTCGATGCGGCCCGCACCCTGCCCGAGCCGGATTGGAAACGGCGCTACTCCCAGAGCTTCCTTGCTGAGGCGGGCTATGACCTTCTCTACAATCTGCCGAACGTTTTCCTGTGGTTCCTTTTTCCGCATTATCGCCGCCACGCACTCTTCCATCCGCTTGCCGAATATGCCGGCTGGGTGATGCGTCTGGCTGGCAGCAGACGAAGGGAAAAGGCGGCATGCCAGCTTATCGACCGTCTCCTTGAAGACGGGGCGCCTTTTTTTGCCTACCCGCTGCAATTGCAAACTGATTTTCAGTTGCGCGCGCACTCGCCTTATAACGACCAGCAGGAGGCCGTCGGCCAGATCCTGACATCCTTCGCCTGCTATGCAGGACGCGATACCCAACTCATCGTCAAGATACATCCGCTCGACAACGGTCTCATCAACTGGCGAAAGCATGTGGCCGATTTGGCAGCCAAACTCGGCGTCGGTGAGCGCGTTCACGTCGTCGACGGCGGCGATCTGAATGCGCTGCTGGAGAGAGCTCTGGGCACCGTTACGGTCAATTCCACCGTCGGCCTGCATGCCTTGCAGCTTGGAAAGCCCGTGAAAGTGTTGGGCGCCGCCGTATTCGATATTGCCGGGCTTAGCGACCAGGCGCCGCTCGAGCAGTTCTGGAGCGCCCCCAGGCCGCCGGAGGCTTCCCTGCGGACGGCGTTTTTTCGCCTGCTTGCAGCGGCAATCCAGGTGCGTGGCAATTTCTATTCAGAAGCGGGCACCGACGCCGGCGCCGCGGCGATTGCCGAACGGCTGCAAAACCGGTCAGTCAACCAGCCCGGTGCCTTTATCGATCCGCCACCGAGAAAAAAGCCGGGGAAGATTACCTTTCGCCGCCCCTGACTGGCACGACAAGCCGAACGCCGCGCCTTCACAGGTTGCCCCCACGACGGCCGGTCATTTGTCGAAGGGGTATAAAATTCGCCTGATCAATCTGAATTTCGGATTTGACAGCTCCCTACCCGTGCGGGGGTCGAAGTAGCGCGGATAAAGAACCCCGAAAAAACTTGAGGCCAGCGCTACTGTCCCGCTTGCGCCTTCGCGCGCTGCTTACGCAACGCCGGCGCGGAGCAGGTCGTGGACGTTCAAGATGCCACTCGGGACCCCAAGGTCGTCGATCAAAAACAGGACAGTGACTTTCTGCGCCTGCATGAATTCCATTGCCGCACTGGCCAGAACACTGCCCTGGATGACGCGCGGATTGTGCGACATGACCGCATCCACCGTTTCGAGCAGCAGGTCGCGCGACATGTGGCGGCGCAAATCGCCGTCGGTGATTACGCCGACCAGCTTTCCCGCCTCATCGGTGATGCCGACGACCCCAAAACCCTTGGACGACATCTGGATGACCGCGTCGCCCATGGGGCTGCCGAGCGGCAACAGGGGGATCGCCTCGCCTGTATGCGCAAGCTCGCGGACGAGAAGCAACTGCGAGCCGAGTTTGCCGCCCGGATGAAACGTCTTGAAGTCCTGCGCCGAGAAGCCACGGCGCTCGAGAAGCGCGATTGCCAGCGCATCGCCGACGGCAAGCTGCAGCATCGCCGATGTCGTCGGCGCCAGTCCGTGCGGGCAGGCTTCCTGCACCTTCGGCAGGGTGATGGCAACGCTGGAATTGCGCGCCAGCAGGCTTTCGGAATTGGATGTCACCGAAACAATCGGCACGTTGAAGCGCTTGGCATAAGTCAGCATGTTGCCAAGCTCGACGGTCTCGCCAGACCAGGAAAGCAGAATGAGCAGGTCGTCCGACGTGATCATGCCGAGATCGCCGTGGCTCGCCTCGGTCGGATGCACGAAATAGGCCGAGGTTCCGGTGGAAGCCATGGTCGCGGCGATCTTGCGGCCGATATGGCCGCTTTTCCCGACCCCGGAAACCACGACGCGGCCGTTGCGGCGCGCGATCAGTTCGACGGCATCGATAAGACTGCGCGAAAGGCTCTGGTCGGCGGCGAACCGGGCGGCAAGCGCATTGATGCCGTCGACGGCGGTGGCGATGGAACGTCCGATCGATTCGGCGACAGCGCGTTCCTTCGGGGTATTCATGTCAACTTGCCTGAGACCAATCATTGCCGCTCCAAGACGTAAAAGGAAAGCATCCGGTTATCGCGAGGGCGCTCTCAGATCAAATCAAATTGGCAAAATGATGCCATTTTCCCGCAATTTTGGCGAAGTATCGCGGGAAATCGAAGAATACCGGGCTCAGCCTCAGCTTGCGCGTTTCGCAATGAGTTCATCTTCCGGGAGAATCGGCTGACCCGGATTGCTGACAAAATCTTCCAGTGTCATCGTGTCGAGAATATCGGCGACGGCGTCGCGGACCGTCGTCATCGATCGGCGGACCTCGCAGGTATCCGGATCGTTACAGTCGTCGCAGACTTCATAAGCCGTGCGGCTTGCGCAACGGATCGGCGCCAGCGGGCCGTCGAGCGTGCGCACGACCTGACCGATGCGGATTTCAGACGCCGGACGCGACAACGAATAGCCACCGCCAGGACCCTTCTTTGAGCGCAGGATACCTGCGTTCCTGAGTTCCAGAAGAATGGTATCGAGAAATTTCTTCGGAATATTGTTGCGGCTTGCAATTTCGGTAATGAAGGCGGTCTCGCCCGGATCGAGGCGGGCCAAATCGACCAAAGCCTTCAATCCGTATTTTCCCTTTTTCGTCAGCATCGCAATTCGCTCTGTTCACAAACAGGCACACTGAAAAACGGCGCCTGTCTGCTGATTGCCATCACATAAATTGGCATATCACATGAGAAGCCGTGCCAATATACCGATTTAGTGAAAAGATGGCCCAACTGCGGTTTTCGCGCAGATTTGTCGCTTAGGCAACGGCGTAAGCGACCGCTGAGCCGGGAGACTGCGACACAGGCCGCCGCTCCCTCTGCGAAGCCATCAGATTACGGACCGCCGCCCTGGCCTCGTCAGCCGAGTGGAAATGCCGCGAATCCAGATCCCAGACATAGTACTTCACCGCGACGAACTTCAACCGGCCTGCATCCGGAACCACGACACCAACGGCTTCTCCGCCGAACTCTATAACCTGCTTATTCATGGAATAACGCTCCTTCCGCGGCGAGCGCGGATCATTCAAAATCGTGCACAAATTCAAAGAAGGACTGCTTGGATTCACATTCGCCAGAGAGGACAAATGCAGAGGTCTTTCATTGCGCGACAATAGGAACGCGTGCCTCGGAAGGCGGCGATGTGGTCATTGGCAAACATGGCTCTCTCCTTCGGCTAGGACCCGGTTGGTGTGTTTTCCGGGCAAGTTACAGACGCCCGCGTCGGTTCAGCCGACAGCGGATGATCACAAAGTAGAATAGACCACCGATTTAGTCAATTAAAATTGGCAACATTTGGAAGATAATACTCTTTCGTTCACCATTCCCGTCAAACGCAGCAGATCATGTTCGAAAACTGCGACATCGAAGAATGAAAATCTAACTTCGGAGCATTTCTCCCATCCATTCGTGGAAACTATGTAGGCCATTGATGGGACAAAAAAAGGGCAGCCGAGGCCGCCCTTTCGATTTTTCCATATTAAGAGCGATCAGTTCTTCGCGGTCTCGACCGCCGGCGCACGGGTCGATTCGCGATCCTTCCACCAGCGGCTAAGGAAGAGAAGGATCGGTCCGCCGATATAGATCGACGAGGTCGTGGCCACGATCACGCCAAAAATCATCGGCCAGGCGAAGCTCTTGACGGCGTCGCCGCCCCATATCGCCATCGGCACCAGGGACAACGCCGTCGCCATCGACGTGAAGATGCATCGCGCGATCACCTGATTGATTGACATATCGATCAGGTCGGCGAACGGCATCGACTTGTATTTGCGCAGGTTTTCACGCATGCGGTCATAGACCACCACCTTGTCGTTCACCGAATAGCCGATCATCGTCAGAAGGGCGGCGATGGCCGTCAGGTTGAAGTCGATGCCGGTCAGCGCGAAGAAGCCGATCGTCTTGGTGATGTCGAGAAGCAGCACCGCGATGGCTCCGACAGCAAAGTGCCATTCGAACCGCCACCAGATGTAGAGCAGGATCGCCAGCATCGCGAGCGCGACGGCGAGGAAGCCGGAGCGGGCCAGTTCCGCTGAGATCGTCGGGCCGACGACTTCGGTGCGCTCGAAGCTTGCATCCGGCACGACCTTGGCGACCGTGTCCTTGATCTTGTTGAGAGCAACCGTCTGCTCCTGCTCGCCGCCTGGCTGACGCTGGACGCGGATCAGGACCGACTGTCCCTGGCCGAATTCCTGCAGCGCCACTTCGCCGATATTGAGCCCTTCGAGCTCGTGGCGCAGGGTTGCCAGCTCCAGCTTGTTCTTCGACGTGGTTTCCACCTGGATACCACCGGAGAAGTCGATGCCGTAGTTGAGGCCCGGCGTGAAGAACAGGACGACGGAGCTAACCGACAGGAAGGCGGACATGCCGATAGCGACGTAGCGGCCCTTCATGAAGGAAATCTTCGGCAGATGCGGTACACCGCCGAACAGCGACGGGATCTCGAGCTTCTTCATCTTCCGGCGCACAACGACTTCGCGCATCAGAAGGCGGACGATGGTCACCGACGTGAACATCGAGATGACGATGCCGAGCATCATGGTGACGGCAAAGCCGCGAACCGGGCCGGTACCGAACATGAAGAGCAGGATGGTGCCCGAAAGCGTCGTGACGTTACTGTCGATGATGGTGGCATAGGCCTTGTTGAAGCCGATATCGAGGGCTTTCATCGCCCCTGCCCCGCCTTCCGTTTCCTCTCGGATACGGGCGTTGATCAGGATGTTGGCGTCGACTGCCATACCGATACCAAGGATGATACCGGCGATACCCGGCAGCGTCAGCGTCGAGCCGAGCATGCCGAGCACGCCGATCGTCAGGATGGTGTGGAGCAGGAGACCGACATTGGCGATCATACCCCAGGCACCGTAGAGAATGACCATGAGGGCGACAACGAGCGCGAAGCCGGCCAGACCGGTGTAGATGCCCATGCGGATCGAATCCGAACCGAGGTTCGGGCCGACGGAGCGTTCTTCAATAATGGTGAGCGGTGCCGGCAGGGCGCCGGAGCGCAGCAGGGCCGAGAGAACGGTTGCTTCCTGGGCGGTGAAATTGCCGCTGATCTGGCCCTGGCCGCCCGGGATCGGTTCGTTGATGCGCGGCGCCGTCAGAACCTTGCCGTCAAGAACGATCGCGAAAGGCAGGCCGACATTGTCGCGGGTGATTTCGGCGAACTGCCGCGCCCCCTGGCTGTCGAAGGTGAAGGAAACGATCGGTTCGTTGGTCTGCTGGTTGAAACCGGCCTTGGCGTCGGCGAGACGTTCACCCGAAATCGCCACGCGGCTTTCAACCGCGTATTTCGCTCCGTCATTGGCGCCGGGCAGAATATCGACGCCGCGCGGCGGTGTCGTCGTGTTCGGATCGACCGAGGTATCGACCATATGGAAGCTCATCTGCGCGGTCGAGCCCAGAAGCTGGCGCAGTCGGGTCGGATCCTGCAGGCCCGGCAGCTGGACGAGAATACGGTCCGAGCCGACGCGCTGGATCAGGGGTTCGGCGACGCCGACCTGGTCGACACGGCGCCTAATGATCTCGAGGCTCTGATCGACGGCGGCGGTCATGCGTTCGCTGAGGCCGGCTTCCGTCAGTTTCACCGTGATCGTATCGTCGGCCGTTACGACTTCGATATCGGAGCTTGCCGCGCCGAAACCAAGCGCGCCGACCGGCGCTGCCAATTCCTGAATCTTCGGCAGAACCTTTTCGCGGTCGGCCTGATCGGCAATCTTGACGGCGATCGAGTCACCGGCAATGCGTGCCGAGGAGGTCGGCACCCGCTCGGCGCGAAGCGCGCCGCGGATATCGTCGAGAAGCGTGTTCAGCCGCGCCTTGCGAAGGCCGGCCGCATCGACTTCGAGAACCAGATGCGAGCCGCCCTTGAGGTCAAGGCCGAGCGTGACCGGCTTGACCGGCAGGAGGGCGGCGTATTGCTGTTGCACAGCCACCGGCAAAACGTTTGGAAGCGCCGCGAGTATCCCGAAGAGGGTAATCGCGACATAGGCCAGGATGGCCCATTTGGAAGTGCGCATATTGATGTTCCATTATAACCCGCGTCCCTCAGGCAAAGGCCCGGGACAACTGGTGGTGATGCGTAAAGAGAAAGTCGTGCTGGCGCGCAACACTGCCCGCAAGGACAGCATTCAGGCGCTAAACACCGGGGGGCCGCGAACGCGAGTAGCGTTACCCTGCGTCCCTGTTATCGCCGCTTGGGCAAACGTGATGACCGGCCTTCGGCCGTAAGCCACGGCTGAAACGACGATCGGCGCCGGCAGCATGAACGGCCCCGTCCCGCCGGGCGGGACCTTGCCATCGCTGCGATCCGCCATGAAGCGGAGATCGGTAACGGGAAAGGCCCGAACCACATGACGAGAGAGCGCCGTGTCGGAGGTGCCGCTTTCCGGAGTTGAAAAATTGCCGGTGCTCTGCTGAGCGGAAAAGCGCGACGAGAATATCTGTGCCGATGCCACAAACTGCATGGCAAGTGCTGCCGCCAGAATCCAGAGCACGGCAAGAAGCCTGCCCGCCTGGCTGCGATCGATCCTGTTGCCGTTCATGCCCATCAAGGACATCGTCCTTCCCCTTGGCGGCAGTTTTCACTGCAAATCGCCGGACTGCGCACCGATTCAGCGCACAAGCGGGCCTAAAAACCACCAGACGTGGCCAAAGTCAAATCTTACCACCCGGTGCCGCGATTGAACATTCTCGTTGCCAACATCCTCAAGCCGTTACCCCCGCCGTTCGCGTCTGATGGATTTCGATCAGCGACGGACCGCCGCGTTTACGAGCCTCGACCAGCGCCGCGGCAAGATCGCCAGCCTTCGAAAGCCGCACCGCGGGCACCCCATAGGCTCCGGCAGCGAGGAGGAAATCGGGCGCCGATGGTTTGACGCCCTCAGGGATGATCCCGGCCTCGACCATGTAGCTTTCGATCTCCTGATAGCCGTCATTGTTCCAGACAAGGAAGATCACATTGGCACCGGCATCTGCCGCCGAACCGAGTTCCGCCAGCGAAAACTGGATTCCGCCATCACCGACGAGGCAGACGACGGGCTTCTCCGGATCGGCCACGGCAGCGCCGACGGACGCAGGCGGTGCATAACCGAGCGCGCCGAAACCCGTCGCCGAATTGAACCAGGATTTGGCGCGCGGCGCATCGCAGTAGAGGTTGCCGGCATAGACGGCCTGTGTCGAATCCCCGACGATCGTGCAATCCGGCAAGACTTGATAGATGGCATCGATGACGGCGATCTCCGCACGCATCTTGGCCGTAAGCTCGGCCAGCACCGCCTTGCGTGTTGCCGCCGCCCGTTCCTTGCCCCTGACGGCGGGCTTCGCCGTCAGGAACACCAGCATTCCAGCCGTCGCGGCCTTGGCGCCAGACAGGATCGACAGCGCCGCATGGGGACCGCGTGCGAGCTGGGCGGTATCGATATCCGTGCGGATCAGATTGCCGAGGATCGGAAAGCCGCCATCGGCATACATGTCGTAGTCGGTCTGGCCCATTTCGGTCCCGAGCGCGATCACCAGGTCCGCGTCGGAAATCAGCGACCGCACGGCCTTCAGGCTCGGGCTTGCGGGCACCCGCAGCGGATGGCCCGCCAGCATGCCGCGCGCATTGACGGTCATGATCACCGGCGCGCCGATGCGCTCGGCCAGTTCCGTTATTTCCGCCTCCGCAGTGATCGCACCACCACCGCAGATGATGACCGGGCGCTGCGCATCGCCGCACAGGATCGCAGCCTTCTGCAGGGTCTCGGCATCGGCGCGCGGCCGCGTCGCGGTGGCCTTGCGCAGGACGGGTGGCGCTATCTTTGCGCTCATCACGTCGGTCGGAATTTCAATATGTACCGGCCCCGGCCGTCCCGAGATCAGAATAGCGAAAGCGCGCTCGACGACCGGCGCAAGATCGGCCGGATTGAGCAGCGTCTGCGAATAGAGCGCCAGCGTCTTGATCATGCCGTGCTGGTCCGGCAACTCATGCAACAGGCCGCGGCCATGACCGAGCGAATCCCGCCGGTTGACACCGGAGATGACCAGCATCGGGATCGAATCCTGCCGCGCCTGCGCCATCGCCGTGATCGTGTTGGTGAGCCCCGGCCCGGTAATGACGAGGGCAACGCCCGGCTTGCCGCTCACGCGCGCATAGCCGTCTGCCATGAAACCCGCACCCTGCTCATGGCGCGGCGTCACATGGCGGATCTTCGAGGCGGCAAGGCCGCGATAGAGCTCGACGGTGTGCACGCCCGGGATGCCGAAGACGACTTCGACCCCATTGGCTTCGAGCAGATCGACCAGCACCTCGCCGACGGTCTTGATCGTTTCAGTCACGCGCGGCGCTCCCTGGGCGAAAGAAGGCGGATCGCCAGCCTTGTGATCCGTCCGCAGGCTTCATCGATCGCCGTATCCGGCACCGTCAGGCTGACCCGGATGAAGTAGGTTGCCTCCTTGCCGAAGGAAGCGCCCGGCATGACCGCGACATGCTCTTCCTCCAGCAACATCCAGGCGAAGGCGTCGCCCGTCAGGCCGGTGCCGGCCACGTCGATGAGGATGAACATGCCGGCTTCTGGCGGCAGCGGCACGATCCCGGGCACGTTCTGAAGTCCCTGCACAATCCGGTCGGCCCGCGCCTTATAGGCGGTGCGCATGGCGGATGCCGTGCCGATCTCGTGGCTCAGCGCATAGGCCGTCATGTCGGCAATGAAGGGCTGGACGCCGAACAGCATGGTTTCGGATACCGGCAGCAGCCGGCTGGCGAAGTCCACCGGGCCGATGGCCCAGCCGCTGCGGAAGCCCGGTGCGGCGTGCGATTTGGAAATCGACGAAACGACGATGGTCCGCTCGGCAAGGCCCGGATTGTCGAAGGGCGAAGCGAACGCCCCGCCGAAAATCAGCTCCTCATAGACCTCGTCGCAGACGATCCAGAGATCGTGCCTGCGGCAGACGTCGCCAATGGCGGTGATCTCCTCAGCCGTCAGCACCGCACCCGTCGGGTTGTGTGGCGTGTTCAGGAGCAGCACCCGGCAGGCCGGCGTCACCGCCCGTTCGAGATCGGCAGCCTGCATGTGGAACCCGTGCTCGGGCTTCAGCGGCACGGTGACGCGGTGCGCCCCGGTCGACTGGATGACGCCGTCATAGGTGGCATAGAGCGGATCGCCGACCAGCACGCCGTCACCCGCTTCGACGAGGCCGAGCATCACGGCAAACAGCGCCGTCTGCGTGCCGGGAAAGCACAGCACGTTTTCCGGCGTCACGTCCGGGCGCCGCTTGGCATAGCGCGCCGTCAGCGCATTGACGACTGAGGGTTCGCCGCGGCCGTTGGAATAGCGGTAGCGCCCGGCGTTCATCGCCCGCTGCGCCTCGGCCAGCAGCGAGGCGTCCGGCGGCATGTCGGGCTCGCCGATCGTCAGCTGGATGACGTCGGTTCCGCTCGCCTGCATCTGCCGGGCGCGGATATGCAGCGCCCACTTCTCGGATCCGAGATCGGCCAGGCGGTCGGTGATCGATGAATAGCGCATGGGTATCTCCTGCCCTCAGTCAAATTGTTGCGGCGCGTCCCGGTGGATGCGCGGTACCCTATTGTTCGCCCCGGCCGAGCGGCAGCCCGAGCAGCGCCTCGATCGACGACAGCGCGATCGTCACCAGTTCTGCCTCCTCGAACAGTTCGCCCGCAAGGCATCCCTCCAGCCAGAGCCCGTCTATCATGCCATTGATGGCAATCGCATGGCGGCGGCAGTCCGCTTCACCCGCCGGCCGGCCTTCCGCTTCGAGAAAATCGCGGATCAGCCCCTGCAGGTCGTTGCGAAAGCCGAGATAGCCTTCGCGGTGAATCGCAGCCAGTTCCGGGTCCACGCGCACCTGGCTGATGAAGGAAGCCCAGAGCGACAGGCTGTGGCTGTCGGCGACCGGAGCCGTTAGGTTGAGGGTGATGAACGCCCTCAGCCGCGTCCTCGGGTCGCCGGCGATGTCCGCCGCCTTTGCCGCGAAAGTCGCCAGCATGAAACGATAGGCCTCGGCCACCATCTGGTCTTTCGAAGTGAAATAGTGGCGGACCAACCCCGCCGTCACGCCGGCCCGGACGGCGATGGCGCGCACCGTCGCGCCTCTCAGGCCAAGCGCGGCGATCGTATCGAGCGTCGCCCGGATCAGTTCCTGCCGCCGCTCTCCCTCCGGCGCGCGATGGAACGTTCGGCGGTTCATGCAGCCCGCCTGAGAACCGGCCGCGTCAGGCAGGTCGGGCCGCCTTCGCAAGCGATGCAGAGCGCATCGGCCTCGAAGGTCTCGACCTTGCAGCCGGCCGCTTCCATCGCCGCCTTCGTCTTGGGGAAGCCCGCGACCATGATCACCTCGTTCGGCCTGACCGGCAGCACGTTGAGGCTCAGCCCGTTGCTGGCATGGAATTCATCGGCCGGTGCCTCGATCAGGGTGATGCCCCATTCTTTCAGCAGCTGGTAGAAGGATGCCGGCAAAAGCGGCGCAAACACCAGCGCCAGATCACGCGACAGCGGGCTCATCACCGACATCAGATGCAGGCAGGCTTCCTCGCCGTGCCAGAGCGGCAGGTCGTAGCCGAGCACGGTGATACCATGCGGCTCGAGTATTTCGGAGAGCTGGGCGATGCCCTCCTCATTGGTGCGCACGCCGCGGCCGACGACCAGCGTCTCGGCATCAAGCCAGATGCAATCGCCGCCTTCGATAGTGCCGGGCGATTCGATGCGGCCGAGGATCGGGATGCCGGCGTTCTTGTAGGCTGCCTCGTGCAGCGCCGTTTCCTTTTCGCGCAGCGGCTTGCCCATGCGCAGGAGGATGGCGCCATGGTCCGACATCAGCGACGGATCATGCGTGAACATCGCGTCCGCAAGCCCGTCGCCCTTGTCTTCCAGCCAGAGGATTTCGGCACCGGACTTTTCGACCAGGCCTGCAAATTCATGGTACTGGCGCACCGCCTTCTCGCCATCGAAAGTCGGGCCATAGTGCCACTTCGCGGGATCGGCGGAAGCTAGGCTCGCACCCGGCCGACGCATCAGCACACGCATCAGATTGGCCGACATCTCCTGCGAACCATAAGTCGTCATCGTCTGCTCCTGTTGGAAATTTGATCATGTGGCGGGGCTGCCAAAAAATGCAGCGCTGGCGTTATTATACGGTTGAATAATTTCCACACAAGTGCCACGATGGCCTTCATGGAACAGCGTGACAGGCAAAAATGCCGCACGAAAAGAAAATCAGGGGAACTGTTTTCATGCGTTCAAGACCGGCTCTCTGCCTCATCGGGGCAGATTTTTCATGACGAAACCAGCCCAGGCGATTGCGGTTACAAACCTCCACAAACGTTTCGGGCCGCTCGAGGTGCTCAAGGGCGTTTCACTGACGGCAAATGAGGGCGATGTCATCGCCATCATCGGCGGCAGCGGTTCCGGCAAGTCGACTTTCCTGCGCTGTATCAACATGCTTGAATTGCCGACGTCCGGCTCGGTGACGATCCATGGCGAAACCATTGCCATGAAGAAGGACGGCCATGGCGGCCTCATGCCGTCGGACCGCAAACAGGTCCAGCGGCTGCGCACCCAGCTCGGCATGGTCTTCCAGAGCTTCAATCTCTGGCAGCACATGACCATCCTCCAGAACATCATCGAAGTTCCGGTCCATGTGCTCGGCAAACCCAAGGACGAGGCGATCGCGACGGCCGAGGCGCTCTTGCGCCGCGTCGGGCTGTTCGACAAACGCGACGGCTATCCCGCCTTCCTGTCCGGCGGCCAGCAGCAGCGCGCGGCGATCGCCCGTGCCCTGGCGATCCAGCCGCTGGTCATGCTGTTCGACGAGCCGACCTCGGCACTTGATCCGCAACTCGTCGGCGAGGTGCTGACCGTCATCGGCGACCTTGCCCGGGAAAAGCGCACGATGATCCTCGTCACCCACGAGATGAAATTCGCGCGCAACGTCGCCAATCACATCGTCTTTCTGGCCGACGGCGTCATCGACGAGCAGGGATCGCCGGACGAGATCTTCGGCGCTCCGAAATCCGAACGCCTGAAAAAATTCATCAGCTCCATCCACTAAAACAAATAAGGGAAACAGCATGAAGAAGACGTTCAAGACCATCGCCAAGACCATCGCCAGGACCACCGCATTGTCGCTCGCTGTCGGCATCGCTGCCACCGGTGCCGCATCGGCCGAACCGGTCAAGGTCGGCTTTGCCGCAGAGCCTTATCCGCCTTTCACCTCGCCGGACGCCTCCGGCAATTGGGAAGGTTGGGAAGTTGAATTCCAGAAGGCCGTCTGCGCCGAGGCCAAGCTCGACTGCGTGATCACGCCCGTCGCCTGGGACGGCATCATTCCGGCGCTGACTTCGAAGAAAATCGACATGATCGTCGGCTCGATGTCGATCACCGAGGAGCGTCTGAAGACGATCGATTTCTCCGACAAGTATTACAACACCCCGACCGGCATCATCGGGCCGAAAGGCGAAGCCTTCGACGCCACCCCGGAGGGCCTGAAGGGCAAGACGATCGGCGTCCAGGTCTCGACCATCCACCAGGACTACGCCAACACGTATTTCGGCGAGAACGGCGCGACGGTGAAGGAATACCAGACACAGGACGAGGCCAACAACGATCTCGCCGCCGGACGCATCGATGCCGTGCAGGCCGATGCGATCGCGCTCGATGCCTTCCTGAAGAGCGACCAGGGCGAGGACTGCTGCGAGATGAAAGGCAACGTCAAGGACGATCCGGCCATCCTCGGCGCCGGCGTCGGCATCGGCCTGCGAAAGGGTGAGGACGAGCTGAAGGCCAAGCTCAACGCCGCGATCAAGGCGATCCGTGAAAACGGCACGTACGACACCTTCTCCAAGAAGTATTTCGACTTCAACATCTACGGCGGCTGACGGGTTCGGTGAGGGCTGTTAACGCAAGCCCCTCATCCGCCCTGTCGGGCACCTTCTCCCCGCGAACGGGGAGAAGGGACAAGCGGCAAGCTCCATCGTCCCCTCTCCCCGTTCGCGGGGAGAGGGCTAGGGTGAGGCGCAAACACCTGCGCAAAGGTCGAGGTCAATGGCAGTCGACTCGTTCATAAACTGGGGTCTTCTCGCACTCGAACCACCCGGCTGGGGTGGTGTGCTGCTGAACGGCTTGCTGAATTCGATCCAGATCGCCATCGGCGGCTATGCCTTCGGCCTGCTGCTCGGCGTCGGCGGCGCGTTCGGGAAGCTCTACGGTGGCCCGATCCTGCGCGATCTGATGGAATGCTACACGACGATCGTGCGCGCGGTTCCCGAACTCGTTCTCATTCTGCTACTCTATTATGCCGGCACCGACGCCCTCAATCACGTACTCGGCCTGATCGGTATCGGGACCATCGATATCAGCGGCCTCGCCGCCGGCATCTTCGTCATCGGCGTGGTCCAGGGTGCCTATTCCACCGAAGTCCTGCGCGGTGCCATCAAGGCCGTGCCTGCCGGGCAGATCGAGGCCGCCCGCGCCTATGGCATGTCGCCGTTCAAGGTCATGACCCGCGTTACCCTGCCCGCCATGCTGCCCTATGCGATCCCCGGTCTTTCCAATCTCTGGCTGATCGCTACCAAGGACACCGCCCTTCTCGCGGTTGTCGGCTTCTCCGAACTGACGCTGGTCACCCGGCAGGCGGCCGGCGCGACCAAGGCCTACATCTTGTTCTTCTGCGCTGCCGGCGCTCTCTATCTGGCGCTGACGCTTGTCTCGAACGTCTTCATCAAAATCATCGAGCGTCATGCCCGGCGCGGGTTCGTGGAGCAGTCATGACAGACGCCATGCCGCCCGATGTCACCACCCATGCCATGGCGATCCTGCCGGAAGACCTGCCGACCGCCGGCAGCTTCTTCAAGCCGCACCGCATCGTGCTTCTCCTCATTGTCGCTGCGCTGGTCTTCTGCATCGTCTGGTTCATGCGCTGGGACTGGCTGCCGCAATATCTGCCGCGGCTCGGTTACGGTATTATCGTCACCCTCGCCATGCTGTTCAGCACATCGATCCTCGGTTTCCTGCTGGCGGTGCCGCTCGGGCTCGTGCAGGTGACCGGCCCCTGGCCGTTGAAGGCGCTGGCCAGCGGCTTCTGCACGATCATCCGCGGCACGCCGCTGCTCCTGCAACTCTGGCTTCTCTATTATGGCCTCGGCTCGGTGTTCCCGCAGTTTCCGGCAATCCGCCATTCCTTCCTGTGGCCCTACCTGCGCGAATCCTGGCCCTATGGCGTCGCGGCGCTGACGATTTCCTTTGCGGCTTACGAGGGCGAAGTCATGCGTGGCGCCTTTGCCGGCGTTCCCGCCGGAGAGATCGAGGCTGCCCGCGCCTATGGCATGGGCCGCTGGACCCTGTTTCGCCGCATCTGGCTGCCCCGCGCCATCCACCGCGCGCTGCCGACACTGAACGGCGAGACCGTATTGCAGTTGAAAGCCACGCCGCTCGTCGCTACCATTACGGTCATCGATGTCTATGCCGTCATCTCCAAGGTGCGGCAGGACACCTACATCACCTATGAACCGCTTCTGCTCCTGGCGTTGATCTACATGTGCCTCACCGGCATTCTCGTCGTCGCCTTCCGAACCCTTGAAAACCGCATACCAACCCGTGGTGCCTGACATGACCTTGAATGTGAACCTCGCCAACTCCATGCCGGAACTGGTCGCCATTCGCCACGATCTCCATGCCCATCCGGAACTGGGGCTGGAGGAAGTTCGCACCTCGAATTTCGTCACCACCTGTCTCGAGGGTCTCGGTTATACGGTCACGCGCGGCCTCGCCAAGACCGGCCTCGTCGCCACGTTGAAGAATGGCACCAGCAGCCGCTCCATCGGCATCCGCGCCGATATGGACGCCCTGCCGATCTTCGAGGAAACCGGGCTCGACTATGCTTCGAAAACCCCTGGCCTGATGCATGCGTGCGGCCATGACGGGCACACGACCATGCTGCTCGGCGCGGCCCGCGCCATCGCCGAACGCAAGACTTTCGACGGCACCGTGCACCTCATCTTCCAGCCGGCCGAGGAGAATTTCGGCGGCGCCAAGCTCATGATGGACGACGGCCTGTTCGACAAATTCCCTTGCGACGCCGTATTTGCGCTTCACAACGAACCCGGCCTGCCCTTCGGCCAGTTCGCTTTCCGCGAGGGGCCGGTCATGGCGGCCGTCGATGAATGCAAGATCACCGTCCATGGCCGCGGCGGCCACGGCGCCGAACCGCAGGAAACCGCCGACCCGATCGTCTGCGGCGCCTCGATCGTCATGGCGCTGCAGTCGATCGTCTCGCGCAATATCCACCCGATGGATCCCTCCGTCGTCACCGTTGGCTCGTTCCATAGCGGCTCGGCCAGCAACATCATTCCCGCACGCGCTGAGATCGTCATCGGCATCCGCTCCTTCGACCCGAAGGTTCGCGATGAACTGGAGCGTCGCATTCGCCTCATTGCCGAGAATCAGGCGACAAGCTTCGGCATGTCCGCGACGGTCGATTACCAGCGCAGCTACGATGCTACGATCAACCACGAGACAGAGACCGCTTTCGTCCGTGACCTCGCCGTGCGATTCGCCGGCGCCGACAAAGTCGTCGATCTCGCCCGCCCCTACATGGGCAGCGAGGATTTCGCCTACATGCTGCAGGAAAGACCAGGCACCTACTTCTTCCTCGGTTCGGCGAGATCGGACAGCGAAAAGCCGCTGCATCACCCCGCCTACAATTTCAACGACGACCTGCTGCCGATCGGCGCCGCCTTCTGGACAGAGCTGGCGGAAGCCTATCTGGCGCGCCCGTAAAACGAAAAAGGCCGCAGGAAGGGACATTCCTGCGGCAAGTCGGGACAGTCTTGGGCAAAAGTCAGGATCGAAGCTACTACTCGCGCGGCACCGATCAATCGAAGAAGCGAACCGAACGCAACGCGGCGAAACTGTAGCCGGTGTCGCGGCGTTTCATGAGCGACGCCTGACGATGGTCGAGAACGAACTCGCCGCTCGACGTCGCAACGACCAGCACGGAATGGCTGCGGCCTTCCGGCGTCGTGACGCTGGCGAGGCGCAGGGCGCCTGCCGGCAGGCCGGCACGGATCAACTGGCTGCGCTTCATCATCGCGTGATCGTCGCCGGCACCCGGCAGCGGATTGAAAGAGAGGAATTCGCGGCGCGCCCGGATGTCCGGCATGACGCGGTTGACGCTGCGGTTGACCGAAGCCAGCACCGTGCGCAGCTTGCTCGTATAAGCGACGACGTTGCGGCTCGAGGTGCGGCATTCATTGCCGTATTGCAGGCAGAAAAGCCGGTTGGAAAGTGTCGCCCGCTCGCTGAACTCGACCGTGCGCACCGGCATGGAAGCGCTGATGGAACGGGCGGCGGAGGAAATGCTCATGGCCTGCGACGGTGCTGTGGCCGTGGCGGCAATGGCGATCGACATGGCGATCGCAATGGAGATATGTTTCAACATAACCCTGTCCCTGGTTTGTCCCGCTCGTCTGCCCCTGTCCGGACACCGTCGGTTTTGCCTGCCGGATTCATTCCGGGCGGTGGGGAGGCGCATCATGCTGCGAAACCATTTGGCCGGTTTCGTTCTCCGATGGGAAGACCATAGCTTTGACTGTTTGCAGGCCGCTTAAACCGATATCTACAATTTTACGCAATTCGCATTTTTACGAAAATCCGATTCAAAACCCGTGACAAGTTGACGAAAATGCGCGCTGTCGCGATCGCCATGCTGCCGGGGCGCAACTATGTCGCAGGCGGAAGATTGTCGCAGTGTGACACTATGGTTGCAGCGATGTCATTGACGTTTCGCACCTCTGCCGCAGATTATGTGTCAAGGGTTCAGGCGCCGAGCATATCCGCTACCGCCGGGACAGGCCATGGCGGAGAGGCCAAGGGACGGTGACCACCCTCGAAAGGATTGTGCCGTGTTCGAGAGCTTTGACGCGACGTTGCTCGCCCGTATCCAGTTTGCCTTCACCGTATCGTTTCACATTATCTTCCCTGCCTTCTCCATCGGCCTTGCGAGCTATCTCGCGGTGCTGGAAGCGTTGTGGCTGTGGAAGAAGGATCAGGTCTACATGGACCTGTTCAATTTCTGGAAAACGATCTTCGCCGTCGCCTTCGGCATGGGGGTCGTCTCGGGCATCGTCATGTCCTACCAGTTCGGCACCAACTGGAGCGTCTTTTCCGACAAGGCGGGGCCGGTCATCGGGCCGCTGATGGGCTACGAGGTGCTGACCGCCTTCTTCCTCGAAGCCGGGTTCTTGGGGGTCATGCTCTTCGGCCTCCACCGGGTCGGCCCGAAACTGCATTTCCTCGCCACGTTCATGGTCGCCTTCGGGACGCTCATCTCGGCCACCTGGATCCTTGCGGTGAACTCGTGGATGCAGACGCCCGCCGGCTTCGGCATGAACGAGGCGGGGCAGTTCATTCCGCTCGACTGGTGGAAGGTCATCTTCAACCCGTCCTTCCCCTATCGTCTCGTCCATATGGTGCTTGCCGCCTACCTCACCACCGCCTTCGTCGTCGGCGCGGTCGGGGCCTGGCATCTCCTGGAAAACACGGCACCCCGCCGCTCGCGCACCATGTTCTCGATGGCCATGTGGATGGCGACGATCGTCGCGCCGATCCAGATTCTGGCCGGCGACTTCCATGGCCTCAACACGCTGGAACATCAGCCCGCCAAGGTCATGGCGATGGAGGGCCATTACGAGAGCCATCCGGACGGCGCCCCTCTGATCCTGTTCGGCCTGCCCAATTCGGCGGAAAAGCGGGTCGACTACGCGATCGAAATCCCGAAGCTCTCCAGCCTGATCCTGAAACACGAGCTGAATGCGCCGCTCGCCGGCCTCGACACCATCCCGGATAACCTCCATCCGCCAGTCGCCGTGATCTTCTGGTCCTTCCGCGTCATGGTCGGCCTGGGTTTCGCCATGCTCGGCATCGGCCTTTGGAGCTTGTGGTGTCGGGCGAGGGGCACGCTCGACAGCAGCGACTGGCTGCACCGCGCCGCGGTATTGATGGGCCCGGCCGGCTTCGTCGCCGTGCTAGCCGGCTGGATCACCACCGAGGTCGGCCGCCAGCCCTATACGATCTATGGCCAGCTTCTGACGGCCCAATCGATCTCGCCCATCGCAGCACCGGCCGTCGCCGCCTCGCTGATCGCCTTCATCATCGTCTATTTCCTCGTCTTCGGCGCCGGCACCTTCTACATTCTCAGGCTGATGAAGCGCCTGCCGCGCGATCCGATGCCCGATCTCGACGAAGGACCGATCCGAACCTCGGGCATCATGCCCGGCCCCGCTGCCGCACATGCCGGAAGCACACATGGGAGCACGCATCATGGCCATTGATCTCCCCTTCATCTGGGCGGCCATCATCGCCTTTGCAGTGCTCGCCTATGTCATCCTCGATGGCTTCGATCTCGGTGTCGGCATCCTTTTCCCGTTCTTTCCGGAAAAGCGCGACCGTGACGTGATGATGAATTCCGTCGCACCCGTCTGGGACGGCAACGAGACCTGGCTGGTGCTCGGCGGCGGCGGCCTGCTTGCCGTCTTCCCGCTGGCCTATTCGATCATTCTGCCAGCCCTCTACGCCCCAATCATCGCCATGCTGCTCGGCCTGATCTTCCGCGGCGTCGCGTTCGAATATCGCTGGCGCACCAGACGCGGCGAGTTCCTGTGGAACTGGGCCTTTGCCGGCGGCTCTGCGCTCGCGGCTTTCTCGCAAGGGATCGCGCTCGGTGCGCTGGTTCAGGGCATCCCGGTCGTCAACCGCGCCTATGCCGGCAGTTGGTGGGACTGGCTGACGCCGTTCTCCATCGCCACCGGCCTTGCGATCCTGATCGGCTATGCCTTGCTCGGCTCGACCTGGCTGATCATGAAGACCACCGGCGAGCTTGCCGAAAAGGCCCGCAGGATTGCGCTGCGCACCTGTTTTGCCACCATTGCGGCCATGGGCATCGTCAGTCTCTGGACGCCGTTCCTCAAACCCCAATATCTGGAGCGCTGGTTCGGCTGGCCGACGGCCATCTTCAGCGTCATCGTGCCGGCTCTGGTGCTGGGATGCTTCGCTCTGCTCGTGACGGGCATCCGCAGCAAGCGTGACGCCCAGCCCTTCCTTGCGGCGCTCGGCCTTTTCGTGCTCGGCTATGCCGGCATCGGCATCAGCTTCTATCCTTTCATGGTGCCGCCATCGGTCACCATCTGGGATGCGGCAGCGCCGGATTCGAGCTTATCCTTCCTGCTCGTTGGCGCACTCGTGCTGGTGCCGATTATCCTGATCTATACCGTCTATGCCTATTGGGTCTTCCGCGGAAAGGTCGATCCCGAGGAGGGTTACCACTGATGACCGAGAACAGTCTGCCGAAAAAGCTCCTGTGGTTCGCCGCTCTGTGGCTCCTCGGCGTGGCCACCGTCAGCATCGTCGGCTTCGCCATCAAGCTCACGCTCGGCGCCTGATGCAAAGCCTCGCTCAAGTTTCCTGCGCTATCTCTAAGGCACATATCAGCAGGCAATGGCTTCCAGCGGGAGACAGGACCGCACCCTCCTCCGCGCAGATGCTACTTGCCTGCTGATGTGACCATTTTCCGGATTGGCCGCGCGTCGGCCGTTCGGCAAGGACCGCGACAGGCACGAGGCAAGTCATGACCAAACTCTCGATCTGCATTCCCGTGGAAACGACCGCGCAGGAGGCCCTGCCGCTCGTGACCGCAATTCTGGAAAACCGCAACGCGGATCTTGAGATCGTCCTGGCGAAACCATCGGATATCTCGCTCTCCGATGCGCTTCTCGGCGCCGCCTCCAGCGATGGACGCGTAAGGATCACCGATACGGGCCAAGGCACGACCCGCCAGTTCCTGTGGCGCCGCGCGGTTTCCGCCGCCACCGGCGACTGGGTGACACTGGTCAATCCCGACGATATGCTCGAAAGCGACCTGTCGATCATGGTCGCCTTTCTCGAAACCAGCTCGCCCGGCGCCGATGCCCTTGCCTGGAACGCCTTCCAGATCGACCGCCATGCCGAGCCAGGTAAAACAGGCTCGGTCGCGATCCCGGCGAGTTCTCATATCCAGACACTCGACAAGACCGCTATGCTGAAGGCCTTCTTCTACTGGGAGGATAGCCTCAACTGCCCGAAGATGCCGTTCGGCCTCTATCACGCCGCCATTCGCCGCTCGCTGGTCGACACGCTGCTGCAATTGCCCGAGCCGCAGGACTGGTCGACACCGGTGCCGCAATATGAATGGGCCGCAAAGGTGCTCCTGTTTGCAAACGAGCTTGCCTTCTCGCAGCGCCCCATGTCGGTGATCGGCGTAACGCCCTTCGTGGCTCAGCCATCCCTGCACCCCTGGAACTTCCCCTTCCATTCTGGCCTCGGCCTTGCCGGCGCCGTGGCCGAAGTGCAGTTCCATGTGCTTCGCGAACTCGGCAACGCCTGGGCCGGTGGCAACGAGGCCTTCGTGCGCGCGTTGATGATCGATTGCATGATGGAAACCGACCGGGAAGCCTATGTCAGCAAGGGCAATTCCTACTTCGCTGCGCTGAATGCGTTCGAAGGCGGCCATCTGACGCCACTCTTTCGTCCGGAATTCCACGAAATCCGGGCAAGGGATACACGGCGCGGCCTGCATGCCCGCGCGCTGCTGGTCGACCGCTTCGTCGGCGGAGCCCAGACACCGGCCGATTTCTACGCGATCGCCAAGAAGATGATGGCTCCGGTCGGTCTGATCTGCGGTGGCGTCCTGCGCGACGAAAGCGGCAAAGCTGCATGAACGCGAAGATGCCGAGAATTTGCTACACCAAGCCGTCGATCACCGAGCTTGAGGTTGCCTACGCTGCAGACGCGGCCGCCAACGGCTGGGGCGAACGTTGCTACGACTATATCGTCCGGTTCGAGGACGGTTTTCGCAAGCATCTCGACGTCAGCCATGCGATCGCCACGTCGAGCTGCACCGGTGCCATGCATATGGGCCTAGCAGCTCTCGGCATCGGCGCGGACGACGAGGTTATCCTCGCCGATACCAACTGGATCGCCACGGCTGCCCCCATCGTTCATCTCGGCGCAACGCCGGTTTTCGTCGATATCCTGCCCCACAGCTGGTGCATCGATCCGGCAGATGCAGAACGCCATATCACGGCCAAGACCAAGGCGATCGTTGCCACTCATATTTACGGCAATCTCTGCGACATGGACCGCCTGCTCGATATCGGCCGCCGTCACGGCGTCCCGGTTATCGAGGATGCCGCGGAAGCGATCGGCTCGGTCTGGTACGATCGCCGAGGCGGATCGATGGGCCTGTTCGGCACCTTCTCGTTTCACGGCACCAAGACGCTAACAACCGGCGAAGGCGGCATGTTCGTTACCAGCGATGCCGATCTCTTCGAAAAGGTCCTGACGCTCAGCAATCACGGCCGGGCGCGTGGCCAGGTGAAGCAGTTCTGGCCCGACGATGTCGGCTTCAAGTACAAGATGTCCAACATCCAGGCTGCTCTCGGCTGCGGCCAGCTAGAGCGCATTGAAGACCTCATCGCCCGTAAGCGAGAAATCCTGGCAAGCTATGCCGAGAAGCTCTCAGCCTGTCAGGGCATCAGCCTGAACCCCGAGGAAGCGGGCACGGTGAACGGCGCCTGGATGCCGACCGCCGTCTTCGACCGCAACATCGGCATTACCCGCGAAATGCTGCAGCAGGCTTTTAACAAAGCCGGTATCGACGCCCGCGTCTTCTTCCATCCGCTATCCAGCCTGCCGATGTTCGTAGAAAAACGCGGCAACCGCCACGCCTGGGACATCCCCGAACGCGCCGTCAACCTGCCCAGCTACCACGATATGACCGAGGACGAGATCACACGCGTGACCGACGTCATCCTCGGCCTAATCGAAAGTCGTGCCGCCGGTGAACCACTCCTGGCGAAATCCGCTTGAAACAACGGCGTATCGTTCGTCCCCTACCGCAGGGCGTTAGACAGCTATTTTGAAAGACAAAGGCGCTAAATCACATGACAGCCAAAGACGATCGCCAGGAATTCGAAGCGCATAAGGAAGAAATGTGCCTCGCGCTTGGCAGGGACAACGACGCCTTTCGCCAGTCCGTCGAGACCGTCGTTGCGCTCGACAAATACGACTATTCCTATCTCTGGTCCTTTCTCGGCGTGCCGATCATCCAGATGCCGGCCGACGTCATGGCGACGCAGGAAGTCATCTGGGCAACGAAACCGGACGTCATCATCGAAACCGGCGTTGCGCGCGGCGGCTCGATGATCATGATGGCGGCCATGTTGAAGCTGATCGGCAAGGGCAAGGTGATCGGCGTCGATATCGATATCCGCGCCCATAATCGCGAGGCGATCGAAACACACCCGATGTCGCCGTTGATCGAACTGATCGAAGGTCCGTCAACCGCGGCAGAAACGCTTGCCAAAGTGAAGGCTTCCATTCCCGCAGGCGCCTCCGTCATGGTCGTTCTCGACAGCGATCACAGCCGCGATCACGTGCTCGACGAACTGCGCCATTACGGCCCGCTGGTGACCGAGGGGCAGTTCCTCGTCGTTGCCGACACACTGCTCGGGCGTGTGGAAGCGGCGCAAACACCGACGAAGCGCTCCAAGATCTGGCATCCTGGTGACGAGCCACTCACCGCATTGAATACGTATCTTGGCGAAACCGATCGCTTCCAGCCCGATGATGTCATCAATGGCAAGCTTGTCTTCTCCAGCTCCCCCGGGGGATATGTCCGGTGCATCCGCAAATGATCGGCTTTCCCGCAGCTGGCCAGGCATCTATCGTCCTTCGCCAGCCGCTGGACACCGATTTCGATGTCCTCGCCGACATTCGCCGCGATCCGTCGATCCAGGACATGCTGATGGCTATACCGGACGCGACCGACGACGAGGCGGTGAAAAGCTGGATCGAACGGCGGCGCAACGATGGGGCATTCCGGATTGTCGCTGATGCCAGGACCCGGGAAGCGCTTGGTTTTGTTCAAATCAGCCAGATACACCGCCGCAATCGTCACGGCTATGGTGGGCTTGCCCTGCTGAATAGCGCCCGTGGACACGGGCGCGGCCATGCTACCGTAGCACTACTGACGAGACTAGCCTGCGAAGAGCTGGCGCTGGCAAAGCTTCTTCTGGAAGTCCGGGAAGACAATCTCGTTGCACTCAAGGTCTATCACGCAGCCGGATTTCGGGTCATCGGTACGCTGGAAAATCATTTTCGGGATCGCGACGGCAACGCGCATCATGTCCTGCTACTGGAGAGGCTCTTGGCAGAAGTGCGCCCGTAGCGGGCTGCTTGTTGTGCCCCGAGGTTCTCGGACAATCACCGCGATCCCGGATTTATCCGGTGAATTCTTTCCAATCGATCGTTCCCGATCCGATCATTTTGGTGCCTTCCACACCGCAATTGGCGACCAGGTCCAAGGCCGTCACGTAAGGCGTAAAGTCGCCATGCAATTGCGGATAGGATGTCCGCTCATACTGCATGTATTCGACGGCGATACCCTTTTCCTCGAAGAGCGCGTGGTTCAGATAATTCCGCGCGCCATGCCCGGTAATATAGACAGTCCCCTCAAGGTGCTCGACTATATCGCAGACACGCTCGCTGCTTGCACCGGGTATCGGCAACGTATGCGACGAGAGAAAATGCGCCCTGTCCAGGCCGAAATAAGCGGCAAGCTCCAGCATGGACCGGCGTGAGATATCCGCGACCGTCGCAGCCTCCTGCGAAAAGACGCGATCCACAATCGCCAGCATCTCCTCGCGAAACGGTGCTTTGAGGTAGGCCTGACGCAGGATCTCCCGATGTTTGCTCCGCCAGTCCGTCCTCTCGTCAAGCATCACCTCGTCGATCCGCTGCCCGAGGTGATAGTCGCGCAACGGCAGGGTCATCCAGCTGACGCCGTTCACGCCCTTCACCTGAACTCGATTGCTGAAGCTGCCCTTGGAGTATTGCACGTCGTCGTAATGCACAAAGACGTCCGCGAGCCGGATCTGTTCCAGGAGACCCACCCAGGGAAAATACATCGACTGTGAAATAACGATATTCCGGCTCATGACCCGTTCAAGCATTGGCCGATATTCTGCCCGCAGAGGCCGCCACCATAGCCGCCGTCACCAGACAATTTCGACAGGGAGAAACTATCGCCAAAGCCTTTCGCGAGGCTGGCTGTTGTTTCACCGGTCAGCCGTCGATCCAGACGAGATCCAGTCCCGGCCGGTTCAGCACTGCCTGTCCGGCGATGGCGGTACGCGCCTTCAGCGGATTGAGGCCGACGAAGACCACATCGACGTTGTCGTCGAGGTTTGCTGGCGCGAGTACTGGGCGATTTAAATGCGTCGACCCCTGCAGCTTCGGGTTCTGGTCGAGGAAGACACGGAAATCGACATCCGCCTCGATCCGGCTGCAGATCCAGCTGCCGTAGAAGCCCGAGCCGTACACTGCCGCGCGTTTGCCGGAAAACTGCTTGGCCGCACCGTCGAGCCTTTTGGTCGCCTGCTTCCAGAAGGTGCAGATCTCCTTGGCTTTTGCGGCAGCTACCGAGATTTCCTGCCCGTTTCTGTCGATCGCCACCGGCTCTTCGGAACGGATGGCAATGGCAAAGAAGGCGCCGGGAAAAGCGTCGCCATCGATCGTTTCCAGCGCAAAGCCGGAAAGCTGGAACGCCCGTTTCAGCGACGCTCTGCTGAAATGATTGAGATGATCGGCCACCGTCATGTCACCCGGATTGGCGGCCACGTCCGGCATCGAGAGAAGCGCTCGTCCGCCCGGCGTCAGAAGTGCCCGCAGCGTCTTGAGGAAACTGACAGGATCGACGACGTGCTCGATGACGAAATGGCTGATAATGGCGTCGAACCGGCCGGCCCAAGCCTCCGGCACGGTATAGGTCGCCTGATCTTCGCCCGTGACCCAGCCATCCCACGCCGGCATGTAGTCCCGGCTGACATCGAAGACATGAGGATGCAGGTCTGGCCGTGCCGTGCACATCTTGCGCAAGGTCGTGGCCTTGCCCGCGCCATAGTCGAGAATGGACGCGCCTTGCGGCAGGTCCAGCAGGCGCAGGCCGATGGCGGCCTGATGGTCGGTGCGGTAGATCGGCGTTCCATCCGCAGCCATCGCGAAGATCTGGTCGTGGTCATCCGATTCCAGCGAAATCCGATAGGTCGTGTCGTAGAAGGTCTCGAGATCCGGCAGGTCGGCGCCTTGCGCATGGCCGCAGTCGTCACAGACATAGGCGAGCGTGGGAATGTCGATGAAGGCCATCATCGACGTCAATGCAGGCGCTGACGCCTCATAGGAAGCCTTGGCGATATGCGATCCACAAACGCGGCAGGCCGTCATGCCGCGGTCTCGCCATCCGTCACCAGTTCCGGCAGGATCTTAGAAAAATCGACGCCGGCTGCGAACGAGCCGCACCAGCCGATGCGGATGCCCAAGGGATCGGCATAATTGAAATAGCGGAACTGCAGGCTCCAGCGCGGCATGGCGGAGACATTGTGGCCACTTTGATGCATGGTGAGGAAGTCCATCAGGATCAGATCGCCCGGCTGGGTCAGCGGTGCCACAGTCTCGTATTTCGCCAGACGCTCCTCGACGCCGTCCAGGAACAGCGCATAGGCGCCGCTCTTGCCGTGTCCGGCGTCACTACGGTGGACGGGAATAAGGCCCTCAGCATGCGAGCCCTCGGCGATCTGCACCGGCCCCATTTCCTGCGTCACGGGCAGGAGCGGCGTCCAGAAGACGATGCCGTCAAGGCTTCTGAGCTGGCCTGGAAACTCCTGATGCCATTGCGCGCGGAACTTCTCCTCGCCCGGATTGTCGATGCGGATGCCGTAGCCGCCGGCCGCGATGC
Source organism: Pararhizobium sp. LjRoot255 (assembly GCF_964252905.1). Lineage (NCBI taxonomy): Bacteria > Pseudomonadati > Pseudomonadota > Alphaproteobacteria > Hyphomicrobiales > Rhizobiaceae > Pararhizobium > Pararhizobium sp. LjRoot255. The sequence continues at coordinate 986,800 of NZ_CAXUPQ020000001.1, forward strand.
CCGGAACGGAACCCGGACGCAGATTTTCAAAGACCGTCAGGTTCTTTGCCTTGGTGACCAGCGCCATGAAGGCGGGAATCTGCTTGATGGCGTCATAGACCTCGCCGCCCCAGGCGCGGTTCTTGGCGATCAGCGCCGGATAGGCCTTGGTCATTGCATTCCAGGACGTATCCGTCGGGGCATCGACATTATATTTCCGGCACATCAGTTCCAGGATGACGCGGATGCCTTCCTGGATCGGTGCGACGTCGCGCTGCGCATCGTAGAACTGCGGCAGCATCGTATAGCCCTTGGTGATGAAATCTTCCTTCGCCGAAGCGGGAATGAGTACTTCATTCTGAATCATGCTTTGGATCCTTTTCGCTGTCGGTACCAGGTCTGGCGTGGAGCGGGACAATGCCGCTTAAAGCTTTCCGCAAATCTTTCCCAACCGGTCATGTCTGGCCTCAGGCGGACTTGAAGTGCTCGTTGAAGTTCAGGTTCAGCGCTTCCTGACGCGCCAGCATCTGATTGACCAGATGGTAGAGTTCTGCCGGCGTCTGTACGCCGCCGATCTCTTCGTCGATATAGAGATGGTTGTTGGAAACGCCGGTGAAGAACAGCGTTCCGGTTGGCTCGATATAGTCCACTGGCTTGAAATGTTTCAGATATTTTCCGCCCTTCCATTTCCCGAAAGCGGCACGGTAGCCTTCGACAGTCCTGTCGTAGTCCTGCCGGCTTCCCATGATGCCACAGCTCAGGCCGCAGGCTTCGGCAAAATTGGCCTCCCAGCCCGCCATCGGGCTGTAGCCGTATTGTGACAGGAACCAGTGCTGCGTCTGCGCGATGCAGGCGGTCAGTCCCAAGGCCGAAGGAAAGGGGAAATCCTTCATGTGCGGGTCTTCATCAATGTTGCGCCCCGTCTCGATCATGAAGGCCGCGTGCTGTTCCTTGACCTTGTCGATTACTTTGATTTTTGCCGAATTGCTTTCCGCGCAGGAGCCGAGAACCGAGAAGGCGCGCTCCGAATAAAACATATGCTCGGCGGTCACGAGAATCTTGCAGACGTTCTCGAAATCGACGACCGGGTATTCGCAGTATTTTCCACCGAACTTCGCCTTGATCTTGTCCATCACGCGCTTGGAGACCGCGCCGTGATAGAAGCCGAAGGCCATGTTGGGGGTCGCCGTGTTTCCTTTCCAGGAGAAGAACTCCTGATACAGCCACGCCCGAGGCAACCTGTGCACGCTGGTGCCGAGCGGTGCGGAGACGTTGCAGTGATGCGGACGATTGTCGGGCCAGTTGTAGGTGAGGCGGCTCCAGACGAATACGTCGATGACGTTGTGCTCCACCTGCGAGCGGCTGATAAGGTCCACGACATTGGCATCGACATAGTCGTCATCGCCGATCATGCAGATGAATTCGCCGGTGGCCGCCTCCACGCAGCGATCCCAGTTCTCCACCATGGGAAACACGCGATCGCCCGATGGAAGGTATTTGACGCGCGGATCGCCGATCACATCTTCCATGAAATTGTTCATGATGGAGGCATCGTCGGAATTGTCGGCAAACACATATTCGACATCTGCCCGCAGGTTCATCAGCTGGCTTCTGATGGTTTCCTGGAAATAGCGCTGGCGGTTCCGCGAGGGCACACAAATCGTCAGTTTCGGCTGGGCGAACATGAAATTTCTCCGTTTGTCGCACCCTAGCGGTGAGGGCTTTCGCGAACCTTGCCCGCGACCCTTTGAACCGGCCTGGGGTTTTCGGCTTTTCAGGAGCAGGATCGCTTGATAAGCAGCGTTGGATTGGGCGTTGCCTTGCAGCAAGCCGCCCGTGAGACATGACACCCGGAGACCCGCATGCAGAAAAATCCGGCAGACTGCACCTCGATGGCGGATATCCGCGCCGAGATCGACCGGCTGGACAGGGCGCTGATGACGTTGTTCGCGGAACGCTGGGCCTATATCGATCGCGCGGCCGAGATCAAGAAGCCTGCCGGTCTTAAGGCAGACATCCCGGCGCGCGTGCATGAGGTTCGGCGCAACGCGCGAAAAAACGCCGAGAAGGCCGGGCTCGATCCCGACTTTTACGAGGAGATCTGGACGCGGCTCATCCAGCATTCGATCGAGCACGAGCAGGTTGTGCTCGGCGAAATCGAAAAGTGAAGCTTCGCGATCAGCCGATCTTGGCGACGGGCGTATCCGCCTGCTTTACCGGCATATCGACGGCAAGCTGAGGCAGATCGGTGAGCGCGCCATCGGCTACGGATGCACCGTCAGCTTCGGCACCGCCGTCACGAACTTGCCACCCCAATCGCTGATATACGAAAGCTGCTGTTTGATTTCGGCCTGTAGGTTCCATGGCAGGATAACCACCCTTTCCGGTTTTTCGGCTTTCAGGACGTCCTCCGTGACAACCGGGATGCGGCTGCCCGGGAGCAGGGTTCCCTGCTTGGCCGGATTCTTGTCGACGACGAATGCCAGGAGATCGGGCTTGACGCCGGCGAAATTGATGAGCGTGTTGCCCTTCGCGGCGGCACCGTAGGCCGCAACCTTCAATCCCGCCCGCCGGCTCTCGATGAGGAATTCAAGGAAGCCGTCGCGCACGGTCTGCGCCGCCTCCTGAAAATTCGCATAGAAGGTATCCTCGAACATGCCAGCCGCGCGCTCGGCATCCAGCGTTTTGGCGACGGCTGCCGTTTTCGCATGCGTCCCCGTATCGCTGCGCTGCGCAAATACGCGCAGGCTGCCGCCATGCCACGGTGTCGTCTCGATATCGAAGACGGAGAGACCGTTTGCCTCAAAGACGCGCGTCACGGCGGTCAGTGACAGATAGGAATAATGCTCGTGATAGGCCGTGTCGACCTGCGCCTCGCGCACCATGTTGAGGAGGTGCGGAAATTCGAAGGTGGCAACGCCGTTGGCCTTCAGGAGATGCGTGAAGCCGGAAACGAAATCGTTGATGTCGGGCACATGGGCCAGCACGTTGTTGGCCGCCATCAGATCGGCCGAACGCCCCTCCGCCACCAGTGTCTTGGCGAGTTCGACGCCAAAGAATTCCTCGACGATGTCGATACCCTTTTGCCGGGCAGCCGATGCCGTACTTGCCGTCGGCTCGATGCCGAGGCAGCCGATGCCGCGCTCCTTGGCATATTGCAGCAGATAGCCGTCATTGGCGGCGACCTCGACGATGTGCGACGCTTCGGTCAGGCCGAAACGGGCCTGCATCTCGGAGACATACTGCCTGGCATGAGCAAGCCAGGAGGTCGAGAAGGAGCTGAAATAGGCATAGCTCGACGAGAAGAACGTCTCGCGATCGGCGAAATCTTCCGTTTGCACCAGCCGGCATTCCTGGCAGCAGCAGATCACCAGCGGATACCAAAGCTCCGGCATATGACGGCTGGCGGGTTCGACGTAGGAGTTCGACGGCGGAGCAGTGCCGAGATCGAGAAACGGCACCATATGCGTCGATCCGCAGTGACGGCATCTCATGCGGCAACTCCGCGATAGTCCGGCGACAACAGGGGATGCGCTGCATCGCGCGGCGAGAGATTGATCACCGGCAGCGGCCAGTTAAGAGCGAGCGCCGGATCTTCAGGGTTGAGCCCGCCTTCCGCCTCGGCGGCATAGGGCTCAGAATGGGCATAGATCATCCGGACATCATCGGTCAGCGCCTGGAAGCCATGGGCGAACCCCTTGGGGATCAGCAGCGAACAGGCGTTGTCTTCGGAAAGCTCAATGGCGAAATGCCGGAGAAAGGTCGGTGAATCCTCGCGGATATCGACGGCGACATCGAGAATGCGGCCGCGCGTGCAGCTCACCAGCTTGATCTCGGCGTGCGGCGAGCGCTGGAAATGCATACCGCGCACCGTGCCCTTGAACGTCGTGCCGGTCTCGTTGAGCTGCACAAGGCGCCCCTGCCAGCCGAAGGCGGCAAGATCATCCTCGCAGAACAGGCGCGAGAGGAACCCGCGCTCGTCCGCCATTTTCCTGCGGGTCAGAACCAGCAACCCGTCAAGAGGCGTTACACTCGCCTCGAACCGCCCGCTCATCCGGCCGCCCTCAAAGGCTCGTCTTGAACGGCCAAGCCGGCGAAATCCCGGATATCGGCAAGGCAGAGATCGAGCGCCGCCTGGCCATCGCCCTGCGCCCGGTACCATTCCATCGTCCGCCTGACCGTTTCCGCCAGCCGCCAGCGCGGCTGATAGCCGAGTTCGGCCCGCGCCTTGGCACTGTCGAGGACGAGATACCCCGCCTCGTGCGGACCGTCCGTTCCGTCGCCAAGCATCATCGCGCCGCCGCCGAAATGCTGCTCCGCCATCTTCAGAACCGCGCCGACCGATGCGGCTTCGCCATGATCCGGCCCGAAATTGTAGCTCTCGGCCCCTTCCGGCGCCTGCCACAGCCGTTCTGCAAGGCCGAGATAGCCGCCAAGCGGTTCGAGCACATGCTGCCAGGGCCGCACCGCCCGCGGACGGCGCACCTGCAATGTCTCGCCGCTCTGCCAGGCCCTGACTGCATCGGGAACGAGCCGGTCTTCCGCCCAGTCACCGCCACCAATAACGTTGCCGGCGCGCGCCGTGGCAAGGCCGATCCTGCGGGCTGAAAAGAAGGAGGCGCGATAGCTCGCCGCGATGATCTCCGCCGCCGCCTTGCTGGCACTGTAGGGATCGTGGCCGCCGAGCGGATCGCTCTCCATGAAGGCAAGCCCCGTCTCGGCATTGTGGTAGACCTTGTCGGTCGTCACGACCACGATCGAGCGCACGTCCTCCGACAGCCGCAGGGCGTCCAGCAGATTGGCCGTACCGAGCACGTTGACGTCATAGGTTTCCGCCGGATTGCGATAACCGGCCCTGACCAGCGCCTGGGCGGCCAGATGAAAGACGATCTGCGGCTTGGTCTTCAGAACATAATGGGTGACGGCGTCGCGGTCGCGGATGTCAATGATGCCAGGGCCATCCATCGCGCCGCCGAGCAGCAGGTGCAGCGAGGGCTCGGTCCGTGGCGCCAGCGACAGGCCCGCAACATCCGCCCCACGTTCACGCAGCCACAGCGTCAGCCAGCTGCCCTTGAAGCCGGTGTGCCCGGTGACCAAGACGCGTTTTCCGCGCCAGAATTCATTCGTCATCGGCATCACCATGTTTTCCACGGCGGGGCGCCGCTCTGCCAGAGGCTTTCGAGATGATTCTTGTCGCGCAGCGTATCCATCGGCTGCCAGAAGCCTTCGTGGAAATAGGCCTGCAGTTCGCCGTCTCTGGCCAGTCCCATCAAGGGCTCTCCCTCCCAGCTTGAATGATCCGCTTCGATCCGGTCGATGCAACGCGGCGAAAGAACGAAAAAGCCGCCATTGATGAAGCCACCCTCGCCTTCCGGTTTTTCGACGAAACCCTGAACCTCGGTGCCGTCCAGTTGCAGTGCGCCGTAGCGCGCCGGCGGCCGCACCGCCGTCACCGTCGCCTGCTTGCCGTGGTTTTTGTGGAAGGCGATGGTCGCGCCGATATCGACATTGCTGACGCCATCGCCATAGGTGAAGCAGAAGGCTTCCTCGTCCTTGAGATAGGAGGCAACACGTTTGAGGCGGCCGCCGGTCATCGAGTTCTCGCCCGTATCGATCAGCGTCACGCGCCAGTTCTCGGCGCTCTGGCGATGAAATTCGATGCTGTTCTGCGCAAGATCGAACGTGATGTCCGACATGTGCAAGCCGTAATTGGCGAAATATTCCTTGATCATATAGCCTTTGAAGCCGCAGCAGATGATGAAGTCCCTCACGCCGTGGGCATAGTAGAGTTTCATGATGTGCCAGAGGATCGGCCGGCCGCCAATCTCGATCATCGGCTTCGGCCGCAGATGCGTTTCCTCGGCAATGCGCGAGCCCAGACCGCCAGCGAGAATGACCGCTTTCATCGGGTCCTCCAGCTACGCGCAAAAGCGGTCGCCAGCGGCACCGGCAATGACGTGGCGCAGGGAAAACGGGCCGAGGGAAACCTGCTTTGAGGCGGCCGCACAGCTTCCAGCCCACGCGCCGCCTTCGACCGCACAGCCAATGGCCTTGCCGTCGTACGGGTTCTAAGGCGGGAAAACTCCATGATGCTCCAGGTCCAGTCAGTCAATCCTGACAAGCACCCTAGAACCCGAAACTGTCGTCAAACTGGAGAGGCTGCAGGCAGACGCCGGCCTTCCTGTCTCCCTTCCCACGGTACACGACAGGATCGGGAATACCCCCTCAAGGGGGAGATCGGGGGAGATCGGGAGCAGGAGGCCAGCCGCGCGCCAATCTCCCCCTTGAGGAGGAGATGCCCGGCAGGGCAGAGGGGTGAGGCGGCCGCTGGTCGTATACAGTGCTTCCCGGCCGAATGTCCGGCCAGGAAGATATCAGCATATTCAATAAGCATTCTTCCGCATCAGATGCTGTTCCCAATCAAGCGCACTGCGGATGATGCCGTTCAGATCATCATATTCCGGCACCCATCCGAGTTCCTGTCTGGCAAGCGCCGGATTTGCGACGATCATCGCCGGATCGCCCGCCCGGCGTTCCGCAAAAGTGACCGGAAAATCGGCCCCATGCACCTTGCGCACCGCATCGAGCACCTCAAGCACCGAGAAGCCATGGCCGTAGCCGCAATTGGCGGCCAGCGAGCCGCCACCGGCACGCATGCGCAGCAGCGCCTTCAGATGCGCCTGCACCAGATCCCAGACATGGATGTAGTCGCGCACGCAGGTTCCGTCCGGCGTCGGATAGTCGGTGCCGAAGACGCTCATGGATTGGCGCTTGCCAAGTGCCGTGGCGCAGGCGACCTTGATCAGATGCGTCGCCACAGCCGAGGACTGGCCGCTGCGTCCCTTCGGATCGGCCCCGGCAACGTTGAAATAACGCAGCGCCGTATAGGTGAAATGGTGTGCATTGGCCGTATCGCGCAGCATGATCTCGGTCATCAGCTTGGACGAGCCATAGGGGGATTCCGGTTTCAGGGGGACGCTTTCGGTCACCGGCTCCAGAACCTGCGGCGTTCCGTAGACCGCCGCCGTCGAGGAGAACACGAAATAGGGAATTCCGGCCTCGACGGCGCTGGCAATCAGGCTGCGCGACTTGACCGTGTTGTTCTCGTAATAGCCGAGCGGATCGGCAACCGATTCCGGCACGACGATCGAACCGGCGAAATGGATGATGGAATCGATCTCGTTTTCCGAGAAGATCCGCCGCATCAGGACCGTGTCGGCGATGTCACCTTCGTAGAAGCGCGCCTCAGGCGCGATCGCCCAGCGAAATCCGGTGGAAAGACGGTCGATGACGACGACCTGTTCACCGGCATCGAGCAGCGCCCAGACCATGTGGCTGCCGATATAGCCGCCGCCGCCTGTTACCAAAACCGCCATCCGTGTACTCCCGCACTGTTGAAGTCAGCGGGATATGACCCGTTGACGGCACGATATACAAGGATTTTGTGCAGCGCCGAACAGTCAAATGTCTGTCAAAGAGAGGCGACATAGCCGGCCAGCCGCTCAGCGGCCATTGCGATCTGGCCGGGATCACGCAGGAAACAGGCGCGCATGAACAGCGCCCCACCCTCGTCGAATGCCGTGCCCGGTGCGAGCCCGACGCCGGTCTTGTCGACGATGTCGAGGGCGGCGCGGCGCGCATCCGTGACACCGTCAATCTTCAGGAAGGCATAGATCGCGCCGTCCGGTTTCAGGGTCTGGACGCGGTTCGTCGCGATCAGCGCATCACACAGCAGGTCGCGCGAGCGGGCAGCCTTGGCGATGTTTTCGGCGATGAAGCCATCGCCATGATCGAGCGCAACCACCGCACCCGCCTGAATGAACTGCGCCACGCCGGAGGTCGAATACTGGATGAGGTTTTCGAGCACCTGGCCGATTTCCGGCGGCGCTACGATCCAGCCGGCGCGCCAGCCGGTCATCGACCAGTTCTTGGAGAAGGAATTGACGAAGAGGATGCGGTCATCCTCCTGCATGATGTCGAGGAACGACGGCGCCCGGCCATCATGGAAATAATAGAGCGCATAGATTTCGTCGGCGATGATCCAGAGGCCATGCCGGCGTGCCAGATCAAGGATCGCCCTCAGATCGTCATGCGATGCGGTCCAGCCGGTCGGGTTGGAGGGCGTGTTGACGAACAGCGCCCGCGTCTTCGGCGTGATCGCACCTTCGAGCTTGCCTATGTCCAGCTGCCACTTTCCGTCCTCGAAGCTGAGCGGCAAGGCAATCGCGCGGACGCCGGAAAGCTCCGCACTTGCCGCAAAATTCGGCCAGGCCGGCGACAGGAAGACCACGTCGTCGCCCGGCGAGGTCACGGCCTCGATGGCCAGCTTGATCGCCTGCATGCCCGACCCCGTCACATAGAAATTGTCCGGCGAAAGCGTCTTCTGGAAATGGCGCTGGTAGTAGCGGGCCAGCGCCTCGCGCAGCGGCGGGATGCCGCGCTGCCAGGTGTAGAAAGTCTCGCCGGCCTTCAGCGAGTCCTGCGCCGCCTGTGAGATGAAATCCGGCGTCGGCAGGTCGCCTTCGCCGACCCAGAGCGGTATGAGGCCGTCGCGCCCGCGCGCATAATTCACCAGTTCGACGATACCGCTCTCCGGTGCGGCAAGCGATCGGGGACTGAGGCTGGCAAGTATGGTCATCGGCGGGCTCCCGACGCATAACCCGAAATCGCATTCGATTTTCGGGTTATGCGTAATATCAAAGGGGAGAGCGCCCTTTGCGCGCGCGGCGCTCTCGTTGCCCGCCGCTTCTAGCGGTTTTTCAGATCGCGATCACGCGATATTCGCTGACGAATTTATCGATTTTGGTGATGTATCGCCTTACGCTCTCTGCTTCAGCAGGTCGCGGATTTCGGTCAGCAGTTGCACATCGACCGGCGGCGGTGCTGCGGGCTCCTCGTTCTTCTGCTTCTCCAGCGAGGCGCGCATCTTGTTGACCGCCTTGACCAGCAGGAAAACGATCCAGGCGAGGATCAGGAAGTTCAGCACCACGGTGAGGAAATGGCCATAGGCAAAGACCGCGCCCTGCTCACGCGCCGCGGCGAGCGACGTCGCGGTCACGGTGTTGGAGAGCGGAAGGAAGAAGTTGGAAAAATCAAGGCCGCGGGTGAAGGCACCGATGACCGGCATGATGATGTCGCTGACCAGAGAATTGACGATCAGCGTGAAAGCACCGCCGATGATGATGCCGACGGCAAGGTCCATGACATTGCCTCTTGCAATAAACTCCTTGAATTCGTTCAGCATTAGAGTCTCTCCTCATCTTCCATGGAAGCCGGCTGGCCGCCTGTCCTCGCCCCGCCGGATAGCGGGGAGATGCTACTTGAAATCACACTCAAGTAAATCGTGCATCGGAAAATGGGCGTGAAACCCACCGGTTTCGTGCCGTTCCAAAAACAGATGTCCGTTCTTTGACTTAAGGCTAAGGCACACCTGATTTTCTTCCCCTTCGTCTTGTCCTATGCTGATGTGAAGATAAGGAGGAGGCATGCTTTCGGGCTCGATCATCTTCGCGGCCGCCTTTGCCTACCTGCTGCTGCTGTTTGCGGTGGCAAGCTATGGCGATCGCAAGGCGCGCAACGCGCCTGCCGGCAAGGGCAGGCCGCTGGTCTATGCGCTCAGCCTGGCGATCTATTGCACCTCATGGACGTATTTCGGTGGGGTCGGTCTCGCTGCCGAGCGCGGGCTCGAATTCACCGGCATTTATATCGGCCCCATCTTGATGTTCACGCTCGGCCTGCCGGTGATCCGCCGCATCATCGCGCTGGCCAAATCGGAAAGGCTCACCTCCGTCGCCGATTTCGTCGCCGCACGCTATGGCAAGAACCCGGCGGTTGCCGCCATCGTCGCGCTGATCTCGCTGATCGGAGCCATCCCCTATATCGCCCTGCAGTTGAAGGCGGTTTCCAGCTCAGTGTCGGCCATGGTCGATACCAGTGGCTTTGGCATCGGCGCCGGCGAGAATTTCGTCGACCTGCCGCTGCTTGTCACGCTCTTCCTCGCCTGTTTCGCCATCGTCTTCGGCACGCGCCACACCGACGCCACCGAACATCAGGACGGTCTCATCCTGGCGATCGCGATGGAATCGGTGGTCAAGCTCTTGGCGCTGGTGACGGCCGGCCTATACGTGGTCTTCTTCCTGTTCGACGGCCCGCGCGACCTTTGGACCAAGGCGCTCTCCAACAGCCAGGTGATGTCGGCGCTCGAATACCAGACGCCACTGCCGCGCTGGATCCTGCTGGTCGTGCTTTCGGCCTTCGCCATCATCATGCTGCCCCGGCAGTTCCACGTCACCGTCGTCGAGAATCGCACCGAAAAGGACCTGCGCACTGCCGGCATCCTCTTCCCGGTCTATCTGATTGCCATCAATCTCTTCGTACTGCCGATCGCCATCGCCGGCATCCTGACCTTTGCCGGGAGCGGCGAGGCAGATCTCTATCTCCTGACGCTGCCGCTCGCCGCCGACATGCCTATCCTGACGCTGATCACCTTCATCGGCGGCTTTTCGGCCGCGACCGCCATGGTCATCGTCGCCTCGGTCGCACTGTCGATCATGATTTCCAACGACATCGTCATGCCGGTCTTCCTCAGGCGCAACCTGATGGGCCGCGGCGGTTCGCAGGATGTCGCCGGCACGCTGCTCAACGTCCGGCGCACGGCGATCTTCGTGGTCCTGTTGCTGGGCTACGGCTACTACCGCTCCGCCGACATGAGTGCAGGCCTCGCCTCCCTCGGCCTCCTCTCCTTCGCCGCCATATCGCAGATGGCACCGGCGCTGTTCGGCGGCCTCGTCTGGCGCCAGGCCAATGCCCGCGGCGCGATTGCCGGGATGACGCTCGGCTTCCTCGTCTGGGCCTATCTGCTCTTCCTGCCGAGCCTCGGCGGACCGGACAACTCGCATGTCGCGACAACCGTTCTCGGCTTCCTCTTCCCCTTCACCGCGATCTTTTCCGGCCCCGCCGCCGACCCGCTGGTCAACGCCTGCGCACTCAGCCTGCTCGTCAACGGCATCGCCTATGTCATCGGTTCGCTGACCCGTGCGCCAAAACCGCTGGAACGGCTGCAGGCCGGCGTCTTCATTCGCCGCAAGTCGCGCTCGGAAAAGGCGTTTCGCGGCCGCAAGACCAAGATAACCGTGCTGGATCTCAAAACCACGATCGCCCGCTATCTCGGCGAGGAGCGCATGCTGCGCTCGTTCCACACCTATGAGCGCCAGTCCGGCCGGTGGCTGGAAGACAACCAGCACGCCGACATGGCGCTCGTCCATTTCTCCGAGCAACTGCTCGGCAGCGCCATCGGCTCTTCCTCCGCGCGGCTCGTGCTGTCTCTGGTGCTGCAGCGCATGGACGACACGTCTTCCGACACCGCCTGGCTGCTCGATCAGGCATCGGAAGCGCTGCAATACAATCAAGACATGCTGCAAACTGCGCTTTCGCAGATGGACCAGGGCATCGCCGTCTTCGACAGCTCCAACAACCTGATCATCTGGAACCGCCGCTTCCGCCAACTGCTCGACCTGCCGGAGAGCGCCGGCCAGGTCGGCTTTCCGCTGGCCGAGATCGTCTCGATGCTGAGCAAACGCGGCGATACCCGCAAGGAGCACGAAAAGGCGCTGATCGCCAACTTCCTGACGCTCGACAAACCCTTCCTGCTCGAACTTTCCGGCGGCGAACGCATCATCGAAGTGCGCACCAATGCCATGCCTGACAAGGGCATTGTCACTACCTATACCGACATCACCCAGCGCGTCGCCGCCGACATGGCTCTGAAGCAGGCGAACGAAACGCTGGAGCTGCGCGTGGCCGAGCGGACCGGTGAACTGACCCGGGTCAACAGGCAAGTGGCCGAAGCCCGTGCCGCGGCCGAGGAAGCCAATATCGGCAAGACCCGCTTCTTCGCCGCCGCCGGCCATGACATCCTGCAGCCTCTCAACGCCGCCCGCCTCTATTCCTCGTCGCTGGTCGAGCGTCTCGGCGATTCTGAAAACAGCGTGCTCGTTCAGAACATCGATTCCTCGCTGGAATCGGTCGAATCCATCCTCGGCGCCGTCCTCGATATTTCCCGGCTCGATACCGGCGCGATGAAGCCACGCCTTCAATCCGTGCCGCTCAACGACCTCCTGCGCCGCATCGAAACGGACTTCGCCCCCGTCGCCCGCGCCGCCAATCTCAGGCTCACCGTCATGCCGACGTCGCTGACGGTGCGTACGGACCCGAACCTCCTGCGCCGCCTGATCCAGAACCTCGTCTCCAATGCGATCAAATACACGCCAAGGGGCAAGGTCCTGGTCGGCGTGCGCCGCGAGGGCGGCACCGCCGTCATCCAGGTCATCGATTCCGGCATCGGCATTCCGGCGTCGAAATTCCGCACCGTCTTCAAGGAATTCGCCCGCCTCGACGAGGGCGCCAGGACCGCCTCCGGCCTTGGTCTCGGCCTGTCGATCGTGGACCGCATTTCCCGTGTCCTCAACCACGCCGTCGACCTGCAATCCAAGCCCGGCAAGGGCACACGGTTTCGCGTGACGATGCCGATCGACCGCGCCGCCGGCACGATCAAGATCGCTGCCGCGGCACCGGTTGGAACCGCCGAACCGCTCCACGGCCTGCGGGTCCTGTGCATCGACAACGAGGCCCAGATCACCGAAGGCATGAAACTTTTGCTCGATGGCTGGGGCTGCACGGTTTCGACCGCGCTGTCGCTCTCAGCCTGGCAGACCGACCCGGCCAACCTCACCCAGCATCCGGACGCGATCATCGCCGACTACCACCTCGACAAGGCAACCGGTATCGCCGCGATCCAGGCGATCCGCGACCATTTCGCGATTGCCATCCCCGCCCTCCTCGTCACCGCCGATCGCTCGCCGGAAGTCCGCGCCGCCGCCGAACGCGACGGCATTGCGTTGCAAAACAAGCCGGTTCGCCCCGCCTCGATGCGAGCCTGGCTGACGCAGCTCTCGGTTTCGATGAAGGCGGCGGCGGAATAAAGAAAATTGATTTTGAGAAAACGGCAGATGAGTTTTATGCGGAAAATCGTGCTTGCTGCGCAAACGTCACGACAAAAGCGAATGCCGACCCGCGGAGATGCGGATCAAGCTTCTGCTTTCGAATGAAATTGCTCTGGCCATCGAGGACAAGGCGCTCAACCAGAAAGCTGCTGCGGAACTGACCTGCTTGAAACAGCCTGACATTTCCAGAATTGCAAATGGCAATGTTGGTGACTACTCGGTGTGGAGGCTTATGCGAACCCTGTCCTTGCTCGGCAAGGACATCGTCATCGACATTCACCAATCGACCAAGAGCAAGGCGATATCAACGCGAACTTCGCCCCCGCGAAACAGGCGGCAGGACGTTAATCCAAATCAAGCCGCGACGGCCGAAATCTTCCCCAGCTGGATGACCGCCTGTGTGCGGCTGTCGACATTCAGCTTCAGCAAGATCGCCGAGACATGCGCCTTGATGGTCGCTTCGGAGACGCCGAGTTCGTAGGCGATCTGCTTGTTGAGCAAGCCTTCGGCGAGCATGCCGAGCACGCGCGATTGCTGCGGCGTCAGTGTCTGCAGCCGATGCAGAAGATCCGCCACTTCCGGCTCATGCTCCATGCCGCGCTGGAAGCCCGGCGGGGTGAAGATGTCGCCGGCCATGACCGTTTCGATGCCCTGGCGGATTTCCTCGACGCCGGCGGATTTGGAGAGGAAGCCGGAGGCGCCGAGCTCCAGCGCCCGCTGGATCGTCGCCGGATCGTCCTGAGCCGAGACGATCATCACCGGCAGGCTCTGGAATTCGGCGCGAAGAGCGATCAGGCCCGACAGTCCGCTGACCCCCGGCATGGTAAGATCGAGCAGCATCAGGTCGGCGGAGACATTGTCGATTGCCGCCTGGCGTGCAGCGGTGAAATCGCCGGCTTCGACGATGGTCGGACTACCGGGCATGCCGGTCAGCGCCTGGCGCATGGCGCCGCGAAAAAGCGGGTGGTCATCCGCAATGATGATGGTCAAATCTGACGTCATGACGCTCCCTCCCAAGAGCCTAGCAAAACCGGCAAATCCCCCCATTCACCGCTGCGCCGCATAGATCGTCCGGAATCCGGTCAGGTCTTTTGAGGCACGCTATCCGTCCCATCGGACTCGCGTTCCAGATCCTTCACAATTCCCATGAAACTGCGCATCATTCTTTCCATGATGCTCATCGTCTGGTCAATCTCTTCCTCCGTCGGAAGCCGTGGTTTCAGCGCAGTTTGCCCCTCGCCGACCGTTTTTTCCAGCGTTTCGATGCGCTTTGTCAGCAGATCGAGCTCAAGTTCGAAGGCGGTGCGCTCGTCGGCGGCCATCCGGCAGACCATTTCGCCTTTGCCCTCCTGGCAGAGCGACACCTCGCCCGTCTGGGTATCCAGCCGCGCAATACCGCTTTCGGTCTTCTGCATGGCGTAGCGCCCCGGCGCCGGCTCCTCGGCAAAGGCCGCGACGGCTGCAAGAACCCCGCCCAGAACCAAGACCGGTATCAGTAACCTGTTCATCGCAATCTCCCTATCAGCCGAAAATCCGGGATCGCACCCGCTTGCCGATGGACTTTCGCAGAAGTTTGCGGCAATCCCGCAAAAGAAATTGTCCAAAGTCCAGGAAACGGCAGCATGACCGACATTATCTACAAAATCGTCCCGGCATCTCTGTGGCAGGATGCGCTCAACACTGGAGAATTCAAGGGCGCCTCGATCGATCTGACGGATGGCTACATCCATTTGTCGACGGCCGAGCAGGCACCGGGAACGGCTGCCCGCTATTTTGCCGGACAGGAAGGGCTTCTGCTTGTTGCCATCGATGCCGAAAAGCTCGGCGACAAGCTTGTCTACGAGGCCTCTCCCAGCGGTACGCGGTTTCCGCATCTCTACGCGCCGCTGTCCCTCGATGTGGTCCTTTGGGCAAAACCGCTGCCGCTCGGTGCCGATGGCGACCATGTCTTTCCGGAGCTTGACCGATGATCAATGCCATTCAGTCGCTCGCCCGCCGCGGCCTCTTCCTGCTCGATCCGGAAGCCGCCCACGGCCTTTCCGTCAAGGCGCTGAAAACCGGCCTCGTGCCCGCCTGCACCGCCCCCGCCGATCCGCGGCTCGCGCAGACCGTCGCCGGCCTCACCTTCACCAATCCGCTCGGCATGGCGGCCGGCTACGACAAGAATGCCGAAGTGCCGGAGGCGCTGCTCAGGCTCGGTTTCGGCTTCACCGAGATCGGCACCGTCACGCCGAAGCCGCAGGCCGGCAACGACAAGCCGCGCATCTTCCGTCTGGTCGAGGACGATGCCGTCATCAATCGTCTCGGCTTCAACAATGAAGGCCATCAGGCCGCGCTGACCCGGCTTCGTGGGTGCGCGCGCGACGCGATGATCGGCGTCAATATCGGCGCCAATAAAGACAGCGCCGACCGCATCGCCGATTACGTCACCGGCATTCGCACCTTCTACGGCGTCGCCCGCTATTTCACCGCTAATATCTCCTCTCCCAACACGCCAGGCCTACGCGACCTGCAGGCGCGCGAAAGCCTGGCGGCGCTCCTGTCGGCCGTGCTCGCCGCTCGCGATGAGGAGGCCGCAAAGATCGGAAAGCGTGTGCCGGTCTTCCTCAAGATCGCGCCCGACCTCACGGAAGAAGGCATGGACGATATTGCGACCGAGGCCCTGTCGCACGATCTCGACGGGCTGATCGTCTCAAACACGACGCTGTCGCGCGACGGCCTCAAGGACCAGCGCCAGGCCAAGGAAAGCGGTGGCCTTTCCGGCAAACCGCTGTTTGAAAAATCGACCGTCGTGCTAGCCAAGATGCGCCAGCGGGTCGGACCCGACCTGCCGATCATCGGCGTCGGCGGCGTCTCCTCGGCGGAAACGGCAGCGGAAAAAATCCGCGCCGGCGCTAATCTCGTCCAGCTCTATTCCTGCATGGTCTATGAAGGCCCATCGCTGCCAGGCAGGATCGTCCGCGGCCTGTCGCAACTCTGCGATCGCGAAAAACTCTCGTCGATCGCCGACATCCGCGGCAGCCGCGTTGACTATTGGGCCACCAGGGCATGATGCCGAAAAGTGTGAAGCGGTTCTCGGGTCACATCATGCCCTATAGAATGTCTGAGCCGAACGGCGTGGCACCAGCACCATCAGGAAAAGGCCGCGAAACAGCAGGAACAGGTTGAGCGACGCCCAGAGCCCGTGATTGCCGAAGGTCGGCACCAGGAAACAGAGGGCGGCAATATAGCCGGCGAAGGCGGCAAGCATCATGTTGCGCATGTCGCGTGACCAGGTGGCACCGATGAAGACGCCATCCATCAGGAACGCCAGCGCCCCCGTCAATGCGGTGATCGCCGCCCAGGGCATATAGACATAGGCTTCCGCCCGCACATCTTCTGCCGTTGTCAACAGATCGACCAGCCGGTCGCCGAAAATCAAAAAGACGATGGTGGTGAACCCGGCGAGAACGAGGGACCAGATCGCCGTCATCCTCAAGGCCCGATCGAAGGCCGGCCGGAAGCGGGCGCCGATGGCGCGGCCCGTCAGCTGCTCGGCGGCATTGGCGAGCCCGTCGAGATAATAACCAGCGACAAGGAAGATCGTCATCAGCACGGCGTTGGCAGCCAGCGTCACCGGGCCAAGGGAGGTACCGATGCGCGTCATCAGGGCAAAGGCGCCGAGGAGGACGAAGGATCGGATCATGATATCGCGGTTAAGCCCGAACAGCGGCTTCAGGCGTTCGCGGGCGATGATCGATGCCCAGCTCGGCGAAACCGTGCGGTCGAAGCGGGCATAGACGACTGCGAATCCGACGATCGCGCCGACCACCTCGCCCGTCACCGTCGCCAGCGCGACCCCCGTCACGCCCCAGCCGAGGTAAAGCCCGAGGACGATGCACAAGACGATGTTGATGCCGTTGATCAGCGTCTGCAGCACAAGTCCCGTTGTCCCCTGCCCGCGCCCGAGCACGTAGCCGAGGATGGTGTAGTTGGCGAGTGCGGCGGGACCGGAAAGAATGCGACAGAGGAAATAGGTGCGCGTCACCGCCGCCACCTCCGGCCCCGGCGCCATCAGCCCTAGTCCGAGGGCCAGCAGCAACGGCGATAAAAGGACGATAGCGGTTCCGCAGACCACAGCGATGATCAGGGAACGCCAGAAAACGGCCTGCTCTTCCGTCTTGTCGCCGCGCCCGAAAGCCTGGGCGACCAGGCCGGTTGTGGCCGAGCGTAGGAAATTGAAGGTGCTGAACAAAAGGTCGAAGAGGATGGCGCCGACCGCCAGCCCGGCAAGCAGCGTTGCCTGCCCCATATGCCCGACGACGGCCGTATCGACCAGCCCGAGCAGCGGCGTCGTCAGGAAGCCCAGCGTCATCGGCACGGCGATCGCCAGGATCAGCCGGTTGGTGACGTGGAAGGGGCCCGCCCCTTGGGCATTTTCGCCGATATCGGCCGTCTGCGCTGCTGTCATTCTTTGTCCTCAAGACCAGCCGCATAAACCAGGAATCAGATCAGGCGGTCGAAAGCACCATGGCCCAATAGGGCCGGTTTCCGGAAGCCGGATTCCGCATCACCGCGACGCCGAGGCCGCCATAGTTCGGGCCCAGCATATTCTCCAGATGGTTGGGCGAATGGTACCAGGCGGTATAGACTTTTTCGGCGCTGTCCTGGCCCATGGCGATATTCTCCGCCGCCGGCAGCGCCACACCCTGATCCTTCATGCGATCGAGAAAACTGTCGCCCATGCCAATCAGGTGCGACATCTTCCCGGCCTTGGCCATCCGGTCGGCCTGCGCGAGCGCTGCCTGCGCGGCGGCCGGGTCGCGCGCGAGCTGCTTGAGCCCCTTCTGCTTTCTCAAGTCGTTGACATAACCGAGCGTCGCATCCGTCTGGTCGCTGCCGTCGCCGCTCGGGGTCATCTTGGGCGTGCCGCAACTGGCAAGAAAGCCGAGCGAAAGAAACGCTCCAGACCGCAGAAACGTGCGCCGGGAGGCGAGAAAGATCTGATCGTTCATATTACCGCCGGAAGTTCAAAATGCGCAGGATGACGAAGACCGGAATGACCACGGCCGCACCGAGCAGCAGATAGTCTCCGATGCGGCCGAGCGCCGCGAAGCCGGAATGCCAGAGGTCCAGAATAAAATCTCGGACCGTGTAGAGAATGCCATAGGGCGTCCAGCCGAATACCGCCATGACGAAGCCGACGATGATCGACACCACCAACAGCTTGACGATCACCCGGCCGGGCGTATCGCCCAGAAATCTGTTCACTCCATCGGCCATGGCCCATGATTCTCCTGTTTTGCCTGACATAAGCCGCCACGGCGCCGCTCGCAAGCCGCGAAGATTGGCGAAACCCCTTGCCGAGCCAATCGCCGCTTGCCATTTCTACCCTCACACGCGACAAGCGGTCAAAGCCCAAGGGCACAATCGAGGCGCAGAAACGATGAACCTCAACCAGCTTTCCTCCGGCGACCTGATTGCCGACCGCCGTGCCGAATATGCGCACATGCTTGCCGACAGTGGCGACCACGCCGGCGCCGCCGACCTGATGTCCCAGGCGCTGGAGCTTGTTCCCGACTGGGCGGCCGGCTGGTTCCGCCTCGCCGACTATCAGGAGAAATCCGGCCGCAAAGAGGCGGCAATCGCAGCCCTGAGGAAAGTTCTCGAGCTCAACCCCGAGGATATTTTCGGCGCCGGCCTGAAACTCGCCCTCCTCGGCGGCGCCGAGACGCCGGAGCAGCCTTCGAGCCTTTATGTTGCGCAACTGTTCGACGACTATGCCGACCGCTTCGACAAGGCGTTGGTCGAGAAGCTCCACTATACCGTTCCGGAAAAACTCGCCGCCCTGATTGCGGCCCACGCGGGCAACGAGCGCTTCGCCCATGTCATCGATCTCGGCTGCGGCACCGGTCTGTTCGGCGAGCGCATCCGCGACAAGGCCGACCATCTCGAAGGCTTCGACCTTTCGGCCAATATGCTGGCCAAGGCCGGAGACAAAGGCATTTACGACCGGCTCGCACAGGCCGACCTTTCCCTGCCGCTCGAGCGTTCCGGCCTTTTTGCCAAGGGCAAGACCGCCGAAAACCGCGCCGACCTCGTCAGCGCTGCCGATGTGCTGATGTATCTCGGCAATCTCGACAGCGTCTTCGTCATCGCGTCGAAGCTGCTTGCCGGTGGCGGCCTGTTTGCCTTTTCCGTCGAGGATAGCGGAGAGGACCGAGATTTCGTTTTACGCGAATCCCTGCGCTACGCACATTCGGAAAGCTACATCCGGCAGCTCTGCAACCGCTTCGGGCTCGCTATACTCGACATCCGCAAAACCACCATTCGCAATGATGGCGGAAAACCCGTCTCCGGCATTCTTTTCCTTACGAAAAAACCGGCCTGAGCGAACTTTTCTTGCGAAATGTAAATAGGTCAGCAGTGCTTACATATTTCGCTTGATCGGAACGGCGCGAATCCCGATAATTGCTGCATTGCACACAGGGCACCGCCGCGCACCTGCACCTTCATTCATCAATTTCACCGCCGTTCGGGCCTGCCCGGATGGGTATCTCTTGCGGCCTTCGGAGATCGCGCCATGAGCCTTATCAATGCCCTTGGTTTCTGGAACACCAGTGCAACGCGCCACACGCCGCTTGAGGATGTGCAGGGCATTTTCTCCGGCAGTCTCGTGGCAGCACTCGGCCTCTATGTGCTCGCCAGCGCCGGCCTTCTGACCGGCAGCACCGCCGGCGTCGCCTTCCTCCTGCATTATGCGATCGGCGTCAATTTCGGCCTCGCCTTTTTCGTGCTCAACCTGCCTTTCTTCTACCTGTCGTGGAAGCGGCTCGGCATGGCCTTCACGCTGAAGACGTTCATTGCCATCGCCATCACCTCGCTGCTCACCAACGTCCAGGGCCAGGTGCTGCTGATCGCCAGCATCCATCCTGCCTGGGCAGCCCTTCTTGGCGGACTATTGCTCGGTTTCGGCGTGCTCGCGCTCTACCGCCATCGCGCCAGCCTCGGCGGCGTCGGCATTCTCGGCATCTACATGCAGGAGCGTTTCGGCATCCGTGCCGGTCTCGTCCAGCTTGCCATCGATCTCTGCGTGCTGGCGGCCGCCTTCTTCGTCACCACGCCGCCGGTCGTCTTCTATTCGGTGCTCGGCGCCGTCGTGCTCAATCTGTTTTTGACCATCAACCACCGCGCCGACCGCTATATCGCGCTTTAAAGACTGCCCCTCATCCGCCCTGTCGGGCACCTTCTCCCCGTGAACGGGGAGAAGGGACAAGCGGCAGCCTCCGTCATCCCCTCTCCCCGCTTGCGGGGAGAGGGCTAGGGTGAGGGGCCTTTCCCTCAAGCAGCCTTTGCCGGCTTGTCGATCGGATGCTGCGAGCGGAAGCCGACGGCGATCCGGTTCCAGACGTTGATGGTGCCGATAGCAACCGTGATCTTGGCAATCTCTTCACTCGAGAAATGCGCCTTCAGCGTCTCGTAGGCGTCATCGGGAGCGCCTGTCTGGGCAATGTTGGTCACCGCATCGACCCAGCCGAGCAGCGCCCGCTCGCGGGCATCGTAAACCGGTGATTCCCGCCAGACGCACATCAGGTTGATCCACTGTTCGCTGAGGCCGTCTTGACGCGATTCCTTGACGTGCATGTCGACGCAGTACGCGCAGCCGTTGATCTGCGAAGCGCGCAGCTTGATCAGGTGGATGAAGCGGCGCTCCAGCCCGGAGTTCTGCACGAAATTTTCAAGCGCGAGCACGGCCTTGAAGGCTTCCGGCGAGGCTTTGGTCATATCGAGACGAGTCTGCATCGGTCTTCTCCTTTGTGATGGCTCAGCGAGCCGTTTTGCGTTCATGGATTTCAAGGAAGGCGCAGCCCCGGGCTGCGATCCCGCCGTCATCGACCTCGGCCAAGGCGCGTCCGAGATCGGCGATCGTGGTCTTTGCCAGCTCGGCCCTGTAGACCTGCTCGGCCTTCAGCATGGCGGCGGAGATGCCGCAGGGCTTGGCGAAATACCGGCTCGGCAGCGGGTTCGGTCCACGCTGGCGGATTTCGCTGCAGCGGAAAGCTGGTGCCGGACCTTCGACGGCAAGGACGATATCGAGAAGCGTAATGTCGGCCGGCTTTCGTGCCAGCCGGTATCCGCCCTTCGGGCCGGGCACCGTGTCGAGAATGCCGGCACCCGACAGCGCCTGCAGATGCTTCAAGAGATAGCTGGTCGAGACACCATGAAACTCGGCGATCGCCGCAGCCGAGAGCACCCCGCCCTGCGAAAGGCTCGACAGCATCGCAACGCTGTGAATGGCCTGCTCGACACCCTCGCCCAGTTTCACCGCTCTCTCCCTCCGATAATCATGGATCTTTTTTATCCATGATTATCGTGTTTGTCAACCGCCAAAATCCGCCCCCCGCGCTTGCCTTTGGCAAAGCGGAGGATAGAACGGAATTTCCAAGAGCAAGGGGCACGACAAAAATGATGGCAACACCGGCAAAATCAGTCTTTGCGACGCTGATGGCTTCGAGCGCCAAACGGCACTCGATTGCCGACGATGTGCAGGGCGTTGTCTCCGGCAGCATGCTTGCGGTGCTCGGCATCACGCTCCTGTCCAGCGCCGGGCTGTTGACGGGCGGCGTGCCGGGCATTGCCTTTCTCATCCATTACGCGACGGGCTTCAGCTTCGGCGCCTGCTTCTTTGTGGCAAACCTGCCCTTCTACTATCTCGCCTTCCGCCGCATGGGCCTTGCCTTCATGCTGAAGACCTTCGCCGCCGTCGCCATCACCGCAACCCTGTCGGAAGTCCTGCCGCGGGCGCTCGGCCTTACCCATGTCGATCCGCTTGTCGGCGCGCTGTTCGGCGGCCTCGTCATCGGCGCAGGCCTGCTGGCGCTCTTTCGCCATCGCGCCAGCCTCGGCGGCATCGGCATTCTGGCGCTCTATCTCCAGGACCGCTTCGGCTGGCGCGCCGGCTTCGTCCAGCTCGGCTTCGACTGCGCCATCGTCGCCTGTTCCGTCTTCCTCGCCAGCCCCTACATCATCGCCTGCTCGATCGCAGGCGCGCTGGTGATGAACATCACGCTGGCGGTGAACCACCGCAAGGATCGCTATATCGCGATGTGAGGGAGACGCCCGAGTTTCAGTCGTTCGACGGCGTCATTGCAAACCATCATGCTTTTTCAGCTGGTCGATGGCATTCAGCGCATCATAAGGAGACCACCCCGCATCGACGGCGGCTTCCACCAACTTGGTTTCCACTTCCTGCTCGAGCTTCTGATAGAGCGGCTCGAGTGCCTCCTGCACGGTCAGGATATGCTCGTCGGGCGGAATGACGGTTTCACCAGGTGCTGACAACGGCATGCCCCACTCCTTTCTGGTTTTTTGCAAGAATAGTACCAATGCGGAGCGAGCGGAAGTGTTCTCTCATTGCGGCATGGTCATTCGCCCCGCAAACCGCACTCTTCAAATCCACGCTATTTGATCTACATTCACCCGCGTGAACCAGATCGATTCCGCCGCGCGCACAGTAACCTCGCTGCTCCTCCCTCCGCCCTTCCTGCGCTGGTTCGCGGACAAGGGCTGGCAGCCGCGCGCGCATCAGCTGGAGCTGCTTTCCCGTGTGCAGGGCGGCGAAAGCATGCTCCTGATCGCGCCGACCGGGGCCGGCAAGACGCTCGCCGGATTTCTTCCGTCGTTGGTCTCACTCACCGGGCGCGGGAAAATCCCGCCGGGTTCCGCCTTCACCGGCATCCACACGCTCTATATCTCGCCCTTGAAGGCGCTCGCCGTCGATATCGAGCGCAATCTGATGAAGCCGGTCGGCGACATGGGGCTGCCGGTGCGCGTCGAAAACCGTACCGGCGACACGCCTCAAGCCAAGCGCCAGCGCCAGAAGCTCAATCCGCCGGATATTCTCCTGACGACACCGGAGCAGGTGGCCCTGCTTCTCGCCAATGGCGAGGCTGAGCGCTTCTTCAAGGATCTGAAATATGTGGTGCTCGATGAATTGCATTCGCTCGTCACCTCCAAGCGCGGCCACCTCCTGTCGCTCGGCCTTGCCCGCCTCAGAATACTGGCGCCCGGCCTGCAGGTGATCGGCCTTTCCGCTACCGTCGCCGATCCCATGGACCTGCAGCGGTGGCTTAGCCCTCAGAAAGCGGGCGAAAACAATCATGCCGGGCTGATCACCGTGACCGGCGGCGCGCGACCACAGATTTCGATCCTGCGCACCGAGGAGCACGTCCCCTGGGCCGGCCATTCCGCAGCCTATGCCATCGGCGACATCTACCGCGCGATCGGTGAAACGAAGACCACTCTGCTCTTCGTCAACACCCGCAGCCAGGCGGAGCGGGTGTTCCAGCAACTCTGGACGATCAACGACGACAACCTGCCAATCGCCCTTCATCACGGTTCGCTCGACGTCGCGCAGCGGCGCAGGGTCGAGGCGGCGATGTCGGAAAACAGGCTGCGCGCCGTCGTCGCGACCTCGACGCTCGATCTCGGCATCGACTGGGGCGATGTCGACATGGTCATCCATGTCGGCGCGCCGAAGGGCGCCTCGCGCCTTGCCCAGCGCATCGGCCGCGCAAACCACCGCATGGACGAGCCGAGCCGCGCCATCCTGGTGCCGGCCAACCGCTTCGAGGTGATGGAGTGCCAGGCTGCGCTCGACGCCAACTATATCGGCGCGCAGGACACCCCGCCTGTCGGCAAGGGGGCGCTCGACGTGCTCGCCCAGCATGTGCTCGGCATGGCCTGCGCCGCCCCCTTCGATCCATTGGCGCTTTTTGCCGAAATCACCAGCGCTTCGCCCTATGCCGATCTTTCCTGGGAGACCTTTGAGCGCATCGTCGATTTCGTCGCCACCGGCGGCTATGCGCTGCGCTCCTACGAGCGCTACGCCAAGATCCGCAAGACGCCCGAAGGCCTCTGGCGTGTCTCCAACCCGCTGATCGCCCAGCAATATCGTCTCAACGTCGGCACGATCATCGAATCCCCGATGCTGAATGTCCGCATGGTCAAGCGCAACGCCCGCGGCTCGCTCGGTCGAGGAGGAATGCCGCTCGGCAAGGTCGAGGAATATTTTCTCGAAATGCTGTCGCCGGGCGATACCTTCCTGTTTTCCGGCAAGGTGTTGCGCTTCGAGGGCATTCGCGAAAACGAATGCCTGGTGTCTCAGGGCTATACGCTCGATCCCAAGGTCCCCTCCTATGCCGGCGGCAAATTTCCGCTCTCCACCTACCTCGCCCAGCAGGTGCGCAAGATGCTGGCCGACCCTGCCCGCCATTCGAGCCTGCCGGACCAGGTGCGCGACTGGCTGTCGCTGCAGAGGGACATCTCGATGCTGCCGAAGGAGGACGAGCTGCTGATCGAGACCTTCCCGCGCGGCAGCCGCCATTACATGGTCATCTACGCCTTCGAGGGGCGGCTTGCCCACCAGACGCTCGGCATGCTCCTGACGCGGCGGCTCGACCGCGCCGGGCTGAAGCCGCTCGGCTTCGTCGCCACCGACTATTCGCTGGCCGTCTGGGGGCTGGAGGACCTGGGCGTTGCGTTCAAGACCGGCCGCCCGAGGCTTGCGGACCTGTTCGACGAGGACATGCTCGGCGACGACCTGGAGGCCTGGCTCAATGAGAGCTTCCTTCTGAAACGCACCTTCCGCAACTGCGCGGTCATCGCCGGACTGATCGACCAGCGCCATCCGGGCAAGGAAAAGAGCGGCCGGCAGGTGACAGTGTCCGCCGACCTCATTTATGACGTCTTGCGCAGCCATGAGCCCGACCACATCCTGCTCGAAGCCACCCGCAACGACGCCTCGACCGGGCTTTTGGAGATCGAGCGGCTTGGCGGTATGCTGTCACGAATCAAGGGCCACATCACCCATCGCCCGCTGACGCAGATTTCGCCGCTGGCCGTGCCGGTCATGCTCGAAATCGGCAAGGAGGCGGTCGGCGGCGAAGCACAGGATTTCCTGCTTGCCGAAGCTGCCGACGAATTGTTTGGCGAGGTGCTGGCCACAGTGCCGCGCGTCAGTTGACGCGCAAAGGTCACTGCAGACCCTAGAAAGTCATTGAACAGAACCGACAAGCCGGAACCACATGCACCGCATAGCCCACGCCATCGCCGCCCTACCGGACAATCCGGCGCTTTCCGCCCGCACCGTGATAAACGGCGTGGCGGCCGTCTGCGACCCGCTCGGCGGCCTCTACCTGCCCGATCTCGACATCCTCGTCGTTTCCGACTTGCATCTGGAAAAGGGCTCGGCCTTTGCCCGGCGCGGCATGCTTTTACCGCCCTATGACACGCTGGCGACGCTGCGCATCCTCGACGCCGTCATCGCGCGCCACAATCCGAAGATGGTGATCAGCCTCGGCGATAATTTCCACGACCGCGTCGGCTCGGCCCTGATGCCGGAGCTTTTCCGCCAGATGATCGAGACCATGGCGCGCGGCCGCGAATGGATCTGGATCAACGGCAATCACGATCCAGACGGCACCGTCAGCCTGCCGGGCTCGTCCGCCGACGAACTCCACTACGCCGGTCTCATCTTCCGTCACGAACCGGCCAAGGACGCCGCCGCCGGCGAGATTGCCGGCCATCTCCATCCGGCAGCGACCGTCACGCGCCGGGAAAAACGGGTTCGCCGCGCCTGCTTCGCCACCGATGGCAGGCGCCTGATCATGCCTGCCTTCGGCGTCACCACCGGCGGCCTTGACCTTCGCCACAAGGCGATGCACGGCCTCTTCGACCGCCAGAGCCTCGTCGCCCATATGCTAGGTCGGGACCGGATCTATTCGGTAAGATACAGCAACCTCCTCGGTTAGGCCGCAGGCTTCTCCATTTCATACCGCAGAATAACGCCACCGGACTTCAGCGGCCGGGATTCAAGCAGCTTGAGCGGCTTGCGTTCGCCGGCGGGCTTGAAGAGCGGCGTTCCCTGCCCGAGCAGAACCGGCACAATGCAGACCATGATCTCGTCGATCACCTCCTCCGGCAAAAGCGAGGCGACCAGTTCGGCACTGCCGAAGATGTAGATGTTCTTTTCCGAAGCCTGCGTCAGCCGCTTGAGTTCGGCGGCAACGTCGGTAACGACACGGCTGTTGTTCCAGTCCGCCGTTTCCAGGGTGCGCGAGCCGACGATCTTCGGCAGCGCGTTCATAAAGGTCTTGATCTCGCTCTCGTCCTCCGTCGTCGTCCAGTAAGCCTTCATGCCCTCATAGGTCACGCGGCCGAAAACCAGCGCCTCGGCCTTGCCGCCGAGCTCCTTGCTCAGCGCTTCCAGCTCCGGCCCCCAGACAAGCATGTGGAAATCCAGGTCCCACTTTTTTGCGCCTTCGAAATAACCGTCGAGCGACATCAGATTCCAGACGACAACCTTACCCATCTCGCTTCCTCCTCCTATAACCGATTTCGTTTCGCAACTAGTTTACGGTAAGAAATCCGATTTCAAAATGCAAGCGGTTTTTCTGGC
This sequence comes from Pararhizobium sp. LjRoot255, assembly GCF_964252905.1. Taxonomy (NCBI): domain Bacteria; kingdom Pseudomonadati; phylum Pseudomonadota; class Alphaproteobacteria; order Hyphomicrobiales; family Rhizobiaceae; genus Pararhizobium; species Pararhizobium sp. LjRoot255. The sequence continues at coordinate 1,013,218 of NZ_CAXUPQ020000001.1, forward strand.
GGCAAATCGCGCGAGCGCATATGCCGTTTTGAGCGCTTCAAAGCGGGTGCCATAACGTTTGGAAACGCGGAAATTTTGCGCCGAGCTCACATGTCCGGCGAACTCTCGCGCGACCGCAACGGTTCAGATCACTCCGAAGAGGGCATGCCGAGAAAACATCCGGCGGCGGCCGGATCGTGCGGCCTGCTAGAACGCGTTGAACGTCAGCGTCGTCAGCGAGCGGTTGATGCCGGGGACGGTGGCGATGTTGTCGTTGATGAACTTGCCGATGTCCTCGCCTTCCTCGACGTAGACCTTGATCAGCAGATCGTAATCGCCGCTGGTCGAATACATTTCCGAGACGATTTCCTTCTTGTAGATCACGTCGGCGACTTCGTAGGTCTTACCGGGCGCGCATTGCAGCTGGACGAAAATCGGCTTCATCGGACAATCCCTTCATCGGCCTGCTGACGGCCTTTCGATGCTTCTCGACCGCAATAACCTGTTTTTTCGCTGCGGCAAACCCGTATCAGTCCCGGCGGAAGACGATGCTTGCCAGCCAGCCGGTGACGACGGCGAGAAGCACGGCGGTAATGCCGTAGAAAAGCGGCGATTCATGCGCGGCACGGGTGATTGCCTGTTCGAGGCCCGTCTTGACGACCCGCAGCGGCAGCGCCTTGGCGGCAACGAAAACACCATCGCGAAAGAGGTAGGCGCGCACGATGTGAACACCATTCGGCACGTCGGCCGGCAGCCGCACCGAGGCCTTGAACAGGCTGGAGCTGATGAACTGCACGCCACCCGGATCGCGCTGGTAGACGCCCGACGTTTCCTTCAAGCGCCGGAAGGCGTCGCGGAATTCGGTGAGATTGCTGCCGTCGCCGATATAGCCGATCGGCGTCAGCGGCATGTGCGCGACACCAATGCCCATATTGTTCATGTCGCCGGGCGGCGCGATCGTCTCGATGTCGCGCGTACTCGACAGCGAATAGGATTCCGGCACCAGCTCGAAGGTCATCGAATTGGTGTTGATCCAGATGCCGAAGACACGCTCCTTCTTGCGCACCGTGGTGTTTTCCTTCGGTCCTTCGAGGGCAACGACGATGTTGTATTTGCCCTGAGCCAGAAGGTTGGTATTGAAGCCGTCAATGGCGCCGAAAATCGTCAGATCGGCGCCGCGGAAGTCCGAGGTGATGGAAATCTCGTCGGTCGAGATGCCGATGTCGAGCTTCTCGGTAAAGTCCATCGGCTCCGCCTGCACAGCGAGCGGCGCAACGAAACCGAGACAGAGCAGCAGAAGGCGCGCGACGATCCGCATCAGAAGCCGAGCCCCGCGGAAACGACCGAATAGATTTCCTGCGGCGGGATGACGAGTTCGATGGCAAGGCGGATGCCGACGGCCAGAACCAGGAGCGCCAACAGCGCCCTGAGTTGCTCGCCGCGCAGCCTCTGGCCGACGCGCACGCCATATTGCGCCCCGATCACCCCAGCGATCATCAGCACGAAGGCGAGCACGATATCGACCGTGTAGTTGGCCGTCGCCTGGACGATCACCGTGTAGGCGGAAACGAAGACGATCTGGAACAGCGAGGTGCCGACGACGACACTGGTCGGGATGCGCAGCAGATAGATCATCGCCGGCACCATGATGAACCCGCCGCCGACCCCCATGACCGAGGTCAGGACGCCGATGCAGAAGCCGAGCGTGGCGACCGGGATGACGCTGAGATAGATCTTCGATTTCTTGAACCGCATCTTCAGCGGCAGTCCGTGGATCCAGTTGTGTTGCCCTGGCTTGCGCAGCGTCACCGTCTCGTTTTTCGCGGCACGGCGCAAGGCGATGATGCTTTCCCACAGCATCAGCGTGCCAACCGTGCCAAGCAAGATCACGTAGGCGAGCGAAATGACCAGATCGAGTTGGCCCATGCGCCGCAGAAGCGCGAAAAGCCAGATGCCGAGCGTAGCGCCGGCCAGGCCACCGCCGAGCAGCACCGTGCCGAGCTTGATGTCGATGGTGCCGCGACGGAAATGGGTGATGGCGCCGGAAATCGAGGAGGCAACGACCTGGTTTGCACCCGTGGCGACCGCGACGACGGGCGGGATATTGTAGAAGATCAGGAGCGGCGTGATCAGGAAGCCGCCGCCGACGCCGAACATGCCGGACAAGAAGCCGACGGCCGCGCCCATGCCGAGAATGATGAGAATGTTCACCGACAACTCTGCAATGGGCAGATACACCGTCACGGCCAGACCTCTAAATACGCCAATAGCCCGCAAGGCGGGCGGAAAACATCAAAGTGGCAAGTGATTCACCACAGGAGATTTGGAATGGAACAGGTCTGAAAACCAATTCGAAATTGCGAATTCAACGTCGTTCCGTCATGCGCCCCGGGACTTGTCCTGTCAACCTTTTGCAAGGCTTGAGGCCTAGCCCGTTGCAGGCCTCCTTGTCCGGCTGGTCTGCGGCATTATTGCGGCCGCAGACACCGTTTTGGAAACTCTGCCGGTCAAAGCGATCGCTTGCGTCCGAATGGACCTGCAACGCTTCAGCCGTTTCGCTTCAGCAGTTCCTTGACCAGCGCGTCGGTAATCTCGCCGGTCGGTTCCTGGCCGAGTGATTTCTGGAAGGCCTTGATGGCGGCCTTTGTCTTCTTGCCCATCTCGCCGTCCGGCTTGCCGGCATCGAAGCCGTTGTTGTTGAGGATTGCCTGGATGTTGCGCAGCGCCTTCTTCATGTCGATCGAAGCGGTCTTCACGCCCTTGCCGACCCACGTGTCGGGCACATCGACCGAATTGGCCGTGGCGTCGAGCGGCGTCAGCTTCCACGCCGCGAACTTCGCCTTGGCGCTCGTCAACTGTTCCGCACTCATGGCCTTGGCCACCTCATCACGCTTCTGGCGGGCATCGGCATCTCCATCGCGTGCGGCAACGGCGAACCACTTGTAGGACTCTTCCAGATCCTGCTTCACGCCGTTGCCGCGCGCATAGAGGATGGCGAGGTTGAACTGGCTGTCGCGGATGCCACGATCAGCCGCCATCGCAAACCATTTTCCGGCGCCGGCAAAATCCGGAGCCCCTTCGCCGCCGCTCGCAAGCATGACGGCGAGATTGTGCATGGCGCTCGCGTTACCCTTCTCGGCGGCCTGGAGATAGAGCGCGCGCGCCTTGTTCGGGTCGCGGGCAACGCCGGTGCCTTTTTCATAGAGGCTCGCCAGCCGGTATTCGGCCGGAACGACGCCCGCGTCGGCAGCGCGCTGATACCACTTCGCCGCCTCGGCAAGATCGATCTTGACGCCGCGCCCCTCGGTGTAGACAGCGCCAACCTCGAACAGCGCCAGCGGATCGCCTTTCCTGGCGGCTTCGGCGAGCGCCTGCGACTCGATCTCGGCGGGAACGATGATTGCGGTCTGGGTGCCGGCGGGGAGCGTCAGGGGTGCGGTCTTGCCCGCCTCATCCTTTGCGCCATCCAGCCCGTCCGCCGCATCAGTGGGTGTCAGCGAGGCTGCGGGCGAAAGCATCTGCGCCGCGCCAGTCACCGTTTCCGGTTTTGTCTCCATGGCCTTGGGCAGCTTCGTCTCTGTTGCAGCGGTTCCCAGCTGCACCGTCTGCGGCGCGGCGGCCGGCTGTCCGGCCTTGGCTTCTTCCTGCTGCAGCGTGCTCAGCGGCTCGACGTCATTGTCGCTGGCCGCCGTCGCCGCGGCAATATTCGCGGTTTCCGGCATGTCGCTCGCGACCGGCTGCTCGATGACAGCAACGGGTCCCTCGACCGGCGCCCGATCGCCGCGGATCAGCGTGTTGACCAGCGGATAGGACATGATCGCCAGCAGCACGGCACCGACCGCCATCAGGATGGGGCGACGATGGCGGGCAAAGGCGCCGCCGATCGGAGATGCGGCAGCACCGCTCTTGCCGCGGTTCAGCGCATCGGCCTCTTCGGCGGCGAGCTGGGCCGCGCGCCTGGCGGCCGCGATGAAATCCGCCTTGTCCACCTCGCTCGGCGGCGCATTGCGGTTGGCCTGGCCGGCCCGCACGCGCTCCAGGATCTTCTTGACGTCCGGCACGCCTGAGCCGGGCTCCAGCAATTGGTTGGCCGCCTCCGGCTCGATGACTTCCGATGCATCGATCGGCGGCGTCGGATCGACGACCTGGCGTTCCACCGCGCGCGCCGGTTCGCTGCGCTTGCCGGAGAACCGCTTGGTCAGGCCGGCGAGAAGACCGGTCCTGACGGACGGAGCCGCCTTCGTCTTCACATCGTCCTGATACACGCTAGCCTGTTCGGAAACGATCTGAACCGCCTCCGCGACCTCTTCGCGCGATGGAGCCGATGCATCGGCTTCTGCCGCGAGCTCATGCAAGTCGCGCTTCAGTTCCTCGTGATGGTGGCTGAAATCAGCCTCGGTGAAGGGCTCGTCCTCCATCTCGAAAACCGGTTGCTCCGCCTTCGGCATGTGCGGCTGGCTGTCCTGCCCGCGTGTGCCAAAGGCGCGCGGGGCCTCCTCGCGCTCGAAGCCGAGTTCTTCCAAGCGCTCGAGCTTTTCGGCGATATGAACCAGCGTCTCATGCAGAGCTTCGAAGGTACGCGCCGTGCGCTCCTCGCTCGAACGGCTCAGGTCTTCGAGAACCTTCAAGTCGTCGGCAAGCGCCGAGATAGCTGCCATGTCCGTTCCGCCGGAAGCCGTGTGTGCGACACCATTCCTGGCATAGGCCTCCATCACCGCCTCGGCCGCCTGCCGGGCGGCCTCGATGATATATTCGTCGCTGGTCGCCAGATAGTCCTCGAGCGCGCTCATCCGGCCTTCGAATTCGGCCGGGACGGCACTCTGGATCGCCTCACGCGGCTGGCTGACGAGGCTTGACAGGTTGGCGATCTGGTCCTGCAGGCTGCGCAGGATCTCGCTGTCGTCGTAAGGGGCGGCATGGGTTTCTTCGAGACGGATGGCAATGTCCGAAAGCTGGCCTTCGAGCCGGGTGAAACGGTCCTCACCGCCATAGCCGGCGGAAGGCATATCCAGCCGGTCGATCCGGCGAGCGAGATCGTCGAGACGCTCGGCCAGCACATCGTTGACGGAGCCCTGGTCGAGCGCATCGATCTTGCGGGAGATATCGGAGAGATACCCTGTCAGATCCGGCTGGGCGGAGGCCTTCTGCGCACGCTCCAGCATCAGCGACAGCTGGTCGAGGCGCTCTTCGAGACGCACCGCTGCTTCCTCGTTCGCCAATTCCTCGACGCGCGCGGCCAGAGCTTCTATGCGTGCGCCGAGGCCGGTGTCGGATGGACCCTGCAGACTGTCGATCTGCCGCGAAAGGTCGGCAAGGCGACCCTCGACGCGGTTCACACCGGTATTGTCGGGGCCGGCAGTGCGGCCGCTCGCAACGATGGCGCGGCTGATTTCATCGAGACGCGCATCGAGATCGGCGAATTGCGAGGCGAGGCGGCGGTCGTCCGGCTGCATATGACGGCCGATCATCTCAATTGCCTGGGCAACCGAGACCAGCTTGTCTTCCAGGGCATGCAGGGCCGGGCTGCTGTTCATCGAGCCGATCTGCGACTTGATTTCGTCGAGCCGGTAGGCGAGCGCCACCAGTTCGTCGTCGCGGTTCGAATCGAAGGCATTCATCCGGTCTTCGACGCCGGTCCAGCGGCTTTCCATGCGGCGCACGCTGTCTTCGCGGGCAAGGCCGTCGATCATGGCGCGCAGTTCGTCGAACTCGACCTTGAGCGCATCGGCCTGCGACGGGGACGCCTGCCGGCCGAGTTGGTTGATGCTGTCGGAAAGCTTCTGCAGGTCGCCGCGTATATCCCCGGCCACCGACTGGTCCTGCGCCGCATCGACCGTGATGCCACGGATTTCAGTGCGCAGAGCATTCATTTCGCGGGAAAGTCCGTCGGCTATGTCCTTCTTCAAGTCCTGGCGCAGGCCGACCAGAGCTTGGGCAATCTCGGTCATCGCCGGATCCGGACGCTGCGGCTCGCTTCGGAATTGCTCCGAACGCAGGGCCTCGTTGCGAACGGGCTCGCGGTGCAGGAATTCCTGGCGCTGGGGTTCCTGGCGCTGGGGTTCCTGGCGCTGGGCTTCCAGACGGTGCGATTCTTGACGCGCGGTTTCGTGGCGCAGCGGCTCCCGGCGGAACTGCTCGCTGCGATGGGGCTCGCGGCGCAGCCCTTCGCTGAATTGCGGCGAAACCGGCACGTCGCGTCCCGGCGGGACCTGTGACTGGGCTGGTGCCGCGCGGCGCTCGTCATAGCTGAGTGGCTCCGGCCCGCGCTGCGGCACGCGTTCGCGAACGACATCGCGCTCGCGGGTTGCCGTCAGCGTGCGCTGGCGCTGCATGATCTCGGCGATCGGATCGGGCCGGGCCGCGGGAATATCGCGTTCTATCGCGGCGCGTCCGCGCGGATCACGCGCGGCGGTTCCCATCAATCCTTCGATCCGCGCTTCCAGCCCTTCGATCGTGCGGTTCAGCGCATCAAAGGACGACCTGTCGCCATAGGACTGGGCGCCAGGGCGTGGGGAATTTGATCGCGATGCGTTCATCGTTCTTCGCCTCTTTCATGGGCCTTGATCGGAATCCCGGCGTCAGCAAGGCATGTCCCCGCCTTCGGATACTCCGGCAACAACCCGGACAAGGCTGCAACGAAGACAGAACGGTTGCAGCTTTGACCATCTCAGCACGCACTTTCGGCAAACGTGGTAAATAAGCCGTTAACCAGGCTGAAAATTTTTTAACGATTTCCGCGCATGCTGGCCCCCGGGAGGCATTCAGGCGGCGATTTTCGGCACATCAGTATGCCGGCCACAGATAGGGCCGAGCGGTAAAGTTATCGCCTCCGTCAATTTTGACGTTTACGCAAACGTCAAAGTTTTGTAGCATGTTGAAAATGACATGGTACACCCGTGATGGTTTGCCCCGTGACAGGGTTACAGGTGAGGAACACGACACATGCCCAACTACAAGGCCCCGGTAGAAGACACGCTTTTCATTCTCAACGACGTTCTCGGCATCGAGCGCTACAACAACCTTCCCGGCTTTGCCGATGCGACGCCGGACATGATCGAAGCGATCGTCGGCGAGGCTGCCAAACTCGCCGAGGAAGTGCTGTTCCCCGTCAACCTCTCGGGCGACCAGGAAGGCTGCAAACGCCACGATGATGCGACGGTGACGACGCCCAAAGGCTTCAAGCAGGCGTTCGATCTGTACCGCCAGGGCGGCTGGCTCGGCCTAGCCGTACCGGAGGAATTCGGCGGCCAGGGCCTGCCCTATACGCTGCACACGGCCGTCGGCGAATATATGTCCTCTGCCAACATGGCGCTGACCATGTATCCGGGCCTCACCCAGGGCGCGATCGCGGCGATCCTCGTTCACGGCACCGACGCCCAGAAAGAGACCTATCTGCCGAAGTTGGTGACGGGCGAGTGGACCGGCACCATGAACCTCACCGAGCCCCACTGCGGCACTGATCTCGGCCTCCTGCGCACGAAGGCCGTGCCGCAGGCTGACGGCTCCTACAGGATTTCCGGCCAGAAAATCTTCATTTCCGCCGGCGAACACGACATGGCGGACAACATCATCCATCTTGTGCTTGCCCGCATCGAAGGCGCGCCGGAAGGAGTGAAGGGCATTTCGCTGTTCATCGTGCCGAAGTTCCACGTCGAGGCTGGCGGCTCCGTTGGTGGCCGCAACACGGTCTCCTGTGGCGCGATCGAGCACAAGATGGGCATCCACGGCAATTCGACCTGCGTCATGAACTATGACGAGGCCACCGGCTATCTCATCGGCGCGGAGAACAAGGGCCTGAATGCCATGTTCGTGATGATGAACGAAGCACGCCTCGGCGTCGGCATGCAGGGCCTGTCGATCGCCGAAGTCGCCTACCAGAACGCCGCCGACTATGCTCGCGACCGTATCCAGGGCCGCTCGCTCTCCGGCGCCAAGGCACCGGAGAGACAAGCCGATCCGATCATCGTCCATCCCGACATCCGCCGCGTCCTGATGACCATCAAGGCCTTCAACGAGGCAGGCCGCGCCTTCACGCTCTGGACGGCGCTGAAATCCGACATCGCCCATCGCGGCGACAATGAAAAGGATCGCCAGACCGCCGACGACATCCTCGGCCTGATGACGCCGATCCTGAAGGGCGTCTTGACCGACAAGGGCTTCGACCATGCCGTCATGGCCCAGCAGGTCTTCGGCGGCCACGGCTATATCGAAGAACACGGCATGAGCCAGTATGTCCGCGACGCCCGCATCGCGATGATCTACGAAGGTGCCAACGGCATCCAGGCGCTCGACCTCGTCGGCCGCAAGCTGGCGCTGAACGGCGGCCGGGCGATCACCGCGGTGTTCAAGGAAATCGGCGATTTCTGCGAGGAGAACCGCTCCGACGAGAAGCTCGTTACCTACACCAAGGGCCTGAAGAAGGGCCTGAACGACCTGCAGGCAGCGACGATGTGGTTCATGGGCAATGCCATGGCCAAGCCCGACAATGCCGGCGCCGGCTCGACCGACTACATGCACCTCTTCGGCCTCGTCGTCCTCGGCTATATGTGGGCGAAGATCGCCAAGACCGCGGAAGAGAAACTCGCCGCCGGCGACACAGCCCGCGACGCCTACCTGAAGAACAAGCTTGTCACTGCCAAGTTCTTCATGGAACGCATCATGCCGGAAACCGCCCTGCGCAAGGCCCGCATCGAAACCGGCGCCGATACGCTGATGGCGCTCGACGCGGACGCGTTCTAATTGCGCTTGCCTCTTCTCCCCAGCGGGGAGAAGGTGGCCCAAAGGGCCGGATGAGGGGGCGCCGAAGGCGCGCCGTTTCTGGCTCCGGCTTTGCCGGAGACCCCCTCATCGCCTCGCGTTGCTCGGCACTTCTCCCGCTGGGGAGAAGAGGAAAACAATGAATTCACGGCCAATGGCCGATAGGGAGAAAACACAATGACCGAAGTCTTCGTTTACGACCACGTGCGCACGCCGCGCGGGCGGGGCAAGAAGGATGGGGCGCTGCACGAGGTGCCGACACCGCGGCTCGCGGCACGCGTGCTGCAGGCGATCCGCGACCGTAACGGGCTCGACACGTCCACCGTCGACGACATCATCATGGGCTGCGTCGATCCCGTGTTCGAAGCCGGTGCCGTCATTCCGAAGGCCGCCGCCTTCGAGGCCGGCTACTCCACCAAAACGCCGGGCATTCAGATCTCCCGTTTCTGCGCGTCTGGCCTCGACGCCATCAACTTCGCGGCCGGCAAGATCGCCTGCGGAGCCGACGACATCGTCATTGCCGGCGGCGTTGAATCCATGTCGCGCATCGGCATGGGCATGTCCGGCGGCGCCTGGTATATGGATCCCTCCGTCAACTTTCCCGGCTATTTCATGCCGCAGGGCGTCTCGGCCGACCTGATCGCCACCAAATACGGCTTCTCCCGCGATGACGTCGATGCCTATGCCGTCGAGAGCCAGAAGCGCGCCGGCAACTCCTGGGACAACGGCTATTTCGACAAGTCGGTCATCCCGGTGAAGGACCAGAACGGCCTGACGATCCTCGCCAAGGACGAGCACATGCGTCCGACGACGACGATGCAGAACCTTGCGAGCCTCAATCCGTCCTTCCAGATGCCCGGCGAGATGGGCGGCTTCGAGGCCGTCGCCATCCAGGCGCATCCGGAAATCGAGCGCATCAACTACGTCCACCACGCCGGCAATTCGTCCGGCATCGTCGATGGCTCGGCGGCTGTCCTGCTCGGTTCGAAGGCCGGCGGCGAGGCGATGGGGCTGAAGCCCCGCGCCCGCATCAAACATTTTGCCAATATCGGCTCCGATCCGGCGCTGATGCTGACCGGTCCGGTCGATGTCACCGAAAAGCTCCTGAAGCGCGCCGGCATGTCGATCGCCGATATCGATCTGTTCGAGCTCAACGAGGCCTTCGCCGCCGTCGTGCTGCGTTATATGCAGGCATTCGACGTCTCGCACGACAAGATCAACGTCAACGGCGGCGCCATCGCCATGGGCCATCCGCTCGGCGCCACCGGCGCGATGATCCTCGGCACCGTGCTCGACGAGCTCGAGCGCCGCGGCCTTGAGACTGCGCTCGTCACACTCTGCATCGGCGCCGGCATGGGCACCGCGACCATCATCGAGCGGGTGTGACCCCATGAACACCGGAACAATCGAAACCGAATTCGCCGAGATCAGCGATCACTGGTCGCCGCGCGTCATTGCCGATCTCAATGGCCAGAGCGTTAAGCTCGCCAAGGTACAGGATCGCCTGACCTGGCATTCGCACCGCGACGAGGACGAGCTGTTCCTGATCTGGAAGGGCGAACTGACGATCGAGTATCGCGACCGGCCGCATGTCCACCTCAAGGCCGGCGATTTCCATGTCGTGCCGAAGGGCGTCGAGCATAATCCGGTCGCCGCAGAAGAATGCTGGATCGTCCTGTTCGAGCCATCGGAAACCAAACACACAGGCGACGTCGTCATGGAGAAAACCAAGACCGTCGAAGCGCAACGCAGCCACCTGTCGGCCTGACATCTCCGGGAGAGAGACCATGACCACCTACACAAACTTCACCATCGAAACCGACGCCGACGGCATTGCGCTCGTCACCTGGAACATGCCCGACAAGTCGATGAACGTCTTCACCGCCGAGGTCATGAAGGAACTCGACGCCATCGTCGACGAGACCACGGCCAATGAGGCCGTCAAGGGTGTCGTCTTCACCTCCGGCAAGTCCACCTTTTCCGGCGGCGCCGACCTGTCGATGATCAAGGCCATGTTCACCTTCCAGGCCGAGCAGAAGAAGCTTGATCCGGAAAACGCCGCGCAAAAACTGTTCGATCTCACCGGCCAGATGACCGGCCTGTTCCGCAAGCTGGAAACCTCAGGCAAGCCCTGGGTCTCGGCCATCAACGGCACCTGCATGGGCGGCGCGTTTGAGTTGTCACTGGCTTGCCACGGCCGCGTCGCTGCCAATTCGAAATCGGTGAAGCTGGCGCTTCCCGAGGTCAAGGTCGGCATCTTCCCCGGCGCCGGCGGCACGCAGCGCGTTCCGCGCCTGACCAACGCGCAGGACGCGTTGCAGATGATGACCACCGGTTCCTCGCTTACCCCGCAGCGCGCCAAGGCCATGGGCCTGATCCACGAGATCGCCGAGCCCGCCGAACTGATCAATGCCGCGAAAACCATGATCAGGAACGGCCTCAAAGCAGTCCAGCCCTGGGACGAGAAGGGCTACAAGGTGCCCGGCGGCGGCATCTGGACGCCGGCGGCGGCCCAGCTCTGGCCGGCCGCCTCCGCGATCCTGCGCCGCGAAACCGCCGGCAACTATCCAGGCGGCCTTGCCATCCTCAAATGCGTCTATGAAGGCCTGCAGGTGCCCTTCGATACGGGCCTCAAGATCGAGCAGCGCTATTTCACCGAAATCCTGCAGACCACCGAAGCCTTCTCGATGATCCGCTCGCTGTTCATATCGATGCAGGAACTCGGCAAGGGCGCCCGCCGCCCCGCCGGCATCGCGAAATCGGACTTGAAACAGATCGGCGTCGTCGGCGCCGGCTTCATGGGCGCCTCGATCGCCTATGTCACTGCTGCCGCCGGCATCGATGTCACCCTGATCGACCGCGACATGGAAGCGGCAAACAAGGGCAAGGCCCATTCGGAAGGCCTGGTCAAGGACTCGATCGGTAAGGGACGACTGACACAGGATGAGGCAACCGCCCTCCTCTCCCGCATCACCCCCTCGGCCGACTACAACGACCTGAAGGACGTCAAGCTCGTTGTCGAGGCGGTGTTCGAGGATCGCCAGGTAAAGAAGGACGTGATCGAGAAGGTCGAGGCCGTGCTGGCGCAAGACGCCATCTTCGCCTCCAACACCTCGACCCTGCCGATCACCGGCCTTGCGAAAAACTCGAAGCGCCCCGCCCAGTTCATCGGCATCCACTTCTTCTCGCCGGTCGAGAAGATGATGCTGACGGAAGTCATCCTCGGCAAGGAAACCGGCGACAAGGCACTGGCCACAGCACTCGATTTCGTCGCCGCGATCAAGAAGACGCCGATCGTCGTCAACGACACGCGCGGCTTCTACGTCAACCGCTGCGTCTTCCGCTATATCCACGAAGCCTATGACATGCTGATCGAAGGTGTGCCCGCGGCGATGATCGAAAACGTCGCCAAGATGGCCGGCATGCCTGTGGGACCGCTGTCGCTCAACGACGAGGTGGCGATCGACCTCTCCCAGAAGATCCTGAAAGCCTCGATTACCGACCTTGGCGAGGCCTCGGTCGATCCCCGCCACATGGCGCTGATCAACACGCTGGTCGACGAACTCGACCGCCGCGGCCGCAAGAACGGCAAGGGTTTTTACGACTATCCCGCCAAACCTGCCAAAAAGTCGCTGTGGCCAGGCCTCAAGGACCTCTATCCGCAGAAACCGGCAGACAGCTTCAACGTCGAGACGATCAAGCAGCGCTTCCTCGTCACCATCGCGCTCGAAGCCGCCCGCACCATGGAGGAAGGCATCGTCACCGACCCCCGCGAAGCCGACGTCGGCTCCATCCTCGGCTTCGGCTTCGCCCCCTACACCGGCGGCACGCTGAGCTACATCGATGGCATGGGCGTGAAGACGTTCGTGGAACTCTGCGAAAGGCTGGCGGCCTCCTACGGCGACCACTTCCAGCCGACGCCGCTGCTCAAGGACATGGCGGCGAAGGGCGAGACGTTTTACGGGCGGTTTGATCCGTATGGGGCGGCGGTCAAGGCAGCGTGAGGATTGGCGACATGTCCGAAGATCAACCCGGGCGATGATCCACCCCTCCCTTTGAGGGGGAGGGGCGGAGCAAAGCACCGGGTGGGGTGATTTATGGGCCGCTACTTCCCCTCGGAGAAGAAAGGCACATCAGGCCGCCATGCCCTGGATAGCCGAGACCTGCCAGTCACCACCGCGCTTGCGCAGGAAGGTCCACAGTTCGACGGTTTCGGTCGGATGGTCCGGATCGCCCTCGACGACGCGGCCGGTGGCGCGGTCGCGCGTCACGTCGATGCTCTCGTAGCGCATGGCAACCGTCGCATAGTCGGCGCCGTCCTCGTGCCAGGCTTCCGCCACGTCGCCTTGCACCAGATGCACGTCGCTGACCTCGTTCTTCAGGCCCTTGGTGGCGTTCTCGCTCAGTTCTTCCGCCAGCCAGGACATCGCCTCCGGTGTCGTCAGCTTGCGCAGTGCCGCATAATCCTCGGCCGCGTAGGCTGCCTGCACCTGTTTCAGCATGGTATCGAACTGGTCGAGATCCTGCTCGCCGACGCCGATCTCGTCCGTCGATTGGGACGCGGTCCGCACGGCCTCCTGCCGTGCGCCGCCGCCGATCTGCGGAATCTTGAAGGAGGGCGTGCCGGAGCCCTGCGCGCCAAAGCCCTGCATCGGCGAGGCGCCGGAATATCCGGCCGATTGATGCCGCGCGTAGCCTGCCGGCGATGCGGTCTGGCGGCGGCCGAAAAAGCGCATGGCAAGCATCACGGCACCGGCAATCAGCGCCATCTGCAGGATGAGGCCGAGGAAACCGGCAGCGCCCCCGAGGCCGTTGCCCATCATCATGCCGATCAATCCACCGAGCGCCAGGCCGCCGAGCATGGAGCCTGCGAAGCCGCCAAACAGGCCCCCCGGACGCTGCGCGCCGGGACGGGTCGCCTGGCCCATAGTCTGCTGGCCGGGAGTGGCTTGGCTCTGCGGCGTCATCGTCCGGTTGATCGGCGTTGCATCGCCCGGCGCCGTGCGGGTGGTCGGCGGCGCGGAGAATGTCCGTGTGCCCCTGCTGCCGAAGCCGCTGCCGGCACGGCGCGCCTCGGCCAGATCGACCACCGTGAGCATCACCATAGAGGCGACCGCAAAGGTCGCCAGAACGCGTCCAAACCTAAACATAAAACCCAATCCTGTTGTTCTCTCCCAGCGCGGCAGGCGCGCTCGCGTACGACATATGGGGAATATGCGGCGGAATTGAAGGGGCTTTACGGGCGAGTTCACGGTAAAGCGGGGGGCCCTGCGTTTCCGCGCGGCTCCAAAAAGTTCAGCCATCGAACCTCCCCCGCCCGGTTTTCCCCGCGATAATGGGGCGTTACCATCGTTTAGAGGTGAGGACGCTCGAGGTTTGTCGCGCGCGACCGGCAGGCCGGATTATGAATACGGGCGCGCCCTTCAATCAGGTGCCGCACGGCATTCGATTGACCGGTTCGAAAGTGACGTTCAGATTGCAGGATTATTTTCCTTGCGCGCTTTACTAAAGGGCGCATTTTCGCTAATGTTCCTGCCGAACGGCAAGAAGCCAACAGCAGAAGAAAGCGTCACGCTTCACGCCTGCAGGATGCGCAACGATGTTTTCACATGACCGGATCTGGGGCGCAATCGATGCGCTCGCCGAGCGTCACCAGCTATCGCCTTCGGGTCTTGCCCGGCGGGCTGGGCTCGATCCGACGTCGTTCAACAAATCCAAGCGGCACTCCGCTGACGGGCGCGAGCGCTGGCCTTCGACGGAATCGATCGCCAAGATTCTCGATGCCACCGGCTCGACGATCACACAGTTTATGGAATTCCTGCGCCCCGGACCGGCGTCCGGCTCCTTGCCTGAAGGCGCGTTTCCGCCGCAAACAGGCTCTATCCCCCTGCTCGGCTTCGCCCAGGCCGGTGCCGGCGGCTTTTTCGACGATGGCGGCTTTCCGGCCGGCCAGGGCTGGGACGTGGTCGAATTTCCGGCCGCACCCGGCGCCAAGGCCGGCGTCTATGCGCTGGAAATCCAGGGCGACAGCATGCTGCCGCTCTACCGCGACGGCGACGTGCTGATCGTCGAACCCGGCGCCCAGATCCGCCGCGGCGACCGCGTCGTGGTGAAGACGACCGAGGGCGAGGTCATGGCCAAGGTGCTGGTGCGCCAGACCGCGCGCAGCATCGAGTTGCTTTCGCTCAACCCGGAGCATGCCAACCGCACATTCGAGCTCAGCGAAGTCGAGTGGATAGCCCGTATCATCTGGGCGAGCCAATAGGACAGTTTTCCTCATGAAGCGGCACCTCACCACCGCCGCCGGCGGATTGCTCGGCATTTTTGTGACGGCCGCGCTTCTGCAAAACGGCGCATCGGTCATTCAGGGACGGCAAAACGCTGCAGCCCCCGAATTCACGCTCGAGACGCCGGACCTGAGCGATGTGCCCGATTTGGGTGAGGCGGAAACGGACAGTGACGAGGCCGTGCCGATCGATCCCGCGGAAAGCAGCACGGCCGACCCCGAGGGCAAATCCGTGCGTGACATCGCGCCGGAACAATTCGGCTTGCCGGAGGTGACGGCAAAGCCGCCCGAGCGGATCGAGGCCCGCAAGGCCCTGTCCGATCCCGTGGCGAAACCGGAACCCATTCCGTCCGTCCTTCGCCACCCGGTCGCCCTGTCGGCGGGTCTTATCCAGTTCGACGGCGACCGCCTGCTGCAGCTTGACGGGCTCATCGCGCAGACGGCCGGGCGGACCTGCGAGGCTAACGGGAAGAGCTGGCCCTGCGGCGTCGTGGCGCGTACCGCATTCCGCAATTTCCTCAGGGCGCGCGCGCTTTTATGCGACGTGCCGAAAAACGGCTGGGAGGGCACCCTGACCACCACCTGCACCGTCAACAGCACCGATCCTGCAGCCTGGCTCGCCGAAAACGGCTGGGCGGAAGCCAAGGCTGGATCGCCGCTCGAGGACAAGGTGGAAGCGGCAAAGAGATCCCGTCTCGGCTTTTTCGGTGACGATCCCCGGGATTTGAGCGCGACCCCGGTGCCGCTTGATGAAACCGCGGTGCCTGGGGGACTGCAAACCGACGCCGATACGCTCGAGCCGGACTTGTAAGAAGCAGCGCCAGTCCATACCTCTTTGCCAGTCCCAGCAGCACGGATATGTCATGCCCGAACACCTCAGCCCTCAGGAAGCTCTCATCTATGTCATGGTGATGATGTCGGCGGTCGACAAGGCCATGACCGATGGCGAACTGGAACGCATTGGCCGGCTTGCCCGCTTCCTGCCGGTCTTCGACGGCTTCGACGATGACCGGCTGGTGCATGTGGCGCGGGAATGCGGCGCTCTCCTCGACGGGCCCGAAGGGCTGGATATCGCGCTTGAGGTGGTACGGGAGGCGCTCCCTCCCCGCCTCTACGATACGGCTTACGCCGTCGCCGTAGAGCTTGCCGCCGCCGACCATTCCATCCGAAACGAGGAAATCCGGCTGCTGCAGCTTCTGCGCGACCGGCTGGATCTCGACAAGCTCACCTGTGCCGCCATCGAGCGCAGCGCCATTGCCCGCTTCCGCAGATAAGGGGTCGGCGAAGAAACCGCCTGGGATTGCCGGTTCAATCTCTCCATATAACTGATGCTTTCAACCTATCCCTGCCGGCGCGGCTTTTCTGGTCGCTGCTCCTGCCGTTTCGAAAGGCGTGGAGGGGTCGCGATCAATAGATGCCGGCGGGGAAATACCGCAGATAGATTTCGTTGAGCCGGCCCTTGCGGGAGAGTTCAAGCAGAGCGTGATCAATCGCCTGCGTGAGCGCCGTATCACCCTTGCGGTTCATGATCGCAAGGCCCTCCCCCAGAAAACGCTGCGAGAAATAGGCGCCGTCGAGGAGCGTGCAGCAATTGGCAGCATCGCTGCCTGCCGTCCAGAAGGACAGTTGCATGCCATCGGCGAAGACCACGGCAACCGTCCCCTCCTTCAGCGCCGCAAGCATGGCGTCGCGGGTCGGAAATGACTTGACCTCGAACGTCGGGAAAAACGCCTTCAGCATCGCTTCGTGCGTGGTTCCCGACACCGCACCGACCGGCCTGCTGCCAAGCGCGCCCACCGAAAGATCGCCGCCAATGGCCCGCCGATTGGCCGCGAACCGGGCCGGCGGCTTCATGAAGGCGCGGGAAAAGGCGAAGCGCTGGCGAAGCTCGGGACTGACGCCGATCCCTGCGACAATTGCCTCTCCCTGCCCGTCTTCGAGCGCGGGCTGCAGTTCGGCAAACGTCACGGCCTGGATCTGGCATTTGGCCTCGATCTCCAGTTCCCGGCAGATTTCCCGCACCAGATCGACATGGAAGCCTGAAAGCTTGCCTGACTGATCGATGAAATTGAACGGCGGAAAATCCACCGTCGTCAAAAAGCGCAGTCGCGCCAGACCGCTCAAGTCCGGTTTCGCGATCCGCTCGCGCGCGTCAAACAACAAAGGCAGGTCGTGGACGCCGGCGGCGCGCGAAAGGGCCGAAAAAGATGCAATCGTCAGCACGCAAAGCGTGAAAAACCCACAGAATTTTAGGAATGCACGGAACGCGTGTACCACTATGATCATTCCCAGGGTTGATACAGGGGATATTGCCGCGCGTGCGGCAGCGGGGTTTTGATGCGTCTCGGAGAATATCCGGACAATTCCGGAATGGCTACTGCAAATGAGGCGCCGGCCAGGCGAACGCCGCCTGCCGCAACGGCGCAGCTATTCTCGCTGGCTTTGAAACGGCAAGGCCGTCTGTTGCTGCAGATGGGCATCGGCAAACCCTTGATTGCGCAGGCTATGCTGCTGGCCGAAGAGCACGGAACCACTGTCGAGGAGGAACTTCTCGCCTCCGGCGAGATCAATGAAGCCATTTATTTTGAAGCGCTTGCCGAACGACTCGGGCTCGACTTCGTGCCCGGCATCGACCCGAACCGGGTGCAAGATATTGCGGGGCTGGATACGCAGATCATACGGCCGGAGATGCTGCGCGTTCATCATGCAAGCCGGCCGCCGATCACCGTGATCGTTCCTTCGCTCTCCCGGCTGGAGGAGACGGCGGCGCTTCTTGAACGCACACCGACGCTGCGCCAGTCGCTCGCCGTGTCGACCCCTTCCGTCGTGCGCAACGCCGCCTGGCAGGCTGGGCGCCTGCGCCGGGTGAATGCGACAACGCGAGCGCTGTTCGAAACGACCCCGCTTCACAGCGCCCGCATCACCTTCTGGGGGAAACAGGGATTTTATGCCGGTATCATGCTCTGCACGCTGATCGGGGCCGTCATCACGCTGCCAATTATCAGCCTGTTGATCCTGCATATCGTGCTGACGCTGTTCTATCTGGCCAATTTTTCCGTGCGGCTCTACGCGCTCGGCTGTGCCTTTCTGCAGGAGCGCTCCACACCAAAAGCGCGCGCGGAGGCCGGGCCGGCCGGGCCTGTGCCCGTCTATTCGGTACTGGTTGCGCTCTACAAGGAAAAAAGCGTCGCCGCCCAGTTGATCGAGGCGTTAGACCGCCTCGACTGGCCACGCTCGCGACTCGATATCAAGCTGATCTGCGAAGAGGATGACGCGGAAACGATCGCGGCATTGCGCGCCCTGCCGCTCGCGCCCGAATATGAGATCGTGATCGTGCCCGTGCATCTGCCGCGCACCAAGCCGAAGGCTCTGAGCTATGCCCTGCCCGGCGCCCGCGGCACCTTCGTCACAGTCTATGATGCCGAAGACCGGCCCCATCCGGGCCAACTGCGCGAGGCCCATGCCGCGTTCATGGCAGCGCCCGAGCGCGTCATCTGCCTGCAGGCGCCGCTGATCGTCACCAATGCGCGGCAATCCTGGCTGAGCGCGCTATTTGCGGTGGAATATGCCGGGTTGTTTCGCGGGCTGCTGCCGATGCTATCGCTGACCGGGCTGCCGCTGCCGCTCGGCGGGACATCCAATCACTTCCGGACTGCGCAGCTGCGGCTGATCGGCGGCTGGGACCCGTACAATATGACCGAGGATGCAGACCTCGGCCTGCGCCTGCATCGTCTCGGCTATCGCTCGCGCGTGATCTTCAAACCCACCTTCGAGGAGGCGCCGGTGACGCTGCCGGTCTGGCTCGGCCAGCGGACGCGCTGGTTCAAGGGCTGGCTGCAGACCTGGCTGGTGCTGATGCGCAAACCTGCGCAGTTCTGTAGGGAAACGGGCTGGCCGTCCTTTGCGGTCTTTCAGATCCTGATCGCGGGCATGCTCGTGTCGTCGCTCTGCCACCCCATCATCATCGGGTTTCTCCTCTATCTGACATGGCTGATGTTTCAGCACAGCACGCACGTGGACGGTTCGCTGGCATTCTGGCTGTTCCTCTGCGATATCGTCAATCTCTTCGGCAGCTACGCCGTCTTCATTGCGCTCGGGCGCAACCGTATGGGGATCGGGGAAAGGCGTGCCGTCGGAATGCGCTGGGCGTGCGTGCCGTTCTACTGGCTGATCATGTCGCTCGCAGCCTGGAGCGCACTGCTTGAGCTCCAGACCAATCCGTTCTCCTGGAACAAGACACCGCATGTTCCGGTCAACGAACCATAGCGAACCCGCACCGGGCAGCTTTGACGCCGTTTAATACCGTCTAATGGCCTTTGCTGCAACGCAGCAAAACTAGCCCATCCAACCGAAATCCGCATTTTCACAACCTGCGCGGCACGCACTTCATCGCGAGCCTCGGAGCGAGTCACCGCTAACGCCACATAAGATCGATGAGATCAGACAGTTCCAAACCGGCTGTGGAGCCGGCCATCCCATTGTTCACAGAGCCCTGAGAAACAAGGTGGAGCGGGTAGCGGGAATCGAACCCGCACGATCAGCTTGGGAAGCTGACAAGCTACCACTACATCATACCCGCAACCACTTACGAGGTTTTCACCAAGCGCCGCCGGCTGTCAAGGTGGCATCCGATTTTACCGCGCCTATTTATTCCGCGCGAAAATGCTTGGAGAGCTTCAGGCCCTGCGCCTGGTAGTTGGAGCCGAGACCGAGACCATAGAGGCCTTCCGGCCGCTCCATCATGTACTCATAGACCAGACGACCGACGATCTGACCATGCTCCAGGATGAACGGAACCTCGTGGCTGCGGACTTCGAGAACGGCGCGGCTGCCCGTTCCGCCGGCAAAGGCGTGGCCGAAGCCGGGGTCGAAGAAGCCGGCGTAGTGGACACGGAATTCTCCGACCAGAGGATCGAACGGCGTCATTTCGGCGGCATAGAGCGGCGGCACGTGCACCGCTTCGCGCGAGACGAGGATGTAGAACTCATCGGGATCGAGGATCAGCTCGTCGCGGCCGCGGCTGTAGAGCGGCTCCCAGAAATCGAAGATGCCGTGCTCGGCCTTCTTGTCGACATCGACGACGGCGGTGTGGTGTTTGCCGCGATAGCCGATCAGGCCGTCGGCGCCGGTGCCCTTGAGGTCGATGGAAAGCGCAATACCACCGCCGGAGACGTTCGGCTTTTCGCTTGCGACCAGCACATCGCTTTCGTGCAGAGCCAAAACCTCAGCCTCGCTAAGCAATGCGTGGCCGACGCGGAAGCGGATCTGCGACAGGCGCGAGCCGCGGCGCACGATCACCGGGAAGGTGCGTGGGCTGATTTCGAGATAGAGCGGGCCGGAATAGCCGGCGGGGATCTTGTCGAACTCCTGGGCGCGATCGGTGATGACGCGGGTGAAGATGTCGAGGCGGCCGGTCGAGCTCTTCGGATTGGCCGAGGCCGACATGTCGGCGGGCAGGTCGAGGCTTTCCATCAGCGGCACGATATAGACGCAGCCGGTCTCGAGCACGGCCCCTTCGGAGAGATCGATGACATGCAGCTTCAGCCGGTCGAGCTTGTCGGCCACCAGATGGCTTGGACCGGGCATGAAGCTGGCGCGGACGCGAAAGGCTTTCGAGCCCAGACGCAGATCGAGGCTTGCCGGCTGGATCTGATCGACATCCAGCTTGGCCTCACTTTTCAGCCGCCCCGCATCAAACAGCGCTGCAATGGCGCGATCGGCTAGAATGCCCGTGGCCCTCGTCATTCCCATTTTCCCTTTTTGCCGCAAACGGCACGTCATAAACCAAATTGTCCTCGTGACATATCTTCTTGTTCCCGGGAATTGACGCAAGCGCGGCTAGTCAGTAAATACGGACTTATCCCGTGGTGATTTGGCCGGTCGGCTTGCAGCCACGTTAAACAAATAGCTAAAAAGGCCGGGTTCGAAACCGGCTTGCTTTTTGCGGCCGGTTTTTTTGTTTGTGAAAGCGACGATCCGATGAGCAAAAACTGGCGCCCGGCAACAAAGCTCGTTCATGGCGGCACGACTCGTTCCAACCACGGCGAAACCTCCGAAGCCATTTTCCTGACCCAGGGCTTTGTCTACGAAAGCTCGGAAGCCGCCGAGGCGCGCTTCAAGGGCGAGACCGACGGCTTCATCTACGCCCGTTACGGCAGCCCGACCAACGACATGTTCGAGCAACGCATGTGCATGCTGGAAGGGGCCGAGGATGCCCGCGCCACGGCATCCGGAATGGCCGCGGTTTCGGCCGCCATTCTCTGCCAGCTCAAGGCCGGTGACCATATCGTCGCGGCCCGCGCCCTCTTCGGTTCCTGCCGCTGGGTGGTGGAGACGCTGGCGCCGAAATATGGCATCGAATGCACGCTGATCGACGGGCGTTTCCTCGAAAACTGGGAGAAGGCGGTCAAGCCGAACACCAAGGTGTTCTTTCTCGAGAGCCCGACCAATCCGACGCTGGAAGTGGTCGACATCGCTGGCGTCGCCAAGATCGCCAATGCGATTGGCGCCAAAGTCGTGGTCGACAACGTCTTTGCGACACCGCTCCTGCAGAAGCCGCTGGAACTCGGCGCCCATATCGTCGTCTATTCCGCCACCAAACATATCGACGGCCAGGGCCGCTGCCTCGGCGGCATGATCCTCTCCGACAAGGAATGGATCAACGAGCACCTGCACGACTATTTCCGCCATACCGGCCCGGCGCTGTCGCCGTTTAACGCCTGGACGCTGCTGAAGGGCATCGAGACCCTGCCCTTGCGCGTGCGCCAGCAGAGCGAGAATGCCGCGCGCGTTGCCGACTTCCTTGCCGAGCAGCCTGAGGTCGCCCGCGTGATCTATCCGGGCCGCAAGGATCATCCGCAGGCCGATATCATCGCCCGGCAGATGAAGGGCGGTTCGACGCTGGTCTGCTTCGAACTGAAGGGCGGAAAGGAAGCCGCTTTCGCACTGCAGAACGCGCTCGACGTCGTGCTGATCTCCAACAATCTCGGTGATTCCAAGAGCCTGATCACCCATCCGGCGACGACGACGCACAAGAACCTGTCGGACGAAGCCCGCACGGAGCTCGGCATTTCGCCCGGTACCGTGCGCTTCTCCGCCGGCATCGAGGACAGCGAAGACCTGATCGAGGATTTCGCTCGCGCGCTGAAATCCGTAAAGGCCTGATTTTCAGCTTATTGCTTCGAACGCCCGTGTCCGGCCGGACGCGGGCGTTTTTCTACGCCTGCGTTTCAGTCTGAAACTCGCTCGCCCTGCCTGCGCGATCGAGCCGCTTCCCGAAGCGACCGTCGAGCATGCTGTGCCCTATCCTAACAGTTTACGCTGTCCATTATTCTTGACGAAACCATCTTGCTGTAGAATATCGCCCATAGACTTGAAAAGGGTTTGCATATGTACCGCGCGCTAACTCGCGATATCGAGGTGACCGTAGAGCCTTACTATCTGGAGGAGCAGTCCGATCCGGAGGACAGCCGTTATGTCTGGGGCTACCGCATCCTGATTTCCAACTTTTCCGGCAAGACTGTGCGGCTGATGACCCGTTACTGGCACATCACCGACGAAAACGGCCAGGTCGACGAAGTCAATGGCCCGGGCGTCATCGGCGAGCAGCCGGTTCTCAATCCCGGCGATACCTATGAATATTCGTCGGGCTGCCCGCTCGATACACCGTCAGGCGTGATGTTCGGCCACTATTCGATGGAAACGACGGAGGGCGATACCTTCACGGTCGACATTCCCGCCTTTTCGCTGGACTCCCCCGGACAGGCTAGGACCTTGAACTAGGGCCGCAGCTTTTTACTGCGGCTTCACTTCCGTTGCCTCGAAACGATAGGTCGTCGAGCAGAACTCGCATGTGACCGAAACCATTCCGTCCTGCGCCGCGTGATCAAGATCCTCCTGGCTCAGACTTGCCAGCACGTCGCGGAGTTTCTCCCGCGAGCAGCCGCACTTGTCGTAAACCGCCTGGGGCGGATAGACCTTGACGCCGCGCTCATGGAACAGCCGGTAGAGCAACCGCTCGGTTCCGACCGTCGGATCGGTCAGTTCGTCTGCGTCGATGGTCTGCACCATGACGCTCGCCTCGCCCCAGAGATCGTCGACCGCAAAGGCATGCTCGCCGTTGTCGCCATCCCCCCCGTGAAGATCCGCCTGACGCATGCGCTCCGGCGCTTCCGGCAGGAACTGGGCGACCATGCCGCCAGCCCTCCAGCGATGCCGCGGCTGGCCGTTTTCATCGCGGTCGAGCAACTCAGCGACACCAAGACGCACCTTGGTTGGGATCTGTTCCGACTGGCGGAAATAGACGCCGGCGATCTCCTCCAGCGAGGCGCCATCGAGCGGTACGATGCCCTGATAGCGCTGTGTATGGGCGCCCTGGTCGATGGTGAAGGCGAGAATGCCTTCGCCCAGCAGATGCTCCGGTTTGGTCAGGCCGTTTTCTTCGGCGCGCGACAGGGCTTCCTCGTCGTAGCGGGCATAGGCGCGCACCCGGTCCGGCGTCGAGAAATCGGCGACGACCAGGTCGACCGGGCCATTGCTTTTCGTCTGGACGATCAGCTTGCCTTCGAATTTCAGCGAGGTGCCGAGCAGCACCGTCAGCACCACCGTTTCGGCAACGAGACGGGCGACCGGCAGCGGATAATTGTGACGTTCGAGAATGGCATCGAGCATCGGGCCGAGCTGGACGGCACGGCCGCGCACGTCGAGGCCCTCCACCTGAAACGGCACGACATGATCGTCGCCGGCAAAATCAAACTGGCCGAGGCCCGGGTCTGCTTCCGTCATCACTCTGCTCCTTGGCCTCAGTCATCGACAAGCCGCAAAGGCGGAACCTTTGGCGAGCCGATGACCGATGCTCCTATTGATCCTGCGCAGGTCCGTTTTGTCCAGATCGTCACTGAAAAAACGGCTGTTTGCGCTTCTCGTTCCCGCTTAAGACAGGAGAACGGAGGATGTTCTGAACGCGAATGACCGGCACGGAGGCTGAGCTACCCGCCGGTCATCCAATTGCAGCATAGATCGTGTGCCACGGTCCCGTTTTCAATATGCGCGATAAAGCGCTCGTCAAAGCGCGCCAAGGCACCAGGCGAGAACCGATTTCTGCGCATGCAGGCGATTTTCCGCCTCATCGAAGACCACTGACTGCTTGCCGTCAATCACGTCGTCCGTCACCTCCTCGCCGCGATGGGCAGGCAGGCAATGCATGAACAGCGCGTCCTTTTCGGCCTTCGCCATCAGCTCCGCATTGACCTGGAAGGGCTGGAAGACGTTGTGACCGCGCGCCCGGTGTTCCTGGTTCATCGACACCCAGGTGTCGGTCACCACGCAATGGGCGCCGACAACCGCCTGATCGGCGTCGTGATAGAGCTTGATGTCGCCGCCATTGTCGCGGGCCCAGTTGAGGATCTTGTCGTCCGGCTCGGAACCAAGAGGAACGGCCATGTTCATCCGATAGCCGAAACGGGCGGACCCTTCGACGAAGGAATGCAACACGTTGTTGCCGTCGCCGGTCCAGGCAATGGTCTTGCCCTTCACCGGGCCCGCATGCTCCTCGAAGGTCATGATGTCGGCCATGATCTGGCAGGGGTGTGTCGTGTCCGTCAGGCCGTTGATCACCGGCACGGTTGCGTGCTCGGCAAGTTCGAGCAGGCGGGTGTGATCGGTCGTGCGGATCATGATGGCATCGACATAACGCGACAGCACCTTGGCCGTGTCGCCGATGGTTTCGGCGCGGCCGAGCTGCATTTCGGTGCCGGAGAGGAACAGCGTCTCGCCGCCGAGCTGGCGCATGCCGACATCGAAGGATACGCGCGTGCGGGTCGATGGCTTCTCGAAGATCATCGCCAACATCTTGCCGGCAAGCGGCTTTTCGGCCGTGCCGGCCTTGGTGGCAGCCTTGCGGACGCGGGCGTCTTCGATGATCGCCCGCAGATCGCCTGCCGTCATGGCAGAAAGATCGAGAAAGTGTCTGGCCATTTCTATTCAAAGTCCTGTGTTTTCAGCATGGGAAGGGGGAACGTCGTTCAGGCCGAGGCCTTTCGTCGTTCCGCCGTCAGCTGTTCGGCCGCCCGCTCGAGCCGCGCCAAGCCTTCGCGAGCTTCCTCGGCCGTCGTTACCAGCGGCGGCAGCAGGCGGATGACGTTTTCACCCGCAGGCACGGCCAGAAGCCGCTCGGCGCGGATCGCCTTGAGCAGGTCTGCGGACGGTACCTTGGCCTTTATGCCGAGCATCAGGCCCTCGCCGCGAATTTCCTCGATGACATCGGGGAAACGATCGGCAAGCGAAGCGAGGCCCTGGCGGAAAACCAGCGCCACATCGCGGACATGCTGCAGGAAACCATCAGCCAATACAACATCGAGAACCGCGTTGCCGACAGCCATTGCCAGCGGGTTGCCGCCATAGGTCGATCCATGCGTTCCGGCGACCATGCCGGAAGCCGCATCCGCTGTCGCAAGGCAGGCGCCGAGCGGGAAACCGCCGCCGATCCCCTTGGCGACCGCCATGATATCGGGCGTGAGACCTGCCCATTCATAGGCAAACAGCTTGCCGGTCCGGCCGATGCCGCACTGGACCTCATCGAGGATCAGAAGCAGGCCGTATTCGTCGCACAGCGAGCGCACTTCCTGCAGGAATTCCTTCGGTACCGTGCGGATGCCACCCTCGCCCTGGATCGGCTCGATCAGGATCGCGGCGGTTTCCTCCGTGATGGCCGCTTTCAGCGCCGTCATGTCGTTGAACGGAACCTGATAGAAACCCGGGGCCTTCGGACCGAAACCCTCGAGATACTTTGCCTGACCGCCGGCCGCGATGGTCGCCAGCGTCCGGCCGTGAAAGGCGCCTTCGAAGGTAATGATGTGGAACTTTTCCGGATGCCCCTTGGAGAAGTGATAGCGCCGCGCGGTCTTGATCGCGCATTCCAGTGCTTCCGCACCCGAATTGGTGAAGAATACCTTGTCGGCAAAGGTGGCTTCAGTCAGCCGGCGGCTCAGGCTTTCCTGTCCGGGGACCTCATAGAGATTGGAGAGGTGCCAGACCTTGTCCGCCTGCTCCTTCAGCGCCGAAACGAGGTGCGGATGGGCATGGCCGAGCGAATTGACCGCGACACCGGCGGCAAAATCGAGATAGCGCGTGCCATCCTCCGCAACCAGCCAGACGCCTTCGCCGCGCTCGAACCGCAAGGGGGCGCGGGCATATGTGTCATAAAGCGGCGTGGCATCGGCCATGGCGCATGTCTCCTCAATCATCACGGTGATTGTTTCGGCTCAGCTCGGACTGAGGTCAGCCCTTAAAAAATCAAAATGCCGCCTCGCGGCGGCAAAATCACTATCTTCATTTCGCACCGCAATGTCAACAAAAGCCGGTAATTTGCGGCAATTCACGCCGCCAGCGCGACATCGATTTTTTTGACCGTACGCTCTTGCAAAAATGCCACGCATGCCAAGCAAGTTGGGGAAAACTCGAAAATCGATTCGCTCGGATTCCGGGGACTCTTGTCAGCGAGTCCCCCTACCTCTACCTTAACAATTAATTACTAGAACGCATGCGGCGGACCTAGTCACCAAAAGAGTTATCGCGTTTCAGCCTCGGAGTTCGTCCGGGGTACGGTGGAGGATTCGACCATCACCAACGCTGTGAATGGAGAAAAGACCATGAACTGGACTGACGAGCGGGTCGAGAAACTCAAGAAGTTGTGGTCAGAAGGATTGAGCGCGAGCCAGATCGCCGCGCAGCTCGGCGGCGTCAGCCGAAACGCGGTCATCGGCAAGGTGCACCGGCTTTGCCTGCCCGGCCGTGCCAAGGCCGGCGGCAGCACGGCAACCACCGCCCGCGCCAAGCGTCCGGCGACATCCGCACCGCGCGCGCCGAACTACGCTGCGCGCGTCACCACCCGCACCGTGACACGCACCACGGGCGCCACCGTCATGAAGGAACAGGTGGAAATCGACGCCATCGAGGACCAGGACGTCGCACCGGTCGGCAACGTGGTCGTGCCGATGTCCCGCCGCCTGGTGCTGACGCAGCTCACGGACCGCACCTGCAAGTGGCCGATCGGCGATCCTATGAAGGAAGAGTTCCATTTCTGCGGCAATGACTCGCCGGATACATCGCCCTACTGCACCTTCCACGCAAAGCTGGCTTACCAGCCCTCTGGCGAGCGCCGCCGGGCTCGCTGAGACGCCGCGAACAACTGAACATGAAAAAGGGGCCGGCCCCATTTTCATGTTTCACTCATATGCGGTCAGCTTTCCAGGGAATAGCCGGCGCCGCGCACGGTGCGGATCACATCCTGCATGTTGGAGAAGTTCAGCGCCTTGCGCAGGCGGCCGACATGAACGTCGACCGTGCGCTCGTCGACATAGATGTCGTGGCCCCAGACGCCATCCAGCAGCTGCGAGCGCGAAAAGACGCGGCCGGGCGAGGCCATGAAGAATTCCAGGAGCCGGAACTCCGTCGGCCCGAGGCGGACCTCGCGGGTCTTGCGGTGAACGCGGTGGGTTTCACGGTCAAGCTCGATATCGCCGCATTTCAGCAGCGTCGACAGCACTTCCGGCTTCGCGCGCCGCAGCATCGCCTTCACCCGCGCCATCAGCTCCGGCGTCGAGAACGGCTTGACCACATAGTCGTCAGCGCCCGTGGCAAGCCCGCGGACCCGCTCGCTCTCTTCACCGCGCGCCGTCAGCATGATGATCGGCAGGCGCTCGGTTTCGGAGCGTTGACGAAGCCTGCGGCACAACTCGATGCCGGAGACGCCCGGCAGCATCCAATCGAGGATCAGGAGATCCGGCAGGCGCTCCTGCAGCCGGATTTCCGCTTCGTCGCCGCGGTTGATCGTATCGACTTCAAAGCCTTCGGCCTCAAGATTGTAACGCAGGAGAACGCTGAGCGCCTCCTCGTCTTCGACAACGGCAATTCTTGGCAGCATGCGGTCTCAACTCCTTGACGCCTTGCCCTCATTGCAAGGGCTCGTCCGGCGGCCCGAAAGCCGTCGGGCAGTCAAATGCCTAGATTTCACTTACCTATTTCCGATCCGGCGCGGCGATCAGTTGCCGATCGCGCCGACGGTGTTGGCGGTATCGTCCTTCGGACGTTCCCCGACAGGCTGGGAGCCGGTCGCCATGTAATAGATCGTTTCGGCGACATTTGTCGCATGGTCGCCGATGCGTTCGATATTCTTGGCGCAGAACAGAAGATGCGTGCACGGCGTGATGTTGCGCGGATCTTCCATCATGTAGGTCAGGAGCTCGCGAAACAGCGACGTGTAGATCGCATCGATTTCGTTGTCCCGCTCACGGATGCTGTTGGCCTTTTCCGGCGACCGCGACGCATAGACGTCGAGCACTTCCTTCAGCTGCATCAGCGCGAGTTCGGCCAGGTGCTCCAGCCCGCGAGCCAGCTGCCGCGGCAAGCTGGCGCTCGAAACGGCGATCACCCGCTTGGCCGTGTTCTTCCCGAGATCGCCGACACGCTCAAGATCGGCAGCAATACGGATGGAGCCCATCAGTTCGCGCAGGTCGGATGCGACCGGCTGGCGTCTTGCGATGGTGACGATCACCTTCTCGCCGATCTGGCGTTCGGCCTCATCCATGATGGCGTCGTCGGAGATGACCTTCTGGGCGAGCGCCAGGTCGGCATTGACCAGTGCCCGCACGGATTCGGCGACCATCTGCTCGGCAAGGCCGCCCATCTCGGAGATGCGCCGGTTCAGGTATTTGAGATCTTCGTCATAGACGGAAGCAATGTGCGTGGACATGATCGTTTTTCCTTGTGTTCATGGTCCCGGTTCCAAGCGCGCCGCGCTCGCCACATGGGAAAGCGGCAAGGCATGGCGTCAGCCGAAGCGGCCCATGATGTAATCCTGGGTGCGCTGGTCATCCGGATTGGTGAACATCTTGTCGGTGTCGTTTTCCTCGACGAGATTGCCGAGATGGAACATGGCGGTGCGCTGCGAAACGCGCGCTGCCTGCTGCATCGAGTGGGTAACGATGACGATGGTGAAGTTGGTGCGCAGTTCGTGAATCAGTTCCTCGACCTTGGCGGTCGCAATCGGGTCCAGAGCCGAGCAGGGTTCGTCCATCAGGATCACTTCCGGGCTGACGGCGACGGCGCGCGCAATGCACAGACGCTGCTGCTGACCGCCGGAGAGACCGGTGCCCGGCTCATGCAGACGATCCTTCACCTCGTTCCACAGACCTGCCTTATGCAGGCTGGTTTCGACGATCTGGTCGAATTCGGCCTTGGAGCGCGCCAGGCCATGGATTTTCGGGCCATAGGAAACATTCTCGTAGATCGACTTCGGGAACGGGTTCGGCTTCTGGAACACCATGCCGACGCGTGCCCGCAGTTCGACCACGTCGATGGTCGGATCGTAGATATCCTCCTCGTCGAGCGTGATCTTGCCGGTGACCCGGCAGTTGTCGATCGTATCGTTCATGCGGTTCAGCGTGCGCAGGAAGGTCGACTTGCCGCAGCCGGACGGGCCGATCAGAGCCGTGACTGTGTTTTCACGAACGTTGAGGTTCACGTCGAAAAGAGCGCGCTTCTCGCCGTAATAGACCGACACGTCCTTGCCGATCATCTTGAAGGGAACAGTGTTCATTTTCTGGTCAAGCGCCTTTTCAACTGCTGCTTCTGACATCATGTTCATGTTCTTACCTCACTACCAGCGACGCTCAAAGCGACGCCGCAACAGGATTGCGCCAAGGTTCATAACCACAAGGAAAATCAACAGAATGATGATCGCGCCCGAGGTCCGTTCGACAAATGCACGTTCGGCTTCATTGGCCCACATGTAGATCTGCACGGGCAATGCGGTAGACGGGTCCATCGGCGAGCCGGGAAAATCGACGACGAAGGCCACCATGCCGATCAGCAGCAGCGGCGCCGTTTCGCCGAGCGCGTGCGCCAGACCGATGATCGTGCCCGTCAGCACGCCTGGCATGGCGAGCGGCAGCACGTGGTGGAAGACGGTCTGCATCTTCGAGGCGCCGAGGCCGAGGGCAGCCGCGCGGATCGAGGGCGGCACGGCCTTCAGCGCCGCGCGCGTGGCGATGATGATCGTCGGAAGGGTCATCAGCGTCAGCACCAGGCCGCCGACCAGCGCTGCCGAGCGCGGCATGCCGGCGAAGTTGATGAAGATCGACAGGCCAAGCAGACCGTAGACGATCGAGGGGACGGCGGCGAGATTGTTGATGTTGACCTCAATGAGGTCCGTCAGCCGGTTTTTTGGCGCGAACTCTTCGAGGTAGATGGACGCGGCGACGCCGATCGGCAGCGCCAACACAAGCACGATCAGCATCATGTAGAGCGAGCCGAGGGCTGCCACACCGATGCCTGCCGCTTCCGGGCGGCTGGAGGCGCCGAAGGTGAAGATGCCGGTGTTGAAGTCCTTCGTCAGGGCACCGCTATCGGTGAGCGTCTTCATCCAGGCGATCTGCTGGTCGTTGACCTTGCGCTTGGTTTCATCGACCTTGAGGTCGATCTGGCCCTTGTTGGCACTGTCGATATTGCCTTCGGCCAGCAGCGGCACGTTCACCGTGGTGCCGATTACCGACGGATTGGCAATGACGATGTCGCGCAGTTGGGTGCGGGCACTGGCCGAAACCATGTCCGTTGCCTTTTTGACCAGGGCGCGGTTGGCCGGGTCAATGCTCAGTGCCTTGACGAGGGCGTCGCGCACCAGCAGCGGATAGTTGGCCGTCATCAGCTTGGCCGGCTTTGTCGCTCGCTCGTTCTTCGGATCGATGACCTTTTCGGCGAACTCGATCGGCAACGTGATCGTCGTCTGCTGGAAGGCCGTGTAGCCGTTCGAAACGACCGTCCAGAGAAGGACGAACAGGAAGAATAGGCCGGTGAGGATCGCCGCCACGCCATAGGCACGGAAGCGGCGTTCGGCGGCGTAGCGGCGCTTGATGCCGATATCGCGTCTGGCTACAGCGGGGCGCACGAAGGCGGGGGACGAAGAGGAAACGATCTCGGTCATTCGTACTGTTCCCGATATTTGCGCACAATGTAGAGTGCATAGATGTTGAGGCCGAGCGTGATGCAAAACAGCGTGATGCCAAGCGCGAAAGCCACCAGCGTCTGCGGCGAGTTGAACTCGAGGTCGCCGGTCAGCTGATTGACGATCTTGACGGTCACCGTCGTCATCGCCTCGAAGGGATTGAGCTGCATGCGCGCGGCAACACCGGCGGCAAGCACCACGATCATGGTTTCACCGACGGCACGCGATGCGGTCAGGAGCAACGCGCCGACGATGCCCGGGAGCGCTGCCGGCAGAACGACCTTCTTGATCGTTTCCGACCGGGTGGCGCCCAGCCCGAGCGAACCGTCGCGCAGGGCACGCGGCACCTGGGTGATGATGTCATCGGAAAGTGAGGACACGAACGGGATCAGCATGATGCCCATGACGATGCCGGCCGTCAGCACGCTCTGCGCCTGAATGAAGGAGACGTAGTTGCCGGTGACGAGCCCGTTCAGCTGGGCGGAAATATCGCGCAGGAACGGGCCGACCGTGACCAGGGCGAAGAAGCCGTAGACGATCGTCGGGATACCGGCGAGGATCTCGAGCAGCGGCTTGGCCGTCGAGCGGATCGCCGGGCGGGCATATTCGGACATATAGATCGCCGCGAAGAGGCCGATCGGCACTGCAAACAGCATGGCGACGAAAGCGATATAGAGCGTGCCTGCGAGGAGCGGCAAGAGGCCGAACTGGCCCTGCGTCGCCTCGCTGCCGGCGGCGGCGAAACGCGGGTCCCAGACCGTGCCGAAGAAGAAACTGGCCGGCGAGACCGAATTGAAGAAGCGGATCGCTTCCGACAGCATCGAGCCGACGATGCCGATCGTCGTCAGGATCGCGATCGACGAGGCAAGCATCAGAGTCCAGAGCATGACGCGCTCGACCTGGTTGCGAGCACGGAAGGGGGCGGAAATGCCGCGCAGCGCGAAGATGGCGCCGGCAACCGAGATCAGGAGAACCACGACCGCCATGACGATGCGGCTTGTCGAGATCATTGCATTGAACTGGGTGGCGGATTTGATCATGTAGGATTCGCCGTCGCCGGCGAGCGGAACACCCTTTGCCGCCAGCACGTCGCGCAAATCGGCGGAGCCGTTGTTGAGCGCGGCCAATTCCGCGTCATCCAGCAGCTTCAAACCGTTGGCGACAGACTTTACCTGGCCGAGTGCGAGTTCGGTGGTCGCCGCGCCCTGGCTGAGCACCGCTTCCGGAAGCGCGCTGCGGACGCTGCTGTCGATATAGGCGGGTGCTGCAATGGCCCAGACGCCAAGAACAATCGCCGCCGGGATGATCGCACAGATAGCCGCGTAGGTGCCGTGATATCCGGGAAGAGAATGAAGGACAGAAAGCTTGCCGTTCGTGGTGGCAATTGCCCGGGCACGCCCGGCGAGAAAGGCCGCAAAGCCGATAATCAAAACAAGCAAAAAGAGAAGTGATGTGTTCATTGACATGTCCCCCCGGCCTCCAATCATTGAAAACCGGCAAATCCGAACTCGGGAGGTCCGGCACGGCAAAATTTGCCGTGCCGGATATTGCTCAGTCGATTAGAGCATGTTGCCGGCTGCGAAAGCCTTGCGGCCTTCTTCGCGCTCAGCGTCCGGGGCCGAAACCAGGCCGTAGGCGGCGAGCGGGCTGTCCGGGCCGATCATCTGGTCGTCAAGGAAGAACTCGACATATTCCTTGAGGCCCGGGATCACGCCGAGATGCGCCTTCTTGACGTAGAAGAACAGCGGGCGGGAAACCGGATATTCGCCGGAAGCGATCGTCTCGACCGACGGAGCGATGCCGTTGACGGTTGCGACCTTCAGCTTGTCAGCGTTGTTTTCAAAGAAGGCCAGACCGAAGACGCCGATGCCGTTCTTGTTGGACGCGATGCGGGCAAGCGTTTCCGTATAGTCGCCGTCGATGTCGACAGCCAGACCATCCTTGCGAACTGCGACGCAAGCCTTGGCAGCGGCCTTCTCATCGGCGATGAGGCCCTTGATGACGTCCTTGGCGCCGGCATCCTTGCAGCCGGCAGCCAGGATCTTCTCTTCGAAGACTTCGCGGGTGCCGTGCTTTTCGCCCGGGATGTAAGCAGCGATTTCAACGTCCGGAAGGTCCTTGTTGACTTCGGACCACTTCTTGTAAGGGTTGGCAGCGAGCTTGCCGTCGACGACGATTTCGGCAGCCAGAGCGAGGTAGAGGTCCTTCGGAACCAGCTTCAGCTCGGCATTGCCGGCGTCGGTCGCAAAGACGATGCCGTCATAACCGATCTTGACTTCCTGGATCTCGGTAACGCCGGCTGCCTTGCAGGTCTCGAGTTCGCTGTCCTTGATCTTGCGCGAAGCGTTGGCGATGTCGATCGTGTCCGGGCCAACACCCTTGCAGAATTCCTTCAGGCCGCCGCCGGTGCCGCCCGATTCAACGATCGGGGTCTTGAAGTCGGGGAAAGTTTCACCGAAGGTTTCAGCGACGATCTTTGCGTAAGGCAGAACGGTCGAGGAACCGGCTACCTGGATCTGGTCGCGCGCAATCGCAACGCCGGCAAAAGCGGCAGATGCAACCATGGCTGCAACAGTGAGTTTCAAGGCTTTCATCAGAATTCTCCCAGTATGGGCTTGTGTGGGTGCGCTTTTCATCAGCGCTCGCTTTCGCCGTATCGATCGGCCGCCCTAGTTAGCGCCCGATGGCCTCACCTTTTATGTCAATTTCACGAAACATTTGTGACAGCTTATGGCTCTGAAATAATTAATGTTTTTTTGAATTGTGCCTTTTCAGACGAAACGTTTGTGTCAAAATCTCACGGTAAACACTGTGCCCTTGCCGACTTCCGATTGCACAAGCAATCTGGCGCGGTGCCGGGTAAGAATATGCTTGACGATGGCAAGTCCGAGACCCGTGCCTTTCTTTGACCGGCTGGCCTCTACGTTAACCCGGTAGAATCGTTCGGTAATACGAGGTACGTGCTCGGCCGGGATACCCGGCCCATAGTCGCGGACGGAAACTTCGGCCGGCGCGTCGCCACCACCGGAGAGGGTCACTTCGACCTTTTTCCCCTCCTGACCATATTTGCAGGCGTTTTCGATCAGATTCTCGAAAACTTCGGTCAGTTCGTCGCGATCGCCCTGAACGACGACGGGATCATCCGGCACCACCAGCGAAATCTCCACACCGACATCCTCTGCCAGCGGCGACAGCGCATCGCGCACATGACCGAGCAGCGGGGCGAGATCGACCGCCTCGTCCGGCGCGATGTGGGATTTGAGTTCCAGCCGCGACAGCGACAGCAGATCATCGACAAGGCGGCTCATCCGCGTCGCCTGCTCGTGCATGATACCGAGGAATTTCTCATGCGCCTTGGGGTCGTTGCGCGCAGGCCCCTGCAGGGTTTCGATGAAGCCGCGCAGCGAGGCGAGTGGCGTCCTCAGTTCATGGCTGGCATTGGCAACGAAATCGGAGCGCATCCGGTCGATGCGGCGCGCCTGCGATATGTCGCGATAGGACAGGATATAGAGCCTTTCCTTCAGAGATCCGAGTTCGGCCGGAGCGACGCGCACGATATAGACCGATTCCGACGGAAAACGCTCGGAATGTTCGATCTGGTTCGCCTTGCCGGTGACGATCGTCTCGCGAACCATGTCGAGAATGCCAGGCGAGCGAACCCGTGCAGAAAGGTCGGTCTTTGCCGGAATGGTACCGAAAGCCTTTTCGGCCGCATGGTTCTGCAGTACCACGGTCTCATCGGGCGCGACCACCAGGATCGGCGTGTCGAGCGCGTTGAAGGAGGCTGCAAGCATGCCGAGATCGGTCTCTTCGACCGCAGCCTGAACCACGGGCATGGCCGGCGTGGGGTTTGCCGAGCGGTTGAACAACGCCGTCATCCACACAAGCCAGAACAACAACGCGGCGATCATGTGAATGCCGGATAGAATAAGCGCGGCCGTGACGACGGTCGACAGGCCGATAATCCATTTTTCGGCGCGGGCCCTGTCCTTGAGGCGCTCCCAAACTGTTTTTGTTTCTTCCAAGATGCTCTCTCTTACCGGTATGCAATCAACCGGTGATATCGGAGGTTCATGACAATGATTTTCACGGCATGCTTGAATTCGCAATTCAATTGTGGCCTCTTCCCATGAAATCGGCGAGCGGCCGCACAATGAAGCAGGGCGGACTCAATCATGGCAGGAATCGAAAAAAATCAGCCGGTCGAACTCACGGTCAACGGCAAGGCACATGTCTTCGATATCGACAATGCTGCGCTTCCGGACTGGATCGACAAGGAAGCACTCGCTTCAGGCGACTTCCCGTATGACAAAAAGCTCGATGCCGACACTTTCGATCGGACGCTGGAGAAACTGCAGATCGAACTCGTCAAGGTGCAATTCTGGCTGCAGGCGACCGGCCGACGTGTCGTGGCGATCTTCGAAGGGCGCGATGCGGCCGGAAAAGGCGGCGCAATCCATGCCACGCACGCCTTCATGAACCCGCGCTCCGCCCGCATCGTCGCCCTGACAAAGCCGACAGAAACGGAAAGGGGCCAATGGTACTATCAGCGCTATGTCACGCATCTGCCAGCGGCTGGCGAATTCGTGATGTTCGACCGCTCCTGGTACAACCGCGGCGGCGTCGAGCCGGTCATGGGCTTCTGCACGCCGGAGCAGCATGCGCACTTTCTCAAACAGACGCCGCCGTTCGAGAAGCTGATCACCGGCGACGGCATTCATTTCTTCAAATTCTGGCTGGATATCGGCCGCGAGATGCAGCTGAAGCGGTTTCACGACCGCCGCCACGACCCGCTGAAGGTCTGGAAGCTCTCGCCGATGGATATCGCCGCGCTGACGAAATGGGATCGCTACACCGATGCGCGCGACACAATGCTCAAGGAAACCCATACAGAGCATGCGCCCTGGACGGTCGTGCGCGCCAACGACAAGCGCCGCGCCCGCCTCAACGTTATTCGCCATATGCTGACGACGCTCGATTATGACGGCAAGGACAAAAGCGCGATCGGCGAGATTGACAATAAAATCCTTGGCTTCGGGTCGGGCTTCGTGAAGTAGCCGCTTCGTTCGCAAATACCCTGGTCATTGCCCTGGAAGGATGCGGACAGCGAACAGGCTGAGGCTGTTGCCGGCGCCGGTCACGTCACTGTTGATCAGGATATGGCCGGGCGCGCTTGGCGCCAGGCTGCGATCGAACGTGACCTTGAACAACATGTCGCTCTTTTCCTCGTTGACCGTGAACCGATGGCGGCCACAATCGCCGAGCGAGGAGAAATCGCACTCGACGGAGAACTGGGTCTGCTTGCCTGCATCCGCCTGGACGCTGAGCGCTACAGTCGACGTCTTGCCGGAAATCTGTCCAAGCACAGAAACCGGAATCTCGATGAGGACATTGCCGTCCGCTTCCGCCGTCGCGGAGGTGATGCGCAGGCGCTGCCCATTCTCGTCGCTGACCGGATCGGCCGAGGCGCGGCTTCCAGCCGTGACGTTGGCGGCGTCGGCGGGCTTGAAAACCTCGGCCCAGTCACCGGAAAAGCCCTGCTCGCTTCCAAGCGTCTTCAGCCCTTCTGCGCCGTCGAAATCCTCGGACCGCACGGTCGAGGGCGGATTGGCGACGCTGGTGTCGCGCTCGGTGGCCGATTTCAAAAGACCGCTGGTTTGCACCCACCAGGCCGCCGTGCCGAAAGCGGCGACGAGGGTCGTCACGACCATGACGAAGGACAGGAAACTGCCGCGTTTGCGCCGGCGGGGCTTTGGCGGGACAACCTTGGCGCCTTTGCCGCGTTTGCCGGAGATCGGTTCGGCGGCCGGTGCGCGGCCTGCCTCGCGGCGGTCAGGACGCAGACCGGCAAGGCCGCCGTCAACGACGGGGCTAACGGCTTCGCCGGCGCCCCTTTCCGGCGGCCTTTGGATGCCGTCATCCAGTTCCGGCGAGGGGGCATGTCTCTCCCGGCTGCCCGTATCCATACGGACTGCCGGCGCCACGGATGCAGCCTTCAGCGCCGCGCGCTCCTCCACTTCGATGGCATGAATGATCGCTTCAAGGCGGTGGCGCTGCTTGGCGATCACGTCCGGATCGTGCACATCCTGCTTCCTGAGGCCGGCCTCTAGCGCGTTTCGCGCCGACTGGTAGATGCGTGCGCGCGTTTCGGAATTCGTCCGCTCGGAGCGCTCCAGCGCATGTCTGATGGCAGTTTCCAGTCCGCTCACTATCCGTCCTTCTTGATGCAGACGACCGGCATCGGTCGCTCCGCAAGGGCATGTCGCGCTGGGGCCGAAGCCCGGAGCTGGGCAGACATGCAATCAACATCGCCCCGAAAACGTTACGACACGGCAGCGCTCCGGTTCCAACAGCATCCGTTGTCGCGGCCATCGCTCCCGTAAAACCCGGCGCGCTTTTGGATGTGTTAACAATTGGGTAACGGTTGACGCCGCGATCTGCAAGCCTCGCGCGCCAAACTGACGGCCGGCGCCGGGGAAAACCCGGAGGATTTTACCCGGCTTGCCGCACCAACGCGGTTCAAGCACCCTTTGCAAAATCCATCCGCGCTGATAACATTCTTACGTTTACGGAAACGTCAAAATTGATACGGGAGCGAATTCTTGTCCTTGCCAGCCATTCTTAACGGCACCACGCGGCTGCCGGTCGTCGCCGCTCCGTTGTTCATCATCTCGCATCCCGCACTGACGATCGCGCAGTGCAAGGCGGGCGTCGTCGGCTCGTTTCCGGCGCTGAACGCGCGGCCGGAGGCGCAGCTGGATGAATGGCTGGCCGAGATCACGGAAGAACTCGCTGCCCACAACGCCCGCAACCCCGGCAGGCCGGCCGCGCCGTTCGCCGTCAATCAGATCGTCCACAAGTCCAACACGCGGCTCGAGCACGACCTGATGCTCTGCGTCAAATACAAGGTCCCGATCGTCATTTCTTCGCTCGGCGCCGTTCCCGAGGTCAATGCGGCGATCCATTCCTATGGCGGCATCGTGCTGCATGACGTCATCAA
This sequence comes from Pararhizobium sp. LjRoot255, assembly GCF_964252905.1. NCBI lineage: Bacteria > Pseudomonadati > Pseudomonadota > Alphaproteobacteria > Hyphomicrobiales > Rhizobiaceae > Pararhizobium > Pararhizobium sp. LjRoot255. The sequence continues at coordinate 1,051,240 of NZ_CAXUPQ020000001.1, forward strand.
CAATCGCCACGCCAACTCCGCCATCCGCAAGGGGGCCGACGGTCTGATCGCGGTTGCCGCCGGCGCCGGCGGCCATGCCGGAACGCTCTCTCCGTTTGCCCTCGTCCAGGAAATCCGCACCTGGTTCGACGGGCCGCTTCTGCTCTCGGGCGCCATTTCGACCGGGGGTGCCGTGCTTGCCGCACAGGCAATGGGCGCCGACATGGCCTATATCGGCTCGGCCTTCATCGCCACCACCGAAGCGCGCGCCAGCGACGCTTACAAACAGATGATCATCGACAGCAGTGCCGGCGATATCGTCTATTCCAACTATTTCACCGGCATCCACGGCAACTACCTGAAAGCCTCGATCGTCGCGGCCGGCATGGATCCGGAGCAGCTGCCGCAGGCCGATCCGTCGAAGATGGACTTCGCGACCGCAACGACAGGCGCCAAGGCCTGGAAGGATATCTGGGGCTGCGGCCAGGGCATTGGCGCCGTCACCGAGATCGTGCCCGTCTCTTCCTTGGTTAATCGGCTTGCGCGCGAATATGACGAAGCGCGCCAGAGACTGGCGCTCTAACAGCGCCTTTCCGTCGTCCCGAGGTTTTTTCCGGTTCTGCAAACTGATGGCTTGAAATCCCATCGGTTTGCAGGTATCAGCCCCCTCACACATCGCTCCGCTGCATCGCGGAACGTTTGCGGGCCGCTTTAGCTCAGGTGGTAGAGCACATCATTCGTAATGATGGGGTCGCAGGTTCGAGTCCTGCAAGCGGCACCAGTTCACATCGACAAGCCTTATTTCTTAACTATTGCAAGGCATTGATGTTCTCCGGGTTACCCTGTGAGGTCCACCGATCGGCATTTATGCGGGAAGCCACACTTGCTGCTTGAGCCGCGCCTAGCGGTCGCGATCTAGCCAGCGGTCACCTCGTCTTTGTGGGCGGCGAAGGCTGCCAGGACTTCATCTTTCTCGCGTTTCGGGACCTTTAAGAAGTCCAGGGTCCGTCCGAGTTCCGCTGCAACCTCATCGAATTCTTCGGAGGAGATCCGGAGATCTCGGTGGGCCTCCTCAAGACCGAGCGGCGTCGTGCCGGGCTTTGTGGCCTGGAACTGGAAGGGCCCACCCGAAACGTCGCAGACCCACAGCGTCCGCATGAACTTCAGTCCGGGCAACCTTTCCAGGTTCTTGGTGTGCCATTCCCGCAACTGCGGGTTCTTGGACTGCTGGCCGACGACGGGGTTTTTCACGACGGCGTCGCTGAAGTGATCCACCACCGCAGCAATGGCGAAGACGCCGCCCAGACGCTCGTATAGACTTTTCTCAGGCATGGATTGGTTGGCCCGCAAGTTATCCGTCCCTGCCAAAACAGCCACGGAAGCGGCGGTCAGCGTTAGACCTGCGACCACGCTTCGTCTTGTGATGGAAGTCGAAACAGCCTGTGTCATGGTCACCTCCTCGGTTGCGTCCACGGCTTGGTCCTATGCCCGGGCCGGGTGATAGCGTGGTTAATTAGCTTTATCTAATTTAGCCATGCATCATAACATGACAGACGGTTGGCGATCGAGATCGATCTTCTTCATTACCGCATCGTCACTGCACCGAACTCGGGCCCCCTCGAACGAGGGATGACGCAGGTTCCGGTCAGTGTCCATGTACCGTAACTTCTGCGGTGTTCATGGCATGAGCAGCACTGCCTTTGACACCAGATGAAAACCCGTAGTTCAAGCCCGGCGCAAGCAACGCGTCCTACCTTGTCCCACCACCGGCATGACGCCGGGCAGCGAAGGACGATGACATGTCGAACACGATCGAACATCCGCCCCACCCGCAAGATGCAGCAATCGCGCTGTTCCTGCAGGAAGACAATGCCGACAGGCTGACCGACATCCTTGTCGATGCGCTCGATGAAGCCTTCAGAATTCTGAACGACGAACTGGTTTCCCGGCCGCTGCACTGATCTGCCACAATCAACCGGCGGTATGACACACCTCCGACGCAAGGATGTCATATCTACCCCGTATGATCGTCTCCCGTCATGCGGGTAACTGCGCTACTGATTTTCTCCCGCAAACATGGTTAATTTTTTAACTATTTTCCGGTTAGCAGCGTAGGACTTCAGCGGATCGTCCGTTGATGCGAAAACCGGGAGGACCTTAGATGATCTTCAATCTGCTCCAGCGCAAGTGCGACGATACGGCAGACACCGGCACCTATGCCGACGGCGTTTTCGAGCTGCCGGTCGTCGAGATCAACGCCGCCCCGCGCCGCCTTCGCGGCCATGTCGCACATCAGCGGGATTATGGCAGCGACCGCGCCATCTCGCCGATCCCTGCCGGCCTTGCCTGAGGCACTCCGGCAGGTGAATGCTGCGCGGCGGCGAGCGCTCAGGCGCGCGGCTTCAGCTTCATGTGGCGGTTGACGTCCTTGTAGAGCAGGTAACGGAACTTGCCTGGGCCGCCCGCGTAGCAGGCCTGCGGACAGAAGGCGCGCAGCCACATGTAGTCGCCAGCCTCGACCTCGACCCAATCCTGATTGAGCCGGTAAACCGCCTTGCCTTCCAGCACATAGAGGCCATGCTCCATGACATGGGTTTCGGCAAAGGGGATGATCGCCCCCGGTTCGAAGGTGACGATCGTCACATGCATGTCGTGGCGCAGGTCGGCGGTATCGACGAAGCGCGTTGTCGCCCATTTCCCATCGGTGCCCGGCATCGGGGCCGGCGCGATGTCGGCTTCGTTGAGGAAAAGCGCCGGCGGCACATCGAGACCGTCGACCAACTCATAGATCTTGCGTATCCAGTGGAACCGCACCGGTTTGTTGCTGGTGTTGCGTACGGACCAGTTGCTTGCCGGCGGAATGAAAGCGTACCCGCCGGGTGACATCTGATGGACCTTGGCGTCCAGCGTCACGGTCAGTTCACCCTCGACGATGAACAGAACGCCCTCGGCGTCCGCATCCGGCTCCGGCCGGTCGCTGCCGCCTCCCGGCGCCACTTCCATGATGTATTGCGAGAAGGTCTCGGCGAAACCGGACAGCGGCCGCGACAGGACCCACAGGCGTGTGTCCTCCCAGAACGGCAGATAGCTAGTGACGATATCCATCATCACGCCCTTGGGGATGATGGCATAAGCCTCGGTGAAGACGGCGCGATCGGTGAGCAGTTGCGTCTGCGCCGGAGCGCCGCCGGTAGGGGCGTAGTAAGTACGGTTCATTGGATTTCCTGAACTCTCGAATGGATTGGCCTGGGCGGGCGGCAAGCCGCGGCAAGGCGCACGCATCATTAGCGCAACGGCGCGCCGAGATCACGCGGCAATTCCCCCTCGTCTGCGGATTCAGTTTCGCCAAAAGGAAGAAGTCAGCACCAACTTGATGTGTCTGCAGTGTTAGCGGTCAGTAGCGCAGCTTATTTGACGATCGCGCCTGGTGGTGGCGGCTGGTTCGTCACTTCGCGCAACCATTCCCGCCAGATCGCCACCAAAAGCGCCATCAGCACCGGCCCGACGAAGAGGCCGAGGAAACCCATGGTCTTGACGCCACCGACGAGGCCGAAGAAGGTCGGCAGGAAGGGGAGGCTGATCGGTCCGCCAACAAGCCGCGGGCGCAGGGTCTTGTCGACAATGAACAACTCGATGGTTCCCCAGGCGAACAGGGCGCCGGCGGCAAATGGCGAGCCACTGGCGAAAAGATAAACCGACACTAGGGTGAAACAGAGCGGCGCGCCGCCGGGGATGAGCGCCATGATGCCGGTGATGATGCCAAGGGTCACCGGAGAGGGAACCCCTGCCAGCCAATAGGCGACGCCAAGCACGATGCCTTCGCCGATGGCGATAACGCCCATGCCGGTCACGGTCGAACTGATGGTCAGCGGCACGATGCGCGACACGCGCTCCCAGCGCATCGGCAGAATACGTTCTCCGAGACGGTCAAGCTGGGCAACCAGTTTCTCGCCGTCGCGATAGACGAAAAACAGCGTGATGAGCATGAAAAGCAGCGTCAGGAACGACTGGAACGCGGAAGCGCCAACGACGAGAACGCCACGGTAGATGTTGCCGATGTTGGAGCCGCTGACGAGCTGAACCAATTCACCGACCGCGCCGGGATGGCCGACATATTTCGCCCATTGGGTTCCAAGCCAAACGCCGAGCCCGGGGATCTGCGTCAGCCAGACCGGCACAGGGGCGCCGAATTTATTGGTCTCGATGGTCCAGGCCACCCACTCACGGACTTCGTCGACCGCAAAGACAGCTGCCAGCGAAATCGGTGCGACGATAAAGGAAATCACCGCAAGGATCGCAATGGTCGCTCCGAGCGTCCGGTTGCCGCCGATGGCAGCAAGCAGGCGGCGATAGATCGGCCAGGTGGCAAAACCAATGACAAGCGCTGCGAGCACCGGCACCAGGAAGCCATGGAAGAAATAGACGCCGGCGAGCAGCACGAAGACCAGCAGCCAGCGCGCGGCCGAAATCGGCCCGACAAGCGCCGAGCGTTCATAGGCCGGACGACCGAAAAGACGCGGCTCCGACGGTGCCTCGTCCCGTTCACGATTGCTCAGCTGCAAAAGGCATTCCTCCACATCCTGTCAAGATGACAGCAAAACTCACGGCTTGCCACATGTTTCCGTTTGTCTGCGGCAGCCCGGAAACATGTGGCATAGGTAAGTATGACTGCATGGTCAACACAAGCGGATGACAATCGAATTTCCGCCGAAGAACGAGAGCGAAATTGGTCAAGTAAGACCGGCGACAGGAGGACACCGATGCCGGTTGTTAAAATGGAAGCCTCGGCGTGAAATCTGGCCAGGCACCACCAAACGACCGGGCGATATATTGACGTTTACGTGAAGGTCATATAATCCGGAATGTGCTTGATGGGGCGACACAAAAGCCTCATCCTGATCAGGGAGGACGATCTGGAGGGATTGTTCGCTCATGCGCAACGGATGCCGGGGACATTTCGGCAGGCCATGCGTGGAAAAGGGAGAGACGCTGCGCAGCCGTCTTGCGGCGCGGCGGTTGCATCAGGGAGAGAGACCATGCCGGACACATTGATTCAGACGCCCGGACCCCAGGACGCCAAGCCCTGGTTGCAGTCCTATCCGCCGGGTATGCCCGCGGAAATCTCTCCTTCGCCCTACAACTCCATTGGCGAGCTGTTTGCGGACGCTTGCGTGAAATACGCCACGCGTCCTGCCTTCACCTGCATGGGCAAGACGCTGACCTTCGCCGAACTCGACGCCGAGAGCAGGAAAATCGGCGCCTGGCTGCAATCCACCGGTCTTGCCAAGGGCGACCGTGTCGCGGTGATGATGCCGAACATCCTGCAGAACCCGGCGACCGTTTACGGCATTCTACGTGCGGGCTATGCCGTCGTGAACGTCAACCCGCTTTATACGCCGCGCGAACTCGAGCATCAGTTGCAGGATTCCGGCGCCAAGGCGATCTTCGTATTGGAAAACTTTGCCCATACCGTCGAGCAGGTGGCGGCACGCACCGACCTCAAGCACATCGTCGTCGCCACCATGGGCGACCTTCTGGGGCTCAAGGGCCTGATCGTCAACATCGTCGTGCGCAAGGTAAAGAATCTCGTGCCTGCCTGGTCGCTGCCCGGGCACCTGTCCTTCAAGGCTGCGTTGTCCAAGGGAGCGGGCTCGACGCTGCAGAAGATCGACGTAAAGCCGGGCGATGTCGCCTTCCTGCAATATACCGGCGGCACCACTGGCGTCTCCAAGGGCGCGACGCTCACCCATTGGAATCTTCTTTCGAACATGGCCCAGATGGGCCTCTGGCTGGAAACGGCCTTCCTGAACAAGAAGCGGCCGGATCATCTCGTGTTTCTCTGCGCGCTGCCGCTTTACCATATCTTCGCGCTGACGGTGAATTCACTGATGGGCTTGAGCACCGGCGGGCAGAATATCCTGATCCCCAATCCGCGCGACATTCCGGCCTTCGTCAAGGAACTGGCGAAGTACAAGGTGAATATCTTTCCGGGGCTGAATACGATGTTTAACGCGCTGATGAACAATGCCGAATTCCAGAAGCTGGATTTTTCCGATCTGGCGCTGACCTTCGGCGGCGGCATGGCGGTGCAGCGGCCGGTGGCCGAGCGCTGGGAGACGATGACCGGCTGCCCGATCAAGGAAGGCTACGGCCTCTCGGAAACATCGCCCGTCGCCACGGCCAACCGGCTGGACCAGGCCGAGTTCACCAGCACGATCGGCCTGCCTCTACCCTCGACCGAGGTCGAAATCCGCGACGAGGCCGGCGATACGCTGCCGCTCGGCGATATCGGCGAAATCTGCATCCGCGGGCCTCAGGTCATGGCCGGCTACTGGCAGCGGCCGGAGGAAACCGCCAAGGCCATCTCGCCGGACGGCTTCTTCCGTTCCGGCGATATCGGCTTCATGAATGCGCAAGGCCTGGTCAAGATCGTCGACCGCAAGAAGGACATGATCCTCGTCTCCGGCTTCAACGTCTTCCCCAACGAGATCGAGGAAGTGGCAATGACCCTTGCCGGGATTCTCGAATGCGCAGCCATCGGCGTGCCCGATCAACATTCCGGCGAAGCCGTGAAGCTTTTCGTCGTCAAGAAGGATCCCGATCTCACTGAATCAGCCGTCAAGGCGCATTGCGCGGCCAACCTCACCAACTACAAGCGGCCGAAATTCGTGGAGTTCCGAACCGAACTACCGAAGTCGAATGTGGGCAAGATCCTTCGCAAGGACCTGCGCGGCTGAGGGCATTTAAATCCATTTAAAAAGCGCGGGCTTTTTTACCGTTTGCGACAGGACAGGCTTGATTTGCGGGGGCCAAAGCGACTAGCTATCGCGACCTACCCGCGACGCAAGGAGCCCTCGCCATGAACGCGCCCGCCACCACCGCGCTTGTCAGCCAGCTGAAATCCACCGTCACCGACACCAAGGCAACCGATATCCGGGCTGCTTTCGCCAGCGATCCCAAGCGTTTCGGCAAATACAGCGTCACACTCGACGACATGCTGTTCGACTATTCGAAATGCGCCGTCAACGAGAAGGTGCTCGATGGCCTCGAAACGCTAGCCAAGGCAGCCGAGGTCGCGGAAAAGCGCGATGCGATGTTTGCCGGCGAGACGATCAACATCACCGAGGGCCGCGCCGTCCTGCATACGGCACTGCGCAACCGCTCGAACACGCCGGTCATGGTCGACGGCCGCGACGTGATGCCCGATGTCAACGCCGTGCTCGATGCCATGGGCGCCTTTTCGGACGGTATCCGATCCGGCGCGCTGAAAGGGGCGACGGATAAGAAGATCACCGATGTCGTCAATATCGGCATCGGCGGTTCCGATCTCGGGCCGGTGATGGCGACGCTGGCGCTGGCGCCCGATCACGACGGCCCGCGGCTGCATTTCGTCTCCAACGTTGACGGCGCCCACATCGCCGATACGCTGAAGCTGCTCGACGCGGAGACCTCGCTCTTCATCGTCGCCTCGAAGACCTTCACCACCATCGAGACGATGACCAATGCGGCGACGGCCCGTGCCTTCATCGCTGAAAAGCTCGGCGAGAAGGCGGTCGGCAAACATTTCTGCGCGGTCTCTACCGCGCTCGACAAGGTCGCCGCCTTTGGTATCGACAGCGATCGGATCTTCGGCTTCTGGGACTGGGTCGGCGGACGCTATTCGGTCTGGTCGGCAATCGGTCTGCCGCTGATGATCGCGATCGGCAAGGAGAATTTTGGCGAATTCCTCGCCGGCGCCCATTCGATCGACAACCATTTCCGCTCGGCGCCCCTGCGCGAAAACATCCCGATGCTGCTCGGTCTTCTCGGCTTCTACCATCGCAATGTGCTCGGCTATCCGACCCGCGCCATCCTGCCCTACGACCAGCGCCTGTCGCGCTTCCCGGCCTATCTGCAGCAGCTCGACATGGAATCGAACGGCAAGGGCGTGACGCTCGACGGCACGCCGGTCGAAGGCAATTCCGGCCCGGTCGTCTGGGGTGAACCCGGCACCAACGGCCAGCACGCCTTCTACCAGCTGATCCACCAGGGCACGAGCGTCATCCCGGCGGAATTCATGATTGCCGCCAACGGCCACGAACCGCACCTGCGGCACCAGCACCAGCTCCTGATCGCCAACTGCCTGGCGCAGTCGGAAGCGCTGATGAAAGGCCGGACGCTCGCGGAAGCCACGGCGCAAATGGCCGCCAAGGGGCAGGATGCCGCGTTCATCGAGCGCATTGCCCCGCACCGGGTCTTCACCGGCAACCGCCCGTCACTGACCTTCGTCTACGATCAGATGACCCCCTTCACCTTCGGCCGCCTGATCGCAATCTACGAACATCGTGTCTTTGTCGAGGGCGCGCTGTTCAACATCAACTCCTTCGACCAGTGGGGCGTGGAATTGGGCAAGGAACTGGCGACGGGGCTGCTGCCCGTGGTCGAGGGCAAGGAGAGCGCCGAGGCACATGACAGTTCCACGGCTGGCCTCGTTGCGGCGCTGCTGAAGGCGGCGAAGTAAATCCTCACCCTCCCCTTGAGGGGGGATGGTCGGCACGCAGTGCCGGGGTGGGGTGATTTCGTGCGATACTGACTGTCACCCCCACCCGCCGCTTTGCGTCGGCCTCCCCCCAAGGGGGAGGTGGAGGGTGCCCAGCTCCGGCATCTCATCGCAGCCCCTCTTCGCATCAACCGCACGCCGTAAGCTGAATACATGGTGAACGCCCAATTCAGCCTATATTCCAACACAATGCCCTATCCTCCCTATCGCAGAACAAACCGGAGAAATCTCCGGTGGCGCAGGGCTTTGGGGGAGCATCGTGCAGCACTACTTTTTCGACTTGCACTTCGGCGACGAACAGGTCGTCGATGAAGACGGCGTGGACCATTTCGACGAAGGGTCCGCCGTCTATTACGGACAGAGGATCGCCGACAAGATCGGCCGCGACGCCGATTACAAGTCATTGAAAGTGCATGTACGGTCTCCCGACGGCTGCATGCTGGCGATCATTGCCGCCTCTGCCGGCCGCGGTTGCGAGCAGGTGGCGTTGATCGGCCGTTGAGGTTCGTTAAATTTCACCGTCGCTGTTCAGTGGGTGCCTCACCAGCACCCGAGGAGCGAAAGGCGTTCGTCCCGACGAGAGCCAATCATCTGCTTGTCATCGAATCATGATCAAAAAGCCTTGATGGCAGCCGCCAGACGATTCGACATCAGCAGGTGCTCCGCCAGCGCGGAGCCGCGTCCAGAGGCGCATTATGGAAAAGACCGTCCTTGTGGTCACCGATGCCTGGCATCCGCAGGTCAACGGTGTTGTCCGCACCCTCGATGAACTTGCCCGGTCGGTGAAGGAACGGGGGATCGCCATTGATTTCCTGACGCCGGAGCGGTTCACGACCTTTCCACTGCCATTTTACTCCGATATCCGGCTTGCGCTTCCGACCCGGCGGCAGGTGGCCGAGGAGATCGATGCACTGGCGCCAGACTATATCCATATCGCGACGGAAGGGCCGCTCGGTCTCGTGGCGCGCGGCATCTGCCTGCGCAGGGGGCTGCCATTCACGACGAGCTACCACACGCGCTTTCCGGAGTTCGTCAGCGCGCGACTGCCCATTCCGGAGAGTTGGAGCTACCGGTGGCTGCGCCAGTTCCACAATTCCGGCAACGGCATGATGGTGGCGACCGCATCGCTCGGCACCGAAATGGCGGCGCGCGGCTTTCACAACATCAAGCGGTGGACGCGCGGCGTCGACACAGTTCTCTTTGATCCGGCGCGCCGCCGGAACCTGCCGTTCCCCCGCCCGATATTTCTCAACGTCGGGCGCGTGGCCGTGGAAAAGAACCTTCCGGCCTTCCTCGAACTGGACCTGCCCGGCAGCAAGATCGTCATCGGCGACGGCCCCGATCTCGCCCTGCTGCAGCAGAAGTATCCGCAGGTGCATTTCCTGGGGCGACGCATGGGAACGGAGCTCGCGACGATCTACGCATCGGCAGATGTCTTGGTCTTCCCGAGCCGCGTCGATACCTTCGGCAACGTCATTCTGGAGGCGCTGGCGAGCGGCTGTCCCGTGGCCGCCTTTCCGGTCACCGCGCCGAACGACATTCTGGGGGAGGGCGGCGGCGTTCTGTCCAGCGATCTGCGGCAAGCAGCCCTTGATGCACTCGTGTTGTCGCGGGAGGATGCCCGGCAAAAGGCGCTAACATTCAGCTGGAGCGAATGTGCGCGGCAGTTTCTCTCGAATCTGGCCGGCGTTCCCCGGAGTGCGTTTGCCGGCCGTGGCCGGCGGTTGCGATCGCTATCGTAGGTCTGCCGGTGTCGTCAGTTTCTTGCGCTGCGCCGCAATGCCGCCACTCGGCCCGCTGTCGCGTTATCGTAACCGATAGCCGGGGAGCGCTCGTTCACCCTCCTCGTGGGGAGGGTCGGCACGCAGCCGGGGTGGTGTGACCTGCACGTGTCTCGGTGACAATTGCGTTGAGGCTCACCCGCCGCTTCGCGGCGACCTCCTCCCTCAGGAGGGAGGTAAATTACAGGCCGATTTCGTAGCTCCAGGGCGGGTTTGCACCGGCGCGCGACACGGTTACGGCGGCGGCCTTGGCACCCAAGGCCAGCGCATCGCGCACGGCGCTCTCGCTCAAGGTTGCGACCTGTTCCTTGGTCAGGAGGTTGTTCATCTTCAGCGAGGCGAGAATCCCGGCGTCGAAGGTGTCACCGGCGCCGACCGTATCGACGACGGTGACTTTTTCACCGGGCACCGAAACCTTGCCCCGAGCCGTGTAGCCGTCCGCGCCCTCGGCGCCCTTGGTGATGACGACGAGCTTTGGGCCACGCTGCAGCCACTTGGCCACAAGTTCCTCGTGGGTGCCCTCCTCACCGAACCAGTCGAGATCCTCGTCGGAGAACTTGACGACGTCGGACATCGCCGCCATGCGGAACATGCGGGCCTTGTGGGCTTCCGCGTCCTTGATGAAGCCGGGGCGGATATTGGGATCAAAGGAAATCACCCGCTTCTCGTGCTCGCGGGCCATCAGCGCTTCGTAAGTCGAGCCGCACGGTTCGGGGATCAGGCTGATCGCGCCAAAATGCAGCGCTTCGCAGAAATCGCCGAGTGCCGGCAGGTGATCCTTGGTGATCATCCGGCCTGCGGTGTTCTCGTCGAAGAAGGCGTAGGTCGCCGAGCCGTTGACCAATTTCACGAAGGCGAGAGTGGTGTGCAGCGGCAGCGTCGCGCAGGGGCCGAAATCGACGTTGCTGGATGCCAGCGTCTCGCGCAGCATGTCGCCGAACATGTCGTCGGAAAGGCCGGTGAAGAAGCCGGTCTGGATGCCGAGGCGGCCGAGCGCGATTGCCGTATTGAAGATCGCGCCGCCCGAATAGGGCGCAAAAGCCATCTCGCCTGCCGTCGTCTGACGCGGCAGCATGTCGATCAAGGCTTCTCCACAGCAAACGATCATGGCGATCTCCCTCCCGTCCAAAATTACATTTCAATCGATTAGACCAAGATGGCTGAAAAGGCCAGTCCCGTTTTCAGGCGGTTGCAAGCGCGCTGACGCCGCCATTGCGCCCGGACCATTCGAGTGGCGCGTTGAGGAAGGATTCGACTTCCGACAGGGTCTTTTCATCGAACAGTTTCCGCGCCTTGGCGACCGCAAGAACGTCGCGCCAGGTGGCGATATTGTGCAGCGTCACGCCCTTTTCCTGCATCTCGGCGCGGGCCTTCGGGAAGATATCATAGTAGAACAGAGCGATACCGTGATCGACCACGCCGCCGGCGGCGCGTATGGCGTCGATGAACGTGAACATCGAACCGCCGGCCGTCGTCAGATCCTCGATGACGAGCACGCGCGCGCCGTCGGGCATATGCCCTTCGATCTGGGCGTTGCGGCCATGACCCTTCGGCGCCTTGCGAACATAGATCATCGGCAGCGCCAGCCGTTCTGCGAGCATCGCTGCAAAGGGAATGCCCGCCGTCTCGCCGCCAGCGATAACGTCGAACTGCTCGAAACCGGCTTCGCGCAACACGGTCGCAGCGGCAAAATCCATCACCGTCGAGCGGATGCGCGGATAAGAGATCAGCTTGCGGCAATCGATATAGACCGGGCTCGCCATCCCAGAGGCAAGCTTGTAAGGCTCGTCGGCACGAAAATGCACCGCCTTGATTTCCCAGAGCATCTTGGCGACCAGCTCGGCCATCACGACCTTGTCGGGAAAGGATGTCTGGATCATCGGCGGTCTCCTGCACCTTGGATTTTTGTATCCCGCGCATAGCAGTTCAGGCCCGCGAAAGCCAGAGGCGGAACGCCTGGAACCGCTGGCCGCAGTGTTCGCCACGATCTTGCGCCAATCGAACGGTTCGCCGTTTTCAATCAGGCGGCCGGTGCTGGACCATACTCGTTGTCGCCGGGTGTGCCGGGCGTCGCGTAGAAAATGATCAGCACGACAAGGCCAACGATCGTGAGACCGATCAGCACCCACCAGCCGGTCCTGTCGGTATCGTGCAGGCGGCGAACGGCGACGCCAAGGCCGGGCAGCAGCAGAGCCAGTCCCGCCACAATGCTGAAAAGCTCGATGCCGATGCTGTTATCGACAGTCGTCGCAGCTATCGCAACCATGGTATTGAAAAGGGCGAACCACCAGAATTCCGGGCGGCTCGCCCGGCCCGTAAAGACGGCGTATTTGGAAAATGCGGTTATAACGGCCTGGTTGAAATTCATGACTCCCCCCCTGACGGTTAGCCGGAACCGGACGCGCTATTTCGTGCGCGCATTCCCGGAGGCCCGGACGTCAGAAAGAGAATATTCACAAACTCCGATTGAAAGAAGCGCTTTTTTCTCGCGAGAATTCAGCGTTCCGCGACGGTCCAGTGCAGCGGGAACATCGGATCGAAGACGGTGACGGTGCCCGCCTCCGTCTCGATCTTCTCCGGAAACGCTACCGGGTCCGCCTGCTTGCGCAGCGTGATGGATTCCTCGTTGACGGGCAGGCCGTACCAGGCCGGGCCGCTCAGCGAAGCGAAGGCTTCCAACTTGTCCAGAGCATTTTCCTGCTCGAACACATGGGCAAGGCAGCTCATCGTGTTGATCGAGGTATAGATGCCGGCGCAGCCGCAGGCGCATTCCTTCAAGGGGTCGACATGCGGGGCGGAATCGGTGCCGAGGAAGAAGCGGGCGTCGCCGGACGTCGCTGCGGCGCGCAGGGCGAGGCGATGCACTTCGCGCTTGGCAACCGGCAGGCAGTAATAATGCGGGCGGATACCGCCGACGAGAATGGCGTTGCGGTTGATGATCAGGTGATGGGTGGTGATCGAACCGGCGAGATTGGTTTTCGACGACCTGATATAGTCGATGCCATCCTTGGTGGTGACGTGTTCCATCGTCACCTTCAGCTCCGGAAGGCGGGCGCGCAGCGGATCGAGCACGGTGTCGATGAACACGGCTTCGCGGTCGAAGATATCGACCTCCGACGCCGTTACCTCGCCATGGACGCAGAGCGGCAGGCCGATCTTCGCCATGCGCTCCAGCACCGGCATGGCATTTTGAAAATTGCGCACACCGCTTTGGGAATTTGTCGTCGCGCCGGCAGGATAAAGCTTGACCGCCTTGATCAGCCCGCTCCGGTGACCGGCTTCGACATCGTCCGGGTTGGTGCCTTCGGTGAGATACAGCGTCATCAGCGGCTCGAAGCGGTCGCCTTTCGGCAGCGCAGCCATGATGCGCTCGCGGTAGGCCGTTGCGTCAGCGGTGGTGACGACCGGCGGCACGAGATTGGGCATGATGATGGCGCGGGCGAAATTGCGGCTGGTATCGCCGATCACGCCCTTCAGCATGCCGCCGTCGCGCAGATGCAGGTGCCAGTCGTCGGGGCGGCGGATCGTGAGTTCGGTTACGGCGTGCGTGCTCATGACGGGATCTCCAGGCGCAATCAACTGGCGCATGGTTCCAGGGCATGCGCTGACCGAAGGTTCGGATAGCATCATTATACGCGGGAAAACAATGATCGATCGACTGCAGGCCTCAGGCCGTTTCGAAAATCTCGATGGCGATGTCGGCTGGCCGGGAATTGTCGATGATCCGCTTTCCGTTCGGCAGATCGTTGCCGTAGAGCTTCCATTCGATGCCGGCGGTATCGAGGCCGTAGTGGATCCAGCGCTGCCGCAGGCGTTCTTCCAGGACCTGATAGGACGGACCGACGAAGATCGTCAGATCGAACATGCCGGCAAGCCGCGACCAGGGAGCCTCGTCGAGCAGTAGATAGTTGCCTTCCGCCAGGATGATGCGCGTCTCCGGCGCGATCACCCGGGCCGAGGCAATGGCGATCTCGCGGGCGCGGTCGAACACCGGCACGAGAACCTCCTCGTCCGCCTTCCGCACCGCGGCGACAATATCGATAAAGGCGCGGACGTCGAAGGTTTCCGGCGCGCCCTTGCGTTTCAGCAGGCCGCGTTCCTCCAGAATTCCATTGTCCATGTGAAACCCGTCCATCGGCAGGACGGCGGTTTTTTCGCCGCGCCGCGTCAGCTCTTCCTGGAGGGCATCGGCAAGCGTGGACTTGCCGGCCCCGGGGGGGCCGGCAATGGCGACGATGAAGCGTGGCAGCTTCCCGGCTTTCTCAATGACGGCGTCGGCGATGGCCGCAAGCGTCATGGTCATGCGGCGAGCGCCTCCGGCGGCACCTTGGCGCCGGTCATGAAGGCAACGGCATCCGACATGGTGTATTCCTTCGGATTGATGACGCAGAGGCGTTTGCCAAGCCGGTGAATGTGGATGCGGTCGGCCACCTCGAACACATGCGGCATGTTGTGCGAGATAAGCACGATCGGCAGGCCGCGTGCACGCACGTCGAGGATCAGTTCCAGAACTCGGCGGCTTTCCTTCACCCCGAGCGCTGCCGTCGGCTCATCTAGGATGATCAGCTTGGAACCGAAGGCGGCGGCACGGGCCACGGCCACACCCTGGCGCTGGCCGCCGGACAGCGTTTCCACCGCCTGGTTGATGTTCTGGATCGTCATCAGGCCAAGTTCCGACAACTTGTCGCGAGCGATCTTTTCCATCGCCGCATGATCGAGCATACGGAACACCTTGCCGAGCGGCCCGGATTTGCGAATTTCACGGCCGAGGAACATGTTGTCGGCGATCGAGAGCGCCGGCGACAGAGCAAGGTTCTGGTAGACAGTCTCGATGCCCGCCTTGCGTGCCTCGATCGGCGAACGGAAGTTCACGACCTCACCGTCCAGGCGGATTTCACCTTCGTCCGGATGGATCGCGCCGGAAATCGCCTTGATCATCGAGGACTTTCCGGCGCCGTTGTCGCCGATCACGGCCAGGATTTCGCCCTTGTAGAGATCGAAATCGGCATGGTCGAGCGCAGTGACGCGGCCGTAGCGCTTGACGATGCCACGCGCGGTGAGAATGGGTTCCTGAGCCATCAGCCTGCCACCTTTCTGATCCATTGGTCGATTGCAACGGCGGCGATGATGAGCACACCGATCAAGAGATAAGTCCATTGCGGGTCCGTGCCGATCAGGCGCAGGCCGAGCTGGAAGACGCCGACGATCAGCGCCCCGAACAGCATGCCCATGATCGAGCCGCGGCCGCCGAAGAGCGAGATGCCGCCGATCACCACCGCGGTGATCGATTCGATGTTGGCGAACTGGCCCGCCGTCGGCGAAACCGAGCCGATGCGGCCAATCAAGGTCCACCCGGCAAGCGCGCAGATCAGGCCCGACAGGATATAGACCGACATCAGCATCTTCTTGACGTTGACGCCTGAAAGTTCTGCGGCTTCCGGATCGTCACCGACCGCATAGACGTGCCTGCCCCAGGCGGTTTTGTTCAGCACATACCAGAGGATGCCGACGAGAAGCACCATGGCGACCACGCCATAGGTAAAGACGGCATTGCCGATCCGAATATTGGTGCCGAAGAACTGGAGGATCGGCGCGCTGGTGCTGATGTCCTGGGAGCGGATTGTTTCGTTGGCGGAATAAAGGAAGTTCGACGCCAGCACGATCTGCCACATGCCGAGCGTAACGATGAAGGGCGGCAGCTTGATGCGCGATACCAGCCAGCCGTTGACGGCGCCACAGAGCCCACCGACGACAATGCCGCAGATCACCGCTATTTCCGGCGGAAAGCCGTAGCGGAAGGTAAATTGGCCCATTACCACGGACGAAAGCACCATGATCGCACCGACGGACAGGTCGATGCCGGCCGTCAGGATGACCAGGGTTTGCGCGGCGCCGACAATGCCGGTGATTGCCACCTGCTGCAGGATCAGCGTCAGGGAAAAGGCCGAGAAGAACTTCGAGCCAAGTACCGATCCAAAAACGATCAGCGAAAGGACCAGCACGATCAGCGGCACCGCCGCCGGCCTCTTATGCAAAAAGTGCTGGGCTTTCTGCAAGGGTGTCTTGTCATGCGTATCAAAGGAAGCAACCTGCTTCGAACTGCCACTCAGGACCTTTTCGAATTCCTGCGATGGCTGTGAGGCTACTGTCGGTTCGCTCATGAAAAATTCCTCCCGCCTCTTAAACCGTTCCCGTCGGTATGGGCTCCTCACCCCACCCTCCTGCGCGGCACACCGGACAGGCGGGCAAGGCAAGGGGAGAAGTGTGCCCACGGTTATGGCGTTTTGTCAAAATGACAGTCGTAGCTAAAGGAAGGGCGGCCGAAGCCGCCCACCAACCCGTTCAGCGGCGGAGCATCAGCCCCAGCACTTGTCCGTGCCGGCCTTGGTGTCGATGGATTCAACACCCGGGGCAGGCTTATCGGTTACGAGCGCCACGCCCGTGTCGAAAAAGTCCTTGCCTTCGGTCGGCTTCGGCTTTTCGCCGGTGTCGGCGAACTTCTTGATCGCTTCGATGCCGAGCGACGCCATCAGCAGCGGATACTGCTGCGAGGTGGCGCCGATGACACCATCAATGACGTTCTTAACGCCCGGGCAACCGCCGTCGACCGACACGATCAGCACGTCCTTTTCCTTGCCGACAGCCTTCAGTGCCTCATAGGCACCGGCAGCGGCTGGCTCGTTGATCGTGTGAACGACATTGATCGACGGATCCTTCTGCAGAAGGTTTTCCATGGCGGTGCGGCCGCCTTCCTCATTGCCGTTGGTGACGTCATGACCGACGATGCGCGCATCGTCTTCGTCGCCGATCTTGCTGGCATCTTTCGGATCGATGCCGAAGCCGATCATGAAGCCCTGGTCACGCAGGACATCCACGGACGGCTGGGATGGCGTCAGGTCGAGAAAAGCCACCTTGGCGTCCTTGGCCTTGTCGCCGAGGGTTGCTGCGGCCCACTGACCGATCAGCTTACCTGCGAGAAGGTTGTCGGTCGCGAACGTGGCATCGGCGGAATCGGCCGGTTCAAGCGGCGTGTCCAGCGCGATAACCAGAACACCGGCGTCGCGCGCCTTCTGCACGGCCGGCACAATACCCTTGGTGTCGGAAGCCGTCAGCAGAATACCCTTGGCACCATCGGCAATGCAGGTTTCGATCGCCGCGACCTGGCTTTCGCTGTCGCCATCAACCTTGCCGGCATAGGCCTTCAGCTCAACGCCGAGTTCCTTTGCCTTGGCTGCGGCGCCTTCCTTCATCTTGACGAAGAAGGGATTGGTGTCGGTCTTGGTGATCAGGCAGGCCGAAACATCAGCGGCCTGCACAGGTGCAGCAAAAACAACGCCGAGCGCAAGCGCGCCGAGAGCGGCGGAAACAATAGTCGTCTTCATGAAATCCTCCCAAGGATTGAAAATTGGAACCGGTCTCCCGGCGTCAGGCCTCGCCCGCCACAACATCTCCACTGCCGCGGTTGGCGCTTCCGGTCACAAAACAAACACCAAAATCAAATCCTGTCAATAAATAAATCAAATTGAATTATTAAAAAATTGTGGCATTCTCTGGCCAGAAAATGTGCATGCGCCTTTCACCAGTGCAGCGCGCGCGCAAAGATGGAATGAAGGCGCAATCAGGAGGCCTGCCCGAAAAACACCCAGTTCGGACAGGAGATGGCGCTGACGGGAGGAACAGGGGCATGACAAGACAAGCCGATTCCGGCACTGCCCTGCCGATGCCGGACGTTCTGGATCCTGGCGGCGGGGCAAACCTCACCCGTGTCCGCGCCTATAACGAGCGACTGGTCATGTCGCTGGTGCGCCGTCACGGCAGCCTCTCGAAGGCCGATATAGCGCGGCGCTCCGGCCTCTCTGCGCAGACGGTCTCCGTCATCATGCGGGCGCTCGAAAAAGACGATCTGCTGATGCGCGGCGATCCGGTGCGCGGTCGTGTCGGCCAGCCCTCCATTCCCATGCGGCTCAATCCGGATGCGGTCTACTCCTATGGCGTCAAGATCGGCCGGCGCAGCTGCGACCTCGTGCTCATGGATTTCGTCGGCAATATCCGCCTGCAACTGCACCAAATCCACGCCTATCCGATGCCGGACGAGATCCTGTCCTTCATCGTCGAGGGAATACCGAAGCTCGAAAAGATGCTGACGGACGAGCAGCGCGGACGCATTGCCGGTGTCGGCATCGCAACCCCCTTCCAGCTGTGGAGCTGGGCCGAGGAGACCGGTGCGCCAAGGGAGGCGATGGAGAGCTGGCGTGGTTTCGACCTGCGCGGCGAAGTGGCCGCGCGCACGCGTCATCCCGTGCTGATGCAGAACGATGCCACAAGCGCCTGCGGTGCGGAGCTCATCTTCGGCGTCGGCACATCCTATCCCGACTTTATCTATTTCTACATCGGCTCCTTCATCGGCGGCGGCATCGTCTTGAATTCCTCGCTGTTTTGCGGCCGCACCGGCACGGCCGGCGCCGTCGGGCCGCTGCAGGTTTCCGACAAAAACGGCAAGCCGCAGCAGCTTCTGAAGATCGCATCTATCTTCGTCCTGGAAAATCTCCTGCGCGAAAGGGGCATCGATCCGAAACCGCTCTGGTACTCCGCCGATGAGTGGATCGACTTCGGTGAGCCGCTCGAGACCTGGATCCAGTTGACTGCCACAGCCCTCGCCCAGGCGATCGTCTCGGCCGCCTCGATCATCGACTTCGGCGCTGCGGTGATCGACGGCGGCTTCCCCGACTGGGTGCGCACGCGCATTGTCGCCGCCATCCGCAAGGCCGCAGGCGAGCTTGATCTCGAAGGCGTCATCATGCCAGAAATCATCGAGGGCGCCGTCGGCGCCCAGGCCCGCGCCATCGGCGGAGCAAGCCTGCCGCTTTTTTCCCGCTATCTCATCGATACGAACGTTCTTTTCAAGGAAACAGTCTGATGCTGAAAGGTCTGAACCCGATCCTGAGCCCCGAGCTTCTGGCGACGCTACGGGCAATGGGTCATGGCGACGAAATCGCGCTGGTCGACGGCAACTATCCGGGCCTCGAACATGGCCGCCGGTTGATCCGGCTCGACGGTCATCATCTGATCCCGGTTCTCGACGCGATCCTGAGCGTGATGCCGATCGATGATTTCGTTCCGGAGGCGATTTTTCGCGCCACGGTCAAGCAGGACGTCAATGCGCTCGATCCCGTGCATCGCGACATCATCGCCTGCTGCGCCAAGCATGAGCCCGACCGCGTGGTTACTCCCCTGCTCGGACCGGAATTCTATCCAAGGGTCAGGGCCGCGCATACGGTTGTCCAGACCAGCGAACCCCGGCTCTATGGCAATGTCATCCTGCGCAAGGGCGTGATCTACCCCTGACGCTTGCTCCAAAACAAAAAAGCCCGCCGGATGGTCCGGCGGGCTTTTTTTCTGTCAGTCTGCCAGTAGTCAGGCGCGGCCGGCGTTGGTCGACAGCCCGGTGCGGGCATCGACCGAGATCGAGCCCGGACCGAAGGCAGCAAGAACCAGGAAGCCGCCGGCGATCGTGATGTTTTTCATCATCATGATCTGGTTGAACATGCTCAGCATGCCGTTTGCCTCAGGCGAGAAGGTCGGAACGTTGATCGGCCCGCCATGAAAGACAAAACCGGTAAACAGGCAGAAGGCAGCAAGCAGATAGGCGGCGATGCGGGTCTGGAAACCGACCAGAACGGCAAGTCCGCCGATCAGTTCGAACAGGCCGGCGAGGTAGGTAAGAGCTGTTGCTGCCGGAAGGCCGGCGTTGGCGATCATGCCGGCGGTCGAGCCGGCGTCCGTCAGCTTCGAGAAGCCGGACATGATGAAGATGATGGAAAGCAGAATGCGTCCGACGAGGACAACGGCGTTTTGCGGCATGGAAAGGCTCCGATTTGGGGTTCGTTATTGCGGTAGATTTATCAGCAATTCCAAATTCATCCAGCCCATCAAGACGAAACAGATCGTTCACAATAACAAAACAGCGAACCCACGTCGTCAATATTGCGTGATTAGGTGCCTGCTCAGGAAGCCGGCCGTCGCAATTCCATTGGAACCGCATAGAGATATGGTACCCAGTCTATTTTCATGGTCTTTTTTGTTGCAACCCCTTGAAGACTGGGAGAAGAATTTCGCAGCGACGGAAATGAGCTTGGGGGACGGGGAAGCAGCATGAGTGAAATCAATAAAAGTCCCGCCTTCTGGCGTTCCTTTCCGATCTTTGAAGAGTTTGACAAGGAGACGGTGGCGGCTGTCGCAGCCCTTGCGACCTATCGCAAATGGAATGCAGGGACGGTGATCTTCCAACGCGGCGACGAAGGCAATTACATGATTGCCGTCCTGTCCGGCCGCATCAAGCTCTCGCTGATCACCCCGCAGGGGCGGGAATTGCTTCTTCGCCACATCGAGGCTGGCGCGCTCTTCGGCGAAATGGCCATTCTCGATGATCAGCCGCGCTCGGCCGATGCGACCGCGATCACCGTCACAGAAGGTTATGTCATTGGCAAGAGGGCCTTTCTCGACTTCATCACCCATACGCCGAACGCCGCCGAATCGATCATCCGCTATCTCTGTTCACAACTGCGCGATACGACGGACCGGCTGGAAACGATCGCGCTCTACGACCTGAATTCGCGTGTTGCCCGCTTTTTCCTGGCGACGCTCAAGCAGATTCATGGCAACGAACTGCCGGAAAGCGCCAACCTGCGCTTGACACTCAGTCAGTCCGACATTGCCGGCATTCTCGGCGCCAGCCGCCCGAAGGTAAACCGCGCCATCCTGGCGCTCGAGGAATGCTCGGCCATCAAACGGGCCGACGGCGTCATTACCTGCCATATCGGACGGTTGAAGAAGATCGCGGAACCCGAAGAGGAATAACGCCTTGAAAAGCTTCCGCCTGCCCCGGATCAGGCCGCTCTTCGCCGGAGCGGCGGCAAGCGTTTTGAGTGCATTGTTCCTGTTCTTCTCCGCCGGGCCGGTGCTCGAAACACAGCGGGAGCTTTTCTTCGATTCGCTCACCCAATGGGTGCCGGCGCCGCAATCCGATCAGATCGCGGTCATCGACGTGGACCGGAAATCGCTGCAGCAGACCACGGAGAAGAGTTGGGGCCGGGCCGAAACGGCCGATCTTCTCTCCCGGTTGTCAGCAGCCGGTGCCAAGGCTGTCGCCGTCGATTTCATTTTCAGCACGGCCTGCGATCCCGTTGAAAAATCCGATGCCGCGCTGACGCAGGCGATTTCGCGCGTGCCGGTCATCCTCGGCTTTCTGATCGCGGACGGCGGCCCCGAGCATCCCGCGCCCGTTCCGCCCGTCGCGGTCCGGCGGCCAGTGGCGATCCCCGACCTGTGGTTCATCGATGGCGCCGAAGCCTCCTGCCCGTTTCTGCAGAAAGCCTCACGTTCTGCGGCCGCCGCTTTTCTCGTTGGCGACGAAGATGCCCGCATCCGTCGGGTCCAGGCCTTTTCGATCCTTGGCAACGATGCCTATCCGACGCTCGGGATCGAGGCTGCGCGGCTGGCTGAAGGCGGCCGCACGCCGATCCTCGGCGGGCAGCCGGCCTGGTTGAAGCTCGAAGCCCGGCTGATCGAACTGGACGAGGATGGCAGCCTGCGGTTTGCCGCCAGCCCCGCGGCCACGATTGCCGCAAGGACGGTATCGGCGGGCGACGTGCTGAGTGGCGCCGTTGCGGATCAGCGGTTCAAGGGCAAGACGGTCTTCATCGGCAGCAGTCTTCCCAATCTCGGCGGCTTGCGGTCCACCGCCTCGATGCCGCTCGAACCCTCCGTGCAAATCCATGCCGACATCGCCAATGCCGTGCTGACCGGCTTCATCCCCAAACGCGATGCGCAACTGCCGCTCTATGAAGCGGCTCTGGCCTTGATCGGCGGGCTGCTGGTCGCCTTTGTTGCCACCCGCCTGCGGCCGGTGACATCAGCGCTGCTGGGTCTCTCGGCGATTTCCGCGACGATTGCGGCGGCCGCGGCGATCTATGCCGCCTCGGCGCTTCTGGTCGATGCCGTTGGCATCAGCCTCGCCCTCGTCTTCGTACTCTCCGTCACCAGCGTGCTGCAGTTCGCCCGGGTGCGGAGGGCGGAATCGGCGGCGCGCAGCAAGTTTTCGCAATACCTGCCGCAATCCGTTGTCGCCCGCTACATCGACAACCCGGATGACGGCCGCGTCGCCGGCGAGGAGCGCCCGGTGACGGCACTTTTTACCGACATCGAGGGCTTTTCCACCCTGTCGCAGAAGCTTGCGCCGCGCGACCTCGTGACCCTGCTCGATATCTATTATGCGGAGGTGAACGGTCTGGTCGCCCGCTATGGCGGCATGGTCGACAAGGTGGTGGGGGACGCGGTGCACGCCTTCTTCAACGCGCCGGAGGATCTTGCGGATCACGTCAACAAGGCGATCGACTGCGCCGAGGCGATCCGGGCGCTGACGGAGGAAATGCGTCGTCGGCCGGGCTTCGTCGAACACCAGTTCGGCCGGACGCGCATCGGTATCGAAACGGGGATCGCCGTGCTCGGCGAAGTAGGAGCCGGCGGCAAGCTGGACTACACCGCCCATGGTGACGCCATCAACCTTGCTGCCCGGCTTCAGGAAGCCAACAAGTTCCTCGGGACCGCCATCTGTGTCGGCCCGGAGGCTGCGGTTCAGAGCGGCCGCGGGTTGCGCTCGCTCGGCATGCACGAAATCCGCGGCTTCGGCGAAATGGAACTGTTCACAACCGAAGCCTGACGCAAGGCCTCAACGCCTCAAGCCGACACTCGCATAGGCTTCGACGATTCTGGCTTCCTTCCAGACGACGGGCTCCGTCGGCGCATCGCCTGGCCGGGCGATCTCGACGCCTTCGCCGGCGCCCACCAGCCGCTCAACGCCGCCGCCATCGACCGATACCTGGCCGTGTTCGACGAAGACAGCAAAAACGCCACGGTTCGGGCCGGCGAAGAATTTCGTGCCGCGCACGCCGATCATGCCGAAGGTGGTGCGCAAGGCGAGATCGATCTTCGCAAGACCTTCCGGCCGGTCAAAGACCATCTGCCCCATGCCGAGTTCCATGGTACCGCCCTGGCCAGCGATGAAGCTGTCGATCAGCAGTTCCGTCTCGCTGCCGAGCAGGATACGGGTATCCTCGAGTTGCAGGTCAGCGAAGCTTTCCGCGGCGGTCCGGACAAAGTCGTTGTCCATAATCTGCGCGCCCGTCGCCAATCCCTCTTCCTTCTCCGCCCGCTTGAGGCTGACCTTGCCACGCACGTCGGCCGCCTTGCCGATCACGGTGCTTGCCTGCGTTGGAATGGCGGCCAAACCGCCTACTGCCAAAGCGCAACCGGCAACGAACGTTCGCCGTCCGATAAGGACCTGCCGCACCGGAATACCATCACCCGTCATTGCCCTGCTCCTTGTTCAAACAATCCGGCTTTCGAAGCAGATCCGAGCGACAGGCCGGGAAAGCCTGCATGGCGAACACGCCCCTTGGCCGGGTTGTTTCCATTCTTCCTCCCTGGCGACACGAAACGCTGTTTCCCAAGGAACAGCCGTGAACCGGGCTGTCTCATAGGGTCGCACAAACACCAGGGAGAACGCCATGAAAAACGAAACCGACACGCGCATTTCAGTGATCAACGCGATCCTGCTCGCCGCCGTGAGCCTGCTTTCGGTTGCAGCGATCGCCATCCCCTCCGCCCGTGCTGCCTCGCCGATGCCTGCCGCCGACCAGTGCGATGCCGAAGCCGGCAGCGAACACGACCTGCAGCGCAACCTGTCCTTTCGTCCGGTGGCGACCGAGAACCTGCGCATCGGCATTGCCCTTTCGGCTTGCCGCGAGGCGTTCAACCAGGGCAGCGGCCCGCGCCAGACCTTTCAGCTCGCCCGCGTGCTCCATGCCGCCGGCCAGCATGCGCAAGCCTTTCGGATGCTCGAAAAAGCGTCGGAGGACGGGCATGCGGTTGCGATGGTGAACTATGCGGTCATGCTCGGAGAAAGGGGCGGTCACGAAACCGAATTTTCGCTCTACCAGAAGGCGGCCGCCACCGGGAACATCCTCGCTGCCTACAATCTCGGCGTCGCCTATCGCGATGGCGTCGGCACTGCTGCCAACGGATCGCTCGCCGCACGCTGGTTCGAAAGGGCATCAGTCGCCAAGGACAATCTCGGCGCCTTCAACCTCGCCGTCATGCTGGATGAAGGCACGCAGATTCCGGAAGACAATCAAAAGGCCGCACAATTCTACAGGCTGGCCGCCGATCGCGGTAATGTCGACGCGATGGTCAATCTCGGCTTGATGCTGGAAAACGGCGAGGGCATGCAGGCCGACCCGGTTGCCGCCACGGCCATGTTCGCGAAGGCTGCCGAGAAGGGCGACGCATTCGCCATGGCGAAGATCGCCAAGCTTGAGATCGATACGGCAACGACCGGCAGCATCGAGCCGAACGAACAGGCAAACCTCGTTCTGACAAAATCGGGCCGCATCAAGTGAGGCAGCCGCATCCGAGAAACCGCCCGCGGCCCGCCGATGCCGTTCAGCCGCACGCGTCCGCTGGCCGGGCAAGAAGCGCCCACCGGGCGACATGGTCGCCCAGTTTAAAACGTAGGTATCTACTGACATATCCGTCAGCGTATTTCACCTGCCTGCGGCCCCCAGGTATCGGTCAACGCGAAACCATCGGCCAGTGGATCGAACGGATCGAGCGCCACCTGATGCAGGCCGAAGGTCCAGCCGCGGCCGGAAATCGTCGGGATGATCGCCGGGCGACCTGCAACTTCGGTGACGCTTTCGAGGCCCACCTCGAATTCCGAGCCGATGATGGAACGCGACTTGAACACATCGCCCACCTTTGCCAGGCCGCGTGCGTGCAAGGTTGCTAGATTGGCAGAGCTGCCGGTGCCGCAGGGTGAGCGGTCGACGCGGCCGGGCCACATCGTCGTGCAGGTGCGGACGGTCCCGTCGGCTTCGGTATCGCGGAACATCACATACGCGACGCCCTTGATCTCCGGAATTTCGGGATGGACGACCGGGATGGTTCGGTTGACGAGGTCCTTCAGCATCATGCCGGCGTCGACGATCCGGCGCGCGTTGGCCTTTTCGATCGTCGTGCCGATCTGCGCGACATCGACCAGCGCATAAAAGACGCCGCCGAAGCAGAGATCCATTTGGATTCGGCCCCAGGCGGGCGTCTCCACCTCGACATCCAGTTGCTGCACGAAGGACGGCACCATGGTGAGCTTGACACGCTCACAACGGCCGTCGCGGCAGGTAGCCGTGGCCTTGACGAGGCCGGCAGCGGTATCGAGCATCACCACCGTTTCCGGTTCCTTCATCTCGACAATGCCGGATTCCAAAAGCGCCGTCGTCACGCAGATCGAGTTCGAGCCGGACATGGCATGCGCCTGGTCGGCCTGCAGGATGATGAAACCGGCATCCGCCTCCGGCCGCTTTGGCGGCACCAGCAGATTGACCGAGCCGATCGAGCCCGAGCGCGGTTCAAGGCAGAGGAAACGCCGCAAGCTGTCATCGACGGTATTGATGTGGTTCAACTGTTCGGCGATCGAGTTGCCCGGGATTTTCGGCACGCCGCCGATCGCCACCTTGCCGATCTCGCCTTCGCAATGAACATCCAGTAACTGGATCGTGCGTTTCCATCTCATCACTTTACCTCCGGATTCGAAAAATCAGTTCCAGCCGCGCATCAGCGCCGCGTCTGCGGCAAGCTCGGCCATGAAGGCACGCTGTTGCCGCAACACTTCTATCGCTGTGTCGCGCGTGGTGGCCTCAAATCGTAACCGCGCCCCCACCGGTGCCTGTGCCAGTTTCCAGAGGTCCGCCTCGATGACGTTGGCGATCTTCGGATAGCCGCCGCAGGTATTGGCCTCGGTAAGCTGAATGATCGGCTGGCCGTTCGGCGGGACCTGCACCGTACCGGGCATGATGCCGTGCGAGAAAAGCTCCAGCTTGCGGGTAAGCGCAAGATCCGGCCCGCTGAGGCGGTAGCCCATCCGGTTGGCGTCGTTGGTGATCAGCCAGTCGGTTTCATGAAATTTCGACAGCGCTTCGCCCGTGAAGGCCGCATATTCCGCGCTCGGCAGGACGCGCAGGAGTATCGCCTCGTCGTTTTCCGTCGCAAACCCGCGCAGCGCCGACACATCCGCGCCGTAGCCGCCTTCCATCCTCAACACTCTGCGAGACGTCCCGGCAAGCGCCAGCCGGTCGCCTCGGTGCAACCCGCGGCCCTCAAATCCGCCGAAAACGCTCTTGAGATCGGTGGAACGCGAGCCGAGCACAAGCGGCACGTCGATACCGCCCTGGAAGGCGATGACGGCGCGGGCGCCGGAGCGCGGCAGGCCGAGCTTCAGCACCTCGCCCGCCTTGGCATTCATCGCCCACCAGCCGGGAACCTGCCGATCATCGAGCTTTGCCGGGCAATCGGCGCCGGCCACGGCGAAAACCGTGTCGGCCTCGAACCGCAACCGGAAGGGAAACAGCGCCACCTCGATGCCGGCCGCGCCTTTGTCGTTCCCAACCAGCAGGTTGGCGATTTCGAGCGCCGGGGCATCCATCATGCCGGAGCGTCCGACGCCGGCATTGAGATAGCCGGTACGCCCGAGGTCCTGAACGGAATTGACCGCGCCGGTCGACAGGATTTCGATCATGCCCTGACCTCGATCACACGGAAGCGGATGCGGTCGCCCGGCTTGCAGGCCGACGGCGGATCGCGCAGCGGGTCGAACAACGGCACCTCTGTCTTGCCGATGATGTGCCAGCCGGAGGGCGCCGTGCAGGGCATGATGCCGGCCTGGGCGCCGCCGATGATGACCGAGCCGACCTTCACTTTCATACGCGGGACAGCACGGCGCGGCATGGCGAGCTTCGGATCAAGCCCGGAGAGATAGACGAAACCCGGCATCGCCCCGACGGCCGCCACCGAGTAGACCGCCTCCGAATGCCTGCGCACCACCTCATCGACCGTCAGCCCGGCATGTTCCGCGAGAGGGACCAGGTCCTCGCCATCTGGCCCACCATAAACAACGGGGATATCGACATCCCGGCTAACAACCGCATCCGGCACCACCGTTCGCCAGGCATCGAGAAGTTGATGCTCGATGGTGGCTGGCGGGATCAGGAGCGGATCGAACACGATCATCAGGTTGTTCATTCCCGGTACGGTCTCGGCCACGCCTTTGATGGCCAGCATCTTCGCCGCAACTGCCCAGATTCGCGATTGAACATCGTCCGAAAAAACGGCATCGGCAGCGTCGAGCAGGATCGCCCCCGCGCCTTGCGTACTCAATCTGGGAGAGACAACTTCGGTCACCTGAGAAAATCCACTGAACGAAATCCAATCTGACTACTGATATATCAGCTTTATGGTCTTGCCTAGCCACTATCGGGTTGAGCGGTTCAAGCGTGATGTTCACTCTGCCCGCTGTGCCCCACGCATGTCGCGGTAATTTGACGGGAGGCTTGCGCAACCCGTCAACCGTCCTTCGCGACCACCGAGCGGCGCATCCTGACATTTCCCTCGTGCGCGACATAGGCTAGGATCGACTTGGCCCCGATCACCCAACAGCTGGAAAAAGCCTTGAACACCAAACCCTTGAGCGTCGATCTGAATTCCGACATGGCCGAAGGCTTCGGAGCCTACCGGATGGGTGACGATGATGCGATCCTGAACGTCGTCACCTCGGCCAATATCGCCTGCGGCTTTCATGGTGGCGATCCGGAGATCATGGCGACGACCTTTGCGCTGGCGAAGGAGCGCGGCGTCGCTGTCGGTGCCCATCCCGGCTTTCCCGATCTCTGGGGTTTCGGCCGCCGCAACATTCCCTTCACCGCCGGCGAGATCGAGCGGCTGGTCGCCTACCAGATCGGCGCGGCGCAGGCAATGTCGGCCTATGCCGGCCATCCGATCACGCATGTGAAGACGCATGGTGCGCTCGGCAACCTGACCCAGCAGAACGCCGAGGTGGCGATGGCCGTCAACCGCGCCATCAAGGCGGTCGATCCGTCCCTCGTCTGCCTCGTCATCGCGCTCGGCCACCAGCAGCGGCAGGCCAACGAGATGGGGCTGAAGACGGCATCCGAAATCTTCGCCGACCGGGCCTATACGGAAGAAGGTTATCTGGTCGATCGCAAGATCGCCGGCTCGGTGATCCACGACCCCGCCGAGGCCGCAGCCCGCGTCATCCGCATGGTCCGCACTGGTGCCATCGAGACCATCACCGGCAAGAGCATCGCGACCCCGATCGATTCGATCTGCGTTCACAGCGATACGCCGGCCGCCGTCACCATCGCGGCGACCGTCCGGCGCGGCCTTGAGGCAAACGGTATCGCGGTAAAGAACTTCCTTTCCTGATCCCTCCCGAAACGAGACACTCATGGACCTCGACCTCATCGAACGGCTGATGCGCCTTCTGGAAAAATCCAGCGTCAACGAATTGGAACTGACGGAAAACGGCACCCGCATCCGCCTGTCCAAGACGGTTGCAGCGCCCCGGCCAAGCGCTTCCAGCGCTGCGTCTTCGTCGGCCGGAACTCACGCGGACGCGACCGCCTCCGCCTCCGCGGCCGGACCGAAAGAACATGTCATCGCCGCCGGTTTGCCCGGCACCTTCTACCGCTCGCCGCTGCCTGGTGAAGCGCCCTTCGTCGAGGTCGGCGCCCTTGTCGAGGACGGCCACAAGCTTGCCATCATCGAGGCCATGAAGATGATGAACCCGGTGGAGGCCGACTGCGCCGGCCGGGTCACCGCAATCCATGTAGCAGACGGCGCGTCGGTCACCGCGGGAATGCCGCTGATGACGATCGAAAAGACCGTGTGAGCGATGCAAAGCGAAGACATCCAAAGGGTGATCGCACTGATGAAGCGGCACGGAATTGCCGCCTTCGACTACGAGCACGGATCCGTCCGGCTTCATTTGACGCTGGGTGCCGGTGCAACAGACGCCGCGACAGTGGCGCCTGACCCGGCCGGCCCGTCAACTCCCGACACGATCCGCTCGCCCGGCGTCGGCATTGTTCTCCACGCTCATCCGGCAAATGCGGGTCCGGCGCCGGCGCTGCCGCGAAAGGCTACGAAAGGCGAGGTCGTTGCCTACATCAAGACGGGCCTGACACTGCGTTGCGTTCTTGCCACGAGGGATTGCCGCATTCACCGCGCTCTCGCCGCTGAAGGGACCGGCGTCGGCTATGGCGACGCGCTGTTTGAAGTCGCGCCCGTGATTGAATAGTCCCAATTATGTTGCTTGACGCGCGCTCCTACCGCAGCCAGCTTGATGGCGCGCATTAGTAATAATGGACTTACCAATATGACGAAACTGATCGTCTTCACCGACCTGCATATGGTGCCCGAGGGCACGTCGATCATCGGGCTTGATCCGTTCCAGCGGCTGTCCGCCGGCATCGCGCACGTCAATCGCTATCACCCCGATGCGGACCGGGTAATCGTCATGGGCGATCTGGCGCACCAGGCTGACCGGCCGTCCTATGAGCGGCTCAAGGGTCTACTGGACCAGTTGACCGCGCCGCTCGCCATCACCGTCGGCAATCATGACCGGCGCGACATCTTCCTCGACGTTTTCCCCGATGTCGCGCAGGACACGGACGGTTTCGTGCAGCAGACCATCGATTTTGCCGATTGCCGCGTCGTACTGCTCGATACGCTGTTTGCGCCGCCTTACGACTATCCGCGCAGTCATGCCGGCTTTCTCTGCACCAAGCGCCTCGCCTGGCTCGACCGGCAGCTGGAAACGGCCGGCGACCGGCCGGTGCTGCTCTTCATGCATCACCCGCCGCACGCGACCGGCTTTACCGGCATGGACCTGATGCGCCTGATCAACGAGGTGGACTTCTACGACGTGGTCAAGCGCCACGGCAATGTGCTGCATATCTTTGCCGGCCATGTGCACCGGACGATTTCCGGCTCCAGCCGCGGCATCCCCTTCTCCGTTTTCAAGAGCCCGGTGCACCAGCAACCCATGCCCTTCGACGCGCCGGACGTCTCCCTCTCCGTCGACGAACCCGCCGCCTACGGCATCGCCGTCATGACCGATACGGGCGTTCTGGTGCATACGGAAGACTACGAGATCGCGGTTCGGGAAGCAGTGGTTGCTTGATTTTTCATCTTCTCCCCAGCGGGGAGAAGTGCCGAGTGAAACGAGGCGATGAGAGGTAGTTCGGCACATTCGGAGTTTGTGATTCCCCCTCATCCGGCGCGCAGCCTGTCCTCGGGCTTGCCGAAGGCAAGACACGGGGGCGCCACCTTCTCCCCGAGAAGAGGAAGGCCGCAGCCTTCCGCCTTTCCCCGATTCCATGCTACCCTACGCGTCATGACCCTTACCGTTCCCAACGAAGATTTCGACTGCCAGAGTTGCGGCGCCTGTTGCAGCTATTCCGAAGATTGGCCACGGTTTTCGCTGGAGACGGACGAGGAACTGGACCGCATTCCGGCTGAATATGTTTCCGCCGATCTCGGCGGCATGCGCTGCGAGGACAATCGCTGTTCGGCGCTTGACGGTAAGCTCGGCGTTCACGTCGGCTGCAGGATTTATGCCCTGCGGCCTATCGTTTGCCGCACCTGCATGCCGGGCGACGATGAGTGTCTGATGGCACGCCATAAGCTGTCGCAGAAAGTCATGCTCTGAGTTCTGATCGTCCGGCATGTCTCGAGTTACGCCGTATAGTCCACCGCTTCAACGGCTATATTTGGTGAAACATTCACAGAAGCCGCTAGTTTACCGGATGGATATCCGGAAGCCTCTGTCCTATTTTGTGCCCAGGATTTAAGGGCGCTCCGCGCCATTTTCGAGGGACGAGATCGATGAACCAGCCGCAGCCGCAGAAGACGCCGCAGACCGCCCCCCTGCCCTTCGAAAACTTCGCGCCGCCGATCGCCACGCAGACGACGCTTCGGCAAGCGATCACTGCCGCCTACCGCCGCCCAGAAACCGAATGCCTGCCTCCGCTGGTCGAGGCCGCGACGTTGCCGGACGATATCCGTGCCCGCGCCAAGGCCACCGCCCGCAAGCTGATCGCAGCACTGCGCGCCAAGCACAAGGGCTCCGGCGTCGAGGGGTTGGTGCATGAATATTCGCTGTCGAGCCAGGAAGGCGTGGCGCTGATGTGCCTGGCCGAGGCGCTGTTGCGTATTCCCGACACCGCGACCCGTGACGCGCTGATCCGCGACAAGATCGCCGACGGCGACTGGCGCTCGCATATAGGCGGCGGCCGCTCCCTCTTCGTCAATGCCGCCACCTGGGGCCTCGTCGTCACCGGCAAGCTGACCGCCACCGTCAACGACCGCAGCCTCTCCGCCGCACTCAGCCGTCTGATCGCGCGGGCCGGCGAACCGGTGATCCGCCGTGGTGTCGACATGGCGATGCGGATGATGGGCGAGCAGTTCGTCACCGGCGAAACCATCGAGGAGGCGCTGAAGCGCTCGCGGCCGCTCGAAGCCCGCGGCTTCCGCTATTCCTACGACATGCTCGGCGAGGCCGCGACCACGGCAGCCGACGCCAAGCGCTACTATACCGACTATGAAAACGCCATCCACGCCATCGGCAAGGCATCGAACGGCCGCGGCATCCATGAAGGCCCTGGAATCTCGATCAAGCTGTCGGCCCTGCATCCTCGCTATAGCCGCGCGCAAGCCGCCCGTGTCATGAGCGAACTCCTGCCGAAGGTGAAGGCGCTGGCGGCGATCGCCAAGCGCTACGACATCGGCCTCAATATCGATGCAGAGGAAGCCGACCGGCTGGAGCTTTCGCTTGACCTGCTCGAAGCGCTGCGCCTCGATCCGGATCTTTCCGGCTGGAACGGCATGGGCTTCGTCGTCCAGGCCTATGGAAAGCGATGCCCCTTCGTGCTCGATTTCATCATCGATCTCGCGCGCCGTTCAGGCCACCGGATGATGGTGCGCCTCGTCAAGGGCGCCTATTGGGACGCCGAGATCAAGCGTGCCCAGGTCGACGGCCTCGACGATTTTCCGGTCTATACCCGCAAGATCTATACCGACATCTCCTATATCGCCTGCGCGAAGAAGCTGCTGGCCGCAATCGACGTGATCTTCCCGCAGTTCGCCACCCACAATGCGCAGTCGCTCGCGACGATCTATGAAATGGCCGGGCATGACTTCAGGGTCGGCGACTACGAGTTCCAGTGCCTGCACGGCATGGGTGAACCGCTTTATGACGAGGTGGTCGGCAAGGCCAATCTTAACCGCCCGGCCCGCATCTATGCGCCGGTCGGAACGCATGAGACGCTGCTTGCCTATCTGGTGCGCCGCCTCCTGGAAAACGGCGCCAACTCCTCCTTCGTCAACCGCATCGCCGATCCGGCCGTGTCCATCGACGAGCTGATCGCCGACCCGGTCGATGTTATCAGCGCCATGCCGGTGATCGGCGCGCCGCATGACCAGATCAAGCGACCGGCCGATCTCTATGGCGGGCGTCAAAACTCCGCCGGTCTCGACCTTTCCAACGAGGCGTCGCTATCAATGTTGTCCGATACATTGAAGGCGAGCGCCGCGATCGAGTGGACGGCCGCCCCGCAACTCGGATCACAGACCCTGCGCGGCGAAAGCCGGACCGTGCTCAATCCCGGCGACCATCGCGACACGGTCGGCTCGGTCATCGAAACCGCCGAGGACGATGCCCGCCGTGCCGTCCACATTGCCCTTGCCGAAGGCGCGAAGTGGAGAAGCGTGTTGCCGGCCGAGCGCGCTCGACACCTGGTGCGCGCCGCCGATCTGATGCAGGCGCGCATGCCGACACTGCTCGGCCTGATCGTCCGCGAGGCCGGAAAATCGCTGCCGAACGCCATTGCCGAGGTGCGCGAGGCGATCGATTTCCTGCGCTATTACGCCGAACAGGCGACCCGCACGCTCGGCCCGGCACATCAGGCCCTTGGGCCCATCGTCTGCATCAGCCCATGGAACTTTCCCCTGGCGATCTTCACCGGGCAGATCGCCGCGGCACTCGTCGCCGGCAATCCGGTGCTGGCCAAGCCAGCGGAAGAAACGCCGCTGATTGCGGCCGAAGGCGTGCGTCTCCTGCATGAGGCGGGCATTCCGCCGGAAGCCTTGCAACTGCTTCCGGGCGACGGCCGCGTGGGAGCTGCCCTCGTTGGTGCAGAGAATATCGCGGGGGTCATGTTCACCGGCTCGACGGAAGTCGCCCGGCTCATCCAGGCCCAGCTTGCCGATCGCCTGTCGCCTTCCGGCCGGCCGATCCCGCTGATTGCCGAAACCGGCGGCCAAAACGCGATGATCGTTGACTCGTCGGCGCTGGCCGAGCAGGTCGTCGGCGACGTCATCGCGTCGGCCTTTGACAGCGCCGGCCAGCGCTGCTCGGCGCTGCGCGTGCTGTGCCTGCAGGATGATGTCGCCGACCGCGTTCTCACCATGCTGAAGGGTGCCCTGCATGAACTCGATATCGGCCGCACCGACCGGCTTTCAGTCGATGTCGGCCCGGTGATCAACGCCGAAGCCAAGGGTATCATCGAGAAGCATGTCGAGGCCATGTCCAGCCTCGGCGCCAAGGTCGAGCAGATCGCGCTTTCGCCGGCCACTGCCGAGGGTACCTTCGTGCCGCCGACGATCATCGAACTGAAGCAACTTTCCGACCTGAAGCGCGAGGTCTTCGGCCCGGTCCTGCATGTCCTGCGCTACGAACGCGATGATCTCGACCGGCTGATCGACGATATCAACGCGACCGGCTACGGCCTCACCTTCGGTCTGCACACCCGCCTCGACGAAACCATTGCCCATGTCACGTCCCGCGTGAAGGCCGGTAATCTCTACGTCAACCGCAACATCATCGGCGCTGTGGTCGGCGTGCAACCCTTCGGCGGGCGGGGCCTGTCAGGCACAGGTCCGAAGGCCGGCGGCCCGCTCTATCTCGGCCGCCTGGTCACGGTGCCGCCGGTTCCGCCGCAGCACAGCTCCGTGCACACTGACCCGGTATTGCTCGATTTCGCCAAATGGCTGGATGGCAAGGGCCTCAAGACCCAGGCGCAGGCCGCGCGCGAGACGGGCAGCCAGTCGGCACTGGGCCTGACAACCGAGCTTGCCGGCCCGGTGGGCGAGCGAAATCTCTACGCGCTGCATCCGCGCGGGCGCATTCTGCTCGTGCCGGAGACTGCGGATGGCCTCTACCGCCAGTTGGCCGCTGTGCTTGCCACCGGCAACAATGCCGTCATCGACATGGCATCCGGCCTCAAGAACGCCTTGACCGTGCTACCGGCCACGGTCTCGGCCCGGATTTCCTTCACCTCTAACTGGAAGGCGGATGCTCCATTTGCCGGGGCACTGACCGAAGGCGATGCGGACCGTATTCGCGCCGTCAACAAACAGATCGCCGCCCTGCCCGGTCCGCTGGTCCTCGTCCAGGCGGCGTCAACGGAGGAGCTTGCCCGCAATCCCGATGCCTATTGCCTGAACTGGCTGCTGGAAGAAATCTCGACCAGCATCAACACCGCGGCGGCAGGCGGCAATGCGAGCCTGATGTCGATCGGGTAGGAGGACGGCGCAGACGCGCCGCCAGACTGCCGGTAGCCCGTGAAAAACGGCTGTTTGACGAAGCGGACATCCCATTCTCCGTCGTCCTCGCCCTTGTGGCGGGGATCCAGCGGCGCCGCGTCTGCGGCGCGGAAGACTCTGCTGATCAGATACTGAAAAGGTTCTCTCACCGCGCAGACGCGCGGTGGCTGGATCCCCGCCACAAGGGCGAGGACGAGGACGAGGGAGGATGGGGAGCGTCCGCTGGAAATGACATTCTCTTGGCATCAAGCCTTCCGATGCGGTATCACCGCGCAAACGGATCCGGCGAATGTTTACGCTTCAGCGCATCACAACCCACACGCAGGAAATCAAGAAGAGCCGCTTCCTGGCCATCTGCGGCCCCGTCGCGAACGAGGACGAGGCGAGGGATTTCATCACGCGACATTCCGACCCCACGGCCACCCACAACTGCTGGGCCTTTCGCATCGGCCAGACCTATCGCTTCAACGATGCCGGCGAACCGAGCGGCACGGCCGGAAAGCCGATCCTGCAGGCGATCGACGGCCAGTCGCTCGATCATATCGTAGCCCTCGTTGTCCGCTGGTTCGGCGGCACGCTGCTCGGCAGCGGCGGCCTCATTCGCGCCTATGGCGGCACGGCGGCGATGTGCCTGCGCGCGGCGGAAAAGACAGAGGTGATCGAAACCATCGGTGGCACCGTCGCTTGCGAATTTGCCGACCTTTCTCTCATCAAAGCCCGGCTTGTCGGCATGGGCGTGACGATCGCTTCCGAGACCTTTACCGGCACAGGGGCAGAGCTTGCGTTGCAGGTCCCCAAAGGCAGCTGCCAAACCGCCTCGGCCGTCATCCTCGACCTCAGCCGCGGCAGGGCAGCTCTCATCTTGGAAGACTGACTTATGCTTACGCGGGAAAGCCATTTAACACATTGAAAATAATTCAGATTTCTCCACATTTGCACCGGTCCGGAAAGATTGAACGCTGGCCCCTCCGTCATATTCGGGATAGAAACAGCAGGTAAACAACGAAACCGGTCCTGTTTGGACGGATTTGAGAGCGGCGCGCGGCCGTCTGGCAAGGAATCACCCATGAAAAACAGAATCCTGGGGCGCACCGGCGCCACTATTTCCGAAATCGGCTTCGGCGCGTGGCAGATCGGCGGCGCCTGGGGCGATGTTTCCGAGGAAGACGGCAAGCGCGCCCTGAACGCCGCGCTCGATGCCGGCGTCACCTTCGTCGACACCGCCGACGTCTATGGCGACGGCCGCTCGGAAAAGATCATTGCCTCGGTCCTCAAGGAACGCGGCGGCCAAAAACCCTTCGTCGCCACCAAGGCCGGACGCCGGCTCAATCCGCATGTGGCCGACGGTTACACCGCCGCCAATGTCGAGGCCTTCATCGACCGCAGCCTCACCAATCTCGGTGTCGAGACGCTCGATCTCGTCCAGTTGCATTGCCCGCCGACGGAGGTCTTCTACCGGCCGGAACTGTTCAGCGCGCTGGACGGTCTCGTCGTCAAGGGCAAAATCCGCAACTACGGCGTCTCCGTCTCCACCGTCGAGGAGGGGTTGAAGGCGATCGAATATCCGGGCGTCGCGACGATCCAGATCATCTACAACATCTTCCGCCAGCGCCCGCACGATCTTTTCTTCGAACAGGCGCAGAGGAGGAATGTCGGCATTATCGTCCGCGTGCCGCTGGCTTCCGGGCTGCTCTCCGGCAAGATCACCGCCGACACCAGGTTCGCCGATGACGACCATCGCAAATTCAACCGCCACGGCGAGTTCTTCGATGTCGGCGAGACTTTTGCCGGCGTACCGCTCGAGGTCGCACTCGAGGCTGTCGAACAGGTGCGGCCGCTGGTGCCACAGGGTATTTCCATGGCGCAGTTCGCGCTCGCCTGGATCCTCAAGAGCGCCGCCGTCTCCGTCGTCATCCCCGGCGCCCGCAATGAGGCGCAGGCGCGGGCAAATGCCGCGGCAAGCGATGTTCCCGCGATCCCCGAGGAAAAGATGGCGGAACTTGCCGATATCTATGAGCGTTTGATCAAGGTTCACGTTCACCAGAAATGGTGATGAACAACGCCGTGCCGGGATTTTGGCGCGGCTTTCCCGTGTGGTCGAGGTGCAGCCTATGAACGATGCCTATCGTCTCTCCCGCTTCATCGAGGCGCAGGAACCGGTCTATGAAACGGTTCTTCGCGAACTGGAACACGGCCGCAAGGAAAGCCATTGGATGTGGTTCATCTTTCCGCAGATCGCCGGCCTCGGCCATTCGCCGACCGCGCTGCGGTTTGCCATTTCCTCGCTGGACGAAGCCCGCGCCTATCTGGCGCATCCGCTGCTCGGCAGCCGCCTGATCCAGTGCACGCGCACCATCAACGCGGTGCGCAACCGCACCGCGCACCAGATCTTCGGCTCGCCCGACGACATGAAGCTGCGCTCGTCGATGACCCTGTTTCGGCAAGCGGCAAACGATCCCGAGCCGTTCAAGACTGCGATCGAGCGCTACTTCGACGGTAAAGCGGATCCTTTGACATTGGACATCCTTGGCGGAGGTTAGCGCGCCGCGCGTCAAATCCTTCCCGCCCGGTTCCTGCGAAAGTATTTTGTCAGCGGCTTGCCGAGGTTTTGCCGAAAGGCAAGCACCAGATGGAGGAGGAAAGCCATGTCGCTCAAGGGAAAGGTGGCGCTGGTCGCGGGTGCGACGCGCGGTGGCGGACGCGGCATTGCCGTGGAGCTCGGAGCGGCAGGCGCCACCGTCTACGTCACCGGGCGAACGACACACGCCGAACAGTCGGAGTATCGCCGGCCCGAAACGATCGAGGAAACCGCCGAACTGGTGACCGCAGCTGGCGGCAAAGGCATCCCTGTCCAGGCCGATCATCTCGATGCCGGCGCGGTCAAACGGCTCGTCGAGCGCATCGGCCAAGAACAGGCGCGGCTCGACATTCTCGTCAACGACATCTGGGGCGGGGAAAATCTGTTCGAATGGAACAAGCCGGTCTGGGACCACAATCTCGAAAACGGCCTCAAAATGCTGCGCCTCGGCATCGACACGCATCTGATCACCGCCCATCACGCGCTGCCGTTGATGATCGAGCGCCCCGGCGGGCTGCTGGTCGAGGTGACGGACGGCACCGCCGAATACAATGCCGGCCACTACAGGCTTTCGCCCTTCTACGATCTCGCCAAGGTGGCTGCCAATCGCATGGCCTTCGCCCACGCCAGGGACCTTGCCCCCTACGGCGCAACGGCCATCTCCATCACGCCCGGCTGGATGCGCTCGGAAATGATGCTGGGACACTACAATGTCAGTGAAGACAACTGGCGCGACGCGACGCAAATGCAGCCGCATTTCGTCATCTCCGAAACACCCCGCTTCCTCGGTCGCGCCGTAGCCGCGCTCGCCGCCGACCCGGACAAGGCACGCTGGAACGGCCAGTCGGTCTCAAGCGGCGGGCTCGCCCAGATCTACGGCTTCACCGATCTCGACGGCTCGCGCCCGGACTGCTGGCGCTATATGGATGAGGTGATGGATCCGGGCAAACCCGCGGATGCGACGGGGTACCGGTGAGACGGGAGATCAAGGCCGCAACCGGCAATACGCGGCTCGGCGGGTCACATGCGAAAGACATCATCAAACAAACGCGGCATTGATATGGTTTTTGCGTCGTATTGAATACGCTGCGCCAAATGTTCGATCGTGGAAAAGAAATGGCGCACCCGAAGAGATTCGAACTCCTGACCCCCAGATTCGTAGTCTGGTGCTCTATCCAGCTGAGCTACGGGTGCGTGGCACTGCGGTGATCACCGCTTGCGTGGCGATCCTCTAAAACGTCCAACCGGGGAATGCAAGCGAATTTCCGCAAAAAGAATCTTTTTTGCGCCGCAATATCGATATCACCTTGAAAAAACGGTGAAATTCTCTTTGACGGCTGTCATTGCCTTGTCATTTTCGGCCGATCAGCGCCGGACGGCGCTCTTTCCGATCAGGGCCGGGCCTTGGAGCGGAAGGCGTCGAGCGGCACTGGACGATCGGGCAGTTCGATGCGGAAGAGCGTTCCAGGCGCCGGCTTTTCGACGAGCGCGATGGTGCCGCCATGGGCAAGCACCAGTTCACGGGCGATCGCCAATCCGAGCCCCGTGCCGCCCGAGCGGGCCGAGCCGCGGAAGGCGGCGAACAGGTTTTCGCGCGCCTTCGGCGGCATGCCGGGGCCGGTATCATCGACGGAGATGCTGACGACGCCGCCGGTGCGCATCGCCGAGACGGTGATGGTGCGGGGAGAGCCGGCCTCGCCCGGATCGTTCGTCAGCGCCTGCACGGCATTGCGGCAGATATTGTGGACGACGCGGAACAACTGCTCGCTGTCGGCATCGACCAGCACGTCGTCCGGTACCTGGATGCGGAAATCGATGCCGGCATTCGGGTCGATCGCCAGCATTTCGGCAACGTCGCTGACCAGCGGCCGGAGCCTGACGAAACGCCGATGCGGCGCCGGCTCGGTCGTGCGGCCGTAGGAGAGCACCTCGGTCGTATAGCCGACGGCGCGGTCGATGGTGCGCAGCAGCGTCGGGGCGAAGCGCTTGACGATCGGATCGTCGACATCGGCCAGCCGGTCCGAGATCAATTGCGCCGACGACAGGATGTTGCGCATGTCGTGGTTGATCTTCGACACGGCAAGGCCGAGATCGGCGAGGTTCTTCTGCTGCTTCAGGGTCTTCTGCAACTGCCGCTGCATGGCCGCCAGATGCTGGCCGGCAACCGAAAGCTCGTCTTCTCCGGGCGACGGCGCCAGCACACGGGCGGAATCGGCGGGGTCGGCCGAAAAGTCCTGCATGTTGGCGGTCATCCGGCGGATCGGCGCTATCATCAGGCGGCGGATCGCGAGGAAAATCAGCGTGGCGGTGAACAGCGAAATCGCCAGCGAGAGGAAGAACACGTTGCGCGAATAGACCAGCATCGCCTTGCGCAAGCTCGCGTCCTCCATCACCACCTCGATGATCGCATCGCTTTCTCCGATGGGACCGTAGATCCGCACCACCTTGTCGCCGCCGAACAGCAGCGTGTCGAAGGCGTCGCGGATGGCGGCAAGCGGCGTCATCGCCGCAACGTCGTATTGCGCGTCGACTTCCGGCGGCATGTCTTCGGCTGCGATCAGCCGCGATTCGCCCTTGCGGCGAAGCACGATCGCCTTCGTGCCGGTCGCCATCAGGGTTTCTTCCTGCAGCGGACGGGAGAGCTGCACATCCTGGAGGCCGTCGACCACCACGCCGGCCGCAGCCGCCGTGTTGAGCCTGTCTTCGAGCCAGCGGATGCGCATATTGGCGACGGAGGGCACGAAGATCAGCACTTCGGCAAGCATGACGAAAGATACCGTAAGGAGCAGCAGCCTGCCGGAAAGCCCGCGAAAGAAGCCGGTGCGCCGTGGTGGCTTCTGCAAGGCTGTGGCCCCTGTCTTTTCTGCCGTCATGTTCATGCGATCCCGCCGCTCACCCCCCAAACGCCGCAGCAGCCGCATGACGGCCCGGACGAACGGCTTATGTTTCAGAAGTGTATAATAGGCGATGACCGCCCGTTTTCCAATCTCCGTCATGGTCGGATAGGATGGCCCGGCTCGAATGCCGCAAGCGGCTGGCCAGGACCGGCGGCCAGATATGGATCATCTTGCGGCCGCTGCACCTTGGACAGGCAAGAGTCCCGCGGCGATGGCAGCTCGCCGCGGGATTTTTGTTTAGAACCCTAGTGTGAACCGGATCAGAATTCTTCCCAGTTGTCCTTCGAAACGGCGGCGTTCGCCGAGCCGCCGCCGAAGGCGCGGGCGACGGTGCCGAGCATCTTGCGGGCCGGTGAGGCAACCGGACGGGCATTTTCCCGGACCGGTGCGACGGCCCTGAGCGCCGGCGCGTCGTTGAGCCTGAAGTGCGCGATCAGCCGGGCAAGGTTGTCGGTTTCCGCCGAGAGCTTGTGGGTCGCGGCGTTGGCTTCCTCCACCATGGCGGCGTTCTGCTGCGTTACCTGGTCCATCTGGTTGATGGCGATGCTGACTTCGCTGAGACCCGTCGACTGTTCGCGGGCAGCCGTCGCGATCGAGTGTATATGGTCGTTGATCTTCAACACCCGCGTTTCGATCTGGCCGAGAACCTGGCCGGTCTCCTGCACGAGCTTGACGCCGGTTGCGACTTCCGAGCCGGATTTGGCGATCAGCCCCTTGATGTCCTTGGCAGCGCTGGCGGCGCGCTGGGCAAGCTCGCGGACCTCCTGTGCGACTACGGCAAAACCCTTGCCCGCATCGCCGGCACGGGCCGCCTCGACACCGGCATTGAGCGCCAGAAGATTGGTCTGGAAGGCAATCTCGTCGATGACATTGGTGATCTGGCCGATTTCGCTGGAGGCCTGCTCGATACGACCCATGGCTTCGACCGCATTGCGCACCACTTCGCCGGATTGGGCAGCACTCTGCTTAGCCTCGGTGACCATGACGGTCGCCTCCTGGGCACGGTCGGTGGAATTGCGGACGGCGACGGTGATTTCGTCCAGTGCCGCCGAGGTCTCCTCGAGCGAGGCAGCCTGCTGTTCGGTACGCTTTGCCAGGTCGTCGGCGGCGGAGCGCAGTTCGGTCGAGTTGCCGTTGATCGTATCGGCCGTGGTGCGGATTTCGCGCAGCGTGTTCTGCAGGCTGGACAGCGTATCGTTGACGTTCTGCTGCAACTCGGCGAAGGCGCCGTGAAAGGTGCCGTCCATGTGTTGCGTCAGGTCTCCGGCAGCGAGGCTGGCGATCACGCGGCGGGTCTCGTTGATGCCGCTATCGACGCTGCCGACCAGTTCGTTGACGCTGGAGGTGAAACGATTGAGATCGGTATTGCCATAGTCCTTGTTGATGCGCTGGGTGAAATCGCCGGCGGCGGCGGCGGCAACGACCACGGCGATGCTCGACTGCAGGTCGGCGCTCTTTTCGCGCAACGCGGTTTCCTGGGCGTTGAGTTCGCGCACGGCAAGACCATTGCGCTTGAAGACTTCGACGGCGCTGGCCATTTCGCCGATTTCGTCCTTGCGGCCGGCAAAGGGCACGTCGGCATCGAGATCGCCCTCGGCGAGCCGCTTCATCGTATCCGTCAGCTTGATGATCGGCTGGCTCAGTTCCCTCGTGCCGATGTGGAAGGCCGTACCGAGACCGGCGGCAAGACCGATGCCGGCTGTCAAAAGAACGATCAGGGTCATCTGCCTTTCGATGGCGCTCAAGTCCGCCTGGATTTCCTCCAGCGCGGCGCGGTCCGTTTCGACGACGGCGTCGATCTCGGCCTGGAACGCCTTGCGGTTGGCGCGGTTGAGTTCGTTATTGCCCTGTTCGTTGGCAGCCTGCGGCGAGACTTCCTGGCTGAGGCGCGCCGTCTCGGCGCGGAACGTGCGGAATTCGGCGGCGCGCGTGACCACGGCCTCGAACGCCGGCAGATCTTCCTGCGGGACGAGAGGCCGCCAATCGGCGAGAAGTGTATCGATCTTGCCGAGGTTCTTCATCAGGCCTTCGGCGAAGGACTTGGATTTTTCCACGGTCGGAGCTGCATAGATGCCGCGCGATTCCATGACCACCGCAGTCACCAGGCGGTTCAGGCGTTCGCCGTTAAAGGCGCGATCCGAGGCGTTGTCGAACTGGACGAGCCTTGCGTTATATTGCGTGACTACAGTCAGCGCCATGCCCGTCACGGCGAGCGTGATCAGGCTCATCACGCCGACAATGAGATAGA
The DNA here is from genome assembly GCF_964252905.1 of Pararhizobium sp. LjRoot255. NCBI lineage: Bacteria > Pseudomonadati > Pseudomonadota > Alphaproteobacteria > Hyphomicrobiales > Rhizobiaceae > Pararhizobium > Pararhizobium sp. LjRoot255. The sequence goes on from NZ_CAXUPQ020000001.1 coordinate 1,093,772, forward strand.
TCTTGCCTCGAATTTTCATGCGACATATCTCCTTGGAGCCGGCACAGGCCTGAAAGCGTAAGGGCTCGTTTATATGCGGGAACACTAAGACAGATATGATTAACGAAACGCCTCCCTAACCAGTAGAATTCTAGGGGTTTCGGTTTAGGAACTTCTTCATGGTCTTTACATTACGATCGCCCAAACTTCAATCATTGGTTGATATTACGGCCACGCTTCGCGCAGCAAACCATTCGTCCCGGTGCGCCCGAAGACAGGCAAATCCCAGCTTTTCCACGGCGGCAATTGACTTTCGCGCGTCTTTGCTCTTATAAGCCGCCCACGTCCGGACAGGTCCCCTTGCCCTGTGCAACGCCATGCCCGGAACGTAACGCTCCTTGCTCAAAAGCAAACCCAAGAAGGGCCGCACACCGCGGTATTAAAATAAATGACGAAGCGTACCTATCAACCGTCCAAGCTTGTTCGCAAGCGCCGTCACGGCTTCCGTGCACGTATCGCCACCAAGGGTGGCCGCAAGGTTATCGTTGCCCGCCGGGCCCGTGGCCGCAAGCGTCTGTCGGCTTAAGCCGATCGGGCCCGAGGAAAGAATGCGGGCACATGGCGTCAAATAATCAAAAATCGACTGTCGGGCGGCTGAAAAGCCGGCCGCAGTTTCTTGCTGTCCGCGAAGGAGAAAAGCGGAAAGGCCCGTTGTTCCTTCTCGAGGTTCTTGATCGTGGCGAACCGGAAAGCCCGCCGCGTTGCGGCTTCACCGTCACCAAGAAGCACGGCAACGCCGTGGAACGCAACCGGATGCGCCGGCGCCTGAAAGAGGCCGTGCGGCTGTCTGCCGGGTTTGCAATGGAGCCCGGACACGACTATGTGATTGTCGCCAGACGCGACCTCCTCAATGCTCATTTCGAGCGGCTGGTGGGAGGGCTTCGCGAGCGCATCGAAAACAAGCAGAAAATTCACGGCCGCAACCGGCCGGCTTCAGGAAAGAATGATGGAAAATAACCGCAATTACTTCGTGGCGATTGCCCTGTCGGTGCTGATCCTGATCGCCTGGCAGTTTCTCTACGTCAATCCGAAGATGGAGAAAGAGCGTGTTGCGGCCGAGCAGAGCCAAACGCAGGCCGATCCGGCCGCAAACGGCCAGACAACGACGAGCCAGACAACGACGGACCAGGCAACGACGGGCCAGGCAACGACAGCCGGCGCGGTGCCGGGTGCGGTTGAAACACGCGACCAGGCGATCGCCAAATCGGCCCGCGTCACCATCGACACCTCGGCGCTCAGCGGCTCGATCAATCTGACCGGCGCACGGTTAGACGACCTGAAGCTCAAGGAATACCACGAGACCGTCGACGACAAGAGCCCGATCATCACGCTCTTCAGCCCGGCCGATACGAAGGACGGCTATTTCACCGAACTCGGCTATATCGGCAACGAGGCGACCGGGACCGTTCCCGGCCCGACAACGGTCTGGGCCGTCAAGAGCGGCGACAAGCTGACCGAATCGACGCCGGTGACGCTGACCTACACCAATGAGAAGGGCGTCGTCTTCGACCGTACCATCTCGGTTGACGAACACTTCATGTTCCAGGTGAACGACAAGATCACCAACGGCGGCGGTGCCCCTGCCTCGCTTTCCTCCTATGGCCGCGTCACCCGCTTCAACAAGCCGACGACGCCGAGCATCTACGTACTTCATGAAGGCTTCATCGGCGTCATCGGCGAGCATGGCCTGAACGAAGTGGCCTATGGCAAGGTCGAGGACGAGGCTCCGATCCAGCCCGGCAAGACGACGACCGGCTGGCTCGGCATCACTGACAAATATTGGGCCGCGACGATCGTGCCCCCTCAGGCGACGCCTTATGAAGCGAAGTTCGCGCATTTCCCCGACGGCCGCCCGCGCTACCAGGCAGACTACAAGCAGGACGCGATCACGATTGCGCCCGGCCAGTCGACCGACCTCAAGACTTTGTTGTTTGCCGGTGCCAAGCAGGTTCCGCTGGTCGATGGCTACGAAAAATCCTATTCCATTCCGCAGTTCGACCTCTTGATCGACTGGGGCTGGTTCTACTTTATCACCAAGCCGATGTTCAAACTGATGGATTTCTTCTTCCGTTACTTCGGCAATTTCGGTGTTGCGATCCTTCTGACCACCATCGTCGTCAAGGCGCTGTTCTTCCCGCTTGCCTCGAAGCAGTACGCTTCCATGGCGAACATGAAGAAGGTTCAGCCGAAGATGGAGGAGCTGAAGAAGAAGCACGGCGATGACCGCATGGCGCTGCAGCAGGCGATGATGCAGCTCTACAAGGACGAGAAGATCAACCCGATCGCTGGCTGCTGGCCGATCGTGTTGCAGATCCCGGTGTTCTTCGCGCTCTACAAGGTGATCTATGTCACCATCGAAATGCGCCATGCGCCGTTCTTCGGCTGGATCCAGGACCTTTCGGCGCCCGATCCGACCTCGATCTTCAATCTCTTTGGCGTCCTGCCCTTTGACGTGCCGGCCGCGCTGATGATCGGTGTATGGCCGCTAATCATGGGCGTCACCATGTTCCTGCAGATGCGCATGAACCCGACGCCGCCGGATCCGACCCAGGCGATGCTGTTTACCTGGATGCCGGTCGTCTTCACCTTCATGCTGTCGAGCTTCCCGGCTGGTCTCGTCATCTACTGGGCCTGGAACAACACGCTTTCGATCGCCCAGCAGGCGGTCATCATGAAACGCCACGGCGTCAGGGTCGAGCTGTTCGACAATCTCAAGGGATTGTTCTCGAGGAAGCCGAAACCGGCCGAATAGGCCGTAACAGGTTAAACGCCAAAGGCCCCGGATCTTCTTATCCGGGGCCTTTTGTTTTCCACCACCACCTCACGCGTCAGGCCGCCTTGGAAGCATCCGCGGCCGCCCCTTGCGAACGCAGGAAACGCCGCTCTTCCTGCGTGATGCCGTCATACCCCCAGGTATCGGCTTCGATCTCGTCGACCACCACATAGGTTGCGACCGGCAGGTCCGGCCCAAGAACCTGCTTAAACATCGATGCCACCGCGGCAACGAAGCGAGCCTTCTCCTCATGGGTATTGGTACCGCGCGTCACCTTGACGTCGAGATGTGCCGCCACCGGCACCGGCTCGCCGCCAATGGACCAGCTTCCCGGCTTGGCGACATCGACGAGGACGGCGGTGACTTCCGGCCGCTTGCGCATGATCGTGACCATGAAATCGGTGGCCTGTCTCTGCAATTCCTGCTTTTCGCGGCCGCCGATCGCGGCACCGGCAACGTGGATATGAACGAAGGGCATGGCGTTTTCCTTTTCTTCGACTGTTGACGAAAGGACGATAACGCCGCACATTAATTTTGAAAAATTGAATCTTCTAAACAGATAGTTTGGAAAAACAGAATGGTTTTGCCGGTCAATATCGACATGGACGTGCTGCGTACCTTCGTCACCGGCGTGGACCTCGGCAGTTTTGCGAGGGCCGCAGACCGCTTGGGCCGCTCCCCTTCCGCTATCAGCCTGCAATTGCGCAAACTCGAGGAACAGGCGGGGCAGACGCTGTTCCAGAAGCAGGGGCGTGGACTGGCACTAACGGAAGCCGGCGAGATCATGATCGGCTATGCGCGGCGAATCCTCGACCTCAACGACGAGGCGCGCAACGTCCTCTCCGGGCTTTCCGCCATGGAGGGCTGGGTGCGCATCGGCCTGCCGCAGGATTTCGCCGAGACCTGGTTTCCCGGTCTGCTCGGACGTTTCGTCCGAGCCCATCCGAAAGTCCGCGTCGAGGCGCGGGTTGATCGCGGATCGGCGCTGGCGGAGGCGGTGGAAAATGGCAGCCTCGATCTCGCCGTGACCTGGGGCGACATCGGACGTGCCGCGGCTCAGATTATCGAACGGCGTGCCGTTGCCTGGATCGGCCCCGAAGGCTTCGTCCGGGACCCGCAGCAGCCGCTGCCGCTTATTGCCTTCGATGCGCCCTGCGCTTTCCGCTCCGCCGCCGTTACGGCTCTGGAGGCAAGGACGATCGTCTGGCGGCATGTCTTCGCCAGCCCGAGCCTCGCCGGCCTCTGGGCTGCGGTATCAGCCGGCCTTGGCGTCACGCCCCGCACAAACGAAGCTGTGCCGCCGCATCTGCGCGTGCTCGACCCCGAGGCTGCCGGCCTTCCCGCGCTTGGCGCCATCGACATTGCGCTTCATGTGTCGGGCGCATCCCGGAGCGCGGCCGTCGATCGGCTTCGCATCTTGCTCCTGGAAGCGATCGAAGCTCGCTCATCAGCCGCGTGAACACGAAGCCCTCTGGCACTGTGCCCACATCCCGCTTTCCGCCATGGCCACGGCAGTTTACGACAGCCCTGTGTCGCGCCTATCAGCGTCCGCGCCGCAAATCGCCTCTACACTCCAGCCGTCTCCAACCGGGTTCTTGCCATGTCGCAGCCTTCCGCCTTGCCGCAATCCGTAACTGCCGGATCACAAAACCCGGTTCAGGGCGCAATGCTGGTGCTCGGCTCGGCCATCGTGTGGAGCTTTGGCGGCACGCTTGCCCGGTTTCTGGACGAAGACGGCTGGACTATCGTCTTCTGGCGCTCGCTGTTTGCCGCATTGTTTCTCATCTGCTTCATGCTTTTGCGCGACGGCCCGCGCGGCACGGCCACACTTTTCCGCAACATGGGCCTGCCCGGCATCGCCGTCGGGCTCTGCTTCGCCATCGCTTCGACCTCATTCATCCTTGCCCTCGCCTACACCACCGTCGCCAATGTCGTGCTGATCCAGGCCGGCGTGCCGCTGATCGCGGCACTCGTCAGCTGGATCGTCTTTCGCGAACGCATCTCGCTCCTGACCTGGCTTGCCATCGCAGCCGTGATCGGCGGCGTCGCCATCATGGTGTCGGATTCCGTGAGCGGCGCCGTCTCGCCGATCGGCGATGCGCTTGCCGTTCTGATCGCCTTCGTCTTTGCGCTCGCCACCGTGATCACCCGCCGCTACGCGCATGTGCGCATGACACCCGCCGCCTGCTTCGGCACAATCGTTGCCGGCACTGTCGCGGCCATCATGTCCTCCAGCCTCGCGGTCACCCTGCCCGAGCTCGGCATCCTCGTGACCTTCGGCGCGCTCAATTTCGGCTTGGGCCTGGCACTGTTCGTCACCGGAGCGCGGCTCATCCCGTCCGCGCTCGCCGCCCTTCTCGGAACGGCTGAAACTGTCCTTGCGCCACTCTGGGTCGCCTTGATCCATGGCGAGATCCCGAGTTTGAATACCATACTCGGCGGAATGGTCGTGCTCACCGCCCTCCTCTCCTATCTCAGCGTCGAGATGTGGCGGCAAAGAAGAGCCCTCGGCTGAGCAAAGTCACCAAGCTCGCAACTTTCCTTGACTTGAGGGCGCAAAACCGCGAAGTCGTGGGCGAGACCAAGGACAGGACCGCCATGACAGACATCAAACCGCAGGACGACAAGCCCCTCTTCGGGCGGCCGTGGATATTCATTCGCGGCGTGCCGTCGATGAAGTTCCTGCCGCCGGAGGGTCCGTTCGAGATCGCCTTTGCCGGTCGCTCCAATGTCGGCAAGTCGTCGCTGATCAATGCGCTGGTCGGCCACAAGGGGCTTGCCCGCACCTCCAATACGCCGGGCCGCACCCAGGAACTCAACTACTTCGTGCCCGACGGCTTTTCCGGCGAGGCCGGAGACCTGCCGCCGATGGCGCTCGTCGACATGCCCGGCTACGGCTATGCGCAGGCGCCGAAGGAACATGTCGATGCCTGGACCAAGCTGGTCTTCGACTATCTGCGCGGCCGCTCGACGCTGAAGCGCGTCTATGTGCTGATCGACAGCCGCCACGGCATCAAGAAGAACGACGAGGAAGTGCTTTCCCTGCTCGACAAGGCGGCCGTGTCCTACCAGATCGTCCTGACCAAGACCGACAAGATCAAGGAGCCCGCGGTTCCAAGGCTGATTGCCGAAACGCTGGAAAAGATCCGGAAAAGGCCGGCTGCCTTCCCGGAAGTCCTCTCCACCTCCTCGGAAAAGGGCAACGGCCTGGAAGAGCTGCGCAGCGCCATCCGGACGGCAATCGCCAGCTAACCGGGCCATCGTCACACTACCCCGAGACCAAATGCGCCCTATCTCCCGACGGGGGTCGCCTTCCGGCAATCTCAGAGACGTCACGCGTTGAGGGAGAAACAACATGTCTGATCTGATTGTCATCGGCTTCGACAACATGGAAGAAGCCGACAAGGTGCTTCTGAAGCTGAACACGCTGAAGAAGGAATATCTTATCGACCTCGAGGATGCCGTCGTCGTGGTGCGGGACGAAACCGGCAAGGTTCACCTGAAGCAGAGCGTGAATCTGGCCACGATCGGCGCGACCTCCGGCCTCCTGAGCGGTTCTCTGTGGGGCGGCCTCGTCGGCCTGCTGTTCCTCAACCCGCTTGCCGGTTTTGCCATCGGCGGGGCGATTGGTGCCGGTACCGGCGCTCTTTCGGGTTCGCTTGCCGACTACGGCATCGATGACGATTTCATCAAGTCCCTGAGCGAGACCATTCCCAACACTTCCTCGGCGCTATTCGTACTCGTGCGCAAGGTGCAACCGGAAAAAGTGCTGGCAGAATTTGCCGGCCTGCGCGGTAAGGTGCTCAAGACCTCGCTTTCGCCGGAACAGGAGACGAGGCTACAGGAAGCTCTCTCGGGGACGCAGCCGGAATCGCCGGTACCAGGTACCTTCTAGGGGCCGATGGCCGCGAGCGGGGGTGCCAAAAGTGGTCATTGATCGGCGTCTTGTCGGCGGGTAAGGGAGTTGCGTTCATCCCACCGACAGGCCACCCATGCTGCTCTTGAAACTCACCCTCGTTCCCGCCTTTTTGCTTGCCGTTTCACTGGCAGGCAAAAAATGGGGGCCTGCGATCGCCGGGTGGCTTTCCGCGCTTCCAGTGGTTGCCGGTCCGATCCTCTATCTGCTTGTGTTGGAACACGGACCCCGCTTCGGCAGCGAGGCGGCGACCCTTTCCGTCTACGCTATCGCAGCGTCCGAAGCCTACAATTTCGCCTATGCGTGGACCTGCCGCTCCAAGGGTTGGGTCGTCTCGGTGATAGTCGCGCTCACAGTGTGGTGCTCCGCCGCCTTCGGCCTTACGATGCTGCCGGTCTCGGCACCCCTCGCCCTCGTCTGCGCACTGGCGGCGGTGCTCTTTTCGCAGGCCTTCCTGCCGCGCAGCCGCTGCGTAGCGACGGCCAAAGCGTTGGGACGGGGCGATATCCTAAGCCGGATGCTAGCGGGCGCGGCCCTGACCGTGGCGGTCACGTCGCTCGCGTCGGCTGCTGGCTCCAGCTGGAGCGGCCTTCTTGCCGTGTTTCCGCTGCTCGGCATCGTTCTATCCGCTTCGTCCCATCGCGCGGCGGGGCCGGAATTTGTGATTTCGCTTTTGCGCGGCATGGCGCTCGGGCGCTTCGCCTTCGCCGCCTTTTGCCTGGTGCTGGTCGTGTGGCTGCCGCGCGGCGATGCCAACCTCGTCTTCGCCGGCGCCGCGGTCGTGTCGCTCACCGTGCATGGGCTCAGCAAAAAGCTCCTGAACCGCGGTCGCATCACCGCGCAGCTGGCTGCCGAAAGCGAATGATCGTGATCCGTCGGGTACTCAAGCCGTTGCCGGCGTAAACCTCATCGCCATGCCGTTGATGCAGTGACGCATGCCGGTCGGCGGCGGGCCGTCGTCGAAGATATGGCCGAGGTGGCCGCCGCAGCGGCGGCAATGGCATTCGGTGCGCGTCATGAACAGTGACGTATCCTCACGCGTACCGATGGCATTGGGCAGCGATTCCCAGAAACTTGGCCAGCCCGTGCCGCTGTCATATTTCGCTTCCGAGGAATAGACCGGCAGGTCACAGCCGGCGCAATGGAAGATGCCCTTGCGCTTCTCGGTGTTGAGCGCGCTGGTGAACGGTCGTTCCGTGTCCTCATGACGCAGGATGCGATATTGTTCGTCGGTCAGTATCGCCTTCCATTCGGCATCCGTCTTCGTCACTTCGAATTTCTCGGCCGTCGCCGCCGCAACGCTATTCTGCGTGAAGCCGCGAAAGGCGGTGGCTGCCATAATGGCGGCGCCGGAAAGAAGAAAGAAGCGGCGGCGTGTCATGCTCGTTCTCCCGTCTGCCGGACGCGCCCGGCAGTGCTTTGCAGTGCTTTGCAGTGAACCTAATGTTCCCGGTTGCGGACGGCAAAACAAATGCCTATCAATCCCGCGTGAGCAAAGCTTGAATACGGATGAAAAGGCCACCCGGAAACGGCACCGGTAAATGCAGAAATTTCCAACCAGCTGAAATTGAAACGCTTTTCTGCAAATCATCGGCAGCGATAACGAAAAATGCTGCGCAGCATGGGCGCAGCATCAGACCAGTCATGCCGAGCACAAAATCAAAACGTCACGGAAGCCGCGTCTTGCCGGCAGCGACGACAGGTCCCGTTGCGCTGCCTGTCGGCGAGCCGCCGAACGGTTCGACGCTGACGGCGAGCGTGACGCCCTCGCCGACCTTTGCGCGCAGTTCCGGCGCGATGACGATCTCGCCCTCGCCCGTCTGCGGCAGGACGCCGAGCGATTTGGCGGGATTGTTGCCTTCGATCAGCCAGACTTCCAGCGACTTGGCCTCCGCCTGCCTGGCAGCAACCGGCGTCACCCTCAGCGCCCCGGTTCCGGTGTCGTACTGCGCCAGAAGATTGATCGCAGCACTGCCCTCGCCGGCAAGCTCGGCGACCAGCGGCCGCCTCTGGCGCGCGGGTTCAAGGATGCCGGATGCAAAGGTGGCAATGGTGACAAACCCGGCGACGGAGACCAGCGTCAATATCCGCCAGAAGGCCAGCGAGTTCCACAATCCGCGGCTCGCAACAGCCGGCTGTTCGGCGAAGATACGCCGCTCGATGGCGGTGAAGACCTGCGGCGGCGGCGGCAGCGGCTCATAGGCGTCGTCGAAGGAGGAAAGATTATTCTGCCAGTGTTTGACCATGGCGGCGAAGGCGCGGTCGAGAACCATGCGTGCCTCGACCTTTCGGCGGTCGTCGGCAGAGAGAACACCAAGCACGTACTCGCCCGCGATCACCTGGTCGCGGCGGGAATCTCCGCTTTCGGGGTCCTGTGTGCTCATCGCTCCATGCACTCTCTCAGTTTGAGAAGGCTGCGGCGCAGCCATGTTCGCATCGTGTTCAACGGAACGCCGAAAAGCCCGGCAAGTTCCTGGTAGCTCAGCTCTTCGACATAGGCCTTGCGCACCGCATCCGCGCGGTCTGCCTCAAGTTCAGCCATACATTTGTCGATCTTGCGGCCTTCCGCCTTGTTGTTGGCCGATTTTTCCGGATCGGGAGCAGAATCGGCCAGATCATAAGCCTCGTCAATCGTGTTTGCCACAGGCTTTCGCGCCCTCAACTGATCCGATCGCATGATTGCGCGCGATCACCGAAAGCCAAGGCATCGCATTGGCCTCGCCAGCGGGCAGCGGCCGGCGCGCTGCCAGATCTTGATGTAGATTTCCTGCAGCGCTTCTTCCGCTTCAGCCCTCGAAACCCGGCCGATCAGCAAGGAAATATCATCAATGCCATGAATGCTTGCCGTCCTCCCCCCGCCAGCGGCGAAGATAGGACAGAAATCAGCGGATAAAAAGGGAGGTCCGGCAGATAAAGCCGGCTGCGAAAGCCCATGTCACACCGGCTTTATCTTTGACGCGGATCATTCCCTCCACCGGAAACTTGCGCTAAACAGCATCCGGCTATTTCCAGAGGTATTTCCATGTCCGCATCAGAGAGCGAAATCCAAGCAGATCTTCTCACCAAGGCACTGCCCTACATGCAGCGCTACGAGAACAAGACGATCGTCGTCAAATATGGCGGCCACGCGATGGGCAATCCCGAACTCGGCAAGGCCTTTGCCGCTGATATCGCACTCCTGAAGCAGTCCGGCGTCAACCCGATCGTCGTCCACGGCGGCGGCCCGCAGATCGGCGCGATGCTGACCAAGATGGGCATCGAATCGAAATTCGAGGGCGGCCTGCGCGTCACTGACGCCAAGACCGTCGAGATCGTCGAAATGGTGCTCGCCGGCTCGATCAACAAGGAAATCGTCGCACTGATCAACCAGACCGGCGAATGGGCGATCGGCCTCTGCGGCAAGGACGGCAACATGGTCTTCGCCGAAAAGGCGAAGAAGACCGTCAAGGACCCGGATTCCAACATCGAGCGCGTGCTCGACCTCGGCTTTGTCGGCGAGATCGTCGAAGTCGACCGCACCCTGCTCGACCTGCTCGCCCGCTCCGAGATGATCCCGGTCATTGCCCCGGTGGCCCCCGGCCGCGACGGCCATACGTACAACATCAACGCCGACACCTTTGCCGGCGCCATTGCCGGTTCGCTCAACGCCACCCGCCTGCTCTTCCTCACCGACGTTCCCGGCGTGCTCGACAGACAAGGTGAGCTGATCAAGGAACTCTCCGTCGCCCAGGCACATGCGCTGATCAAGGACGGCACGATCTCCGGCGGCATGATCCCCAAGGTCGAAACCTGCATCGAAGCGCTCGCCCGCGGCGTCGAAGGCGTCGTCATCCTCAATGGCAAGACGGCGCACTCGGTGCTGCTGGAGATCTTCACGGAGCACGGTGCGGGGACGCTGATCGTTCCTTGATTTGCGGTTGGGCAAAAACGGCGTCAGTCTGCATTGGAGGACACCGCCCAACAGCGCAGTTACCCCTCACCTTGGCCATCTCCGCTTGCGGGAGGGCAATTGCAGATGGAGCGAAGGCGAATGCGACGAACTCCCTCTTCTCCCCGCGGGGAGAAGTGCCGAGCGTATGCGAGGCGATGAGGGGGGTCTCTCGGCATTCTCGGCGCCAGCCGTCCCCCTCATCCGGCGCTTCGCTCCCTCTTCTCCCCCGCGGGGGAGAAGAGGGAGCGAGCCGCAACTCTACATGTCATTGCGTTGCCGCGGGGAGAGGCTGAGGTTAGAGGCTGTCGCAAGAATCAACCGCGCTGATAGATCTTTCCCGCCTCACCCTTCAGCCAATCGATCATCGCCCGATACGGCCCCGGCCCATAACTCACGCGCGCCACCCCCAGACCGGCGAACGTCTTCACGTCAGCCATGCCCGACCACATCATGATGTTAACCGGCAGTGCGACGGCCTCGCAGAGGCGGCCGATCAGGTCCGGGTTCGACAGGCCCGGCACGAAGAAGCCGCTGGCGCCGGCCTCGGCATAAGCCGCCGCCCGCTCGATCGCCTCGTCCACCAGCGGCGCGTGGCGTACGGGGTCGGAGAGCTTCAGGAACAGATCGGTGCGGGCATTGATGAAGAAGGGCACGCCCTTCTGATCAGCCGTCGCCCGGATCGCCTTGATCCTTGCCGCCTGCGCCTCGAGCGTGTGCAGCCCGCTGCCGCCGACCATCTGGTCCTCGAAATTGATGCCGGCGGCGCCGACGTCGATCACCCGCCCGACGTTCAGTGCGACCTCGGCGGCATCCTCGGCATAGCCGCCTTCAAAATCGACTGACACCGGCAGGTCGGTCGCCGCGACGATGGCACGGGCGATATCGACAAGCTGCAGCAGCGGGATTTCCTGGCCGTCGCCATAGCCGTTGGCCGCCGCCACCGACCAGCTTCCGGTCGCCAGCGCCCTGGCGCCGGATTCGGCCACGGCCTTGGCGGTGCCGGCGTCCCAGATATTGTAGAGCACCACCGGATCACCCCTGCGGTGCAGTTCCGTGAACGCCTTTGCCTTCTCCACCTGGTTCATCGTTTTTCCTCCGAAAACAATCCCAGTGGACTTCATGCCGCAAAAGCCGTTGCTTGCGCCAGAGGTGACCGTCAGATTTCGCGGGTCTGCTCGGTCAAACCACCAGAAGCATGACGACACCGAGAACGATCAGCAAGCAGCCGATCACCTCCAGCCGGTTGATCCATTCGCGGAAGATGAAGACCGCCGAGGCAAAGGTGAACAGCATCTCCACCTGCGCCACCACCTTGACGATCGCCGCCTGCTGCAGCGTCATCGCCATGAACCAGCCGAAGGAGGCCGAGGCACCGGCGAAACCGACCAGCAGGCCCGGCCGCCAGGCGGTGATCACGCGCTTCAATTCCTCCGGTTCGCGGACGAGAATCCACGCGAGCATCAACACGGTCTGCAACAGGATGACGAAGCCGAGCGTGAAACTCGCCTGCATGACGAAATCCGGCGCGGGCAGGCTCGGCGCCAATGCGAGAGACGCGGAGCGGTAAGACACGGCTGATAGGCCGAAGAAGGTGCCGGACAGAAGCCCGACCCCGGCCGTGCGCGTGAAGACCGAGGTCACCAGCGATTTGACGCTGAGCGACGTGCGCGCCACCGAAATGATCATCACGCCGACGACCGAGACCGCGATCGCGATCAGTGTTCCGCGGCTTGCCGTCTCGCCGAGGAAGATCAGCCCGAACAGCGCCGCCTGTGCCGGCTCGGTGCGCGAATAGGCGGTTCCCACCGCGAAATTGCGGAACGAAAACAGATGCACCAGAAGGAAGGTTGCTGCGATCTGCGCCACCCCGCCGACCACGGCCCAGAGAAAAAAATGCCCGTCCGGCACCGGCAGCGGCCGGTCGAAGCCGCGCCAGAGAATTGCCAGATAGACGAACGCAAAGGGCAGGCCATAACCGAAGCGCACAAAGGTCGCCCCGGTGGTGCCCATGACGCCCTTCAGGTGTTTCTGCATGGCGGAACGTATGTTCTGCAGGAAGGCCGCCGCGACGGTGATGATGATCCAGGTTTGCATGGCTGCGGGCTAGCATGCGGGTCCGGACATTGCCAAGTATGGCGGGCGGCTAAAGGCGGTTCAGCCCGAATTTTCCTGAACCGCCGGCGAGGGCTCGGACTGCCTGAATGTCAGCGACGGGACGTCCTCCTCGAATTTCTTCACTCGTTGGTCGTAGTCCGGCGAAACCGTGCCCAGAACGCGGTCCCAGAAGGAGAAATAGTTGCCGTAGTTGTAGCGGAATCCCGAATGGTGCTGGTCATGGAAGGTCGTGCACAACAACGGCGACGGGTAACGCGCCGTCGATGAGGCGAAATACTCAAACCCGCAGTGGCCGAACATGCCGTTGAAATGCTCGAACAGTCTTTGTCCCACCAGGATCGCCGGCGGGAACGGGACGACGAAGACGATGGCGGCCGAAAAACTCTGCAGCAGAAAATTGTCCAGAACATCCTCCGAATAGGTGCTCCAGATCGTCGGCGCGACACTTTTATGATGAAGGGCGTGCAGCGGGTAGAGCCACTTCGTGTGCAGCAGCCGATGCATGAAATAGAACCAGGTGTCGTAGAGGAACATGCAAAGGATAAACAGCGGCACCGCCGCCCACCAGTTGAAGGCCCAGGGCGCCGGCGCCCAGCCCTTCTCCTGGAAGTAGAGGCCGAGCGTCACCGGCAGGCAGGCGCTGAACATCGAAGCCAGGCTCTGGCGGATTTCCGCACTGCGGCGTTTGCCGGGACCACGCCCCTTCTGGATCTTCCGCTCCGGATTGCGGTCGTTGACCCAGGTCAGGCCATAGCCGAGAGCGAAATAGGTCACGACCGTCGTGGCGTAGAATCCGAACAGAAATGCAAGGTAGAAGACTTCATCCGACATCGGTATCAGCAACTCCCGAACCAAAATCGCCCCTGCCGGAAACGTGCCACATCCCTTCCGCAATTCAAAGTAGAAATGCGAAAAGGGGCACATAAAGCCCATTTCCTGGCCACTTTTGCCATGCCATAAGGCCCCATGGACTCCATCGACGGGCTTTGATCCGGGAAATCTCGATGCCCGACCTGCACTATGAAGACCCCTTGCTGGCGAACCTCTACGATCTCGACAGCGGCTGGTCGATCGACCGGGATTTCTATCTGGCGCTGGCCGGCCGGGACAAGAAACGCATTCTCGATCTCGGATGCGGCACCGGGCTGCTCGGCGACGCCTATGCCGCTTTGGGCCACGCCGTCACCGGCGTCGATCCGGCGAAAGCCATGCTCGACGTCGCACGGCAGAAACCCAATGGCGCGCGAATCGAATGGGTACAATCGTCAGCGCAGGCCTTCCATTCCAAGCAGCAATTCGACCTGATCATCATGACCGGAAACGCCTTTCAGGTGTTCCTTGAGGACGAGGACATCCTTGCGACCTTCGCAGCGATGCGAAAGCACCTTGCGCCAGATGGGATGATTGCGTTTGAAACCCGCAACCCCGCAATCGACTGGCCCTCACTGTGGAACAGGGATGCCGATCTCGACATTAACGGGCACACCGTCCACCAGTCTCGCCAGATCCTGAAGACAGGCAACAGCCGCATCTCGTTTGAAACGCGCTATGCGCTCGCTGATCGAACGCTTGTCTCCAAGAGCGAACTGCGTTTCCTGTCGCGTCCGGACATCGAAGAGCGCCTGAACGCATCGGGTCTGCGCGCCGAAACCGTCTACGGAGGTTGGCAGCACGAGCCATTCGACGAGGCCGTGTCGCATGAAATGGTCTTCATCGTCAGGGCCGCCTGACCACGCGCGGCACATTTCCCGTTTGCGTCCGCTGCCGCTCGTGGCATAACGCGCCCATGACACAGCTCGATCGCCTGCCGACCAAAGCCGACTTCGCCCATGTCACCGACTGGGTGTTCGATCTCGACAACACGCTCTATCCGCACAGCGTCAATCTGTTCTCGCAGATCGACAGCAACATGACGGCCTATGTGGCGGCCTTGCTGACGATGGAGCCGGCGGAAGCCAGGGTCCTGCAGAAGCAATATTACCGGGATCACGGTACGACGCTACAGGGCCTGATGATCCATCATGGCATCGATCCGAACGACTTCCTCGAAAAGGCACATGCGATCGATTACACGGTCGTGCCCGCCGATCCGGCGTTGGGCGACGCGATCCGCGCGCTTCCGGGGCGTAAGTTCATCTTTACCAATGGCAGCGTCAAACATGCCGAGATGACGGCGCGGGCGCTCGGCATCCTCGATCATTTCGACGATATCTTTGACATCGTTGCCGCCGACTATGTGCCAAAACCAGCCGGCGACACCTATCACAAGTTCATGAGCCTGCATCGGGTCGATACCAAGCATGCCGCCATGTTCGAGGACCTGCCGCGCAATCTCGTCGTACCGAAGGCGCTCGGCATGACAACCGTATTGCTGGTGCCGCGCAATTTCGAATACGAGTTCGCCGAAGCTTGGGAAAAGACATCCGACGGCGACGCTCAGGTCGACTACGTCACCGAGGATCTGACGGGTTTCCTCGCGCGGCTTGTCTCCGAAGGTTGACGGCGTGTAACGAAGCACGATCTCAAGGCCAAAAGCCCGCCGTGTTGCAGCGGCAGAATGTGAAATACGCTAATACCAGCGAGCAATCGCGCGCTACCGAACGCCGTTTGCCATCGGCACCTTCTTGGGATCGATCGTCTCGTAGAATTTCGCGATGATCTCCCATGCCTCGTCCGCCGTTTCGACGAACCGGACGAGTTCGATATCATTGGGCGAGATCGTGCCAAATTCGGCCAGCGCCTCGAAATCGATGATCTTGCGCCAGAACGTCTCGCCGAACAGGATCAGCGGCACAAGCGCCAGACGGCCGGTCTGCATCAGCGTGATCGTCTCGAACAGTTCATCGAGCGTGCCGAAGCCGCCGGGAAACACCACGACGGCCTTGGCGCGCAAGAGGAAATGCATCTTGCGGATGGCGAAATAGTGGAAGTTGAAGGAAAGCTCCGGCGTCACGAAGCGGTTCGGCGCCTGCTCGTGCGGCAGCACGATGTTGAGGCCGATCGAAGGCGCGCCGATTTCGGCAGCTCCGCGATTTCCCGCCTCCATCACGCCCGGCCCGCCGCCGGTGACCACAACATATTCCGTGTAGCCCGACTCCGCCGAATGCTGCGAACACAGCGTCGAAAATTTCCGAGCCTCGTCATAGTAGATCGAGGCGGCCGTCAGGTTCTTGCGCTGCGTCTCGTTCCTCGCCGCCCAGGCGTCGCCGCCGGGTTCGGGAATGCGCGCACCGCCGAACATCACGATCGTCGAATTGATGCCACGCTCAGAAAGGATCATCTCCGTCTTCAGAAGCTCGAGTTGCAGCCGCACGGGGCGCAGTTCCTCACGGGCGAGAAAATCGTCGTCCGTATAGGCGAGCCTGTAGGAGGGCGACATCGATTGCGGCGTCAGCGGAACGCCCGCTGCCTGTGTCCGTGCCTGCCGGCTGTCGACAAGGGGATCCCAGACCCCGCCCTTGCGCCGCAAATTCCGCTTCTTCATTCTTGCCATATCACACTTTCCTGCCGCAAACCGGCAGCCTTACATCGCTGCCGGATGCTCCTTCGAACATCCCGAACGCTACGGTTCAAATCACCGCAGCATATCCCCGTGACATACACCTTCATCCATCGCCGACCGCAACCGAAAAGGCTTCAATTTTTCGGGATCATGCTCTAGAGCATGTTCACGATAGACGCCGAAGTTTAAGGAATTCCGATGACGAACCATGATCTCGCTTCCCTGTCCCAGACCATCGACACGGCTTTCGACAATCGCGACAGCATCACCACCTCGACCCGGGGCGAAGTTCGCGACGCTGTCGAAGCCGCGCTCAACCTGCTCGATAGCGGCAAGGTGCGGGTGGCAGAACGCAGCGCGGACGGCAACTGGTCCGTCAATCAGTGGCTGAAGAAGGCCGTCCTGCTCTCCTTCCGGCTGAGCCCGATGGAGATCGTCAAGGGCGGTCCCGGCGAAGCTGCCTGGTGGGACAAGGTACCCTCCAAGTTCGACGGCTGGAGCGTCAACGAGTTCGAAAAGGCCGGCTTCCGCGCCGTGCCGAACGCCATCGTCCGCCGCTCGGCCTATATCGCTCCCAACGCCATCCTGATGCCGTCCTTCGTCAATCTCGGCGCCTATGTCGGCGAAGGCACGATGGTCGATACCTGGGCAACGGTCGGTTCCTGCGCCCAGATCGGCAAACATGTGCACCTCTCCGGCGGCGTCGGCATCGGCGGCGTGCTGGAGCCGATGCAGGCCGGCCCGACCATCATCGAGGACAATTGCTTCATCGGCGCCCGCTCGGAAGTCGTCGAAGGCTGCATCGTGCGCGAGGGCTCGGTGCTCGGCATGGGCGTCTTCATCGGCAAGTCGACCAAGATCGTCGACCGCGCCACCGGCGAAGTCACCTATGGCGAAGTGCCGCCCTATTCGGTCGTCGTCGCCGGCTCCATGCCGTCGGGCAATGCCACCATGGCGAACGGCCAGCCCGCACCGAACCTCTACTGTGCGGTCATCGTCAAGCGTGTCGATGAAAAGACCCGTTCCAAGACCGGCATCAACGAACTGTTGCGGGACTGAGCAATGTTTACGGAGGGGCAGCAGACCATGTTATGGTTGTTCTTCAGCCCCTCCGGTCGTCTCAGCCGGTTGCCCTATTTCCTCGGCTGGCTGTTCTGGGTGGCAATCAGCGGCTTCGTTTTGGCGCGCATGTACGCCAATGAGGAAAACGACATCGCGCTGGCGCTCTGGACACTGATTCTTGTGGTGAGCGGCCTCGTCTCCGCCGCGTCGATCGTCATGCTGACCGTCAAACGCCTGCACGATATCGGCTATCCCGGCCCGCTCGCCATCTGCCTGTTCATTCCGGTCCTGAGCCCCGTCGTCTTCATCACGCTCTGTCTGTGGCCGGGAAAGCCGGGAGCCAATGAATACGGACCGTGAGAGCGCGCGGCGTGACGGGCAAGCGGGCTCACACTGCTGCTTCGTCGGCAAACCGCATAATCACTTCGAAACCGTCCTTGCGCCCCGTCGCCGGTGACAGTACCTCGAAGCGGACATTCATCTGCTGCAGCAACCGTTCGGCAATCGACAGGCCGAGGCCGGAACCGGGAGACATCGTGGCGCCACGGCCGAACCGCTTGCGGATGGTTTGAAGTTCATCCGGCGCAAGCGGCGCAGCACCATTGACGATCCGCAGCACGCCGCCCTTCTCCAGCCGGATGTCCACCGGCTCCCCGGTCCGGCCGTGCAGCAGGGCGTTCTCGATCAGGTTGCGCAGCACGATGGCAAAGGCGTCCTCGCTGTAGGGGCCTTCCAGCCCGGCACCCTTCTGCCGTTCGAAACGTAGCCTTGACGACGCTTGATCACCACGCTCAGAATCGGTCAGCACCAGTTCGAGAACACGGGCGAGATCGACATTCGTGCTGCTCGCGCCGATCCCCGCCTCGGCGCGAGCCAGTTGCAGCAGCTTCTCCGCCGTATGGCCGAGGTTGACGAGCGAGGTCTCGATCTGCTCGGCCCGGCGCTTTTTCGGTCCGTCGAGCTCGGCGATCAGCATCTGCGTCTGCGCCAGCGCGCCGGCGATCGGCGTGCGCAGTTCATGCGCGCTGTTTGCCGCAAACTCCCGCTCGGCATCGAATGCCGCCTGCAGGCGTGTCAGGAGATGGTTGACGGAGCGGGCGATCGGCCGGAGCTCGCGCGGTAGCATGCGCGACGGCACAGGCGCCATGTTGCCGCCGTCCTTCTCCTCGATCGCCCTTCGCAGGTCGTCGACCGGTGCCAGCGTCCGGCGCACGATCAGCCAGATCAGGCCGATGCTGACGGGAATGAGCACCAGCACCGGCAGGAAAAGCGCCATGCCGCCTTCGGTGATCGCCTCGTTGCGGTTGGCGATCGCATCCGCGACCTGGACGAAGACCGTACCGTCGCCGGTGCTCGCGGTATAAAACCGGTAGTCGGCATTTTCCCAGAAGGCGCGCTTCAGCGGCGCGTCGAACGGTTCCGCCGGCGCATCATGCGAGCGGATCAGGATACGCCCTTGCGTATCGCGGACCTGATAAACGAGATATTCGTCGCCCACATCCTCGGTTTGTCCTTGAAGATGCTGCGGCGAGAAAGGTCCCTGCCATCGATGCAGATCGTCGATGACGAGCGGCAACAGCCTCTCGGCCGTTTCCTTCAGCGAGGCATCGAAGACTTCGCCGAATTCATCCCGCATCACGGAAACACCAAGGCCGGCGGTGATCAGCCAAAAGGCCGTGGTTGCGCCCGTCAGCCAGAGGATCAGCCGCCGCGTCATGTTGTGCTGCCGGCTTGCTCGTTGCTGCGTCACGCCGATGCTCCGATCTTGTAGCCGACGCCGCGCACCGTCACCACATGATCCCTGCCAAGCTTCTTGCGCAGGCGGCTGACATAGACCTCGACCGTGTTGCTTTCGATCTCGGAGCCGAAGGCATAGAGCGCCTCCTCGATCTGCGCTTTCGAGATGATGGCGCCCGGCCGGGAAAGCAGTATGTCGAGCACCGCCCATTCACGGCCGGAAAGCCCCACCTCCTCGCCGCCGGCAAAGATGCGCCGGTCGACCGGGCTGATCTTCACATCGCCGAAACGGATCTCCGGCGAGATGTTGCCGCCGTAGCGGCGGATGACCGCAAGCATGCGGGCACCGAGCTCGCCGAGATCGAAGGGCTTGACGAGGTAATCGTCGGCGCCGCTGTTCAAGCCTTCGATCCGGTCGGAAATCTGGTCGTGCGCCGTGAGGATGATAACAGGTGTGGCAGTGCCTGACGCGCGCAGTTCCCTCAGCAGCGCAATTCCGCTACCGTCCGGCAGCCGCAGATCAAGGAGAATGAGCCCATAGGTAACGGTGCGCAGCGCCATGCGCGCATCCTCGAGCGTCGTCATCCAATCGACGGCGTGGTCTGCAGCCGCGACATGGTCGCGCACCGCCTCGCCCAGAATGATGTTGTCCTCGACGAGCAGAACGCGCAAGCCGCTGGTCCTTCTTTCGGTCAGCTTCCCCCCGCATTCTTATTTCCTCTTGGGCTTTCCCGTCAAACGGCTTTGACCGGCGCGACAAAACGTCCGCTTTCCGGGCAGGGAAAGCGGACGCCGAATTTGCATCGTGGCCCTGCCGGTTACGAAGCCGCACCAGCCCGGCAGGACGACAGAACGTCGAGCGCCGGATCGTAGACCCTGGTAGCGACATTCATCATGCCGAGCACCGTGTGGAAGAGATTGTCGTGGGACTGGGGTTCAATGGTCTTTGCAGCGACGCATGACGGCTCGATGCGGGCCTTGGCCTCGCGGCCGAGCCAGAGCACGAAGGGGATATCCGTCTGCTGGGAGGGTGCGATGAAATAGGGCGCGCCATGCAGATAAAGCCCATGCTCGCCCAGCGATTCGCCGTGGTCGGACATGTAGATCATCGAACCGGCCATCCGGTCCTCGCGGCTTTTCAGCTTGTCTATGATCGTCGAGAGAACGTGGTCGGTATAGAGCACGGTATTGTCATAGGCGTTGACGATCTCGTCGCGGCTGCAATTGCCGAGTTCGGAGGTGCGGCAATCCGGCGTAAAGCGGCGGAAGGCATCGGGATAGCGCTGGAAATAGGACGGCCCGTGGCTGCCGATCTGATGAAGCACGAGCACACTGTCACCCTTGACGCCATCCAGCCAGGCATCGAGACCGTCAAGAAGCACGTCGTCGCGGCATTCGTGATCGATGCAGAAGCGGGGATCGTTCCGGTCCGAAAACGAGGTATAGGCGATGCGATTGGCGATCGCCTTGCTGCCGGTATTGTTGTCCCACCACTCCGCCTTGATGCCGGCATGCGTCAGGACATCAATGAGGTTTTCGGTCTCCAGGCCCTTTTCATGCGTGTATTCGCCACGGGTATAGACCGAGAACATGCAGGGCAGCGAGACGGCGGTGGCCGTGCCGCAGCTCGTCGTGTCGCTGAAATAGCTGATGTCCTGGTGCGACAGTTCCGGGTTGGTCAGCCGCGAATAGCCGCCGAGCGAGAAATCGTCCGCCCGCGCGGTTTCGCCGGCAACGATGATGGCAACCCGTGGTTTGCCGGAAACGGCCGGCGCGATCACATGCGCATCCGTCCCGAGCGGCTGGACGACGATGTTCTTTTCCGCTCCGCTGGCGTTCAGATAGCGCACGGTGCTGGCGATCGGCATCACTGGATTCAACGTCGCGACGAGATCGCGGTGTTGCCGGGTCGCGGCGGCGAAGGTTCGGACATTGGCAAGGGCGGCGGCGGCAAAAATCGCAAGGCAGGGCAGGATCACAGCGAGATTCCACAAGACCTTCTGGGCGATCGGCCGATGGCGAATGCGCACCACCGCAATCAATAGGGAGGGCACAAGGGCAAACACGGTGATGTGGGTGAGGAACCCCGCCGTCATCAGATGGCCGGCTTCCGAGCCCGTCGTCTCGGCGGCGTTGCGGATCATGTCGAGGTCGATGATGGTCCCGTAGCGGTCCATGAACCACGAGGCGGTCGCTGCGCTGGTGATGAGAAGGATGAACAGCGGCTTGGTCAGATATTTCACCGACACGGCAATGCACAGCGCCGAGAACAGCGCGACGAGCCCTATGCAAAGCAGGACGAGGCCGAAACTCGGCAGGCCGAGGTAAGTCACCGCCTTTGCCCAAAAGGTGCCGTTGGTGACGAAGAGCAGATAGAGCGCCACGACCACGCTCAGGGTCGCGCTGCCGATTGCCGGGCGCGCCAGCCGCGGCGCCGTTGCCGGAAGGGTTTCGAGGGCCATTCATCGTCTCCTGCTTGGGTCACACGGGCGGGAATACCCGGAGCGCTGATGCAGCGCCGCCGATCTTGCACCGCGACATCTGGGCCGGTTTTCTGACAGGAACCTGAACGGGGACCGGGCGCGCATGCGGTGAGAGGGGCAGATCGGAAGCGCGCGGCGGGTGAGGTTGGGAAGAGCCGTCCACGTTCAGCCAGCTGTCAGGATTGACCGGTAGACTGGCAGCGAACACTGGAGATTATTGTTTGAAAGAGCGTGGAATTTCTGTGGGGCTGCTCTACGTCGCCGTTCTCATCCTCATCGTCATAACGATCCCGTTTGCCCAATTTGCCCGGCAACCGATCAACCACCGGCAATCGACAGCATTCTCGGTTCGGCTCAATCAGACGAAGATGTAGGAAGGCCCTTTGCGCGTCTGATAGGAGGCGCTGCGCTGTACCGGCGAGGAGCGGACAGGCAGGGCTGCCGTAATGACCGAGACGCCACTGGTCACTTGCCACCTGGCTGCAAGACCTCTCATCAGCCCCTTTGCGCTTAGCCTGAAGGCATCCTATTATTCCAAGATGGTGGCAGGCCGCTTGGGAGGTATTGAATGTCGGCAGTGCCTTTCTCGAAGATATCGGCGCCACTCAACGGACTGCTCGCTGCGATCGGGCTCATGGCCGTAGCGGCGCTTACGGCACCGGATATAGCCGGACGAACCAGGCTCGCTTCGGAGCTCCTGCTCGCCGGCATCTGGGTCATCTATTGCCTGCAACTGACCGGGACGCTGTTTATCCAGCGGACGACAGACCTCCGGGACAGGATACCCGTAATCGCCGTCGATGTGCTCGCTGTTTTGGTCCCTCTCGCCGCGTTCCTGCTCGACGGTACGCGCGACCAGAGCCTCTACTGTGCCGTCTGGCTGCTCAAGCCGCTGCGCGATTCGACCTTTTTCCGGCTGGTGGGCCGGGTCCTTACCAACGAGGCGCGCAACCTGATCGGCGTCACCTCGGTCTTCGGCATCATCCTCTTCTGTGCGGCGCTCGTGGCCTATATCATCGAGCGCGACGTCCAGCCGGACAAGTTCGGCAGCATCCCCCAGGCGATGTGGTGGGCGGTGGTGACGCTATCGACCACAGGCTATGGCGACGTAACGCCGCAAAGTTTCGCCGGCCGCGTCCTTGCCGGGCTGGTCATGATGTGCGGCATCGGCATCTTTGCGCTCTGGGCCGGCCTCCTCGCCACCGGCTTCTATGAGGAAGTCCGCCGCCAGGACTTCGTGCGCAACTGGCAACTGGTTGCGGCCGTGCCGCTGTTCCAGAAGCTTGGCTCGGCCGCGCTCGTCGAGGTCGTGCGCGCGCTGAGACCGCGCGTCGTGCCGGCCGGCACCATCATCTGCCGCAAGGGCGAGACCGGCGACCGGATGTTCTTCATCGTCGAGGGCCGCGTCATCGTTGCAACACCGAACCCGGTCGAGCTTGGCGCCGGCAGCTTCTTCGGGGAGATGGCGCTGATCAGCGGCGAGCCCCGCTCGGCGACCGTCAGCGCCGCGACCGAAGTCTCGCTCCTGTCGCTATATTCGGTGGACTTCCAGATGCTGTCCAAAAACAGCCCGGAGATCGCCGACATCATCCGCAAGACCGCGCTCGAACGGCGCGGCGCCGTACCGGATCCTCCTCTTGGGGGAAAGGACACAAAATCCAACACCTGAGCCGAAGGCCAAGTGTTGGATTTGTTACGAAGGGGATTCTTTTCCGGACCTCGAATTTCCCCGTCCATCCCCGCCCTGAAAACCCGTGCCATGATCGTTGCGTTCCGTCATCGGCTACCCCGCGAGGCGTCGCGGCGAGGCGGGACCGGCGCCGGGGAGAAGAGGGAGATCAACTCCGCTCAAGCAGAGGCTGCCCCCGTGACAGCCCGGTGGGGATCGGCTACACCAAGCCCTCGAAGACAACAGGCCTTTCTGATGACCGCTACCGATCCCGTCGCCAATCTCGCCACCCTGATCCGCTGCCCGTCCGTGACCCCTGTCGAAGGCGGCGCCTTGAGTGCGCTCGAAACAATGCTGAAACCGCTCGGTTTTGCCGTCGATCGGGTAATGGCCACCGAGGACGGTACGCCGGATATCGAAAACCTCTATGCCCGCCTTGGCACGGATGGTCCGCACCTGATGTTTGCCGGCCATACCGACGTCGTGCCGGTCGGCGACGAAACTGCCTGGAAGCATGGCCCGTTCTCGGCCGATATTGCGGATGGCGAGATGTATGGCCGCGGCGCCGTCGACATGAAGGGCGGCATCGCCTGTTTTGCCGCTGCTGTCGCCCGTCATGTCGAAAAAAATGGCAAGCCGCCGGGCTCGATCTCCTTCCTGATCACCGGCGACGAGGAAGGCCCGGCGATCAACGGCACCGTCAAGCTGCTCGAATGGGCGGCGGCGAGGGGCGAGCGCTGGGATGCCTGCCTCGTCGGCGAGCCGACCAATCCCGACCGTCTCGGTGACATGATCAAGATCGGCCGGCGCGGCTCGCTGTCGGGCACCGTCACCGTGCACGGCGTGCAGGGCCACGCCGCCTATCCGCATCTCGCCGACAGCCCGGTGCGCGGCATCCTTGCCCTGACGCAGGCGCTGATGGATCCGCCCTTCGACGGCGGCACCGACAATTTCCAGCCATCCAATCTCGAGGTGACGACGATCGATGTTGCCAACAAGGCGGTCAACGTCATTCCGGCCAAGGCGTCGGCGCGCTTCAACATCCGCTTCAACGACACCTGGGACGCCGATAGCCTGAAGGCCGAGATCATTGCCCGCCTCGACCGCGCCAGCGCCGACAGCGTGCTTCGTCCCGGCCGGCCGCCCGTTAAATACGATATCGTCTGGAGCGAGCGCCCGAGCCATGTCTTCCTCACCCGCAACAATGCGCTGATCGCCTCCCTGTCGGGCGCCGTCGAAGCCGTCACCGGCCGCGAGCCGAAGCTGTCAACCACCGGCGGCACGTCGGATGCGCGCTTCATCAAGGATTACTGCCCGGTCGTCGAATTCGGCCTGGTTGGCCAGACCATGCACATGGTCGACGAGCGCGTCGCCGTGGCCGACCTCGAGACGCTGACGCGGATCTACGAAACCTTCATCAGCCGCTGGTTTGGCCATGCCGCAGATTGAAGAGGTCGGCAATTACATCAAGGGGATCTGGCTGTTGATCCTCGGTGACAAGAGCGGATTCGACTGGCTCGACATCACCGCGCTCGGCGTCTGGCGCTCTTTCGCCGCCTTCCTCTGGTGCCTGCCGGCGATGGCCGTCGGCTGGGCCGCCTGGCGCCTCTACTATCTGGCGAACATGCCGCAGGGCGCCGAGACGGGGCTGATCTTCATTCTCAAGCTGCTCTTCGTCGACATGGCGATGTGGGTCGTGCCGCTGGTGCTCGTCGCCGCCCTCGCAAAGCCACTCGGCTACGGCGAACTGCTGGCACCGATCATCATCACCAGCAACTGGCTGGCCGTGCCCACCGTCTATGCGATGGCTGTTCCGCTTGCGATCAGGCTGGTCATTCCCAATAGCGAGGGCCTGACGAGCGTGCTGTCGCTGATCCTTCTGCTGGCGAATTTCACCGCAATTTTCCGTTTGGTGAAAACCATCGCCAACAACCAGACACTGCTCGCCTCCGCATTGTCTGCCCTGCTGATCCTGCCGTGGCTGATGCTCGGTGAAAGTCTTCCGCGGGTGTTTGGCCTGATGCCGGCCTGAATTGCTGGTTGTCAGTAATCGACCTGCATGAAATAGAGCCCGTCAGGCGGCGCCACCGGGCCGCAGGCCCTGCGATCCCTCGCCGCCAGTGCCGCGCGCACGTCTTGCGGCGTCCACTTGCCCTCGCCCACCAGCTTCAGCGTGCCGGCGAAGGAGCGTATCTGGTTGTGCAGGAAGCTCTGCGCCGTGGCGCGGATTTCGACGAGGTCGCCGTCCCGCGTCACATCGAGCCGGTCGATCGTGCGCATCGGGCTGTTGGCCTGGCAATGGGTCGAGCGGAAGGTGGTGAAGTCATGATGTCCGACCAGCATCTGGGCTGCAACGTGCATCGCCTCGTGATCGAGCGCCTTCGGCACCCACCAGGCCCGCTTCGCCTCGAGCGCGAGCGGCGCCGGTCGGGAGATGATGCGGTAAAGATAATGCCTTCTCAGCGCCGAAAAACGCGCGTCGAACTCGGGCATCACTTCCGCGGCGTCAATGATCGCAACCTGTTCTCTGGCCAGCCCGAGATGGGCATTGAGCGCATTGCGCAAGGTCGCGGGCTTCCAGTGCCGTGTGAGGTCGACATGCGCCACCTGCCCCTTGGCATGCACGCCGGAATCGGTGCGCCCCGCGCCTCGGATCGAAACGGTCTCGCCGGTGAGGCTGAGGATCGCCTTCTCGACAGCGCTCTGCACCGAGGGGCCGTTCTCCTGCCGCTGCCAGCCGACATAGGCCGAGCCGTCATATTCGATCGTCATGCGGAAACGTGGCATCAGTGAAGCCTTGTGCCGGCCGGAATGGGCGTGCCGCGGCGGAAATCGTCGGCGTCGAGGACCTTGCCGCCCGCCTTCTGCAGACGGGTCAGACGCACCGAACCATTGTCGCAGGCAATCGTCAGGTCGTCGAACAGGGCGGTGCCGGTTTCGCCGCCCACGTTTTCGACAACGGACGAGAGAACCTTGATCCGCTCCATCTTGCCGCCGATTTCGACCTCGAACCAGGCGCCGGGGAAAGGCGAAAGACCGCGAATATGATTGTGAACCTCGGCCGCTGTCCTGGAAAAATCGATCCGCGTTTCCGCCTTGCTGATCTTCGCTGCATAAATGACGCCATGCTCCGCCTGCGGCGTCAGCGGCAGGTCGCCACCATCGAGCTTTTCCATGGCGTCCTTCATCAGGTCCGCTCCAACCAGCATCAGCTTGTCGTGCAGTTCGCCGGCCGTCATCTCGTTGTCGATGGCCACGACCTCGGTCAGCGCCACCGGGCCGGTGTCGAGCCCCTTGTCCATCTTCATCACCATCATGCCGGTCTCATGGTCGCCCGCCATGATCGCCCGCTGGATCGGCGCGGCACCCCGCCAACGCGGCAAAAGCGAGGCATGGCCGTTGTAGCAGCCAAGCCGCGTGCCGTTGAGGATGTCTTCCGGCAAAAGCAGGCCATAGGCGACAACGACAGCGACATCCGCATCAAAATCGCGAAATGCCTGGCGGTCGGCCGCATCCTTGAAGTTAACCGGCGTCAGCACCTCGATGCCGAGCAGTTCCGCCGCCTGATGCACAGGCGATTTGTGCAGGTCGAGGCCACGGCGACCACCGGGGCGCGGCGGCTGGGTATAGACCGCGACGATCTCGTGGCCCGCCTCGGCGAGCGCCGCCAATGTCGGAACCGAAAATTCGGGTGTTCCCATGAAGATGATGCGAAGCGGCACGGCGCGCGGACTCCCGTTCTGATCAGGCCCCTTCAAACGGGTTTATGAGCTTCAAATCAAGCCCCTCGAAGTCTTTTGTATTGCGGGTCGCCAGCGTCGCATCGTGGGACAGACAGATCGCGGCAATCATGGCGTCCTTGGTTTCCATGGGCCTGCCCTCCTTCTGCCGTTGAGCGGATAACATGCCGTAGCTCGCGGCAACATTCTGCGTGAAGCTCAGAATCCGCCCGGAAAACTCTTCTTCGATCCGATCGAAAGTTTGACGCAAACTCTCACGCCGAGCTCCCGGCTCCAGCAGGGCCACTCCGAAATGGATTTCCGCCATCGCGATCGCCGTTAGGAACACGACTTCGCTGTCGTACCGGTCCAGCCATCGAAGGATCAACTCGCTATATCGTCGTCCTTGAAGTTCGGAAATGACGTTGGTATCTAGAACGATCATTTGAAGTCCGGCGGCGAGCGGTCGGGCTGTTTGCGAAACGCATCGATGGCGCGCAGCTCGTCATCATCGAATTTCGCATCGCCCAAGATGGCACGCAGCCGCTGCCCAGCCGTTTGACCTCGGCGCTGTTCCCGTTCTAAGGCGGACCGAATTTGCACGATGGCCTCGTCGGAAAGGCTGCGGCCGTTCCGACGCGCACTTTCCTGCAATTCGACCTTCAGAGCGTCGTCAATTCCACGAAGAAGCAGATCGCCCATGCGCAACCTCCACGATGATATCAGTGATATCATAGGCGCGAAGGTCATCATTTTCAATGGAACCGTCAGATCGCCTTGGCGCCGCGGACCTTGGCGGCTTTGGTGAACTTGCGGATCACCATTTCGCGCTTGAGCTTGGAGAGATGGTCTATGAACAGCACGCCGTTCAGGTGGTCGATCTCGTGTTGCAGGCAGGTCGCCAGCAGTCCATCCGCCTCCACTGTCTGCTGCTTGCCGTCGCGATCGACATATTCGACGGTGATTGCAGCCGGGCGCTCGACTTCCGCATAGTAGTCCGGGATAGACAGGCAGCCTTCCTCATAGACCGAGCGCTCGTCGGAAGACTTCACGATCTGCGGGTTGATGAAGACCAGAGGCTGTTTTTCCTCGCCTTCCTTCGAAAGGTCGATCACGAGCATGCGGCGGGGAACGCCGATCTGGATCGCTGCCAGGCCGATGCCAGGCGCGTCATACATCGTGTCCAGCATGTTTTCAGCGAGGCGCCGGACGTCGGCATCAACCGTTTCCACCGGCTTGGAAAGCTGGCGCAGCACGGGATCCGGAAGAATGATGAGCGGCTTGATGGTCATCCGGCTCCCATAACCGATCTTTCGCGTGGATGGAATTCTCGTTTTCAAGATTTTTGCCGGGAAAGTGGGAGCTTATACCATTTGATTCACCAATGTTCTTGTTTTGATCTGGTCACACCCGTCGAATCCGCTTAGGTTGCGCCTATGGAACCTGTGACACTCACCCTCGACCAGCCTCTTTTCATCCTTGATGCCTATCCGGTCACGCTCGGCATGTGCCTGTTGGCTGCCGTCGCGATCCTGCTGCTTGCCGGCATTCCGGCCGTGCTTCGGCGGCAGCGCACACGGCAATCGGCGCTGGAGGCGGAACAGCGGATGACCGCGCTGCTTGCCGCGCAGACCGAAATGCAAGGCCGCATCGCGGCGATGGCCGAGGTGTTCGGCGCGCGGCAATCCGAGCTCAACCAGTCGATCAGCCAGAGGATCGACGGCATGACGCACCGGCTCGGCAGTTCGATTGCAGAGCAGACCAAGGCGACACACGAGAACCTGCGCCGGCTGCAGGAGCGGCTGGCGGTGATCGACACGGCGCAGACCAATATCCAGTCGCTTGCGAAGGACATGGCCGGACTGCAGAGCATTCTTTCCAACAAGCAGACACGCGGCGCCTTTGGCCAGTCGCGCATGGAAACGATCATCGCCGACGGCCTGCCAATGGGCTCCTACGCCTTCCAGACGACGCTGTCGAACGGATCGCGGCCCGACTGCACGATCCGGATGCCGAACGGCCAGCCAGTGCTGGTGATCGACGCGAAATTTCCGCTTGAAGGCTGGAATGCCATCCGCAGCGCTGGCGAGCCGGAGGCAGCGCGGCAGGCGACGCAACAGTTCCGTCGCGACATGGAGGTGCATATCCGGGATATTTCGGGGAAGTATCTGATCCCCGGCGAAACACAGGACACCGCTTTCCTGTTCGTGCCCTCCGAATCGATCTTTGCCGAAATCCACGAGAATTTCGAAGGCATCGTCCAGAAGGCGCACCGGGCGCGGATCGTCATCGTCTCGCCATCGCTGCTGATGCTGTCGATCCAGGTCATCCAGGCGATCCTGCGCGATGCGCGGATGCGCGAACAGGCGCATCTGATCCAGGGCGAGGTGATCCGGCTGATGGAGGATCTGACCCGGCTCGACGACCGGGTGCGCAAGCTGCACGGCCACTTCCTCACCACGCAGAAGGATGTCGACGATATCCTGACCTCGTCGGAGAAGCTCAAGCGGCGTGGAACAAGGATCGAGGCGCTGGACCTCCAAGCGGCCGGCTCCCCGCCCGATGCCAAACCGGAACAGAAAACCTTCGACAATCGCATGGGGCAATTGAAGCTGCGGGTGGTTGACGAGGACTGACCGTCTCGGGCACTGTCCGGCAAAAATCGCCTGCCGGGGGAGACGCATCAGATGATCACAGTTTTCGGTTCCATCAACATGGACCTGATCGCCACCACGGCGCGGCTGCCCAAGCCCGGCGAAACCGTCGCCGGATCGGGCTTCTCGACGGCCGCCGGCGGCAAGGGCGCCAATCAGGCCTTGGCAGCGCGACGCGCCGGAGCGGCCGTGCGCATGGCCGGTGCCGTCGGATCGGACAGTTTTGCCGACGGCGCGCTGGCACTTCTGAAACAGGCAGGAACCGACCTTTCTCTGACCAAAACCGTCAGCGAACCGACCGGCACCGCCCACATCCTCGTCGGCGGTGATGGCGAGAACGTCATCGTCGTGGTGGCAAGCGCCAACGGCACCGTCAGCGCAGATGATGCAACCGCAGCCGTGGATACGATGAGCGCCGGCGACACGCTGATGCTGCAACTGGAGATTCCGGCGGAATCGGTAGAACGGGCGCTGGTAACGACGAAAGAAAAGGGCATCACCTCGATCATCAACATCGCCCCGCTGACGAAAGATGCCGCGCGGCTCGGACGCATGGCTGATATCGTCGTTGCCAACGAGACGGAATTCGAGCTTTTGGCGGGCCGTCAAGGATTGTCGGCCGAGGAGCGCATCGAGGCGATGCAAGGCCTTTCGCGCGAAACGGGGCAAACGGTGATCGTGACGCTCGGCGCCGAAGGCGTGGTTGCCGTGCGCAACGGCAATGTGCATCGCGCCAAGGGGCTGAAGATCGAGCCGGTCGATACGGTTGGGGCAGGCGATACATTCTGCGGTTATCTCGCAGCCAGCCTCGACGCTGGCATCGATTTCAACAAGGCGCTACGCCGTGCCGCTGTCGCCGGCTCGCTCGCCTGCCTGAAACCGGGCGCTCAGCCGGCCATCCCGGAAGCCGCCGAGGTCGACGCAAAGGTCTGATCGCAACGGACGCAATCGAGTTCCTGCGCAATCAGGACACTGGACGTCGTCGCTGCGGCATAAGCGTTTGATTTATCCGCGAAACGCGCGATCTAGTCACATCGCGTTGTGCCAATTTTAATAAATATCGCGCTATCCAAGCAATTACAAAGGCCCGCCTTCCAGGATCAAGGGCGGCCTTACGATGTCGGTCGGCATCTGGCGCTCCATGACGGGGCATCTCCCAAACTAGATCGCGTCACGCCGCGGCTGTGAAACCCGCGGTCTTCACCATGCGGGGACATTCATGTTCAAGTTCCAAGCCAAATCGCTGGCCACCAAACTGATTGCGGTGACGGGCGGCATCATTGCGCTCGTCCTTCTTGCCTCCAACTACGTGCTGATTTCCCAGACCCAGGATCGTGTCGAAACGCTGGTGCTCGATCAGGCGCGGACCGAAGCGAAGGCGATCGCATCCGACATCGCCAGCAACATCGCCGAGCTTGCAGGCGCCGCCCGCTCGACGGCAGGCGTGATCGGTCGCGGCCACGAAGGCGGCTATCTCGACCGCAAGGGCGTCGTCGACATGCTGAAGGCTAATGTCGAGAAGAATGCCTTCGCGTTCGGCAGCTGGTTTGCCGAGGAGCCGAATGCCTTTGACGGCAAGGCCAAGGACTATGCTGGCAAGAAGGATTTTGGCGCCGCCAAGGATGGAACGCTCAATCCCTATTGGACGAAGGGCAAGACGGGTATCGACTTCTCGACCTTCGATTCCGACTACCCGGCTGAATGGTATGCTCTGGCGGCCAAGAGCCTCAAGGGCGCGATGACGGCGCCCTACACGGAGACGACGACGGGTGACAACAACTCGATGTCCTCGATCGCCTACCCGGTCATGTCGAACGGCAAACTGCTCGGCGTCTCCGGCGTCGACGTTTCCCTGACGTCACTTGCCAACAAGGTGAAGGACATCCGTCCCTTCGGTTCCGGCCGCGTGACGCTGCTGTCACAGACCGGCAAATGGCTCGTGGCCCCGAACCCGGACCTTCTGATGAAGGATTATGACGGCGTCGGTGCCGATGTGGTCAAGAATGCGCTTGCCGCCTCTCAGCCCGGCATGATCCACGACCTGAGCGATGACGGCCATGAAACCTTCGACCGCGTCGTCTATCCTTTCGCACTGCCGGATGTGAACACGACCTGGGTCGTCCTTGTCGATGTGCCGCAGACCGCAATCAATGCCCCGGTCGTCGACCAGACCTACATGATGATCGTCGGTGGCCTGATCGTGCTCGGCGCCGTGTTGCTCGGCCTCTATCTTGCCGTTCGCCGCTTCGTCCAGAAGCCGCTTGCCGGCCTGGTGAGCGATGTCGAGAACCTGAGCAAGGGCGTCTACACCGCCCCGGTTTCCGGCCAGGATCGCACCGACGAAACCGGTTCCGTTGCCAAGGCGCTGGAAGGTTTCCGTCATCAGCTCGCCGATACCAAGCGGCTGGAAGCGGAAGCCCAGCGCGAGCGCCTGCAATCGGAACAGCAGCGTAGCCAGTCCGAAACCGAACGCGCCCAGTCGAACGCCACCCAGCGCGAGATCGTCGCCAAACTGGCGAAGGGCCTGTCGCAGCTCTCCTCCGGCGATCTCGCCTATCGCATCACCGAGGACTTTCCGGGTGAATACGCCCAGCTGAAGAGCGATTTCAACTCCGCCATGGAAAGCCTCGAAGAGACGATCCAGACGGTCAACACCTCCGTCGTCAATATCAGCACCGGCACCAGCGAAATCAGCAACGCCGCCAACGACCTCTCGCACCGCACCGAGCAGCAGGCCGCAAGCCTGGAAGAAACGGCAGCCGCGCTCGACGAACTGACCTCGCAGGTCAATGCCAGCGCCGACAATGCCAAGGTCGCGGCGAAATCGGTCGAGACCGCCAGCAACGACGCCGAGCAATCAGGGGACGTCGTGCAGAAGGCGATCGCCGCAATGAAGGGCATCGAGCAGTCGTCTGGCGAAGTCAGCCGCATCATCGGCGTCATTGACGAAATCGCCTTCCAGACCAACCTGCTGGCACTCAATGCCGGCGTCGAAGCCGCCCGCGCCGGTGATGCCGGCAAGGGATTTGCCGTCGTCGCCCAGGAAGTGCGCGAACTCGCCCAGCGCTCGGCAAACGCCGCCAAGGAGATCAAGGCGCTGATCAACACCTCGGCCGGACAAGTGCGCGAAGGCGTCGATCTCGTCGGCCGCGCCGGTGGTGCGCTGCAGAAGATCTCCGACCAGGTGGTCCAGATCAATGGCCTGATCCGCCAGATCTCCGGCTCGGCCTCCGAACAGGCCGTTGGCCTCAAGGAGATCAACACGGCGGTCAACCAGATGGACCAGGTGACGCAGCAGAATGCTGCCATGGTGGAAGAAACGACAGCAGCCAGCATGGCGCTGAACGAAGAGGCGCGCGCGCTGAGCACACTCGTCTCCCGCTTCCACGTCGCGCGCCAGGCCCCGGCCGACATGCTGCGCAATACCGCCGAAAAGATGCGGGCACCCGCAAGGGCACCGGCACTGAGCTACAGCGCGCCTGCCAAACCGGCACCGGCTCGCTACGTCGCCCCACCGCAAAAGGCAGCGCCGCAGGTTTCCGGCAATACGGCTCTCGCCCAGGACAACTGGGAAGAATTCTGAGCCGAAAGCCTGCGGGCAAGAACGACCGATACAAACGGCGCCCCTGTGGCGCCGTTTCTGCTTGATCCGCCGGAGCTGTTGCGACGGCACCGAATTCTCGACAGCGGGTCGCTTGGCATCAGGGGCGGTCGCCAACCTATGGGGGAACTTTCGCGGCACTTCTGCGTTCAAGCTGCACTACTGCATAATTCCTTAAATCGGAATCGATTTAAGGATAAAATTATGCAGCAGTTTCAAAGTGCTACAGTGTCCTTAGCGCGTCATATTTGACGCGCGGCGCTGTATCGAGCCGGAGGAGCCCGAAATGCCCGATCGTGAACCAACAGTTATCAAAACAGGCGGCGGAAATACCGGATGGGTCGTGGCGATCATTCTGGCGCTTATCGTCATCGGCGCGCTCCTCCTGTTTACCGGCGTTATCGACGTCGGAGGCGGCGGTAGCGGAACGGATGTCAATGTGAACGTCCCGGCCGTCGAAACTCCTTCGACGGAGAAGCCTGCGACCGAGACACCTGCAACCGGCACACCTGCAACTGGCACGCCTGATACGGGCACGCCGGCAACGGGCGCGACACCCCAGCAATAAGGAAGTCTGCGCCTCGCAGTTTGAGACGGCGCCCTGCGGCGCCGTCGATCCAAGCCAAAGGCTGGCCGTTCGGGCGTTTAAAGACGCGCCAGGCGCTCGGTCAAAAGGTCGAAGAAGCCCTGATCGTCGATCTCGCGCATGACCTTGGCATTGTGCTTGCGGCTGGTCACCTGCCACCAGTCGACCACGGTCATACCAACCGTCAGTTCCGATTTCGTCTCGATTTCGACATTGCAGTCGCGCCCCTTGAAAAGGTCCGGACGCAGGAGGTAGGCGATTACCGTCGGGTCGTGCAGCGGGCCGCCATCGGAACCGTATTTCTCGACGTCGAAACGCTCGAAGAATTCCAGCATTTCAGCCATGGCGATAGCGGCCGGCGAGCCGATCGCCTTGATCTTGTCGACGCGGGCCTTGTAGGTCAGCACCCGGTGGGTGACGTCCAGCGGCATCATGACGATCGGGATGCCCGACTTGAAGACGATCTCGGCGGCATCCGGATCGACGTAAATATTGAATTCGGCGGCGGGCGTAATGTTGCCACCCTCGAAGAAGCCGCCGCCCATCATGACCAGTTCGCGCACATGCGGCGCGATTTCGGGCGCCTTGTTCAGCGCCATGGCGATGTTGGTGAGTGCTCCCAAGGTGCAGAGCGTGACCGTGCCGGGTTCTTCGGCCAGCAGGGTCTCGATGATGAAATCGACGGCGTGCTGCGGCTGCAGCGGCATGGTGGGCTCATCGACCACGGGTCCGTCCAGGCCGGTCTTGCCATGCACATGTTCGGCGGTCACGAGCTGGCGGACAAGCGGCCTGTCGGCGCCGGCGAACACCTTCACGTCGCGACGGCCGCAGAGTTCGCAGATAACCCGGACGTTGCGCGAGGTAAGTGCAACGGGAACATTGCCTGCGACCGCCGTGATGCCGAGCACTTCGAGTTCATCCGGGCTGCCGAGCGCCAGCATGATCGCAGCAGCATCGTCCTGCCCCGGATCGGTATCGATAATGATCTTTCTCGGCATGCGGGTCTCCTTCGCAAATCAGCGAGCGGACTATGATTTGCCTCCCAGCCCGGCGCAAGCGCCTTGCGCTCGCTACGCACAGCTACCATATTGGGGGCAGCGGATGCCGCCTCGCGGGTCCGCAAAACGGTCGCTTGAGAGCCAAGGACTACTGTATGAGCCGGATGACCCCTTTTACGAGCCCGCTTCTGCTCGGTTTCGATGCCATGGAAAAGACCCTTGAGCGGATTGCCAAGGGCAATGATGGCTACCCTCCCTATAATATCGAGCGCATCCGCAGGGACGAATCGTCCGGCGAGCAGGAGCGCCTGCGTATCACGCTGGCCGTCGCCGGGTTTTCCGAAGACGATCTCGACGTGACAACCGAGGAAAGCCAGCTGATCATCCGTGGCCGCCAGACCGAAACGGGCGAACGCGACTATCTGCACCGCGGCATTGCGGCGCGGCAGTTCCAGCGGATGTTCGTGCTTGCAGAGGGCATGCAGGTTTCCAAGGCAGAGTTGCGCAACGGTTTGCTGTCCGTCGATCTCATCCGGCCGGAACCTGTCCGCATGGTAAAGAAAATTAATATTTTAGTCCCAGAGTAGGATAACCGGCATGCTTTGCCGGCCGCACAAAGGCACCCGGCAACCCAAGACAGCCGAGAAACTTCGTGCAGAAAATCAATGAGTTGCGGCTCCCGCATGGCCTTTCAGGGCAGAAGGCGCCGCAAAGCCACGGAGTACGACTCATGGGATTGAAACACGTCAGCACAGCCCTGTCGAAAAACGACCTGGCGCATCTCGGCGCCGGCGAGGTCGGCTATATCCGCAAGATGCGCTCGGAGGAAGTGTCGCGCGTCTTCCCGGAAGCCCCCGACATGGATCCGGGCCTAGACCTGTGGGCGCTGTTCGGCGCCGATGGCACGCCGATCCTCCTGACCGACAATCGATCCAGCACCTTCTTCAAGGCCGCAGAAGACGATCTGAAGACGGTCAGCCTTCACTAAAACGCACGCGTTTTGGCTTCTTGTTTCTGCATGCCGCTATTCCAAGATCGCAGCACACGTCTGGGCGACATGCACCAAGCTGCCGGCATTTTCCGGCTCAGACCCGCCGGAACGTCAGATAGGCGGACTTGCGCCCTTCCCGACGCGCCTTGGCCTCGTAGCGCGTGCTCGGCCAGCCGGGATAGGGTGTCAGCCAGTCGGCAGCATTCTCCGCCGTCCAGGCGAACGCCGCGTGATCGCGGCAATGCAACAGCGTCCAGTTGACATAGGTGTCAATATCCGAGGCGAAGCAGAACACGCCGCCAGGTTTCAGCACGCGGGCAAACCGACCGAGATTAACCTTTGAAACGAAACGGCGCTTCCAGTGCTTCCGCTTCGGCCAGGGGTCCGGATAGAGCAGATCGATGTGGTCGATCGAAGCCTCCGGCAGCCAGTCGAGCACCTGCGTGGCGTCGTCGTCGTGAAGCCGGATATTCTCCGCGCCGCGCTCCTCGATATGGCCGACCAGCTTCGCCATGGAATTGACGAAAGGCTCGACGCCGATGAAGCCGGTGGACGGGCTTTCGACGGCCCTATGGATCAGATGCTCGCCGCCGCCGAAACCGATCTCCAGCCTGACCTCGCCGACGGGATGTCTGAACAGCGATTTGATATCCGGCGGCGCCGGCGCCGACAGATCCAGCCGCAGGAGCGGCAGCACCGTTTCGAGATGGGTTGTCTGCAGCGCGCGCAAGGGTTTGCCCTTGCGGCGTCCGAAGAAGGCTTCGGTCGAGCGGCTGCGGTGCTGTTCGGTCATGCGCGCGGTCTTTCACCTATAGAAAAGCGGGCGTCTCCCCGAAGGAAACACCCGCTCTTTACTGTCTTCTGCAGTGACCCGTCCAGAGGCGGATCAGGCAGCCTTCAAAGTGTCCTCTTTCAAGGCGTCCCTGAGCGGCTTCACCAGATCGAGCTTCTCCCAGGAGAAGGAACCGTCGCGGCCTGCCTTGCGGCCGAAATGGCCGTAGGCCGAGGTCTTGGCGTAGATCGGCTTGTTGAGGTCGAGGTGGCGGCGGATGCCGGAGGGCGACAGATCCATCGTCTTGCGGATCGCCTGTTCGACCTGGTCCTCGGTCACCTTGCCGGTGCCGTGCAGATCGACATAGATCGACAGCGGCTGGGCAACGCCGATCGCGTAGGAAATCTGGATCGTGCAGCGGTCGGACAGGCCGGCGGCAACGACGTTCTTTGCCAGATAGCGGGCGGCGTAGGCAGCCGAACGATCGACCTTCGTCGTGTCCTTGCCGGAGAACGCGCCACCGCCATGCGGCGCGGCACCGCCGTAGGTGTCAACGATGATCTTGCGGCCAGTCAGGCCCGCATCGCCATCAGGGCCGCCGATGACGAATTTGCCGGTCGGGTTGATGTACCAGTTGCAATCGTCGGCGATCTCGATGTCGTGCAGCGCCTCGCGGATGTAGGGCTCCACGACGGCGCGAACCTTGGCCGAGTCCCAGCTGCCGTCGAGATGCTGCGTCGACAGCACGATGGAGGTCACCGCTTGCGGCTTGCCGTTGACATAGCGGACCGTTACCTGGCTCTTGGCGTCGGGGCCAAGCTTGCCGGCATCGCCCTGCCCTGCCTTGCGGGCGGTTGCGAGCAGGGCCAGGATGCGGTGTGAATAATAGATCGGCGCAGGCATAAGGTCGGCGGTTTCGCGGCAAGCATAGCCGAACATGATGCCCTGGTCGCCGGCACCTTCGTCGCCCTGCTTGTCGGCAGCGTTATCAACACCTTGGGCGATGTCGGCCGACTGCGGATGCAGCAGCACATCGATCTTTGCGGTCTTCCAGTGGAAGCCGGCCTGTTCATAGCCGATTTCACGGATCGCCTTGCGGGCGGCAGCCTTGAATTTCGCGGGATTGATCAGCGGATGGCCCGCCGCGTCCTTTACGATATTTCCGTCTTTGTCTTTCTTCAACAGGGTATCAGGCACGCGGACCTCGCCGGCAATCACGACGCGGTTGGTGGTTGCCAGCGTTTCGCAGGCAATGCGGACTCCCCAAGGGTCAACGCCCGTCTTGGCGGCTTCACGATATACAAGATCGACAATTTCATCCGAGATCCGGTCACAGACCTTGTCGGGATGGCCTTCTGCCACGGATTCACTCGTAAACAGGTAGTTTGCGCGCATGCGGGAAGTCCCCTCAAAGAAAAAACGGCTACGAACGTATTAGTGATAATGCCATCAAAAAACAAGGACACAAGGACATAAATATATCTTTATATGTGGTGGACGGGAACGTTTTCCTCTTTTTAGGGTTTTGACGAGGCTTATCATGGGAGATGGCGACCGCCCCATCGGCGCCCTGCATCAGGCACAAAAAAAGCGGCACTATCCGGCCGCTTTTTTTAGTTCCGCCTCGCGGCAGCGTTATTCGGCTTCCGCTTCTGCCGCCAGGGCCTTGACCAGGTCCACCAGCTTGCGACGCACCTTGGGATCGCCGATCTTGACGAAGGCGCGGTTGAGTTGAAGCCCTTCCGAGGACGACAGGAAATCGACCACGTAGTTCGAGCTGGAGGCTTCGGCCATGCCTGACGGACCGGAAGACCCCGAGTCACCCGGTGCATCTTCGAAGAAGAAGGATACCGGAACATTCAGAATGCTCGAAATGTTCTGAAGACGGCTCGCGCCGACCCGGTTGGTTCCTTTTTCATACTTCTGGATCTGCTGGAAGGTGATCCCGAGGCTCTCACCGAGCTTTTCCTGGCTCATGCCCAGCATGGTGCGGCGAAGCCGAATCCGGCTACCGACATGAATGTCGATCGGGTTCGGCTTCTTCTTGTTCTCTATCATAACGGTTTCCTAATAAGCGAGTTTCAGTTGCCCCATAACCTGGCCACTTACAGAGAGCTGACTACACACGTTACGTTGTGATGCCGGGCGGAAACCCTCTGAACATAGGTAAGGATCATTGGTAGAAGCCACTATGCAATTTTAGGGGTTTTTGGTCAATTCTCCCGGAAAATAAAACTAACGCGGGAAATAATCGCGAGAGCGAAGAGTAGGCATGCGAGTAGCACTCCATTTCTCCCTTGTTCCAGGGGGCTCATTGGTGGAGCGGCCTTTCCCGGCAAGATTGTGTCCACAAATCCTCGGCTGCCGAACGGAAAACCGGTGAGGATTTCGCCGCGCGCATTGACGATTGCCGATACGCCGGTATTGGCATCGCGGACCATCGGCAGGCCCGTCTCGACGCTGCGCAACTGCGCCTGTTGGAAATGCTGGTAGGGGCCAGGCGTATTGCCGAACCAGGCATCATTGGTGATATTGAGCAATGCACTTGCGGTAAGCGCATCATTGCCGATTTCCCGCGGGAAGATCGCCTCATAGCAAATCAGCGGGTAGAGCGTCTTGCCGCCGGGCAAAGTCAGGAGCGCGCGTGTCGCCGCAGACGAGAAACCACCGGGCATGGTGGCTGCGATCGCATTCAAACCCGCGGACATCAATAGGCTTTCGAGCGGCAGGTACTCTCCGAAGGGCACAAGGTGCATCTTGTCGGAAGCGCCGACGATCTGGCCGCGATCATCGATCACATAGATCGAATTATAATAGCGCGGCGGCTGGCCGGTTCCTGCATCCTCAGCCCGGACCACGCCGGCGATGAGGATCTGGCCCTCCTGCAGGACATCGGAAATCCGCATGAGCACATCCGGATTTTCGGTCAGGATGAACGGCACCGCAGTTTCCGGCCAGACGACGACATCGGGGCGCCTGCCGCCGGCTTCGGCTGGCGCCGCGGTCAGCTTGAGATGCTCTTCGAAGATCGATAGCCGCTCGGCGTCATCGAACTTCTGTGACTGGTCGATCAGCGGCTGCACGAGGCGGATGGTGACGGCCGGGTCTGCCGGAGGCGGCAGTGGCTGATTCAAACGGTAAACGCCGTAGCCGAAATGGGCCGCCACCAGAAGCGCCGCGATGCCCAAGCCGGTCCGCAGTCCCTTGCGGGTACCGATCAATGCTGGAGATGCAAAGACAAAGACGGCCAGCATGTTCATGCCGGCAAGACCGATCACCGCTGCCGACTGCATCATCAGCGGCACAGGCATGGCTGCATAGCCGATCGCGTTCCAAGGAAAGCCCGTGAGGATAAAGCTGCGCAGCCATTCGAACAGCCCGAAGGCGAAGGCAAGCGCGGCGATACGCCCCATGCCATCCGACCAGAGAAGGCGGGCAAGCGCCGCCGAGAAGGCATAGAAGAAGGCAAGAAAGGCAGGCAGGCCGACAACCGCTAGCGGCACGGCCCAGGCGAATTCGTCGGCCTCGACGAGCAGCGCGTTGCCCAACCACCATAGGCCGCCGAGGAAATAGCCGAAGCCGAAACACCAGCCGACGAAGAAAGCGGGAAAACTGCGCCTCAGCACTCCATGGTCAGGATTGCCCGATGCGCCGTCAATCAGCCAGACGAGAACAGGGAAAGACAGAAACGGCGCGGCGAAGATGCCAAAGGGCGGCAGGGCAAAGACGGCAACCAGTCCGGCGCTAAAGGCGACAAGCGCCCGGCGCGCGCCCGATAACAGCATGATCTTGCCCGCAAGCCACTCCATTCATTCCCCCAAACCGGCGTGAACCGCACATTGCCATGCGAGGCGTGCGGTGGGCGCAAGCCGCCCATTCGAATCAACGCGCCCGCAGTTTTCCAAAAAAGTAGCTGCTTGTCGTGCCTCGAGACGGCGCGCGGTTACGGAAAACGAAGCTTTTATCCGGTTTCGCGCAGGGATTTTTCGTCACCGGCGAACGATGTTGCCTCGGGGGACGTATCCTCGTCGCCCTTGAGCGGGCGGCGCCGGGCCGGAGGACGCTTGCGGACGATCCGCACACGCTTCACCCGGCGGGGGTCGGCATCGAGAACCTGGAATTCGAAACCCGGGATCGCCTGGACGACCTCACCGCGGGCCGGTATGCGGCCGAGCGAGGCAAAGACCAGGCCTCCCAGCGTATCGACGTCCTCAAGCTGCTCGCGCACGTCAAAATCCGCACCGATCGCCGCGGCAATCTCCTCCAATTCCACGCGGGCGTCGGCAACGAACACGTCGTCGGAGGTCTTGGCGAACATGACTTCTTCATCGTCATGCTCATCCTCGATATCGCCGACGACCATTTCAACGATATCCTCGAGCGAGGCGAGACCATCGGTGCCGCCATATTCGTCGATGACCAGCGCCATCTGGATGCGGGCTGCCTGCATGCGCTGCATCAGGTCGGATGCATGCATCGACGGCGGCACGAACAGCACCTGGCGGATGATGCCGGCCTCTTCGACCGTCTTCGACAGATCGATGCGCCCCAGATCGAAGCCCGGCTTCGGCTGGCGCGCCGGCTTTTCTGTTTTTTCAGCCATGTTCGCAGCAGCGCTCGGACGGCTGCCGCTACGGCGCTTGTTGCGCGCCTGCTTGGTGACATAGGAAAGCAGATCGCGGATGTGCACCATGCCGCGCGGATCATCGAGGCTTTCGCTATAGACCGGCATGCGCGAGCGGCCGGATTCGTCGAAGATGACCATCAGTTCGCCGATGGTGATCGAGAGATCGACAGCTTCGATATCGGCGCGCGGAACCATCACGTCCTCGACACGCACTTCACGGAAGCGAAGGATGTTGTTGAGCATGGCCCGTTCGGCCGGCGAAAAGGCCGCGTCGCCTTCGGCACCGCCGGTCATCAGCGCATCGGCAAGATCTTCACGAATACTGGAGCTGCTGCCGGCACGCCAAATTCGGGCTGCGCGGCTCCAGAAGGAGGAGCCGGATTTGCCGCTCTCAGGTTTTTGAGCGGCGCTACTACTGCCCGCTTCGTCCTGACTGGAGGCTTCCGCCTCATCTCTTACAGCCGCGGCCGGCTGTGTTCTAAAATCGCTCATCGTTCCAAACTATCATACGGGATCACTGTCCCCATAGGGATCAGATAGCCCAAGACCGGCCAAAATGCGAGTCTCAAGACCCTCCATTCTTTCAGCATCGTTCTCTTCCATGTGATCATAACCGAAAAGATGCAGAAATCCATGCACCAGGAGATGGCTCAGATGCTCGTCGAAAGGCTTGCCGAGCGCCTGTGCCTCACGCACCAACGTTTCCTGGGCGACGACGATATCGCCGAGCATCGGCCCCGGCATCTTGCCGGGCGTCAGCGGAAACGCCGGGAATGAAAGCACATTGGTCGGCTTGTCCTGGCTGCGCCATTCCGCATTGATCTCGCGGATGGAGGCGTCGTCCGTGAACACCAGCGAGACTTCCGACGGCATCTGCGGAAACGGCTGCGTTTCCTCGTGACGAAGGAAATTGGCAGCCGCACCGAGAACGCGCTCGCTCAGAGATTGGAGTTCGGCCTCGGAGGGCCAGGGGCCTTCCTCGACGCTGATCTGGATATCAAGGGTGGTCATGATTGGCTGCGGCCACCTTTAGCGGTCGCTCTGCTCGCTTTCGTCATGCACGGCGGTCGATGCCTCGTAGGCGCGGACAATGCGGGCGACCATCGGATGGCGCACGACATCGGCATCCTTGAAGCGGACCACGGACACGCCTTCGACGCCGCGCAGAATCTGCAGCGCCT
This sequence comes from Pararhizobium sp. LjRoot255, assembly GCF_964252905.1. Lineage (NCBI taxonomy): Bacteria > Pseudomonadati > Pseudomonadota > Alphaproteobacteria > Hyphomicrobiales > Rhizobiaceae > Pararhizobium > Pararhizobium sp. LjRoot255. The sequence goes on from NZ_CAXUPQ020000001.1 coordinate 1,136,128, forward strand.
CGACGAGGCCGGACTTGACGCCGCGCGGCAGGTCGACCTGGCTCGGGTCACCGGTGACGATCATGCGGCCGTTTTCACCGAGACGCGTCAGGAACATCTTCATCTGCATTGCCGTGGTGTTCTGCGCTTCGTCGAGGATGACGGCGGCATTGGCGAGCGTTCGGCCGCGCATGAAGGCGAGCGGAGCGATTTCGATGACGCCCGCTGTGATCGCACGTTCGACCTTGTCGCCCGGCATCATGTCGTAAAGCGCGTCGTAGAGCGGCCGCAAATACGGATCGACCTTGTCCTTCATGTCGCCCGGCAGGAAGCCGAGCCGTTCGCCCGCCTCCACTGCGGGACGCGACAGGACGATGCGATCGACAGCGCCGCGCTCCAGGAGCTGGGCCGCATGAGCCACCGCAAGATAAGTCTTGCCGGTGCCGGCCGGACCGACGCCGAAGACCAGCTCGGAGCGTTCCAGCGCGCGGATATAGGCATCCTGCATGGGCGTGCGGGCGGCAATGGTCTTCTTGCGGGTGGAAATCTGGGCGAGGTTCAGCTTGGCTTTCTTTTCCAGCGTCGGAAGCTGCAGCTGATCATCCGCAGCAACGGCCATGCGGATGGCGCCTTCGACATCGGAGACTTCGACGGTGCTACCGTTTTGCAGGCGGCCATAGAGATAGTCGAGCGCCCGGCGCGCCTGATTGGTGGCGACCATGTCACCCGAGATCGCAACCGAATTGCCGCGCGGGCGCGCATCGATCCGCAGGCGCTGCTCGATCAGCTTCAGATTTTGGTCGAATTGGCCGAAAAGCTCACTGGCAAAACGGTTATTCTCGAATGTGAGCACGAAGTGATTGACGTCTGTCGCGGATGTTTTCGACTGGCGCGGCGATGATGAGACCAATTCGTGTCCGTTCAAGCGGTCAGGCTCCTTCAGTTGGCGATCCCTCAGCTTACCACCTCGGCAAACAGACTGTTAGGGCCCGCACCAGTGATTCGTACAGTGATAATGTCACCGATTTGCGATGACTTTGCATCAACATTCACCGACTGCAGCCAGGGCGAGCGGCCGATCAACTGGCCAGGCATGCGCCCCGGCTTCTCCAGAAGCAGGTCGATGGTCTTTCCGATGCACTGCTCGGCAAAGGAATGCTGCTGCTTCAGCAGCAAAGCCTGCAATCTTTCCAATCGCTTGGCTTTGACATCTTCCGGCACCTGATCTTCCAGGTCGGCGCCCGGCGTGCCCGGACGGGTCGAATACTTGAAAGAAAATGCCTGTGCATAACCGACAGTCTCGACAAGCCGCAGCGTATCCTCGAAATCCTCGTCGGTCTCGCCCGGAAAGCCGACAATGAAATCGCCGGACAGCGCGAGATCGGGCCGCGCCGCCTTGATGCGGGCAATCAGCGCAATGTATTCGGCGGTCGTATGCCGCCGGTTCATCGCTTTCAGGATACGGTTGGAGCCGGACTGGATCGGCAGGTGCAGATAGGGCATCAGCTGCGGCAGGTCGCGATGCGCGGCAATCAGGCTGTCGTCCATGTCACGCGGGTGGCTGGTCGTGTAGCGCAGGCGGGTAAGGCCATCGATTTTGCTCAGGCGATAGAGAAGCTCGCCGAGACCCCATTTTTCGCCGTTCGGGCCAGTGCCATGCCAGGCGTTGACGTTCTGGCCGAGCAGCGTAATTTCGCGCACGCCGCCATCGACCAGTTTCTGCGCTTCGGCAACGATCTGGGGGACCGGGCGGGAGACCTCCGAGCCGCGCGTATAGGGCACGACACAGAAGGTGCAGAACTTATCGCAGCCCTCCTGGACGGTGAGGAAGGCGGTGACGCCCCTTGCTTTCGTCTTTGCCTTGTCGGGCGCCGGCAGGTGCTCGAACTTGTCCTCGATCGCGTAGTCGGTGTCGAGTACACGCTCGCCGCGCTTGACGCGTTTCAGGGCTTCCGGAAGCCGGTGATAGGTCTGCGGGCCGATGACGAGATCGACGGCAGGCGCACGGCGCAGGATTTCGTCGCCCTCGGCCTGGGCGACACAGCCGGCGACGCCGATCATCATTTCGCGGCCTTCGCCGGCCTTTTTCTTCTTCAGCTCGCGCAGGCGGCCAAGCGCCGAATAGACCTTTTCGGCCGCCTTCTCGCGGATGTGACAGGTATTGAGCAGCACCAGATCGGCATCTTCCATGACGTCGGTCGAGACATAGCCGTCCTTGGCCAGCGCGTCGGTCATCCGGTCGGAATCATAGACGTTCATCTGGCAGCCGTAGGTCTTCACAAAAACCTTGCGGACTGCTGAGCTTTCGAGCCCCGTTTCGGGCTTTGTCGACAAAACTGCTGTTTCCTGTGTCATGGGCGGTTCCATAGAGCAAAGAGGTGCAAAATTGAAGCCCTTTCGGCGCTCAGCGGCCGCGCAGCTTGAGCGCCAGCATGGAACGGATGCTCTTTTCGACCTGCCGGCTGACAGCCTTGCGGTTGCTCTCCGGCGTATAGGTGATCTGTTCGCCATAGATGACATCCACATCGACCGCACCCTCATAGAGGATGCCGAGCAGATGCGGTGCCAGCGCGATATCGCCGGGCCAGGCAGCGATCGGCCGATGGTAGCGCCCCATCGGCATGCCGTGAATACCGGTATAGGCGATGGCGACCGGCTGGACATGCACGACACCCGTCGGCGACAGCGGCACGGCGGACGCAGCGGCACCGAACAGCGCTGTCTTGATTTCGAGCAGCCGGTTGCCGTCCGAAGTCGTGCCTTCGGGAAAGAGAACGACGATCTCGCCATTGGCCAGCCGCTTGCCGATCTCGTTGACCTGATTGCCGGTGGTGCGCTTCTGGTCGCGCTCGATGAAGATCGTCTTCTGCAGCCGGGCAAGGATGCCGAAGACCGGCCAGGCCTTCACGTCGGACTTGGCAACGAAGACCACATCGGCGATCGAGCCGAGTACGAGGATATCCTTCCAGCTCGCATGGTTTGACACCAGCATCAGCGGCCGCTGACGGTCCGGCATACCGTGAACGCGGACCCTTAGGCCGACCAGGCGGCAGGCCATACGGTGCCACAGACGCGGAAGCCGGCGCCGCTGCGGCGTATCCAGCCAAAGAAAGACCAGTTGCGTCGGGATGAGGACGAGCGTCGCGACAACCAACAGTGTCATGCAAAGCGTGACGCGCAGCCAATTAATCACGCGCGCAAACTCCGCGCCTGCAGCCGGAAAGCGGCGCGGCGGATATCTCGATCCCGGATCGTCTCGTCGGCGTGGCGGCGCAAGCGCGTCCCTCTTTCAAAGCGAGTACGGCTAGCCAAGATCGAGGCGCATGACAAGGGCTGCGGTTCTGGTCCCGCCAACACCTTGATAATAGGCCCGTCTTTCGCCGACATTGGCAAAACCGAGCTTGCGATAAAGGTCAATGGCAGCAACATTGGTTTCATCGACTTCGAGGAAGACTGTTTCAGCCGCCCGATCGCGCGCCTCGCGCAGCGCTGCCCGCATCAGCCGCCAGCCGAGGCCCAGCCGCGAAAAACGCGGATCGACGCCGATCGTCAGGATTTCCGCCTCGCCGGCGGCGACGCGCGACAGCACGAAGCCGCCGGTCAAAGGCCGCGCAGAGGCGTTGCTCTGGCGCGCGATAAATCCGAAGACAGTATCCTGAACCAAAAGGGAATGCAGTTCGCCATCGCTCCACGGGGATGTGAAGCGCAACTTGTGAACGGCAGCGGCCTGCGGCAGGTCGTCTGCTTCCAGCGGGACGATTTCAAATTCGGGCTTGCGGATAAAATAGTCGGTCAGCGACATTTTAAGCCCGCGCCACGGCAAAGCCGGCCTGCGGCCTCACGTCCGGCCCGCGCAAATAGAGCGGGCTCGGCTTGCCCAGCGACGGATCGGCAACCACGCCGAGCCGTGCCACGGTGCCGATATCGGCAACGTCGATCTGTGCCACGTCCGGCAAAGGAGCATCGGTAAGATGCCGGGTGGCGGAGCCGCAGATAACGCCGTCGAAACCCGCGAACAAACGCCGCGCATCGCCAAGCTCGACGATCTGCGCCTCGGTCCGAGGCGTGCCAGCCGCCTCGAATATCTGGCAATAGAGTTCGTCGCGTTTCGCATCCATTGCGGCTAGCACCGGCCGTCCCGGATATTTCTCAGCAGCGGATCTGGCGAGCGCTGCGAGGATGGAAACACCGACGGACGGCACGCCCAAGGCCAGAGCGAAACCACGCGCCGCGGCAACGCCGACCCGGATACCGGTGAAGGAGCCCGGACCGATGGTAACGGCAATGCGATCGATGTCGGATAGGGCCTTGCCGCTTTCGGCAAGCGCCTGGTCGATGAAAGCCAGCAGTTGCTCAGCATGGCCACGGCCGATATCGGCGCCTGCGGACGCCAGGACGTTATCGGTGGTGCTGTCAAAAACGGCGGCAAAACAACCCGTCCCAGCCGTATCGATGGCCAGGACGATCATGGGTTGCAGACTCCAATGCGTGGTAGCGACACTGTTGGAACGCTCGCTCAGACAGCTTCGACTGCCTGCACTTCGGGAATGAAATGGTGCAAAAGGTTCTGCACCCCATGCTTCAGCGTCGCCGTCGAGGACGGGCATCCGGAGCACGCACCCTTCATGTTGAGAAAGACGACCCCGTCGCGGAAACCCTTGAAGGTGATGTCGCCGCCATCCTGGGCAACGGCCGGGCGGACGCGGCTTTCCAGCAGCTCCTTGATCGTCGCGACGATCGTCTCGTCACCTTCGTCAAAGAACTCGCCGTCCAGGTCGCTCTCTTCAGCGCGAGTCTGGACCGCCATGACCGGCTGGCCGGACATGAAATGTTCCATGATCGAGCCTAGAATGGCCGGCTTCAGGTGCTGCCACTCCTGGTCTTCCTTGGTTACGGTGATGAAATCGTAGCCGAAATAGACGCCGGTGACGCCGGGAATCATAAACAGCCGGGAGGCAAGCGCCGAACCGGCTGCGGCTTCCTCCGCATCACGGAACTCCGCAGTGCCGTTTTCCATCACCACCTTGCCGGGCAGGAATTTCAACGTCGCGGGATTCGGTGTGGCTTCAGTCTGGATGAACATGTCTTTCTCCGCGTCGGCCGGGATGACGTTCAACCAGCCTGTTTAGAATTATTCAAAAGAATATAGGCCGTTTGAACAACCGCTTCAAGATGCACCGCGGACCGTTTCCGGCCGGCAAGGATGAAAACGGCTGATGCTGCCTTCAGCTCAGCGCGTCAATTTCCGCGTCCGTCAGGCTGTCCGGAATGACCGTGACCGGGATCGGAAATGCCGCCGTCTTGCCGGCGATCGAGGACACCAGCGGCCCAGGACCATCCTTGGCAGAACCGGCAGCAAGCACGAGGATCGCGATGTCCCGGTCCTCCTCGATCAGGCTGTAGATCTGTTCGGTTGCGCTGCCTTCGCGGATCACCATCTCCGGCTCGATGCCGATCGTCTCGCGCACCGTCTGGGCGATCTTGGCGAGTGTCGCCTCGGCCTCCTCGCGCGCCTCTGCCCGCATGATGCCTTCGACGCCAAGCCATTGCTGGAAGTCGCCATCGGCAATGACGTACAGAAGAACCATGCCGCCGTTGGAATTCTTGGCCCTCATGCCCGCATAGTGAACGGCCCGGCTGCATTCCGGCGTATCGTCGATCACCGCCATGAACTTGCGGCGGTGACCTTCCAGTCTTGAGAGTCGTGTTGAAACCATAGCGGGACTCTTACACCCGATATTTTTGGCTGCAAGGTTTCTTTTGCGGCGAATTATTGCAGGAAGCCGACGATTTCCCGGACCTGTTTCATCGTCACGTCCGCTCGCGCCCGAGCCCGCTCGCCGCCATCGCGCAGGATACCGTCGATGTGGGTCGTGTCGTCCATCAGGCGGCGCATCTCGCCCGAAATCGGTGCGAGAACGTCGACTGCCAGATCCACCAGTGCCGGCTTGAAGACGGAGAACTGCTGGCCGCCGAACTCCTCCAGAACCTGGCTCTTGGTCTTGTCGGCGAGGGCCGCATAGATGCCCACGAGGTTGTCCGCTTCCGCACGCCCCTTGAGGCCATCGACTTCGCCCGGCAAGGCATCCGGATCGGTCTTCGCCTTGCGGATCTTCTTGGAGATCGCATCGGCGTCGTCCATCAGATTGATGCGCGACAGATCGGATGCGTCCGACTTCGACATCTTCTTCGTGCCGTCGCGCAGGCTCATGACGCGCGGTGCCGGACCGCCGATCAACGGTTCAACCATCGGGAAATAGGCATGAACCGGCTCTTCGCCGACCTTGATGTCGATGCCGTAGCCGGTCTTGCGGATATGCTCCATGAAGTCGATGTTGAACTTCATCGCAATGTCGCGGGCAAGCTCCAGATGTTGCTTCTGGTCATCCCCGACCGGCACATGCGTGCCGCGGTAGACGAGGATGTCGGCGGCCATCAGGCTCGGATAGGCGAGCAGGCCAAGCGACATCTGCTCGGCGTTCTTGCCGCCGGACTTGTCCTTGAACTGCGTCATGCGTTCCATCCAGCCGATGCGGGCGACGCAATTGAAGACCCAGGCGAGCTCGGCATGCTGCGGCACCGCCGACTGGTTGAAGACGATGTGCTTCTTCGGGTCGATGCCGGAGGCGATGAAGGCGGCGGCGATCGAGCGAATTTGATTGGGCATGTCCTCGTGGACAAGTTGAGCGGTGATCGCATGCAGGTCGACGACGCAATAGATGCAGTCGTTGTTTTCCTGCAGCGCCACGAACTTGCGGATCGCGCCGAGATAATTGCCGAGATGGAGATTGCCCGTGGGCTGGACGCCGGAAAAAACGAGCGGCTTGAAGTCTGACATCGTGTCCTCATTCGGGCTTGTGGAGGGCCCGGCCTCTGTTGCTGTTGGCAGGCTTATGCACACAGGTGTGGTGGTGATCAAGAGGCGTCCACGCAGTTTGCCTATCTCGGCGCATGGGCGGGTCTGCGGTGCCGATCGCCATCATTAGCCGTTCAGGCTGGCGCGAAGGCGACCCCCAATGCCAAACTAGAATTTTTTTCTCTAATTTAAAATTGTCTTAAATACCGAATCTAACCTATCCATAGGCTCTAAATCTGATGTGCGACATTGCATTTCACAATTTTGCTTTATTTTGGATGAATTTACTGTTCTGTTCGTAAGCCCCGCCTTTTCAAGGGCCCTTTCCGACCGCCACGCCCCGAGATGCGTGGCGGGCCGTTGCCGTTTGCATGCCGCATCCGAAATCAACGTGCCGTGAGGCATTTGCCAAGGGAGATTGCTATGCGTAACGTTTTCTCGATTGCGCTTGCCTGCCTGCTCGTCCTGTCCTTCTTCACCAGCGGCGAAGCCAGAGATGGCAAGCGGCGCAAGGTCAAGCTTCCCGGCCACAGCATGACGGCAGCCTATGCCGTCCAGACCGCTTCCGTCATGACCAACTGCTTCTCGCCTAGACTGCGAAGCATATTGGCGCATATTGCAGCCAGCACCGGACGACGCCCGCTGGTGACGTCGGGTCACCGTCCACGCGCTCATCGTGTCGGCTCGCTGCACAGACTTTGTCAGGCGGCGGATATCCGCGTGCCTGGGGTGCCGGAAAGCAGGATACTCGCCGCGGCAAGGACGGCACCAGGCATCGGCGGCATCGGCCGCTACTGCAACGGTATTGTTCACGTCGATACCGGCCCCCGGCGCCAATGGGTCCATTGCGGAAGGAGGGGGAAAGGCGGCCTCCTGGCCCTCAAGCGTCGGTCGGCGCGTCGGGCTTGATTGCTGCTTTCCGCTTCAAGTTCCGCCGGATCATGCCGAGATCGGCACCGCCGATCAGGAAGGCGACGGCGAAATAGACAATCATCGAGATGGCGATCAGCAGGCTGAGCGTACCGATCTTCGTCAGGAGTGACGCGCCGGAGGCAAGCGATGCCTCGAAGGCGTTGCGGAGATAATGGAGCACGCCGCCCATGACAGCCGCAGAAACGATGAGAAGAGCTGTCCGGCGCATAAGCGCCCATTCCCAGACGAGGTGGCCACGGCGCAGCAGCGTCGTAAAGAGGAGAATGGTGCTGATCCACCCCGCCGTGGCTTCGGCAACCGCGATACCCGGCGCGCCGAGACGGGGAAACAACGTCAGCGCGAGGCCGCAGTTGACCGCAACGGCGACGGCCGAGAAGCGCATCGGCGTCTTCGTGTCCTCGCGGGCGTAAAAGCCAGGCTGCAGCGCCTTGATCAGGACGAAAGCGGGCAGGCCGATGCCGTAGACGGCGAGGATCGAGCCGACGATAACCGTATTCTGCTCATGGAACGCGCCGCGCTCGTAAAGCACGCGAATGATCTCGTCGGAGAGAATCCACAGTGCGAAGGCAGCCGGGATCGTCAGGAACAGCACGAATTCGATCGAGCGATTCTGCAGGTTTCCGGCTTCGGTGAGCTTACCGCCCTTCAGCGCGCGCGACAGTTCCGGCAGAAGCACCACGCCGACGGCAATGCCCACGACACCGAGCGGCAGCTGATAGATGCGATCGGCATATTGCAAGGCCGCGATGGCGCCGTCCTGGGCAGACGCGATCGCCTGGCCGACCAACTGGTTGATCTGGGTGATGCCGCCGGTGATCGCCGCAGGCACGGCAAGAATCAGCAGGCGCTTGACGTTGGGCGTGAAGCGGGGAAAGCGCAGGCCGATGCTCATGCCGGCCTGCAGGACGCCGAAATAGACGACGCCAAGCTGCAGGACGCCGGCCGCCAGCACGCCCCAGGACAGATACCAGGCGGTCGCCAACGGATCGGCGCCGGTATAGAGCGCATAGAACAGCGCACCGATCATCACGACATTGAGGAAGATCGGCGCAACGGCGGCGGCGAAGAAATGGTGCAGCGAATTCAGCATGCCGCTCATCATTGCGGTCAGCGACATGCACATCAGATAGGGGAACATCACCGCCGCCATGCTGATCGTGATGTCGAATTTCTCCGGATCGTCGGCAAAGCCCGGCGCGATGATGAAGCGCACCAGGAGCGGCATGGAAAGCTCCATCACGATGGTAAGGATGAGGAGCACCGAGAAGAGCACGCCGAAGACTTCTTCCGAAAAGCGTTTGGCGCCGTCCGTGCCGTTCGCCTCGATCTCCTTGGAAAACAGCGGCACGAAGGCGGCGTTGAAGGCACCCTCGGCAAAGAGGCGGCGAAAGAGGTTGGGGAAGCGGAAGGCGGCGTAGAAAACGTCGGCCATCGGGCCCGTGCCAAGGGCGGCCGCCATCAGTGTTTCGCGGGCGAAGCCGAAGATGCGGCTGCCGAGCGTGGCGCCACCCACTGTCATGAATTTCCGGACGAGGCTCATGAATCCGCCTTGGTTTTCTTAGGAGTTGCGGCCGGACGCTGACTGTTCTGCGGCGCAATCATGCCCGACGGCATGCGGTCGCGCATTTCGTCGGCTTCGTCCGACATGACGGCCTTCAGGCGCGCGACGATATTGCCGTGCCGGGCCTCATTGGTGATCTTCTGACCAACGAGGTCGGTCACGTAGAAGGTATCGATGACCTTCTCGCCGAAGGTGGTGATGTGCGCGGAGGCGATATCGAGCGAAAGGTCGGACAGCACGGCCGTGATCTCCGACAGGAGGCCGGTGCGGTCGAGGCATTCCACCTCAATGACGGTGAACTTGTTGGAGAGGCTGTTGCTGATGGTGACGGCCGGCGGCACGGTGAAGGCCTTGTTGCGCTTGCGGTGCTTGGTGCGGCTGGCGATCACCTCCGGCAGACGCCTCTTGCCCGACAGCACGTCCTCGATCATCTTGCCGATGCTGGCGGCACGGCGCGTCTCGTCGTCATCGACCGGGAACTCGCGGTTGACGAGGATGGTGTCGAGCGCCCGCCCGTCCGAGGTCGTGAAAATCTGCGCATCGACGATGTTGGCGCCGGCGGCCGCACAGGCGCCGGCGATGACGGCCAGCAGACGCGGATGGTCGGGCGAGAGCACGGTGATTTCGGTGATGGCGTGGAATTGGTGGGTCCTGACCATCGTCGCCAGCGCACGGCCTGCCTTGTCGGCCTCGCGGATGAAGCGGGCGTGGCGCAGCTGATCTTCCAGCGACACTGAGAGCAGGTAGGGCTGGTAATGCAGCTTGGTGTAGGTCTTGCGGTCCTTCTGGCTCCAGTCGGACAGCGCGTTGTAGAGCACATCGGCGGCGTGTGCTGCGCGCTCCTTGCGCGGCAGGTCGGAGAAGCCGCCGGATAGGAGCAATTCGGTTTCATAGTAGAGCGTGCGCAGAAGCTGGCCCTTCCAGCCGTTCCACACACCCGGACCAACGGCGCGGATATCGGCGATCGTCAGCACAAGCAGCATTTTCAGCCGGTCGAGCGACTGCACCCTTTCGCTGAAATCGATGATCGTCTTGCGGTCGTTGAGATCGCGCGTCTGCGCGACCATCGACATGGTCAGATGTTCCTCGATCAGCCAGGCGACGGTCTCGGTCTGCTTCGGCGTCAGGCCGAAGCGCGGACAGAGCTTGCGGGCAACCTTGGCACCCGCGACCGAATGATCTTCGGGACGACCCTTGGCGACGTCATGCAGGAGCACGGCGACGAACAGCGCGGTGCGGTCCTCGACGTTCGGCATCAGCTTGACGGCGAGCGGATGCAGTTCCTCGTCGCGGCCCTGGTCGATCCGGGACAACACGTGGACAGCGCGCAGCAGGTGTTCGTCCACCGTATAGTGGTGGTACATGTTGAACTGCATCAGCGAAACGATCTTGCCGAATTCCGGGATGAAGCGGCCGAGTACGCCGGCCTCGTTCATCCGCCGCAGGATAAGTTCTGGATCGCGGCGCGAGGTCAGCATCGAGATGAAGAGCCGGTTGGCCTCCTCATTGTCGCGCACGGCCTGGGTGATCAGGCCGAGCGACCGGGTCACCTGCTTCAAGGCGGCCGGATGGAACTCCAGGCCATTGATATCGGCGACATGGAAGATGCGGATCAGGTTGACCGGATCGCGCTTGAAGATATCGGGGCTCGCGAGCGCAATGCGCCCGCCGTCATCGACGAATTCCAGCGTGCCGGCGATCTTGCGGACACGGTGGGTGAAACGGCTGAGCGCCGCGGTGAAGCCCGGAAGCTGCTTGGCCTGCTGGTCTTCGAGCGCGGCACAGAAGATGCGGGTGAGATCGCCGACGTTTTTTGCCACGAGGAAATAATGCTTCATGAAGCGTTCGACCGCGGTCAGGCCGGGGTGATCATGATAGCCGAGGGCTTCCGCGATCTCGCGCTGGATATCGAAGGACAGTCGCTCCTCCGCCTTGCCGGTCAGGAAATGCATATGGCAGCGCACCGCCCAGAGGAAATCATCGGATTTCTGGAAAAGCTCGTATTCCTGGCGTGAGAGGACACCCAGCTTGATCAGGTCGGCCGAATCCTTGACCCTGTAGAAATACTTGGCGATCCAGAACAGCGTGTGGATGTCGCGCAGGCCACCCTTGCCTTCCTTGACGTTCGGCTCGACCAGGTAGCGCGTATCGCCGGCCTTGCGGTGGCGCTCGTCGCGCTCGGCGAGCTTGGCGGCGATGAAGTCGGGACCGGTGTTCTTGACGATTTCGCTGTCGAAACGGGTCTCCAGCTCGTCCGCCAGCTCGCGCGAGCCGCAGATGTAGCGCGATTCGAGGATTGCGGTGCGGATTGTCATGTCGCCGCGCGCCAGCCGGATGCATTCGTCGATGGTGCGCGTGGCGTGGCCGACCTTGAAGCCGAGATCCCACAGGATATAGAGCATGAACTCGATCGCCGGCTCGGCCCAGACGGCCTTCTTTACCGGCAGCAGGAAGAGAAGATCGATGTCCGAGCCCGGCGCCAGCGTACCGCGGCCGTAGCCGCCGACGGCAGTAACGGCGATGCGGGCCAAGGGCTGCGCATTGGCCGCGTCGAAGACCTCGTTCAGGACGAAATCATGCAGGACAGTGATCAACTGGTCCTGCAGCCAGGAAATCCGCTCGGCGCATTTCAGACCGCTGCCGTCCTGCTTGAGCAGTTCATGGGCGTTTTGGCGACCGTCGAGATTGGCCTGCTTGAAGGCGGCGAGCAACGCCCGGCGCATCAGGTCGCGCTGCTCCGCATGCGCTGAAGCGATGAAACTGCACTTGGCCCTCAGCGCTGCGACATTCAGGATATCGGGAAATGAAGTGTCATGTATGGTCATCAAATGCCGACCGCGTTCCTGTCCGGCGGGCTCAATGAGCCGCTGCTAGAGCGTGATGTCGAAAAGTATAAGCGGTTTTCGGACAACATCATGCTCTACTTTTTTGTTTCTAGAGCGGATTCAGATTTTAGGTCGATTCGACCATAAATCACCGGCTCTAACGCATGCGCTATAGACCTTTTGTCCGAGAATGGACAGGACTGTAGCTTTCAAGAATTGCCAAGTTGTTTCTTCAGCGCATAAAGCGCATCCATCGCTTCGCGCGGCGTCATATCATCCGGATTGAGGTTTTTCAAAGCCTCTTCGACCTTGGATGGACCGGCCTTGGCGTGCTCCTCGCGACGGATGGCGACCTGGAAGAGAGGCAGGTCGTCGATCAGCTGGCTTGCCGGGTTCTTGCGGTCGGCATCCTCGAGCTTTGCCAGCACGTCCTTGGCGCGCGCGACGACAGACGCCGGCAGGCCCGCAAGCCGGGCAACCTGGATACCGTAGGAGCGGTCGGCGGCACCCGGGCCGACTTCATGCAGGAAAATCACGTCGCCGTGCCATTCCTTGACCCGCATGGTGGCGTTGGACAGCCGCGCCAGCTTCTCCGAAAGCACCGTCAGCTCATGGAAATGGGTGGCGAACAGGCCGCGGCAGCGGTTGGCCTCGTGCAGATGCTCGACGGCGGCCCAGGCGATCGACAGGCCGTCGAAGGTGGCGGTGCCACGGCCGATCTCGTCGAGGATGACCAGCGAACGATCGGTCGCCTGGTTGAGGATTGCCGCCGTCTCGACCATCTCCACCATGAAAGTGGAGCGGCCGCGGGCCAAATCGTCGGACGCGCCGACACGGGAAAACAACCGGTCGACAACGCCGATATGGGCGGAGGCGGCCGGCACGAAACTGCCCATCTGCGCCATGATGGCGATCAGCGCGTTCTGGCGCAGGAAGGTCGATTTACCGCCCATGTTGGGACCGGTGAGCAACCAGATAGCCCCATCGCCTTCGCCGTCATGCGGTGACAGATCGCAGGCATTGGCGACGAAAGCTGTTCCCGCCTGACGACGCAACGCCTGCTCGACGACTGGGTGGCGGCCGCCGTCGATGGCAAACATTCTCGACTGGTCGACGTGCGGACGGCAATAGGCCTGCTCCTCGGCGAGCGTCGCCAGACCGGCCGACACGTCCACCACTGCCAGCGCCAGCGCCGCTGCCTTGATCGCCTCCGCCTCGGTGACCACCGCCGTGGTCATCCTGTCGAAGGCTTCGAGCTCGATCGACAGCGCCCGGTCGGCGGCATTGGCGATTTTCGTTTCGAGATCGGACAGTTCCGTCGTGGTGAAGCGCATGGCATTGGCCATGGTCTGGCGGTGGATGAAGCGCGCCCTGGCTTCGAGACCATCGGTCATCGGCCCGGCATTGCCCTGCGTCACCTCGATGAAATAGCCGAGCACATTGTTGTACTTGATCTTCAGCGACTTGATGCCGGTTTCCTCGGCATAGTTCAGCTGCAGACCGGCGATGACCCGGCGGGACTGATCGCGCAGCGCCCGCATCTCGTCAAGTTCGGGGCTCGCGCCATTGCGCAGGAAGCCGCCGTCGCGCTTCAACAGCGGAAGCTCGTCGCCGAGAAGCGTTGCAAGTTTCCGCACAAGCTCGCCCGGCAGTGCTTTCAGCGCCTGAAGCGAGGCGGTCAGTTCCTCGGAAAGATTTCCGCTGCCAAGCAGACCCGCGATTTCAACTGCCGCATGGCAGCCCGCCAGGATCGCACCGAGATCGCGCGGACCGCCGCGGCCGAGCGAGAGGCGCGACAGCGCGCGCGGCATGTCCGGCACGTGTTTCAGCGCGGAACGCAGGTCGCCGCAGAAGGCGGGCTGATCGGAGAGAGCGGTGATCGAATCGAGCCGGGCGTTGATGCGTTCCGGGTCGGTCAGCGGCGACATCAGCCGCTCGGCAAGCAGACGGGCACCGCCGCCGGTCACCGTCCGGTCGAGCGCTTTCAGAAGCGTGCCGTTGCGATCGCCGGACTGTGTCTTGACGAGTTCGAGATTGGCGCGGGTGGCCGGATCGATGAAGAGGGTCGAGGCGGCGCTTTCCCGCTCCGGCGTGCCGAGCGGCGGGCGCTCGGCGAACTGGGTCTTCTCCACGTAGGAAATCGCGGCCGAGGCGGCGGCGAGTTCGGCGCGGGAAAAACTGCCGAAGCCATCGAGCGTCTTCACGCCATAATAGCGGGTGACACGGCTTTCCGCCGTCGCGCTGTCGAACAGGACGCCGGGCTGCGGAACGGCGACGCGGCCGAGAATGTCGATGACCGGGCGCATCTCCGGATCATGGAACACGGTATCGGCGAGGATGAGTTCACGCGGCTCAATGCGCAGGATATCGGCGAGCAACCGGGTCTCGGTCGTTTCGGCGAGCCGGAAAACGCCTGTGGAAATATCGATCCAGGCGAGCGCGATTGCCGGCTCCGAACTGCCGCGAATGCGGGCGAGCGCCATCAGGTAGTTGGATTCTGAGGGCGAGAGCAGCTTGTCCTCGGTGATGGTGCCGGGCGTCACAAGCCGGACGACATCGCGCTTGACGACCGACTTGGAGCCGCGCTTCCTGGCTTCCGCCGGGTCTTCGACCTGTTCGCAGACGGCGACGCGGAAACCGAGCCCGATCAGCTTCTGCAGGTAGTCGTCCGCCGCATGCACCGGCACCCCGCACATCGGGATTTCCTGGCCGAGATGCTGGCCGCGCTTGGTAAGCGTGATGCCGAGCGAGCGCGAGGCTTCGACGGCGTCCTGGAAGAACAACTCGTAGAAATCGCCCATGCGATAGAACAGGAGCGAATCGGGATTGTTCGCCTTGATCTCGATATACTGTTCCATCATCGGCGTGGCCGTGGCGCGGCTTTCCTCCGTCGCCAGTTGAACGGCGGTGAGAACCTCGGCGTTGCGGGTGATTGGCTCGGCTATAAAAGTCATGCTTGTCCCAAAAAAGTGGTGCCACACTATCCATGCGCGTTTATAGAAGACAACAACAAAGCGGCGCTTGAGCGCCGTCGCCCACAAAAGGTTGGAGGACCCATGCCGGCAAACGACAAGAGCAGTCGCAGCACGACCAGCGTAACGGACCAGGAAGCGCTCGACTTCCACTCCCAGGGCAGGCCCGGCAAGCTCGAAATTTCTCCAACCAAGCCGATGGCGACACAGCGCGACCTGTCGCTTGCCTATTCGCCCGGCGTCGCCGTGCCGGTCAAGGCAATCGCGGCCAACCCCGCAACCGCCTATGACTACACGACCCGAGGCAACATGGTGGCCGTCATTTCCAACGGCACCGCCATTCTCGGTCTTGGAAATCTCGGCGCACTGGCTTCAAAGCCGGTGATGGAAGGAAAGTCGGTCCTGTTCAAGCGCTTCGCCGACGTTGATTCGATCGACCTCGAAGTCGACACGGAAGACGCCGACGAATTCATCAATTGCGTGCGATTCCTCGGCCCCTCCTTCGGGGGTATCAATCTGGAGGACATCAAGGCGCCGGAATGCTTCATCATCGAGCAGAAGCTGCGCGAGATCATGGATATCCCCGTCTTCCATGACGACCAGCACGGCACGGCGATCATCGCAACCGCAGGCCTCATCAACGCGCTACAGCTGACAGGCCGCGATCTCAAGACCACGCGGCTGGTTTGCAATGGCGCCGGTGCGGCGGCCATTGCCTGCGTCGAGCTCATCAAGTCGATGGGTTTTGCGCCCGAAAACATCATCATGTGCGACACGAAGGGCGTCATCTATCAGGGCCGCACCGAAGGCATGAACCAATGGAAGTCCGCGCATGCGGTCAAGACCGACCGGCGTACGCTCGAAGACGCAATGGACGGCGCCGATGTGGTTCTCGGCCTGTCGCAAAAGGGCGCCTTCTCGGAGGCGATGATCCGCTCCATGGCGGCGAAGCCGATCATCTTCGCCATGGCCAATCCCGATCCGGAAATCACGCCGGAGGAGGTGTCTGCCATTCGCGACGACGCGATCATGGCCACCGGCCGATCCGACTATCCGAACCAAGTCAACAATGTGCTGTGCTTTCCCTACATGTTCCGCGGTGCGCTCGACGTCCATGCCTCGACCATCAACGAAGCCATGAAGATTGCGGCGGCCGAGGCCTTGGCAAACCTTGCCAAGGAAGATGTTCCGGATGACGTGGCGGCCGCCTATCAGGGCAACCGGCCGCGTTTCGGCCCGCAGTACATCATTCCGGTGCCCTTCGATCCGCGCCTGATCTCGTCCATTCCGGTCGCGGTGGCAAAGGCCGCCATGGAGAGCGGCGTTGCCCGAAAGGCTATTCCGGACCTGGCCGCCTATGGCCGTCAGCTTTCGGCCCGCCGCGATCCGATCGCCTCGACGCTGCAGCGCATCTATGAGCGCGTCCGCCGCCAGCCGAAGCGGATCGTCTTTGCCGAAGGCGAAGAGGTGCAGATGATGCGCTCGGCACTCGCCTATGTGAACCAGGAACTCGGCACCGCGCTGCTTCTCGGCCGCGAGGAGCAGATGCGGGAGATGGCCGACCGCGCTGGCATCGACCTCGACCGGCCGGGCATCCAGATCGTCAACGCGCGCATTTCCAAACGCACCGGCGCCTACACCGATTATCTCTATGCCCGGTTGCAGCGGAAGGGTTATCTCTTCCGCGATGCGCAACGCCTGATCAACAACGACCGCAATCACTTCGCCGCCTGCATGGTGGCTTTGGGCGACGCCGATGGCATGGTGACGGGCATTACACGAAATTACTCCACCGCACTTGAGGACGTGCGCCGCTGCATCGATCCGAAGCCGGGACACCGCGTCATCGGCGTGTCGCTGGCCCTTTGCCGCGGCCGCACGGTGCTGGTGGCGGATACCGCCGTTCACGACATGCCTTCGGCAGAAGAATTGGCCGATATTGCCGAGGAAGCTGCGGGGCTCGCCCGCCGGCTCGGCTATTTCCCGCGCGTGGCGATGCTTGCCTACTCGACCTTCGGCCATCCTTCCGGCGAACGTTCGGAGCGAGTCCGCGAGGCTGTCAACATCCTCGACCGCCGCCGCGTCGATTTCGAATATGATGGCGAAATGGGAGCGGACGTGGCGCTCAACGCCCGAGTGATGGAACAATATCCGTTCTGCCGCCTCTCCGGCACCGCCAACGTGCTCGTCATGCCGGCATTCCACTCGGCATCGATCTCGACCAAGATGCTGCAGGAACTGGGTGGATCGACCGTGATCGGCCCGCTGCTCGTCGGCCTCGACAAGTCGGTCCAGATCGTTTCCATGGCCGCCAAGGATTCCGACATTGTCAACATGGCGGCACTTGCCGCACACAACGCCGGCAGCTGATCGGAGCAACCCGACACAAACGAAAAAAGCCCGCTCGGGAAACCGGAGCGGGCTTTTTCATGCGATATATCGATCTTGATAAAAAAATACCCAGGACGAACCTGCTGAATACTTGTTGTGCAATACTGCGATGCCGATCAAAAAACTGCCATTCACGAGCAGACTGTATACAAAAATGCTGCACTGCGTCAAGGCGACTTGTGATTGCGATTGCAAGAGATTTTTTTTCTATCAGCTGGCGAAACGTCCGGCGTCAGCACCATAATAGTTGAGGTAGCGGCCGGAGATGTTGGTGATCGGCAGGACGATCAGAACATCCGTCGTGCGGAAGGCGTGATCGACGACAGCGCCCTTGCCAACCATGGCGCCGAGGCGCATGTAACCCTTGATCAGCGGTGGCAGGGCGGCAAGCGCCTTGCGCATGTTGATCGCTTCTGCCGGCATCAGATCCATGGTGCGAAACAGTTCCGGACGGGCCGAGACGTCCCATTCCTCCGGCACCACCATGTTGTGATGCAGGAAGGAGAGAGCCAGTGCATGTTCTTCCGGAATGATGCCAGGGAAGGAACCGCAACCGAACATCGCATCGACACCATATTTCAGCGCATAGGCCCAGTTGCCCTGCCACAGAAGCTCGACAGTGCGCTTGGTGCGATAGTCCGGCAAGACGCAGGAGCGTCCGAGTTCCATGAACGTCTTATCGGGGTGGCGTTCCAGCAGTGAACCGATGGAAAATTCGGAGGCGGAATAGAAGCCGCCTGTCCTGGCTGCGACGTCCTGGCGAAGCAGCCGATAGGTACCGACGATCTGGTCTTCCGGATCGCCCTCGATCGACGTGTCCAGCACCAGCAGATGATCGCAGACGGGATCCCATGCATCCGCATCACGCTTGCGGTGTTCGGCATCCTGCGGGATCTGCGCCTTCATTTCTTCGACGAAGACCCTGTAACGCACCGCCTGCGCGGCGTCGATCTCCGACGCATTGCGGGCAAGGCGGGTTTCGAGATTTCCGATACGACCGAGCACATCCGGTGCCGGGGCACTGACGCCTCGGACACGGGTCTGCGGCTGGTCAGCCACGATCGCCAGATCCAAAGGTTCGACTGTCATTGCGCGTCATCCTGGTCACTACAATCCTGTCCGGCTTAAACCACGTTTCTGCGACAGGATAGTGACATCGGCGCTACAAGCAAAGACCGGTCGTCATTGAGCGAGCAAGCGGCCGATTTCCGCGGTCAGCGCCTTCGGGTCGGCAGGCTTCGAAAGGACAGCGCTCGCCCCGGCGGCCAGCAATTGTTCACGGGTATCAGCTTGGCCGTCAGACGTTAGCACAATGACCGGAACAGCCTTTCTTCCCGACTGGCGCGCTTCCTCGCGAAGCCGTTTCAGCATCGAAAATCCATCGCCGCCCGGCATGTTGAGATCGGAGACGATCAGGTCCGGGGCGATGCGGATTGCCGCCGGCGCATCAAACAGAGCAGCAGCGAGCGCTTCGAAATCCTCGACGACGCGCACCGGATGACCGGCGCGCTCCAGGACGGCGCGGACCATGAAGGCATTGACCGGATCGTCTTCCGCCAGGAGCACGCCGCCTTCGACCGGCTTTTCGAGCAAGGCCGGGACGTCCCGCAGCACCGGCCGGTTGTCGTTGATGGCGTCGCGCACTTCCATTCCCTTCATGCGGCCCCGCAGGACCTCGACCAGTGACTTTTCCCGCAACGGCCGAATGAGCCATGCATGATAGCCGTCCATGTGGTTGATCGGCCGACCGTTGCGTTCTTCCGGATTGACGAGATAGGTCTTGCGCAGCTTCTGCTGCTCAAGGCCTGGCACCTGCGCCAAGAGGCTCTGGAACTGCGCCGCGTGGCGGTGATCGACGATGATGTCCGTCAGCAATGTTGCCGCCGAAAGCGCGCGAGCAGCGATGGCCTGCGCATCTTCCAACGTTTCGGCGCATTCGCAGAAGCCGCCCAGTGTTCTGATTGTCGAAGACAATGCCTTGGAGGCAGGACCTGGAGGCGCCATCACCAGCACACGCGAACCGGCGAGAACGCCCGTCCTGGCGAGGGCGGCAGCAGCGAGATCGCAGCCGAGGGCCAGAAAGCGGATTTCGAAGGTGCTCCCCTTGCCCGGAACGCTGGAGACCGTCAGCGAACCGCCGAATTCTTCCATGATGCGCCGCGAGATCGCCAGACCAAGGCCGGAGCCGAGGGACCGCTGGGCGTTGCCGCCCGCCTGCTCGAACTCGTCGAAGACACGGGCCTGCTCCTGTGCGGTCATGCCTGGGCCGCTATCATCGATTCGGATGACGATGGTCCCGTGCTCGACGGAGGCACTGACGAGAACGCCGCCGGTGTGCGTGAATTTGACGGCGTTGCCGACAACGTTGAACAGAACCTGGCGCAGGCGGGCGGCGTCGAAATCCATCTGGCCCGGCACGTCCGCGGTGACCGTGGCGCCGATTTCGATGCCCTTGTCATGTGCGCGGTGCGACAGCATCTCGACGACGCTTTCGATCGTCTCGCGCAGCGGCTCCGGCGCCGGGCGTAGCTGGAAGCGACCAGCCTCGATCGAGGAGAAATCGAGCAAGTCATCGACCAGTTGCACCAGCGCATGGCCAGACTGACGCATGCCGGCGAGATAGTTTTCCTGCTCGCTGGTCAGCCGCGTATGGCTGATCAGATCGCTCATGCCGAGAATGCCGGACAACGGCGTGCGGATTTCATGGCTGACCGTTGCCAGCAGCCGCGATTTCGCCTGGCTGGCGATTTCGGCCTTGCGGCGCGCGTCCTCGCGTTCACGGGCAACCCGGCTTTCCTCGGTGACATCGCGGCCGATGCTGTGCAGCATGAAGACACCGCTCGCCGGCTCGCGGGCGATGACGTCGTGCCAATCGAACAGCTTCACGCCCGCGGCGGTGACGATCCGCACGCTGTAGTGATTGGGGCCGGTCGCAGGTTCGAAGGCGATGCCGAGCGCCTCGCACGTCTTGCCCTCCGGCTTCAGCCTGCCAGTCAGACGGCGGAAGACTGTATTGGCCTGGACGATCCTGCCGCCCGGCTCGCGGATGATGGCGATGTCGCCGAGCGCGTCATGGATGGTGGAGAGAAGTTGCGATGTCTCGCTGCGCTCCCAGTGTTTGTCGCTCGCCTTTTCCTTGCGGGCACGGCCATGGGCGGCAGCGGGTTTGGCGGAACGATACCAATCCCTCAGAAGCAGAGTGGCTCCGGTGACACCGGCGCCGGCAAGGCCTGCAGACAGCAGATAAAAGCCTGCATCAATACCAGCGCCAAGAATGGCAGCGGAGCAGAGGAGACCCGTGCCTGCCAATGTCGGTTTCAGCGCCGGAAACGTTTCCTTCGGCACATCAAAGCCGTCCGGCTCCAGCGAAAGGGGATGGTCGCTGGGTGCGACGCCGGACGCGCCCTTCTGCCCCAGCGTCCGGCCCGGTGCGCTGAACTCGGCTGCAATCCGTTTCTTGAGGTTTGGCAGATCGCTCATGACACCTGCCTACACGACAAGCGTTTTGATTGGCTTCAACCGGTCTTTAAAATTTTAAGCGTCCTGCTTTTTCATATGCAGGATCTCGTCCAGGATGATCGCGCCAGCGCCGATGGTGATGAAACTATCAGCGAGATTGAAGACGGCGAATGACCAGGTTGCCGTGTGGAACAGCACGTAATCGATCACATAGCCGAAAATCAATCGATCAACGAGGTTGCCCAAGGCGCCCGCAATGATCATTGCATAACCAAGATGCGCGAAGAACCGGTCTTTTGGAGTGCGCCGCCACAGCCAGAGGACGAAAGCGACGACGAAAAGGCGCATGGTGACGATGAACCAGCCTTCCATGCCGGACAACATGGAAAACGCGACCCCGTAATTGTAGGTCCGATATAGCGCCAGCATCGGGAGCACCGGCACAGCCTGCTGAAACGGCAACCAGATCTCGACCGCAGCCTTGATTGCCTGATCTAGCAGCATCGCCACGACGACAAGAATGAGGATCGGCAGGGGGCGCGAAAAAATAGCCGTCTTTTCCATTATGCCTTGGCATCCAAAGTCAACAAATGGCGGCGCGCCTCAAACAGCATGATGCCGGTGGCGATCGCCAGGTTGAGAGAATCGGCGCGGCCCTGCTGCGGAATACGGGCGAGTGCCGTTGCCTCCTTTGCCAATTCGTCAGGCAGACCCGCCTGTTCGTTGCCCATCAGGAGAACGACCGGCTTCTTGCGGTAATCGATGGTGCGGTAATCGACGGCACCCGCGAGATGCGTGGCAACGACCTGAACGCCGGCGGCCTTCTGCCATTTGACGAAATCGACGACGTTGGCGCGGATGACCGGCATGGCAAAGACCGAGCCCATGGTCGCCCGCACCGTTTCCAGGGAGAAGGGATCCGTCGTTTCGCCGATCAGGATGACACCGGATGCCCCTGCCGCATCGGCAGTGCGGATGATGGTGCCGAGATTGCCGGGATCGCGGACACGATCGAGCGCCACGTAGGTCTCACCCAGTTCCGGCCTGATATCCTTCAGGCTCGCATAGCGCTGCTCGAAGACACCGACGACCATCTGCGGATTGTCGCGACGGGTGATGGCCGACAGCACCTTTTCGCTGACTTCCAGCACCAGACCGCCGGTCGATACCGTCTTCAGCGCCACCTGCTCGACCTGCGCCTTGCCCTTGGCCGCCTTGGCGTAGACAAGCGTCTTGATGGTCCAGCCGAGATCGAGCGCGTCGATGACAAGCTTCAGCCCCTCGGCGATGAAGGAATGGGTCTCGTCGCGCTCCTTCTTGTTGGCGAGCGCCTTGATGTCCTTGATGATCGGATTGGCAAGGCTGGTGACTTCCTTTACCTGGCCGACCCGGCGGGGGCCATGATCCCTGTGGTCATAGTTCATTTCGGCACCCATCGGCTGAAAAGGGAGGTGGAAAGCGCCCGGCCCGGTTCATTGCCGTCAAGCCCGCTTTCTCTCAGGATAAGTTCGCCCGACTCCACCGCGCCGCCACGCCCGCGCATCGTCTCGCGCATCAGTTCGTGGATGGAATAGAAGCTCGCGCGGATCGAATAGGCCGTGAGCACGAGGCCCCTCGCCTCCGGCGACAGTATCTCGCGGCAGATGTCGAGCATCAGGGCGAGATGGTCGAAAAGCTGCCAGACCTCGCCATTCGGGCCGCGGCCGAATTTCGGCGGATCCGTCAGGATGATGTCGTAGCGGCTGCCCCGGCGCTCCTCGCGCTGGATGAATTTCATCGCATCCTCGCAGATCCAGCGGATCGGGAGATGCTCGGCACGGCCCAGCGCCTGGTTTTCCCGCGCCCAGCCGATCGCCTTCCTGGAGGCGTCGACGTGCGTCACTTCGGCGCCGGCTTTCGCAGCAATCAGCGAGGCGACGCCGGTATAGCCGAAGAGATTGAGCACTTTCAGCGGCCGCCCGGCGGTCTCGATCTGACCCTTCATCCAGCTCCAGTGCGCGAGCTGCTCGGGAAAGACGCCGACATGGCGGAATGCGGTGAAGCGGCCGTAGAACTCGGCATCGAGGATCTGCATGGGCCAGGTCTCGCCAAGCACATTCTTCGGAAACCGCCAGCGGCCCATCCCGTCCTCGTCGGTGTCGCCGGTGAAGATCGAATCCACATTGTCCCAGACATGCGGCGGCAGCGCTTTCGGCCACAGCGCCTGCGCCTCGGGCCGCACGATGCGGTAGGGGCCGTATTGCTCCAGCTTCAGACCGTCGCCGCTGTCGATCAGGTGATAATCACGCGCGCCCTTCGTCTCGAGGATGACCGGGATGCGCTCCTGCGGCTTTGCGCCGCTGCGGATACGAACTTCGGTACGGGGCGGCTGGCTCTCGGGGGAAGCCGTCTTTGCGGCAGCCCTTTGGGCGACCGGCTTTTCTACGCTTTTGCGAACGAAAGGAACGCTATCGCCACGCGCCGGATGAGCCTGCGATGTTTTCTTGGCCAACGGTTTTGCGGCACCAGCCGGCTTGGCGCGCGCAGCCACCGTCTGCCCGGCTTTTCCCTTGGGCCGTCGATCTTTGTCTTTCACTGAGGGTCGTCCGTCATCTCTACGCTTCAAGCGCTGCAAATAGCACCGCTCATCCTGTTGGCAAAGCTGTTTCACGTCTTACATAGACCAGCACAACCGCGACGAGGGAGAATCAGCATGGAAATGAAGGGGGAGGAGCGCATCGCCGCTCGCCGCGACGCTGTCTGGGCGGCGCTCAACGACCCCGACATCCTCAAGCAATGCATCCCGGGCTGCCATTCGATCGAGCGAAAATCACCAACCGAGTTTTCGGCGTCGCTGAAGGTGAAGATCGGTCCGATCCCGGTGGTCTTCTCCGGCAATATCACTCTTTCGAACGTCAATGCGCCGATCAGCTATACGATTTCCGGTGAAAGCGCAGGCGGCATTGCCGGCCTTGCGAAAGGCCGCGCCGATGTGAGGCTGATCGAATATGGCGACGAGACCATATTGGCCTATGACGCGAGCGCGGAAATCGGCGGCAAGCTGGCGCAGCTCGGATCGCGGCTGGTCGGCTCAAGCGCCAGCAGGCTGGCGACAAAATTCTTCTCCGATTTCAGCGCCGCCGCCAACGCCGTGTCGGAGGCCTGAAGCCTATTTCGATGAAACGGGGAGCATCGTCTGCGACGCCATGGTTTCCGCGCGCGTGCGATGTTTCTCTGCTTCGGCGTGCCATTTGACTGCTTGGCTGGCCTCGTTGCGCGCCCGCTTGCGATACTTGCCCTGGCTGAACCAGGTGGCGAGCGACCCGAGGATCATTCCGAAGATCACCGCAAGAAACAGAAAAACGAAGAACGGCGCCGAGGCGGAAAGAACGCTGTCTGCCGGATCGAACGGATTGAGCGCGAGCGTGACCATCTGCCTGTTGGCGACAGACAACACGATCAGCACGATGGCGATCGGGACCAGCACCACGATATTCACCAGCTTCTTCATCATCATTCCGTCTCCGTCATTCCGGCAGCCCAATGCCGCGGCACTTCGACCTGCCGCAAAAATTTGTCCTTAAATCGTCAGATACCAAGAATTACGCAGGGGCATCGAGCCGAACTGTCCGGCTCATTCATCATCTTCATCGTCGGAGCCGGGATTGAGCCGCTCGCGCAGTTCCTTGCCGGTCTTGAAGAAGGGAACCCATTTTTCCTCAACGAACACACTGTCGCCCGTGCGCGGGTTGCGCCCGGAGCGCGAAGGCCGGTTCTTGACCGAAAACGCGCCAAAACCGCGCAATTCGACCCGGTTTCCGCCAGCCAGGGCATCTGTGATTTCATCGAGAACTGCGTTGACGATATTTTCGACATCACGGTGATAGAGGTGCGGATTGCGAGCCGCAACAATCTGCACCAGTTCTGACTTGATCACTGTCGCCCCCTCTTTTTTGAATTTACGTTTGTTCTTAGAGTGTTATGCCCATCGGATGGCCGTGTCCACCGGTTGTGCGGGATACCAAGCCGTTTTCAAGCCTCCCAAAACGGCAGACAAGCAATCGTCGGGTGTTTTCAATCGCTGCCAACCTGCCAAACGGAAACCAGACCGTCAAGAAACAACTTCTCGCGTCCCATTTTTTCGAGGCTCCCCAGGAGCGGAAAAGCTTCATATCCCAAGGATTTGAGCCATGCGGAGGCGGCCAACCCCAGCCCGAACGGCAAGGATGTGCCGGGCGCCTTCCACTCGACGATCTCAAGCTCCTTGGCGACGTTGCGACCGCTCAAAAAGGCGCGTATCTCTTCATCGCCGCCAAGTTCGTCGACCAGCTTCAGCTTGAGCGCCTGGCGACCGGTAAAGATGCGGCCGTCGGCAAGCTGCCGGGCTTCGTCGCGCGATATTTTCCGGCGGTCGGCGACGAGATCGACGAACCAGTTGAAGCTGTCATCGATCATTGCCTGGATCACCGCCTTGGCTTCGTCGCTCGGTGGATGGAAAGGCGAAGGCTCGGCCTTGAGCGGCGTGGATTTGATCTCCTCGAGCGAAACGCCGACCTTGTCCATCAGTGTCTTGATCTGCGGGTATTGGAAGAGAACGCCGATCGAACCCGTGATCGAGGTTTCACCCGCAATGATGCGGTCACCGGCAAGCGCGATCATGTAGCCTGCCGAAGCGGCCAGAGTGCGAATATCGGCGACAACCGGCTTCTTGGCCGCTACCTTGCGGATGGCCTTGAACAGCACTTCGCCGCCATAGGTAGTTCCGCCCGGTGAGGTAATGGTGACGACCAGCGCCTTGGCGGCGTTGGTTTCGGCGATGCGATCAAGACGCTCCAGCAAGTCGCGGTCATCCTGAATGATCCCGGAGATATTGACACGCGCGATATGCGGGCGGCTGAAAGCGCCCGTCTCGTCCGCGGTCGCATAGACATAGGCCGCAATGCCCGCACAGAATATCAGAGCGATGGACGCGAGCCGCCAGAAGCTGAGTTTTCGCCGAAGCTGGCGCCGGTCGGCGATAGCAAGCTGATCCATGATCTTTCCTCCTCTTCAAAGGCCGCGGGGGGCAGGCCGCCCCTTGCACGAAATGAACAATCCATAGCGGCGGCTCGACCGCGTTGTAACCCGGTTTGAACAAAATTCGAGCCTCCATTGTCGCGGAACAAAAAAATCTCCATATTCGCCGTCACTTACATCGCCCGGCCAGCAGGTCCTCTGAGCATCTGCGCCGCGACGATTTCGAACGACGGGCTATTTCATGTTGAATGACGTGCATCTTTCCGGCGCCTTGCCGCATTCGGGGCCGATCCTCGCCGACGCTTATACCGTGGCGGCGCGCCATTCCCGGTTGGTCAGACGGCTGAAGATCATCCTGCCATTGGTGGCAGTCGTGATCGGCGCGATCTTCGTTGCCGTTTCAGTGGTGCGTGCCTTCCTGCCGGAAAACCTGCAGATCGAGAATGCGACGATCGAAAACGGCAAGATCGTCATGCAGAACCCGGCAATTTCAGGCCGCAACAAGCAAGACATCAGCTACTCTATGAAAGCGGTGCGCGCGCTGCAGGACATCGCCAATCCCGATATCATCACGCTCGAGACGATCCATGCGGAGATGCCCGTCAACGAGACGCTTATCGCCACCGTCGAGGCGACCAGCGGCATCTATGACCGCGGCGGCAACACCTTGAATATGAACGCGCCTTTCAGCATCAGGATGAACAACGGCGTCGTTGCCGATTTCCAGACGGCCTACCTCGACATCAATGCCGGCGAGATGGAAACCAAGAAGCCGATCGCAATCAGCATGAACGGCGGTTCCATTGTTGCACAGTCGTTGAGAATGACGGATAAGGGACGCATTGTTACATTTGAAGGCATGGTGAAGGTCGTCGTCGATCCCAAAACCATCCGTAAAACCGCCAACTAGAAAAACCGGTGCACATATGTCGGCCAATTCCGCCTTTTCCTTTCGGCTTGCCGGAACATTCATTCTCTTAAGTCTTTTTGTCAGCACCTCCGTGTCTCCCCTTGCCGCCCAGGAGAAGTCGAGCAAGATGAAAGGGCTTCAACTCTCCAACGACGAGCCGATCCAGATCGAGAGCGATAAGCTCGAAATCAAGGACCCCGAAAGCAAGGCCATATTCACCGGCAATGTGAAGGTCGTTCAGGGGACGACGACGCTGCAGGCCGGAAACATGGTCGTCTATTATAAGAAGGGCGGCGGCGCGATTTCCAGCGGCAATGCCGATATCGACCGCATCGAGGTCGACAAGAAAGTGTTGCTGCAATCGGGCACGCAACAGGCGTCGGCCGATAGCGGCGAATTCAACATGACGGCGCAAACGCTGGTGCTGAAGGGCAAGCAGGTCGTTCTATCGGAGGGCAAGAACGTCTTCACCGGCTGCCAGTTGAACGTCCAGATGGATACCGGCGAAGCGCAGCTCGAAGCCTGCGGCGGTCGCGTCCAGATTCAGCTCGACCCGAAGTCCCAGAAAACGAACTGATGCAGACGCCGACGTGAACATCCCCTTTCTTCACAAACACAAGCGGGCCGGCAAGCACGACGCCGCCACTCCGGCCCGCGTCGTCGACAAGGCACGTTACGAGGGCACGCTGATCGCGCGCGGCCTGACGAAAGCCTATCGCGGGCGCACGGTCGTCAACGGCGTGTCGCTGGTCGTGCGCCGCGGTGAAGCCGTCGGCCTGCTTGGACCCAACGGCGCTGGCAAGACGACCTGTTTCTACATGATCACCGGTCTGGTGCCGGTCGATGAAGGCTCGATCGAGATCAACGGCAACGAAGTCACGACGATGCCGATGTATCGTCGCGCCCGCCTCGGTGTTGGTTATCTGCCGCAGGAAGCCTCGATCTTTCGCGGCCTGACTGTCGAGGAAAATATTCGCGCTGTTCTCGAGGTTCACGACAAGAACCGCGACCGGCGCGAGAGCAAGCTCAATGAGCTGCTCGGCGAGTTCAACATCTCCCACTTGCGCAAGTCGCCTGCCGTGGCGCTTTCGGGTGGCGAACGCCGCCGCCTGGAAATTGCCCGGGCGCTGGCGACCGACCCGACCTTCATGCTGCTCGACGAACCCTTCGCGGGCGTCGATCCGATTTCGGTTGCCGATATCCAGGCGCTTGTGCGTCACCTCACCTCGCGCGGCATCGGCGTTTTGATCACCGACCACAATGTCCGCGAGACGCTGGGCTTGATCGATCGCGCCTATATCATCCATGCGGGCGAAGTCCTGACGCATGGGCGGGCCAACGACATCGTCACCAATGCGGATGTCCGCCGCCTCTATCTCGGTGACAATTTCAGCCTTTGAGGCTGATCCTCTCCGTTCGATGGTAAACGAAACTAACGGCGGCGGGCAAAATCTGCCGCTTCCGGGACATTTCCCTTGACCGTTGGCCGGAATTGCGCAAATTTTGCTCACCCGCGGATGCTGCAGCGCAATATGCCGACGGCAACCACCGCGTTTTTGCAGGTTCCGACAACATCGGCCCGCAGCATCGCAGCCGAAAGCGGCTCCCGGCCAGTTGTTGTGCACTTTTTACATGCCTATTGCATAGAAAAATGCCCGGCCGCCGCGAAATTCATCTTATTTCCTATCAGTGCTTGACCAAACCCCGTTAATAAGCAATTTTTGGGCCAGTTGAAGAATTGGCGAATTCACTCCGCAAAAGATGAACGCCGGCTCGGAGAATTGAGGGGAGTTTCGCGTCCGCATGGCCCTGTCAGCCAGCCTCTTCCTGCGTCAAAGCCAGACCCTGGCCATGACCCCGCAACTGATGCAGTCCATCCAGCTGCTGCAGATGACGCATTTCGAGCTGAACCAATTCATCGAACTGGAAGTCGAGAAGAACCCGCTGCTCGAATTCGCCACGAATGATGATGGCTCGGGTGGCGCGGACCGCCTCGGCAAGGACGAGCTCCATATCACGCCTGATGAACGCAGCGAGCGCGACGGCGGCGACACTGCATCCTTCGACCCGCTGGGCGACGTCTACGACAGCACGACATCTGCGACCGGCGAACGGATGAGCGAGCAGCTCGACGCCAATTTCGAGAACGTCTTCCCCGACGACACGACGCCGCAGCGGGCCGACGCGCCGGAATTGCTTAGTCAATGGAAATCCATGCCGGGTGGTGGCGAGGGCGAAAGCAGCGACGGCTATAATCTCGACGATTTCGTCGCCAATCGCGTCACGTTGCGCGATTTCCTCAATGAACAGGTGCCCTTCAGCGTGCACGGCGCGGCCGACCGGCTCATTGCCCAGCACCTGATCGACCAGTTGGACGAGGCCGGCTATCTGCACGCCGATGTCGGCGAGATTGCCGAACGGCTGGGCTGCGCGACGGCCGATGTGGCGCGGGTGCTCGACAGCCTGCAGCAGCTCGATCCACCCGGTGTTTTCGCTCGAACCCTGAGCGAATGCCTCGCCATCCAGTTGCGCCTGCGCGACCGGCTCGATCCTGCCATGGCGGCGCTGCTCCAGAACCTGGAACTGCTTGCCCGGCGCGACTTCGCCAGCCTGAAGCGGATTTGCGGCGTCGATGAAGAAGACCTCGTCGATATGCTGGCTGAGATCCGCAAGCTCGATCCAAAGCCCGGCACCAGTTTCGAGGCAAGCCCGTCCGAGGCGATCGTTCCGGATATCGTCGTGCGCCCGGCGCAGGATGGCAGCTGGGCGGTGGAGCTCAATCCGGACACGTTGCCACGCGTGCTGGTCAACCAGACCTATTACGCGACCGTTTCCCGCCACGCTCCGAAGAACAGCGCCGACCATGCCTTCCTGACCGAATGCCTGCAGACGGCCAACTGGCTGACTCGCAGCCTCGACCAGCGTGCCAAGACAATCATGAAGGTGGCGACCGAGATCGTTCGGCAGCAGGACGCCTTCCTCGTCAACGGTGTCGATCATCTGCGGCCGCTTAACCTGAAGACTGTCGCCGATGCCATCAAGATGCATGAATCGACCGTCAGCCGCGTCACATCGAACAAATACATGCTGACGCCGCGCGGGCTGTTCGAACTGAAATACTTCTTCACGGTCTCGATCGGATCAGCCGAGGGCGGAGACGGGCATTCGGCGGAATCGGTGCGCCACCGCATCCGCAACATGATCGTGCTGGAAAGCCCCGACGCCGTGCTTTCAGACGATGACATCGTCGATATCCTGAAGAAGGGGGGTGTTGATATCGCTCGCCGGACGGTGGCAAAATACCGCGAGGCGATGAACATCCCCTCCTCCGTCCAGCGCCGCCGTGAAAAGCGGGCTATGGCCAAGGTCTCCGCCTGAGATCATGCAATCGGCACAACGAGATCGGATTGGCGCCGGATGTATCCCTGCGATCAACAGACCTGAATCCCGCAATCTCGACCTTGGTAACTCTTCATTGACTTTTAGAACAACCGGGAGTATCAGGCGCCGCAATGAGCATGGGTATAAAGCCTGCCTGAAGCATATCCCTCCAAATCCTGCCCTTATGACGCAAAATTCTATTGCGTGCGTGAAACGCTTGGATGACGGATGCGGTTGGAATAGACTGGCTGCGCAAATCACGAAAAGAGAGGAAACTCCATGAGTGTGCGTGTATCCGGTAAACATATGGAAATCGGCGAAGCGTTCCGTCTGCGGATTGAGGACCAGATCGCACAGGCCGTAACCAAATATTTTGACGGAGGATATTCAAGCCAGGTCACCGTGGAAAAGTCTGGATCCCGTTTCAGCGCCGATTGCAAGATTCACCTGGATTCAGGTGCTGCCTTGCAGGCCAACGGCCAGGCGAATGACCCGCAAGCCGCGTTTGATGCGGCATCCGAGCGGATTGCCAAGCGCATCCGCCGGTACAAGCGCAAGCTCAAGGATCACCACAATGGCAATGGTAATGCAGGATTTGCCGAAGTAGCCTACACCGTGATGGATTCCGTGCCCGATGAAGACGATGAGCTTCCGGACAATTACGCACCGACGATCGTCGCGGAGAGTTCAAAACAACTGAAGACGATGTCTGTCGCAAACGCCGTGATGGCGCTCGATATGACAGACGAACCCGTCCTGATGTTCCGTAGCCCCGGCAA
Organism: Pararhizobium sp. LjRoot255; assembly: GCF_964252905.1. Lineage (NCBI taxonomy): Bacteria > Pseudomonadati > Pseudomonadota > Alphaproteobacteria > Hyphomicrobiales > Rhizobiaceae > Pararhizobium > Pararhizobium sp. LjRoot255. The sequence continues at coordinate 1,167,169 of NZ_CAXUPQ020000001.1, forward strand.
TGAGCAGTTGAATATCGTCTATCGGCGCAACGATGGAAACATTGGCTGGATCGATGCAGCCAATATCAAGGGCTGAGTGGATCAGGTTGAGTGCCGGCCCGCCGGCGCTCAATCGACCGCTTTTTCCTGGTGGTGGATGCAGGCGAGACCGTTGACGGGTCCGTTGGGGACCACCGAGAAAGATGGATGGAGCCGCCGTCCGGCATTGCCTGCCGAACGCGGTTTCCACCGGCGAACGAGGACAAACGAATGGCATTGGCAGGTTTGCTGCAGCAGAATGCGATACTTCCGGCCATGAAGGCCAATTCAAAGAAGCAGTTGCTTCAGGAATTGGCGGCAAAAGCATCCAAGATCACAGGACTTCCCGAACGGGAAATATTCGACGTCATTCTCCAGCGCGAGCGATTGGGTTCCACCGGTGTCGGTAACGGCATCGCCATCCCACATGGCAAGCTCGCCCACTTGTCGTCGATCGTCGGCATTTTCGCGCGGCTGGAATCCCCGGTCGATTTCGAAGCCCTGGACGATCAGCCGGTCGACCTCGTCTTCCTGCTTCTGGCACCCGAAGGCGCCGGCGCCGATCATCTGAAGGCGCTGTCGCGCATCGCCCGTGTTCTGCGCGATCCCGAAATGGTCGCCAAGCTGCGGGCAACGGATTCCGCCTCCGGCATCTACGCATTCCTCAGCGACGACCAGTCCTCCAACGCGGCCTGATCCCTGCCTCAATACAGCTTCCGCCGGTTGAAGTGCTCTATGCATCTGCAAAGAGTTCCGTCTGGCTGGAAATGGCCAGGCACCGGTATCGACAGCCGCCCTGCCGTCAACAATAATCCTCGCAACGACAAACGAGGAGAACGGCGATGGCTGGCAGACTTTCCGGAAAGACGGCATTGATCAGCGGCGGTGCTGGGGGCTGCGGCCTTGCGGCATCACAGCTTTTTGCCCGCGAGGGCGCTCGCGTCGGCATTGTCGACCTGCCTCGCAGCGAGGGCGAGGAGGTGGCCGCGGCCATCCGCGCCGAGGGCGGAGAGGCGATCTTCGCGCCGGCGGACGTGTCCATATCCTCCGAGGTGAAATCTGCGGTGAAGGCTGTCGAGGACGCCTTCGGCGATATTACCGTTCTCTTCAATCATGCGGGCATCCTGGCAGTCGGACCGTTCCTTGAGACCGAGGAAGACGAGTGGGACCGGCTGATGGCGGTCAATGTGCGCTCGATGTTCCTGATGACCAAGGCCGTGCTGCCCGGCATGCTCGCTGCCGGTGGCGGCAGCATCGTCTCCACCTCTTCGATTTCGGCCGTTGCCGCCACCCCGATGGAGGTGCTCTATGACACGACAAAGGGCGCTTGCCACATGTTCGCCCGCGCTATCGCCGTCGAGTTTCGTGACCGCGGCATCCGCTCCAACGCCGTCTGCCCCGGCTTTATCGCCACCGATCACGGCAAGCGTGAGCTGGTGGGTCTGACAAAGTATGGCATCGATGTCTCCGACGCGGCGATTGCCGCGCAACAGGGCCGGATGTGCGACCCGATGGAAGTGGCGCAGGCGGCGCTGTTCCTGGCAAGCGACGAGTCCAGCTTCGTCAACGGCACGCATCTGTTCGTCGACAATTGTTTTACGGCTGTCTGAACACCAAAAGGGGAGAACGGGACCATGATGGAAGCGGGCGGGCACTGGCGAAACTGGGTGGGAAATCAGTCGTGCATCGTCCGGCACAGGGGCGCGCCCGAGAGCGAGGCGGTCTTGTCGGAGATGGTGAGGGAAGCGACGTCGAACGGGCTGAACGTGCGCTGCGCCGGATCCGGCCATTCGTTCACGCCGGTGGCGCTGACCAGCGGGCTGCATCTGACGCTGTCGAAGCTGCAGGGGATCACCAATATCGATACGGCCCGCAAGCGGGTCTCGGTGCATGCCGGCACGACGATCAACACGCTCGGCAAGGCGCTTAAAGCAAACGGCCTGTCGATGATCAACCAGGGTGACATCGACAGCCAGGCGCTAGCCGGCGCGCTGACCACCGGCACGCATGGTACCGGCCTGAAGCTCGGCAACATGGCCTCGCAGATCGTCGGCATGCGGCTGGTGCAACCGGACGGAGGCATTCTCGTCATCGACGACAGCCAGCCGGACATGCTCAATGCCGCCCGCGTCTCCCTCGGCATGCTCGGCGTCATCTCGGAAATCACGCTGCAGGTGATGGAGAGCTACAATCTGCATGAGAAGCTCTGGCGCTGCACCTTCGACGAATGCATGGAGCAACACGACGATCTCGCTGCCAATCACCGGCATTTCGGCTTCTTCTGGTGCCCGGTGCCCGAAAGCCGCCATTGCTATTGCCTGCCGGATACGTCCTCCGTTTCGACCACGACCAGCCTGTCCGACGTCTGCGAGATGAAGACGATCGACATCACCGACCGGCCGCCAACGGAAAGCGCCTTCGAGAAGATCGCCTATTCCTCGGAAATCTATCCGATCGAATATGTGCCGAACTTCCACGAGCTGGAATATGCCGTGCCGGTGAAATACGGCAAGCAGGCCTGCATGGAAGTGCGCAAGCTGATGCTGGAGAAGCACCCGACCTGCATCTACCCGATCGAATACCGCTTCACCGCCGGCGACGGCGGCTGGATCAGCCCGTTCTTCGAACAGGATTCTATTACGCTGTCGGTCTCCGGCGAGCCGGGCACGGACTACTGGAACTATCTCAAGGATGTCGACGATATCCTGCGCCAGTTCGGCTCCCGCCCGCATTGGGGCAAGCTGCATTTCCTCCGTGCTGAGGATGTGACGGCGCTCTATCCGCGCGCGCGTGACTTCAAGGCGTTGCGCAACAAGCTCGATCCGGAAGGCCGTTTCCTGAATGATCATCTGCGGCAGTTGTTCGGATGAGTTTTACCTCCCCCTTGAGGGGGAGGTCGCAGCGAAGCTGCGGGTGGGGGGTGACGGTCAGGGGCGCACAAAGATCACCCCACCCCGGCACTACGTGCCGACCCTCCCCCTCAAGGGGAGGGTGGAAAATCAAGCCGCCGGCGTCTCTTCCGTGGCAACCGCCTTCGGGCCGCCCTTGGCGACGCCGACCATGGCGGGGCGGAGCACGCGCTCGCCGATGGTATAACCGGCCTGGACCACCTGGACGACGGTGTTGTTCGGCACTTCGGGGTTCGGGACCTCGAACATCGCCTGATGGAAATTCGGGTCGAACTTCTGGCCGACCGGTTCCAGCTTCTGGACGCCATGACGCTCAAGCGCCGAAAGCATGGCCCGCTCGGTCATCTCGACGCCTTCGACCAGCGCGTTGAAGCCGGTATCGCCGGCCGTCCGCGCTTCAGCCGGGATGGCGTCGAGCGCGCGGCGCAGATTGTCGGAGACGGCCAGCATATCGCGGGCAAAACCGGCCACGGAATAAGACTTTGCGTCCTTGACATCACGTGCGGTGCGGCGGCGCAGGTTGTCCATCTCGGCAGCAAGCCGGAGGTAACGGTCGCGGTAGTCCGCGGCCTCGGCCTTGGCAACTTCCAGGGGATCGGGTTCGACTGCGGCGGCTTCGACCTTTTCAGAGGCAGCTTCAACATTCATCGCGGCTTCTTCGGCTGCGTTGGCATCTGCTGCATGTTTGTTCGTGTCGTCGGTCATGACGGTCTCCGGTATGTCACTATGTTAGGATTTGTAGCCGATATCGAGCTTTGAAGCCGAAAAATCAAGGGTTCAATCGAAAGAGCGCGGCAAAAACCAGACCTGCCCCGATGATCATCGCGACAGCCGCGACATCAATTGCGCAGTGTAGTCCACCATCGGCACGATACGCGAATAGTTGAGCCGGGTCGGGCCGATGACACCGACAGCGCCGACGATCTTGTCGTCTCCATCCTTGTAGGGTGCAACGATCAGCGACGAGCCGGACAGCGAAAACAGCTTGTTTTCCGAGCCGATGAAGATGCGGACCCCAGGCCCGCTTTCGGCGAGATTGAGAATTTCGATGAGGCTGTCCTTCTTTTCAAGATCGTCGAACAGCATGCGCAGCCGGTCGATATCCTCGGCACCGGCAAGCCCCTCAAGCAGGTTGGCGCGACCGCGCACGATCAGCTTGGTCGGATTTCCTTCGGTTTCACTGCCCGACCATATGGCGAGGCCCCGCTCGACCAAATCCTGCGACAGTGTATCGAGCTCGCGCCGAACGGTTTCCTTGACCTGTTCGAGCTGGCTGCGCACTTCGGGCAGCGTCTGGCCGGCGAGATGCGCATTGAGGAAGTTGGCGGCTTCGGTCAGTTGTGAGCTCGTGACGCCGGCGGGCAGCTCGATGATGCGGTTTTCGACCTGATCGTGTTCGCCGACCAGGACGGCCAGCGCCTTCGTCGGCGCCAGGCGCATGAATTCGACATGTTTCAGCACCGGATCGCTCTTTGCCGTGATGACGAGCCCCGCGCCGCGCGACATGCCGGAGAGCATCTGGCTCGCTTCGGTCAGCAGGGTTTCCACAGACTGGTCGCGATCATTGCGGCGCACGTGCCGGTCGATCGACGCACGATCTTCCGCCGAGAGGTCGCCCACCTGCATGAAAGCATCGACAAAGAAGCGCAGGCCGATCTGGGTCGGCAGGCGACCGGCGCTGATATGCGGGGCATAGATCAGGCCCAGATCTTCCAGATCGCTCATGACGTTGCGCACGGAGGCCGGCGACAGCGACATCGGCAACAGCCGCGACAGGCTGCGCGAACCAAGTGGCTCGCCACTTTCCAGATAGCTCTCCACGATACGACGGAAGATTTCTCCCGAACGCTCGTCGAGCGCCGAAAGCCTTTCCCGCATCGCAGATTTGTCCACCATCATTCGAACGCAAAACCCATTCTGTTCAGATCAACTGAAATATAGTGATCTCGGCCCGGATAGCAAAAAGGAAATTGGCGAGGAAGCGTTCGCCCACAGCCGCTGCCCGGCCGTTTGTTCTTTTCCTCGCAAGTGATTTCCCTTCCTCCCAACATAGGTTAGAAGGCTCCCAAACATCACAGGAGTTCATGATGCGGCCTTCCGGCAGAAAAACCGACCAGATGCGCAAAGTCTCGTTCGAGCGCGGCATTTCCAAACATGCCGAGGGGTCCTGTCTCGTCAAGTTCGGGGATACGCATGTGCTGTGCACCGCAAGCCTCGAGGAAAAGACGCCGCCGTGGCTGCGCAATAGCGGCAAGGGCTGGGTGACCGCCGAATACGGCATGCTGCCGCGCGCCACCGGCGAACGCATGAAGCGCGAGGCCGCCAGCGGCAAGCAGAGCGGCCGCACACAGGAAATCCAGCGACTGATCGGCCGTTCGCTGAGAGCCGTGGTCGATCTGCAGGCGCTCGGCGAGCGCCAGATCTCGATCGACTGCGACGTTATCCAGGCCGATGGCGGCACCCGCACGGCCTCCATCACCGGCGCCTGGATCGCTCTGCGCGACTGCCTTGCCTGGATGGAAGCGCGCAACATGATCAAGGTCGAGAAGGTCCTGAAAGACCATATCGCCGCGATCTCCTGCGGCATCTTCGCCAACCAGCCGGTGATCGATCTCGATTACCTGGAGGACTCGGCTGCCGAGACGGACGCCAACTTCGTCATTACCGGCTCCGGCGGCATTGTCGAAATCCAGGGAACAGCCGAGGGCAAGCCGTTCTCGGAAGAGGAATTCGCCACACTGATGGGCCTTGCCAAGAACGGCATCGCCGAACTGGTCAGCCTGCAAAAGCAGGTGATCGAGGGTTAAGAACGGAGATTGCACGCTATGCAACTGGCATCGTCGCCCCTCATTTGCCCGTCGGGCACCTTCTGCCCGCTTGCGGGGAGAGGTTAGGGTGAAGGGCAGGTCCAATGGCCGATGACCAGAGCATGGCGTTCGAAGGCGTCCTGGAGACGGCGCTCTATGTGGACGATCTCGACCGGGCGGAGGCGTTTTACGGCTCCGTGCTCGGGCTCGAGAAGATCAGCCGCGCCGGCGCCCGGCATGTCTTCTTCCGCTGCGGTCCGGGCGTTCTTCTGATCTTCAATCCGGCGGAAACGGTGAAACCGCCGCCGCCAGGAGGCCTGCAGGTTCCGCCGCACGGCACGCACGGGCCAGGGCATATGTGCTTCCGGGTATCTACCGGGCATCTCGATGCCTGGGAAGAAAAGTTGAAGGCGGCCGGCGTCGCGATCGAATCCAATGTGCATTGGCCGTCGGGCGCGCGATCCTTCTATTTCCGCGATCCGGCTGGAAACAGCCTGGAATGCGCCGAAGCCAGACTCTGGAATTTAGATTGAGGGCAGATCGCCCGGATGAGAAAGACGCAGATGCGCAAACTTGAAGACAAGACCGTGATCGTCGCCAGCCACAATGCCGGCAAGATCCGCGAAATCCGCGACCTGATTGGCCCGCTCGGTTTCGAGGCGAAATCCGCCGCCGACCTCAATTTTGTCGAGCCGGACGAGACCGGAACGACTTTTGAGGAAAACGCGACGATCAAGGCGCTAGCGTCGGCGAAGGCCTCCGGCCTGCCGGCGCTTTCGGATGATTCCGGGCTTGTAGTCGATGCGCTGAACGGTGATCCGGGCGTTTACACTGCCAATTGGGCGGAAACCGCCGACGGCACGCGCGATTTCGCCATGGCAATGGAAAAGGTCGAGAGAGCGCTCCAGGAAGCGGGTGCTACGGCATTCGACCGGCGCACCGGCCGCTTCGTCTCGGTGCTCTGCCTCGCCTGGCCGGATGGGCATGTAGAGCTGTTCCGTGGCGAGGTGGAAGGCCACATCGTCTGGCCGCCGCGCGGGACACAAGGGTTCGGTTACGACCCGGTCTTTCAACCGCTCGGTTACGACACCACATTCGGCGAAATGAGCGCCGACGCGAAGCACGGCTGGAAGCATGGCGATACGGAAGCGCTGTCGCACCGAGCCCGCGCCTTCAAGCTTTTTGCCGAGACCTGCCTCGGGGCCTGAAAGAACGAAACATTATGGCCACTTTCTCCTCCATTGGCGACAGCACCGACCCCGGTTTCGGGGTCTATGTGCATTGGCCCTTCTGTGCCGCCAAATGCCCCTATTGCGATTTCAACAGCCATGTGCGGCATCAGCCGGTCGACCAGCCGCGTTTCGTCTCGGCGTTCCTGACCGAGATGGCGGAAGCCCGCCGCCTTTCCGGCCCGCGCACCGTCACCAGCATCTTCATGGGCGGCGGCACGCCCTCGCTGATGGATCCGGCAACGGTCGAGGCCGTGCTCACCGGTATCGCGAAATTCTGGCATGTGCCTGACGGTATCGAGATCACCATGGAGGCCAACCCCTCCAGCGTCGAGGCAACGCGTTTTCATGGTTACAGGGCTGCCGGCGTCAACCGTGTCTCGCTCGGCGTCCAGGCGTTGAATGACCGCGACCTCAAATTCCTTGGCCGGCTGCACAATACGGAAGACGCGCTGAAGGCGATCGGGCTGGCACGCGACATCTTCCCGCGCATGTCCTTCGATTTGATCTATGCCCGCCCGAACCAGACGGTCGCGGATTGGGAACAGGAGCTGAAGCAGGCCGTCTCCTACGCCGTCGATCACCTGTCGCTCTACCAGCTGACAATCGAGGAAGGCACACCCTTCTACGGCCTGCACAAGGCGGGCAAGCTGGTGGTTCCGGATGGCGAGCAGTCGGCCGTGCTCTACGAGGCGACGCAGGAGATTACCGAGGGCTTCGGCATGCCGGCCTACGAGGTGTCCAATCATGCCGCCCCCGGCGCCGAAAGCCGCCACAACCTGACTTACTGGCGATACGGCGACTATGCCGGCATCGGCCCCGGCGCGCACGGGCGGCTCAGCATGGGCCGCGACAAGATCGCCACCGCTACCGAGCGCAAACCGGAAGAATGGTTGAAACTGGTCGAGGAAAACGGCCACGGCATGATCGACCAGGAGGTTCTGGGTCTCGACGAACAGGCCGACGAACTGCTGCTGATGGGCTTGCGGCTGAGGGAGGGTATCGACCTCGTGCGCTGGCAAAGCCTCTCCGGCCGCGAGCCCGACCCGGATCGCGAGCAGTTCCTCATCGAGCACGGCTTCATCGAACGGCTTGGCAATTCCCGCCTGCGCTGCACACCCTCCGGCATGCTGATCCTCGATGCGGTGGTCGCGGACCTTGCCTGCTGATCCTATTCAAACTTCGAAAGATATTTTCTAAGGACCATGCCGAGCGTTGCCCGCTCGTCCGGTTCGAGGTGCGCGGTCAGCCGATGCTGGTTGGCGACATGGGCCGTGACGGCACGCTCGACGAGATCGAGCCCCTCCGGCTTCAGGGCGATCAGGACGCTGCGCCGATCCTCGCGATTGGTCAGCCGCTCGACGAGACCGGCCTTCTCCAGCTGGTCGATGCGGTTGGTCATCGTACCCGAGGTGATCATCATCGTTGCCAGGAGATCACCGGGCGAGAGCTGATAGGGCGTGCCGGACCGCCGCAGCGCTGCAAGCACATCGAAATTGGCGGACGTCAGGCCAAACTCGAGGAATGTCTTCTCGACCTCACGCCCGAGATAGGTCGCGAGCCGCGCCAGCCGCCCGAGCAGCCCCATCGGCTCGACATCTAGGTCCGGGCGTTCCCTGCGCCACTGCTCCAGGATTCTATCGACATGATCCTTTTCCATGACCATCGTCGTAGGAAAATTTTATCTTGACGTCAAGATAAATGATGGTACGCTTATTTATCTTGAAATCGAGATACTTTAAATGAAGATAAAATCCGCCTCCCTCACCGATATCGCCCTGACAGCCGTCGCGCCGGCCATCTGGGGCAGCACATATCTGGTCACCACTGAACTCCTGCCGCATGGATATCCGCTGACGGTTGCCATGCTGCGCGCCCTGCCGGCCGGCATCATCCTTCTGTTGATCGTCCGGCAGTTGCCGCGGGGCATCTGGTGGCTGCGGAGCTTCGCTCTCGGCGCGCTCAATTTCTCGTTCTTCTGGGCGATGCTGTTCATCTCCGCCTACCGCCTGCCGGGTGGGGTTGCAGCAACGGTCGGCGCCATCCAGCCGCTGATCGTCGTGGCGCTGGCACGCCTGCTGATCGGCACGGCAATCAGGCCGCTGGCTATCGCGGCTGGTCTGGTGGGCATGGCCGGGGTCGGCCTTCTGGTGCTGACGCCATCGGCAGCGCTCGATCCCATCGGCATCATCGCCGGGCTGGCCGGCGCGGTGTCGATGGCCTTCGGAACGGTGCTGGCTCGGCACTGGGCGCCGCCGGTTTCAAGCCTGACCTTTACCGCATGGCAACTGACGGCCGGCGGCCTGCTGCTGTTGCCAATAGCACTTCTGCTTGAACCCGCCCTGCCGACGCCGACACTGGCAAATGTCCTCGGCATTACCTGGCTCGGCCTGATCGGCGCGGCCTTCACCTATCTGTTGTGGTTTCGCGGCCTTTCGAAGCTCGAACCGGCCGCCGTTGCCTCCCTCGGCTTCCTAAGCCCGCTGGTGGCGACGCTGCTCGGCTGGAGCGTGCTTGGGCAAAATCTCTCGCCGGCTCAAATCATCGGCATGGCGGCCGTGCTGGTCAGCGTCTGGATGGCACAACGGACGCAGATGGCGCGACGAGCGACCGCTCCCATGGCAGCCCTGCCCGTCAGGTCCTAACCACTGTTTTCCTCGCCGCGTAAGCTTGGAGATCGAGGCAGAGCCGCCCGGTCAGCCGGCTCTGCCGATGATCCCGACGGTGGTCAGGCCCACTCGCCCTTGCGCATCACGGGAACCTTTGCGCCGTCCGGCCGGATGCCCTCGATATCGACCTTACCGGAACCGATCATCCAGTCGATGTGGATCAGACTGGAATTGCCGCCCTGCGCCTTGATCTGCTCCTGGCTCAGCGACGCGCCGTCGAGGAAGCACTTCGAATAGCACTGGCCGAGCGCGATATGGCAGGAGGCATTTTCGTCGAATAGCGTGTTGTAGAACAGGACGCCGCTCGCCGAGATCGGCGAGGAATGCGGCACCAGCGCCACTTCGCCGAGACGCCGCGCACCCTCGTCGGTATCCAGAACCTTCTTCAGCACTTCCTCGCCCTTGGTGGCCTTCGCCTCGACGATGCGTCCGCCTTCGAAACGAACCTGGATATTGTCGATCAGCGTGCCCTGATGCGACAGTGGCTTGGTGCTCAACACATGGCCTTCGACGCGGAGCGCATGCGGCGTGGTGAAGACTTCCTCGGTCGGGATATTCGGATTGCAGGTGATGCCGTTCTTGGCCGTCGAGGCGCCGCCGTGCCATTCATGGCCGTCAGCCAGGCCGACGGTCAGATCAGTGCCCGGACCGGTGAAATGCAGCGCGGCAAAGCGCTCGGCGTTCAGCCAGGACGAACGCCGAGCGAGATTGGCGTTGTGCTCGGCCCAGGCCGCGATCGGATCCTCGACATCGACGCGCGAGGCGGCGAAGATCGCATCGGCGAGCTTTTCGACGGCAACGTGTTCAGGATCGCCCGGAAACATCTGCTTCGCCCAGGCCGGGTTCGGATAGGAAACGATGTTCCAGTTGATGTCGAAATTGGAGATCTTCTCCAGCGCCGGCTTGTAGGCGATCGAATTGGCCTTGTTGGCGCGCGCCACCTTGGCCGGGTCCTGGGCTGCCAGCATCATCGGGTTGTCGCCCGAGATCGCCAGGCGGGCGGCATTCTTGCCGTACGCCTTGGCCATGCCGTCGTAGAGCCAGTCCGCCGCCCGGTCGAAGCTTTCCTCCGGCGCATATTGATAGCGCGCGAGCGTCGTCTCTTCATCCGAATAGAAGGTAGAGACCAATGCGGCGCCGGCGATATAGGCGTGCCTGGTGATCAAACGCACAAGCGGCAAGGCGGCGATCGGAGACGTGATCACCAGTTCCTGTCCACGCTCGAGCCGCAAGCCAACCTTGACGGCGACTTCGGCGAGCTTTTCCAGTTTGACGGGATCGACGGCTTGATGGGCGGGGGAATGGAAGGTCATCGCATATCCTGCTGACTTGTTAGTCCGAACCACCTGTTTAATGCGCTTCGGACCAAAACAGAAGGCTTTTGCGATCACCGCCGATCACATCATCAATCAGGCCGCCGCCAGCTTGCCGCGCGCTAAAAGATGGGCGTCATGCCGGTGCAGGAAGGCGAGCAGGCGTTGCTGATAGTCCGCGGTGACCGCCTCGACGACGCTTGGCCGGACGGCAAGCGTCTGGCGCCAAGCGTTGACGCGCGGCAGCCCAGCGAAGATGCCGCTTTCGAAGAGGCTTTCGAACAGTTCGAAATAGCGCAACACCGGCGCGAAGACGGCGTCGACCACGCGGAAGTGCTCACCCGCGAAATAGGGTCCTTCGCCCAATTCCTGTTCGAGCGTAGCGAATTTTGCCGCGAGCACCTGGCGCTTTGCCTCGAACTGTTCGGCGTCCTTCGTCGTCTCATAGACCCAGAGATCAGCAAGGATGGATGAGCCGAATTCCATCCAGCCGCGATGGCGCGCACGGGTCAGCGGATCGGCCGGATGCAGCGGCGCACCCGCTTGGGTTTCCTCCAGATACTCGCAGATCACGGTGCTTTCGAACAGGATCGCGTCATCCCGGCCGGCCCTCGGGACTGCCAGCAGCGGCACCTTGCCGAGCGGCGAGACGCGCAGAAACCAATCCGGCTTGGCTGCGAGATCGATATATCGCCGATCGAAGGCCACGCCCTTTTCCGCCAACACGATCGAGGCGCGCTGCACGTAGGGGCAGAGATAGTGGCTGATGAGGGTGAGCTTTTCGGAATGCATCGGCTTACTCCATTTTAGATGCAACTACATGTATTATCATTTGCCAACGTCGTCAATATAGATGTATATGCATGTATGTCTAAGATAGAAGCGACCGCTCCCAGCACCAATGCCACGCAGGCCTGGATCAATCTGATGCGGGCGCAGCAAAGGGTGCTCGCCCTGATCGAGCGTGACTTCAAGGCCGCGGGCCTGCCGGGGCTTGGCTGGTACGATGTGCTCTGGGAGCTTTCTCGCGCCGACGCCGGACGCCTACGGCCATTCGAGATCGAGGAGCGCACGCTTCTCGCGCAATACAATCTCTCACGCTTGATCGACCGGCTGCAGCGGGAGGGTTTGGTCGAACGCCAGACCTTCGACGACGATGGCCGCGGCCGGTGGGTGCTGATCACCGACAAAGGCCGTGCCTTGCGTTCGGCGATGTGGGACGTCTACGCCAAGGCGATCGCAAAGCATGTCGGCGCAAGGCTGCCGGATGCCGACGCCGCGCAACTTGCGGGCTTGCTGTCGCGATTGCTCTAAAGCTTCAGGCAATCAGTGGCGCCGCGACCGCATTCAAGGCCCTGCGCGCATCCTCGGGGGCAAGCCGCACTTGCAGGCCGCGCTGGCCGCCGTTGATATAGACGAGCGTCTCGCCGAGCGCTTCTGCCTCGATCGCCGTCGGGACCTGCTTCTTCTGCCCGAACGGGCTGATGCCGCCGACATGATAGCCGGTCAGCCGCTCCGCCTCGGCCGGTTTCATCATGTTCGCCGACTTTCCACCAAAGGCGGCCGCCAGCTTCTTCATGCTGACTTCGCGATCGGAGGGCACGACAATGCAGACCGGCTTGCCGTCCACCTCTGCCATCAGCGTCTTCAAGACACGGCGCGGTTCCTCGGCCAGCGCTTCTGCTGCCGCCATGCCGATCCGGTCGGCGGAAGGATCATAGTCATAGGTATGAACCGTAAAGGCGGTTCCGGCCTTTGTCAGCGCAAGCGTCGCACGGGTGCTTTTCGACATGGTTTCCGTCAATTTCACGAAAAGGATGTTGCGGTTCAGCCCTTATGGGCGCGATCGAGATGATCGAAAACTCCGAGGCGGCGCCTCTCGCTCTCTCGATCCGGCGGAAAACGAGCTTCGGCATCGAACTCTGCAAGCGCCCTGGCGGAAAGCTCTTCAAAAAGCTTGTTGAGGCTGACCCCACGGGCCGAAGCAAGCGCCTTCAATCGCTGATACTGATCGTCTGGAAGACGGATCGTCAGTGTGCTCATCTCAAGACCTCCTTTCCGCCGTCAACCTCATCCAGCAGAAAAGATACCCTCATAAACGTCCGGCTTGAAGCCGGCCGTGAACGTTCCATCACGATCCAGCAGCGGCCGCTTGATCATCGAAGGCTGGGCGAGCATCAGGGCAATCGCCCTGTCTTCGTTCAATCCAGCCTTGTCGGCATCGGGCAGGGCGCGAAAAGTGGTGCCGGCGCGGTTGAGCACGGTTTCCCAGCCGAGCGCCGCGCACCAGCGCTGGAGCGCTTCACGCGAAATACCGGATGCCTTGTAATCGTGGAAATCATGGGCGACGCCTTGGCCCTCCAGCCAGGTGCGCGCCTTCTTCATCGTGTCACAGTTCTTGATGCCGTACACCGTCACGCTCATGCGTCATGTCATCCCTTTGCTTGCCGGCAAGCGGGATAGCATGACGCAGGATATCGGGAAAGCCGCAGTTAACGACGGCCTCAATCCAGAAGCGGCCAGCGACCGATATATTCGTATTCGCATCTGCCGATAAAACTGCGGATGAGAACGAACTCGCGCGCAATCCAGCTGACCGGCTCGGCGAGCCTGTGCTCGGGAACAGACGCCTCATCGTAGAAAAGCGTCATGTGCGGCGTGAAGCGAGGATTGTAGGTGAAGGTCAGTCCGACAGCCCACATCTCCTTGGCCAGTTGGACATGCAGGTCCATGATCTCCTCACTGCGCACGGCATTGCCGAGCACGACCGCGTTGGTGCTGGCGAAATGCATGACCCGGTCGAACGTCACCTCGAACGGCGCGGCCTTGACCGTGGCCATTGCAGCCGACACGGCAAAGACAGGATCCTCTGGAAAATCGGCATATTTCCCAACCGCATTCAGCGAGACATGCATAAGCTCCTGCGGACGGGGACATTTCGAGAGCCCATGTCGTTGCGATACGTCGCGGCCGATTTCGACGGCCTGCAACGCCACGTCGCGCTCGGGCACGATTGCCAGAAACAGATTGCTCCTTCCGGCATCATCGAACTTTCGCGCATTCCCTCCATTTGCAAATGCAAACGATTTCCGATCACGACGCACGGCTTCATTCCCGGCTTTTCCAAGCATGCCAGACCTCATCTCTTTTTGAATGACGCGATTATAGCCGAGTCCCGCGGGAGATCAAGAACAAAACAAGAACATCGTGAATCCATTCCCATCGATCATAATCCTGGAATGTTCGCTTCTGGGCAAATCGTTGAATTCTCGAGAGTAGCCAAAAGAGGCGCTTCCTGGTCCGATCCCACGTATGTTGCGCAAGAAACGGGTGGCATCGAGGACGAGACTGGAAGAGGATCGGGCATGGCTTATATTTACAAAAACCTCGCCTCGCCGGCGGGTGCGCTGAAGCTTTTTCCGAACGACGCAGGCGAGAGCGCGCCGCAGCGTGATGCTCACAGGCCGCTCGAATACCACGATCCGCTCGGCGGGAACGACCTGAAAGGAGTTGGGCATGGCCCGGATAGCACCAAAATATCACGTCTTCGAAACCGCTGGCGGTTACTGCGGTATCGCCTGGAACGGCGTCGGCGTCGTGCGTTTCCAATTGCCGACCCGCAGCGCCGAGGCAACGGAGCGAAATCTCCTGCGCCGCATGCCTGACGCCGAGCGCACCGCTCCAACGCCGGCGGTAAGCGAAGCCATCACCGCCGCGAAACGCTATTTCAACGGCGAAAAGATCGATTTTTCAGACGTCCGGCTCGATCTTGACGGGCAGGACGAATTCTTCAAGCAGATCTATGCCGCCCTGCGCCGCGTCGGCTGGGGCCATACGACCACCTACGGCACCTTGGCGAAGGAACTGGGCGCCGGCCCTGAAGCCGCGCGCGATGTCGGGCAAGCCATGGCACAGAATCCAGTGCCGTTGATCATCCCGTGCCATCGGGTGCTCGCTGCCGGCGGCAAGGTGGGCGGTTTTTCGGCGCCCGGCGGCGCGACTGCCAAGGTCCAGATGTTGGAACTGGAAGGTGTCCATCTCAGGCCGCCGGAGCCGGCACAGCAATCGCTCGGCCTATGATTTCGCGGCTCTGCGCATGCGCGGAAAGCTACGCGCCGACATCACGAAAAAATCGGTTTTACGGCGAGTGAAGGGAACGTAGCGGCCAAAAGCTCGTTTATTATATTACCCATCACTGTCAAAAACAGAAAGGAAAGGACAATGAGTGTACGTGATTTGATTCCATGGAACCGTGGCAAACCGATTCCCAGCATCTATCGCGGCGACGACATGGATCCGTTCCTGTCGCTGCACCGCAACCTTAACCGTATGGTCGACGAAGTCTTCCGTGGCTTCGACATGCCTGCATTTGGCCAGATGATGACGCGTAGCGGCACCTGGCCGACTGTTGAAGTCTCGGAGAACGAAAAAGAAATACGCGTCATTGCGGAAGTGCCCGGCCTCGAAGAGAAGGATATCGAGGTGACGTTGGACGACGGCGTCCTGGCAATTCGCGGCGAAAGGAAATCGGAAACCGAGGACAAGGATCGTCAGTTCAGTGAGCGCTACTACGGACGCTTTGAACGACGGCTCGCTCTCGGCCACGAGGTCGACGAAGACAAAGTCGACGCAAAGTTCGACAACGGTGTTCTTTTGGTTACGCTGCCGAAGACCGCAAAGGCGCAGGCAAGTGCCAAGCGGATTGCGATCCACCATTGAACACCGATTGTGACGAGCCGACCGGGCGCGTGACGCGCCCGGTACTGAACCAGGATCACTCCGGTTCGCCGACCTTCGACTTCCACCGAGCAAGAAGTTCGAAATCAGCATGGCGGTGTCCGACGGCCCGGTGAGGAAACCTGACTGCGGTTTCTCCCGCGCCTCATGGCGCTGGCGATGGGCAAAGCCGGCCCCACCACCCTTCACAGTCTACAGGCGGAGCGTTCTCGAAAATGACCTCAAATCATTCCCACTCGATCGTGCCGGGTGGCTTGCTCGTGACGTCGTAGACGACACGATTGATGCCGCGGACTTCGTTGATGATGCGGGTGGCGGCGCGGCCGAGGAATTCCATGTCGTAGTGGTAGAAATCCGCGGTCATGCCGTCGACGGAGGTGACGGCGCGCAGGGCGCAGACGAATTCATAGGTGCGGCCATCGCCCATGACACCAACTGTTTGCACAGGAAGCAACACAGCGAAAGCCTGCCAGATGGCGTCGTAGAGGCCGGCCTTGCGGATCTCGTCGAGATAGATGGCATCGGCCTCGCGCAGGATTTCGAGCTTTTCGCGGGTAATGCCGCCCGGGCAGCGGATCGCGAGACCGGGGCCAGGGAAGGGATGGCGGCCGATGAAGCTATCTGGCAGGCCGAGCTCCTTGCCGAGCACGCGGACTTCGTCCTTGAACAGCTCGCGCAGCGGCTCAACCAACTGCATGTTCATGCGCGCCGGCAGGCCGCCGACATTGTGGTGCGACTTGATGGTGACGGACGGACCGCCGGTGAAGGAGACGCTCTCGATCACATCCGGATAGAGCGTGCCCTGCGCCAGGAACTCGGCGCCACCGAGCTTCTTGGCTTCCGCTTCGAAGACATCGATGAACAGGCGGCCGATGGTCTTGCGCTTGGTCTCCGGATCGCTCTCGCCTTCCAGCGCATTGATGAACAGGTCCGATGCATCGACGTGCACCAGATGCAGGTTGTAGTGCTCCTTGAACATGGCGACGACGTCGGCCGCCTCGTTCTTGCGCATCAGGCCGTGGTCTACGAGAATGCAGGTCAGCTGATCGCCGACTGCCTCGTGGATGAGGAGAGCGGCGACCGAGCTATCGACGCCGCCGGAGAGACCGCAGATGACGCGCTTGTCGCCGACCTGTTTGCGGATTTCGGCAATGGCCTTGTCGCGATAGGCGGCCATCGACCAGTCGCCCTTGAGACCGGCGATCTTGTGGACGAAATTGGCAAGCAGCTTGGCGCCATCCGGCGTGTGCACGACTTCCGGGTGAAATTGCACCGCGTAGAATTTTTTCGCCTCATTGGCGATGAAGGCGAAGGGAGCGTTCGGCGAGGCGGCGACGACTTCGAAGCCAGCCGGGATCGCCGTCACGCGGTCGCCATGGCTCATCCAGACCTGATGGCGGGAGCCTAAGGTCCAGATGCCGTCGTAAAGCGCGCATTCCTTGTCGATCTCGATGAAGGCACGGCCGAATTCGCGGTGATGGCCGGCCTCGACCTTGCCGCCGAGCTGCTCGCACATGGTCTGCTGGCCATAGCAGATGCCGAGAACCGGCAGGCCGCTGTCGAACACCACCTGCGGCGCGCGCGGCGAGCCGATATCGAGCGTCGAGGCCGGGCTGCCGGACAGGATGATCGCTTTCGGGTTCAGCCGCTTGAAACCCTCGTCAGCGGACTGGAAGGGCACGATCTCGCAGTAGACGCCGGTTTCGCGAACGCGCCGCGCGATCAGCTGCGTGACCTGGCTGCCGAAATCGATGATGAGAACGGTATCGGGATGGACTGTCGCTGTCATGACGCGCTTCCGCTGGCTTGGGATCATCTGATGGGGAACTATGGCGAGCCTTTAAATAAAGGCAGCGCCGAGCGCAACGATTACATTGCACCCCGACAATTTTGCGTCGTCAGACGGCGATTTCGCCCGTTTCGACGGCATTTTCCACCGCGTCAACGACGGCAGCAAGCTTCTCGTCGATGACGTGCAGATATTCGGTCCAGTCGCCGACATGTTTCAGCTCGGCCTTGCCGTCGGAAATGCCGCGTAAGCCGATCAGAGGAACACCAAAGGATTGGCAGGCGCGCAGGATGGCGAAAGTCTCCATCTCGACCATGTCGGCCGCGATCGTCTCATAGGCCGCGCCAGAAACGATATCGGCGCCGGTCGAGAGGCTGGCCTCCTTCACGCCGGGAATGCGCAGCGGTAGATCGACGGTGACGGGCAGGTCGAGGAAGGGTGTGGCGCCTCTCTCAAAGCCAAGCGGCGAGGCATCCATGTCGCGATAGGCAACCGAGGTCGCTTGATAGACCTCGGCCTGCTCCAATCGCGCGGAACCGGCGGAGCCGAGCGAGATGACGAGAGCGGGAAGGCTGTTGTGGGCGCGCAACTCCGACAGGGTTCGGGTCAGCGTCACGGCAGCTTCTACCGGACCGACGCCGGTCATCAGCGGCGAAATGCGTTCGCGCAGGTGCACGCCATATTCCGCATCGACGGCCATGACATAGAGCAGCGCCCTGCCTGCCACATGCTTCAGTTCGAATGTCATCCCTCAATTCCCTCACGTCCGCGGATCACCATCATCGTGCCGGTCATCGAGGCGATCAGCTTGGCTGGTCCATCTGCGGAAAGCGCATAGCCGCGGCCGTCGGAGACGATGATCGTCGTGCCCGGTTTCGTCACTTCGCCGCGAAACAGGAACCGCTCGCCGCGGCCGGGCGACATCAGGTTGACCTTGAATTCGATGGTGAGGATGGAGGCATCGGGATCGATGACCGAATAGGCGGCATAGGTGCCGGCGGCGTCGAGCGCCGCGGAAATGATGCCGGCGTGCAGGAAACCATGCTGCTGCGTCAGCTTCTCGTTGAACGGAAGTTCGATCTCGACGGAGCCCTGCTCCACCCGCGTCAACTCGGCGCCGATCGTCGCCATGGCGGCCTGCCTGCCGAAACTGTTGCGGATGCGGTCGCGAAATTCCACCGTGTTCTCTCAATCGTCTGCGTTGATCATGGACCTTGCCGGCCCCGATATCCGGGCGAGCAGACAGTTGCATGGCGGGAAAACAAGGACAAGCTCAATTGATGAGGAAAATCGAGAGCAACGGGGCGAAGGCGATGCCGGCGAGAGGGGCACGCCAAGAGGGTAAACCGGCGCAGGCATGACAATGCGGTCAGCAATCCCCATATCGATTGCATGGATGAACACAGGCCCTTCGACATACGGCCGGGCACCGGCGACGACATCTTCGCGATCGCCGGGGTGCTCGTAGATACATGGCGCTCGACCTTTCGCGGCCTGCTGGCGGATGCCTTTCTCGACGGCATGTCGCGCGAGGATGAGGCCCTTCGCCTCGCACGAAGGATGGGCGTGCCGGGTGTCTATTATCTCGTCGCCGTCGAGCCTGCCACGAGCAACATCGTCGGCTTCGCCAATTTCGGCCCGCCGCGCGGCCGCGTTCCAGCGCATATTCATGAACTTTACGCGCTCTATATCCGCAGCGAGCATCAGAGGGCCGGCATCGGCGCCGCCTTGGTGGGGTCGGTGGCAGCGCAATGCGCCGGGCAAGGGGCTAAGTCCCTGTTTGCCTGGGTTCTCGCCGGCAATCCCAACCGGCGGTTTTATGAACGGCTTGGCGCGAAAGCGATCGGAACGAGCGGGATCGGGGTTGGAGACCGGAGTTATGAGCAGGTCGCCTATCTCTGGGAGGATATCGCAGCCTTGGTCCCTCGAGCCAATGGTCAATCCTGAACACTTTCAGAGTTTCCCGACCTTGACGAAGTGCTGGTCCCAGGCGACCTTGCTCTGCGCATCACCGAACTGGCCGCGGTAGGATGACGCAATGAAGCCATGCGCGGCGGCGGCGATGCCGGCCGCATCGGCGAGACTGTCCTGCCTGACGACTTGGCCGGTTTTTGCATCCACCGTCAACACCGTCCCGCCCTTGGGCGACGTCAGGGCCACCAGCCCGTCTTGCCGATTGACCGCAATGGCGCCGACGTAATTGGCGAGCGCAAGCGTCGTCTTCGCCGGCAACGCGAGAAAGCGGATGTCCTCGCCGCGCGCGAACGAGCCGGCAAGCGGCGGCAGATCGTTGCGGGCGCCCTCGTACTGGCAGGCGAACCAGATCCGACCGTCGGCATCAATATCGACATGCCGCGTGGAAAGCTGGCGCAGGTGGTCCGGCATGACGTGGCGCTCGATCAGCGCGCCCGTTTGCGTGTCGATCAGCGCCAAAGACGGCTCCATGTGGTCGAGGTTGAGTTTGGTGCGGCCGAAATCCGGATGTGTCTCGATGCCGCCATTGGCGACGACGAGCATCCGGCCATCCGCCGACAGCGTCATGTCGTGCGGGCCGATGCCATAGGACGGAAATTCACCGATCCGGACAAAATCGTTCGTTCCGTCATAGACGCCGATCATGCCTCGATTGCTGGCGAAATCGTTCTCCGTCGCATAAAGCAGCCGACCATCGGCCGAAAAGCAGCCATGGCCATAGAAATGCCGCCCCTCGACCGAGGTGATGACGATCGGCTCGACGCTGTTATCCGGCGTAAAGATCATCGCATAGGTGCCGGGCCGGCGGGCAAAGGCGACCGCGCGGTGGGTGATCGGCGAGTAGGTCAAGCCATGGGCACGGGCCGGCAGCGGTTCGCGCGCAATGATCTCCCCCTCCTCCGTCAGCGTCGCCACGCCATAGGAGCCATCCGGCGCCATGAAAGCGGAAGCATAGACGGCATCGGTGCGCGACAGCGCGAAGGTGGCCCGCGGCGCAAGCGCCGCCGCCCAGACCGCCCCGGCCATCGTCAAGAAGGCGCGGCGGTCGATCAAACCCATGGATCTGCGGGGATTGAGGTTCATGAAAATGCTGCCAGTTCAAAATGGTGCCGCGTACCAGCGCGACACTCTTTACCGCCCATCGGACTATTGCTCTACAGCCATCCCCGCCGCTTGAAATAGACGAAGGGCAGAACGGCCGAGAGCACCATCATCAACAGCGCCATCGGATAGCCGAACTCAAATTTCAGCTCCGGCATGACATCGAAATTCATGCCGTAGATCGAGGCGACCAGCGTCGGCGGCAGGAAGACGACGGCGGCGACGGAGAAGATCTTGATGATCTGGTTCTGCTCCAGATTGATCAGCCCCAGCGTCGCATCGAGCAGGAAGTTGATCTTGTTCGACAGGAACAGTGCGTGGTCACCAAGCGAGGTCGCATCGCGCTGGATCAGCTTGACCCGCTGGCGGCTTTCCTTGATCGCCTTGCGGGTGCCGATCCCGTCGAGTGCCGTATGATAGGCAACGAGCCGGCCGACGCTGACGAGGCTTTCGCGGATGACGCTCAGGAAATCGCCTTTCTGACCGATCTGCTCGATCAGCGACTGGAGGTCACGGGTCTTCTTCGTGACGCTGGCATTGTTCTTGCGGAACACCTCGCGCGAGATGCCGTCAACCTCATTACCAATGCGCTCCAGCGCATCGGCCGTGCGGTCGATCATGGCTTCCAGAAGCCCCAGCATGGCCAATTCGCCGCTCTCGCAGGAGACGCCGTTGGGGCGCTGCATGCGCGCGGCATAGAGATGGAATGGCTTCGGATCAGCATGGCGAACCGTGACCAGCGTCGCCCCTTTCAGGATGAAGGTGACCGGCACTTTGACCGGGTTATCGCCATCGAGCTCGGTCGCCGCGGTCATGGTCATGAACTCGGCGCCGTCCTCCTGATAAAGGCGGTCGGAAAGTTCGATCTCCTGCATTTCGTCCCGCGTCGGAATTTCGATGCCGAGATGCTGTTCGACGACGCGAGTCTCGTCCTGGGCGGGATTGAACAGATCGAACCAGACGACCGGTGTGGTTTCAGCCAGGTCCGTGGCGTCGAGCAGGGCGAAGTGATTGTTCTGGCTTTTGTAGATGCGCAGCATATCGGGTTCCATTCTGGCAAGTCTGTCGACCGCCAGCGGACCCCTTGTTACCAGGGCCTGACGGTCGGCAAAATCGAAGCGATACTTCGACTGTCGGGGTTCATGATCCGTTGATCCTTATTTGGCCGTGTTCGCGGGTGGAACACAGGTG
Source organism: Pararhizobium sp. LjRoot255 (assembly GCF_964252905.1). Taxonomy (NCBI): domain Bacteria; kingdom Pseudomonadati; phylum Pseudomonadota; class Alphaproteobacteria; order Hyphomicrobiales; family Rhizobiaceae; genus Pararhizobium; species Pararhizobium sp. LjRoot255. Next base: position 1,188,906 of record NZ_CAXUPQ020000001.1, read on the forward strand.
ACCGCTTTGCGCCTGTGTTCGGTTTTTGTCAACCGGTTTCAAGGGCTTGCAGGCCCGCGTCGGCCGCGGTGCGACGCTCAGTCGCCATCCGCGAAGGAGAAGCCGGCGCCAAGCCCGATGGCGCCGCCGAAATCGAGATTGAGGCGCTGCAGAACGTCATTGGTATTCTGCAGGATGCGGTTCAGCCTGCCGCGCTGCTCCTCGTCTTCGATCGCCTCGTCGATCGGTAGATCGATCTGATCGGCATCGTCGACGATGGCTTGCAGAACATAGTTGATGGCGCGCGCCATGGAACGTCTGTCGTCAGGCAGCAGGGCTTGCATGTCGGCCGTGTTGAACAGTGTCTGGAGTGCCATGAAATTCGCCGAGAGCGCCGGCATGGTGTTGCCCGAGCGCCAATAGATCGCCAGCTTCGGATGTCCCTTGTCCGGCTCGCCCTTGATGATGCCGGCATAGAACGGCCGCAGGCGCTGATCGCGGATGCTTTCGACGCCGTGGACGAGGACGCCGAGCAGTTCGGTCGCGGCTTCCTTGCCGTCGCGATAAAGTGGGTTGTCCGGACCGGGCGCCTTCCAGGCCGACTGGATGCCATCCGGTTTTTCCCATTCGGCATGAAGCTCGGCGGCAACGGACTTCAGATTGTCGGCGATCGCCGCGCCATAGCGGCAGCGGAACCCGTTCTTTTCCGAGGCCAGAACCTCCGCGCCCGTGCCGTAGAGCACATATTCCAGTGCGCCGAGACCCTGCGCAGCAACGCTCTTGCCCTTGAGGGTCTCGGCCGAGGTCGCCGTTTCGTCATTCGTCGCCAGAATGCGCTGGACCTGTTTCAGGCCGGTGCTCTTGCGATCCGGAAAAAACAGGAACCGCTCGAACCGGTTGCCTTCGATGACCGGCCCGACACGGACGATCTCGATCGTCGACCATTGCTGGACCACCTCGTCGAAGGTCATCTGCACGTCACCGAGCGTCTCCTCGGAGGGCTTGTCGCACAGCACACGGGCCGCTTCGGCAAGCGATTCTGCGCCCTCCGTCAGGTCCCGGTAGCCGGGGCGGATGAAATCGTCGACAGCCTTCTGCATGACACCCGGCACCGCCTCCAGCTTGAGCCCGGCGCGTGGCGGCGCCGCCTCATCCACGTCCTCGGCCATGACGGGCAGCGACAGGAGGGCAAGGCTGAGAAACAGGGGAAGCCGGTGGCGCATCAAAGAGACTCCAGAAATGTCATCAGGGCTTGTCTATCGGCTTTTTCCAGTGCGGCAAACCGGTCACGGGCCTTTGCCGCCTCGCCGCCGTGCCAAAGGATGGCTTCGGTCAGATTGCGGGCACGCCCGTCATGAAGGAAGAACGTGTGGCCGCTCACCGTCTTGGTCAACCCGATGCCCCAGAGCGGCGGCGTGCGCCATTCGCTGCCCGAAGCTTCGCCCACCTTTTGGCCGTCAGCAAGACCCTCGCCCATGTCGTGCAGCAGAAAATCGGAATAGGGCCAGATCAGTTGGAAGGCATGCGCCTTGTTGGCGGCATCGCGGCGGGTGACGAATTTCGGCACGTGGCAGGCAATGCAGCCGGTTTCATAGAAAACCTTCTTGCCCGCCAGCGTTTCTGCAAAACCCGCCTTGCGCCGCGCCGGGACAGCAAGATTCTCCGAGTAGAAGGTTATGAGATTAAGGACCGGGTCTGGCGCTTCAGTATCGCCCAGCCTCGGCTGTACGCCGTCGGCCAGGGCGAGACAGGCGGTTTGTGCGGCCGTGCAATCGCCATGGCTGCGCTTCGCATCCGGAGACGAGATGCCGATGTCCCCCGCCAGCGCGTTGGCGCTCTGCTGGCGCACCGTGGCGCTCTGTGCTTTCCAGCCGAAGCGGCCGAGGGTGAGTTTGCCGGAGGCCGGATCGCGCACCGCGGCCGGTTTGCCACTTATGCCGTCGCCGTTCTTGTCGTCCGGATCGGCATTCGTCAGGATATCGGCGGAGTGAATGGCTTCCGCGAGCCCCAGCCCACCCATCGCCTGCGTCACGCGGGGCGACAGCGTGGTCGCTTCATCAAGGGCACCATAACCCGGCTTATCGATCGAATAATGCGGCTTGCGCAGGAAAACCGTTTCGCCGCCCGCCAGCACCACCGGGGTCTCCGTATAGCTGACCTTCATTTGGCCTTCAGCGGGAAGACCGGGCACGGCGCTGTCCTGCAACTGCGTGCCGTAAACGGGATCCGGAAAATTCAGCACCTCGTGGGCCGCGATCGCCGCCTGTTCCTCCGCGGTCTTCGGCGCTCGGGCAAGACGCAGGAACATCGAGGTCGCGTCCGCCGACCCGTCCGGCGGGTGCCCCCGCCCGTCCTTCAGATGGCAGGTCTGGCAAGCACGGGCATTATAGAGCGGCCCCAGACCATCCGACGCCTGCGTCGATGAGGGCGAAGAGACCCAGAGCTTGCGGAACAGCGCATTGCCGAGCTTGAACGTCTCTTCCTCGGCAAAGGTGATATTGGCCGAGAACTGCGAGAAGCTGTCCTGATTGACCGAGGCGATGGACGTGCCCGCACCACCCGACATCGCTTCGAATTTTTCGGCTTTGGAAAAATTGGCGGCGGGGCGGGTTACGGCCTGTACACGGATTTGGTCGGCCTCGGAAAGGTCATCTCGGCCTTCGGCGGCAAGAGCGTCTATCACCCCGCTTTCCATTGCTGGGGCACTACCCCCCTCTGCCCTGTCGGGCATCTCCCCCTCAAGGGGGGAGATCGATGTGGCAAGCTCGAGCGCTTTTTCAGCCTGCGGAGTTTCCGACATATCGGCTGGCAAAGAGCCAATCTCCCCCCTTGAGGGGGAGATGTCACGCAGTGACAGAGGGGGGTATGCCGCACCAAATACCGCACGCTCCTCGCCAAAAACGGAAAAGCCGCCCGCCGCTAGCAAAAGTGCAGCGGCAGACGGCAAAATCACACGTCGGGCGAGCCAAACAGGCATTCAGAAAAAACCGGGCCGCACACCGGAAGCGGCGGCCCGCCTTTGCTTTCTTATTGGAAGACTGCGTTAGGATTATCCAGGCTGTCGGAACCTTCAAGCTCGATCGCGCCGAGGTCCAGCGACGCAATGACGCGCTCGACCGTCTTTGCCTGGGCGACGAGGCCATCGATGGCAGCCTGGACGATGGCGTTGCCTTCGGCATTGCCCTCGGCGATCATCTGGTCATAGGCTTCGACCGTCTGGCCGCGCTTGGCCATCGCTTCCATCGCAGTAATCGTCGCTGCCAGCTTTCCCTTCATTTCCTTGTCAAGCGCCGGATCCTTGGCGGCGACGAGTTCGGAGAGCGAAGGGCCGGTCAACTTGGTGCCGTCAACTTTCGTATATTCGCCGGTATAGGCGGCCTGGATGCCGATCGCATCGTGCAGATGCGAGTTGTAGGTGTTGTCGGAGAAGCAATCATGCTCTTCTTCCGGATCGTGCAGCAGGAGGCCGAGCTTCATGCGCTCACCCGCCAGCTCGCCGTAGGAGAGCGAGCCCATGCCGGTCAGGATCGCCGCAACGCCGGCCTTGGCGTCGCCTTCGACATTCTTCGTGGCGGCGCCATCCGGCGCCCAGTTGGCGACCATGTCCTTGAGGTCGGAAACAAGCAAGTCGCTGGCGGCCTTCAGATAGGCGGCGCGGCGGTCGCAATTGCCGTTGGTGCAATTCTTCGTGTCATAGTCCGTATAGGACCGGTTGCCCGCGCCCTTGCCGGTGCCGTTCAGGTCCTGGCCCCAGAGCAGAAATTCGATGGCGTGGTAGCCGGTGGCGACATTCGCCTCGATGCCGCCTGCTTCCTGCAGCGTGCTCGACAGGAATTCCGGCGTAATGCTGGTTGCGTCCACGTCCTTGCCGTCGATCTTGATCGTCTTGTTGGCGACGACGTTGGCGGTGAACAGCGCGTTCTCGTCGCTTTCGGCGCCGTAGCTCGGATCGACATAGTCGATAAGGCCCTCGTCCAGCGGCCAGGCGTTGACCTTGCCTTCCCAGTCATCGACGATCGGGTTGCCGAAACGGTAGACTTCGGTTTCCTGATAGGGGTTGCGGGCCGCAAGCCAAGCCTCGCGAGCCGCCTTCAGCGTCGCTTCGCTCGGTGTCGCGATCAGCGCATCAACGGCCTTGTCGAGCGCTTCTGCGGTCGTAAGAGCGTCGGAATATTTGGCGTGTGCCACCTCGGCATAGTGCTTGACGACGGCGGCTGCGTCGGTCGCAGCCTGGGCCGGCTGCAGCGCAAGCATCGACGTTGCGGTTGCAAACGCCAGTGCGGCGCTCCGAAGGAATGATGTGGTCATGACCTCTCCTGGTATTTTCCGAATGAATTCGGTGTTCCCCGCGCCCCGGCGTCCGGTCGCACAATCGCGCGGACCAAAATAGAACGTGGCTGTTCAGCCCGGTTTTCATGAACCAAAACGAAACTTGTGTCAAAGTGTATAGTTTATACGTTTTCAGGATGGGAGGGGACGGAGAGCTCGTCGCAGCGGGTGGGAGGAGCCAATATTCCACGGCAGCCACGAATGCCGTTCAGGTCTTGCGGCCCATCAAGCAGAAGAAGAAGCCGTCTGTGCCGGTGGAGGCCGGCGTCAGCGTCACCGTCTTCATGTCGGCAGACCAGGGTTGCGGCTTGTCGGTACCGAACAGACCTGCCCAGGCATCGGCGCCGGACAGGATCTCGAATTCCGGATTGTCCTCGCAGAAATTGTAGACCTGAGCCTCGTTTTCTTCCGGTAGCACCGAGCAGGTGATGTAGATGAGGTGGCCGCCCGGGCGCACGAAGGAGGCAGCGCCCGCAAGCGCTTCCTGCTGCTGCGCCAGGCGCTCCTCGAGATTCTTCCGCGTCAGCCGCCATTTTGTGTCCGGCCGGCGGCGCCAGGTGCCGGTGCCGGTGCAGGGCGCATCGACGAGAACCCGATCGCATTTGCCAATGAGCGGCGTCAGGCCTTCCAGGCGGTCGTGGACCTGGACGTTGCGCGTGCCGGCCCGCTTCAACCGCTCGATGATCGGCGCCAGCCGCTTGCGGTCGGTGTCGTAGGCGTGCACCTGACCCTTGTTGTTCATGGAAGCCGCCATGGCCAGTGTCTTGCCACCACCTCCGGCGCAATAATCGAGAATCTGGTCGCCTTCTTTCGGCATCACCAGGTCGGCCACGATCTGCGAGCCTTCGTCCTGAACCTCGAACCAGCCCTTCTGGAAGGACAACTCCGCCGTGACGTTGGGCAGGCGCGACGGCCCCTCGCCCGCCTGCACGCGAATGCCGTTGCGCGCAATCACCGTTGGCTCGACACCGCTGCGCTCCAGCGCCTTCAAAACCTTCTCACGGGAAGCCTTCAAGGTATTGGCGCGCAGATCGAGAGCAGGACGCCCAGCCAACGCCTTTGCCTCGGCGAGCCAGTCTTCGGCAAAATTCTCCTCGAAGGACGGCTGCACCCATTCCGGAATATCGCCCTGCACATGCAGCGGCGCGTCTTCCAGCTTGCGGCTGGCGAAAGCCGCTTTCTTCTCTTGCGTGAGCGGTTCAGGCGCAAACTTGTCGCCCTCCAATTCTGCGGCAAGTTTCTCCGGCGACACGCCCCACTGGCGAAACATCACCGCGTGACCGAGCGCCGTGGCGGTGTCGCTGTCCATCAGCCAGGTGTGCGAAAGTTTCATGCGCAGAGCGTCGTAGACGATGTTGCCGATCGCGGCGCGGTCGCCCGACCCGGCAAAACGATGTGCCAGTCCCCAGTCCTTGAGGGCATCGGCAACGGGACGCTTGCGCGCCTCAATATCGGCAAGAACCTCAATAGCTCCGGCGAGCCTGCCACCCAGTCGCATCTTTCAAACTCCATTTTCCGCCGTGGTAGCGGTGATGGCCGCCAAGAGCAAGCCGGGAAGCGGCGGCGCGTGACGATTGCTGATTGGATGCGAGGTCGTGGCCGATACGGGAGGCAGAAGCGCCCTTTCCGAACGTACCGGATCAAACCCGACCGGAAGAAAACCGGGCAGGCACTTTTTGGACGTCAGCTGACGACGCGATAGCAGATGCTTGCAGTTCCCGAACGGATCATGCCGATGTGGGAGGCGGCGGCCTTGGAAAGATCGATGACGCGGCCGCGAATGAAAGGACCACGATCGTTGATGCGGACGACAACCGTCTTGCCGTTGCGCTTGTTGGTGACGGCGACCTTGGTGCCGAACTTGAGGTTCCGATGAGCGGCCGTCAGATATTTGGCGTTCATTCGTTCGCCGGACGCGGTGCGCGAGGAAAGCGCGTACCAGGATGCACCGCCGCAGCCAGATCCTGCAGCGTGGCTTGGTGTTACCGATGTGAGAATTGCCCCCAAGGCAAAAGTTGCCGCCAATGCAGCAGACGCGAATTTGGTCTTGATCAAAGACGACCCCTTCGTTTGAAAATTTAGTTAAGTCTCACTAAAGATGCGCTTGTCGGGGGAAAAAATGGCAAAAAAGTGCTTCAACCTTTAACGTTGCATTAGGAAGTATTGAAGATCTACAAAAAATTAAAATTACGAAATTTTGAAATTCTGTCACATTCGCGCAGAAATGCTTTGGAATCAGACGTTAATCTGAAAATGCCCTGGCGGCCGCCTGCCAACCCTGGGTCGGATATAAAAAATGATTCAAATTTTTGAAAAGTGCCTTATTTGGCCTGTTTCAAAGCTATAAAACCGCAATATCCCGTTAAGGTTGCATATCACCGAAAGAGCAAATGCAAATTTTCTTACCAATTTGGATAGATTAAAATCGCCCAAAAACGCGAATATTTCAGCGTTTGATTCTTAGATCTACCGGAAGAAACCCATAGTCTTTCGAAATCATTTATACTTGAAAGATCATCCGCGCCATTGCCCGCCACTCCATAATTCCGCTAGCGAAATCCGATAGTCGGGAAAACGGAAGACGAAGCCGAGATCGCGCAGGCGCGCATTCGAAACGCGTTTGTTCTCGCCATAGAACGACCGCGCCATGGGAGACAATTCGGCCTCCTCGAAGGGGATTTCAGGCGGCGGGCTGACGCCCATCAGCCGTGCAGCCTCGGCAACGACGTCCTGCGGCGGCGCAGGCTCATTGTCAGTGACATTGAAGATGCCACCGATCGATTTCTCCGCCAGAAAGCGTGCCGCGCCCGCGATATCCTCGACCCGGATGCGGTTGAAAACCTGGTTGGGCTTGATGAGGCGGCGCGCCGTGCCGGCTTCGAGATTGCAGAACGCATTGCGACCGGGGCCGTAGATACCGGCAAGCCGTAGCACCGCGACCGGGATATTGTTGTCGCGGCCAAAGGCAAGCCAGGCCTTCTCCGCCGCCACACGCTCCACGGAGCGAGCGGAAACCGGCTCCAATGAAGTCTCCTCCGTGACCCAGGCGCCACCATGATCACCATAGACGCCGACCGTCGAAAGATAGCCTGCCCATTCAAGGTTCGGCATCAGTTCGGCAAGCGGTGGTGTTTCGGGACGCATGATCGGATCGCCCTCACGGCCCGGCGCGATGGACTGGATCAGGTGCGTCGTCCGCTTCATCACCGAGGCGAGTTCCGGCGAGATGCTAACGCCGTCATAGACAAGCGCATCGATCCCGCGCTCGCGAAGGTCGCCGAGCTTGTCTTCCGACCGCGTCGTTCCGGTGACCGATTGCGCCAAGGGCAGAAAGGCCTTGGCAATGGCCGAGCCGGAAAAACCGGCTCCCAGGATGAGAACATGCATCACACAACTCCTGCCAGTTTCCATTCGGCGAGAACCTCGGCGTCCGACTCGCTCTGCCGTCTTGCCGCAAAATTCGCAAAATCGCCAGCCGTCATCAATCGTGAAAGCGCCCAGACCGCCATGCCGCGCACCGTTGGCGACATATCCTTCGACAAGGTCGCGCAGACATCAATCAGCCCCGCATCGCCGGAATTGCCGGCGGCGATCAGACAGTTGCGCACGAAGCGGTCGCGGCCGATGCGCTTGACCGGCGAGCCGGAGAAAAATGCGCGGAACGAAGCATCATCGAGCGTCAGAAGGAAGGACAAAGACGGCGCTCTCAAATCCTCGCGCGCCTTCAGCTTCATTTCCGAGGCTGTCGTGGCGAACTTGTTCCACGGACAGACGGCAAGACAGTCATCGCAGCCATAGATGCGATTGCCGATCAAAGGCCGCAAGGCCGGATCGATCGGCCCCTTGTGCTCGATCGTCAGATAGGAAATGCAGCGACGCGCGTCGATTTTGTAGGGGGCCGGAAAGGCATTGGTCGGGCATACATCAAGGCAGGCGCGGCACGAGCCGCAATGATCCCGTTCGGGTTCGTCGATCATAAGGTCCGCCGTGGTGAACAGGCTGCCGAGAAACAGCCAGGAGCCGAATTCGCGGCTGACGAGATTGGTGTGCTTGCCCTGCCAGCCGAGGCCCGCCTGCTCAGCCAGCGGCTTCTCCATCACCGGGGCGGTATCGACGAAGACTTTGACGTCCTCACCTGCCCTTGCCGCAAAACGCGTCGCCACTTCCTTGAGCTTGCCTTTGATGACGTCGTGATAGTCGCGGTTGCGCGCATAAACCGAAATGGTCCCACGATCGGGCTGTTCGAGGAGGGAGCGCGGGTCCTCCTCCGGCCCATAATTCATGCCGAAGAGCACGACGGAGCGAACATCGCTCCACAGTACCCGGGGATCGGCGCGGCGGTCGGCCGTCTCCGCCATCCAGTCCATCGTGCCGTGATATCCCTCGCCAAGAAAATCGGCGAGACGTCCCGGCGCCTGCGGAATGGAGTCTGGACGCGCTACGCGGCAGACGTCGAAACCTTTGTCGCGGGCTTCGTCCTTGAGGAAGCTGGTGAGCGTCCGGCGCCTCTTGTCGTGCTTCTCCCTATGGAGCGCATCGCCCGGCACGGGGTTCTCCTGTTGCTGGAGCATGATATCGACCGAAAAACTGGTTCACAGTTCCCGGTATCATGCCCTAAAAATCGAGATCCGCGTAGTGCGATACGGGGGTAACGCCGCGCACGCGCTCCGCAAGCAGCGGCCTGAAGGATGGCCGGGATTTCAGCCGCTGGTACCAATCCTTCACCGCCGGAACCTCCGCCCAATCGATCTCGCCGAGATAATCGAGCACGGAGATTGCAGCGGCGGCGGCAAGATCCGCATAGGACAGGCGATCGCCGGCCAGATAGGTGCGCGAACCGGCAAGCCAGCCCAGATATTTCAGATGCTGGCGAATGTTGGACCGCGACGTGCGAAGAGCCTTCGAATCGGGTGCGCCGCCGCCCTGGTCCGGCGTCATCTGCAGCTTGAAAATGCGTTCACGGACCAGCGGCCGCGTGACATCGGCCTCCATCTTCTGTAGGAACCATTCTGCCAGCCGGCGGATTTCCGCGCGCTGGAACGGGTCTTCCGCCAGAAGCCTCCGGTCGCGCTTCAGAACGCCGTTGGTCTCATCGAGATATTCGGAAATCACAGTCGCGCCACAGAGCGCCCGCATGCTGTCGTCGACGTAGACCGGCAGAGTGCCCGCGGGATTGAGCGTCAGGAAGTCACGCCGCTTCTCCCAGGGCTGCTCCTCTGCCAGTTCCGTTTGATAGCCGTATTCCGACAGGATCAGGCGGACGAACCGGGAAGAGGTGGACATGGGGTGGTGGTAGAGAGTTGGCATGAGATATCGGGTTTCGTCAGTTCGATTGGGGGGATGGTTTGTCGCGGCGGTTTGGTCTGGCCACGGCGCGTTTGGAAAAGCTATAGGAACTTGCTGGCGCAAACACAAGCGAATCAGCCAATGCCCGTCGATGGTCCCAGACCTTAAACCCCAATGCTTCAGGGATACTTAATTCATGGCCGATCAATCGATCATCAGCGCTCTGGTTCTTGGCTTCATCGAAGGCCTGACCGAATTCATTCCAGTATCGTCGACCGCGCATGTACTGCTTGCCGGGCATTTCCTCGGCTTCAAGTCGCCCGGTAATACCTTTGCCGTACTCATCCAGCTCGGTGCGATCCTTGCGATCCTGCTCGTTTATTTCCAGCGTCTCCTGTCGATCGCTGCCGACCTGCCCTCGAGCGCCAAGGCACGCCAATTCGTCCTGTCGATCCTTCTCGCCTTCCTGCCGGCTGCCGCGATCGGCGCCGTGGCTCATGGTTTCATCAAGAGCGTGCTGTTCGAAACACCGGTACTGATCTGCATCGTGCTGATCTTCGGTGGTGTCGTCCTCTATGCGATCGACCGTTTGCCGCTGAAGCCGAGATATAACGACGTCATGGACTATCCGCCGTCGCTCGCTCTGAAGATCGGGCTCTGCCAATGCCTGGCGATGGTTCCCGGCACATCCCGCTCGGGTGCGACCATCGCCGGCGCGTTGCTGATGGGGACCGACAAGCGTTCCGCCGCCGAGTTCTCGTTCTTCCTCGCGATGCCCACCATGCTCGGCGCTTTCACGCTCGATCTCTACAAGAACCGTGGCGCGCTCAACTTCGATGACGTGTCGCTGATCGTCGTCGGCTTCTCTGCCGCGTTCTTGGCGGCGCTGATCGTCGTGCGCTCGCTCTTGAAATTCGTCTCCAGTCGCGGTTTTGCACCGTTCGCCATCTGGCGCATCGTCATCGGCGCGGCTGGCCTCGTCGGTCTCTGGCTGGTCGGCTGAACGGCAATAAAAAACCGCATGCATCTCTTGCGAGACTGCATGCGGTCCCCTGGCCCCCGCCATGAAACTGCGCCGCCTCAAAATGAGGCGGAAATTCTTATTCGGCGAGTTCGCCGATCGAAGCCGTGGTGCAGGGATCGACGCCATAGGCCGGCGCGCAGCTGTGATTGCCGGCGACCGTCTTCGGCGCAGCGAAGGATCCAGCCAGAACGATAAGTGCCGCGCACGCAAAGAAAATTGCGATCGACTTGCCCATGAAAAATATGCCTTTCAAGATGATATGACGGCGCCGGTCTTTCCTGAAACGAAGGACGCGGCGCGGCTGTTGTCTATGCGCTGGACCAGCCGTTATCAATATCAACAGATGCTGAATCGACGGTAAAGACCAATCGCTTTTTCAAGTGCGGCAGAACTGCAACGCTTTGATTTGAGGCGGGCAAAAAGAAACCGCCGGGGGCGCCGGCGGCATTTATTCAAGCGGCGCCGCCAGACCGGGTATACTGCCCCTGTGGTCGATAACGCACCATGTAGGATGGCAGGATCGCTTCGATCGAAGTCGGCTCGATGCCGAACGCCTGCAACGCGCGGCCTTCGGCCTGCGCACCATCGGAAACGACATTGTCGCGCTTCAGCAGGATGACCTGGTCGGGCGTGATCGGCGGCGCCACGAAGGGTACCAGCGAGGCAATGGACCCCATCAGCGAGGCAATGCCGAAGGGAACCGGCAGCAGCGTGCGCTTGCGTCCGATGGTCTTCAGCATGATCTCGAGACAATTCTTGAAGGTCAAAACTTCCGGCCCGCCGAGTTCATAGATCTTGCCCTTGGTAACCTTGCCCTCGATGGTCCTGGCAACTGCTTCGGCAACATCGGCGACGTAGACCGGCTGAAATGCCGTGTTGCCGCCGCCGACCAGCGGCAGGACCGGCGAGAGACGCGCCATCTTGGCGAACTTGTTGAAGAAACTGTCTTCCGGACCGAAAATGATCGACGGCCGCAGGATGACCGCTTCGGGAACGGTCTCCAGGATCGCCTTTTCCGCCCGGCCTTTCGATTTCGCATAAAGCGATTCGCTATTGGCATCGGCGCCGATGGCGGAGATATGGGTCAACGTCGCACCGACACCACGCACGGCTTCGGCCACGGCGCGGGCACCAAAATCCTGAACCGAATCGAAGGTGTTGCGGCCGCTTTCAAACAGGATGCCGACGCAATTGACGACATGATCGGCGCCGTGCACCGCCGCGTCGACCGAATTACGGTAGCGCAGGTTTGCCTGAACCAGGGAAATCTGGCCGACATTGCCGAGCGGTTGCAGGAAGCCGGCGAGATCCGGACGGCGGACGGCAACGCGGATGCGGAAGCCGCGTTTCGCAAGCGCACGCACGACATGACGACCGACAAATCCCGACCCGCCGAAAACGGTAACGAGCGGGGGGAGGTTGGACAAGGTCATGGCGTGGCACTCCTGATCTTCAGCATGGGGTATGTGAGCTACATAGCCCAATCATCGGGCGACGGGAAGGCTCATCGCCAAGGCTTTTCTGCCGCTTTCCGCCACAGCATGGGACGCCACTCAGACGCCTTCGACGACCACCATTTCAGCACTCGCGACCTCATGGCGGATCGCAGCTGCGATCTGGTATTCGGGCGAATTGTAGCAATCGATCGCCGCCTGCAGCGACGGGAACTCGATCACCACGTTACGGGACCGGACATCCCCCTCCAGACGCTGGAAAGCACCGCCGCGGGCCAGAAATTTAGCGCCGTATTTCTCAAAAGCCGGTTTCGCGGCCGCGACATAATCCTTGTAGCGCTCGGCATCGCGGACATCGACGCGCGCAATCCAGTAGCCCTTTACCATGACCGCTCCCTATTTTCATCTCAACCCGTCACTATTGCTTCCGCTTCTTCCGCCAATTCACTTGACCGGTCAAGGCCGGTGCGCGACCGCGTCGAGGCGGCGCCGGCGGACGCGCTGCCAGCCCCGGAAACACTCCCCATTTTCCGACGGGCAGATAGCACAATCAGACTTGGATCTGCCGCGCGGAGACATCGCGCTCCCGCCATTACCATGACGCTGATACTGGATTGACTGGTTATGCGGCCGGCGCGCCACGCATTTCATCAAGAATGGCGAGCGCCGCAGCCCTTGGATCGGCGGCCTTGACGATGGGGCGGGCGACGACGAGATGGCTTGATCCGGCGGCAAGCGCATCGGCCGGTGTCATCACCCGCTTCTGGTCGCCCTTGTCGCTGCCGGCGGGCCGGATACCGGGGGTGACGATTGCCATGTCGGGGCCGACGATCTTGCGGACCGCAGATGCTTCCTCGGCCGAGCAGACGATGCCGCCCATTCCGGCCGCCCGTGCCTGTTCGGCGCGGCGAAGTACCAGGGCTCGCGGGTCAAATTGGTAGCCGGCGTCAATGACATCCTGCGCATCCATCGAGGTCAGCACCGTGACGCCAAGCAAGCAAAGGTCGGAGCCGCGCGCAGCTTCGACGGCCGCATTCATCGCTTTCGGATAAGCGTGCAGCGTCAGCATCGACATCCCCATCTTGACGATGTTCTCGACACCCTTGGCGACCGTGTTGTCGATATCGAGCAGCTTCATATCGAGAAAGACCTTCTTGCCGTCGCTGGCAAGATCGCGGGCAAATTCGAGCCCGCCGGAAAAGGCCAGCTGATAGCCGATCTTGTAGAACAGCACGTCGTCGCCAAGCTTTTTGACGATCGCCTCGGCCTCGCCGATGGTGGGGATATCAAGGCCGACGATCAGCCGGTCGCGTGCGCTTGCAGTCATTGTTGCCATCCTTGCCAGAGCTCAAACGGCCTCCAATCGCATGCAAGGCACCGGTCGGCAAGGGCAAACGCAAAGAGATTGCCGCCGCCGCCCGGCTGATCATGGCTGCGCGCGATCGGCAGGCCGGCGAGATGGCATTTCAATAGCGTGCCCACGCCGCCATGACCCACGAAGGCGATCGGCCTCGATGGATCGTTCCCATCGAGCACGGACGAAATCGCGGAAACAATACGGGCTTGAGCGTCGACGGCACGCTCCCAGCCGTAAAAGCTCTGCTCCGGATTGGCGAAAAACCAGTCTGCCGCCTTTTCGAATTCGTCGGGCAGCAGAAAGCCGGTGGCAGACCGGTCGTTTTCGCCGGCATGGTCCAGCACCTCGATGTCGATGCCGGCCGGCCTTGCAAGGATCGCCGCCGTTTCCAGCGCCTTGGTCTCGTCGCTCGACAGAATGCGCGTGAGCTGCCTTGCCCAACCGCATTGCGCGGCCATCTCCGATCGAGCCGCGCCAAGCTCGGACAATCCCCAGCGCGGAACCGGCACATCCGAATTAATGCGTACCTGCGGATGCGTGACGTAGATGCCGAACATTAATCGGCTTCAATGCGTCTTGCGATAGACCCACAATTGTGCAGGCGGGATGTTGCGCACGACAAAGTCATAGTGGGAAATCTGATAACGATCCGGCATGGCGACGACCGGCGACAGCGGACCGTAGGAAATCTGGACGACGGGCCGGCCGACAGGAATCCGCGATAACAGGTCCTCGATCAGCGACACCCTCATATGCATTGGGAAATTCAGAAGCGGCACGGCCGAAATGACGCTGTCGAACGTCTGGTCCTTATGCGCGCCCAAAGTCTTTTCGAGATCGAAGGCATCGCCATTGATGAAATCAACGCCGGGATAGGCCTTGACGAGATGTTGAAAGAAATCGGTGGAGAATTCGACCGAGACCAAATTTTGAGGCTGCACGCCCTTCTGCAAGATCGCCTTGGTGATGACACCGGTGCCGGGGCCAAGCTCGAGAACGGGGAGGCCCGAATGGGGATTGACGACGCTTGCCATTCGCCGGGCGGTTATTCCAGATGTCGGCACAATCGAGCCGACTGCCTTCATATTGCTGCGCCATCCCTTGAAGAAACGAATCTCCTCGTCGAATTTCTTGCCAAGACGCTCTTTCAGACGAAAATTCATGCGCATCTCCCACCACTATATTGCCCGCGCCCTGAACAGTACTTCATGTCGTCGCAGCGCAGCGTCTTCAAGTACGACATGATTATGTGTCGCTGACTGCGACAAAAACAAGTCGTTTCGCGTCATTAAATCGACATGCCAACAGCTCAGTTGCCCGCTGTCGCTTCGCTTCGGCTCGCAGTTGCCTGGCGAGCCACCGTGCCTGCAGACCGAAAGGAAAAGCGGCCGGAACGATCTCCGGCCGTCGCTTCAGCCTTGAAATGGCTCTTGAAGACTAAACCCGCATCGGCATCAGAACGTAGAGCGCGTCGTCGCCTGCCATGTCGCGGACCAGCGTCGGCGAGCCGGGATCGGCGAGCATGAACACGGCGTCAGTGCCGGAAAGCTGCGCGGTGATATCGAGCAGGTATTTGGCGTTGAAGCCGATTTCCAGCGGATCGCTATCATAGCCGACCGCGAGTTCTTCTGTTGCACTTCCCGAATCCGGGTTGTTGACGGTCAGCGTCAATTGCCCGTCGGAAAGGGCGAGTTTGACAGCGCGGCCGCGCTCCGAGGAGATCGTGGACACACGGTCGACGGCCTGGGCGAAGGTCTGGCAATCGATCTTCAGCTCCTTGTCGTTGTTGGCCGGAATGACGCGCTGGTAGTCCGGGAAGGTGCCGTCGATCAGCTTCGAGGTCATGATGATCGAGCCGATGGTGAGCCGGATCTTGGCATCCGAAACTTCGACCGTGACAACCACATCCGGATTATCGACCAGCTTCTGCAGTTCGCTGACCGTTTTGCGCGGGATGATGATGCCCGGCATGCCTTCGGAACCGGCCGGCGCTTCAAGATCGGCGCGGGCGAGACGGTGGCCGTCGGTGGCCACGGCGCGCAGCTTGAGCTGGCCCTTGCTTTCGATCGTATGGATATAGATGCCGTTGAGATAGTAGCGGGTTTCTTCCGTCGAGATCGCAAATTGGGTGCGATCGATCAGCATCTTCAGGTCGGTGGCCTTGATGCGGAAGCTATGTGTGAACGTTCCGGCGGTGAGATCCGGGAAATCGGACTGCGGCAGGCACTGCAGCGAGAATTTCGAGCGGCCGGAGGTGACCGTCATCGCCGTGCCTTCGGCATTGGTCGCCAGCAGAACTTCGGAACCGTCCGGCAGCTTGCGCACGATGTCATAGAGCAGATGTGCCGGAACCGTCGTCGCCCCCGCCTGCTCGACCTGTGCCGGTGTCGCTTCGGTGATTTCCAGATCGAGGTCGGTCGCCTTCATTTCGAGGCTCGCACCATCAGAGCGCAAGAGCACGTTCGAGAGGATCGGAATGGTGTTGCGCCGCTCGACCACGCGGTGAACGTGGTTCAGCGACTTCAGAAGATTGGACCGCTCGAGAGTAATGCGCATGGGATGCTACCGCTTTCAACCATCGCCGGGCGGGCCGCGCCTCCCGGCTTGAACTTTTGAAATGCCCGCTTTCGGACGGGAAAGATGTGGACAGGCAAAATGGCAGAAAGAAGCCGTCAAAAGCAAGGGGTAACGGCGGCAGAGCCCCAGTAATGTTTGCTTCGGCCTGAATCCGCCACTCTTGCCGAAGGGCGACCGCTCACCCATAAAGGTCAGGCGCCGGGGTAATGGCGAATAGTGGTATAAGGGTACACCGTTTTGGAAAAGCAGGCATCGGGCGAAACACAGGCAGGCGAGAAGCACAAAAGCTACCGGCTGCACACGATCACCGTTCCGGCCCGCCCGCTGGAACCGGCGCTCTATCTGGTCGCAACTCCGATCGGCAATCTCTCCGACATTACCCTTCGTGCGCTCGAAACGCTGGCGGGCGCCGATGTGCTTGCCTGCGAGGACACGCGCGTCACCCGCGTGCTGCTCGATCGCTATGGCATCGTCAACCGGCCCTATGCCTATCACGAGCACAATGCCAACGAGGTCGGGCCGAAACTGCTCGCCGCGCTTGACGAGGGTAGATCCGTCGCTCTCGTCTCCGATGCCGGCACGCCGCTGGTCTCCGATCCCGGTTATCGGCTCGGCCAGATCGCCATTGCGGCCGGCCACCGCGTCGTTCCGATCCCGGGCGCCTCCGCCCCGCTTGCCGCATTGGTCGGCTCCGGCCTTCCCAATGATGCCTTCCTTTTCGCGGGTTTCCTGCCCTCCAAGGACAAGGCGCGCCGCGACAGGCTTGCAGAGCTTGCAACTGTTCCCGCCACGCTGATCTTCTTCGAATCCCCGCACCGGATCGCCGCCACAATCGTTGCCGCCCATGACGTTCTCGGGGCCGGGCGCCGGGCTTCCGTCTGCCGCGAACTGACCAAGACCTTCGAGGAGTTCCGCCGCGGCACTCTGGCCGAATTGAAGGCCTTTTACGACGAGGGTGCCACTGTCAAAGGCGAGATCGTGCTTGTCATCGGTCCGCCGGATGCACCTGCGGCACCGGAAGCCGACGATGTCGATGCCATTCTCTTGGAACTGGTCAAGGATATGTCGACCGGCAAGGCGGCGACGGAGGCAGCCAGGCAGACCGGCCTCAACCGCAAGGATCTCTACGACAGGCTGCTGGAGCTCAAAGACCGGAATGACGCGTGAGGCACCCGACAGGAAGCGCCTGAAAGCGCTCCGGCGCGGCTCGCTCGCCGAGTACCGCGCGGCCCTGTCGCTGCTCTTGAAAGGCTACCGCATCGTCGCCTTCCGCTATCGCACCAAACTGGGCGAGATCGACATCATCGCACGCAAGGGCAATCTGATCGCCTGCATCGAAGTCAAGGCCCGCCGGTCGCTCGACGATTCCGTTTTTGCGGTTTCCAATTTTGCACAACAGCGCATCCGTGCCGCAAGCGATCTATGGCTGGCAAAACAGCCTGATTTTGCGCATCTTTCAATCCGTTACGACATCATTTCCGTCATGCCCTGGCGTTGGCCGGTCCATCTTCCCGATGCCTTTTGAAGGACTGCGCATCGCGATGATCGAATCGAAACAAAAACGCTATCCGCGCGTCATGAAAGGCCGGTAGCCGGTTCCTCAACAGCGTGGAAATGCTCCCCCAATATGAGCACAGGAGAAAAATGTGGGACAATGTCGAATGTTCATTATCTCGGAGCGAGGCCATCAAGCAGGAAGGCGAGGCCTTTCCTGAAAGCGCCGTCCCAATCGTTATCCAACAGCAGACGAGAGCGTTCGATTGTCGGGTAGTGTTCGCTGAGGCGTGTAAGGCGCTGCTGCGCGGCGGCCCTGTCGTCGTCCGAGAGGTCGAAGCTCGCCCGGGTGACGGTAGCTCCTATCACGTAGTTCCAGAGCGACCATATCGCGACGTTCAAACCTGCGTCCGCGACACCGGCTCTCGACAAGGTCTTGCTCAGCAGTTCCAGGCGGCCAAGGATGTTCGGACCGAGCGCCCGGCGCGGTAACAGCGATGCCGACCAAGGATGGCGCAGCATGCTGGCGCGCCAGTCTTCGAGCATATGAATGACTTCCCCGCGCCAGTCTTGAGGCTCAACTCTTTGCGGCGGTCCGCGATATTCGAGCACCGAATCGAGGGCCAGATCAAAGACCTCCTCTTTGTTGTCGACATGCCAATAGAGGCTCATCGCGCCCGAGCCGAGGCGATCGGCCAGCCGACGCATCTTCAATCCGTCGACCCCTTGGGCGTCCAGCAGTTCGACCGCGGTTGCCACGATACGTTCCAGAGAGAGAGGCGGTTCACTGCGCGGCTCCTGCGCGGACTGGCGTGACACATCTATCCGTTGAGACCGTTTGCTCTGAACACCGCTACGTTTGGCTGCCATCCGATTTCCTTGCTGATCAGAACGTCGATTTAAGCCGACAACGCGACGAATGTCGATCCTGAACGGTTGACTCGTACGGCGTACGATGCAATTAGATCGTACGCCGTACGAGTACACGTATGGGCGATGAGTTAAAGTTCAATCCTGCAGGCCGCGAGGGTACTTTGCTCGCAGTCCTCAGAGCCAAGAGAAAATCATGTCACGCGGCATCAAGCATCTGCTTATCGGAGGGCTATTCATCATGACCATGGGAGTTCCCACTGCGACGACAGCGAATGAGAAGGATCTCAAGCTGACCATCGTCAATCCAAAAAACCTCTACGACCCGACGCCGAATGGCTACAGCACGGCGGTGATTGTGCCCCGCGAAGCCCGGGTGGCCTACATCTCCGGACAGGGCGGCCAAGACAGCACGGGAGCCTTGTCGCCCGACTTCGCTGCCCAGGTTAAGCAGGCCTATGCAAATTTGCGCACCGCCCTCGATGCGCTCGGTGCAAGGCCGGATCAGGTCGCCAAGCTCACGGTCTTCGTGGTCGATCACGATATGTCCAAGCTTGAGGTGTTGACCAGGAACGTCAAGGAAATGTTCGGCGAGACGCTGCCGGCGCAGACTCTCATTCCCGTCCCCAAGCTTGCAATTGACCCCATGCTCTTCGAGGTCGAGGCCGTCGTCATTTTGGAATAGTGGCGGCGACGGATCAGGCGCGATTGCCAACTGTGATAACGCGTACCGATGGGTACATATGAGGAACTCATCGGACCAGCATGCAAGCAATGTCCGCTCGTGCGCAAGCTGCCGCTTTACCGCCTTGGAAACGGCTGACGGCATTTTCTGCAAAATGCCGGAAATTTCATCCCCGCAAATCCCCGCCCTTTGCGCCCGTGCCCTACTCCATCTCGTCCCGCCATCGGATACACCGGATAGCGTTGCCGGCGGGGCCGGTGCCTTCGGTCTGTGTTTGAAACGCAGGCGTGGCCGCGGGGGCCTGCAGAAAATGGTTTCCCTCTCGCTTGAAATAGAGCGGGGCGTGCCTGTGAGGCACACATGAATGGACCGGCGACTGGTCGGCCGAAAGGCCGGTCTTTCGTGAGGGCGGCGGGCAAGCAAGACCAATAAGGCCCGCCAGCCCCACCCTGGAAAAGGGTGCCGTCATCCGCGCAGAGAAACCGCAGTTGCAGGCAAAAACCACCGAGACGGGGCACGTCGCGTGTCACTTTTATCTACTCAACCAGGCACACGATGTGTCCCGGCCGAGTTCATGCCTCCCCAAACGAGCGGGAGGCACCACGCCACGGGCGCAACGCGCCGCGTGAAGGCTTCATCGTATCTAAATGCAAGCCCTCACAGAAATCTGTAGGTTTCCGCAGAGCCGATTTGATATAGACAGGCCTCTCAACGACGCCCACGATCAACAGGAAATGACTCATGGCAAGAATCGTCAATGTCGCGATCCAGATGGATCACGTTTCGGGCATCAATATCGCGGGCGACAGCACCTTCGCCATGAGCCTCGAAGCGCAGGCGCGCGGCTACAAGCTGTTCCACTATACGCCGAACCAGTTGTCGCTGCGCGACGGGAAGGTCTTCGCCACCGTGCAGCCGATGATGCTGCGCGATGTCAAGGGCGATCACTACACGCTGGGCGAAGCCGAACGCATCGACCTCTCGAGCATGGATGTGGTGCTCTTGCGCCAGGACCCGCCCTTCGACATGGCCTATATCACATCGACGCATCTGCTCGAGCGCGTCCATCCGAAGACACTCGTCGTCAATGACCCGGCCTGGGTGCGCAACTCGCCGGAGAAGATCTTCGTCACCGAATTTCCCGACCTGATGCCGAAGACGCTGATCACCCGCGATCCGGCCGAGATCGCCAGCTTCCGCGCCGAGATGGGCGACATCATCCTGAAGCCACTCTACGGCAATGGCGGCGCCGGCGTGTTTCATTCGACCCGCGACGACCGCAACCTGTCGTCCCTGTTGGAAATGTTCGGCCAGATGTTCCGCGAACCGTTCATCGCCCAGGAATACCTTCCGGCCGTGCGCAAGGGCGACAAGCGCATCATCCTCGTCGACGGCGAACCGGCAGGCGCGATCAACCGTGTTCCGGCCGAAAACGACGCGCGTTCCAACATGCATGCCGGCGGCAAGCCCGAGCCGAGCGAACTGACCAAGCGGGAAAAGGAAATCTGCGCCCGCATCGGGCCCGCGCTGCGCGAGCGTGGTTTCCTGCTCGTCGGCATAGATGTCATCGGCGACGTCATGACCGAGATCAACGTCACCTCGCCCACCGGCATCCGCGAAGTGAAGAAGTTCGGCGGCGCCGATATCGCCGCGCTTCTTTGGGACGCGATCGAACGCAAGCGCGCCTGAGAGAATAGAACCAACCGAGGCGTTCGCATGTCTCGGTTGCGCGCCCGCCTCATCCCACGGATGTTCACGGTTGTTCCGCTTCGTTCGCGAAATGCAACCTGCCTCAACCTGGCCGATTATCGCCATTGAACATGTTCGATAATTGTTCTTGTTTTATTCCGCTATTCGTGCAAGATTTCACGACACAACCGGTAGAGGTTGTGGTGGCAGGGGTTGCGCCTGCCTCGCGGCAGAAGGGGCAATCATGGTCGCGCGTGTCAGTACGGTTGCATTCCAGGGCATAGAAGGCCTGCCTGTCGACGTCCAGGTGATGGTGGCGCCAGGCAAGGTCGGTATGCAGATTGTCGGACTTCCCGACAAGGCAGTGGCCGAAAGCCGGGAGCGCGTCCAAGCGGCACTGCATGCCTCTGGACTGTCGCTGCCCGCCAAGAAAGTCACCGTCAACCTCGCGCCGGCCGACCTGCCAAAGGAAGGCAGCCATTTCGATCTTCCCATCGCGCTTGGCCTGATGGCCGCGCTTGGCGCCATTCCCGCGGATGCGCTTGGCGGTTACGTCGTTATCGGTGAACTCAATCTCGACGGGACGATCGCTGCCGTCGCCGGCGCGCTGCCCGCCGCGATTGGCGCCAATGGCCTCGGCAAGGGGCTGATCTGCCCGTCCGACAGCGGCGCAGAGGCGGCCTGGGCGGGTGCCGAGATCGATATTCTCGCTCCGCGCAGCCTGATCGCGCTCGCCAACCATTTTCGTGGAACCCAGGTTCTCTCCCGCCCGGAGCCGGCGGTGCGCGCAAGTGCTGCCAACATGCCGGATCTCGCCGATATCAAGGGCCAGGAAAGCGCCAAGCGGGCGCTGGAGGTGGCAGCGGCTGGAAACCACAATCTCCTGATGGTCGGGCCGCCGGGTTCCGGCAAATCGATGCTTGCCGCCCGCCTGCCCTCCATCTTGCCGCCACTCTCGCCCGCCGAACTGCTGGAAGTTTCGATGATCCATTCGATCGCCGGGCAACTTCCGGGCGGCAAGCTGTCGGACCGGCGACCCTTCCGGACGCCGCATCATTCGGCGACGATGGCCGCGATGATCGGTGGTGGCATGCGCGCCAAGCCGGGCGAGGCCTCGCTGGCGCACAACGGCGTGCTGTTCCTCGACGAGTTTCCGGAGTTTACCCCGCAGGTTCTCGATGCGCTGCGCCAGCCACTCGAAACGGCCGAATGCATCATCGCTCGCGCCAATCACCGCGTCACCTATCCGGCCGCGATCCAGCTGGTCGCCGCGATGAACCCCTGCCGCTGCGGCATGGCGGGCGAACCGGGGCATACATGCGCCCGCGGGCCCCGTTGCGTCGCCGACTATCAGGGGCGCATTTCCGGTCCGCTGATGGACCGGATCGATATCCGCATCGATGTCCCCTCCGTCTCCGCCGCCGACCTCATCCGCCCGGCACCGGCGGAGCCGAGCGCCGTCGTCGCAAGACGCGTCGCCCGCGCCCGCGAGATCCAGGCGGATCGCTTCATCGCCTTCGGCATGCCGAAAATCCTCTCGAACGCGCGCTGCTCGACATCCATGATCGAGAAGATGGCCGAGCCGGATGCCGGCGGCCTGCAACTGCTGCGCGACGCTGCCGACAAGATGAAATTTTCGGCGCGCGGCTACCACCGCGTCCTGAAAGTCGCCCGCACGCTCGCCGACCTCGACGAAAAGCTGACGGTCGGGCGCATCCACCTGGCCGAGGCGATCTCCTACCGAATTGCCGGGGAACGGTTGACGGCCGCGGCATGAGCAACGTCTGGAAAACCACCCTCAGGCGGGCATGAGGGTGGCTTGGCTTTCAACGCGGAAGATTGTGGACGATCAGCCGACGAGGTGTTCGAACAGGACCGTCGACAGGTAGCGCTCGGCGAAGGACGGGATGATGACGACGATGTTCTTGCCTTCATTTTCCGGGCGCTGGCCGATCTTGATCGCAGCTGCCAGTGCAGCACCGGAGGAGATGCCGACCGGCACGCCTTCGAGCTTTGCGACCTGCCGTGCCGTTTCCACGGCCTTGGCGCTGTTGACGGTGACGACCTCGTCGTAGATTTTCGTATCGAGGATGGCAGGTGCGAAGCCGGCGCCGATCCCCTGGATCTTGTGCGGGCCGGGAGCGCCACCGGAAAGGACGGGCGATTCCTCCGGCTCGACGGCGATAACCTGGATCGACGGTTTGCGGGCCTTGAGCACCTGGCCAGCGCCGGTGATCGTACCGCCGGTGCCGATGCCGGAAACGAGGATGTCGACGCTGCCGTCGGTGTCGTTCCAGATTTCCTCGGCCGTCGTCTTGCGGTGGATTTCCGGGTTCGCCGGATTTTCGAACTGCTGCGGGATGATCGCATCCGGCAAGGTCGCTGCCAGTTCCTCCGCCTTGGCGATCGCGCCCTTCATGCCCTTCGGGCCTTCCGTCAGCACCAGTTCGGCACCGAGCAGCGCCAGCATCTTGCGGCGTTCGACCGACATGGTTTCCGGCATGGTGAGGATCAGTTTGTATCCCTTGGCCGCGGCGGCAAAGGCGAGCGCGATACCGGTATTGCCCGACGTCGGCTCGACCAGCGTTGTCTTGCCGGGCGTGATCTTGCCCTGTGCTTCCAGCGATTCAATCATCGCGACGCCGATACGATCCTTGACCGAGGCGATCGGGTTGAAGAACTCCAGCTTCGCCAGAAGATTGGCCTTCACCCCGTTTTCCTTCGCCAGCTTGTCGAGGCGAACGATCGGCGTATCGCCGATGGTCTCGGTGATCGAGGAATAGATGCGGCCGCGGCCGGGCTTGCGCTGATCTGACATGGTGTTCTCCCTTTTTCCAAGTTGTGAGGGACAATAGGATCAAACCAGCCCGCTTGCCAGAGTGCTATTGTCCAACCACTTGATCCTGATTGGAAAAATCTGTTGTGGAACCACCGGTTGCCGAATGATTATTTCAGGCGGCACGTGTGGCGATATAGGCGGCGGTGGAGCCGAGAATACCGGCGGCGATCCGGTTCAGCGACTTCAGCGCACGGGGTTGTTTTAGAAGCAGCCGGGCGCGAGAGGCCAGCAGGATATAGGGGATCAGAACCGCCATCAGGACGATGAAGGTCGAGCCGACGAGAATGGCATATTCATCGAGGCCGATCGCGCGCAAATCGATCAGCGTCGGCACCAGTGCAACGTAAAACAGCATGGTCTTCGGGTTGCCTAGCGTCACCAGCAATCCGGACAGGAAGGACAGGCCCATGTTCGCGCTTCTCTTCGCCTGGATCTCCTGCGGCAGCAGCCCGGCGGTCCAGAGTTTATAGGCGATATAGACAAGATAGAGCGCCCCGAGGACCTTGATGACCATGAAGGCAGTCGTGAAGGTCTGCGCGACGAAGGCGAGACCGAGAATGACCGCCGTCAGGTAGATCAGGTCGCCGAGAACAAGCCCGAGCCCCATGAAGAAGGTCTCGCGGAAACCGGAGCCGAGCGCGCGCGCGACGATCGCCGTCATGCCTGGACCAGGGATCGCGGCGGCAATAAAAAGCGCGCCGCAATAGGCGAGAAGAGTGGCAAGGCTCATCATCAACTCCGAAGATTTGCGAGCGCGCTGTTTAGCTGTTTTTCTCGCTTCAGGCAAATAGGCTGCATTGATCGAAGCCGCCGTTCCGGCTAAGGCATTGCCGAAGCACGACGAAAATTTCGCCTTGCGCCGCCCGGAAACTGGAGGCCGTTCATGCCTGGAACCGCAAGCCTTGCCGCCTTTGCCCTCATCGCGCTGGGCATGGTCCTGACGCCCGGGCCGAACATGATCTATCTGATATCCCGCGCCCTCTGTCAGGGACCGGCCGCAGGATTGGTCTCGCTCGCCGGTGTCGGTCTTGGTTTCCTGGTCTATATGCTCTCGGCCGCGTTCGGCATCACCGCGCTGCTTTTGGCCGTGCCCTATGCCTATGATGCCCTGCGGTTTGCCGGCGCGCTCTATCTCTTCTATCTCGCCTGGCAGGCCCTGCGTCCCGGCGGGCGCTCGGCCTTCGAGGTGCGCGACCTGCCGGCCGACAGTCCGCGGCGTCTTTTCCTGATGGGCTTTGCGACCAGCCTCCTGAACCCCAAGATAGCCGTTCTCTACCTGTCTCTGTTGCCGCAGTTCATCGATCCCGCCCTGGGCGGGGTGTTTTCACAATCCGTCGTGCTTGGCACGATCCAGATCCTCACCAGCCTTTCCGTCAATGCACTGATCGTGTTGACGGCTGGCTCCATCGCCACGTTCTTCGCCGGCCGTCCGGCATGGCTTTCCATGCAGCGCTGGCTGATGGGCGGCGTACTCGGCGCGCTTGCATTTCGCATGGCGATGGAAAGCCGCCGCTGAGACGGTTTTCCTTTTCCCAACCAAGGCTTGAGCATACCATGACAACAGCGCTTCTTATCATCGACGTCCAGAACGCCATTCTCGAAGGCGAAGGCACTCCCGAACGTCAGCCGGTTATTGACGCAGCACTGAACGAGACCGTCGGCCGCCTGCAGTCGATCCAGGCGCGCGCCCGCGCCGCCCATATCCCCGTCATTCTCGTGCAGCATGACGGCGGCCCGGGAGACCCGCTTGCGCGCTCGTCCAAGGGCTGGGCCTTGCGTCATGAGATTGCGCCGGTTCTCGGCGAGACGGTCGTTCACAAGACGAGTTGCGACAGTTTCTTCCAGACCGACCTGCAGGAACACCTGGCAAAACGATCCATTACCCATCTGGTCATCGGCGGCTGTCAGACGCAGTTCTGCGTCGATACGACCGCGCGACGCGCGGTATCGCTCGGCTACGATGTGACGCTGCTGTCCGATGGACATTCGACCGGCGACATGGGCGAACTGACCTTCTCGCAGATCATCGCCCACCACAACGCCCTGCTCCGCGGCTTCAATGCCGGCGGTCATGCGATCGAATTGCGCCGGTCGGACGAGATCACCTTCTGACGATCAGCCAAGCAGCCGCTATTCGAAGACCGGCCGCATGAAGCTGCGCTCGTAGCTCAGGATGCAGCGGGTCTTCTCGGCAAGGGCAAAGGCCGCCTGGCATTCGGCGTCCTTTGCCATGCGTTCGCGATAATCCTCGTAGGCTGCAAGGCTCGGAAAGCTGAAGAGGGCGAGTGCAATGTTGTTCGCCCCTTCATGCGGCATGAAATAGCCGTGATGCGTGCCGCCCAGCCGGTTGACCAGCGGGATCCAGAGTTTTGCGTACTCCTCGAACTCGGCGAGCTTGTACGGGTCGATCGTGTAACGCAGGGTGCAGGTGATCACGCATTTCTCCTTTGGACGGCTTCACCTGCTTGATGCCTCGCAAGCCGAGGTAATGTCCAGCCGAATGTCATGCCGGCGGCCGCGATCAGAATTGCCGCGGAGCCGAGGAGCTGCGCGGGCTGCAGCTGATGGCCGAAGGCGAGGCGGTCCACCACAAGAGCTGCGACCGGATAGATGAACGACAGCGCGCCGGTGAGATGCGTCGGCAGCTTCTGGATGGCGCCGTAGAGCAACACATACATCAGCCCGGTGTGAATGGCGCCCATGGCGACCAGCAGCGCCCACTGATAGGCCTCTGTGGGCAAGCCGGAGGCGCCGGCGAAAGGCGCGAGCATCAAGAGGCCGGTGATAACCTGGATCAGCGCGATCAGATGCGGCGGCGTTCCCTTCAGCCGCTTGGCGACGAGCGCAGCCAGCGCGTAGAAGAACGCAGCGCCCAGAGCCATTGCGATCCCCATCAGATAATCACCGCCGGTGAAGTCGCCCGCGGGTTTTGCCTCGACGATCGCGATCATGCCGGCAAAGGCGATGCCGAGCCAGAAGAGCTTCGTCATCGTGATCTTTTCCTTGAAAAACAACCCGCCAATGGCCAGCAGCATGAAGGGCTGGGTATTGTAGACCATCGTCGCAATCGAGATCGAGGCGCGGGAATAGGCGGCGAACAGAAGAAGCCAGTTGACGACGATCGCCACCCCGCCGAGGACAGCGAGCGCAAACACCCGCCAGGTGAGAATGCCGGCGCGGAAATGGCCGAGGGAGGCGCAGATGGCGATGAGCGTCAACGCACCGAACAGGCAGCGCCACAGCACCACGTCGATCACCGGCTGACCGGACGCCAGAACGAACCATCCGATCGTGCCCGAGATCAGCATGGCAGCGGTCATTTCGATGCTGCCGGTCTTGATATCCTTTTCCATCACACCGCTCCTTTGAACATGTCGCAAGCATAATCAGAGGAAAGGCGTCGATATATGGATTATGGAAGGAATATGTGCGAGAATACCTAATCATGAAAGGCAAACATCGAATTTCGCCTACGGAGGACTCCATGCTTGATGATCTCGACCGCCGCCTTCTCGACATTCTGTCGGCCAATGGGCGCATCTCTTTGAAGGAGCTGGCGCAGGAAGCAGGCCTCTCCTCGCCCAGCACGGCGGACCGGCTGCGGCGGCTGGAGGATCGCGGTGTGATCACGGGCTTCACCGTCGGCGTCAATCCGGCGGCACTCGGTTATGCCCTGCAGGCTGTCGTGCGCGTGCGCCCGATGCCAGGCATGCTGCATATCGTCGAGAAGCTGATCCAGGAAACGCCGCAATTCGTCGAATGCGACAAGGTGACGGGCGACGACTGCTTCATCGCCAAGCTCTTGGTGCGGGACATGGAGCAACTCGACGCCATCCTCGACCGCGTTGCCGAACGCGCCCAGACAAATACCTCGATCGTCAAGTCGACGCCAGTGAAACGCCGGCTGCCGCCGCTCCATAGCGAGAAATGAGCGTCAGAATTCGGCCATCGGCGAAAGCATGACGGGCTGCCGCAGACGATCCGCAGCATCGCCTCTGACCATCAGGCTGGTAGAGGAAGGAAATGGTTCCGGCGTCCCTTGCCAATCAAGCCGGTCGGGAAAATAGGCGAACGGCATGCTGGTCGGATCAGGTCCCCCGAACCGATCCTGAATGCTGACATCGATGCCGAAGGTATCGTGCAGCAGCGCCACGAGCGCCGCCCAGGCGGCGGGATCTCCAAAATAGTCCTGCCGGAACGCCAGTCCATGGACAGCGGATGCGACAGGCACCTAGACGCCCGTCGAACCGAACCCGCCGGCCCCCCGCGCGGTTTCGCCGGCATCCGACGCCTCGCGGACGAAAACCTGCGTCACCGGGGCGATCACCATCTGGGCGATGCGCATGCCGCGCTCGATGAGGAAATCCTCGTCGCCGAGATTGACCAGAAGCACCTTCACCTCGCCGCGATAATCGCTGTCGATCGTGCCGGGGGTATTGAGGCAGGTGATACCGTGCTTGAAGGCAAGGCCGGAGCGCGGGCGGACTTGCGCCTCGTATCCGGCCGGGACTTCGAAGATGAAGCCCGTCGGCACCAGCACCCGCTTGCCCGGCGATAACACCAGCGGCTGATCAGCGGCGACAGCGGCACGCAGGTCCATACCGGCGGCGCCTGATGTCTCATAGGCGGGCAGATCGAGACCTGCCGCATGCGGCAGACGAACAAGGTTCAAGGTCGGACGGGTGTGCGCGTGTAAGGTCATGGCTGCATTAGTTTGCCGCCAGCGGCGGCGGGTCAATTGCAAAGTCGGGCCGAAGTCGGTAGATAGCCCGCAACTCACAGGAATCTAGACATATGGCCGAAAGTCTCGCCGAGGCGGTTTCTCGCCGCCGCACCTTTGCTATTATCGCGCACCCGGATGCGGGCAAGACTACGCTCACCGAAAAGCTGCTGCTGTTCGGCGGCGCGATCCAGCTTGCCGGCGAGGTCAAAGCCAAGAAGGACCGCATCCAGACGCGGTCCGACTGGATGAAGATCGAACGCGAGCGCGGCATCTCGGTCGTCACCTCGGTGATGACCTTCGAATATGGCGGCAATGTCTTCAACATCCTCGATACGCCCGGCCACGAGGACTTCGCTGACGACACCTATCGCACGCTGACGGCCGTCGACGCCGCCGTGATGGTCATCGATGCCGCAAAGGGTATCGAGCCGCGGACGCTCAAGCTTTTCGAAGTCTGCCGCATGCGCGATATCCCGATCATCACCTTCATCAACAAGATGGACCGCGAAAGCCGCGACCCGTTCGAGATTCTGGACGAGGTCGAGGAAAAGCTGGCGCTCGACTGCGCCCCGGTGACCTGGCCGATCGGCCGTTCGAAGACCTTCTGCGGCTCCTATCATCTCGCCGACAACACCGTGCGCGGCTCCGATACGCAGGAAATCCTCACCAAGATCAACGGGCCGGAAATGGCCGCCCATCGGCTGCCGGAAAACGAGCGCGATGCCTTTATCGACGAAACGTCACTGGCGATCGAGGCCTGCAAGCCTTTCAATAAAAAGGCTTTCCTTGAAGGCCACCTGACTCCGGTCTTCTTCGGCTCGGCACTGAGGAACTTTGGCGTGCGCGACCTCATCAATGCGCTCGGCGACTTCGCCCCACCGCCACGCGATCAGGTGGCCGACATCCGGACGGTCCAGGCAACCGATGACAAGATGACCGCCTTCGTCTTCAAGATCCAGGCGAACATGGACCCGAACCACCGCGACCGCATCGCCTTTGCCCGCATCTGCTCCGGCAAGCTGGAGCGCGGCATGAAGGCGCGCCTGTCGCGCACCGGCAAGCAGCTGGGCCTGACAGCTCCCCAGTTCTTCTTCGCCTCGCAGCGTCAGCTTGCCGACACGGCCTATGCAGGCGATGTGGTCGGCATTCCGAACCACGGCACCTTGCGCATCGGCGACACGCTGACCGAAGGCGAACAGCTCGTCTTCCAGGGCGTGCCTAACTTTTCGCCGGAAATCCTGCGCCGCGTCCGGCTTGAAGATGCGATGAAGGCCAAGAAGCTGAAGGAAGCCCTGCAGCAGATGGCAGAGGAAGGCGTGGTGCAGCTATTTTCGCCGGAGGATGGTTCTCCAGCGATCGTCGGCGTCGTCGGCGCGCTGCAACTCGACGTGCTGAAGGAGCGCCTGCAGTCGGAATACGGCCTGCCGGTCTCCTTCGACGTAGCCCGTTTCTCGGTCTGCCGCTGGATTTCGGCCGATCAACCAGCGGACCTCGAAAAGTTCGTAACGGCTCGGCGCGGCGACATCGCCCGCGATCTCGACGGCGACCCGGTCTTCCTGGCGCAGGATTCCTTCTCGCTGCGTTATGAGTCGGAACGCTATCCGGCGATCAAGATGGTCGCCATCAAGGAATATCACGTCGCCAAGGCGGCATGATCACCGGACCAGCACGCCGCCATCCTTAGAAGAGGCCGCGGCCAATGAGCCATAAACCCGCTGCGACGAGGACGGCGCCGGCGGCTTGGCCGAGCCGTTGCCCGCCGGGCATGACTTTTTCGGCCAGAACGAGGATCGCAAGCCCGGCGATCCAAAGGATGTTCATCACCCCGCCGACGAACAAAAGCGCCATCAGCGGCCAGCAGCAGCCGACGCAATAAAGCCCGTGGCGCAGCCCCATCTTGAAGGCACCCCAAGGCTCGCGGCGAAAACCACCCTCGCTCTGGATGAAGGCGACGGGGGCACGGCATTTGCTGAGGCAGGCATGCTTCAGCGGCGTCCACTGATAGAAGCCGGCGAAAAGCAGCAGCATGCCGCTGAACAGGCCGCTCGCGCTCTCCATCATCGGCGTCAGCAACAAAGCGTGTTCCAGCAGCCACTGCCCCAAGGTTGCCACGAGCGAAAACAGGAACCAGGCTGCGACATAGCCGCTGCCGAAGACGCCGGTGGCCGCGAGGGGCGTTCCCTGGCTTGCGGCATGCCGGCCGACACGCGCATAGAGCAGTATCATCGGCGCGGCCGACGGAAGCATCATGCCGACCATCATCACGGACCACATGGCAAAAACGAGGAACACCTCGCCCAGGCGCCACGCGCGCGGCGTGAGCATTGCCTCGGCCATGCCGGGCATTCCTGACATGTCCCTCCCGGGCATGCCATCCATGGCTTCCATCGGCTTTTCACCCGCCGCCATCATGTCGCCAAGCGAAAGCAGATAGGCCCAGGCAAGAAGGGTCATGGCGGCCAGGCTGGCGAGTATGATAATCCGGTCCCGCCTGAGCAGGGCATCGAACGTGGCTCCAGGCATCGCAGTGGGCCCTAGTGGACGACGCCGCTCTCGGTCATGTGCAGGCGGCTGAAATGGGCGTGCGAATCCTTGGTGGACAGCGCAATCGGCCCTTTCGTTTCCGCCCACCCGCGTCCGGCTTCGCACGTGTCGTATTCGAAGCCGTTCGGCAGATTGATGCGGGCCCGGTGTTCCTCGCCGCTGACGGGATTGCGGATCGGCTCGCCGCGCGCTTCGATCCAGCCGGGAATGTTGACTTTGGCGGTACGCCCGTCGATGTCCAAGTCAAAATCGATCCGCGTGAAAACGGGGTCATGGACGGTATCATATGTCGTGGCGAAAACCGCGAAGACGGTGGCCCCAGGCTCCGTGTCGAGCCCGCTCATGATCCGCAGCAGGGCATCGCGCTGCTGCGGAGAAGCGCGTTCGTCGACGATCGGAACGCATTGGCCGTGGCCTTCGTGAATGGCTCCCGGCCATGACCAGATTAGGGCGATGCGTAACCCGTCGAGCCGCGTCTCATCGTGAAAACCGTCCTCGATCTCGATGACGTTGATCGCGTGGCATTTGCCTTGGGTGGGAAGTGCATTGAATTGGCAGGGGCAACCATAGGCGCAGTTGCAGTGCAAGAATTCACGTCCCTGAAGCTTCCATTTGACGCTGGTCATTTCATCCTCCATTGGGCGGGGAATGCGTCTGTTATGGGAATTTCGCAGATCGCTAATTAAATACCTGCGTCTCCGGGTTGTCCAGTGAACTTGGAGTCTTCCCAGGGCACTGCGAGCCGTACGGTTATTGCGGCTGAGAAGGCGGAGCGTCCGCCTCCGCGCTCGGAAAAATCTGGTACTACGCCCGCCCTACCGGCGGTCCGTGAGCATGAGATCGCCGCTTTCATCGACCGAAACCTCGATGCCGATATAACCGGGGATTTTCGGATGCGAGGTCTCGAACGGATGCGTATGCGTGGCGGTGATGACCATCACATCTGCCCCGGCCGATTCGCCCGCAATGACGCCGGCTGCGACATCCTCGAAGACCAGGCAGTCCCTGGCATCGAAGCCGACGCGTTTTGCACCGAGCAGGTAGCATTCCGGGCTCGGCTTGCCACGCGAGACATCTTCGGCGATGACGATGAAGCGCGGCTCCGGCAGGCCGGCGGCGGCGATGCGCACCTTGGCAAGTTCGCGCGGCGAGGAGGTGACGATCGCCCAGCGCTCTGGCGGCAGGCTCTTCAGGAATTCGATCGCGCCGGGAAGCGGCTTGACGCCCTCGACATCCTCGATCTCGCCCTGGCAGATGATGGCTGCTTCCGCCTCCGGATCGACACCGGGCAACCCAAGCTGCCGGATCGTGTCGACGCCGCGTTTGCCATGCATGGTCGGCAGGAAGGTCGCGACATCGAGGCCGTGGCTTTCCGCCCATCTGCCCCATACGCGCTCCGCCGCTTCGATGGAACTCAGCAGCGTTCCGTCCATGTCGAAGAGGAAGGCGGAATATTTCTTGCCGAACACCGGCGATGACGCGGAAGACAACGGGCGGACTCCTTATGTGATCTGGCTGCCCGCCTCATGCGAGCGATGACATCCCTGTTCGATACGGGGATTCCCGCCGCAGATCAAACCGATATCGGTCTCGTCATTTTCCTTCGCGTCACTACGCAGCAGCCGAACGCGTGCTCGTGGAGCACGATTGCGGCCGGAAGGCGCGGAGGAACCGCGACGGCGACACCTTCGATCGCACATCGGCGCATCCGGAACTGGCTGGTCTTCATCGCCTGGCACGCCTCAATCCCGCTCGCGGCCCGGCAGGGCATCACGCTCGCCGAACCAGTTTGCCGCCGAAGAACACCAGATCTGGCGCCTGGGTGCAAGTTCGCGCCGCTGGCGGATATTGCCCCAGCGGATGCCGATCTCCTCTGCATCCTCGTCCGTGCCCGTCGTATAGACCGGCGAACCGCAACTGCCGCAGAACATCTGAAAGCGCGTCCGGCCGTTTTCGGCAATTTTGACGTAGGTCTTCGGCTCGCCGGCCGTGATCCGAAAATTCTCTTTCGGCACGGAGACCGTGACGCGATAAACCGAGCCCGTCAGGTGCTGGCAATCCGTGCAATGGCAGATGCTGACCTCGTTGGGGTCGATCTCGGCCTCAAAGCTGAGCGCACCGCAATGGCAATTCCCGTCGATATGCATGTCCGTTCCTCCCGGTTGGGGAGGAACCTAGAGCATTGCCGCTTCCTCTTCGAGTGACGGAAATGCTCTTTCTCCTTGTTTCATCGCAAATCCGGACGGGGCGCATCAGACGCCGGTGAACAGCCATGCATGCTCCTTGGCGTTGTTGAATTTCCAGACGCGCGACGGACCGGCCATGACGTTGAGATAATAGAGGTCGTAGCCGTGGATGGCGGCGACCGGATGATAGCCCTTCGGCACCAGCGTTACGTCGCCATCCTCGACGGCCATCGTTTCATCCAGCGAGCGATCGTCGGTATAGACGCGCTGCATGGCAAAGCCTTGGCTCGGGTTCAGGCGATGATAGTAGGTCTCCTCCAGCAAACTTTCGGACGGCAGATTGTCCTCGTCATGCTTGTGCGGCGGATAGGACGAGGTGTGACCGCCGGGCGTGATGACCTCGACAACCAGCAGCGAATGGGCCGAATTGTCGTCCTCCGGCATGATGTTGGTGACATAACGCGTGTTCGTCGCCTTGCCGCGCGTCATCTGAGGGTGTGTGCCTGGACGGATCACCTGCGTCTTATAGCTTTCGCCGCCAGGCGCCGAGCACACCGCCAGATCAAGAGCTGTCGTCGCCGTCGCCTCCCAGCGGCTGCCCTTCGGCACATAGACCGCATAAGGCTGTCCTTCGAACGGCGTCATCCGCTCGCCAAGTTCACCGACATCCTCGCCGTCGACGGATATCCTCGCCTTGCCGGAGACGAACACGAGGCAGGTTTCCCGATCAGCGCTTTCGCCAGCCGCGTTTTCACCAGCCTTCAGCCGGTTCAGCCTGAAACCGACATAGGTCCACCCGGCAGATTCGGGCGTAATGTCGTGAACGAGGCCGGAGGTGCCTTTTGGTTTGACGAGAAGGTTTGGCATGGTGTGGCTCCTGTTGATTTCCACCCTCCCCTTGAGGGGGAGGGTCGGACCGCAGTCCGGGGTGGGGTGATCTACTGAGACACCCAAAGGATCACCCCACCCGCAGCTTCGCTGCGACCTCCCCCTCAAGGGGAGGTAAAGTGCATCAGCCCCGATCCAGTCCAGCCTCCTTCGCATACGCCTTCAGCGACTTCAGACCCAGCGACTGGTATTCCAACGGGTTGCGCACGGCAGAATCCTGCTCCGCCTCGATCACCAGCCAGCCATCATAGCCATGTTCCGCGGCAACTTTCAGCACCGGTACGAAATCGACGCCGCCCTCGCTGTCGCCGGGAACGGTGAAGACGCCGCGGCGCACACCTTCGAGGAAGGACAGGCTTTCACGCTCCACTTGCTTGCGGATTTCGGTCCGCACATTCTTGGCATGGATATGGCGGACGCGGTGCATGTACTTCTTCGCAACCTCGACGGGATCGGAACCGCCGAACCAGGCGTGGCCGGTGTCGAGCAGCAGTTTGGTCGCCGGGCCGGTGTTCTGCATCAGAAGATCAATTTCTTCTCCGGTCTGGACGATCGTGCCCATATGGTGGTGGTAGACGAGATCGACGCCCTGATCGGCGCAATACTGCGCGATCGCCTCGATGTCGGCGCCGAATTTCTTCCACTGGTCAGCCGGCAGAACCGGCTTGTCCTTGACGACCGATTTCGTGTCGTCGCCATGGATGGCATTGGAGGTTTCGCAGACGATGCAGACCTTGCAGCCATTGTATTTCAACAAGTCAAGATGCGGCTGAATGGCTTTCTTTTCCGCCTCGACATCATGCGTCAAGAGGTTGGTCGAATGCCAGCCGGAGACGAAAACCAAATCGTAGGAGGCGAGCTTGGCCTTCAGCTCGGCGGGATCGGTCGGCATCTTGTGGCCCTTCTCGATGCCGTCGAAGCCGATCGTCTGGCAATCGGAGAGGCAGTCCTCAAGGGTGAGATGCGCCCCGAGCGTCTGGTCGTCGTCGTTGCTCCAGGCGATGGGGTTTGTTCCGTAGCGGATCATGATGTTCTTCTCTGATCAAGTGTTTTTAAGCCGTGCGAAAGCCCGCGACGATTGCGCGGGCTCCATGTGGTTGATTTAACCGATGCGCTGTGCGGTAAGCGCCTTTTCATAGCCCTTGCGAGCCTCGTTGACCTTGGAGCGTTCGGAGACTTCCGGCACCGCCACATCCCACCAATGGCCGCCCTCGTCCGTGGTGATCAGCGGATCTGTATCGATGACGATGACCGTGGTGCGGTCTTCGCCGGCGGTTTCCTTCAGCGCGATTTCCAGCTCGGCGATCGAGGCCACCTTGCGGGTTACAGCCCCCATCGCGGCGGCGTGAGCTGCGAAATCGATGGCTGGCAGCGTGACGTGATGCGTGTCGCGAAGCAAGTTGTTGAAGTTTGCGCCGCCGGTTGCCATTTGCAACCGGTTGATGCAGCCGTAGCCGGCATTGTCGAGCAGGACGATGGTGATCTTGGCGCCGAGCATGATCGACGAGGCGATTTCCGAATTCAGCATCATGTAGCTGCCGTCGCCGACCATGACGATCACGTCGCTGCCGGGCTTGGCGAGCTTGACGCCAAGACCGCCGGCCACTTCATAACCCATGGTCGAGAAGCCATATTCCATATGATAGCTGCCCGGCTGATCCGCCTGCCAGAGCTTGTGCAGCTCGCCCGGAAGACCGCCGGCGGCGCAAACGAGCGTTGTATTCTCCGTGCGGGCGCGCTGGACGGCACCGATGACTTGCGCGTCGGAGGGCAGCGCAGAATTGGTGGTTGCCATTGCCTTCTCGGCCGCCTTCAGCCACTCGGCCTTGCCGTCGGTCGCCTTCTTCGTCCAGGCATCATCCGCCTTGTGCGAGCCAAGCCCGGCGCTCAACGCCTCCAGCCCGACGCGGGCGTCGGAGACCAGCGGCAGGCCTTCATGCTTGGCGGCGTCGAATGCCTGCACGTTCAGGCCGATGATCTTCAGATCGTCGTTTTTGAACAGAGCCCAGGAGCCCGTGGTGAAATCCTGGAGGCGCGAACCGACCGCGAGAACAACATCGGCCGCTTCGGCAAGCTGGTTGGAGGCCGAGGTGCCCGTTACGCCGACCGAGCCCATGTTGAGCGGATGGTTGTGTGGCAACGAGGACTTGCCCGACTGGGTTTCGACGACAGGAATACCGTGCGTCTCGGCGAACGTTGCGAGCGCGATGGCAGCTTCCGAATAGAGCACGCCGCCACCGGCGATGATCACCGGCTTTTTGGCAGCTTTCAGCGCCGTGATGGCATGGGCAAGTTCATCGGCATCGGGATGGAGGCGCCGGCTCGTCCAGACTTTCTCCTCGAAGAAATTCTCGGGATAATCATAGGCTTCCGCCTGGACATCCTGGCAGAGCGACAGCGTCACCGGTCCGCAGTCGGCGGGATCGGTCAGCACCTGCATGGCGCGGCGCAGCGCCGGGATGATCTGTTCCGGACGGGTGATGCGATCAAAATAGCGCGAAACCGGACGGAAGCAGTCGTTCACCGTCATGGTGCCGTCGCCGAAATCCTCGATCTGCTGCAGCACCGGATCCGGGCGGCGATTGGCAAAGACATCGCCGGGCAGGAAGAGAACCGGCAGGCGGTTGACGTGAGCAAGAGCAGCCGACGTCACCATGTTGAGCGCGCCGGGGCCGATCGACGTCGTGCAGGCCATGAAACGACGCCGGAAACTTGCCTTGGCAAAGGCGATTGCGGCATTTGCCATGCCTTGCTCGTTCTGGGCGCGATAGGTCGGCAGCGTGTCCTTGACGCCGTACAATGCCTCACCGACGCCGGCGACGTTACCGTGACCGAAAATGGCAAAGACGCCGCCGAAGATCGGCAGTTTCTCGCCATCGATCACAGTCATCTGCCGCGTCAGGAACCGCGCCACGGCTTGCGCCATGGTCAGACGGACGGTCTTCTGGCTCATCGTTTCCTCCTCGAACGAGGACATTGCCCCGCTTGTTGATGTCTTTCGGACTTCCGTCCGTTCCGCGGCCTCAAGCCGCCTTTGTATCAGCAAGACCAAGCCACAGATTGACCAGGGCCTCGAACTTGCCCGCCATGTCGGCGATCGCCTGCTCGTCACTGATCTCGCCTGCGAGCCAGGCCTTGCTGGCATCGGCGAAGATGGTACGGCCGACAGCGAAGCCCTTGACGGTCTTGGAGGTGCGTGCGGCAGCAAAACCTTCCTTGAGCACATCATACGGCGCCTCCAGTCCGAGCAGGACGACCCCGCGGCAAAGCGGATCGCGCTGTTCGATGACGGCATCAATGGCCGCCCAGGCCGTGCGGCTTGCCTGCGGCTCCAGCTTCCACCAGTCGGGCTTCAGGCCGGCATCGTAAAGCTCATTGAGGGCGCGGGGAATGGTCTGATCGTCAAGCTTGCCGTGCTTGCCGGCGATGATCTCGATGAGGATTTCGCGACCGACCTTCCGCGCCGCCTCGAAGGCGGAGCGCAGCTTGGCAATCTGCGCGGCCTTCATCTCGTCCGGATCGTCCGGATGGTAGAAGCTCAAGACCTTGATACAGTGATCGACCGGCCAATCGATGAGCCGGCTACCGAGATCCTGGCTGAACTCGAACTGCAGCGGCCGGGAACCCGGAAGCTCAATCGGCTTGCCGATCCAGAAATCCTTGTTCTTGGCAGCGGCGAACAGGGCCTCGCGGCCGTATTTGTCGTCGATCAGCATGCCGA
The DNA here is from genome assembly GCF_964252905.1 of Pararhizobium sp. LjRoot255. Classification (NCBI taxonomy): domain Bacteria; kingdom Pseudomonadati; phylum Pseudomonadota; class Alphaproteobacteria; order Hyphomicrobiales; family Rhizobiaceae; genus Pararhizobium; species Pararhizobium sp. LjRoot255. The sequence goes on from NZ_CAXUPQ020000001.1 coordinate 1,226,551, forward strand.
AACCGGGGCGGCCATTGGCGATGCGTTCGGCCGCCTTGACGGCCAGCACTTTGAAGGCTGGGATCCGGGCCAAGAGTTCCGGATTGCCACCGGCCAGATCTTCCAGCTGACTGCGATGATCGATGGCGAGCGCCATCAGTTGCGGGATGTCGCGGCGGCGCGTCGTTGCCCAATGGACGTGGTTGATCGCCTCGTCCTTGCGCAACGCCTTTTCCTTGCTGCCGTTTTCGAGGAAGAACCGCAGCTCGATCCAGGTCGGGATTTCCGGGGCGCAAAGCAGACGCGAGACGGCAAAGGCGCCGCAGGCATTGGCCCAGGTGGCCGATGTGGCATGCGGCTCGCCGGTCAGCCAGCCGCGCAGGAAGCCGGACATGAAGGCGTCGCCGGCACCGAGAACGTTGTAGACCTCGATCGGGAAGCCCTTGCCGACGACGCCGTCTTCGAGATTGTCGGAAATCGGACCGTCATAGACGATACAGCCCATCGGCCCGCGCTTGAGCACGATCGTCGCCTTGGAATTGGCGCGGATCGTCTTCAGCGCTGCAAGCAGGTCGCTATCACCCGAAGCAATGAGCACCTCTTCCTCGGTGCCGACGATCAGATCGCAATCGGCCAGGACCGTCTTCAGGTGCGTCGAGACCTTCTCGGACGCAATATAGCGGTTGTCGCCCGCATCATGGCCGGCAAGGCCCCAGAGGTTCGGCCGGTAGTCGATATCGAAGACGACCTTGGCACCGCTCTCCTTGGCGATGCGGATCGCCTTGCGCTGCGCGGCGTCGGTGTGCGGCTTGGAGAAATGCGTGCCGGTGACCAGGATGGCACGGGCGGAGCGGATGAAGTCTTCCGCGACATCGTCTTCGCACAGCGCGCTGTCGGCGCAGTTGTCGCGATAGAACAAAAGCGGGAAGGAATGATCGCTTTCGACGGAAAGAATGGCGAGCGCGGTCAGCCGCTCGGGATCGGTCACAATGCCCTTCGTTTCGACGCCCTCGCGTTGCAACTGCTCGCGAATGAAGCGGCCCATCTGCTCCTTGCCGACGCGTGTCAGCAGCGCCGATTTCAGGCCGAGACGCGCCGTTCCGACGGAGATGTTGGTAGGGCAGCCGCCGACGGACTTGGCGAAACTGGCGACGTCCTCGAGCCGCGTTCCGATCTGCTGGCCGTAAAGATCGACCGACGCCCGGCCGATGGTGATGAGGTCGAGCGGCTTGTCTGCCTGCATCCTGTTGGTCTGGCTCACTGCTTCCTCCCGGCGGGCGCTTGCGTCGCGCCGATATCTTCATCGCTGTTGGGTGATCGTCTCATGAAACATAAGTTCCGGCTGTTAGTCAACATAGAATTTTCATTCCATTAGTGTTCCGCGACATTCCGTCTCCGCTTTTCGGCGACAGCGACGGTCAGCGCCATGGCAAAGGCCATGCTGGCCGAAAGGGAGCGGAATCCGGCATGGTCGGCCTCGACCAGTTCGAACCAGATCCTGGACGATTCCGCCAGCGGCGAGAAGGCAGAGTCCGTCAGCGACACGACGGGCACGTTGCGGCTGGCAAGGAATTTTGCCTGATTGATGCTCTCGGACGCATAGGGGGAGAAACTGACGGCAAAGGCGGCATCTTTCGGGCCGGCCATCGCCAGAATATCATCATCGATGCCAGCCGCCGTGCCAACCATCTGGTATTTCACCTTCAGCTTGCCGAAGGCATAGGCCATGTAGCCGGAGATCGGATAGGAGCGGCGCTTGGCGACCAGATAGATCGTCTCGGCACCGGCAAGGATATTGACGGCGCGCTCGAAAGCCTCCGGCTCGACGGAGCTGGCGACATTGTCGAGCGAGCGATGCGCGGCGGCGACGAAGCCGTTGAAGATCGAGCCGCTTTCAAGCTTGCTGTGTTCGTTCGCGCTCAGGGCCTTGAGACGCTCGTCATAACCCGGTGTGCGTTCGCGCAGGCGAGCCCGGAAAATCTGCTGCAGACTGGAGAAGCCCTCAAAACCGAAATGCTGGGCGAAGCGGACCAGCGTCGAGGGTTGAACATCGGCCGATGTGGCGATACTCGCCGCCGTGCCGAAGGCGATCTCGTCCGGATGGTCCAGCGCGTAAACCGCGACCTGACGCAGACGCTTCGGCAGTTGCGCCTTCCGCTCCAGGATCGTCGCCTTCAGGCCGTCGAAATCCTGCGGAATATCGATGCTGCTTTCCGTTTCGGCCATATAATTCGGTCTCTTTTCTGCGTCTGCGCCACCTTCAAGACCTTATGCAAAGAATGGAATGAAGAATAGAATATTTATTCCACAATCCCGATTTTTCCACCTTTTGACTAGTCCTTGCCGATAGGCACCCACTCGTTGGTTCTGGCTGACCGGTACGTCGCCGAGACGACCTTCTGAACCTCGTAGCCCTCGCGGAAATCGGTTCCCGGTTTCCGGCCAGTCGCGATCGCCTGCAGGAATTCATTCGCCTCGATGGCTTTCAGGTCGTTGAAGCCGATCTGGTGGCCGGGGGCGACGCAGAAGGCGCCGTAGGGGGGATGTTCGGGGCCGGCCCAGATGGTGCGGTAGCCACGGCTGCGGATATCGTCGCCGGCGAACCAGACCTTGAGCTCGTTCATCCGCTCCTGCGTGAAGACGATGCTGCCCTTTGATCCGTAGATTTCGAAATCATGCTGCATCTTGCGGCCCGTGGCGCTCCAGTTAGCCTCGAAACTGCCGGTGGCGCCGCCTTCGAAGCGCACGAAGGCGCGGGTAATGTCGTCTACCTCGACGGCACGCATTTCACTTGAGCCGCGCGCGAGGGGACGTTCGGGCACCTGAATGATCGTTTCGGCTAGTACCGAGGTGATAGGGCCAACCAGGTGGCGCAACGAGGCGATGATGTGACTGCCGATATCGGCAAGCGCGCCGCCGCCGCTCTTCGGGTCAAGCCGCCAGCTCCAGGGCGCGGACGCGTCCATCATGAAGTCTTCGGCATGGATGCCGCGCACCGAGCGGATCTCGCCGATCTCACCGCTTTCGATCAGGTCCTTGGCAAGGAAGATCATCGGGTTCTTCAGGTAATTGAAGCCGACCTGCGTGACGACGCCGGCCTTTTCCGCCGCTGCAACCATTTCGGCGCATTCGGCAACGGTCGGCGCCAGCGGCTTTTCGCAGTAGACATGCTTGCCGTGGGCGATGGCGGCGAGTGCCATCTCCTTGTGCAGCAGATTGGGCGTGGTGATGTCGATGATGTCGATATCCGGGTCAGTCAGCAACTCACGCCAGTCCACGGTCGCCTTGCGGAAGCCGAGATTGCGGCGGGCCTTCTCCGCACCATCGAGCGAGACGTCGGCAACCGAAACGAGATCGAGTTCGAACGGCAGGTCGAAGACCCTTGCCGCGATCGTGAAACCCAGCGCATGCGCCTTGCCCATGAAACCGGTGCCAATCAAGCCGACGCCGATCCTGCGTTTGCCACCCATACGTCAGTTCCTCCCAATACCGCCTTGCGACCTCGGCGTAAGGTGAAATGATTTTTGCATTGTTTGTCAATATGGAATGTTTGTTCGAAATTGCAAAGCCCCGTTCCAAGGGGAACAGAAACAGCGAGGAAAAGGCGGTAGATTTCGCGGGAAGATGCGGAAATGAACCTGTTCGTTAACGCATTTTTACCATGTTCGACCGGATGATCGGCCCATATCATGGTTAACGACCATCAAGGCGGGCAATCCCTGCGACCCTGGAGTATCATGCATGTGCCGTTGGGCAGCCTATCGCGGAGAGCCGCTTTATCTCGAAGAACTGGTATCGTCTCCGGCGCATTCACTCATCGAGCAATCGCACTGCGCCACCCGTGCCAAGACGGCAACCAACGGCGACGGCTTCGGCATCGCCTGGTACGGTGATCATCCGGAGCCCGGCCGCTACCGCGACATCCTGCCCGCCTGGTCCGACTGCAACCTCAAAAGCATCGCCCGGCAGATTCGCTCGCCGCTGTTTCTCGCCCATGTACGGGCCGCAACCGGCGGCGGTACGCGGCGCGACAACTGCCATCCCTTCATCCACGGCCGCTGGTCCTTCATGCACAACGGCCAAATCGGCGATTTTGATCATTTGCGCCGTCCGATGGAGGCAATGCTCGACAACGACCTCTACACCGCCCGCACCGGATCCACTGACAGCGAGCTTTTGTTTCTGCTGGCGTTGCAATTCGGCCTTGAGGCCGATCCGCTCGGTGCAATCGCCGAGACGCTGGCCTTCGTCGAGCGGTTGGCGGAGCATCTGGAGCGCAAGGTTCTCGTCCGCTTCACCGCAGCCCTTTCCGATGGCCGCGATCTCTACGCGGTGCGTTACGCCTCCGACTGGAAGGCGCCGACGCTTTACGCCGCGCCGATGGGTCCGAGCGGCGGCTATTGCCTCGTTTCCGAGCCACTCAACGACGATGACAACGCCTGGGTGGAAATTCCTGACGGCACGGCGGTCATCGTTGGTGAAAACGGTGTCGACGTCCGCCTGTTCGGGACGCAGGGTGCCGCACCGAGTGCGGAACGGATAGGCCGGGTCGCGTCAGGAAAAATGTGAGGCGATCAGACGGCCGAGCCTTTCGGCAACCGCCTGCTTGTCCATGTCCGGCCAGTCCTGGTCGCCGGTTTTGCCGATGACCTTCACGGTGTTGCGGTCACCACCCATGATGCCGGTGTGGGGCGAGACGTCGTTGGCGAGGATATAGTCGGCACCCTTCCTCTCCAGCTTGGAGCGGCCATTCTCCGCAACATTCTGCGTTTCCGCGGCAAAGCCGACGACCAGCTTTGGTCGCTTGGCATGGTGACCGACGGTCTTCAGGATATCAGGGTTTTCGGTCAGCTGCAGCGGCGGCGGCGCTTCGCCGGGCTTTTTCTTGATCTTGTTGCCTGCCGCACTCGCCACCCGCCAGTCGGCGACGGCGGCGACCATCACCGCGATGTCGGCGGGCAGCGCGGCAATGACGGCGTCGCGCATTTCCTCAGCGCGCTCGACATGGATGACCGACACGCCCCTCGGATCGGCGATCGTCACCGGGCCGGAGACCAGCGTCACATCGGCACCAAGCCGGGCAAGTTCAGTTGCAATCGCATGCCCCTGTTTTCCCGAAGAGCGGTTGGCGATGTAGCGCACCGGGTCGATCGGCTCATGCGTCGGACCGGAGGTGACGATGGCCTTCCTGCCCGCCAGCGGCTTCGGGCCGGTGTCGAGCAAGCTCTCGGCAGCGGCCGCGATCTCCAGTGGTTCGGCCATGCGGCCCTCGCCCTTTTCGCCGCTTTCGGCCATTTCGCCCGAGCACGGGCCGATGAAACGGATACCATCGGCAACCAGTGTTGCGTGGTTGCGGCGGGTGGCCGGATGCGACCACATCTTCGGGTTCATGGCGGGGGCAACAAGCACCGGGCGGTCCGTTGCCAGAAGAATGGTGGAGGCGAGATCGTCGGCAAGGCCGTGCGCCATCTTCGCCATCAGATCGGCGGTGGCGGGTGCAACGAGGATCAGATCGCAATCACGGGCAAGCCGGATATGGCCGACATCCTGCTCGTCCTCCCGCGAAAACAGATCGGTAAACACCTTGTCTGCGGCGAGCGCGCCCACCGCGAGCGGCGTCACGAAGGCCTGCGCACCGGCAGTCATCACCGGGCGGACCGAGGCGCCGCGCTCGCGCAGGCGACGGATGAGATCGAGGCTCTTATAGGCCGCGATACCGCCGGAGATGATGAGCAGGATGCGTTTTCCCTGAAGCGTCATGACGATCCGTCTTTTTCTGCTTGTTGATCCGGGACCGTAACCGAGAGGCATGTCCTGTGCAATCGGCCGTGATCCGCTGCGCCCATCAGTGGCCGTGGTGCGTGCACTGGCCGTGATCGGCAAGAACCTCGATCACCCGGCACTGGTCGACACGGCCATGGCCGCAGCCCTCCACCATCATTTCCAGTTCCGCCTTCAACGCGGTCAGGCTGCGGATGCGCTGTTCGACCTCGACAAGGCGCGCCTTGGCGATGGCATCGGCGGACGCGCATGGCTGCAACGGGTTGTCCTGCAGGCTCAGAAGTGTGCGGATCGCCTCGACCTCAAAGCCGAGTTCTCGCGCATGGCGGATGAAGATGAGGCGGTTGAGATCGGATGGTTCATAGGAACGCTGGTTGCCCTCACTGCGGCTGGGGGAGCGAAGCAGACCGATGCCTTCGTAGTAGCGGATCGTCGGCACCTTGACGCCGCTCTGACGGGCCGCCTCGCCGATGGTGATCTTTTTCATGATTTTCCCTCTTGCACCTCTAGTCGCTAGAGGATGTAGGAAAGATGCCACGGTTTGACAAGCAAGCGAGCGGATCATGGCAGGGAAGACACAGACACGGTACCGGGTCGAGGGCATGGACTGCGCCGGTTGCGCGGCCAAGATCGATACCGCAGTGCGGCGCATGCCGGGCGTCGAGGATGTGTCCGTGTCGGTGTCGGCCGGTACGATGACCGTGCAGCACAATGGGGAGAGCGATCTGTCGGCCATTGCGAAGAAGGTGACGGGTCTCGGCTATTCGGCCTCACAACTCGGGGGAAAGGCGGCGGCACCGGTTTTAGAGCCGGAGGCGGCGTGCGGCGGACATGATCATCACGTGGGTCACGGCCATGCCAACCGGGCCGGCGACGCGGATCACAGGCACACGGTGCCGGCCGAAAGCGGCCCGCCTCGGGAAGGCCTCCACGCGCACGATTATGGTCCAGCAACCAGTGTCTGGTGGTCGAGCCGGAAGGGCAAGCTGACTATCGTCTCCGGTGCGGCACTCGTTGCCGCCTATGCGACCGGTCATCTCGTTCCGTCGATCGCGCCCTATGCATTTATCGTTGCCATGCTGGTCGGGCTCGTGCCGATCGCCCGCCGCGCGATCACGGCTGCAATGGCCGGCACGCCTTTCTCCATCGAGATGCTGATGACCATCGCCGCCCTCGGCGCCGTCATCATCGATGCCGGCGAGGAGGCGGCGGCCGTCGTCTTCCTGTTCCTGGTCGGCGAACTGCTGGAGGGCGTGGCGGCCGGCAAGGCGCGCCAGAGCATCCAGTCCTTGGCGGCCCTCGTGCCGAAGGAAGCATTGCTCGAAGAGAACGGGCAGACGCTCGCGGTTCCGGCCGAAAGCCTCGCCGTCGGTGCGACCATTCTCGTTCGCCCGGGCGACCGTATCCCCGCCGACGGGGTCATCCTTTCGGGCGAAAGCGCCATCGACGAGGCGCCGGTGACCGGCGAAAGCGCGCCGGTGTGCAAGGCAGTCGACGACAACGTTTTCGCGGGCACGATCAACGGCGACGCCGCCTTGCGCATCCGGGTCATGGCGGCCGCCGCCGACAACACCATTGCCCGCGTCGTCAAGCTGGTCGAGGAGGCGCAGGAATCCAAGGCGCCGACGGAGCGTTTCATCGACCGGTTCTCTCGCTACTATACGCCGTGCGTCGTGGTGGTCGGTGCCCTCGTCGCGATCATCCCGCCGCTGTTTCTGGGCGGCGCCTGGGGCGAATGGATCTACAAGGCGCTTGCAATCCTGCTCATCGGCTGCCCCTGCGCGCTGGTCATCTCGACGCCGGCAGCCATCGCCGCCTCGCTTTCTGCCGGCGCACGGCGCGGCCTGCTGATGAAGGGCGGTGCGGTGCTGGAGACGCTGGGCACGATCGATGCGGTGGCGTTCGACAAGACCGGCACGCTGACAGAAGGTAAGCCGAAGGTGACTGATGTCATCGGTTTCAGCCATTCCGAAACTGAAGTCCTGACCTTCGCGGCGGCGCTGGAGACCGGCTCGAGCCATCCGCTCGCCAAGGCGATCCTCCAGCGGGTAGCCGCGGACGAGTTGCAGATCCCCGCCGCTTCCGAAGCCAAGGCGCTGGGCGGCAAAGGCTTGACGGCGACTGTCGACGGCACATCGATCTTCCTCGGCTCGCCGCAGGCGGCCGGCGAGCACATAATGCTTTCGGCCGAGCAAACCACGCGCATCACGGCTCTCAACGACGAGGGCAAAACGGTCTCCGTGCTGATTATTGGCGAGACGCTGGCCGGCGCGATTGCGATGCGCGACGAGCCGCGCGCGGATGCAAAGTCGGGGCTCAGGATGCTGTTGCAGGCAGGCATCCGGATTGTCATGCTGACCGGTGACAACGCGCGCACGGCAACGGCTATCGGACGCGAACTCGGCATCGAGGTGCGGGCTGAGTTGATGCCGAAGGACAAGCAACGGATCGTCGGCGAGTTGAAACAGCAGGGGCTCATCGTGGCCAAGGTCGGCGACGGAATCAATGATGCACCGGCGCTGGCGGCAGCCGACATCGGCATTGCCATGGGCGGCGGGACCGACGTGGCGCTGGAAACCGCTGATGCCGCCGTGCTTCATGGCAGGGTCGGTGATGTCGCAGAGATGATCAAGTTGTCGAAACGCACCATGGATAATATCCGCCAGAACATCACCATCGCGCTGGGCTTGAAAGCCCTGTTCCTGGTAACGACGATTGCAGGCATCACTGGGCTCTGGCCGGCGATTCTTGCCGATACGGGCGCGACGGTGCTGGTGACGATCAACGCGCTCAGGCTGCTGGCACCGGCTTGGGACTGAGGGACGCTGCCGGCTGCCTCAGCCCTGCGGAAACCCCTCCCCAGAGTTCATCGATAATCCTCTTCACCCCCTGGCGGCGTCCATGACGAGCACGGCACCGAAAGGGCGCCCGCCCGTCAGACCGACGCCAGCGCCACCGCCGGCTGCAGACGGGAGGCGTTGTAGGCGGGCAGGTAGCCGAAGACGAGGCCTGTCAGGAAGGCGCTTGCGAAGGCGAGGATGACCGGGCCTGGCGCGAAACTGACGGCGATGCCGAAAGCCTGCGCGATGGCACCGATGGCGAGGCCGAGAGCGACGCCGATCAGCCCGCCGAGCGCGGAGACCACCAGCGCCTCGACGATGAACTGGGTGAGGATATCGCGGGCCCGCGCGCCGGTTGCCATGCGAATGCCGATCTCGCGGGTGCGCTCGGTGACGGAAACGAGCATGATGTTCATCACGCCGATGCCGCCGACCAGCAACGAGATCGCGGCGATCGAGCCGAGGAAAACCTTGAGGATGTTGGAGGTCTCGGTAAAGGTCTCGCGGATCGCCGCCATATTGACGATCTGCGTGTCCTGCCGCTTGTGGCGCTCGTCGAGCAGGGCCTGGATCTGGTCCTGGGTGACGTTGATGCCGCTGTCGTCCTTCACCTGCACGGTGATGGAGCGGACGCTTCGCGCGCCGAACAGGCGCAGATTGCCGGTCGAGAGCGGCACCAGCACGGTGTCGTCCTGATCGTTGCCGCCGGCGCTCGCGCCCTTCTTCGACATGACGCCGATGACCTGGAACGGGATGTTCTTGATGAGGATATACTGGCCGAGCGGATCAGCTCCGTCCGGGAATAGGGTATCCGCAACGGTGCGACCGAGAACGGCGACGGTCGCATAGGCTTCCATGTCGGATTTTCCCAGGAAGGCGCCATCCTCGACGGTCCAGGACTTCGCTTGCGGAAACTGCGGAACCGTGCCGTTGACGGTCGTCTGGGTATCGAGATTGGCGGCGCGCACGGTCAGTGTGCTCGACATTTCCGGCACGGCGAAACTGATGTTCGGCAGCTGCAGAATGGCATCGGCATCGGATGGAACGAGCGAGACGATGCTGCCCCCTTCCCCACCGCGGAAATTGGCCATGTTCGGCCGCACCACAAGAAGATCCGAGCCCATGGCCGCAATACGGCTGAGCACGGAATCCTGCGCGCCGGTGCCGATGGCGAGCATGGCAACGACGGAGCTGACGCCGATGACGATGCCGAGCAGCGTCAGAATGGTGCGGAAAAGATTGGCGCGCAGTGCGCGCAACGACATCCGCACGGCCTCCGCCACGTCAGTGACGATCGCGGCCTTGCCTGCGGTTCTTGCCGCCAATACGGGTTTGGTGCGGCCGATCCAGCGGACATTGCCAGGGATGCGATCGGCGACGATCAGGCCGTCGCTGATCTCGATGACGCGGTCGGCGGATTCGGCGAGTTCCGGCGCATGGGTGATGATGATGACGGTGTGGCCATCATCATTCATCTGCCGCAAGGTGGCCATCACCTCCTTGCCGCTCTGGCTGTCGAGCGCGCCGGTCGGCTCATCGGCCAGAATGATCTGGCCGCCATTCATCAGCGCGCGGGCAATCGAGACGCGCTGCTGCTGACCGCCGGAGAGCTGGTTGGGAAGATGGTCGAGCCGGTCGCCAAGCCTGAGTGACGTAAGCAGCATCTCGGCCCGGTCGCGTCGGTGACGCGCCGGCATTCCGGCATAGATGGCGGGGATCTCGACGTTTTCCTGCGCGGTTGCCGTCGGCACCAGATTGTAGCTCTGGAAGACGAAGCCGAACATCTGGCGGCGGCGCGCGGCCAACTGGTCGGCATTGAAATCCGACACGTCCTCGCCTTCCAGCAGATATCGGCCACCCGTCGGCTTATCGAGGCAGCCGAGGATGTTCATCAGCGTCGACTTGCCGGAGCCGGAGGCGCCGACGATGGCGACGAACTCGCCCGGCTGGATATCGAGCGAGACGCCGCGCAGCACTTCGACGGCAACATCGCCATTGACGAAGGTCTTGCGGATATCCTTGAGCGATATGAGCGCGGTCACAACAGTACCCTCAGAACATCGGCGGCATGCCGCCCATGCCGCGACGGGAATTGGACCGGCTGGATGAGGACACCGCCTTGTCCGCCGACCCCCTACCGACCACGACGGCGTCGTCTTCGGAAAGACCCTGCTTGATCTCGACACGCACGCGGTTGCGGATGCCGGTCTCGATCTTGCGGGTCTCGCGGGCGCCGGAGGCGGTGACGACGGAGACTTCGCCGGACTTGTCATCAACACCGGAGCGGACCGCTGCGACGGGGATCGTCAGCACGTTCCTGGCCGACGACTGAACGAAGAAAACCTGCGCCGTCATGTTCATCATCAGCGTACCCTCCGGGTTGGGCACGTCGAACAGGGCGTAATAAAGCACGACGTTGTTTTCGGTCGACGGCGTCGGCTTGATCTGGCGCAGCTTGCCGGGGTAGCGCTTGCCGGGCTGGCCGAGCAGCGTGAAATAGGCGCCCATGCCGGTCTTCAGCTTGCCGACGTCGGCTTCCGACACCTCCGCTTCGACCGTCATCGTCGAAAGATCGCCGATCGTGACGATCGTCGGCGCCGTCTGGTTGGCGTTCAGCGTCTGGCCCTCCGTGGCCGAAGTATTGACGACGGTGCCGGTCATCGGCGCATAAATCTTGGTATAGCCGAGGCTGATGCGAGCGTCCTTCAGTGTCGCTTCCTGCTTACGGATCTGGGCCTTCAGCGCGTCGACATTGGCCTCGGCCGTTGCGAGTGCCGCGACCGCCTCGTCGAGCGCCGACTGGGCAGCACTATTGCCGGCGACAAGCGCGCGCTGACGCGTCAGATTGGCCGCGGCGAGGACGACCTGCGCCTCCTTGTCGATCATCTGGGCCTTGAGGTTGGCAAGCTCGGCCTCGGCGATCTCGATCTGCGTTTCGATCGAGGCGCTGTCGATCTCGGCGATCAGCTGCCCTTGGCTGACGCTGTCGCCGATTTCGACCTTGAGGCTTTTCAGCTGACCGGAGACCTGCGCGCCGACTTCGACATCCTTGATCGGGCTCAACAGCCCCGTTGCCGTGACGCTGTTTTCGATATCGCCGCGCAACGGCGTCTCGGTGACGACGGTATCGGTGGCAGCCTGCTTGCCATAGCTCGACCAGCCGTACCAGCCGGCGCCGGCAACAGCCATCAGAGCCGGCAGGATCAGCCACTGCCGCCTCGATCGGGCGCGTTTCTTCTGCACGGGCGCAGGCTGAGCGATGGGTTCCTCATCCTCGACGATCGCGGGAGCAATTTTCCGGGTGACATCCGCCATTCAAGCAACTCTCAGACTTTTTTGATATCGGGCCGAACAATTCCCGAACTGGTAGGTTGCAACTACGCCTTAATGACGTCAAACGGCATGAAATCTTTGTAATGTTTCCTGTTTTTCGTTTCGCAGTGTTTCCGTGGCCAACCTCTTGTCTTCAAAGACAGCCAATTGACGCAAAAACCGGCGGGGGAACCGCCGGTTTTCGTCACTGGCTGCCCTGCCGGGGAGGCCGGATCAGTTGCAGACCCTGATGCGCTTGACGACCAGATTGCCGTAATAGTCGTACTCGCGGACTTTCTTGATCCAGCAATGGGGCTCGTAATAGCTCTTGTAGTAATGGCGCTTGTGACCGTAGTGGTGGCCACCGTGATAGCCGTCGTGATAGCCGCCGCCGTAGTAACCGCCGGCTTGGGATGGGGCTGCGAAAGAAAGAGCCGCGCCAGCGGCAACGATGGAAGCGATGATCAGTTTACGCATGGTGGTCTCTCCTTGAGTGATGGGCTGGATGAGCCCGCCTCATCCTTGAGAAGGACAATCTCATGTCCGGGAAAACCGCGCAGTTCCCAATGGAACAGGGTGCCGGCGCTTATGATTTTCTGATCCGGGCCATGGCCACCACATCCGCGAAGTTTCCGTCACGGAAGGCATAGGCCCTGTGAACGCCCTCGGCTTCAAAGCCGAACGTTTCATACAGCGTGATCGCCGCGGCGTTGTCGGTAAAGACGGTCAGCTCGATGCGCGTAATGTTCAGCCATTTGTCCGCGGCATCGAGAATTTCCAGCATCAGCGCCTTGCCGATACCCCGCCTTCGATGATCATCGTGGATGCTGATGCCGAGCACGGCGGCGTGGTACCGGCGGTCCCTTTGCCGATGGAGCCCGGCAACGCCCAGAATGATCCCGCTTCGCTCGGCAACGATGCGCAATCCGCCATCCGCCGGCGCCTCCAGCCACGTGCGGGTCTGCTCGGGCTTGACATGGGGGAGGCGCAAAGTGCCGTACCGCACACCCGGCAGGTTCATGATGGCAGCAATCTGCTCATAATCATCGGGACGCGAGGCACGGATATGCAGAGCCTCGGTCGACGGCGGTGCGGGTGCTGTTTCAGTTTGTTTCATGACGATCCTCGTCTTTGATGCGAGGAAGGAAGAAGTGCCACGACCCTACCTGCCTCGGCAGGGTCCACAGGATGAAAGCGCTCTTAGCCCAGCACTGATCCCGCGCACCCTTGAGGGTACGTGCAGGTCATAAGAAGGGGCATGGTCGCGCGTTTCATGATCCAGACTTTAGCGGCTCGCGCCACAAAGGCAAGAACCGCCTCTCAGAAGGCCCGCCAGGCGATATAAAGCAGCGTCAGAGCAATGACCCAGAGCGCCAGACGGCCGGAGCGGCTGTGCCGCGCTTCCGAACGGCCGATCGCCTCGGCGGTCTCCTCGTCGAAGCGCAGGCCGTTTTCGGCCATGGCGGTTAGATCGCGGGAGAATTTTTCCGTTTTCGCCGCTATCTCGGGTGCAGCTTCGGCAAGCCGGAGGGCGGCGTGAAGGCCATCCCTGACGTCGGAGACGATGCGTTTGGGACCGAGATTGTCGCGGATCCAGGCGCCAACCACCGGCTCGGAGGCCTTCCACATATTGAAGCGCGGATTGAGCGTGCGAGCCACGCCTTCGACGACAACCATGGTCTTCTGCAGCATGACCAGTTCCGGCCGCGTCTGCATGTCGAAGAGTTCGGTGACCTCGAACAGCAGCGTCAAGAGCTTGGCCATGGAGATGGTCTCGGCCGGCTGGCCGTGGATCGGCTCGCCGATGGCGCGGATCGCCTGGGCGAAGCTCGCGACGTTGTGATGGCCCGGCACATAGCCTGCCTCGAAATGCACGTCGGCGACACGGCGATAGTCGCGGGTGATGAACCCATAGAGAATTTCAGCAAGGAACCGGCGCTCCTTCTTGCCGAGACGGCCAACGATACCGAAATCGACGGCGACGACCATGCCATTCTGATCGACGAAGAGATTGCCCTGGTGCATGTCGGCATGGAAGAAGCCGTCGCGCAGCGTGTGACGCAGGAAAGACTGGATCAGCGTATCGGCAAGCGCGTTGAGGTCATGCCCCGCGCGGCTGAGACCCTCGACATCCGACAACTTGATGCCGTCGACCCATTCCATCGTCACGACGTCGCGGCCGGTGCGCTCCCAATCGACTTTCGGCACGCGGAAACCGGGATCGTCTGCCGCGTTCTCGCCAAGCTCCGACAGCGCGGCCGCCTCAAGCCGCAGGTCCATCTCGACCTTGGTGGTCTGCTCCAGCGTCTTCGTCACCTCGACCGGACGAAGCCGGCGCATGTTTGGCACGAAACGCTCCTGCAGGTGCGAGACAAGGAACATCGCCTCCAGATCATGGGCGAAACGCTGGCGTACGCCGGGGCGGATTACCTTGACGGCGACCTTTTGCTCGACGCCATCGCGCAACACCACCGCAGGATGGACCTGGGCAATCGAGGCGGCGGCGATCGGATCGCCGAAGTGCGCGTAAAGCTGCGAGACCGGCCTGCCGAGCGACCCCTCGACGGCGGCGCGCGCCTCCTCCACCGGGAAAGTCGCCATGCGGTCCTGCAGGAAGGAAAGGTCTTCGGCGAAATCGGCGCCGACGACGTCCGGGCGGGTGGCCAGGAACTGGCCGATCTTTACATAGGACGGTCCCAATCGCTCGATGGCGCGCGCGAGCCTGTCGCTACGGACCTCATGTCTGGCACGACGGCGGGCAAACAGACCGGCAAAGGATTGCGCGGCGCTAATCAGCGGCGGCAGGTTTTCCGACGGCAGGGCGGAAATAACGCCCTCGCGCACCAGCACCCAGCCAATCCGGACCAGGCGTGCATAGGCTCCGGGTGTACTCATGATGCCTTGCCGCCGCGCAGGACAAGGCGCTCAGCGCGCTTCACGAAAGTGGACATCATGCGTCAGATCTTCCAGGCGGAGTGCAGCGCGGCGATACCGCCGGTGTAGTTGGTGAAATTGACGCGGGAGAAGCCGGCAGTGGTGATCATCGCGGCAAAATCGCGCTGGTTTGGAAACTTGCGGATCGATTCCACCAGATACTGGTAGGGCTCGGCGTCGCCGGTGACCATCCTGCCGAACTTCGGGATCGCGTTGAACGACCAGGTGTCATAGACCTTGTCGAGCAGCGGCATATCGACCTCGGAGAACTCCAGAACCAGAAGCCGGCCGCCGCGCTTCAGCACGCGATAGGCTTCCGACAGGGCGAGATCGATGCGCGGTACGTTGCGGATGCCAAAGGCGATCGTATAGGCATCGAAGGAGTTCGCCTCGAAGGGCAGTTCCTCGGCATTGGCCTCGACGAAGGTGAGATTGGGCGTCAGCCCTTTCTTTTCGGCACGCTCGGCGCCGACGCCAAGCATCGAGCCGTTGATGTCGAGCACCGTTGCATGCGCCTTGCAGTCGGAGGCCTCGACGATGCGGAAGGCGATATCGCCGGTGCCACCGGCGACGTCGAGAACCTTGTAATCCTCGGAGCGGCGCGGGTTGAGCGCCGATATCATCGCATCCTTCCAGGCTCGGTGCAGGCCCATGGACATGACATCGTTCATGATGTCGTAGCGTTTGGCCACCTTGTGGAAGACATCATTGACGAGCGCCTGCTTCTCGCCTTGGCCAACCTGGCGAAAACCGTAGGAGGTTTCCATGCCGCCATCGGCAGACGTGCGCTCACCTGTCATTCCGAGATACTCCGTTTCCATCGCCATTAGCCGACCATAGCGAATTCGCTTGATCCACGCTATCTCTCGAAGAGACACCCGCCTGCGGCATTCCAGCCCTTATCGGGCCTGCTATAGGGTATGTGCGCGGCGATTGGAATTGCCAAATAAGTTCATTCATTTGGCGTGAAGGAGATATTGATGCCGGAACTTCCCGAAGTGGAAACCGTGAGGCGGGGTCTGACGCCAGCCATGGAAGGCGCGCTCCTGGTACGGGCGGAACTACGGCGGCCGGATCTGCGCTTTCCCTTCCCGGCCGATTTTTCCACGCTTGTTTCCGGCCGGCGTATCCTGTCGCTCGGCCGCAGGGCGAAATACCTCTTGATCGACCTTGAAGGTGGCGACGTCATCATCGCCCATCTCGGGATGTCCGGCTCGTTTCGCGTCGAGGAGGATGCAGGTTCCGAGATGCCGGGCGATTTCCATCATCCGCGCGGCAAGGACGAGAAGCACGACCATGTCGTCTTTCACCTTGAGAGCGCCAAGGGGCCAACACGCGTCATTTACAACGATCCGCGCCGCTTCGGCTTCATGGATATCACCAAGCGCGACATGCTCGCGAGCCACGTCTTCTTCCGTGATCTTGGCGAGGAGCCGACCGGCAACGTGCTTGACGCGAGCTATCTCGCCGCGCGCTTCGCCGGCAAGGCGCAGCCGCTCAAATCCGCGCTGCTTGACCAGAAGAATATTGCCGGTCTCGGCAACATCTATGTCTGCGAGGCGTTGTGGCGCTCCGGTCTCTCACCGATGAGGGCCGCCGGCACGCTGGTTGACACCAGGGGAAAACCGAAGAAGACGCTGACGCTCCTGACCGAGGCGGTCCGCGCCGTGATTGCCGATGCAATCGCGGCTGGCGGCTCGTCATTGCGCGATCATATTCAGACGGACGGTACGCTCGGTTATTTCCAACACTCCTTCTCGGTCTATGCCCGCGAGGGCGAGCTTTGCCGGACACCGGGTTGCGGTGGTACAATCGCGCGTGTCGTCCAGGCGGGACGCTCGACATTCCATTGCCCGAAATGCCAGAAGTAACGGCCCTGGCAATCTCGGCCCTGCGGCCCTCGTTTTCAAAATAGCGCGTTGACTGAGGCGATGTTTAGGGTTATATGCCGCCCTCAGTTTGGAAAGCCGCTCCAAGGTTTTCCGATATTGCTCCCGAATTGCTTGGATGACAGGTCGCAGTGACCCGGCACGGCGAAATGGGAGTTTTTGTCAGATTTTCGAAGAGAGACACCAAATGGCCAATACAACTTCGGCGAAAAAAGCGACCCGCAAGATCGCCCGCCGCACGGAAGTCAACAAGTCCCGCCGTTCGCGCGTTCGTGGTTTCATTCGCAAGGTTGAAGAAGCCATCGCTTCCGGCGACCAGGCTCTCGCCCAGGCAGCCCTGAAGGCAGCCCAGCCGGAACTGATGCGCGCCGCCACCAAGGGTGTGCTGCACGCCAACACGGCATCGCGCAAGGTGTCCCGTCTCGCCAACCGCGTAAAGTCGCTTTCGGCCTAAGCCGGCTTAATAAAATCTCATCAGTGATTTAGCCCGGTCCTACGACCGGGCTTTTCCGATTCGCCCTGCACGCCCATGGTTGCTCAATCGTTGTGCAGGACAAGATGTCAGCACGGTGACATATTTTTTTCAGTAAAATCAATCTCTTGCGCGAGGACGCTCCCGCATATCCCTGTCCAGCCAAGGCCCGTTAAGGCGGGCGGCGAGTCAAGATATTTTTTATTTTTTTTGTTTTTCGCCAGCTAACTTCCGGGTCAAAAATCAAAGCCCTTGATTCAAAAGCGATTCTCTTGCGCGGGCCGTCAACCCATGCAGGACACGCTATGAGAGTCAACGCCCAGCTCTTACCGAACTGTAAAATTCACGATTGATCTTGTGTCACGATCCTGCCTAAATGCCTCCCACAGAAGGCGCGGGGGATCCCTGTGGACAAGATGAAAAGGCAGCCCTTCAACGGACTGCGCAGTTTCACTTGAACCTTCTGTAACGGGGTGGTTCCACAACGTTCCATCAATCAGTACAGAGTGTTTTCAGCTGCGCAACATGTTTGCCCGGCATGACACTTTGCTATTTATGGTTGTAGACGTAGTGGTCACCTCAGGACACCGCTCATGTGTCAGCGCGCTTTTCCGTGCTGCACAGAGATGGCGGCGGCGATGCAGACGAGGATGCATTCGCAGCAAACGGCCTGCCCTTCTTGTAACGAGGGTCGGGAAAGGCCGGTCAAGGGACGAAACGGAACCGGCATTTACACGAGGGCTGGAACCGGACAGGAGAGTGAAAGCGTGCAAGCGGGACATGCGTTGGGCCTTTAAGCCGAGCGGATTTGCACGGAAACCGGACCAAAAGAGGAAAATGAGGATTCCTCTTTTGGCACGGAGAGCGTTTGGATTGGGCGGCATGCCTTTAAACAAGGGCCGCGCACGACAAACATTAAGGCTGATGCCGTCAGCAATGGCGGCGTCGCGGAATAATATTGGAAGGCGGCAATATGCTAAGTAATTCGATCACGGCGGCGGTGGTATTCGAAAACGGGGAGAACGGACGCCAGATTGCGGCAAATCCGTCTGGCGGCGCGGCGGGGGAAAAGGGCGAGACGGGCCATAGCGCGCTTTTCGAGCGGGTCAGTGCGCGTTTGAAAGCCCAGGTGGGCGCCGATGTTTTTGCCAGCTGGTTCGGCCGGTTGAAACTGCATTCCGTTTCAAAGAGCGTGGTGCGGCTCTCCGTGCCGACGACCTTTTTGAAATCCTGGATCAACAACCGCTATCTCGACCTGATCACCGGCCTCTTCCAGCAGGAGGACGCCGAGATCCTGAAGGTGGAAATCCTGGTGCGCAGTGCCACGCGCGGCGCGCGGTCCGGCCTTCACGAGGATGCCCCGCAGGCAAATCACACGGACACGGCATCATCCGCCACTGCACGCCGGGCATCGCCGCAGCCGCTTGCCCATCATGCGGCCGCTACGGTCAGCACCCTTCAGAAGGCGCAGCCGGTCGCAGGACCGCTGTTCGGTTCGCCGCTCGATCCGCGCTATACCTTCGAAAGCTTCGTCGAGGGCTCCTCGAACCGCGTCGCCCTTGCCGCTGCAAAGACGATCGCCGAGGCTGGCGCCGGTGCCGTGCGTTTCAACCCGCTGTTCATCCATTCGACGGTCGGTCTCGGCAAGACGCATCTCTTGCAGGCGATCGCGACCGCTGCGATCCAGAGCCCGCGTGTGCCGCGCGTCGTCTATCTGACCGCCGAATATTTCATGTGGCGCTTTGCAACTGCGATCCGCGACAATGACGCGCTTTCGCTCAAGGAGACGCTGCGCAACATCGATCTTCTGGTGATCGACGACATGCAATTCCTGCAGGGCAAGTCGATCCAGCATGAATTCTGCCATCTTCTCAACATGCTGCTCGACAGCGCCAAGCAGGTCGTCGTTGCGGCCGACCGGGCGCCGTGGGAACTGGAATCGCTCGACCCGCGCGTTCGCTCGCGCCTGCAAGGCGGCGTTGCCATCGAGATGGACGGTCCTGACTACGAGATGCGTCTCGAAATCCTCAAGCGCCGCCTCGACGTCGCCCGCCAGGACGATGCCTCGCTGGATATCCCCGCCGATATCCTGAGCCACGTCGCCCGCAACATCACGGCGAGCGGCCGCGAGCTGGAAGGCGCCTTCAACCAGCTCCTCTTCCGCCGCAGTTTCGAGCCGCAGCTGTCGATCGAGCGCGTCGATGAACTGCTCGGCCATCTGGTCAATGCCGGCGAGCCGCGCCGGGTTCGCATCGAGGACATCCAGCGCGTCGTCGCCAAGCACTACAACGTGTCGCGGCAGGAACTGGTCTCCAACCGCCGCACACGGGTCATCGTCAAGCCACGCCAGATCGCCATGTATCTGGCCAAGTCGCTCACCCCCCGCTCCTTCCCGGAAATCGGCCGCCGTTTTGGCGGGCGCGATCATACGACGGTGCTGCACGCCGTGCGCAAGATCGAGGACCTGATCTCGGGCGACACCAAGCTCAGCCATGAGATCGAGTTGTTGAAGCGGCTGATCAACGAGTAGTGGATCACCGGGTCCTCATCTGAAGGGAGTTTACGCCTTTGTCCCTCCGGGACATCTCCCCCTCAAGGGGGGAGATTGACCGCGACTATCGTGCGCGCCTTACTTGCGCTTATGAGTGGCGCGAACGATCTCCCCTTGAGGGGGAGATGTCACGAAGTGACAGAGGGGGTGAAATCCTCGCAAGCGAACAACCTACTTCTTCCCCTTCGAAATCAAATGATAGAGCGCGCGGATTGCCTGCGCTTCCCCGCCAAGTGGCGAGTGCGGGCGCTCGGTCGGTGCCCAGCCGAAGATGTCGAAATGGGCCCAGCTCTTGGTGTTGGTGACAAAGCGCTTGAGGAAGAGCGCCGCGGTGATTGATCCGGCCATGCCACCGGAGGGCGCGTTGGTCAGATCGGCGATACGGGCTGAGATGTCCTTCTCGTAACCCTTGTAGAGCGGCATGCGCCAGAGCGGATCGTCGACAGTAAGGCTCGCCTCGGTCAGATCATGAGCCAGATCCTCGTCGTCAGTGTAGAAGGGCGGCAGGTCCGGGCCGAGGGCGACGCGCGCGGCACCGGTCAGCGTCGCCATGTCGATGAGGAGATCGGCTTCTTCCTCGTCCGCATAGGCGAGCGCATCGGCCAGAATCAGGCGGCCTTCGGCATCGGTGTTGTCGATCTGCACCGTCAAGCCCTTGCGGCTGCGATAGATATCGCCCGGACGGAAGGCATTGGCGGAGATCGAGTTTTCGACGACGGGCACCAGCACCCGGAGATCGACCTTGAGCTTCGCATCCATGATCATCAGCGCGAGACCCATGACATTGGCAGCACCCCCCATATCCTTCTTCATCAGAAGCATCGACGCGGCCGGCTTGATGTCGAGGCCGCCGGTGTCAAAGCAGACGCCCTTGCCGACCAGTGTCACCTTGCGGTGGCCCTTCTTGCCCCAGCGCATTTCCAGCAGGCGCGGCGCCTCGGCGCTAGCGCGGCCGACGGTATGGATCAGCGGAAAGTTCTGCTTCAACAGATCGTCGCCGGACACGACGGAAACCTTGGCCTTGTAGTGTTCGCCGAGCGCCCGGAAGGCCTCTTCCAACGCATTCGGCCCCATGTCGTTGGTCGGCATGTTGATGAGATCGCGGGCGAGAAAGACGCCGGCAAGCTGCCGCTTGATATCGGCGGCGTCGGCATCGGCCGGGATCATCAGGGTCGGCGCTTCGCTCGCGGCAGCCTTGTAGCGATCGAAGCGATAGGAGCCCAGCCCGTAGCCGAGCGCCAGGCGATTGGCCGTCAGCGGTGCCGTCTCGATATGCCA
Source organism: Pararhizobium sp. LjRoot255 (assembly GCF_964252905.1). Lineage (NCBI taxonomy): Bacteria > Pseudomonadati > Pseudomonadota > Alphaproteobacteria > Hyphomicrobiales > Rhizobiaceae > Pararhizobium > Pararhizobium sp. LjRoot255. The sequence continues at coordinate 1,247,587 of NZ_CAXUPQ020000001.1, forward strand.
TTTTCCCGCCGGTAGCGCGCGCGCCAGCTTGCCGGTCAGGAACGGCGCTTCCGACGGATTGGCGCCCAGCCCGAACAGCGCACCGCCGAGCTGGCCATCTTGCGAGGGGATTAACAGAACCGCGCCCGACTGGGCTTTGAAGCCAGCCTTTCGTGCCCAGTCGAGCGCGATCGGATCGATCGCGCCGAGATCGATATGGGCCGGTGTCACCGCAAAGATCGGCAGGGTTTTGCCGGCGCTGGTGTTGAATGGCGACGGACGGTCGGTGAATTGATAGGGGGCCATGAAAATCCTTGAGAAGGCGCGAGCAGAATCACCCGATTAACGCTCTATTAGGGTTAACAGATTATTGCTGGAGTGAAGATTGCGCCGAAATGTGGGGAATTGCGTCCGGTGCTCTAACGAATTGCTTTAGGGGCATTGGTAATGACGTCACGCGGACACTCGTCTCTTTCCCATCACCGGTTTCTGAAAGCCGCCTCCGTGGCTGCCTTCGTCGCCCTGGCACTGTCCGGCTGCGCGACGCAGAAGAAGGAACTGACGACCGGCTCCATTCCAACGGCGAGTTTCTCCAAGCCGGTTCCGTCGATGAACGCGACGGAACTTGCAGCAGCGGCGGAGAGCATCGGCCAGGCCTATGAGCGCAATCCCAAGGACCGCAATGCAGGCCTGAACTATGCGAATATGCTCAGAATGACCGGTCGCAACGAGCAGGCACTCGCGGTGATGCAGCAGGTGGCGATCAACTACCCGACAGACCGCGAAGTGCTCGCCGCCTATGGCAAATCGCAAGCAGCTGCGGGTCAGCTGGAACAGGCGTTGAACACGATTTCCCGCGCCCAGACGCCGGACCGCCCGGACTGGAAGCTGAAATCGGCCGAAGGCGCAATCCTCGATCAGCTCGGCCGCGCGCCCGAGGCGCGTCAGCGCTATCGCGAGGCACTCGACATCCAGCCGAACGAGCCGACAGTCCTTTCCAATCTCGGCATGTCCTATCTTTTGAACAAGGACCTGAAAACGGCGGAAACCTATCTGAAATCGGCTGTCAGCCAGCCCGGTGCCGACAGCAGCGTTAGGCAGAATCTGGCGCTTGCCGTCGGACTGCAGGGTCGTTTTACAGAGGCCGAGCAGATTGCCCGGCAGGAACTTTCGCCCGATCAGGCGGAAGCCAATGTCAAATATCTGCGCTCGATCATGTCGCAGCAGAACGCCTGGCAGAAGCTCTCCAATGACGACAGCACCAACACGAATTAAGCCGGCCGTCCACTTTACACTGGCACTGGCAAGCCTCGCGCTCGCCGGTTTTTTTTCGTTCGCCTGGTACGAGCGCTACTGGAAGTGGCGGGAGTGCTTCAATTCCGAGGGCCGCTGCTATGACCCAGTCGACGGCATCATGGTGGCGCAGGCCGGCCCTGTCTGGGGCAGCTTGGCTCTGGGTTTCCTTGTCCTGGCGGTAGTGTTCGTCGTGCGCTACCAGCGAAGCCGGCGTACGGTTCACCGTCGCCACTAGAACTTGTCTGAAACCTGAATGCCTGCCGGGCCAAGAATGACGGCGATCAGGACGGGCAGGAAGAACAGGATCATCGGCACGGTCAGCTTCGGCGGCAGGGCAGCCGCCTTCTTCTCCGCCTCGTTCATGCGCTGGTCACGGCTTTCCTGGGCAAGCACCCGTAGCGCCTGTGCGATCGGGGTACCGTAGCGGTCCGCCTGGATCAGGGCCTGCATGACCGCCTTGACTTCGTCCAGCCCGGTCCGGATCCCGAGATTTTCCAGTGCCATGCGCCGATCGGGCAGGAAAGAGAGTTCCGCAACGGTCAGGACCAGTTCTTCGGCCAGCGGCGCCGATTGGACGGCTATTTCGTCGGCAACGCGCCGCATGGCAAGTTCCATCGAGATGCCCGATTCCACGCAAATCAACAAAAGGTCAAGCGCGTCCGGCCAAGCCCGGCGGATGGACTGCTGGCGTTTCGAAACGGCATTCGAAATGAAGATGTTGGGCGCGTAGAAGCCAAGATAGCCGATGCCGATGACGGCCAGGATCCGCATCGACAGCGGCTTTTCGCCGAGATAGCCAAGGCCGAAGATATAGAAGGCGCCAACAGCCAGAAACAGGAATGGGAGACTAACGCGGGCGACGAGAAACACGTTCAGCGCATTCTGCGAGCGGTAGCCGGCCGATTTCAGCCGGTTGACGGTCTTGTCGTCGACCAGTGCCTTACGCAGGTTGAGCCGCTCGACGATCTGGCGCACCGAGGTGTTGTTCTGGGCGCGTAGCGACGTCTTGCCGCCGGACACCTCCGAATTCAGGCGCGCGCGTTCGCGCGCCCGGATCAGTTCGCGCTCGGTGGCAACGGATTTCATCCGCTTCTCGAGATTTCCCTTTTCGAAAAGCGGAACGGCCAGGGAATAGAACGTCGCCAGCACCGCCACCGCCACCAGCAAGGCGACGATGATGTTCGGATCCGTCAGGGTATTGATCATGCCCTCGCTCATGCCGGGCCTTCCTAGATGTCGAAGTTGATCATGTTACGCATCACAAAGATGCCGATGCTCATCCACACCGCCGAGCAGCCCATGATGATGTGGCCACGCGGATCGGTGAAAAGGATCATCATGTATTGCGGAGACGTCATGTAGACCAGGAGGGCGACGATGAACGGCAGGGCCCCGATGATGCAGGCCGATGCCTTGGCTTCCATCGATAACGCCTGGACCTTGGCTTTCATTTTCTTGCGTTCGCGCAGCACCTTGCCGAGGTTTCCGAGCGCTTCCGAGAGGTTGCCGCCGGCCTGCGCCTGGATGGCAATGACGATGGCGAAGAAATTGACCTCCGGCAGCGGGATGCTGTTGATCATGCGGGCGCAAGCTTCCGGGATGTTGAGGCCGACCTGCTGCGCCTCAATGATGCGCCTGAACTCGGTCTTCACCGGCTCCTGCCCGTCGCTGGCGATCAGCCGGACGGCATCGTTGAGCGGCAGGCCGGACTTGATCGATCGCACCATGACGTCAAGGGCGTTGGGAAATTCGTTGAGGAATGCCTTGCAGCGGCGCTTGACCAGGAAGTTGACGAACCAGCGCGGAACGCCGGCGGCGCCGATGAGGAGAATGCCGGCAACGATCGGCAACATGGCCCCGGCGATCAACGCCATCAAGGCAGCAACCACGCCGAAGACGACGCTCGCGATGTAGAATTGCGCGATCGAGATCTTGAGACCGGCCTGCACCAGCCTGATCTTCATCGAAGGCTTCGCCTTCTCGGATTTCTCTTGCTGCTTTTTCTCGAGATCCTTCAGCGAATCCTGCACCGACTTTCGCCGCTTCGACATCTCGGCCATGCGGTCGCGCGCCGCCTTGACCTTGACCCGGTCCGTCTCGGCCGCCTTGACCTTGCGGACGCGATTTTCCGCCTTCTTCTCCGTTTCGATGCGCGTGAACAGAATGCCATAGGCAAGGCCGGCCGTTGCGAGCGCGACGAGACCGACGATTGCCAGAATGGTGATGTCTATTCCGAACATGAAAACGATCAGTCCTTTTCCATCGCGTCGAGCGTCGCGGCCAGCCGCTTGTCCTCGTTGAAATAGCGGGCACGGTCCCAGAAATGCGGGCGGCCGATGCCGGTCGACTTGTGGCGGCCGATGATCTTGCCGTTGGCGTCTTCACCCTCGATCTCGTAGCGCATCAGATCCTGGGTGATGATGACGTCACCTTCCATGCCGATGACTTCGGAGATGTGGGTGATGCGGCGCGAACCGTCGCGCAAACGCGCTGCCTGGATGATGACATCAATCGAACCGGCAATGATTTCACGCACGGTCTTTGCCGGCAGCGTATAACCGCCCATGGCGATCATCGATTCCATACGGGCGAGGCACTCGCGCGGCGTGTTGGCGTGGATGGTGCCCATCGAGCCGTCGTGGCCGGTGTTCATCGCCTGAAGCAAGTCGAAGACTTCCGGGCCGCGCACTTCGCCGACGATGATCCGCTCGGGCCGCATACGCAGGCAATTCTTGATGAGATCGCGCATGGTGATCTCGCCTTCGCCTTCGATGTTCGGCGGGCGGGTTTCAAGACGCACCACATGCGGCTGCTGCAATTGCAGTTCGGCCGTATCCTCGCAGGTGATAACCCGCTCGTCCAGATCGATATAGCCGGTCAGGCAGTTGAGAAGCGTCGTCTTGCCGGAGCCGGTACCGCCGGAGATGACCACGTTGCAACGGACGCGGCCGATGATCTGCAGGAGCACCGCACCTTCCGGCGTGATGGCGCCAAACTTGACGAGCTGGTCGAGCTTCAGTTTGTCTTTCTTGAACTTACGAATGGTCAGCGCGGTGCCATCGATGGCGAGCGGCGGGGCGATAACATTGACGCGCGAGCCATCGGGAAGACGGGCGTCGCAGATCGGGGAGGATTCATCGACGCGGCGGCCGACCTGGGAGACGATGCGCTGGCAGATCGACAGCAGCTGCGCATTGTCACGGAAACGAACCTCGGATTCGATGGTCTTGCCGCCGACTTCGATAAAAGTCTGACCGGCGCCGTTGACCATGATGTCGGCGATATCGTCGCGCGCGAGCAGCGGCTCCAGCGGACCATAGCCGAGAACGTCGTTGCAGATGTCCTCGAGTAGTTCCTCCTGCTCGGAGATCGACATCGCGAAATTCTTGATCGTGATGATGTCGTTGACGATATCGCGGATTTCTTCACGCGCGCTCTCGTTGTCCAGCTTGGCAAGCTGCGAGAGGTCGATCGTGTCGATCAGCGCCGAGAAAACCTGGGACTTGGTGTCGTAATAGTCCTCGGTGCGAGCCGGCTTTTTTCGGATGGGCGGCGGAGATGGCTGCGCGCGGGTTACCGGCATTGCTTCGCGGGCAGGCTCCGCAAGAACGGGCGCGGCCTGCCGCTCGGTTACAGCCACGGGAGCAGCGGCGGGCATGGGCGTTTGCATGGGGGCACTGACGGCACCACCCTTTCCGAAGCCTTCGTTTCCTCGTCTACCAAACATGCTCTAAAATCCGATTTTCGTTCAAATATCAGTTATTTGCGCCCAAGCATCCCGAGCATCTTGCCAAGGCCGCCCTTCTTGGCCTTCTTGGCCGTCGCCCTGCCCGTCACCAGATGCGCGAGTTGCGAGAACGTCTCGGCCGTCGGCGCCTTCTTGTCGATCTCGGCGATCATCCGGCCGCTGTTGGCCGCGTTGCCGAACAGAACGGCGTCGAACGGAATAATCGCCACCGGCTCGATTTCCAGCGAATCGCAGAAGTCGCCCGGCGATATTTCCGGCCGCTTCGGCATGCCGACCTGGTTCAGCACCAGATGCGGCGTCTTGTCGTTCGGCCGGATTTTCTTCAGCGAATCGAACAGGTTCTTGGCATTGCGCAGGTTTGCGAGATCGGGCACCGCAACGACCACCACCTCGTCGGCCTCTGCCAGCACGGTGCGCGTCCAGTCCGCCCACAGGTGCGGCACGTCGAGCACGGAGACCGGCGCGTTGCGCAGCAGGATTTCCATCAGCGGCTGGAATGCCGTTGCGTCGAAATCATAGGGACGATCGAGCATGGACGGCGCCGCAAGCAGCGACAGGTGCTGCGAGCACTTGGTCAGGAGGCGATCGAGGAACACCTCGTCCAGGCGCTCAGGCGAGAAAACCGCCTCGGAAATGCCCTGCGGCGGATCCTGGTCGAAATTGATGTTGGCGGTACCGTAAGGCAGGTCTAGGTCGGCCAGAACCACCTCGGTCGAGAACAGGTTCGAAATGCCCCAGGCGCAATTATGGGCGAGCGTCGAGGAACCGACACCGCCCTTGGCGCCGATGAAGGCAATGCTGCGGCCGAGCGGCTCGGCTTCCGGATCGACGAAGATGGTCGCGATGGCGCTCAAGATATCCGGCATGGCGACGGGTGCCACGATATATTCGGAGATACCGTTGCGGATCAGTTCACGATAGAGCGGAATGTCGTTGTAGCGGCCGATGATGATGACCTTGGTCGAGGGATCGCAGACGGCTGCGAGCGGCGCCAGTTCCGCCATCAGCAGGCGCGGTTCCGTCGATGTTTCGAGAATGATCAGGTTTGGCGTCGGCGCGGCCGAAAACATGTTGGCGGCAGCGGTGATCGAGCCGCTGTTGATCCTGAGGCTGACCTTGCTCATCCGCCGGTCCTGGCCGCAGCGCTCCATCATCCGCTGCAACGCTTCTGTTTCGCAGAAGGCATGCACCGAGATGCGGGGAAGTGGTCGCAGGTGATCGACATCGCTCGGGCGGACCGCATCGGCGAAGCCGTCCGGCTCACCGGAGGCGGTCTCTATCTTGTAGTCAATCGTGCTCATGGTGCTGTCCCGTCAAACTGCGCGGAGTATCAATTGTTGTTGATGTTGATCGTCGTTTCTGTCCCGGTTGAGACACCGCGGTAGTCACTGATCACCTGGCCGCGCTGGACCGCATCGATCGGCGACATGGCGCGCGGACCGAGCAGGTCCATCGGGTTGGAAACCTGCGCGGCCAGATTGGCCTGGCTGGCGCATCCGAAATTCTCATAGTTCTTGTTCTCGATCGTATTGGCGACCAGATCCTTCGGCCAGTTGCCGCAGGGTGCTGTCTTTGCCGTAATCGCCGAGTAGCTGAGCCGGATCGGTGCGGCGTCACCGTCGCCACCTGCCTGATAGCTCGCCTCGGCCAGCCGCCCCGCCGGAATGCCGGCGCCAACCAGCACGCCACGGATTTCCTTGCGCAGCGCCGATGCGGCGTGGGCATTGGCCGAGCCGGTGGGCACCAGGATCTGCACCGTGCCGGTTGCAGAATTTCTATAGCTGGAAGCAAAACCGCGGATGACGTCGCGCGCGCCCAGGGTCAAGTGCCTGTCGCTGGAGGCTACCGGCACATCGATTGCATGTTCCGCTTCGGCAATCACGATCGGATGGCGGGTGCGGTAATCGTCGGGCAACGCGCCGGTCGACATGCCGTCGCGGCTGGCGCAGCCGGCAAGCGTCGTGCCGGCCAGCAGCAGGGCGCCGATCGCCAGCATGCGTGCGAGACGAGCCGGACCGGTAAAGGTGTTTGGCCGCATGGTCGAGTGCCCCTTGATATTGCGGTTCAGAATGATCTTGGTCGTCATGTCCGCTCCCGCCTATTTGTAGATGAAGCCGACATTGCCGTGATACTGCCCGACCGGGGCTGCCTGACGGTTGCCGTAGATGCGATTGACTTCGCCGAGAAATGCGCTGGACAGGTCATCGGTCGGATTGAAATTGTCGTCCGGCCGCGACAGGTCCCCGCGCGCAACCGGCTTGACCAAGTACGGGGTCGCGATGATGACAAGCTCCGTCTCGTTGCGAATGAAGTCCTTCGACCGGAACAGCGTTCCGAGAATCGGGATCTTGGAAGCTCCGGGAAGACCCGACATGGCCTGGCGGACATTGTCCTGCACCAGACCACCGATCACGATGGAACCGCCTGAAGGAAGTTCGACACTAGTGGACGCCTTGCGGCGGCGGATCGACATATAAGTCTGACCGGGGACGCCAGCCGCATTAGCATTGACAACGGACCCTTCCCAGGTCGGCTCGGAAACCTCGGTGGCAATTTCAAGACTGATGCGGCCTGGCCCGAGCACCACCGGCGTGAAGTCCAGCCCGATGCCGTATTCCACCGTCTCGTTGGTTCGCGTCAGGGCGCCGTCTTCATCAATTTCCTGCTCGGAGGGTATGCGATACTCGCCGCCGACTGAGAAGGTCGCCTTCTTGCCGGAAATTGCAGTCAAGCTTGGCTCCGCAAGAGTGCGCATGACGCCCGCCTGCTCCATGGCGTTGAAGTAGCTGGCGAACATCCCCGAACCACCTCCAATAGAAGCAGTGATCTTCGAAGAAAACGCGTTGACAGCGTTACCCAGATTGGTTGGGTTCCTGAAGGTGATGCCCTCCCCGCTACTGCTACCAAGGAATCCGCTGAAGCCGAGCTGCTTCAGCACCTGGCGCGAGACTTCGGCCACGGTCACCTTCAGCATGACCTGGTCTTCGCCATCGATTCTCAGAAGATTGACGATCTGCGAAGCCTGACGGTCTTCGGCGAAGATGTCCGCGTCGCCGTTGGTGCCCTGGGCCGTGATATTACGCGTTGTCGCTTCACCACCCTTGATGAAGGCCCTGGCGAGCTCTTCGACGCGGGTCGAGTCCAGCGGCGTGCGGACGGTGCCGGTCAGCACGATATTGTCCGAGATGATTTCCACATTGATATCGGAATCGGGCAGGAAACGCCGCAGATTGGCCTCAAGGTTGGAAATGTCGCGCTCGATCTCCAGATCGAGGCTGACGATTTCCTCGCCATGTGGACCAAACACGAAGATGTTGGTCTGGCCGACCATTTTTCCGAACAGATAGATGCGTCGCGAGGTTCGCGTGACGGCGTCGGCCAGCGTCGGATCGGCTACCAGGATATCATGTGCATCGGTCGGCAGATCTATGACGACGGCCTTGTTCAGCCCCAGCCTGATGGTTTTCTTGACGCCAGGCCCGCTATTGGTGATGCGCACCAGAGACTCCGAGGCAGCCTGCACGGTGAACGTCTGAGCAGGCATGCCGGAAAAGGCCAGGCAAAAGGCCAGTCCGCCGGCAACAGAGCTGCGAAGTTTTCTTCCGATCCGGTTCACGTTCCGCTCCCGCTCACACATTATTTCACTTCGTTCATGGATGAGCTGTCATCGCTCTTGACGATGGAACCCGATTTGATGACCTGGATGGAGGGCCGCCCGTCGCCGCTCAGAAGGTAGTCCGCCGCGATGGTATCCGGTTCCTGCGCGTCGGCGACGCTGCGCAGCGCCAGCGACAGACGCTCGGCCATCTGCTGGGCGACCGTCATCACCTTGGACTGGTCCGGCGTCAGTTCCAGCGTCGCGGTCGTGCCGACGACCGACTTCGACCCGTCCTCCTTTTCCTCGATCTGCTGGTCGATGGCGAGCACGCGAACGTTGCTGAGAACCGTTTCGGTGAGGAAGGAACCGCCTTCCGATTTGCGCACCATGATCACATCGACGCGGTCGTTCGGCAGAATGAAGCCGCCGGCGCCGGTCGCAACGGTGATCTCGGTGGCAACGGCACGTTTGCCGGCCGGCAGCAGCGCCGACATGATCCGGCTTGACGAGTCGGCGATCTTTTCCTGCCGCACCGGCTCGCCGTTGAAGATCGGCAGGCGCACGACGACCCCCTCAAGATCCGTGACCGCGTTCGGCCGAAGCTCTTCGGTAATCAAACCATCGACAACGCCGTCTTTCGGCCAGGAGATCCAATGAATGGCATTCGGATCGAGCCTTGAACCGACGGGCAGGCTCTTGTTGGCAACGAGAACGTTAACCGTCGGTTCGCGCTCGATAACCGGCTCGGCCGAGCTTACGACAGTCTTGCCGCTGGTCAGCTTGAGGGCCAGGAATCCAGCCAAGCCCGCCGATACGACGGCCACCGCCAGAATTAGAACGCGCACCGGTTTCATGATCTGTCCCTGCAGCCCGAGAATATGCCTGCTGCAGAATGATCAGGAATTGGTGTAATTATGGTTAACGCACTGCTTATATTCGTGGTTAATAAAGGGTTTGCGCTACAAAGGAGCGGCAACGCGGCAGGTCAGGATGATGCGAAAAGCCGAGGCGCGGGAACGCCTTGGACGCTCAGTGCAGCGGGGCAAGCGCTGCCTGCATCAGCGGCGATGCGGGATAGGCAAGAAAGCCGCCGGCGCCGATGGCAATGCCGTAGGGGATCTTCTTTGCCGTGAACAAAAGGTGAGGCACCGGCAGGCCAGTGGCGAGGATGGCGTTTTCCTGCTTGCGCATCAACAGGATCAGAAGCGTCAGCAGACCACCGAAGATCGAGACATAGAGGAGGAATTCGTACAGGGAATTGTTGAAACCGAACCAGACGGCGCTGGCCGTAAGGAGCTTGGCGTCTCCTCCACCCATGATATTGAGCGCAAATAGCGTGAAACACACTGAAAAGACGATCACGCCGGCAAGCAGGTGCATGCCGATCGTCGCGATGCCGAGGCCGGCCAGCGGTGCAACCAGAATGAAGGTGCCGAGCAGGATTACCGAGACGCGATTAGGGATCGTCATGGTGAAGAGGTCGGAGAAAGCCGCAACCGCCAGGCACAACGGCAGACTCACGAAAATGGCAGCTTCGATCATGTATGCCCTCGGTTATTCGCGTTCTGCGGGCACCGGTCCTCGAGTGAACGGGCCACGGCCGCATGCTCAAGGGTATGCCCTTTGATTTAAGAAATTGGTAACCCGGCGATCGAATAAAGCGTCTCCAAACGAGAAAGCCGCCCCGGTGGAGCGGCTTTCCCAAGAGAGCGTTCGGCAGATCTCTTAGTGTGCGGTGTTTGCGGCATCCATCCTGTTACCGAGATCAACGAAATTGTCGTTAATCTTACCGCCGAGCGTCGTGGCACCGGTGATCAGGGCGACGGAGATGAGGGCAGCGATCAGGCCGTATTCGATCGCGGTCGCGCCGGACTCATCCTTCAGGAAACGTGCGAAAATCTTGGTCATGTTGTTTCTCCTACTTCACTTGTGTTGTTCAGCACTACCGCCAACTGTTTCCGTTGATCGGATGAAGCGAACCTACACAGCGTGAATTTCAATCAGCTTAAGGAAAAGCGTTACCAATGGCTTAACAGCCGATGACCGGTTTCTTGGTAAAGACATCGTCAATCCGCAGCGTCGTTTTTTACTGTCGCCGGTCCCGGTTAACCTCTGCGGAACTGCTGCGGATTTAACGCTTCATTCACCAAAACCGAGCATGCTGGAGCATCCGCATCATCAGGAAACAGCCATGAATTTGCCCACCACAGCCATCGGGGCCCGGTTGCTGACAAAAAGCTTCGCAAGTCTGGCCCTGATCGCCTCCTTTCTGGCGAGCTCCGCCAGCGCCGCCGAGGGAATGCTGAACGTCTATATGAACCACGCGCGCGTGCTGAAGCTCGACCGGCCGGTGAGCAAGGTCATCATCGGCAATTCGGATGTAGCCGATGCGACGGTGGCAGACGCGAAGACGATCGTTCTGACCGGACGCTCTTTCGGCACGACGAACCTCGTCATCCTGGACGTAGACGGCAACGCCATCGTCGACGAGCGTATCCTGGTCTCGATCGACGAGGGAAATACCGTGCGCGTCTTCAAGCAGACGATCCGCTCCGTGCTATCCTGTACGCCCAATTGCGAAGAGCATGCCACGCATAAGTTGACCATCGCGAATTGACGAAACCGTGCCTCCGCGGGAATTCGCCAAACGTGGACATAAAAAAAGCTGTGCTCAGTTTGAGTGAAGCTGCGGTGCCGCCAAATCCTTACCACTCGGTTAGTCTTTTCATTCAAATTTCAACATTGTCTGAATACGAAATATCAATAGTCGTTTCCTAATGTACGCCATCGCATAGCGCTTGACGGAACGACGAGATGTTGAACAACCTAGATGATCCCACAGCGGCTGGCGGTTCGGCCCCGCGACGCCGCCGCGGTTTGCTGCGCCGCTTCTTCAAGGAAAAATCGGGTACGTCGTCGATCGAGTTCGCCATCCTGGCGCTACCCTTTATGGTCGTCATCTTCGCATCGCTCGAGACGTTCGTCGCGTTCACAGGAGAACAGCTCCTTGCCAACGCAACCGAGACGATGGCCCGCAAGGTGCGCACCGGCGAAATCACCTTCGGCATCAACGCGGCAACGGACATGTCGCAGGAACAGTTCCGGCAGGCCTTCTGTGAAGAGATCTCCATCATGATGACCTGCTCGGAGACCGAAGCCAAAAATCCCTCGAAGCTGTTCCTCGATGTTCGCAGCTTCGCCGATTTCTCGCAGATTCCGGCTGCAGTCCCCCGCGTTGGTGGCGGCGAAAATTCGGATCTCGATACCAGCGGCTTCAAATACGCCCCCGGCGGGCCGACGACCATCAACATCGTGCGCGCCTACTATCGCTGGGAAGTGATTACCGATCTCGTGCGCCCCTATGTCACCAATTTGCGACCTGCGGGCAGCAGCATGCCCAATGACTACCTGATGGTGTCGACGGCAGCCTTCCGCAACGAGGCCTACTGAGGAGCACGCCATGAAAGCCGCGATCCGTTATCACATGGCCGTCCTCTCGTTGAAGGCAGAGGCCTTCGGAGAATTCTGGCGCGACCGCAAAGGCACAGGCGCGATCGAATTTGCGATCCTCGCGCCCCTCTTGATCATGGCCTATATCGGCTCGTTCGAAATTTCGCTCGGCTTCAGCATCGCCCGCAAGGTTTCCCGCGCCTCCAGCACAGTCGCCGACGTGCTGACCCAGCAGGCCAGCGTCGACGTAAAAACGCTCGACGGCATGAAGAATGTCGCCAAAGGTGTCATGTCGCCCTTTGAGATGACCGACTACACGCTGAAAATGACCGGTATCAAGGTGACGGGCGCCGGCACCGGCACAGTGGCCTGGTCACGGGACGAGGACGGCGGCACGCCGTATCAGGCTGGTTCTCCCGTAACGCTGCCGAGCGACATTTCGTCGGTGAATGCGTTCATCGTCCGCTCGGAGCTCGTGGTTCCGCACGAATTGCTGCTGTTTGCGCCGGGCCTTGCCGACAGCGAGCTGAAGACGATCAATCTTTCCAAGACCTACTATTTCCGTCAGCGCGTCGGCGACGAAATCACCTGCGCCGATTGCACCTGAAACGACGGTGGCATCACAATCCTGGCCGTCATTTGCAATCTGACCGGTCGCGGAGTATTTCTCGCGCTTTCGCCGCCGATGCATTGACCGCATCGGATGACGGCAACAACTGTCCTGCCGCAAGCTGCCCACGCGATGGGATCAGGGCCTGCGGCAGCTTCGCGGGTGATCCATGGCGCGTGCCTTTCTGTTCGTTCTTGATTCCTTCGGCATCGGCGGTGCGCCCGACGCTGCCGATTTCGGCGATGACGGGGCCGATACGCTCGGCCATATCGCAGAATTCTGCGCGGCTGGCGCCGGTGATCGACCTGGCCTGCGCGAAGGTCCGCTTTCGCTTCCCAACATGTCAGCGCTTGGCCTGCTGCATGCGGCAAAACTTGCCAATGGCCGCATGCCCGCAGGCATGGGGCTGCCGCACAGGGTCATCGGGGTCTATGGCGCCGCAAGCGAGGTCTCGCGCGGCAAGGACACGCCCTCCGGTCACTGGGAAATTGCCGGAACGCCGGTGATCTTCGATTGGGGCTATTTTCCCGCAGAAGGCGATGCTTTTCCGCCCGAGCTTGTAGAGGCCATCTGCCGCGAAGGCGGCGTGCCGGGCATTCTCGGCAATTGCCACGCCTCCGGCACTGATATCATCGCCCGCCATGGCGAAGCGCATATGCTGACCGGCAAGCCGATCTGTTACACCTCGTCCGATTCGGTTTTCCAGATCGCTGCCCACGAACGATCCTTCGGCCTCGAAAGGCTGCTTGCCTTCTGCGAGACGGTGCGCCAGCTGCTCGACGACTATAATATCGGCCGCGTCATCGCCCGGCCTTTCGTCGGCACCACGCGCAAGGACTTTGTCCGCACCGGCAATCGCCGCGACTATTCGGTCCTGCCGCCGGAACCGACGCTGCTCGATCGGCTGAAGGGCGCCGGACGCACCGTTCACGCCGTCGGCAAGATCGCCGATATCTTCGCGCATCAAGGCATCAGCCGGCTGATCAAGGCCAACGGCAATATGGCGCTGTTCGACGCGACGCTGCAGGCCATGGACGAGGCCGAGGACGGCGATCTGGTCTTCACCAATTTCGTTGATTTCGACATGCTCTACGGCCACCGCCGCGACGTGCCGGGTTATGCCGCAGCGCTCGAGGCCTTCGATAAGCGGCTGCCCGATCTCGACCGCAGGCTGAAACCCGGCGACATCGTCATCCTGACAGCCGATCACGGCTGCGATCCGACCTGGCGCGGCACCGATCACACGCGCGAACGCGTGCCCGTTCTCGCCTTCGGTCCGGGTATTCGCACCCGCTCCATCGGCGTCCTGCCGGGCTTTGCCGGCATCGGCGAGACCGTCGCCAAACATCTGGGCGTTGAACCTGGCCTCCATGGGAGAAGTTTTCTGTGACTGCACATCTCAAGAAGGCGGAGCTGCACTGCCATATCGAGGGTGCGGCGCCGCCGGCGCTCGCACTCGTCCAGGCACAAAAATACAATGTCGATGTCAGCGGCATCATCGAGGATAGCGCGTATGTCTGGGCGGATTTCAGCCACTTCCTGAAATGCTACGACGCCGTTGCGGGGCTCTTCCGCACCGAGGAGGACTACGCGCTGCTGGCGGAGGCCTACCTGACGGAGCTTGCTGAGGCAGGCACCATTTACAGCGAGATCATCGTCTCGCCCGATCACGGCAACACGATCGGCATCGGCAGCGATGCCTATATCCGCGGGCTGGCGGCCGGCATCGAAGCGGCCAAGGCGAAGACCGGCATCGAAGGCCGGATGATCATCACCCTCATCCGCCACATGGGACCGGAAGCGGCGGAACGCACGGCGCTCTATGCGGCAAAACGCGAACATGGGCTGGTAACGGGCCTCAACCTGGCCGGCGAGGAGCGCATGCACAAGGTCATGGATTTCGCCCGGGCCTTCGACATCGCCCGCGATGCGGGCCTCGGCCTCACCATCCATGCCGGCGAAATGGCCGGTGCCTTCAGCGTCCGCGATGCGCTCGACCACGTCCGGCCTTCACGCATCAGCCATGGCGTGCGCGCCATCGAGGATGCCGATCTCGTCAAGCGGCTCGCCGGCGAAGGCGTGGTGCTCGAAACCTGCCCCGGCTCCAATGTCTCGCTGCAGGTCTTTCCGGACTTCGCCTCGCATCCCCTACGTGCCCTTCATCAAGCCGGATGCCGGGTAACGCTCAATTCCGACGATCCGCCGTTCTTCCACACGTCACTGAAACAGGAATACGAGATCGCCTCGCAGGTCATGGGTTTTTCCGACGAGGAGATCAACGGCATGACCCGCACGGCGATCGAGGCGGCCTTCGTCGACGAGGCGACCAAACAGCGCCTGCTGGCGGCATTGTAAGTCTTTCCGGCTGGGGATGATGCGGCAAAGCGCCGGTCGCCCCTTGCGGGGGCTCGCCCTTCTGTGAAAAAAGGATTCTAAATCCGGTTTCCGCAGGAGGACTTGGCCATGGACGGCGTTACAGTCATCAATCATCCGCTCGTTCAGCACAAGCTGACCATCATGCGCAAGAAGGAGACCTCGACCGCCGGTTTCCGCCGCCTCTTGCGCGAAATCTCCACCCTGCTCTGCTACGAGGTCACCCGTGACCTCGAGCTGACGATGGAAACCATCGAGACGCCGATGCAGGTCATCCAGGCGCCGGTCCTCGAAGGCAAGAAGCTGGTCTTCGCCTCGATCCTGCGCGCCGGCAACGGTCTGCTCGAAGGCATGCTGGAACTCGTGCCCTCCGCCCGCGTCTCGCATGTCGGCGTCTATCGCGACCATGAAACGCTGGAAGCCGTGGAATATTACTTCAAGGCGCCGGAAAGTCTGTCGGAGCGCCTCGTCATCGTCGTCGACCCTATGCTTGCGACCGGCAACTCCTCGATCGCCGCCATCGACAAGCTGAAGCAACGCGGCGCCACCAAGCTGCGCTTCCTCTGCTTGCTTGCCGCCCCTGAAGGCATTCGAAATTTCCAGCAGGCCCATCCCGACGTGCCGATCTACACCGCCGCCATCGACAGCCACCTCAACGAGCACGGCTATATCGTGCCGGGCCTCGGCGACGCCGGTGACCGCATGTACGGGACGAAGTGATTTCAGGTTTCTTAACCAGATTTTCACAATCACCAGCCAGCCGCCGGAATTTCCGGCGGCTTTTTGCATCCCGTTAGCGCGCTTCGTGCTTAGCTGAAAGCTCTGTTTCGACGACGGGGGTGGGGCACGAATGCTGGTGCGTTTGTCAATTTTTGCCGGAGGCATGGTCGCCGCTGCCATGCTGCTGCCGGGTCTTGCCACCTCCTATCTCGACCGCCCGCACGCTGAAGACGCCAAGCCGCAGCAGGTGAGCACAGCAAGGTATGCCGGCGGCAAGGGCGTACTGCTTGAGCCGAGCGCCGGCGGACACTTCCTTGGAACCTTCATGATCAATGGCCGCAAGCAGGATGGCCTGGTCGATACCGGCGCCAGCGTGATCGCCATCAATATATCGACGGCGCGGCGACTTGGCGTTTCGACGGGATCGCTATCTTTCAATACGCCGGTCAGCACGGCGAACGGCAACGTCAAGGCAGCACGTGTCATCCTGGACCGGGTCGAGATCGGTTCCATCTCGGTCAGGGATATCGAGGCGATGGTGCTTCCCGACAAATCCCTGTCAGGCATGCTCGTCGGCATGAGCTTCCTCAACAAGCTCTCGTCCTATCGCGTCGAAAACGGCGCGCTGCACCTTATTCGCTGACTTTCGAGACGATGACAGGTCGCTCTGCAGGCGCCTCCTTGCTGATCGCATAGATCTCCAGAAGCCGGGAACGCGATTTCTGCGCAGCGTCTTCACTCGCGGCATGGACGAAGGCGAAGGGCTCACCCTTGTCGATCTTCGTACCAAGCGGTTTCAGGCCGCTGAAACCGACGCGGTGATCGATCGGCTCATCCGGGCGCGTGCGCCCGCCACCGAGCGTGATGACCTCCATGCCAACATCACGGGCGTTGCAGTTGTGAAGAAAGCCGTCAAACGGCGCCTCG
This sequence comes from Pararhizobium sp. LjRoot255, assembly GCF_964252905.1. Classification (NCBI taxonomy): domain Bacteria; kingdom Pseudomonadati; phylum Pseudomonadota; class Alphaproteobacteria; order Hyphomicrobiales; family Rhizobiaceae; genus Pararhizobium; species Pararhizobium sp. LjRoot255. The sequence continues at coordinate 1,264,288 of NZ_CAXUPQ020000001.1, forward strand.
ACGGGCAGGATGACGGGTGCCGCCGCCAGATAGGCGTGCGCTCGCTCGACAAAGTCGGCGGGGCCGCCCAGCAGATGCGCCATGCGGGCGAACCGTTCCAGCGCCGCGCCGCTTTCAAGGGCGCGGCGGGCAAGCGCGGTGCCATCACTGAGGCTTGTCGCAACCCCGGAGCTCACGAGCATTTCGGCGGCAAAGCGTATCACCACCGCTTCGAGCCGTGACCCGGCCTTCTCGCCCCGTAGAAAGGCAAGGCAATTTTCAATTTCGATGGCGTTGCCGGCAGCATCCGCCAGGGGTTCGTTCATGTCGGTGATCAGGGCCGTTGTCTTTACGCCCGCGCCATTGGCGACGCCGACCAGCGAGCGGGCCAGCCGCTCGGCCTCCTCCAGCCCGACCATGAAGGCGCCGTTACCGATCTTGACATCGAGCACGAGCGACTGCAGGCCTGCCGCCAGTTTCTTGGACAGGATCGAGGCGGTGATCAACGGCACGGAATCGACCGTCGCCGTCACGTCGCGGATCGCATAAAACCGCCGGTCGGCGGGGGCGAGGTCGGCGGTCTGGCCGATGATGGCGCAACCTGCCTCCCTAACAGTCTGCCGGAGCAGCGCCTCGGACGGCCTGATGTCGTAACCGGGGATCGATTCCAGCTTGTCGAGCGTGCCGCCGGTGTGACCAAGACCGCGGCCGGAGATCATCGGCACGGCCAAACCGCAAGCCGCCGCGATCGGCGCCAGCATCAGCGAGACATTGTCACCGACACCGCCAGTCGAATGCTTGTCGGCAATCGGCTTGTCGATATCGGCCCAGGACAGAACAGCGCCGCTGTCGCGCATGGCGAGCGTCAGAGCCACGGTCTCGTCCAGGCTCATGCCGGAGAACCAGACGGCCATGGCGAAGGCCGCCACCTGCCCTTCGGAAATCGAGCCATCGGCAAGGCCACGGACGAAGGCGGCGATCTCCGCCTTGTCCAGCGCTTCTCCATCTCGTTTGCGCCGGATGACCTCCTGCGGGACCATGGTCAATACGCCGTGGCCCCGGCAACAGGCGCCCGGTCCTCGAGCACGGAGAGGATGTCCCCGAGCAGACCCGATGCGCCGAAGCGGAACGTCGAGGGCATCGGCCAGTCCGGGCTGTGGATCGTCGCGGCAAGATTGAGATACATGCGCGCATCACCCACTGTACGCACCCCGCCCGCCGGCTTGAAGCCGACCTTCCGGCCGCTTTCGCGGATGCAGGTCAGCATGATGTCGGCTGCCTCCAACGTGGCGTTGACGGCAACCTTGCCGGTCGAGGTCTTGATGAAATCGGCACCCTCCTGGATGGCGACGTGCGAGGCGCTGCGGATCAGGCCGCGGTCCCGCAGTTCGCCGGTCTCAAGGATCGTCTTCAGCAGCAGCGGCGCCGGGCAGGCTTGGCGAACGGCCGAAATCATCGTGCGCACAGCCTGTTCGTCGCCGGCCTTGAAGGCGCGATACGGAATGACCAGGTCGATCTCGTCGGCACCATCGGCGATCGCATGCCGCGTCTCAGCAACGACCGTCTCGACTGGAAGATCGCCGGAGGGAAAATTGACGACGGTCGCAATTTTTACCGCACTGTTGGGGCCGAGAATAGCGCGGGCCTGCGCGACGAAACGCGGCCAGATGCAGATGGCGGCGGTATGGCCATGCGACGTACGCGCCGACGCGCAGAGCTTTTCAATCGCTTCCGGCGTGCAATCGTCCGTCAGGTCCGTGAGATCCAGCAACGACAGCGCAAGCGCGGCTATCTGGCGATTGGTGGCTTCGAGCATCATGGGGTCCGTCCATTTTTACGTCGCGATGGTTCGTGGCCCAGCCGGCAGCTGATCACGAAAGCTTGTTCTATACGCTTAACGTTGGCACGCAAAGCCATCCTGCCCGTGCTGCATGTTCAGGATCAGGCTTTGGCCGAAATCATTTCTGTCAGGATGGCGGCAAGACGGCGGCCGCCGATCGGGGCCATGTCCTTGGTTTCATGATGGCTGAGTTCGCCGCCCGTCATGCCCGCCCCGAGATTGGTGATGACCGAGGCAGCCGCGACCCTCAACCCGAAGAACCGTGCCAGAATGACCTCCGGCACGGTCGACATGCCGACCGCATCGGCACCGAGAATGCGCGCCATGCGAATTTCGGCCGGCGTTTCGAAGTTCGGGCCGGAGAACCACATATAGACGCCCGAGCCGAGCGGGATATCGAGCTTGATCGCCGCAGCGCGCATGCGCTCGGCCAGCTCGGGATCATAGGCAGAAGTGAGACCGACGAAACGATCGTCGCTGTCGACGCCGATCAACGGGCTGACACCGGAAAAATTGATGTGGTCGGTGATCTGCATCACCGAGCCCGGCGGCAGATCTTCCCGCAAAGAGCCCGCGGAGTTGGTGAGAATGAGCGCCTCGACGCCGAGCGCCTTCAGCGCTTCGATCGGCCCGCGCATCGCATTGGCATCGCCGCGCTCGTAGAAATGCACGCGTCCCGAAAGCACGATGACGGCAACGCCGCCGATCGTGCCGCCGACCAGTTCGCCTGCGTGACCGGAGACGGCGCTGACCGGAAAACCCGGAATATCGGTATAGGAAATCCTCACCGGATCGACCACCGCCTCGACCAGCGAGCCGAGACCAGAACCGAGCACGATGCCGTAGCGTGGCGAAAGCCCGGAAAGTCGCGTCCTGAGCATGTCGGCCGCGGCGGTCATCCGAGAATCTCGGTCTCGAAGGAATGCGGCAAGAGGTCGGACATGGACAGTGTCTTCTTCACGCCGGTCTCGTCGCAAAGAAAGATACGAGTCGAAGCGCCGGAAAATTCGGCCAGCCGCTGGCGGCAGCCGCCGCAGGGCGGGCAGAGCGCCAGCTTCTCGGCAATGACGGCAACCTCGAGGATCTTGCGCTGGCCGGCCATGACCATGTGGCTGATCGCGGTCGTCTCGGCGCACCAGCCCTCCGGGAAGGACAGGTTCTCGATATTGGCGCCGGTATAGATCTTGCCATCCTCGGCGCGAATGGCGGCACCGACCGGAAATTTCGAATAGGGCGCATGGGCCTTCGCCATCGCCTCGCGTGCGGCTTCGAAAAGCTCGTTTTCCATGATCAGCGTTCCTTCACATAGGGTATGCCGCCGGCCTTCGGCGGGATCGCCTTGCCGATGAAGCCGGCGAGCAGGATCACCGTCAGGATATAAGGCAGCGCCTGCATCAATTGTACCGGTACCTGACCGATGAATGGCAGCGGATTGCCCTGCAAGCGGATCGCCAGCGCGTCGAGGAAGCCGAACAGCAGGCAGGCCATCATGATGTTGAATGGCCGCCATTTGGCGAAGATCAGGGCCGCCAGCGCGATGTAGCCCTTGCCGGCCGTCATGCCCTTAACGAAGCCGGCGCTCATGGCGAGCGACAGATAGGCCCCTGCAAAGCCGCACAGGATGCCGCAGCAGATCACCGCCCGGTAGCGCAGCCAGATGACCGAGATGCCGGCCGTATCAACCGCGCCCGGATTTTCGCCGACCGCGCGCAGGCGTAGGCCGAAGCGGGTGCGGTAAAGCACCCACCAACTGAACGGCACCAGAAGGAAGGCGATATAGGTCAGGATGAAATGGCCGGAGAGCAGGTTGGAATAGATTGGCCCGAAGATCGGCACGTCCTTGACCGCATCGGCAAAGGGGAAGGTAACCGTCTGGAAGCGTGCGTCGCCTCCGAGCGCTGGCGTGCGTCCGCCCTGGCGGAACCAGGCTTCACCCAGAATGACGGTCGAACCCGCAACGACGAAGTTGATGGCGACGCCGGAGACGATCTGGCTGCCGCGCTGGGTGATCGAGGCATAGCCATGCAGCAGAGACAGCAGCACGGAGATGAGGATAGCGGCCAGCAGCCCCATCAGCACGGAGCCGGTGACGGCGGCCACCGCGCCGGCGGCAAAGGCGGCGCCGAGCATCTTGCCCTCAAGCCCGATGTCGAACACCCCCGCCCGCTCCGTGAACAGGCCGGCGAGGGCTGCGAAGATCAACGGGACCGAAACGCGGATGGTTGATTCAAGGATCGCGACGATCGTGTGAAAAAGTTCCATCGCTCAGGCCCCCCTTTGCGCGGCGACCGGGAAACGCCTGCCGAAAGTGGCAAATCCGCGGCCGATCGCCGGGCGGAACATGTTTTCAAGCGCGCCGGCGAACAGGATGACGAGGCCCTGGATGATAACGATCATGTCGCGCGAGATGGACGGCATTTCGAAGGCGATCTCGGCACCGCCCTGATAGAGCATGCCGAACAGGATCGCCGCCGGGATGATGCCGGCCGGATGCGACCGGCCCATCAGCGCCACGGCGATCCCGACGAAACCCGCACCCTGGACGAAATCCAGCTGCATGCGGAACTGCTCGCCCATGATCGGGTTCAGCGCCATGAGACCGGCAAGACCACCGGAAATCATCATGACGATGACGGTGATGCGGGGTTCCTTCATGCCGGCATACCGGGCAGCCGAAGGGCTGAAGCCCATGGTGCGCATCTCGTAGCCGAACTTCGTCCGCCAGATCAGCACCCAGACGCCAAACGCCGCAAGCAGCGCCAAAAGGAACGAGACGTTGAAGGGTGCATTGCCGACATTGAGGCCGAAGATGGACAAGAGCCAGTCAAGTTTCGGCAATTGCCCGCCCGCCTCGAAGGTACGGGTTTGGGTCGCCATCGATCCGAGCGGCTTCATCACCCGGGTCAGAAGATAGACCATGATGCTCGATGCTATGAAGTTGAACATGATCGTGGTGATGACGATGTGGCTGCCGCGCTTGGCCTGCAGCCAGCCGGGCAGGAAGGCCCAGAGAGCGCCGAAGGCGGCCGAACCGATGATCGCGACCGGAAAGACGACAAACCACGGCATGGTCTTGTCGAGCCAGAGACAGGCGAGCGCCACGCCGATGCCGCCTATATAGGCCTGGCCTTCACTGCCGATATTGAACAGTCCGGCATGGAAGGCGACGGCGACGGACAGGCCGGTGAAGATGAAGGTTGTGGCGTAGTACAGCGTAAAGCCGATATATTCACCGCGGCCGAAAGCGCCATTGATCATGTGAAAGGCTGCCTTCAGCGGATTCTCGCCGACCAGAAGCACGACGAGGCCCGCCACCAGGAAGGCGACGACGAGGTTGACCAGCGGGATCAGGCCGTATTCGGCCCAGGCCGGCAGTTTTGCGTATGGATTGCTCATTCGGCGGCCTCCTTGCGGCCTTCGACACCGGCCATCAAGAGGCCGAGTTCCCCTTCCGTCGCATCCGGGCCCCGCTCACCGACGACGCGGCCGGCGAACATGACGATGATGCGATCGGACAGGGCGCGAATTTCATCGAGTTCGACGGAAACGAGCAGGACGGCCTTGCCCTGGTCCCGCATCTCGATGATCCGCTTGTGGATGAATTCGATCGCGCCGACATCGACGCCGCGCGTCGGCTGGCCGATGATCAGCACGTCAGGACCGCGCTCCATCTCGCGCGCCAGCACGATCTTCTGCTGGTTTCCGCCGGAGAAATTGGCGGTCTTCAACCGCGGATTGGGCGGCCTGATGTCGTATTTCTTGATCTTCTCCTCGGCATCGACCTGGATCGCCTTGGTGTCGAGGAAGACGCCGTTCAGGTAGCGCTTGTCGTGCTGGTAGCCGAGAATACTGTTTTCGGCCTGCTCGAACTTCAGGACCAGGCCGACATGATGCCGGTCTTCCGGCACATGGGCGAGGCCCCTGTTGCGCAAGTCGCCCGGATCGGCGTGGCCGGTGACATCGACCGGCTCGCCGTTGAGCAGAACCTTGCCGTTCACCGCCTTGCGGATGCCCGAAATCGCCTCGAGCAATTCCGACTGGCCGTTGCCGGCAACACCGGCAATACCGACGATTTCGCCAGCGCGCAGAGTGAAGGAGACATTGTCGACCATGGTGACGCCGCGGCTGTCACGCACCGTCAGGTTTTCGACCGCAAGCTTGACCGCGCCCGGCTTGGCCTCGCCCTTGTCCACGCGCAGCAGCACCCGACGGCCGACCATCAGTTCGGCCAGTTCCTCGACCGAGGTTTCCTTTGTGTGGCGCGTCGCCACCATTTCGCCGCGGCGCATGACAGAGACCTCGTCGGTGATCGCCATGATCTCGCGCAGCTTGTGCGTGATGAAGATGATCGTCTTTCCCTGCTCCTTCAACTGGCCGAGGATGCGGAAGAGATGATCCGCCTCCGGCGGCGTCAGAACACCCGTCGGCTCGTCGAGAATGAGGATATCAGCCTTGCGATAGAGGGCTTTGAGAATTTCGACGCGCTGCTGCAGGCCGACGGGGAGCTCCTCGATCAGCGCGTCCGGATCGACCTCCAGCGCGTATTCCCGCTCAAGCCGCTTCAATTCGACGCGCGCCTTGGAAATGCTGGTATTGAGGATCTGGCTGTCTTCGGCACCGAGCATGACATTTTCGAGCACGGTGAAATTCTCGACCAGCATGAAATGCTGGTGGACCATGCCGATGCCGCTGGCGATCGCCGCGTTCGGGTCCTTGATCGTGACCTTGTTGCCATCGACGACGATATCGCCACTATCGGCCTGATAGAAGCCGTAGAGGATCGACATCAGGGTCGACTTGCCGGCGCCGTTTTCACCGATGATGCCGTGAATGGTGCCCTTGCGGACAGTCAGGTTGATGTTCTTGTTGGCGTGGACAAGGCCGAAGCTCTTGTCGATGCCGCGCAATTCGATGGCAATATCGTTCATACTGACCCATGTTCCCCAAGTCGGTCCGGTTTTCTCCACTTTGCCAGCGGTAGCCCGGGCATCGATTTTTTTACCAATTGGTATAAGTTTATCATCGAATTCCGGACGCGGAAGCCCAAATATCGCCGGTTTTCCCACTCTTCCCAGTTCAATGGGGAGAGTCCAGCGCGATTTACGCGCTTCCGAGCGAAACGCAATATAGCAGCGGCCGAGCCTGTATCCTTCATGTGGTTATGATAGGGAATGCATTCACATCTACGCGACGTCCCGAGGGATCCCAATGAGCAGAGACAGCGAACGTATTACCCGGCTCGAGGAAACGGTCGCATATCAGACGAAGACGATCGAGGAACTGTCGGATCAGCTGGCAGAACAGTGGAAGATCGTAGAGCAGACCCGTGCCAAGCTCGACCGCCTGACCGAGCGGTTCCTCAGCCTGGAGGAGCAGGGCCTCGACGCGCCAGCAATTACCCGCCCGCCGCATTACTGAGCCGGTCAATGGTCTCGCGCAGAAAAAAGCCGCCGGCCCGACAGGACCAGCGGCTTTTTCATGCAATCCCGAGAAATCAGTAGATGCAGGATTCGTTCGACATGTAGTCGTGAACCTGGATCGTGCCGGCAATGATGTCGGCCTTTGCCTTATCGACGGCAGCCTGCATTTCCGGGGTAATCAAAGCCTTGTTGTTGTCGTCGAGTGCATACCCGACGCCGTCTTCCTTGAGGCCGAGATTAGAAATGCCGAAGGTGAACTTGTCGTCCTTTGCGGACGAGAACGCGTCATAGACAGCCACGTCGACACGCTTGAGCATCGAGGTCAGAACCTTGCCCGGCTGAAGGCCGTTCTGGTTCGAATCGACGCCGATGCCGAGCTTGCCGGCATCTGCTGCTGCCTGCAACACGCCGACGCCGGTGCCACCGGCCGCATGATAGACGACGTCCGACCCCTGGTCGAATTGCGACTTGGCAATTTCGCCGCCCTTGACCGGGTCGTTCCAGGCATCCGGCGTCGTGCCGGTGTAGGCCTCCAGCACCTTGACGTCAGGACCAGTGGACTTGGCGCCGCCGATGTAACCACAGGCGAACTTGTGGATCAGCGGAATATCCATGCCACCGATGAAGCTGACGGTCTTTGTCTTCGAGGCCATGCCGGCCAGCACACCGACGAGGTAGGAACCTTCCTGTTCCTTGAACACGACCGACTTCACGTTCGGCTTTTCGACCACCATGTCGATGATGGCGAACTTGATGTCCGGATATTCCACAGAAACCTTTTCCAGGGCTGCAGCCCAGGAGAAGCCGGCCATCACGATCGGGTTGTTGCCGTCGCCGGCGAAGCGGCGCAGCGCCTGCTCGCGCTGCGCATCGTTGGCGATTTCGAATTCGCGGTATTCGATGCCGGTTTCGCTCTTGAACTTCTCCGCGCCGTTGAAGGCTGCTTCGTTGAAGGATTTGTCGAACTTGCCGCCGAGATCGTAGATGATCGCCGGCTTGATGTCGGCGGCGAGCGCCGTAGCGGACATCATCGAGAAGGCGAAGAGACCGAGGAGGGTTTTTTTCATTGTGCAGCCCTGTTGTTGCTATTGATCTTGTTGGGTCCTCCCGCAAGCTCCTCTTTCGGGAGCGTGTCTGCGGAACCACCACTCCCTTTTTAAGGGTATGTCTGGCTGGCGCGCATCCTTGCACGCCTCAAATCAAAATTCACCCGAAATTTTTCAATTGGTAAAAAAAGGTAGACCGTCCAAAAACCGGGCAAAATCATCGGGTTTGCCGGCACGTGCAGCCCAATTGTGAAGCAGCAGGAAAGACCAAAGGCCGCGGTCGGGGCAGCGTCGAGGGTCCGTAAAGCTTGTAGTCAAGTTTGACCAATCGACTGCCCGCATCGTTTCAATCGCCGAAAGGCCGCAACGCCAGGCTTTCCCGTTGTGACCTTTTCTCCATGCCCGGGGCACCATCAAGAGCCAGCCTCTACCGCTTTGAAAAAATGCCGCGCCTGTTCGGACGCGGCATTTCGCAGACGCGCGGGCCGGCCTCCCGCAGCGCAACAGTCAGATGGCGCAGCTGACGCCGGTGCCGCGCAGGCCGCAATAGCCGTTCGGGTTTTTCGCCAGATATTGCTGATGGTCGGCATCGGCGAAATAGAAGGCGCCGGCCTTGGCGATTTCCGTGGTAATCCTGCCCTTGTGCCCGGCCTTTTCCAGCGCCGCCTGGAAGGTGTCGCGAGCGGCGATCGCTTCGGCCAATTGCGCGTCGTCCTCAACATAGATGGCCGAGCGATAGGTGGTGCCTATGTCGTTGCCCTGGCGCATGCCCTGCGTCGGGTCATGCTCCTCGAAGAAAACCTTGAGCAGATCGGCAAACGACACCTTGGCGGGGTCATAGACCACCAGCACGACTTCCGTATGGCCAGTCAGGCCCGTCGTGGTTTCCTGATAGGTCGGGTTCCTGGTGAAACCGCCGGAATAGCCGGCTGCGGTGACATAAACGCCCGGGACCTGCCACAGCATCCGCTCGGCGCCCCAGAAGCAGCCCATGCCGAACAGGACCTGCCTGTAGCCGGCCGGATAGGGGCCCGTCAGCGCATGCCCGTTGACGAAGTGGCGGGCGGCGGTCGGAATTTCCGTTTCCCGGCCCGGCAGCGCGTTTTGCGGGTCCGGCATCGTGGTCTTCTTGTTGAACATTTCGGTCAGGAACATGCCTGTCTCCTTTCGGCTGTTAGATGGCGGAAACCTCATCGCCGATCGTCCGCCGGTCTCGGGCCGGCACCGCAGTCTTCAATCTGTTGGAACCATCCGGCACTCAGGCGGAAAAGCGGCCGGCGACCGGGGGCCGTTTGTAGCCCATCATCCAGAGCAACAGCGCAATCAGCAGGAAAAAGGCAAAGGCCGGCTGCTGCAGCGACCAGCGGATCACCGGATCCCAGAACGCGCCCCAGAACGCGCCGTTGGCATGCGGCCTTTCCAAGACCTCGACCAGCGCCTGGGTCGACGCGCCGCCGGCCGCCAGCGCCGTTGAAAGCGGCGTCAAAACGGGCTGCGACGCCGAGACCGACTGGATGGCGTCCACCGAGGCCACCAGAACACCGGCAACGAGCGCCAGAAAACCTGCAAACCGCAGCAAAAACCGCATTCCGCCCCTCCGCCAACCGGCCGGAAACCCATGTCGATCCGACCGGATTTCTCCTGCTCAGCAAGAAATAGGCACAGGTCTGACGAAGTGCAATGCCGCACTTTTGCCGCCGCCCATCACAAGAAGTCAAAAAACTGTCAGAAACCAGTTGATCCCTCAGGCTTCCTCGGTATATATCGCGCCGGTCTGCAGGTTTTCCCTTGCCGGACACCCCGATTTGGCCTTGCCGAACGGGCTTCAGGAGAAAGCAAGCGCTTGTCTCTGATCCGCTGGACCCAACCGCCGGCGCGATTGACAAAACGGACAGGTGGCCGAGTGGTTGAAGGCGCACGCCTGGAAAGTGTGTATACGTGAGAGCGTATCGCGGGTTCGAATCCCGCTCTGTCCGCCATTTTTTCCGTTGTTCCGCCCATAGGCAACAGTTCTCTGATACAACGGGAAGCTGTGCGACAGATCACGCAGCCCCTCAAGTCTCCTGCTGTGCACTTGACGGGGCCTGTCGATTGTGGGCGGAGTCGAGCCCGCAAGCTGGGGCGGTTTGCAGCGTGTTGCTCGGGGAAAAGCGTGGTCATGGGAAAAATGTCGAACGGCGTCCCGGCGACGGGGCCGAAACGCATTCGGCGGGTTGTTGTCTCATTGTCGCTCTCCATCGCGCTTTCGGGCTGCGGCGGTCACGTGAAGGGTGTCATGGAGCCGCTCAATCTGGCCGAAGAGCCAAAGGGCAACGCTGTCGTCGACATGCTGGTGGCGACCAGCCGGCGACCGTCCGACAATCCGGCCACCCTGTTTTCCGGCGAACGCAGCACAAGTCCCTCGGTCACCGACGTTGCCGTCTCCATACCGTCGAGCAAGGAGCGCGTCGCCGGCACCGTGCAATGGCCGAAGAAGCTGCCGCCCAATCCCGAAACGGACTTCGCGGTGGTGCGCGTCCAGCCGATCGAGACCGTCCAGCAAGCCCATGATTGGGTGCGTCTGCATTCGAAGGGCGGACATGCCATGGTGTTCATCCATGGCTTCAACAACACTTATGAGGATTCGGTCTTCCGTTTCGCCCAGATCGTCCATGATTCCGGCGCCGACGTGACGCCGATCCTGTTCACCTGGCCATCGCGGGCAAAAGTGTTCGACTATAATTACGACAAGGAAAGCACCAACTATTCGCGTACCTCGCTGGAAAGGATGCTGAAGGCGCTGGTCGACGACAAGAACGTCAAGGACATCACCATCCTCGCCCATTCGATGGGCACCTGGCTGGCGATGGAATCGATCCGCCAGATGGCGATCCGTGACGGATCGCTGCCGAAAAAGATCGAAAACGTCATTCTCGCCTCACCGGATATCGATGTCGACGTCTTTGCCCGGCAATGGAGCGAGCTGGGCGACAAGCGGCCGAACTTCACCATCTTCGTCTCCCAGGACGACCGGGCGCTGGCCCTCTCCCGCTATATATCCGGCGACGTCCAGCGGCTGGGCCAGATCAATCCGGCGGAAGAACCCTACAAGACCAAGCTCGAAGCGGCCGGCATCACCGTCGTCGATCTGACCAAGGTGAAATCCACCGATCGGCTGAACCACGGCAAGTTTGCCGAAAGCCCTGAGATCGTGCAGCTGATAGGCCAGCGGCTGGTAACCGGTCAAACGCTGACGGATTCAGACGTCGGCCTTGGCGATGGCATCACGGCAGTGGTCGCGGGAACCGCCAGCAACATCGGCAAGATCACCGCCTCAACGGTTGCGACGCCGGTCGATCTTCTTTCGGGGAACCTCAAGCCGGCGCCGAAAAAGACGCCCGGCAATCTCGACATGACGCTGCAAGGCGAAAACGCCCCATTGAACTAGACCGAAACGCTTCTCTTCGGAACCATCCGGCCACCGGCATCGTTTTCCTGCAAAAGAAGGAGATTTATCATGCCGAGCACAATTCCTGTTTCGCCAGCGGACGAGACGCGGCGCGGCCCGCAACCGGCGCCCGGCGGTCCCGACCCCTCCAAGGACAAGCCTGCGACACCGCCTGTCACAGACAAGGATGATCCGAAAAAGCCCCGAGTGCTCGATCCGGCCCTGCTGCCGATCGGCGATCCGGCCGGCATGGCCTAAGGAGCAGGCGATGTCGACCGCTGACAGCAACGTGACGCCCGAGCAGCAAAAGCCGCGGGATGTGCACAGGCCACCCGGCCAGCCCTCGCATGCCGACGAGAAATCCAAGGCACCGCCCGCGGTTCAGCCCGCCGGAGCCAAGGATAACAGCGAAAAGCCGGTCGTAAACCCTGTTACCGGCGGCGCACTCTGAAAGGATCCTTGCGATGCCGGTAACCGAAACACAACGAAAGTCTGTCCGCCGCGAATACCGGCAGTTGATGTTTCGCCAGTTTCTGATGTGGCTGTTTGGCGTCTCGCTACCGGTCCTGCTGGTGGTTGCGTTATGGGTCTATTGAACCGGCGTTCAATTTAGTGCTTGCGCACTTCCAACCGGTTCTCCACCAGATGCACGCCGATCACCGCGGCGGCTGCCTGTTCGGCGCAACCGACCTCCGCCTCGCTGGAGACATAACCGCTGAGCACAACGGTCCGGCCGATGGCCATGACCGAAAGCCCGGACGTATCGATCAGCGCGGTATACTGGATGTAGCGCAACACCTTCTCGGCAAGATCGTCGCCCGTTAAATCCGGGTGGTCGCCCTCATGGACGTAAATCTGCTTGTGCATGGCCTCCTACCCTTCCAAGGGACAACGCAAGCTTTTCCCGAAGGTTCCCTCTTTCGGCGTGTGCCAGCCGTTCCGCTGGAGGTGAAGTGGAGGAAGCATTGCGGCCGCATCGCGTGTGTCGCTAACGACGCGGCACTTCCCGATTCGCAGCGTTCGAGGACAGCCGGTTCCTCGCGCCGGGTTGCGGCGTCGCGCCGAATGGGTCTATGGCGGAAGCTCAACTCGCCAAGAGGCAGCACCCGATGTCCGATGTCTTCCTGAATGTCGTGCCGATCTTCGTCCTCATCCTGCTCGGCTGGCTGATCGTGCGAATGAACTATCTGAAGGCGGCGGTCGGGGAAGCGCTTGGCGATTTCGTCTTCCGGGTGGCGGTGCCGGTCCTGCTGTTCCGCACCATTGCCGAGGCCGACTTCAAGGAAGGGTCGCCCTGGCCGCTATGGGTCGCCTATTTTTCCGGCGTTGCTGTCGCATGGACGCTCGGGCATCTCGCAGCCACGTTGTTTTTCAAGAAGGATGCGCGCGTCGGCGTGCTGTCGGGCGTTTCCTCCGCCTTTGCCAATACAGTCTTCATCGGCCTGCCGCTGGTCTCCCGCAACGTCGGCGAGGACGGGGTGGTGGCGCTGTCCATCCTGCTTTCGGTGCACCTGCCGGTCATGATGATCGCCGGCACGATCCTGATGGAGCGGGCCGAGCGCAAGACCAGCGGCAAGCCCGGCCAAAGCCCGTTGCGGCTGCTGAAGGGCATTTTACGCAATCTGGTGCGCAATCCGCTGGTCATCGGCCTTTTCTGCGGAGCGCTCGTGCATCTCGTCGGCATGCCGCTTGGCGGCCCATTCAAGGTCGTCGTCGACCAGCTCGCTTCGGTCGCCGCCCCCGCGGCGCTCATCTCGATCGGCATGGCGCTCGACAAGTATGGCCTCGTCGGCAATACCGGGCTTGCCTCGATCACCAGTCTCCTGAAGCTCGTTGTTCTGCCGGCAACCGTCTATGGTGCCTGCCAGCTGCTCGGCCTCAACAGCAACTGGACGGCTGCCCTGGTGCTGACCTCATCCGTGCCGACCGGCGTCAATGCCTGGCTGATCGCCAATCATTTCAATGTCGGCCACGGGCTCGCCTCCTCGACGATCACCATAACCACGGCGCTGGGCGTCATCTCGGTTTCGGCCTGGGCGTATGTCCTGCTCTGAGGTTCTGTCCGAAGCAGGCACGAAAAAGCCCGGCACACGGCCAGGCTTTGTTTAATCTATCGATGGACGCAAGGTTTATTGAGCCGGTGCGGTTTCCGTCGCAGGCTTCGTTGCCTCGCCTTCAGCAGCAGGCTTTGCAGCTTCACCTTCAGCGGCTGGCGTCGTGGCAGCCGATGCGTCAGGCAGTGCCACAGGCGCATCGGCCTGTTCGCGCAGCCAGGCAATCAGGTTGGCGCGTTCTTCCGGCTTCTTGACACCGGCGAAGCCCATAGCCGTGCCCGGAACATGCTTCTTCGGCGCTTCGATGAAGAAGCTCAGATGGTCGTAGCTCCAGGTCTTGTTGGCTTCGGCGAAAGTCTTCATCCCGGCCGAGTAGCTGAAGCCCTCGTGCGAGGCGATCGGGCGCCCGACAACGCCCCAGAGATTCGGGCCGACCTTGTTCGCCCCACCCTTTTCCGCGGTGTGACAGCTCGCGCATTTCTTGAAGACGGTGGCGCCGGCAGCCGGATCCGCCGATGCGAGCAGCGGCTTGATATCGACTTCGGCTTCTGCCGCGCCGCCGGCGCCGGCTTCCGACGCGCCTTCCTCGGCGATGATGGCGAAACCTTCCTTCTCGGGAGCTTCCGAATGGAAAATGCCTTCCGACGCGATCGATACGGACATCAAAACAAAGACCGTACCAAGAAAGGCACCCACGCCCATGTTCACATATGAGTTCATCTGCAAACGCTCCCCTTGCAACCGGCGCAAACAAAACGCCGGCCTATCTTGAAATCGCGCGGAACCTATGTCTTTTGGCTTTGCGTTGCAACAGACATTATAAGCTCCGGACTGAGACCTTTTGACACTTTTCCGGCGCGTTTTGAAGGCCCAGGCATGAACAGCGACAATTTGGACAAAACCCTCATTCTCATTCCTGCCCGCATGGCCTCGACGCGCCTTCCAGGCAAGCCGCTCGCCGACATTTGCGGCCTCCCTATGATCGTCCAGGTCGCCTTGCGGGCGAAAGACGCTCAAGCCGGACGGATCGTCGTCGCCGTCGATCATCAGGACACGTTCGATGCGGTGACCGCTGCCGGCTTCGAGGCGGTGATGACCCGGGTGGATCACCAGTCCGGTTCCGACCGCATTTATGAAGCGCTTCTGAAGAGCGATCCCGAAGGCAAGGTGGAGATCGTCATCAATGTCCAGGGCGATCTGCCGACGATCGAGCCGGAGACGATCCGCGCAGCACTCAGGCCGCTGGAAAACCCGGAAGTCGATATCGCCACGCTGACCGTGGAGATCGAGGACGAGGAAGAGAAGCTCAATCCGAATGTCGTCAAGGTCGTCGGCTCGCCGCTCTCGGAGACGCGGCTGAGGGCGCTTTATTTTACCCGCGCCACCGCGCCGCATGGCCAGGGGCCGCTCTATCACCATATCGGCCTTTATGCCTATCGGCGTACTGCGCTGGAAAAGTTCGTGTCGCTGCCGCCCTCGACGCTGGAAAAGCGCGAATCGCTGGAGCAGTTGCGCGCGCTCGAAGCCGGCATCCGCATCGACGCCGAAATCGTCAAATCCATTCCGCTCGGCGTCGATACGCCGGCCGACCTTGAAAAAGCCCGGCGCCTTCTTTCCGCAAAAGCCTGATCGGAACCCGCGATGATCACCAAGACCAACCGCATCTCCTTCCAGGGCGACTATGGCGCCAACTCCGACATGGCTTGCCGCGACATGTTCCCGGACATGGAGCCGCTGCCCTGCCAGACCTTCGAGGACGCGTTTCTCGCCGTGGAGAACGGCGAGGCCGATCTGGCGATGATCCCGATCGAAAACACCATCGCCGGCCGCGTCGCCGACATCCATCACCTGCTGCCCGAATCACGGCTGCACATCGTCGGCGAATATTTCATGCCGATCCGTTTCCAGCTGATGGTGCTGCCGGGCGTGTCTCGCGACGAGATCCGCACGGTGCACAGCCATATCCATGCGCTCGGCCAGTGCCGCATGATCGTCCGGGCCAACGGCTGGAAGCCGGTGGTGGCCGGCGATACCGCCGGCGCTGCCAAGCTGGTGGCGGAAAAAGGCGACCGGTCGATGGCAGCCCTTGCGCCGAGGCTCGCGGCCGATCTCTACAAGCTCGAGATCATCGCGGAGAACGTCGAGGACACGGAAAACAACGTCACGCGATTCGTCGTCCTCTCGCGCGACGCAAAGGAGATCAAGCGGCAGGCGGAGAAGGACGTCATCGTCACGACCTTCGTCTTCAACGTTCGCAACATTCCCGCCGCTCTCTACAAGGCACTCGGTGGCTTTGCGACGAATGGCATCAACATGACGAAGCTCGAGAGCTACCAGCTCGGCGGCAAGTTCATCGCAACCCAGTTCTACGCCGATATCGAAGGCCATCCGGACGATCCGCACGTGCGCCAGGCCTTGGACGAGTTGCGGTACTTTTCCGAGAAGGTCCGCATTCTCGGCTCCTATGCGGCGCATCCGATGCGGCTCGTCCTATAGGAACGCTTCGGCCAAATTTAAAGGGCCAAAACTGACGGCTATCCTTTGTGGCCGGAAGATGGTTATTTTGCGGAGGACCCTCAGCGGTTTGTTTGACGCAGAATGCTCGTATTGCTTCGACGATGCGCCATCATCATGTCCAACAACACTTCATGCGCATGCCGCCTTCCAAAGGCACGCGCCACAAAGGTTAGCCTATGACAATCAAGACCCTCCTCCTCGGCTCGGCGGCTGCATTGGCGGTCGTAACGGGCGCCCGTGCAGCGGACGCGATCGTCGCTGCGGAACCCGAACCCATGGAATATGTTCGCGTCTGCGACGCATACAAAGTGGGGGACTCTTTCTTTTTCTACATCCCCGGCACGGAAACCTGCCTGAATATCAGCGGCTACGTGCGATCCGAACAGAGCTTCGGCGACGACCCCTACAGCGGCGACGATATAGGCTGGGCAGGGTTTGCGCGCGGAACCATCAGGCTCGACGCGCGTAACGATACGGAATACGGCACGCTGCGCTCCTTTATCGAGTTGCGCAGCCAGGCATCCGCCGATAGCGGCTCGACCTATATCAATGCTGCCTATATCGAGCTTGGTGGCTTTCGCGCCGGTTATGCCGACTCGCAGTTCGATACCTGGCTGGATTCGGCCGGCAATGTCATCAACGACGATGTCATCGACTACACCGGCGATCGCACGAACCAGGTCAGCTACACTTACGAAGGCGGCAACGGCTTTTCGGCCCTGATCGGCCTGGAAGAGGGTTCAGGCGACTACGATACCGGATTTGCGCCGGTGCCATCTGCTTCCTACAGCGGCGGCGATGCTCCGTTTATTCTCGGCGGCGTGAAATACGAACAGGACTGGGGCGGCATCGCGGCCGTCGGTGGCTATGACACCTACGCCGATGCCTTTGGCGGCAAGGTGCGCGTCGACGTCAAGTTCAACGAAACGTTTTCGGTCTTCCTGATGGGCGGCTATCAGTCGGATTGGGACAACGACAAAGGTCCGGGCGGTAGCCGTCAGCGGAACTACTATGGCCCCTGGTATGGCGACTGGGCGGCCTGGGGCGGCTTCTCCGCTACGCTGAACGACAAGACATCCCTGAATGGCCAGCTTGCCTACGAAGAAGATGGAACCCTGGCGGCGGCGTTGAATATCGAATACGCGGTGGTCCCTGGCCTTATGGTGCAGCCGGAACTCAACTATACCGATTTCGGCGGCGAGCGCGGCAACGGCGAGGCCTTCGGCGGCATCCTGCGCGTCCAACGCAATTTCTAAGCGGAAACCACCTGGGCAAGAAAACACATCGGCGTCCGCCTCCCAGCGGTCGCCGATTTTCGTTTATCGCGGCCAGTCCAGCCAGTCGCGCATCAGCTGGTGGGCGATGGCGCCCTTCGGCGGCGGCCCGAGCTCGCCGTCAGCCAGCGTCACGCCGGTATTGCGGGCAAGCATCGCGGCCGTCTCCTCGCGGGTAAACCAGCGGCAATCCTCCAGCTCCTGCTCGTCGCGATGGATATCGCGGGACTGGGCTTCGGCATAGCAGCCGATCATCAGCGTGTGCGGCATCGGCCAGGGCTGCGAGGCATGGTAGCGGACGCGGCCGACGCGGATGCCGGATTCCTCGTGGGTTTCGCGCCGCACGGCATTCTCGATCGTCTCCCCGGGCTCGACGAAACCTGCCAGGCAGGAATACATGCCTTCCGGAAAATGCGGGCTGCGGCCGAGCAGGCAGAGGTCGCGCTCGACATCGATGGTCAGCATGATGACGACCGGATCGGTGCGCGGAAACACCATGTGACCGCAGGCAGTGCAGACACGGCGGTAGCCGCCGGCCTTGCCTTCCATCGCCGAGCCGCATTTGCCGCAGAAGCGGTTCGCAGCATTCCAGCTGATCAGGCTCGAGGCCTGCGCAAACTGGCCGAGCAGTTCGTCGGGCAGCATCTGCTGGCGATAAAGCGTGCGGCCATCGGCAAGCTTGAACGGTTCGGGCAGCGTTTCCTCCGTCAGGCCGACCGGCACGGCGAGCCGCGGCTCGCCATTGGCGAGGAAACCGAGCAGGATCGCGTCGTCGAGTTCGGGCTCCAGTCCCGCCAGCTCATAGGGCGCAAACAGTGGATCGATGATCTTCTCATCGTGCTTGACGACCAGCTTGCCGCCCGAAAAGGCGTATACATGCGCGCCCTCCTTGCGGAAGGCGACTTCGACGCAATCGTCGGGCCGATGTTCGGATTGCCGGTCCAGGTGGTTTTCGGCGAAGGCAACGAGCGTGCTCGGCTCGGGATGCGGGCTGTGCAGTTCGAAGATCGATTTCGTCATGATCAAAGATTTTCCAGTATCCGTGCTGCGAATGCCTTGCGCTCGTCATCGCCCCACGGTTCGGCTGTCCCGAAACCCCAGACCGGCCCCGGCCAATTGGCATCGCCCTCGCTGCGGGCGATGACATGGACGTGAAGCTGGCGAACGATATTGCCAAGCGCGCCGACATTGATCTTCGTCGCCCCCGTCGCCTTTTTCAATGCCGAAGCGGCCATGTTCGTCTCGAAAGTCAACATCGCCTGGTCGAGCGGCGTCAGGTCGAAGATTTCCGACACGCCGTCGCGCTGCGGAATGAGCACCAGCCAGGGCCAGCGGCGGTCGTTGTTGATGCGAAGCTGGCAAAGTCCAAGCGTGACGATCAGCAATCCATCGCGTTCAAGGCGTTCATCGATATCGAAGGCAGGCAAGCGTATCTCCCGGATCGGTGATTTTTCTTTTGTTTGCACAAAGATAGCAGTTTTTTGAAGGCTTGGCTTGCATTTGGTTTCGATATTGCCGATATGAGAGCCGGGAGGTTGGTGGTGGACGAGCCACTCGCCAACCGGGTCAGGTCCGGAAGGAAGCAGCCCCAACGAGCCACGGCACGGGTCATCGTGCCAGCCTCCCACCCTTTTTCTTCCGTCCTGTCTGGACAGACTTGTAGCCAAGCGGCAGGGGCGATGAGCGAAGATACATTGATCCCGACATCTGAAAAACCCGCCGCCTACCGGGTTCTCGCGCGCAAATACCGCCCCAAGGATTTCTCCGACCTGATGGTCGGCCAGGAACCGATGGTGCGCACGCTGACCAACGCGTTCGAGACCGGCCGCATCGCCCAGGCCTATATGCTGACCGGCGTGCGCGGCGTCGGCAAGACGACGACGGCCCGCATCCTTGCCCGCGCTCTGAACTACAAGACACCGGAAATCGACAGCCCGACCATCGACCTGCGTATCCCCGGCGAACATTGCCAGGCGATCATGGAAGGCCGCCATGTGGACGTCATCGAGATGGACGCGGCCTCCCATACCGGTATCGACGATATCCGCGAGATCATCGAGCAGGTGCGCTACCGCCCGGTTTCGGCGCGCTACAAGGTCTACATCATCGACGAAGTGCACATGCTCTCGACCCAGGCCTTCAACGGCCTGTTGAAGACGCTCGAAGAGCCGCCGGAGCATGTCAAGTTCATTTTCGCGACGACCGAAATCCGCAAGGTTCCGATCACCGTGCTGTCGCGCTGCCAGCGCTTCGACCTGCGCCGCATCGGCGCGTCGGATCTCGTCGGCCTGTTCACGACCATTCTCGGCAAGGAAGGCATTTCGGCCGATCCCGACGCGCTCGCCATGGTCGCCCGCGCGGCGGAAGGTTCGGCGCGCGACGGCCTGTCGCTGCTCGACCAGGCGATCGCCCATGGCGGCGGCGTGGTCGAGGCCGAAGCCGTGCGCTCGATGCTCGGACTTGCCGATCGCGCCCGCATTGTCGATCTGTTCCAGCATATCGTCAAAGGCGATGTCGCGGCCGCGCTCGAGGAGTTCAACGGCCAGTACGAGGCGGGCGCCACCCCGTCCGTGGTGCTGACCGATCTTGCCGACTTCACCCATCTCGTCACCCGGCTGAAATATGTGCCGGATGCCGCCAACGACCAGTCGCTGAGTGAGATCGAGCGTACCCGCGGCGCCGAATTCTCCTCCAGCATCGCCGTGACGACGCTGTCGCGCATCTGGCAGATGCTGCTGAAGGGCATTCCGGAAACGGAAAGCTCGTCGCGTCCGGCTGGTGCCGCCGAAATGGTATTGATCCGCCTTGCCCATGCCGCCCACCTGCCCTCGCCGGAAGATGCGGCCCGCCGGCTGCTCGAACTGTCCGGTGGCGACCTCGCGCGGCAGCCTTCCGCGCCGAACGGCAGCAACGGCAGCGGGGCGCAGGCCTCCCTTGCGAGCAGCGCCATGCAGGTCCGCGGCAGCGATGTGCCGCCGGCGCAGCGCGCGTCTGGAAACGGTGCGACCATGCTGCGCGCCGTGCCGAACGCAGCACCCCAACCGGAAATGGCAGTCGGCAAGACGGAAGAAAAGCCGGCCGAAGTCCCCTCAGCAAAAGCGGAACCGAAGGTCTCCGTCAAATCAGCGGGCGACATTGCAGAGCTCTGCGCCGCAAACCGCGATATCAGGCTGAAGACGCTGGTGCGTAATTTCGTCCGTCTCGTCAATCTGGAGCCCGGGCGGCTGGAACTCAACCTGCCGGAGGATGCGCCGAAAACGCTGGTTGCCGAGCTTCAGAAAAAGCTGGAGGATTGGACGGGCATCCGCTGGATGGTGATCCTCAGCCGCGAGCCCGGCCAACCGACGCTCGTGGAGGCCGAAGCGGCCACAAAGGAGCGACAATTCAACGACGCCCGGCAGGACCCGGACGTCGTCGCCATCATCGCACGGTTTCCCGGCGCAAAGATCGCCGACGTCAGGATAAAGGGGCCGGAACCGGAGGAAGAGCCGGGGGCTGTGGCCGCCGCCGAATCCGAAGAAGGCGATATCCTTCCCGGCGACGATATCGAGCACTAAGTCTACAAGATCACCGCGAGACAGGAAGAGGACATGGCGATGCGCGACATCATGGGCATGATGGGCAAGGTCAAGGAAATGCAGGCCAAGATGGAGAAGATGCAGGAAGAGATTTCTGCGCTCGAAGTCGACGGCTCCTCCGGCGGCGGCCTGGTCACCGTTCGCATGGACGGCAAGGGCAACCTGAAAGGCGTCAAGATCGACCCGTCGCTCTTCAAGGAAGACGATGTCGAGATTCTCGAAGACCTGATCGTCGCCGCCCACAAGGACGGCAAGGACAAGGCCGAGGCGATCACCGCTGAAAAGACCCGCGCGCTCACCGCCGGTCTGCCCATTCCGCCCGGCATGAAACTGCCGTTCTAGGCCGCAAGGCGACATAGGCGTGTGACGGCCAGGCAAAAGCCGGTCGCAGGGTTGTGGACGTTTATGCGCCGTTGAGCTCAGCACGAAGCTTGTAATGGATCGGCGCTGCGAGATAGCGGTCGCGATCCTTGTCGGAGAGATTCCGGCCGAAAGTTTCAAGCATTTCCGGCATCAGGACCGGCGCCCCGGAATAGGCGTGGTAGGTGATGGTGTCACCGGCCTTCACCACCCCATCCTTGAGCACGCGGCAATAGAAGCCCGGTCGTCCGGCAGCGATAAAGCGCTTTGGGAAAGCCTGATCTTCCATCCGTGCCGCGAACGTGGCGCAGGGAATGCGCGCCGAAGTGACTTCGAGTTCGATGGTATCTGTCACAAAGCGGTCACCGACGGAGATTGTGCGGCTATCGGCACCTTCGATCGCGAGATTTTCGCCGAAGGTGCCGGGCTCCAGCTCGCGCCCCAGTTCCTTCGACCACCAGTCGAGGTCGATGGAGCCGAGGGCATAGACCGCCTGATCGACACCGCCATGATGCTTGCGATTGCAGATGGCATCACCGATCAACCCTTCGCGATCGACCATCACTCCTGCCTCCACCGGGTGTTTGAAGATGCCCGTGCGGTAGGACCTTCCGGGCAGAATTTGCGCGCTGCCGCTGCAGACGGCCAGGATTTTCATGGACAACACCCTCTTTTCAGCGATTCCGTTCCCCACGGATATGGAGTAGAACCGCCGCATGGCAAAGCGAGTCACGGGCCCCGAAATCGAAAAACTCATCCAGCTACTGGCGAAGGTGCCCGGGCTTGGGCCGCGCTCGGCCCGGCGCGCAGCCCTTCATCTGGTCAAGAAGAAGGAACAGCTGCTCGGCCCGCTCGCCGACGCGATGGGTGATGCCTATGCCAAGGTTCGGATCTGCTCGTGCTGCGGCAATGTCGATACCAGTGATCCCTGCAGCGTCTGCACCGACGACCGGCGCGACAATTCCGTGATCATCGTCGTCGAGGACGTCTCCGACCTCTGGGCGCTGGAGCGGGCAGGCGCCATGAACACCGCCTATCACGTGCTCGGCGGGACGCTCTCGCCGCTCGACGGCATCGGGCCCGACGACCTCAACATCAAGGGTCTGATCGAGCGCGTCGGCAAGGGCGGCGTGCGCGAACTGATTATCGCCGTCAATGCCACCGTCGAGGGCCAGACGACCGCCCATTACATCACCGACCAGCTCGGCGGCCTTGACGTCAAGATCACGCGGTTGGCCCATGGCGTCCCCGTCGGCGGCGAGCTCGACTATCTGGACGAGGGCACGCTGACGGCGGCATTGCGGGCGAGGACGGTGATTTGAGAATGCAACAGGCTTTCTTCGTGCCGAGAGTGCCCACCCCCCTCTGTCACTCCGTGACATCTCCCCCTCAAGGGGGGAGATTGGCCGCGGCACTCTTTCGCTTCAGCAACATGCTGAGCAGCCTCGCACGAAGCCAGCAAGGGAAAAGAACAATCTCCCCCCTTGAGGGGGAGATGTCGGCAAAGCCGACAGAGGGGGGTAAGACGCGGCAAACTTTGGCCGCGGCGATCCTCGCTCTGCTGACGCTCTTTTCTTCCCCCGCCCTGGCCGCCTCGAAAGCCGAGACCGAGGCGCAGTTCCGCCAGTGGCTGCAGACCGACCTCTGGCCGGAAGCTGCGAAGGCCGGCATTTCGGAAAAATCCTTCAACGCCGCCTTTGCCGGCGTGACGCTGAGCTGGAACCTGCCGGACCTCGTGCCGCCAGGCACCAAGCCGCCGAGCGAGCAGAAACAGAGCCAGGCGGAATTTTCCTCGCCCGGCGCCTATTTCTCGGAGGAGCGGCTGCAAGGACTCGCGGCATCCGGCCGCAGCCTTGCCAAGACCCATGCCGCAACCATCAGGCGGATCGAGAAGACCTATGGCGTGCCGGGACCGGTCGTGCTCGCCATATGGGGCCGCGAATCCGGTTTCGGCGGTGCGAAGATCCCGCATCCGATCATGGACGTGCTGGCGACCAAGGCCTTCATGTCAACGCGCGGCGATCTCTTCCGCCGTGAACTGATCGCGGCCCTTCATATCCTCGACAGCGGCGATGTGCGTGAGGCCGAAATGAAGGGTTCCTGGGCCGGCGCAATGGGCCAGCCACAATTCCTGCCGACCAGTTTTCTGAAATACGCCGTCGATTTCGACGGCGACGGGCGGCGAGACATCTGGAACTCGGTGCCGGACGTGCTCGGCTCGATCGCCCATTATCTGTCGGAAAAGGGCTGGCAGCGTGGCCGCGACTGGGGCTTCGAGGTGAGCATCCCCGCCAAGGTCTCCTGTGCCCAGGAAGGGCCGGACCTCGCAAAACCGATCGCGCAATGGGCCTCGAACGGCATCGAACGGGTTTCCGGAAAGGCCTTTCCGGCCGACGAAACCAAGGCCAGCGGCATGATGCTGGTGCCGGCCGGCCGCCATGGGCCGGAATTCATCGTCACGCCGAATTTTTACGTGATCAAGGAATACAACAACTCCGACCTCTATGCGCTGTTCATCGGCAATCTCGCCGACCGGATTTCATCCGGTGCCGGCGCCTTCAGGGGCCAGTTCGGCGACGTCGGCAAGATGCTGCGCTCGGACGTCTTGAAGATGCAGAAGAACCTGCAGGCGCAGGGCTATGATATCGGCAAGGCCGACGGCCTTGCCGGCTACAAGACCCGCCGCTCGCTGGGCGACTGGCAGGCGAAGAACGGCCTGGCACCGACGTGTTTTCCGGATGCGGGGTTGAAGGCAAAGCTGCGCTGAGCAGACGCAGCGCCGTGCGTCAATGCATGTCCATCTGCTGCTTGTAGCGCTCGTAGTCGTAGGGAAGGATGGTCTGGCGTTCGATCATCCGATGAACGCGCGGCGGCGTCTCGCCGCGATGCAGTTCCAAGAGCCGGTCGCCGATTTCCGCGTCGGCCTGCGTTCGTCGCTGGTTGTGGCGGACATATTCCACCCACGTCGGCACGTGATAGGTCTCGGTCCACACCGTCGGGTTCTCCAGATCCCGCATCAACCCCCATTGCCCGGCACCATCGCGGATGCGGATGCGGCGGCGTTCGGCCATGGCGGTCAGGAAGTCCGGCACGTCACCGTCGGCGATATCGTAGTCGATCATCACGACGATCGGCCCGCTGCGCGGCTTGAGATCGAGCTTCAGGAGCGGCTCCGAGAAACGGTTGAGCGGATCGAGATTGAGCGATTGGAATTCCGGCAGCGGCAATCTCACGCCGATAGCGGCGCCGACGACCATCAGCGCAGCCGAAGCGATCAGCGCATTGGCCGGGCCATAGGTCTCCGCCGCCTGCCCCCACATCCAGCTGCCCGCGGCAATGCCGCCAAAGGTGGTCGTCTGATAAAGCGATAGCGCCCGGCCGACGACCCAGCGCGGGGTCGAGAGCTGCACCGTCGTATTGAACAGCGATAGCGCCAGAACCCAGCCGGCGCCCGAGAGAAGAAGCGCAAGGCTGGTCAGCCAGCCATAGGGGCTGGACGCGGTGACGAGAGTGCTGACGGCAAAACCGGCAAAGGCGATGCGCACGATCCACTCGCTCGACAGACGCTCCCGCAGACGGGCGCTGAGCAGCGCCCCGCCGATGGCACCGAGGCCGAAGGCGCCGAGCATGATGCCATAGGTGAGCGGGCCGCCGGCAACGAGATCGCGGGCGACCAGCGGCAGGAGCGCAAGGATGGCGCTGGCCGACAGGCCGAAGACGAAGCCGCGGAACAGCACCTTGCCGATATTGGGCGACATCGCGACATAGCGCAGGCCGGCGGAAATCGCCCGCCCCATCGATTCGCGCGGCAGCGTCGAGAGCGTCACTTCGCGGCGCCAGCGGATGAGCGCGAAGAGAAGCGCGAAATAGCTCAGCGTATTGGCGGCGAAGGCCGCGGCAGCGCCGGCGGCCGCGACGATGGCGCCGCCGATCGCCGGGCCGACGGAGCGGGTAATGTTGAAGCCCATGCTGTTCAGCGCCACGGCGGCGGGCAGCACGTCGCGCGGCACCATGTCGCCGACGGAAGCCTGCCAGGAGGGATTGTTGAGCGCCGTGCCGCAGCCGATCAGGAAGGTGAAGAGCAGGAGCAGCCAGGGTGTGACAAGGCCGAAATAGGTGCAGACCGTCAGAAGCGCCGAGACGGCCAGCATGAAACACTGGGCGATCAGCATGATCCGGCGCCGGTCGAAATTGTCGGCGAGCGCGCCGGAGACGAGCGAAAACAGCATGATCGGCAGCGACGTCGAGGCCTGCACCAGCGCCACCATGTTCACCGAATCCGTGATCGACGTCATCATCCAGGCGGCGCCGACGGCCTGGACGAGGCCACCGAAGTTGGAGGCGAGGCTCGCTACCCAGATGATGCGGAAGGTGTCGTGCCTGAACGGCGCCAATGGCGATAGTCGATGCGGCACGCGCTGTCCCCCCACCCTGTCTTGTTCTGGAGTCTTTGTGACGCCCAATCTAGGCCAGAACATTTGCCGGGCAAGCAAAAGCACAACCACCGGCAGGATTTTGCCACTCGAGCTGCGATACAGCGGTTTTACCGGGCGAGCTCGGCATATCTTGCATTTGCGGATGATCAAGCGTATATGACGCTCAAATTCTTGATCGGTTGATGAAGAGTGGGCCCGTCAGGACCCGCTCTTTTTTATTAGCCGATAGTTTGGGAGAGCATCGTTTGTCCGACACGACAACGACAGAAAACACGCAGGAACCGCGGCTGATCACCGAAACCGGAATCGACCGCCGCATCGCCGACATCATCGAGCCGGTGCTCGTTCCGATGGGATACCAACTGGTGCGGGTTCGCCTGACCTCGCAGAACGGCGCGACGCTGCAGATCATGGCCGAGCGGACCGACGGCACGATGACGGTGCAGGATTGCGAAGCCATCTCGACGGCGATTTCTCCGGTTCTCGATGTGGAAGATCCGGTCGACAAGGCGTATCATCTGGAAGTGTCGTCGCCCGGCATCGACCGGCCGATGGTGCGCAAGTCGGATTTCAGCCGCTGGGCCGGCCATCTGATCAAGTGCGAGACCTCGATCCTGGTCGACAATCGCAAGCGTTTTCGGGGCAAGATCGTTGCGGCCGACGATGAGGGTTTCACCATCGAGCGCGACCAGCCGGCCTATGGCGAAGAGCCGCGGGTTACCATCCCGTTCACGGCGCTGGCCGAAGGCCGGCTGATCCTGACGGACGACCTGATCCGCGATGCGCTGGCGGCGGACAAGAAGGCCAAGGCGGCCCAAGCTGCACATGGCCAAGACGCACATGGGATAGCGGCGAACGAAAACTTCGAAGACGAAGATTCGCCGATCGAATGAGTTTATGGCGCGGGACGCTTCAGGATGAAGCCCCGGCAATCAGACGGAGACTTGAAAATGGCAGTGAGTGCTAACCGGCTCGAACTTCTGCAGATCGCGGATGCCGTCGCGCGCGAAAAGGTGATCGACCGCGAAATCGTCCTGGCCGCCATGGCCGACGCGATCCAGAAGGCGGCGCGCTCGCGCTATGGTTCGGAGAGCAACATCCGCGCCGACATCAATTCCAAGACCGGTGAGATCCGCCTTCAGCGCCTACTCGAAGTGGTCGAGGCTGCCGAGGACTATTCCACGCAGATCCCGCTCGAACTGGCGCGTGACCGCAACCCGGACGCCAAGATCGGCGATTTCATCGCCGATCCGCTGCCGCCGATGGATTTCGGCCGCATCGCCGCCCAGTCCGCCAAGCAGGTCATCGTCCAGAAGGTGCGCGAAGCCGAGCGTGACCGCCAGTTCGACGAATTCAAGGATCGCATCGGCGAGATCGTCAACGGCACGGTCAAGCGCGTCGAATACGGCAACGTCATCGTCGACCTCGGCCGTGGCGAGGGCATCATCCGCCGTGACGAAATGATCCCGCGCGAGAACATGCGCTATGGCGATCGCGTCCGCTCATACGTCTATGATGTGCGTCGCGAACAGCGCGGCCCGCAGATCTTCCTGTCGCGTACCCATCCGCAGTTCATGGTGAAGCTGTTCACCATGGAAGTTCCGGAAATCTACGACGGCATCATCCAGATTCGCTCGGTTGCCCGCGACCCCGGCTCGCGCGCCAAGATCGCCGTGATCTCGAACGATAGTTCGATCGATCCGGTCGGCGCCTGCGTCGGTATGCGCGGTTCGCGCGTTCAGGCCGTCGTCGCCGAACTGCAGGGTGAAAAGATCGACATCATTCCGTGGAGCCAGGATCCGGCGTCGTTCATCGTCAACGCGCTGCAACCGGCCGAAGTGGCCAAGGTCGTTCTTGACGAGGACGCGGAGCGCATCGAAGTCGTGGTTCCGGACGAGCAGCTGTCGCTCGCCATCGGCCGCCGTGGCCAGAACGTTCGCCTCGCCTCGCAGCTGACCGGCTGGGACATCGACATCATGACGGAAGCGGAAGAATCCGAGCGCCGTCAGAAGGAATTCAACGAGCGGACCAACCTGTTCATGGAAGCGCTCGACGTAGACGAAATGGTCGGCCAGGTTCTGGCTTCGGAAGGCTTCGCCGCCGTCGAGGAACTGGCCTATGTGGAACTCGACGAAATCGCCTCGATCGACGGTTTCGACGAAGACACCGCAAGCGAGCTGCAGACGCGCGCCCGCGAATATCTCGAGCGCCTGGAAGCGGAAATGGATGCCAAGCGCAAGGAACTCGGCGTTTCCGACGAACTGCGAACGATCGACGGCATGACCGGCCAGATGCTGGTGGCGCTCGGCGAAGACGGCATCAAGACGATGGAAGACTTTGCCGGCTGCGCCGCCGACGACCTCGTCGGCTGGTCCGAACGCAAGGACGGCGAGACGAAGAAGTTCGAAGGCCTGTTCTCCAAGCTTGAAGTCTCGCGGATCGAAGCCGAGCGTATGGTCCTGCAGGCGCGTCTCGCTGCCGGCTGGATCACCGAAGAAGATCTCGCACGCGAAGAAGAAGCGCTCGAAACCGTGGAAGGCGCGGAACAGGACGCCTGACCGGGCGTCGCTGATCGTGATCCGGGCCGCTGATGCTGCTTGAAGACAAAGACCCCGCCGGGGACATCGAAGGTGAAGCAGTGAACGGCCGCATGTGCATCGTGACACGGCAGAGCGGAACGCCGGAAACGCTGATCCGCTTTGTCGCTGGCCCCGATGGCCGGGTGGTGCCCGACCTGAAGAAACAGCTGCCGGGCCGCGGCTGCTGGGTTAGCGCCGAACGGACCGTACTGGAAAAGGCAATCGCCAAGAAGCTGTTTGCCCGCGGCCTGAAGAAGGCCGATGTGACGGCCGGGCCGGAGCTCGCCGACGAGGTGGACCGGCTTTTGTCGCTGCAGCTCGCCGGCATGATGAACATGGCGCGCAAGGCCGGACAGTTCATCAGCGGCGCCTCGAAGGTGGAGCAGGCGGTGCGCGGCATGGCGGCGCTCGCCACGTTCCACGCGGTCGACGCGGCCGCCGACGGCGTCCGCAAGATCGACCAGGCGCGCAAGGCGATGAGCTTTGTCGCCGATGACGGACAGGAAATACCCTCCTTCCGCTTCTTCACCGAAGCGGAAATGGACGGGCTTTTGGGCCAGAATGCTTTTATCCATGCTTGCGCGCTTGCAGGGCAGGCGGGTGAGGGTGTAGTGAAGCGCGCAAACATGCTCGAAAGGTACCGGGGAACCGTCCCGGTCCGAGCCGTCGGCGCCGAAACTGGCTTGCCGACACAATGACGCGGGTCACCGGCGAAGGCCGGCCAAACTGCGATTGTAGATATGAAATCGAACGACGGGGTCTGGTGATACGCATCCGGCCCTGATCTTAGGAAACGGAACGGAATGACCGACAACAACGACGACAAGACATTCGGCGGAGCCAAGAAGACGCTGACCCTGAAGCCCTCCGGGGTCAGTCAGGGAACTGTTCGGCAGGACATGGGTCGCGGCCGGACGAAGGCGGTCGTGGTCGAAACGCGCAAGCGGCGGCCGCATCGGCCCGAAGACGAAAAGCCGGTTGTTGCGATCACAGCACCTGCCCCTGTGCCGCGGGTCGCCGAGCAGCGCCCGGCTCCGGTGCAGCAGCCGTCGCGCTCTGGTCCTCAGGGCCAGCAGCCGCGCCAGGACAATCGCCAGCCGGACAATAACCGTCCGCGCGTCGGCGTGGTCCTCAACCAGCTCTCCGCCGGCGAGATCGATGCGCGACGCCGCGCTTTGGCAGAAGCGCAACTTCGCGACGCGGAAGACGCCAAGCGCCGCGCTGCCGAAGAGGCTGCCCGCCAGGCCGAGGAAGCCGCTCGTCTGAAGCTGGAGCAGGAAGAAGCAGCCCGCCGCGCCGCCGAAGAGGCTGCCCGCTCGCCCGCCGAACGCGAGGCAGACAGGGCCGCAGCCGAAGCGGCGAAGGCCGCTGAAGCAGAAGCGGCCGCCGTCGAAGCCCGCAAGGCCGAAGACCGGGCACGCGCGCAGGCCGTCAAGCCTGCGACGACGCCAGCGGTTACACCGCCGGTCGGCCTGCGCGCCCGCAAGCCGGAAGCCGAAGAAGAAGAGAACCGTCCGAACCGTGGCGCCACCGCACCGGTGCGCGGCAAGGTCGTTCGTCCGGAGCCTGCCAAGGCGCCTGCCCGTCCAAAGACGGAAGAAGAGCGCCGCAAGGGCAAGCTGACGCTGACGGCTGCTCTCGACGACGAGGGTAATCCGCGCGGCCGCTCGATGGCTGCCATGCGCCGCCGTCAGGAGAAGTTCCGTCGCAGCCAGATGCAGGAAACCCGCGAAAAGGTGATGCGCGAAGTGATTTTGCCGGAAACCATCACCATTCAGGAACTGTCGCAGCGTATGTCCGAACGGGCCGTCGACGTGATCAAGTACCTGATGAAGGAAGGCCAGATGATGAAGCCGGGCGACGTCATCGACGCCGACCTTGCCGAACTCATCGCCAGCGAATTCGGCCATACCGTCAAGCGCGTTTCGGAATCCGACGTTGAAGAAGGTCTCTTCGATGCGGCCGATACCGGCGAAATGCTGCCGCGCCCGCCGATCGTAACCATCATGGGTCACGTCGACCACGGCAAGACCTCGCTGCTCGACGCCATCCGCAAGACCCACGTCGTATCGGGCGAAGCCGGTGGCATCACCCAGCATATCGGCGCCTATCAGGTCGAGCAGAATGGCAACAAGATCACCTTCATCGACACTCCCGGCCACGCCGCGTTCACTGCGATGCGTGCCCGTGGCGCCCAGGCGACGGATATCGCGATCCTCGTGGTTGCCGCCGACGACAGCGTCATGCCGCAGACGATCGAATCGATCAGCCACGCAAAGGCTGCCGGCGTTCCGATCATCGTGGCGATCAACAAGATCGACAAGCACGAAGCCGATCCGCAGAAGGTTCGCAACCAACTGCTGCAGCATGAAGTGTTCGTGGAAACCATGGGCGGTGAAGTTCTCGACGTCGAGGTGTCGGCAAAGACAGGCCTCGGCCTCGACAAGCTGCTCGAAGCCATCCTGCTCCAGGCTGAAATCCTCGATCTGCGCGCCGATGCGGACCGCACGGCAGAAGGCACCGTCGTCGAAGCCCAGCTCGATCGCGGCCGCGGTGCGGTTGCCACCGTTCTCGTTCACAAGGGTACGCTGAAGCCGGGCCAGATCATCGTTGCCGGCGACCAATGGGGCCGCGTGCGCGCACTCGTCAACGACAAGGGCGAACACGTCAAGGAAGCGCCGCCGTCGATGCCTGTGGAGATCCTCGGTCTTTCCGGCACGCCGCAGGCGGGCGACAAGTTCGCTGTCGTTGAGAACGAAAGCCGTGCCCGCGAAATCTCCGAGTACCGTCAGCGGCTGACCCGCGACAAGGCCGTTGCCCGTGCATCCGGCCAGCGCGGTTCGCTCGAGCAGATGATGATGACGCTGCAGAATACCGGCCTGAAGGAATTCCCTCTGGTCATCAAGGGCGACGTGCAGGGCTCTATCGAAGCCATTGCCGGTGCTCTCGACAAGCTCGGGACCGATGAAGTCCGCGCGCGCATCGTGCATTCTGGTGCCGGCGGCATCACCGAGTCCGACATCTCGCTGGCAGAAGCCTCGAATGCCGCGATCATCGGCTTCAACGTCCGTGCCAACGCACAGGCGCGCACCGCGGCTGAGCGTGCCGGTATCGAAATCCGCTACTACAACATCATCTACGATCTGGTGGATGACGTGAAGGCAGCGATGTCGGGCCTGCTCTCGCCGGAACGCCGCGAAACCTTCCTCGGCAATGCCGAAATCCTGGAGGTGTTCAACATCACCAAGACCGGCAAGGTCGCGGGTTGCCGCGTCATCGAAGGCAAGGTCGAGCGTGGCGCCGGTGTTCGCCTGGTTCGCGACAACGTCGTCATCCACGAAGGCAAGCTCAAGACGCTCAAGCGCTTCAAGGACGAAGTCTCCGAAGTGCCGATGGGCCAGGAATGCGGCATGGCCTTCGAGAACTACGAGGACATCCGCGCCGGAGACACGATCGAGTGCTTCCGCGTCGAGCACATCACCCGCACGCTGTAATTGCTTCCGGGCTGAAACGACACCATCCAGAATGGCGGCCTCGGCCGCCATTTTGCTGTGCGGCGGTAGTATCGGCACCCTCTGACTTGCTTGCAAAACAAAAGCCCGGAAAGAGGCAAAACCACCTTCCGGGCCTGTAAGCCGGTCTTTTCGGTTGTATCAGCCGATCAGACCTGTTTGCCGATCTTGGCATCGACAGACTGGGCGTTCGATCCGCGGATCGCGAAGAAGAAAAAGATCGCAGCCCAGAGGATCGATTTTTCCGCGCCGGCGAGCCCCTCACCGGTCACGACGCCGTGGAAATAGACTGTCACCAAAAGCACGATCATCGCCGCAAAGGAAGCGGGCCGGGTGAACAGGCCAATCGTGACCAGGATGCCGCCGAAGAATTCGGTTGCCGACAGGAGCGGCGACCACAAGACGCCGGGATAGAAGCCAAGCCCCTCGACCATGCCGACGGCGCCGAAGGGATTGATGATCTTGCCGTAACCATGGGTGACGAGAAGGACGCCTGCGACAACACGCAGCAGCGTTTCGGCCGTCGTATCGAACGGCAGGTACAACCGCTGCAGGGCGGGCAGCATGGCTGGCGGCCGGGTGGATGAAATGTCGGTCATGTTGACTCCTGATGAATTTTCGCAACGCAACAGTCTCTTGCCGCGGAAATTGCGACGATCAAGGCATGCCGCATAAAAACATGATAAATTCAGTTGACAATTTCGTGAGCCATTCTTGATCTCGCGATTGCGGCCAATGCCCCCGGCGGCTAAGTTGCGGCCACGGAAATCGATACGGACACCGACATGAGCGAAAAGCCGCGCATCACCATTCTCTACTGCACCCAATGCAACTGGCTGCTGCGCGCCGCCTGGATGGCGCAGGAACTGCTCTCCACCTTCGGCGACAGCCTCGGCGAAGTGGCGCTCGTTCCCGGCACCGGGGGCAATTTCGAAATCCGTGTTGGTGAGACGCTGATCTGGGAGCGCAAGCGCGACGGCGGTTTTCCCGGACCGAAGGAGTTGAAGCAGCGTGTGCGCGACGTGATCGAACCGGAGCGTGACCTCGGTCACACGGACCGGACCTGACGTTTTGACGGCAGGCCTGCTTTTCTCTGTTTTCAGCGCCGCCTTCCTGTCCGCGACGCTGCTGGTGGGCGTGTCCGAGGCAGCTCTCGTTGTCGCGGCCACGCAGCCGGACGCCCAGCCCTTTCAGCTCTTTCTTGCCGCGACCGCCGGCAACGTGCTTGGCGCGGCTGTCAATTTCGCGCTCGGACGTTCTCTGCTGCGCTTCGAAGGTCGCCGCTGGTTTCCCGTCAGCCCGGCGAACCGGCGCAAGGCCGAGGCACTGTTTTGCCGCTATGGCCGGCCTGTTCTGCTGTTTTCCTGGCTGCCGGTGATCGGCGATCCGCTGACGCTTGCGGCTGGGCTGCTGCGAACGCCTTTTGCCATTTTTCTCGCCTATGTGACGATCGGCAAGGCGGCACGCTATGCCGTGCTGCTTTGGCTCTGGGACGTCATCGCCAGATGAGCTTTCCAAACAAAACGGCGGGGATTTTTACCCCGCCGTCGATCAAACGAGCGCACGCTCAACGATAGGGCGAATAGCAGATCCTGTAGACGCCGCCATAGCTCACGAACCGGTTGGTCGCCGGATTGTAGGAGCGATACCGCTGCAGGCACCAGTTTACGTGCGCGCTATATCCACGGCGGACATAGCGATCGCGGTAATACGGCCGGGGCGCGATGTAGACCTCGACATTGGGCCGCCGGTAGTAAGGCCGGTACGGCCGGTAGCCGTAGTAGGGCCGATAGCGACGGTCGCCATAATAAGGCCGGTAGTCACGGTACGAGCCGCCATAGTCACGGCGGTACTGCACATCCATCTGCTGACGATCGATCGTCACATCCGGAACGGCAAGCGGAATCGCCTGCGCGGAAGCCACAGGTGTCATGATGGACGCGGCGCTCAACGCGCAGCCAATAACGAAATTTCGAAATCCCGCCATTTGTTTCCTCATTTCTCCCAAAAGGGTTTGCTTCGGTTGGTGTCCCTGTTTCAATATAACGGTCAGTATTTTTGTTTATTCGTGCTTCGCCCGTTGGCCCGACTGCAATTCAGCGTCTTTCGACGTCTCGCCCCTTCCAACTGGGTAGAATGCGCCAATATTTCCTGTAAGTCACTCGCCCCGTTATCAAAATCCTGTCACCAGACGGAGGATAGATTGAGCTTGAAATTCGGAACCAGCGGCCTGCGCGGCCTCTCCATCGACCTGAACGGCCCTCCCGCAGCCATCTACGCAACCGCGTTTGCACGCTATCTGCTGTCGTCCGGCCAGGCCAAACCCGGCGATCCGATCCTTCTCGGCCGGGATTTTCGCGATTCGAGCCCGGCGATCTCGGCCATCTGCGCCGGCGCGCTCTCGCGTGCTGGCCTCGCAGTCCTCGATTGCGGCACGGTGCCGACGCCGGCGCTGGCGCTGTACGGTCTTGAAAAGGGCGCGGCCGGGCTGATGATCACCGGCTCGCACATCCCCGCCGACCGCAACGGCATCAAGTTCTACCGGCCCGACGGCGAGATCGCCAAGAGCGACGAAGAGGCAATCAGCGCCGAGGCAGTCAAGGTGCAGGCCGCTCCCGTCGATGCCACGCCGGGCAATGCGGAAGACCATTCAGAGGAGGCGAAGGCCCTCTTCCTTGCCCGCAACACAAATATCCTGCCCACCGGGGCGCTATCCAGCCTGAAGGTCGGTGTTTATCAGCACAGCACCGTCGCCCGCGACCTTTTTGTCGATGTCCTCTCGCACTATGGCGCCGAGGTCGTGCCGCTCGGCCGCTCCGGGACCTTCATCCCCGTCGACACCGAAGCCGTTTCTCCCGCGACGATCGATCTGCTCAAGGCCTGGACCGCCGAACATGGCCTCGATGCCATCGTCTCCGCCGATGGCGATGGTGACCGGCCGCTGGTCAGCGACGAAACCGGCCTGCCGCTACGCGGCGACCTCATCGGACTGATCGCCGCCCAGTTTGCCGGCGCGGCTGTTGCCGTCACGCCCGTCACCTCCAATTCGGGCCTCGAGCGTCAACCGGGCATTTCCATCCGGCGTACCCGCGTCGGCTCGCCCTTCGTCATCGAAGGCATGCTGGAGGCCGTGCACCAGGGTCAGACGGGCGTCGCGGGCTTCGAGGCCAATGGCGGCACGCTGACCGCCACGGATTTCACGCTCAACGGCACCGTGCTCAAGGCCCTGCCGACGCGCGACAGCTTCCTGCCGGCGCTGGCCGTGCTCGCCCGTGCCGTGCGCGCAGGCAAGGCTCTCTCGGCGCTCGCCGCCGATTACGCGCTGCCGGTGGCGCTGAGCGACCGGATCGAGAATTTTCCGCTTGAGACCAGTGCTGCGCTCATGGCCTATCTGCGCGGTGGCCGGGACAATCTGGCGCAATTCCTCGAGCCGATCGGCACACCGGAAAGCATCAGCGACATCGACGGATTGCGGGTCACGCTCACTGACGGCCGCGTCATCCACTTCCGTCCGTCCGGCAATGCTCCGGAGATGCGCTGCTATGTCGAGGCGGAAACTGCCGAGCAGGCGCAGGCGCTGCTCGAACAAGGCCTCGACCGTATCCGCGCTTTCGCCCGGCCGCAGGGATGAGGCAGGTTATCATGCAAATTCATTTCGGCCGAAAACCCTTGTAATCCAAGCCTTTGTTCGACTTTTCAGCAGGGTTTTCAAGAAAACTTCAAAAACCCTGTTGACACCAAAGCGTGAGCCCCTTACATGCCGGTCCGTCGCCCAGATGGCGGAATTGGTAGACGCGCCAGCTTCAGGTGCTGGTACTCGCAAGGGTGTGGAGGTTCGAGTCCTCTTCTGGGCACCATTCCATTTTAAGTACTTGATTATCTTCAGGTACTGATATTTCTTCCCGACTTTGTCTCAGCTGTAACAGTGTTTGTTATGGTCGAGGCCTGCGGACTGCAGGCCGACCCTGGTCATCTGTCATTTGGTTGGTGTGTCCGTCCTGGCGGCCAGGAGATGAACGAGCTCCATCGGGAAGGGGAATATTATCGTTGAGTTCTTTTCTCCGGCAATGACGTTCAACGCGCTTAGGTAGCGCAACTGCATGGCCAGCGGCTGCTTTGCCAAGATTTCGGCCGCTTCCACCAGCTTCGCCGCAGCCTGCTGCTCGCCCTCTGCATTGATGACTTTTGCGCGGCGCTCGCGTTCGGCCTCCGCCTGGCGAGCGATCGCACGGATCATGGATTCGTTGATGTCGACATGTTTGATCTCGACGTTGGCGACTTTGATACCCCACGCGTCAGTTTGGGTGTCGAGCATTCTCTGGATATCCTCGTTGAGCCGGTCACGTTCCGCGAGCATCTCATCGAGATCGTGCTTGCCGAGTACCGAGCGCAGCGTCGTCTGGGCAAGCTGGCTCGTGGCTGCCATGAAATCCTCGACCTGAATCGTCGACTTTTCGGGATCGATGACCCTGAAATAAATCACCGCACTGACGCGAACCGAAACGTTGTCATGAGATATGACGTCCTGGCTGGGTACATCGAGAACACGCGTCCGCAAATCGACCCGCACCATCTGCTGCACGTAAGGAACGAGCAGGATCAATCCGGGGCCCTTCACACCGGTGAATCGGCCAAGTGTGAAAACAACCGCGCGGTCATACTCGCGCAGGATCTTGATCGCGCTCGCGAGGATGACCAGCAATAGGATGATCGCGGCGAAATAGAAGATAAAATCTCCAAACATGGTCATGCGCTTTTCTCCCTGCCTTCCAGAGCCCGCTGATCCCTTGGCGGTTTGCGGGCAACCTCAAGCGTTAGCCCCTCTCGAGCGATGACCGTCACATCGTCTCCGGCTGTGAGCCGTTCGGCGGAGATGGCCCTCCAGCGCTCTCCGTGGGCGACGATGTAGCCGGTGGTGTCCGCCCAATCGGAAACTTTGCCGGAAATGCCGATCATCTGCTCCGCACCCGTCACGACAACGTGCCGGCGCGCGGTGAATGCAAGTCGAGCAACAATGAGGCTGAAGGCGAGGCCGGAAATGCCGACGCCTACCAGGACTCGCCAGCTCACTTCAAAATCCGGCACATCCGTATCGAAGAGAAACGTGGCACCTAGAACGAGCGCGACGGCACCACCGAGGCCGAGGACGCCGAACGTCGGCGTATGCGCTTCCGCAACGAACAGAGCGCCAGCAAGGGCGATGAGGCCGACACCCGCGTAGCTTACCGGCAGCATGGCCAAAGCGTAAAGGCCGAGCAAAAGACTGATGCCGCCGACCGTTCCAGGTATCACCGCCCCGGGTGTAAGAAACTCGAAAATCAAGCCATAAATACCGATGATCATCAGGATGAGTGCCACGTTCGGATCGGCAATGACCGAAAGCAGGCGCGTCCGCCAGTCAGGCTCGATGTTCTGGACGATGAGACCGGTTGTATCGAGGCGTATGTCTCTCTCTCCTACTCGTACCGTACGGCCGTTGGCTTGCGCCATGAGATCATCAACAGTGGTTGCGATGAAATCGATGACTTTTTCACGTTCGGCAGCGATCGACGAAAGGCTTGCGGCGTCACGCACCGCCCGTTCTGCCCAGTTGGCATTGCGATTGCGAAGCTCAGCCAGCCCCCGAAGATAGGCAGCCGCATCGTTCACGGCTTTGGCCTCTGCGGCGTTGCGCGGCTGTTTTTCCTTGCCGTCGCGGTCATCGTCACTGTCGAATCCGCTCCCACCGAGGGCAATAGGCGTTGCCGCACCCAAATTGGTGCCTGGCGCCATGGCCGCGATATGGCTGGCATATAAAATGTAAGTGCCGGCGCTTGCCGCACGTGCACCACTCGGGGCCACGAAACTCGCGACGGGTACGGACGAGGCAAGGATTGCGCGAATGACTTCCCGCATCGACGTATCGAGGCCGCCGGGTGTGTCCATTTGCAGAACGACCAGCGTCACCTCGCGTTCGTTGGCAAGCTCAAGACCACGTTTCACATAGTCGGCCGACGCCGGGCTCACGGCGCCATTCAATCGCAGCAGCAGGGCGACGCGCTCCGAACCCGCTGTCGGTGCGACGGAAAACAGGGATGCCAAGCCCAAGATGAGTGCGAGAGCGAAGATTCGGCTTGCCTGTTGGCAAAACCTCCGGGGTCGCACCATCAGCCGATAAATGTTCATAATTTTAAATATACGCCAGAATCGCCAAAAGATAAGGCAGGAGCTTCTTGGCTACCCGCTCATGAAAATGGCCGCATCGTTCCCGACGCGGCCATCCTGTCTGATTTGTCGGACGTTTCACACAGCAAACCCCGGGGTCTCCGTTTCGCAAGCGACAAATTCATTCGATTGACTGAACTGATGCAACAGCGTATATTTTACGCCATGACTAAAATTGAAACCGATCAGAACGCCGTCACCGCACGCCGCGATGCAACCCGCGAAAAGCTGCTTGTCGCCTCGCTCGACGTCTTCGGCCGCTATGGCTTCGACGGCGCTTCGACACGGCGGCTGGCCGATGCAGCAGGTGTCAACCTACAGGCCATTCCCTATTATTTCTCGGGTAAGGAAGGCCTCTATGTTGCCACCGCCGACTATCTGACGGAGCTGATCAGCAATCATGTCGGCGACATTCGGCAGCGCGTCGGCGCCCGCATCGTCGCGCTCGACACAGCAGGCGAACCGATGTCGCCGGAAGAGGCCCGCGCTTTCCTGACCGAAATCGCCCAGTCGATGATCGCGCTCTTCGTCAGCAAGAAATCCGAATCCTGGGCGCGCTTCATCATCCGCGAGCAAATGGAGCCCACCGAAGCCTTTACACGGGTCTATCAGGGCATCATGCGGCCGATGATCGAGATCGCCCGCCGGCTGATCGGCACGATCCTTAATGAGGATCCGGCATCCGAACATGTGCGGCTGCGCGCCTTTTCCTTCATCGGCAGCATCCTCGTTTTCCGCATGGCGCACGCCGCCGTGCTCGCGCAGATGGAGTGGGAGACGGCCGGTCCAAACGAAGTCGCGACCTTGCGCAATCTCGCCGCCGAACTCGTCGCTGCCCTTGGGCCGGTCAAAGGAGGCGCGGCATGAAAAAGATCGTCGTCGTTCTGCTGCTTGCCATAGCCGGCGCTTCCGCATGGTGGTTCGAGCTACCGGCGAAACTCGGCTGGCAGGACACAGGGCGGAAGGACTTCGTGCTCTACGGCAATGTCGATATCCGCCAGGTCTCCCTCGGCTTTCGCGTCAACGGCCGATTGTCGGAGGTCGCGGCCGATGAAGGCGATGCCATCAGGAGCGGTGCGGTTCTCGCCAGGCTCGACGCAAGGCCCTACGACTATGCCGTCCGCTCGGCAGAGGCCAATGTCGCTGCCCTTCGCGCCACGCTCGACAAGCTGAAGGCCGGCCCGCGTCCGACCGAGATCGCGCAGACGCGGGCCACCTACAATGCCAGCGTCGCCGAGCTCGAGAATGCCGTACTCGAACTCACCCGCGCTGAGCAGCTTCGTCCGCGGGGCACGATCTCGCAGTCGGCTTTCGACCAGGCGAAGGCTGCAAAGGCGATGGCGGCGGCGCGCGCGGAAGCCGCCAGGCAGGCGCTGAACCTGATCGAGGAAGGCACCCGCACCGAGGACATCGCCGCCGCCGAGGCGCAGCTGCAGGCCGCGGAAGCGACGCTGGCCTCGGCTCGCACGTCGCTGGAGGATACCGAGCTGCGGGCGCCGAACGACGGCATCATCCTGTCGCGCGTGCGTGAAACAGGCGCGATCGTCGCGCCGGCGGACACCGTCTTCGTCCTGTCGCTGACGGAGCCGGTCTGGGTGCGCACCTATGTTGCCGAGCCCGACCTCGGCCGTATCCATCCCGGCATGAAAGTGAAGGTGACCTCCGATACCCGACCGAACGACGCCTATGACGGCATAATCGGCTTCATTTCGCCGGTCGCCGAGTTCACCCCGAAATCGGTGGAAACGGCAGAACTTCGAACCGATCTCGTCTACCGCCTGCGCATCGTCATCGACAAGCCCGGCACCGACCTGCGTCAGGGCATGCCGGTCACCGTGCGGCTTCCCTTGGGCGAGGTTGCCCGGCAATGACCGCCGCTCCGGACAGGACCGAACTGGTCCGGCTGTCGGACGTGACGAAGCGGTTCGGTGATGCTCCGCCGGCACTCGATGCCGTATCCGGCTTGATCCCCGGCGGCGAGATCACCGGGCTTGTCGGCCCCGATGGCGCCGGCAAGACGACGCTCATCCGCCTGATGACCGGCCTGATGCTGCCCGACAGCGGAACGGTCGAAGTTCTTGGTTTCGACACAGCCAGGAACCCGGCCGCAATCCAGGCCGCGATCGGCTACATGCCGCAGCGCTTCGGGCTCTACGAAGACCTGTCGGTACAGGAAAACCTCGACCTCTATGCCGATCTGCGCGGCCTGCCGAAACAAGAGCGGGCGGCGACCTTCGATGAACTCCTGACCTTCACCGATCTCAAGCGCTTCACCGGTCGGCTGGCCGGAAAGCTCTCCGGCGGCATGAAGCAGAAGCTGGGGCTTGCCTGCGCGCTGCTCAAGAAACCGCGCCTGCTGCTGCTCGACGAACCCGGCGTCGGCGTCGATCCGATCTCGCGCCGCGATCTGTGGACAATGGTCGAGGACCTGACGAAGGAAGGCATCGGCGTCGTCTGGTCGACCGCCTATCTCGACGAGGCGGAAGCCTGCGACGGCGTGCTGCTGCTCAACCAGGGAAAACTCATGTTTTCCGGCAAGCCGGCGGATATGACCGCGCGTGTTAAGGACCGGGTGTTCCGGGTCTCCGGCGTTTCCGGGCGCAAGCGGCAGGTGCTGGCAAAGCTTTTGGACGAAGAGGGCGTCATCGACGGCGTCATCCAGGGCGAGGCCCTGCGGATCGTCGCCGGAGAGGGGGCCGAGCCTCGATTGCTGTCCGCCGGAGACGGTGCAAAGGCTTCCCCTGCCCCGCCCCGCTTCGAGGATGCCTTTGTCGACATGCTCGGCGGCGGGCCGGGCGGCCGCTCCAAACTCGCTGAAGCCCAGCAGCCGCTGGCCGCAAAGGATGATCGCCCCGTCATCGAGGCCAGGGGGCTAACCAAACGTTTCGGCGATTTCACCGCAGCCGAGGACATCACGTTCGACATCCGCCGCGGCGAGATTTTCGGCCTGCTCGGGCCGAATGGCGCCGGCAAATCCACAACGTTCAAGATGCTCTGCGGCCTGTTGAAGCCGACGGCCGGCGAAGGTCGTGTCGCTGGCTTCGACCTGCGCCGCGATGCCGCCTCCGCGCGCAACCAGCTCGGCTACATGGCGCAGAAATTCTCGCTCTACGGCGACCTCAGCATTGCCCAGAACCTCGATTTCTTCGCCGGTGTTTACGGCCTGTCCGGCCAGCGCAAGCGCGACCGCATCGCCCTGATGAACGAGATTTTCGATTTCGGCCGCCATGCCGGACAATCGTCGAAAGACCTGCCGCTCGGCCTGAAACAGCGGCTGGCGCTCGCCTGTGCCGTCATGCACGAGCCACGGGCGCTTTTCCTCGACGAACCCACCTCCGGCGTCGACCCGATCACCCGGCGCGAATTCTGGACGCATATCAATGGGCTGGTCGAAAAAGGCGTGACGGTGCTCGTCACCACCCATTTCATGGAGGAGGCCGAATATTGCGACCGGATTTCGCTGATCTATCGCGGCCGTTCGATCGCGCTCGGCTCGCCAGATGAACTGAAAGCAAGCGTCGTTACCGCCGACCAGCCCGATCCGACCATGGAGGACGCCTTCGTCGCGCTGATCCGGCAATCCGAATCCGAAACGAGGCAAGCGGCATGAGCACCTCCTCGACACCGGACAGGATCAGGCGCTTCACGGCTCTCGTGCGCAAGGAGAGCTATCAGGCCGTGCGGGACCCGAGCACGACGCTGATCGCCTTCGTGCTGCCTTTGATCCTGCTTTTTCTGTTCGGCTACGCCGTGTCGCTCGATACCACTCGCACCCGCATCGGCCTCGTCATGGAGGAGACCACGCCGCTTACCCAGAGTCTCGCCGCGAGCTTCGAAGCCTCGCGATATTTCACCGTTGCCACCAGCCGCGACCGGCGCGTTTTCGCGGACGATCTGGTCAATGGCCGCATCCGCGGCATTCTCGTCATCCCGGCTAACTTCACGACGGACTATGCCGCCGGCAACCGGCCGCAGGTCCAGGTGATCGTCGATGGCTCCGAGCCGAACACGGCGAATTTCGTCCAGAACTACGCGCAGGGCACCGTCGCCAACTGGGAGCGCCAGCGGCAAGCATTGCTGGCCGAGGGCGGGCCGGCGATCTCCATCGAACAGCGCTTCTGGTTCAATCCGGAACTGACCAGCCGGTACTTCCTCGTCCCCGGCTCGATCGCCATCGTCATGACGCTGGTCGGCACGCTACTCACCTCGCTGGTCGTTGCCCGCGAATGGGAGCGCGGCACGATGGAAGCGATGATGGCGACGCCGGTGACGGCGGTCGAGCTCCTGATCGGCAAGATCTTTCCCTATTTCCTGCTTGGCCTTGCGGCGATGACGCTCTGCGTGCTGCTCGCCGTCTTCCTGTTCGGCGTACCCTTCCGCGGCTCGGTCGTCGCGCTTTACGCGCTGTCGGCGACCTTCCTCATCCCGGCGCTCGGCCAGGGGCTTCTGATCTCGGCGGCGACGAAGAACCAGTTCCTCGCGTCGCAGCTGGCGCTGATCACCGCGTTCCTGCCGGCTTTCCTGCTCTCGGGCTTTCTGTTCGAGATCAATTCGATGCCAACCGTCATCCAGTGGATCACCTTCATCGTGCCGGCGCGCTACCTGATCCCGAGCCTGCAGACCGTGTTCCTTGCGGGCGATATCTGGCCGATGTTCCTGCATTCGATCGCGGTCATGCTGACGATCGGCGCGATATTCTTTGCGCTCGCCGCCCGCAGCACCAGAAAGAGGATCGGCTGATGTGGTGGACGCGGCTTCGAGCCCTGATCGTCAAGGAACTGCTGGCGGTGCTGCGCGACCCGAAGGGCCGCGCCATCCTGATCGGCCCGCCCCTCATCCAGCTCCTCGTCTTCTCCTATGCGGCGACGCTCGAGGTGCGCAATGTCGACGTGATGATCCTCAATCGCGACTCAGGCCATTGGGGACAGGAACTGGTCGAGCGCATCGACGGTTCGCCAACCTTCCGGAAGATCGAGATCGCAGTCAATCCGCAACAGGTCCGCGAGGCGATCGACGGCCAGGACGTCATTGCAGCCGTCGAGATCGGCCCGGATTTCTCCCGCGGCATCGAGGCGGGAACCCCGGTCGATCTGCAGATCATCCTCGACGGACGCCGCTCGAACGCCTCGCAGATCGTCTCCGGCTACCTGACCCAGATCGCCGGCGGACTTGCGGCCGACACGCCTGCCGGCAAACGGTCGGCCGCGCGCTCCATCTCGGCCATTGCGCGCAACTGGTTCAATCCGAACCTCACCTATCAATGGTTCATGGTGCCGAACCTGATCGCCAGCATTGCGCTGTTGATCGGGCTGGTCGTCACCGCCCTGTCGATCGCCCGCGAGCGCGAACTCGGCACCTTCGACCAGCTGATGGTGTCGCCGCTACGCGTGCATGAGATCCTGATCGGCAAGCTCCTGCCGCCGATGATGATCGGCCTCTTTCACATCACCCTCTATATCCTGGCTGCCATCTTCATCTTCGGCCTGCCGCTCAGGGGCTCGCTGCTTTTGCTCTATGGCAGCGGCATCTTCTATCTCGCGTCGGTGGTCGGCATCGGCCTGTTCATCTCGGCCTTGTCGATGACGCAGCAGCAGGCCATCCTCGGCGCGTTCCTGTTCATGGTGCCGGCCATGCTGCTCTCCGGCTTCGCGACGCCGATCGAGAATATGCCGGACTGGCTGCAGCCGGTAACGCTGGTCAACCCGCTGCGCTATTTCCTGATCATAGTGAAGGGCGTCTTCCTCAAGGATATCGGCCTTGCCGAGGTCGTCCGCCAGACGATCCCGCTCTGCCTGATCGCCGCGGTCACCTTGAGCGCTGCCGCCTGGCTGTTCCGCCGGCGCCTGGAATAATGCCGGCCAAAGTCCTTAAAGGTTGTGGTATGCGCCCGCATGTCGTTTTGCAGGCGGTTGTTTTCACTGTCTTCGACGGCGATCTGTTCGGGGAAGCGAGGCTGAGAACGCTCTATCTGAGCGCGCCCCTTGCGCGGCTGGTCGCAGCCTTGCGGTCGGGACAAGAGCGGCCGGTGGCTCATACTAAAGTTTTCCAAACGATATCGGCGATTTCCTTCGAACCCGTTTCCGGCTAAGCAAGACGCAAAGACTGTCGGGAGGGGGCATGCGCACTATCATCGAATCCGTTGAAGCACGCCGCGCCGAAGCACGGCTCGGCGGCGGGCAAAAGCGTATCGACGCCCAGCATGCCAAGGGCAAGCTGACGGCGCGCGAGCGCATCGAGGTGCTGCTCGACGAAGGTTCGTTCGAAGAATACGACATGTACGTCACCCACCGGGCCGTCGATTTCGGCATGGCCGAACAGAAGGTCGCAGGCGATGGCGTCGTCACCGGTTGGGGCACGATCAACGGCCGCCAGGTCTACGTCTTCTCCCAGGATTTCACCGTGCTCGGCGGCTCGCTGTCGGAGACCCACGCGCAGAAGATCTGCAAGATCATGGACATGGCGGTCAGGAACGGCGCGCCGGTAATCGGGCTCAACGATTCGGGCGGCGCCCGCATCCAGGAAGGCGTCGCCTCGCTTGCCGGCTATGCCGAGGTCTTCCGCCGCAATGCCGAAGCATCCGGCGTCATCCCGCAGATCTCCGTCATCATGGGGCCCTGCGCCGGCGGCGCGGTCTATTC
Organism: Pararhizobium sp. LjRoot255; assembly: GCF_964252905.1. Taxonomy (NCBI): domain Bacteria; kingdom Pseudomonadati; phylum Pseudomonadota; class Alphaproteobacteria; order Hyphomicrobiales; family Rhizobiaceae; genus Pararhizobium; species Pararhizobium sp. LjRoot255. The sequence continues at coordinate 1,309,152 of NZ_CAXUPQ020000001.1, forward strand.
ACCGGCGATGACCGATTTCATCTTCATGGTGCGCGACACCTCCTACATGTTCGTCACCGGTCCCGACGTGGTGAAGACCGTGACGAACGAAATCGTCACTGCCGAAGAACTGGGCGGCGCCGGCACCCATACCAGGAAGTCTTCCGTCGCCGATGCGGCCTATGAGAACGACATCGAGACGCTGGAGCAGGTGCGCCTGCTGTTCGATTTCCTGCCGCTCAACAACCGCGAAAAACCGCCGGTGCGTCCGTTCCATGATGACCCGGCCCGCATCGAAATGCGGCTCGACACGCTGATCCCCGACTCGTCAGCCAAGCCCTACGACATGAAGGAACTGATTCATGCGATCGCCGACGAAGGTGATTTCTTCGAACTGCAGGAAGCCTTCGCGAAGAACATCATCACCGGCTTCATCCGCCTGGAAGGCGAAACAGTCGGCGTCGTCGCCAACCAGCCGATGGTGCTGGCCGGCTGCCTCGATATCGACAGTTCGCGCAAGGCCGCCCGTTTTGTCCGCTTCTGCGACGCCTTCTCGATCCCGCTTTTGACCCTGGTCGACGTGCCCGGCTTTCTGCCCGGCGTGGCGCAGGAATATGGCGGCGTCATCAAGCACGGCGCCAAGCTGCTCTTCGCCTATAGCCAGGCAACCGTGCCGATGGTGACGCTGATCACCCGCAAGGCCTATGGCGGCGCCTATGACGTCATGGCTTCCAAGCACATCGGCGCCGACGTCAACTATGCCTGGCCGACCGCCGAGATCGCCGTGATGGGTGCGAAGGGTGCCACGGAGATCCTCTACCGCTCCGAACTCGACGACCCGGAAAAGATCGCCGCCCGCACCGCGCAATACGAGACCCGCTTCGCCAACCCCTTCGTCGCCGCCGAACGCGGCTTCATCGACGAGGTGATCATGCCGCACTCGTCGCGCCGTCGGATTGCGCGGGCGTTCGCCTCGCTCAGGGGCAAGCGCAAGGAGCAGCTGTGGCGCAAGCACGATACAATCCCGTTGTGATGGGCTTCAATACGGCCGCCGGTGCCCCATATGCTTGACGCGCGCTGACCCTCTGAGCGCATGTGTCAATTACCAAGGACAGTTCATGACCGAAAAATCCCCCGCCGATAATTTTCCTGCCGGTTACGAAGTTCCCAGGGTCTGGACCTGGGACAAGGCCAATGGCGGAGAGTTCGCCAATATCAACCGCCCCATCGCCGGCCCCACCCATGACAAGGAACTGCCGGTCGGCAAGCATCCGCTGCAGCTCTATTCGCTGGCGACGCCGAATGGCGTCAAGGTGACAATCATGCTTGAAGAGCTTTTGGCTCTCGGCCACAAGGGCGCGGAATACGACGCCTGGCTGATCAGGATCGGCGATGGCGAACAGTTCGGCTCCGGCTTCATCGACGTCAATCCGAATTCGAAGATCCCGGCCCTGATGGACCGTTCCACGCCGGAACCGACCCGCGTCTTTGAAAGCGGCTCGATCCTGCTTTACCTCGCCAACAAGTTCGATGCCTTCCTGCCGAAGGACTACAAGGCGCGCACGGAAACGATGAACTGGCTGTTCTGGCAGATGGGGGCAGCACCCTATCTCGGCGGCGGTTTCGGCCATTTCTATGCCTATGCGCCGATGCATATCCAATACGCGATCGACCGCTTTGCGATGGAAGTAAAGCGCCAGCTCGACGTGCTCGACCGGCATCTCGCCGACAACCGCTACATGGCAGGCTTAGAATATTCGATCGCCGACATCGCCATCTGGCCCTGGTACGGCAATCTGGCGCTTGGCAAGCAGTATGGCCAATCCGGCATCTTCCTCGACGTTCAGAGCTACAGACACGTTCAGCGCTGGACCGCTGAAATCGCGGAGCGCCCCGCGGTCAAGCGCGGCCGCATGGTCAACCGCCTCTCTGGCGATCCCTCCGAGCAGCTGCACGAACGCCACGATGCCTCCGACTTCAAGACGAAGACGCAGGACAAGATTAGCCAAGACCAGACAGTCAAGGCCTGAGGAGACAAGGATGCCCAAACGGCCCGACATGACCAAGCATCGAGGCTTTCCCTCCGGCATGCCGGGCCACGGCCATCATTTCACCATCCGGCGAGCGAACGAGAAGGGGGTAACGCCGCTCAAGGCCCTGCAGCGCCTCGCTCGCCCGCACACGATCGAACACAAGGTGGATGCAGCCTTCCTGCATGCGCTCTGGCACCATTTCGGACCGGAACCGTTCGAACGGGGCAATCTCGATGCCGGAAGGCTGAACCTTTTGTTTGGCCGCGAGGTCGTGCCGGCTGAGGAGCCGTTCGATCCAACGTCCTATGAAGCGCTTTTGAGGATTGACGAAAGAGTCGCGCGCAGGAGCTTCCCGGAAGCGTTCGAAGACGTGATGGAAGTCTGAGCCCATGTTCAAGAAAATCCTCATTGCCAATCGCGGCGAAATCGCCTGCCGGGTCATCAGAACCGCAAAGAAGCTCGGCATCGCCACCGTCGCTGTCTATTCCGATGCGGATGCCGATGCCCTGCATGTGAGACAAGCCGACGAGGCAGTGCATATCGGGCCGGCACCCTCCAGCCAGTCCTATATCGTCATCGACAATATCCTCGACGCAATCAAGAAGACCGGCGCCGATGCGGTGCACCCGGGCTACGGCTTCCTCTCGGAAAACGCCACCTTCGCCGAAGCGCTGGAGAAGGCGGGTATCGCCTTCATCGGCCCGCCGGTTAGCGCCATCCAGGCGATGGGCGACAAGATCACCTCGAAGAAGCTGGCGGCCGAAGCCGGCGTCTCTACCGTGCCCGGCCATATGGGTCTGATCGCGGATGCCGAAGAGGCGGTGAAAATCGCCGGCGAAATCGGCTATCCGGTGATGATCAAGGCGTCGGCCGGCGGCGGCGGCAAGGGCATGCGCATCGCCTGGAACGATGCCGAGGCGCGCGACGGCTTCCAAGCCTCGAAGAACGAGGCGAAGTCGTCGTTCGGCGACGAGCGCATCTTCATCGAGAAATTCGTGACGCAGCCGCGCCACATCGAGATCCAGGTGCTGGGCGACAAACACGGCACCGTCCTTTACCTCGGCGAGCGCGAATGCTCGATCCAGCGGCGTAACCAGAAGGTCATCGAGGAAGCGCCGTCGCCTTTTCTCGATGAGAAGACCCGCCGCGCCATGGGCGAGCAGGCCGTCGCCCTTGCGAAAGCGGTCGGTTACCATTCGGCGGGCACGGTCGAGTTTATCGTCGATGGCGAGCGCAATTTCTACTTCCTCGAAATGAACACCCGCCTGCAGGTCGAGCATCCGGTGACGGAGCTGGTTACCGGCATCGACCTGGTCGAGCAGATGATCCGCGTCGCCAGCGGCGAAAAGCTGGCCTTTTCCCAGAAGAACGTGCACCTCAACGGCTGGGCGATCGAAAGCCGGCTCTATGCCGAGGACCCCTATCGCAATTTCCTGCCCTCGATCGGCCGGCTCACCCGCTACCGCCCGCCGGCGGAAGGAACGACGGTCGACGGCACCATCTTGCGCAACGACACCGGCGTCTTCGAAGGCGGCGAGATCTCGATGTATTACGACCCGATGGTGGCAAAGCTCTGCACCTGGGCGCCGGACCGGCTCTCCGCCATCGATGCGATGAGCGCCGCCCTCGACGATTTCGAGGTCGAAGGCATCAGCCACAACCTGCCCTTCCTCTCCGCCGTCATGCAGCACGACCGGTTTCGCGCCGGCCGGCTGACCACCGCCTTCATCGCCGAGGAATTTCCGGACGGCTTTTCCGGCGTCGAACCCGATCCGGCATCGGCCCGCAAACTGGCGGCCGTCGCCACGCTGATCCATCAGGCCCTGCAGAGCCGCGCCGCGCAGATCTCCGGCACGATCGGCAATCACCGCCGGGTGATCGGCAAGGACTGGGTCGTCAGCTTCGGCGGACAGGAATACGCGCTGACGCTCGACGCCACGGCCGACGGCGCCTATGTGCAGATGGCCGATGGAGCGGCTTTCGCGGTCGCGGGCGACTGGATGCCCGGCCGTAGCCATGCCACCTTCAACGTCGAGGGTACGGCCATGGGCGTGAAGATCGACCTTTCCGGCACCGCTATCCGCCTGCGCTGGCGCGGCATGGACGTTACCGCCCATGTGATGAGCCCGCGCGTTGCCGAGCTTGCCCGGCTGATGCCGAAAAAGCTGCCGCCCGACACCTCGAAACAGCTGCTCTGCCCGATGCCGGGCGTCGTCACCGCACTTGCCGTTGCCCCGGGCGACACGGTCGAAGCCGGCCAGGCGCTGGCAACCGTGGAAGCAATGAAGATGGAAAACACCCTGCGCGCCGAACGCCACGGCGTGGTCAAGCGCGTCGCCGTGTCCGCCGGCACGAGCCTCGCGGTGGATGAACTGATCATGGAGTTCGAGTAGTGCCGGTTAATTTCCCTCACCTGCAGTTTCTAACACTTGAGCGAAGCTAAGATGTTGAAATTGCTTCCTCTCCCACAGAGGGGAGAGGTATTATGCGGAAAACTCTGCGCGCTACCAAAATCAAGATCTTAGCTTCGGCTAGGTCTTGGATTTTGTTGGTGAGGGGATGCGCTACACCCGCTCTCCATAAGAGAAAACAAGGATATCAGAGAAACCGAATGACTTTTTATCCCCGCCCCGCGCATCCATGCCATGATAGCCACCGTTCCGCCATCGGATACGTTGCCAGGCGTGGCAGTGAGGCGGAGCCGGCGCTGGATGGGAGAGAACGACGCAGGCTCTTTCATCCGGGGTTCGCAGAAAGGTTCCCCTCCGCAGGCTGTTGCTGCTGCGGGCGTGCCGACGGTGCACTGAGGGCCGACAAGGCCGTAGCGGAACGAAGTTGCGGGCAAAAACCGCCGAACGGGGCGCTGAAAGGTGTCACTTCTTTATTATCCAACGCGGCAGCTTTGAGCGCCCCGTCCTTTGCATACACTAGACCCACGGCGGTTTTCCGCGCGTGGATGCAGGCGATTGAGGCGGTGCCTTACCTCCCCCTTGAGGGGGGAGGTCGCCGCAAAGCGGCGGGTGGGGGTGACCCGTTGTTTGGCGCAAAAAATCACCCCACCCCGGCACTCCGTGCCGACCCTCCCCCTCAAGGGGAGGGTGGACGTCCGACCGACGCAAGGAGCCTTTCCCATGCCCGATAAGAAAACCCTCAACGACTGGGCCACCCTCGCCGAACGCGAAGTGAAATCCTCGCTCGAGGCGCTCACCTGGCAGACGCCCGAGGGCATCGCCGTCAAGCCGCTCTACACCGAGGCCGATCTCGAAGGCGCCGATCATCTCGGCTCGCTGCCGGGCTTTGCGCCGTTTACCCGCGGCCCGCGCGCCACCATGTATGCAGGTCGCCCCTGGACGATCCGCCAATATGCCGGCTTCTCCACCGCCGAGGCCTCGAATGCCTTCTACCGCAAGGCGCTCGCGAGCGGCCAGCAGGGCGTCTCCGTCGCCTTCGATCTCGCCACCCATCGCGGCTATGATTCGGACCATCCGCGCGTCGTCGGCGATGTCGGCAAGGCGGGCGTGGCGATCGATTCGGTCGAGGACATGAAGATCCTGTTCGACGGCATTCCGCTCGAAAAGATCTCCGTCTCGATGACCATGAACGGCGCCGTCATCCCGATCCTCGCCTCCTTCATCGTCGCCGGCGAGGAGCAGGGCGTGCCGCGCGATCAGCTTTCGGGCACCATCCAGAACGACATCCTCAAGGAGTTCATGGTCCGCAACACCTATATCTATCCGCCGGAGCCTTCCATGCGGATCGTCGCCGACATCATCGATTATACGGCGCGTGAAATGCCGAAGTTCAACTCCATCTCGATCTCCGGCTATCACATGCAGGAAGCCGGCGCGACACTGGTGCAGGAGCTTGCCTTCACGCTCGCCGACGGCCGCGAATATGTCCGCGCCGCCCTCGCCAAAGGCCTGAATGTCGATGATTTCGCCGGCCGCCTCTCCTTCTTCTTCGCCATCGGCATGAACTTCTTCATGGAGGCAGCCAAGCTCCGCGCCGCCCGCCTGCTCTGGACGCGTATCATGGAGGGCTTCGCGCCGAAGAAGCAATCCTCGCTGATGCTGAGAACCCATTGCCAGACGTCGGGCGTCTCGCTGCAGGAACAGGATCCCTACAACAACATCATCCGCACCGCCTTCGAGGCAATGTCGGCCGTGCTTGGCGGCACGCAGTCGCTGCACACCAATTCTTTCGACGAGGCAATCGCCCTGCCGACGGATTTTTCCTCCCGCATCGCCCGCAACACCCAGCTCATCCTCCAGCACGAAACCGGCGTCACAAAGGTCGTCGATCCGCTCGCCGGCTCCTACTATGTCGAAAGCCTGACGGCGGATCTGGCGGAAAAGGCCTGGGCGCTGATGGAAGAAGTCGAGGCGCTCGGCGGCATGACCAGGGCCGTGGCCGAAGGCCTGCCGAAACGGCTGATCGAGGAGGCGGCGACCCGCCGCCAGGCTGCCGTCGACAAGGGCGAGGAGGTCATCGTCGGCGTCAACAAGTATCGGCTGGAAACCGAGGATAACCATGACATCCTCGACATCGACAATGCCGCCGTGCGCACCGCCCAGATCAAGCGCATCGAGGAAACGAAGCGCCGCCGCGATACGGCTGAGGTCACCGCAGCACTCACGGCCCTGTCGGAGGTCGCCCGCAGCGGCGAAGGCAACATCCTCGAAGCCGCGGTCGAAGCCGTCCGCGCCCGCGCCACCGTCGGCGAAATCTCGGACGCCATGCGCGCTGTCTTCGGCGATCATTCCGCCGTACCCGAGGTCGTCACCGACATCTATGGTGATGCCTACAAGGACGAGCCGGAACTGGTGACGCTCTCAGCTCGGCTTTCGACGGTCGCCAAGTCGATCGGCCGCAAGCCGAAGATCATGGTCGCCAAGCTCGGCCAGGACGGTCATGACCGCGGTGCCAAGATCATCGCATCAGCCTTCGGCGATATCGGCTTCGATGTGCTCGCCGGTCCGCTGTTCCAGACGCCGGAGGAGGCCGCGGACATGGCGCTTGCGGCAAACGTCCACGTCGTCGGGGTTTCGTCGCTTGCCGCCGGCCACAAGACGCTTTTGCCGCAACTGATCGAGACGCTGAAAGCCAAGGGCGGCGGCGACATCATCGTCATCTGCGGCGGCGTCGTGCCACGCCAGGATTACCAGTTCCTGATGGACCACGGCGTCGCCGCCGTCTTCGGGCCGGGAACCAATGTCATGGAGGCAGGCCGCGCCGTGCTCGATCTCCTGGAAGGCAGGCTGCGCAACGCCTGAGGCGACCGGATACCCCAAATAATCATCGCCGAAAAGTTGTGCTTCCGATTTACGGGAAATGTCGCATTCTGTTCACGTGCTCAGGTGATTCGCCGCATGTGCCTGCGTTCAGGCCGGATTGGGAGCTGGACGGCAACGCTAAATGATTTAGCTTGGGGGCAAGCGCAATGCGGAAGCGCGACGAGGTCGAAAACTGGGCAGTTGACAGGGCGCAACAAATTCTGATGCGCGAGGGCATGGACCTCGCTCTCTCGGCGCGCGACTTTGACAGCAATACGATCCGGGCCAAGGGCAAGCTCCTGGCTATGGCGATCGCCGCTTCGCTGCTCGAGGCATCCGCTGTGGCGGCGGAATGACCTGAACGACCGTTCGGCTCTAGTTTGACACGGTAATCCTGGTTCGACCGCCGGGCCGCAACCCCTTAAATTTGAGAATTGTCACCACGTCTCACGGCAGTACACTGCCGGTTCGAACCGGGTGTGTTTTCGAACGCCGGGTGTGTTTCGTACGATGGGGTGAAGCAATGTCGTTTCTGTCGGACATGGCCTTGAACCAGAGTGAAATCGAAGTGGTCTGCGGCGCGCTCGAAGAATGGTGCAAGGAAACACGCACGCGGCTCGACAGCGCCGATGGCCGCGACGCCGCCACCGTGATGCTCGGCCTCTACAAGACCGGCCACGCCACCAAGGGCTCCATTCTCGAAGCGATGCGCCGGATCGCCGGCGAGTGCGTCTGACGGCTCTGCAATGCTCCTTCGCTTTGCCCCTCACCCTAGCCCTCTCCCCGCAAGCGGGGCGAGGGGACAACGGAGGTCGCCGCTTGTCCCTTCTCCCCGTTGACGGGGAGAAGGTGGCCGGCAGGCCGGATGAGGGGCCACACGCGCCGTTTACTGTGTCGCCATATGACGCGCGGCGCTGCAAGAGCCGTCAGACATGCACCAGTTCGCAGCGCAGTCAGCAGCGCCGTGTTCCTGGCGACTTGCCACCGCAAATTTCCCCGCCTTATCCAACCGCTGTAGACTCTTCCCTCGCAGGACAGCGGCGCTGTCTGTTTTTTGAAGAGTCCGGTTGAATTCTATGACTGGCAGCTTTCGCTGGCGGCGGACGTCAGTTGACGGTGACGGGTTTGGAGCGCATGCGCGACACCGTCTCGCGCTCCGCCCGCTTGCAGCGCATCGGCGGCAGATTGCGGTCCATCAGGTCCATGTCCTCCAGCACCATATCGCCCATTTTCTTGAAGGCGCTGTCGAGCGCGCCGGCCCGGTGGGCGGAACGCAGGAAACCCTTGAGGTTTCGAACGGGATGGTCGAGCGGCAGCGGCTCCTGCGGAAAGACGTCGCTTGCCGCAACGATATGGCTGCTTGCGACCGCCACCATCAGCGCATCGAAATCCACCACATCGGCACGGCTGAGCAGGATGAAGGCGGCGCCCGGCCGCATGCTGGCAAAGGCATCGGCACCGAGGAAATGCCGGTTCTCGCTGGTGACGGCCGCAACGACGAAAATGAAGTCGCTTTCGGTCAGCACCTCCTGGAGGCTCGACGGCTTGACGCCATGATCGATCAGGATCGAGGCCGGCATCCACGGATCGTAAACACGGTTCTTCGTGCGGAAGCCGGAAAGGACCCGGTTCAGCACCTTGCCGAGATCGCCGAAGCCGATGATGCCGACGTCGGCGCCGGAGAGAAGCCGCGCTCGGGTATTGCCCTCGCCGCCCCAGAGTTCCCGGCCCTCGCGGAAATCGACATCCGCATCGACAATGCCGCGGGCGATGTTCAGCGCCATGGCAAGCCCGAGTTCCGCAACCGGCTCGGCAAAGACCTGGCCGGTCGTGACCACATGAATGCCGCGGGCGAACAGCACCTCGTAGGGCATGTTGTTGATCAGGTTGCTTTCGACATTGAGGATGCAGTGCAGCCCAGGCATGCGGGCAAGGGTTTCGGCACTGAGCGGCGGCTGGCCAATAATATAACGGGCTTCGCCGAGAATCGCGTCACCCAACCCGGCGATATCCGCCGGATCGGCCTCGACGATCCGGTATTTCGCCTCGAGCTGTTCCCGTGCTTGCGGCGTGAAGATCAAGTTGAGCGTGCGCGGCTCCGGCGCGCAAATGACCAGCGGCCGCTGTGGTTCAGGCATGATGTCGTCTCCCAGGCCGGCAGCGGAAAAACCGGCACGCCTCGATGCGGCAAGTTGTATTGATGCCCCGACGATTTGCAAGCGGCCGCGTTGTCAGTAATTGAAGCCGCGCAACTGCCGTATGATCGAGGGCGGCAGCCGACCGGACTGGAAGACCGGTCCGTTGCCGCGGCGGCAGAAATTGGTGGTCGCATAGCCTGAATTGAGACCAGGATCGCGCCGCACCAGAACCTGCTTGCATATCACGGCGTTTTCCCGCTCCACGGCATCCGGCGACTTGACGCCCGGAAGATCGGTATAGGCCTGCACAGGCTGCCACAAAGGATCGGCCGAGGCCATCGACCCAAACGACCACGATGACAGGAAGAAGGTCAGGCTGACGGTCCGGAGCACCTTCATAAGCTTCTCACATTTTGATCCGGCAGCCGGAAATCCGAAGTGTTTCCGCGTAAGGAGACGTTTCGTTAGCAGCGAAGTTGCGCTATAGCCCAACGACTTGAACGAAGCGCGACACCCTGTCCGGCTGATGTGGGGATTTCCATGGCAAATACAATACGGTTTCACGAAGGCGACATCTCCGCGGAAGACGCCGCCCGCTACAAAGGCGCGATCGCCATCGACACCGAAACGCTCGGCCTCATTCCGCGCCGGGACCGGCTCTGCCTCGTCCAGCTCTCGCCGGGCGATGGCACCGCCGACGTGATCCAGATCGCCAAGGGTCAGAAAGAGGCGCCCAACCTCGTCGCCATGCTGGAAGACCCAGCCCGCCAGAAGATCTTCCATTTCGGCCGCTTCGACATCGCCGTGCTGTTCCACACCTTCGGGGTGACGACGACGCCGGTGTTCTGCACCAAGATCGCCTCGCGTCTGACGCGGACCTATACGGACCGTCACGGCCTGAAGGACAACCTGAAGGAACTGCTCGACGTCGATATTTCCAAGCAGCAGCAGTCTTCCGACTGGGCGGCCGAGACGCTGACGCCGGCGCAACTGGAATATGCCGCCTCCGACGTGCTGCACCTGCATGCGCTGCGCGACAAGCTGACGGCACGGCTGATCCGCGACGGCCGGATCGATCATGCCGACGCCTGTTTCGCCTTCCTGCCGACGCGCGCCAAGCTCGACCTGCTCGGCTGGGAAGAAACCGACATTTTCGCGCATAGCTGATGTCGCCAATCGAAGGCCACGCCACCGGGCCGGTTCTCGAACCCCTGCGGCTTGCAATCCGGCGGCAGCTTCAACGCTTGTCGCCGGGCCATGCCGAGTTCATTCTCTTCGGCTTGAAACAGGCATGGTCATGCCTTTTCGGCGCGCTCGTCCTGTTTTTGATCATCGCTACCAAGCTCGTCTGGGGCTCTGAGTGGGTCTTGAACCGCTATGATGCGCTCTTTCTCATGGCGCTGGCGATACAGATCCTCTTTCTCCGGCTGAGGATGGAGAGCTGGGACGAGGCGAAGGTCATCTTGATCTACCATGTCACCGGCACCTGCATGGAGATCTTCAAGGTGAAGATGGGATCGTGGACCTACCCGGGGGACGCGATCTTCCAGATATCCGGTGTGCCGCTTTTCTCGGGCTTCATGTATGCTTCCGTCGGCAGCTACATGGCGCGCGCCATTCGCATTTTCGACATGCGCTTCACGCACTACCCGCCGTTCGCGCTCACGGCCCTTCTGGCGGCGGCGATCTACATCAATTTCTACAGCCATCATTATATCGCCGACCTGCGCATCGGGCTTTTTGTCGCCATCCTTCTCCTTTTCGGCCGGGTACGCGTCTATTTTACCATAGAGCGCAAGGCCCGCTGGATGCCGCTGGTGCTGGCCGCATTTCTCACCAGCATCTTTCTCTGGATTGCCGAGAACATCGGAACGGCAACGGGTATCTGGCTTTATCCAGGGCAAAGCGAATGGCACATGGTATCGCTGCAAAAGATGGGGTCGTGGTATCTGCTGCTTTATGTCAGCTTCGTGCTGGTCACGATCGTGTGCAAACCGAAGCTGCCGGATGGCTGGAAAATCACCGCAAAACGGCCGATGAGGACGGCGTCCCCCGCGTTGCTGGCGAAGGAGGACTCTCTGGCGCCGCGCGTCCTCTAAGCCGCGCTAAGGTCACTATGACGCTTTGATCTGCTGCAGAATTTGCAGTCGCCTGATCAGGCCTTGCGGATGATGCCGAGCCGCGCCATCACTTCCTTCGGGATGCCGTAGCGCAGGACCGCATCCCGGTTCGAGCGCAAGCCGCAGATCTCCCGCTGGATGAAGAAGGCCCAGACGGCATCGGCGGCATCGTTCAACAATTGCTCGCGCCGCTCCGGCTTCGTTGCCGCATCGGCAAGCACGCTTAGCGCCGCGATCGCCTTTTCCACCTTCAAACCGTGCCGCCCGAGCGCATCCGCCCGTTCGGACATCAGCTCGTATTCCAGGAGATTGAGGCCGGAATCTCTCGTGAAGGACGGCGACAGGGACTGGGGCGGGCGGACCGTCATCTCAAGGCTCCCATATGAACCAGGGCAAAGATGGGACGAGAACGCCGACGGTGCAAGCGTCTATTTGGCGCGCTCGCGAATTTCCGCAAAGCTCCGGTCGCGCAGAAGCTCGCCATCCTTCCACACCGGCTCCAGATGGTTGCGGCGGTCCTTGAGCTCATCGAGGCGTACCGCTTCCAGCCCGCCGAGACCGCTGACGACGGCCTGGCGGCCGGCCTTGGAGGCTTTGACATTCATGGTCGCCGGGCGCTTGAAGACATCATGCCATTTGCCGGTATCGTCCCGCCGCGCATTGGTCTTCATGGCGAAGGAATAGGTGTCGCGATTGACCTTCTGCAGCAGACCGCCGCCCATGCCGAAGGCGATGTTTTCAGCCGAGAAACCAAAGGCTTCCAGCCGTCGGAGGATCTGACCGATATCGGCGTTGGAGACACCGTCGCCCTGGATCACGCGCACGGACTTGTCGAGCACCTTGTAGCCCTTGGCATTCAGCGTCGATCCGAAATGATAATCCAGCTGCTTGACGGCATGGACCGGCGTTTCAATGGGATCGCCGCTGTCGGGCCGGATGACCAGCGTGCCGCCGCTGGCCTTGACCTTCTCGCGCAGCTGCCTGCCCCAGATTTCAGAGACCGCATGATTGATATCATAGCTGTCGGAGACAACCGCGAACATGCCGCCACCGGCGAAGCGGTCGATCATGTTGGCATAGGCGTCCGCTTCGCGCTCAACGCCCCAGGCGGTCATCGTCGAATGTTCGGAGGCCGGGATGGAGAAACCGGCCATCTCGGCGCCGTAATACCGCCGGGCATAGAGCACGCCGGTCACGGTATCGGTCCCCATGAAGTTGACGAGATGGGCGGCGCCGCCGATGCCCGCCTGCTCAAAGGCGCCGACGCCGCGGGCGCCAAAATCGTGCAGGCGAAAGGGCAGAACAGCTTGCGGATCGTCACAGGTCTTTTCGAGCATCGGGCGGATGATCTGCTTGACCTTGCGGGCATTGCTGGCGACGGAGGACGGGTACCAGACGGCGCGCAACAGCGCGGTCTCGATATAGGAGGGCAGCCAGAAGGATTGCGGATCGGTATTGACCACCTGCACCATCGGTACGCCGCGGCGAATGACCGTACCTTCCGGCAGGGCCTGGATCTCCAGCGGCAGATAACCGCCGAACTGTTCGACGATGCGCCTCCAGCCGGCGCGATGGAACGGCAGGCCGTGTGCCGTCACGATCGCCTCGGCTTCGTCGATGTCGGCCCCGGTCACCGGCTTGCCGAGATATTCCTTCAAGAACATCTGCAGGCCGAAGAACAGGACATCGGCCTGATCCTGATGGCCGCGCGTTTCGATGTAGGCGCAGATTGCGCTTGTGCCGGGTGGATATTGCAGGAAGTGGCTGAACTTGTAGCTATCGGTGTTGAGGATCAGATTGGCCGGATTCATCGCATTCCCCCCTCAAGCAATTCCAAGTCCGCCGCGCGATCACGGCGGGCGGCGGCAAAGATGTACGCGACCGGGCAAACGGCAGCAAGGGCAAAGGCGGCCGCGTGCTCCGGCTGAATTCTCCTCGCCCCGACTAGGATGGTTAATATTCTGTCAATCATTCTGCCCTACCATCAATCCTGAAATACTCGGCCATTCGTGGTTCCGCAGCAGCCGCCGCAGTCTAGTATGGCCGTGAACGAGCCGTCGGGCATGCGCATGAAGCGCCCTTTTCCTTCGATATCCGCTTGGTCTCATCCGGCTCGATGGCCGATGGGCGACCAACAGACACGATCCCTTTGGCCACAATCGAACCTGACGGAGATTGCGATGCTGACGCCCATTCTCACAGTCAAGACATCTGCCGCGCCCGCCCAAACGGCAGCCGCGGTGGAGGCCGTGATGCCGAGGGAACAGCGCACGCAGGCAGAGCCAGTGAGGATTTCGGGAAGCCAGTCGGAAGCCGTCCTCAAGGTTCTCGAGACGCTGAACCGCCACCTCGTCGGCAGCGAACCGCTGCCGAAGGAAGCATTGATCCGGTTGCTGGACACGCTGGCAAAAGTCCTGAAATTTCCGCCGCTGCCGCAGGAAACCGTGCGTGACTTTACCAAGCGGCTTGCAGTTTTTCTGGAGACACTGCCGCCAGCCGCGCGGCTGGCGCTGGAAAAGCAACTGGGGCAGCGCAATCTGGCCATATCGATCCGGATTCTCGCGGAAGCGCTGAAGGGGCCCTCGATCATCGACGCGCCGCGTCTGCTGGAAACGTTTTTCACCCCGGCAACGGTCGCGCGGCCGGCGACCGGCCAGCCGGAGGGACGGCCGGCTGCGACAGGGACCGTGCCACCGGGAACCGGGACAGGTCGCCCGACAGCGCTGCCGGCGGCGCAGCCGCAGTCTGCGGCACCGGCGACGGTGATCGATCCCGGCCTGCTGCAGGCGGCCCTGAAGAAGGCCTTTGGTGACGAAGGAGAGACCGCGGCGCCGGCCGTTGTTGCGGAGGAGGGCGAAAGCGAGGACCAAACGGCAAAATCGCAAACACCGCGCGGCAGCGACACAGCTGTTGCAGGCGCGCAGCGCCTAGCCAAGGCGAATTCCGAGACGATCCCCTTGCTGCGGGCCGCCGCAGCCTTTCTCGCCGCAGATTCGGAGGCTCTGTCGCTGGTGGCCGCCATTGCCACGGGCGACATCGATAGCCAGACAAAAGCCGATCTGGAGCAGGAATTCGGATTCGATCTCTCAGAGCAAACGGGGCAGATCGAAACACCGGAACGGCCGATCCAAGCCGAATCCCTTGCTGCGGAAGGCGCGCAGGAGCCCACATCAGGCACGGCAACAGGCGAGAACACCGCGTCCTCCGAGACCGGCTCCGCTTCGCGGCAGGCCGCGTCGGCGGCAGCCGATCTCCTGCCAGCGACCGCCGCCGAACCGGACGTCGGGACGGAAACCATCCAGTCCGCCGACATGCAGCCGCATCGCGGCGAGGTCGAAGGTTTCAAGGGCGACGATCTCGGAGAACGGGACCTGCACACAGAACAGGAGGAGCGCGCCTTTGCGCCGGCGGCCGAGGCGCAATCCGCTGCATTCGAAGCCGAGACATCGCATCCCGAAAAGATGCTTGTTGACACACTGAAGACGCTGGTCGAGGCCAGCCTGCCAATGCCGGAAGGATCAACAGACACGGCGCCGCAAACGCTTTTTGCCGCGCTGGCAGGCGAGACGGTCGATATGGGCGCCGAAGCTCTGTTTGCAGAACTTCAGACGGCGGACGATATCGAGCCGCCGCCGGATACGGCGCTGACCACCGGTGGCTTCGCCGAGCAACCCGAACCTGCAGCCGACACCTGGAGCGCGCTCCTCGATACTCCGGAGGAGAAGGCGCCGAGCCGGCTGACCCATCCTTCTGCTCTGGATGAAGGCGGACGCGAGGCCCAGATACCCCGGCCGCCGGAGACGGGCATTGCACGAGATGCCATCCCCTTCGCGATGATCCCCTATTTGCCGGCAAAAGCGGTGGAGACGCGGAGCGTCAAGGAAGAAGAGGAACAACCGTCCTTTGCCGAGGACGAGCAGCGGGATGAGCGCGGAGAAAGCGATGATCAGGGGCAAGAAAACGAGTATCACGCCGCGGGACACGAGGTTGCTGGAGAAGAGGACGAAACGGCAACCGCCGATGCCTACGATGTCTACAAACGCATGGGCGGGCTCGGCTAACTGAACAGCCGGCGCCGCAGACCAGGACACGAAAAAGCCCGCGGAAATCGCGTCCCGCGGGCTTCTTTATTCGTAAGGCCGAAGGCTTATTCGCCGCCGCGGTTCTTCAGAGCCGCACCGAGGATGTCGCCGAGCGAAGCGCCCGAGTCGGACGAACCGAACTGTGCGACGGCTTCCTTCTCTTCAGCGATTTCAAGCGCCTTGATCGACAGCATGACCTTGCGGTCCTTCTTGGAGAAGTTGGTGACGCGGGCGTCGACAACCTGACCAACGGAGAAACGCTCCGGACGCTGCTCGTCGCGGTCACGCGACAGGTCGGCACGGCGGATGAACGAGGTGAGGTCTTCGTGGTTGACGAGCTTCACTTCGATGCCACCGTCGTTGATGGCAATGACTTCGCACGAGACGACGGCGTTCTTGCGCAGATCGCCGGAAGCAGCGGCGTCGCCGACCGCATCCTTGCCGAGCTGCTTGATGCCGAGCGAGATGCGCTCCTTTTCGACGTCCACATCGAGAACCACAGCCTTGACGACGTCGCCCTTGTTGAACTCTTCGATGACCTGTTCGCCCGGACGGTTCCAGTCGAGGTCGGAGAGATGCACCATGCCGTCGACGTCGCCGTCGAGACCGATGAACAGGCCGAATTCGGTCTTGTTCTTGACTTCGCCTTCAACTTCCGTGCCAGCCGGATGGCTGTGCGCGAAGGCCTGCCACGGGTTCTCAAGTGTCTGCTTGAGGCCGAGCGAGATGCGGCGCTTGGTCGGGTCCACTTCGAGAACGACAACGTCGACTTCCTGAGTCGTAGACAGGATCTTGCCGGGATGTACGTTCTTCTTGGTCCAGGACATTTCGGAGATGTGGATCAGGCCTTCGATGCCCGGCTCCAGCTCCACGAATGCACCGTAGTCGGTGATGTTGGTGACGGTACCGGAGATCTTCTTGCCGACCGGGTACTTGGCACCGATGCCATCCCACGGATCCGACTCGAGCTGCTTCATGCCGAGCGAGATGCGGTGGGTTTCCTGATTGATGCGGATGATCTGAACCTTGACCTGCTGGCCGATGTTCAGGATTTCCGACGGATGGTTGACGCGGCGCCATGCCATGTCGGTAACGTGCAGCAGGCCGTCGATGCCGCCGAGGTCAACGAACGCACCGTAATCGGTGATGTTCTTGACGACGCCGTCAACAACCTGGCCTTCTTCGAGGTTCTGGACGATTTCCGAACGCTGTTCAGCACGCGATTCTTCGAGAACCGTGCGGCGCGACACGACGATGTTGCCACGGCGCTTGTCCATCTTGAGGATTTCGAAGGGCTGCGGGTTGTGCATCAGCGGGGTAACGTCGCGGATCGGACGGATGTCGACCTGAGAGCGCGGAAGGAAGGCAACGGCACCATCCAGATCGACGGTGAAACCACCCTTGACCTGGTTGAAGATGACGCCTTCGACGCGTTCGCCGGCTTCGAACTTGACTTCGAGGCGGACCCAGCTCTCTTCGCGGCGAGCCTTCTCGCGCGACAGAACAGCTTCGCCCAGCGCGTTTTCGATGCGCTCGACATAGACTTCGACTTCATCGCCGACCTTCAGCGTGCCGTCCTTGGCCTTGGCGCCGAATTCCTTCAGAGCGATGCGGCCTTCGACCTTCAGACCGACGTCAACGATCGCGACGTCCTTCTCGATGGCCGTAACAATACCCTTGGTGACGTAGCCTTCGGCAAGATCCTGCGTGGCAAAGGATTCCTGCAGCAGCGCGGCAAAATCGTCGCGGGTGGGGTTAGCTTGAGACATGAATACTCCTGGTGTGCCTTCATGGGGCACAGGCGCCGGGGGTTAGCGTTGACCTGTCCGAAAACCATCCGCTCCCATTCAGATGAGGAGCAAATCCGGCGCGGGGATGGTGTCTCGAACTATTTCTTCAATGCGGCATCGATGATGCTCTTCGCCGCCAAGAATGCGGCCTCTATACTCATTTCAGACGTATCTAGCAAGTGCGCGTCATCGGCCGGGCGAAGCGGGCTGTCGGCGCGGCCCATGTCGCGCTCGTCGCGCTTGACGATGTCGGCGAGGATCTCCAGATAGTCGGCCGGAATACCGTTTGCCACGATCTCGTCGAAGCGGCGGCGCGCCCTGACTTCAGGGGACGCCGTCACATAGAGCTTCACCGGCGCATCCGGGCAGACGACCGTGCCGATGTCGCGCCCGTCGAGCACCGTGCCCGGCTCACGCTTCGAAAAGGCACGCTGCGCCTCGACCAGTGCCTGGCGGACGAGGGGCATCACGGCGATCTTAGAGGCGGCCTCGCCGACCGAATGGACCGACAGCACGGAACGATCGAGCCCGGCAAGCTCGACCTCGCGGGCCATCTCCTCAGCCAGCAACTCGTCGTCGAGCGGCAAGCCCGCATCGATGAGGGCCTTGGCGGTGGCGCGATAGGTCAGGCCGGTATCGAGGTGGTGAAAGCCGTAGGTCTCGGCGATCCGGCGCGACAAGGTTCCCTTGCCGGCAGCCGCAGGTCCGTCGATGGCGATGATGAATGTCATTTCTTCTCCAGCACTATGAAATGGTTCTAAACCAGTCCCGTACTGTAAGTTCAAGCCTGAGCTTTTCATCTTCAGACATTTCGCAGCAATGTGCGATCGGTCCTCGCAAAACATTTAGGCGATTCAGGATAGTGGATACCGCCGACTTTGAACTAAAAATGGGCTCAAACAAGTCCCAGTTCTGAGTAATCAGACTCGACAACTCACCAAATGTTGTAAAATCAATCTCGTTGTCAGATCGAGAATCGAACCCCGCATCCAGTTCCTTTTTTCTGCGAGATGCTACCTCAGTAACAACCCCCAGCGGAACTCGCGCACTGCTCCACCAACTAGCCCCTTCCGCTTCTATTAAAGTTTGAGAAACAAGTTTTCGTATGGATATTTCCAGGCAATAAAATATCTCGTAGTACTCTGACATCAAGGATGCTTCGTATCGTACTTCCTTTTCGAATTGGTCATAGTCTTCTAACTGCCTCTTTCGCCTAGCGGCGCCATTTAATCCTAAATCATAGCCAGTTGATTTTGAAACCGAATTGAGCTCCTCAGCTATTTGCATAGCAGACATTCCAAACGCCTTAACGATCAAGTCTGATCGCTTAGACATCGGATTCACTCAACAGATTTTCTTTTAAACTTTTGAAAATAGCATTGAAAACCGCCACGTCCGTGGTAGCCGGAAGATTAAGATTTATAGTGTAACCTAAATTCAACCCGAGTCCGCTCTTAACAACACTTTCCACTGGCTTATAGCCATCAAATTCTTCAGTGAATTTAGTTGCTTCTACGATGGACTTCTCTTCCTTGAAGTCCGCAAACTGTTTTAACTGTTTAATGCACGAAAAAATACAAGCTACTGCGTTAGAGTCATGAGCCTGACCCGTTTCTTCGACGATGAGGCCGCGCAACTCTTTATCGTCTAGCTCATGCATATATTCATTACGTTTGTAGAGCGGCGCATAGGCAATCTTTATCGCCGTTGCGATCGCCTGTCCTGATGTGGCAGGATTCCTAAACTGATTGTATAAGGGGGTCGGGGTACCGTCGTTGCTAGCGAGACCGATCTTCTTCAGAAAAGAGGTCATCTGATCTCCCGATCCGCCAAGCACTTTAAGGACCGTTTTTACAAAATCTTGCGAGACTTTTGTGGGTGTCGCGGCTTTTGATATTCCGTCTAATGCTTTCTTAATATTCCCAGCCGCTGTCACATAAGGAAGAGCAGACATATTCCAACCTTTGGTTTCGTCCCCTACCACAGCAACCTAACACTGCTTTTAGAAAAATATAGCCGAATTGCTTTGTTCGCCAAATTGTCCTCAAGATAGCCTTCCAAGGGCAACACCGAATTCGTTCTTCAGTTAGGCTTTGACAGATCAGGCCAAGACGATTATGGGGACCGGCTAATTCATTTCACGTTCAACGCCGGTATCCCGGCAAATGCCGGTAACCCCGGCCATTCAAGAGGCTTTGACTGTGGCAAAAGCGGAACTTGGAACAAAACGCATCGATCCGGAAACTGGCCGTAAGTTCTACGACCTGAACAAGGATCCGATCGTTTCTCCCTACACCGGCAAATCCTACCCGTTGTCCTTCTTCGAAGAGACCTCCGTCGCCAAGGTGCTGGAAAAGGCTGCCGAGGAGGACGAGATCCAGGAAGTCGATACCGAGAACACGGAAGTCGAACTCGTCTCGCTTGAGGATGCCGACAGCGAAGCCGGCGCCGGCGACGATCTGCCGGATCTGGGCGATGACGATGTCGAGATCGAAGGTGACGACGACGACACCTTCCTTGAGCAAGACGACGAAGACGAAGACGGCCTTTCCGATCTGATCGGCGTTTCGGACGACGACGACGAGGTCTAAACCTCTCATAATTCACGCAAATGGCGTCCGCGCGGGGTTTCGACCGGCCACGCGGACGCAAGTTCCGGGCTCATCCGATAAAATCTCGCCCGCTTGTGTTTTTCGGCTTGCCATCTGCAAAAAGCAGAAGTATGAAGCCGCCACCCGACCGAACGAACAGTTCGGACGGACTTCCCGGAACCGGCATCGCCGGACCCAAATTGGGGCTATAGCTCAGCTGGGAGAGCGCTTGCATGGCATGCAAGAGGTCAGCGGTTCGATCCCGCTTAGCTCCACCATTTCTTTTCCTTATCCATTGAAGACTCTTGCGTCGCAGATCTCGGCGGAATTAGATATATGCTGCTGCATTAGGCGGGACCGCGCTGTAATAGCTCGCCGCCATCGTAGCCCACTATCTTGCTGCCGTTGCAGCGGCGTGTCGCAAACGTTGTTTCTTTCGACAGATAGTCCCATCTGAAGCGGACTATCTCTGGCGCGCAGGAAAGGACAGGACATGACCGACTTGAAGACACGATCCCGTCCGACAGGGGCAACCGCCGTTCTGGGCCGCACTGGATTTCCCCATATTACGTCAGCAACCGGGGGCGAACTGGGCATCGTCACCGGCCCGTCGCAGCCGGGCTTCAATCCGCTCGACCTGCTTTACGCGTCGCTGTCCGCCTGCCTCACCATGAGTGCCCGCATCGCGGCAAGCCAGATGGGCGTTCTCGACAGGGTAACGGAAATCAGCGCGGAAGTGACCGGTGAAAAGGCGACGGAAGGCCTTTCGCGGGTGCAGACATTCAACATCCTCTTCACGATCAAGGGCGACGTCGACGATGAGACGCGCAACGCCATTGCGCGGGCGGCGGAAGAGGAAATCTGCACTGTCAGCAACACGATCCGCGGCAATCCCGATTTCTCCACGACCGTATCCGTTTAGCTCTTCAAACTCCGCCCATTGGCAACCCGCGCGTGTTTGACTATGAGTGCATCCGAGCAATTCTGGAGTATGTCATGAAAATCACGATGATCGGTGCCGGTTATGTCGGGCTCGTCTCCGGTGTCTGTTTTGCGGATTTCGGCCATGAGGTGGTCTGCATCGACAAGGACGCGAGCAAGATCGAGGCGCTCACCGCCGGCCGCATTCCGATCTTCGAGCCGGGCCTGGAACAGCTGGTTGCCGACAACGTCAAGGATGGGCGTCTGAGCTTCAGCACCGCTCTGGCGACCAGCGTCGCGCAAAGCGACGTGATCTTCATTGCGGTCGGCACGCCCTCGCGGCGCGGCGATGGCCATGCCGACCTTTCCTATGTCTATGATGCCGCCCGCGAGATCGCCGCCCATGTGACCGGCTTCACCGTCATCGTCACCAAGTCGACGGTTCCGGTCGGCACCGGCGACGAGGTCGAGCGGATCATGCGCGAAACCAATCCGGACGCCGACATTGCCGTCGTCTCCAATCCGGAATTTTTGCGCGAGGGTGCGGCGATCGACGACTTCAAGCGGCCGGACCGCATTGTCATCGGCCTCAACGACGAGCGCGCCCGCGGCGTCATGACCGAGGTCTACAGGCCGCTCTATCTCAACCAGGCACCGCTGCTCTTCACCACGCGGCGCACGTCCGAACTGATCAAATATGCCGGCAACGCCTTCCTCGCCATGAAGATCACCTTCATCAACGAGATGGCCGACCTTTGCGAGAAGGTCGGTGCCAATGTCCAGGAGGTCGCCCGCGGCATCGGGCTGGACGGTCGCATCGGCTCGAAATTCCTGCATGCGGGTCCTGGCTATGGCGGCTCCTGCTTCCCGAAGGATACGCTGGCGCTGGTCAAGACGGCGCAGGATCACGACAGCCCGGTGCGGCTGATCGAGACCACCGTCGCCGTCAACGACAACCGCAAGCGGGCGATGGGCCGAAAGGTGATCGCAGCTGCCGGCGGCGACGTACGCGGCAAGAGGATCGCCGTGCTCGGCCTCACCTTCAAGCCCAACACCGACGACATGCGCGACAGCCCGGCGATTGCCATCATCCAGGCGCTGACCGATGGCGGCGCCATCGTCACCGGCTATGATCCGGAAGGCATGGAGAATGCGAGAAACGTCATCGACGGCATCGCCTATGCCGACAGCCCCTACACGGCGGCGGAAGGCGCCGACGCACTCGTTATCGTCACGGAATGGAACGAGTTCCGCGCGCTCAACCTCGGCCGGCTGAAATCGTCGATGAAGAACCCCGTGCTTGTCGATCTCAGAAACATCTACCACCGGGACGAAGTCACCAAGCACGGTTTCAGCTATACGAGCATCGGCCGGCCGGTATAACCGCGGCATCTCGATCGACGGCAGAAAAAGCAAGGAGCCGGTATGCGCTATCTGATCACAGGAACGGCTGGTTTCATCGGGTTCCACCTGGCCAGGCGGCTGCTCGATGACGGCCATTTCGTCACCGGCTTCGACGGCATGACCCCCTATTACGATGTCCGGCTGAAGGAGCGGCGCCACGCCATCCTTTCCCGCTCGAACGGCTTCCGGCCGGTGATCGGCATGCTGGAGGACGCGGGCGCGCTGCAAACGGCCGCAGAGATTGGCGAGCCGGACGTCATCGTCCACCTTGCAGCCCAAGCCGGCGTCCGATACAGCCTGGAAAACCCCAAGGCCTATGTCGATTCCAACCTGATCGGTTCATGGAACATCCTTGAACTGGCCAAAGCCGTGCAGCCCAAGCACCTGCTGCTTGCTTCCACCTCGTCGATCTACGGGGCCAACGAAAAAGTCCCGTTTGCCGAGACCGACCGGGCCGACGAGCCTATGACGCTCTATGCCGCCACCAAGAAATCGGCCGAGCTGATGGCGCATAGCTATGCCCATCTCTACGGCGTGCCGACCACCGCTTTCCGCTTCTTCACGGTCTACGGACCCTGGGGACGCCCGGACATGGCGCTGTTCAAATTCGTCGATTGCATCCTCAACGGCCGGCCGATCGAGATCTACGGCGAAGGCCGCATGAGCCGCGACTTCACCTATATCGACGACCTCGTCGAAGGCATCGTCCGGTTGATGGGCGTCGTGCCAGCGGCGGAAAATCGCATCGGCGACATCGATACGCTGTCGCGGCACGCGCCGTTTCGCGTCGTCAATATCGGCGGCGGGCAGCCGGTTGAACTGATGCGTTTCGTCGAGACGGTCGAGGCCGCTGTCGGCAGACCGGCGATCCGTACGATGCTGCCGATGCAGCAGGGGGATGTTCCGAGAACCTTTGCCGCGCCGGACCTTCTGAAGGCGCTGACGGGCTTCACGCCATCCATATCGGTAGAGGAAGGTGTGAAACGCTTCGTCGACTGGTATCGGGCGGAGATGGTCAGCGCCTGAGAATGGCCAGGCTCGATCCGCCGTTCCGCCGAATCATCAAACGGTCTGGCACGGCCGGAAACGTGCGGATCTGCTAGAGTAAAGCCTCGGAGAATATCGCGCCGCACATATTCTGTTGCTGCGGTGCATCCTTTGCCCGCTTTTCGAAATCGCGTTTGCCGGCGGCTCGCGTCCATTACTGGATAATGACTTGACACAAGCGGTAAGAAACTCCTAATCTACTACAAAATCTAATTAATTTTCCGGGCGGATTTCCCAAGTCCAATCCATTTAAGGGGTTCATCATGTTTAAACGATCTTTGCTAATTTCGACACTGGCGCTTTGCGCTTCCGTTTCTTTTTCGCCCGCTCAGGCGGAGCCACCTCTCGGCGAGGTTATGAGTCTTCGCATGTGCGAAAGCAACTGCGTTGTACAGGCTCAGACCCTCGCGGAGGGGATCAATGCGCTGCCTGCCGGCCTGTACAAGGACAAGCTCCTTTTTGCGCTGATCACGGCAATTGGCACGCTCGCGATCGAAAAACCTGAACTTTCGTTGGATCTTGCTGGTACCGCCGCATCGGCTGCGGAAGGGCTAAGCGACGCACAAGCGGCAGCGATGCCATTCGTAAACAGCGTCGTGGCCAGCCTTCAGGCCGGCAATCCCGGCGACGCAACGGCAAGCGTTGTAAGCGTGCGCGACTTCGGCGACAATTTGGGCAGCTGATCCGACAGACTGATCCGGCTATCGATTTTCAAAAAGCGCCTCGCGAGGCGCTTTTTTTTGCGTTGAGTGCATGCCAACGGGATCGGTTCGACGGTACGGCGCAGTTTCTTGTGGTTCGATTGTGATTGCTTTAACTGACGCTTGATACGATAGGGTTCCGGCAGCCACACGAATTCCCATTGAACCCTTGGTGCATTTCGAGGTTGTTTCTCGCCCGAGCCAGCGACGGTCTTCGACGGCAAATTTCAAGTCTGAGCGGCAAGAATGGATTTTTTGGTAGTGTCCGGAATAGAACATTCGATAGAAAATATAAGCTGGACAAGCCCCCCCCGAGACGAGAAGCCATGATAAAGCAGAGAAAATGGATCGCGATGGTATGTTGCTTGCTGATTTCAGCAGCGAGCGGCTACGGCCTGTGGCGCGAACTGGCGCCGTTTCTCGCCGAACCCGTCGAGAAAGCGCTGACAGCGGAGGAATTTTCCGGCGAAGATTTTGACTTCGGACTTTCGTCCTATTCGAAGACGCTTGTCATGAAGGATTGCTACAGCATCGTGCTTGCCTACAGTAATATCGACATGATCGACGAAGCCGTCCGCAATGTCGTGTCGACATGCGGGGGTCGCGCATTGCAGATCGTTTCCGTGACGCCAACGGACTCCTTTGCCTGGCTGGTGCGGGCCGCCGCATCGGTTCGCCTGCTTGCCAGCGACGAGTTCAATGCCGCGTTGAGGCAATCGCAATTAACCGGTCCCAACGAGCAGTGGATCGCCCGTTTTCGCGTCGAACTGGCAGAAACCTATTTTCCGCGGCTCAGCGCCGAGACCGTCAAAACGGAAGCCGCCGACCTGAAACTGCTCGCGAGCAGCGAAAGGGGTGTCAAACTCATTGCGAAACGCTATGTCTCCAACCCGGATTTCCGGGCGCGGATCACTGCCATCGTCGAAACGATGCCGCCGGACCGGCAGATCGCGTTTCTGGGAAACGTCAAGAAATCGATGGGCAAGCGATGATCCGGGTTCCAGTTTTGCGACATCCATGCCAAGACCTGTTTGGAACACCGGCACGAGATCAGCGCGCATCCGCGCCGGAACAAGAATGGCAGGCCTTTAGACCATGAAGAAGACGGCGCGCTACCACTCGGACCGCTTCCGGCTGAACAACCAGTTGATGTGGCCCATTCTTCTGGTTCTGTTCCTGTCGCCCTTCGCGTTCGGAAGTACCAAGCCCTCCTTCTGGCTGCTATGGTCCATGCTGATCTTTCTGTGCGGCGCCGTTCTTTTTGGCCGCATGGCGCTGTCCAACGCCCGGTTCAGGATCGCGCCGCGCAATCTGTCGGTGCTGTTCGGACTTTTTTCCCTTTTCGGCGCCTATATGATCGTCCAGGCGCTCCCGCTCGGTGCTTTGTCTCCGGCGGTTACCAGCATTGCCGATCCGAGCATCATCATCACCGTCGATACGATCAGCCTGACGCCGCACGATACGATCCTTGCGCTCGCGCGCTGGGCAACCTACGGCCTGCTGTTCTTCCTGGTGCTGCAAATCACCAGCAACCCGCAGCGCGCCCACGCCTTCATCAATCTCATCTATTGGGTCATCGTCATCCACGCCGTCGTCGGGCTGCTGTTCCTCGTGCAGTTCGGCGATACGATCCTTGGCATTCCGAAGTGGAAATATTTCGGCTCGGCACTGGGCGGCTTCATCAATCGCAATTCGTTTGCCACCTTCCTTGCCTTCGGCGGCGTGCTTGGCATCAACCTGATGATCGAGCGGATGACCGAGAAGCCCTCGGGAAAAGGCGACAATTCGATTTTTGGGACCTATCTCGGCAAGGGCGGCGTCGTCACCATCGGTCTCGGTTGGCTGGTCGTGGTCATCGCGCTTGTCGCGACAAACTCCCGCATGGGCCTCTTTGCCGCCTGTTGCGGCATGATTGCCTCGGTCGTTCTGGCGCTTGCCAAGAAGACAGCCGCTATCAACAAGGCCGGCATCTGGGTCCTGTTGCTCGTCATCCCCCTCATGGTTGGTCTCGGCATGTTTGGCTACGGCGCGATCTTTTTGGAGCGCCTCGGCCAAATCGAAGATTCTTCCGAGGTTCGAATGCAACTGTACCAACAGGTCCTGCAGATGATCGAAACCCGTCCCCTGCTCGGGTTCGGCGGCAATAGTTTCGAATATGCCTTTCCGCTGTTTCATCAGCCGCCGGTCAGCGTCGATCTCGTCTGGCACTTGGCGCACTCCACCTATCTGGCGCTCTGGGCCGAATACGGCCTGGTCTTTGGCAGCCTGCCGCTGCTGATCGTGGGGATCATTGTGTTTCAGTTGGGGGCGGCCTATGTGAAGGCGCCGGGTCAGGAGATGCTGATACGCTGCGGTCTTTGCGTCATCCTGGTCGGCGCCGTGCATTCGCTGGTCGATTTCAGCCTCGAGATCGAGGCCGTGACACTCGCGTTCGTCGCCATTGTCGCCACGGCATGGGCGCGGCAGTTCGAGCTCACAAGCGCCGGAGAGAGGGTCGGGTCATGATCCGCGGCATCGTCGACTTTCTGCGCGGTAGCATAGACACAACAGCACCCTCGCAACGCCAAAAGCTCTTTTTCGAAGGTGGCCCGGATCACATCTATGCCGTCGGCGACGTGCACGGATGCGACGACCTCCTCGGCCGGCTGGAGGATTTGATCTTCGAGGACTGCCGCAAGCGTGACGGTTCAAAATGGCTGATCATGCTCGGCGACTACGTGGACCGCGGACCAAAATCGGCCTCCGTGCTTGATCGGCTCATAGCCAAGCCACGTGCGGACATCAAGCGCTTCTGCCTCGCCGGCAATCATGAGGACGTGATGCTCGATTTCCTGCGCAACCCGTCTTCCGACCATCAATGGCTGGACTTCGGCGGATTGGAGACACTCTATTCCTACGGCCTGCACAAGCTGCCGGCCAATCGCCAGGCACTGAAGAACCTGCTGCAATCGCGCATTCCGGACGAACACGTCGCCTTTCTCGAATCCCTGCCATCGATGCTGAGCATTCCAGGATTCTGTTTTGTCCATGCCGGTCTTCGCGATGGGGTGCTGCTCGCCGATCAGGTCGATGCGGACCTGTTGTGGCTACGACCTGGAGCGGTTGGAAAAGCCGCAGCTGCAAATGGCATCATCGCGATCCACGGCCACACGCCGGTCGCTAAAGTCGAAGTGGGTCCGGCACGGGTCAATGTCGATACCGGCGCCTATATGAGCGGAACATTGTCCGCAGTGCGACTTTCTCGCCGCAGTGCGCCAGAGATCATTCAGTGCAGTTAATGATGATTGAACTTGGCAATTGTCGGCCGTCCGTAATCTGCTAGAAATACGGCAGTGCATGCTGCGATGCAGCAAATCAAATAACTTTAAATTTTTTACAATAACGGCGACAGCTGTGCAGATAATGGTTGCGTGCAAATGGAAGCAGAAATTGACCTCAAAGGCATTCTAGGGTTGATACGCCGACAACTTTGGCTGATCTTATCCACAATTGCCGCTATACTCGTCCTGACAATTGTATTTACCTATTCGCTAACGCCAAAGTACACGGCGACATCCCTGGTTCTTGTCGACACAAGTACAAAAAATCTTCTTAATTCCGATAATATTCTTTCCAATCCCAACGCCGACAACTCGCGCGTCGAAAGCGAAGTCGGTATTCTCAAATCTGATCGTATCCTGCTCGACGTCGTCAGCGAAAACAACCTCGTCTCCGACAGCGAGTTCGGCATCGCGGTTTCGCTGAAAGACCGGGTCCTCAGCTGGTTGCGTATTCCGCTCCCGCCGGCCCCCACCGGCGAGGAGGCCCTGTCGCGCGTCCTGACCTCGTTCAAGTCGGCCATCACCGTCAGCCGCAGCGGCCTGACCTATCTGATCACGGTCGGCGTGATTTCCAAGGACCCGGCAAAGGCGGCGAAGCTCGCCAATTCGATGAGCGAAACCTATATCCGGGACCAGATCAACGCGAAGGTGTCTGCGACCCTTACCAAACGCGATACGATCCAGAAGCAGGCGGAGGCAGCCAACGCGGCAATCGTCGAAAACGAAAAGAACTTCGATTCCTATATTACCGGCAATATCGACCGCCTGGAGAAACAGCCCAATTCACTGGGGCTGACCACGCTTCGCACCGAACTTGAGAAAGTCAACCAGGATCGGGCGGGCGAGCTCAGCCGGATCGAATCGCTGCAGAAATCGCTGCAAGCACGGGATTTCTCGACGCTGGTGGCGCAGGTTGGATCGGACGCTCTCAACGAATTACAGCGCCAGCGCGAAGGCCTCGCAACGCGGATCGCCGCGGCCGGCGACAGCAGCACTGAGGCCATCAGCCTGCGCGAAGAACTCGCCAAGGTCGACAAATCGCTGGCCAATGCTGCATCTCAGGAAGTCAACAACCTGCAGCAGACGGTCAATGCCTACCAGCAGCAGGCAAACGAGGTACGCCAGAAGATGCGCAGCACGGTTCTGCAGAGCAACCTGCCGCCGGAAGTGCTGACCGAAATCTACAGCCTGCAGCAATCCTCCGAGATCGCCCGCAATCAGTACCAGACCCTTCTGTCCCGCCTGCAGGAGCTAGATGCGCAGGCTTCGCTGCAGCTGCCGGACAGCCGCGTGGTTTCAGCCGCGCTGACCCCGACCTTGCCGTCGTTCCCGAACGGCAAGGTGATCCTTGGCCTGTCGCTCATCGTGTCGATCGGCATCGGCATCGGTCTTGCCATCCTGCGCGAATATTTCATCGGCGGTTTCGTCAGCGAAAATCAGATCGAAGCCGTGCTGAAGGTGCCGCTCTCGGCCATCGCGCCGCGCCAGGCGAGCGGCGACGAGCATCACAAGCTGGCCAACCCGACCTCCAGCCTGGCAGACCTCATGGTGACGGCACCGCTCTCGCTCTTCAGCGAAAGTGTGCGGCGGCTTCGGCTGACGCTCGACCAGCAGGAAAGGAAGAATTCGGCGCCCAAGCGGCAGGAAAGCGACGGGGGTAAGATCATCATGGTCTCCTCCGCGCTTCCGGCGGAAGGAAAGTCGACGATGGCGCTGTCTCTTGCCCGCGCCTACGCCCTGACGGGCAAGCGGACACTGCTGATCGATTGCGACCTGCGCAAGCCGAGCGTCAACAGACATCTCAATCTAGAGCCGAACCACGATTTCATCGACTATCTGCGGCAGGATCGCAGCACGGCGACGCTGACCTCGCTGATCATGCGCGATCCGCTCTCCAACCTGACCGTGCTACTCGGCGGACGGCGCAGCGACATCGCCACGGACGAACTGGTGATGAGCGAGAAAATGGGCCGGATCCTCGCCAGTGCCCGCAAGCACTTTGATTACGTCATTCTCGACACGCCACCGGTCGAACCGGTCGTGGACGGGCTTTATCTCTCCCGTCATGCCGACATGGTCGTCTTCGTCATCAAATGGGCCAGCACGCCGCAATCGAGCGCCAAGCGGGCCGTCGCTGCGCTCAAGGAGAACAAGAACCCGGATGCCGGCATCGTCACCCTGCTCAACCAGCAGGACCGCACCAAGATGTCGGGCAACTACAGCTATTCCGGCTACTACACCGAATAGAAACCGGATATGTGCTGATCAATGGGGCGCGACGCGCCCCTTTTTATGCCTGGAAGCGGCAAAGCCATGCCGCACAGGGCTTGCCGCGCAAAAAATCGAAACCGGTAAAATTGTATCTTTCCACTTAAGCGAGCCGAAAAACGTCCTCGTGTATCGTCATGATACAGATGGACGAAACGGATGTGTTCCGCTTCGCAGCATGATGCGCCCTCCGCCTGAACCGAAATGATTTCGGTCCAACAAGAAGCCTTGGACAGAAGGCTACGGAAAAAAGGGACACGGATCATGTTCAAGAAAGCAGTCATCGCATTGGCGACCATCGCAGCTCTTGGCGCCACCAGCATGTCTTCGGCCTATGCCATCAATCTCGGCTCGGCGCGCGGCGCCGTGAAGGTGCACCGCCAGACATCGGTCGCGCCGATCGCATTTTCGCTTTACTGCCTCGATCATATCGAGGAATGCACCAAGAGCTCCAAGTCGCAGGTCGCTTATACCTCGAAGATCCGCGGGCTGCTGGCCTCGGTCAACCGTTCTGTCAACCGCAGCATCCGTCCACTGAACGAGCGCCGCGACGTCTGGTCGCTCAATCCGCGCTTCGGCGATTGCGATGACTACGTCATGACCAAACGCAGCCGTCTCATCGGTGCCGGCGTTCCCACCAGCGCGCTGCGCGTCGCCGTGGTACGCACACCGCGTGGCGAGGGTCACGCGATCCTGCTGGTCAAAACCTCCCACGGCGAATTTGCCCTCGACAACCTGCGCAACACGATCGTCAAGCGCAACCAGACCGGCTACCGCTTCCTCAGCGTCGCATCGGCCGATCCGACCCGCTGGTCGGCGAACTGAGCGCGTCAAAAGATGCAACGCGAATGGGAAGAGCGCTTGCTCTCCCCGTTCGCGTTTGCGGCTAAAGCAATCCGCGTGCGGCGAAATTGCGCATCAGCGCTGACGGACCGAATGTCCAGGGCGGGCATTCCGTCGACAGGCGCACGGTGTTGGTCAGCGAGCCGAGATGCGGGTTGGTGATCGTGACAACGTCGCCGAGCTTGTGGGTGAACCCCTGCCCCGGCGCATCGCGATCCTCGACGGGCGCAAACAGGGTGCCCATGAACAGCATGAAACCATCGGGATATTGATGGTGACGGCCGATCGTCTGGGAGACCAGATCGAGGGGATCGCGGCTGATTTCCCGCATCGTGCTTGATCCCCTCAGCACAAATCCGTCCAGGCCGCTGATCGTCAGCGACAGATCGGCATTGCGCACGTCGTCGATCGAATAGGTGGCATCGAACAGGCGGATGAACGGGCCGATGGCGGACGACGCATTGTTGTCCTTGGCCTTGCCCAGCAGCAGCGCCGAGCGGCCCTCGACATCACGCAGATTGACGTCATTGCCGAGGGTGGCGCCCTTGACGCGGCCCTGGCTGTCGACGGCCAGCACGATTTCCGGCTCCGGGTTGTTCCAACGGGAAATCGGGTGCAGGCCGACGGAGGCGCCCCAGCCGACCGACGCCAGAACCTGCGCCTTGGAAAAGACCTCGGCATCCGGACCAATGCCGACTTCGAGATATTGCGACCAGACGCCCTCCTCGATCAGCGCCGCCTTCACCTTCGCCGCCTCCGGCGAACCCGCCTTCAGGTCGCGCAGGCTATCGCCGATGATGGCAGTCACGCGCTCACGCATCTTTTGCGCCAGCGCCGGGTTTCCGGCCGCCTTTTCCTCGATGACGCGTTCGAGCATCGACCGGGCAAAGGTGACGCCGCAAGCCTTGACCGCCTGCAGGTCGCAGGGTGCCAGTAGATGCATGGCCGATAGATCACCGGCAGCCTCCACCGAGTTGCCCATGACGGCCTCCAACGACGCGAGATGCTCGCCCTCCTGCTGCAGGAGAAAGGCGACCGGATCATCCCGTTCGAGCAGGTCGCGCATCGTCGGCACTTCCTTCGAGGTGATGTCGTAGAGATCGCCGCCGCGCAACACCACCAAAGCCGGGCCGGCGACATTCGGCCTCCAGACGCGCCCAACGAATGTTCCCGTCTCAAAAATATCGTTTGTCGCCGCCATGCTGCCCTCCTCACTCAATGTCTGCTGCCGCAGGATAACTTGCGTCTAACCTGGGGCAAGGTGCGAAATGGAAAACAATATAAGCGCGTCGGAACGAATGTCGGGAATCCTGCGGAATGCCCCGATAATGTTCGGTGCGACAGGCGAACGCTGTATCTAACTTTACTGATTTTCTGATAGCACCTGAGATAGCGAATAAACGTGCCAGGCCAACCGTTGCATGGGCGGACACGAGAGGGGATGAGGGACATGAGCTATACGGAAACGACGACGACCTC
Organism: Pararhizobium sp. LjRoot255; assembly: GCF_964252905.1. Classification (NCBI taxonomy): domain Bacteria; kingdom Pseudomonadati; phylum Pseudomonadota; class Alphaproteobacteria; order Hyphomicrobiales; family Rhizobiaceae; genus Pararhizobium; species Pararhizobium sp. LjRoot255. The sequence goes on from NZ_CAXUPQ020000001.1 coordinate 1,341,141, forward strand.
CTGGTTTTCACGGCTGAAGAGCGGGCTGATCGGCCTTGTTCTCGGCCCGCTCCTGGTGCTCGGGATGATCTGGCTGCTGTCCTGGAACGAAGGTCGCTCCGTGCAGACCTATCGCGCGTTGGCTGAGGGTGCCGGCATTGTCGTTTCGGTCGATAGCGGCGCCATCGATCCGGCCAATGAAGGCAAGCTGGTGCATATAACCGGATCGGTGAAGCCCGATGGCACGCCCGAGGACCCGGCGCTTGGCGTTTCCGCCGAGGGGGCTGCCGGCCTCAACCGCAAGGTCGAGATGTATCAATGGGTCGAGGACAGCAAGAGCGAGACCCAGAAGACGCTTGGCGGTGGCGAGGAAACCGTCACCACCTACACCTATAAGAAAGAATGGCGCTCGCGCCGGGTGGATTCCTCCGATTTCAAACAGGCCGACCAGCACCAGAACCCCGACATGCCGATAGAGGGTGAGCGCTTCACCGTTGCGACCGCGACGCTCGGCGCGTTCACGGTCGACGGCAAGGCCGTTGCCAATCTCGGCACGGACAGCCCGGTCAAGCTCTCGCCAGATGTCATCGATCAGGTGACATCTGCCCTCGGGTCCGACAAGCCGGTCAAGGCCGACGGAACGACGATCTATGTCTCGCAGAACCGCCAGAGCCCGGCGATCGGCGATCTGCGCATCAGCTTCAGCCGCGAGGACATTTCAGAGGCGAGCTTCGTTGGCGCGCAGAAGGGCACGACGATTGCCGGATACAAAGCCTCCAATGGCCGTCACCTGTTCCTGAGCGCTGCCGGGAGCGTCGGCGCACCGGACATGTTCGAGGCGGCCCAGAGCGAGAACACGCTGATCACCTGGCTCATTCGCTTCATCGGCCTGCTCGGCATGTTCACCGGCTTCGTCATCATGCTGTCGATCCTCGGCATCATCGCCGACGTCATTCCCTTTGTCGGCTCGATCGTCGGCTTCGGCACATCGATCATCGCCGCTATCCTGACGCTGATCCTCGGGCCGCTGGTCATCGCCATCGCCTGGATCGCCTATCGGCCGGTGCTGGCGATCATCGTTATCGCTCTTGGCATCCTTTTGGCCACGGCGCTGATTTATCTCCGGCGCAAGAAGGCGGTCACTGCTCCAACGGCATCAACCGCCACTTTCGGGCGGACCTGACACGGACTGCGCGCCCCGGACCGGGCGCGCCTCCCCTTGCGTCGTTTTGGCAAAACAGCAATTGTTGCGATGCGCGCCGTTCGGCAAATCGACCGCCGGACGTTTGCGTTTGAACGTCGTTCTCTCTAGCCTGCAGTCCCCTCAACGCAGCGGATGACAGGCACCGGATGTTTCTCGTTTCGAAAGTCTTCTGGCTGTTGGCGCAGCCGCTCTCGCTGATCTTCCTGCTTTTGATCCTGAGTTATGTTTTCGGTGGCGTGGGTCTCCAACGACTACGCAGGCTCTTTTCCGGGCTTGCCGCGACGCTGTTGTTTTTGACGCTGTTCACCACTTGTGGTGCGGTGATGCTGCAGGTGCTGGAGAACCGCATTGTCCGGTCCGCAAGCCTGCCCGCCGATCTCTCCTGCATCATCATCCTGGGTGGCGCTTTCGAGAACGAGGTGATCGCCGGGCGTGGCGGCATGGAATTCAATCAGGCGGCCGACCGTTTCGTCGCGGGGCTGAAGCTGGCGCAGGCCTATCCTGCGGCGAAAATCCTGGTCTCGGGCGGCGACGGTTCGTTCAGCGGCAAATATCAGGGCGACGCCGAGACCTCCATGGCCTTCTTTTCCACTTTCGGCATTGCACCGGACCGGATCATTCAAGAGAGCCAGTCGCGAACCACTTTCGAGAATGCCGACAACACCAGGGCGCTGCTCGAGAAAAACGGACTTTCGAATTGCGTCCTGATCACCTCGGCGTTCCACATGCCGCGGTCGGTGGGCCTGTTTCGCAAGCTCGGCATTCCAGTCACGCCCTGGCCGGTGGATTATCGCACGAGCGGGCAGCTTTCCCTTGGCCCGGATTTCAGCCAGCCGTCGCTGAATGCGCAATTGACGACGACTGCGATGCGCGAATGGACCGGACTGATCGCCTATTACCTCAGCGGCAGAACGCATGTGCTTTTGCCGCGATAATGGATGCCGTTGACGCGACATCCCCGTTGTGGTCCTTCTCGGTCTTCTGGCGGGGGGAAACATGCCGATCCTGGAAATTCTCGACTATGCCGGGGTCGCGGTTTTTGCGGCGACCGGGGCGCTTTCCGCTTCGCGCAAGCAGCTCGACATCATCGGCTATATCTTTCTCGCCTCCGTGACCGGCATCGGCGGCGGCACGCTGCGCGATGTTATTCTCGGTGCTACGCCCGTCTTCTGGGTCACAAATCCCATCTATCTGGTCGTCTGCGGCTGCGCCGGTCTCCTGGTCTTCTTTTCCGCCCACATGATGGAATCGCGCTATAAATTCCTGGTCTGGCTCGATGCCATTGGGCTTTCGGCCTATTGCGTGATGGGGGCGGCCAAGGGGCTATCGGCGACCGGATCGCCAATCGTGGCACTGGTCACCGGCATGCTGACGGCGACCTTCGGCGGCATCCTGCGCGATCTGCTCGCGGGCGAACCATCGGTGCTGCTGCGCCCGGAGATCTACGTGACGGCCGCGCTTGCCGGCTCCGGCGTCTTTACCACCGCAACCTATTTCGGCGCATCGCTGCTCCTCGCGTCGAGCCTAGGCGTCCTGACGGCCTTTGCGGTGCGGGGCGGGGCCTTGAAATACGGATGGACCTTGCCGATCGGCGATCCCCGCCCCGGTCGCCATCCGGACGATGTCATGTAGGATAGAACTCAGTCGCGCTTGCGGCGAAGGCGGATCACGACGTCGACATGGGCGATTTCCATGCCTTCCGGCGGCGTGGGCAGGTTGTCGATCGTGATGCTGTTGACCGGGATGTCGAGCACTTCGTTGTGGCCCTCGACGAAGAAATGGTGATGATCGGATACGTTGGTGTCGAAATAGGTCTTGGCGCTCTCGACGGCGAGAACGCGGATCATGCCCGCCTCGGTGAACTGGTGCAGGGTGTTGTAAACCGTCGCCAGCGATACCGGAACACCCGCGGCTACGGCTTCCTCATGCAGTTCTTCCACCGTCAGATGACGGTCGCCCTTGGCAAAGATCAGGTCTGCAAGCGCCACGCGCTGACGCGTCGGCCTGAGGCCGGAGCCGCGCAGGCGTTCTTCCGAACGGATCTCGATGGCAGTCGTCATACGGACGGGTCCAGATTTTCGAAGCTATTGCATAACACATTCCCTGTGCCGATATAACTTTTGCTGCGAATGCTTTCAATAGTAAGCAAGGGGTCCAAGCCGGCCAAGCCATGAAAAACAGCCTGAATCTTGGGGCAAAGGCCAATTATCTCTGGCTGTTGCAGTCCCCATCATGTATGCGACGGCGGAAATAGACCTTATGCTTGACCGGGCAGGGAGGCGCGACACAACTGGGAACCGTCATGCCGACGCTTCAAATTGTGCCTGTCTTGCTCTAAACCAAGTCAACGAAAAACTGATGCAGCGGGGAAACGACAGTTCATGACGACCAGACAATCCAGCTTCAACTATGAAGAGATCCTGACCTGCGGTCGTGGCGAACTGTTTGGCCCGGGCAATGCCCAGCTTCCCCTGCCGCCGATGCTGATGGTTCACCGCATCACGGACATCTCCGAAACCGGAGGTCTGTTCGACAAGGGTTATATCCGCGCCGAGTACGACGTCCGTCCCGATGATTGGTATTTTCCCTGCCATTTCCAAGGCAATCCGATCATGCCGGGCTGCCTTGGCCTTGATGGCATGTGGCAGCTGACGGGCTTCTTCCTCGGCTGGCTTGGCGAGCAAGGTCGCGGCATGGCGCTTTCCACCGGTGAAGTGAAGTTCAAGGGCATGGTCCGTCCGGATACCAAGCTCATCGAGTATGGCATCGACTTCAAGCGAGTCATGCGTGGCCGCCTTGTCCTTGGCACGGCCGATGGCTGGCTAAAGGCCGACGGAGAGACCATATACCAGGCAAGCGACCTTCGCGTCGGTCTTTCGAAGGAAAAGGCTGCCTGAACCGCGGCCACGCCGCACTCAGAGACAAATAAGAAGAGGTCATCGACATGAGACGGGTTGTTGTCACGGGTCTGGGCATTGTTTCCTCGATCGGGAACGATGCGCAGGAGGTCACCGCGTCGCTGCGCGAGGCAAAATCGGGCATTTCGTTTTCGAACGATTTCGCCGAACACGGCTTCAAATGCCAGGTCTGGGGGGCGCCCAATATCGACACGACCGATCTGGTCGACCGCCGCGCCGCCCGTTTCCTTTCACAGGGCGGCACGTGGAACCACGTTGCCATGAAACAGGCGATCGCCGACTCTGGCCTCGAAGACAAGGATGTCGGCGGCAACGAGCGCACCGGTATCATCATGGGTTCGGGCGGTCCCTCGACCCGCACGCTGATCGATGCAGCGGAAATTACCCTGAAGAACAATTCGCCCAAGCGCATCGGCCCGTTTGCAGTGCCGAAGGCGATGTCGTCGACGGCATCCGCGACGCTTGCCACCTGGTTCAAGATCTACGGCGTCAACTATTCGATCTCGTCGGCCTGCTCGACCTCGGCGCACTGCATCGGCAATGCGGCCGAAATGATCCAGTGGGGCAAGCAGGACGTGATGTTCGCCGGCGGCCATGAAGACCTCGACTGGACCATGTCGAACCTGTTCGACGCCATGGGCGCGATGTCCTCCAAGTACAACGACACGCCCTCCTCCGCCTCGCGCGCCTATGACGTTTCCCGCGACGGCTTCGTCATCGCCGGTGGCGCCGGCGTTCTGGTTCTGGAAGAATTGGAGCACGCCAAGGCCCGCGGCGCCAAGATCTACGCCGAGATCACCGGCTACGGCGCAACCTCCGACGGTTACGACATGGTGGCCCCGTCCGGCGAAGGCGCTGTCCGCTGCATGCGCCAGGCGCTCGCCACGGTGAAGGGCGAGGTCGACTACGTCAACACCCACGGCACCTCGACGCCGGTGGGCGACTCGAAGGAGATCGGTGCTATCCGCGAAGTCTTCGGAAACAAGATCCCGCATATCCAGTCGACCAAGTCGCTGACCGGCCACTCGCTGGGTGCTGCCGGCGTGCAGGAATCGATCTATTCGTTGCTGATGATGCAGGCCGGTTTCATCGGCGAAAGCGCTCACATCACCGAGCTCGATCCGGAATTCGACGGCGTGCCGATCGTGCGTAAGCGCATCGACAACGCCAAAATCGATATTGCGCTTTCCAACTCCTTCGGCTTTGGCGGCACCAACGCAACGCTCGTTTTCCAGCGCTACAACGGATAAAACCATGACCGGTCTCATGAACGGAAAACGCGGCCTCATCATGGGTGTTGCGAACAGCCACTCGATCGCCTGGGGCATCGCGCAGGCCTTGGCGGCGCAGGGTGCAGAACTCGCCTTCACCTATCAGGGCGAAGCGCTTGGCAAGCGGGTCAAGCCGCTGGCAGCTGAACTGAACTCCGAGTTCCTGCTTCCCTGTGACGTCGAGGATATCGCTTCCGTCGACGCCGTCAGCGACGCGCTGAAGGAAAAATGGGGCACGCTCGACTTCATCGTCCATGCCATCGGCTTTTCCGACAAGAATGAGCTCAAGGGTCTCTACGCCGATACGACGCGCGACAATTTCAGCCGCACGATGGTCATCTCCTGCTTCTCCTTCACCGAGATCGCCAGGCGCGCTGCCGAACTGATGACCGATGGCGGCGCGATGCTGACGCTGACCTATGGCGGCTCCGTGCGCGTCATGCCGAACTACAACGTCATGGGCGTCGCCAAGGCGGCGCTTGAAGCATCGGTGCGCTATCTCGCAGCCGACTATGGCGCGCGCGGTATCCGGGTCAACGCCATCTCGGCCGGCCCCATCCGCACACTCGCCGGCGCCGGGATTTCCGATGCCCGCGCCATGCTCTCCTGGCAGCAGAAGAACTCGCCGATGCGCCGCACCGTGACGATCGAGGATGTCGGCAACTCGGCGCTCTACCTGCTGTCCGACCTGTCGCGCGGCGTGACTGGCGAAATCCACTATGTCGATTCCGGTTACAACATCACCTCGATGCCGGCGCTGGACACCTTGCGCAGGGCAGACACGGAGTAATCTCCGGGCTGCCCGCCTGGGCGCACGCGGTTCGCAGACGGCGCGCGCCTCTGCCCTCTTGAATTTTGCCCGATTCCTTGCCAGTTCAGAGCGCGCAAGAATTCCGCAATATAAGATGAGGCATGACAAGCATGAGCAACGCTCAAGAAAAACCCGTCGAAAACCATGTTTTTGAGGCCGATGTCGCGCGCCTGCTGCATCTCATGGTGCATTCCGTCTATTCCGACAAGGATGTATTCCTGCGGGAGCTGATATCCAACGCCGCCGATGCCTGCGAAAAGCTGCGCTACGAGGCGATCGCCGCGCCCGAACTTCTGTCCGACGATCCGGCGTCGCGCATTACGCTGACGCTGGACGTGGACAAAAACACAGTGACCTTGGAAGACAATGGCATCGGCATGAACCGCGACGACATGGTCGAGGCGCTAGGCACGATTGCCCGATCCGGCACCCGCGCCTTCATGGAGCGCGTCGAGGCGGCAAAGGCCGGCGACGGCGCCCAGCTGATCGGCCAGTTCGGCGTCGGCTTCTATTCCGCCTTCATGGTCGCGGACAAGGTCGATGTCGTCTCGCGCCGTGCGGGCAGCGCCCATGCCTGGCTCTGGTCGTCCGACGGCAAGGGCAGCTACACGGTGGCCGAGGCTGATCTGGCCGAGGCGCCGGCGCGCGGCACCCGCATCACGCTGCATCTGATGGACGACGCCAAGAGCTATACCTCGAAATGGAGCGTCTCGCGGATCGTCAAGGACCAGTCCGGCCACGTCCCGGTGCCGATCGACCTCATCGAGAAGCCGGGCGCGGAAGCCGAACGCATCGGCGATGGCTCCGCTTTGTGGACCAAATCCAGGAACGAGATCACCAAGGAGGAATATGCCGATTTCTACCGAGGTGTTTCCGGACACTATGACGAGCCGGCGCTGACCGTGCATTTCCGCGCCGAAGGGCGGCATGAATATACCGGCCTTGCCTTCGTGCCGGAATCGAAGCCCCTCGACCTGTTCGATCCCGAGGGCAAGGGCCGGATGAAGCTCTACGTCAAGCGCGTGTTCATCACCGACGACGCCGCGCTTCTGCCGCGCTACCTGCGTTTCGTGCGCGGCCTCGTCGACACCGCCGACCTGCCGCTCAACGTCTCGCGCGAAATGATCCAGGAAAGCCCGATCCTCGCGGCGATCCGCAAGGGGCTGACCAATCGCGTGCTGACCGCGATCGAGAAGCTTCAGGAGAGGGACGAGACTGCTTTTGCCAAGCTCTGGGAGGCCTTCGGCAGCGTGCTGAAGGAAGGTATCTATGACGATTTCGAGCGCCGCTCGCAGCTTCTTGTGCTATCGCGCTTTCGCAGCACAGCCTCGGACGAAGCGACGCGGTCGCTCGCCGACTACGTCAGGGGCATGAAGGATGCGCAGGCGGCGATCTACTATCTGGCAGGCGACAATCTCGACCGCCTGAAGGCTTCGCCGCAGCTCGAAGGTTTTCGTGCCCGCGGTATCGAGGTGCTGCTTCTGACGGATTCCGTCGACAGCTTCTGGGTGACGGCCGCTCCGGACTTCGACGGAAAACCGTTCAAGTCGATCACCCAAGGCGCCGCTGATCTCGCCCAGGTGCCGAAGACGGAGGGCGGGGCTTCGACGACACCGGAGGCGACGCAGGCCGTCAGCGACTTCATCGCCTTCGCCAAATCGGCGCTGGGCGAGGCGGTATCGGATGTGCGGGCTTCCGACCGGCTGACGGAAAGCGCCGTCTGCCTGGTCGCGCCGGAACAGGCTTATGACCGTCAGCTGGAAAAGATGCTGCAAGGCGCCGGCAGGCTGGAGGCGATTGCCAAGCCGATCCTCGAGATCAATCCCGGCCACGGGCTGATCGCAGCACTGGCTTCAGGCACCAGCGACGAATTCCGCACCGACGCCGTCCAGCTTCTGCTCGACCAGGCCCGCGTTCTCGACGGCGACAAGCCGCAGGACCCCCGCGCCTTCGCCGAGCGGCTTTCGCGGCTGTTTGAGCGGGCTTTAAGGGGCTGAGATTCACCGTGTGTCTTGGCGCCAGATTGTGATGTCGAGTTCGATTGAAGCCAAGGATCACCGCTTGAGCCTGGCCGCCCCCTCTGTCACTTCGTGACATCTCCCCCTCGAGGGGGGAGATTATTCTTTTTCACGCTATCGCTTCTTTCAGATTAAGTTCTGAAGAGGAGCATCGATGTGCGTTGCCGATTTCCCCCCTTGAGGGGGAGATGTCACGAATGCGCGCCCCCTACATCGAAGACAGCACCCGGATCGTGCGCGCACGTTACCTTCGAAAAAGGTATGCTGGACGCCATCGACACGGCCGCGCGCGAACGCGGCCTGACGCGATCCGCTTTCCTTGCCAGTTGCGCGCGTAAGGAAATCGAAGCCGCCTGAGACCTCAGGCCACCCACCAGACGACAAGCAGTATCGCCAGAACCGCGACTGCGAAGATGCCGAACATCGTCATCTGCTTGCGCGCCTGATCTAGGCTTTCCGGGTCGACCGGCCGGCGGGCGGTCTGGAACGCCAGGGGCACTTCGGAGGTGGGTTCCCTGCCTTCACCGCTCTTGATATCCTTTGCAATCACTTCCGCGACATCTTCCGTGATGGGCGGGCGGGCAGGTCCAAATCCCATTGTTTGCTCCATCGCGCGCGGCGCGTCCGGTCGGACGCGCAAGGGGGCGCGGCGGAAAAAATCGTGAACCTTTTTCAGGGTCAACGCAACTGCAAAGTGCAGCCGCGAAGCGGCATGGGCATGCCTTCTCTTGAGGTTCAGCGCTTGCCCCAGAGCACCTTGAAGCGGGCGTTGCGGCAGGTTTCACCCCATTCCTTGAAGGTCTCAGCCATCACCGGCTCGTAAGGCAGGCCACGATTGGCAACCAGCATCAGCCTTCCGCCGATCTTCAGCGCCTTGGCCGCAGCCTTGATCATCGCGATGCCAAGCGCCGGATCGGCGGCCTGGGTCTCGTGGAACGGCGGGTTCATGACGATCAGGTCGTATTTGTCGCGCGTTTCCTCGGAGGTGAGGTCGTGCCAATAGAAGCGGGTCGGCACGTTCGGGGCATTGGCCTTGAGGTTTGCGCGTGCGGCTTCCAGCGCGTGATAATCGGCTTCGAAGAGATCGATGCCCTTCAGGCTCGGCGATTTTTCCGCCAACATCACCGACAGATAGCCCCAGCCGGCGCCGAAATCGGCGGCGTGACCCTTGAAGTCGTCGGGCAGGCGCGAGGCCAGCAATTCCGAACCGGCATCGATCCGCTCATGCGAGAACATGCCCGGCGCCGCATCGAAGCGGCCTTCGATACGCGCCGGCTTCCTGGCAAATTTCTCAATCACGTCGCCCGCATCTTCGGGGCGGCCGAACCAGAAGGCGATGCCGTGATATTTCGGCAGGCTGTCGCCGCCCCAGCCGAGCTGGGCGACGCGCTTGCGCAACGACTGGATGCCGTCTTCCTTGCCACCGGCAACGACGATCAGGCCGCCGACCTTGGTGCGCTTCAGCGCTTCGGCGATCCGGTCCTCATTCTCGCCCTTGTGCTTGCCGCAGAGGATGAGCGCGGCATCATAGTCCTCGCCCTCGACGAACGGCGTCACCGGCGTCTTGGCGGCTTCCAGAGCCTTGTAGAGCGGCCTTGAGCCCTGCACGGCCGCAATCGAGCCTGCAAACTCCGCCGGCAGCCGGTAGCCAGCCTCGGCGCCGAGGAACAGCACGCGCTCGCCTTCGCCGGGCGCGGGAACAACGCCGGTCTCGAAGGGATGGAAAAGGGTTTTCAGCGCGTCGCGGCTCATGGTGGAACATCCTAGCGGGATCATAAGAAAGGGCGCGGAACGATCCGCTCCGCGCCCGTGGCAGTCTTTTCAAGCGCAGCGTTTATTCAGCAGCTTCGCCTTCGCCCTTGGCGAGTTCCTTGCCGGTTGCCTGATCGACAACCTTCATGGAGAGGCGAACCTTGCCGCGCTCATCGAAGCCCATCAGCTTGACCCAGACCTTGTCGCCTTCCTTGACGACGTCGGAGGTCTTGGCAACACGCTCGGAAGCGAGCTGCGAGATGTGCACGAGACCGTCACGCGGGCCGAAGAAGTTGACGAAGGCGCCGAAGTCGGCGGTCTTGACGACCGTGCCTTCGTAGATCTGGCCGACTTCCGGTTCCGCGACGATCGAATGGATCCACTTGCGGGCGGCTTCGATTTCCTTGGCCGACGAAGAAGCGATCTTGATCGTGCCGTCGTCTTCGATGTTGACCTTGGCGCCGGTCTTTTCGACGATTTCGCGGATGACCTTGCCGCCCGAACCGATGACTTCACGGATCTTGTCGACCGGGATGTTCATCACTTCGATGCGCGGTGCGAATTCGCCGAGCTGGCTGCGACCCTCGGTGATGGCATTGGCCATCTCGCCGAGGATGTGCTTGCGGCCGCCCTGCGCCTGGCTGAGCGCGACCTTCATGATCTCTTCGGTAATACCGGCGATCTTGATGTCCATCTGCAGCGAGGTGATGCCGTCGGCGGTGCCGGCGACCTTGAAGTCCATGTCGCCGAGGTGATCTTCGTCGCCAAGGATGTCGGAGAGAACGGCGAAGCGCTCGCCTTCGAGGATCAGGCCCATGGCAATACCGGCAACCGGCTTGGCCAGGGGAACGCCGGCATCCATCAGTGCGAGCGAGGTGCCGCAGACGGTCGCCATCGAGGACGAGCCGTTGGATTCGGTGATCTCGGAGACAACACGCAGCGTGTAGGGGAACTGGTCCACGGACGGCAGCATCGGACGGATCGCGCGCCATGCGAGCTTGCCGTGACCGATTTCGCGGCGGCCCGGGGAGCCCATGCGACCGGTTTCACCGACCGAATAGGGCGGGAAGTTGTAGTGCAGCATGAACTTTTCCTTGTACATGCCGGTCAGGCTATCGACGTACTGTTCGTCTTCGCCGGTGCCGAGCGTGGCAACAACGATCGCCTGCGTTTCACCGCGGGTGAAGAGCGCCGAACCGTGGGTGCGCGGCAGGATGCCGACTTCCGAGACGATCGGGCGAACGGTTTCGAGATCGCGGCCGTCGATGCGGCTCTTGGTGTCGAGGATGTTCCAGCGAACGATCTTGGCCTGCAGGTGCTTGAACACGGCGCCGACGACTTCGGCGGTGTACTTCGGCTCAACGCCCTCGGGCAAGAAGTGTGCCTTCACCTTTGCCTTGACGGCGTCGACGGCGGCGTAGCGCTCAGCCTTCAGGGTGTTCTTGTAGGCAACGCGCAGTTCGGCTTCGGCGATCGAAAGCATTTCGGCCTCGAGTTCCGAATAGTCTTCCGGCTGGAAGTCGCGCGGCTCCTTGGCGGCCACTTCGGCGAGCTTGATGATCGCGTCGATGACCGGCTGGAAGCCCTTGTGGCCGAACATCACGGCGCCGAGCATGACGTCTTCATTGAGTTCCTTGGCTTCCGATTCGACCATCAGGACGGCGTCCTGGGTGCCCGCGACGACGAGGTCGAGGGTCGATTCATCCATCTCGTCGAGATGCGGATTGAGAACGTATTCGCCGTTGATATAGCCGACGCGGGCGCCGCCGACGGGGCCCATGAAGGGAATGCCGGAAAGCGTCAGGGCTGCGGACGCGGCAACCATCGACAGGACGTCCGGATCATTTTCCAGATCGTGCTGGACGACCGTTACGACAACCTGGGTGTCGTTCTTGTAGCCTTCCGGGAAAAGCGGGCGGATCGGACGGTCGATCAGGCGGGAAACCAGCGTTTCCTTTTCCGACGGACGGCCTTCGCGCTTGAAGTAGCCACCCGGAATCTTGCCGGCGGCGTAGGTCTTTTCCTGGTAATTGACGGTGAGCGGGAAGAAATCCTGTCCCGGCTTCGGCGCCTTGGCCGAAACGACAGTGGCGAGAACGACGGTCTCGCCATAGGTGGCAAGCACGGCGCCGTCAGCCTGACGGGCGATCTTGCCGGTTTCGAGCTTGAGCGGGCGGCCCGCCCATTCAATTTCTACCGTGTGGGTATCGAACATGTTTTGTCCTTCGTGTGCGGCAGGTCCGCGCCGCAGCCGAAACTGGCGCGGGCGGTCCGCAAAAATGACGCATCACGGGCAAGACAACGGGAGGCTTCCAAAATCTGGCTGGCGGTCGTTCCGCTCCTGAAAGCCAATTGGCTTCGGGCGCCGGGAAAACGAGCAAGCGCCGAAGCATCCTGCAATCCTGCCCCATGACAGGTCATCGGTTGGTTCCGCAGAGCCGGCCCATCCGGTCTGCTGGAGCGTCCGCTTCGCCGGGAGCCAGAGTGGCTCGCCCGGAAGCGCAAAAGACGGGATCAATCCCGTAAAAAAGAACCGGCGGGCATCCTTCCTTCGAAGGGTCCCGCCGGATAAGGCTTAGCGGCGAATGCCGAGAGCGGTGATCAGCTTGGTATAGCGCGCTTCGTCCTTGCCCTTGACGTAGTCGAGAAGCGAACGGCGGCTGGAAACCATTGCCAGAAGGCCACGACGCGAGTGGTTGTCCTTCTTGTGGCCCTTGAAGTGTTCGGTCAGGTTGTTGATCCGCTCGGTGAGGATGGCAACTTGGACTTCCGGAGAACCGGTATCGCCTTCAACAGTTGCGTATTCCTTGATGAGCGCAGCCTTGCGCTCTGCAGTGATCGACATCGTGTCATCCTTTCAATGTTTAGGATTTCGGGTCGCCAGCAGCCGGGATGTCGTCTAGCTGCGGCCATGAAGGCAAAAGTCCGCTTGATCGGGTCTGATGCTGGCGCTGCCTATAAACCATCCGGCATCAAAAAGAAAGAGGGCGGATAAAGCCCTTGCTGGCGGCTTATTGTGGTGCGGTGCGCGGATGCATCGGCGCCGATTTCAGGTCTTCGTCGCGTCTTGCGCAATCGAGGAAATTGGCAAAGATCCAGCCCAGCATCTCGCCATCTGCAGCCACCTGGACCCAGCGCTTGCCGCTCACCCGCGTTTCGGCGATCACATCCACGGAAGACCCGTTGTCGAGCGTCGACAGGATCGGTCCATTTGGCTCAGCCCGGACATTGAGCGGCGTGCCCGTCGGGTCGGCAACCACGCATTCGGCGGCAAAGGCGGGCACCATACCGGAGGCAAAAACCGTAAGAACAGTGGTGGCAATGATGCTCTTCCAGTGCATGTGCTTCTCTTTCAACAGGACCCAGACGTCCCGCAGGATAACCCAATCAGGATTGTACCGACAGGTTTGCTTTCAACCGTTCCTGGGGAATAGTCACCCGCCATTCGATGCCGTCCGCATGCATGATCCGCTCCAGTTTGGCATCCAGCGCCATGCCCAGCATGCGCTCGAGAACGATGGTCCCGAAACCCTTGCGTGTGGTGGCGACAGCATCCGCGTCGATCACCGCGCCCGCTTCTCGCCAGACGAGCTGAAATGCCGCATCAGTGACTGACCACGTCAGGTCGACAGTCCCCTTGCTGTTGCCCAGCGCGCCATATTTCGTGGCGTTGGTGGCAAGCTCATGCAGCGCCATGCCCAGCGTCTGCGAAACCTGCGCGTCAAGGCGCACGGACGGTCCCGAAAGGCGAACACGCTGCGGATCATCGGGAATGAACGGCTGCAGCTGGTTTTGCGCAAGCTCCTGGAAATCGACGCCCTGCGTGGCGTTGGCAATCATCAGATCGGTCGAGCGGGCCAGGCCGGCAATCCGCTTGCGGAACGCCTCGGCAAAATCCGCCCGGCCCTCCCCCGCGTTGAGGGATTGGTTGAGCATCGATTGAATAACACTCAACTGGTTCTTGGAACGGTGCGCCACTTCGCGCATCAGGAAGCGGATTTCGTTTTCGGCCTTTCTGCGGGCCTGAGCCGCCTCGGCCAGCGCCGTCGATACCGTCTCGATCTCGGAAATCATATGCTTGCGCGGCGCGATCGGCCGCCCGGCACCAAGAAGATGTGCGTCGCGCGCCAGTACCGTGACGCCCTGCGTCAGCAGTCCGGCAATGGTGACCGACCCGGCGACCGCGATGCCGGCAAAGAGAATTCCACCCAGCGACAGCCAGAGATAGGACCATAGCGCCGGCGCATCGACATCGGCACTTTTTGCCCATGCGACGACCTTCCAGCCGGCGAGGACGGAAAACTCCGTGACCGTCCTGTATGACACGCCGTCGTTCGTCGCTTCACCGACGCCGACGCGCAATGCCGGTACGATGTCCATGAAGAACGGCTTGCCCACCGCCACGGCCGGGTCGGACGAGGCAATCACGTTGCCTGCGCCATCGACCAGCGCCGCATTCCAGCCGGGCGACAGGACATCCTTGCTGACCGCTTTCGACAGGTTCTCGGCGTTTTGGGTCAGCGTCAGCAGATAGTCCTTGTTGCCGAGCGGCGTGGTGATTGGCAGGTAAACGTTGAACACCCATTTTTTCACTGTCTTGCCGAAAAAGACATTTGAAATGAGCGGGCTACCGTTGCGGAACGCCTGATCGATCGACGCAGGATCCGACGCCTTGCCGAGCGCGCTGCCAAAGGGCACCCGCGTGTTGAAAAGCTGATCGTGCGCGCGATCGATGACCAGCAGATTGGAATCGGTGTCGGCGAGGGCAGATGACGCCCGCTCATAGAACTGATCCAGTTTTCTGTCGTCTATCGCACTTGCAGTCGACAACACCTTGAGCGTGGTCAGCATGCCGTCGATCTCGCGCTCGACCACGCGGGTGACCGCGCCGGTCGTTCCCTTGAGCAGGGCCGTGACCACGCGCTCCTGCTCATCAATGCTGCGCTTCAGGATGATCATCGAAAAGACGAAGGAAGGAACGATGGCGACGAGCAGCAGGGCCGTCAGATAGAACGACAGGGGGCCCCTCAGCCGCGAGCGCAGGAGCGCCGTCCAAGGAGCGCTCAGCTCGCTCTGTTTGTCCTGTCTGTCGCTCAAGCTTTCCTCATCAGATCAGCCCCGGACCGCGAAACGCGCGCGAATCCCGATCACCGACCGGAACATGCGCCAGCGATCTCAGGAAGGCAACCCGATGTCATGCGACGAAATCTATGGGGTCGCGGCGGGAACTCAACCGGTGGCGAAAACGCGCTTGGGCCTGAATTCGCCCTCGCCGATCTCACCGATGGCGACCAGTTTGCCGCGCGACGTCGCGTAGGCCTCCGGCTCCGCCATGGGCGCATCGCGCCCGCGCAGGATGATCGGGTTGCCCATTTTGAGGCGATGCGCCTGATCCTCGGTGATGGCGATATGCGGCAGGTTGGAAAGCGCCTCGCCGGTATCGATCAGGAAGGCATCGAGCGCTTCCAGCCGCTCGTCCTCGTTCTCGATCTTTTCCAGCGCCACCAGTTCGGCAAGCGGCACCATCGCCTCTTCGGCAAAGGGGGCGACGAAGCTACGGCGCAGCGACGCGATATGGCCGAAACAGCCGAGATCACGGCCGAAATCCCGCGCCAGAGACCGGACATAGGTTCCCTTGCCGCATTCGATCTCGAAATGCGCGAGGTTCGGCGTGCAGCCCAGCAGCGACAGGCGGAACACTTCCACTTCGCGGGCCGGGATGTCGACGGTTTCGCCTTCGCGAGCCAGATCATAGGCGCGGTTGCCGTCGATCTTGATGGCGGAAAACTGCGGCGGCACCTGGCTGATGACGCCGGTATATTTCGGCAGCAGCGCGCGGATGTCTTCTTCGGAAGGGCGGGCGTCGGACGACTGGACGACCTCGCCCTCCAGATCGTCGGTCGAACGCTCCTCGCCCCAGGCAACGGCGAATTCGTAGATCTTGCGGCCATCCATGACATAGGGAACCGTCTTGGTCGCGTCGCCCAGCGCGATCGGCAGCATGCCGGAGGCGAGCGGATCGAGCGTGCCGGCATGACCCGCCTTCTGCGCCTTGAACAGCCACTTGATCTTCGACACGGCCTCGGTCGAGCCGAAATCCAGCGGCTTGTCGAGGATCAGCCAGCCGGAAACCGGGCGGCCCTTGGGTTTGCGAGGTTTTGACATTCTCTATGCTCTTTTTTTGCGAAACGTCGCGGCTGTTTTCGCCACGCTGCCGTCCGGCATTTTCTGGCTGTTGCCCTTTTCAAACCCCAAAGCGTAGAGCCGCCTTGCGATCAGGTATCCGGCCGCGATCGTGCCGCCATTGTCGACCCTGTAATCTTCCCCGAGGTCTTCGACGATCAAAGGCTCGATGGCGCCGAGCGGCGGCTTGCCCGCAGCTGCGGCATCGAGCAGCAGCTTCTCATTATAGGGCGAATAGACGATGGCCTCGAGCGCCTTCATCTCAGGGTCGCCATGGGCGATCTCCTTGCCCCTGCGGAAGGGCAAGCCCGAGGCGACCATCATTTCCACCAGCCGAACGGCCTCGGCATTGTCGAACCGGGCAAGGCCACTACGGTAGAATGTCTGGCGCTGCTCGAAGGTCCATCCGTTCAGCTCATCCAGAGTGATATGCTTGGCCATCACTCTTCGCCGTCTTCGTCCTTCAGGTCGCGGACGACTTCCGGAGACTTGAGCAATTCGTCGATCTTCTTGTAGTTGTCGAAGCTGGTATCGTCGCGGAAGCGAACCTCCGGCATGTATTTCATTTGTCTCAGATGCGGCGTCAGCCGGCCGCGGATATATTTGGCGTTGCGGTTCAACGCCTCGATGGTCGCCGCGTGATCGGCAACACCGAGCGGCGTCACGAAGGCGGTGGCGATCTTCAGGTCGGGTGACATGCGCACTTCGGAAATCGAGATCACCGTCGTCTCGATCAACGGATCGCGCACCTCGCCGCGCTGCAGCACCTGTGTCAGGGCTGCGCGAACTTGTTCGCCGACCCTCAGCATGCGCTGCGAGGGGGCAGAGGATGTAGCTTTGCTCATGGTTTTTCCGCTGTCTGGCGTTTCGTTGAACGCGACCAAGGCGGTCCAATGCTACTTTCGGGCCAAAAGGTCAAGACTTGTCGGCCGTGCCGGCAATAGCACACGCCGGCAAATCGGCTCGAAACCCTCTTGAATGGCAGGGCGCGGCGTGATCAATCTTTTCAAACACAGAATAAGCGGAGACGACATGCGGGTTCTGGTGGTGGAAAACATGATCCAGTCCGACCTTGGACAGGTGGGCGTGGCGCTTGCCGAAGCAGCGGCAGAGATCGACCTCAGGCACGCTTTCGCCGGTGAGCGGCTGCCTGGCGACATTCGTGCGTATGACGCGCTGGTGGTGCTCGGCGGCGAGCAGACCGCCGTCGATGACCTCATCCACCCCTATCTGCCGGAGCTTGCCCGCCTGATGCGCGCCTTTGCCGATGCCGACAAGGCGGTGCTCGGCATCTGCCTCGGCAGCCAGCTTTTGGCGCGCGCACACGGGGCGGAGAACCTTCTCGGCCGGACCCGCGAATTTGGATGGCACGAAGTGCAACTGACAAGCGAGGGTATTTCCGATCCGGTGCTGAGCGCAGCCGGCAAGACCTTCACGAGCTTCCAATGGCATTCCGACAGCTTCGCCCTGCCCGAGGGCGCAGTTCGTCTCGCCACTAATCCGGCCGTTGCCAACCAGGCCTTCCGTGTCGGCCGCGCCGCCTATGGCATGCAGTTTCACTTCGAGGCCGGAACACGCGTCGTCGAGGACTGGAACCGGATTTTCGAGGACCAGATCATGGGCCTCGACCCGCATTGGCTGGAGCGCTATCGGGAGCATGCGGCGCGGCACGCAGAACAGGCCGATGCGGCCGGCCTTGCGCTGGCCCGGGCCTGGGTCAGGACGATCAGGAGCGCCGGCGCGGCTGGAAACGAGACGCGGACACTGGCGGCAGCATCGGCATAGGCACGGGCACCGGCATAGGCTGGGCGCCCGGTTTGAACATTGCCGCGCGCCTCCCCATTTCCATGAGTACCGGCAACGGCAATATTCTTTTTATTGCCGTGCAAGCGGTATAGAACGGCTGGAGAGGATACATCCGGGCAACCGGGCGGAGGATCGATTGGGAACATGCGTGCTTGCTAAAGAATTCAGTGGGATGGCGAAGATGTGCCGATACGCGCGGAAGGCAATGCCACCGCGCCTTGCGCCTGCCTTGCTGGCAACCGCCCTGCTCCTTGCCGCCCCGGTTTTTACAGGTCAGCCAGCAATGGCCGCTTACTGCAACAGCGCGCCCGAGCCCGGGCTGGACTGGAGCAACTGCACCAAGAAAAGCCTGATGCTGCCGTCGAGCGAACTGGACGGCGCCAACCTTTTCGGCACTGATTTTTCCATGACCGACCTCAGCGGCTCGAACCTGACGTCCGCGAACCTGGAGAAGGCCCATCTGGTGCGCGCCTGGCTCTCCGGCGCGAGGGCGGAGAAGGCGAATTTCGCGCGGGTCGAAGCCTACAGATCGAACTTCGTCAACATTATCGCCAACGGCGCTTCATTTGCCAGTGCCGAGCTGCAGCGGGCCGATTTCAGCGGAGCCCAGCTGACCGGCGCCGACTTCGAGAAAGCTGAACTCAGCCGCGCACACTTCAAGGGCGCGGTGCTGACCGGCACGCGCTTTTCGTTCGCCAATCTCTCCCGCGCCGATCTCAGCGGCACGACATTCGAAGGTCCACTCGTCTTCGACCAGGCCTTCCTGTTCCTGACCCGGATCGAGGGGCTCGATCTTTCCGCCGCCAAGGGTCTTGAGCAGGCGCAGATCGATCTTGCCTGCGGCGACGGCAAGACGAAGCTGCCAGCCGGGCTGATCGCGCCATCCAGCTGGCCCTGCGGGTCGGACTAAAATCGGCGGCCAAACCACCCGCGCAACGGATCGCTGGCAAAGGCAACGATCCGTTTGACGGGTGCGGTCTCTCCGCTAGATTGATCCGAAAAATACGGAGGACCCCATCATGACCATGCAAAATCTCCCCTTGGAAGGCGGCTGCCGCTGCGGCCAGGTACGGCTGAAAATCAGCGCGCCGCCGCTGCTCACCATGGCCTGCCACTGCACCGGCTGCCAGAAGATGTCGTCCAGCGCCTATTCGCTGAGCGCCGCCATCCCGGCCGAGGGCTTCGAAGTGACGCAGGGCGAACCGGTGATCGGCGGCCTGCACGGCGCCACCCGCCACTATTTCTGCCCGCACTGCATGAGCTGGATGTTCACCCGCCCCGAAGGCATGGACTGGTTCGTCAACCTGCGCCCGACCATGCTGGACGATGCCACCGGGTTCTCGCCCTTCATCGAGACATTCACGAGCGAGAAACTGCCCTGGGCAAGCACAGCGGCGGTGCACAGCTATGAGACCATTCCGCCGATGGAGACATATGCAGTGCTGGTGAAGGAATTTGCCGAGCGCGCCTCTTAGGCATCGATCTTTCCTCCCGTCATCCTCAGGTGAGGATGACGGGAGCTTTGATTATCGCTGCCAGCGGAGATCCGTCTCCTCGTAATGCCTCATTTCAGCGATCTCGCCGACGAACGGCCTGATCGCTGAAAGAAACGGAGGAAAGCAGGGTCCTTTGCGAAAGCCTTGCATATGGGCTTCGAGCGAAGTCCAGTGGATGCGCAGAATGAGGCTGTTTGGCTCCTCGACGCAGCGGGCGAGATCAAAGGCCAGACATTCCGGCGCCGCGCGAAGATGCTCCGCCGCCTGCCCGTAGGCGGCGACAAGCTCTTCAGCGGAATGGGTTTTCATTTCGTATCGGATATATTCGGCGATCATGCGGGTCTCCTCCAAGGTTGCGTCGGAGTTTTGCCGAGGAAATTCAAATTCGACAAGGACTTACCTTGAGGTAGGTGGGATGCGCACCGGCGCGCGTGCCGCGTCATGCCGGGACAACGGAGTTCGATGTAGTGACGGCCATGGACAAGATGCACGACTGCCCGGTGCTGGCGACGATCAGGGCAATGGGCGGCAAATGGAAACCGCGCATCCTCTGGCGGCTGCGCGAAGGGCCGGCCAATTTCGGCGACCTGCGCCGTGTCGTCGGCGTCTCGGAAAAAGTGCTGCACGAGAACCTGCGCGCACTGGAACGCGACAACCTTGTCTCGCGCACACCCTCAAAGATCGGCGAGGTCGTTTATGTCGAATATCGCTACACCGACTACGGCCTGTCGCTGGTGCCGGTGCTCGATGCGATGGGGACTTGGGGCTCTATCCATGGCTCGAAATGCGGCTGACATTCACCAGCGTCTCCCCCTGTTCATCGCCTATTCGTGAACGAGAAGCTGCCTTCGCAGGCACCGGTGCGGAGCGCCGGCAAGCGACGTTCCGACAGATGGAAATTGCGACATCAGATTTCGCGCGTAGCGACGGCAAAGCGTCGAAAATTACGCTCTCAGGCGCTGGCGGTTTCGTCTTCCACCGGCGCATCCGGTCCGTTCTTCTTGACGGACTCGATGCAATTCTTGGCGCTTGCCTTGGACGCGTAGGTCTCCGAGCGGACCATCGTCTCGCCATTGGAAGCCTTGAAACGAACGAAATGCTCGCCGTCCTTGCTTTCGACGATCTCGAAACGATAACCCGATCCGGTTTCGTCCTTGCTGACATCGACCGTCGCCGCACCCGGCGCGTTCTTCTTGATCGATTCGATGCAGCTCTTCGCGCTCGCCTTGGAGGCATAGTTCTCCGACCAGACCATCACTTCCGCATTGTAGAGGAACTGGACGCGGAACTGGTCGTTGGCGGCCTTCAAGATCTTGAATTTGTGCATTTCGAAACCCCTTATGGATCCGGCAGGACTGCAGGCCGATGCTTCGGCATGCAAGGAAAGGTTTAATGGAGGGGGGCCTGCAGTTCAAGTTGCCTTGATGGTTGACGATCCAGTTCCCGCATCAGCCTTGCGAGGGTATCGTGTGCTTCTTTCCTCAAACAAAAAAGAGGCCCGAAGGCCTCTTTTTCAACAGCAATGCTTCAGCCTATTCGTCGCCCATCTTCAGCGCCGCGATGAACGCTTCCTGCGGGATTTCCACCTTGCCGAACTGGCGCATGCGCTTCTTGCCGGCCTTCTGCTTGTCGAGCAGCTTGCGCTTGCGGGTGGCGTCGCCGCCGTAGCATTTGGCGGTGACGTCCTTGCGCAGCGCCGAGATGGTTTCGCGGGCAATCACGTTGCCGCCGATGGCGGCCTGGATCGGGATCTTGAACATGTGCTTCGGGATCAGCTCCTTGAGCTTCTCGCACATGTCGCGGCCGCGCTTTTCAGCAGCCATGCGGTGCACCATCATCGACAGCGCATCGACCGGCTCGCCGTTGACGAGGATCGACATCTTCACCAGATGGCCTTCCTGGTGGTTGGTGATCTGGTAGTCGAACGAGGCGTAGCCCTTGGAGATCGACTTCAGCCGGTCGTAGAAATCAAAGACGACTTCATTGAGTGGCAGATCGTAGGTCAGCATCGCGCGGGTACCGACATAGGTGAGTTCCACCTGGATGCCGCGCCGGTCCTGGCAGAGCTTGAGGATGCCGCCGAGATAATCGTCCGGCGTCAGGATCGTCGCGCGGATCCAGGGCTCGTGGATTTCCTTGATCTTGACGACATCGGGCATATCGGCCGGATTGTGCAGCTCGCGCTCAGTGCCGTCGTTCATGTAAAGCTTGTAGACGACAGAAGGCGCCGTCGCGATCAGGTCGAGATCGAATTCGCGTTCGAGCCGCTCCTGGATGATTTCCAGATGCAGGAGGCCGAGGAAGCCGCAGCGGAAGCCGAAGCCGAGCGCCGCCGAGCTTTCCATTTCGAAGGAGAAGGAGGCATCGTTGAGGCGCAGCTTGCCCATGGCGGCGCGCAGGTCCTCGAAATCGGCGGCATCGACCGGGAAGAGGCCGCAGAAGACGACCGGTTGGGCCGGCTTGAAGCCCGGCAGCGCTTCTGCCGTCGGGCGCTTGTCCTCAGTGATCGTATCGCCGACGCGGGTGTCGGCCACTTCCTTGATCGAGGCGGTGATGAAGCCGATTTCGCCCGGACCGAGCGCATCGACATTGACCATCTTCGGCGTGATGACGCCGACACGCTCGACCTGATACCTGGCATCGGTACCCATCATGCGGATGGTCTGGCCTTTTTTCAGCGTGCCGTCGATGATGCGGACAAGAACGATGACGCCGAGATAGGTGTCGTACCAGCTATCGACCAAGAGCGCCTTCAGCGGCGCATCGTCGGCGCCGCCCTTGGGAGCCGGCAGCTTGTGGACGATCGCCTCCAAGACATCCGGGATGCCGAGGCCGGTCTTGGCCGAGATCAGCACGGCTTCCGACGCATCGATGCCGATGACTTCCTCGATCTGCTCCTTGATGCGCTCCGGCTCGGCGGCCGGCAGGTCGATCTTGTTGAGGACGGTGACGATCTCGTGGTTGTTGTCGATCGCCTGATAGACGTTGGCAAGCGTCTGGGCTTCGACGCCTTGAGACGCATCCACCACCAGCAGCGAACCTTCGCAGGCCGACAGCGAGCGCGACACTTCATAGGCAAAGTCGACGTGGCCGGGCGTGTCGATCAGGTTGAGCACATAGGTCTCGCCGTTGTTCGCCTTGTAATGGAGGCGCACGGTCTGGGCCTTGATGGTGATGCCGCGCTCTTTCTCGATGTCCATGCTGTCGAGAACCTGTTCCGACATCTCGCGGTCGGCGAGGCCGCCCGTCGTCTGGATCAGGCGGTCGGCCAGGGTCGATTTGCCGTGGTCGATATGGGCCACGATCGAGAAATTGCGGATGTGCGACAGGGGCGTTTTTGAAGGTGTTGTGCTCATGGGCCGCATATAGCAGCGCACTCAATCGCCGCAAAGCGGGAAATGCAGGCTTTGTTCACTATAATTGCCGGTCCTTTCGGCCGGTCTTTCACCCCTTGACTCCATCATAAGAACATTTAATTCTCCTATAATGGAATCACATCCCGAGACTTTCGAAATCGACATCGGCGAGCGCATGAAGGCGCTGCGCCTTCAACAATCCATGACGCTCGACGAGCTCGCCGGCCGCTCGGGTGTCAGCCGGGCGATGATCTCACGGATCGAGCGAGGCGAGGCGAGCCCCACCGCGCAGCTGCTTGCCCGGCTCTGCAGTGCGCTGGGCACCACGCTGTCGCGCTTCTTTGCCGGCGAACAGCCGGAAGGAAAGCCGCTTCTGCGCCGCGCCGACCAGCGTGTCTGGCGTGATCCGGACACGGGATATCTGCGCCGCTCGGTTTCGCCGGATGGTATGGGTTCACCGGTCGATATCGTCGAGGTCGAGTTTCCACCGGGCGCCCGGGTGGTGTTCGAGCAACACCAATTCGAAGCCGGGTTCACCCAGCATCTTTGGCTCTTCGAGGGAAGGCTCACCATGACCGCGGGGGAGGAAACCCACCTGCTCGAGGCGGGCGACTGTCTGTTCATGCGGCTTGCCGAAGCCCACATCTTTCACAATCCGCATGACGCGCCGGCCCGCTACGCCGTCATTCTCAACCGCAGCAAAGTCTAGTCCCGATGTCAAAGGTCACGATCCGCACCCTTACCCCTTCTGAAACCGCGGCTCACCTGCCCGCGCTGGCCGAGGTCCTCTCGGATTGCGTCGAGGGCGGCGCGTCCGTCGGCTTCATGTCGCCGCACACACCCGCGGATGCCATGCCCTATTGGGAGGGCGTCGCCCGCGCGGTGAGCGACGGACAAACGGTCCTGATCGTGGCGGAGAAGGACGCAGAGATCCTCGGCACCGTGCAATTGGGCATCGGCATGATGCCGAACCAGCCGCATCGCGCCGACCTGAAAAAGTTGCTCGTTCATCGCCGGGCGCGCGGCCTTGGGCTTTCGCGATTGCTGATGGACGCCGCTGAAAGCGAGGCGGCAAAACACGGACGGCATGTGCTCGTGCTCGACACGGCAACCGGTAGCCCGGCCGAATCGATCTATGAAAAATTCGGCTGGCAGCGGGTCGGCGTCATTCCGCAATATGCGTTGATGCCCGATGGCAGCTATTGCGGATCGACGTTTTTCTACAAGTCTTTGGCCACGGCTTGACGGGAGGATAGCCAGCGACGCTTCCACCTATCCTTGTCACCAAAAATGACCCTGAAAAAACGATCCCGGGTGCCGCCTACGCCCATTCCGCGCCCCTTCTCTTCGTGCTAGCTAAATTTCGGCCGCAAGGCCGACAATTGAGAGGGGATCCATGAAAACCATTCGCCAACGCGCGGGTCTGGCCGCGCTTTCCATATTCGTGCTTTGGGGCGGCGTTTCCGCCGCCTCCGCTGCCGATGTGACTTTCCAGATGATGAACAGCCATCCGAACGCCGTCGAAGTCGAGCTCTACAGCCAGGATCGCGACCATCTGTGGCCGGGCAACAATCAGGTCTATCTGCTGGACGACGGCGAAACCAAGCAGATTCCGCTGTCCTGCGACGAGGGCGAAAAGATCTGCTACGGCGCCTGGGTTTCCGGTGACAAGGCGACCTATTGGGGCACCGGCCCGGACGATGCCGAGACCTGCGAGGATTGCTGCTACACCTGCCAGGGCGGCAACACCGAAGAGATCAACCTGACCGAATAGCGGCCAGCGGCGCGGGAGCAGTCCATCCATAGACTTCCCGCGCCTTGCACAGGCAATTTGCCGCTTCGTGCTTAAATGGTCCCCTGCTCTTCATCTTCCTGCCGCAATCAGTAGTATGAAGCAGGACAGCACCATTGGGGACCCCTGATTCCATGATCAAGAAATTTGCCGTACTGGCGATCGCCGCCGTCTATCTTTCCGGTTGCACTACCACCGACCCGTATACGGGCCAGCAGAAGATGTCGAACACCGCCGGCGGCGCGCTGATCGGCGCGGGCCTCGGCGCCGCAACCGGCCTTCTGGTCGGCGGGAGTGCTGCCGGCCGCCGCGACGCGGCCCTGGTCGGCGCCGGCATCGGTGCGCTCGGCGGCGGCCTGATCGGCAACTACATGGACAGCCAGGAATCCGAACTGCGCGCGCAGTTGCAGGGCACCGGCGTTTCGGTTACCCGCGCCGGCGACCGCATCATCCTCAACATGCCATCGAACATCACCTTTGCGACGGACCAGGACCAGGTAAATCCCGGCTTCTATTCGACGCTGGACTCGGTCGCTATCGTCTTGCGCAAGTTCAACAAGACGCTGATCGACGTCGATGGCCATACGGATTCGACCGGCGGCGCCAGCCACAACCAGGGCCTTTCCGAGCGCCGCGCCATTTCGGTCGCCAACTATCTCGGCTCGCGCGGCGTCGACCAGCGCCGCATGTCGGCTGTGGGCTATGGCCCGGACCGGCCGGTCGCTTCGAATGCGAGCGAAGCCGGGCGGGCGCAAAACCGCCGCGTCGAAATCGCGATTGCGCCGATCAAGGAAAGCTGATCCGGCTCATGGATTGCAAAAAGCCGGTCGCCGCGAGGTGGCCGGCTTTTTTGTTTGCAGGTCGGTCAGACGATGCACCGCACCAAAATCGGTTCACGATTGCGAAGCCCATTCCCCACCATTGACGCGCGGAGCAGTCCAAACTTAAACTCGGTTATCGCGAACGTGAGCAGACTACAGATGCGCGTTAACGCCGGACCACTCGCCCAGGCTCTCGATCGCGTCCAGGCCGCGGTTTTCGGACTGTCGCAGTGGCTGCAGGCGGTGGAGGCCATCAGCAATGCGACGGGCGCCATAGGCGCCAACATCATGGAACCGACCGGCCGCGGCGCCTTTGGCGCGGCCGGCTACGAAACGGTCAGAAGCCATATCCGCTCGATCTTCCAGAAAACCGGCACCGGCAGGCAATCGGAACTCAGCGCACTGTTCGGGAAGATCCGCCTCTAAGCCTGTGCTGGTACTACCGGCGGATAGGCATGCGTCTCGCCATGGAAATCCGAGACCGTGTAACAGCCACCGCCATTGTCCTCGATCGTCGAGGCCGAAATTACCGTCTTGCCGTAGCCGCCAGGGATATCGAGGATATAGGCGGGCTGGCAGAGGCCGGAGACGCGGCCTCGCAGGGATGCGACCAGCGCCTGCCCCTCCTCGATCGTCAGGCGGAAATGGCCGGTGCCCGGTGCGAGATCGGGATGGTGCAGGTAATAGGGCTTGATCCGGTTTTCGACGAAGACCCGCATCAGCGCGGCGAGCGTATCGGGATCGTCGTTGACGCCCTTCAAGAGCACCGACTGGCTCACCATGACGATGCCGGAATCGACGAGGCGGGCGCAGGCGGCACGCGCTTCAAGCGTCAACTCGCGCGGATGGTTGGCATGCAGCGCCAGGTACGTGGTCTTGCCGCTCGCTTTCAGGGCGACAATCAAAGCCTCATCCACCCGCTGCGGCTCGACGACCGGCACGCGGGTGTGGAAACGTACGATCTTCACATGATCGATCGCTGCCAGCCGTTCCATGATCGAAGCCAGCCGGCGCGGCGACAGCACCAGCGGATCGCCGCCGGTCAGGATCACCTCCCAGATTTCCGGATGGCCGGCGATATAGGCGAAGGCTCTGTCCATTGCCTGCGATGCAAGCGTGCCAAGCCCCTGCGGCCCGACCATTTCGCGGCGGAAGCAGAAGCGGCAATAGACCGGGCAGACATGCACGGCCTTCAAGAGCACGCGGTCCGGATAGCGATGGACGATGCCCTCGACGGGGCTGTGCGCGCCGTCACCGATCGGATCCTCGCGCTCCTCCGGCAAGCGGACCAGCTCGGCAGCATCTGGAATGAACTGGCGGGCGATCGGATCGTTCGGATCGCCCGGATCGATCAGCGCCGCCATGGCGGGCGTGACGGCAATGGCATAGCGATCGGCGACATCCGACAGCTGCGCACGCCGGGTGTTGGCGATGAGCCCTGCCTCTTCCAGATCCTCGATGGTTTTCAGCGCGCCGATTGCAATCACGGCCGGTTTCCTCGCTGACGATCGCTGGTTTCGGCGACCGGCGCCCAGATGACCTGATCGATGCGCGAGGCGCCTGTCGCAAGCATCACCAGCCGGTCGAAACCGAGCGCACTGCCGCTTGCTTCCGGCATGATGTCAAGCGCCTTGAGGAAATCCTCGTCCAGCGGATAGGTTTCGCCGTAGACACGGCTCTTCTCGGCCATTTCCATTCCGAAGCGGCGACGCTGCTCGGAGGCGTCCGTCAACTCGCCGAAAGCATTGGCGAGCTCGACGCCGCAAGCATAGAGCTCGAAACGCTCGGCGACGCGCGCGTCATGCGGCGTTGGCCGCGCCAAGGCAGCTTCGGCGACGGGATATTCGTAGAGGATCGTCGCGCGGCCGAAACCGAGATTGGGCTCGACCTTCTCGACGATCACTCGGCTGAAAAGGTCCGCCCAGGTATCGTCATGCGCGACGCGCAGACCGGCGTTGCGAACACTTCCAGCCAGGCGATCCCGGTCGGTTTCGCCGTTGCGATCAATCGAGGCGGTGAGATCGATGCCGGCGAAGCGCTCGAAGGCTTCGGCAACGGTGATCCGCTCCGGCTCGAGATATGGATCGGCCTTCGCGCCTCGATACGTGAACTGCTTCGCCTGGGCGGTTTCGGCGGCAAGGCTAAGGATATCGGCACAATCACGCATCAGCGCGTCGTAGGTTTCGCCGGCCCGGTACCATTCGAGCATCGTGAATTCCGGATGGTGCAGCGGCCCGCGCTCGCGATTGCGATAGACATGGGCGAAACAGGCGATGCGTTCCTCCCCCGCAGCCAAAAGTTTCTTGCAGGCGAATTCCGGCGAGGTGTGAAGATAGAGCGGCACCCGGCTGCCGTCATGATTGATAGCCTGCGTTGCAAAGGCGTGCAGGTGTGCCTCGTTTCCCGGCGACACCTGCAGCGTGGCGGTATCGACTTCGATGAAATCCCGCGCGGCAAAGAAGGTGCGAAGCGCGGCCTGAATCCGGTTGCGGCCGATGAGGAAACCTCGGCGATCGGCATGGACATCGGGGGTCCACCAGGGAGAGGCAGCGGGCATGAGGGTCCTGGATCCAGATTTCTCGAGCAGTCGATACGTCGCGCAATTTTGCGGTTTCTTCGGGCAGACCCGGCGGTCACACTGGCAATTTGCGCAAATATAGGTTAGGTGCGGCCCGAAAACGCATTCTGGCGTCTTTGACGCGCATATTCGTGCGCTCCTCTACGACGCATCAAGCTCAGTTACAAGGAAGACTTATGGTCAAGGTAATCGCCTCTTCAGTCCGCAAGGGCAATGTTCTCGAAGTGGACGGCAAGCTCTACGCCGTTCTGACCGCCGCGAACTTTCATCCCGGCAAGGGCACGCCCGTCACCCAGGTAGACATGCGTCGCATCTCCGATGGCGTGAAGGTTTCCGAGCGCTGGCGCACGACCGAGCAAGTGGAGCGCGCCTTCGTCGAGGACCGCGAGCACACTTTTCTTTATGAAGACGGCGAAGGCTTCCATTTCATGAACCCGGAAACCTACGACCAGGTTACCGTCACGCCCGACGTCATCGGCGACGACAAGGCCTATCTCCAGGAAGGCATGGCCGTCCAGCTGAAGATGTTCGAAGGCATTGCCTTGGCGATCGAACTGCCGACCCGCATGACGCTGGAAATCGTCGAGACCGAACCGGTCGTCAAGGGCCAGACGGCGTCCTCGTCCTACAAGCCGGCGATCCTGTCAAACGGCGTTCGCACCATGGTTCCGCCGCATATCGGCGTCGGCACCCGCGTCGTCATCCTGACGGAAGACGCTTCCTACGTCGAGCGCGCCAAGGACTGAGCCTTCACGACAATTATAGAAACGGGCGCGGCCTCGTACCGCGCCCGTTTCCGTTTCCGCCGCCAACTTTCAGTGTTTCAATTCCGGATAGGCTTCGGAGACTTCGCCGAGGTCGCTCAGCGTGTCGTCATAGCCTTCGAGCGTGACGCAAACGCTGGAATGAACATCAAGGACACCTTTGCGCCACACCGCGATGCGTGATCCGTTGCTGCGCACCAGAACCGCATCGCCCTTGAAACCCTGCTTCAGCAACCAGTCGCGCGGCGCATTCAAGCGAATGTGCACCTGGCTGGTGTCATCGTCTTCACGCGCCACGATCAACTCGTAGGAAACCGGCTCGCAATGGCCGTTGATTTCCAGCTTGCCCTGGCCGCTACCTTCGGCTGCGAATGTCAGCATCGTTTTTCTCCTCCATGACCGATTGCTACCTCCGCACGGCGCGCCCGACCGCGATCAGCAGGCATGCGCCTATGAAGCCGATGACCAGATAGGCGAGCCAGCCGGCGAAACCTATTCCCGCAATCGCTAGAATGGCGTTGAGGACAATGGCGCCGATAATGCCGAGAATGATGTTCATGAACATGCCCATTTCGGACTTCATGAACTGTTCCGCCAACCACCCGGCGAAACCGCCGATGATGATGGCCGCGATCCATCCTACACCGTTGACGTCCATGTGGGTTCCCTCGCTTGAAGATTGCATTTGCCTGCGACGATAACGATCCGGAAGCGATTATGTTCCAGCCAGCAGGGCCAGCATCAAATGACGTGAAGCTAAGCTCCACAAATATGAATTTGTCCCGCACGCGCGCCTTTAGTAGAGCCAGTGCAAGCAATCGGCATCGGCCTGGAGGACAAGAACTTGGATCAGCGGACAGCGACACCGGCCTATGGAGACGAAACGTTGATCCCGGTGGCGGCACCGCTGACAACGGGGACGGCGGCCGCCCTGACCGGCGGCGTGCTGTGCCTTCTGTCAATGTCAAGCGTGCAGTTCGGCTCGGCGTTTTCGGCATCGGCGATCGCCGCCTACGGCCCTTTCGGCACCACGTGGCTGCGGTTGATCTGGGCCGCGGCCCTGCTGGCCATCGTCGTGCCGCCGCCGATCCTGCGCTATTCGCGGCTGCAGTGGCAGACCGCCGGGCTGCTCGGCGCCTCCATGGCCGGCATGACGCTGTGTTTCTTCGCGGCGATCGAGCGTGTTCCGCTCGGCTTGGCCGTGGCCATCGATTTTCTCGGGCCGCTGGCTGTTGCGACTTTTGCCTTCGGCTTCGGCTGGCGGCTTGTCTGGCCGCTGATCGCCGGCGCCGGCGTGCTTTTCCTTGCCCATGACGGGCATGGCTGGGTCGGCGATCCCACAGGCATTCTCTTTGCCTTTGGCGCTGCAGCCGGCTGGGGGCTCTACATCGTCCTGATGAAGAAGGCTGGTAGCGCGTTCGAAGGCCTGCAGGGTCTGTCCATGTCGCTGATCGTGGCCGCATTGGTCGCGACGCCGTTCGGGCTTCTGGAAGTCTCGCGCATGACGGCCGAGGGCGTCGTCACCATTGCCGGGCTTGCGCTGCTCGTGCCGCTCATCCCCTACGCCTTGGAAATGATCGCGCTCAGGCGCATGAGCACCTCGTCCTTCGGCATCCTGATGAGCCTCGAGCCCGCCATTGGCGCGATTGCTGGCTTCGCCGTGCTCAGCCAGCCGATGACGGCGCTGCAGATCGCCGGCACCGTACTCGTCGTCGCGGCAAGCGCCGGGGCGACAGCCACCGGCCGTTGAATATTTACGAATTTGGGCCGCGCATTTTGAAAACCCGGTGATAGAGTGACGCGTCGCGAGCTGCTTTATCCACCGAGGTGTGCATGTTTCCACTGTCGCATATGATGAAAACCTTCATCCGCAAGGGCCAGCTGACTGTCATCGACGCAAACGGCAAACCGCATGTCTTTTCCGGCGAGCCCGGTCCCGAAGTAACCATGCGGCTGACAGATCCGAAACTTTACCGCACCCTTGTCTTCAACGCCGAACTTGCCGCCGGCGAGGCCTATATGGATGGGACGCTGCGCTTCGAAGACGGCTCGAGCTTGCGTGATTTCCTGACGCTGTTTTCGATCAACCGGCTGGCGCTCGGCTCCTACCCGATCCAGAAGGCGCTGCGCGCCATCAAGATGCGCTTTCGCAAGCGCCAGCAATCCAACGTCAAGGGCGAGGCGCAGCGCAACGTCGCCCATCACTACGATCTCGGCAATGATTTCTACAAACTCTTCCTCGACGAGCACATGCTCTACTCCTGCGCCTATTTCCGCGAACCGCAGGAAACGCTGGAGCAGGCGCAGCGCAACAAGCTTCGGCTGCTTGCCGCTAAGCTCTGCCTTCGCCCCGGCATGAAGGTCCTCGACATCGGCTGCGGCTGGGGGGACCTTGCGCTCTATCTCGCCCAGCTGGAGGACGTCGAGGTGCTTGGTGTGACGCTGTCGAAGGAACAGCAGGCGCTGGCGACGCAACGGGCGAAGGATGCCGGGCTTGACGGCCGGGTGCGCTTCGAACTGCGCGACTACCGCGACGTCGACGAGCCGTTTGACCGCATCGTTTCCGTCGGCATGTTCGAACATGTCGGCGTTCATCACTATGACGAGTTCTTCAAGAAGCTGAATGCACTGATGCCGGATGATGGCCTCGCGGTGCTGCATTCGATCGGTCATATGAGCCCGCCCGGCATGGCAAGTGCCTGGCTGCGCAAATACATCTTCCCCGGTGCCTATTCTCCGGCCCTCTCCGAGGTATTCGAGGTCGTGGAACGCAACAGCCTGTGGGTGACAGATCTGGAATTCCTGCGCATCCACTATGCGACGACGCTCAAGCATTGGGGCGAGCGGTTCGAGGAGAACCGCGACAAGGTCATCGAGATGTATGACGAGCGGTTCGCCCGCATGTGGGAATTCTATCTGATCAGCGCCGAGATGATGTTCCGCACCGGCAGCCAGCTGGTCTTTCATATGCAACTGTCGCGCTCACGTGATGCCGCGCCGATCGTGCGCGACTACATCACCGACCGGCAGAAGGCCTATATCGTCCGCGAACAGACGCTCAATATTTCTCTATGAGAGGCACACCGTCTTTGCCCTCCCATTGCAGCCGCTTGTAATCGAAGCCGTATTCGAGCGTCGGCTTGACGATAGCGAAATAGGGCGAAAGATCGAAATCGCGCGGCGTATAGAGCGAATGATGGCGGATATGCAGGATTTCGGCGCGCGAATAATGCGACGTCGCGGCGGCCCGGCCGGGCGCGCGGGTGATCTCGGGCAGGATTGGATAGCGGATCTGCTCGAAGGCCTGCGCAATCAGCGTCGAGCAGATGGCGCGCGTCGGATCGCCTGATCCGAACGCCAGCATGCGGCGGCGCCAGCGCACCGGCACCGGCGGTGTCGGCATGAAATAACGCAGCATGTCCAGGATGTTCTTCATGTCGTATTTCAGGCCGAGCCGCGAGATCATGAAGGACAGGACAGCGTCCCGGTCTTCCGGCGTCAACCCGATGGGCCGGCAGATGCGGGTGTTGTAGGTGGAGTATTTTCGAAGCGGCACCGCCACACAGCCTTCGCCGAGATTGACCTCGATCAGTTGCGGCCGATCGATGACCGGAAGCGTCGCCTCGTCGAGCGTCAGCGGGATCTCGTCGCCGGCGAAGAAGGCGGCGTGCGACCAGGTCGACTGGGTCAGATATTTGATCGCCGCCGACACTTTCTGATTGCCCTCGATCAGCAGAATGTCGCCAAGCCGGAGCGTGCGGGCGAGCGTCGCTGGATCGGACGGCGTATAGGGCTCATAGCCCGACGTCTTCGTCGTCAGCCTATCAGCCAGCGCCATGCCGATGCGGTCGAGGATCGTATCCTTGCTGGACAGAAGCGGGTTCATGCGGGGACACAGCTTTCGGGGAAACGGTTCATCGTCCGAATATCGTGGAATGTATCCGGCTTGCTGTCGAGTCTCAGCCGCTCGTTTCGCTTGACCTTTTCATGACGCCTCCTTATTTTTAGAATTATTCTAATCTAGGTTGATTGCATCATGTTTGTCCGTCTGTTCTCCCGTTTCAAACGCCCCCTGTCCTCCCTGTCCGAACAGGAGGTTCTGGCGCTCGCCATTTCGTCGGAAGAGGACGACGGACGCATCTACCAGGCCTATGCGCAGGCATTGAAGGGAAGGTATCCGGATTCTGCCAAGGTCTTCGAGGACATGGCCGAGGTGGAAAACACGCACAAGAACATGCTGATCGACATGCATCGCCGCCGCTTCGGCGAACGGATTCCGCTGATCCGGCGCGAGCATGTCAACGGCTTTCTGGCACGCCGGCCGGACTGGCTGCGGCAGAACCTGTCGCTCGATGCCATCCGCCGCGAGGCGGAGGCGATGGAGACGCAGGCCTATAATTTCTACGTGGAGGCGGCCAAACGCACGTCCGATGCGTCGACCCGGCAATTGCTGGGCGAACTGGCGCTGGCCGAACAGGGCCATGAAGACGTGGCACGCATGTTGACCGACAAACATGTGCCGGAAGGCGTCCGCAGGAAGGAGGACGACACGGCGTATCGCCAGTTCCTGCTCACCTACGTCCAGCCGGGTCTTGCCGGGTTGATGGACGGTTCGGTCTCGACGCTGGCGCCGATCTTTGCCGCCGCCTTTGCCACGCAGGACACCTGGCAGACCTTCCTGGTCGGCCTTTCGGCCTCCGTCGGCGCCGGCATATCGATGGGCTTCACCGAGGCGGCGCATGATGACGGCAAGCTTTCGGGACGCGGCTCGCCGCTCAAGCGCGGCCTTTCCTGCGGCATCATGACGGCGCTCGGTGGGCTTGGACACGCCCTGCCCTATCTCATTCCGCATTTCTGGACAGCGACGATCATGGCCGGGATCATCGTCTTCTTCGAACTCTGGGCAATCGCCTTTATCCAGAACAAGTATATGGAAACCCCATTCCTGCGCGCCGCTTTCCAGGTGGTGATCGGCGGCAGTCTCGTGCTGGCGGCGGGCGTGCTGATCGGCAATGCGTAGCGCCAAGCCACAAAAGAAGGAAGGGGCGCTGGCACGCCTTCCTTCTTTTGAACTGGAATTTCAGGTCGTCAATTGCCGACCGAGCCCACCAAAACTTCCGCGCCGTTCTCGATCGTCACCCAGCGGCCGGTGTTGATGGAGGCCTGGCGCTTCAAAAAGCGGTAAGGCGTCTTCGTCCAGAGCTTCACCGCGTTTTCGAGATTGTCGAGGATGAAATCACCCTGTGCGGTGCGCACGGTCAGAACCGCATGGCCCTCGCCGTCCGGCTTGCGGACGACGGTGATCAACAGGTCGGATGGCGAGAAGCCTTTCTCCATCAGGCGCTTGCGCTTCAAAAGCACGAAATCCTCGCAGTCGCCGGAGCCGCCGGGATAGGTCCAGACCTCATCCTTGCCGAACAGGTCCATATCGGTCATCGGCGTGATTTCGCGGTTCACTGTGAGATTGACCTCGCGAATGACCGACCAGCCGAAGTCGGTGACGCGCGGCGCGGTCGATGACTTGGAGTTGATCTCGCATTCGGAGTGGTGGGACTGGCAGAACTCGTAATGGCCGATCGGCTGGGAGGTGATGACGCCCGTCTGCATCGAGAGGGCTGTTGCCGATGGCGCCGGAATAGCCGCGCCTGCCGATGCGAAAACAGCCGCGATTGCCACGACCATTTTCTTAACCCCCGTCAACTGCGCCATACACGTCCCCTGTGGCGCGGTTTTCTCCCGAAACAATCCTGAAGAATCCCCGCGAAAGCTGAAAATCTGACGTCAGCTTTCGCGATCGATCCCCGTCCGCGAGCTGCTCTAATCGTTAACAAAGAGTTAACAGTGCGCTCGAAACGAAGTCAATCTGCAGAATTGGGGATTTCTGGATATGGTTAAAATGCGCGGCAAATCCGCATTGCAGCTGAATTACGGCGCGTTTTCAGGTTGTTACCATACCGTCGACGGCGGCCAGCATGCGCTCGATGTCCTCCGGGCGCGACAAGCGGTGATCGCCGTCGCGGATCAATGTCATGACGACATCGTCCGACGGCAGGTGTTCCATGAGCTTCAATGCATGGCCATACGGCACATCCGGATCCCGCATGCCCTGCAGGATATGCACCGGGCAACCGGTCTCGATGATGCCCTGGAGCACGCGGTTGTCGCGCCCGTCCTCGATCAGCCTTGCGGTATAGATGTTCGGGTCCGGTCCGTAAGGCGTCGGCTCCTCGAAATAGCCGCGCTCGGCAAGGGATGCACGCTCGGCATCCGTCAGGTTCGGTTCGATGAGCTCGCTGGTGAAATCCGGCGCCGGGGCAATCAGTACCAGGCCAGTGATCCGGCCACCCTGGCCCCGCGCGCGCAGTTCAGCGATAAGCCGCAGCGCGACCCAGCCGCCCATTGACGAGCCGATGACAACCATGCGCTCGGGATTGACGTGGCCGATGACCGCGAGGCTTTCTTCCAGCCATCGGGAAATCGTTCCGTCGGTAAAAGCGCCGCCGGAGAGGCCGTGGCCGGAATAGTCGAAGCGTATGCAGGCCGCACCGGTCTCTTCAGCGTGGCGTTCGAGTTCGACCGCCTTGGTGCCGGCCATGTCGGACCGGTATCCGCCGAGCCAGACGAGTGCCGGCAGGGATTTGCCGCTTGCCGCGGGCAGAATCCGCATGGCGATCCGGCGCGTATCCACGCCGCTGCCGACATCGAGATAATCGGGCTCTGCGTCTGGGTTTGGCAATGACATCAAGTCTTTTTCCTTTTTTTGGGCGTTTCTCGCTGTTTTTCTTTCTAAAACAGATTCTCCGAGTGCCAGACAGGTGGTGATTTCCGCAAAAAGCTGTGGTATTGACTTTCCCGCAGCAATTTCCACATGACGGCCAGCGGCAGTTGAACGGCATTTTGCCGGGAAATCGCGCTACCGTCAGGCATTCCATTCGTAACAGCTCGAGGAGAGTACGACCATTCGCAGACCGTTCAAAACGGACGCCCCGACAAAAGACGGGCCCCGCTCTAACAAGGAAATCCGGGTTCCCCGGGTTCAGCTCATCGACGCCGAAGGTCTCAACCACGGCAGCATCCCCACAGATCAGGCATTGCGCATGGCAGAAGAAGCCGGGCTTGACCTCGTGGAAATTTCGCCGAACGCTGAACCACCTGTGTGCAAGATCCTTGATCTGGGCAAGCTGAAATACTCAACGCAGAAAAAGGCGGCCGAGGCGCGCAAGAAGCAGAAGATCATCGAGATCAAGGAGATCAAGATGCGCCCGAACATCGACACGCACGATTACGACGTGAAGATGCGGGCGATGAACCGCTTCTTCGAGGAAGGCGACAAGGTCAAGGTAACCCTGAAGTTCCGCGGCCGCGAAATGGCGCATCAGGAACTGGGTATGAAGCTTCTGCTTCAGGTCAAGGAAGACACCGGCGCGATCGCCAAGGTCGAAGCCGAGCCGAAGCTTGAGGGCCGTCAGATGATGATGGTGCTGGCGCCGAAGTAAGCGCCGCGTTTTCAGGTTCGATCCTGATGAAAGCCGCCGGAGAGGCGGCTTTTTCATATCTGACGCCGGCAATGTGGAATTATCGGGGCGTTTGCCTCAATGCCATTGCACTTTGCGGGCGCTTCGGTTACAAGCCCCCGTCCGAACGGTCCGGCAGGGCATGCCGTGGCCGTTCTTTACGCTGGAGACGACCTCGTCAGTCGATCTCGAAATCAAGAAAAATGGAGTAGCAAAATGCCCAAGATGAAGACGAAATCCTCTGCCAAGAAGCGGTTCAAGATCACCGCAACCGGCAAGGTCATGGCAGCTGCCGCAGGCAAGCGCCATGGCATGATCAAGCGGTCCAACAAGTTCATTCGCGATGCACGTGGCACCATGGTGCTTGCAGAGCCTGATGGCAAGAAGGTCATCAAGAACTACCTGCCCAACGGTCTCTAAGACGTCTGGCACATTGGATTTTTAAGGAGATCATGACATGGCACGTGTAAAACGCGGCGTAGCAGCTCACGCCAAGCACAAGAAGACACTCAAGGCAGCCAAGGGTTTCTACGGCCGCCGCAAGAACACCATCCGCGCCGCCAAGGCAGCCGTGGACCGTTCGAAGGCTTTTGCCTATCGCGACCGCAAGGTCAACAAGCGCAACTTCCGCGCTCTCTGGATCCAGCGCATCAACGCTGCCGTTCGCGAACATGGCCTGACCTACGGCCGTTTCATCGACGGTCTGTCGAAGGCTGGCATCGAAGTCGACCGCAAGGTTCTGTCCGACATGGCAATCCATGAGACGGAAGCATTCGGCGCGCTCGTCGCCGCCGCCAAGAAGGCGCTTGAATACCTCAAGGACGCCGGCACGACCAACGAGTTTGAAAGCGCGGTTCGTTAAAAGCCAGCGCTTCCCAGGCCTTCTTGAATATGAATTGGGAAACCCGCGCTGGTACGGCTGGCGCGGGTTTTTCTTTGACCGATCACGGGAAATGAACCATGTCCGACCTGGAAGCACTGAAAGAGAAGCTCTTGACCGAGGTGACCGGAGCAGGTGACGAAGCGGCCATCGAAGCCGTGCGCGTCAACGCACTCGGCAAGAAGGGCTCGATCTCCGAGCTCCTGAAGACGCTCGGCACCATGTCGCCGGAAGAACGCCAGACGCGGGGCGCTGCGATCAACGCGCTGAAGACAGACGTCTTCGACGCGATCACGGCGCGCAAGTCGGCCCTTAAGGATGCGGCGATCGCCCAGCGGCTTGCCCGCGAGACCGTCGATATCTCGCTGCCGGTACGCTCCTCCCCGGCTGAACGCGGCCGTATCCATCCGATCAGCCAGATCATCGACGAGATCACCGCGATCTTCGCCGACATGGGGTTCTCGATCGCCGAAGGTCCGGATATCGAGACCGACTATTATAACTTCACGGCGCTGAACTTCCCCGAAGGCCACCCGGCGCGTGAAATGCACGACACTTTCTTCTTCAATCCGGACGAAAACGGCGAACGCAAGGTGCTGCGCACCCACACCTCGCCGGTACAGGTACGCACCATGGAGGCGCAAAAGCCGCCGATCCGCATCATCATCCCCGGCAAGACCTACCGGCAGGACAGTGACGCGACGCATTCGCCGATGTTCCACCAGGTCGAGGGCCTCGTGGTCGACACCAAGTCGAACGTCGCCAACATGCGCTGGATTCTCGAGGAGTTCTGCAAGGCCTTCTTCGAGGTGGACGACGTGACGATGCGTTTCCGCCCGTCCTTCTTCCCCTTCACCGAGCCGTCCTTCGAGGTCGACATCCAGTGCGACCGTTCCTCCGGCCCGATCGTCAAGTTCGGCGAAGGCACCGACTGGATGGAAATCCTCGGCTGCGGCATGGTGCATCCGAACGTTCTGCGCGCCGGCGGTCTCGATCCCGACGTGTACCAGGGTTTTGCCTGGGGCATGGGCCTCGACCGCATCGCCATGTTGAAATACGGCATGCCCGACCTCAGAAACTTCTTCGACGCCGACGTGCGCTGGATGAGCCACTACGGTTTTCGCCCGCTGGACATGCCGACTTTGTTTGGCGGGTTGAGCGCGTAAAGCGGCCGAACAAAACCTTTCCCGGACGACCGTCGCGTGGGGCCGTCCAAACAAGACATTAGGACACGAGTGAAATCATGAAGTTCACACTCTCCTGGCTGAAAGAGCATCTGGAAACGGATGCGACCCTTGAACAGATTTGCGAGCGCCTCACGGCGATCGGGCTGGAGGTCGAGGATGTCGACAACAAGGCCGCGTTCAAACCCTTTGTCATCGCCAAGGTCATTTCGGCCGACAAGCATCCGCAGGCCGACAAGCTCAAGGTACTGATGGTCGATACCGGGTCCGGCGCGCCCGTTCAGGTCGTTTGCGGCGCGCCGAATGCGCGCGCCGGCCTTGTCGGTGCTTTTGCGGCACCCGGCACCTATGTTCCCGGCATCGACTTGACGCTGTCGGTCGGCAATATCCGTGGTGTCGAAAGCCACGGCATGATGTGCTCGGAAAAGGAGCTGCAGATATCCGATAGCCACGACGGCATCATCGATCTGGCCGAAGACGCGCCGGTCGGAACGAGCTTCGCCGCCTATGCCGGGCTCGACGATCCGATGATCGAGATCAACCTGACGCCGAACCGTCCCGATTGCACCAGCGTTCACGGCATCGCCCGCGATCTCGCCGCCTCCGGCCTCGGTACGCTGAAGGCTCCGAAGGCTCCGTCCTTCAAGGTCGAGGGCGAAACGACGACCAAGGTCAAACTCGACCTCGGCGAGGACAGCCATCTCTGCCCCGGTTTTGCGCTGCGTCTCGTGCGCGGCGTCAGGAACGGGCCGAGCCCGAAATGGATGCAGCAGCGGCTGCTTGCCATCGGCCTCCGGCCCATCAATGCGCTGGTCGACGTCACCAACTACATGACCTTCGACCAGGGCCGGCCGCTGCACGTCTTCGACGCCGCCAAGGTCACCGGCAACCTTACGGTTCGCCGCGCGAAAGAGGGCGAAAAGGTGCTGGCGCTCGACACGCGCGAATACACGCTGTCACCGGCCAATGTCGTCATTGCCGATGAAGACGGCATCGAATCGATCGGCGGCATCATGGGCGGCGAACATTCCGGCTGCGACGAGAACACGACCAACGTGCTGATCGAATCGGCGCTCTGGGACCCGATGAACATCGCCAAGACCGGCCGCACCCTCGGCATCATCAGCGATGCGCGCTACCGCTTCGAGCGTGGCGTCGATCCGGAATATATGGGTCCCGGCCTCGAGCGCGCCACGCAGCTGGTCATCGACATCTGCGGCGGCGTTGCGGCCAAGGCCGGCGTGGTCGGCTATGCCGGCTACACGCCGAAGATTGTCGATTTCCCCGTCTCCGAGGTCAAGCGCCTAACGGGTCTCGAGGTCAGCGCCGACGAGAGCATCTCGATCCTCAAGGGTCTCGGTTTCGGTGTCGATGGCTCCGGCAGCCAAGTCTCCGTTTCCGTTCCTTCCTGGCGGCCGGATGTCGATGGCAAGGCGGACCTCGTTGAAGAAGTCATGCGCATCCATGGCGTCGACAACATCAAACCGGAGCCGATCGAAAGCCTCGGCAGCGTCAACGGCAAGATCCTGACGACCCTGCAGATCCGCACGCGACAGGCCAAGCGGGCGCTTGCCGCGCGCGGCATGCTGGAGGCCGTCACCTGGTCGTTCATCTCGAAGGCGCAGGCCGAGCTTTTCGGTGGCGGCACGCCCAGCCTTTCGCTGGCTAACCCGATTGCCGCCGACATGTCCGACATGCGGCCTTCGCTGCTGCCGGGCCTTCTGACGGCAGCGCAGCGCAATGCCGACAAGGGCTTCGGCGACGTCGCGATCTTCGAGGTTTCCGGCACCTATGAGAACGACACGCCGGCTGGCCAGCGCCGCGTCGCCGGCGGCATCCGCCGCGGCACGGCATCGCTTGCCGGTTCGGGCCGTCTGTGGTCGAATGCGGCAAAGGGTGGCGGCAAGCCAGTCGATGTCTTCGACGCCAAGGCGGATGCGATTGCCGTTCTAGAGGCCTGCGGCATGCCGATGGGCAATGTCCAGTTCGAGACGGGCGGCCCGTCCTGGTATCACCCGGGCCGTTCCGGCACGATCAAGCTCGGTCCGAAGATCGTGCTCGGCACCTTCGGCGAATTCCATCCGAAGGTGCTGGAAGCTCTCGACGTTTCCGGCGCGCTCTCAGGCTTCGAAGTCTATGTCGATGCCATGCCCGAGCCGAGGAAGAAGGCCACCCGCACCAAGCCGGCGCTGGAGCTTTCGCCCTTCCAGGCCGTCAGGCGCGACTTCGCCTTCGTGGTCGACAAGACCGTTGAAGCCGGCGCGATCCTCAAGGCCGCCTCGAGCGCCGACCGCAAGCTGGTGACTGGCGTCAACGTCTTCGACATCTTCGAGGGCGCCTCGCTCGGCGAAGGCAAGAAGTCGGTGGCGATTGAGGTCGTCATCCAGCCGGCGGAGCGCACGCTGACGGACGAGGATTTCGAAGCCCTGACCGGCAAGATCATTGCCAATGTAACGAAGAGCACGGGCGGGGTTCTGCGGGCTTGATAATTTGGCCGCAAGAGGGGTTCTCCTCCCCTTTGCGGGGCCTGCAATTTGCCGCGCGAGCCGGTCCGACCTGCGGGTCATCCTCGGGCTTGACCCGAGGATCCATGCTCCGGATATCGGAGAATGCGCAGTGGCGATAGCATCTGGATCCTCGGGTCAAGCCCGAGGATGACGGAGCAAGAGGGTAGCGACTGGCCACAAGCGGAACGAGGAGACAACAACCCTACCGATGCAGATGATACAGCTTGTTGACGATCACCCAGTGGCCGCCGATCTTCAATAGAGACAGATAATCCGTGAACCGCATACCGGCGAATTCGTCGGTGACCTTGACGAAGGCGGCGTCGCCCTCGAGGTCGGTGATCTCGATATCCATCAAGGGCTGAGTTCCGGGCGGCACCGGCGGTTCGGCGAGGATGGCGGCGATGAAATCGTCGCGGGACATCCATTCGACGGCGCCCTCGTAATTACCGATGATCTTGGCATCCGGATGGAAGGCCTTGCGCAAGGCCGCCTCGTTGCAAAATGCCATACCATCGACATAGAGGTGAACGACTGTGCCAACTGCCTGTTCGTCCGACATTCACAGCACCTCCCTTCTGCATAATTCCTTAACCCGGGGATCGATTTAAGGATTAAAATCATGCAGCAACTTCAAAGCGCTACAGCGTCCCTTGCGCGGCATATCCGACGCGTGGCGCTCTAGCCTGTCGAACGATCCTATCACGACGCCGGAAGCGAACAAAGACGAAGCTGCGCGCCATATCGCCTGGCATCCATTACCGGTTGTGCTTCGCCCCGAAGAGCGAAAGCACGGTGAGACTGTACAGTGCTATCTGTTGGTCAATACCAGCGAGGCATCCGAGTAGCGCTTGCCGGCCACCTGGCTCGGCGACAGGGCATCCGCGAGCACCGCCAGTTCGTCATCCGACAGAACGATTTGCGCTGCGGTCACATTCTGCTCCAGATGGTTGAGCTTGCGGGCGCCGGGGATCGGGACGATGAAATCGCCCTGATTGAGCACCCAGGCAAGAGCCAGCTGCGCCGCCGTCACGCCCTTGCTTTCGGCGATCCCGGTCAGTGTTTCGACGAGTCCGGCATTGGCGTTGAGATTTTCCGCCTGGAACCGCGGCAGATTGCGGCGGAAGTCGTCCTGTTCGAGATCGTCGACCTTGCGGATCGCACCGGCGAGCATGCCGCGTCCGAGCGGGCTGTAGGGCACGAAGCCGATGGCGAGTTCGCGGCAGACGTCGAGCACCTCGTCTTCCGGATCGCGGCTCCACAATGAATATTCACTCTGGACGGCAGCGATCGGGTGGATGGCATGGGCGCGGCGGATGGTGGCGGCACTTGCCTCCGAAAGGCCGAGAGCGCGCACCTTGCCTTCGCGCACAAGTTCCGCCATGGCGCCCACCGTGTCCTCGATCGGCACGGAGGGATCGACACGGTGCAGGTAGTAGAGATCGATGACATCGGTACCGAGGCGTTTCAGCGAGGCTTCAGCGACCGTCTTGGCATTTTCCGGACGGCCATCGACACCGATGATGGTCTCGCTGGAGGATTTTCCGGTCACGATGCGGAAGCCGAATTTGGTGGCGATGGTGACACGGTCGCGAACATCCTTCAGGGCTTTTCCGAGCAAGATTTCGTTTTCATAGGGGCCATAGACCTCCGCCGTATCGAAAAAGGTGACGCCGAGATCGACGGCACGGTGCAATGTGCGGATCGATTCCCGCTCGTCGGCTGCGCCGTAGGCGAAGCTCATGCCCATGCAGCCGAGCCCAACGGCTGAAACGGTAAGATCCTGTCCAAGTTTGCGGGTTTTCATCGTGATTGCTCCTTTGTGAGCCGGAGAGGGGAAGGCGCGCCGACGGGCGCCGGCGTTACAGCGTGAAATTAATGCGCCTGAGATCGTTTGATAACGGCTGTAAATCCTAACGGGTTGTTCTATTGTTTCGGTCAATGAACCGGAACCAGCTCGCTCAACTCGCCGTCCTGTCCACCGTCGCCGCCCATCGCGGCTTTCGCGCGGCGGCAAAGGAACTCGGCATTGCGCCGTCGGCCGTCAGCCACGCGATCTCGGCGCTGGAGGAAAGCCTCGGCGTGCGGCTTCTGGCACGCACCACGCGCAGCGTCGCGCCGACGGAAGAAGGCTTGCTGCTCCTGGAACGCCTGCGTCCGGCGCTCAGTGATATCGGCATCGCGCTCGACGCCGTCATAGAGGCGAAGGGGCAACCTTCCGGCAATCTGCGCGTCACCGCGCCGCGCTTTGCCGCCGATCTCCTGATCGCGCCGCGGCTCGGTGAATTCCTGGGCCTTTATCCGGTTATCACGCTGGAGATCGCCGACGAGGACGGGTTTACCGATATCGTGCGCGAGGGTTTCGACGCTGGAATCCGACTGGAAGAAAGCCTGGAGGCCGATATGATCGCAGTCAAGATCGGGCCGCCGCTGCGGGGCGCCATCGTCGCCTCGCCCGCCTATTTCGACCGGTTCGCGGTCCCCGAGCATCCGCGCGATCTTCTGCGGCACCGCTGCATCCGCCGCCGATTTTCCAACGGCACACTCTACAACTGGGAATTCGAGAAGGACGGGCAGGAATTGACCATCCCGATCGAGGGGCCGCTGATTCTCGGCGAGGACCGGCCGATCATCGCGGCGGCGATCGGCGGAGCAGGGCTTGCCTACGCCTTCGAGATGCGGGTGATCGAACATATCGAGGCGGGGCGGCTGGTCCGGGTCCTGGAGGACTGGTGCCCGCCCTATCCCGGCGCCTATCTCTATTATGCCAGCCGGCGGCAGATGCGCCCGGCCTTGCGCGCCTTCATCGATTTCTTCCGGCACGTCGGCTGAATGAAAACGGGTGGCATGCAGACCGCCGCCGGCATAGTCTTCCGGAAAACGGGAGAATTTGCATGAAAAAGCCGGGGTCGATGAAGGCGCTGGAGGATCTGGGCCGCGCGCGCCTGTCGGAGACCTTCTTTCT
Organism: Pararhizobium sp. LjRoot255; assembly: GCF_964252905.1. NCBI lineage: Bacteria > Pseudomonadati > Pseudomonadota > Alphaproteobacteria > Hyphomicrobiales > Rhizobiaceae > Pararhizobium > Pararhizobium sp. LjRoot255. The sequence goes on from NZ_CAXUPQ020000001.1 coordinate 1,384,940, forward strand.
GAGAGACTTCCTGCATTCCGAGATCGCCGATTTCTACGGCATGCCGAATATCCCCGACGATCCGGAATTGGCGATCGCTGCCGGCAGGAAACTCTGCGAAGAATTGCTGGAACCGCTGCAGCGGACCTTCGGCCGGCTGCATATCCGCTCCGGCTATCGTTCCCGGTCGGTCAACGCGTTCGGCAACCGCAACAAGCTCAATTGCTCGACCAATGCGGCAAGCGCCGCCGATCACATCTGGGACATGCGCGACGCCAATGGCTGCATGGGCGCGACAGCCTGCATCGTCATTCCCTGGGTCTGGGACAGGCGCGCAACACTCCGCGGCTGGCAGTCACTTGCATGGTGGATCCACGACAACCTGCCCTATGCTTCACTCTGCTTTTTCCCGAAACTCTGGGCAGTGAATATCCAGTGGCACGAGCGACCGGCACGGCGCATCCGCAGCTATGCGGCGCCGGCTGGTCTGCTGACGAAGGAAGGCATGGCCAATCATTCCGGCAGTCATGCGGAGTTTTACCAGGGCTTTCCGCCTCTGGAGGGCTAGAGCGTTTTTACGCATTCCAGGAAAACCGTTTCACACTTTTCCTGGAAATGCTCTAGAAACTCATCCGGTAGCGGACATGGCCATCGGCCTCGGTATATTTGTCGTAGAGCCGCCGTGCCGTCTCATTACCTTCGTCGGTATGCCAGTAAAGGCGGGCCCAGCCATTGGCCTTGGCTTTCTGGACGAGATCGTCGAGTAACGCCTTGCCGATGCCCTTTCCGCGCACAGCCTCGTCCAGGAAAAGGTCTTCCAGATAGCAGACCGGCTCCTTCACCCAGGTCGCCTCATGCAAGAGGCAGATGGCAAAGCCGACGACGTGGCCGTCCAGCACCGCGACACGCATGAACAGCGGCGTGGCAGGATCGATGATCCGGCCCCACGTCGTTGTCGTCACATCCGGGGATACCGCCACCCGGTAGAAAGCGACATAGCCCGCCCAGAGCCTGCGCCAGTCCGCTTCGTCGCCGGGCGCCGCGTCGCGTATCTCAACCGTCATGCTTTTTCCTTCCGGGTCTTCTATTCGCTGGCCTCGTTTAGCAACTGGCAGGCTTCGTTGGAAAGGCGGATCGAAGCCGCCTTTATCAGACTTTCGAGCTGGGTCAGGTTCGTCGCACTGGAAATCGGCGCCGTGACACCCTTGCGCGCCATGATCCAGGCAAGCGCAATCTCGGCCTGCGTGTTGCCGGTATCAGCAGCCACCTCATCCAGCGCGCCCAGAATGCGCATGCCGCGGCCATCGAGATATTTGCCGATGCCGCCGCCGCGTGCCGAACCTTCCAGGTCCCTGTGCGAGCGATATTTTCCCGAAAGGAAACCTCTCGCAAGGCCGAAATAGGTGATCACGCCGATCTCCTCGGCCATGCAGAGATTTCGGAGCGGGCCGTCGAAGGAAGCGCGGTCATAAAGATTGTATTCCGGCTGCAGCACTTCATAGCGCGGCAAGTTCGCGCCCTTCGAAACGCCGAGCGCGTCGCGCAACTGCTCGGCGCTCAGATTGGAGGCTCCGATATGGCGAACCTTGCCCTGCCGCAGAAGGGTATCATAGGCGCCCAGCGTTTCCTCGTAGGGCGTTTCGGCATCCGGCCGATGCGACAGGTAGACGTCGATGTGATCGGTCTGCAGCCGGCGAAGGGAATCCTCGACAGCCTGCAGGATCCATTTTACCGACAGCCCCTTCCGGCCCGGCCCCATTTCGGAGCCGACCTTGGTGACGATCACCGCCTCGTCCCGGTCGCGGCCCGACTGTTTCAGCCATTTGCCGATGATCGTCTCGGATTCGCCGCCGCTATTGCCGGGAACCCAGGTGGAATAGGCATCCGCGGTATCGATGGCGTTGAAGCCTGCGGCGAAGAAGGCGTCGAGCAAGTGGAAGGAGGTCTTTTCATCCGCGGTCCAGCCGAAGACATTGCCGCCGAAGACCAGCGGCGCGATAGACAGGCCAGTGCGGCCGAGGGTCCGCTTTTCCATGAGGTCGCTCCAGAATGCCATGGGGTAAATCGCTCGGGAGGCGCAAAGTCTGCCTCATGGAGATAGGCAAGGTACAGCGTTTTTACATGACCGGCGGCAATTTTATTCCCGCACACGTGGCTTGATGGGCAGGTACCTCGCGGTTACTGTGCCGCCAAAACAGGGAGGATATGTCATGCTGCGCTTCGGTATTCTGTCGACGGCCAAGATCGGTCGCGAGCTCGTTGTTCCCGCCATCCAGGACGCGGAAAACTGCGTCGTCACGGCCATTGCCAGCCGCGATCTTTCCAAGGCGCGCGAGATGGCCGACCGTTTCTCGGTACCGCACGCCTTCGGCTCCTACGAGGAGATGCTGGCGTCCGATCTCATCGATGCCGTTTACATCCCGTTGCCCACCTCGCAGCACATCGAATGGACGATCAAGGCCGCCGATGCCGGAAAACACGTGCTTTGCGAGAAACCGATCGCGCTCAAGGCGTCCGAAATCAGAGCCGTGATCGAAGCGCGCGACCGCAACAAGGTGCTGATTTCCGAAGCTTACATGGTCACCTACAGTCCCGTCTGGCGTAAAGTCCGCTCGCTGCTGCAGGAGGGTGCTGTCGGCAAGCTGCGCCATGTTCAGGGCGCCTTCACCTACTACAACCGAGATGCGGACAATATGCGCAACAAGCCGGAACTCGGCGGCGGCGGACTGCCTGACATCGGCGTCTATCCGACGATCACGACCCGTTTCGCCACCGGCAGGGAGCCGATCCGGGTACAGGCGAATACCGACCGCGATCCGCAGTTCGGCACCGACATGTATTCCAGCGTGCGGGCCGATTTCGGCGACTTTGAACTGAGTTTCTACATCTCCACCCAACTCGCCGCCCGCCAGGTGATGGTGTTCCATGGCGACAAGGGCTTCATCGAGGTCAAGTCGCCGTTCAATGCCGACCGGTATGGCGCCGAGGAACTCGAGCTTACCAACCAGAACCACGCGCAATCACAGCTCTTCCGCTTCCAGGATGCCCGCCAGTACAAGCTCGAAGCCGAAGCCTTTTCGCGTGCGGCAAGGGGCGAAGAGGAAGAGGTGGTGACGCTGGAAAGCTCGATGGACAATCAGAAGCTGATCGATGCGATCTACCGGGCCAGCGAGAAGGACGGCTGGGAGCCGGTTTGAATCAGGATTGAATTGAAAACCGCCGGCTGCAGAGCGGCGGGTTTTTCAAGGGCGCGCGATGACGTGGGCCTTATGCCTGCCGGCTCCGCGCAAGAATGAACGCGGCAAAGACCGGTGCCGCGATCCCGGCATTATAGGCGAGCAAGGCGAGAGCGAGCGCAAGCGGCGACACGGCACCGGCCGAAAAGAGTGCGGCAAGAGCGAAGGCTGCGACGATCAGGCCGCCGGCCAGGACATAGCTAAGCGCAGACCGCAGCCCCGCTGCCAAAAATCCGACTGTAAATGCGGTCAAGATCAGCATCCGACCCCTCTCAACGATGAGCATAGTGCAACCAGTTTGCACTATGTGCGCTAAATTTGGCTTAACCCTCCGGTTGTTCATAACGACGCAGGCGCCGGAGAGTTCCCTCGGCGACCGGTATATTTTTCATTTGCGTGAAATCTGTGGCGTACGATCGTCTCTCGCGTATAGGCGCCGGCCCTTGCCTGGATCGCCGCATTGGCCGCGTGGAAAGGAGAACGCCTGGTATTGGCTTGCCCTCAGCGCACGGTTTGAGCACCGGGGACAAACGGGCAGAATGAAAGGCCTGTTGAGGGGCGCCGCCAACGGCTGGTCATCCGCGGCCTGGCACGGCAAAATAGGTGCATGAGCTCGTTCTTCGATTCCGATTCGCCCTCCAATCTCACCGAATATTCGGTCTCGGAGCTGTCCGGCTCCATCAAGCGCACGATCGAGCAGGCCTTCGACCAGGTGCGGGTGCGCGGCGAGATTTCTGGCTATCGCGGTCCGCATTCCTCGGGCCATGCCTATTTTTCCCTGAAGGACGACAAGGCGCGGATCGACGCTGTCATCTGGAAGGGCACAATGAGCCGGCTGAAGTTCCGGCCGGAAGAGGGCATGGAGGTGATCGCCACCGGCAAGGTGACGACCTTCCCCGGTTCGTCGAAATACCAGATCGTCATCGAGACGCTGGAGCCTGCCGGCGCCGGCGCGCTGATGGCACTGATCGAGGAGCGCAAGCGCAAGCTCGGTGCCGAAGGACTGTTCGACCAGGCGCGGAAACGGCCCCTGCCCCATATGCCGCGTATCATCGGCGTCGTCACCTCACCGACCGGCGCCGTCATCCGCGATATCCTGCACCGGATTTCAGATCGGTTCCCCGTTCATGTCATCGTCTGGCCCGTGCGCGTCCAGGGCGATGGCTCAGGCAAAGAGGTAGCTGCAGCGATCGAGGGCTTCAACGCCTTCACCGCGGGCGGCCCGATCGCCCGGCCGGACCTTCTGATCGTCGCGCGCGGCGGCGGCAGTCTCGAGGACCTGTGGAGCTTCAACGACGAGGCCGTGGTGCGTGCCGCCGCCAATTCGCGGATCCCGCTAATCTCTGCCGTTGGCCACGAAACCGACTGGACGCTGATCGACTACGCGAGCGACCAGCGGGCACCGACGCCGACCGGTGCCGCGGAAATGGCCGTGCCGGTGAAGGCCGATCTGGAGGCGAGCCTTTCGGCCCTCTCTGCGCGTCTCAAGGCTGCCGTGACACGTCAGATGGACAACCGGCGGCAGAATGTTCGTGCGCTGACGCGAGCGCTGCCCTCGCTCGATCAATTGCTGGCTCTGCCGCGCCGGCGCTTCGACGAGGCGTCGGTTGGGCTTGGGCGCGGCTTGCAGTTGAACACCGCCAACAAGCGGCGTGCCTTCGAGCGCATATCAGCGCATCTGAGGCCTGGCGTATTGGCGAGCCGGATCAATGAGCGGCGGCAGAAACTGTCGGAGACAACGGTGCGTGCGGAACGTATCGTCGAACGGCTGATTCAGCGATCCACTTCGCGGGTATCGGCCGCCGACGCTTCGCTCAGAACCCTGCCTGGGCGACTGCTGAGTCAGATTGACCGCTCGCAGGATCGCTTGACGGGTCTTTCCGGCAGAGCCGACAGCGCGCTTTTGGCCGACATCCGGCGCCGCCGCAGCACGGTGACGGCACAGGACCGCATCCTGCAGTCTCTGTCCTATCGCAACGTGCTGAAGCGCGGCTATGCACTGGTGCGCGATGAGGCCGGAATACCGGTCAAGACCGCTTCAGCCCTCTCGCTGAACCAGGCGATCGCCATCGAATTCTCCGACGGGTCCATCAATGCCATGACAACGGAAGGCGGCGCGCCAGCGCCACCACACCCCGTGAAGAAGCGTGCGGAAAAACCGGCACCCGCCGAGCCTCCGAAACAGGGGAGCCTGTTCTAGGGGTCAACCCTATCACGCGTAGTTCCGGATGATCTTGTGGGAAGACATGGACCGCGTGACGGCGAAGCAGCGCGCGGCGCATCTCATGAGAATCGAAAAAGCTATCGCGCGGATTTGACAACGGCCAAGCCCTAACTCCGCGCAAAAAGAAACGCTTCCGTAACGATCCCGCCTTTACATTTGGCCACTCGAAACCAAGGGGCACCGGATGTCGGTCGAACTCTCAGCCTCCCAGGCGCTGAACCTCTGGCACGCCGTGTCGCTCGAGCAGGTGCGGATCGACAATCGCGACCTGACGCTGCGGCAGATGTCCATTCTCCTGCATATCTACCTTGTACCGCCGCCGCACACCGTGCGCGGGCTGGCCGCTATTCTCGGTGTGACGAAGCCGGTAATCACCCGCGCCCTCGACACGATGGGCGACCTCGGCCTCGTCGCCCGCACGCGCGACGAGCGCGACAAGCGCAATGTGATCATCAAACGCACGGTCGAGGGCGCGCTTTATCTTGAAAAACTTGGCGATCTGATCATTGATCAGGGACGCAAACTGTCTATCTGAGGGCACATGTCTGATCTTCCCGACCGGCGGCTGAACGCCTATCGCCCCGATCTTGCCGAGGAGCCCCTGCGCGGCATCGTCGAGGCTGCAAACTATGTCAGCGGCTCGCCGGGCGAGGTCTGCATTCCGGTGGTGCAGGTACGGGCGCGGCCTGACCCTGAATGCGGCGTGGACACCGAGCTGTTGTTGGGGGAGACGGTGCGCGTCCTCGATGCCGCCGGAGGATGGGCGTGGATCAAGGCCGATTTCGACGACTATGTCGGTTACGTGCCGGCCGATGCCGTTTCATCCGTGCTGCGCGGCCTGACGCATGTCGTCACCGCGCCGCGCACCTTCATCTATTCCGGCCCGGATCTGAAACTTACGACGGTTCAGGCGCTGTCGATGGGCAGCCGCATTGCCGTCGTCGGCGAGCAGGAAACACGCGGCACCCGCTATTTCCTGCTGGAAGGCGGCCAGGCCGTTATCGCCAATCACTGCGCGGAGGTGGGACAGCCATTATCTGGAGACTACGTCTCGTTGGCGGCACGGTTTCTTGAAACGCCCTATCTCTGGGGCGGACGCTCCGGTTTCGGCATCGATTGCTCAGGCCTTATCCAGCTGTCGATGATGATGACCGGCAAGAGCGCGCCGCGCGACACCGACATGCAGGCCAAGGGACTTGGCACCGAAATCACCCGCGACGAACTGCGCCGCGGCGATCTCGTCTTCTGGAAGGGCCACGTGGCCATCATGGAAGATGAAAAGACGCTGCTGCATGCCAACGGCCATACCATGAACGTCGCTCTCGAGGGACTGGAAGACGCGATCGCCCGTATCGGCTGGCTCTACGGTCAGCCGACTGGGTATCGCCGGCCCTGATCAATAGCCGGCTTTGCGATCCACCAGATGCTGAAGCGGCAGACCGCTTTCAAGGCGGCTGATCTGGTGCTCGACATGGGCAAACAGCGCCTTGACGTCTGACGAGGCCGCGACGTGCGGGGTGATATAGACGTTATCCATGTCCCAGAAGGGGCTATCCTTGGCCAGCGGCTCCTGCTCGAACACATCGAGCGAGGCACCGCGGAGCAGGCCCGATCTCAGCGCCGCCAGAATGTCGGTCTCGACCTGGCTGCCGCCGCGGCCGCCGTTGATGAACACCGGCGCGCCGAAGGGGCCACCGCGACTGAGCTTCGTGAAGATCGAGGTATTGAAGATGCAACGGGTTTCGTCGGTCAACGGCAGCAGACCGACGAGGAAATCGGTCCTTGCGAGAAACGCGTCCAGTTCATCGCCCGCGAAGGTCGCGACGCCATCGATCTGCTTCTTCGAACGGGACCAGCCGATGGTCCTGAAACCCATGACGCCGAGCTTGCGGATGGCATCCTGCCCCAACACGCCCAGCCCCATGACGCCGACAGTGACATCGGCGGCTTCCGGCTGGCTCAGATCCTCCCAAACATGTGCTTTGGCACGCGCCTCATAGGCGCGGTGCTGGCGTAAATGCAAAAGGCAGTTCATGACGACCCACTCGCTCATGCGTGTGGTCAGGCTGCGATCGACGAAGCGGACCAGCGGCACGTCCGGCAGGCCGGGAAGCGTCAACACATGATCGACGCCGGCGCCGCCAGAAAAGACGACCTTCAGATCTGGCGCGCGCGAAAACAGGTCCGGATCGGATTTCCAGACGACCGCATAGTCGATGCCGGAGAGATCACGGTCCTTATGGGCAGGGTCTGCGAGATTGATGACTTCGCGGCGGCCGCCAAAGGCGCCTTTCAGGCCGTTTTCCACTTCCTGCGGAATAAACTTCAGATCGACGATGACGGGACTTTTCGAAGGCATGAAACGGAACTCTACTGATTGATAGCGGGTACGTTGACCGCTTCCATGTTGAAGGCGGCGGCCATCAGCGCCTTGGTATAATCCTCCCGCGGCGCGGTGAAGATCCGCTCGGACGGTCCCTGCTCCACCACCTTGCCGAGCCGCATGACGATCATGTCGTTGGCGAGCGCGCGGACTACCTTCAGGTCGTGGCTGATGAAGAGATAGGCGAGCGAATGCTTCGCCTGCAGGTCGCGCAGGAGATCGACCACCTGCGCCTGCACGCTCATGTCGAGCGCCGACGTCGGTTCATCGAGCATGACGAACTGGGGTTTGAGCACCATGGCACGGGCAATGGCGACGCGCTGTCGCTGGCCGCCGGAGAATTCGTGCGGGTATCTCCAGCGGGTCGCCGCATCGAGACCCACCTCCTCGAGGGCCGCTGCGACGCGGGCATCGCGTTCCTTTTCGGACAGCGATGGTTCGTGCACCTTCAGCCCCTCGCCGACAATGTCGCTGATGGCCATGCGGGGGCTCAGCGATCCGTACGGGTCCTGGAAGACGATCTGCATGCGGCGGCGCAACGGCCGCATCTGCTTGAACGAATAGCCGGCTATTTCATTGCCGATGAAGCTGATGCGGCCCTTCGAGGAGATCAGGCGCGTCAGGGCAAGACCGAGCGTCGTCTTGCCGGAACCGGATTCGCCGACCACGCCGAGCGTCTGGCCGGCACGCAGCGTCAGGTCGATGCCATCGACCGCCTTCACATGATCGACAACGCGGCGCAGGAAACCGGCCTTGATCGGGAACCAGACCTTCATGTCCTGCGCCTCGATCACCACCGGCTTCGAGATATCGGAGACGGGCGGTACACCCTTTGGCTCCGAGGCCAGAAGATGGCGCGTATAGGCGTGCTGCGGGTTGGCGAAGATTTCCGCCGTCGGACCCGTTTCGACGATCTTGCCCTTGGTCATGACGCAGACCCGGTCGGCGATCTTGCGGACGATTCCGAGATCATGGGTGATGAACAGCATCGACATGCCATGCTCATCCTTGAGCTTTTTCAGAAGCTCGAGGATCTGCGCCTGGACAGTCACGTCGAGCGCGGTTGTCGGCTCGTCGGCGATCAGCAGTTCCGGCCGGTTGGCGAGCGCCATGGCGATCATCACACGCTGGCGCTGGCCGCCGGAGAGCTCATGCGGATAGGCAGCGAGGCGTTTTTCCGGCTCGCGGATGCCGACCTGGTTGAGCAGTTCCAAAACGCGGGTTCGGGCAGCAGGCCCGGTGATGCCCTGGTGCAGGTCGAGGATTTCGGCGATCTGCCGCTCGATTGAGTGCAGCGGATTGAGCGACGTCATCGGCTCCTGGAAGATCATGGTGATGTCGTTGCCGCGCACATGGCGCAGTTCGGCCTCCGAGGCCTTCATCAGATCCTTGCCGTTGAACAGGATTTCCCCGCTCGGGTGACTTGCCGCCGGATAGGGGAGCAGTTTCAGGATCGAGTTGGCTGAGACCGATTTTCCCGAGCCGGACTCGCCGACCAACGCAACGACCTCGCCACGCTTGATGTCGAACGATATGCGGTCCACAGCCACCGACGTCTTGCCGCCCTGATGGAAAGCTACGGAGAGATCGTGCACGGAAAGGAGTGTATCTGTCATGGCGATGCTCATCTGAACGTCTTCCTCGGGTCGAAGGCGTCGCGGGCCGCTTCGCCGATGAAGATCAGCAGCGACAGCATGACGGACATGACCACGAAAGCCGTGAGGCCGAGCCAGGGGGCCTGCAGGTTGGATTTGCCCTGCGAAATCAGCTCACCTAGCGAAGCCGAGCCCGGCGGCATGCCGAAGCCGAGGAAGTCGAGCGAGGTGAGCGTGGTGATCGAGCCGGAGAGGATGAACGGCAGGAAGGTCAATGTCGCCACCATGGCATTGGGAAGCAAGTGGCGTAACATGATCGTCCGGTTGTTGACGCCGAGCGCCCGGGCGGCCCGGACATATTCAAAATTGCGGGCGCGCAAGAACTCGGCCCGCACAATGCCGACGAAACCGACCCAGGAGAAGAGCAGCATGATGCCGAGCAGCACAAAGAAGCCGGGCGGCAGGATCGCGGCGATGATCAGGAGAATATAGAGCACCGGCATCGATGACCATATCTCGATGAAGCGCTGCAACAGAAGGTCCGTCCAGCCGCCGAAATAGCCCTGCACGGCACCGGCGGAAACGCCGACAATGGCGGATGCGATAGTCAAGGCGAGACCGAAGAGAACGGAAATACGGAAACCGTAGATCATCCGGGCAGCAACATCGCGGGCCTGATCGTCAGTGCCGAGCCAGTTGAGGTTGCCGAGCGTGCAGCCGGGATCGTTGTCGCCCTGCGGATAGCCAGAGCAGCGTTCCGCCTTGTCCATCAGCCAGAAGGGCGCCGTTGGAGCCGAGTGCGGGATGTTGGAATTGGCGGTCTGGTAGGAATAGCGGATCGGTGGCCAGATCATCCAGCCATTGGCGTTGATCTCGTCTCGGATATAGTCGGAGCGGTAATCCGTTTCGGCAAGAAAGCCGCCGAACTTCTCTTCCGGATAATTGACCAGCACCGGCACCAGAATTTCGCCCTTGTAGGAAGCGAGGACCGGCTTATCGTTGGCGATGAATTCGGCGCAGAGACTGAGGCCGAACAGCACCATGAATATCCAGAATGACCAGTAGCCGCGCCGGTTGGCCCTGAAATTCTCCCAGCGGCGCCGATTGATGGGCGACAGCCGCCCGGGCGCGCCGGTGACGAGGGCCGGATTGCTGGAGATGACATCTGCCATCAGACATCCCTCCGCTCGAAATCGATGCGTGGATCAACCCAGGTATAGATCAGATCCGACAAGAGGCCGACGAGCAGGCCCATCAGCGAGAAGATGTAGAGCGTCGCAAAGACGATCGGGTAGTCGCGCTTGACGACGGATTCATAGCCAAGCCGGCCGAGGCCATCGAGCGAGAAAATGTACTCCGTCAACAGCGATCCCGTAAAGAAAGCCGTGATGAAGGCGCCCGGAAAGCCGGCGATGACGATCAGCATGGCATTGCGGAAAACGTGCCCATAGAGAACCTGGCGCTCATTCAGGCCCTTGGCCCGCGCCGTGATGACATACTGCTTCTTGATCTCGTCGATGAAGGAATTCTTCGTCAACAGCGTTGTCGTAGCAAAGGCCGACATCAGCAGCGTGATCAACGGCAGGGTCATGTGCCAGAAATAATCGAGGATCTTCTGCCACCAGTTCAACTGGGCGAAATTATCCGAGACGATGCCGCGCAACGGGAACCAGTCGAAGAACGAGCCGCCGGCAAAGAGCACGATCAGCAGGATACCGAACAGGAAGCCCGGCACCGCATAGCCGATGATGATGATGCCGGACGTCCAGACATCGAAGGTCGAACCGTCCGAGATGGCTTTCTTGATGCCGAGCGGAATGGAGATCGCGTAGGAAACCAGAAGTATCCAGAGGCCGAGCGAGATCGACACCGGCATCTTGTCGACGATCAGGTCGATCACCGAAGTGTTGCGGAAGAAGCTCTCGCCGAAATCGAAGCGGATATAGTTCCACATCATCAGGCCGAAACGTTCGAGCGGCGGCTTGTCGAAACCGAACTGCTTTTCGAGCTTTGCAATGAATTCCGGATCGAGCCCCTGGGCGCCGCGGTATTTTCCTGAAAATTCGTCGCCACCAGATTGAATACCGAGGTCGCCCCCGCCGCCGGAAAGCCGATCGCCGCCCTGGTTCTGGCCCGTCAGATCGGAGATCACCTGTTCGACGGGACCGCCGGGGGCGAACTGGACCACAGCGAAGGAGATGGCCATGATACCGACGATCGTCGGGATCATCAGCAGAAGCCGCCGCAGAATATAGGCACCCATCAGCGAACCTCCTGCCTGCTGCTTGCCCCGGCAGTCAGAGCCAATCCGTCATCGGCAACCCTTCTGTCATCAATCAATCCGCTGGTCTCCTTCAAGGCGCCGCTGCCGCGACCGGCTTCGGCGCCCAACCTGATTCGCATAAGTGCATTTGGAGTACACGGCGAGCCGTGTGCAAGGCTTTCATTGCGCGCCGGCTGACTTCGACCACCAGATCGCCGGGAAACCGACGGCGTATTTCGGCAGTTCTGCTGGATGCTCGAGATTGGCCGAATAGGCGAGCCGCGAATAGCGCGCGGTATAGCTGGGGATGACATAGCGGTGGGCGAGCAGGACACGATCGAGGGCCTTGGTCGTGGCAGTCAGCTCGTCTCTGTCCTTGGCGAAAATAATTCGGCGAACAAGCGCATCGATGCCTGGATCGCTGATACCGGCATAGTTCCGCGAACCGTCGCGTTTGGCGGATTCAGACCCCCAATATTCCGCCTGTTCGTTGCCGGGGTTCATGGACTGGGCCCATCCGAGATAGATCATGTCGAAATCGCGCGAACGCCAGCGGTTGGTATGTTGAGAAGAATCAACTGTGCGCACAACCGCGTCGACGCCGATCTTCTTGAGATTCTGCGCGAAAGGCAGCGCAACGCGTTCGATCGTCGGGCCGTCGAGTAGAATTTCAAAACTGAAGGGCTGTCCGGTCTTGAGATTGGTCATCCGGTTGTTCTTCAGTTCGTAGCCTGCCTGCTTGAACAGGGCGATTGCCTGTCGCAGGTTATCGCGCAGCTTCTTGGGATCGCCGCCAACAGGATTCTTGTATTCCTTCGTGAAGACTTCTGGCGGAACCTGGTTCTTCATTTCGTTCAGGATTTCCAGCTCACGTCCCTGTGGTAATCCGCTGGAGGCAAGCTCGGAGCCGAAGAAGTAGCTGTCGATGCGATCATACTGGTTGTAGAAGATCGTCCGCTTCAGCTCTTCGAAATCGAAGGCGTAGTTGAGAGCCTCGCGCACCCGCTGATCCTGGAATTTCCCACGGCGCAGATTGGGGATGAAACCGACCAGAACGCCGCTGTTGCGATAATCATTGTCAACGACTTCGCGTTTGATGCGGCCATCCTTGACGGCAGGGAAATCATAGGCTGTCGCCCAGCGCTTGGCGGAGTTTTCCGCCCAGAAGTCGGCATTGCCGGAACGGAACGCTTCGAAGGCGACATCGAGGTCGGCATAGTAGGCGTAGGTGTAGGAAGCGAAATTGTTCTGGCCGATATTCACGTTGAGGTTCTTGCCCCAATAGTCGTCGCGCAGTTCGTAGCGGATGGTTGCGCCCGGCTTCATTGCCGCGATCTTGTAGGGGCCGGAGCCCATCGGGATTTCGAGCGTGGTTTTTGAGATGTCGCGCTGAACGCCCTTGGCGTCCTTTCCTTCCCACCAATGCTTCGGAACGATCATCAGTTCGCCGACGATTTTCGGCAGTTCTCGATTGTTCTTCTCGTCGAAGGAGAACGTGATTTCGCGGTCGCCGGTCTTTTCGGCCTTGGTCACGTGCTTGTAGTAGAACTCCATCTGGGGATCGAGTTCCTTGGTTTTCTCGAAACTGAAGAGGACATCCTCCGGTGTCACCGGCTGACCATCTGCCCATTTGGCCTCTGCCCGCAGCCGGAACTTCACAAAACCGAAGTCGTCCGGATAGGCAATGGCCTCCGCCAGGAGACCATAATCCGCGGCGATCTCATCCATGGAGGGCGTCGTCAGCCTGTCGTAAACAAGATTGCCTGCCGGCGGCGATGCCATTCCCGCAGCGATTTCGCCCTTGGCAAGCAACGAATTCAGGGTATCAAACGTGCCTGATGTCGTCAGGTTCACATTACCACCCTTCGGTGCATCCGGATTGACGTAGTCGAAGCGAGCAAAGCCGTCCTTGTATTTCAGCTCGCCCACTGTCGCTGTGCCGCCATGCCATTCCGGCTCCTCAGCGACCGCTGTCGCGGTCAGGGACAGAAAGACTGCGACCAAGGCCACCACGGCTCTGAAAGTCATGCCAATTCGCTGCATCCAGCTTTTCCCTTTTTTCTTTGTTTGAAGAACAGAATAGGCAAAATCCGGGCAATTGACAGAAGCCGCCTCAAATCGGGCATTTTTTTTGCATCAGCATCGCAACCTCCGCAAGGCTGACACAAATGCACCGTGTTACGCCAAGCGAGAACAATCGCGGCTGGAGCGGCGCTCCGACATGCGGCACTATGACGATCGGGGAATCAGCGGGGAATGACAGTGATCAAGGCAGGACTCTTTCGGCATCTGGGATCGATGGCACTGGCGGCGCTGATCGGCTCGAGCCTGGTCACCGGCGATGCGGCATGGGCCGATGACACGCCTGCCAAGCAGCTGTTCGGCAAGGTCCAATTGCCGAGCAATTCCGCGCCGAGCCCCGTCGGATTTTATGCCAAAGGCTGCATGGCCGGAGCCGTCGCGATCCCAACGGACGGGCCGACATGGCAGGCGATGCGGCTGTCGCGAAACCGCCGCTGGGGCAATCCGGCGATGATCGCGCTTCTTGAACAGTTCTCGAAAGACGCTACCCGGCTCGGGTGGGGCTCTGGTATCCTGGTCGGCGACATTTCCCAACCGCGGGGCGGGCCGATGCTCTCCGGACACTCCTCCCACCAAATCGGGCTCGATGCGGATATCTGGTTCACGCCGATGCCGGAGCAGCGCCTCTCCGCACAAGCGCGCGAGGACCTGCCGTTCACGTCGATGCTCGACGAGAGCAAATTCCTGACCGTCAATTCCAAACGCTGGACGCCGACCCATGCGAAGGTGGTCATGCAGGCCGCGAGCTATCCGCAGGTGGAGCGGGTTTTCGTCAATCCGGCGATCAAGAAAAAGCTGTGCGATACGTGGACCGGCGACCGCGCCCTGCTCGGCAAGGTCCGCCCGATCTACGGCCATGACGCACATTTTCACATTCGCATGCACTGCCCGCCCGGCGCTTCCGGATGCAAGGCGCAGGCGCCAGTGGCGAGCGGCGACGGCTGCGACAAGTCGCTGGCCTGGTGGTTCACAAACGAGCCTTGGGCGAAGCCGAAAAAGAAGCCGGGCGAAAAGCCGGTGAAGCCGAGATTCGCAACGCTTTCCGACCTGCCGAAAGCCTGCGCTGCGGTGCTCGCGGCTCCGGCAGCCTCCGAACGGTCGGCGACTTTCGGCACCGCCTATGTCGCGCCGCAGCCGATGCAGCCGTCCGGCGATGCGGCGATCCAGCAGGTGATCAATGCCGGGGCCGACGATCTGCCGAATGGCACGATTCCGGTTCCTCTTTCTCGTCCGTCGCTGCAATAGGCACGTGGCAGCACGCCCTTTAAGCGCTTTTCAATCCCGGAACTGTGCTGTACAGGAATTCAAATCGATTTAAATCGCAGACCGTCATGGTCGGTTGACGCCGGAGTTCGGGGATGACCAGTCAAAAATGCGTGGCGCTGATTGCGCATGACCAGAAGAAAGACGACATAGCCGCCTTTGCCAAGGCGAACGAAGCCGTGCTTGCAGGCTGGAGGATCGTTGCCACCGGCACGACCGGCGGCCGGGTGCAGGAGGCCTGTCCGAGCCTCAATGTCATCCGCCTGAAGAGCGGCCCGCTCGGCGGCGATCAGCAGATCGGCGCGATGATCGCCACCGGCGACGTGCACATGCTGATCTTCTTCACAGACCCGCTCACCGCCATGCCGCATGACGTCGACGTCAAGGCGCTGATGCGCCTTGCCACCGTCTACGACATTCCGATGGCGCTGAACCGGGCAACGGCCGAACGGTTGATCGACTTCCATCATCCCTGATACAGCTTTCTTTCGAGCCGCACGATCAAACGGAACGTTCCCATGCTAACGCTCACAGACACCGAAAGCAGCCTCACCTTTCCGATCCTGATCGGCGATATCGGCGGAACTAATGCGCGCTTCGCGCTACTGCTCGACGCCTTCGCCGAGCCGAAATTATTCCCGATCATCCCGACGACGAGTTATGCCAGCATCGAGGAAGCGCTGCAGACCAGCATCCTTGACAAGACCTCGGTGCAGCCGCGCTCGGCGATCATTGCGGTTGCCGGCCCGGTCAAGGGCGACGATATCCCGCTCACCAATGCCGGCTGGGTGATCAAGCCGAAAGACATGCTGACGGCGCTTTCGCTCGAGGACGTGATCATCATCAACGATTTCGAGGCCCAGGCGCTGGCGATTGCCTCGATCGGCGAGGAAGGTCGCGAGCAGATCGGCCCCGGCAGCATTCTCGAAGACGCCTCCTGTGCTGTGCTCGGCCCGGGAACCGGTCTTGGGGTGGCCGGCCTCGTTCATGCGCAGCACAGCTGGATCCCGGTTCCCGGCGAAGGCGGCCATGTCGATGTCGGACCGCGCACCGAGCGCGACTATCAGATCTGGCCCTTCCTCGAACCGATCGAGGGCCGCATTTCGGCCGAACAACTGCTCTGCGGCCGCGGCATCATGAACATCTACCGCGCAGTCTGTGAATCGAAAGCCTGGTATCCGGAGCTACCCGACCCGGCCGCCGTGACGACCAGTGCGCTGGCAGAGCGCGATGAGGCGGCGGTGGAAACCGTGTCTCTGTTTTCCACCTATCTCGGCCGCGTCGCCGGCGACATGGCGATGATCTTCATGGCACGCGGCGGTGTTTTCCTCGCCGGCGGCATTTCCCAGAAAATCCTGCCGGCCTTGAGAAAACCGGAGTTCCGCGCCGCGTTCGAAGACAAGGCGCCGCACTCGGAACTTCTCAAGACCATCCCGACTTTCGTCGTCACCCACCCGACGGCTGCCCTTTCCGGCCTTGCCGCCTATTCGCGCACCCCGTCTCGCTTTGGTGTGGCAACTGAGGGACGGCGCTGGAGAACTTGAGGGGCAAGCCAGCGTCAAGACTCGCCAAAGAGGGATCAAGGGACTATAGAGCCGCTGAAATAAGGCGCCTGCAAGCGCGTCGGGCTTTAAGGAAACCAGCTTGAAACAAGCCAAGACAAAGCTGCCACCCGTAGACCGCGAGACCATTGCCAGCGTCCTGAAGCGGGTCATCGCCGAGAACGGACGCGCGCATTTGCGCGGCTATATCTTCGCCATCGGCTGCCTTGGGCTTGTCGCCGGCACGACCGCCTTCACCGCCTGGATCATGGAATCGGTGGTCAACGAGGCCTTCGCCAACAAGCGGGCCGATATCGTTCTCTACATCTGCGGCGCGATCTTCATTGCCTTCGTCGTGCGCGGGTTTGCCACTTACGGCCAGGCCGTGGCGCTTTCCAAGATCGGCAACAGCATCGTCGCCAGCTACCAGCGCCGGCTCTATTCGCACCTGATGGCTTTGAGCGTCGGCTATTTCAGCGAGACCCGCTCCGCCCGTATCTCCGCGCAGATCAGCCAGAACGTCTCCGGCATCCGCGATGTCCTCAACATGACGGTCACCTCACTGGCGCGTGATTTCCTGACCCTCATTGCGCTGATCGGGGTGATGATCAGCAAGGACTGGCTGCTGACGCTGATCGTCTTTGTCATCGCGCCGCCATTGCTGATCGGCCTTCGCTACGTCTCGCGGCGACTGAAGCAGGCAACCCGCGAATCCGTTGAGATCAACAGCCACGTGCTCGGGGCGATGCAGGAAACCATTCAGGGCATCACCATCGTCAAGGCCTTCACGATGGAGAAGCAACTGAAGACCAAGGTCGAGACGATCATCGACCGGGCCGAAAACCGCGCCAACCGCATCGCCAGGCTCAGCGAGCGGACCGCTCCGATGACGGAAACCTTTGCCGGCTTCGCGATTTCCAGCGTGCTTGCCTATGCGGCTTTCCGCTCGATCTACAACGGCATCCAGCCAGGCGCCTTTTTCGCCTTTGTCACCGCGCTCCTGATGGCCTATGACCCGGCCCGCCGGCTTGCGAGGCTCCAGGTCTCGCTCGAACGCGCCGTCGTCAATGCACGGATGATCTACGAAATCCTCGATACCGTGCCCCATCAGCGCGATCTTCCGGGTGCCGGCAATCTTGCGCTGCAGCAGGCGACGATCGAATTCAGGGACGTCCGTTTCGGATATAACCAGGGCGACGACATCCTGAAGGGCGTCAGCTTTGTTGCGGAAGGCGGCAAGACCACCGCGCTTGTCGGCCCTTCCGGCGCGGGCAAATCGACCGTGATCAGCCTCATTCCCCGCTTTTACGACCCTTCCGGCGGCGAGATCCTGATCGACGGGCAGGACATTGCCCACGTCACCAAACAATCGCTGCGCAACGGGCTCGCCTATGTTTCGCAACAGCCTTACCTCTTCGAAGGCTCGATCCGCGACAATATCCGCTATGGGCGCCCGGAAGCGACGGACGCGGAAGTCGAGGAAGCGGCGAAGCTCGCCTATGCGCATGACTTCATTCGCGCGCAGCCGCAAGGCTACGACACGCCCGTCGGCGAAAACGGCGTGACGCTGTCCGGCGGCCAGCGCCAGCGGCTGTCGATTGCTCGCGCGCTGGTCCGCCAGGCGCCGATCCTCCTGCTCGACGAGGCGACCTCGGCGCTGGACACCGAATCGGAAGCGGCCGTGCAGAAGGCGCTCGATCATGCCATGAGCGGCCGCACTGTCGTCGTCATCGCCCACCGGCTTTCCACCGTCGTCAACGCCGACAAGATCATCGTCATGAAGGATGGATTGGTGGTCGAAGAAGGAACCCACGAGGCGCTTGCGAAGCGCACGGACGGCCTTTACGCTCGATTGCACAATCTGCAGGGCAACGCCCAGCCAGCGGCGGAAGCCGAAGTTGATGGACAGGAAATGAGGCAGGCATGAGCGGGACGGACATGAAACTCGTGGTGGTGGGGGCCGCCGGCCGAATGGGCCAGACCCTGATCCGCACCATCAAGGCGATGCCGGGAGCCCAACTCTTTGCCGCTGTCGAACGGCCGGGCTCTCCCTTCATCGGCCGCGATGCCGGCGAGATTTCCGGGCTTGGTCCGATCGGCGTGACCATCACCGACAAGCCGCTCGAAGCCTTTGTCGAAGCGGAAGGTGTACTCGACTTTACGTCCCCGGTGGCCTCCGTCGAATTTGCCGATCTCGCGGCGCAGGCCCGCATCGTTCACGTCATCGGTACCACCGGCTGCTCGACGGACGACGAAACCAAATTCAAGGCGGCGGCGCGGCATGCGCGGATCGTCAAATCCGGCAATATGAGCCTCGGCGTCAATCTTCTCGGCGTTCTCACCGAACAGGCTGCGCGTGCGCTCGGGCCGGGGGATTGGGACATCGAAATTCTAGAAATGCACCACAAGCACAAAGTTGATGCGCCGTCCGGCACCGCCCTCCTGCTCGGCGAAGCTGCCGCGAGAGGCCGCGGCATAAACCTCGCCAGCCAATCCGTGCGCGTGCGCGACGGCCATACCGGCGCTCGCGTCGCCGGCACGATCGGCTTTGCGACGCTGCGTGGGGGTTCGGTGATCGGCGAACACTCGGTCATTCTCGCCGGCGAAGGCGAACAGGTGACGCTCTCCCACAGCGCGACCGACCGGTCCATTTTTGCGCGCGGCGCGGTCACCGCGGCTCTTTGGGCACGCGACCAGAAGCCCGGCCTTTATTCCATGCTCGACGTGCTCGGGCTGTCCTGAACCTCAAAACTCCCGGAGAAATATCATCATGAGCGGCACCCTCGTCCTTGTGCGTCACGGCCAGAGTGACTGGAACCTGAAAAACCTGTTCACCGGCTGGAAGGACCCGGACCTCACGGCGCTCGGCGTCGAGGAAGCCAATGCGGGCGGCAAGGCGCTTGCCGAATACGGCATCAAGTTCGACATTGCCTTCACCTCCGTTCTTTCGCGCGCCCAGCGGACCTGCAAGATCATCCTCGACAATATCGGCCAGCCCGATCTCGAGACGATCTGCGACCAGGCGCTGAACGAACGCGACTATGGCGCTCTCTCCGGTCTCAACAAGGACGACGCCCGCGCCAAATGGGGCGAGGAACAGGTGCATATCTGGCGCCGTTCCTATGACGTCCCGCCGCCGGGCGGCGAAAGCCTGCGCGACACCGGCGCCCGCGTGTGGCCCTATTATCTCACCGACATCCTGCCGCGCGTGCTGAGGGGCGAGAAGGTCCTCGTTGCGGCGCACGGCAATTCGCTGCGCTCGCTGGTGATGGTGCTCGATCGCCTGACCAAGGAGCAGATTCTCGCGCTTAACCTCGCGACCGGCGTACCGATGGTCTACAAGCTGAATGCTGACTCTACCGTCGCGTCGAAAGAAGTTCTCGGCGATATGTCCGGCGCGCACTGAGTATTCCGCGAAATGAATGGCGAGAGGGCCGCAGTTGCAGCGGCCCTTTTTCGTTTCAAACCTTGCCCGCTTCCCAGCCGAGCATCGCCCGCTTGCGGGTGAGACCCCAGTGGTAGCCGGTCAGCGCGCCGCTCTTGCCGAGCGCCCGGTGGCAGGGCACGACGAAGGAGATCGGATTGCGCCCGACGGCGGCACCGACGGCGCGCGAGGCAGTAGGCTGGCCGATATTGCAGGCGATATCCGAATAGGTGACCGCCTTGCCCATCGGGATTTTCAGAAGGGTTTCCCAGACGCGGATCTGGAAGTCGGACCCGATCAGCACGATGCGCAACGGCTCCTCCGGGCGCCACTCCCTGGAATCAAAGATGCGGGCCGCATAGGCGGCGGTCGCTGCGCTGAGTTCAACGTATTGCGCATTCGGCCAACGATTTGCCATATCCTCGAAACTGGCTTTTTCACCACCCGCATCGCTGAAGGCAAGGCCCGCGAGGCCGCGATCGGTAACCATCACCAGCGCTACGCCGAAGGGACAGGGGTGGAAGCCGTAGCGGATCGTCAGCCCGCCGCCGCGCAATTTCCATTCACCCGGCGACATGGCCTCATGGGTAACGAAGAGATCATGCAGACGGCTGGGGCCTGAGAGGCCGACCTCGAAGCTCGTTTCAAGCAGCGGCAGCTCCTCCTGCCGCAGCAGGCGCTTGGCGTGGTCGAGCGTGACTGCCTGCAGGAATGCCTTCGGCGACAATCCGGCCCAGCGCGTGAACGTCTTCTGCAATTGCGTCGGCGGCTGGCCGATTTCACCGGCGATGACCTCCAGCGACGGCTGATCGCGATAGTTTTCAGTCAGCATCTCGACCACACGGCTGACAATCTCGTAGTCGCTGCCATGCGGCGTGATGTCGGCGGGAAGCGATGTCGTGACGTTCATGATCGTATCTCCTTGGGCCCAGAGATAATCATCGGAACCGGGTCTTCGCCACCCGATTCTTGCCCTATCGCCGGGTGATTTTAGGTCGAATCGGCTTAAAATCATCCGGCGCTAGAATGAACGCAGTAGAGCATGATGTCGTCCCAAAACCGCTTACACTTTTCGGCATCATGCCCTATCGGCGCTTCACGGTCGCCAGCGCGCAGGCAAAGGCGGTGGCGAAGGTTTCCCGATCGTCCCGGTTGAGGAAGGAGCCGACATCGGTCGCCCGGCGCCGGTCGCTGATCTGCATGGAGACGATGCCGATCTCCTCGTGGCGGGAAATGTTGAACCGCGCCCAGAAGGTATTGAAGCGATGCTCGGTCATGCGGCCCGCCGGCGTGAACTTGCGCACGGACACGTCTGTGCGCGAGACGCTGACCTCCTCGCGGGCGCGAGCGGAGCGATAGTTCAGCCAGAAGGCGCCGAAGAGCAGCAGGAAATCCAGCCCGAAGAAGAAGACGATCGGCCAGGCGCCGATGACCATGAAGACAAAGATGTGAACGAGACTCATGAGGCCGGCGATCAAAAGCAGGATCTTGAAGCCCTTAAGCCCCAGCGAACGGTGCGGGGTCAGCTCGGCGGCGAAAACCGGCTGCTCCTCGGTCGTTATCTCGGCGTTGCCATCGTTCATGACCAGTGACTATAGATGCATCATGAAAAACGTGAAATCAAAATCAGCGACTACGGCGGTGAAGGCGAGACCCGCGACAGTCAGCCGCCCCAAAACCAGGCCGAAGACCGCCTACAGCAAGGCGGAAATCCATGAGATTTTTCGGCGCTTCTCGATCCAGCGTCCCGAACCCAAGGGAGAGTTGGAGCACGTCAATCCGTTCACGCTCGTCGTTGCGGTGGCACTCTCGGCGCAGGCGACGGATGCGGGCGTCAACAAGGCGACGCGGGCGCTTTTCGCCGCAGCCGATACACCGGAAAAGATGGTGGCTCTCGGCGAGGAAAAGGTTCGCGAGTACATCAAGACGATCGGCCTCTACCGCAACAAGGCGAAGAATGTCATTGCGCTCAGCGAGAAGCTGATTTCCGATTTCGGCGGCGAGGTGCCGCGCACGCGCGAAGAGCTGATCACGCTGCCGGGCGTCGGCCGCAAGACCGCCAATGTGGTGCTTTCGATGGCTTTCGGACATTCGACCATGGCGGTCGACACGCACATCTTCCGCATCGCCAATCGGATCGGTCTAGCTCCGGGAAAAACACCGGACGAGGTCGAGGAGCAGCTGATGCGGATCGTGCCGGATCATTACCTCTACCATGCCCATCACTGGCTGATCCTGCACGGACGCTACTGCTGCAAGGCGCGCAAGCCCGAGTGCGAACGCTGCGTCATTGCCGATATCTGCAAGTCAGCGGAAAAGACCAACGAAATTCCGGCGCCACTGGTCGAACTGCCGGCGCAGGTCATTTGACCGAGATGCCGTCGATCAGCGCGGCGATTGCCCTCTCATGTCCTCTCGATTGCCTCCGGCCCCTATGGCAGCGACGTCGAATCGACGCGAGCGAAGGCGACGCTTGTGCCACATCGTCACGCATTTCGAGCGTCCTATGTCGGGAATATCGCTTTCCATCTCGATCAAAATCCGGGCTCAAGCGCTCTTCTTCTCTTTGTCCCTTCCAAACCGCGGAAAATCCGCTATTACCGGACACCGGCTGACACAAACATTCCAGGCGGTTCCGAATGACCAAATTCGACGTGCTCACGATCGGCAATGCGATCGTGGATATCATCGCCCGCTGCGACGATGCATTTCTTGTCCACAACGGCATTATCAAGAGCGCGATGAACCTGATCGATGCGGAGCGAGCAGAGCTGCTCTATTCGCGCATGGGGCCGGCCCTTGAAGCCTCCGGCGGCAGCGCCGGCAATACGGCGGCGGGTGTCGCCAGCCTCGGCGGCAAGGCCGCCTATTTCGGCAAGGTCGCCAACGACCAGATGGGAGAGATCTTTACCCACGATATCCGCGCACAGGGCGTGCATTTCGAAACGAAGCCGCTCGATACGCATCCGCCGACCGCGCGTTCGATGATCTTCGTGACCGAAGACGGCGAGCGCTCGATGAACACCTATCTCGGCGCCTGCGTCGAACTTGGACCGAGCGATGTCGAGCCCAGCGTGGTTGCCGACGCGGCCGTCACCTATTTCGAGGGTTATCTCTGGGACCCGCCACTTGCCAAGGACGCGATCCGCGACTGCGCCCGCATCGCCCATGAAAACGGCAGGGAAGTGGCCATGACCCTGTCCGACAGTTTCTGCGTCCATCGCTACCGGGCGGAATTCCTCGAACTGATGCGCTCCGGTACCGTCGACATCGTCTTTGCCAACCGGGCCGAAGCCCTCGCACTCTACGAGACGGACGATTTCGAGCACGCGTTGTCGATGATCGGCAGGGACTGCAAGCTTGCCGCGGTGACGCTCAGCGAAGAAGGCTCGATCATCATCAAGGGCGGCGAGCGGGTCAAGGTCGAGGCGACAACGATCAGCAATGTCGTGGATACAACAGGCGCCGGCGACCTCTACGCGGCCGGCTTCCTGCATGGCTATACGACCGGCAGGACACTTGCCGATTGCGGCAAGCTTGGCAGCCTGGCTGCCGGCATCGTCATCGAGCAGATCGGCCCGCGCCCGATGATTTCTCTGCTGGTGGCGGCAAAAGAGGCAGGTCTTCTCTGACCAACCCGAGTATCCGGCCGATTATTTGAAGGCTTCGCCCGGATAGGCACCCCAGATTTCACCCTGGGAGATCCAACCATCGACCCCTTGCGCCTCGGCGCGACACCAGTCGCCGTTGCATTCGCCGACATGCACGACGACACCCGGCTCCATGCGCGCGACGATCCCGCTATTGGACTGCGGATCGCGCCGCATGTTGACGAAAACGCCCTCGCCCTTGCCACGCATCCAAGGTGCGGTGATTGCGGTGCGATCTCCCGAAAGCAGCGCCTGGTTGACCCAGCCCTCGGTTCCGTCGGCATCGCGAATGCGCCGCCAGTTGTCATATTCCTGGATGATTTCTACCGGCACGCCGGCCTTCATGTAGCGCCAGGCAACTGCGTAGTCGACGCTCGGCCCGACCCGCAGGTTGACGCTCTTGGATTTCAGGCTGACGAAGCGCGGCAGCGGCAGACCGCTTGCGCCCTTGGCGGCCTGGGCGAAAGCCGGGGTTGCATCGATCGCCACGAAAGACAGGAGGGCTGTGGCAACGAAAGCGAGCCTGGAAAAGAACTGACGCATGACGAGATCCGTTTTCCAAAGAGATTCAGGAACTTGCAGCCAAATCTCTGACCGGTTCTGCCAAAGACAGGCAAATCGTCAAGGAACATCTAGAGTTTTGTTTGTCTTCCACACCGGGTCTGGTAGAAAATGAACTGCAGGGAGAACGATCACTCATCTTGGTTAAAAACCCGTCAACAAGGGCTCGGCAAACAGCGATGACAAACAAGAAAAAGCCCAAGGTCTACATCACCCGCAAACTGCCTGATGTCGTTGAAACGCGGATGCGCGAGCTGTTTGACGCCGAGCTCAACATCGACGACACACCGCGCAGCCAGCCCGAACTCGTGGCGGCCGTGAAGCGTGCCGACGTGCTCGTTCCGACCCTTACCGACCGGATCGACGCAGCACTGATCGAACAGGCCGGACCGCAGCTGAAACTGATCGCAAGCTTTTCGAACGGCGTCGATCACATCGACATCGACGCCGCGGCACGCCACGGCATCACCGTCACCAACACGCCAAACGTGCTGACGGAAGACACCGCCGACATGACGATGGCGCTGATCCTTGCCGTTCCGCGCCGCCTGATCGAAGGCGCCAACATCCTGACCGACCCCCGCGGCGATTGGGCGGGATGGTCGCCAACCTGGATGCTCGGGCGACGCATCTCCGGCAAGCGCATCGGCATCGTCGGCATGGGCCGCATCGGCACCGCCGTCGCCCGCCGCGCCAAGGCCTTCGGGCTTTCGATCCACTATCACAACCGCAAGCGCGTCAGCGCCGAGACCGAGGAAAAGCTGGAGGCGACCTATTGGGACAGCCTCGACCAGATGCTCGCCCGCGTCGATATCGTCTCGGTCAATTGCCCCTCGACACCCGCCACCTTTCATCTCCTGTCGGCGCGCCGGCTCGCGCTGATGCAGCCGACGAGCTACATCGTCAACACCGCGCGCGGCAGCATCGTCGACGAAACCGCGTTGGTCAAATGTCTGCGCGAAGGCAAGATCGCCGGTGCCGGCCTCGATGTGTTCGAGAACGAGCCAGCCGTGAACCCGAAGCTGGTGAAGCTTGCGACGGAAGGCAAGGTCGTGCTTTTGCCGCATATGAGCTCGGCGACGCTCGAGGGGCGCATCGACATGGGCGACAAGGTGGTGATCAACATCCGCACGTTCTTCGACGGGCACCGACCGCCGGATCGCGTTCTGCCGGGCAGAGTGTGATTACAGCGGCTTGCGCATCTCGATGAAGGTGGGGCGCGTAAAGCCGGGGTGCGACGCTTCGGCGGTCCTGACAAAGCCCCACCGCGCAAACAGGCGGTGATTCTCTTCAAGCTCGATTCGCGTTTCCAGGCGGAGGTATGGCAGACGACATTCTGCGGCGTAGGTTTCCGCCGCCCGCAGCATCAATCGCCCGACGCCCCTGCCCTGCGCGTCCGGAGCAACGGCGAGTTTGCCGATATACAAGCAATCCGGCGGTTCCGGTTTACAAAAGATGCAGCCTGCCAGCCGATCGTTTTCGACGACAGCATAGGCTTTCTCGGTTTCAGCTTTTTGCTTCAGCGATTGCGGCGTCAGCTGCAGGGCCGATGATGGCGGAACGATGCGCGGATGCATAGAGGCGAAGGAGGCAAGGATAAGCGCCAGCAGCGCATCCCAGTCCTCGAACGCCCTATCGATCGGCGCGAGTTTCATCAAACCTTCCGGCCATATCTGATAGTCTCGAACCGAGCCGTCAGCGCGTCATACATCAGCAAGCGGCCGATCAGCGGTTCGCCGGCGCCGGTGACGAGCTTGATGACTTCCATAGCCTGCAATGTACCGATGACGCCCGTCAACGCGCCGACGATGCCGGCCTCCGCACAGCTAGGCACGACGCCCGGCGGCGGTGGGGCGGGGAAGAGATCGCGATAAGATGGGTTCTGCCGCCCATCGCTTGTCATTTTCCAGGGCTGGAGGACGGTGAGGGAGCCATCGAACCGGCCGACGGCGCCGGTGACCAGCGTGATTTGCAGCCGCTCCGCCGTATCGGCGGCAAGATAGCGCGTTTCGAAATTGTCCGACCCATCAACGACGATATCGTAGCCGAAAAACAGCGTCTCCGCATTGGACGCATCCAACCGGGTTTCATGCTGAACCACCGCGACATGCGGGTTGAGCCCGGCGATGAATTCGGCCGCACTGTCAGCCTTTGACCTGCCTATGCCGGGCGTGGCGTGGATGACCTGTCGCTGCAGGTTGGACAGCGACACCGTATCGTCATCGACGATGCCGAGCGCGCCGATACCGGCGGCGGCAAGATATTGCAGCACGGGGGCACCGAGACCGCCAGCGCCGATGACAAGAACGCGCGCGGCCTTCAGGGCCTGCTGACCGGCCCCGCCGATCTCCGGCAGGATGATGTGGCGCGCATAGCGCTGGATTTCTTCGGAACTGAGGGGTTCTGTACGCATGATGGCTGAATGTCACCCGGAAACGGTGCCATTGGCAACCGTGAGATAGCGCGCCCGTTCGCCAAGCGCCGAAAACATCGATTGATCCGTGCCCGTCATGAAGGCCTGACCGCCCAAATCGTCGACCAGATCGAACAGGGCTGCCCGCCGCCCCTCGTCGAGATGCGCTGCTATTTCGTCGAGCAGCAGCACGGGCGCGTGGCCCGTCATATTGGCGACAAGGCGGGCATGGGCAAGGACCAGGCCGACGAGAAGCGCCTTCTGCTCGCCGGTCGAGCAGCGCTCCGCCTCCATGTTCTTGGTCCGGTGACGGATCAGAAGATCGCTGCGATGCGGCCCATCGAGCGTGCGGCCGACGCTTGCATCTCGGTAGCGGCCGTTCTTCATCATCTCCAGATATTGTTCCTCCAGATCGAAGGCCGGACGGTGCCATTCGCCGTCGAGAAAACCGGAAAGCGCCAAATCGGCGACGGGGAAAACGCCCCCTTCATGGTTCTTGTCCACCAATGCCGCAAGAAGGCCCAGCATCTCCTGGCGGGCCAGCGCCATCGAGATGCCGAGCTCGGCCATCTGACGCTCAAGGCCCGTCAGCCAGACGGGATCCGCCCGCCCCTCGGACAGGAGCTTGTTGCGGCTGCGCATGGCGCGCTCGTAGTCGCTGGCGCGACGGCCATGCTCCGGATCGAGCGACAGGACCAATCGGTCAAGGAAGCGGCGCCGATCGCTGGAGCCGCCGGTGAAAAGTCCGTCCATGGCCGGCGTCAGCCAGAGCACGCGCAGATGATCGAGGAGTTCGTCGACGGTCTTTGCCGTTGTGCCGTTGATCCGCAGGCGCCGCGCCTGTCCCTCCTCGGCTCCGGCCGTGCCGGTGCCGATCTCGACGGGACCATCCATGCCCTCCAGTTCCGCAAAGACGGAGAATCCGGCTTCGGCTCCGACCCGGGCTACATCGACATAGGCAGCTCGGCGCAGGCCACGGCCGGGAGACAGGAAAGAGACGGCCTCCATCAGATTGGTCTTGCCAGCGCCATTCTCGCCCGTCAGCACGACATGGCGCGTGTCGAGGTCGAGCGCCAAGGCCGCATAGTTGCGGAAATCGCTGAGTTTCAGGCGGCTGAGAAAGACCTTGTGCGGCATGAGGAATCCGGTTGCGTATCCGGTTGAGAGCTATGCCGAACCGCGCGGGATGGCAAGACGAAAGGACGACGTGGATCAAGACCAGAACACTGCGCCGCGTATACAAGCAGCAATCAAGGACGCCATCATACCCCTCCCAAGCCCATCCTGGGAGGTTGATGAAAACGGCCGGTCCGGCGCGCCTACGATTCAGGCGTGAATACCTTCCGCGGAAGCGGGCGCAAGGCCCACCGCCTGCGCTCCCTGGGCCGATTCCGGCGCAACGAGGCCGGCGGCTTCAGCCACCGACAGCGTATCGACGAACTCGGTCAGTTCAACGACTCGTCCGTTCCTGAACGTGAACTTATCCACGAACTCGGTATCGAAACGCGTATCCGTCGGGATGAACCGAACCGTCCCGGCGCGATGGACAAATACCGTGTCGCCCTCAATGCAAAGGCCGGTATTCCCGATACCGGTAAGGTCCCAGTTCTCCATGAGCGCCATCAGGGTTGCACGCAGGGATGCAGAATCATCCACCTTCTGCGTGATTGGTCCCAGGCGGCCGGTTCCCACGATGCGGAAACTGCAGGCGGGATCGATCCAGTTCATCAAGGCGTCGATGTCATCGGCATCGCGCGCCCGATAGATTTCGCCGATTGTGCTTTCAAGTGTGCCTCGATCAGTCATCGACTGGCCTCCCTTTTTCACCCTGGGATCTTGCGCTTGTTTCGCCTGCGCGGCAACCAGCGCGAGAGGCCGACGACGCGGCTTGCGGCAGGGAGCAACGGATGCTCTGGCGGTGAGCCGAGACGCCGTGGCGGACGTCCAATCGGGGCGGGTCAGCCAGAGGATCGGTCAAGTTCCGGATAATGGCGGAAGATACCTTCCTCGTTGAAAGCAAGCCGGCGTTTGGACGCAAGATAGACCTTGATCCGGGGCAGTTCGCGGACCTGCGCGTTGAGCGCGACGAGTAGCGGATAGTCCGGTTCGGCCGCCTGCATCGCTTTCGGGAAGGCATAACGCAACCCCTCCAGAAGATGAAACAAAGACAGGTCGACATAGGTCAGCGCATCGCCGACGGCATGGATCTGCCCCTCGCCATTCCTGCTGAGCTGCTTTTCGAAGTATCCGAGGAATTTTGGCAGCCGTTCGTCGAGGAAATTTTCGGCACGCCGGCGTGCTTCGTCCCTCTGCTCATGATAATAGAGCGACACGCCGATCGGGTGATGGACGTCGTGAGTTTCGCCGACGAAATCGGTGATGGTCAGTTGCAGCCCATTTGCCTCGAACCGGCCGGCTTCGTCCTTGGGCGCGAGCCCAAGCCTGCCGCCGAGATAGAGCAGGATATTGGCGACGTGGGAGACGACGATATCTCCGTCCCTCAGGAAGGGTGGCGCAAAGGGCGTGAATGTCCCGGTCTTGCCTTTCATCATCGACATCATGCGCGCCATGCCGCCGTCCGTGCGGGCAACGTCGATGTAATCGGCGCCGGCCTGCTCGAGCGCGAGGCGGACGAACTCACCACGGCCGGGAATGCCATTCCAATAAAAGAGCTCGTAAGCCATGGGAAAACCTTTCGCTTGTGAACGTCAGCCGGCGGTGCCGGCGAATGGACAAAAAAAGGCCGGAGACATTGCTGCCTCCGGCCGGGATATATTACCGATTGTCGGCTTGGCCAGTCACTCGATGTCGAAGAAATCCTTCATGCGGGAAAAAAATCCGGCGGATTCGGGATTGTTTTCCTTCGAAGACAGATCTTCAAACTCCCTCAGCAGTTCGCGCTGGCGCTTAGTGAGGTTCTGCGGCGTTTCGATCTGGATCTGGATGTAGAGATCGCCGACCTGGCTGGAGCGCAGCACCGGCATGCCCTTGCCCTTCAGGCGAAACTGCCTTCCGGCTTGCGTGCCTTCCGGCACCGAGACCCGCGACTTGGTGCCGTCGAGCGTCGCCACATCGAACTTGCCGCCAAGCGCCGCCGTCGTCATCGAGATCGGCACACTGCAATAAAGGTCCGCGCCGTCGCGCTGGTAGAATTCATGCGGCTTGACCGACAGGAAGATATAGAGGTCGCCAGCGGGGCCGCCACGCAGGCCTGCCTCGCCTTCACCCGAAAGGCGAATACGAGTTCCATCCTCGATGCCGGCCGGAATATTGACCGATAGCGAACGCTCCTCGGTCACGCGGCCCTGGCCATGGCATTTCCCACACGGATCGGTGATGGTCTGGCCGCGGCCATGACAGGTCGGGCAAGTCCGCTCGATGGAAAAGAAGCCTTGGGCAGCGCGCACACGGCCCGAGCCCTGGCAGGTTCCGCAGGTCTGCGGTTTTGTCCCCGGCTTGGCGCCGGAACCTGTGCAGACATCGCACGTGATCGATGTCGGTACGCGGATTTGCGCCGTCTTGCCGGAATAGGCCTCTTCCAGCGAGATTTCCATATTGTAGCGCAGATCGGCGCCGCGTTCGCGTCCGCCCGACGACCGCCGCTGGCGGCCGCCGCCCATCATCTCACCGAAAATGTCCTCGAAAATATCGGAGAAGCCGCCGGCACCCGCACCACCAAAACCGGCGCCACCGCCGCCCATGCCGCCATTTTCGAAGGCTGCGTGGCCATAGCGATCATAGGCAGCCCGCTTCTGCGGGTCCTTGAGTGTTTCATATGCGTGGCTAATATCCTTGAAAGTTTTTTCCGCTTCCGCGTCGCCGGGATTCTTGTCCGGGTGATACTTCATCGCCAGTTTGCGGAAAGCGCTTTTGAGCTCTTTCTCGTCCGCTGATTTTCCAACGCCGAGCGTTTCGTAAAGATCACGTTTCATACTTGCAGGTTGTCCTGTTGAATAGGCATGCTGAAACCGGCCGCCCGATGATCGCCTTGCGAAAGCATTTAGTAAACCTTCAAGCGCGATACCATAGGCAATACACGATCCTTGACGGTTTTTGTCGGAAAAGCACAGATTCAGGCCGATGCACCTGCATTCCGGGACCTGGCGGCGCGGCGCGCCCAGCCGAAAAGCCGATTACACATCATCCGTCAGGCTGCACGGCGCGCTTCAACGGCACTGTCTTGAGCATGCAAAAGCCCGGAGCCTGCGGCTCCGGGCTTTGCTTATTTTCAGGTCGAAAAAACTTATGCGGACTTCTTACGATCGTCCTCGTCGTTGACTTCTTCGTAGTCGGCATCGACGATATCGCCATCGCGGGCAGCGTCTGCGGCGGCATCGGCATTGGCCGCGTCAGTCTGCTGGGCTTCATACATCGCCTGGCCGAGTTTCATCGAAGCTTCGAGCAGCGTCTGGGTCTTGGCCTTGATGTCTTCAGCATCGGGCTCCGAGGCTTCGACCGAGGTCTTCAGTGCTGCGATCGCATCCGAGATCGCGGTGCGCTCGGCTTCCGTGACCTTGTCGCCATATTCCTTCAGCGACTTCTCCGAAGAATGAATCAGGCTTTCGGCCTGGTTCTTGGCTTCCACGGTTTCGCGGCGCTTCTTGTCGGTTTCGGCATTGGCCTCGGCATCCTTGACCATCTTCTCGATATCCGCGTCGGACAGACCTCCCGATGCCTGGATCCGGATCTGATGCTCCTTGCCGGTGCCCTTGTCCTTGGCCGAAACCTGCACGATGCCGTTGGCGTCGATGTCGAAGGTGACTTCGATCTGCGGAACGCCGCGCGGTGCCGGCGGGATGCCGACGAGGTCGAACTGGCCAAGCAGCTTATTGTCCGCAGCCATTTCGCGCTCGCCCTGGCTGACGCGGATGGTGACGGCGGACTGGCTGTCTTCGGCCGTCGAGAAAGTCTGCGACTTCTTCGTCGGGATCGTCGTGTTGCGTTCGATCAGGCGGGTGAAGACGCCACCCAGTGTTTCGATGCCGAGTGACAGTGGGGTCACGTCGAGAAGCAGGACATCCTTGACGTCGCCTTGCAGAACGCCGGCCTGGATGGCGGCGCCGAGGGCGACCACTTCATCCGGGTTGACGCCCTTGTGCGGTTCCTTGCCGAACAGCTGCTTGACGGTTTCCTGCACCTTCGGCATGCGGCTCATGCCGCCGACCAGAACCACTTCGTCGATCTCGGCTGCCGTAACGCCGGCATCCTTGAGGGCTGCCTTGCACGGAGCGACGGTGCGCTGAATGAGGTCATCGACCAGGCTTTCGAACTTGGCGCGCGACAGCTTCATCGTCAGGTGCTTCGGACCGGAAGCGTCCGCCGTGATGAACGGCAGGTTGATTTCGGTCTGCTGCGAGGAAGACAGCTCGATCTTCGCCTTTTCGGCGGCTTCCTTGAGGCGCTGCAGAGCCAGCTTGTCGTTCTTCAGGTCGATGCCCTGATCCTTCTTGAACTCGGCTGCAAGGTATTCGACCAGACGCATGTCGAAGTCTTCACCACCGAGGAAGGTGTCGCCGTTGGTCGACTTCACTTCGAAGACGCCGTCGCCGATTTCCAGAACCGAAATATCGAACGTGCCGCCACCCAAGTCGTAAACGGCGATGGTCTTGCCTTCCTTCTTGTCGAGGCCGTAGGCAAGGGCCGCTGCCGTCGGCTCGTTGATGATGCGCAGCACTTCAAGACCGGCGATCTTGCCGGCATCCTTGGTTGCCTGGCGCTGCGCGTCGTTGAAGTAGGCGGGAACGGTGATGACGGCCTGGGTGACCTTTTCGCCGAGATAGGATTCGGCGGTTTCCTTCATCTTCTGAAGGATCATGGCGGAGATCTGCGACGGGGAATACTTCTCGCCGTGTGCTTCGACCCAGGCGTCGCTATTATCTGCCTTGATGATCTTGTACGGCACCATGGCCTTGTCTTTTTGCGTGGTCGGATCCTGGAACGTGCGGCCGATCAGGCGCTTGATCGCAAAAAGCGTGTTTTCCGGATTGGTGACGGCCTGACGCTTGGCCGGCTGGCCGATCAGGCGCTCGCCGTCTTCGTTGAAAGCAACGATCGACGGGGTCGTGCGCGCACCTTCCGCATTTTCAATGACCTTCGCGTCCTTGCCGTCCATGACGGCGACGCAGGAGTTGGTCGTTCCCAAGTCAATACCGATTACTTTAGCCATGTCGTTCTCTCCTTGCAGCGGACTGTCAGAACCCGGTCAGGCATTCATTTGACAGCCCCTAACGGGATGGTCAGTGGAATATTCGCGGTGGAAGCCGCGGCGATGGGGCGTATATAAGGAGCAGCGTTTCGGACTGCAAGACATCTGCGCGGCTGAAAACACGCAAAAACCGAGCGGTAAAGGGCAAACAGGCCGAAAAAAGCCGCCTGCCTGAACGCCGTCGTTTCACGCTCAGCCTGCTTTTAAAAGTCGACGCGCTCAATCTCGCAGTGCGCTCTTCCTGCTCGGCGATACGCAAGGACGAAATGACGGGTGGTCAACCGCCGGTGAGGATATCGAACAGCGTGGTCCGCCGTGTCGTGCCGGTCCTTTCGCCGACATCAGCCGGCGGCACCAACCCCGAGTTCGCCGGCTGGCCCAGGCCCTGCTGGGCGCCGGCCTGTCCGTTGGCGACCGGCGCCTGCGGAAACTCGTCCGTGCCGCCATTGCCAAAGGTGCCGGAAATGACGTCGCCAATGGTTTCGGGCGCGGCCTGATCGTTCTCGAATGTCGGCTGAACGCCGGTCGTGCCGAAGACGGGCGACGGCGACAGGCCTTCGTGCGCGGCCGTCATGTAGTCATGCCAGGCCTTGGCCGGAAGGCCGCCGCCGGTCACCTTCTTCATCGACTTGCTGTCATCATTGCCGAACCAGATGCCGGTCGTCAGGTTGCTGGTGAAGCCAACGAACAGCGCATCGCGGAAGGACTGCGTCGTACCCGACTTGCCGGCCGCCTGCCAGCCTTTGAGTTTGGCGCTCTTGCCGGTGCCATGTTCGATCACACCCACCATCATCTGGTTCATCTCGCTGACGACGGCGGGATCAAGCACGCGGGGCGGATTGTCATAGGTGTTTTCGTAGAGAACCGTGCCATCGGCCGTCGAGATGCGCTTGATGACATGCGGCGTCGCCTTGAAGCCGCCATTCATGAAGGGAGCATAGGCGGAGGTCAGTTCGACCAGACTGACCTCAGAGGTGCCGAGCGCGATCGAGGCATTGGCCTGCATTTCCGATTCGATGCCGAGCCTGTGGGCGAGCTTTATGACGTTCTGCGGTCCGACTTCCATGACCAGTTGAGCGGCGATGGTGTTCAGCGAATTGGCAAGCGCCGTCGAAAGGGATACCTCGCCGCGATATTTCTCGTCGTAGTTCTCCGGCGTCCAGTTGCCGATCCGGACCGGCGCGTCGTTGCGGATCGACATCGGCGTGCGGCCGATCTCCATGGCGGCGGCATAGACAAAGGGCTTGAAGGCGGAACCGGGCTGGCGCTTTGCCTTGACCGCGCGGTCGAACTGGCTGCCGGCATAATCGCGGCCGCCGACGAGAGCACGAATGGCGCCGGTGCCATCGATCGAGACGAGTGCAGCCTGGCTGACGTTGAGCTTCTCACCCGATTCGTCGAGGCTGGCGGCGAGCGTCTCTTCGGCCTTCTTCTCAAGGTCGAGATCGAGCGTGGTATCGACGATGAGGTCCTGGCTGATCTCGCCGACCATCCCCGGCAACTGGTCCATGACCATGTCGGCGACATAATATTGCGCCCCGGACCAGAAGCTCTTGGCCTTGGTCGGCGGCTGCGACATCGCCGTCTTGATCTCGGCGTCGGTGATGAAGCCTTCCTCGCGCATGGCGCCGAGCACCACCTGCGCGCGCTCTTCAGCAGCCTTCGGATCGCGCGCCGGCGACAGCCGCGACGGCGCCTTGAGCAATCCCGCAAGAAGAGCCGCCTCGCCGAGGTTTACGTCCCGTGCCGACTTGTTGAAATAGCGCCGCGATGCCGCCTCGACGCCATAGGCGTTCGAACCGAAGAACACCCTGTTCAGGTACATCGC
Organism: Pararhizobium sp. LjRoot255; assembly: GCF_964252905.1. Classification (NCBI taxonomy): domain Bacteria; kingdom Pseudomonadati; phylum Pseudomonadota; class Alphaproteobacteria; order Hyphomicrobiales; family Rhizobiaceae; genus Pararhizobium; species Pararhizobium sp. LjRoot255. The sequence goes on from NZ_CAXUPQ020000001.1 coordinate 1,419,587, forward strand.
AAGGATCTGGTCCTTGGTATATTTCTGCTCCAGCCAAGCGGCGAGGAGCACCTCCTGCACCTTGCGCTCGAGCGTGCGCTCCGGCGAGAGGAACATATTCTTGGCAAGCTGCTGGGTGAGCGTCGAGCCGCCCTGCACCATGCGTCCTGCGGTGATATTGGTCAGCATCGCGCGCGCCAGACCGAGCGGATCGACACCGAAATGCGAATAGAAACGCCGGTCTTCGATGGCGATGACCGCCTGGGGAATATAGGGCGACATGTTTTCGAGCGACAGCGCCTCGCCGCCGGTGGCGCCGCGATTGGCGATGATATCGCCGCTGACGGCGAGGATCTTGACGTTTGGCGGACGCTCTGGAATGGCCCAGCTGGTCGCGCTCGGCATGCGCGCGCCGTAATAGAGCATCAGCCCGCCGACGCCGATGATACCCCAGATGCCGAGCACGATGCACCAGTAGACCATAGAACGGATCATGCCAGTCAGACCGCCGCTATCGCGCGCCCCCCCGCGGCCGGAGCCCTTCTTCGATCTGTTCTTATTCGCAGCAGGTTTTGAGCTTCCGGACCTGCGGCTTCCGCCGCTGACGCGGTCTTCGGCATCGATGCGCAGATCGCCGTCGTCACGACCGCGTCCACCCTCGAACGAAGGCTCTATTCTCTGCGGTGATTTGCGATTACCTGCCATGCCGGGGTAGGGTTGCTCCAGACGAGCGTTTCGGGATAGCCAGGCCGGCCGTTCCGCCGCCACGCCGATTTTACACAGTGCGATGAAGTGTAAATGCGGCGATTTAAGGGGGAGTTAAATACCGATTTGAATTAAAATCGTGCGCTTTCAATTCGTTGCGTGAAATCGTCTCCGATCCGGCCCTGGGCGGTAAAGAAGAAACAGCTCCGCTGGCGACAACGCGAAATCATCGCGGCGCGTACGTTCGCAGTGAACAGCAGATTCTCGTGGATTTCTTCAGTTCGCGTCCGCCTTCGCAATACGGTGCGTTGCGTCGTCCAGGGCATTGCTGGTTTGGACGCCGTCCTGCTTTAAACCGCGCGCCGTGTTGCCGCATGCGGCGAGCGTCAACAAGGACAGGCAGGCAACGGCAATCACGACTTTCGACATGGTATTCCTCCCTTGAATCCGACCATAGGAGGAAGATGATGCGCGTCACCGGGAAATCAATTCGGCCGGAACAAAAAACTGCCAATCTTCCCCGGCGCTTTCAGAACAGCGGGCGTCCCAACTGTCGCATCGGAGCGAAAATAAATTCTGCAGATCTTCTCTGAAGGCGTATTAAACCCAATGAAAACAATGATCATCGCAAAATAAAAATAATAAAACTTGACTGCGTAGTCCCGGTAACCTATCTGAGCTTTGGTCGATTTTGTTAGATGACTTTGGTTTTTGCGACATAGAGCGCAATCGGACGAACTTTCCTTCAGATTCGAACATCAAGCCTCGCTGTAATATTACGGCTTGGTTCACTATAATTTGCTAGAGAAAGGGATCGTTATGGCCACTGGCACAGTAAAATGGTTTAATTCCACCAAGGGCTTCGGCTTCATTCAGCCGGACGACGGCAGCCAGGACGTTTTCGTCCACATTTCTGCTGTTGAACGCGCTGGCATGCGCGGCCTCAACGACGGTCAGAAGATCAGCTTCGAGCTGGTTCGTGACCGCAAGTCCGGCAAGATGTCGGCAGACAGCCTCCAGGCTGCCTAATACCAATCTGGCGCGATTATCCGCGCCGGTGAAATGCGCTTCCGCGGTTGACCACGGATGTACTGGCAGGTGTGTCGAAGCGCGTTGTGAAAGGTCGGGTTTTCCCGGCCTTTTTGTTTTTCTGGACTTGGGCTGCGCATCTGTCCTTCAAAAAGGGCCGCGACCTTTAAATCGCCTTATCCGCATTGGAACTTCCCTGAACGACAGGAGCAATGCGATGAAAATCCTTACCTCCCTGATGACCGCGACCGCGCTGACCGCGTCCTGCCTCAGTGCGACGGCGCAGGACAGGGAGGTCTATCTCGACGACCGCTCCGATGGGCCGGCGCTGATCCGCTCGTTCTATAATGCGATCAATCGCAAGGAATATGCCCGTGCCTACAGCTATTTCGCGGACCGGAAACCCTTCGGCGACTATCAATCTTTTGTTCTAGGCTATGCAAAGACGGTGGATGTTCAGGTGATCACGGGTGCAGTAACGCCCGAAGGCGCTGCAGGAAGCATCTACAAGCCCGTGCCGGTGGCGATCAAATCGACGGAGAAGGGTGGCAAGGAGCGTATTTTTGCCGGCTGCTATATCACCCGCATCGTCAATGCCGCGAACCAGGAGCCGCCGTTTGCGCCGCTGCAGATCGAGAGCGCCGAACTCGAAGACGTTGGTGGCACGCTGGAAAAGGCCCTTCCGAAGGTTTGTTATCCACCTTCATGAGATGACACTCTATTCGTCATGCTTTCGCTCCGCCTGCCTGCCGGCGAGGAACTGCGAATGCTCGAAAAAGATCACGACGAGGAGCGCGATCAGAAAAGGCACGATCAGATAGAACAGGCGGAAAATGGCAAGTGCCGCCAGAACGCCCGCGGGATCCATTTCCGGCAGGCCGGCGATGAAGACCAGTTCCAGCACGCCGAGCCCGCCCGGCGCATGCGACAAAAGGGCTGCCGAAAAAGAGGCGAGAAAAACGCCGAGGACGACCATGTAGCCGGGATTTCCGGCCTCTGGCAGAGCGAAGTAGATGATCGCCGCTGCCGCGATCAATTCGACGGGCGCGATCAGCAATTGCCTCAGCGCCAGCGAGGGCTTCGGATATTCCAGCCAAAACCAGCGGGTTTTCAACGGCGGGAAGCCAACAAGGCTGCCGACAACGTAAAGCGTGATCAGCATGAGAATGACCAGCCCGATGGAGATCGACGCGCCAAGCGGCAGGAACGCGGCGAAGCGAGTGGTGATCGCCGGCTCGATCAACAGCACGATGGCCGACAGCATCAGCGTTCCAAGCAGGAACGTGACGGAACAGAAGGCGACGAGAACGGCGGTTTCGGCGGCCGAAAGACCCTTCGATCCATAGGCCCGATAGCGCACCACCGCACCGGAAAACACTGACGCGCCCACCGTGTGCGATAGCGCATAGGCAGTGAAGGAACAGATGGTGATGAACCAGAGTGAAATCCTGTGGCCGAGATGTTCCAGCGCCAGGTGATCATAGGCCGCCAAAGCGGCATAGGCTGCGAGTGTCGCGCAACCGGACAATACCCAGCCCTTGACGGACACCGCTTTCAGGCTTTCGACGAAATCATGGGCCGAAAGGCCATGCAGTTCGTGGTAGAGGCCGTAGAGAGAAAACAGGATCGCGGCCAGCCCGACGACAGGCCAGGCGAGTTTACGCACCAGTTTCATGAGGTCGGGATTCTTGGGGGCCGCAGCGAAATATCATCTTGGTAATGAGAACACCCCCGGCCAATCCGGTCAAGGGTGCTCACGGTTAACAGCCTCCCTTGAAACGGCCCCGCGTCGAAGCCGTGGCACGTTTCAAGGACATATGTATCAGGCGGCGAGAGCGGCGAGAATTCGGATCCACGAGCGGATGCCCTTGTGGAAGGACTGCAGCTCGTATTTCTCGTTCGGCGAGTGGATGCGGTCGTCCGAGAGGCCAAAGCCGACCAGCAGCGATTCCATCCCGAGCATCGTCTGGAAATCGCCAACGATCGGAATCGATCCGCCCATGCCGATCAACACGGCAGGTTTGGGCCATTCGTCGGACAGGGCCGATTTCGCCGTATTGAGCAGGGCTGAATCATAGGGAAGCTGGATTGCCGGCGAGCCGCCGTGCTTGTGGAATTCGACGGAGCAATCCGCCGGGATTTTCGACGCAACATAGGCGCGGAAGGTCGCGCGGATCTTGTCGGGATCCTGGGTGCCGACGAGACGGAACGAGACCTTGGCGAACGCCTGCGCCGCAATCACCGTCTTGAAGCCTTCGCCGGTATAACCGCCCCAGATGCCGTTCACTTCCGCCGTCGGCCGGGCCCAGGTCAGTTCCATGACGGAGCGACCCTTTTCTCCGGAGGGAATGGCAAGGCCGATCTCGCCGAGGAATTTCTCCGTCGACATGCCGAGCGTTTCCCAGGCCGTCTTGATCTGCGACGGCGTTTCCTCGACACCCTCGTAGAAACCATCGAGCGTGACGCGGCCAGTCTCGTCGTGAAGGCCAGCGAGAATATTGGCGAGGATATGGATCGGATTGGCCGCAGCGCCGCCGAAATAACCGGAATGCAGGTCACGGTCGGCAGCGGTGATGACGATCTCCTCGCCGACCAGGCCGCGCAGACCGGCGGCGATCGCCGGCGTGTCGCGGTCCCACATATTGGTATCGCAGACCAGCGCATAGTCCGCCTTCAGCTCGGCGGCATTGGCCTCCAGGAACGGCTTCAGCGATGGTGAGCCGGATTCCTCCTCACCCTCGAACAGGATCGTGACTTCACAGGGCAGTGCGCCGTTGATTTCCTTATAGGCGCGGCAGGCTTCGACGAAGGTCATCAACTGGCCCTTGTCATCGGCCGTTCCGCGGCCGGTGATGACCTTGCGGCCACCGTCCAGTTCCTTGATCGACGGCTCGAAAGGCGCCGTGTCCCAGAGGGTGAGCGGATCAACCGGCTGGACGTCGTAATGGCCGTAGAACAGCACGTGCGGCGCGCCCTCTTTGCCGGCCGCGTGATGGGCGACCACCATCGGATGACCGGGCGTGTCACGCACCGAGGCCACGAAGCCGAGGCCGATCAGTTCGGCAACAAGCCATTCCGCCGCCTTTCGGCATTCCGCCTTGTAGGCCGGATCGGTGGAGATAGACTGTATCCGCACCAGACCGAAAAGCCGTTCCAGGCTTTTGGGGAGATTGTCGTCAGCGCGGGTGAGAATGCTGGCCGTGTCTGTCATGTCCGAATCCTTGTTGTGCGGGCGGAACCTAGACAAAGATCGCGATGGCTTTAAGCAAAATATTTTGATCGTTCGATCGTGGCCGGCGACGGGGCGATCCTTAGCTACGCGCGCCGTTGGCAATCGCCTTGCGCATATATTCGAGCATCAGCTCCCGCTCGAAATGACGAAAGCCGGAGAAGTGCGACTGGTCCGCCGCGAGCGCCGCCGCCTTGGCGTCCGCTTCCATCGCCCGCGCCTTGTCCGTCAGGAAAACCTGCTGGGCACGTTTGTCGGCCGGGTGTTTCTTGCGAAGAATCAGGCCGTCGCGCTCCATCCGGGCCAAAGTATTGGCCATCGTCGCCTGCTCGATGTCGAGACGATCGAGGAGTTGCTTCTGGGTGAGATCCTCTTCGCCCCAAAGCTCCAGGAGCACGGGAAACTGGCCGGGCGCAAAGCCGAGCTTCTGGCCTCTCTCCTGCAAGGCGCGAGAGAAGCTCTTTGCCAGAAGGCTAGCCAGGTATGTCGCAGAATCCATCCGGTCGAAGGCCATGAATATCGGTAACTCTCACCAAGCTGGAACACAAGTTACATTGCACGCGATGGACATTGGCCGGCATAATTTTACAGGGACGTGATGCTGCCGGCAGAAAAACAAAAACCGCCATGGCGGAGGCGGAGCCACGGCGGTCTTGTCATAGTTCGGACAAAGGCCCGGAGAGGGGGGATAGGCCTTTGTCCTAAAATCTGGCTTCGGCGGGGGACAGGCCTCTAGCCAGACGACGGCGTGTTCAAAAATGCCGCTGTCTATGATTTGTGGTGTGAAATGTGGCTTTTCAAGGACTCAAGGGGGCAGTTGGCATTACAAATTGGTAACGCTGCCGTGAGGGCCCTCAATTTTTTCCCGGGCGATAAAATCCACGCCGCTCCGGAATGAAATATGGACGCCCCTCGCGGCCCGCGCTATCCCTTGTCGCCATGAAAAAAGGTGATCATCTCTTCCTCGTCGACGGCTCCGGATTCATTTTCCGGGCGTTCCACGCCATCCCACCACTCAACCGCAAATCGGACGGCCTGCCGGTTAACGCGGTTTCCGGCTTCTGCAACATGCTGTGGAAGCTCCTGACCGACGCGCGCGACACCTCCGTCGGGGTGACGCCGACCCATTTCGCGGTGATTTTCGATTATTCCTCGAAGACCTTCCGCAATGAGCTCTTCGACCAGTACAAAGCGAACCGCACCGCACCGCCGGAAGACCTGATCCCGCAATTCGGGCTGATCCGCCATGCGACGCGCGCCTTCAACCTGCCCTGCATCGAGCAGGAAGGCTTCGAGGCCGACGACCTGATCGCCACTTACACGCGGATGGCCGAGGCGGCGGGCGCGGACGTGACGATCATCTCCTCCGACAAGGACCTGATGCAGCTCGTGACGGCCAATGTGTCGATGTACGACAGCATGAAGGACAAGCAGATCTCGATACCGGACGTGATCGAGAAGTGGGGCGTACCGCCGGAAAAGATGATCGACCTGCAGGCGATGACCGGTGATTCGACCGACAACGTGCCCGGCATCCCCGGCATCGGCCCGAAGACGGCGGCGCAGCTTCTGGAGGAATACGGCGATCTCGACACGCTGCTTTCCCGCGCCGGCGAGATCAAGCAGCAGAAACGCCGCGAGAACATCCTTGCCAATGCCGAGCTTGCCCGGCTGTCGCGTCAGCTGGTCACGCTGAAAACCGACACGCCGATCGAGGTTTCGCTTGAGAACTTCGAACTTCATACGCAGGACGGACCAAAGCTCATTGCCTTCCTCAAAGCGATGGAATTCAACGCGCTGACCCGTCGGGTCGCGGCCGCGACCGAAACCGATGCGGATGCGGTGGAAGCCGCAAGCGTGCCGGTCGAATGGGGTGCGGCAGCCCATGGACCCGATCTCGACAAGGGCGAACTTTCGCCGCCGCCGCCGCCGTCCGAGCTGTCCTCGGCAACATCGCCGGCGCTCGGCAGTGCCGCCGAAGCGGCCGCCACCCCTGCTGCCGCAAAGACACTGGAGCTTCCGACAGCGACACCGCGAGACCTTGCTCAACTCCGCGCGCAAGCCTTTGGCACCGCAAAAATCGACCGCAGCGCCTATGTGACGATTCGCGACGTCGCAACGCTCGATACCTGGATTGCCATGGCGCGCGAGACCGGCATCGTTGCCTTCGACACCGAGACGACCTCGCTCGACGCGATGCAGGCGGAGCTCGTCGGCTTCTCGCTGGCGATCGCCGACAACAGCAGGAATCCGACCGGCACCGACATTCGCGCTGCCTACGTACCGATGCTTCACAAGACGGGCGGCAACGATCTTTTCAGCGACGGCGTCAAGCTGGCGCCGGATCAGATCCCGGCGGCGGTTGCCCTCGAACGGCTGAGGGGCCTGCTGGAGGATCCATCGGTCCTGAAGGTGGCGCAGAACCTCAAATACGACTACCTCGTGGCGCGTCGCCATGGCATCACCATCGCCAGCTTCGACGATACGATGCTGATGTCCTATGTGGTCGATGCAGGCGCCGGTGCCCACGGGATGGATTCGCTGTCGGAAAAATGGCTCAATCACCAGCCAATCCCATACAAGGACGTCGCAGGCAGCGGGAAGGCCGCGCTCGGTTTCGACTATATCGATATCGACAAGGCAACGGCCTATGCCGCGGAAGACGCCGATGTGACGCTCAGGCTGTGGCAGGTGCTGAAGCCGCGCCTCGCTGCGAAAAAACTCAACACCGTCTATGAGCGACTGGAGCGGCCGCTGATACCGGTTTTGGCGCAAATGGAAGAGCGCGGCATTACCATCAACCGCCAGATTCTGTCGCGCCTTTCCGGCGAACTGGCGCAAGGCGCGGCCGGCCTCGAACACGAAATCTACGCCATTGTCGGCGAGAGCTTCAACATCGGATCGCCGAAACAGCTCGGCGATATCCTGTTCGGCCGCCTCGGCCTGCCCGGCGGCGCCAAGACCAAGACCGGACAGTGGTCGACCTCCGCATCGGTGCTGGAGGATCTGGCCGCAGCCGGCCATGAACTGCCGCGCAAGATCGTCGACTGGCGGCAACTGACCAAGCTCAAATCCACCTATACCGATGCGCTTCCCGGCTTCGTCCATCCGGAAACGAAACGGGTGCACACGTCCTATGCGCTGGCCGCGACAACCACGGGCCGACTTTCCTCGTCGGATCCCAACCTGCAGAACATTCCGGTACGCACCGCCGAGGGCCGCAAGATCCGCACCGCCTTCATCTCGACGCCGGGACACAAGCTGGTTTCGGCCGATTACAGCCAGATCGAGCTCAGGGTGCTTGCCCACGTGGCCGAAATACCGCAACTGAAGCAGGCCTTTTCCGACGGCATCGACATTCATGCGATGACAGCGTCGGAAATGTTCGGCGTGCCGGTCGAGGGCATGCCGAGCGAGATCCGCCGCCGCGCCAAGGCGATCAACTTCGGCATCATTTACGGCATCTCCGCCTTCGGCCTCGCCAACCAGCTGTCGATCGAGCGCTCGGAAGCAGGCGACTACATCAAGAAATATTTCGATCGCTTCCCGGGCATTCGCGACTACATGGAAAGCACCAAGGCCTTTGCCCGCGAGAACGGCTATGTCGAGACCATCTTCGGCCGCCGGGCGCATTATCCGGACATTCGCTCGTCCAATCCCTCGCACCGCGCCTTCAACGAGCGCGCCGCGATCAACGCGCCGATCCAGGGCTCGGCCGCCGACATCATTCGCCGGGCGATGATCAAGATGGAGCCGGCGCTGGAAAAGGCGGGCCTATCCGAGCGCGTGCGCATGCTGCTGCAGGTGCATGACGAATTGATCTTCGAGGTCGAGGATGACGATGTCGAACGTTCGATCCCGCTCATCGTCTCGGTGATGGAGAATGCTGCGATGCCGGCGCTCGACATGAAAGTGCCGCTGAAGGTCGATGCCCGGGCCGCTCATAACTGGGACGAGGCGCACTGAGAGAGCAAGCCGCAGGTGCGCGGTCCAGCGCGCCTTCGCGCTGGACGCCGGCCTTGATGTTTGCGCCAAGATCAAGCACGCGAGAATCCTGTCATGGTCTGGCAGTTCTCGCGCTATGATTCTTGCATTTCCAGCCATCATTTCAGCCATCAACCCGCCCACCCCTCAGGATGATAGAAACTTGGCCGCCGGCACCGTGAAACGGTTGCCGCCGTGGCTGTCCGGCGATACCGGCGTGTATCTCCGGGCGGAACCGACCTAATCCCTCCGGACCACACGTCGATTTGGAGGAAATCATGGCGTTTCAGACTTTCATTCTCGTCCTGTCCTGTGACGACAAACCCGGCATCGTCGCCGCCGTGACGACTGAGCTTTCGGCCGCCGGCGCCAATATTGCCGAGAGCAACCAGTTCTGGGACAGGCAGACGAACCGCTTCTTCATGCGGATTGCCTTCCAGCTCCCGGTGGGCGTCTCGCGAGAGGATCTGGAGCGGGCCCTGAAGGCACCGATCGACCGCTTCGGCATGAAGGTCAGCATCACCGATGGCGGCCGCAAGCCGCGCATCCTCATCCTCGTCTCCAAGTTCGATCACGCACTGCTGCACCTGATCTACCAGATCCGTGTCGGCTGGCTGAATGCTGAAGTGGTTGCGATCGTTTCCAATCACAATGACAGCCAGCGCACGGCGGAACTGGAGGGAATTCCATTCTACTGGTGGCTGGTGAACAAGGAAAACAAGGCGGAGAAAGAAGAGAAGCTACTGCAACTCGTCCAGGAAACCGGCGCTGATCTCGTCATCCTCGCCCGCTATATGCAGGTCCTTTCCGACAACCTGTCGAAACGGCTCTATGGCAAGGCGATCAATATCCATCACTCGTTCCTGCCGAGCTTCAAGGGTGCCAAGCCCTATCATCAGGCGCATGAGCGCGGCGTCAAGCTGATCGGCGCCACGGCCCATTACGTCACGCCGGATCTCGATGAAGGCCCGATCATCGAGCAGGAAACCGAGCGTGTGACGCATGCCATGAGCGCCGACGATTTCGTTGCCGCGGGCCGCGACATCGAGAGCCGGGTGCTGGCGCGTGCCGTCAAGCTGCATCTGGAAGACCGCGTCATGCTCAACGGCCACAAGACCGTGGTGTTCCGCTAGGCCGTCTGTTGGAGATCGGCCGAAGTGGTCAGGTCGATGGCGGGCGGAACTCGCCGGAAACCGTTGAACATCCGCTTCAGCCCCTCCTTGCCTTCGGCTGCCAGATCAAAGCGGCGGCCGAAGAGAAGCCATTCGCTGCAGAGTCCGCCCATCATCCACCACAGTGCCTTGGTCGCCGATCGTGGCGTCCAATTTGCATCGAGACAACCCTCGCTGCTTGCTTTGGCAAAGGCGCTTTCGAGCAAGGCGGCGTGCCTGTCATCAACCTCCTGCTGTCTTTCAAGAACCGGCATGAGGTCCTCGCCATAGTCGCAGCGCAGGAGAATTGTAAAGATGCGTTGACGGTGCTCGTCGCCAGCCAGTTCGTCCAGCCAGTCGACCGTCAATTTCTCGATATTGCCGAGCACATCGGATCCGGGCTCTTCGATCTCGCGGGCGAGCATATCCTCTTGCGGCATCTGCACGGAATTGTAGAGCGCCAGAAACAGATCGGTCTTGTTGGAAAAATGCCAGTAGATGGCACCGCGCGTAACGCCGGCCGCCTTGGCAACGTCCTCGAGCGTCGCGTTGGAGACGCCCTTTTCGTAGAAAAGCCGCTCCGCAGCACCGAGGATGTTGTTGCGCGTTTCTTCCGCCTCTGCCTTGGTTCTCCGCATGTCTGCCCTTTCAAGGAAAAGGCCCGCAACAGCGGGCCTCCTCTCTCATTCGCCTGGTGTTGCTAGTGTTTCCGGTGCCGGCTCCGCCGGCTTCGCCTTCGCCCGCCCGAAGATCGTCATCACGAAGACGAAGAAGATCGGCACGAAGAAGATGGCGAGAACCGTTGCCGAAATCATGCCGCCCATGACGCCGGTACCGATAGCGCGCTGGCTGCCCGAGCTTGCGCCGGTGGCGATCGCCAGCGGCAGAACGCCGAGCGTGAAGGCAAGCGACGTCATCAGGATCGGCCGGAAGCGCAGATGCGATGCCTCGATCGTCGCTTCCAGCAGCGATTTGCCGGCTTGTATCTGCTCCTTGGCGAACTCGATGATCAGGATCGCGTTCTTCGCCGAAAGGCCGATGATCGCGATCAGGCCCACCTTGAAGTAGACGTCGTTCGACATGTCGCGCAGGGTGACGGCGAGGACCGCGCCGATGACGCCGAGCGGCACCACCATGATCACCGAGACCGGGATAGACCAGCTTTCATACAGCGCCGCCAGGCACAGGAACACCAGAAGGCAGGAGAGCGCGATCAGGATCGGCGCCTGCGAACCCGACTGGATCTCCTGCAGCGACTGCCCGGTCCATTCATAGCCGAAACCGGCCGGGAGCTGCGTGACGAGATTCTGCATCTCGGCGATCGCATCACCCGAGGAGTAGCCCGGCTTGGTATCGCCGCTGATGCGCACCGCCGGATAGCCATTGTAGCCCACGGTCTGCGTCGGCGCCTTCACCCATTCGACAGTCGCGAACGAGGAGATCGGCACCATGCCGCCACTGGAGTTGCGAACGTTTAGATTGAGCAGGTCGGCCGTCTGCATGCGCTTGTTCTCGTCCGCCTGCACGGTCACGCGCTGCATGCGGCCTGCATTCGGGAAGTCGTTGACATAGGTCGAGCCGAGGTTCGTCGAGATCGTCGTGTTGATGTCCGCGAAGGTCACACCGAAGGTGTTGGCCTTCTCCCGGTCGATGATCACGTTTGCCTGTGCTGCGTCCGGCATGCCCTCGAAGCGCACGCCGGCAACGACAGGACTTTGGGCGGCGAGACCGAGCAGCTGGTCTCGCGCCTGCGCGAGCGCTGCCTCGCCGAGACCACCGCGATCCTGCAGGCGGAAGGAGAAACCGCCCGTCGTGCCGAGCCCCTGGATCGGCGGCGGTGACAGCGCAAAGCTGATCGCGTCCTTGATCTGGCTCATCGCCATGCTGGCGCGGCCGGCAATCGCCTGGGCCGCATTTTCCGGCCCGCGCTCCGCCCAGTCCTTGAGCGTGACAAAGGCAAGCGCCGCGTTCTGCCCTGCGCCGAAGAAGGAGAAGCCGTTGATCGCGACGATACGATCGACACCCTGTTCCTTGCTGAAGATGTCTTCGGTCTGCTGGATCACCTCATCGGTGCGGTGTCCTGTCGCCTCCGACGGGAGCTGCATCATGACGATGACGTACCCTTGGTCCTCATCCGGCAGGAAGGAGGACGGCAACTTGAGGAACAGGTAGCCGAGACCGACCAGCACGGCCAGATAGATGATCATGAAGCGGCGGGTTCGGCGGGTGAGCCATGACACGGAGCCGCTGTAGCGATGCGAGGTGCGCTCGAACAGGCGGTTGAACCAGCCGAAGAAACCGCTTTTCGCGTGATGATGCCCCTTCGGCACCTGCTTCAGGAAGCTGGCGCAGAGCGCCGGCGTCAGCGACAGGGCAAGCAGCGCCGAGAACAGGATCGACACCACCATCGTCAGCGAAAACTGGCGATAGATGACGCCGACAGCGCCCGGGAAGAAGGCCATCGGAATGAAGACCGAAGCCAGAACCAGCGTGATGCCGATAACGGCGCCGGTGATCTGCTTCATCGCCTTGCGGGTCGCTTCGCGCGGCGTCAGCCCTTCTTCCGACATGATGCGCTCGACGTTTTCAACGACGATGATCGCATCATCGACGAGAATGCCGATCGCCAGCACCATGCCGAACATAGTGAGCACGTTGATCGAGAAGCCCATGAAATACATGACGGCACAGGTGCCGAGCAGGGCCACGGGAACGACGATGGTCGGGATGATCGTATAGCGGATGTTCTGCAGGAACAGGAACATCACCAGGAACACGAGGCCGACCGCTTCAAGCAGGGTGTGCAGCACCTTCTCGATCGAGACCTTGACGAAGGGTGAGGTGTCGTAGGGGATCGAATATTCCAGCCCCTGCGGGAAATAGGCCGAAAGCTCGTCCATGCGCGCCTTGATCGCCGCCGATGTTTCCATGGCATTGCCGGTCGGCGAGAGCTGAACGCCGATGGCAGCAGAAGGCTTGCCGTTGAGGCGGGTCGAGAAGGAATAGCTTTCGCCGCCCACCTCGAGTCGCGCTACGTCACGCAGGCGTACGGCCGAACCATCCGGATTGGCGCGAAGTACGATGGCGCCAAACTCTTCCGGCGACGACAACTGGCCCTTGATGATCACGGGCGCTGCGATCTGCTGTGTGATCGGGTTCGGCTGCGCACCGATCGAGCCGGCCGCGACCTGGGCGTTCTGCGCGCCGACCGCCGTCGTCACATCCTGTGCCGTCAGGTTGAGGCCAAGCATCTTGTCCGGATCGAGCCAGACGCGCATCGAGCGCTGGGTGGCAAAGAGTTGCGCGCGGCCGACGCCGGGAACGCGCTGGACTTCGCTCAGCACGTTGCGGTTCAGGTAGTCGCCGAGCCCGATGGCGTCCATCGATCCGTCCGTCGAGGTCAGCGCAATGATCAGGAGGAAGCCAGAGCCGGCTTCATCGACCTGCACGCCCTGTTGCTTGACACTATCGGGCAGCCGCGCTTCGACGCGGCGCACGCGGTTCTGCACATCGACGGCCGCCTGCGCCGGGTCAGTGCCCGGCTCGAAGGTGACATTGATTTCGCTCGATCCTTGAGCGCTTGACGTGGATTCGAAATAGAGAAGCCCGTCAACTCCGTTCAACTCGTCTTCGATGAGGCGCGTGACGCTCTGGTATGTGTCCTGCGACGATGCGCCGGGATAGGTGGCGGTGACGGAAATCTGCGGCGGCGCCACGTCCGGATATTGCGAGATGGGAAGCTGCGGGATGGCGATGGCGCCGGCCACCATGATGAAGATCGCAACTACCCACGCAAAAATCGGCCTGTCTATGAAGAAACTTGGCATCGTGCCGTCCTCACTTCTGCTCGACCGCGGGCTTTTCGCCCTCGGCCGGTGCGGCGGCAGCGGTATCGGCCTTGCCGGCTTCCGCTTGCGCGGACTGCGCCGCTCCAGCCTCGCCGGCAGGCTTGCCGTTCGGATCCCACTCGGCCGGAACGACCTCCGCTCCGGGGCCGATCTTCTGGAAGCCCTCGACGATCACCTTCTCGCCGGTTTTCAGGCCGTTGGTCACCATCCAGCGATTGCCGACGGTGCGGCCAAGCGTGATGTTGCGGAATTCCACCTTGTTCTCGGCATTGACCACATAGACCTGCGACTGGCCGCTATTGCTGCGCTGGACAGCCTGCTGCGGGATGGCGATCGCGTTCTTTTCGACACCCTGCTGGATCTGCACACGGACATACATGCCCGGCAGCAGGTCACCATCCGGGTTGGGGAACTCGCCCCGCAGCGTCACCTGCCCGGTCGTCTCATCGACGGCGGCTTCCGAGAAGAGCAGCTTGCCCTTCTGATCATAGGGCGTACCGTCATCGAGGATCAGCTTTACCGCCGCTTCATTTTTTGCCGTCATCAACTGACCATCCTGCAGCGCTCTGCGCAGGCGGATCAGATCGGTCGCCGGCTGCGTGAAGTCGGCATAGACGGGGTCCAGCTGCTGGATCGTTGCCAAGTTCTCCGTGCCATTGGCACTGACCAGCGCTCCCTCGGTGATGAGTGCACGGCCGATCCGGCCATTGATCGGCGCGGTGACGCTCGCATATTGCAGGTTCAGTTCGGCGGTCGCCAGACCGGCTTCGGCAACAGAGACATCGGCATTGGCCTGCGCCAGTTGTGCGATCGCATCGTCATACTGCTGAAGCGCCGCGGCACCGGATTTACGCAACTGCGTCTGACGGTCAGCGGCCTGCCTGGCCTGAACCTGCACGGCCTTGGCGCGTGCCAACGTCGCCTCGGCGCTGTCAACCTGGACCTGGAAGGGCGCCGGGTCGATCTTGTAGAGCACATCACCTTCCTTGACCATCGAGCCCTGCTGGAAGACGCGGTCGACGACGATGCCGGTAACGCGCGGACGGACCTCGGCGATACGGGTCGCTGCGATCCGGCCCGGAAGCTCGTTGGTGATCGGCAGTTCTTCGGTCTTCGTCGTCACGACGGCGACCTGGGAGGGAGGAAACGCCGGAGCAGCCTGCTCTTCCTGTTTCTGGCATCCGGCAAGCAAAGCGAGTCCTGCCACAGCCGCTGTCGAGATCAATCGATTCATCCGCATCGTCGGTTCCAAGCAAAAGTCCGGCGCGCACCCAGCTCCTTGCGTGAGGAAAGCGGTGGCGGCCGGAAGTTAAAATATCAATGAGATACGGAGCGCCGGACAAGTGGACTGCCATATCAACTTATACAAACAGACATGTATGTTAAAACCGGAGGGAGCGCAAGCCAATGCTGCGGGTACAAATAAACGTGAACGAGCGACGGCCTCCGCCATCGCTCGGCAAAAAACTGATTTTTGAAGATCAGCGCAGAACGCGATCGTCAGCGCCGAAACGATGCATCGCCGCCTTGTCCGGCGTCGCATAGACAACGTCATCGACATCGTAGCGGTGCTCGCCAAAGAGCCGCACCGTCAAAAGGCCGGTAACCTCGGTCTCCAGATAGAGGATGGTATCGGCGCCGAGGTGCTCGACATGGATGACCTTGCCCTTCCAGTCGCCGCTCCCACGCGACAGCGTGATATGCTCGGGCCGGATGCCGATGGTTTTGGCCTGGCCGTCGCCGAGCTTGCCCGCCTCGATGAAGTTCATCTGCGGCGATCCGATGAAGCCGGCAACGAAGACGTTTGCCGGCTTATTGTAAAGCTCCATCGGCGAGCCGACCTGCTCGATGCGGCCGGCATTGAGCACGACGATCTTGTCGGCGAGCGTCATGGCTTCGACCTGGTCATGCGTCACATAGATCATCGTCGCCTTGAGGCTGCGGTGAAGCCTGGCGATTTCGAGACGTGTGTTGACACGCAACGCCGCGTCAAGGTTCGACAGCGGCTCGTCGAACAGGAAGAGCTTCGGCTCGCGCACGATGGCGCGGCCGATGGCGACACGCTGGCGCTGGCCGCCGGACAGTTCAGCCGGGCGGCGCGCGAGATAGGGTTCCAGGGACAACATCGAGGACGCCTTGCCGACCTTGGCGTCAACCTCGGCCCTGGGTGCGCCCATCTGCTTCAGGCCAAGGCCCATATTGTCCTTCACGGTCAGGTGCGGATAAAGCGCGTAGGACTGGAATACCATGGCGATGCCGCGTTTGGCGGGTGGCGTGTTGATCACCTCCTGACCGTCGATCTGGACGCTGCCGGAGGTTGCATCCTCCAGACCGGCGATCACCCGCAAAAGCGTGGACTTGCCGCAGCCGGACGGGCCGACGAAAATGACGAACTCGCCGTCCTTCACCTCAAGATCGATGCCCTTGAGAACTTCCTGGGCGCCGAAGGTCTTGCGGATGGATTTCAGATTCAAAGATCCCACGTGAGGCCCTCTTTTACAGTTTAACGGGACGGCCGGTGCGCACGCTTTCATCGGCCGCAAGGCAGATGCGCAGCGACTGGACGGCATCGTCCATGTGTCGTTCCAGATCGATGTTTTCGGTGATGGCTTTCAGCACGTAGGCCTGTTCAAGATCGCAGAGTTCCTGATGCCCCGGCTCGCCGTCCATTTTCAGGTCTTCGTCCTTGTGAACGAACTTGCCGTCGGGCCCGGTTTGGGCCTTGTGGACACGAATGACCGCGGTCTTGGTGTGCGTGTCGATATCGTCGGATTTGGCCTTCGGGTCCATGACGATCGAGACCGATCCGTTCGGCGACATCACGTCCTTCACGAAGAAGGCCGTTTCCGAGATCATCGGCCCCCAGCCGGCTTCGTACCATCCCACCGAACCATCCTCGTAGATCACCTGCAGATGGCCGTAATTGTACATGTCCGGCGCGACCTCGTTGGAAAGGCGCAAGCCCATGCCCCGCACTTCGACGGCCCGGGCATCGGTGATCTGGCACATGACATCGACGTAATGCACGCCGCAATCGACGATCGGCGACGTGGTGTCCATCAGCGCCTTGTGCGTCGCCCAGGTCGGGCCGCTCGATTGCTGGTTGAGGTTCATGCGGAAGACATAGGGGCCGCCCAGCTTGCGCGCCTCGGCGATCAGCCGCACCCAGGAGGGGTGATGGCGCAGAATATAGCCAACGATGAGTTTCCTGCCGGCTGCCTTCGCCGCTGCAACCACCCGCTCCGCGTCCGCGACAGTCGTTGCCAGCGGCTTTTCGACAAAGACGTCACCGCCGACCTCGAACGCCATCACCGCATAGTCGGCGTGGCTGTCGGAGTAGGTACAGATCGAGCAGAGATCGGGCTTCAACTCCTTCAGTGCGGCTTCGAAGCTCGGATGGATCGTGTAGCCCTGAAGTTCGGGCACAAGATCGACGTTCGAGCGGTTGACCAGACCAACGATCTCGAAGCCGGGATTGTTGTGATAGGCGAGCGCATGGCTGCGGCCCATATTGCCGAGGCCTGCGACGAGTACGCGGATGGGCTTGGCGCTCACTTGACTGCTCCTGCGGTAATGCCGCGGATCAGCTGCCGCGAGAAGATGACGTAGAGGATGAGGACCGGGAAGATCGCCAGCGACAGGGCCGCAAGCACCGCGTTCCAGTTGGTGACGAACTGGCCGATGAAGACCTGTGAGCCGAGCGTGACGGTCTTGGTGGCTTCTCCGGGCGCGAGGATCAGCGGGAACCAGAGATCGTTCCAGATCGGGATCATCGTAAAGACCGCGACCGTCGCCATGGCCGGCTTGATGAGCGGCAGCACCAACCGGAAGAAGATCGCATATTCCGACAGGCCGTCGATGCGGCCGGCATTCTTCAGATCGTCCGAGACGGTACGCATGAACTCCGACAGGATGAAGATGGCAAGCGGCAGACCTTGCGCGGTATAAACGAGGATCAGCGCCGTCAGCGTGTTCACCAGACCGGCGGCGACCATGCCCTGCAGGATCGCAACCGTCCCAAGGCGGATCGGAATCATGATGCCGATGGCGAGATAAAGCCCCATCATCGTATTGCCCCTGAAGCGATATTCCGACAGCGCGAACGCCGCCATCGCGCCGAACAGGAGCACGAAGAAGATCGAGACGACGGTGACGATCAGGCTGTTCTGGAAATAGCCGACGAAATCGCCCTGCTTCAGCACCGTCTCGTAACCGACGAGACTGAAGGTATTTGCAGTCGGCGGCGAAAGCGGCGTGCGGAAGATGGCATTCCGGTCCTTGAACGAGTTCACGATCGTCAGGAGCACCGGGAACAGGGCGATGGCGGTATAGCCGGCGAGCGCCAGATGTACGAAGCTGGAACGCAGGGGTGACATGCGTGCTTTTGACATTTTGTCTCTCCCTTAGAACTGGTAGCGGCGGACACGCCGCTGGATGCCGAAGAGATAGAGCGACACGCCGGCAAGGATGATCAGGAACATCACCGTGGCGATGGTGGCGCCCATCGAACGGTCGCCCAGCTGCAGCTGGAAGCCGAAGAAGGTGCGATAGAGCAGCGTGCCGAGAATGTCGGTGGATCCGTCCGGTCCGGCCAGCGCCCCCTGCACGGTATAGATCAGGTCGAACGCATTGAAGTTGCCGACGAAGGTCAGAATCGACACCATGCCGATCGCCGGCAGTACCAACGGCAGCTTGATCTTCCAGAACTGGCTCCAGCCGGTGACGCCGTCGCATTCCGCCGCCTCGATCACCTCGTCGGGGATGTTGAGCAGCGCCGCATAGATCAGCATCATCGGGATGCCGATATTCTGCCAGACGGAGATCAGCGACACCGCGATCAGCGCCGAGCCGGGCTTGCCAAGCCAGGGCGCGAAGAAGGCCTTGAGACCGACCAGGTCCATGAAAAACGGCGTGATGCCCCAGATCGGCGACAGGATCAGCTTCCAGATGAAACCGACGATGACAAAGGACAACAGCGTCGGCAGGAAAATCGCCGTGCGATAAAAGGTTGCGAGCCTGAGCTTCGGAATCGACAGCATGGCGGCAAGGGCGATGCCGACCGGATTCTGGACCAGCATGTGAATGGTAAAGAAGATGAAGTTGTTCTTCAGCGCCCGCCAGAAATCCGCCGCCCAGCGCTCCTCGCCGAACAGCACCTGGAAATTGGCAAAGCCGACGAACGTCGCCTGGCCGTCCACGGTGTTGAACAGCGACAGGCGCAGCGTCTCCACGAGCGGCAGGATCATGACGGCGGAATAGATCATGAAGGCCGGCAGCAGGAAAACGAGGATATGCCAGCGTTTCGGCCGCGCCGTTGTTTTGATGCTGTCCTCAGACATTATGGCGCTGCTCATGGCTCTGCCGCTCCGACCCGTTTTTCGTCGATCGCCGCGAAATGCGGCAAGGCGCTGCGCCGCCGGTCCCCGCCGCGCATGCCTCAACCAGCGGGCCGAAGCCGCCGGCGGGATGTGATTTCAGATTACACGATTTTGCGCTCAATGCGCCGGCGCCTGCCTTACCTCCCCCTTGAGGGGGGAGGTCGCGCGGAACGCGCGGGTGGGGGTGACAATTGCTTCACGCAAGAGATCACCCCACCCCGGCACTTCGTGCCGAACCTCCCCCTCAAGGGGAGGGAAAGTTGCCTACTTCGCCGGCTTGTACCAGCTGTCGAGACCCTTCTGCAGTTTCTCGGCGGCGACTTCCGGCGTATCGGTGCCGTTGATCACGTTGGCCGATTCAACCCAAGTCTCGTTTTCGAGGCTCGGGGTACCGCGCGCCAGGATCTGGTAGGTCGAGCGGATGGTCGGCTTGCACTTTTCACGCCAGGAGACGAATTCCTGGGCGAGCGGATCGCTCATCTTCACCGGCGTCGAATTCAGGCTGAAGAAGCCCGGCAGCGCGTTGGCGTAGATGTCGGCGAATTCCGGCGAGGCAACCCAGCTCAGGAACTTCTTGGCTTCTTCCGGATGCGCGCTCTTGGCATTCAGGCCAACGCCGATGTCGGTGTGGTCCGAGATATAGCAGGTATCGCCAGCGGCCTTAACCGGCGGCGGGAAGGCGCCCATCTTGAACTGGGCCTGGGTGTTGAACAGGCCGATTTCCCACGAGCCGGCCGGATAGATGGCGGCGCGGCCAAGCGTGAAGAGGTTCTGGCTGTCCGGATAGGTCTGGGCTTCGAAGCCGTCGCCGAGATAGTCCTTCCACTTGGCAAGAACGCGGTAGGGCTCGACCCACGGCTCGTCGGTCAGCTTCTGCTCGCCCTTGATGAGAGCGGCGCGGCCTTCCTCACCCTTCCAATAGGTCGGGCCGATGTTCTGATAGCCCATGGTTGCGGCTTCCCAGAGATCCTTCGTGCCCATGGCCAACGGGATATAGGTGCCATCGGCCTTGATCTTGTCGAGGGCGGCAAAGAATTCGGCTTCCGTCGTGGGGACGGCGATACCGAGCTTGTCGAAGGCATCCTTGTTGTAGATGAAGCCGTGAATGACCGATGCCATCGGCACGCAGAAGGTTGCCGAACCATCGTCCGTCGTCCAGGCTGACTTGGCGACCGGCGAGAAGTTCTCCATGCCGGCAAGACCCGTTAGGTCGGCGAGGTGCTTCTTGTTGTAGAGTTCGAGCGAGACGTCGAACGGACGGCAGGTGATGAGGTCACCAGCGGAGCCGGCGTCGAGCTTGGCGTTCAGCGCGGCGTTGTATTCAGTCGGCGCGGTCGGCGCGAACTTCACCTTGATGCCTGGATTCTTCGCTTCGAATGCCGGGATCAGCTTTTCCTGCCAGATGGTCAGGTCATCGTTGCGCCAGCTTTCGATTGTCAGCGTGACGTCTTCCGCATGCGCCAGCCCGGCGGAGCCGAGGATGCTGGAGGCAAGCAGCAAGCCTTTCAAAGTCGTGCGGGTCATTACGTTCTCCCTTTTATATGCGCCGGTCCGGCGCGGTTTTGGAACCCTTAAAAATCAATGTGCCGTGACGCTGGACAAGGCGCGGCGCAAGTTTTGACCGGCCTCGGCAAGTGCGGCTTCCGCCTCCGCCACATCCTCTGCCCCAGCAGCAAGAAGAATGGCGATCTTTACCGAACCCGACGACGTGGTGAGATAGCGGCCCGCTTCCGTCGCGCCGATACCGGCGATATCTGAGACGATACGGACGGCGCGGCCGCGCAGTTTGGCATTGTCGGCCTTCAGATTGACCATGTACCCGTCGTAGACATGGCCGAGATGGATGCCGACGAGGGTCGAAAACATATTGAAGGCGATCTTCTGCGCCGTCGCCGCCCCCATGCGGGTCGATCCGGAGATCACCTCGGGAGGGGTCTGCAACAGGATGGCCACTTCGGCACCCTCGAAAAGCATGGCGCCGGGATTGTTCGCCATGACGATGACGCGTGCACCGCACCGCCGGGCTTCATCGGCTGCAGCCAGCGCATAGGGCGTCGAGCCGCTGGCGGAGACGGCAATCAGGCAATCGCCCTTGCTGATGCCGGCATCGCGCACATCCTTGCGCGCCAGATCCACGTCGTCTTCATAGCCGCCGGCGAGATCGGTCAGGCTTGCGGCACCACCAGCCAGCAGAACAACGATCTTGTCGTGGCCAATTCCATACGTACCGGGCAATTCCAGCGCATCTGTCATGGCCATAAGACCCGAGCTGCCGGCGCCGGCATAGACAAGGCGGCCACCACTGGCGAGCGCTTCGGCGGCTATCTGCGCGGCGCTTGCAAGCGGTTCGATCGCGGCATCGACAGCCTTCGCCGCAGCCTGCTGACCGGACGCAAGCAGACGAAGCGCCAGGGCCGGATGCATCACATCCAATCCCACCGACTTTTCATGACGCTCTTCGGTCTTCAACGACGGCATGCGCTCAATCTCCCTCTCTGCAAATTAATGCCAAAAAAATACCAATTGTCTAGGAAAAATTAACATTCGAACAAAGAAAATTTTCGCCATACAAAATAAGCAATATATTTCAGCTGTTTAATTGATAATTCCAATTAAAGGCCAAATCCCTCTTGGTTAATGGTATTTTTTTGGTATCATTTCCCCCGGAGGTATTCATGCCACACTACATTATGGGAATCGATGGCGGGGGCACGAGCTGCCGCGCGGCAGTAGCGGACGCCGAAGGGCGCATCCTCGGCCGCGGCAAAAGCGGTGCCGCCAACATTCTGACCGATCCCGACAATGCCCTGATCCATATTGTCGGCGCGGCCACGGCTGCGTTCGAGGAGGCGAATATCGCGCCCTCGGAGATCGGCTCAGCCTCAGCACTCCTCGGGCTGGCGGGCAGTAATGTCGGCGACGCCGTACATTATGTGAAGGAGCGCCTGCCGTTTGCGAAGGCCGATATCGAATCTGACGGGCTGATCGCCCTCCAAGGCGCTCTCGGCGACAGCGACGGTGCTGTCGCCATACTCGGCACCGGCTCGATCTACATCGCCCGGCAGGGAAGCGACATCCGCTACATCGGCGGATGGGGTTTTCAGATCGGCGATCTCGGCAGCGGCGGACGCCTCGGCCATTCTCTTCTGCAGGAAAGCGTGCTGGCTTACGACCATATCCACCCTTCCTCGCCGCTGACCGATGCCGTGATGGCGGAATTCAACTCCGATCCGCGCGGCGTCGTGGAGTTCGCACGCGTTGCGCGACCCGGCGAATTCGGCCGCTTCGCGCCGAAGGTTTTCGCGTTCGCGGAACGCAGCGACCCGGTGGCAATCGCCCTGCTGCGGGCATCCGTGCAAACGATCGACGAGGCTCTCGATGTCGTTGTGGCGCGCGGTAGCCGCAAGCTCTGCCTGCTCGGCGGACTGGCGCCACTCTATCGCCCCTGGCTGGCAGAGCGGCACCAGCCTTTGTTCGTGGAGCCGGAAGCCGACGCGCTGATCGGCTCGGTTGCGCTCGCCGCCAAGCGTTTTGCGGCTGGCACGAGAGAAAAGGCATGACCCAGCATCTCGAGGCCATACTGCCGCTGGAGGGCCTGCAGGGCGGAGGCTCCGGTCCGCTATACCTGAAACTTCGGCAGTCGCTCGAGGAGGCGATCCTGTCGGGCAAGCTGAACCACGGCGATGCGCTGCCGCCGGAACGCGATCTGGCCGACTATGCCAGCATCAGCCGGGTGACGGTGCGCAAGGCCGTGGACGATCTGGTCAAGGACGGCCTGTTGGTGCGCCGTCATGGCTCCGGGACCTTCGTGGTCAAACCGGTAAGCCGTGTCCAGCAGTCGCTGTCGCGACTGACCTCCTTTACCGAGGACATGGCGCGGCGCGGGCTGACGACGACGGCGCAGTGGATCGAGCGCGGGCTTTTCCACCCATCGCCGGACGAGATGATGGTGCTTGGTCTGGCCGCCGATTCGCTCGTTGCGCGTCTCGGCCGCCTGCGCATCGCCGATGATATGCCGCTTGCCATCGAGCGCGCGAGCATTTCCGCCGAATTCCTGCCCGACCCTCTCCGGATTGGGTCATCGCTCTATGCCGAGCTCGACAAGACGAAATCGCGGCCGGTGCGCGCCGTGCAGCGAATTTCCGCCTGCAGCCTGAAGGATCCGGACGCGGCAATGCTCGGCGTGCCGGTTGGATCGGCGAGCCTGTCGATCGAACGTATTTCGTATCTCGCCTCCGGCCGCGTCGTCGAATTCACCCGCTCGCTCTACCGGGGCGACGCCTATGACTTCGTGGCGGAACTGACCCTGCCGGAATCGTAAGAACGACCCAAGAAGAAAGACATGACCATGCAGACCAATATGCGGCGCGAAATCGATGAGATTCCCGAGGCGGCGGCCCGCCTTCTCGACCAGTCCGGAGCCGCGATCAAACAGGCCGGCGCAGCACTGCGCGAAAAGGATCCGGCCTTCCTCGTTACGATTGCCCGCGGCTCGTCCGATCATGCCGCCCTGTTCCTGAAATACGCAATCGAGCTTTCGACCGGACGGCCCGTTGCGTCGCTTGGGCCCTCGCTCGCCTCCATCTACGGCGCGAAGTTGCAGCTGTCCGGTGCCGCCTCGATTGCGATTTCGCAGTCCGGCAAGAGCCCGGACATCGTCGCCATGGCCGAAGCGGCCACCACGGCCGGCGCGGTGACGATAGCGCTGACCAACACCCTGCCCTCGCCGATTTCACAAGCCAGCACCCATCCGCTCGATATCCTCGCCGGCCCGGAAATCGCCGTTGCCGCGACCAAATCCTACGTCAACTCGATTGTCGCTGGGCTTGCCATTCTCGGCGAATGGACCGGCAACGAGGCCCTGCAGCGCGCCGTCGCCGACCTGCCGGTGCAATTCGCCAAGGCAGTGAAGCTCGACTGGCAGGCGCTCGCGAACGAACTCGGGGATGCGGAATCGCTCTTCGTGCTCGGCCGCGGGCCGGCGCTTGCCATCGCCAGCGAGGCAGCGCTGAAATTCAAGGAAACCTCCGGCATGCATGCCGAAGCCTATTCAGCAGCGGAAGTGCTGCATGGACCGGTGGCGCTGGTCGAGAAGCGCTTCCCCGTCATCGGCCTTGCCGCGCGCGACGCGGCCGAAGGGTCGGTCACCGGCATTCTCGACGGTCTCAGCGGCAAAGGCGCGCTTGCCTTCGTCACGTCCTCCAACGCCAAGGCAGCGACGGTACTGCCCTTCGTCGAGACCGGCCATCCGCTCACAGACGCGCTGACGCTGATCCTTCCATTCTACGGCTTCGTCGAATCCTGGTCGCGCTCGCGCGGCCTTAACCCTGATGCGCCCGTCGCCCTCAAGAAGGTAACGGAGACACGATGACCGCACAGACAGCTATCACCGGCGCCCGGATTTTCGACGGCCTCTTGTGGCACGATGGCCAGTCCCTGCTGCTGGACGGCGGAACCGTCACCGGCATTTTGCCGGAGAGCGAGCTGCCCGCCGGCACCGAAACGATCGGCGCCACGGGGCAACTGCTGGTGCCCGGCTTCATCGACCTGCAGGTCAACGGCGGCGGTGGCGTGATGCTGAATGATCGCCAGGACGTCGATGCCATCCGCACCATCTGCGCCGCCCACGCGCAATTCGGCACAACGGCCCTTTTACCGACGCTCATCACCGATACGTTCGCGGTTCGCGCACGCACAATCGAGGGCGGACGTCAGGCAAAGGCTGAAGGCGTGCCCGGTTTCCTCGGGCTTCACCTGGAGGGACCGCATCTTTCCATTGCCCGCAAGGGCGCGCATGATCCGGCGCTCATCCGCCCGATGGAGCAGATCGATCTCGATGCCATGCTCGCCTGCGCAGGCGTATTCGATGCGATGATGGTGACCGTCGCGCCCGAAAATACAACGGCTGCTCAGGTCAAGGCGCTGGCAGAAGCCGGCATCGTTGTCAGCCTTGGTCACACGGATACAGGCTACAGGACCGTTGTCGAATATGCGGCCGCCGGCGCCCGCACGATCACCCATCTGTTCAACGCCATGAGCCCGCTCGGCCATCGCGAGCCCGGCGTCGTCGGCGGCGCCCTCGATACCGGCGGCCTCTACGCAGGGATCATCGCCGATGGTTTCCACGTCGATCCGGTGTCGATGGGTGTGGCGCTGCGCGCCAAGACCGGACCGGGGCGGATTTTCATCGTCACCGATGCCATGTCGACGATCGGCTCCGACCAGACCAGCTTCCTGCTCAACGGCCGCGAGATCTTTCGCAAGGACGGGCGCCTGACGCTGGCCGACGGGACGCTCGCTGGCGCCGATATCGATATGCTGTCGTCGGTGCGCTTTGCGCATGAAAAGCTGAACCTGCCGCTCAACGAGGCGATCCGCATGGCCTCGGCCTATCCGGCGGACGCCGTGGGCATCGCCGCCCGCAAGGGCCGGCTGGTGCCGGGTCTCGACGCCGACTTCGTCGTGCTGACGGAAGGGCTGGACATGGTTTCGACCTGGATTGGTGGCAAATGCGTTTTCAAGGCATAAATTGGGCGGCCTGTCAGGGCGCGGCCGTCAGCCGCGCTTTCAGTTTGCCGACGACACTTGCATCCGTCCGCTTGGCGCTCGGCGCGACAAAGCCGAGCGATACCAGCCGCGGGTCATGAACCGGCTGATCGAGCGAGCATGACGAATGAACCTCACTCACGGCAAGCCGTGACAGCAGTCCGTCGATCGTATCCAAGGTTACGCCTGACCCCGGCATGATGGAGATGCGGCCACTGGCGGCCCTGATGATCGATGCCAGAGCATCAACACCATCCAATGCCTTTTTCGCCCCACCCGACGTCAGGATGCGCTCGAAGCCAAGATCGACCGCGATTTCCACCGCCTCGGCAAAATCCGGCACCAGATCAAAGGCCCGGTGCAGCGTCAGGCTCAGTCCCGCAGCATGCTCGACCAACAGCCGCAATGTGGCCACATCCAGGCCACCATCTCGACCGCTTGCCCCCAGAACAACACCGGCAAGGCCTGCGGCGCGTACTGCATCGATCTCCGCGCGCATGATGCCGATATCGTCGGCATTGAATACGAAATCGCCGGGACGCGGCCGGATCATCGCATAGACGGGAATAGCGAGTTTGGCCGCCATGGTCATCAGTCCCGGCGAGGGCGTGAGGCCGCCGACGGAGAGCGCCGAGCATAGCTCGATGCGATCGGCGCCGCCTTCGACGGCTGCCATGAGACCCGTCGCGTCATCGACGCAGACTTCCAGAAGAATATTGGTCATCGGGATTCTCCGCCAAGGCCGAGGACGGCAGCACCAATCAGGCCCGGCTCGATGCGGCATTCGCCAGGCACGACCAGGGGCCGCTCGAATTTTCGCAGAATGCGCGCGCGCACGGCCTTGTCGATCTGCGCAATCAGCGGCGTGACATTGGCAAGGCCACCGCCGACCGGAACGATCGTCGCGCCGGTGATGTTGACCGTCAGCGCCAGCGGCGAGCTGACGAGATCGACAAGCACCTCGATCGTCCGCGTTGCCTCGGCATCGCCAGCTTGCCAGAGCGTGGTGATCTCTTCGCTGATCAGCGTCTTGCCATGCAGCGTCTGGTGCAGGCGTTCCATGCCGCGGGCACCGCCGACGGTATCGACGCAGCCGCGCTGGCCGCAGCCGCAATCAAAGGTGGGGATCGCGACCGGTGGTGTGCCGGCTACGGAAGCGACCGTCGGGCCGTGGCCCCATTCGCCGGCGAAACCGCCATCCGCATTGATCAGCCTGCCATCCACCACAAGGCCGCCGCCAACACCAGTGCCGAAGATGACGCCGAGCACGATCCTATGGCCGCGGCCGGCACCGGCGCCGGCCTCCGCCAGCGCAAAACAATCCGCATCATTGGCGAGGAGCACGGGCAGGCCGAGGAAAGCGGACAGGTCGGCAGAAAGCGTGCGGCCGTCGATGCACGGGATGTTGGCGCATTTGATCGCCCGAGTTTCCGGATCAACGACACCGGTAATCGATATGGCGATGCGATCGGGCTTGCCGCCCGCTTGATCTATGACATCGCGGATTGTCGCAGCAAAAGCGTCGAAGTCATCAAGCGGCGTCGACCGGCGCGCCAGCGGCTGGACGCTATCCGCGGTTTGGGCGACGGCACCCTTGATGGCCGAGCCACCAATGTCGAAACAGACGATCATGCGTCACCACGGATGACGGCTTCCGCGGAAAGCGCCGCCGACAACAGGGGTTCATCTTCATTTCTTTGGCCGGAAAGCAGGAAACCGACCGGCATGCCGGCATCGCCCGTGCCGCAGGGAATGGAGACGCCGCAGCCATCGAGAAAATTGCCGATCGAGGTGTTGCGCAGCGTCTTGCCGTTGGCCTTGAAAAACAGGTCGTCATCGGCAAGCAGTGGCGCGATCGGCGGCGCCACATGCGGCAGGGTCGGATGCGCCATCAGTTCGCCCGGTTCGAGAGTGTCGGCCAAGGCTGCGATCAGCCGCTGGCGGGCATCGAGAATAGCGACGTAATCGGTCATGCCGATCTTTTCGCCGAGCCGCGTGCGCGCGACCACGCGCTGATCCATCCGTTCGGCATCGGCGCCCTGAAGGCGTTCCTTGTGCAGCGCATAGGCCTCGGCCGTTACCAGGGCGCCATGGCGCGCCGCCAGCCCGAAAATCTCAGCAAAGACCGGGAAGGCGCGCCGCGCGATCCGGGCGCCTGCCTTTTCCAATCGAACGATTGCGGCCTCGAAGGCGGCAACGACGGCGGTCTCGGCATCGTCGAACACGACGGTCTCCGGTATGACGAGCTTCAGATCGGTGAGGTCCGTCCGGCTGACATCCGGCGCCGTGCGGCCACGCATCGCGGCGTCGATCCAGATGGCGTCCAGCACGGTACGGCAAAGCGGCCCGAGCGAATCGAGGCTTTTTGCCAGCGGGAAAACGCCCTGCATCGAATAACGGCCGCGCGTTGCCTTGTAGCCGACGATACCATTCAATGCCGCGGGAATGCGGATCGAACCGCCCGTGTCCGTGCCGATCGCGACGGGCACCAGACCGGCGGCTACCGCCACACCGGAACCTGCGGACGAGCCGCCCGGAATGCGTGGCACGTCGCGAGAGGCGGCGTTGTGCGCCGTACCGCAATGCGGATTGATGCCGAGGCCGGAAAAGGCGAACTCGCTCAGATTGGTGCGGCCGACGCTGACCATTCCGGCGCTCGCAAGCGCCTTGACCACGACTGCATCTGCCCTTGCCGGCACGCCATCTACCAAGACGGCGGAGCCGGCTGTTGTTACCGAACCCTTCGTGTCGAACAGATCCTTCCACGCCACCGGTATACCGTCGAGAAGGCCGAGGGACCGGCCAGACCGAATGCGTTCGCTCGAGGCCTTTGCTTCTGCTAGCGCGCGCTCACCCAGCAAGGCGGTGAAAATCGCCTGATCCCGGTGCCCGGCTATTTTGTCAAGCGTGGTCGTGGCCAGTTCCACCGGATCGACAGTGCCCGCCTGCAGCAGGACGGAAAGCCCCGCAGCCGACATGTTTCCGTCCAATCTGATCATCGTCATTTCTCCGAAACTGCATTCCGTCGCGATATCATATCGGTGCGGTCGGTGATTTGGCAGCGCATTCCGCCTCCTTCGCACATGATTTTTGCCACAGCCTTGCCCGGTGACGCCCTCCCGCCTACATGCCCAAGGTGGCAAAACGGCCGCTAACGGTACGGAGATGAGTGATGATATTCGACGCGGCGCGGCTTTCCTTTGCCAATCTCTTTGCACTTGAGACGCGTTCGGTTTTCTGGAAGGTCCTGGGCCTGACGCTACTGGCGCTTGCCGGACTTTGGCTGGCGCTACGCGAACTCTTCGCCTACCTCGCCTTGCCGTGGCTCGACGGACTCATTCCCGGCACATCCGGCTGGGAAGGGTGGCTTGCCTTCGTCATCGGCCTATTTGCCAGCCTCGGCATCGCGCTGGCGCTGGCGCTGCTTCTGGCGCCGGTCACAGCGCTGATCGCCGGCTTTTTTCTCGACGATGTGGCGGAGGTGGTCGAGAAGCGCGACTATCCGGTGGAACCGGCTGGCCGCCCCCTGCCGCTGGGCGAAGCGATTGCCGGGACCATAAAGTTCCTGGGCGTGGTCATTGCCGGGAACATCGTGGCGCTGGTCCTGCTGCTCGTCCCCGGCATCAACCTGATCGCCTTCTTTCTGGTCAATGGCTATCTGCTCGGCCGGGAATTCTTCGAGTTCGCCGCGATGCGCCACCGGCCGCCCGCCGAGGCGCGGCTGTTTCGCACCAAGCATGCCGGCACCGTCTTTTTGGCAGGCCTCATTCTCGCAGCCTTCCTCGCCGTGCCAATTCTCAATCTGCTAACGCCTCTCTTTGCCGCCGGCATGATGGTGCATCTTCACAAGAAGCTGTCCCAACACGACCCGGCGTTTCATCAGCAACTGAATCAAGGCGTAATGCCGTAGCTTTTACAATTTGTCTATATTGACTATTTGTAGATTTTGTTGGATAAGACTGCATGTCTCATCCATTGATGCCCTTCATCCCCGTCTGCGACGCGATCGCCACACTGTTTGCGCCGTATGTGGAGGCCGTTCTGCATGATCTCGATAGCGGGCTGATTTTCCATATCGCCAATGTCTTCTCGAAGCGGCGGCCGGGAGACAGTTCACTCAACGAGGCTGACCTGGCGTCCTCGCTCGAAGACGACGTGATCGGTCCCTATGGCAAATCCAATTGGGACGGCCGCCGGCTGAAGGCGATCACGGCGGTGCTGCGCGACGCTGAGGGCAGGCCGATCGGGTTGCTCTGCATCAACCATGACATCGAAGCCTTTGCGGGGGTCTTCGACCAGTTGAAATCGATGGTCGATACCGCCGCGCCCATGCCGAAGACGTCGGCCTTGATCGCGGAGGATTGGCGCGAGGCGGTCAATTCCGTAATCGGCGACTTCCTTGGCACACGCAGAGCAGCGCTTGCGGGTCTGACGAGCGCTGACATGGACGATTTAATCGGCATGCTTGACGCCCGTGGGGTCTTTGCCATCCGCAAGGCCGTTCCCTATGTCGCCGAGATCCTGAAACTGTCACGGGCGACGATCTACAATCGCCTTGGCGCGATCCGTCAGAAACAGGACGCCGCCGGTCAGGGAGCACCGCGATGACGAAGCCGATGCGTGACTTTGCTCTGGAAACCTACATGTCCAAATGGGAGTTCGTCGCGAAATACAACATGACCGCCTCCGACGCGGAAAGCATGCAGCTGCCGGAATTGCTTGCCATGGCAAGCAACGAGGATCGTTCCGATTTCGAACATCTGAGCCTCGGCTATACCGAAACCTTTGGCGCGCGTGCACTCCGGCAGGAGATCGCCGGCACCTATGACACGGTCGAGCCGGAAAACCTGATCTGCTTTGCCGGTGCCGAAGAGGCGATCTATGTGGCGATGAAGGTGCTGCTGACCGCGGGCGACCACGCCATCATCATCACGCCGAACTACCAGGCCGCCGAAACCCTGCCGCTCAGCATCTGCGCCGTTACCGGCGTGGCGCTCGATATGGACAAGAAGTGGGATCTCGACATCGGCCGCATCAAGGCGGCGCTTCGGCCGAACACGAAACTGATCTCGATCAATTTCCCCAACAACCCCACCGGCAGGATCCTGCCGCGCACGA
Source organism: Pararhizobium sp. LjRoot255 (assembly GCF_964252905.1). Taxonomy (NCBI): domain Bacteria; kingdom Pseudomonadati; phylum Pseudomonadota; class Alphaproteobacteria; order Hyphomicrobiales; family Rhizobiaceae; genus Pararhizobium; species Pararhizobium sp. LjRoot255. Next base: position 1,450,554 of record NZ_CAXUPQ020000001.1, read on the forward strand.
CCTTCGATGCTCTCATCGAACTCTGCCGCATGCACGGCATCTGGCTGTTCAGCGACGAAGTCTACCGGCTGATCGAAAAGGACGAAGCCCTGCGCCTGCCGCAGGCCGTCGATGTCTATGAGCGCGGAATTTCGCTCAACGTCATGTCGAAAGCCTATGGCCTGCCGGGACTGCGGATCGGTTGGCTGGCAGCCAGGGATCGCGAATTTCTGGTACGCTGCGAGCGCTACAAGCATTTCCTGTCGATCTGCAATTCGGCGCCATCGGAAATCCTGGCGCGAATTGCGTTGAAAAACCGAGACCAGATCCTGGCACGGACGCGGGGCATCGTTCGCAGCAATATCACCGCGCTGAACGCATTCTTTGCCGAATTCCCGCATCTGTTCGACTGGCGCGAGCCCGATGGGGGTTGCGTTGCCTTCATCCGCTACAAGGGCGCGGATGGCGTCGAAGAGTTTACCAGGCGCGTCGTCGAGGAAGCCGGCGTGTTCTTTCTGCCGTCGAGCGTCTATCGCTCGGATCTGACGCCCGTTCCGGAAAACTGCCTGCGTATCGGCTTCGGCCGCCTGCATGTGCCGGAAGGGCTCACCGCCTTACACAATTGGCTCCGGCGCAACGGCGTTTAACCCCAAGGAAGACGCTGGCTAAATATCGGCTTCACGCAACCGGTACCCGACACCGGTCTCGGTGGTGATGTATTGCGGTTGGTCGGGGCTCACTTCGATCTTCTGGCGAAGCTGGCGCACATAGACGCGCAGGTACTGCACGTCGGCCGCATTGCCCCAGACCTGTTTCAGCAGAAACTGATGCGTCAGCACCTTGCCAGCGTGTTGCACCAGGATGCGCAGGATATCGTATTCCTTCGGCGACAGCTTCACCTCACGGCCATCGACCTTGACGATGCGCTTGACCAGATCGACGGAAAGATCACCGGTCTGGAACAGCGGCTTTTCGCCCTGCTGCTGCAGCCGGTGGCGCAGTGCCACGCGGATGCGCGCCACCAGTTCGTTCATTCCGAAGGGTTTGGTCACATAATCGTCGGCACCGAGTTCCAACGCCTTGACGATTCCGGCTTCGTCGGTCCGGCTCGATAGAATAACGATCGGCAGCACCAGGCCCTCTTCACGCCAGCCTCTCAGGAGATCGTGGCCCGACATATCCGGCAGACCCAAATCGAGCAGGATCAGATCGGGTTTCTCAATCCTGACCATTTCCTGCGCGGACTTGCCGTTGCCCGCTTCACTGACGGCGTAGTCCTGCGTCGCCAGGCCGACGCGCAACAGCCGGCGAATGGGTGGCTCGTCGTCCACAACCAGGATTTTGACGGCCGAGAGGGTCATTTCATGTCCTTCAGATCGGGCGCATCCGGCAAGACCGGCAGGCTGATAGTGAAGACGGCGCCAGAACGGTCCGTCCTGTTTTCAGCAGCGATGGTTCCGCCCATTGCCTCGATAAAGCCGCGGCAGATCGACAGGCCAAGCCCGGTTCCGGCCCGGACGTGATCCCCCTTGCGCACACGGTAGAACGTATCGAAGACCCGCTCCAGATCACCGGAGGGAATGCCTGGCCCCTCGTCGGAAATTCTAACCAGGACATGTGCATCACCGGCTTCGGCCTCAACGCCAACGGTCGAACCCTTCGGCGCATATTTGGCGGCGTTGTCGAGCAGGTTGAACAGTACCTGCTCGAAGAGGACCGGATCGACCCTCACCATCGGTAAATCGGTGGGAACATGAACATCGACCTGATGACCAGAGAGGATCTTCGCCGCCCGGCGCAACGCGCTGCCGACGATATCGCCGATATAGTGGAATGCCGAATTGGGCTCCATCGCGCCGGATTCGATCCGGGTCATGTCGAGCAGATTGGCGATGAATCGGTTCAGCCGCTCCGATTCATCGGTCACCGTCGTCAACAGCTCGAGACGGTCTTCTTCCGGCAACGCCGACTGATAATCGCGCAGGGTACCCGCCGCGCCCATGATCGCCGCGAGCGGCGTCTTCAGATCGTGCGAGATCGAGGTCAGCAGTGCCGAGCGAAGCTTGCCGGCTTCCTCGGCCAGCCGCGCATTGTCGACATCGGCGACAAGCTGGACACGTTCGATGGCAAGTGCCGCCTGATCGGCCAGCGCATCGAGCAGGCGCTGCTGTTCCGGCGTGAGCAGCGGCCCCTGCCGGTCATTGTCGAGACCGATGACGCCGACGGCGGCGCGCGCGGTGCGGAGCGGCACGTAGAGCCGTTTGGCGCCCGGAAGCGTATCGGCGCCGCGTCCGGCAGCGCGATTGTGTTCCCAGGCCCAGCGCGCCGCCGCGATATCAGCATCATCCAGCGTGTCATCCGGCGGGTAGCCAGCTTTCACCGCAATCGTCCCCTCTTCCGGGAGAAGCAGCACCACGCGCACCTTCAGCATGGAGGCGAGCTGAAATGCCGTTGCCCAGAGCACGTCGTCCAGCGTGCCGGTGCCGGCGAGCTTCCTGCTGAACAGATAGAGGTCTTCGGTGGTACGGGCGCGCAGGCGTGCCGCGGCCGCCTGGCGCTGCACGCTCGCCGTCAAATTGCTGGCGATGATGGCGACCACGAAGAAAAAAACGAAGGCGACGACGCTTTCCGGATCGCCGATCACGAACGTGTAAAGCGGCGGAAGGAAGAAGAAGTTCAAGGCGAGTGCGCCGATCACGCTGGCGTAGAGAGCCGGCTTCAGACCTTCCGTTACCGCCGTCGTCAGAACCGCCATCAGAAAGACCAGCGCGATGTTGCGCACATCAAGGGATTGGTCGAGCAGGAAGCCCACGCCCAGCGCACAGCCGACGTAAAGTGTCGCCAGCATATAGGGCCGGATCTTGAACTGTACCGGCGGCGAGACCGTCTTGACGCCAGTTGCGACCGGATCGCCCTCGCGGTCGTCCCCAGCAATGACATGGACGCTGATATCGCCTGCGCGGCTGATGAGCTTGTCGGTCACCGAGCCCTGGAGCCACTGCCGCCAGCGAGATTTTTTGGGACTGCCGACAATGATATGGGTGACATTGCTTGCCGCTGCATGGCGGACGATTTCCTCGGCCTCATCCGAGCCCGGCCGCGTGATTGCTTCACCGCCCAGATGCTCCGCGAGACGCAGGGTCGCGGCGATCCTGTCGCGCGCCGCCTCAGACAAATGTACCGATCGCGCCGTCTCCACATAGAGCGCCACCCATGGCGCACGCAAGCGGTCGGCAAGCCGGGCGGCGTAGCGCACCAGCGACGCACAGCGCGGATGATCATCGATGCAGACAAGCACGCGGTCACCGGCCGCCCAGGGACCGGATATGGCGTGCGCCTGCATGTGGGTCAGCAACTGCTCGTCAACCCGCTGCGCCGTGCGCCGCAATGCGAGTTCGCGCAGGGCCGTCAGGTTTCCAGGGGAGAAGTAGTTCTCAAGCGCCCGTTGCGCAGTCTTCGGTACATAGACTTTGCCGGCATGCAGCCGCTTGATCAGGTCATCCGGCGTCAGGTCAATGATCTCGACATCGTCGGCCCGGTCGATGATCGAATCGGGAACCGTTTCGCGCACCCTGATGCGGGTAATCTGGGCAACGACGTCGTTCAGGCTTTCGAGATGCTGGATGTTGAGCGTCGAATAGACGTCGATGCCGCGCGACAGCAGTTCCTGCACATCCATGTAGCGTTTGGGATGGCGGCTGCCGGGGGCATTGGTATGCGCCAGCTCATCGACGAGGACCAGGGCCGGGCGCCGGGCGAGAATGGCGTCGATGTCCATTTCCTCGAGATAGCGGCCTTTGTATTCGACGCTTGCGCGCGGGATGACCTCCAGGCCATCGACCAGCGCCTGGGTTTCCTTGCGGCCATGGGTCTCGACCACGCCGACGACGACATCGACGCCGTCCGCTTTCCGCGCATGGGCGGAGGTGAGCATTTCATAGGTCTTGCCGACGCCCGGTGCGGCTCCGAGAAAGATTTTCAGGCGGCCGCGAGTTTCACGCTCAGCACGCTGTAAAAGCGCATCCGGTGATGGCCTGCCATCCTTGTCGCGGCTGTCGTCTCGCATGAAGCGTTCAGTCTTTCTCCGTCACGGATGGAAAGCAGCCGAATGCCGCTTTCCATCCGGCACCATCAGGGCGAAACAGCTTTATCAAGCGCCATGTTCAACGCCAAGACGTTGACGGCCGGTTCGCCGAGAATCCCGAGTTCGCGAGCCTCGACGGCCTGATCGACCAGCGTACGGACCTGCCCTTCGTCCATGCCGCGGGCCTTGGCGACGCGCGGCACCTGGAAATAGGCCGCTTCCGGCGTGATATGCGGATCGAGACCGCTGCCAGACGCGGTGACCAGATCCATCGGTACTGCGGCACCAGGATTGGTGGCTTTCAAAGCCTCGGCTTCCGCCTTGATCCGGTTCAGCAGTTTCGGATTGGTCGGACCGAGGTTGGAGCCGCTGGACGCGGCTGCATTGTAGCCATCGCCAGCAGCGGAGGGGCGGCCATGGAAATATGTGTCGCCTGAAAAGGCTTGGCCGATGAGCGTCGAGCCGACGACGGTTCCATCCTTTTCAATCAGGCTGCCATTGGCCTCGTGCGGGAACAGCGCCTGCGCGATGCTCGTCATGCCGAGCGGGTAGGCAAGGCCGGTGATGACCGTAATGGCGACGATCATGACAAGGGCTGGTCTCAGTTGTTTCAACATTGGAGAGATCCTTTAAACGAGGCCAAGGGCGGTGATGGCCATATCGATGGCCTTGATGCCGATGAACGGCACGATCACGCCGCCAAGGCCGTAGACGAGCAGGTTGCGCGACAGCAGCGCCCCGGCGCCGACGGCGCGATATTTCACGCCCTTCAGCGACAGCGGGATCAGCGCCACGATGACCAGCGCGTTGAAGATGATCGCCGACAGGATGGCGCTTTGCGGAGAGGCCAGCCCCATGATGTTCAGCGCCGACAGCTGCGGGTAGAAGGCGAGGAACATCGCCGGGATGATGGCGAAATATTTGGCGATGTCGTTGGCGATCGAGAAGGTCGTCAGCGTCCCGCGGGTCATCAGGAGCTGCTTGCCGATCTCGACGATCTCGATGAGCTTCGTCGGGTCCGAATCCAGATCCACCATGTTGCCGGCTTCACGGGCCGCCACCGTGCCGGTATTCATGGCCACACCGACATCGGCCTGCGCGAGCGCCGGGGCATCGTTGGTGCCGTCGCCGCACATGGCGACGAGCTTGCCCTTGGCCTGCTCCTCGCGGATCAGCGACAACTTGTTTTCAGGCGTCGCCTGGGCGAGGAAGTCATCGACGCCGGCTTCCGCGGCGATAGCAGCCGCCGTCATCGGGTTGTCGCCGGTGATCATCACGGTGCGGATCCCCATGCGACGCAGTTCGGCGAAACGCTCGCGGATGCCGCCCTTGACGATGTCCTTCAGATGCACGACGCCCATCAAGCGGCCGTCACGGACAACGGCAAGCGGCGTGCCGCCGGATCTGGCAATCTCATCGGCGATGGCCTGGATTTCGCGCACGGTTTCCGGGCGCACCGAAGCGTCAAGCGCGCCGACATAACGCAGCACCGCGTCTACCGCGCCCTTGCGGATCGACGATCCCTCAAGATCGACGCCGCTCATGCGGCTCTGCGCCGTAAACGGAACGAAGTGGGCGTGCAGCTGCGCCATGTCACGCGCACGGATACCGTATTTCTCCTTGGCGAGAACGACGATGGAGCGGCCTTCCGGTGTTTCGTCGGCGAGCGATGCCAGCTGCGCGGCATCGGCAAGATCCTGTGCGGATACACCGGCGACCGGGCGCAACTCCGTTGCCTGGCGGTTGCCGAGCGTGATCGTGCCGGTCTTGTCGAGCAGCAGCGTATCGATGTCGCCTGCGGCCTCGACCGCGCGACCGGACATGGCGAGCACGTTGAAGCGCACTAGGCGGTCCATGCCGGCAATGCCGATGGCCGAGAGAAGCGCGCCGATTGTCGTCGGGATCAGCGTCACGAACAAAGCGACGAGAACGATCACGGGAATGGCGCCACCGGCATAAGTGGCGAAGCTCGGGATCGTCGCAACGGCAAGCACGAAAATCAGCGTCATGCCGGCGAGAAGGATGTTGAGGGCGATCTCGTTCGGGGTCTTCTGGCGTTCGGCGCCTTCGACCAGCGCGATCATCCGGTCGATGAAGGTCGAGCCGGCGGCGGCGCTGATGCGCACCCGGATCCAGTCCGACAGAACCTGCGTGCCGCCGGTGACGGCCGAGCGGTCGCCGCCGGACTCGCGGATGACCGGAGCGGACTCGCCGGTGATCGCCGCTTCGTTGACCGAGGCGACACCTTCGATGACTTCACCATCCGACGGAATGATATCACCGGCCTCGACGAGCACGACGTCACTGACCTTGAGGCTGGTGCCGGGAACCATCTTATAGCTCTTGAGATCGGCCCCCGTCAGCAGCTTTGCCTGCGTTTCGGTGCGAGTCCTGCGCAGCGAATCCGCCTGCGCCTTGCCGCGACCTTCAGCGACAGCTTCGGCGAAATTGGCAAACAGCACCGTGAACCACAGCCAGATGTTCAGTTGCAGCGAGAAGCCGAGGCCTTCGCCACCGGTGACGAGATCGCGCAGGAACAGGACGGTCGTCAGCGTCGAAACGACGGCAACGACGAACATCACCGGGTTTTTCGCGAGGGTGCGCGGGTTGAGCTTGGCAAAAGCCGAGCCAATCGCGGGAATGAGGATGCGAGAGTCCATGAGGCTCGCAGATTTGGACTGGCTCATGTGAGAACTCCAGTTTCTTTTGTTTGTGACAGCACGGCGATGGTCCTCAGCCGTGGAGCAATTCGATGAAGGCAAGGGCGAGACCGGTGGCCACCAAGAGGACCAGCATCATCGCCAGGACAATATCGGTAGCCGGCGTTTCCTGAGCCCCTCGGGGCAGGTCGCTGCCGCGCTTTCCGAATGTCATCAGGGGGCGATCCATGATCATCGGCCTAGAATGTCTGCCCGGCGACCATTGCCAGGTGCTCGACGATCGGGCCGAGCGCAAGCGCCGGGAAGAAGGTCAGCCCACCGACGATCAGAATGACGCCGCAGAGCAGGCCGACGAATAGCGAACTGTCGGTCGGGAAAGTACCGGCTGAGGCAGGAACCGTCTTCTTCGTCACCAGCGAGCCCGCGATGGCGAGCGCCGGAATGATCACCAGGAAGCGGCCCATCAGCATGGCGATGCCGATCGTGATGTTGTACCAGGGCGTGTTGCCGGTGAGCCCGCCGAAGGCCGAGCCGTTGTTGGCGGCAGCCGACGTGTAGGCATAGAGGATTTCCGAGAAGCCGTGCGGCCCGGGATTTCCGATCGAGGCCACACCTGTCGGCAGTATTACGGCGACCGCAGTGAAGCCCAGCATCACCGTCGGCAGGCAGAGGATGGCGAGAACGGCCATCTTGACCTCCTTGGCCTCGATCTTCTTGCCGAGATATTCCGGCGTCCGTCCGACCATCAGGCCGGCGACGAAGACCGTCAGAACGACGAACAACAGAATGCCGTAGAAGCCCGCGCCGACGCCGCCGACGATGACTTCGCCAAGCTCCATGTTGATCAGCGGAATGAGGCCGCCCAGCGCCGTGAACGAGCCGTGCATGGCGTTGACCGCGCCGCAGGAGGCGGCGGTGGTGATGACCGCAAACAGCGACGAGAGCGCGATACCGAAGCGCACTTCCTTGCCCTCCATATTGCCGCCGTCGAGCCCCATGGCATGAACCAGCGGATTGCCCGCGGCTTCCGCCCAATAAGTCACAACGACGCCGACGACGAACAGCATGCCCATCGTCGCGAAGATCGCCCAGCCCTGACGCTGGTTGCCAACCATGCGGCCGAAGACGTTGGTGAGGCCTGCGCCGATGGCGAAGATCGTCACCATCTGGATGAGATTGGAGATCGCATTGGGATTTTCGAAGGGATGCGCCGAGTTGGCATTGAAGAAGCCCCCGCCATTCGTGCCAAGCATCTTGATCGCCAACTGCGAGGCGACCGGACCGAGCGCGATCGTTTGCTGCGCACCTTCGAGCGTCGTTGCCGTGACATAGGCGCCCAAGGTCTGGGGCACGCCCAGATAGACGTAGACGAGAGTAAGAACGATGCAGGCCGGGAGCAGAATGTAGAGCGTGGTTCTGGTCATATCGATCCAGAAATTGCCGATCGACTTGGCCGAGGCGCGCGCAAAACCGCGAATGAGGGCAACCGCAATGGCAATGCCGGTCGCGGCCGAGGCAAAATTCTGCACCGTCAGGCCGGCCATCTGCACCAGATAGGACATCGTGCTTTCGCCGCCGTAGTTCTGCCAGTTGGTGTTTGTCATGAAACTGGCAGCAGTGTTGAACGAAAGCTCAGAACCGACCGCCGTCATGCCGGCAGGATTGAACGGCAGGGAGCCTTGAAAACGCTGCAGCAGATAAACAATGAAGAAGCCGGCGAGATTGAACAACAGGAGCGCGAAGGTGTAGCTCGTCCAATGCTGCTCTTCCTTTTCATGGGTTCCCGCCAGCCGGTACAGGCCGCGCTCGATCGGCACGAGGAGCGGCGACAACAGCGTGCGTTCGCCGTTGAAAACGCGCGTCATATAGGCGCCGAGCGGCTTGACGAGCAAAATGACGATCCCGCAGAAGATGAGGATCTGGATCCATCCGTTGAGTGTCATGGAAATAACTTTCAAAACCCGGGCGTTTAAAACCGCTCAGGGCGAATGAGGGCGTAGGTCAGATAGGCGAGGAGAAACACAGTCACGCCGGCTCCGAGCACATAGTCGATAAACATCTTTCGATCCTTCGAATTAAAGTCGATCGCAGGCGTTGGTGTAGGCAAACGACAGCGCGAAAAACAAAACGCCGATCCCGATCAAGACAATATCCAGCATCGATCCAGGTCCTTTTGTTGGGGTTCAACTATCCCTCTTCTTCGAAGGAGGGATGTGACGTTAAAGAGGTCCCGTCAGGCCTTGCTCTGCGCAAGATCCGGGCCCCGAATTCCACGCTCACTATGCTGCCGAACCGCATAAGGGTTCGAGACAGGCAGCCGGGGAGAGAAATAAAAATCCCATAGGAATTTTGGGGAAATTTGGTCAGGCGGCCAAACTGACTATGAAAGCCGTGGCGCGGTGGCGATCATCACCGTTTGTCAGAGCCAATCAGTTTCTTTTGAATAGTCCGCAGCTCCTGAACGTCTTCCAAAAGCTGCAACCGGCCTTTCTCCATGTATCGCCAGAAATACTCGCTAATGTTGTATTGTGTTTCTCTATTTCTACACCTCTCCAGCAAAGCAAAGCGAAAACGCCCACCCGGCTTGACTTTTGGGGTGGTCAATTCCAGTGATCATCTGTGCATTGTTGGGGAATTTGCATGAAATATGCATCCGTGGGGGTTGCGTTGGGAGCGCTCTGTCTCGCCATGACGGCGCAGGCGGACCCTTTGCCGCGTCCGCTTCCGGCCGCCGGATCGGTGATCGCCCGCAAATCCGGCGAGGAAGTCCGTTTCGTCGATATCTCCGACTGGCGTTATGTCGACCTGCAGCAGGACCTTCTGAGTGGCGACGTCCTGCGCACCAACGCGAACGGCCAGCTCGCCGTCCTGTTTTCCGACCGCACCCAGATGCGCCTCGGCCGCAATACCTCACTTCTCGTCAAGCAGATGGGTGGCACCGGCGATACCGGGCTCGAACTGCAATCCGGTACGATCTGGGCCCGCGCCGAACGTGGGGGGCAGGGCGTATCCATAGACACTCCTGCCGCGACAGCCGCCATTCGCGGCACCGATTGGACGATGACGGTCGGCGCGGACGGCAAGACCTCGCTGATCGTTCTGGAAGGGCTGGTCGAACTCAGCAATGCGTATGGCAGTGTTGAGGTCGCGCAAGGCGAAGGCGCCGTCGCGGCGATCGGCAGGGCACCCTCGAAGATCATCATCGCCAAGCCGAAAGACCGGGAACAGATGCTGTTCAGCCTGCAGCTGCGGACGGCCTTCCAGTGGATGCCGGCGACACCTTTGATCGTCCCGCAGATGCGCAGCGAGCGACGCCGCATCGAGGCCGAAGAAGCCGACGTCCGCTCGGCGGAGGATTGGCTGAGCCTGTCGGAAATCTATCTGGCGCTCGATGGAAAGCAGAAGGCAACCACTGCGCTGGCTGAGGCACGCGCCAGAGAATTGCGCGGCGCCCAGGCAGCGCGGGCGGATCTGATCGAGGCACTGATCGCCGGTTCCGAGAACCGTTATAAGGACGCGGCTACGCTGTTTGAAAGGGCCAGGCCAGGGCTTGATGCCAAGCGCCGCGCGATCGCTGCCTATGGCGGTTATTTTGCCCGGTCTCTTGCCGACCCCAACCATGTCGAGGAACCGCCCAAGACAGGCAACAGCGGCTACGCGAACATGGCAAAGGCTTGGACCATCGGTTTTCGCGAAGATATCCCGGCAGCACTTGCGGCCATCAAGGAGGGTGAGCGCAATACGCCGGGCGACCCGACGCTGCCCGCGGCGCGCGCACAACTCGCCATTCTGCTCGCCGACGAAAAGGAAGTTGTCGACGGGTTTGAACGCGCTCTGGCGATCGACCCGGACGATCCGACCGGACTGGAAGCGCGGGCGAACTATAAACTCTATATTTTGCACGATCGGCAGGGGGCGCTCGACGATCTGAACCGTGCCCTGCAAACCGCGCCGGGTTCCAGCACTATCTGGAACACGATCGGCCTTGCGCAATCCGACCGGGATGCCAACCGGGAAGCCGAAGCCGCCTACAGGAAGGCGATCGAACTCGACCCGCTTGATCCCGTCGGTCACGCCAATCTGGCTCTTCTCTATCTCGACGAGAGGCGCATGGCCGAGGCCAAGCGCGAGATCGACGAAGCGATGAAAGTCGATCCGTCCTTCGACATCGCGTTGGTAGCCCGCGGCCTTTACTATATGCAGACCGGCGAGATGGAAAAGGCGGTGGAGGACCTGCTCGCGGGCTCGACCGCCAATCCGGGCTATTCCCAGGCGCAACTGCTGCTCGCCGCTGCCCACTATGAAAAGGGCGATCGCCTGCCTGCGGCCCAGGCACTCGACAATGCCGAGCGCCTGGATCCCAACGATCCGGTCATCCCCGTCGTCCGCACGGCGATCGCCATCGACGAATATGATTCCGATGCTGCGATCCGCAACGCGCAGGAGATCATGCGCCGGACGCGCGCCCGGGGCGGCGACCACGCACCGCTCGGCGCCAACCAGCAGGCCGGGTCGACCCTCAACGACGCTTTCCGTCTGCAGGGTCTCGATGCGTGGGGGCAATATTATGGTGACGCGGTGTTCGATCCCTTTACGGGGTCGAGTTATATCGACCAGGCGGTGCGTGGCAGCGTCAACCCTTTCGGGAATACATACAGTTACGACAATATGTCTATCGTCAACAGCTCGAACGAGGCGTCGTTTTCGGCGTTCTTTCAGGGGCTGCTGCTCGAACCGCATATGCTGGCAAGCCGCGAGCGGACCGCAAATCTCGTCAAGATGCCGTTTTTCGAGGCCGCGCTCGCCGGCGGCGTCACTGTCGATAGCGAGAACACCGGATGGAACGCCGAGGCCGAGATACGGGCGCTAACGCTTTCGCCTTACCCAATCAGTTTCTACGGCAATCTTCAGTGGAGCGAGCCGAAGGATTCGCTCGATGTCGGCAGTGGGCTGACGCTTGAAAGAGAAATCGATATTATCGGGGGCAACGGATATTTTTCGCAATCTCCCACTCCTGACGATCGCATAGTCGCCCATTTTAACTACGCCTCCTCTGATGAGCTTCAAAATATCGCCGGACTACCGCCCTTGTTCGCAGGCAGCGATGGCTTCGACGTTTCAGGGTTAACCACCGGTCTTGGATGGAGCCACACGTTCGGCTATCGCAATGTCGCGAATGCCGCCCTGTTCTACACTGACCAGAAAAACACATCCCGCAGCGATGCAACGTATGTGGATATCCTTGTCACGCCCTTTGGAGGCATACCTGTCCCACGCAGGACCATTCTCGTCGATGACCGCAATCAAAAGAGCTACATAGCCACACTCAGCCATACGTATGGCGATGGCGATTTAACGTGGCGGTACGGCGTTGAGGGCGGCTTGGTGAAAGCATCCTCAAGGACAACGGTTGACGACTACTTTCCATATTTTCCTGGCGCCCGGGCGACTTCAATATCTGCAGCCGCATCGGAGACATCAACGCTGGTTCGCGCCTATATCGACGCGCTTTATGAGATAACGCCTGACCTCAAGGCCGAAGGCGCGCTTTTTGGTCGGTACGTCAACGGAGATAGCGAAGACATCGCGCGGCTGGAACCACGTGTTGGGCTCGCCTGGGCTCCCGCCGATGGCCACTGGCTGCGCGCTGCCTTCCTAAGGCAGGGTGATGATTTTGAAACCGCGACGCTCTCCCCAGTCGGCATCGTTGGTCTTCAAACGAACCAAACTGACGTGGCATCGACAGGGTATACGGATACCTTCGCCTTGCGATGGGACGCGGAATGGTCAGATCGTGTATTCACCGCACTCGACTATCAGCATCAGGAATTGAAAGATCTATCTGTCACGTTGCCTCTCTCCACCTCGGCGCTGATCGTATCGGACGGCCGCATTGACCGCGTTGCCATGACCGCAAACATCGCACTCGGCCGCGGTTTCGGGCTCGCGGCGACAGCAGCCTATACCGATTCTGAAAATCGTGATCCGACCGCAGGACCGGTCGGGGGTCCGATACCATTCATTCCGGAAAAGACGGGACAGGTCGCCCTGACCTGGGTCAACACTGCCAACGTCAAGGCGACACTGGCCGCAAACTATGTCGGCGAGCGCGTGGGACCCGGAGTTGGCCTGCCGGTGGACGACTACTGGACCTTGGATGCCGCGTTGATATGGGAGCCCTTCGACAAGCATGTGGAAGTGGAGCTTGCCGCCTTCAATCTTCTCGATGAGGACTTCAACCTAGCACCTGGCATTCCCGGCTGGGGGCCGACCTTCAAGGGGACGGTGAAAGTGCGCTTTTGATGGCTGCGTTCAATGTGCTTCGCGGGCACACAGGCGGCCCTTCGACCGAAACAGCCGCCCGGCGCACCCACCGCCGCTTGGGCCTCGCTGTGCTCGCAGCCCTTACCGTCGTCGTTCTCTCCTTCGCATCCCTGACCTCGCCCTTCTCGCTCGTCGAACTGCGCAGCTTCGACTATCTCTCCACCTTCGCGCCGCCGCCGTTGCCAAAGGATGGGCCGGTGATCGTGGCGATCGATGAGCCGTCGATGGCCGAGATCGGCAGCCAGTGGCCTTGGCCGCGCGCGCTGCATGCGCGGCTGATCGAAGCGCTACGTGAGGCCGGTGCGAAAGCGATCGGCATCGATATCATCCTTGCCGAACCCTCGGTCGCGCCTGAAAACGATGCCGCCCTGGCTGCCACGGCAGGCCCGGATGTCGTGCTCGCGGGCGACGAGACGCTGATTGAAACGCCGCAAGCCGATCAGTTCGTCAGAACCGAACCGCTGGCTCGGTTTATCGAACGCGGCGCGAAGACCGGCATCGCATCGGTGCAGTTGAGCGGCGACGGGACATTGCGGCAGGTTCCGGCCTATGCAGATGGCTTTGCCGCACAACTTGCACGAACCGCCGGACGGCAGGAACAGGCGCGGTCTGGACCGGCACTGCTCCAGATGTTCGGGCCGGCGCGAACCTATCCGACCGTATCCTATTATCAGGCACTCGATCCCGGCCAGTTCCTGCCGGAGGGCTTCTTTCGCGACCGCGTCGTCATCGTCGGGCTCAGCCTGCAGAACGCACCAACCCTCCAGGCCGGCGGCGCGGATGCGTTTGCGACACCATTTACAGTGCATACAGGCCAATTGGTCGCCGGCGCCGAAATCCAGGCGACGATCTTCGACAACATAACCCAAGGCCTGTTCATCGAACGGGCCGGGCGTCCGATCGTGATTGTCGCGATTGCCCTTGGTGCCTTGCTGGCAGCCACCATGGTCTTCCGTTCGACCGGCTGGCTGACGGCCGCCCTCAGCTTTTTGGTCCTGCTCCTTTTTGCAGCTGCGAGCTACGCGCTGCTCAGGCTCGGCCACGTCTTCGTGTCCCCGGTCGGCTCGGTGTTCTCCTATATCGGCGTCGTCGCGGGCCAGACCGGGCTTGATTACGCCGCAGAGCGGCGCAGTCGCCGGGACATCACGCGCGCCTTTTCGCGCTACCTCTCCCCGGCGCTGGTCGAGCGCCTTGCCAACGATCCGTCACAGCTGAAACTCGGCGGCGAGCGGCGGACGCTGACCGTTCTTTTCTGCGATGTGCGCGGCTTCACCACGATTTCCGAAACCTTGAAAGATGATCCCGAGCAGCTAACAGCCCTGATCAACCGGCTGTTGACGCCGCTTTCGGAAATCGTGCTCGAAAGCGGCGGCACGATCGACAAATATATCGGCGACTGTCTGATGGCCTTCTGGAACGCGCCACTCGACGATCCGGACCATGCCAGCCATGCTGTGGGCGCTGCGCTGCGCATGCTGGAGGCGATCGAGACCCTGAATGCCGAACTGCACCTGGAAGCGGAAGGTGCCGGCAGCAAGCCGCCGCATGTGCTGAAGGTCGGCATCGGCATCAACACCGGCGATTGCGTTGTCGGCAATATGGGCTCGTCGCGCCGCTTCGACTATTCTGTGCTCGGCGATTCCGTCAATCTCGCCTCGCGGCTCGAAGGCGAATCGAAGAATTACGGCGTGCCGCTGCTTGTCGGCGAGCAGACGGCACGGTTGAGCGCGGCCGCTTTCACCAGCGCCGAACTTGACAGCATCACCGTCAAGGGCCGTACCGCGCTGTCGCCGATTTTCACGATCCTGCAACCCGAGCCTTCGCCGCAAGCTCTGGCGAACCACAAGCAGCTGCTTGCCGCCAAGTACGCCGGAACACTGCACGCGCAGGATCCGGCCCTTGATCAACTCGAACGGGAGATTCCGCCGCTTGGCGGCTACTACCGTCTGCTGCGATCGCGCCTCACCTGACACACAGGTCAACGCCGGACTCAACACCGATGGCGGCGGCCGGGCGCGCAGCCCTCAGGGCTGCATGGGAACAAACATGCCCAACTTTAAGTCTTTGAGGACGACGTTCGTGTGGATTCGCTTGATCTGGGGATTCTGCGACATGATCTGTGCCGTGATTTCATCATATTGACCAACGTCCTGTGCCGTGATGATCGCAACAAGGTCCACAGAACCGGTTACGTAATAGACCTGCTGGATGTGGTCTTGCTTGGCGACCCACATGCGGAATTTCGCAAGCGCATCGTAGTTTTCGCGCTCGATCTCCATCCCGGCGATGAACGTCATCGGATTTCCGGCAACCTTTCGATCGACGAGAGCGATTTCCGCTGAAATGATCCCCTCTTCTCGCATCCGCTTCAGACGGCGTTGAACGGCGGACGCCGAAAGGCCGATCATCTCGCCGACCGCTTCCGCCTTGATCTGACAATCGCGCTGCATGATCTCAAGGATGCTTCGGTCGAATTGATCCAGTGGTTCCGTCATCTATCCCGCCCTATGCGTGCGCTGCTTCAACAGCATCCCTGGCGCCTCTGAAGGACGCAGCAGGGCTGTAGTGATTTGCCGCAGCCTATACCAGGTCAGCGCGGCGAATCTTCAAAAATCTGCCCACAGGCGCCTTATATCCGCGCCCCATGCGAAATTTCACATGCCAGCGGGCATTTCGTCATCGAGCAGGCAGAATGACCAATTCTTTGGCCATTTGGTACGCTTCAACCCGCCCCCGCCGCCGTTCATCATTCGTCATATCGCTCAAGAGAGGGAAATGGCATGACACAGTACAATATCGCGCTCATCGGTTTCGGCGGCGTCAACCGTGCACTGGCCCAACTGGTCGCTGACAGCAATGAGCGCTGGGACGCCGAACTAGGATTGCGGCTGAATATCGTGGCGGTAACCGATCTCTATTTCGGTTCCGTCATTTCTCCGAACGGCATAGACGCGCGCATGCTCGTTGACACCAACTTCGCCAAAGGCGGATTTGGGCAACTGTCCGGCGGCAGCGCCGAGGCCTGCAATGAAAGGGTGATCAGGCATGCCCCGGCGGACATAGTCGTCGAGGCGACCTTCACAAACCCCGTCGACGGCGAACCGGCCGTATCCCATTGCCGATGGGCGCTCGAGAGAGGCAAGCACGTCGTCACCACGAACAAGGGGCCTGTCGCCCTGGCATCCGATGAACTGAAGGCTCTCGCTGCACGGAACGGGGTGATGTTCGAATATGAAGGGGCCGTCATGAGCGGCACGCCGGTCATTCGTATGGCGCGAAAGACGCTTGCCGGAGCCGGTATCTATGGCTTCGAGGGCATTTTGAACGGCACCTCGAACTTCGTGCTTGGCCGCATGGAAGGCGGGCTCGGTTTCGCCGATGCAGTCAAGGAAGCGCAGAGCCTTGGCTACGCGGAAGCGGACCCGAGCGCCGATGTCGAGGGTCACGATGTTCGGCTAAAGGTCGTCATTCTCGCCAACGAGCTGCTTGGCGGCAAGCTGGCCCCCAAGGACATCGCCTGCGAGGGCATTTCCGGTGTGACTGTCGCAGACATCGAAACCGCGGCACAGGAAGGTTACCGCTGGAAGCTGATCGGTTCGGCATCCGTTGCCGAAGATGGCCGTATCGAAGCCCGCGTTGCTCCCCGGCGCCTGCCGCTCGATCATCCGCTTGCCGGCGTCGGAGGCGCGACCAACGCCGTCTCGTTCAAGACCGGCCTTCTCGGCGCCGTCACGGTGACCGGACCCGGTGCCGGCAGGATCGAGACCGCCTATGCGCTCCTTTCCGACATCATTGCCATCCACCAGGCCGGTTCCGGCGCGAGCAAGAAGGAAGCCGCTTGATGACCGCAGCAAAATTCCATATTGCCGAGATGAACGAACAGATCACAGTTCGCAATCCTTATGACGGAACAACGGTCGGCACCGTCGAAAGCACGCTTGCCGGCCAGATCGATGTGCTCATCGAGCGTGCAAAAGCCGGCGCTGCATTGTCACGCGCCCTGCCGCGCCATCAGCGCGCAACGATCCTCGAAAAGGCGGCACAGGCGATCGAAAACAGGCGGGAGCAATTCGCCCGGCTGATCGTCCGGGAAGCTGGCAAGACGATTGTCCAGGCCCGCAAGGAAGTGTCGCGCTGTGCCAATACACTGAAGCTCTCAGCCGAAGAGGCAAGACGGAACGCCGGCGAGGTCATCCCGTTCGATGCCTATGCTGGTTCCGAGGCGCGGCACGGCTGGTTCACGCGAGAGCCGCTCGGCATTATCGCGGCGATTACCCCCTATAATGATCCGCTCAATCTCGTTGCCCACAAACTCGGTCCGGCGATTGCCGGTGGTAACGCCGTGCTGTTGAAGCCCTCGGAATTGACCCCGCTTTCGGCCATCCGCCTGGTCGATACGCTTGTCGAGGCCGGATTGCCGGAGGAGGTCGTCACGATCGCCATCGGCGGCGCCGATCTCGGCAGGGCGATCATCTCTGCGCGGGATGTCCGCATGGTATCGTTCACCGGCGGCTTTGCGACCGGGGAAGCAATCGCAAAGGCGGCGGGTTTGAAAAAACTTGCCATGGATCTCGGCGGCAACGCACCGGTCATCGTCATGTCGGATTGCGATTTCGCGCCGGCTGTCGCGGCCTGCATCTCGGGCGCTTACTGGGCGGCCGGCCAGAATTGCATCGGCACACAGCGCATCCTCGTCCAGGCGCCGCTCTATGAGCGCTTCCGCGAGGCTTTCGTGACGGACACGCGAAAGCTGCGCGCCGGCAATCCGGACCATGAAGATACCGATGTCGGCCCGATGATTTCGCAACGCGCTGCGGAACGGGCGGAATTGATGGTCAACGACGCCATCGCTGCCGGCGCGACGCTTCTGTGCGGTCATCGCCGGGAAGGAAACGTTTATCATCCGACCGTACTGGAAGGCGTGCCGCAGAGTTGCAAACTGTGGACGGAGGAAGTCTTCGCGCCCGTTGTTATGCTGCAGTCCTTCGACGTGCTCAACGACGCGATCGCAATGGCCAATGATCCGGAATACAGCCTGCATGCCGGCATCTTCACCAACAATATCGGCGACGCATTGCATGCTGTCGCGGGGATAGAAGCAGGCGGCGTAATGATCAACGACTCCTCCGACTACCGTTTCGACGCCATGCCGTTCGGTGGCTTCAAATATGGCAGTATGGGCCGCGAAGGCGTCCGTTTCGCCTACGAGGACATGACTCAGCCGAAGGTCGTCTGCATCAACCGAAGCTAACTTGCCGCCTCTCCGCATGGCGAACATCCTTGCGCGCAAACTCCGCACGATATACGGCAATTGCGCAGAAATACCGCACACCAGGACGATACTATCCGCCCAAACGACCACAAAAAATGCAGTGGGGAACCAGAGCAATGACGAAAAAGGCTCCTCCCGCCTTGCTCGTGGACGATGTTCACAAGAGTTACGGGATCCATGAAGTTCTGAAAGGCATATCGTTATCGGCGCAAAAGGGCGATGTCATCTCGCTCATCGGATCTTCTGGCTCCGGAAAGAGTACCTTCCTTCGTTGCATCAACTTTCTGGAGATCCCGGATCGCGGCCGCTTCGTCATCAACGGCGAAGACATCCTGATGAAATCCAGCCGTACCGGGCGCGCGTGTCCGGCCAGTTGGCGGCAGATCGAACGAATCCGGACCGGTCTTGCCATGGTGTTCCAGAGTTTCAATCTCTGGCCCCATATGACCGTGCTCGAAAATGTGATCGAGGCTCCCGTTCACGTCCTGAAAATGAACCGCAAGGAAGCGATCGAGCGGGCCGAAGGGCTGCTTGCAAAGGTCGGACTTTACGACAAGCGGCACGCCTATCCGGCTTTCATGTCGGGCGGTCAGCAGCAACGCGCATCTATCGCGCGTGCCCTATGTGTCGACCCCGCGGTGATGCTTTTCGACGAGCCCACTTCCGCGCTCGATCCGGAACTTGTCGGGGAAGTGCTCAGGGTCATCCGCGACTTGGCGGAAGAGGGGCGGACGATGCTGCTCGTCACCCACGAAATGAAGTTTGCCCGCGACGTCTCCAATCACGTGATGTTCCTGCATCAGGGACGCGTCGAGGAGGAAGGCCTGCCGGCTCAGGTTTTCGGTGCTCCGATCAGCGCCCGCTGCCGGGAATTCACGGGCGCGCTCAACAGTTGATCATCCAACCGCGTCCATTCTGCCCAAACTCAAAAAGGGGAATTGCATGAAATTGTTGTCTATCCTGCTGACGGGAGCCGCGCTTGCGGTTTCGAGCGCCGCAGCCAATGCCGAAGTCCGCTTCGGCATCATGAACGAAGCCTATCCGCCCTTCTTTACCAAGGACGCCTCCGGCAAGTGGGTCGGCTGGGAAGTCGAGCTGATGGATGCCGTCTGCGCCGAGATGAAGGAGAGCTGCTCCATCGTCGACATGTCCTGGGACGGTCTTATTCCCGGACTCGAGGCGAAAAAATTCGATGTCATCTGGTCGTCGATGTCGATTACCGACGAACGCAAGAAGACCATCGACTTCACCAACAAGTACTATAACACCCCAAGCAAGCTGATCGGCGCCAAGGATGGCGAGACCGGTGTCTCGCCCGACGATGTCGCCGGCAAGACCATCGGCATCCAGGTTTCGACTATCCAGTCGGACTACTACAAGAAATACTTCGGCGACAAGGCATCGGAAAACACCTACACGACGCTGGATGAAGCGTTTCAGGACCTTTCCGCCGGCCGGATCGACTATGTCTTCGGCGATTCCATCCCGTTGTCGGAATTCCTGAAATCCGATTTCGGAAAGGACTGCTGCGAGGACAGGGGCAATGTGAAGGACGATCCGGCAATTCTGGGGTCGGGCATTGGCGGCGGGCTGCGCAAGGACGATCACGCCCTGCTTGACAAGCTGAATGCAGCCATCGCCGCTGTCAGGGCGAATGGCAAATATGCCGAAATTTCCAAGAAATACTTCGACTTCGATCCATATGGCGAGTGATTGACGGAAACGGCGCATGCAGTTCCTCATGCGCCGTTTTCCCGACTAGCCGGCTGAAGCGGCAGGCTACGCGTGATTTACGCTGCGTGGCCTTCTGCCAGCATCCCCTTTGCAGGCACGCCGCGGCCTCCCAAATGGCAAATCAAGGTATTTCATGTCATCCACCCAATCCATGCTGGAACTGCTTTCGCCCTACCCGCCGGGATGGGGCGGCGTGCTTCTCAGTGGAGCAGTTTCGACGGTCATGATATCGCTGGGGGCCTATCTCGTCGGCATGTTGATCGGTCTCGGCGGGGCACTCGGCAAGTTGAAGGGTAACCGACCGGTTCTCTTCGTTCTCGACATCTACACGACAGCGGTCCGCGCCATTCCCGAACTGATCCTGATCATCGGCCTTTATTATGCCGGCACTGACGGCCTGAACCGCATTCTGCTGGCTCTCGGCCTTCCCGCCATCGAGATAAACGGTTTCGTCGCAGCGGTTGCGGTGCTCGGTATCGTCCAGGGCGCCTATATGACGGAGGTCCTACGCGGCGCGATCCTCGCTATTCCGGTCGGCCAGATTGAGGCGGCCAGCGCGTTTGGAATGAGGCCGTTTCTGCGGTTTCGCCGCATCGTGCTGCCGGCGTTGATGCCGAATGCTCTTCCCGGCCTTGCCAATCTCTGGATGTCCGTCACCAAGGACAGCGCGCTGATCGCCGTCGTCGGTTATCAGGAACTGGCGCTCGCGACGAGGCTCGCAGCCGGCAATACCAAGCACTACTTTCTGTTCTTCCTCGCCGCCGCAGCGCTTTATCTTGTCATTACGCTGCTTTCCAACGTCGTTTTTGGCCTGCTGGAGAGCCGCTTCCGGCGCGGGCAGCCGAAAACCGCATGAGGATAGGCCGATGAACTTCTCGTGGATCTTCTCCTACTGGCCGCTGCTTGCAGCGGGCGCGGTCCAGACCGTGCTCCTCCTGGTCATTTCCGTCGGTTTCGGCTTCATTCTGGCGATCGGCCTCGCAATGGCGCAGATCAGCGGCCCGCGCTGGCTCAAATGGCTTGCCCGGGGCTATTGCACCTGCCTGCGCGGAACGCCGCTTTTGATCCAGTTGTGGCTGCTCTATTACGGCGTCGGCTCGCTGTTGCCGCTCGTTCCGGGCCTGCGCGGCAGCTTCCTCTGGCCGATCGTGCGCGAAGGATTCTTCTTCGCGGCGGTGAGTTTCACACTCAATTACGCTGCCTACGAAGCGGAAGTACTGCGCGGTGCGCTTCTTGCCGTTCCCAAGGGTGAGCTCGAAGCGGGCCGATCCTTCGGCATGTCCTCCTGGACCCTCGCGAGGCGAATCTGGTTGCCGCGCGCCATCCGCATTGCACTGCCGACGATTGCCGGCGAGGTCGTGCTGCAGCTAAAGGCGACGCCTCTCGCCTTCACAGTGACCGTGATGGACCTCTATGCCGTGGCGTACAAGGTCAGGCAGGACACGCTGCTGGTCTACGAGCCGCTGATGGTTGTCACGGTCTTCTATGTCTTCCTGACGCTTCTCATTACCCGCGCCTTCAAGATCGTCGAGGCGCAAGTTCCGGTGCGCCGGTAGCTTTAAGTCTCGCCGCGCAGGCGCGCAAAAGGCTCATCCGACGCTGCTTGTCGGCATATTCCGGGCAATTGAGCGGTCACAAACATGCGGGCGGGACTAGCATCCCTACTCGCCGCATCTTGCAAGAAAGGTCTTCCATGTCCTCGAGCGTATCGTCCCCCCTCGCGGTAACGGATCACCAAAGCGTCGCAGCACCTCCGCGCCCATCGTCCGAAGGCGGGCACGCTCTGCGCCGCGAAACGCTGGCGCTCGATGGCGGTCTGGTCATCGACCCGGCGACGAAGGCCATCGCCCCCAACATCTCGATGTCGGTCAACAACCTGCTGGTACCCGGTGACGGCGCCTTTTCGGCCGATGGCGTTCCGGACCTGACGGCCCTGCCCTTTCTCTATGCGCGCTGGACCAATCCGACCGTTCGACAGCTTGAACAGCGCATGGCGGCACTCGAAGACGCCGACGATGCGTTGGCAACTGCAACCGGTGTCGCAGCGATTGCCGCCACGTTTTTCACCCTTCTCAAGAAAGGCGATCACCTGATCGTCAGCGATGTCTGCTACGCCGGCGCCAACGAGCTCGCGCGGCGAATATTGCCGGACTACGGCATCGAGGTGACTGCCGTGAACATGTCGCGCATCGACGAGCTCGCCGCGGCCTTCCGGCCCAACACGCGGCTTGTCCATTGTGAAAGCCCCTGCAACCCGATCCTGCGGCTGACGGATCTTACCGCCGTGGCGACGCTGGCGCATCGGCACGGCGCCCTGGTTTCGGTGGATTCCACCCTTGCGACACCTGTCGCGACCCGACCGCTGGCGCTCGACGTCGATCTGGTCATTCATTCGCTGACCAAGTTCATCAATGGCCACGGCGATGCGCTCGGCGGCGTGGTTTGCGGCCGCAAGGCGCTGGTCGAGAAAATTCGCTCGCGTGCCGGTGTCTATCTTGGCGCAGCGCTGTCGGCACAGAACGCCTGGTTGGTCATGCGCGGTATCGACACGCTGTTTCCGCGACTGCGGACGATGTCCGATTCCGCGCTGCGGGTCGCCCGCTTCCTCACAGATCACCCCCGCGTCACCGCGGTCACCTATCCGGGATTGCAAACGCACCCGCAGCACGATCTGGCGAAATGTCAAATGGACGTCTTCGGCGGTATGCTGACGTTCCAGACCGAGGATCCGCAGGCGATGGCGATCCAACTCGCCGGCAAGCTTCGGGTCGCGCACTACGCCTTTTCGCTCGGCCACCAGCGCAGTATCGTCGTTCTTCTCGATACGGCCGAAATGATGAACTCCACCTATTGCCTTCAAGGGGCGCAACTGGCAGATTACCGGGCCTTCGCCGGAGCCGGTGTCTTCCGGCTATCCGTGGGTCTCGAATCGGTCGACGACCTTATCGAGGATCTGGATCAGGCGCTGAGCGCGTGATGTTTCCGGAAGCGTGCGCATCAGTCAAGAGAGCCGAAGCCGGTGTGCTAGGCCCGGCGCAATCGTTTCCGGCCACACCAGTTTAGGCGATTGAAACGCGAGAGCACCCCGTGGCCGTATTCACCGATCTTTCCGACAACGACAGTAGCGAGATTGCCGCCGCCTACGGCATGGGCGCGCTCACATCGGTGATCGGCATTGCCGACGGCGATACCGAGACCACCTATCTGTTTCGCTCACAGCGCGGCGAATTTATCGTCACGCTGTTTGAAAACAGCGCCGAGCCTTTCGAGCTGGAGCGGGCGTTCCGAACGATGGAAACGCTCTCGGCAGCGGGCGTTCCCTGCCCGAAAACCTTGCGCACGGAAGAGGGCCGGGCGACCATACGGGCCTGCGGAAAACTGGTTGCGGTCGTCGGTTTTGTCGAGGGCTCACCGGCCGCTTGCGCAGGCCCGGCGAAGTGCGCCGATCTCGGGCGGCGTGTCGCGCAAATCCATCGAACGCTGATGCGCGCTTGCGGCCGCCCCAAAGGAAGCCTGCCCAGGGGACCGATCCATGGGGCGCTTTCTCCCGACAACGTCTTCTTCCTCGATGACGCGGTCAGCGGCATCATCAATTTCAGGCTTCGTCACGATGATGTCCTGGCCGCAGAACTGGCCGATATGCTGGTTTCCTGGACCGTGCTGCAGGACGGAACACTCGACGTGGCACGCGCCCAGGCAATTCTCGCTGGCTACAGCGGCGTTCGCGCGCTTGACGACGGCGAACGGCAAGCCTTGCCTGGCTTCGTGCTCGCCGCCGCCGCAAGGCTTCTTGCCGAGTCGAAAGACAATACCGACATTCGGGGCGGTGCGCTGAACGCGTTTCGGTCAGCCCAACGCCTGTCATATTCCGAACCCAGCACGGCCGGTGTCGCGTGAAACGGATCCTCGACCGCGCCGACGAACGCATTCTCGCGGAACTGACCAGCAACGCGCGCATTGCACATGCGGAATTGGCCGCCAAGATCAATCTTTCCCGCAACGCGATCCGTCAACGCATCGATCGCCTTGAGCGCGATGGGCTCATTCAGGGATACACGATCATAGCCGGCGACGGCCGTCCCGCGACTTCGACGATCGCGGCCATGATGTTCGTCTACCGGCACGACCGGATGCGCGGCGGCGACGTCATCCACGCGTTGCGACGTATTCGCGAGGTCGTGTCCTGCGACGTGATGAGCGGCGAATTCGATCTCGTCTTGCGCGTTGAAGCGAGCGAAGCCGACCGCATCCGGCAGGTCTGGCAAGAGATTTCCGCCCTACCCGGCGTACGGGACATGGTGACGGCATTTGTGCTGTCGTCGATGATTCAGCGCTGATCGGACTATCCCGACTGACGATTGGAGTTGTCACCTGATGAGCAAAATACGTATCCTTGACGGCGGAATGAGCCGGGAACTGATCCGCCGTGGCGCCGAGCTTAGGCAACCGGAATGGTCCGCCCTCGCGCTGATGGAAACTCCGGATATCGTCCGCCAGGTCCATGCCGACTTCATCGATGCAGGCGCCGATGTCATCACCACCAACAGCTATGCGCTGGTGCCGTTCCACATCGGCGAAGAGCGCTTTCGCGCACAGGGAGCCGCACTGATCGCGTTGGCGGGAAAGCTCGCACGCGAGGCCGCCGACGACCAGCCCGACCGCAAGGTTCTGGTTGCCGGTTCGCTGCCGCCGATTTTCGGCTCCTACGAGCCCGAGCGCTTCGACCCCGCACGGGTGCAAGACTATCTGAGCCTCCTCGTGGAGGGATTGGCACCTCATGTCGATGTCTGGTTGGGCGAAACGCTGAGCCTGATCGCCGAAGGGGATGCGGTACGCGCCGCCGTTGCCGCAACCGGCAAGCCGTTCTGGATTTCCTTCACACTGGATGATGGCAGTGAGGCTCCCCTTGACGACCCACGATTGAGATCCGGTGAAACAGTTGCGGCAGCTGCCGCCTGGGCGGCCGGTTCGGGAGCCCGGGCGCTTCTGTTTAATTGCAGCCGGCCCGAAGTCATGGGACGCGCGGTTGAAACGGCATCCTCCGTGTTTCACCAACAGGGTACGAATATCGATATCGGCGTCTATGCCAACGCGTTCGAAGCCGAAGAGGAGGGGGCCGCAAACGAAACCCTGCATGGCACACGCGATGATCTGACCGGCGATAGCTACGCGCGATTTGCCTGCGATTGGGTCGAGGCCGGCGCCACGATGGTCGGCGGCTGCTGCGGTATTGGCGCAAAGCATATTCACAAGCTTGCGCATGTCCTGAATCGTTAGAAGCCGATGAAGCTCATTCATTGCTCAGGCACGAACAGACCCTCAGCATAGCCATCGCCAGATGGGGGTGCTTCATGGCTTGCAGCTGGGATTGGCGGTGGCCTTTGGTGCAGTGGTTTTTTTGTTTTTGGCGGGCTTGCGCCTTGGTGTTGGGTGACGCAGAAACGCAAAAACCCTTGTGCTTTGGACACAAGGGTTTTTGCGATTGGTTTGGTTGCGGGGGCCTGAGGCCACAGAGACTTGTAAATTCTCAGCCTCAAGTCGGCCCGCTTACGCCAGAAGCGGCCATTATGCACAGTAATCTCGCCGTCCGAAATGGGGCCGACAGCAGACCGTCCGCTGCTAGGGTACCCAGCACGC
This sequence comes from Pararhizobium sp. LjRoot255, assembly GCF_964252905.1. Lineage (NCBI taxonomy): Bacteria > Pseudomonadati > Pseudomonadota > Alphaproteobacteria > Hyphomicrobiales > Rhizobiaceae > Pararhizobium > Pararhizobium sp. LjRoot255. The sequence continues at coordinate 1,476,244 of NZ_CAXUPQ020000001.1, forward strand.
AAGCGGACATGTGAGACCTCGGTGCGAAGGTCCGGGATCAGGCCCATTGTTGCCGTTCGCCCGCGTCAGGTCGAACGGCAGCAATGGGTGGATATTGCTGAAAAACTCGGCATTGCCGATGCTTGAGACGCGTGATTCAATCCTCTGAGTGATTTGCAGGGGATCAGGCGAATGATGGGATGTCAGGCGGTTTCGGCGCAGCTCTTCTACGACTTCTGCCTCGATGATCATGTCCCTGCGGACCATCTGCTGCGCGGGATCGATCGTCACCTCGATCTCGATAGCGTTCGAGCACAGTTGAAGCCTTTCTATAGCAACACTGGTCGGCCCTCAGTTGATCCTGAGCTGATGATGCGAATGCTGATTATCGGCTACAGCATGGGTATCCGGTCGGAACGGCGACTTTGCGAGGAGGTCCATCTCAATCTCGCATATCGGTGGTTTTGCCGCCTTGGCCTGGACGGAAAGGTACCGGATCATTCCAGCTTTTCGAAGAACCGTCATGGCCGGTTCCGGCAAAGTGATATCCCGCGGCACATGTTTGAGACTGTGGTGGAACGGTGCCTTGCCCAAGGGCTGGTGGGAGCAGAAGGCTTTGCGGTTGATGCCAGCCTGATCGCGGCGGACGCTAACAAGCAGCGTTCGGTGCCCGGCACTGAATGGGAAGCCAAAGACGATGCTGGCCGCTCGGTTCAGAAGTATCTGGCGGTTCTGGATGATGCGGCTTTTGGCGCTGCCTCGCCGGTGACGCCGAAGTTCATCTCGCAATCCGACCCGGCAGCTCAGTGGACAGGTGCTCATAAGGGGCATGCCTTCTTCGCATACGCCACCAATTATCTGATCGATACTGATCACGGTGTCATCCTTGATGTCGAGGCGACGCGAGCGATCCGTCAGGCGGAGGTCGGAGCATCCCGCACGATGATCGACAGAACCGAGAACCGCTTCGGCTTGAAGCCAGGCTATCTGGCAGCCGACAGCGCTTACGGTTCTGCTGACAATCTTGCCTGGCTGGTGAAGGAAAAGGACATCGCGCCGCACATTCCGGTGTTTGATAAATCCAACAGGACGGACGGGACCTTCTCCCGTTCGGACTTCACCTGGGATGGCGAGAATGATCGCTACACCTGCCCAGCAGGCGAAGAGCTCAAGCAGTTCCACCGAACCTATGCACCGCCCAGATCGGGGATAACGAGTGAAGGGACGCGGCTCTATCGCGCCAGCAAAAAGAACTGCGACGCCTGCGAACTCAAACAGCGCTGCTGCCCGAATGCGCCTGCTCGCAAGGTGCCGCGTGATCTCAACGAAGATGCCCGCGATGTCGCCAGAGCTATTGCCGCCACACCCGCTTACGAGCGTTCCCGGCATCGTCGCAAGAAGGTCGAGATGCTCTTCGCTCACCTCAAACGCATTCACCGGATGGCGCGTTTGAGGCTGCGAGGTCCATGTGGTGCGCGAGACGAATTCCTGCTTGCAGCAACCGCCCAGAACCTCAGAAGACTGGCGAAACTCAGACCACAAAGGCCACCACACGGCGTCATTGCCGCATAAAAGCGGCCAGAAAGGACACCCTGCGCGAAAGTGCGGGGCAGATGACCGATCATCCCTACCGGAAAGATGCTGCAACAGCCCGATGAACAGTTAACTGGCCGAGTTTTTCAACGATATCGGTGGAGAGCGGCCACTCGCCAAGGTAGATTGCGACGACTCTCATGCGCCATCTCCAGACTTCGCGAAAACCTCCACGTAGGTCGCAACTCGACCATGGAGCGGAAGTACAGGCGAACGGCTTCGGGTTTCGGGAGACTTACCAAACGCGGGTCAATCCGGAAGCCCCGCTAGGCGATAGCCAGCCACGATATGCTGGCGCACGTCGTCGGCCGGGAAAGGCTGCGATGCCGACCAGTGCCGGATGGTGAAGTGCGGGTTGCTTATCATGAACATTTTCGCCTCCCAGCGCGCCTCCTCCAAGCGGCCAAGCTGCGCAAGACTCGCTGCCAGCAGGCGTCGTGAAGTCGTGCGATAAGTTTCGGGCCTACGCAGCGTTTGGACCGCGGATTTGTAGTCGCCGATGGCATATTGAGCCTGGCCCAACATCCAGTAATACCAACCGGGCGGGTGAGGATTGAGCCGGAGCGCCTTCCGCACCTGCTCAATGGCTTCCGCAGGCCGCCCGTTTTCCGTCGTCAGTTCAGCCTGCATCGCCCATGCGTCGGCGTGGTTGGGGTCCAGCTTGTGGGCGGCGTCGAATTCGGCATCCGAATCCGCCCAGCGGCTCTCGTGGCCCAATATTACGCCCAATACCCAGCGATTCCCTGCATCGTTCGGGTCGAGTTCAACCGCGCGCCGTGCTTCGGCAAGCGCTTTTGCGCGGTTGGGATCCATCGGTTCGTCCCAGAACTCCCAGCCCAGCCAGAGGTTGAGTGCCAGCCAACGGTGCGCCTCCGCATATTCCGGATCGAGCGCAATTGCCCGGTTCAGCAGGAAAATGGCTTCTTTCGCGGTGAGCGCCGTTTGCAGGCCCAGGGCCCGCGCGCGCACACAGAGATCATAGGCTTCCAGGTTGCTTGGTCTGTTGCGCGCCGGCGCGGCGATTAAGCGGCCCACCAAAGCTTCGACAATTTTGCCGGTCACCTCGTCCTGAACGGCGAAGATATCTTCAAGGCTCCGGTCGAATCTTTCGGCCCAAAGATGGTCACCCGCGATCGCGTCGATCAGTTGGGCGTTTATACGCACCCGTCCCGCTGCCCGCCGTGCACTCCCTTCAAGAAGATGGCGCACTCCTAGCTCGCGCGCGATGCGACGCACATCCATGTGCCTGCCCTTGTAGGCAAATGCCGAGTTGCTGGCGATGACGAACAACTCACTGGTTCTCGATAGATCCGTGATCAGGTCTTCGGTGAGGCCATCGACAAATGCCTCCTGCTCCGGATCGTTGCTCATGTTCGTAAATGGGAGGACGGCGATGGAGGGCTTGGTGGGGAGCGGCAGCGGCGCTTTGTCCGCCGGCCCGCCATCTTCCGATGCGGTCGACAACCGAATCCGGTAGACGGACACCGGTTCGGCGACGTTCTTGATCGCTTGCGGACCAAGTTCGTCGAAGCCGCAATCAAGCTTCCGCTTGACCTGGTCGTAGATGCCGCCGGAGACACAGATATCTCCTGCCCCGGCCATCGCCTGAAGTCGCACGGCGACAACGACGCCATCGCCGAACAGATCGCCGGCCTCGACAACGACGTCGCCCAGATTAATGCCGATATGAAGGTTGATTTGCCGGTCGGCAGGCATTCCCTCGTTGGCGGCCGCCATCCGCTTCTGGAGTTCGACGGCGCATGACACAGCGTTCACAGCACTTCCGAACTCCACGAGAACGCCATCACCCATCACTTTTACGACACGCCCTTGGCGGTCGCGGACCAATGGTTCTAGGATCTCCTTTCGCCGCCCCCTTAACGCGGCCAATGTTCCTTGCTCGTCCTGGTCCAGAAGTCGACTGTACCCCACCACGTCCGCAGCCAATATGGCGGCAAGACGGCGCTGGGCCCGTTCTTCGGACATTTCACATTGCCTTCGTAGAACGCAGAGATCGGATTGTATGACGACTATTTCAAAAGTCTATCGCGGACTTCGAGGTTCGACCGCCAGCAGCTACATGGGGTGATCCCGCCATTCGATTGTCCCCTTTGGGCCCATGACTTGCGCTTCTGCTTGCTGCGAAAAGGTCCGCATTGGGTCGGAACGCGACCTTGGAGACATCATTAGCGAAGGTCCGGATGTGGCGCGCAGATGCCGTTCCATAGTCAAAGGCGAGCACCGTCAATGGACCGACAACGATCCACTGAACGGCCGTGAAAGCCGTCTCGATCATGAGATAGTCAGGAACCGATGACATGGGGGTTTTGGCAGCAACGGCAAGCGTGGTGAAACTCCAGGACAGAATGCCACGATGCGGAGAGCGCACCCAGCAAGATCCGCGTGCACTTGCTTGTTGCTCTCATCTCGCTCCAAGCATACCCTGACGATTGCGGACGGCGTTTAAAGCGATCCTTCTATGAGACACGAAGGGGGTAAACGGGACGTAAGACCGCGCTTTTGGCTGTAGCGCTTTCAAGTGGCGACTGTCAGGACCAGATAGGCGGCCGTTACGTCCATTGTGAACGGAGGTCCACTATGCCCAAGACGAAGCAACTCGCTGCGGACACGGACAACGATACCTTTCTGTTCGACAACGATACCTTTCTGTTCGTTAGCAGCACCAACACGAAGAGCGTCATGGCATACGACGGCGAGACCGGCGCCTTTCTGAAAAAGTTCGCCAACGGTGGCGGCCTCATCGAACCCGAAGGCATCGCCTTCGGTCCCGACGGCAACCTGTACGTCGCCAGCCGCAGCGATGAAGTGCTTCGTTACGACGGGGAGAAAGGCAACTTCCTTGATGTCTTCGCCAGCGGCCACGGCCTCGTCGACCCGGCCGGGATCGCATTCGGCGGACCAGACAACGACCTTTTCATCGCCGCGGGCCTCACCGACGACGGCCTCGGCAACCAGATCCTCCGCTTCGACGGAGACACCGGCGTCTTCGAGGCCGTCGTCGATCCTGCCAACGCGGCCGGGCTCGACGACCCGGAAGCGCTGGTCTTCGGACCGGATGGCCTGCTCTATGTTGCCAGCACTCCGGAATCAGGACCCGGCGAGGTCCTTCGCTACGACCCTGCGACGAACTCGTTCGTCGACAAGTTCGTCCCCAGTTCGGAGAGCAACATCTTGGATCCGACCGGCATGGTCTTCGGCCCCGACGGCGACTTGTTTCTCAGCAGCGCCGCGACGAGCGAGGTCATGCGCTACGACGGCACGACCGGCGACTTCGAAGGTGTCTTCATCACCGCCGGCAGCGGCGGCCTCAATGAGGCCGAGGGCATGGCGTTCAACTCGAACGGCAACCTCTTGGTCGCAAGCGAGCTGGGCCACTCGGTGCTGGAATATGACGGCACCACCGGCGCATTCGTCGGCGAGTTCGTCGTTGCGGGCAGCGGCCGCCTTTCGGAGCCGACGTTCATCACCTTCGGACCCCCTGAATCGGACTTCCTCTTTTGAGGATTCCAGTGTCAAAAGATCGGCCGTCCCTAGAGTCGTTTGCAGGAATCGGAACCAGGCGAGCCCGCGGGCTTTGGCGACACGCCGTTGCGCACGCCTGAGGCCCTCTACGACAAGGGCCTTGGGCAGTTCATCCCTGCCTTGCGACGCGGTTCGTCGGTCGCCCAACCCGGACGAGTTCCTCCTGGGTTTTCTTCAGGAAACCTATGAAGCGGCCGCCAATCTCGGGAAGTGGGATCGGCAAACGCTTGAGCGGCATTGGGTGTAGCCGGACCGGGCAAGGCGCAGCCCCCTGCGCAACGCGAATGACGAGGTCGACGTCGCCGGTGTGAGCGTCGGCACCTGTGCGCAAGCTAATAGGTCCGCCGTGGTCAGGTCTTGAATCTGATTGGCCGACAGGGAAGGCGTCGATCACGCGCAGCGGCCGTAGGAGGGCGAAAGCGTGATTCGAAGCTTTGTTTGAGGCTTAGGAGCTGTGTGATGGCGGCTCCGCGCTGGTGATTTGATCCAGATTTGCAATCAGCCGAGTAAGTAAGGCGACGAGCTGTATTGCTTCTTCTTCTGTGAAGCCATCCATTGCGTCACGATTTCCTTTGAACAAGGTTTCAATTGCGTCAGGCATACGGGCCTGCGCAGCTTTTGTGAGGACTATTCGGCTGCTTCGCCCGTCTTCCGGGTGGGGTGTTCGCTGGATCAAACCGTCCCGCTCCATGCGTGCGAGCATTTGCGCCATCGGCGGCTGCTCGACCTTGGCGAAGCGGGCTAGGTCGCGTTGCGTGCTAACCTTCCCATTCTGCAGCGCGATCAGCACCGGACGACGTCGCGGAACGGCTTGCCAAGCTTCAGGAAAAGTTCAGTCCAGAGACCATCGAGATCGTCATGAATGCCCTGTCGTTTAAAGCCCGCAACGAGGACGACGCCGCGCGACAACGGTTCATGCCGATCGTGCGTGATCTCATCCAGACCGTCGTCATCGGCAAGACACCCGGCCACCAGCCGGCATCCTTGCAGGTCCACGGCTCGATCGCCAACATTATGGCTTCAATGGAGGTCCCGGATCTGATGGAGCAACAGTTCATCGCAGCCGCGCAGAATGATCTGATGGCGAAGATTGCTTCCGGCGAGATCGACACGGAGCAGAAACAAAAAAAGCTCCTCGACGCTTACGCGGAGGAGCTTCGGTGCAAATACCCCGAGTGGGAGAATTTGCAAGTTTCAGTGGTTGCGGGGGCAGGATTTGAACCTGCGGCCTTCAGGTTATGAGCCTGACGAGCTACCGGGCTGCTCCACCCCGCGTTATCTGTGCAAGTCCGAAGGACTTGTCGCATCCGTGCAAATCCCGGAGGGATTTGTCGCATCCGGCATTTGGCCGAACCAAATGCCGTTGGTTTTAACCGGCATATATTACCGAAGCAAAAAGGCCGCTTGAGGGCGGCCCGGTTGTTCGGCTGGGCCGGAGATTGAAGAGAAGATTTTTGTTTCACATGCGGCTCGTCGAAAGCGGCTTCTGGCGCCTGTGTTTGGTTTGTTTCTTGCCTTTAATAGACCTGGCAGCGACCTACTCTCCCGCGTCTTGAGACGGAGTACCATCGGCGCTGGGGCGTTTCACGGCCGTGTTCGGAATGGGAACGGGTGCAGCCACCCCGCAATAACCACCAGGTCAACTAAGGGCAAGAATTGCGCTGGCGACAGCGCAAAACCAAAATGAGAAGCTGGCGAGGGAAACCCTCTTTTATCTTTTGAACACGTCTTTTCAGAGCTGTTTTGAGCCCATCCGGAGCGAAAGCTCCGCAAGGCCAAGGGCCGTCGGGCAACGTTGCCCGGCCCGTCCGGAGCGCAGGCCTAAAGGGCCGACAGCGTCAGGACAAAACAAAACAGCTCGGGATCATTGAAGCGCCTTGGGCGCTTCGATGAGCACTAGCAATGAGAACAATCAAGCCAATCGAACGATTAGTACCGGTAAGCTTCACACATTACTGCGCTTCCACACCCGGCCTATCAACGTGGTAGTCTTCCACGGTTCTCAAGGGAATACTCGTTTTCAGGTTGGTTTCCCGCTTAGATGCCTTCAGCGGTTATCCATTCCATATATAGCTACCCTGCTATGCGGCTGGCGCCACAACAGGTCCACCAGAGATATGTCCATCCCGGTCCTCTCGTACTAGGGACAGATCCTGTCAATATTCCTACACCCACGGCAGATAGGGACCGAACTGTCTCACGACGTTCTGAACCCAGCTCACGTACCGCTTTAATTGGCGAACAGCCAAACCCTTGGGACCTGCTCCAGCCCCAGGATGCGATGAGCCGACATCGAGGTGCCAAACAACCCCGTCGATATGGACTCTTGGGGGTCATCAGCCTGTTATCCCCGGCGTACCTTTTATCCGTTGAGCGATGGCCCTTCCACACGGGACCACCGGATCACTATGACCGACTTTCGTCTCTGCTCGACTTGTCAGTCTCGCAGTCAGGCGGGCTTATGCCATTGCACTCGACGACCGATTTCCGACCGGTCTGAGCCCACCATCGCGCGCCTCCGTTACTCTTTCGGAGGCGACCGCCCCAGTCAAACTACCCACCATACACTGTCCCGGATCCGGATAACGGACCGCGGTTAGACATCCATGACGATAAGGGTGGTATTTCAAGGATGGCTCCACGAGAACTGGCGTCCCCGCTTCAAAGCCTACCACCTATCCTACACATGCCGACACGAATGCCAGTGTAAAGCTATAGTAAAGGTGCACGGGGTCTTTCCGTCTGACCGCAGGAACCCCGCATCTTCACGGGGAATTCAATTTCACTGAGTCTATGCTGGAGACAGCGGGGAAGTCGTTACGCCATTCGTGCAGGTCGGAACTTACCCGACAAGGAATTTCGCTACCTTAGGACCGTTATAGTTACGGCCGCCGTTTACTGGGGCTTCGATTCAAAGCTTGCACCTCTCCTCTTAACCTTCCAGCACCGGGCAGGCGTCAGACCCTATACGTCGTTTTGCAACTTCGCAGAGCCCTGTGTTTTTGATAAACAGTCGCTACCCCCTGGTCTGTGCCACCCCAACACACTTGCGTGCGATGGGGTCACGCTTCTTCCGAAGTTACGCGTGCAATTTGCCGAGTTCCTTCAGCATAGTTCTCTCAAGCGCCTTGGTATACTCTACCTGACCACCTGTGTCGGTTTCGGGTACGGTCTATACGGTGGAGCTATTTCCTGGAACCGCGTCCCCGCCCAGCCAATCCAATAAGGCTGAACAAGTTAAGCAATCCGTCACTACCACCAGGCCCACGAATATTAACGTGGTTCCCATCGACTACGCATTTCTGCCTCATCTTAGGGGCCGGCTAACCCTGCTCAGATTAACTTTAAGCAGGAACCCTTGGTCTTTCGGCGAGGGAGTCTCTCACTCCCTTTATCGTTACTCATGTCAACATTCGCACTTCCGATACCTCCAGGAGCCCTCACGGGTCTCCCTTCACAGGCTTACGGAACGCTCCGCTACCACACGTATCACTACGTATCCTCAGCTTCGGTGCATGGCTTTAGCCCCGTTACATTTTCGGCGCAAAGACCCTTATTTAGACCAGTGAGCTGTTACGCTTTCTTTAAATGATGGCTGCTTCTAAGCCAACATCCTGGTTGTTTTGGGATCCTCACATCCTT
>NZ_CAXUPQ020000001.1:1490000-1955000 GCF_964252905.1 Pararhizobium sp. LjRoot255
CTTCAAGCCGAGCATGCGCGAATCCGACGACCGGGCGGTGGAGCGCGCCACACTGTTCGTCGATACCCGCGACGGCGCGCTCAGCGAAGGCGGCGACCTCGTGCAGCCGCTGCGCGCCGGCATCATCACGGCGGGCTCGGTGATGGCAGACCTGACGGAACTGACGCGAGGAAGGCATCGGGGGCGCATTGAGGACGGCGAGATCACTCTGTTCAAATCGGTGGGTGCCGCACTGGAAGACCTGGCAGGTGCCATTCTCGCCTTCGAGCGTTCGCTGCAGATCTGATGGACGCCACTGGATCGCTCTCGGTTTTTGGTCCCCCATCGGCGGAGGCCATCGTTCCCTTCGCCGGATTTCCCATTGCGCCGCCACGACCGCACTTGCTATTGCGCGACTGGCGCGCGATGAGGATGTGAATGAAACCCGACGGCAACGCAGACGGTCTCTTTTTGGATGAGATTTGCATAAGTCCGGCTGTCTGGACACGACTGTGGCCTTCTGCGACTGGCCGCCCAGCCGGTCTCCTGACTACCATGGATCCACCCGGCTTCGGCCCCGGCTACCAGATGGGCCACCGAATTTTTTTCAGGGCGAAGAGCGAAGAACTGCCGTTCGTTGCGTCTGACCGCGCCGGCGCGCAAGCATCCGCACGGCGGGTTGGCGAGGATACAGGTCAATGAATGTGACGAGCACCCTGCCAGACCTGCCCGTGAAGGCTGTCCTTCCGAAACTTGGGCAGGCTCTGGCACAGGCACCCTCGGTCGTGTTGTCCGCCCCACCGGGTGCCGGCAAGACCACATTGGTGCCGCTCTTCCTGCTGGAGCAATCCTGGCGCGGCGACGGCCGGATCATCCTGCTCGAGCCGCGGCGGCTTGCCGCGCGCGCCGCTGCCGGCCGCATGGCAAGCCTGCTCGGCGAAACGGTGGGCGAGACGGTGGGCTACCGCATGCGGCTCGACAGCCGGGTCTCCGCCAGGACCCGCATCGAAGTGGTGACCGAGGGCGTCTTTGCCCGCATGCTGCTCGACGATCCGGAACTGCCCGATGTTTCGGTCGTCTTGTTCGACGAGTTTCATGAGCGATCGCTGGATGCCGATTTCGGTCTGGCGCTGGCGCTCGACGTGCAGCAGGCGCTGCGCGCCGATCTGAAGCTGATCGTGATGTCGGCAACGCTGGACGTCGAGCGCGTTGCCGGGCTTCTTGGCGGCGCCCCGGTCATCGAAAGCCAGGGGCGCAGCTTTCCGGTGGATGTGCGCTATCAGGAACGGCCGTCCACCGAACGGGTGGACGATGCCGTGACGCGAGCGATCATCGAAGCTCACCGTCAGGAAACGGGTTCGATCCTTGCCTTCCTGCCGGGGCAGGCGGAAATCACCCGCACGGCCGAGCGGCTGGAGGGTCGGTTCGACGCGACCACCGTTGTCACGCCGCTCTTTGGCAATCTCAGCCAGAAGGAGCAGGACGCGGCGATCCGCCCGGCACCTGCGGGCACGCGCAAGATCGTGCTGGCCACCTCGATCGCCGAGACGTCCATCACCATCGATGGGGTTCGTATCGTCATCGACAGCGGGCTTCAGCGGCTTCCCGCCTTCGAGGCCTCCACCGGCATCACCCGACTGGAGACCGTCCGTGTCTCTCGCGCCTCCGCCGACCAGCGAGCGGGCCGCGCCGGACGCACGGAGCCGGGCGTTGCCATCCGCCTCTGGCATCAAGGCCAGACGGCAGCGCTTCCGGCCTTCACGCCGCCGCAAATTCTCTCCAGCGACCTGTCCGGTCTCGTGCTTGACCTTGCCCATTGGGGCGTGACCGATCCAGCTGGGCTCGCCTTTCTCGACCTGCCGCCGGCCACGACATGGCAGGAGGCGAAAGTGCTGCTCACTCAACTTGGCGCGCTCGATGCCAACGGCGCGTTGACGGCGCGGGGAAAGCAAATCCGCCAGCTGGCCCTGCCGCCGCGTCTCGCCGCCATGGCCGTTTTGGCGGCGGAGGAGGGACAGGCGTATGAGGCCTGTCTTCTGGCCGTTCTCCTGACCGAGCAAGGATTAGGTGGAAATGGTATCGATCTCGAAGACCGGCTGCGTCGTTTCAAGTCCGAGCGCGGCGATCGTGCTGATGCCTCGCGCGGCCTTGCCCGGCGAATGGCAAAGGGTTTGAGTGCCGGCAAGGAGACGAACGACCCGGTGCAGCCGGGTATCCTGCTGATGCACGCCTTTCCGGACCGGATCGCCTTGCAGCGCGGAGGGCGCGGGCGTTTCGTCATGGCCAATGGCCGCGGCGCGGAACTGCCGGAAACCGAGCGACTGGCCGGCGCTTCGATGCTGGTCATTGCCGACCTCACCGGGCGAGCCGGCGGCCAGCGCATTCTTGCCGCCGCCGAGATTTCCCGCGCCGATGTCGAAGCCCATATGCCGCAAGCGATCATTCGCGAGGACCAGACGTTCTTCGACAAGCCAAGCCGGCAGGTCCGGGCAAGGCGGGTGACGCGCCTGGGCGCCATCGTTTTCGAGGAGACGCCGCTTCCGCGGCCGCGCGGCGAACAGTCCGCTCGTGCGCTGGCCGAGGGCCTGCGCCAACTCGGTCTGGCCGTTCTGCCGTTCTCGAAGGAGGCCGCTCAATTGCGTGACCGGATCGGCTTCCTGTACCGCACCATCGGCAACCCCTGGCCGGATATGTCGGACGAGAGCCTGCTTGCACGGCTGGAGGATTGGTTCGTGCCCCTTCAGGGTGAGACGCGGGGCATCGACGACATCAGCGCCGCCGGCCTTTCCGAAGGATTGCAGTCGCTGGTGCCGCACGAGATTGCCCGCGATCTGGCACGCCTCGCACCGACCCATTTCGAGGCGCCGACGGGACAGCGCCATCCGATCCGCTATGACGGCGACGAACCGGTTCTGTCGATCCGCGTGCAGGAGCTCTTCGGATTGAAAACCCATCCGTCGATCGGTGGCGGGCGGAGGCCATTGCTTCTGGAGCTGATCTCGCCCGGTCACAAACCAATGCAGACCACGCGCGATCTGCCGGGATTCTGGTCCGGGTCCTGGAAGGATGTCCGTGCCGATATGCGCGGCCGCTATCCGAAACACCCCTGGCCGGAGGATCCGGCAAATGCGCTGCCGACGACACGGGCAAAACCGCGTGGTACATGAACGGCAGTGACCTTGACGACAGGAAACCGGATGACCGTGGCAGCAATCGAAAGTGATGAACCGACCACAAGCCGGGTGCTGCGCCTGCAGACGATCGTTCGTCTGCGCTGGCTGGCGGTCGGCGGGCAATCGATCGCAGTGATCATCACCGCGTTCTGGCTGCAATTCCCCTTGCCGCTGATTGCCTGTTCCTCGCTCATCGCCGTTCTTGCCTGGGTCAATGCCTATCTCACGATCCGCTACCCGCCGACGCACCGGTTGCAGCCGTCTGCGGCTTTTGCCCTGCTCGGCATCGACCTGGCGCAATTGACCGCACTTCTCTTCATCACCGGCGGCCTCGCCAATCCTTTTGCACCGCTTGTCTGCGTGCCGGTGATCATTTCCTCCGCCTCGCAACCCAAATGGCACAGCGTCGCCCTTGCGGTCCTCGCCATTCTTGGCATCACAGCGCTGGCGTTCACGCCCTTTCCGCTGCCGTGGTATCCGGGCGTCGTGCTTCTGGTACCGACGATCCTGACGGCGGGGTTCTGGTTCGCCATCGTTTCGACCACGGCCTTTGCGGCCTTCTATACTTACCGCGTCTCGCTGGAGGCGAGCGAACTTTCCGAGGCGCTGACAGCAACGGAACTGGTACTGCAGCGGGAAAAACACCTGTCACAGCTCGACGGGTTGGCAGCGGCGGCGGCGCACGAACTCGGAACACCGCTTGCTACCATCAGTGTCGTCGCCAAGGAGATGGAACGCGAGCTCGGCGACGACCCGCGTTTTGGCGAGGACGTGCAATTGTTGCGCAGCCAGAGCGAACGCTGCCGCGATATCCTGCGGCGGCTGACGACTTTGTCTTCCGAGAACGAAGCCCATATGCGGCATCTGCCGCTATCGTCGTTGATCGAGGAGGTGATGGCACCGCACCGTGAATTCGGCATCCAGATCAACCTGGTCGAAAGAGGCGATCGCGCCACCGAGCCCGTCGGCAACCGCAATGCCGGCATTCTCTACGGCCTCGGCAATCTTCTGGAAAACGCCGTCGACTACGCCAAGAAGGAAGTAACGGTCACGGTCACTCATACGCCGGACATCGTCTCGGTCACTATCGAGGATGATGGCGACGGCTATGCGCCTGACATTCTCAGCCGAATCGGCGAACCCTACGTGACCAAACGCCAGAAGGACGACAGCGCCGGTGGACTGGGCCTCGGCCTGTTCATCGCCAAGACGCTGCTGGAGCGCTCGGGCGCCAAACTGACTTTCGAAAACGGCGGCCCGGACAAGCCGGGTGCGCGCGTCAGCGTCGAATGGCCACGCATGCTGATGGACACGAAACTTACAAAATGACTTTATGGCATTTTGAACCGGGAATATGCGAACTTACATAGAGCGCAGAAAAAATTGAGCCCTGCGCCGAGGATTGCGACATGACGGAAAGAACGACCGAACAGGCAGCCGCCCCCGGTGACGGCAAGCTGGATGCATCGTTGATCGGAGCCGACACCTCCCTGCTGATCGTCGATGACGACGCCCCCTTCCTGCGCCGCCTTGCCCGCGCGATGGAGACGCGTGGCTTTTCCGTCGATATCGCCGAATCCGTCGCCGAAGGCATCGCCAAGGCGAAGACCCGTCCGCCGAAACACGCGGTCGTCGATCTGCGGTTGGGCGACGGTAGCGGTCTCGACGTGATCGAAGCGATCCGCGCCAAGCGCGACGACACCCGCATCATCATGCTGACCGGCTATGGCAACATCGCCACCGCCGTCAACGCCGTGAAGCTCGGCGCCGTCGACTATCTCGCCAAGCCGGCCGACGCCGACGACATCTTCGCAGCATTGGTGCAGAGAGCTGGCGAACGCGCCGAGCCCCCGGAAAACCCGATGTCGGCCGACCGCGTCCGCTGGGAGCATATCCAGCGGGTCTATGAAATGTGCGAGCGCAATGTTTCCGAAACCGCCCGGAGGCTGAACATGCACCGGCGGACGCTGCAGCGTATCCTTGCGAAACGCGCACCCAAGTAGAGGGCGCCGTCTTACGTCTCGCTATCCAGCGAGACCGAGCCGATCTCGCGCATGTTCGGGCTGGTATCGCCCGCCCGATCTGCCGACCATTCCGCCAGCATCAGCCGCTGCGCCGCGGCCCGCGCGAAATTGAGGGATACCGACTTTCGCGTCGGAGCCGCAAGCCTGTGCTCCGGCGCGTCGCGGATCATCTCCGCATCATAGCCGTCCGACAGGAGCAACCCGCATTCTTCCGGAAAGATATCGAGCGGCACGCCAGTATGGGTGGCGAAGTAAAGCCGGTCCGAATGCATCCGGTAATCGGGCCATTTCCGGTCGACCTTGAAATCCTCGATCGAGGTCTTGATCTCGACAATCCAGATATCGCCCTTCGGCGAGATGGAGATCAGATCCGCCCGCCTTCCGCTCGCAAGCGTCAACTCCGGCAGCACCGCATGACGCATTTCATGCAAGAATCGCTGCACGCCGCGGCGCACCATCAGCGCGCGCTGCGACTGCCGCCCGTCGATCAGAGGGCTATCGTTGTGGATAGAGAGAATCGCCATGCATTAAACTCTGGCACAAGGCCGCTTTTGTTGCAAAAAAGCACTCCGTGGAGTTTTTGACACATCCGACAGAAATGCTGCATCGCATTCACTTGCAATCGGGATGTTAATCGAAAATAAACCATAATCGCTGATGGTCGAGCCGACCCAGATATTCTTAACTTCATTTTAAGAGACACCCATGCGCTTCCGCAATGCAGTTCTGCTGTGCAGCCTCGCGGCCACCCTCGCTTTGGCCAGTTGCTCCACGGCACCGATCTCTCCGATCGGTGAAAAAGTCGCGACCAACCAGATTTTCTCCAATGGTTACGGTCCGGTCGAAGACCACGGCTACGCCTTGCCGGCGATCCCGATCAACAAGGTCAATGAGCGCTTCCACCGCCAGATCGTCGACTATACGACGCCTGAAAAGCCCGGCACAATCATCGTCAACACCCCGAACCGTTTCCTCTATTTCGTGCTGCCCGGCCGCAAGGCCGTTCGCTACGGCATCGGCGTCGGCAAGGCAGGCTTCGCATGGGAAGGCCGCGCCTACGTCGCCTGGAAACAGGAATGGCCGACCTGGCATCCGCCGAAGGAAATGGCCGAGCGCAAACCGGAAGTGGCACAATATGTCGAGGACGGCATGGGCCCGGGCCTACGCAACCCACTCGGCGCGCGCGCCATGTACCTGTTCAACGACGAAGGCAAGGATACGCTCTTCCGTATTCACGGATCGCCGGAATGGACATCGATCGGCACCGCGGCCTCTTCGGGCTGCATCCGGATGATCAACCAGGACATCATCGACCTCTACGCACGCGTTCGTCCGGGCAAGAACACCCGCGTCATCGTCCAGCAGTAACGAAACCCGGCGTTCATCGCAGATGCTTTCCAATCCCCGGCTCGTCCGGGGATTTTTGATTCGCGGCCGAGAAGCGCCAGGCGGCGTTCGGCCTGTCGCTCGCAGGCCCACGGTACAGGTTCGCAACCTTGGCTCCTGGTCACGAAATTACCTGACTTGCCTTCAGCTCCAGCCGGCGGCGGTGCAGGACAGGTTCGGTGTAGCCGTTCGGCTGTTCGCGACCCTTCAGCACCAGTTCGAGCGCTGCCTGAAAGGCGATGGAGCCGCCGAAATTGCCGGCCATCGGCGTGTAGGCCGGATCACCGGCATTCTGGCCATCGACGACCGCCGCCATGCGCTTCATCGTCTCGACGATCTGCTCCTCGGTAACGATGCCATGGTGCAGCCAGTTGGCCATATGCTGGGCGGAAATCCGCAGGGTCGCACGGTCTTCCATCAGGCCGATATTGTTGATGTCGGGAACCTTGGAGCAACCGACGCCCTGGTCGATCCAGCGGACGACATAGCCGAGAATGCCCTGGGCATTGTTGTCGAGTTCGCGCTGGATTTCCTCCGGCGTCCAGTTGGGACGCGGCGCGACGGGAACGGACAGAATATCGCTGAGTTTTGCCCGGGGGCGACTCTTCAGGCTGGCCTGGACCTCGGCGACATCGACCTTGTGATAGTGGGTTGCATGCAGCGTCGCGGCCGTCGGCGAGGGAACCCAGGCCGTGTTCGCGCCCGCCCTCGGATGGGCGATCTTCTGCTCCAGCATCGCCGCCATCAGGTCGGGCATCGCCCACATGCCCTTGCCGATCT
Source organism: Pararhizobium sp. LjRoot255 (assembly GCF_964252905.1). Taxonomy (NCBI): domain Bacteria; kingdom Pseudomonadati; phylum Pseudomonadota; class Alphaproteobacteria; order Hyphomicrobiales; family Rhizobiaceae; genus Pararhizobium; species Pararhizobium sp. LjRoot255. Next base: position 1,497,343 of record NZ_CAXUPQ020000001.1, read on the forward strand.
GGGCATGGCCGGACAGGCCGCATTCCAGCCCGATATCGACATTCCAGTTTTCGTAAGCCGCGATCCAGGCCGCCTGTTTCATGTCGCCCTTGCGGATCATGGGGCCGGCCTCCATCGAGGTGTGCATCTCGTCGCCGGTCCGATCGAGGAAGCCGGTATTGATGAAGACGACGCGGTCTTTCGCCGCCCGGATACATTCCTTCAGGTTGACGGTGGTGCGGCGCTCTTCGTCCATGATGCCCATTTTCATGGTATTGGGGGCCATGCCGAGCACCTCTTCGACGCGACCGAAGATTTCCGAGGCGAAGGCGACCTCCTCCGGACCATGCATTTTCGGCTTGACGATATAGATCGAGCCTTCGCGCGAATTCATCCGGCCGCCGTTTGGGCCGATGTCGTGCAAGGCAATCAGGCCGGTGATCATGGCGTCCATGATGCCCTCCGGAACCTCGTTGCCGTCGCGATCGAAAATGGCCGGATTGGTCATCAGGTGCCCGACATTGCGCACCAGCATTAGGGCGCGACCTTTAAGCGAAATCTCCGATCCATCCGGCGCGGTGAAGCTAAAATCCGGGTTGAGCTTGCGTGTAAACGTCTTAGCCCCCTTGGTGACGTCCTCCTGAAGATCGCCCTTCATCAGGCCGAGCCAGTTGCGATAAACGACGACCTTGTCTTCCGCATCGACGGCGGCGACGGAATCCTCGCAATCCATGATCGCGGTAATCGCCGATTCGAGGATGACGTCGGAAATATGCGCCGGATCGTCCTTGCCGGTCGCCGTCGAGGCATCGATGACGATCTCGATATGCAGGTTGTTCTTTTTCAGGAGCAGATGAGATGGCGACGCCGCATCGCCGCGAGAGCCGGCAAACTGCGCCGCATCGGCGAGTGTCGTCGCACCGGCAGCCCTCGATATCGTCAGGCTTGAGCCCGTAACCGCAAATCCGGTGACATCGCTCCAGCTTCCGGCAGCAAGCGGCGCACTGGCATCGAGAAAGCCGCGCGACCAGGCAATAACCTTCTGGCCGCGAACCGGGTTATAGCCCTTGCCCTTTTCAGCGCCGCCGTCTTCGCTGATGGCGTCGGTGCCGTAGAGCGCGTCATACAGCGAGCCCCAGCGGGCATTGGCAGCATTCAGGGCATAGCGCGCGTTCATGACGGGAACGACGAGCTGCGGCCCGGCGATCGTCGCAATTTCGGGATCGACATTGCTGGTGGAAACGGAGAAATCCGGCCCCTCCGGCAGCAGATAACCGATCTCCTTCAGAAAATTTTCGTAGGCGGCGATATCGACCGGCGCGCCGTTCTTTCGGTACCAATCATCCAGCTTCTCCTGAAGAGCATCGCGCTTGGCCAGAAGCTTGCGATTTTTCGGCGCCAGATCGTGAATGATCTGAGAAAAACCCGAGTAGAATCGATCGACGTCGATACCGGTGCCAGGCAGCGCCTCGTTCACTAGGAAATCGTGCAGGCCTGCATCGATTTTCAGCCCATTCTTTTCAATCCGACCCATCGGCAACTCCCTGAAATAACGCTCAAATATGAGAGACTGCAGTCTCTCACTGTTTCATTCCCTGTCAATCCAGCGAAAATACGAAGAATTATTTCCGAAATCGAACAAATCAATCGTGCGCAACACGCGGCCGGCCGCTGGCGACGACCGTAAACCGTGCCTCGATGAGCTTGCGGCTGCCCTCGATCTCCGGCGCATCGATTTCCTCACGCATCGTCACCGCCGGCTCATCCGCACCGTTCGCCCGCGCCGCGGCAAGGGCTGCCGTCTCCGCCCGCTCGCGCGCTGATGCAAAGGCCTGCCCCTCGTCAAGGAAACGGCTGCTCGGCCCGGCACCGTTGACGATGAAGATACCCTCTTCCGGCGTCGTGACAAAGACGGTCACCGAAGCCCGTACCTGGCCGACGACCGCGCCGACCGCATTGGCGACACCCGCTTCTTCCGGAATGCACGACTCTGCACGCAACATTTCGGCGATGGCCGGATAATAGACCGGCGCGGAAGCGCCGAGCCCGACCAGCGGCCGGTCGAGGGAAAGAGAAAAGCCGACAATGCCGGGCTCACGCTTCAGCGCCCGGTCGACGGCCAACGATACCGCCGGATCGATCGCCGCACCATCTTCCGCCAGGCAGGAAGAAAGAATGGCCTCGGCGGACTGACGCGTCAGCCGCGCGACGATCATCTCCGACAGTTCCTCGGCCGACGCGGCAATCGGTTTGCCCGAACCGTCCTTCGTGCGCGCAGCGAGTTCCGCGCCCAGCCGCGCGGCCGTAGCATTCCACTGCCCCTGGCGTCCGAGCACATGCATGGCATCGGACGGCGTCAGGCCGCAGATATGCACGAGACCACGTGCCACCAACCGGTCCAACGTCGCCTTCTGCGGCGTGTTCGTCAAAAGATGCTCCACCGATACCGGGACAGCGCCGATCCGCTCATACAAGGCCCGTTCCTGCAGGTGAAGGCCGCTCGCCAGATGGTCAGGAAGGCCTGTGCGGACCGCAAAACGGCCGTCGTGGCGGCCGACATGGGGCGTGCGCAGCTGCCGTTCGAGCACGGAAATCACCGCATCCTCATGCTGCGCAGCCGCAAGGCTCAGAGGCAGGAACCGGCGCGGTCCGAGATCGATCTTCGCCTTAAGGCCACGATCGTTGATGCGGACCTCCGAATCGCCGCCAAGGCCGAACGTGCGCATGGCGACCGCCTCGACCATGGTGCGGAAACCGCCGACAACGGCACCCTCCGCATCGAGACGCGGGCGTCCCTGGTCGAGCACCGCCACATCCGTCGTGGTGCCGCCGATATCGGAAACGACGGCATTGTCGAGGCCGGTCAGGTGCCGCGCGCCGACAAGGCTTGCGGCGGGGCCGGAGAGAATAGTCTCGATCGGCCGCAACCGCGCTTCGGCAGCGGAAATCAACGCGCCGTCGCCGCGTACCACCATCATCGGCACATCGATGCCGCGCTGTTGCAAAAAGCCTTCGCAGGCGCCGATCAGCCGGTCGATCATCGAGACCAGGCGGGCATTGAGCAGCGTCGTGAGAGCCCGCCGCGGACCGCCCAACTTGGAAGACAGTTCGTGGCTGCAGGTGACCGGCAGATGCGAGGCTTCGCGGATACGATCACGCACCCGCTGCTCGTGAGCCGGATTCCGCACGGCAAAATAGCCGGCGATCGCGAAGGACGAAACTTCTCGCGAAAGCTGCGGCAACGCCGCATCCAGCGTCGTCAAGTCGAGCAGCGTCTCGCCGCCATGCACATTATGGCCGCCCGGCAGGAAGATCACCGGATCGGAGCCGAGCGCTTCCTGCAATCCGTCGCGCTTCAGATCGTCCGGACCGAAACCGATCATGACGAGACCGGCGCGGCCGCCCTGGCCCTCGACCAGCGCATTGGTCGCAAGCGTCGTCGACAGCGAAACGAGGCTGATGGCGGAAGCGGGAGCCTTGGCCTGCTCCAGTACCGCCTCGACGGCACCGGCGATGCCGACGGAGAGGTCGTGACGGGTGGTCAGCGACTTCGCCTTGGCGACAACCCCTTTGGTCTCGCTGAAAAGAACCGCATCGGTATAGGTTCCGCCTGTGTCGATACCGAGGAGAAGATGTTCAGTCAAAGCAACGTCCATTCAAGCAGGCGCCGGAAACCCGGCTTCAAAGCACATGGACGAGGTGATATGACATCTTTCAGCGAAAGGCCATCGCTGCGCCGACATGGGAATTTCGGCGCAGCGACAACGCGAAAAAAGAGGATCATCGCATGACCGGTTTCTCACGCATGCTCTTTCTGGCGATAGCACTTGCGGGTTGCCCGGCCCTTTCCGGTCCTGTTTTTGCTGAGGACGCCGAGGACGAGGAGGAATACAAGCCGGTCCTTCCCGATGTCTCGATCTACAAGGCGATGCTCGACGCCAACAAGACAACCGGCTGGATCCAGTTCCGTAATTACGACGACAAGCAGCTGATCTATTTCACCACGCTGCAGACCATGCATTGCCGGCTTTCGGAAATTCGCTACTCGGTCAATTCGGATGCTCTCGACAAACGGTTCCCGCTCGGGAAATGCAATCCGCACATCCCCTTCAACCTGCCCGAGGACAATACCAACGAATATGTCTATATCTCGCTGCCGGCTGGAGAGGCAAAGACACTGACCATCCAGGCCGTCTGGGATGACGGGGCGGGCAGCGAAATCGTCGTCTACAAGCCGTGCGAAGGCGTCGGCGATTCCACCTGTGCGCAGATCAAGACGATCAAGAAGCCGAAGAAACAGCTGCAGGAGCCGGTGCCGGCCGATTCGCCGATCCGCGCCGTGCAATCGGAAACGCCGGGCAAGACATTTACCGAGCCGACACCCTCAACGGCAGCCCGCCCCTAGGCTGCGTCGTCAGCCGTTGCACCGGCCAGGGCTTGGTTTCCGGCGTCATATCGAACCGGAACCGCTTCATCATGACGCCAAGCGCGATCACCGCTTCCTGCAGTGCAAAAGTGGCGCCGATGCAGATGCGCGGGCCTGCTCCGAACGGCAGGTACTGGAACCGATGCAGCTTGTCACGATTTTCCGGCAGGAACCGTTCCGGCATGAAGGCGCGCGGTTTTTCCCAGTAGAGCATATGGCGATGCAGCGTCCAGGGCATGATCAGGACCGAAATGCCCTTGGGGATCTCTACCCGCTCCCCTTCCGGCGAGGTCCATGAATCGGCCTTGATCGCCGCACGGTTGATCGAGGGCGCTGGCGGATAGAGCCGCATCCCCTCCTCGAAGGACGCGCGTACATGCGGCATCAGATCGAGCCAGTCTACCGGTTCGGCACCGCTCGACAGCACGCGATCGATCTCCGCCTCCATATTGTCGCGTACATGCGGGGAATTGGCGACGCAATAGAGCGTCCAGGCAAGCGCTCGCGCCGTCGTTTCGTGGCCGGCACCGATGAAGGTCAGGATATTGTCGGAAATTTCGTCGGTCGACAGCCCCTCCGGCCCTTCCAGTTGCAGAAGCAGCGTCAGGAAGTCTTGCGGCGCCGACGCCGGATCCGAGCGCATCAACTGGCGACGGTCGTCCATGGTTTTCTCGACGATCCCGCGGAATTCCGCCATCACCTTGGCGCCGCCGATGCGCGTGAGCCGCGGCACCCAGGGCGGCGCCAGCAAAAGGTCCATGGGATCGACGCGGCCCATGCGATGCAGCAGCCGTTCGACACTATCGGCAAACCCCTCGGTTTCGGCCGCGATCTGTCCGGAAAACAACGTCTCCGAGAGAATTCCGTAGGTCAGCTCGGTCATGTCGTTGGCGATGTTGACGACCGATCCTGTGGCGGCCGCCTCATCATACTTCACGACATATTCCTCGGTCTTGGCCAGCATCTGCTTGGCGAAACCTCTGGCATGACGCGGCGTGAAGGCCGGCGCCATCGCCTTGCGCGACCGCTTCCACACCTCGCCCTCGGCCGTCAGCAACCCGTCGCGCAGGATCGGCCGCAGAATGAGGCGGCGGACCTTGGACATTTCGTAGTTCGAGGCATTCTCGACCAGCACGTGGCGGATCAGGTTCGGATCGTTGACGATCAGGGTGCGCTGGTTGATGAACTTGGTGTCGATCCAGGGCAGCGTATAGGAGGGCTCGCCCCACAATTCGAGCGGATTGCGCATTACGGTGCGGATGATTTGCAGCCGCGACGGCGGCACCGTGCGCGGGATCGGCGCAGGCGGCTCGAACGGTTCAGGTCTCATATCCATGGATGGGCTTTCCGGACCGCCACACATTGGCGGCTCCAACCACACACCGTCGCATAAAGCTGTGGCGAATTCAGGAAAGTTAGAGCAGCGCCCTCAATTCCGCCAGCTTGTCATTGACCAGCCAGCCATAATAATTTTCCTCGGGCCACTGCACCTCGCCGCCCTCGTTCCTGGCGGCAAGTGCTGCAGCGCGCTGGTCGGGATTGCCGACATTGTAGAGGGTCGCGGTGATGCCGGGATTGCCGGAAATATCCATGCCGGCGATCGACTTGTAGGCGTCGATTGAATGACGGATCGAGGCCGCCATGTAGGCGAGCGACTGATCGGGATCCATGATTGCCGCGTAGACGCCAGACGCGTTGTTTTCATCCAGCCGGTCATAGCCGGAGACGCTCGACACCATGTCGGTCAACATAAGAGCCGTCAGCGGATTGATCTGGCCAAGACCGAATGTCTGGCCCGCGAAAAACGGCTGGAAGAAGACGGCGCTGAAGCGATTGTTCGGATAGGGCATCCCACCCACCGAATTGCCGCGGAATTGGCTGTCCCACACGCTTTCGCGGCAACTCCACAGCGCATAGGAGCTCTTCTTGCCCTCGCATTTGGCAAATTCCGGCCGCGACACGAATTGGGCGACACCTTCGCCCTCATAGCCGAAGCGGAAACTGTCGCCGGCATAGGCGGCGGCCTTGACGTAATAGGACTGCAGCCGGTCATAGGCATCGACATTGTAGGTATGTTCGCCGACGATGGCGCCGATCATATGGATCGGATCGATGCCATAGGCACGCGCCGTCGACTTGATCTTGCTCATCAGCTTGCCGTCAGTCGCAAGAAGATTGCGCACTTTCTCGTATTTCGCATCGAAGGATGTCTTCCCGGCTTTCGTTCGCCGCATCGAGGCGCCGGGAACGTTCGGCTGCTCCTGATACCGGTTGCCTTCGGGCACGACGCGCAATCCGTCGGCAACAGCGGGGCCGGTAACGAGAATCATTCCCGCAAGAACAAGCATTTGAACGATGGCGCGCACGAGCGGTTTTCCTGTGACCTGGCAAGACTGGCTTTGATGCGCGGGGACGCATGCGGCAGAATCGTGTCGGAATCATGCCCGGCACGCAGAAACGCTTATCGCGCGCCGGCTGAGGAAACAACAAGGGCGCCCATCGCATGACGGACGCCCTGTTCGGTTTCGCGACGTACTGCCGTTACAGAATATAGCGCGACAGGTCCGTATTGGCAGCGAGATCGCCGACATGAGTCTTCACATAGTCCGCATCGATCTTCAGCGATTCACCGGACTTGTCAGGCGCCACATAGGAGATTTCATCGAGCACCCGCTCCATCACCGTCTGCAGCCGCCGGGCGCCGATATTCTCGACGCTCGAATTGAGCATAACGGCAACATCGGCGAGCGCGTCAATTGCATCGTCGGTGAAGTCCAGGTTGACGCCCTCCGTTTCCAGCAGTGCCTTGTATTGCCGGATCAGGCTGACTTCGGTTTCGGTGAGAATGCGGCGGAAGTCTTCCTTGGTCAGCGCCTTCAGCTCGACACGGATCGGCAGGCGGCCCTGAAGCTCGGGGAGCAGGTCCGACGGCTTCGAGACGTGGAACGCACCCGAGGCGATGAACAGGATATGGTCGGTTTTCACCGGGCCATATTTGGTCGCAACCGTCGTGCCTTCGACGAGCGGAAGCAAGTCACGCTGCACGCCTTCGCGTGAAACACCGGCGCCCATGCCGCCGTCGCGCGCCGCGATCTTGTCGATCTCATCGAGGAAGACGATGCCGTCGTTTTCCGCGGAGCGCACCGCTTCGCGCTGGATCTCCTCGTTGTCGAGGAGCTTGTCTGATTCATCGTTGATCAGGATGCCGTAAGAGTCCTTGACCGTCGTGCGAACCTTCTTGGTCCGCTGACCCATCGCCTTGCCGAACATCTCCGACAGGTTGAGGACGCCGATATTGGCGCCCGGCATGCCGGGAATCTCGAAGCCGCCGGGCGTCGATGTATCGGCAATATCGATGTCGATTTCCTTGTCGTCCAGTTCGTTGGCGCGCAGCTTCTTGCGGAAGCTGTCGCGCGTCGCCGGTGAGGCGGTGGCGCCCACGAGAGCATCGAGTACGCGCTCTTCTGCATTCAGATGCGCCTTTGCCTTGACATCGGCCCGCTTCTTCTCGCGCACCAGGCCGATGCCAACCTCGACGAGGTCGCGGACGATCTGCTCGACATCGCGGCCGACATACCCAACTTCGGTGAATTTCGTCGCCTCGACCTTAATGAAGGGGGCGCCGGCGAGCTTGGCAAGACGGCGCGAAATCTCCGTCTTGCCGACGCCGGTCGGCCCGATCATCAGGATGTTCTTCGGCATCACCTCGTCACGCAGCTCGTCGGTGAGTTGCTGGCGGCGCCAGCGGTTGCGCAGAGCGATGGCGACAGCGCGCTTGGCATCGTGCTGGCCGATGATGAACCGGTCGAGCTCCGACACGATTTCGCGGGGTGAAAATGTGGTCATGACATCCTCTCAAATTCTATCCGGGTCAATTCCATCAGGATTGTTCGCCCAGTGCTGTCGTTCCATTCGCCATAAGGGGTAAAACCCGCCTTGGCATAAGCCCGCAGGGCCCGTTTATTCTCTGCATCGGGATCGATGATGATCCGTGGCGCGGTGCCTGCAAAAAGTCTCGCCGCAAAGGCTCTGATCACCACAGGCGCAATGCCCTTGCCGATCATGCCGGGCGGTCCGACAAAAATGTCGACACCCGGCGTATCCGGCGTCAGATCCTTAGCCCAGGGCTCGCTCTCATATTGCGTCGGCAGCCAGGACTGGATGTAGCCGGCCGGTTCGCCATCGACGGAAAAGACGAAGCCTTCGACTTCACCGGTTAAGCAGCCGTCACGGATCAGTTTCAGCTCTTCATCCGGCTCACCCCACCATTGCCGCACATGCCGCTGCGAAAGCCAGCCGAACAGCATCGGCATATGGCTCTCGTCAACAGCCGCGAAGGCGATGGATGGATCAGGCTGCATCGAGCTTTTCGATGACGATATTGCCGTTGGTATAGACGCAGATATCACCGGCGATCTCCATCGCCCGGCGGGCGACCTCTTCGGCCGTCTTGTCCGAATCCATCAGCGCGCGAGCAGCCGCAAAGGCAAAATTGCCACCCGAGCCGATGGCGATCGTGCCGTGTTCGGGTTCAAGCACATCGCCATTGCCGGTGATCGCCAGCGTGATCGATTTGTCGGCCACCAGCATCATCGCTTCGAGATTGCGCAGATATTTATTGGTGCGCCAGTCCTTGGCAAGCTCGACGGCGGCGCGCATCAGCTGGTCCGGATACTGCTCGAGCTTGGCTTCCAGCCGCTCCAGGAGCGTAAAGGCATCGGCGGTGGCGCCCGCGAAACCAGCGATCACGTCGCCCTTGCCGAGGCGGCGGACTTTTCGCGCATTGCCCTTCATCACGGTCTGGCCGAGGCTCACCTGGCCGTCGCCGGCCATCACCACCTGTCCGCCCTTTCGGACGGTAATAATTGTTGTCATGAAATACCTACCTGCCCGGCTGCCGGGCCTTTTCAAAGAGCCGAACATCGGCCCTGTTGAAGCGTATGTAAGGGCGCTTTTGCTGATTGCAAATAGCCCCATCCCACTTCCCTGCCGCGCTTAAGTCGGCTGCGCTTCGCGTCCGCGAGAATCACCGTACCGGTTCTGGATATTTCGCCCACCGCCTGATATGGAGCGGCTCTGTTACATTCGGGAGAACCTGATGGCCGACCAGCAAGCCAAGCGCACCGGCAGCGTTTCGCGCAAGACCAACGAAACCTCGATCACCGTATCCGTCAACATCGACGGCACCGGTACATCGCGCATTTCGACGGGCGTCGGCTTCTTCGATCATATGCTGGAACAACTTTCCCGCCATTCGCTGATCGACATGGACATCACCGCCGACGGCGACCGGCATGTCGACGATCACCACACGGTGGAAGACACCGGCATCGCCATCGGCCAGGCCCTCTCCAAGGCGCTCGGCGAACGGAGCGGCATTACCCGCTACGCCTCGCTCGACCTTGCCATGGACGAGACGATGACGCGCGCCGCCGTCGATGTCTCGGGCCGTCCCTTCCTCGTCTGGAACGTCGCCTTCTCCGCGCCGAAGATCGGTACTTTCGATACCGAACTGGTGCGCGAATTCTTCCAGGCTCTGGCTCAGCATGGCGGCATCACGCTGCATGTGCAGAACATCTACGGCGCCAACAACCATCATATCTCCGAAACCTGCTTCAAGGCCGTTGCCCGCGTGCTTCGCACGGCAACAGAGATCGATCCGCGCCAGGCAGGCCGCGTTCCCTCCACCAAGGGCACGCTGGTCTGACCGGGCCATATTGAAAGTTGGCTGACATGGCCTCCTATCTGGTTCTGACACCGCCCGCCGCCCTCAGAAACGACGAGGATGCGCGGTTCATCGCCGACAAGTTTTCCTGGATTGCCTTTCTCTTTCCGGCGATCTGGCTGCTCGTCAAAAGACAGTGGATTGCAGGCGTCACGGTTGCCATCCTGCAGTCGACCATCGCCATCCTGACCTCGGAGCTCCGCGCCATGCTGGCGGGGCTTCTGATCGGACTGGCGTTGCGCCTTCTCGTCGCTCTCGAAGGTCCGGCCTTTGTCGCGCGGCGACTGGAAGCTGCCGGCTGGACGCTCCAATCGGTCATCGCGACCGATGATCTGGCCCTTGCCGAAATGATCTACGACCACGAGACGGCTGCGCAGGCGACGGCGTCCGGCGATGCCGCGAGGCAGCTCCCGGCGCTGCCGCCGTCGACGGCACGATCCGAAAACCGCCCGGCCTTCGGCCTGTTTGAGAATTATGGAGAACGCTGATGCGCGTTGCGATCATTGACTACGGATCCGGCAATCTGCGCTCGGCAACGAAAGCCTTTGAGCGTGCCGCCCGTGAAGCCGGCATCGACGCGGAGATCGACCTCACCGACAAGGCTGACCGCGTCGCAAGCGCCGACCGCATCGTCCTGCCCGGCGTCGGCGCCTATGCCGACTGCCGCCGTGGTCTCGACGCGGTGGACGGCATGCAGGCGGCGCTGGCGGAAGCGGTGGAAAAATCCGCCCGTCCCTTCCTCGGCATCTGCGTCGGCATGCAGCTGATGTCGTCGCGCGGGCTGGAAAAGACGACCACTCAAGGGCTCGGCTGGATCAGGGGCGATGTCGTTGAGATGGTGCCCGCCGATCCGACCCTGAAAATCCCGCAAATCGGCTGGAATACGCTGGAGCTGAGGAAGCCGCATCCTCTGTTCGATGGCATCAAGACCGGCGAGGATGGGCTGCACGCCTATTTCGTCCATTCCTACCACCTCGCCGTCGAAAACCCGGACGACCTGATCGCCACGACCTCGTATGGCGGCGTGGTGACCGCCTTTGTCGCCCAGGGCAACAAGGCTGGCGCGCAGTTCCATCCGGAAAAGAGCCAGACGCTCGGCCTCGCCCTCATCTCGAATTTCCTGCGCTGGAAGCCCTGACATGATCCTCTTTCCCGCCATCGACCTCAAAGACGGCCAGTGCGTGCGCCTCAAGCTCGGCGACATGGAACAGGCGACCGTCTACAATCCCGACCCCGGCGCCCAGGCCAAGGCCTTCGAGGACCAGGGGTTCGAATGGCTGCACGTGGTCGATCTCAACGGTGCCTTTGCCGGCGAGACGGTCAACGGGGCAGCTGTCGATGCGATCCTGAAAGCCACGAAAAATCCGGTGCAGCTCGGCGGCGGCATCCGCACGCTCGATCATATCGAGAACTGGCTGTCACGCGGGCTTGCCCGTGTCATTCTCGGCACCGTCGCCGTGCGTGATCCGGCGCTGGTCATCGAGGCCTGCCGGAAATTCCCGGACAAGGTTGCCGTCGGTATCGACGCCAAGGGCGGCAAGGTGGCGGTCGAGGGCTGGGCGGAAGCCTCCGAACTCGGTGTCATCGAACTGGCGAAGAAATTCGAGGGCGCCGGCGTTTCGGCAATCATCTATACTGATATCGACCGCGACGGCATCCTGACCGGCATCAACTGGGCGTCGACGCTGGAACTGGCCGACGCCGTCTCCATCCCGGTGATCGCGTCGGGCGGCCTTGCCTCGATGGACGATATCCGCCGCATGCTTGAACCCGACGCAGTGAAACTTGAAGGCGCCATTTCCGGCCGCGCGCTCTATGACGGCCGCATCGACCCGACCGAGGCGCTGACCCTTATTCGCAGCGCGAAAGGAAAATCGGCATGACTTTAAATGCCCGTGTCATTCCCTGCCTCGACGTCAAGGACATGCCGCGACGCCCGCAGCCGCAAAGCGGCGAGCACGCGCAAACCAAGAAAGAGGCTGTCCTATGACCCTCAAAGCCCGTGTTATCCCCTGCCTCGACGTCAAGGACGGCCGCGTCGTCAAGGGCGTCAGCTTCGTCGACCTGATCGATGCCGGCGACCCCGTCGAATCGGCCAAGGCCTATGATGCCGCCGGTGCCGATGAGCTCTGCTTCCTCGACATCACCGCCTCCTCGGATAACCGCGACACCATCTTCGACGTCGTGGCGCGCACTGCCGACCATTGCTTCATGCCGCTCACTGTCGGCGGCGGGGTGCGCACGATTGCCGATATCCGCAAGCTGCTGCTCGCGGGCGCCGACAAGGTCTCGATCAACTCGGCCGCGGTGAAGAACCCCGATTTCGTTGCCGAGGCGGCCGACAAGTTCGGCAACCAGTGCATCGTCGTCTCGATCGATTCCAAGAAGGTGTCGCAGCCCGGCGAGGAAGACCGCTGGGAGATCTTCACCCATGGCGGACGCCAGGCGACGGGTCTCGACGCTGTCGCATTCGCCGATAAGATGGTAGAGCGCGGCGCCGGCGAGCTCCTGCTGACCTCGATGGACCGCGACGGCCAGAAGACCGGCTACGACATCGCGCTCACCCGCACCATCGCCGACCGTGTTTCGGTTCCGGTCATCGCTTCGGGCGGTGTCGGTAACCTCGACCATATGGTCGAAGGCATTCGCGACGGGCATGCGACGGCAGTGCTTGCCGCCTCGATCTTCCATTTCGGCACCTATAGCATCGGCGAGGCCAAGCGCTATATGGCAGAGCATGGCATCGCCATGCGGCTCGACTGAGCGACAGGACGGAAACCGATGAGCGACTTTTCTCTTTCCAGCCTCGAGGCGATCGTCGCCGAGCGCGCCACGGCGTCGCCGGAGCACTCCTGGACAGCAAAACTCGTGGCCCATGGCCAGGCGAAGGCTGCCAAGAAACTTGGCGAGGAAGCGGTGGAGACAGTGATCGCGGCGATTTCGAACGACCGCGCCAATCTCGTCGCGGAAAGTGCCGATCTGCTCTATCACCTTATGGTCGTCTTGAAAATTGCTGATATTCCGTTGCAGGATGTGATGAGCGAACTCGAACGGCGCACCCGCCAGTCGGGTCTCCAGGAAAAGGCGAGCCGGTAGAGAATTCATGACCATCGCGGCAAAAGACATAGGCCCAGCCGATATTCCGGATCATTTCGGCAACACCGACTATTCCCCCTATCGTTTCTTCTCGGCCGAGGAATGGTCCCGCTTCCGCGCCGACACGCCTTTGACGCTGACGGCCGATGAGGTTCAACGTCTGCGGTCGCTCAACGACCCCGTCGATCTCGACGAAGTCCGGCGCATCTACCTGTCCTTGTCGCGGCTTCTGTCGGCCCATGTCGAATCCTCGCAGATGCTGTTTGCCCAGCGGCAGCGTTTCCTCAGCATGTCCGGAGAGGCGAAAACGCCCTTCGTCATCGGTATCGCGGGTTCGGTCGCCGTCGGAAAATCGACCACGGCGCGTATTCTCGCCGAGCTCCTGTCGCGCTGGCCATCGAGCCCGAAGGTCGATCTGGTGACGACCGACGGTTTCCTCTTTCCCAATGCGACGCTGCTTCGGGAAAACATGATGGACCGCAAGGGCTTTCCCGAGAGCTACGACATCGGCGCGCTCTTGCGCTTCCTGTCGGCGATCAAGGCCGGCCAGCCGAACGTCAAGGCGCCAACCTATTCGCACCTGACCTACGACGTGCTGCCCGACCAATTCCAGATCATCGACCGGCCGGATATCCTCATCTTCGAAGGCATCAACGTGCTGCAGTCGCGCAACCTGCCGGCAGACGGCAAGATCGTGCCGATGGTCTCGGATTTCTTCGATTTCTCGATCTATATCGACGCCGAGGAAAGCCTGATCCACAGCTGGTACGTCGACCGTTTCATGCGTCTGCGCCAGACGGCCTTCCGCAACCCGGATTCCTTCTTCAAGCGCTATGCAGAGGTCAGCGAGGAGGAGGCGCTGTCGATCGCCGAAGGGCTCTGGAACAACATCAACCTGAAGAACCTTCGCCAGAACATCCTGCCGACGCGGCCGCGCGCCGACCTGATCCTGCAGAAGGGCCCGAACCACCTCACCGAGACGGTGGCGCTGCGCAAACTCTGAGGCTCAGACGGTGACCCGGCGAAGTGTCAGGTTGATGCGGCCGCCGTTTTTCAGAAGTGTCGAGGTGTTGGGATAGATCCTGTCCACGCCGTGAAAGGCAAGACGCCCCTCGCCGCCCAGCACGACGACATCACCACTCGACAATTTGAACGACAGGGTCCGGTCGTTTCGCTCCCGCCCGCCCACGCGAAACAGACAGCTATCGCCGAGCGAAATGGACACGACCGGCGTCTCCAGATCCTGCTCATCACGGTCCTGGTGCAAGCCCATGCGGGCATCCTCGCTATAGAAATTCACGAGACAGGCCTGCGGTTCCTTGGACGGGCCGGAAACGGCGCGCCAGATATCGAGAAGCGCGTCCGGCATCGGCGGCCAAGGCTTTCCGGTAACAGGGTGCTCGCGCTGGTACCGATAGCCGCGCTCCTTGTCCGTCACCCAGCCGAGCGGGCCGCAATTGGTCATGCGCACCGACATCGGCTTTCCGGTCTTCGGCATCGCCGGCACGAAAAGCGGGGCCTCCGCGACGATGGCGCGAATGCTCTCCACCAGAGCTTCCTGCTTTTCGCGGTCGAGAAAGCCGGGGATATGGCGAATACCCTGGGGAAGAACCCGCATCGAAACACCTATTGCTCCAGCCTAACAGAGTGCAGTGACGGACAAAAACAAGGTCCGTGCGAAAAACCTCATTCGCTTTCAGGACGGCCGCGCATCTTCTTGACTTCGCCGCGCCCCGTCTTTTCCTTCAGGCGGCGCTCGATCGAGCCCTTCGTCGGCCTGGTCTTTCGCCGCGGCGGTGGCGGCGGCTCGGCAGCCTTGAGGATCAGTTCCTTCAACCGTTCGCGCGCATCCTCGCGATTGCGCTCCTGGCTGCGGAAACGGCTCGCCTCAATCATTAGAACGCCGTCCTTTGACACCTTGCGACCGGCGAGCTTGACGGCGTTTTCGCGCACCCGCTCCGGCAAAGCCGGCGATGCCTTGATTCCGTAGAACAACTGGACGGCCGTCGAGACCTTGTTGACGTTCTGGCCGCCCGGACCGCCGGCCAGCACGAATTGCTCCGTCAGTTCCCAGCCGGCAATGACGATGTTGTCGTTGATATAAAGCGGATCGCTGGCCATGACGTTCTTCCTTCCATCGCTCTATCTCACAGGATGGCGAGCTTGAAAACGCATGAACCGCCAGACATAAGAAAACCCGGCCTTTTCAAGCCGGGTTTCACGTGAATCATAGCCTGCGATTTATATTCGGTTGTCTTTTTTACTCCGCAGCGAGCTTGGCGCCCGGGGCAGCATCGCGAACGCTGCCGTCGACGTGGTTTTCGAACTTGGCGAAATTGGCAACGAACATGTCCACCAGCTTGCGGGCCTGCTCGTCATAGGCGGCACCGTCGCTCCAGGTCGAGCGCGGATCGAGGATCTTGCTATCGACGCCGGGAACCGCAACAGGCACGGCGAAACCGAAATTGCTGTCCGTGCGGAACTCCGCCGATGCCAGAGAACCGTCGAGTGCTGCTGCAAGCAGCGCGCGCGTCGCCTTGATCGGCATGCGGTTTCCGGTGCCATAGGCGCCACCGGTCCAGCCGGTGTTCACGAGCCAGCAATTGACGCCGTGTTCTGCAATCAGCGTTTTCAAGAGGTTGCCATACTCGGACGGATGGCGCGGCATGAAGGGGGCGCCGAAGCAGGTCGAGAAGGTCGCTTCCGGCTCGGTCACGCCCTTTTCCGTTCCTGCCACCTTGGCGGTGTAACCGGAGAGGAAGTGATACATGGCCTGGTCAGGCGTCAGACGCGCGATCGGCGGCATCACGCCGAAGGCGTCGGCCGTCAGCATGATGATCGTGCCCGGATGGCCCGCAGTGCCGGTCTTGCTGGCATTCGGGATGAAGTCCAGCGGATAGGCACAGCGCGTATTTTCGGTCAGCGAGCCATCATTGAAATCCGGCACGCGGTTGTCGTCAAGGATGACGTTCTCGAGCACGGTTCCGAACCGGCGCGTCGTTGCAAAGATTTCCGGCTCGGCTTCGGCCGACAGGCGAATGGTCTTGGCATAGCAGCCGCCTTCGAAATTGAAGATGCCGTCGTTGCCCCAGCCGTGTTCATCGTCGCCGATCAGCGTACGCTTCGGATCGGCCGACAGCGTCGTCTTGCCGGTGCCCGAAAGACCGAAGAAGACCGCCGCGTCGCCAGTCGGACCGACATTGGCAGAGCAATGCATCGGCATCACGCGCTTGGCCGGCAGCAGGTAGTTGAGCATGGTGAAGACCGACTTCTTCATCTCGCCGGCATAGGACGTGCCGCCGATCAGGATGATGCCCTTGGTGAAGTTGCAGGCAATCACGGTTTCGGTGCGGCAACCATGGCGGGCAGGATCACCCTTGAAACCCGGTAGATCGATGATCGTCAGCTTCGGTGCGAAAGTGGCGAGCGAAGCCTTTTCCGGGCGGATCAGCAGGTTGCGGATGAACAGCGAATGCCAGGCAAATTCCGTAACGACGCGTGTCGGCAGCGCGTTTTCCGCATCAGCGCCACCGATCAGGTCCTGAACATAAAGCGACTTGCCCTTGGCATGGTCGAGCATGTCCTGATGCAGGATCTCGAAGTGCTCTGGCGACATTTCATTGTTGTTGTCCCACCAGATTTCGCCCGCCGTATTGGCGTCGCGGACGACGAATTTGTCCTTCGGGGAACGGCCCGTATGCTGTCCCGTCAGGGCACGCACAGCGCCATGAGCGGTCAGCTGCGCTTCGCTGCGGCGCAGGATTTCCTCATAGAGTTCAGCGGTGCCGAAGTTATACCGAACCATGTCCAGGTTGGTGAAACCGATTGATTCCAGCCCAAGGGATGGGTTGCGAATGCCGAGTTCCTTCATGGTTCAGCTTTCCTCCGTGGTTTGCCTAAAGAACGTTGAATGTTAGTGAACATAAAAGGAGCAGTGAGAAAAGACAAGGTTGCTGTCTCAAAATATCTAATAATTTCAGTATATTAATCGATTTAAAAGAATTTATTGCTTTTTTAATCGGTTGAATCGCCGCTTTTCGAACGGCTTTTTTCCAGCCAAATGGCGCTTTCCCCGCCTGCCACATTGCTTTTGCTTTTTACTTCGCCACAATTTGTTCCACCTTTATACTCAAGAAACGCCTCGTGCCGCAGCAGTGACCCGGACGACCGGGCTTCCGCGGAGGCGTAGTGAAATGGTGGAAACCTATACGATGCAGACGATTGCACTTGTCGATGACGACCGGAACATCCTGACCTCGGTGTCGATTGCGCTGGAAGCGGAAGGATACAAGGTCGAAACCTATACCGACGGTGCCTCGGCCCTCGATGGGCTGCTTGCCCGGCCACCACAGCTGGCCATCTTCGACATCAAGATGCCGCGCATGGACGGCATGGAGCTTTTGCGCCGCCTGCGCCAGAAGTCGGACATTCCGGTGATCTTCCTCACCTCCAAGGACGAGGAGATCGACGAGTTGTTCGGCCTGAAGATGGGCGCCGACGACTTCATCACCAAGCCCTTCTCGCAGCGACTGCTGGTTGAGCGCGTCAAGGCGATCCTCCGCCGTTCGGCCAACCGGGAAGCCGCGGCTGCAGCAAATTCCGGCGGCGCCGCCAAGACCGCCGCCGATGTGCAGGCGCGCTCGCTGGAGCGCGGCCAGCTGTCGATGGACCAGGAGCGTCATACCTGCACCTGGAAAAACGAGCCGGTCACCCTGACGGTTACCGAATTCCTCATCCTGCATTCGCTGGCGCAGCGCCCCGGCGTGGTGAAGAGCCGCGATTCACTGATGGACGCTGCCTATGACGAACAGGTCTATGTCGATGACCGCACGATCGACAGCCACATCAAGCGGCTGCGCAAGAAGTTCAAGATGGTCGATAACGACTTCGACATGATCGAGACGCTCTACGGCGTCGGCTACCGCTTCCGCGAATCGGCCTGACGAACGCCGGCAATGATACGGCTGCGGCGCGCGGTTCTCTGACGCGTCGCGGCCACACTGGCATGGTTTGTCGCGGAACTGTATGATACGGCTCCGCGCCGGGGCGAACCGCAGATAGGTTTTCGCCGATAACAGCCATATCTGCCATTGATATGCAGGAGCCGCGCGAGCGGGAGTGGAAGGCTTGGTCGAAGTCTTGCGAAACATCGATGTGGAAGACAGCGACGTAAAATCCGCCTCCGGCCGGAAGTGGGCGCATCCCTTCACGCTGATTCGCCGCATCTTCGGCAATGCGGTGTTTTCGAGCCTGACGCGCCGTATCCTGTTCTTCAATCTGGTCGCGCTCGTCGTCCTTGTCGGCGGCATCATGTATCTGAACCAGTTCCGCGAAGGACTGATCGACGCGCGCGTCGAAAGCCTGTTGACGCAGGGCGAGATCATTGCCGGCGCCATCGCGGCTTCCGCGTCGGTCGATACCAACTCGATCACCATCGATCCGGAAAAGCTCTTGGAACTGCAGGCCGGACAGAGCATAACGCCGCTGCCGAGCGACGAGGATCTCGAATTTCCAATCAATCAGGAACGTGTGGCACCGGTTCTGCGGCGTTTGATCTCGCCGACCCGCACCCGCGCCCGCCTGTTCGACGCCGATGCAGACCTGCTCTTGGATTCACGCCACCTCTATACCGGCGGACAGGTGCTGCGTTTCGACCTGCCGCCGATCGAACCGGAATCGGTGACATGGTCCGAGCGGCTGAATTCGTGGTTCAATCGCGTCCTGCAGCCAGGCAACCTGCCGCTCTACAAGGAACCGCCAGGCGGCAACGGCGCCATCTATCCGGAGGTCATGAATGCACTGACCGGCGTCCGCGGCGCCGTCGTGCGCATGACCGAAAAGGGTGAACTGATCGTTTCTGTCGCGGTCCCCGTCCAGCGGTTCCGCGCCGTTCTCGGCGTTCTTCTTCTGTCGACGCAGGCCGGCGATATCGACAAGATCGTTCATGCCGAGCGGCTTGCCATCATCCGCGTCTTTGGTGTCGCAGCCTTGGTCAACGTCATCCTGTCCTTGCTGCTGTCGAGCACGATCGCCAATCCGCTGCGGCGCCTTTCGGCCGCGGCCATTCGCGTGCGGCGGGGCGGCGCCAAAGAGCGCGAGGAAATCCCGGATTTCTCCTCGCGCCAGGATGAGATCGGAAATCTTTCGGTTGCCCTGCGCGAAATGACCACGGCGCTGTACGACCGTATCGCCGCGATCGAGAATTTTGCCGCGGATGTCAGCCACGAACTGAAAAACCCGCTGACATCGTTGCGCAGCGCCGTCGAAACCCTGCCGCTCGCCCGTACGGACGATTCAAAGAAGCGGCTGATGGATGTCATCCAGCATGACGTGCGCCGCCTCGATCGCCTGATCAGCGATATCTCGGACGCTTCGCGGCTCGATGCCGAGCTTGCCCGCAGCGACGCCAAGGCCATCGATCTGGAGAAACTGGTCGGCGATCTCGTCGATATTTCCCGGCAGATACGCGGCGGCAAGAAACCGGTGCAACTCAGCTTTGTCGTCGAGCGCAAGGACAATCCGAGGGCCCGCTTCGATGTCGCCGGTTACGAACTCAGGATCGGCCAGATCATCACCAACCTCATCGAAAACGCCCGTTCCTTCGTGCCCGAGGAAGGCGGCCGCATCATCCTGCGCCTGACACGAACCCGCAGCCGCTGCCTGATCTATGTCGAGGACAACGGACCCGGCATCCAGGCAGAGGACATCGACCGGATCTTCGAACGCTTCTACACCGACCGGCCGGAAGGCGAGGATTTTGGCCAGAATTCGGGCCTCGGCCTGTCGATCTCTCGCCAGATCGCGGAAGCCCATGGCGGCTCTCTGAAAGCCGAGAACATGACGGACGCGAGCGGCAGGATCACCGGCGCGCGCTTCATCCTGTCGTTACCAGTCGAGACCAACGCATGACGGACGAAGCGGTCAATATTCACGCTACTGCCATCGTGCTCGGGACCCGTGGTTTCCTGTTCGTCGGCCCCTCCGGCGCAGGCAAGACGGCCTTGGCGCTCTCCTGTCTGGCGGCAGCGAGAGGAAGCGGATTGTTTGGCGCCCTGGTATCGGATGACCAGGTGCTGATCTCGGTGCGAAATGGCAGGGTCCTCGCCCGCCGGCCCGCCTCCATCGCCGGGTTGGCCGAGATCCGCGGCGCCGGCATTGTTCAGGTGGAGACGATAGCCGCCGCTGTGATGGATTTCGCCGTTCAGCCCGTCAAGTCGCCGTTTGAACCGCGCCTGGCGCCTGAAAACGAGGTGTTTGCCCTTCCGGCAGGCAATTTTTTACCCTTGTTGCGCCTTCCCTTCGGAGAAGGCTTGAATTCCTTCGAAATTTTGGGGCGTATTTTGCCTCAAAACGCCAATTTTCAAGGACAATGCTGCCTTCAAAAGTAGCATTTTTGGATTTTTAACTTGCACTTCGCCTTTTCCTTGCCAAGATGGCCGCCCCAAAGGTGGACGAAATTGCTGCATTGCGATATCTGACCATCGTAGATTAGCGGATGCAGTTGGAGCGGAGACATCATGATCGGACTTGTGCTTGTCACTCACGGCAAGCTGGCTGAAGAGTTTCGTCATGCGCTGGAGCATGTCGTTGGTCCGCAAAAGTCGATCGAGACTGTCTGCATCGGCCCTGAGGATGACATGGATCAACGCCGCCAGGATATCCTGGAAGCGGTTCTCTCGGCCGATGAAGGCAATGGCGTCATCATACTGACGGATATGTTCGGCGGAACGCCGTCCAATCTGGCGATCTCGGTGATGCAGAGCGGCACCGTCGAGGTCATCGCCGGCGTCAACCTACCCATGCTGATCAAGCTCGCCGGCGTCCGCGGCGAAAGCGATATGGACAAGGCACTCGTCGAAGCATCCGAAGCAGGCAGGAAGTATATCAATGTCGCAAGCCGTGTCCTCAGTGGCAAATAGCGAAGTGGCCTCAGTGGCGCTTTCCCGCGAATTGCTGATCATCAACAAGCGAGGGCTGCATGCCCGCGCTTCCGCCAAGTTCGTCCAGACGGTGGAAGACTACGACGCCGAGATCCAGGTCTCGAAAGACGGCATGACCGTCGGCGGTACGTCGATCATGGGGCTGATGATGCTTGCCGCCAGCACTGGCTGTTCCATCTCCGTCGTCGCCAGCGGCCGGCAGGCCCAGGAGGCGCTCGACGCCCTCGACGCGCTGGTCGCCGACAAGTTCGGCGAGGAAATCTGAGCTTCCTTTTTTTGTTCGGATGAGCCGGTTCCGCGTTCGATCGGAAATCGGCTCACCAAGAGACATAAAGATATAAAGACTTCTTTATGTCCTGTTGCTCCCTTTCATGAATCCTGCTAGGTGAGAACCAAACTTCTCGGCTCCCTGCCGGAAGTGCGAATTTCAGTGCGCCCTGCCCGGATCGTAAACACGTCAGGTCCCGGTGCATGGCCTCAAGCCCGGAGAGCTTCATGAGCACGACGAACGACTATCTGGTTGCGGACATCGGCCTTGCCGATTTCGGCCGCAAGGAAATCACCATTGCCGAGACGGAAATGCCGGGCCTGATGGCCTGCCGCGAGGAATTCGGTGCGAAGAAGCCGCTGAAGGGCGCGCGTATCACCGGTTCGCTGCACATGACCATCCAGACGGCCGTGCTGATCGAAACGCTGGTTGCACTCGGTGCCGAGGTCCGCTGGGCATCGTGCAACATCTTCTCCACCCAGGACCACGCCGCCGCGGCGATCGCCGCCAGTGGCGTTCCGGTCTTCGCCGTCAAGGGCGAGACGCTGGAGGAATACTGGACCTACACCGACCGGATCTTCCAGTGGGCCGATGGCGGCGTCTCCAACATGATCCTCGATGATGGCGGCGACGCCACCATGTATATCCTGCTCGGCGCCCGCGCCGAGGCCGGCGAGGACGTGCTGTCAAGCCCGAGCTCGGAAGAAGAGGAAATCCTCGTCGCCCAGATCAAGAAGCGCCTTGCCTCCTCCCCGGGCTGGTTTACCAAGCAGCGCGACGCGATCAAGGGCGTGACCGAGGAAACCACCACCGGTGTCAATCGTCTCTACCAGCTCCATGCCAAGGGCCTCTTGCCCTTCCCGGCGATCAACGTCAACGATTCGGTCACCAAGTCGAAATTCGACAACAAGTACGGCTGCAAGGAATCGCTGGTCGATGGCATCCGCCGCGGCACCGACGTGATGATGGCCGGCAAGGTCGCCGTCGTCTGCGGTTACGGCGATGTCGGCAAGGGTTCGGCAGCCTCGCTGTCGGGCGCTGGCGCCCGCGTCAAAGTCACCGAAGTCGACCCGATCTGCGCCCTGCAGGCCGCCATGGATGGCTATGAAGTCGTGCGGCTCGAAGATGTCGTCTCGACCGCCGATATCTTCATCACCACGACCGGCAACAAGGACGTCATCCGCATGGACCACATGCGTGAGATGAAGGACATGGCGATCGTCGGCAATATCGGCCACTTCGACAACGAGATCCAGGTTTCCGCTCTGCGCAACCTGAAATGGACCAATGTCAAGCCGCAGGTCGATCTGATCGAGTTCCCGAAGGGCAACCGGATGATCCTTCTCTCGGAAGGCCGCCTGCTCAATCTCGGCAACGCCACCGGCCATCCGTCCTTCGTCATGTCGGCGTCGTTCACCAACCAGGTTCTGGCCCAGATCGAGCTCTTCACCAAGGGCGAACAGTATGACAAGAACGTCCACATCCTGCCCAAGCACCTCGACGAGAAGGTTGCCCGCCTTCATCTCGGCAAACTCGGCGTCAAGCTGACGGAACTTTCGGAAGAACAGGCCAACTATATTGGCGTGAAGCCGCAGGGTCCGTTCAAGGCTGAACACTACCGCTATTAATCCTTATCCGGATAATCCACAACATATAGAGGCCGCGATCTTGACAGTAGATCGCGGCCTCTTTTTTTGCCTCGCCCTTTCCGACGATTCGCCGAAGGCGTATGTTTTTGGGACAATGATTCGTGACAAAGATGCGGTACAGACCGTCGCGAATGGGATGTCTTGTCGTTTATGCGGCAAACGGACGGAGACATCCCGGGCTGCAATCGAAATTGAACGAGGCCTGCCGACGGCAGGATTTCGATTTGGCACGACGTGGCGATTTGCAACCGGCCTCCTGCATTAATTCCTTAGATCAGAATCGATTTAAGGACAAAATTATGCGGCAGGTCAAACTGTTGCAGGGCCGCGTGTCCGAACGGACGCGTAGCCCTGCAAAGACCTTGTACAGGCTCCGCCGAAAGGTCGGGGCACGCTTCAAGGTGTTGAAGACACGTGAGATCGTCCATGATTCGGTTTTTTCGGATCATGGCATCCTATGTGATGCAAACGGGGAAGCATGCCATGGAAACAGGTCCTTCGAAACGCGCTGGTGGCCGGATTCCGTCCTTGCTGCGCCGGTTCATGGCGAGTTCCGCGCTTGCGATCGGCGCCGGCCCTGCCCTTGCGGCGGCTGGCGACATCACCACGGCGAGTGTTTTCCACTCCTCCGAAGTCGTCACGTTTTCCGTCCTGATCGGGGTGATCTCGGCGGCAATGATTTCCGCCATCTGGCTGATCCGCCAGCGCGGCAGTATCGAAACGGACAACCGCGAGCTGAACGCGGCGCTGGCCGACGCCAATCACAAGATTTCGCGTTTTCAGGCCCTGATCGCCGACAAGAACCGCCGTATCGTCGTCTGGGAGGGGCTGTCAAACAAGCCGGAGTTCCTGGGACATCTGCCTGCCGAAACGGGCGCTCCGCAGGATGACCGCGATTTCCTCGCGTTCGGCCGCTGGATCAAATCCCAGTCTGCCTCCGAGCTCGAAAAGGCTATCGAGCTTTTGCGTTCCAGTGCCCAGAGCTTCGATCTGATCGTCGAAACAACCCGCGGCGAGATCATCGAGACCCAGGGCCGTGTCTCCGGTGGCCGGGCATTCGTGCGCTTCGTCGCACTCAACAATTTGCGCGCAGAACTCGCCGAAATGAAACTGGAGCGGGATCGCCTGCATGGATCGCTGCTCAGTCTTCAGACGCTGCTCGATGCGATCGATCTGCCGGTCTGGCAGCGCGGGGCCGACGGCACGCTCCTTTGGGCCAATGAAGCCTACGCGGATGCGGTCGATTCCGTCAATCCGGCTGTCGCGGTGAAGGAAAACCGCGAGCTTCTGGCGACGGTAGCGCGCGAAAAAATCCGAGCGCTCAGCACCTATGATTCCGCTTATCGCGAAAAAGTCTCCACCGTGGTTCGCGGCAACCGGACATTCTTCGACGTCGTGGATGCCAGAAGCCCGGCCGGATCGGCCGGCATGGCGATCAATGTCTCGGATGTCGAGGCCGTTCGCGAGGAACTGAACCGGACCCTGAAAAGCCACGCCGAGACACTCGATCAACTGGCCACCCCCGTTGCGATCTTCGATGGTAGCCAGCGCCTGCAGTTCTACAACCAGGCCTTCCAGAGGCTCTGGGATCTCGACATGGGCTTCCTGGAACGAAAGCCGGGCAACGGCGAGATTCTCGACCGGCTGCGCGCTGCCGCAAAGCTGCCTGAGCAATTAAACTGGAAGCAGTGGAAAGAAAATGCCCTCGCCGTCTATCAGGCGATCGACACGCAATCCGACCTCTGGCACCTGCCGAACGGCCAGACGCTGCGCGTTTTCGCAACGGCCCGGCCGCAGGGCGGCGCGACCTGGGTGTTTGAGAACCTGACGGAGAAGGTCGATCTCGAAACCCGCTACAATACGCTGGTGCAGGTTCAGGGCGAGACCATCGACCACCTGTCCGAAGGCGTTGCCGTGTTCGGGCCGGATGGACGCATCAAGCTGTCCAACCCGGCCTTCCGCGCGCTGTGGGGCGTCACCGAGGCGGAAGCCAAGCCCGGCACGCACATCCGCGCCATCGAGCAGGTCTGCGCGCCGTCCTACGACCGGCCGGACGGCTGGAAGCGGTTCTCGCATCTCATTACCAGCTTCGACGACGAGCGGCCGTCCTGCCAGGGCATCCTCGAACTGCGTACCGGTCTCATTCTGGATTTTGCCGTCATCCCGCTGCCGAATGCGCAGACCATGCTGACCTTCGTCAACATCACCGACAGCGTGCGCGTCGAGCGGGCACTGACCGAGAAGAACGAGGCGCTGCGGATGGCCGACCACCTGAAGAACGACTTCGTCCAGCACGTCTCCTACGAGCTGCGCTCGCCGCTGACCAACATCATCGGCTTTGCCGATCTTTTGAAGACGCCCGCCTTCGGCATGTTGACCGAGAGGCAAGCAGAATATGTCGACCATATCTCCACCTCGTCCTCGTTACTGCTGACGATCGTCAACGACATTCTCGATCTCGCCACCGTTGATGCAGGCATCGTCGAGCTCGACCTGTCGGAAATCAACCTGACCGACTTCCTCGACGAAGTCTCTCTTCAGATGGCCGATCGGCTGCAGGAAAGCGCCGTGACGCTGCAGATCGATACGCCCGACATGCTCGGCCTGTTCGTCGCCGACCATCAACGGCTGAAGCAGATCCTTATCAAGCTCCTGACCAATGCCGCCAATTTCGCGCCCGACGGCAGCACCGTCAGCCTGAAATGCCGCCGCGACGGCAGTGATTTCGTCTTCAGCGTGACCGACAACGGCCCCGGCATCCCACAGGACGTTCTCGATACCGTGTTCAACCGGTTCGAAAGCCATGGGACACGCGGCGGCGCCGGTCTTGGTCTTTCCATCGTCGAGAGCTTTGTCAGCCTGCATCATGGTAGGGTGTCGATCCGCAGTCACGAGGGCGAAGGAACGGAAGTGACGTGCCGCATCCCCTCGGGCGACCTTCCGAAATTCGCAGCGGCGGAATGATGCGGGACATTACACTTTTCCTGAAAGACGAGGCTGCGACCATCCAACTCGGCGAGGACCTGGCGCTGGCCTTGAAGCCGGGCGACTGCCTGGCGCTCTCCGGCGACCTCGGCGCCGGCAAATCGACGCTTGCCCGCGCCTTCCTGCGCGCCATGGCCGACGACGAGACGCTTGAAGTGCCAAGCCCCACCTTCACCCTGGTGCAAAGCTACGATCTGCGCATTCCCGTTTCACATTTCGACCTCTACCGGCTGGCGGACGTGTCCGAGCTCGACGAACTCGGTCTCGACGAAGCACTCTCCGACGGCATCTGCCTGGTGGAATGGCCTGAAAACGCGCTGTCGGCGCTGCCAAAGACTCGGCTCACCGCCACCTTTTCCCACCTTGACGATGGTCGTCGCGTCACCATCTCCGGCGACCTGATGGCCTTGTCGCGGGTCAAGCGCAGCCTGGCAATTCGGTCCTTCCTGGAAGACCGTGGATATGGCAACGCAAGGCGCCGGCATCTCAGTGGCGATGCGTCGGCACGCGCCTATGAACGGATTCTGGTCGAGGGGCAGCCAGTGAGACTTCTGATGGATTCGGCCCGCCACAAACCCGGTCCGATCCTGCAGGATGGCAAATATTACCAGCAGCTCGCCCATCTCGCCGAAGATGTCGTCGCCTTCGTCGCGATTGCTCGCGACATTCGGAACAAGGGATTTTGCGCCCCCGACGTTTACGAAGCCGATCTCGACACCGGCATTCTCCTGATCGAAAATCTCGGCAGTGAGGGCATCCTCGACGCAGACGGGCAGCCGGTTGCCGAGCGCTATCTCGAAAGCGTGCGAATGCTTGCGCATCTGCATGCGCAGCCGGTGACTCGCGACATACCGCTGTCCGAGACCATCACGCACCACATCCCCGATTTCGATCGCGCGGCGATGAAGATCGAAACCAGTCTGTTGATCGACTGGTATCTTCCCTGGAAGCGTGGAGAGAACGCGTCCGATGCCGAGCGCGACACGTATTTTTTGGTTTGGGATTCACTGATCGAGCTCCTTGGCGCGTCGGAAAAGAAGCTGCTGCTGCGCGATTTCCATTCGCCGAACATTATCTGGCGCGACGATTGCTCAGGCTTCGACCGCGTCGGCATCATCGATTTCCAGGACGCGATGATCGGCCCTACAGCCTATGACGTAGCCTCGATCACGCAGGATGCGCGGGTGACGATCAAGCCGGACCTCTGCGGCGAGATGCTCTCGCTCTACTGCTCGGAACGCCACGCTCTCGGCGATTTCGATGAAATGACGTTCCGGCGCGACTGGCATCTCATGTCGGCACAGCGCAACTGTAAGCTTGTCGGCATCTGGGTCCGGCTGATGCAGCGCGACGGCAAGCCCTTCTACATGAAGCACATGCCGCGGACATTTTCCTATCTTCAGGTGGCGCTCGAACACGAAGCGCTCGCGCCCTTGCGCGAATGGTGCATAAAGGCTGGAATCCTTTAAAGCGCAACGCGTCAAACTTGACGCGCAAAGGTCGCTATAACACTTTGAAACCCGAATCACCGGTCAGGAATTCAGTGGATCACGTGCTGCCTATGCCCATCAAGAACGCCATGGTGCTTGCCGCGGGACTTGGCACCCGGCTGCGGCCCATTACCGATACCATGCCGAAACCGCTGGTGCCCATCGCCGGGAAGCGGATGATAGACTACGTGCTCGATGCGATCGAGGGTGCCGGTGTCGAGACGGCGGCGGTCAACGTCCACCATTTCGCCGACCAGATGGAAGCGTATCTGAAGGATAGACGCCGGCCCAGGATCGTCATTTCCGACGAGCGGGCTGCGCTGATGAATTCCGGCGGCGGTCTTGCCAAGGGCTTGAAACTGCTCGACGACGGCCCTGTCCTCGTCATGAACGCCGATCTCTTCTGGGTCGGCGAAAAGCCGGACGCGCCTTCCAATCTCGAGCGTCTTGCATCGTTCTTCGATCCGGAAACCATGGACATGGCGCTGCTGTGCGTGCGCAACGAAGACACGACCGGGCATAACGGCAAGCTGGATTTCTCGCTCGATCCACAGGGCCGCCTTTCCCGCTACAAGGAAGGCATGGAAAATCCGGTCGTCTATGCGGGCGCGATCGCCCTGCATAGCCGGCTTTTCGCCGATGCTCCAGAGAACGCCTTCAACCTGAACATCTATTTCGACAAGGCGATCGAGAGAGACAGGCTGTTCGGCATCGTGCTCGAAGGCCATTGGCTCACCGTTGGAACGCCGGAAGCGATCGACGAGGCCGAGGAGGCGATCCGCCGCTTCCAGACGAGGGCCGTGACGACGTGACGGAAACTCTTTCCAACGTCTTCACCATTCCGCCCGGTCTTCCCTTCCTGAAGACGTTGGTCGAAAAACTGTGTTCCGGTGAACTGGTGCCCGGTTTCCGCTATGCGGAAGCCGATCCGCTGGCCCTTGCCGGTATCACGATCTTCGTGCCGACCCGCCGCTCGGCGCGCGTATTGCGCTCGGAACTGGTCGATTGCCTCGGCGGCGGCTCGGCCATCCTGCCGATGATCCGGGCACTGGGCGAAACCGACGATGACAGTGGGTTCTTCGATGCGGAAATCCCGGCGATCCTCGATCTGGCGCCGCCTTTGCCGAACACCGCCCGGCTGATCGAGCTTGGCCGCCTCATCCTCGCCTGGCGCAACCAGCTGCCGAAGGCCGTGGTCGATGTGCACGCGGAAAGCCCGCTTATAGCCCCTGCAAGCCCTGCCGACGCGATCTGGCTCGCCCGCAATCTCTCCGAGATCATCGACGCGATGGAAACCGAGGAGCTGGATTGGGAGGCGCTCGACAATCTCGATGCAAACGATCATGCGCTGTGGTGGCAGCTAACCCTCGAATTCCTTAAAATCGCCCGCACCTACTGGCCGGCGCGGCTGGAGGAACTCAAGCAATCGTCGCCCGCCCGGCACCGCAACGCCATCCTCGAGGCAGAGACCCAGCGCATTGCCGCCGGCAAGGTGACCGGCCCCATCATCATTGCCGGATCTACCGGCTCCATCCCCGCAACGGCCAAGCTGATCGCCGCTGTGCAGAAAGTGCCGAACGGCACCATCGTGCTGCCCGGGCTTGACCAGACGATGAGCGATGCGCAATGGACGACGATCGCGCCGGAAACAGCGAAACTCACCGGTGATCCGGCCAGCCGCAGCCATCCGCAATACGGATTCGTCCGCTTGCTGAAGCGCATGGACATCAACCGCAGCGACGTCCAGCCGCTCGGCGCCGCGGACGCTGACCTCGATTATCGCGCGGAAATGATGTCCCACGCGCTCTTGCCGGTGCAGGCAACGAGCAGCTGGACAGCTCTTCGTGCCGCCGTCGATCAGGGCCGGCTTACGGCGGCCTTTGCGGATGCAGCGTTGATCGAAACCGCCAATGAGCGTGAGGAGGCGACAGCGATCGCCATCGCGCTTCGGCTAGCGCTCCACGGCAGCGAGGAAACCCAGGCCGCACTGATCACGCCCGACCGCGACCTTGCCCGCCGAGTGGCGGCAGAGCTCCTGCGTTTTGGCATCGAGGCCGATGATTCGGCCGGTACGCCGCTTTCGGCCACCGACCCCGGCAGCCTGATGCGGCTGCTTCTCGAAGCCGCGCTGCGGCCAGGCGATCCGGTCTCGATCACAGCGCTGTTGAAGCATCCGCTGGCACGCTTTGGCCTGCCTGCCGATGTCATGAACGCTGCGGCAGACACGCTGGAACTGATGGCGCTGCGCGGCGGCACCGGTAGCGCCGACATTTCCGAACTTGAGGTCCTTCTCGATGAGGCGCTGCGGCGCGAGACCGGCAAAAAACATCTGCCGGAATGGCGAGGCCGGATCGACGACACGGCGATCATGCAGGCGCGAGACCTTGCCTGGCGGATCGCCGCCGCGACGGAACCTATGGCGGGCACGCTAGTGCGCCACCACAGAAGCGGGCGCGGCCTGACGGCGGCCCTGACGCTTGCCGAATGGGCGGAAAAAACCGGCGTGGCGCTGGAGGCGGTTGCCGTCGACGAACACGGCAGTCTTGCCGGCCTGTGGTCGGGTGAAGCCGGCGAAGCGTTGGCGACGCTTCTGCGCTCCGTCATCGATACCGACGGTCAGCTGACAGCCGATGGACCACAATGGAGCGACATCATGGAGGCGCTCTCAGCGAGCGAGGCGATCAAGCCGCGCTCCATGCGTCATCCCCGTGTCTTCATCTTCGGCGCCCTGGAATCGCGCCTGCAAAGCGTCGATCTCGTCGTTCTCGGCGGCATGAACGAGGGCACGTGGCCCGGACAGACGTCCAACGATCCATTCCTGTCGCGCACCATGAAAACATCCATCGGCCTGGAACCGCCGGAGCGGCGCATCGGCCAGCTGGCCCATGATTTCCAGATGGCTTGCGGCACCCGCAAGCTGATCCTGGCGCGGGCGATGCGCAAGGGTGCCACACCGACCGTCGCCTCCCGCTGGCTGCAACGGCTTCTCGCCGTCGGCGGTCATGATTTCGCAGCGAAACTGCGCGAGAATGGCAAGGATTATCATCATTGGGCGAGCATGCTCGACAGGGGCGTTACGCAGCCACTGGCGACCCGCCCGGAGCCGAGACCTTCGCCCGAGCTGCAGCCACGCAGCTATTCCTTCAGCGAGGTCGCCCGCCTGCGGCGCGATCCCTATGCTGTCTATGCCAAGCGGATTCTGCGCCTGCAGCCGATCGATCCGTTTAACCGCGATCCGGGTGCGGCCGAGCGCGGCACACTCTATCACAAGATCGTCGAACGTTTCGTCCGCGCCGATCTCGATCCCGCGTCGCCGAAAGCGACGCAGGAAATGAGCCGGCTGATCAACGAAGCCTTCGACGAGCAGGCGCTGCCCGCCCATATCGACGTCGTCTGGCGGCCGCGCTTTGCCGCCGTCGGCAAGGCGTTCATCGAGTGGGAAATCGCCCGCCACGCCGATATCCGGAAATCCTATACGGAGCTCTATGCCTCGATGGAGATCGGTGTCGAGGATATCAAGCTGACCGGCATTGCCGACCGTATCGATATTCTCGGCGATGGCGGAGCCGTTCTGATCGACTACAAGACCGGTTCCAGCCCCTCGGTCAACGAGGCGCGTGCGCTGCTTGATCCGCAACTGGCGCTCGAGGCGGCCGCGCTGAAGGCCGGCGCCTTCAAGCACGCGGGCGCGCGACATCCGCAGTCGCTGGTCTATGTCCGCCTGAAACCCGGCGAACGATTTAAACCTGAGGAAGTCAACAACGAACACGTCAAGGCGCGCGGCAATGTCGAAACCAAGTCGGCAAACCAATTGGCAGACGAATCGCTGAAGGAGCTGAAGGGGCTCCTCACCGCCCTGATGAACGGCAAATACGGCTTTGCCTCACGCGTGATTGTGCAGAAAGAGCGCGACTACGGCGGCGAGTATGATCATCTTGCCCGTGTTGCCGAATGGGCGACAGCCGAAGGCGAGGAGGATGCCAATGAGGGATGACGATTTTGGTCCTCTCGAGCCCTCCCCTCAAGGCTGGCTCGACTGGACGTCCTCCAAGCAGGCGCTTGCTTCCGATCCCGCCCGTTCGGCCTGGGTGTCGGCCAATGCCGGCTCGGGCAAGACGCATGTGCTGACGCAGCGCGTCATCCGGCTACTCTTATCCGGCTGCCGGCCGTCTGCCATTCTCTGCCTGACCTATACCAAGGCTGCCGCGTCGGAAATGTCCAACCGCGTATTCGAGCGATTGGCCGAGTGGGTGACGCTCGACGACGAGGCGCTGGATGACCGGATTGCGGCGATCGAGGGCGAGCGTCCGGATCTCTTGAAACGCCAGGAAGCGCGGCGCCTGTTTGCCCGGGCACTGGAAACGCCGGGCGGGCTGAAGATCCAGACGATCCACGCTTTCTGCGAAGCGCTGCTGCACCAGTTTCCACTCGAAGCCAATGTTGCCGGTCATTTCTCGGTGCTCGACGACCGTGCTTCCGCGACGCTTCTTGCCGATGCCCGCCGCGCGCACCTCACAGCCACGGCAAGCGAGGAGGACCGCGAACTGACGGAAGCCTTTGCGACCGTTCTCGATCTCGCCGACGATACCGGGCTCGAAAAGCTACTGACGGCAATCGTCGCCAACCGCACCGCCATTCAGTCATTCCTCGATGAAGCCAACCACAAGGGCGGTATCGATCAGGCACTTCGATCGGCGCTCGGTCTCGCGCCCGGCGAAACGTCGGAGGCGGCGATAGCCGGATTCTGGCCCTTGCCAGGTCTCAACGGTGCGGCACTGGAGCGCTATGTCGGCATCGCACTTGCCACAGGCGGCACGAAGGCTATCGAATTCGCCGAAGGTCTTCGCGCCGTCGCCAAGCTCGCCGATCCGTTGCAACGCTTCAACATGCTGCGAGACCTGTTCTACACGCAGAACAGCAAGATGAAGGCGGATTCGGCGTTCATCTCCAAACCGATCCGCGACAAGGCACCGGATCTGGAGCCTCTTGTCCTCGCCGCCCGCGAACATATTGCCGCCTCCATGGATCGTCTCAACCTGGTCGCTATGTTCGAGGCGACGAATGCGGCCCTCACGCTCGCTGACCGGTTGAACGGCGACTACGAGGACATCAAGAAAAGCCGCAGCCAGCTGGATTTCGACGACCTGATCAACCGCACCGCGGCGCTGCTTTCGCGCGGCGATGTCAGCGCGTGGGTCCACTACAAGCTCGATCAGGGCATCGACCACATTCTGGTCGATGAAGCGCAGGATACGAGCCCCGTGCAGTGGACCATCATCCAGTCGCTGGCGAAGGATTTCTTCTCCGGCGAAACAGCGCGTGGTGGTAACCGTACGATGTTTGCCGTCGGCGACGAGAAGCAATCGATCTACTCCTTTCAGGGTGCGCGACCGGAGCGCTTCTCGGACGAGAGCATCGAGACGGAAAAGCGCGTACGTCACAGCGGCCGGGCCTTCAGCCCGATCCGGCTGCAGCTTTCCTTCCGCTCGACCGAGGACGTCCTGTCCGCCGTCGATACGGTGTTCGAAAACCCGCTGCACGCTCGCGGCCTCAGCGCCCGGCGCGATGCGGTCGTGCATGCGTCCAACCGCATCGGTCATCCGGGACTGGTCGAGGTATGGGATGCGATCGCGCCCGCAGACAGCATTCAGGAGGACGATTGGACCGCAGCCTTCGACGCGACGCCCGAGGATGCGCCAGCTAACATTCTTGCCCAACGTATCGCCGCTGTGCTCGCCGACTGGATCGGCAAGGAAACGGTGATCGAAAAAGGCATCAGGCGGCCGATGCAGCCGGGCGACGTCATCGTTCTCGTGCGCAAGCGAGATGCCTTCGTCAACGCTCTCACCCGGGCTTTGAAAACACGCCGCAACATTCCGGTTGCCGGAGCCGACCGGCTGGTTCTCACCAACCATATCGCCGTGCAGGACCTGATGGCACTTGGACGCTTCGTGCTCTTGCCCCAGGACGACCTTTCGCTCGCCGCCGTGCTCAAAAGCCCGTTGTTCAATCTGAGCGAAGACGACGTCCGCGATTTGGCAGTCGACCGCCCGCTCTCTGTCAGCGTCTGGCAACGCCTGCAGGAATTCGGCGCCGACGAGGGGGCGCGCTACAATGCGGCCCTGCAAAAGCTGCAGCGATACAGGGCATTGTCGCGCACTCTGCCTGTCCATGATTTCTACGCCCGTATCCTCGGTCATGACGGCGGCCGGGCCGCTTTCCTCGGCCGGCTCGGAACCGAAGTCAGCGACATTCTCGATGAATTCCTGACCTTTGCGCTTGATCACGAGAAAAACGGGCTGCCGGGCCTGCAGGCCTTCATTTCCGGTCTCGAAATGGAAGCACCGACGGTCAAGCGCGAGCAGGACAAGGAGCGCAACGAGGTGCGCATCATGACCGTGCATGCCGCCAAGGGGCTGGAGGCGCCGGTGGTGTTCCTGGTCGATGGCGGCGGCAAGGCGTTCAATTCGCAGCACGTGTCCGGTCTTCGGCTGATCCAGCCGGACGATCACAAGACTGACAATCCGCTCCCCGTCTGGCGGCCGCCGGGTGCCGCGTCCAACACCTTGATCGACGCGGACACCGCTCGGCTGAAGACTGCAGCCGAAGAAGAATATCGCCGGCTTCTTTATGTCGGCATGACACGGGCCGCCGACCGGCTGGTCGTCTGCGGCTATCAGGGCAAACGGGCCAATCCCGAAAGCTGGCATGCCATGGTAACGACCAGCCTGTCCGGCGACGAACGTGGTCGCAGCACGCCGCGGACCTTCGCCGCAGGCAATCAGGAATGGACGGGCTATTCGTGGCAGACTTCCTCCGCCGCGCGCGACCTGAAGACGCAGGATGCTGGCAAGGAAGCTGCAGATACGCGCCCGGTGGGTTTGCCGGCCGCGCTTCTTAAGCCCTTGCCGCCGCAACGACATCTGCCCCGTCCGTTAAGCCCTTCCGGCGCAGGCGCCGTGATTGACGAGGACGAGCCCGGCGCCATTGTCGGTTCGGCGCTGTTCTCGCAAAAAGCCGGCGCCAACCGGTCGCTGCTGCGCGGCGCGATCCTGCACCGGTTCCTGCAGGTGCTGCCGTCGATCGCGCCAGAGGAACGGTCCGCCGCCGCCGAGCGCTACCTGGCGCGCTCCGTGCCGCGCTGGTCCGCAAGCGAGCGGCAGGCACTGACGGCTTCGGTCTTCAGCGTGATCGACCGTCCGGAACTGACCGCACTGTTTTCCGCGACGAGCCGCGCGGAAGTGTCGGTGATGGGTACGTTGAAGCTCGGCGCGCGCGATTTCGCCGTATCCGGCCGCATCGACCGGCTAGCAGTCTCCGGCAAGACGGTCATCCTCGCCGATTTCAAGACCAACCGGGAGGTACCCGCTTCGGCGGAGGATGTGCCCTTCGTCTACCGGGCGCAGCTGGCGATTTACCGCGCGCTGCTCGCGCCACTTTATCCGGATCACGCCTTCCAATGCGTGCTGATCTACACGGAGGGACCGGCGGTGCTGACTTTGCCGCGGGAGATGCTGGACAGGAGCCTTGTGGAGCTCTCGAAGAAGTGAGATACCGAATATTGAAAAAGATGCGTTCCGCTATCACATCTTCACCAACCGTTCGAAGAACGCCGATTTCGAAACAAGGAGCAGCCTATGGCTACCGTAAAAGTCGATACCTCCAATTTTCAGGATGAAGTGCTGAATGCCGCCGAGCCGGTCATCGTGGATTTCTGGGCCGAATGGTGCGGCCCCTGCAAGATGATCGCCCCGAGCCTCGAAGAACTTTCCGTTGAACTTGCCGGCAAGGTGAAGGTTGCCAAGGTCAACATCGACGAAAACCCGGAAATCGCTGCCCAGTACGGCGTGCGCTCCATTCCGACACTCGCCATGTTCAAGGCCGGCGAAGTCTCCGACATCAAGGTCGGCGCTGCTCCCAAGACCGCGCTGTCGTCCTGGATTTCCAACGCAGCCGCTTAAGTTCTGATTTTGGAACAATTGAAAAAGCCCGGGAGACCGGGCTTTTTTGTTGCTTGCGCCCACGGGCGCCGCTGAGGCGGTTTCCCTGGTCAGACGCCGTGGCGCGGCATATCCAACAGCGGGACATGAGGCGCGGCAGTCTTTGGCAGCAGACCCGTCAGGCGTGGATCGTCGTGGACCTCGACCATCAGGGCGTAGGGCCTAAATCCCGATCGCTGATAGAATGCAAAGGCGGCGGGATGATCGAAGTTGCACGTGTGGAGCCAGAAACGATCAATCGGCTGGGTCCATGCTTTGGCAATCGCCTCATTCATGAGAAAGCGCCCGACGCCCTTGCCGATCGCGTCCCTGGCCAAGCCGAAAAAGACAAGCTCGCATTCACCCGACACACGAAAGTCGAGTTCCAGAAGGCCGATGTGCCGTTCCCCGTCCTGCAGAGCATACACCTCGACGGCGGGATCGGAGAGTATTGCCCGCACTGCGTCATCGTCCATCTCAAGGCGAGACACCCACATCCAGTCCTCCCCGATCAGCCGAAACAGCCGCCGGTAGTCCTGGAGATCCTCGGCGGTCAGACGCGCCAGAGCGAGTGGAGCGCCAACAATAGTGGCATTCTCCGGCCGCGCGCGCATCTCTAGGAAAGTGACCGCGTTGGCAATCTTGCCCGGCGGGACCGGCGAATAGCCCATTGGCAATTCAGGATTCGTGTTCATTCGCTTGCCTTGTTAAAAATGGAACATCGATAGACGATCGGACGTCGCGCCTGTGCGAAATCTGTTGGCGCATTTGCACTCGACGCACCAGTACCTTCGGATCGTCCTTGAGGCTGCGCCACGCAACAGGATTTCCGGCCTGAAATTACCTCGGCGGCGTGCCGTTGTCGGCAAGCACATCGCCAACCAGATAAAGCGACCCGCCAATCAGGATGCGCGGCGATGCCGGATCGTTCGAAAACATCTGTGTGATGGTCGCCAACGCCTCGGCCACCGTCTCGAGCGGTGTCGCCTCGAAGCCGGCCGCGCCTGCGTCGTCGGCGAGCGCCACCGCGTCGATCCCGGCATCCGAGCCGCGGATCGGCACGGTAAAGACCTGTTCGGCCAACCCCTTGAAGGCCTTGAAATAACCGACCGGGTCCTTGGTGTTGATCATTCCGATGATCAGGAACAGCGGACGAGGATCGCGTTCCTCGAGATTGGCCATGGTTTCGGCGATAACTTGTCCCGCACCCGGATTGTGTCCGCCATCGACCCAGATTTCGGCGCGCTTCGGCGCAAGCGAAACAAGCTTGCCGTCGCTCAGGCGCTGGAGCCGGCCCGGCCATTCGACAGTGGTCAGACCCGCTTCGATCGCGCCCTCCGTCAGATCGAAACCGGCAGCCTTGACCGCGCGGATTGCGGCGGCGGCATTGGCGTGCTGATGGCGGCCGGGCAGGCGCGGCAGCGGCAGGTCCGCAAGCCCGAACTCGTCCTGATAGATCAACCGACCGAATTCCTCATGCGCCATGAAATCTTGCCCGTAGACCGAGACCGGGCATTTCAGGCGCTCGGCCGTCGATACCAGCAGGTCGCGTGCGGTGTCTTCCTCCTGATGGCCGATCACCACCGGGCAACCGTGTTTCATGATCCCGGCCTTCTCTGCTGCGATCAGCTCGACCCGGTCGCCGAGATAGGATTGGTGATCGAGCGAGATCGGCATGATGACGGAAACGGCCGGGGTCCTGATCACATTGGTGGCATCGAAGCGGCCGCCGAGGCCGACCTCGATGATCGCGACATCTGCCGGATGTTCGGCAAAGAGGAGGAAAGTGACGGCCGTCAGGATTTCGAAAACGGTGATCTTCTGCCCGCTGTTCGCCGCTGCCACGCGCCGGACCGCATCCGCCAGGACGGCGTCGCTGACCAGCGCGCCGCGCCCGCCCTTTTTGCCGATACGGTAGCGTTCGTGCCAATTGACGAGGTGCGGCGAGGTATGGACGTGGACGCTCAGACCGGCGGCTTCGAGGATGGCGCGCGAAAAGGCGGTGACGGAACCCTTGCCGTTGGTACCGGCGACGTGGATGACCGGCGGCAACCTGTCCTGCGGATTGCCGAGCACGTCGAGCAACCGCGTGATCCTGTCGAGCGACAGATCGAAGCCCTTTGGATGAAGGGCCAGCAGCTTGTCGATCTCCTGTCCCGCCTCGCTGACATGCGCTGTCGTCATCACCGCTCCTGCAAACCGCTGTTGGAGCGCTGCACGCCATCGAGCGAGCCGAGAACGCTACAATCTCAAATTCTTAACATCCGCCTGCGCACGGGTGAACGCGGGGTGTCCTCAAACGCTGGCCGAGGCCGCAATCGGCAGGGCGGCCAAAGGCGTGTTGCCACTCAACTTAGCGGCATCCATCGGCTTCTTCATCAGGATTTTCAGGACACGGGCGAGCGTCGCGGGAATGTCGTGGCGCTTGACCACCATGTCGACCATGCCGTGCTCCATCAGATATTCCGATGTCTGGAAGCCCTCGGGCAGCTTCTCGCGGATTGTCTGTTCGATCACGCGTTTGCCGGCAAAGCAGATTTCTGCGCCGGGTTCGGCAAGGTGCAGGTCGCCCAACATCGCATAGGAGGCGGTGACGCCGCCGGTGGTCGGGTTGGTCAGCACGACGATATAGGGAAGACCCGCTTCCTTGAGCATCTGCACCGCGACAGTCGTGCGCGGTAGCTGCATCAGTGACAGGATGCCTTCCTGCATGCGCGCGCCGCCCGATGCCGGAAAGATGACCAGCGGGCACTTTTCCGCAATCGCCTTTTCGAAGGCCTTGATGATCGCCTCGCCGGCCGCCATGCCGAGCGAACCGCCCATGAAATTGAATTCATGCACGACACCGACGAGCTTCACGCCCTGTACGCGGCCGACGCCGGCAACAATCGTGTCTTCCAGATCCGTCTTCGTGCGGCTGTCGCGCAGGCGATCGACATACTTCTTGGAATCACGGAACTTCAGCGGGTCCTGAGCCACCTTGGGCTGCGGCAGGGCTTCATAAACGCCGTCATCGAACAAGTCCCTCAAACGCGCCTTAGCCGGCATCTTCATATGGAAGCCGGAGGCGGGGATGACCCATTTGTTCTCTTCGAGATCGCGGTGGAACACCATCTCGCCGGTCTCCGGGCACTTGATCCAGAGATTTTCCGGAACTTCCCGGCGGCCGAGCATCGAGTTGATCTTCGGTCGAACGTAATTCGTGATCCAGTTCAAATCCAAACTCCTGAATATTTAAAACCGGTCCTGCCCCATAATGTGGGCAATTATTCGGCCGCTACAAGCCGTGCGGAACGAACGCCGGCGGAAAGGCCACGCACCAGGGCTTCCACGCCCGGCACCGTCGCCCCTGTCGATTTCCCGTCTTCGGTCAGACTTGATGCCACCTGATTGACGATGGCGGTACCGACGACCACGCCGTCGGCCGACGCGCCGATGGCGTGCGCATGTTCGGCCGTCTTGACGCCGAAACCGACGCAGACCGGCAAATTCGTGTGGCTCTTGATCCGCTGCACGGCGCCGCCGACAACCGAGGGATCCGGCAGGGCCGAACCGGTGATACCGTTCATCGAGACGTAGTAGACGAACCCGGAGGTGTTTTCGAGAACCTTCGGCAACCGCTTGTCGTTGGTGGTCGGGGTCGCCAAGCGGATGAAATTGATGTCCTTCTTCAGCGCCGGGATGCAAAGCTCGTCATCCATTTCCGGCGGCAGATCGACGACGATCAGGCCATCAATGCCCGCCCCCAGCGCATCATCGAGGAAGCGCTCGACGCCATAGACGTAGATCGGGTTGTAGTACCCCATCATGACGATCGGCGTGTCCCGATCGTCGGCACGGAAACGGCGGGCGATTTCCAGCGTCTTTGTCAGCGTCTGTCCGCTCTTTAACGCACGCTGGCCAGCGAGCTGGATCGCGGGGCCATCGGCCATCGGGTCGGAAAAGGGCATGCCGAGTTCGATGATGTCGGCGCCGGCCGAAGGCAAGGCCTTCATGATCGCCAGCGACGTCTCGAAATCCGGGTCTCCGCCCATGAAATAGGTGACGAGCGCCGGGCGGCCTTCGGCAGCAAGATCGGCAAATCGTTTGTCCATGCGTGCGGTCATGCTCTTATAACCCCATTCCAAGAATCTTGCCGACGGTGAAGATGTCCTTGTCGCCGCGGCCGGAGAGGTTCATCAGGATGGTCTCGTGCTTGCCCATCTTCGGCGCGCGCTTGATCACTTCGGCGATCGCGTGGCTCGGTTCCAGCGCCGGGATGATGCCTTCGAGACGCGTCAGCAGCTGGAATGCCTCCAGCGCCTCATGGTCCATGATCGGCACATATTCGACACGGCCGACATCGGCGAGCCAGGAATGTTCCGGGCCGATCCCAGGATAGTCGAGGCCGGCCGAAATGGAGTGGCCTTCCTTGATCTGCCCGTCGCCATCCTGCAGGAGGTAGGTGCGGTTGCCGTGCAGCACGCCGGGCGAACCCGCCGTGATCGAGGCGCAATGCTCGTCACCTTCCAGTCCCTTGCCGCCCGCCTCAACGCCGACCATCTTGACGGATTCGTCATCGAGGAACGGATGGAAGATGCCGATGGCGTTCGATCCGCCGCCAACGGCTGCGACGACCAGATCAGGCAGTCGGCCTTCGGCCTCCAGCATCTGTTCGCGCGCTTCCGTGCCGATCACCGACTGGAAATCGCGGACAAGTTCCGGATAGGGATGTGGGCCGGCGGCCGTGCCGATCAGGTAATAGGTACTGTCGACATTGGTAACCCAGTCGCGCAGAGCCTCGTTCATCGCATCCTTCAGCGTGCCGGAACCGGCGGTAACCGGCTTCACTTCGGCACCGAGCAACTTCATGCGAAACACATTCGGCGCCTGGCGCTCCACGTCAGTGGCGCCCATATAGACGACGCAAGGGAGACCGAAGCGCGCGGCAACCGTTGCCGAGGCGACGCCATGCTGCCCGGCGCCGGTTTCGGCGATGATGCGGGTCTTGCCCATGCGCTTGGCAAGCAGGATCTGGCCGATGCAATTGTTGATCTTGTGCGAACCGGTGTGGTTCAGCTCTTCGCGCTTGAAATAGATCTTGGCGCCGCCAAGATGCTCGGTCAGTCGCTCGGCAAAATAAAGCGGGCTCGGCCGGCCGATATAATGGGCGCCGAGATGCTTGAGTTCCGCCTGGAATTGCGGATCGGTCTTGGCCTTGTTCCACTCGTCCTGCAGGTCGAGGATCAGCGGCATCAGGGTTTCGGCGACGAAGCGGCCGCCGAAAATGCCGAAACGGCCGTCCTCGTCGGGACCCGACCGAAACGAATTCAGTTTGGGCGTTTCGTTCACTTGTTTCTCCCTGCCAATGCTATATCTCCGGCGATCGCCATTTCCGCGCGCAGAACGGCATCGAAAAACTCTTCCATGCGCTTCAGATCCTTGACGCCCGGCGCGCTTTCGACGCCGGACGAGATATCGACGGCCTTTGCGCCCGTGAGCGCCAGCGCCTCGCCGATATTGTCCGCATTCAATCCACCGGAAAGCATGTAATCGACGCTGTCGTCAAGCGCGTCGAGCAGCCGCCAGTCGAAAGAAACGCCGTTGCCGCCCGGCAGATCCGAGCCTTTCGGCGGCTTGGCATCGAACAGGAAGCGGTCGGCGATGCCGATATAGGGCGCGATGCGTTTCAGATCGTCGGCTTCGCGAATGGAGAGCACCTTCATGACCGGTAGCCCGTAGACGGCCTTGACCGTCAGGACCCGTTCGGGGCTTTCGTTACCATGAAGCTGCAGTATATCCGGCGACAGCGCCGAGACGATCTCGTCAAGCAGATCGCTATCCGCGTCGACCGTCACCGCGACGATCTTCGCCTTGCCACGAATGCGATCGGCGAGGCGACCGGCATCATCGGGCTCGATGTTGCGCGGGCTCTTCGGAAAGAAGATGAAACCCGTGTGGCGCGCACCGAGCGTCACGGCCCGATCCACGGCCTCGGCAGTCTTCAGCCCGCAAATTTTCACTTCCGTTTTCATGCACAGCGACCTGACATGAAATGCCGCGCGAGTCGAGCTTAAAACACATCGAACTGTGGCGCCAATGATGCTTCAACCATTGCTAATAGCGGTAAACGGTCCCATATCGCCATCGAAAATGAATGGAGAATCCCATGCGTCTCTTGCTTGCCCTCATCCTGCCCTGGCTTCAGTTTTTCACCATCGGCCGGCCGTTCGCCGGGATCATCTGCCTGATCCTCCAGATCACGCTGATCGGCTGGGTTCCGGCTGCGATCTGGTCGGTCTATGCGCTCAGCCAATACAAGACGGACGAGAAGATCAGGGAAGCGCTGGGGTACCAGTATCGGCGCTGAGCCGGTCAATCGAAATCGATGGCGTGCAGCATCGTGCCGTTGCGCTTCAGCCAGCGCTTGGCATCTTCCATGGCCGGGCAGAGTTCTTCGCAGAGATCCCAGAAATCCGGTCCATGATTCATCTCGCGCAAATGCGCCACCTCGTGTGCGGCCAAATAGTCGATCACCTTCGGCGGCGCCATGACAATGCGCCAGGAGAAGCTCAAGCTCCCATCGGCGGCGCACGAGCCCCAGCGGCTGCGTGTGTCCTTGAAACTCAGGGACTTCACCTTGCGGCCGATGATGCGGGCATAGATAGCAACCAGGTGTTCCAGGTCGTTCCGCGCTTCCTTCTTCAGGAAATCCGCAATCCGGCGGCGCAAGTGCTCTTCTGCGCCGCTCACCCGGAGCACGGCCTCGTCGTCGATGACGACGGCTTCGGTCAGACCACGCAGCTTGCCGGTGCGCTCGATCCGATGGGCAACGCCGCGCAGCAGGATGGTGCCGCCCTCTTCCAGAACACTTTCGCCGGAAAACCGGGCGAGCTTGGTCATCAACCAGCCCTGATGCCGGTCGAGAAAGGCGTTGATTTCACGCTCTGGCAGCCCGGCCGGGATCGTCATCTTCAAGGAACGACCACCCGGCTCGATCCGCAGCGTCATCCGCGTGGCGCGGGCATTATGCCGGATCGTCAGCGGCATCGCCTTGCCAGCAACGTCTATCGTCCGCTGCACGGACGGCGGCGGGGACTTGGGCTGACGCGACTTTCGAAGCAGGGAGAACATGAGGGATTGATAGCCGATTCGTTTGATGGGCGCATGATCCCCGAGATGCGCGCACGATATATCAAAAAGAAAAACCGGTATCCGAGGAGAATACCGGTTTTGTCGTCCAGCTGACCATAGC
Source organism: Pararhizobium sp. LjRoot255 (assembly GCF_964252905.1). Classification (NCBI taxonomy): domain Bacteria; kingdom Pseudomonadati; phylum Pseudomonadota; class Alphaproteobacteria; order Hyphomicrobiales; family Rhizobiaceae; genus Pararhizobium; species Pararhizobium sp. LjRoot255. The sequence continues at coordinate 1,540,114 of NZ_CAXUPQ020000001.1, forward strand.
GATCAATGCGCGGGGAAGCCCGGGGTGGAGCCAGAACCGCCGGAATTGCGTTCGCGCATGAAGCGGTCGAATTCTTCCTGGTCCTTGGCGCGACGCAACTCGCGAACATAGTCGTCGAACTGCTGGCGCATTTCATCGAGCTTGCGGCGTTCTTCATCGAGGCGAGCAAGTTCTGCTTCGCGCCAGTCGTCAAAGGCGACGTTGCCGGTGCGAAATTGCGGACCGCAGAAGCCGCGGCCGCCGCCACGCTTGAACGACGTAAAGACGCCGTCGATGGTCGAATTGGCGTCCTTCTTGAAGGATTTCAGCCTTTCGCCGAACAGGATGTAGGCAAGCACGGCAAGGCCAAGCGGCCAGAAAACCACGAAACCGAGCACCATCATGGCAATGGTCGCAGGCGTCCAGTCCGGACGGATCAATGCAGATTGGTTCATGTTCAGAAGTCCTCACTAACAGTGGGCCTCTCCTTCGGGCCCGCTTATAACGAGATGGGAAGAGGTCTGCCGCTCTGCAAGGCAAACCTTCGCAGATTCCGGCAAACCCCTGATATCGACCGGTGAAATCGATATAAGCGGGGATCAGCCGGTTTTTCCGCCTTTAATCAGCCGCGGCATCGGCGGCTTGGCGCTGCGGGCATGCTCGCGCTGGAACGCGGTGATGCGCGGCGCAATCTCGCGACGGAACCGCGATCCGTTGAAGACGCCGTAGTGGCCGACATCCGGCTGCATGTAGTGCATACGCATGTTCTCGGGGATGTTGGTGCAGATCGTCTGCGCCGCCTTGGTCTGGCCGACGCCGGAAATGTCGTCGTTTTCGCCTTCGACCGTGAGCAGCGCCACCTTGCGGATCGCGGTCGTGTCGACGCGGCGGTCGCGATGCATCATCTCGCCCTTCGGAAGGGCATGGCGCATGAAGACGGTCTCGACCGTCTGCAGGTAGAACTCGGCTGTCAGATCCATGACGGCCATATATTCATCGTAGAAGTCGCGGTGCTTTTCGGCGGCGTCGCCATCGTTCTTGACAAGGTGTGCGAAGAACTCCTTCGTCGCGGTCAGGTGGCGGTCAAGATTCATCGACATGAAGCCGGAAAGCTGCAGGAAACCGGGATAGACCGGACGCATGAAGCCCGATTGCGGGAATGGCACCGGCATGATGACTTTGTCGCGGAACCATTCGATCGGCTTGTCTTCGGCGAGCTGATTGACCGCGGTCGGGTTGATGCGCGTGTCGATCGGGCCGCCCATCAGCGTCATCGAGGACGGCGACAGCGGATCGTTATCCGCCTCCATCAGCGCCACGGCGGCAAGCACCGGAACGGCCGGCTGGCAGACGGCGATCACATGGGTGTCCGGCCCAAGGGCATGCAGCATCTGGATGACGTAGTCGATATAGTCATCGAGGTCGAAGGTGCCCTCGGTCAGCGGCACTGTGCGGGCATCGATCCAGTCGGTGATATAGACATCAGATTGCGGCAATAGCGCTTCGACGGTGCCGCGCAGCAGCGTCGCATAGTGTCCGGACATCGGTGCGACGACCAGCACCCTGGGATCGGCCGTCCTGGTTTTCGGGAGCGCACGCTCGAAATGGATGAGGTTGCAGAAAGGCTGGCGCCAGACAATGCGCTCGTCGACGGCGACGGACATGCCATCGACGATCGTTTCGGGCAAACCAAATTCCGGCTTGCCGTAGCGACGCGTCGTGCGTTCGAAAACCTCGAGGCCGGCGGCAGCCGCGCGGCCGAGATAGGTATGCGCAAAGGGATTAAGCGGATTGGCGTAGGCCAGCCGCAAGGCGTCCGCTGCGGCGCGCCATGGGGCCATCATCGCATGATTGAGCTCGTAGAGCTGGTAAAACATCGGAAGCGTTCTCCTTGTTACCCTAGACGACAACGCCGCTCCCCGTTGGATGCAACCTTGCACTTGTTCTTTTATCCGCTTGTTCGTTAGCAAGGCAAACAGTAACACTTTTCTTGTGCGACGCAATAAATATGCCCTGCTCACTTAGGACTAGTTCTATTACAAATCTGTCATGGAAGGCTTGGTACTCGGAAAAGGCGCTTGCGCGAGCCTGCCCATCACGAATCAATGCCGTAGAAACGCGCGGCACTCGTTCCAAGAACCGCCAAACGAGCGCTTTCATCAAGGTCTCGCAGCAATTCGTTCGCCGCTATCCACCATTTTTCATAATTCGCATCGAGATGAACGACAGGCCAATCGCTGCCGAACATCATGCGTTCCGGTCCGAAAACATCGAGCAGGTGCAAGACGTAGGGCCGCAGCCGATCCACCGTCCAGCCGCGGCCAGCTTCCGTGACCAGCCCGGAGAGCTTGACGCAAACATTCCGCCGGCCGGCGAGCGCAGCCATGTCGGCGCGCCAGGGCTCGATAATTCCCTTGGCTATGAACGGCTTTGCCCCGTGGTCGATGACGATCGGCAGATCGGGCAACCGGTCGGCGAGAGCCGTGATAACCGGCAGGTGGCGGGGCTGAATAAGAGCGTCGAAACGCAGGCCCAGTCCCGGCAGCATCTCCAACGTGCGCATCGCCTCGGGCTGAAGGATGCAGAACGTATCCTCCAAACCCTGCAGCATCGGACGGATTCCCCTGAACTTCGGATGGCGCTTGAACCGCTCCAGATCGGAACGTGCCGCTGGCGACCACACGTCCACCCAGCCGACAACGGCGGCGACGGTTCCTTCGCGTTCTGCCACATCAAGCAGGAATTCGGTTTCGGCCAGGTTGGGTGCCGCCTGGACCAGCACGGTTTTGGTGATGCCGGCTGCCGCCAGATGCGGCCTCAGGTCTTCCGGAGTAAAATCCCGATGAATCTCCGAGAGCTCCGGCGGCGGCCAGTCATTGTGGCCAAGGCCGAGCGTCCAATAGTGCTGATGAGCATCGATATGGCTCAAGGCGACACCTTTACCACGGCCTTGATCAATCCGGCCTTCTCATGCGCCCAGCGCGGCAGGTCACTTACTACGTCATCCAGAGTGGTGCGATGCGTGATCAACGCTTCGATCGGCACATGGCCGGCGCGGATCGAGGCTGCCACGTGCTCAAAATCCTGCCGCGTCGCGTTGCGGCTGCCAACCAGCATCATTTCGCGCTTGTGGAACTCAGGATCGGAAAAGCGGATGTCGTCCTTGACGACGCTCACGAAGACAAGGCATCCGCCATGGGCGACGAAGGCAAAGGCTTTTTCCATCGAGCCGCCGAAGCCGGTGGCATCGAAGACGACATCAAAGCCATCGCCGCCTGTCGCTGTCAGCACCGCATCCAATGCGCCATCACCAGCGAGAATGCCATGTGCAAATCCAAGCCGATCGGCGGCCATCGCCAGCCGCTCGGGGCTCGCATCGAGAAGCGTCACCTCATGGCCGGCGATGCGCGAAAACAGCGCAGTGCCAAGGCCGATGGGTCCGGCACCGATGACCAACGCCCGCGATCCGGACGGCGCAAGTGAACGGCGCACGGCATGGGCACCAATCGCCAGAAACTCGACAGTTGCCGCCGCCTCCAGCGATAGGTCGCCAGCCGGATAAAGATTTCCCTCCGGCACCAGGATTTCCTCGCAGAAGGCGCCGTCGGCATGAACACCCAGCACCTTGATCGCCGCGCAGCAATTCGGCTTGCCCTTGCGGCAGGCAACACAGGTTCCGCAGGAAAGATAGGGATTGACGATGACAGGCGTTCCCGGCGTCAACGAAACTCCTTCGCCGGATTCTATCACTGTCGCCGAAATCTCGTGACCCATGACGCGGGGATATTCGAGAAAGGGATGTTTGCCTTCGAAGATGTGATAGTCGGTGCCGCAGATGCCGACGTGGCTGACGGAAAGTCGCGCCCAGCCCCTTGGCGGCGCCGGCGGTAGCGGTCGGTCAGTAAGTTCCAGACGCCCGGGCTCGGGGCAGATCGCGGCTTTCATGGCAGGCAGTTCCTTGCAATCGTCCGCAACAACGTGAGTCACGGTTTTGATCGGCATCCGGCCGGCTGGCTCCAGCCGGCCGGATGTGGGAGGACAGTCAGCGCGAGCCGCGGCGGCGCAACTGGTCGAAATAGACGATGACGATGATCAGCACGCCGGTGATGATGCGCTGCCAGAACGAGTTCACGTTAAGCAGGTTGGCGCCATTGTTGATCGTCGCCAGGATGAAGGCGCCAAGCAGCGGCCCTTGCACCGAACCAACCGCACCGAACAGGCTGGTGCCACCGATGACCGAGGAGGCAATCGCCTGCAGTTCCCAGCCTTCCGCCTGAGTGGCGTTGCCGATGCCGATGCGCGAGGCAAGCAGCAGGCCGACGAAGGCAGCGCAGGTGGAGGACAGGATATAGGCAAGGTAGATCGTCCGGTTGACATTGACGCCGGACAGGCGCGCCGCTTCGCTGTTGGAACCGACGGCGAAGAGATAACGGCCCCAACGGCTTAAGTGAAGGAACACATAGGCCGGGATAGCGACGACGAGAACCATCCAGAACAGGCTGGGAATGCCGAGGAAATCAGCACGGGAAAAATTCGTGAAAGCCTCGTTGCTGATCGAGATCGTCGAACCGTTGGTGATGAGAAGGCCGATGCCACGCAGCGACGTCAAGGTTGCCAGCGTGATGATGAATGCTGGAAGTCCCATACGCACAATGCCGAAAGCATGGAACGCGCCGATCAGCACGCCAATCAGCAGCGTGATGATCATCGCCAGCCAGAGCGGCACACCGGCGGCGAGCAACCAAGCAACCGCAACGCTGGCAAAACCGACGACGGCGCCGACAGAAAGATCGATGCCGGCGGTGATGATGACGAAGGTCTGCCCCACCGCCAGGATCGCCGTCATCGCACCCTGACGCAAGAGATTGCTGAGGTTGTTTGATGTCCAGAAGCTGTTGGTCGAAAGACCGAGAAGCAGCCAAAGGAACAGCAGAAGCCCGAGCAGGGTGAGCCCGAACAGAATGTTCATTCCTCGTTTCGGCACAGGTGCCGCTTCTGTTGTCGCTTCAACGCTCATGATTTTCCTCCACGCATATGTTCTTCTGGTCTTTTCACGATTTCACACGCCGATCGCCTGGGTCAGCACGTCCTCGTGCGAGCCGCCGCGATAGCTGTGACTAGCCACGAGTTTTCCCTGCCGGAACACATGCAGCCGGTCGGCAAGTTCGTAGACCTCCGGCAGATAGGACGAGATCAGGATGATGCCCGCCCCCTGTTCCAGCAGCCGGGCAAACAATCGGTAGATTTCAGCCTTGGTGCCGACGTCGACGCCAACCGTCGGCTCATCGAAAATGAACAGCTTGGCGCCGTGGCTCAGCCACTTGCCGATGACGATCTTCTGCTGGTTGCCGCCGGACATGGCAGACGCCAGCACCCGGCGCGTCGGCGTCTTGATCTTCAGGTCCTTGATCTGGCGGTCTGCGTTTGCGATCTCGCGGCGACGGTTGATGGTGAAACGGCTTGTCAGCCGGTCGAACACCGGCAGGTTGATGTTGAGGCCGATCGGCAGGTTGAGGCAGAGACCTTGGTCGCGGCGGCTTTCCGGCGCAAGCGCAATGCCAAGGTCCATCGCCTGGCGCTCATTGCGGATGTCGACCTTCTTGCCCTGCCAGTAGATTTCGCCGGACGTGACCGACTGGCGGCCATAGAGCCCAAGCGCAAATTCGCTGCGCCCGGCGCCGATCAGGCCGTAAAGCCCGACAATTTCGCCGGCCCGTACGGAGAGCGAGATATCCTCGAAGCCGGGACCGGAAAGGCCGCGCGTCTCGACGATGGTGGCGCCGATCGGCAGGGTTTCCTTATGATAGATCTGCTCGATGGTGCGATTGATCATCAACGCGATCAACTCGGCATCGTTGGTCTCGCTGATCTTGCGGGTGCCAACATGGGTGCCGTCGCGAAGGACCGAAACGCGATCGGCGAGTTCGAAGACTTCTTCCATGCGATGGCTGATATAGACGATGGTCACGCCTTCGGCCTGAAGCCGGCGAATGAGCCGGAACAGCTGCGCCGATTCCTGACGTGTCAGATAGGCGGTCGGCTCATCGAAAATCAAAAACTGCGTGCCACGCATCGCCGCGCGCGCCGTAGCGACGAGTTGCTGCTGGCCGATCGTCAATGTCGACAACGTCGCTGCCGCCGGCAGGTTGAAGCCGAGATCATTGAGCACGGCCTGCGCCGCATCGGTCATGGCGCGCTTGCGCATCAGGCCGCTATTGTTCATCTCGTCGCCGAGGAACATGTTGGCGGCGACGCTCAGATGCGGGCAGAGCACGACTTCCTGGTGAACGGCATTGATCCCGCGCGAGATCGCCTCTGTCGGATTGGACAGCTGAACGGGTTCGCCGCACCAGAAAACCTCACCGGACGTTCGCCGGATAACGCCAGTCAAAAGCTTGATCAGAGTCGACTTGCCCGCGCCGTTTTCACCGACGATCGCATGGATTTCGCCGCACAGGAACGTCAAGTTGGCCGGTTTCAGGGCCTCGACGGCACCATATTTCTTCTGCAGGCCGCGCAATTCCAGGATTAGCTCTCCCCTGGGAACGGGATGCCTGGCAACCGTCGCCGCTCCTTCCTCGTGCCGGTGGCTGACGTCAAATAGTCCTGTCATGGCGGCTCCTCTCCTGGACCCAAAAACCTGCTCCAAGCCGAAGTTTCAGCCTGAAGCAGGTCAAGATCGCGCTCTGCGGGGGGCGGCAGGGCAGTCGCCCAACGGCTGTGATCCTGCCGCCTTTGTTGATCAGTTGACCTTCGGGTTCAGAAGGGCGTCGATCTTCGGGTCGCTCATGTTGGCTTTTGTCACCAGGTTGGCGCCGGTATCAACATTGGCTTCGACCTTCTCACCCTTGGAAACGGCCAGCGCGGTTTTGATGCCGTCATAGCCCATCCGGTAGGGATCCTGGACGACGAGGCCTGCAAGCACGCCTTCCTTGAGGAAGCCGACCGTCTTTTCATCGCTGTCGAAGCCGATGACCTTGATCTTGTCGCCGAGCTTGTTTTCGGCGATCGCCTGGCCGACGCCCTGCGCCATGATCAGGTTGGAAGCAAAAACGCCAACGAGATTCGGGTTTGCGGTGATCAGGTCGGTCATCATGTTGAGGCCGGTGGTAGCCTGACCGTCGGCATATTTATCGGCGACGACCTTGAGGCCCGGATATTTCGCGGCGATCTGTTCCATGAAGCCATTGTGGCGCTGATCGAGCGAGCCGACGCCCGGCAGGTTGGTGATGATGGCGATTTCGCCCTCTTCCTTGCCCGTTGCTTCCTTAATCGCGGCGGCAAGACCGTCAGCGGCGATACGGCCACCCTGTGTGTTGTCCGTCGTCAGGAACGAGCTGAAGGCCTTGGAATCAGCGGCCGAGTCGATCCCGATAATCGGCACGGATTTGGCAGCTTCGTCGATCGGCTTGCCGAGCGCCTTGAATTCCGTCGGCGAGATGACCACGGCGGCCGGGGAGCCGGCAACGGCGTTTTCAAGAATGCTGATCTGGCCGTTGATGTCGGATTCGGCCTGCGCGCCGAGTTCCGGCACATTGACGCCGAGATCCTTGCCCGCAGCGCGGGCGCCGGCCAGAACGATCTGCCAGTAGAAGGACGTCGTGTCCTTGACGATGATCGGGATGGTGACGTCTTGGGCGAACGATGTCATCGGCATCATTGTGGCGAACACGGCGGCACCAGCAAGGCTGGTAAAGGCGCGGCGCGACAGGATATGCTTCATAAGAGTCATGGTGTTGTTCTCCTCCAACAGCGCCTTGTTGAGTTCTCCTCGGATCGAGCCGCAAGACGCGAACAGTTCGACCTTTTATCGATAAAAAACATATTACCCTGGCAAGCTATCTCAGCAATTTCGAAATTGCAAGCGGTGGGCTCTGTCCTTGCGCATTGATTTCCTCCCAACGCCAAGTCACTGTTTTCCATCACGAAGATGATCCGGCCATGTCCCTTGGCCGGGCATTTCGGGGGCCTCTACACCCGGTAAAGTTCCTGCGGATGCACGACACCCTTTTTCAGGATGATATTTCCATAAAGGCGAAACTCGGTGGTCGCGACGATATAGGCCGCCCTGCGCGCGCGCGCGTAGAAGGCAAAGCGCTCGATCGGCACGACCCTGAAATCGCCGGCAAGCTTGTGGACCAGCTTCTGGAATTCGACGCAGACTTCCGGCTCGGCCGACGGATCGCCGACGACTTCCATCCGCCAGGCGGATTCGTCGGCGAAGGTATCGAGAGGCATATGCGCAAGGATTGCCTCGGTGATGCTCAAGGCGTCGACCCCATCGGCCCTCACCACCTTCGGCCCCATGGTGCTGGCCGGAAAATTGGCGTCGGCGACCACGATCTCGTCGCCATGGCCCATCGTGCGGATCGCATGAAGCAGATCCGGTCCGAGCAATGGATGTATTCCCTTCAGCATTCCGCTTTCCCTTTCACGATCCGGCTAGACTCGAACAGCTTCCGTTCCCATTTCGGGCGCGACCAGCGTATGGGCGTCGTAAGGCTCAAAGTCGGCCGGCTGCAGGCGCCGTTCCGTCAATTCCATATTGCGCGTCAGGCTCGACGGTTTTGCCGTTCCGAGCAAGACGGAGGCAACGACCGGATTCTGTAACGGAAACTGGATCGAGGGTGCCGCAAGCGGCAGCCCTTGCGATTGAGCGATCCTCTCCAGCGCACCCACCTTATCCAGAACCTCCCGGTCTGCCGGCATATAGTCGAAATGCGATCCCTCCACCGGACCCGTGGCCAGAATACCCGAATTGAAAACGCCGCCAACCACCAGCGAGGTTTTCTTTTTCTCGCAGAGCGGCAGCAATTCGGCAGTGGCAGTGCGGTCGAGCAGTGTGTAGCGCCCTGCAAGCAGGATGCAGTCGAGATCCGCCTCTCGCATCACATCCAGGCAGACAGGTACTTCATTGACACCAAGACCGTAGGCGGAAATGGCGCCGCTCGATTTCAGCTCCTCCAGCGCCTTGAGGCCGCCATCAAACAGCTGGCGCAGATAGATGCGGTTGCGCTCGGCGCCATGCGTATAGACACCGATGTCATGAACGAAGAGGATATCGATGCGGTTCAGGCCAAGCCGGGCATAGCTGAAATCGACCGATCGCATGACCCCATCGTAGGAATAGTCGTAGTCGGTGTCGAACGGCAGCGGATCGACGAAACCGTAGCTCGGCACCTTGTCGTCCGCCACCGGGCGCTGCAGGCGGCCGACTTTCGTCGATAGAACATAACTGCCCTTGGGCTTGTCCCGCAGGAAATCCCCGACCCGTCTTTCGGCCAGGCCAAACCCATACCAGGGTGCCGTATCGAAAAGCCGCAGGCCTGCATCCCAGGCGAAGCCAAGCGTTTCCATTGCCGTCTCGCGCGGGCAGGCGCGATACATCCCGCCCAGCGGTGCGGTACCGAAACTGTATTCGGTAACGGACAGATCCGTCCGACCGATCCTTCTTGTCTGCATCAACCCTCTCCTCCCTCTGACGGCTGCTTCCGTCAGAGTGTCGCGCCCAGGTGCCAGGGCACGAATTCATTGTCGCCGTAGCCGAACAGTTCGCTCTTGGTCTTCCTTCCGGACGCGGTATCGATGATCAGGTCGAAGATCTCGCGGCCCTTGCCGGCGATCGTCGCATCTCCGGTGGCAATCGTGCCGCAATCGATATCCATGTCCTCCTCCATGGCCCGATAAAGCGCCGTGTTGCTCGTCAGCTTGATGGAGGGACAGGGGCGGGAGCCGAAACAGCTGCCGCGGCCGGTCGTGAACGTGATCACATTGGCGCCACCGGCGACCTGGCCGGTTGCCGATACCGGGTCATAGCCGGGCGTATCCATGAAGACGAGGCCATGTTCGGTCACCCGCTCGGCATAGTGATAGACCGCCGTCAGCGGCGAGCGACCGCCCTTGGCCACCGCGCCGAGCGACTTTTCGAGGATGGTGGTCAGGCCACCGCGCTTGTTGCCGGGCGACGGATTGTTGTCGAGCGACGCGCCATGCATCTCGACATAGCTTTCCCACCAGGAGATCAGCCCATCGAGCTTCCGCGCGACATCCTCGTTGACTGCGCGGCTGCGCAGCAGATGCTCAGCGCCATAGATTTCCGAGGTTTCCGACAGGATCGCCGTGCCGCCGGCGCCGGCCAGGATATCGACCGCCGCTCCGAGCGCCGGGTTTGCCGTGATGCCCGAAAGTCCGTCCGAACCGCCGCATTGCAGGCCGACAATGATCTCGCTGACCGGGATCGGAATGCGTCTGGCAGTACCGATTTCCTCGGCAATCTCCTCGAGCACGCCGATCGCCCGGGCGACGGCACGGCGCGAACCGCCGGCATCCTGAATATTGAAATGACGTTTGCCGGCGCCGGAACCGCTCTGGCCGTAAAGGGTCAGTTGGTTGACCTCGCAGCCAAGGCCGACCATCAGCACGCCGCCGAAATTCACATGGCGGGTGTAGCCGGCCAGCGTCCGGTGCAGGTTCTTCATGCCGTCGCCGGTCGAGCTCATGCCGCAGCCCTGATCATGGACGATCGGCACGAAGCCGTCGATGCCGTCATAACGCGGCAGGATGGTCCGGTTGGCCTCGTCGGCAATGGCGCGACAGACCGTGGTGGAACAGTTGACGCTGGCGATGATGCCGATGAAGTTGCGCGTCGCAGCGCGGCCGTCGGCGCGGCGATAGCCCATGAAAGTGCGCGCCTTGTCGGCAGCACTCGCGGCCTCCGGCTGCACCGGCGCGCCGATCGACAGGCGGTCCTGATCGAAGGCGAGATTGTGCGAATGGACGTGGTCGCCGGGCGCGATATCGACGGTCGCGCGGCCGATCGCCTGGCCGTACTTCACCACCGGCTCGCCGGCGGGAACCGGATGGATCGCCACCTTATGGCCTGGATCGATCCTGGCTCCGGCGCGCACGCCATCCGGCAGTTCGCCACCCGGCTCGAAGGCGAGCGACGCGACGGCCACATTGTCTTCCGCCGACAAAACGATAAAGGAAGGTGCGGTCACCCTGGTATCTCCCTTGACGGTTTTTCTCTGAGCAAGAGTGCTGATTCATTTTTGTCTTTTATCTACAATAGACAGTTCGCCGTCAATGGGTATTATGCATCAGACCGGGTCGCAGCAAAAAGGCAACGACCGCATCAAACCAAAATCAGGGACCGCAACACTATGAAACTTCGGGTATCAAGCCGAGACAGCGCCGGACAGACCGGATAGAGCAGCCTTCCAAGCCGAACCGGGAATCTCCGGTTCGATCGACAGAAACCCCTATCCGGCCGGGCAAAATCATGGCGAAACAGAACACCGTCTTCAAGGACGCCTTCAACCGCTGCCTCAAGCTGCTTGCGGAAACGTCCGCCCTGCCCTCCGAGCCGGAACTCGGCGCGACGCTCGGCGTCAGCCGCACGACCATCCGGGCGATCTTGGCACGGATGGAAGAGCTGCAGCTGATCGCCTGGAACAAGCGGGCGAAGGCGGTTCTGCGACAGCCGAAGGCCGAGGATTATTACCCGGCCGAGGAAACCGATTCGCTGTCCGAAATCATCGAGCGCAGCTTCATGCGCCGGATTCTGGCCGGCGGTGCCGAGCCGGGCATGCAGATCAACGAGCTTGAGCTCGCCCGCGATATCGGCACGGGCACGACCAGCGTGCGCGAGTTCCTCATCCGCTTCAGCCGCTTCGGACTGATCGAGAAACGGCCGAACAGCCACTGGATCCTGAAAGGCTTCACCCGCGAATTCGCGCTGGAGCTGACCGAGGTCCGCGAGATGTTCGAGCTGCGTTCCGCCGCAAGTTTCGCGGTCCTCGATGCCGATCATCCGGCATGGCAGGAGTTGGACCGGATCGAGGCGCTGCACCAGGAAATTCTCGCCGATATCGACAATCGCTACCGCGACTTCTCCGAACTCGACGAACGCTTTCACCTGCTCGTGCACAAGTCCTCGAGCAACCGCTTCATCGTCGATTTCTACGATATCATCGCTATCGTCTTCCACTACCACTACCAGTGGAACAAGGCGAATGCGCGCGAACGCAACGCCCGGGCGCTGGAAGAACACCTCGCCTATATCGCAGCGCTGAAAACACGGGACGTGGCGCAGATCGAAGCCGCATGCAAGCGACATCTGAGGTCAGCGCGCGAAACCCTGCTCCAATCCATTCAATAGCCGGATTCATCAGACCCATGCCGACACCAATCGTCCAGTTTGGAACCAGCCGCTTCCTGCAGGCCCATGCCGATCTCTTCATCAGCGAAGCGCTTGGCACGGGCGAGGCTATCGGAAAGATCACCATCGTCCAGACGACCGGCTCGGCGGAACGGGCGGGACGGCTGAACGCGCTGGCGGCGCCGGAGGGATTTCCCGTGATTGTCCGGGGTCTGGCCGATGGTGTCGAAATCGACCGGAGACAACAGGTGACCAGCGTCGCACGGGCGCTCACGACGGCAAGCGATTGGCAAGAGGTGAAACGGATCGTCGCGGAAGAGGCGGAAATCCTGGTCTCGAATACCGGCGACACCGGCTACGATGTGGAAAGCGGCGATCCTGGCACGGAAATCCCCCCGTCCTTTCCTGGAAAACTGCTCCTGCTGCTTCATGCCCGATTCGTTGCAGGCGGCAGACCGCTGACGGTTCTGCCCTGTGAGCTGATTGCCCGCAACGGCGACAGGCTGAAGGAGGTCATTCTGCGCATTCAAGCCGAGCGGATCGGCGATGCCGGTTTCGAGACGTGGCTGTCATCGGCCGTTGTCTGGGGCAATACCCTTGTCGACCGCATCGTTTCGGAGCCGCTAGAACCAGCCGGTGCCATCGCGGAGCCCTATGCGCTGTGGGCAATCGAAAACCAACCAGGACTATCGATACCCTGTACGCACCCGTCAGTCCTTCTGATCGACGACCTGACGCCGTATGAAAAGCTCAAACTGCACATTCTCAATCTGGGTCACACCGTGCTTGCCGACATCTGGCTGAAAACCGGCCGCCTGCGCGACGAAACGGTGAAGGAGATCCTGCGCGACCCCCATGTCGCGGCGACATTGACGGAGATCTACGTGACTGAAGTCATTCCCGGCTTTGCCGCCAGAGGGCTTGGCCGGGAGGCGGCCGACTATGTCGCCCTGACGCTCGACCGGTTCCGCAATCCGTTTCTCGAGCACCGGCTTGCCGACATTGCCAATCACCACGCCGAAAAAATCGTCCGGCGCATCGCCGATTTCCGGGCCTGGAGCCCGGAAGTTGCCATGCCGCGGCTGGCAGCGATCACCAGCAACCGATGATCAGTAGCCGACAACCGGTTTGGCTTTGCTCTCTCCGCCGGTCAGGAAATCCTCGCGCAGTTGGGCGGTAGCGCTGACGAGAAGCGTCACATCGGTTCCGATCGCCATGAAGTCCGCGCCCATGTCGCGATAGAGACGCGCTTGATCCAGGCTAAGGGTCATTATGCCGCGGGCCTTGCCGGCTTTCCTGATCCGCTCGAACGCGTCCTTGATGGCAGCGGTCACCACCGGATGGCCGGGCTGGCCGAGATAGCCCATATCGGCGGCGAGATCCGATGGACCGATGAACAGCCCGTCGATCCCGTCAAGCGCAGCAATCTCGTCAAGGGCTGCAAGGCCCGCCCGGCTCTCGATCTGGACGATGAGGCAAATTTCCGAATTTGCCGTCTCGAGATAATCGTCGATGCGGCTGAACTGGGACGCCCGGCCAAGCGCAGCGCCGACCCCACGGATACCATGCGGCGGATAGCGCACCGCCCGGACCAGCGCCCGTGCCTGTTCAACACTCTCGACCATCGGGATCAGCAGCGTCTGCGCCCCGGCGTCGAGGATCTGCTTGATCATCCACGTCTCGCCGACCGGCAGCCGCACGATCGGATGGCTTGCCGAGCGGGAAACCGCCTGGATCTGCGACGACAGGAGCGGAATATCGTTCGGCCCATGTTCGCCATCAATCAGCAGCCAGTCATAGCCGCTGCTGGAGACGATTTCGGCCGCATAGGGACTTGCGAGAGCGACCCACAGACCGAGCTGGAAACGGTCCTCGCGGATCGCGGCCTTGAAGTTGTTTTTCGGGGCGGGCATCGCTGTCTCTCCTTGCGCTGTCACGGCTACTTAAAACGCCACTACAACACCTGTGAAGCAGTTTCCGTCGATGCCGGCCCGCGAATTCTGGTCATGAGCCAGAAAAAACAAAGGCCAACAGGATTTCTCCAGCCGGCCTTGCCAGTTCATATGCCTATGTTCATGCGATGCCGCCGAGGCAGACATATTTGATCTCGGTGAATTCCTCGATGCCGTATTTCGATCCTTCGCGACCGAGGCCGGACAGCTTGACGCCGCCGAACGGTGCTTCCGCCGTCGAGATCAGGCCGGTATTGACGCCGACCATGCCGTATTCCAGCGCTTCGGCGACCCGGAAAACGCGGGCGAGATCCTTGGCATAGAAATAGGATGCGAGACCGAACTCGGTGTCGTTGGCCTGCTCGATGACGTCGGCTTCGTCCCTGAAGCGGAACAGCGGCGCTAAGGGCCCGAAGGTTTCCTCGCGCGCCACCGCCATGTCCTTGGTGACATCGGCCAGGATCGTCGCCTCGAAGAAGGTGCCGCCGAGTGCATGTTTCTTGCCGCCCTGCAGGATCCGCGCGCCCTTGGACATTGCATCGGCGATATGCTCCTCGACCTTTGCGAGCGCTGCCTTGTCGATCAGCGGTCCGAGGATGACGCCTTCGTCAAAACCGTTGCCGGTCTTCAGCTTGCCGACGGCGGTTGCCAGCTTTTGGGCAAAGGCGTCGTAGACGCCGTCCTGCACATAGATGCGGTTGGCGCAGACGCAGGTCTGGCCGTTGTTGCGGTATTTGGCGATCAGCGCGCCTTCGACGGCGGCATCGAGATCGGCATCATCGAAGACGATGAACGGCGCATTGCCGCCAAGTTCGAGGCCGAGTTTCTTGATGGTCGGGGCGCTCTGCTTGTAGAGTTCGGTGCCGACCTCGGTCGAACCGGTGAAGGTCAGCTTGCGCACCACCGGGTTCGACGTCATCTCGCCGCCGATCGCCGAAGCCGAGCCGGTGATGACGCTGAACAGGCCTTTCGGCAGTCCGGCGCGTTCGGCGAGAACCGCAATGGCGATCGCCGAGAACGGCGTCTGCGAGGCGGGCTTCAGGACCATGGCGCAGCCTGCAGCAAAAGCCGGGCCGGCCTTGCGAGTGATCATCGCATTCGGGAAGTTCCACGGCGTTATCGCGGCGACGACGCCGATCGGCTGCTTCATCACCAGGATACGCTTGTCCGGCTGGTGGCCGGGGATCATGTCGCCATAGATGCGGCGGCCCTCCTCGGCGAACCACTCGATGAAACTCGCGCCGTAGACAATTTCGCCGGTGGCTTCCGCAAGCGGCTTGCCCTGTTCCAAAGTCAGGATGCGGCCGAGGTCATCCTTGTTCTCGATCATCAGGTCGTACCATTTGCGCAGAACGGCGCAGCGCTCCTTGGCGGTACGCGCCGCCCAGCCCTTCTGCGCAATCCGCGCCGCTTCAATCGCCGCCTTGGTTTCGGCGGCGCCCAGCTTCGGCACACGGCCGATGATTTCGCCGGTCGCCGGATTGTTCACTTCGATCGCGTTTTTCGGGTCGGCATCGACCCAGTTTTCGCCGACAAGAGCGGCCTGGCGAAACAGCGAAGGGTCTTTCAAGGTCACAGTCATCAGCGGCATTCCTTTGCTTCGGAAAAATCTACAGAACTTATACAACTTTTTTCTGGTATTCGACAATGGCTCTCGACGGCGTTTCTGCGTCCTCTTTCCGCCATTCGAATTATACCCCATCCACTCCAGTTTGGCCTTTTGTCTTCACGCTGGAAACGGTCCGTCGCCATACCGCACCCTAGTGGGGACTCACTCCGCCACCATATACGGACTGCGTCCGTTTTCATCGAACGTTGCACCTCCAACTTCCGACCTCCCAGACAGGAATTTGTCATGACAACCTCCAGCAACTACCGCCAGGCCGATTATCCGATCGAGCCGAGCTTTCTAAACCGTTGGTCGCCGCGCGCGTTCACTGCTGAGACCATCTCCGAAACCGAGCTCCTGACCGTCCTGGAGGCTGGGCGCTGGGCGCCGTCGGCCTACAATTCGCAGCCCTGGCGTTTCGTCTATGCGCTCCGCGGCACCGAGCAGTGGAACCGCATCTTCCCGATTCTCAATGAGTTCAACCAGGGCTGGGCCAAGTCCGCTTCGGCGCTCGTCATCATGGTCTCGAAGACCCATTTCGCGGCGCCGGGAACGACCGAAGAAAAGCCATCCTACAGCCACAGCTTCGACACCGGCGCCGCCTGGGGCGCGATCGCCCATCAGGCCCAGCTCCTTGGTTTCCAGGCGCACGGCATGACCGGCTTGCATTTCGACAAGGCCGTCGAAATCCTCGGCATTCCGGACGGCTACCGCGTAGAGGCCGCCGCGGCCATCGGCCGTCTCGGCAACAAGACACAGTTGCCGGACTATTTGCAGGCAAGCGAAACCCCGAGCCCGCGCCGTCCGCTGGCGGAAATCGCCTTCAACGGCATCTTCGGCGCCGAATAAACTCTAGAAAACGAAACCACGCCTTCTTGCGGAGGCGTGGTTCCGAAGTTCCAGCAATTTGCCCGGATCAGATATCGAGGTTGGCGACGCTGAGCGCGTTTTCCTGGATGAAATCGCGGCGCGGTTCGACTTCGTCGCCCATCAGACGCGAGAACAGGCCGTCGGCGTCGGTCGCGTCGGCGACCCTGACCTGCAGCAGCGAGCGGACGTTCGGGTCGAGCGTCGTTTCCCAGAGCTGCTCGGCATTCATTTCGCCAAGACCCTTGTAACGCTGCATCGACAGGCCCTTGCGGCCGCTGGCAAAGATCGCGTCGAGAAGTGCGCGGGGGCCGCTGATTTCCAGCGCACCGTCCTTGCGGCGCAACGTCGGCGGATGCCCGTAGATCTCTTTCAGGCGCGGGGTCAGCTGGTCGATGTGGCGCGCGTCGGATGAGCCGATCAGCGCCATGTCGAGCGAGGCCACTTCCTTGACGCCGCGCACCATCCGCTCGAAGCGCAGCCCACCATCGCCGCCGACCACGGCCGTCCAGCCGCGTTCCGTTTCCTCGGCGATCAGGTCGAGGCGCTTCGCGACCTCGGCTGCTGTTGCTTCCGACTGCTCGGTGTGCTGGTTGAGTTCCGGATTGAGCGCTCCGGCAATCGCCGCCTGCTCGACGACGGAACGGCTGTAACGCGAATGCAGACCTTCGACCAGCGAGCGCAGGCGCAGCGCGTCGACGATCACTTCGCGCAGGTCCTGGCCGGCCCGGACCTCGCCGGAGCCAAGCTCAAGGGCCGCATCCTCGAGGCCCATGGAGATCAGATATTCCTCCAGAGCCTTTTCGTCCTTCAGATACTGCGCCGACTTGCCGCGCGCGACCTTATAGAGCGGCGGCTGGGCAATATAGAGATGGCCGCGCTCGATCAGCTCCGGCATCTGCCGGAAGAAGAAGGTGAGCAGCAGCGTTCTAATATGGGCGCCGTCGACGTCAGCATCGGTCATGATGATGATCTTGTGATAGCGCAGCTTTTCCGGATTGAACTCGTCCTTGCCGATCGAGGTGCCGAGTGCCGTGATCAGTGTGCCGATTTCCTGGCTCGATAGCATCTTGTCAAAGCGGGCGCGCTCGACATTGAGGATTTTACCGCGCAACGGCAGGATCGCCTGGTTTTCGCGCGAGCGACCCTGCTTGGCCGAACCGCCTGCCGAATCCCCTTCGACCAGGAAGAGTTCGGACTTGGCCGGATCCCGTTCTGAACAATCGGCCAGTTTTCCCGGCAGTGAGGAAATATCCAGCGCGCCCTTGCGGCGGGTGAGTTCGCGCGCCTTGCGCGCTGCTTCGCGGGCCGCAGCCGCCTCGACAACCTTGCCGACGAGGATTTTCGCGTCGCCCGGATGTTCTTCCAGCCAGACGCTCAGCGCTTCGTTGACGAGGCTTTCGACCACCGGGCGGACTTCCGAGGAAACCAGCTTGTCCTTGGTCTGCGAGGAGAATTTCGGATCCGGTACCTTGACCGAGAGAACCGCCGTCAGACCTTCGCGGCAGTCGTCACCGGTCAGCGTCACCTTTTCCTTCTTCATGATGCCGGAGCTGTCGGCATAGGAGACGATCTGGCGGGTCAGCGCGCCGCGGAAACCGGCCATATGCGTGCCGCCATCGCGCTGCGGAATGTTGTTGGTGAAGCAAAGCACGTTCTCGTGGTAACTGTCGTTCCACCACATGGCGACTTCGACGGTGATGCCGTCCTTTTCACTGCGAATAGAGACAGGCTTCGAGACCAGCGGCTTCTTGGCGCGGTCGAGATAGGCGACAAAGGCTTCGAGACCGCCGTCGTAGATCATCTCGTCCTGGCGGATGTCGGAATGGCGCTTATCGGTGAGCAGGATGTGGACGCCGGAATTCAGGAAGGCCAGTTCGCGCAGCCGGTGCTCGAGCGTGCCATAGTCGAACTCGACCATGGTGAAGGTGTCGCCGCTCGGCAGGAACGTCACTTCCGTGCCTGTTTCGCCGTTGCTGTCGCCCACGACTGCCAGTGGCGCATCGGCAACGCCGTGCGTAAAGGACATCTCATGGATCTTGCCCTGGCGCTTGATCCGAAGCTTCAGCTTTACCGAAAGCGCATTGACCACCGAGACGCCGACGCCGTGCAGACCACCGGAGACCTTGTAGGAATTCTGGTCGAATTTGCCGCCGGCATGCAGCTGCGTCATGATCACTTCGGCAGCCGATATCCCTTCGCCAGTGTGAATGTCGGTCGGAATGCCGCGGCCATTGTCGGTAACGGTTACCGAGCCATCGGCATTCAGCGTCACGGTGACGATGTCGGCATGGCCCGCCAGCGCCTCGTCGATCGCGTTGTCCACGACCTCATAGACCATGTGGTGCAGGCCGGAGCCGTCGTCAGTATCACCGATATACATGCCCGGCCTTTTGCGGACAGCATCGAGACCTTTCAGGACCTTGATGGAATCGGCACCATATTCGGCGTATGCGCCGGCTTCGGTTTCAGGCAAATCGGTCATTCGGCTATAAGTCTTTCCAGGTTTTGATGCCATGTCTTCGGAGATCGGATTCCGTGCGAATCAGCCCTCGATGGCGCTCCCCGAATATAGGGATTTTGTCCAGAGTTCCAAATCCCGTGCAGCCTGAAAGCGGCAGAATTCCGGGGATCATCAGAGTTCCTTATCAGCAAACCGGCCTTTTTCCAAAACATCTTCCAGCATGCGGATGGTTTCGCCAGATAAGCTACGGATGCGGCCCGCGAGCCGGTTGGCAAAAGCCGTGTGGGCGGGCGACAGGCCGGAGGTGTCGAGTACGACTTTTGGATCGGAAAGTGCAGCCAGGCCGAAAAGCTCGTCGGCATCATCCCAGATGACGTTGAAATATCCCGCGACCCTTTGCAGGAACTCAAAGCTCGGCGCGCCGCGTTTTCCATGCTCCAGCGCCGAGAGATAGGCAGGCGATACGCCGATCGCGACCGCCATCTGTTTCTGCGAGACACCTCTCAGCCCCCGCAGCCGGTGCATCGCTTCGCCAAAGGGCGTCATGGCGTCGAACCCATCGGCTTCGACAGGCGGACATAGAGCGCGCCCTCGCCGCCGTGGTTGCGTGCTGCCGGTTCATAAGAGGAAATCAGCACCCGGAATTCGGGTAGCGAAAACCACATCGGCACCGCCCGTTTCAAGGCACCGTCGCTGCCGAGCGACGTCCCCTTGCCGGTGATGACGAGCACGTGCCTCAAGCCCCGCTCATGCGCGCGCAGGAGAAAATGCAATAGAAACCCATGCGCCTCGTTTTGGATCATGCCGTGCAGGTCGATCCGCGCCTCGATCGGCAGATGGCCTTTTGCCAGTTTGCGTTTGACCGGTTTTTCGAGAGGATGATGGACACGCGGGCGCTTCACAGCTTCCGGGGCGCCGCCGAAAGACTCCGCCAGCGATTTTCCTTCCCTGATCACGGGCGGCGGCAGCTTTTCAGGTTCCGGCACCGGCTCTTCGAATTCGGCAAGCTCGTCCATGCGGCCGGGCAGCGGACGGGTGGTGCGGGCAACCTTGCCCCACAATATCCGGTCCTCGCTGGTAAGCTTCTTGATCCTAGCCATGGTCGTATCTTGCCGCTGCGGCCTTCGGAATGAAAATGAAAAAGTCGGCCTCGTTGCGCACGGCCCCAGCCAGGCGCCCGGCATCGTCACCAGAGCCGGTGAAGATATCGCCGCGAGCCGGGCCGACGATCGCCGAGCCGGTATCGAGCGCCAGCATCAGCCGGCGGAACGGCTGGCCGTCATCGATCGAGGTCAGGCTGTCGCTCGAGATGAAGAAGGGAACGCCGAAGGTATGAATAAGGCGGTCGACCGCGAGCGAGCGGCCGGGTTCCAACGCCACCTTCGCCGCTGCGACGGGCCCGAGTCCGGCATCATCGACCTCCGCCTCGCGAAAGAAGATGAACGACCGATTGTTCCAGAGCACCTCGTCAGCCTCATCCGGATGATCATCCAGCCACTTGCGGATCGACTGCATCGAGACGGTCGCCGCGTCGATCTTGCCCCGCTCGATCAGCAACCTTCCGGTCGCCGAAAAATAATGCCCGGTCTTTGCCGCATAGGTGATGCGCTTCATCGATCCATCAGGAAAGACCAGCCGGGCCGCGCCTTGCACATGGGCGAAGAACACGTCGACCTTGGACTTCGCATAGGCGATCTCCAGTCCGCGTCCGGCAAGAAAGCCCTGCTCGATCGCCTTGCGATCCGGATGTTCGCCAACGACACCGTCCTTCAATTGGCCGAAGGCGAAATACGGGTCCAAACCATCCGGCCGATTGTTATCGTCGATATCAATGAGGTCGGCCGGCCGGCGGTAGAAGGGAAAGCGGAACGTCTCGTCCGGCCTCGCGCTGACGAGGACTTCGGGTTCGTAAAAAGCCGTGACGAAACCAGGCCTGCCGTCCCTGCGGACGATCTTGAACGGGACGAAGTGCTCTTCGAAGAAAGCGCGCGCCGCGCTTTCGGTCCGTATCTCAACTGTCGATGCCGCCGCATAGGCCGGCATCAGGTCGGCGGACGAGACGCCGAGCGATCCTGTCTTGTGCGGTTTGACGGCTGCGACTTGTCGGCGACAGCGCCTGAGGGCAGACAGCAAAGGCAACGGATTGTCGTCGTGCCAACCGGGGAGGCCGGAAAAGTCGATCCGCTGCAAATCGAAATCCATCGCCCGGTCCCGATCAGTTTTCGGATTCGGTGGCGATCAGCTTCCAGTTCGGATCGCGCGAGCGGATGTCGCGGGCAAAGGTCCAGAGATCGTTGACTTCAGAGACGGCCTCAGCGTCGCCATCGACGATGGCCCCGGATCTGTCGTAGGTCGCGGAAATCAGCTGACTGATAATGCGCAGCGTGATGTTGGCTTCGCTGTCCTTGATCTCGGCATGCACCATGTCGGCCTTCTCGATGCCAACGAAGGTGGATTTGACCACTTCGCCCTTGCTTTCGCGCTCGGAAATCGCGGCATCGAAACCTTCATAGACCTCGCGGGACAGAAGACCTTTGAGCGTCTTGCGGTCGCCGTCGGCAAACGCCATGACGATCATTTCATAGGCCATCTTGGCGCCATTGACGAACTCCAGCGGGTCGAAATTCGGATCGGCATCGTTAATGCGGCGCAGTGCATCATTGAGCGGCGTTCCGGCCTTGGTGAAGGCATCGATATCGGCATAACGTGTAATGTCCTCGCCGGCGCCATCGCGGCGGGGAAGTTGCACGACCTTGCCGGTTGCTTCCGGGGCGGCCTCGCGAGGCGAATAGGGATCAACGGGCGGACGTTCGTTTCCGGTCCTCTTGCCCAGCACGCTGCGCAACTGGAGGAAGATGATCACCGCGGCGACCAGGAAAAACAATGTGATGAAGTCGAAAGAGCCCATTTCCACCCAGAACCGCTGTTAAAATGCCGTGCAATCATCCCATATAGTCTGCATGGCACGATCATTCAAATGACTATATCACTTCTTTGCACTTGCCGGTCCAACAGGGACGGGCTGCATTCACATTAAGTGGACACCATGCGCGCTCTGATCATTCCGCTGCTTTTTCTTTTGATGCCGCTTGCAGAGATCGCGGCCTTCATTTTCGTTGGCCGCGAAATCGGTGTCGGCATGACGTTGCTTATGGTGCTGGCAAGTACGATCGCCGGTGCCGTTCTCCTGCGTACCCAGGGCATAGGCGCGTTGCGGAAAATTCATGAGGCCGCGCAGACCGGCACCGACCCTGGGCGGCAGCTCGCGCATGGCGCAATGATCGTGATCGCCGCATTCCTGCTGATCATTCCCGGCTTCATCAGCGATGTCATTGGGCTGCTGCTTTTCATTCCAGCTGTCAGGGATCTCGGCTGGTCGCTAATCAGGAACCGGCTGACAATCGTGACGACAGGGGGCGGATTTTCGCGGGGGCCGGACCCCGACCGCGGTTCGCCACACCGATCCGGCCCGCAGGTCATCGACCTCGATGAAGACGAATTTTCCCGCACCAATGGCCGCGGCCGCACCGATCCGAACGAGCGCGACCGCCTGAAGTGAGAGGCGCTCCGGGTTGTAAGCCCCGGTGCGAAGTGCTAGATGGCCTCACCAAATTCATGTCCGAAGGAAAAGGCCTTATGACCGATACCGCATCCACTCCCAACGGCGGCGCTACAGAGAGCCCGTCCCTGAACATCCTGGCGCAGTACATCAAGGACCTTTCGTTTGAAAATCCGGGTGCGCCGCGTTCGCTTCAGGCCCGCGACAAGGCCCCGTCGATCAACATCAATGTCAACGTCAACGCCAATCCGCTGTCGGATGCCGAATTCGACGTCGTGCTGACGCTGAACGCCGAAGCCAAGGACGGCGACAAGATGCTGTTCAACGTCGAGCTCGCCTATGGCGGCGTCTTCCGTGTCACCGGCTTCCCGCAGGAGCACATGCTGCCCCTGCTCTTCATCGAATGCCCGCGCCTGCTCTTCCCGTTCGCCCGCCAGATCGTTTCCGATGCAACGCGCAACGGCGGCTTCCCGCCGCTGATGATCGACCCGATCGATTTCGCCCAGATGTTTGCCCAGCGCATGGCTGAAGAAAAAGTCCGGGCGCAGGTCTCCGCCAACACGAACTGATCCGGTTCCTGTCGCGTGTGAATTGAATGATGCCCGGTCTTCGACCGGGCATTTTCATTTGGCGGGTTCGTATTTCGCCCAGATGGCCTTCGCACCCATTTTAGCGATGAGCGCGGCATGCGCTTCGATTTCTGCAATGCTCAACCGGGAGCCGAGCTGCTGCGGCCTTTGCCCGGCGACGATGATGACCTCGCCGGTTTCGACGGCCGAGCCACCGCGGTTCTCACCTGACAGAAGGCCAAGTGCAGCCTGCCTGCCGCCGATCATCTCGATATAGACTTCCGCCAAAAGCTCGGAGTCGAGCAACGCGCCGTGCTTGGTCCGGTGAGAGTTGTCGATCCCATACCGCCGGCAGAGCGCATCGAGCGAATTCGGGCCCATCGGGTGTTTGCGGCGGGCCAGCGCCAATGTGTCGGTCACCAGATCATTGGCGATCGCCGCCAGGCCGAGCCGGGCAAACTCGGCGTTCATGAAGCCCATGTCGAAGGTCGCGTTGTGAGCCACCCAGCGGGCATTGCCGAAAAATTCGAGCAGTTCGGTGACGATGCCGGAGAAGTCAGGCTTGTCTTTAAGGAACTCGTCCGAAATGCCATGGACCGCCAGAGCGTCGGGATGCACCTTCCGGTCGACGGGATTGATATAGACGTGAAACGTCCGGCCTGTCGGAAAATGATTATCGAGTTCGATGCCGCCGATTTCAATGACGCGGTCCAGCCTGTTATCGAGGCCCGTCGTTTCCGTATCGAAGATGATTTCGCGCATCATAGCCTCTTCTGGGTAGTCACGTGCCGGACGATCGCCGCAACTTGGGCGCGGGTCGAATCAAACTCACCACTGGTATCGATGATGTAATCCGCTTTCGCACGTTTTTGGGCATCTGGAACCTGGCGGGAGAGAATGAGGGCGAATTTTTCCTCCGTCATCCCCGGCCTTTTCATCACGCGGTCCCTCTGGGTCGCCGGATCGCACGTAACGACCACCACCGCATCGACACGGTTCTCCGCCTTCGTCTCGAACAACAGCGGGATGTCGAGCAGGACGAGCGGTGATTTTTCTGCGCGGTGACGGGCAAGGAACGCTCTTTCCGCCTTGCGCACAAGCGGATGAACGATGGCTTCGAGCGTCTTGAATAAGGCCGGATTTTCTGAGAGCTGCCGGGACAGTTCCTTCCTGTCGACGACACCCGCCACCGTCGCTCCCGGGAACACCGCCTCTATCGGCGCGACCGCCTCGCCCCGATAGAGCGCATGCACGACGGCGTCCGCGTCGTTTACAGGCACGCCGAGATCCGCGAACATTTGCGCGGCGGTCGATTTGCCCATGCCGATCGATCCTGTCAGTCCCAGAATGATCATGCGTGCCGCGCCATGTCGTCAATGATGATCTGCCGCAGCGTCGCATCAACCTGCGGTCTCTTGCCAAACCATTTTTCAAATCCGGGGGCTGCCTGGTGCAGGAGCATGCCGAGACCATCAACGATCTTATGACCCTGTGCTTCGGCTTGCCGCAGGATCGGCGTCTTCAATGGGACGTATACGATATCGGTCACGACGCTACCGGGTCGCATCATCGCGAAGTCGATGGCGGGCGCCTCTGATCCGTCCATTCCGAGAGACGTGGTGTTGATGAAAAGGCCGGCGTCTTGCATGACCTCCGCCAAGGCCTCCATCGGCTGCGCATGAACCGCCGGTCCGAACCGATCGGCCAGTTCCTGTGCCCGGGCTTGCGTGCGGTTGACCACATGAATGGTCTTGACGCCGCGATCGCGCACCGCCTGGATCACTGCCCGGCTGGCGCCGCCGGCACCGAGGACGATCGCGGTGTCGCATCGATCCCAGCCCGTGGAGCGTTCGTCGAGATTAGCCGTGAAACCATAACCGTCGGTATTGGTCGCATGCACCAACCCATCCTCGACCCACAGCGTATTCGACGCACCGAGTTCGGTGCTCAATGCGTCCGGCCGGTCGGAAAGGGCGAAGGCCATTTCCTTGTGCGGGATGGTGACATTGCCGCCGATAAAACCGGACCTGCCATTCCGGAGCGACGCGATGAAAGCCGGAAAGTCGTCCGGGGCGACTTCGTACGCCCGGTAGCTTCCTTCGAGACCAAACTGTTTCAGCCAATAACTATGGATCAAAGGCGAGCGGGAATGCTTGACGGGATAGCCGGCGACGAAGGCATGGTTAACAAATGTTTCACGTGAATCACGCATCGATCACTCGCAAATCCCTGAGTTTCGCCAGAAGCGGCAGCATGGGCAGACCGAGGATCGTGAAATAATCACCTTCGATCCTCTCAAAAAGCTGGATGCCCTCGCCCTCCAGCTGATAGGCCCCGACGCTCGACAGGGCCTTTGCCCCGACGCGCTCGAGATGCTGCTCGACGAAGCCAGCGCTTAGCGCCCGAACCGTCATCCGGGCACAGGAAACGTGTTTCCAGAGGATACCGGTGCCGCGGGTCAAGACGATCGCGCTGTTCAGCTGGTGGGTCTTTCCAGAGAGCGACAGCAGATGCTCCCTCGCCTCATTCATATCCTTGGGCTTGTGATAGACGCGCTCGCCAAGCGACATGGTCTGGTCGGAACCAACAATGATATCATATGGAAGGGTTTCCCCGACGTTGCGTGCTTTCGCCTCGGCGAGGATGAGCGCCATCTCCTCTGGCGGGAGATGCTGCTGCTCCATCTGACTTTCGATCGCCCGTTCATCGATCTCGGCCGCCATCGCTTGAAAACGGATACCGGCATTCTCCAGCAGCATGCGCCGGAAGGGGCTCGCCGAAGCGAGGACAAGAGAGCCTGCCATTGTCTTCCTATCCTGATTGACCGGATTCGCCTTAACGCAGCCGCGGTCTCAGGGCAACAATTGCCGCCGCCGTTTCCTCGATAGACCGGCGGGTCACGTCGATCATCGGCCAGTTGTTGCGGGTGCAGAGCGATCGCGCATATTTCAGTTCCTCGGCAATCGAGGCTCTGTCAACATATTCTTCTGCGCGGAAATTATGGGATGCTGTTCCAAGCACCCGGTTCTGCCGCACCTGGGAAATCCGGTCGACGGTCGCGATCAGTCCGACAACCAGCGGCCTCGTCGCCTCCATCAGCCGGTCCGGCAGCGGGACGCCGGGCACGATCGGGATATTGGCGGTCTTTATGCCACGATTGGCCAGATAGATGCTGGTCGGCGTCTTCGAGGTCCGGCTGATGCCGACCAGCACGACATCGGCATCGTTGAAATCTGCGGGCATCTGGCCGTCGTCATGATCCATCGTGAAATTGAGCGCATCGATGCGCGCGAAATAGTCGGCATCCATCACATGCTGGGCGCCGGACCGCCGCCGCGATGTCGTGCCGAGATAGGACTGGAAGAGATCGATGATCGGGTCGAGCACCGAGACACACGGCAGCCCCATCTCCTTGCAGGCCGCATCGATGATATCGGCCAAGTCCCGGTCAACTATCGTATAGAGCACTATCCCCGGCGCGCCGTCCACCGCCTCCATCACCTGCATCAACTGCTTGCGGTTCCTGATCAGCGGATAAACGTGCTCAAGCGCATGCGACGACTGAAACTGTGCGGCCGCTGCCCGGCCCGCCGCGATCAGCGTCTCGCCGGTCGAATCGGAGATCAGGTGCAGGTGGAAATAATTTTTATGGTTCTCCACGCTATTCTCCGGAGGTTGTTGATAAACCGGGACAGCCACAGCTAAAGGCGGCCGCGTTTCAAAGGCAAGGGGAAAACCGGCGAGTTATTCACAATCCGGATTCTTGGGAAGCTGATTTCCAGCCCTTGTGGACAAGACTCATGGTTGGACAAAATGTCACGTTCGTCCACCGCTTATCCACATTAAACCGCAGGCGGAGAATAAGGCTCAAGAATTTGAATCCTTGATCGTTTTCTGGATTATCCCCATTCCTTTGGGAAAGATCGTCAATGCAATTCAGTCATCGGCCCGATCGCGACCAAATGTGGAAAGGGACCGGATGGCTTTTAATCCTTGATAGTCACCGACTCTAAGAAATAGAAACCTTAGATAAATGATTTCTTTTATATTGGGAGAACGTCTCGGTGACCGCGAAAACCCGCAAGGTGTTACAGGTGTTGAATGGTGAAACCCTGTCACCTCCCCCCGTCTGGTTGATGCGGCAGGCGGGCCGTTATCTTCCCGAATACCGCAAGACGCGCGCAACAGCTGGCAGCTTCCTCGATCTCTGCTATTCACCGGAGCTTGCTGTCGAGGTGACGTTGCAGCCGATTCGGCGGTATGGTTTTGACGCTGCCATTCTGTTTTCCGACATCCTTGTCATTCCCGATGCGCTGAAGCGTAACGTGCGCTTCGAAGAGGGGCATGGACCACACATGGATCCGATCGATGCGGCGGAAATCGCAAAGCTCGATGTCCGGCCCGTTTCCGATCACTTGAAGCCGGTTATCGAAACGGTGCGGCGCTTGCGTCAGGAATTGCCTGATGAAACGACGCTGCTCGGCTTCTGCGGTGCGCCCTGGACGGTGGCGACCTATATGATTGCCGGCCACGGAACGCCGGACCAGGCGCCCGCGCGCTTGTTTGCCTATCGCTATCCGCAAGCCTTCCACCAGTTGCTGGCGACGCTTGCCGATGTCTCGGCGGATTACCTTGTCGAGCAGATTGATGCCGGCGCCGACGCGGTGCAGATTTTCGATTCCTGGGCAGGCGTTCTCGGCGAGGACGAGTTTCTGCGTTATGCTGTTAAGCCCGTTCGCCGGATGATCGACAGTGTTCGCGCTCGCCGGCCGCATGCCAAGATCATCTGCTTCGCGAAGGGTGCCGGTATTCTGCTCAAGGATTATCGCCAGGGAACCAGTGCCGATGCGATCGGTCTCGACTGGTCAGTCCCGCTTTCCTTTGCCGCCGAGCTTCAGAAGGATGGTCCGGTGCAGGGTAATCTCGACCCAATGAGGGTGGTGGCCGGCGGCCAGGCCCTGGACGAAGGCATTGACGCGATCCTGCAAGCCCTCGGCAATGGTCCGCTGATCTTCAATCTCGGCCATGGCATTACGCCGCAGGCTGATCCGGAAAACGTCTCCCGTCTCGTCTCTCGCGTGCGCGGAGCAAGGCAATGAGCGAACGGCAGACCGCTGCGGGTCCCGGGAGCAAGGCCCGGGCGCGCGCCTCAATCGTGATCGCCCTGTTCCTGGCGCTGCTCGCCACATTGTTTCTCTGGCAGCCCGACAACCTCTATCTCTGGATCAAGGCCCTGCACCTCATTGCCGTGATGTCCTGGATGGCCGCGCTGCTCTACATGCCGCGGCTGTTCATCTATCACACCGATGCGGCGCCCGGTTCGGAACAGTCCGAAACGTTCAAGGTGATGGAGCAGCGGCTGTTGAAGGTCATCATGAATCCGGCAATGATGATCACCTGGGTGCTCGGGCTCTATCTCGCCTGGAGCGTCTATGGATTTCAGGGCGGGTGGCTGCATGCGAAGCTGTTGCTCGTGGTTATCCTGACCGGCGTCCATATCCTGTTCGCCCGTGCCGTGCGCGCGTTTGCGCGGGATGAAAACACCCGCAGTGCCCGGTACTGGCGGCTGATGAACGAAGCGCCGACCCTCTTGATGATCCTGATCGTCATCATGGCAGTGGTGAAACCTTTTTGATTCATGTGCGTTCAAGAGGAAACTTCGGGTAATTTCTCCAGACCCCTTGCGGCGCATCGAGTGAATCGCTATTTTCCCGCCACCTCCTCTTTCGTGGCATATGTAAACGTTACGAGTCTGCCCCTTCCCGCCGCAGCTCCCCTTACATCAGACACGCCGATTTTCCTTTCGAATTCCAAGTGTGGTCCCCTTCATGGCTGAAATGAAGCTACAAGAACTTAAAAACAAATCTGCGACCGATCTGTTGGCCTTTGCCGAATCGGTCGAGGTCGAGAACGCCAGCGTCATGCGCAAGCAGGAACTGATGTTCGCGATCCTGAAAATGCTTGCGAGCCAAGATATCGAGATCATCGGTGAAGGCGTCGTCGAAGTGCTGCAGGACGGCTTTGGCTTCCTGCGCTCCGCGAATGCCAACTATCTGCCGGGTCCGGACGACATCTACATTTCCCCCTCGCAGATCCGCCGCTTCTCGCTGAAGACCGGCGATACTGTCGAGGGCCCAATCCGCGGGCCGAAGGAGGGCGAACGGTATTTCGCCTTGCTCAAGGTCAATACGATCAATTTCGAGGATCCGGAAAAAATCCGGCACAAGGTGCATTTCGACAATCTGACGCCGCTCTATCCGAACGAGCGCTTCAAGATGGAGCTTGAGGTCCCGACCTCGAAGGACCTCTCCGCCCGCGTCATTGACCTGATCGCCCCGCTCGGCAAGGGCCAGCGTGGCCTGATCGTCGCGCCGCCGCGAACCGGTAAGACGGTTCTGCTGCAGAACATCGCCCATTCGATCACCGCCAACCATCCGGAATGCTACCTCATCGTTCTCCTGATCGACGAGCGGCCGGAAGAAGTGACGGACATGCAGCGTTCAGTGAAGGGCGAAGTCGTATCGTCGACCTTCGACGAGCCGGCAACGCGCCACGTCCAGGTGGCCGAGATGGTCATCGAAAAGGCCAAGCGGCTTGTCGAGCACGGTCGCGACGTCATCATCCTGCTTGATTCGATCACCCGTCTCGGTCGCGCCTACAACACGGTCGTGCCGTCATCGGGCAAGGTGCTGACCGGCGGTGTCGACGCCAACGCCCTGCAGCGGCCGAAGCGCTTCTTCGGTGCCGCCCGTAACATCGAGGAAGGCGGCTCGCTGACGATCATTGCCACGGCCCTGATTGATACCGGCAGCCGTATGGACGAAGTCATCTTCGAAGAATTCAAGGGCACCGGTAACTCGGAAATCGTGCTGGATCGCAAGGTCGCCGACAAGCGCATCTTCCCGTCTATGGACATCCTCAAATCCGGTACGCGCAAGGAAGACCTTCTTGTGCCGCGCCAGGACCTGCAGAAGATCTTCGTGCTTCGCCGTATCCTTGCGCCGATGGGCACCACCGACGCGATCGAGTTCCTGATCGACAAGCTGAAGCAGACCAAGACCAATGGTGATTTCTTCGATTCGATGAATACCTGATCGACTCGATCAATTTCCAGACAAGGCCCAGGTTCAGCCTGGGCTTTCGTGTTTTCAGCCATCGATATCTTAGCCGGAGTCATGGCTGTGTAACGCGCAGTGAAACGCTATATGGCGTATAATCGCGCCTGTTATCTGGTCCGAGCGAGGATGTTGCGGCGGTGAACCATCAACACGATCAAGCAGTGGCAGACACGATCTATGCCTTGTCCTCCGGCGGACTTCCGTCCGGCGTGGCCGTGATCCGTATCAGCGGTCCGCAGACAAGATCGGCTCTCGAACGGTTGTGTGGATCGCCACCTCGGCCAAGACAGGCGACGCTGCGACTGGTTCGCAATCGTAACAATGATGTGCTTGATCAGGGGCTGGTGCTTTATTTCCCGGCGCCCGCTTCTTTCACGGGAGAGGATTGCGCAGAACTCCAGGTCCATGGCGGGCGCGCCGTGATCGATGCCATTCTGGCCGAGCTCTCCGTTATTCCCGGACTGAAACATGCCGAGGCCGGCGAATTCTCGCGGCGCGCCTTTCACAATAACAAGCTCGACCTTGTGGAGATAGAAGGCCTCGCTGATCTGATTGCCGCGGAAACCGAGATGCAACGGCGCCTTGCACAGGAACATTCGAGCGGACACCTCTCGGCCCTTTATCAGGGTTGGGCGCGCCGGCTCGTCCATGCAAGGGCAATGATCGAGGCCGAGCTTGATTTCGCCGACGAGGACGATGTCCCGGGCTCCGTGGCAGAGTCGATCTGGGTGGATATGCGAGCCCTGCGCAATGCGATCGACGAGCATTTGGCCGGTGCCGGCACAGCGGAGATCATCCGCGACGGCCTGAAAATCGTGATTGCCGGCGAGCCGAACGCCGGCAAATCGAGCCTGCTCAACCATCTTGCCCGCCGCGATGTTGCCATCGTCACCGATATAGCTGGCACCACCAGGGACGTGCTGTCGGTCGATCTTTCCTTAGCCGGATTCGCTGTTCGTCTGTTTGATACCGCCGGCCTTCGGAGTACCGATGACGTGGTTGAGAAAGAGGGCGTCCGGCGTGCCTATATGACCCTTGAGCAGGCAGACGTCATCCTGCTGCTAGCGGACGCCCCGGGCGGATTTCCGGTCATGGGGGGGGCGAACGCGGCCAAGCCGGTGATTCGCGTCGGCACCAAGATTGATCGGAATGGCAATTTGTGGGATAAGGCTGACGCCGATGTCCTGATATCGACGATAACGGGCGAGGGGATTGACCGGCTTATCGAACAATTGAAAAGCCACCTGCCCGACCTGTCGGGTCAAACAGCATTGTCCTTGCCGTCCCGCAAGAGGCAAGTCAGTTGTCTCAGGCAGGCGCGCGATGCGATCGATATGAGTTTGGCGCAATCTAATCGCGGCCTTGATATTCAGGCGGAGTATCTGCGGCAGGCGGGCGATGCGCTTGGCAGAATTACTGGGCGGGTCGATGTGGAAGACCTGCTGGATGTGATTTTCTCGGAGTTCTGTATCGGCAAATAGGTTGCTACCGCCAATACAACGTGTGCGAGTCTCATCGGATGTTTCACGTGAAACGATTCGGACCCGATTTGATACCGTGATGGAGACGGTTTTGGTATGATTGATTACGATGTCATTGTCATTGGCGGTGGCCACGCGGGCGGCGAAGCGGCCAGTGCGGCCGCTCGTTTGGGCGCGCGAACTGCACTCGTCACGCACAAACGCGACACGATCGGCGTGATGTCGTGCAATCCGGCGATTGGCGGCCTTGGCAAGGGTCACCTCGTTCGCGAGATCGATGCGATGGACGGGTTGATGGGCCGCGTCGCTGACGCTGCCGGCATCCAGTTCCGTCTGCTCAATCGCCGCAAGGGTCCAGCCGTTCGAGGCCCGCGCACGCAGGCTGATCGAAAGCTCTATCGACTCGCGATGCAGGCTGAGATTCAATCCATCGAAAACCTGGATGTCATCGAAGGTGATGCCTTTGATCTCCGGCTTCGGGACGGCCGCGTTAGTGGCGTCGTTCTCGCTGACGGACGTTTGCTCAGTTGCGGCGCTGCCGTGCTGACAACGGGGACGTTCCTGCGCGGTCTTATTCATATCGGCAATCGGAAAATTGCTGCGGGTCGCGTGGGAGAGGCGCCGTCAGTGGGCCTGTCTGCCACGCTTGAAGGCTTCGGTCTGCGGCTCGGCCGTTTGAAGACCGGTACGCCGGCCCGATTGGACGGAAAGACGATCGATTGGCAATCGATCGGCCGTCAGAGCGCGGACGAGAATCCCGTGCCGTTCTCGTTCATGACCGACCGTATTGCCAATAGACAGATCGATTGTGGCGTCACGCGCACCACGGCGGCAACCCATCAAATCATCGCCGACAACCTTAGTAAATCCGCGATGTATTCCGGCCAGATCGAAGGCATCGGGCCGCGCTATTGTCCATCAATTGAAGACAAGATCGTCAAGTTTGGCGAGCGTGACGGCCACCAGATCTTTCTCGAGCCGGAGGGTCTGGACGACGATACCGTCTATCCCAATGGCATTTCGACGTCGCTGCCCGAAGATGTTCAGGACGCGTTCATTCGCACTATACCGGGTTTGGAACGGGTCTCAATCCTGCAGCCGGGCTATGCCATCGAATATGATCACGTCGATCCTCGCGAACTTTCTGCATCGCTGGAAGTGCGGAAAATCCGCGGTCTGTTCCTTGCTGGCCAGATCAATGGCACAACCGGATATGAAGAAGCCGGCGCCCAAGGACTGGTGGCGGGGCTTAACGCTGCCTTGCTTTGCGGCGGAAGCGCCGCCTATCAGTTCAGCCGAACGAACTCTTATATCGGCGTGATGATTGACGACCTCACATCTCGGGGGGTTGCCGAGCCGTATCGTATGTTCACGTCTCGCGCGGAATACCGATTGTCCCTGCGGGCTGACAACGCTGATGTGCGGCTTACACCTGAGGCGCTATCTCTCGGTTGCGTTTCAACTGCGCGCGCGGAGAAATTTGGAAAGTGGATTGCAGCGATCGAGTCCAGTCGCCGGATGCTGAAGTCCCTCACGGTAACGCCGACGGAAGGCCGGGCTCACGGCTTGAAGCTCAATCTCGATGGCCAACGGCGTTCTGCTTTTGAACTCCTGTCCTACGCCGAGCATAGCGTCCAGACACTCAGCACCGTTTGGCCAGAACTCGCAGCGATGGAGACAAAGCTGGCCGAAGCGTTGGAAATTGATGCGACCTACGCGGTCTATATGGACCGGCAAGCCGCGGACATTGCCGGCGTCCAGCGGGAAGAAAGCCGGCTCATTCCAGACGAGTTTGATTTTCAGTCGCTGTCGGGCCTTTCCAACGAACTGAAGCAGAAACTCAACACGGCGAAGCCCCGCAATCTTGCCCAGGCGATGAAGGTCGATGGCATTACTCCCTCCGCCATCTCCTTGATCCTTGCTCATATTCGCAAGACCGAGCCGGCATCGGTTGCATATTCCAGACAGGCAATTCAATGAATACGAGTCCATCGCAGGAGCTGAACGGATTGCGTGTTTCACGTGAAACGTCCGAGAAGCTTGAGCATTTTGCCGCGCTTTTCCAGAAATGGGCAAAGTCGATCAACCTGGTCGCGCCGTCGACCTTATCCGCTTTCTGGCAACGCCACATCGCGGATAGTGCGCAAATCTTCCAGCTATTCCCAGGGCCGAAGCGATGGGTCGATCTCGGCAGCGGCGGTGGATTTCCCGGCATCATCACTGCCATTTTTCTCGCGGAGTTGGGTGATGGATGGGTTCACCTGGTTGAAAGCAACAACAAGAAGGCGGCTTTCCTTCGCGTCGCCTTGACCGAAACCGGCGCGCGCGGCTCCGTGCATGCGATTCGCATCGAGGATGCCATCACGATTATCCCGGAATGCGATGCAATCTCCGCCAGGGCGCTCGCGGATCTGCCTCAATTGCTGGATTACTGTGTGCCGTGGATGATGGCCGACAGCAAACCGCACGCGTTTTTTCACAAAGGCCGGGATTACCAGCAGGAAGTCGACAATGCCGTTGGCCGGTTTCAATTTGATCTGGTAAAACACAAAAGCGTTATCGAGCCGGATTCTGTGGTTCTCGAAATTGCAAATCTTTCGCGGAAAATACAATAACGGCGGACCGTGGCATGACAGGCGAAAAGAACCGGATCATCACCATCGCCAATCAAAAGGGTGGCGTCGGAAAAACCACAACGGCAATCAACCTTGCAACGGCCCTGGCGGCGATTGGTGAAAAGGTTCTGATTGTGGATCTCGACCCGCAGGGCAACGCCAGTACCGGCCTGGGGATCCAGCGACGCGATCGCAAGCTCTCATCCTATGAACTGATGATCGGCTCGCACGGCGTTGATGAGATCGCCCAGGAGACGGTCGTTCCCAATCTGACGATCATTCCATCGACCATGGACTTGCTTGGCGTCGAGATGGAGATTTCCCGCGAAAACGATCGCGTCTTCCGGCTGCGAAAGGCGTTGGCCTCTCCCGAAGCGCTTGCATATTCCTATGTTCTTGTTGATTGCCCGCCGTCTTTTAACCTCTTGACGATGAACGCTATGGCCGCGGCACATTCGGTGCTGGTGCCGCTTCAATGCGAGTTCTTCGCTCTGGAGGGGTTAAGCCAACTGCTTGAAACCGTCGATCAGGTTCGCCGTTCCGTCAATCCGGCGCTGGATATCCAGGGCATCGTTCTGACGATGTTTGATTCGCGTAACAATTTGGCCCAGCAGGTGGTCAATGATGTGCGGACCCATTTGGGTGAAAAGGTCTACCATACGCTGATTCCGCGTAATGTCAGGGTTTCCGAGGCCCCATCCTATGGCAAACCGGCGATCCTTTACGACCTGAAATGCGCCGGCAGCCAGGCTTACCTTCAATTGGCATCCGAAGTAATTCAGCGCGAACGGCAGCGGAAGGCTGCCTGACCGCGATCGATTCGACATCGTAACGATAGGTGTGAGTGCAGACGATGAATGACGATAATTCGAGAAGAAGACTTGGACGTGGCCTTGCCGCCTTGATTGGCGAGATGGACCAGCCTCTGCAGGCCAGTGGTCCAGTTGCACCTGTCAATGCTGACCGGCGCATTCCAATCGAATTTGTCGCCCGTAACCCGCGCAACCCGCGCCGCTCTTTCGATGAGGCAGAACTGCAGGATCTGGCGAGCTCGATCCGTCAACACGGTATTGTCCAGCCGGTCGTTGTGCGCACGATTGCCGATGAACGCTATGAGATTATTGCCGGAGAACGCCGCTGGCGCGCGGCGCAGCTCGCTGGATTTATCGATATCCCGGTGATTGTCCGTGATGTGGATGACCGGACGGCATTGGAGATCGCGATTGTCGAAAACGTTCAACGATCCGACCTCAATCCGCTGGAAGAGGCCCTCGGTTACGACCAGCTGATCGCCGAGCACGGCTATACCCAGAATGATCTTGGCGAAATCATCGGCAAGAGCCGCAGCCATGTCGCCAACAGTCTTCGTTTGCTGAAGCTGCCGGAACCTGTGCGCGATATGCTCTCCTCCGGCACGTTGTCCGCCGGTCACGCGCGAGCCCTCATTCCGACGTCCGACCCGGTCAGCTTGGCGCGCTCGATCGTCGCGAAAGGCATGTCCGTGCGCGACGCGGAGCGGTTGGCGCAGAACGATATCCGCGCCCAGAACGACCCCAACTACGGCAAGCCGTCTCACAAGGAGGAAAAGGATGCCGACACGCTTGCGCTGGAAAGAACGCTCTCGGATAGCCTCGGTCTCGACGTGACCGTCAGCCACAAGGCGACCGGCGGTCAGTTGCGCATTTCCTACAAAACGCTCGATCAGCTTGAGGAAATCTGCCGTCTGCTTGAGCGGCGCTAATATTGTTTCGGATTCGAAACATATATGGAATCTGGTTATATATCAATCTGATAAGAAAGTTATCGCCGCGCCGACTGCAAGGTGATGGCCAAGAGTGTCTGCATGGCGATGCTGTCTTCCAGGCTTTGCCGGGCGCGGCTCTGGAAAATTGCCGTTTGCAGTCGGCCGAGTTCCCTGCGGATCGCGGGTAAAGTCCAGGTCTTCAGCGCTGCTTCGACAAGCGGCTTGCGGCGGAAATGGATGTGGCGGCCCAGCGTCGCGACAACTTGGCTCGGTTGCTGGCGCTTGTCGTCCATCTCCGCCCGCATCAGGTCGAGAAGCTGAAACTGCTTCAGGCAGGCCTGTAACACGAGGAAGATTGCCGTCTTTGAGGCCGTTATCTTGCGGATGGCATGCTGCAGACCGTCGACATCGCCCTTGAGGACCGCATCGATTGCGTCATCGACCGAAATGGCGCTGGCATCGCCAACGATCTCGGACACGTGTTCCTCTTCGATCATACTCAAGCCGCGGCAGTAGAGCGCCAGCTTGCGGATCTCGTTGCGGGAGGCAATGCGATCGCCGCCCAGCGCCTCATTCAGCCGCTCCCGCGCCGCCGGGGTAATCCGCAAGCCTTCCTGGCCGAGTTCCTGGTCGATCAGGCTATTCAATGCGCGCGCATCATCGCTGTAACAGGCAACGGAAACAACCGAACGGGCGGTTTCGCCGATCTTTCGGACGCCGGTCCCCTTCTTGAGGTCGCCAGCCTCGATGATTACGTAACTGCCGCCAGGGGGGTGCTGCGCCAATGCGGTGAAACTATCGACAAGCGCCTTTTCGGTGCCTGACGCACGGATCCAGACGAGTTTTTCACCGCCGAAAAGACCGATCGTATTGACCTCGTCCAGCAGACGACCAGGGCTTTGCTGCAGGTCAGAGCCATCGAGTTTGATCAGCGAGAAGGGATCGTCGAGCGCCACGCCACTCTTTGCGGCGATCTGGCCGGCGCGTTCGGAAACAAGGCCGCGATCCGGTCCATAGACGAGATAGAGCCTGTTGTCCTTGAGCGGACGCTGGAGAATCCCATCGAATTCATGCGCCTTGATTTCGGTCATGCCGCCACCTTGATCAGCGGCCGAGCGCCGCCGCTATGTCCGCCCGGATGATTTCGGCCAGTTCGGTGGCCGCGCGCTTCTCGGCGTCGCGGGTGGCACGAACCTTGGCGAATTCCTGCTCGGGGAAGTCGACAAGGGCAACCGCACTGCGATTTCCGGAGCGGACGGTTTCGCCGCTGTCGGCACGTGTCAGGTTGTAGTCGGCCCTGACGACGACGCGGCCCGCACCGGCGGTGTCGGATTCCTGATCGTAAAGCACGCCCATGACCTCGCTGGTGGCGTTCAGTGCCATCCTGTACTCCGGATGCGCCGGTTCGCCCGCGCCACCGGATGTCAGAAACACCAGTGCGTTGCGGACCTCCTGTTCGACGCGATCGTCGGCATCGGAAATCTCGATCGAGGCGAGCGCCTTCGCCGGCTTGCCATGCGGCCCCTCGGAATAGAGCGGCTTCACCTGGCAGCCCGCCAGGGTTACGAAAGTGCCGATTGCCAGAAGTTGTGCGTATCTTTGAGCTTTTTCAGACAACGACATTCACGATCCTCTGGGGCACGACGATGATTTTCTTCGGGCTCTGGCCGTTCAGTGCGGCCTTGACGGGGTCGAGCGCGAGGACCGCGCTCTCGATCGCAGTCTGATCTGCGTCGCGCGCAATTGTCAAATCACCACGCTTCTTGCCGTTGATCTGAACCGGCA
This sequence comes from Pararhizobium sp. LjRoot255, assembly GCF_964252905.1. Lineage (NCBI taxonomy): Bacteria > Pseudomonadati > Pseudomonadota > Alphaproteobacteria > Hyphomicrobiales > Rhizobiaceae > Pararhizobium > Pararhizobium sp. LjRoot255. The sequence continues at coordinate 1,578,016 of NZ_CAXUPQ020000001.1, forward strand.
TTGTTACCTCGTTCTCGGCAACCAGCGCCTCGCTAAAGGCCGGCCACGCCGCCTGCGCCACCAGACCCGTACCACCGATCTCCTGCCAGCACTGCTCGGCAAGATGCGGCATCATCGGCGCGACCAGGTTGATCAGGATCGCGGTTGCGTCCTTGACGGCGGCAACGGTCTCAGTATTGGCGGTCCCTTCGGCTACCTGCGTCAGCGGATTTGCAAGCGCATTCACCAGCTCATAGAGGCGCGCCACGGCCTTGTTGAAGGCCAATTTGTCATAGTCCGCCTGGACAGCTTTGAGCGTTTTGTGGGCGAACTGTGAGATCGCCAATGCAGGACCGCTGGAAGCGGGCTTTGCCTCGATGGCCTTCAGCGCGCCAGATGCTTCCGAGACCAGCCGCCACAGGCGCTGCACGAAGCGGTGTGCGCCTTCGACGCCGGCTTCCGACCAGATGACGTCCCGATCCGGCGGAGAATCCGACAGAACGAAGAACCGAGCCGTGTCGGCGCCATAGGAGGCGATGATGTCGTCGGGATCGACGACGTTCTTCTTCGACTTCGACATCTTCTCGATCGAGCCGATGGTGATGGGTTCGCCGGTTTCAATTAGCGTCGCCCCGCGCTTGCCATCGACTTCCTCGATCCGGATTTCGGCCGGCGTGATCCATTCGCGCTGAGCGCCCTCACCCCGGCTGTAGGTCTCGTGCACGACCATGCCCTGGGTGAAGAGGCCCTTGAAGGGTTCGTCGAGACCGGCGTGGCCGGTTGCTTTCATTGCCCGGGTAAAGAACCGCGAATAGAGCAGATGCAAAATCGCGTGCTCGATGCCGCCGATATACTGGTCGACCGGCAGCCAGCGATCGACGACGGCCGGATTGGTTGGGTTGTTTTCCCACGGCGCGGTAAAGCGGGCGAAATACCAGGATGAATCGACGAAGGTATCCATCGTGTCGGTTTCGCGGCGCGCGTCCTTGCCGCAGTGCGGACAGGCGACGTGCCGCCAGGTCGGATGGCGATCGAGCGGATTGCCCGGCTTGTCGAAGGTCACATCATCAGGCAGTTTTACCGGCAAATCGGCCTTCGGCACGGGCAGCACGCCGCAATCATCGCAATGGATGACCGGGATCGGGCAGCCCCAGTAGCGCTGGCGCGAAATGCCCCAGTCGCGCAGGCGGAAATTGACCTTGCGCTCGGCCTGCGGCGCATTGCCGATCGTGGTGTTTTCCAGCGTCGCCGCGACTTTCTCGAAGGCATCTTCAATGGAAAGACCATCGAGGAAGCGTGAATTGATCATCACGCCGTCGCCGACATAGGCCTCGTCGTTGATCGTGAAACTGCCCGCATCGCCGTCCCTCGGCATCACTACGGCAACGACCGGCAGGCCGTATTTGCGGGCAAAATCGAGGTCGCGCTGGTCGCCAGAGGGGCAGCCGAAGATGGCGCCTGTGCCGTAGTCCATCAAAACAAAATTGGCGACGTAGACCGGCAGTTCCCAGCTCGGATCAAGCGGATGCCTGACCCGGATACCGGTGTCGATCCCCTTCTTCTCGGCTGTCTCGAGCGCGGCCAGCGACGTGCCGGCGCGGCGGCATTCGTCGCAGAACGCGGCGATCTCGGCGTTTGCGGCAGCGGCCTGTTGCGCCAGCGGGTGATCGGCGGCGATTGCCAGGAAGGAGGCGCCAAACAGCGTGTCCGGCCGCGTCGTATAGACGGTCACTTCGGATGCCTCGGCACCGCCGGCGCCCGGCACGATTTCCCACCGGATCGTCAAACCCTCCGACCGGCCGATCCAGTTCTTCTGCATCAGCCGGACCTTCTCCGGCCATTGGTCGAGCGTGTCGAGCGAATCGAGCAGGTCCTGGCTGAAGTCGGTGATGCGGAAGAACCACTGTGTCAGTTCGCGTTGTTCGACCAGCGCGCCGGAGCGCCAGCCTCGGCCGTCGATGACCTGCTCATTGGCAAGAACCGTGTTGTCGACCGGATCCCAATTGACCTTGGATTGCTTGCGATAGACGAGACCTTTTTCGAGGAAGTCCAGGAACAGGTGCTGCTGGTGCTGGTAATAATCGACATCGCAAGTGGCGAACTCACGCGACCAGTCGAGTGACAGGCCCATCACCTTCAGTTGTGCCTTCATCGAGGCGATGTTCTGGTAGGTCCAATTGGCCGGATGCACGCCGCGTTCCATGGCCGCATTTTCCGCCGGCATGCCGAAGGCGTCCCAGCCCATCGGGTGCAACACATTGTACCCACGAGCGCGCTTGTAGCGCGCAACGACGTCGCCCATCGCATAGTTGCGCACATGGCCCATATGGATGCGGCCTGACGGATAAGGAAACATCTCGAGCACGTAGTATTTTTCGCGCGGATCGTCGTTGTTCGTCGTGAAGACGTTGTTCTGCTCCCATTCCTGTTGCCAGCGGGGTTCAGCATCGCGCGGATTGTAACGTTCGGTAGTCATATGATCGATGTTCCGGAAATTTGGGCGAGGGAAAATCACTCCCTCCGATGTTTGGCGTGACCTTCACCATGAAACAAGCGTAGCGTCAAGTTTTGGAAGGCTTTGCGGGCAAATCTTTGAGCATTCGGACAGTCGGCGGCGATAACGCCTTGGCATTCGCGTCCTGTTTGACTATTGCGCCAAAAAGGCTGGTTTTCTGATGCCCGGAGGACCGGCGTGGTCAAAGGATTGTGGTGGAGACGGTGGCGATGAGCGTGGAAGAACGGTTGAATGATGTCCTGAGCCGGATTCGCAACGCCGAGGCCGGTGCGAACCGGGCCATGGGCTCCGTCTGCCTGGTCGCTGTGTCAAAGACATTTGACGCCGAGGCGATCCGGCCGGTGATTGAAGCGGGGCAGCGGGTCTTCGGCGAAAACCGGGTGCAGGAAGCGCAGGGCAAATGGCCGGAGCTTCGCGCGGAAACCCCCGGTATCGAACTGCATCTGATCGGCCCGCTGCAATCCAACAAAGCGGCCGATGCGGTTGCCATCTTCGACGTCATCGAGACGGTCGACCGGGAGAAGATCGCCAGAGCTGTGGCCGCTGAGATTGTCCGCCAAAACAAGCCAGTTCGCCTCTATGTCCAGGTCAACACCGGCCTCGAGCCGCAAAAGGCCGGCATCGCGCCAGATGAAACCGTTGCCTTCGTCGCGCTGTGCCGGGAGATGATCGGCATTCCGATCGAAGGCCTGATGTGCATTCCGCCGGCGGATGAGAATCCGGGACCGCATTTTGCGCTGCTCGCCAAGCTAGCAGCGCGATGCGGGCTGACAAAGGTGTCTATGGGCATGTCGGGCGATTTCGAGGCCGCCGTCCAGTTCGGGGCCACAAGTGTGCGCGTCGGCTCGGCGATCTTCGGCACGCGTTGATCTGACGCATTCTGCTGGCTGGCCCCTTTCGCGGTTCCGCTGCGTCGCGGAAGCCGGAAGATGCCGATCGACGATCCGGCCGTGCCTGAAGAAATCTCGGTACCGCTGCAGGCATGCAGCACCTCTGGTTAGCCGAATTCGCGGAAACTTTCCGCCAGACCGCAAAACCAGTCCCGGAATTTGATGGCGCCGCCGCTTGGTGGCTTGGCGGTAACCAGAAAATAGCTTTCGTCCGTCAAGGTCTCGATGTCGGAAAGAATAACGAGATCGCCACTGTCGAGTTCACGGCGAAAGACCTCCGTCGGGCAGAGCGCAATGCCGTGGCCGGCGATCACGGCTGTCGCCAGCAGATTGAAGTCCTGGAACACCGGGCCGCGCAACGGACCGTCCATTTGCAATCCCGCTCTCCTGCACCAGTTCAGCCAGCGATCCGGCGTCTCGTCGTGCAGGAGGTCGGCGGCGGCGATCTCTTGGGCGGTCTGCGGCTTGCCCCGGCGCGCAAGATAGGTCGGGCTGGCAACCGGCCGGTTGGCCCGGGAAAACAGCCGGGTGCACTCCCGTGTCTCGCTTCCATCTTCGCCAAGTGTGATCAGGACGTCGCAATCGCCCTCGCGAAACCGTTGCTCACCCATCGCATAGATGACGCGCACGTTGATGTCCGGATTGGCGTTCAGGAAGTCCGGAAGGGCTGGAATGAGCCATCGCGTGGCGATTGAGGCAATGCAGGCGACCGTGAGTTCGCCCGTCGCCTTGATGCGGAAGGCGCGGGTCTCCGCTTCGATCCGCGCCAGGCTGACGGACAGCGTCTGCGCCAGCGCCACCGCGTCGGGCACAAGCCGAACGCTGCGCTTTTCCCGCAAAAACAGCGGCCGGCCGAACCAGTCTTCGAGCAGACGAATCTGATGGCTGACCGCGGCATGCGTGACATGTAGCTCGTCTGCGGCACGCGAAAAGCTGTTGAGCCGCGCGGCGGCCTCGAAGACGCGCAAAGCGCTGAGTGACGGCAGCATAGTCAAGTTTTCCTTACAGGAACGGCGAGAAAGCATCATTTGTCGAGAGAAAAAATGCAAGCGATACAGGCAATCGGAGAGAGATTGTGACCCTCCTTCAATCCCAACGTCAAATGTTCCTGAAGAAAGGCCAAAGCCGATGTTCGTTCGCAGTCTGAAGCAGGTTGAGGATACCCCGCATTTTGTCGAATGGGGAAGCGGCACCAGCCATCGTCTGCTGACCGAGCGCGATGGCATGGGTTTCACCGTCTGCCACACCGTGGTGCGCGCCAACACCACCTCGCTGCTCGAATATCGAAACCACCTCGAGGCATGCTACTGCATCGCCGGCAACGGAGAAGTCGAGGATATGGCCGGTAACGTCTTTCCGATCGCGCCGGGCGACATCTATGTGCTGGACAAGAACGACAAGCATTACCTGCGTGGCGGCAAGGACGGGGACCTGATTCTGGTCAGCATTTTCAATCCGCCGCTCAAGGGCACGGAGCGGCACCGGCTGGATAGAAGCGAAGGTTCGGCCTACTGACGATCTTTCTTCCCGCCAAAACTCCCTTTCACGCGACGGACGTCGCGTGGCAACATCGAACCACATTTTCCGAGCACAAAAAAAACCCGGATCGGGCAATCCGGGTTTTCCGTTCGGAGTGGTTCGATCAATAGTGATCGTCTTCGTCTTCGTCCTTGCGGCCGGACTTGAGCGACTTGAGCTTGGCGAAAACGGCGTCGGCATCCATTTCCTTCTCTTCTTCGCGCTCATAGGAGAACGGCAGTTTTTCGGTTTCCTTCGATGCTTCGAGCGTCGCGCCGAGCTCGGCAGCGGTCGGCAGCGGCCGGCCCTTCGATGCGCGTTCGACTTCGAGGTCGAGGTCGATCTGTGTGCAGAGGCCGAGCGTGACCGGATCCATTGCCGTCAGGTTGGTCGAGTTCCAGTGCGTGCGATCGCGGATCTGCTCGATCGTCGATTTGGTCGTGCCGACGAGACGCGAGATCTGGGCGTCCTTCAGTTCAGGATGGTTGCGCACCAGCCAGAGGATGGCGTTCGGCCGGTCCTGGCGCTTGGAAACCGGGGTGTAGCGCGGGCCCTTGCGCTTGTTGTCCGGAACGCGAACCTTTGGTTCGGAGAGCTTCAGCTTGTGGTTCGGGTTGGCTTCGGCGCGGGCGATTTCGTCGCGCGACAGCTGGCCGGTTGAAATCGGGTCGAGGCCCTTGATGCCCTGCGCCGATTCACCGTCCGCGATCGCCTTGACCTCCAGCGGATGCAGCTTGCAGAACTGGGCGATCTGTTCGAACGACAGAGCAGTGTTGTCAACAAGCCATACGGCCGTCGCTTTGGGCATAAGCAGTTGTTGAGCCATGGGTATAGTCCTTCTGTCCGTCCGCGCCGGTGTCGCGGGCCGTGGGGTGTAACCACTTAATTTCCGGGAAATTAGCGCCTCTATACCCTCGTCGTCGCATAAATGCAATTCTTCTCGCAGAAATGACCTTTTGTCTAATTGCCGCCGGGTGTTGACCTGATATGAATGACGCCCGGAGCAGACGCGCACGGGGAGTTGTGCCGTCCAGAAATGCCTGCGCAGGGAGGAAAATCTGCATGTCCGTGAAAACCTATCCGGTCCTCAAACCGGCGAAGCAACGTGCCCTGATCGACAACGCCACCTATCGCAGGTGGTACAAGCAGAGCGTCGCCGACCCAGAGACGTTCTGGGGCGAACATGGCAAGCGCATCGACTGGTTCAAGCCCTATACCAAGGTCAAGAATACAAGCTTCGAAGGCAGGGTTTCGATCAAGTGGTTCGAGGACGGCCTCACCAACGTCTCGTACAATTGCATCGACCGGCATCTGGAAAAACGCGGCGACCAGGTGGCGATCATCTGGGAGGGCGACAATCCCTATGACGACAAGAAGATCACCTATCGCGAGCTTTACGACCATGTCTGCCGCCTTGCCAATGTGCTGAAGGCAAACGGTGTCAGACGAGGCGACCGCGTCACCATCTATATGCCGATGATCCCGGAAGCAGCCTATGCGATGCTCGCCTGCGCCCGCATCGGTGCCATTCATTCGATCGTCTTCGGCGGTTTCTCGCCCGACGCGCTGGCCGGCCGCATCGTCGACTGCCAATCGACCTTCGTCATCACCGCCGACGAAGGCTTGCGCGGCGGCCGGTCGATCCCGCTCAAGGCCAACACCGACCAGGCGATCGAGATCGCCAGCCGGAACGGCGTCGAGGTGAAGTCCGTCGTCGTCGTCCGCCGCACCGGCGGCAAGATCAACTGGTCCGCGGGTCGCGACATCTGGTATCATCAGGCCGTCACCACGGTGAAAGCCGATTGTCCGCCGGCGAAGATGAAGGCGGAAGACCCGCTGTTCATCCTCTACACCTCGGGCTCGACCGGCAAGCCGAAGGGTGTGCTGCACACGACGGGCGGTTATCTCGTCTATGCCTCGATGACGCATCAATATGTCTTCGATTATCATGACGGCGATATCTACTGGTGCACGGCCGATGTCGGCTGGGTCACCGGCCATTCCTACATCGTCTACGGACCGCTCGCCAATGGCGCGACGACATTGATGTTCGAGGGCGTGCCGACCTATCCGGATGCCGGCCGGCTGTGGGACGTGGTCGACAAGCACAAGGTCAACATCTTCTACACGGCGCCGACGGCGATCCGCGCGCTGATGGGCCAGGGCGATGCCTTCGTCACCCGCTCGTCACGCCAATCGTTGCGCACCCTCGGCTCGGTCGGCGAGCCGATCAACCCGGAAGCCTGGGAATGGTACTATCATGTGGTCGGCGAGGGCCGTTGCCCGGTGGTCGATACCTGGTGGCAGACGGAGACCGGCGGCATCCTGATCACGCCGTTGCCCGGCGCGACGGCGTTGAAGCCGGGATCGGCCACGCGGCCCTTCTTCGGCGTCCAGCCGCAGCTGGTCGATAATGAGGGCAAGGTGATCGAGGGTGCGGCCGACGGCAATCTCTGCATCACCGACAGCTGGCCCGGCCAGATGCGCACCGTCTATGGCGACCACGAACGCTTCATCCAGACCTATTTTTCGACCTACAAGGGCAAATATTTCACCGGCGACGGCTGCCGCCGTGACGAGGATGGCTATTACTGGATCACCGGCCGCGTCGATGATGTCCTCAACGTCTCCGGCCACCGCATGGGTACCGCCGAGGTCGAATCAGCGCTGGTCAGCCATGATGCGGTTTCGGAAGCCGCCGTCGTCGGCTATCCGCACGATATCAAGGGCCAGGGCATTTATAGCTACGTGACGCTGATGGTCGGCCAGCAGGGGTCGGAAGAGCTGCGCAAGGAGCTGATCTCCCATGTCCGCAAGGAAATCGGCGCCATTGCCTCGCCGGACAAGATCCAGTTCGCCCCCGGCTTGCCGAAAACCCGCTCCGGCAAGATCATGCGCCGGATTTTGCGCAAGATCGCCGAAGACGATTTCGGCTCACTCGGCGATACCTCGACGCTTGCCGATCCGCACGTGGTCGATGATCTCATCGCCAACCGGCAGAACAGGAAAGCCTGATCTCCTGCCTGAGCCATTCCTGACCCGGGATGGCTCGGCACCTCTACCAGACGGACGAACAGTTTTCCTTCTTGTGTCCACCGTCATAGGGCGTCACGTAACCGGCCGACAGCATTTCCTGAGCCGGATTCCGCCCGTTGGAAAAACTGATATCGGCGACCACCCGGCCAAAATACTTGTCTCCCGATATCCGCATCAGCTGGATGTCGTGTTGGTTTCGGGTCAGGTCCGTCAAGGCGGCGCGCGCCTGCTGGCCGGCATTGCGGGTTGCTGCACAGGATGATTTCAGCTCCGGTGCGTCGATGCCGCGCAATCGCACATAGACTTCCATGGTTTGCTGCGGCCAGGGCTTTGCCGCGACCAGGATCGTGTCTCCATCGATGACGCGGATGATCTCCGCGCTGACCGGCCCGGTGATTTCGATTCGTTTGCCGGATTCGAACGCAGAAGCGTCGAAGGCCAGAAGTGGCGCGATCGAAGCGGCGAAGCAAAAGGAGCGGGTGCGAGATGTCATGATAGGAAAATATACCGATCAATCGCACCTTGCAACAGGAATTATTTCCTTAGAAGTCGATTGCCCGCCCATTGATCTCCCAATCGCCGAAACGGGCCGGTTCCGCTCCGCCGCGGCCACCCAGTTCCTCCGGCAGGTTCAGCGGCTCTTGGCGCTTCCTGCGCTCTTCCGCCTCGGCCAGGGCGCGTTGGGCCACAGGCGAGAGCGGTTTGCGGAGTTCAACCAGGGAGTTATCGTTGTCGTTTTGCATGCGAGACCCAAAATTTCCGCGAAAATGTTGAAGAATGCGGCCGATGTCACCATCATATAGGAACCTTGTGTGGAAACGGAACCGTGATTCACGTGAAACATTGCTGAACTTCTGGAGATTGACCGATGAACCTCGTGCGCACCGCGATGCTTCTGGCCTTCATGACCGCCTTGTTCATGGCGGTCGGCTTCCTGATCGGCGGCAGGGGCGGCATGATGATCGCGCTTCTCATCGCCGCGGGCATGAATTTCTTCTCCTATTGGAATTCCGACCGCATGGTGCTGCGCATGTACCGGGCGCAGGAAGTCGACGAACGCACCGCCCCGGAATATTACCGTATCGTGCGTGACCTGGCGAAAAATGCCGGACTGCCGATGCCGAAGGTCTATGTCATAGACAATCCGCAGCCGAATGCCTTCGCCACCGGCCGCAATCCGGAAAATGCTGCCGTTGCCGCCTCCACCGGACTCCTCAACGCGCTAACCTATGACGAGGTTGCAGGCGTCATGGCACACGAACTCGCCCATGTGCAGAATCGCGACACGCTGACGATGACGCTGACGGCGACGCTTGCCGGCGCCATCTCCATGCTCGGCAATTTTGCCTTCTTCTTCGGGGGCAATCGTGAAAACAACAATCCGCTCGGCTTCGTCGGCGTGCTCGTGGCGATGATAGTCGCGCCGCTCGCAGCCATGATCGTGCAGATGGCGATCAGCCGGACGCGTGAATATTCCGCCGACCGGCGCGGTGCGGAGATCTGCGGCAAGCCGCTGTCGCTCGCCTCCGCGCTCGCCAAGATTTCGGATTTCGCCCATCAGGTGCCGAATGTGGAGGCCGAGCGCAATCCGGCCACCGCGCATATGTTCATCATCAATCCGTTATCCGGCGAGCGCATGGACAACCTGTTTTCCACCCATCCGGCGACGGAAAACCGCATCGCGGCACTTCAGCAGATGGCGAGTGAGATGTCTGCGGTCTCGACGGCGACGGTCAGGGCTGATAGTCCGGTGCGCAAATCGCGCTCCGTGCCGCCGACAGGCTGGGGTCGCGGTGGTTCCGAACCACCGAAAGGTCCCTGGTCTTGACGTCCGACGAAAATAAAACCGCTTCGCACCCGAAACGAAATAGCCGCAAACCGGGTTCCGTTAAGAAAGGGCCGGAAAATCAGGCCTTCGCGCGCAGCGACAAGCCTGGCCTCCAAGCCCGGCAGGCGGCGGCCAAGATGCTGGCGGCGGTGGTCGATCGCAAGACCTCGCTGGATGGCATGCTCGACGCCGCAAACGGCAATCCTGTTTATCGCGAGCTCAACGAAGCCGATCGCGCCCTAGTGCGGGCTATCCTGAACTCGGCTCTGCGCCAGTTGCCTCGCATCGAGGCAATGATCGGCTCACTGCTGCAGACGCCGCTGCCGGAGGGCGCGCGGGCGCTGGACCACGTCCTTGCCGTTGCGGCCGCGCAAATCCTCTATCTCGATATCCCCGATCATTCCGCCGTTGATCTCGCCGTCGAACAGGCGCAGACCGACCCGCGCAACAAGCGCTTCGCCAGTCTGGTCAACGCGGTCCTGCGCCGCCTTTCGCGCGAAAAACAAGACCTGCTCGAATCGATCGGTGAGAAGACACCGGCGATCCCCGCTTGGTTCCATAAGAGACTGGTCGACTACTACGGTGCTGAAGAGGCCGCCCGCATCGCCGATGCCTTGCTCACGCCCGCTGCGATCGATTTGACCGTCAAGTCGGACGCAGAAGGGTGGGCGGAACGCCTGAGCGGTCGGGTCCTGCCGACGGGTTCCCTGCGTCTCGCCGGCTTTTCCGGCGGGGTGCCGACCCTTTCGGGCTTCGAGGACGGGGAATGGTGGGTGCAGGATGCCGCCGCCGCCCTGCCCGCGAAACTGTTCGGCTCACTTGCCGGCAAGCGCGTGGTCGATCTCTGTGCGGCACCAGGCGGAAAAACCGCGCAATTGGTTCTGGCCGGAGCGGATGTCACCGCCCTCGACCAGTCGGCAAGTCGCCTAAGGCGTCTTCAAGGCAATCTTGCGCGCCTGGGGCTCCAGGCTGCGACGCAGGAAATCAATATGGCTGATTTCCGCGCGGAAGAGCTGTTCGACGCCGCCCTGCTTGATGCGCCCTGCTCCTCAACCGGCACGATCCGCCGCCATCCGGACGTTCTGTGGACCAAGGGGCCGGAAGACATCGAGAAACTGGCCCTGCTGCAGGAGAAGTTGCTGCGCCACGCACTGACCTTGGTCAAGCCCGGTGGTCTTGTCGTCTTTTCCAACTGCTCGCTCGACAAGCGCGAAGGTGAAGAGGTTGCTGAACGCGTCGTTGCCGAAGGCGGTTGCGAACGCGTCGCCATCGATCCGGCGGATTGGCCTGGGTTGGAAGATGCGATTACGCCGCTTGGCGAATTCCGCACCACGCCGGCGATGATTCCGCCGCAGGATGGTTTTTCCGGCGGCCTTGACGGTTTTTATGCGGTGATCTTGCGCCGAAAAACATAATTTTGGCTGTCAACAGCCCGCTTTCATACGTCAATTGACGCATTGGCCGCGTTTGCCTAACAATGCCGGCACGATCCATAAAAGTTTAATGACTTTTCAGGCACGATCGTGGTCCTGGTAGTATCTGGTGCGGACAGCAATCATTCCGATAGTTTCATGCGGTTTGAAGCCCGGTCCGGGAGTGGGGAGGCACACGGGCTCAACGATGCAGATTTCGGACCGGCAAAGGCTTCTCTATTTGTATCTGCGTGAAGGTTGGCGCCGCTTTTCGCGCCGCCTTGCCTTGGGTCGCAACTCCGCGTTTCGTTTCACCGGCACCACGCCGGATCGCCTGATCGTTGCGCCGACGGATCTGCGGGCTGTCGATTCCTTCGTTGCCGAAGAAATCCTGCAGGGCCGTTTTCCCCTGGCGGGCCGCGTGCTCGATACGGAAGGCCAATCGCCCTTCGAGATCGACCTGCCCTCGCGCGAATTTGCCGTCCGGCTGCATTCCTTCGGCTGGGTTCGTCACATGCGCTCGGTCAAGGAGGAGGCATTCGGGCAACTGCGTCACATCGTCAACGACTGGATCGGCACGCATGGCCGCCTTATCGATGGTGTCGCCTGGGAACCGGACATCATTGCCCAACGCCTGATCGCCTGGCTGTCGCATTCGCCGATCATCCTGCGCAATGCCGAGCATGGCTTCTATCGCCGCTTCCTGAAAAATATTGCATTCCAGGTCCGTTATCTGCGCCACGTCGCTGATACCACCTGCGACGGCGAAGCGCGGCTGCGCGTGCGCATCGCCCTTGCCATGGCTTCCGTCGCCATGCCCGCGTCCGACTCGGCGATCCGCAAGGCCGCCCGCAATCTTGATCTCGAGCTTGATCGGCAGATCCTGCCGGATGGTGGCCACAGCTCGCGCAACCCGCGTGCCGGGCTTGAGCTACTCATTGATCTGCTGCCGCTGCGCCAGACCTATGTCAATCTCGGCCATGATGTCCCGGCCAAGCTCATCCCCTGCATCGATCGCATGTATCCGGCCCTGCGCTTCTTCCGTCATCAGGGCGGCGAGCTGGCGTTGTTCAATGGCGCCACCTCGACGCTGGCCAACGAGCTGATGGCTGTCCTGCGTTATGACGAGACCGCCGGCGCACCGTTTAAAGCCTTGCCGCATATCAATTATCAGCGTCTGGCCGTGAACAATGTCGTTGTCATCGTCGATACCGGATTGCCCCTTTCGCCGGAATTGTCGCGCACAGCCCATGCCGGCTGCCTGTCGTTCGAAATGTCGTCTGGCCGCCACCGTTTCATCATCAATTCGGGATCGCCAAAGTTTGCCGGCGAACGATTCCGCCAGTTGGCGCGGCTTACGGCGGCGCATTCGACCGTCACCATCAACGATCGTTCGTCATCGCGGCTATCCGAGTCGCATTTCCTTGGCCCCATCGTCACCGGCGGTGTCTCCAGGGTTGTCATGAGCCGGCAAGAGGAGGAGGAGGACCGACCGGACGCCGTTATCGCCAGTCATGATGGCTATGTTCAGTCTTTCGGTCTGATGCATGAGCGCGATATCAGTATAAACGGCCAGGGAAATACAGTCCGTGGCCGCGACCGGCTGTACCAGCCGGACGGCGCGGATCCGGCGGAGACCAATCCGGCCGTCGCCGTTGCCCGCTTTCATATCCACCCGGCGATCAGTCTGCGCCAGCACAGCCCGCATGAGGTCTATCTCACGCCGCCCGATGGAGAAAGCTGGCTGTTCACCTGCCGCGACAGCGAGGTCGCGATCGAAGAAGACATTTTCTTTGCCGACCCTTCTGGCGTGCGCAAGACATCGCAGATCACTGTCACTTTCGCTGCGGCCTCACAACCGGAGATCCAATGGATTCTGTCGCGCGAAGCGTGACAACCGGCGAGGCCGCACCCAGGCGAATCAAACGGTTTCTTCATGGGGAAAGCTGTGCTAACGGCAGGCGGACAGTTGCCGGAAGACCTTCCCGATATCCGGCGCGTTACCAAGGAGCTTGATGATGGCTGTTGCCTCCAAGAAAATTCCCGCCCCGGATCAAGTAACAATCCGCACCGCTCTGCTCTCCGTTTCTGATAAAACCGGCATTGTCGAGCTTGCTCGTTCGCTGCACCAGAAGGGCATCCATCTGGTCTCGACCGGCGGTACGCACAAGACGCTGGCCGAAGCGGGCCTGCCGGTCACGGACGTCTCCGACCTCACCGGGTTTCCGGAAGTCATGGATGGCCGCGTCAAGACTTTGCACCCGGGCGTGCACGGCGGCCTCCTGGCCATCCGCGACGACGAAGACCATGTCAAGGCGATGACGACGCATGGCATTACCGGCATCGATCTGGCGGTCATCAATCTCTACCCGTTCGAGGACGTGCGCGCCAAGGGCGGCGATTACCCGACAACGGTCGAAAATATCGATATCGGCGGCCCGGCGATGATTCGCGCTTCGGCCAAGAACCACGCCTATGTCACCGTCATCACCGACGCCGCCGATTACGCGGCGCTGCTCGCCGAGTTGGGCAACGGTGCCGCGACCTCCTTCGCCTTCCGGCGTCAGGTGGCCGCCAAGGCCTATGCCCGCACGGCAGCCTACGACACCGCCATTTCCGGCTGGTTCGCCGAGGTTCTCGACACCCCGATGCCGCTCCACCGCACCATTGGCGGCGTCTTGAAGGAAGAGATGCGCTACGGCGAGAATCCGCATCAGAAAGCCGGGTTCTATCTGACCGGCGAAAACCGTCCGGGCGTTGCGACGGCGACGCTTTTGCAGGGCAAGCAGCTGTCCTACAACAATATCAACGACACCGACGCGGCCTTCGAACTCGTCGCCGAGTTCCTGCCGGAAAGGGCGCCGGCCTGCGCCATCATCAAGCATGCCAACCCATGTGGCGTCGCCACGGGCGCAACCCTGCTCGAAGCCTATGAACGCGCGCTCGCGTGCGATTCCACCTCGGCCTTCGGCGGCATCATCGCGCTCAACCAGGAGCTCGACGGCTTGACCGCGGAGGAGATCGTCAAGCTGTTCACCGAAGTCATCATCGCTCCCTCCGTCAGCGATGATGCCAAGGTCGCCATCGCCGGCAAGCCGAACCTGCGCCTTCTCGTCACCGGCGCCCTGCCCGATCCGCGCGTGCCGGGCCTTGCCGCGAAAACCGTTGCCGGCGGGCTGCTCGTCCAGACCCGCGACAACGGCATGGTCGAGGATCTGGAATTGAAAGTCGTCACCAAGCGCGCACCGACTGCGCAAGAATTGGAAGACATGAAGTTCGCCTTCAAGGTGGCGAAGCATGTGAAGTCCAATGCCGTCGTCTATGCCAAGGACGGCCAGACCGTCGGCATCGGCGCCGGCCAGATGAGCCGCGTCGATTCGGCCCGCATCGCTGGCCTCAAGGCCGAGGAAGCGGCCAGGGCGCTCGGCCTGCCGGCGCCGCTGACGCGCGGCTCGGCCGTTGCGTCGGAAGCCTTCCTGCCTTTCGCCGACGGCCTGCTCTCAATGATCGCCGCCGGCGCCACCGCCGTCATCCAGCCGGGCGGCTCGATGCGCGATCCGGAAGTCATCGCCGCCGCCGACGAAGCCGGCGTCGCCATGGTCTTCACCGGAATGCGCCATTTCCGGCATTGAAGACGGGTCGCTTGAGCCTTGTGGTTCACTCATGTGACTGCTGGCGAGGAGGGGTATGGCGTCGACTCCGTCATGGTCGGGCTTGACCCGACCATCCATGGGTCCGGGAAATGGATCCTCGGGTCGAGCCCGAGGATGACCGGAGTGTTGTAATACACTCCCAAACAACCACCGCCTTGCTCTCCTCACGCCGCTCTATTCGCCGGATAAGGAGTGCGCAGCAGGATCAGCAGCCCGACCGCCAGAAACGCCACCAGAGCCATCATGCCGATGCGGGCCGACCCTGTTGCAAGCGTGATGGTGGCGACGGAGGCCGGTGCGAGAAACGAGGTTGCGCGTCCCGAGAGCGCATAGAGGCCGAAATAGCGCCCCGCCTCATCGGCGCTGACGCTGCGGGCCAGATAGGAGCGCGACGAGGCCTGCACCGGGCCAAAGGCGATGCCGACCAGCAGGCCGAAGACGATATAGGCCTTTTCCGCGGCGGTGCCGAAAAGGCCGCCGGCGTCGGTGGTCGGCAGCTGCAGAAGCCCGAACAGCGTAAAACCGGGGCCGGTCGAGACGATGCCGAGCGTCGCAATCGTCAGGCAGATGAGGCTCGCAGTGACGATCACCTTCGAGCCCAGCTTGGCGTCAAGACGGCTGGCATAGAGGCATCCACCGATCGCCACGACATTGAGAATGATGCCGTAAACGCCAAGTTCGACCGTCTGCCAGGCAAACATGCCGGCTGCGAACGTGCCGCCAAGTGCCAGCAGCCCATTGACGCCGTCCTGAAAGATCATGCGGGCCACTAGAAACCGCAGGATGCCCGAGCGTTCCCGCAATTCTCCGATCGTGTGCCCAAGCTCGGCAAGGCCGGTGCGCACCGCAACGGCCGCAGGCACCGACACCCTCTGCGCGTCCGGCGTGAACAGGAACATCGGCAGGATGAAGATCAGGTACCAGACGGCCGAGATCGGTCCGGTAATGCGCGCATCGGCGCCGGTTGCCGGATCAAGGCCGAACAGCGGGTCCATTCCAAGAATTGTTTTGCCGGATTCAGGACTGCCGGCGAGAAGCGTGACCACGGCGATCAGCACGATCATGCCGCCAAGATAACCCAATCCCCAGGCCATGTTGGAAATGCGACCGATCTGGCTTTCGCTCACCAGCCGCGGCATCATCGAATCGTTGAAGACGATCGAAAATTCCGCCGCGATCGAAGCGAGAATGATGAAGATGAACGGATAGACCAGCGGCGATCCCGGCACAGCGTACCAGAGAAGAGCCAGGGACGCGATCTTGATCACGGCGAAGAAGGCGATCCAGGGTTTGCGCGTGCCGGTCGCATCGGCGATCGAGCCGAGCACCGGCGACAATATCGCGATGATGAAGCCGGAGATGGTGATCGTATACCCCCACATAGCCTGACCATGCACGGGATCGTCCGTGAGCCGGGAAACGAAATAAGGGCCGAAGATGAAGGTGATGATCACCGTGAAGAAGGGCTGGGCAGCCCAGTCGAACAGCATCCAGCCCGCAAGGCCGGCGCGCGATACTCTTGGCTCGTCGCTGGCCCCTGCGGTGATGCTGCTCACTTGATTCTCCACTGTCTGCTCCGCTTGTTTCGGCGCAGACAGTGTCACCTCGCCCTGTCCTGCGCAAGATCGCTGAGAAGACCGGCGGCGACGGTGATCTTGGCCAGCGTCGTTTCGCCCTTCTCCGTCAGTTGCGCCAACTGGTCGGTAATGCGGTTGACCCTGCTGCGATCGCTGTCCTGCCAGGCGAGCACCGGATTCTTTTCCGATTTCCCGTTGGCAAGCGCCGCGATGGTGATCTCGCGGCGGGCATTGGCGATATCGCTGATGCTGCGCGACAGTGCCATCGCCTCATATTGTTCCGTCGCCGAAACGCGCTCGGCTGCGGCCAGAAGCCGGGCGATCCGCAGGTTCTGGGTGACGCCGAAGTAGCTCTGTGCCGTGCGTGCCAGCGTCACGCCGGTCTCGGCGGAAATCTGCATGATCTCTGGCACCAGCGTCAGCAGGAACAGGCCGGCCACTTCGTCGGCCAAAACTTGCGGCACGCCGCGCTCGGCGAAATAGGCCGCCTTCTGGCGCGCCTCTTCGGCTGCGTCCTCCGGAATCGAGGAATGCAGGCTGGGTTTCAGTTTTGTGAGCGCCTGGCGCAGCTTGTCCACTGCCTCGCCGAGTGGCCCGGCGATTGCCCGTGTCCGCAATGTCCGTTCGGTCACGATGGCGAAGATGCGCCCGGCTTCCTGGTAAAGCTCGTTCTGGACCCGGCCGCTGACAATGGTGTCGAGTGCGTCGATTTCCCCCTGAATGCGCGTCAGGTCATAGCCGTCGCGCGCCAGCACCGCGGCTTTCACCACATCGGCCGGCATGAAGCCCGTCTGGTCGATGAGACTGCTGACGAAGGCCGGGCCGCCGCGATTGATCGTGTCGTTGGCGAGCACCGTGGCGATGATTTCTCGGCGCAGCCGGTGTTCGGTGATGTCGCTGGCATGCGCCTTGTGCATCTTCGCCGGAAAATAGTCGCGCAGTGTTGCAAGAAAATAGGGATCATCCGGCAGATCGCTGGCGACGATCTCGTCGAACAGGACGATCTTGGCATAGGACAAGAGCACGCCGATCTCGGCGCGCGTCAGCGCCTTGCCGCTCTGGTAGCGCTCGCTGAGCGCCACGTCGTTCGGCAGCACTTCCACCTTGCGGTTCAGATGCCCGTCGGCTTCCAGCCTTGTCATCAGCCGCGCTAGCGCCGTCCGGTTGCCAGCACCGAGCATCTCGGTGAGCGAGATCGACAATGACTGTTCGTAGTTATTGCGCAGAACCAGCGCCGCCACTTCGTCGGTCATCGAGGCGAGCAGCGTGTTACGCTTGGCGCGTGTCAGGCGCTCGTCTCGCATGGCGGAAGCCAGTGCGATCTTGATGTTGACCTCGAAGTCGGAGGAGTTGACACCGGCGGAGTTGTCGATCGCGTCGGAGTTGCAGCGTCCGCCCTTGAGACCGAAGGCGATGCGGCCGCGCTGGGTGACGCCGAGATTGGCGCCCTCGCCGATCACCTTGGCACCGACCTCGTCGGCCGTAATGCGGATCGGATCGTTGGCGCGGTCACCGACCTCCGCATCCGTTTCGCTCGGACCCCGCACATAGGTGCCGATGCCGCCGAACCACAAGAGATCGACCGGGCTTTTCAGGATCGCCGTCATGATCTCGAACGGTGTTGCCTGTTGCTTGTCGATGCCGATCGCCGCCATCGCCTGCGGCGTCAGCGTCACGGATTTCTCCGTGCGCGGAATGATCATGCCGCCGGCCGAAAGTGTCGTTCGGTCGTAGTCCTGCCAGCTCGAGCGCGGCAGGTCGAACATGCGCTTGCGCTCGGCAAAGGAGCGGGCGGTATCCGGGTCAGGATCGATGAAGATGTCGCGATGGTCGAAGGCGGCGATCAGCCGGATTTTTTCCGAAAGCAGCATGCCGTTGCCGAAGACGTCGCCGGACATGTCGCCGACGCCGGCGACGATGAAGGGCGTCGTCTGGATGTCGATGTCCATTTCGCGGAAATGCCGCTTGACGGTTTCCCAGGCACCGCGCGCGGTGATGCCCATCTTCTTGTGGTCGTATCCGGCCGAGCCGCCGGAGGCAAAGGCATCGTCCAGCCAGAACCCAGCTTCCTGCGCAAGCCCGTTGGCGGTGTCGGAGAAGGTCGCGGTGCCCTTGTCGGCGGCGACGACGAAATACGGGTCGTCCCCGTCAAGCCGCAGCGTGTCGGCCGGGGGCACGACATCCTGGCCAACAATGTTGTCGGTGATCGACAGCAACGTCCGAATATAGGTCTTGTAGGCCTCGGTGCCGGCCTTGAAGATCTCGTCTCGGGTGCCGCCCACTGGCAGCTGCTTCGGATAGAAGCCGCCCTTGGCGCCGACCGGCACGATGACGGCATTCTTCACCTGCTGCGCCTTGACGAGGCCGAGCACCTCGGTGCGATAGTCCTGCGACCGATCCGACCAGCGCAGGCCACCGCGTGCCACCTTGCCGAAGCGCAGGTGCACGCCCTCGACTTCGGTGCCGTAGACGAAGATTTCGCGGAACGGGCGCGGCTCGGGCAGGCCGTCGAGGATTTTCGGATCGAGCTTGAAGGCCAGCATCGCCTTCGGATTGCCGTCTTTATCTCGCTGGAAATAATTGGTGCGCAACGTCGCCATGATGGCATTGACGTAGCGGCGCAGGATCTGGTCTTCGTCGAGGCTGGGGACCGCGTTCAACGCCTGCTCGATCGCCGCCGAGAGCGCCGCCATGCGCTTCGTTCGCGGCTTGTCGTCGAGCGAGGGGTCCAGGCGGGTGACGAAGAGCTTGAAGATGTCGGCAGCGATAGCCGGATACTTGTTCAGCGTCTCGGCAATATAGCCTTGGGAATAGGTGATGCCTGTCTGGCGCAGGTAGCGCGCATAGGCCCGCAGAACGGTCACTTCGCGGGCCGTCAGGCCGGCAAGCATGATCAGCCGGTTGAAGTTGTCATCCTCGATCAGGCCGTTCCAGACGGCGAGGTAAGCTTCTTCCAGCATCGCGGCGCACTTGTCGAGGTTGAGTATGTGCCCGTCCCGATGGACCAGTTCCATATCGTGCAGAACGACGAGGCGCGGCCCGCTCGTAGCGTCGGTGACGGCGATATCATGCGTCTGTTCGCTGATCACCCGGAAGCCGAGATTTTCAAGCAGCGGAACACGATGGGAGAGCGACACCGGTTCGCCGGCGTGGAAGATCTTCAGCTCGAGAGCTCCCGGTGCCTTGCCGCGCTTCTGATAGAAGGCGATGCGGATGGGGTCGGTGGACAGGCAGGCCGCGATATCGTCGAGGTCGGCATAGGCTTCGGCCGGCGTGAACGCTGCCTGATAGGCTTCGGGGACGCTGATTTCGACACCCTTGTGGCGGGCAAGCAGGTTGAACCGGTCGATCCAGCGCGTGACGATCTCGCGCACGGCCTCCTCCAGCTTTGCCTGCGGCACACGGGGTGTCTTGCCGGTGTAGCGCCCGATGATGAAATGGACGCGTGCCAGGCCGCCTTCCGGAAAAGCTGGATAGTAGGCGGAAACGCGGCCGTCATAGATGGTTTTCAGGTAGTTGCCGATCTTTTCGCGGACATCGGAATCATATTGTTCGCGCGGCACATAGACGATCACCGAAACAAACCGATCGAAATGATCGATGCGCGGCAAAACCCGGATTCGCGGCCGGTCGCCGAGTTCGTTGATCTGTTCGCAGAAGCTTGCGAGCAGGCCGACATCGATCTGGAACAGGTCGTCGCGCGGATAGGATTCCAGCGTGTTGGCCAGCATCTTGCCGGAATGGCTCTGCGGATCGTAGCCGAAATGATCGACGATCTTCTCCACTTTGAAGCGCAACAACGGAATTTCCGCTGCCGGCCGCGTATAGGCGCTGGAGGTGAAGAGGCCGACAATGCGCAACTCTCCGGTGACGTTGCCCGCCTCGTCGAAACGCTTGACGCCGATGTAGTCCATATACGCGCGGCGGTGGACGACCGATTTCACATTCGCCTTGGTAACGATCAGGAAATCAGGTCCGTTGAGGAAGGCGAGGATTTCCGGCGTCGTCAGTACCGCGTCCTTGCCCTGGCGCAGGACATGAACGTCCGGATTGGAGAGAATGCCAAGCCCCCGGCCCTTGCCGCGCTCGACCACGGCGCTATCCCCCTTGCCCGAATAGGTGTATTCGCGCATGCCAAGGAAGGTGAAATTGTTGTCGCGCAGCCAGCGCAGGAAGGCCAGTGTTTCTTCACGATCGTTCTTCCTGCGTGAGGGAGCGTGGTTTTCGAGCTCGTTCATTGACTGGTCGAGCAGGGCCGTCATCTGCGTCCAGTCGCCAACCGCGTGATGTACCTGCGAAAGGACATTGCCGACCCGTGCTTTGAGGTCGTCCGCCTCCGCATCGCTTAGCCTGGAGAGATGAATCTGGATATGGCTGACCCGCGAGGCCGGATCGCTCTTTTCTTCCGGATCGAAGAGTTTAGCCGGCTTTCCAGCTTCGAGCACCAGGATGGGATGCACGGCAAGGTGAATATCGCGGTGGGTGGCGGTGACCTCGCCCATGATTGAGTCGTAGAGAAACGGCATGTTGCGGTCGGTGACGGACAGGATCGATACGTCCGTTCCGCCGGGGGTGACGCCATCGATGGATTCGACGGTGATGATCGGCCGGTCGCTTTCGCTCCGGCTCACTTCTTTCAGGGCATGCGCCGCGGTCAGCGCCAGCATCTGCGGCGTATATTGATCGAGATCATCATGGCTTGCTCGGCGGAACAGGATTTCCGGCGAAAGCATCGTCAGTCCAAGTGCCTTGCCGGCCTCGCATACAACTTCAAAGTGCCGGTCTCGTTTCGGATTGTATTTGGCGCCCATGGCAGTCTCTCCCCCGCAATCACCATTTTTGCCGAACCTAACAGAAGAATGGCCGTTGGCGACTGTTTTTGTGGATGTTTTTCGCGCATTTTGAGCGAATTCGGAATGGATTCATGAAAATTTCGGAGAAAATGCACCAATTTTGAAATTAAATCGGTTGTATTCGCTCAGCGATCCTGCTCATCTATTGGACGGCGAAAGGCGCTTTTTCATCTTTTCCTGGTCACAGTTGACAGCGGCATGACTGTCGGGCGATCTGAGGGTGTCGAAATAGCGGAAAAACATGAATGTCCGAGCCTGCACCCGGCGCCGTCATCGTCATTTCAAGCCATGTGATTCGCGGTTCCGTCGGCAATCGCGCCGCGGTCTTTGCGCTTGAGATGCTGGGTTATCCGGTCTGGGCTGTGCCGACGGTCATCCTGCCCTGGCATCCGGGCCATGGCCCCTCGACCCGGGTGACGGTGGGTGAGGACGACTTCAACAGCCTGATCGATGACCTCATCCGGGCGCCGTGGACAGGTGAAGTCCGCGCTGTTCTCTCCGGCTATCTCGGGGCAGCTCATCAAGCAGAAGGGATCGCGCGGCTCGTCGAGGCGCTGAGGAAGAAAAATCCCGACCTTTTCTATGCCTGCGATCCGGTGATGGGCGATGTCGGCGGCCTTTATGTCCCTGAGGCAACAGCGATAGCGATGCGCGACAGGCTTTTGCCGCTGGCGTCGCTTGCCACGCCCAACCGGTTCGAACTGTCCTGGCTCTGCGGCGTTCCGCTTGAAACCAACGCCGCCATTCTTGAGGCTGCTTTGGCGCTCGGGCCGCCGCGCATGCTGGTTACCTCGGCAATCGGGATGATGCACGGCAGCACCGGCAATCTCTATCTCTCCGGCAATCATGCGCTGCTGGCCGAACATCGCCTGATCGACAATCCCCCCAGCGGCACGGGTGACCTGCTCGCGGCGCTGTTTGTCGCCCGGCTTCTGGAGGGGCTGAAGGAGGAACGGGCGCTGCAATTGGCGACGGCCAGCGTCTTCGAAATCATTGCCCGCACCGGCAAACGCGGCGCCGACGAGCTGACGCTCGAGCGCGATGCCGCAAGCCTCGCGACGCCGATGGCGATGGTCCAGATGCGCCGGCTGATGCATCCAAGCCAGAAGCGGCGCTCGTGATGCGGCGGCGCACATCGCTCTTGCCTCCCCCTGCCCTGAGCGAATAAACCGGTTGGACCTTACGCGGGACGAGTTGGGAGATTTCACGGATGTTGCCGGCGGCATGGGCTGCCGGAAATTTGCATGTGCGCGGCGCACAAAGGCTGTGTCCCTCAGGTGGCAAGCGTGCAATGTACATCCCAATTGTCTTAAATAGTCGGAGTGATCGAGCACATGCAGCGTTTTCCGGACCATCTGCTGAACGGCTACAACAACTTCATGAGCGGGCGTTTCAACGAGCAGCAGCAGCGCTACAAGGCGCTCGCCGAAACCGGACAGCAGCCGCAAACCCTCGTTATTGCCTGTTGTGACAGCCGCGCCGCGCCTGAGACCGTCTTCGACAGCGGCCCCGGAGAGCTTTTCGTCGTCCGCAACGTCGCCAACATGATGCCGCCCTACGAGCCGGACGGTCATTATCACTCGACCTCCGCTGCCCTCGAGTTTGCCGTTCAGGTGCTGAAGGTCCGCGATATCGTCGTCATGGGTCACGGGCGTTGCGGCGGCATCAAGGCGGCGCTTGATCTCGATGCCGGGCCGCTGTCGCCCGGCGATTTCATCGGTCGCTGGATGCATCTCCTGAAACCTGCCGCCGAACAGATCCAGAGCAACGACATCATGACCGCCGCCGAGCGCCAGCGGGCGCTGGAGCGCGTCTCGATCCGCAATTCCATCGCCAACCTGCGCACGTTCCCCTGTGTCGATATCCTCGAAAAGCGCGGCAAGCTTAGTCTGCACGGCGCCTGGTTCGACATTTCCACGGGCGAACTCTGGGTTATGGACGCCAAGACCGGCGATTTCGCCCGGCCGGGGATGTGACGGACGTACGCACTTTCAGTTTCTGGCGGCACTATCGCCCCCGTCATCCTCGGGCGAGCATAGCGCGTTCCGGAAATCCTGCCGCACCGCGTCTGCGATGCAAGACACTCTTTCACGCGATCGACGTCGCGTGGCTGGATCCCGGCCCAAGGCCGGGATGACGGAGAGAAATTGGATTGCTCTGAGCGCAAAGCCCATCCCAAACAAAAAACCGCAGCCTGGCTTCCCAAGCTGCGGATGATTTCCTTCCGAAACGGCACCGCTATCAGTCGCCGTCGATTTCCGCGCCGATGATGGCGATCGCCTGCTGGTAGACGCTGGCGGCATTCCAGCCCTGGATCGCGCCGAAATTGCCCTCGCCCGGCTGATAGCCGCCGCCGGCGCTCCAGCCGTGGCCGCGCAAGAAGTTGGCGGTCGAAAAAAGCGCGTCCGCCTTGGAGCGAACCATATCGATATGGCCGTTGCCGTCGCCATCGACACCGAATTTCAGCACGTTGGCCGGCAGGAACTGCGTCTGGCCGATTTCACCATGAGCGGCGCCGTGCGCATCCGGGCTCAGATCGCCGCGCTGCACGAGGTTGAGCGCCGCATAAAGCTGGTCAGTGAAATAGTCGGAGCGCCGGCAGTCATAGGCGAGCGTCGAGACGGCCGACAGGGTGTGTTCCTTGCCCATGAAGCCGCCGAAGCCGGTTTCCATGCCCCAGATGGCGATGATCGGGCCGGCTGGCACGCCGTAGCTGCTTTCGATCGTGTTGAAGAGGGCCGCGTTCTGCGCCTTCATCTTCCTGCCGCGCGAAATGATCGCCTGGCCGCCGCGCTTCTGCATGAACTGGTCAAGCGACAGCTTGAAGCTCTTCTGGCCGCGGTCGGCGCGGATCGTCGCCTTGTTGTAGTTGACTTTGGCAAAAGCCTTGTTGAGTACGGACGGGCTGATGCCCTGGCTTGCAGCCTCGCTCTTGAAATCCTCCACCCAGGTCTCGAAGCCGCCTGCATTGTTGCCGCATTGCGCCGCCGATGCCGTGGCGGGCAGAATTGCCGCCACCATGATTGCCGTGAAACCTGCCAGTACGCGCTTTGCTTTGTGCATGTGAAAAACCCCGTGAGCGCCCGAATCCAAATTTGATGTCCGCAAAATGTCAGTCTTTGCGGGGCCTGTCACGATTCTGGCGCAGTATGGAGAGGCCGTGTTTCACGTGAATCCCCCACAGATGAGCACAATATCGCGGCAGACTGTCGTTACGAAAGAAGCCCCGCATTCCTCTAACGGATCATGCGGGGCTTTTATTGGTTAAAACCTTATATTTCCTGATCAGGCAGCCTGCTTCTTCGCCTTGATCAGGCCGCGATTGACGAGAAGCTCGGCGATCTGGATGGCGTTGAGGGCTGCACCCTTGCGCAGGTTGTCCGAAACCACCCATATGTTGAGGCCGTTCTCGACGGTCGCGTCCTCGCGGATGCGCGAGATGTAGGTCGCGTCTTCACCGGCCGATTCGTAAGGCGTGATGTAGCCACCGTTCTCATGCTTGTCGATGACGAGGCAGCCCGGCGCTTCACGCAGGATGTCGCGGGCCTGGTCGGCGCTGATCTCGTTCTCGAATTCGATGTTGACCGATTCCGAATGGCCGATGAAGACCGGAACGCGCACGGCCGTGCAGGTCACCTTGATCTTCGGGTCGAGCATCTTCTTGGTCTCGGCCAGAACTTTCCACTCTTCCTTCGTGTAGCCGTCTTCCATGAACACGTCGATGTGCGGAATGACGTTGAAGGCGATGCGCTTGGTGAACTTCTTGCTCTCGACCGGATCGGCGACGAAGACGGCGCGGGTCTGGTTGAACAGTTCGTCCATGCCTTCCTTGCCGGCGCCGGATACCGACTGGTAGGTCGAGACTACAACGCGCTTGATCTTGGCGAAATCATGCAGCGGCTTCAGCGCGACGACGAGCTGGGCGGTCGAGCAATTCGGGTTGGCGATGATGTTGCGCTTGGAAAACTGGGTGATGGCATCGGGGTTTACTTCCGGAACGATCAGCGGCACGTCCTGGTCATAGCGCCAGGCGGACGAGTTGTCGATGACGACGCAGCCCTGCGCACCGATCTTCGGCGACCACTTCAGCGACACGGCGCCGCCGGCCGACATCAAGCAAATGTCGGTGTCGGAGAAATCGTAGTTCTCGAGGTTCTTCACCTTCAGCGTCTTGTCGCCGAAGGAGACTTCCGTGCCTTGGCTGCGGGCCGAAGCGAGCGCCACGACTTCGTCGACCGGGAAGCCGCGTTCGGAAAGGATGTTCAGCATTTCGCGGCCGACATTTCCAGTCGCACCTGCTACGGCAATCTTGAAACCCATTGTCTTTGCTCTCTTTCTCATTCTCTCCGCAGGCTTTGGGGAGAAACCCGCCGGCCAGGGGCGCGGGCTTCGGGTCCCCGGCCAAACCGGGGAGAGAGCGGGTGGGCCAGAGACGTCAGACGGTTTTCGTCGTCGTTTTGGCCGTTGTTTCGGAAAAAATTGCGAAGGAGCGAACCCGCCCGGCAACGAATGCCGGGGCGATCAGCGCAGCGATGGAAGTCCCAAAACGGTGCATGGCGCGGTCCCTTTTCCGCTGTTGCTCATACTGGGTTTTGCCGCGGAGTCAACAGAAAGCTGAAAGTTCGGCGCATTCCCCGCCCGCCCGCGTCATGCCGTCTCATTCGACTAAAGTCATAATCCCAAAGCATCTCTGCCGTCTTCAGGCCTTTTCTGCCATTTTGTCGCCATGGCGCACTTCGCTTCGGATCAGGGAGGATTTGGAGCAAATCAGGTGCGTACAAGCCGTTGTTGAAGTGGAGGACAACCGAAATGGCAGATATTGTAGCAGTGGGCAGAGCCAAGGCCGCCCCCATGACAGGCGAGCAGAAGAAGGTGATTTTCGCCTCTTCGCTCGGCACGATCTTCGAGTGGTACGATTTTTATCTCTACGGTTCGCTGGCCGTCTATATTGGCGCCACCTTCTTCTCGCAGTATCCTGAAACCACCCGCAACATCTTCGCGCTGCTCGCCTTTGCGGCGGGCTTCCTGGTGCGCCCGTTCGGTGCGCTGGTGTTCGGCCGCCTCGGCGATCTCGTCGGCCGCAAATATACCTTCCTCGTCACTATCGTGATCATGGGTCTGTCGACCTTCCTCGTCGGTATCCTGCCCGGTGCCGCCTCGATCGGCATCGCCGCTCCGATCCTGCTGATCGCGCTGCGCATGCTGCAGGGCCTGGCGCTCGGCGGTGAATATGGCGGTGCAGCGACCTATGTCGCCGAACATGCACCGCAGGGAAAACGCGGTTATTTCACCTCGTGGATCCAGACGACGGCAACGCTCGGCTTGTTCCTGTCGCTGGCGGTCATCGTCACCGTGCAGATGATGCTTGGTAAGGAAGCCTTCGCGGCCTGGGGCTGGCGCATTCCGTTCCTGCTCTCCTGCATCCTGCTTGGCGTCTCCGTCTGGATTCGACTGAAAATGAACGAATCGCCGGCCTTCAAGAAGATGAAGGAAGAAGGCAAAGGCTCCAAGGCACCGCTCACGGAAGCCTTCGGCCAGTGGAGAAACGCCAAGATCGCGCTTCTCGCTTTGTTCGGTGCCGTGGTCGGCCAGGCCGTCGTCTGGTATTCAGGCCAGTTCTACGCGCTGTTCTTCCTGCAGAACATCCTGAAGGTGGACGGCCAGTCGGCAAACATCATGGTTGCGGCATCGCTGCTCCTCGGCACCGGCTTCTTCGTCTTCTTCGGCTGGCTTTCGGACAAGATCGGTCGCAAGCCGATCATCATGGCTGGCCTGCTGCTCGCCATGGTCACCTATTTCCCGCTGTTCAAGGCGCTGACCTGGGCCGGCAATCCGGCACTGGCGCAAGCGCAGGAAACCATTCGGGCGACCGTCACCGCTGCTCCGGGCGACTGCAAGTTCCAGTTCAACCCCACCGGCACGGCGAAGTTCACGACATCCTGCGATATCGCGACCTCGTTCCTGACACGCAATTCCGTGCCCTATGACGTCGTTGCCGGTCCGGCCGGCTCGGCCGGGACGGTCAAGATCGGCGATGCAGCCATCAGCAGCTACGATGCGATTGCTGCAGGCGACAAGGCCAAGGCCATGGGCGGCGCCTTCGAAAAGCAGGTCAACATGGCTCTGCAGACCAGCGGCTATCCGTTGGTTCGTGCCGCCGCCAAGGTTCCCGAAAGCAAGCTTGACGGCTTTGTTGCCGCCAATCCGGAGCTGGCGCTCGATGCCGCGGCCGTTCGCGGCGGCGAGAAGGCAACGATGACCGGCGAGCAGATGGTCGCGGCCAAGCTCCTGACGGCGGAAGAAGCCGCCGGCGTCACCGAGATGCCGGTCTATACGGTAGCCAAGGGTGGCACCTTCGCCATGGTCGCCGATCCGGCCCGGGTCGACTGGGTCGTCATCATCGCGGTTCTGACTGTGCTGGTCATCTATGTGACGATGGTCTACGGCCCGATCGCAGCGCTTCTGGTCGAGCTCTTCCCGACCCGCATCCGCTATACCGGGATGTCCCTACCCTACCATATCGGCAACGGCTGGTTCGGTGGTCTGTTGCCGGCAACGGCGTTTGCGATGAGCGCTGCCCAGGGCGATATCTATTACGGCCTCTGGTACCCGATCGTCTTTGCCGGCATCACGCTGGTGATCGGCATGCTCTTCCTGCCCGAGACGAAGGATCGCGACATCCACGCGATGAACTGATCCCACATTTTCCCCCGCCAACTGAGCCCGGCACTCCCTTGTGCCGGGTTTTTTACTGCATAATTCCAAGCGTTACAGCGACGTTTGCGCGTCTGCAAAGACGCGCGGCGCTGTAGTGCCGGCTCGGTTGCATCGGTACGGAAAAAGCCGCTACACCTTCGGCCGAGGCCAGCCCTGCTCGTCCAGCCGGAACAGCCAGTTCTGCCGCGCGAAGACAAAAGCGGTCATCAGCGCGACCCAGAGGCCAAGCAGCAGCCCGGCCGCCACGTCGCTCGGATAATGGGCGCCGACGACGACACGGGTGAT
This sequence comes from Pararhizobium sp. LjRoot255, assembly GCF_964252905.1. Classification (NCBI taxonomy): domain Bacteria; kingdom Pseudomonadati; phylum Pseudomonadota; class Alphaproteobacteria; order Hyphomicrobiales; family Rhizobiaceae; genus Pararhizobium; species Pararhizobium sp. LjRoot255. Next base: position 1,606,279 of record NZ_CAXUPQ020000001.1, read on the forward strand.
ACCGATCGTCAGTGCGCCGAGCGCAAAGAGGATGCGCAGGCGGGGCACGAGCATGGCAAAGGCGCCGAAAAAGGCGCCGACCGCCGTGGAATGGCCGGAGGGGAAACTCTCGAACAGCCATTCATTGGCAAAGGGGGTCAGGCTGCGGGCGCCGTATTCCAGGAAAAGCTCCGGCCGTGCCCGGCCGATGACGAGTTTGAGCAGGTGAACCAGCGCGCTGGCGCTGCCGATCGTCACGAGGAAATAGAGCGCCAGACGCCACGCCGTCTTCGTCTTCGAGGAGAAGCCGTCGCTGCGCGAGACCCGGTGCAGGATATAGGCGACGATGGTGATCGAGCCTGAGCCGTAGATCATCCAGGCGAACGTGCCGAAATCGGTAATCCGCTCGTTGAAGGCGACGATCGCGGGCGGCAGGGCCTGTGCGCTTTGCGAGAGCAAGCCGTCGAAAGGAACGAGCGCGACGACCAGAACGCCCGTCGCCAGCAAAAGCCAAAGGGATGAGGAAAGCGGTCGGTTCATGAATTGCCTTTTTCCGATAAACGGCTTTTTCCATGGCGCTCTCCTCCTCCGTCATCCTCGCCCTTGTCGCGGGGGATCCAGCGGCGGCGCGTCTGCGCCGCAAAGACTCTTTCACGTGACAGACGTCGCGTGGCTGGATTCCTATGACGAGCACAGGAATGACGGAGGCGGAATCTGCCACCGAAGGAAGGTGTGGGCTTTGACAAGAGAATCAAGCCCATCAGACAAAACGGCACCCGAACCCATTGTTCGGATGCCGTCAAATCAATCAGATCGCCCGAAACTCAGGCCGAAAGCGCCTTGAATTCGGCGAGGATCGCGTCGCCGATCTCGGCGGTGCCGACCTGGCGGGCGCCGTCGGCCATGATATCGCCGGTGCGGATGCCCTTGTCGAGCACGTTGGCGATGGCCTTCTCCAGATTGTCGGCTTCTGCCACCAGGTTGAAGGAGTAGCGCAGGCACATGGCAAACGAAGCGATCATGGCGATCGGGTTGGCGATGCCCTTGCCGGCAATGTCCGGCGCCGAGCCGTGTACCGGCTCGTAGAGCGCCTTGCGCTTGCCGGTCTCGGCATCCGGGGCGCCGAGCGAGGCCGACGGCAGCATGCCGAGGGATCCGGTGAGCATAGCAGCGACATCCGACAGCATGTCGCCGAACAAGTTGTCGGTCACAATGACGTCGAACTGCTTTGGCGCACGCACCAGCTGCATGCCGCCGGCATCGGCCAGCATATGCTCCAGCTGCACGTCGGAATATTTCGCCTTGTGCGTCGCCGTCACCACCTGGTTCCAGAGCACGCCGGACTTCATGACGTTGCGCTTTTCCATCGAGCAGACGCGGTTTTTGCGTGTCCGTGCCAGCTCGAAGGCGACGCCGGCGATGCGCTCGATCTCGTAGGTATCATAAACCTGCGTGTCGATGCCGCGCTTCTGGCCATTGCCGAGATCGATGATTTCCTTCGGCTCGCCGAAATAGACGCCGCCGGTCAGCTCGCGCACGATCAGGATATCAAGGCCCTCGACCAGCTCGGCCTTCAGCGAGGAAGCGTTGGCCAGCGCCGGGTAGCAGATCGCCGGGCGCAGGTTGGCAAACAGCTCCATGTCCTTGCGCAGGCGCAAAAGGCCGGCTTCCGGCCGCACTTCGTAAGGCACCTCATCCCATTTCGGGCCGCCAACGGCGCCGAACAGAACGGCGTCCGCGGCAAAAGCCTTTGCCATATCCGCGTCGGAAATCGCCGCACCATGGGCGTCGTAGGCGCAGCCGCCGACAAGGCCTTCGTCCGTGGTGAAGCCGGCCGCCATCTCGGCGTTCATGTAGGCGATGATTTTGCGGACTTCCGCCATGGCTTCCGGGCCGATGCCGTCGCCGGGCAGAAGGAAAAGATTGCGCACTGTCATGGGGCATTCCTTTTAAGTCGAAGAGTGGGCTTGTCAGATGTTGGCGCGTTCTTAACGCAACTTCCGTTCAAGGAAAATGCGGTTCAGGAAAGAATTGTTCGCGCAGTTTCAGTTCCTGCCGGAACAGGCGCTGCTGCCGGAGCGTGGGATTCTTCCATTCGCCGCCGCACGCCGGTTCAACCATCGAAGATCCATGCGCAAACTTATCCAACCCGTTACCGCAGCCACGCGGGTAATGCTGGAGATGCTTTTCTTTAACGGAAAATCGAAATCCGGAAAATCGAAAACCCTGTTCCATCCGGAACAGCGTGGGCGTCGGGGGCGTGGAATAGTCGGGTCACTGGATGAGGGAGGCTCATCCACACAAGATCTCAAGGAGAGACCCGCATGCGCAAGTTCGTTTTGACCGTCGCCATGGCAGCCATCACCGCCGTTTCCTTCGCCGCCCCGTCGCAGGCTGGCTACTACAGCGATGATTGCCAGCCCTATTGCTTCATCAAGAAGGTCAAGGCCTACGATTACTACGGCAACCTCATCATCAAGAAGATCCGCGTCTGCGAATAAGCGCAAGCTATCTGGCTTCCTCCCTGAAAACCCGGCTGTCCCTGCGGCCGGGTTTTCGGCTGTTCTCCCCATCATCCGGCACCACCTTCTCCCTGCTGGGGAAAGGTGGCCACCAGCGTTCAGCCTGCCCCCCGGTGTCCCCGACGCATCCGATTCTCAAGCCGCCGCAACCCCAGCGACAAACCGATCGTCAGGATAAGATAAATATAGGCGACGATCGAATAGGTTTCGAAGAAGCGGAACGAACCGGACGCGTAGATCTTGCCCATCTGGGTGATATCGGCGACGCCGAGCACGGAAACGAGGGAACTATCCTTCACCATTGCCACGAAATCGTTGCCGAGTGGCGGCAGGATGACGCGGATCGCCTGCGGGAAGACGACCAGCCGGAAGCGATGATAGCGCGAAAGGCCCAGAGCCTTCGCCGCCTCGATCTGCCCCTTGTCGACCGAGAGGATACCGGCGCGAAAGACCTCGGCGATGAAGGCCGAATAGCCAATGGTGAGCGCCATGATCGCCCGCCACATCAGCGAGACGTCACGCACCAGAAGCGGCTTGGCAAAACCGGCCTCCACCAGCGGGCTGAGAACCGTGTTGACCAGTGTCACCAGCGCCGGCGCGCCGACGAAGGCGATGTAGAACAGAAGAACAAGGATCGGTATGCCGCGGATGACCTCGGTATAGAACCGCGCGATCTGGCGCAGGGCTGGGCGCTCCGACAGCGCCATCAGCGCAATGCCGAGCCCGAGCAATGTTGCAAAGAAAAAACCGAGCAGCGTCACGAGGATGGTGATGCCGATGCCGGCCGAGACGATGCTAAAGACCTGGGCGTAGATATCGTTGGAGGCGATCACCACGGCGAGTGCTGCGGCGATAATGGCAAGGGCGACCAGCCACCAGGGATAGTCGCCCTTTTGAGATGTGTCTTGCGGCTGCGCAGGCGTCATCGGCAAGCGATCATTCGCCCATCTTGTAGTCGACGAACCACTTCTGGTTCAGCCTGTCGAACGTGCCGTCGGCCTTCAGCGCGGCGATCGCGGCATTGACGGGTGCGACGAGGTCCGAGCCCTTCTTGAAGATGAAGCCGAAATCCTCCGTACCGAGCGGCCCGCCGATCACTTTCAGCGCACCGTTCGAGGAATCCACATAGCCCTTGGCCGCAACGCTGTCCGTCAGCACCGTATCGACGTCGCCCGCCTTCAAGGCCTGCACCGTCGCGCCGAACGTCTCGAACAGTTTGATCCGCGGGTTCTGCTCGTTGCCGTCGAGGATTTCATAGACCGCCGTGTAGAACGGCGAGGTCCCCGGTTGGGCGCCGACAAGCCCATCGGCAAACGCGCCAAAAGTCTTGGCGTCGGTGAAGCGGCTCTCGTCGCCGCGCACCAGCATGAACTGCTGCGAGCGCATATAGGGATCGGAGAAATCCACCTGCGTCTTGCGCTCGTCCTTGATGGTGATGCCGGTCATGCCGATGTCGTACTGGCCGTCGGCGACCGCCTGGATCATCGCATCCCAGGAGGTGTTCTGGATTTCCAGCTTGAAATTCAACCGCTTGGCGATCTCCTCCATAGCATCATATTCCCAGCCGATCGCCTTGCCGCTCTTTGGATCGACGAACTGCAGCGGCGGATAGGCATTCTCGGTCACGACTACCACCGTTCGCCCGCCCAGATCCGGCAGCTCGGCGGCGGCAGCGCACAAAGGTGTGAGAATAAGGGCGGTCAGGCCGGCGAGAACGGTGCGGCGGGAAAACATGGATGGCTCCTGAATTGTGGCGGGCAAGACTGTCACGAAACCTCCGGCCAAGGCAAGGAGGGATCGTCCCTTGCGACCGTGTTTCGATGGCAGGCGCTGGCACTATCGACGATGAAGCGGTGACGTGCAGGGAACCTGGTTCTCTTTTCAATACCATCGGCGGAAAAACTGCCGTCTTTCCTTGCCGCACCGCAGCCTCTAGTCCTTGCAAACAGCGCAGGCTTTGTGCCGGAACAAAGGAAAGACAATGAAAACAGCCGTAACATCCGCCGTTCTTGCCCTGTCGCTGCTTGGCGCGGCGCTTTCGGCCCCGCCGGCGAGAGCACAGGAGGCGGTGGTGGCAGCCGCGGACGCTGAAGCGCTCTTCACCAGCCCCGACCCGAAGCTCCAGGCCAACAAACAGGTGGTCTACGGCATCATCCGTGATCTGCTCGAAGCCAACCACTGGGACAAGGCCGGCGACTATCTGACCGAGCGCTACATCCAGCACAATCCCAATGCCGCCTCCGGCCGCGCCGGCGTCATCGCCTATTTCACGGAAGTCCTGAAGCTGCAGCCTTCGCCGATCCCCGAGAAGATCAAAACCCCGGTCGCCTTCGTGACGGCCGAGGGCGACCTCGTCACCGTCGGCTATGTTCGCGAAATCAAAGATGAGAAGGACCCGGCCAAGACCTATACCACCACATGGTTCGACACCTGGCGGATCAAGGACGGCAAGGCCGACGAGCATTGGGACCCCGCTACCCGGCCCTGACGAGTATCAGCGTACTTTGCGCGTCAGGCTTGACGCGCCGCGCCTAGACGGCCTTCCTCGCCCCGACCGAAAACGACAGCGGCATGCGCGGCAGGCCCGGCCCGAGCTCGAACTGGTCCTCGCCCGTCTCGACCATGTCGGGATAATGCGGCCAGGTCAGGATCTCGTGCTCGTTGAGGAAATCCAGCGCCATCCCGGCTTTCAAAAGCGCGTTGACGATGTTGCCCAAGGGATGGAACCATTCATACATGCGCCTGTGCGTCAGCGAACGCTCGTCGCCGGTATATGTATGGGTTTCCTCGAACAGAAGCGGCGCATCGTGCGGCGTGCGCCAGCCGTGAGCCAGCGAAAGCCGGCCGCCGACGGCCTCATGCTGGAACATCTGCGGATGCCCGTCGAGCAGGTAGAGCCGTCCGCCGGGCCTGAGCAGAGTTGAAACAACCTTGGCCCAGCGGAAAATGTCCGGCAGCCAGTGGATCGCACCCCAGGTGACGAAGACGATGTCGTAGGTCCGGTGCCCGAGAGCTGCCGCCGCGTCGTAGACGGATGCCTCGACGAATGTCACTTCCGTTCCGGCGCTTGCGGCAAATTCGCGTCCTGCGGCAATGGCGACGGGCGAAAAATCGAGCCCGGTCACGCTTGCCGCGCCGAGATGCTTCAGGCTCAGCGTGTCGAGCCCGATATGGCATTGCAGGTGGACGATATCCTTGGCGGCGACGTCGCCGATCTCGCTCGCCTCCAGCGCATGCAGCGACGAGCCACCGGCAAGGACCTTGGCAATCCGGTAGCTGCCGGTGGTGTCGGTCGCGTGCAGCGCCGCCCGGTCGTCCCAGTTCAGCCGGTTGGTCTCGATATAATTGTTCATTGCCCTATCCCCCCACAGAAAGGTGCCCCACAGAAAGGCGCGCCCAAAGAAAAAGGCGGCCCGAAGGCCGCCTTGTCCAACAATCCCGATGGATTGAAACTTATTCTGCTGCAGTCTCTTCAGCAGCCTTTGCAGCGGCTGCTTCTTCAGCGGCCTTGGCTGCTGCAGCTTCTGCCGCTGCGGCTTCGGCTGCTGCTTTTTCGGCGGCCAGAGCCTGTGCTGCTGCAACCTTTTCAGCTTCCAGACGTGCCTTTTCCTCGGCAACGGCCTGGCGCTCGGCGTCGTTCAGCTTGCGGGCGCGAACGCCGGTATCTTCAACGATACGGGCCGACTTGCCGCGACGATCGCGCAGGTAGTAGAGCTTGGCGCGGCGGACCTTACCGCGGCGAACGATCTCGACGCTCTCGACGAGCGGAGAATAGACCGGGAATACGCGCTCGACGCCTTCGCCGTAGGAAATCTTGCGGACCGTGAAGCTTTCGTTGATGCCGCCGCCGGAGCGGGCGATGCAAACGCCTTCATAGGCCTGGATACGGGTACGGGTACCTTCCGTCACGCGGACGTTGACGCGGAGGGTATCGCCTGCGGAAAATTCCGGAAGCGTGCGCTTGGCTTCGATCTTGGCGGCCTGTTCGGCTTCCAGCTGCTGGATGATATTCATTGGTCTAACCTTCTCAAGTTCTTCTGAAACAGCCAGAGCGCTCAATCATGCCTCTTGGACCAAGCCTCGGATGAGGGCCTCAAGGATTTGTTTCTCGGAAGGAGAAACAGGAGCGAATTCACCATTCTTTGTTTTCGGAGCTGCGGGATTTTTCCCGAACCGGTCGGGCGAATACACCAAAGACCGGCATTTGTCATCCCCGAATGACAAAAATTCTCTCTGCCGCAAGCCTGCTGTTGTCGATTTCCGCGACTTGCCGCCGGTTGGCCCCTCAGGCTATGTCGATTTCTACCGCAGGAGGAGCGCCATGTCCACAATTACCGCCATCACGCTGTTTATCGCCGGTTTCCTGTCCGGCGCCGTCAATGCCGTCGCGGGCGGCGGCACGTTCCTGACCTTCGGTGCCATGACGCTCGCCGGTCTGCCGCCGATCGTCGCCAATGCCACCTCCTCGATCGTCCAGTTTCCGGGCTACATCACCTCGGCGCTCGCCTATCGCCGGGAAATCATCGCCGACCGTCGCGAGGTGATCGTTCTAAGTATCATCTCGCTCATCGGCGGGCTTGCCGGAGCGCTGATCCTGCTGTCGCTGTCCAATCCGTCCTTCCGGGCGATGGTTCCCTGGCTGCTGATCGCCGCAACCGCGATCTTCGCGCTCGGCCCGCTGCTTCGGCCGAACCCGAGGGAAGACGGCGCGCCGGTCGGGCCGCTCGGCATGGCCGGACAGTTCGTCACCGCCATCTATGGCGGCTTCTTCGGGGCCGGCATGGGCATCATGATGCTCGCCGTGCTCGGTCTGTCCACAGGCGGCGACTATCACCGCGTCAATGCGCTGAAGAACTTCCTCGCCATGGTGATCGCCGCCGTTGCCATCGTCGTCTTTGCCGGCGGCAATGTCATCGGCTGGCTGCATGCCGCCTTCATGATCCCCGGCGGTGCGCTGGGCGGCTACGCCGGCGTCTGGCTCGCCCGCCGCGTCCCGCAGGTCTCTATCCGCGCCATCGTCATTGCCGTGGGGCTGTTGCTCGCGGTTTATTATTTCGTGACCGGGTGAGGCAAAAGATCAGGCCGCCGCTCTTCCGTCAGTTTGTGCGCCTCCGCCTTCCGCCATTTCTCGATCTCGCCATGATGGCCAGACGTGAGTACGGCCGGGATTTCCATGCCCTCGAAGACCTGTGGCCGGGTATAGTGCGGATGCTCCAGCAGTCCGCCCTCGAAACTCTCGTGCATGCCGGAGAGATCGTTGCCCATGACGCCGGGCAGGATGCGCACGACCGCATCGAGCAGGACGAGCGCCGCCGGTTCGCCGCCGGAGAGGATATAGTCGCCGATCGAAACCTCTTCGAGCCCGCGGCTGTCGATCACCCGCTGGTCGACGCCTTCAAACCGGCCGCAGACGATGATCGCGCCGGGGCCAGCCGCGAGTTCGCGCACGCGCTTCTGCGTTAGCGGTCGCCCGCGCGGGCTCATCAACAGCCGCGGACGGTCGTCGCCAGCCGAGGCATGGTCGATCGCCTTGGCAAGGATGTCTGCCCTCAGCACCATGCCGGCGCCGCCGCCGGCCGGCGTGTCATCCACCGTGCGGTGCTTGTCTTCGGCGAAATCGCGGATCTGCACCGTATCGAGTGACCACTGGCCGCGCTCCAGCGCCTTGCCGGAAAGCGAATGGCCAAGGTGCCCCGGAAACATGTCCGGATAAAGCGTCAGGATTGTCGCGCGGAAGCTCATGGCCTGGCCGTCATTTCTTCTTCGGCTTGAACGGTGCGCTCGGATCTTCTTGGCTGTCGTCGACAAGCCCGGCTGCCAGCGGATCGACCAGCATGGTTCCGGCTTCGAGATCGATTTCCAGCACAGACCATTCCGAGAACGGGATCAGCACCGGCCGCTTGCCCGGGCCTTTCAACTCCAGAAGGTCACCCGCGCCAAAATCGAAGACGCCGGTGACGGTGCCATAGCTCTTGCCTTCGCCGTCGAGCGCTTCCAGCCCCTCGAGGTCCGCATAGAAGAATTCATCCTCGTCGAGATCGTCGTCCGGCAGGTTGTCTCGCTCGACGTAAAGATCGAGCCCGTTCAGCGCCTCGGCCGCATTGCGGTCGTTGATGCCGCGAAAGCGGACGATGACGACATTCTTCGCCTCGCGCACCTCGAGCACTTCAAAGGAACGGCCGTCCTCGGCATGGAGATGCCCGTAGTCGCCGATCGCCGCCGGTTCGGCGGCAAAGGACTTGACCCGCACTTCGCCGCGCAGGCCCTGCGCCGCGCCGATCGTTCCCATCAGGACAGGGTTGTTCAGTTTGCTCATCGCCGGGTCATCTCCAGAGTGTGCCCTTCGCATAAACGAAAACGGGCGGCATGAAAACGCCGCCCGCCTTCAAAAAATATGCTGTCGCGCGGCTTATTCGGCAGCAGCAGCAGCGGCGTCTTCGGCCTTCTGCTTGGCTTCGGCGGCGCGTTCCTGGGCCTTCTTGCCCGGTACGGCCTTTTCCGGGTTGTTGCGGACTTCGCGGTTGGCAATGCCGGCCTCGTTGAGGAAGCGCAGAACGCGGTCGGTCGGCAGCGCGCCGTTCGACAGCCAATACTGGATGCGCTCGTTGTTGAGTTCAACGCGCTTGGCGTCGTCCTTCTTCAGCATCGGGTTCCACGAACCGACCTTTTCCAGGAAGCGGCCGTCGCGCGGTGAACGCACGTCGGCAACGACGATCTGGTAGAACGGGCGCTTCTTGGAACCACCGCGGGCGAGACGAATTTTCAGTGCCATGTCATGTACTCCTTGAGATATTTCTCAGCCGCTTCTGACGACCGGATTGTTGGTGCTGTTTGCTTTGGGATTGATCTGGTCCGAAAACCGGTTTCCACTTTTCGGGATCAATCCTTGAGATCGGCAGCGATTGCTTCATGATGCCGGATCACCTCGTGGATGATGAAGTTCAGGAACTTCTCCGCGAAATCCGGGTCCAGATGTGCGTCTTCGGCAAGCTGCCGAAGACGGGCGATCTGGTATTCCTCGCGCGCCGGGTCCGCCGGCGGCAAATTGTACTTGGCTTTCAGCACGCCCACCGCCTTGGTGCAGCGAAACCGTTCGGCCAGCATGTGGACGAGTGCCGCGTCGATATTGTCGATCGACTGGCGGTAGCTCGACAGTTCTGTTTTGACGGCAGGATCAACCATTCTGCTTCCCGTCCTCACTCACTTCTTCTTCGGCAGGCCGGGAAGCCCCGGGAAGCCGCCGCCGAGACCGGGCAGCTTCATGCCGTTGCCCCCTAGACCGGGCAGACCGCCCGGCAATCCGCCGCCGCCGGGCAGACCCTTGCCGAGACCCGCGGCCTCGGCCTGCTTCTGCAGGGCTTCGAGCTGCTTGGGGTCCATCTTCGACAGGTCCGGCATGCCGCCCATGCCACCGCCCATGCCACCAAGTCCCATCTTGCCGGCGAGGCCCCCCATCATCTGTTTCATCATGCCGCCACCCTTCTTGCCGCCCATCATTTTCATCATGTCGGCCATCTGGCGGTGCATTTTCAGGAGCTTATTGATTTCGGCCGCATCCGTGCCGGAACCGGCCGCGATGCGCTTCTTGCGAGAATGCTTGAGAATGTCGGGATTGGCGCGCTCGGCCTTGGTCATCGAGGAGATGATGGCGAGCTGGCGGCCGAACATCCTGTCGTCAAGGCCGGCGGCGGCCATCTTGTCCTTCATACCGGACATGCCGGGCATCAGCCCCATGATGCCACCCATGCCGCCCATCTTCTGCATCTGCCTGAGCTGGTCGGCGAGGTCGTTGAGGTCGAACTTGCCGGTCTTCATCTTGGCGGCCATGGCCGCCGCCTTCTCGGCATCGATGTTTTCGGCGGCCTTCTCGACCAGCGAGATGATGTCGCCCATGCCGAGAATACGATCGGCGACGCGGCGCGGATGGAATTCTTCCAGCTCCGTCATCTTTTCACCGACGCCGATCAGCTTGATCGGCTTGCCGGTGACGGCGCGCATCGAAAGCGCCGCACCGCCGCGGCCATCGCCGTCCATGCGGGTGAGGACAAGGCCGGTGATGCCGACGCGCTCGTCGAAATTGCGGGCGAGGTTGACCGCGTCCTGACCGGTCAGCGCATCGGCGACAAGCAGGATTTCATGCGGGTTCGAGCGGCGCTTGATCTCAGCCATCTCGATCATCAGCGGCTCGTCGATATGCGTGCGGCCGGCAGTATCGAGGATGACGATGTCATGGCCGCCGAGCTTGGCGGCCTGCACGGCGCGCGCGGCGATATCGGTCGGCGACTGGCCAGCGATAACAGGCAGCGTATCGACGCCGGTCTGGGCACCGAGCTGGCGCAGCTGCTCCTGCGCGGCCGGACGGCGCGTGTCGAGCGACGCCATCAAAACCTTCTTCTTGTCCCGCGTCGTCATGCGAAGGGCGATCTTGCCCGTCGTCGTCGTCTTGCCCGAGCCCTGCAGACCGATCATCATGATGACGACCGGCGCCGGCGCGTTGAGATCGATCGGCACGCCTTCCGAACCCAGCATGTTGATGAGTTCGTCATGGACGATCTTGACGACCATCTGGCCGGGCTTGATCGACTTCAGGATTTCCGCGCCGACCGCCTTTTCGCGCACCTTGTCGGTAAAGGACCGCACGACCTCGAGCGCGACGTCGGCTTCCAGGAGCGCACGGCGAACCTCGCGCAGGGCAGCCGTTACATCGGCTTCCGACAGCGCGCCACGGCCGGTCAATCCATTCAGAATGGATCCAAGGCGGTCCTGGAGACTTTCAAACATCGCTTCATCCTTGTCGTTTCGGACTTTTGGTTTTGCGCATATGCCTTTCTTTCTCGGCTTCGCCTCGAAAGGGACATGCGCGGATGCCCGAAACGTTGTGCTTTTCCATGACGAAAACAAGACGCAAAGCCAAAAAGCACCCGAGGGCGCAACGCGCTGTCGGGTGTTGACCTCCGGGATCTGTTTATACCGTCTTGGGGTCCCGGTCGGCGGCTTCAAGTCTCGTTACTTGTCGCAGATTGCGGGCGGTAAACACGAAAGCGGCGGGAAAGTCAAGGATAGAGGGTAAAAATGCCGGAAATAGCGGCAAGGAGCCCTTACAAACAGAGGGCCGGCATACCAGATCATCCTCCTGATTTCACCCGATCGGTCCCCATGCCAAAGACGCCGCTATCCAGGAAACCGCGCAATCCCTACTACACAGGCCCCGTCTCCGATCATTTCGACGGCACCTTTTTCTTCAACCCCGAAGGCGAGGCGCCGCTCGGTTTTCGCGAGCTGATGCGCTGGCAGTTCGGCGGCGGCAGGTCCGCCTGGCCGAAACAGGCACCAAGTCCCTTCCCGCCGGCAATGCCCAACGATCACATAGATGGCGACGGCCTGCGCGTCACCATGGTCGGCCACGCCACCCTGCTGATCCAGGTCGCCGGCCTCAATGTCCTGACCGATCCTGTCTGGTCGCCGCGCGTCAGCCCGTTTTCCTTCGCCGGACCGAAGCGCGTCGTCGAGCCCGGCATCCGCTTCGACGACCTGCCGCCGATCGACATCGTGCTCGTCACCCACAATCACTACGACCATCTCGATCTCGCGACGCTGAACCGGCTGCACAAGACGCACGGCCCGCATATCATAACCCCGCTCGGCAACGACACGATCATCCAGCGCGCCATCCCTGACGCCAGAATTTCAGCCGTCGACTGGGGCGACCGGCTCTCGCTCTCGGACGATGTGACGATCGACTGCGAACCCTGCCACCACTGGTCGGCCCGCGGCACCCGCGACCGCCGCATGGCACTCTGGGCTGCCTTCGTCATTTCGACGCCCGCCGGAAAGATCTACCACATCGGCGACACCGGCTTTCACGGCGGCTTCAACTACCGCGCCGCGCACGAAAAACACGGCCGCTTCCGCCTTGCCAACCTGCCGATCGGCGCCTACGAGCCGCGCTGGTTCATGAAGGCGCAGCACCAGAACCCGGCCGAAGCGGTCAAGGGCATGCGGCTCTGCCACGCGGCCTATGTCGCCGGCCATCACTTCGGAACGATCCAGTTGACGAATGAGGCGATCGAGGAGCCGGTCGCGGCATTGAAAAAGGCCCTTGCCGAGCAGGGCGTCGCGGCGGAACGCTTCCGGGCGCTGAGGGCGGGCGAGGTATTCGACGTGCCAGAGGTGGTGTAGCACCCTCCTCCGTCATCCCTGTGACAGGCACAGGGATGACGGAGGAGGGGGAACCGCCCTTGCATCCCTTCTGGGAACCGGGCAGACCCTCAATCCTCCGGAAACTCCCGATACTGCGGCAGATTGTCGGTGATGTCGTACCACGGCGCTTTCGAGCCGACGAAGATGTGGCCGGTCGGCCGGATCGTCGGCGCATCCACCAGCGTGCCCATGGCAACATGGACATAGTCCCCGTCCCGGACGACGGAATAAAGGAGCGATCCGCAGGTCCCGCAGTGAACGTCATGCGCGTCGTCACCATTGCCATAGATCAGCAACGCGTCCTCGCCCGTCACAAGCCGCAGCTTGTCCCGCCCTATTCCGGCAAAAGGCTTGAAGGCCGCACCGGTGGTGCGCCGGCAGTTGGAACAATGGCAGTTCATCGAATATTCGAAGGCATCGCCGACGGCGTATTCCACGGCTCCGCACATGCATTTTCCGATCAGCAACGCGGTCTTGTCCTGGTCGGTAGCTGTCATCGGTATTCTCGCAGTTGCATCGGGGCCGCTCAACACTAGTAAGATTTCGCCGATCCGCCTATGGCACCCCCAAAAAATTTCACCATCGGGCGAAGCCACCGATTCCGAATCTGCCGCGCCCCCATCGCCTCGCTTTGCTCCCTCTTCTCCCCGCTGGGGAGAAGAGGGAGATCCACATCCCCGTTGGGGCGGAAGGTGAATCTCTCAACCGCTTCGCCACTGGTAATTTCCCCTTAATTCCGCCATATACACCGCAAAACGCAACGGAAGTGCCTCCATGAACACGACGGTTGAATTCGCGAAGATGAACGGGCTTGGCAACAAGATCCTGGTCGTCGATATGCGCGGCCGCACGGACAGGGTGACGCCGCAGGCCGCGATCGCGCTCAATGCCCATCCGGAAACCCGGTTCGACCAGATCATGGCGATTCATGATCCGAAGGCTCAAGGCACCGATGCCTGGATCGACATCCTCAATTCCGACGGCTCGAAGGCGCAAGCTTGCGGCAACGGCACGCGCTGCGTCGTGCAGGCGCTGGCCAGTGAAACCGGCAGACGCGCTTTCATCCTCCAGACCGTTGCCGGCGTCCTGAATGCCGAAGAGCATGCCGACGGAACGATTTCGGTGGACATGGGCACGCCGGTCTTCGAGTGGAGCCGCATTCCCCTTTCGGAGGAATTTTACGACACGAGCCGCATCGAGCTGCAGATCGGCCCGATCGACGATCCGATCCTGCATTCGCCCTCCGTCATGTCGATGGGCAATCCGCATGCTATCTTCTGGGTGGATCGCGACGTCATGTCATTCGATCTCGAACGCTTCGGCCCGCTGCTCGAAAACCATCCGATGTTTCCCGAGCGCGCGAATATCACCCTGGCTCAGGTCACCTCGCCCTCGTCGCTGACGACCCGCACCTGGGAACGTAGCGCCGGCCTGACGCTCGCATGCGGCTCGGCCGCCTGTTCCGCCGCAGTCTCGGCCGCCCGCACCGGCCGCACCGGCCGCACCGTGGCGATCACGGTCGCCAGCGCCACCCCGCCCGGCATCCTGTCGATCGAATGGCGCGAGCGCGACGATCATGTCATCATGACGGGACCTGCCGAATGGGAATGGTCCGGCACCGTCGACCCCACGACGGGCCTCTGGTCCCGCGACCAAACCGAGGTCACAGGAAGCCGGGTGCTTTGAGCGGCGTCGATATCATAACCTTCGGCTGTCGCCTCAACACCTATGAATCCGAAGTGATGCGCGCCAAGGCCGAGAAGGCGGGGCTGAACAATGCCATCCTCGTCAACACCTGCGCCGTCACCGGCGAGGCCGTGCGCCAGGCCCGTCAGGCCATCCGCCGCGCCCGCCGCGAAAACCCTGATGCCCGCATCATTGTCACCGGCTGTGCCGCTCAAGTCCAGAAACAGACCTTCGCCGACATGCCGGAAGTTGATGCCGTGCTCGGCAATGAGGAGAAGCTGAAAAGCGCCTCCTACCGGTCGCTCCCCGATTTCGGCGTCTCGGCGGAAGAGAAGCTGCGTGTCAACGACATCATGAGCGTGCGCGAGACAGCACCTCAGATGATCAGGTTGATCGAGGGTCATGTCCGCGCCTTCATCCAGGTGCAGAACGGCTGCGACCACCGCTGCACCTTCTGCATCATCCCCTATGGCCGCGGCAATTCCCGCTCGGTGCCAATGGGCGCCGTCGTCGATCAGGCGCGCAAGCTCGCCGACAGCGGTTATCGCGAGATCGTACTGACCGGCGTGGATGCGACGAGCTACGGCGCCGACTTGCCCGGAACCCCGACACTCGGCCTGCTGGCAAAGACGCTGCTGAAGCAGCTGCCCGACATCCTGCGCCTGCGCCTCTCCTCGATCGACAGCATCGAGGTGGACCACCATCTCATGGACCTGATCGCGGATGAGCCGCGCTTCATGCCGCATCTGCACCTGTCGCTGCAGCATGGCGACGACATGATCCTGAAGCGCATGAAACGCCGCCACAGCCGGGCTGACGCCCTGCATTTCATCGAGAACGTGCGCCGCCTGCGGCCGGGAACGAGCTTCGGCGCCGACATGATCGCCGGTTTCCCGACGGAAACGGAAGAGATGTTTGCAAATGCCGTAAGCCTGGCTGAGGAAGCCCGCATCGCCCATCTGCATGTCTTTCCCTACTCACCACGCGAGGGAACGCCCGCCGCCCGCATGCCGCAGCTCGATCGCGCCCTGGTCAAGGAACGCGCCGCCCGGCTGCGTGCCACTGGACTTCAGCTCCATCAGGCCCATCTTGACAGCATGATCGGAACGCAGCAAAGCCTGCTCGTGGAGAACAACGGCTTGGCGCATACTGAGAATTTCACAGCTGCTGCTGTCCCCGGCCTGACCCCGCGCGACATGGTTGAGGTGACAATCACCGGCCACAATGGCAAACACCTCACGCATGTCACCCAAACCTGCTCAGCGGCCTGGGAATGATATGCAGGAAGACAAAGACCTGAAGCGCGTCGCGCTTTGGACATGCAACTGACGGCCCCCTACGCGGCCCCGAGTCTTACGGATACCCCATGGCGCTCAGCTTTCTGAAAAAGGTGTTCACCTTCGGCAAAGACAAGCCGATCGAAGCCGAGCCCGCCGCCGTGCCTTCGGTCGACGAGGTCATGGATCTCGCCGAATCCGCCTTCAAGCCTGAAGAAACCCGGGCGATCGAAGCGGAGCTCGAGCCGCATTCGCGCACCGCGGACCTGCCGGTTGCCACCGATCCGGTGCTGGCGGAAGGAATGGAGACGGCCGGCGGCCCGTCAGCGGATACTGCCGATACGCTCGAGTTCGAGACGGAAGCCGCTTCCGAAGACGAGGCGCATGCCATTCTGCCGGCTGCCGACCAGATCGGCGATATCGGCCTGATCCCGCTGTCGTTGCTGGAGGCGGAAGCGGAAGCGTCCGAGGTCGATGAAAGTGCGACACCCCCCTCTGTCCCTTCAGGACATCTCCCCCACAAGGGGGGAGATCAGCCGGAGACTGGCGCCCTTTCGTGGCCCGAAACTGAGCCTGCACGCGAGACTCCGGCCGGTGCAGCAATGTCCTCAGACGCAGAGGCAAATATCGCGCTTGAATTTGCCGCGAGTCCAATCTCCCCACCTGTGGGGGAGATGTCGGCGGAGCCGACAGAGGGGGGTGAACCCTCCACGCTCTCCGATGCCTATGGCGAAAGCCGGAGCGCCCCACCAGCGATCTCCCCCCTTGAGGGGGAGATGCCCGACAGGGCAGAGGGGGGTGGCGAACTTTCCGCAAATGCGGAACCCGAACCGACGGCCGAAATCGCCCTCCCCAGGGGTTTCGCCACCGGCCTTGCCGCCGTCGAACCGCAACCTGAAGCGCCGAAACAGAAACTCACCTGGTTCCAGCGCCTGCGCCAGGGTCTCGCCCGCACGTCGTCTCAGCTCACCGGCCAGATCACGGCGCTCTTCACCAAGCGCAAGCTCGACGACGAGACGCTGCAGGATCTGGAAGATCTCTTGATCCAGGCCGATCTCGGTGTCGAGACGGCGCTGCGCGTCACCGACACGCTCGCCTCCGAGCGCTACGGCAAGGACGTGACCGGCGAGGATGTCACCCGCATCATGGCGGCCGAAATCACCAAGGTCCTTGCCCCGGTCGCCAAGCCGCTACAGCTCGACCTCTCTCATAAGCCGCATGTCATCCTCGTCGTCGGCGTCAACGGCACCGGCAAGACGACGACCATCGGCAAGCTCGCCGCCAAGCTTTCGGGCGCCGGCATGAAGGTCATGCTTGCCGCCGGCGACACGTTCCGCGCGGCAGCCATCGAACAGCTGAAGATCTGGGCCGAGCGCACCAAGTCCGACATCGTCTCCTCCAAGCTCGGCGCCGATGCCGCCGGCCTCGCCTACGAGGCCTTCGAACAGGCCCGCCAGAAGAAGAGCGACGTGCTGATCATCGATACCGCCGGCCGGCTGCAGAACCGCGCCGAGTTGATGGCCGAACTTGAAAAGATCGTCCGCGTACTGGGCAAGCTCGATCCGGACGCGCCGCACACCGTGCTGCAGACGCTCGACGCCACCACCGGCCAGAACGCCCTCAATCAGGTCGAGATCTTCCGCAATGTCGCCGGCGTCAACGGCCTGATCATGACCAAGCTCGACGGCACGGCGCGCGGCGGCATCCTCGTTGCCATCTCTGCCAAGCACAAGCTGCCGGTCTATTTCATCGGAGTCGGTGAAGGCGTGGATGATCTCGAGCCTTTCGAGGCCAGCGACTTTGCCCATGCCATTGCCGGGATTGCCCATTGATGCCATGCCGTGGGAAGCGTACATGGCGAGGCGAAACAAACCAGGTTTGACCGATCCCATGAAATTCGAGAGCGACACCACACCCACCGCCGAAGACCGGCACCATCCCATGCTCAAGCTGGCGCTGGAGCTGGGACCGCTGCTCGTCTTCTTCTTCGCCAATCTACGCGGTGAATGGCTGGCCGCGAACTTTCCGGTTCTGTCCTTGCTCGGCGGGCCGCTTTTCATAGCAAGCGGTCTCTTCATGGCGGCGACGGTGATTTCGCTCGTCGTTTCCAAGGTCGTGCTTGGCCACCTGCCCATCATGCCCTTCATATCGGGCATCGTCGTGATCGTCTTTGGCGGCCTCGGCATCTATCTGCAGGACGAACTCTTCTTCAAGATGAAGCCGACCATCATCAACACTCTGTTCGGCGTGGTGTTGCTTGGCGGTCTTGCCTTCGGCAAATCGCTGCTCGGCTATGTCTTCAACGCCGCCTTCCAGCTCGATGAGGAAGGCTGGCGCAAGCTGACCCTGCGCTGGGGCGTGTTCTTCCTGTTCCTCGCCGTCTTGAACGAAATCGTCTGGCGCGGCGCCAATGCCTATTACCTGCCCAACGCCAAGGCCGCCGATGATTTCTGGGTCGCTTTCAAGGTCTGGGGCACCATGCCCGTCACGCTCGCCTTCACCATGTTCCAGATGCCGCTGATCATGAAGCACTCGCTGAACCCGCCGGAAGAGGCCGGCAAGTGAGCGCCATTGACGCTCGGAACCCCGCGCAACGGCAAACCGCCTGGCTTCTTGCCTGCGCCGCCATAGTCGTGCTGCAGGTCGTCATCATGTATTGGATGGGCCGCATCCCGATCTGCGAGTGCGGCTATGTCAAGTTGTTCGAGCCGGTCGCCAACGGCCCCGGCAATTCCCAGCACCTGGCGGACTGGTACACCCCCTCGCACATCATCCACGGCTTCCTGTTCTACGGCATTGCCCATCTTGTGCTGCGCCACAAGCCGATCGCCGCCAGGCTGCTTCTGGCGCTGGTGATCGAATCCGGCTGGGAACTGCTGGAAAACTCGCCCATCATCATCGACCGCTACCGCACGGCGACCATCTCGCTCGACTATTACGGCGACAGCATTCTGAATTCGGCGATGGACACGATCTTCATGACGCTGGGTTTTTTGCTTGCCTGGCGCGCACCGGTCGCCGCCACCGTCGCGATTGCAATAGCCTTCGAGATTTTCACCGGCTGGCTGATCCGCGATAACCTCACCTTGAATGTCCTGATGCTGGTTTATCCGCTGGAGACAGTGAAGGCGTGGCAGAGCGCTCTTTGAGACACATCCGCGAAGGTCACGACGCCCGTCACTCAGCGGTCGCCCTCGGGTCATCCTCGCCCTCGCCCCTCGGGTCATCCTCGGCCTCGAGCCGAGGATCCACCCCCGGGCGCTGTCATTAAGGAGGCCGGCCGTTTGCGAATGGATACTCGGGTCAAGCCGAGCATGACTGAAAAGAGAGGTCGGTGCCGGGTCTCAGGAGCCAGCCACAGCCTTCTCGATTGCCGGGTAAAGCCCTTCCTTCAGGCTTTTCTCGTCGAACGGACCGACGCGCTTGTAGACGATGATGCCGTTGGCATCGACCAGATAGGACTCCGGAATGCCGTAGACGCCCCAGTCGATCGCCGCCTTGCCGCGCGGATCGATGCCGAGGGCGGAGAACGGATTGCCGAGCTCGCCGAGGAACCGCAGCGCATTGTCCGTCTGGTCCTTGTAGTTGATCCCGACCACCGTCAGCCGCGTGTCCTTGGCGAGCTCAAGAATGATCGGATTTTCCTCTCGGCAGGGCACGCACCAGGACGCCCAGACATTGACCAGCGTCAGCTTGCCCTTGATCGCCGCGTCGGTCAGCGCCGGCATGGCAGCCCCCTCGAAGGTCGCGCCTTCGAGCGGCGGCAGGTCGAGCGACGGCGCCTTGGTGCCGATCAACGCGGAGGGGATTTCGCCGATATCCCGGCCAGAATCGAGCTGGCTCCAGAAAATCACCGCCAACCCGGCAAAAATCAGAAGCGGGAGAGCCGCAAAGACGATGCGCATCTTGCCCGGCCGGCCCGGCTCGATCGGTGTTTCGACACTCATTGCGCCTCTCCGGCCTGTGCCGACCGGCGGCGGATGCCGGCGTCATCGAGCGCCTGCAATTCGCGGCGGCGCGCGCGTCCATCGGCCCAGACCCAGAGGCTGAGCACCGCAACGATGACGGCGGCGATGCCATAGCTGGCGGCGACATAGCCGGTGTGGATCATCATGGTCAGGCCTCCCGGCCGGCGGCTCTCGCTGCCTGACGACGCATCGAGGTTACCCGGCGGCGCCAGATCTCGTTGCGCATCGCGGCGATATGCAGCGTGAAGAACAGAAGCGTGAAGGCAACGGCCATCACCAGCAGCGGCCACAGGAATTCCGGATCGATCGCAGAGCCGCCGAGCCTGAGAACACTTGCGGGCTGATGCAGCGTGTTCCACCATTCGACCGAGAACTTGATGATCGGAATGTTGACGAAGCCGACGAGGATCAGGACAGCCGACACCTTCGCCGCCTTTCCGGGGTCGTCCATCGCCCGGTTGAGCGCGATCAGCCCGAGATACATCAGGAAGAGCACGAAAACCGAGGTCAGCCGCGCGTCCCAGACCCACCAGGTGCCCCACATCGGCTTGCCCCAGAGGGAACCGGTAACGAGCGCAAGAAAGGTGAAACAGGCGCCGATCGGCGCGGCGGCCCGAGCGGAAACATCGGCCAGCGGATGCCGCCAGACCAGCGTTCCGAGCGCCGACATCGCCATCACCGTGTAGCACATCATCGACAGCCAGGCGGCAGGCACGTGCACATACATGATGCGCACCGTCTCGCCCTGCTGGTAATCGCCCTCGGTGGTGAAAGAAAGATAGAGGCCGATCGCAAACAGCACGGCCGTCAGCCCGATGAGCCACGGCAATACACGCGCCGCCAGGCCTAGAAACCGGGTCGGATTGGCAAGGTCGCTGAATTTGCGGATGGCCACGCTGTTTTCGCTCATGATGCTTCTTTAACGCCGAAGCGCCTTTTCTTCAATGAAGACTGTGCGATCACATTTGCGTCAGAGCGCCACGCGTTCAATGAACGCGTAAAGGTCGCTCCATCTCTTATTTCTAGAGCATTTTATCCGCCCTTCTATCAAAGGACGGAATGCTCTAGTCCGACGCGGATCGCAGCGCTAGTGCCGCCGAAAGCGGTCCGATCACCGCAAAGAAAAGCGTAATCGCGATCAATATCATCAAGGGCGGCAGAAACGGCGCGGGGTCCTCGACGGCCGCATAGGTCGCGCTGACCCCGAAGATCAGGACGGGGATGGTAAGCGGCAGCACCAGGATCGACACCAGCAGTCCGCCGCGCGGCAGCGTCACCGCAACGGCAGCGCCGGCCGCGCCGATGAGGGCGATGGCAGGCGTGCCGGCAAGCAGCGTCAGCATGGTCGCGCCGATCGCAAGCTCGTTCATGTTCATGAAAAGCCCGAGTAGTGGCGAGGCGATCACCAGCGGCAGGCCGGTCGCCGTCCAGTGCGCCAGGCACTTCACCAGCACCGTCAGCACCAGCGGCGTCTCCTGCATCAGCATGAGATCGAGCGAGCCGTCCTCCCGCTCCGCCTGGAACAACCGGTCGAGGCCGAGGAGCGAGGCAAGGAGCGCGCCGATCCAGAGGATCGCCGGGCCGATCCGCGACAGGAGGTTGAGATCCGGACCAACGGCGAACGGCACAACGGCGACCACCGTCATGAAGAACAGTACGCCGATCAGCGCGCCACCACCGGCACGCATGGCGAGCTTGAGGTCGCGGAGGAACAGGGAGGTCATGGGTGGCCTCCTCCCGCGCGGAGAGTTTTACCCCCCTCTGTCGGCGACGCCAACATCTCCCCCACAAGGGGGGAGACACTCGACCTCACCAATATTCCGCCAGTCAAGATTGAACGCTGCGGCGCGGCCGGTGATCTCCCCCCTTGTGGGGGAGAAGTCACGGAGTGACAGAGGGGGGTGAATGCGGCACACGCGATCCTCAAACCACCATCCCCGCAAACCCCGTCATCGGCAATTCCCTCGCCTCAACCCCCAGCGGCTGGTGCGTCGCCGCCACGACGATGCCGCCCGCGCCGAGATGCCGGGTTACCAGCGCCGCAAACAGCCTGTCGGCACTGGCATCGAGCGCTGCCGTCGGTTCGTCCAAAAGCCAGACCTGGCGGTAGGCGACCAGCAGTTTCGCCATCGCCATCCGCCGCTGCTGGCCCGCCGAGAGGTAGCCGAACGGCAGGTGGGAAATGCCGCCGAGCCCGAGGGCTTCAGCAGCTTCCTCGACGGCCATTCCCGCGCCGCCGGCCGAATCACCCATGAAGGATTTCCAGAAGGAAAGATTTTCAGCGACCGTGAGTTCGCGCTTCATTGCATTGCGGTGGCCGAGATAGTGGCAGAGTTCGCGCGGGTGGCCGATTTCCGACGCCACTCCGTCCAGTCGCACCGTGCCGGATTCAGCCGTCAGAAGGCCTGCCAGAACGCGCAGCAGCGTCGACTTTCCCGACCCGTTCGGCCCCGTCACGACAAGGGCTTGTCCGGCCTTGAGAATGAACGAAATTTCGTGGAAAATCAGGTCCTCGCCGCGCTTCGCACTGAGGCCTTCGACGACGAGGCTGATCGGCATTCACATTCCTTTTACGACGTTCGTCGCAACGCAAAAAAATTGTCTCAAATTGGTCGTCCTTGGTCTGGCACGTTCCGGAGAAATTATCTATAACCGCCCCAACACGCCAGCGGTCGGCGTGAATTTCATCCTAGCGCCGAACATGGAATGATTTCCACGTACGGACAGCGGAAATGGCCGTACCCGCATCCCATATCGCGCATAAAATGCGCTCGGGCGTTCGTACGTCACTTTTGGCGATCAAACGGAACGGGGTATCCAGTGTCCAAATCCCTTGACAGTTTCAATTGTCGGTCGACGCTTACGGTCAACGGCACAGACTATGTCTATTACAGCCTGCCGAAAGCCGAAGCGAACGGCCTCGCCGGTGTTTCCAAGCTTCCCTATTCGATGAAGGTTCTGCTCGAGAACCTGCTGCGCTTCGAAGACGGCCGCTCGGTCACTAAGGAAAACATCCTTGCCGTCGCCGAATGGCTTAACAACAAGGGCCTCGTTGAAAACGAAATCGCCTACCGCCCCGCCCGCGTGCTGATGCAGGACTTCACCGGCGTCCCGGCCGTGGTCGACCTCGCAGCGATGCGTGACGCCATGGTTTCGCTCGGCGGCGATCCGGAAAAGATTAATCCGCTTGTGCCTGTCGATCTCGTCATCGACCATTCCGTCATCGTTGACGAATTCGGTACACCGACTGCCTTTGCCAAGAACGTCGAGCTCGAGTACGCGCGCAACGGCGAACGCTACCGCTTCCTGAAGTGGGGCCAGCAGGCGTTCAAGAATTTCCGCGTCGTTCCGCCCGGCACCGGCATCTGTCATCAGGTGAACCTCGAATATCTCGGCCAGACCGTCTGGACGAAGGAAGAAGACGGCGAGATCACCGCCTATCCGGATACCTGCGTCGGCACCGACAGCCATACGACCATGATCAACGGTCTCGGCGTGCTCGGCTGGGGCGTCGGCGGCATCGAAGCGGAAGCGGCCATGCTCGGCCAGCCCGTCTCCATGCTCCTGCCGGAAGTTATCGGCTTCAAGCTGACCGGCAAGCTCAAGGAAGGCGTCACCGCCACCGACCTCGTGCTGATGGTCGTGCAGATGCTGCGCAAGAAGGGCGTCGTTTCGAAGTTCGTCGAATTCTTCGGTTCCGGCCTCGACAACATGACGCTCGCCGACCGCGCGACGATCGGCAACATGGGTCCGGAATATGGCGCGACCTGCGGCTTCTTCCCGGTCGATTCCGAAACCATCAACTACCTCACCATGTCCGGCCGTGAAGAACAGCGCATCGCGCTGGTCGAAGCCTATTCCAAGGCGCAAGGCATGTGGCGCGAAGGTGACGGCGCTGACCTCGTCTTCACCGATACGCTCGACCTCGACCTCGGCGACGTGGTTCCCGCCATGGCCGGCCCGAAGCGTCCGGAAGGCCGCATCCCGCTCGAAAACATCGCGTCAGGCTTCGCAGGTTCGCTTGAGAGCGACTACAAGAAACCCGGTCAGCTTTCCACCCGCTATCCGGTCGAAGGCATGGACTACGATATCGGCCACGGTGACGTGGCGATCGCGGCCATCACCTCCTGCACCAATACGTCCAACCCGTCCGTGCTCATCGCGGCCGGCCTTCTTGCCCGCAACGCCGTTGCCAAGGGCCTGAAGACCAAGCCGTGGGTCAAGACCTCGCTCGCGCCTGGAAGCCAAGTGGTCGGCGAGTACCTTGCCAAGTCCGGCCTGCAGGCCGACCTCGACAAGCTCGGCTTCAATCTCGTCGGCTTCGGTTGCACGACCTGCATCGGCAATTCCGGCCCGCTGCCGGCGCCGATCTCGAAGACGATCAACGAGAAGGGCCTGATCATGTCCGGCGTTCTCTCGGGCAACCGCAACTTCGAAGGCCGCATATCGCCGGACGTCCAGGCCAACTACCTCGCCTCGCCGCCATTGGTCGTTGCCTATGCGCTCGCCGGCACCGTGCAGAAGGACCTGACGACCGAGCCGCTTGGAACGGGCAGCGATGGCCAGCCGGTCTATCTCAAGGATATCTGGCCGACCTCGCAGGAAATCCAGGAATTCATCCTGAAATACGTCACCCGCGCGCTCTACGCATCGAAATATGCCGACGTGTTCAAGGGCGACGAGAACTGGCAGGCGGTTCAGGTTCCGGCAGGCCAGACCTATGCATGGGACGACAACTCGACCTATGTGCAGAACCCGCCCTATTTTGTCGGCATGGGCAAGACCGGCTCGGGCATCTCCGACATCAAGGGCGCCCGCGTCCTCGGCCTGTTCGGCGACAAGATCACCACCGACCACATCTCGCCGGCCGGTTCGATCAAGGCCGCTTCGCCGGCTGGTGCATACCTCATCGATCATGGCGTCGGCGTTGCCGACTTCAACCAGTACGGCACGCGCCGCGGCAACCATGAAGTGATGATGCGCGGCACATTCGCCAATATCCGCATCCGCAACCACATGATGGGACCGAACGGCAAGGAAGGCGGCTATACGATCCACTATCCTTCGAAGGAAGAGATGTCGATCTACGACGCGGCCATGCAGTACAAGGCCGAGGGCGTTCCGCTCGTCATCTTCGCCGGTGTCGAATACGGCAACGGCTCCTCGCGCGACTGGGCGGCCAAGGGCACCAACCTGCTCGGCGTCAAGGCCGTGATCGCCCAGTCGTTCGAGCGTATCCACCGCTCCAACCTCGTCGGCATGGGCATCGTGCCCTTCGTCTTCGAGCAGGGCACGACCTGGGAATCACTCGACCTCAAGGGCGACGAGCTTGTCACCATCGACAATCTCACCAATGTCCAGCCGCGCGAGAAGCGGGTGGCAAACATCACCTACAGCGACGGCTCGGTGAAGCAAGTTCCACTGATCTGCCGTATCGATACGCTCGATGAGGTGACCTACATGAACAATGGCGGCATCCTGCAGACCGTTCTGCGCGATCTCGCTGCCTGATCACTCCGGGTGAAAACAGGGGCCGGGGCTGCAAAAGTCCCGGCCTTTTTGCGTTCTGGCGCGCTAAAGATCTGCGATGCCGCGCGGCTCACTCCAACGTGACTTTCTGTTGAAAGACGAGCGGCGTATGAAAAGGCTTCCAATTGCTTCGCAGCTCCCCCGTGTCCTTGAATGGAACTCCCGATGCCTGGATCACTTCACCTTCGCCGCATCATGCTCGCCTGCGGCCTTGGCGTTATGGCACTGCCTGTCGCCGCCGGCGAACCGGCAGGTGTCGTCGAACTGTTCACCAGCCAAGGCTGTTCCTCCTGCCCGCCGGCGGATGCGGCCCTGAAGAAACTCATCAACGACGGCAAGGTCGTCGCACTTTCCTATCATGTCGATTACTGGAACTATCTCGGCTGGGCCGACACGCTCGCCACCAAGGACAACACCGCCCGGCAATATGCCTATGCCCGGATGCTGGGCCGCAGCGGCGTCTATACGCCCCAGGCAATCCTCAACGGGCGTGACCACATCAACGGCGCTGATCTCGATGGCATCAACCGGCGGCTGGCGGAAATGAGCGTCAAAGGCAAGGGCTTGGCCGTTCCGGTCAACGCGGTGGTGCGCAAGGATGAGGTCGACATCAACGTCGGCGCCGGTAATGGCAAGGCCAATGTCGTCGTCGTCTATTTCAACCGCGAACAGCTGGTGGACGTCACCAAGGGCGAAAACAGCGGCAAGCGAATCTCCTACTGGCACTCCGTTCGCGATATCCAGACGATCGGCATGTGGGACGGCAAACCGGCCAGTTTCGTGCTGCCGGCCTCGATCCTCAACGAGGGCGAAAACGGCGGCTGTGCCGTGCTCTTGCAGAAGATGAAGGATAATGAAACGCCTGGTGCGATCCTCGGCGCGACGACCGTCATGGCGGACAGCGCCGCCAACTGACTTTGCAAAATTATGGTTCGGCCCGGCAGCATCGAGGGGCTGGGGCTGAGGGTTCGAAGATACCGGACCGAACCGGCCAAATTTCTTGGCAACGGACGCTGCCAGGAAACATGACGTTTGGAGTGGCCGCGCCCGATGGGCGCTAGATGGCCAACCACCCCAAGACTGCTTCCGCTCGAAGAACGCATTCCTCGAACGACATGCAGACCGGACACTTCGGAGGACTCCCCTAATGTCGGCGAGCGCGAGTGTCGTTGCGAATTGGGGCACGGTTTTGGCTGAAATGCGGCACACTGAAGAAAGTCTCTGGCAATCGGAAGCGGCTTGCGACTTGCATTTCAGCGAAGGTCAGGCAAACTGTAACCGTCCTGTCACAATTAAAGCCGGGGTACAGATGACCGATCAGCCGGATTTGCCGCAAGGCGAGACCCGTTCCGAAAGGCAGCCAACCTCCAATGTGGTTGTCCACCTGCACGAATACCGCAGCAGCAGCCAGGACCCGCCCCCCATCACCTTCCACCGCAGGGAACTCGACATGATCCTCAGGGTTTACGGCCGGATGGTCGGCGACGGCGAGTGGCGCGACTATGCGATGGACCACCTGCGCGACAGGGCGGTCTTCTCCGTATTCAAGCGGTCGGGAGAAATGCCGCTGTTCCGGATCGAGAAAAACCCGAGACTCGCAGCAAAACAGGGCGCCTACAGCGTCGTCAACACCCAGGGGATGATCCTGAAACGCGGCCATGACCTGCAGCAGGTCCTGAAAGTCTTCGACAAGATGCTGAAGCTCATCAAGACCTGATTCAGCCGCGATACAGCGTATCCGGATAGACGCCGGGCTCTGGATCGGTCGTCAGCCCCTCGCCGAGCGGCAGTTGCATGATGATCGTATCGAGCCAGCGGCCGTGCTTGAAGCCGGTCGCCTTCATCAATCCGCCATGTTCGAAACCGGCCGCGCGGTGCACCGTCACCGACGCCGGATGCGCGCCGCCGATGACGGCGACCATCTGCCGAAAACCGAGCTGCGTGCAGCGGCTGATGAGTTCGGCCAGCAGAGCTTTGCCCACGCCCTGTCCCCTCGCCTCCGGCGCTAGATAGATCGAATCCTCGACCAGGAAGCGATAGGCCGGCCGTGTCCGGAATGCCGAGGCATAGGCATAACCAAGCAGACGGCCATCGGGAGCGACCGCGGCGATATAAGGATAACCATTGTTGACGATCGCTGAAAACCGCGACGCCATTTCCGCTTCGGCCGGAGGGGTTATCTCATAGGAGGCAACGCCGTTGAGGACCGATTCCCGGTAAATATCGGTGATGGCCGGAATGTCGGCAAGGGTGGCATCGCGCAGGGTGAAAGACATGGGCAAGGCCTGATTGGATGGAGGTAACGTGTTCTCTCTCATACCGGGATGCGGCGATCAAGCAAGCCTCAAACTGCGCAGATCAGGCAACAAAAAAGGCGGCCGAAGCCGCCTCTTTCGATTGTCTGCCGTTCCGGTTATTCGCGATTTCCAAGGAAACGCAGCATGAACAGGAACAGGTTGATGAAGTCGAGGTAGAGCGTCAGTGCGCCCATGATGGCCTTGCGGCCGGCGACTTCGGCACCGTCTGCTTCGAAGTACATTTCCTTGATCTTCTGGGTATCCCAGGCCGTCAGGCCGGCGAAGATCAGAACGCCGATGACGGAGATCGCAAAATCAAGCGCCGACGAGGCGAGGAAGATATTGACGACCATGGCGATGATCAGGCCGATCAGACCCATCATCAGGAACGAACCCATGCCGGACAGGCTACGCTTGGTGGTGTAGCCGTAGAGCGACAGACCGCCGAACGAAGCCGCCGTGACGAAGAACGTCTGGACGATGCTCTGGCCGGTATAGATCAGGAAGATCGACGACAGCGAAAGACCCATCAGGCCCGCATAGACCCAGAAGGTGGTCTGCGCGGCGGGCACGCTCATGGAATTGATGCGGAAGCTCATGTAGAACACCAGTGCCAACGGCGCGAGTATGACGACCCACTTCAGCGGGCTCACGTAGATCGCCTGACCGAAGGCGGTCAGCTGTCCGTCCGCAAATGCGAATTGGAAGGCGGCGTAGGCGGCGATACCGGTGATCGCCAGACCAAGGGCCATCAGGTTGTACACCTTGAGCATATAGGTGCGCAGACCTTCATCGATTACGGCCCCCGCCTGCGCACCAGTCTGCGCCGTCCGGGTTTGGTAGTTTCTAAGATCAGCCATTGTTTCCTCTTATAAGCCCCGGTTAAGTTTACGGTGTCAGGCCACGAGGGCGCATCGTTTTCAAGATGCCAGCCACCCGGCCCAGGCGCCGCTGCGGGGCTCCAGCATGCCTCAGTAGAATATGATGTCGAAATATGACTTGCACAAGACCGGCAGGGCCGTGAATCGCTCGAAAAGCCGCCCTGAACGCCTTTTGCGCCATAACGTTAACGGTTAACTGGCCGATCAGAGTTCCCGCAGCACGGGTGCGGCTTTCTGGCCGAGCACCCGCCAGGTGCCGGCAAGGCCGAAACCGACGGTGACGATCAGGGCGACCGCCATCGTCACCAGGGCGACGTCCGGCAGGAAGGACGACGGCAAGGTCATGACCTGGCTCACCACGTACCACGCCGCCACGCCGCCAGCAAACAGCGCAAAGATGGCCGTCGACAGCCCGAGCATCGCATATTCATAGCAGAAGGCGCGGATCAGCGTCGAACGAGTCGCGCCGAGCGTCTTCAGGACGACGGCATCGTGAGTGCGGGCCCGGTTGCCGGCGGCGAGTGCTCCGGCCAGCACCAGAACCGAGGCGACGAGCGCGACGGCCGCGGCAGCGCGGATGGCGGTCGCAAGCTGCCCGAGCAGTTGATTGATGATGTCGAGCGCATCCTTGACCCGGACGCTGGTGATCGTCGGATAGGCATTGGTCACGGCCTTCAGCGCCGCCGCCTCATCTGCCGCCGTGGCGTTGGGGTCGATGACCGTGGCGAGCCAGGCATGCGGGGCGCCGGCAAAGGTGTTTGGCGAAAACACCATGACGAAATTGATCGACAATGATTCCCACTCCACCCTGCGGAAATTGGCGATGCGGGCCGTGATGTTGCGGCCGAGCACATTGACGGTAACGGTATCGCCGAGCTTCAGGCCGAGTTCGCCGGCTTCCTCCGCCGAGAAGGAAACGAGCGGCTCGCCGGAATAGTCCGGCGCCCACCAGCTGCCCTGTGTCAGGGACGAATTTTCCGGCCGGTTTTCAGCATAGGTGATGCCCCGGTCGCCACGCAGGACCCACTGTCCGCCTGGCGGCACGTTCATCTTAGTCACATCCTGCCCGTTGAACGCCAGGATGCGGCCGCGCAGCATCGGCACCTCGACGATCTTGCCGTCGGGGAGGCTTTTCTGCAGCAGCGAACGGAAGCCATCGACCTCGGCGCCCTGAATATCGACGAAGAAGAAGTTCGGCGCCCGCTCCGGCAGGCTGCCGGTGAGCTCTCGGCGCAGATTGCCGTCGATCAGCGCGATCGTGACGAGAAGCGCAAGCCCGAGGCCGAGCGACAGGACCACCGACGGCGTCAGCGCGCCGGGGCGATGGATATTGCCGATGGCGAGCCGAAACGCCGGCGAGCTGACGCGCGGCGACCGGCGGGCAAGCATGGCGACGAGAACGGCGACACCGCGCAGCACGATGAAGGCGAAGGCGATGGCACCGAGGAAGGTGAGCGAGATCCTGCGGTCATAGGCCGTCAGGATGGCAAGGCCGGCAAGCGCTGCAAGGCAGAGAGCGGCGGCAAGCAGATAGGGCCAGGACGGCAGGCGCGACCGTTCGAAGCTCTGCTCGCGGAAGAGCGCGGTCGCCGGCACCTCGCGGGCGTGGCCGAGCGGTAGGATGGCAAAGGCGAGCGCGGTCAGGAGGCCGAACAACGCGGCAAGGCCAAGTGCGGCCGGATAAAGCTGGAAGGCGGTGGACACCGGGAGCATCCCGGCCAGGAATTGCGCCGCGACAAAGGGAATGAGCGCGCCGAGCACAAGGCCGATGCCGATACCGATCAGCGCGATCATCAGAATCTGGATGAGATAGATGGCCGTGACCGTGGCGGCGGGCGCACCGACGCATTTGAACGTCGCGATGACGCCTCGCTTGGAATCGAGGTAGGAGCGCACCGCATTGGCAACGCCGACGCCACCGACGATGAGGGCGGTCAGGCCGACGAGGGTCAGGAACTGCGAGAAGCGGGTGATGTTCGCCGTCAGCGCCGGCGCCGCGTTCTGGCTGGTGCGGATCGACCATCCGGCCTGCGGGAATTTCTCCTCGGCCTGCCGGCGCAGGGCGGGAACGCTGGAGGGATCGTCGACCTTCACCTTGTAGACATGTTCGACGAGACTTCCCGTCTGCACCAGCCCGGATGCCGTAAGCGCATCCGCGGACAGAAGCAGGCGCGGCGCAAAGCCGAACCCGTCCGACAGGGCGTCCGGCTCGCGAATGATCAGGCCCGAAATACGGATGCGGGCCGTGCCGAGCAGGATTTCGTCGCCGGCCTTGATGCCGAGCCGCTCCAGAAGCAGTGGGGCTGCAAGCGCATCATGGACGCCGCCATGATTGGCCAGCAGGCCGGCGAGCGGTGCCGCCGGCTCGCTTTCGAGCTTGCCGTAGAGCGGATAGGCGCCATCGACGGCCTTCAGCTCGACCAGCGCCTGGTTGGAGCCATCGGGAAGCCGGGCCATGGACCGCAGACCGGCAGACACCGCGACCGTGCCCATGTCGTCGATGAAGGCTCTTTCCTCAGGCGTCGCGACTCGGTTGTTGAGTTCGAAGCGGATATCGCCGGCCAAAAGGTCGCGGCCCTGGCTGGCGATCGAGCTGGTGATCGACTGCGACAGCGAGTTGACCCCGGCGATGGCGGCCGTGCCGAGCGCAACGCAGGCGAGGAAAATGTAGAAGCCCTTCAGGCCGCCGCGCATTTCCCGCAGCGCGAGGCGAAAGGCGAGCCCAAGACGAAAGCCGCTGGCAACGCCGGCCGTCATGCGGAAACCGCCTTCGACAGCGATGCTGCAACCGATGGGTCATGCCCGGAACCGGAGAGGATTTCACCGGAACGGACCCGCACCTGGCGCGAGCAGCGGGCGGCAAGCGAGGCGTCATGGGTCACGAGGACGAGCGTCATGTCGCGCTCGGCCTGCTTGGAGAAAATGAGATCGGCCACCTGGCGGCCGGTCTCGGCATCGAGATTGCCGGTGGGTTCGTCGGCGATCAGCAATTTCGGGGCCGGCGCCAGCGCCCGGGCGATCGCCACGCGCTGCTGCTCGCCGCCGGAAAGCTGGCCGGGATAGTGCGACAGCCGCTCGCCAAGGCCGACGGAGGCGAGCTCCTGGCGGGCGATCTCGAAGGCGTTGCGGACATTGGCAAGCTCGAGGGGCACGGCGACGTTTTCGAGCGCCGTCATGTTGGGGATCAGATGGAAGGACTGGAAGACGATGCCGATGTTGCGGCCGCGGAATTCCGCCACCCGGTCTTCGCTCAAACCGTGCAGCGGCGTGCCATCGATGGTGATTTCGCCGCTGTCGAGGCGTTCCAGACCGGCGAGAACCATCAGCAGCGTCGATTTGCCGGAGCCAGAGGGGCCGACGATGCCGACCGATTCACCGGCGTCGATGATCAGATCCATGCCCTTCAGCACATGAACGGACGCGGCAGCCTGGCCGAGTGTCAGATCCGCATTTTTCAGTTCGATCATGGTTTTTGCCAAGGGAAACTGTCCTATATATGTAGAATATGGAGATTGCCGGAGCGGCTGACTTTTACCGATTTAAGGGCGCATTCATGCGAATAAAAGGTTTCATGGCATTTTTGTTGGCGATCACGGCAATTGTGATCGCCTCGGTCCCGGCTCATTCCGCCACGCTCAACCTCGTCGGCTTTGGCGACAGCCTGATGGCCGGGTACCAATTGCCGCCGGAAGATGCCTTTCCCGCCCGTCTGGAAAAAGCCTTGCGCGCAAAAGGCCATGACGTGACGATCGCCAATGCCGGCGTTTCCGGGGATACGACCTCGGGCGGACTGGCGCGGATCGACTGGTCGGTGCCCGACGGCACCAAGGGCGTGATCCTCGAACTCGGCGCCAATGACGCGCTGCGCGGCATCGCGCCCGAAGAAAGCCGCAAGAACCTCGTAGTCATGATCGAGAAGCTGAAATCGCGCGGCATCGCGGTCCTGCTTGTTGGCATGCTGGCGCCGCCGAACATGGGCGGCGACTATGCCGGCCGGTTCAATCCGATCTATCCGGAGCTTGCCAAGACCTACGACACCGAACTCTATCCATTTTTTCTTGACGGTGTGGTGGAGAATGCCAAGCTCAAGATCGAGGATGGCATGCATCCGAACGGCGATGGCATCGGCATCATGGTCGAGCGCTTCCTGCCCGTCGCCGAACGCTTCGTGCAATCGCTTTCAACAGGAGGCTGAGGGAACCGGGAAAAAAATGAACTCACTGTTCAACGACTGTTAATCACGTTGGATAAATATTGCAGGTGCGAAATTATAGTTGCGCGCAGGTGTCAGGCGTGATTCGCTGACGATATCTGCTAGAGATTCGGGGAGCTCGTCATGCCGAGACTTTTCACCGCCCTCGAGATACCGCGTAATGCCGCGATGAGCCTTTCATTGTTGCGTGGTGGTCTACCCGGCGCCCGCTGGATCGATGTGGAGAACTACCACATCACACTCCGCTTCATCGGTGACGTCGACAACCGGACCGCAGACGAGATCGTCGACCGGCTCGACCGCATCGAACGCCCGGAATTCCAGTTGCAACTGACCGGCACCGGCGCCTTCGGTTCGAAGAAACCGCACTCCGTCTGGGCCGGCGTCAGTAACCCGCCGGAACTCTATGCCCTCCAGGCCGAAATCGAGCGCATCTGCCAGCGGCTGGGCCTGCCGGCCGATCCGCGCAAGTTCACGCCGCATGTGACGCTTGGCCGGCTGCGCTCGTCGCGGGTCGAGGATGTCGTCGGTTACCTGTCGGGACGCGGCGGCTTCTTCACCAGCCCCTTCACCGTCTCGCGCTTCGTGCTCCTGTCATCGCGCGATTCGATCGGCGGCGGCCCATACATCACCGAGGAGGTCTTCCCGCTCTACGAGCCAGCCTCCTCCAGCCTGCCGATGAGCGACAAGCATCCCTCGGAAAGCATGCTGTAGACGGCTTCGAAGCCTTCCGGGCCTTCATGATAGGGGTCGGGCACGTCACGCTCGGCGCCCAGCGTATAGTCGAGGAAAAGATGCAGCTTGTGCCGTGCTGCCGGCGGCGTCAGCGTGCGCAGTGTCGCGAGATTGCTCCGGTCCATCGCAAAGATCAGATCGAAAGCCTCGAAATCGCCGGTATCGATCTTGCGGCCGCGCTGGCCGGTAATATCGATACTGTGGCGCCTTGCCACGGCAATCGAGCGATGGTCCGGCAGGTCACCGATATGCCAGCCGCCCGTTCCGGCGGAATCGACATCGACCGGACGGCCCTGCGACAGATGCCGCAGAATGCCTTCGGCCAACGGCGAACGGCAGATATTGCCGAGACAGACAAAGAGAATTCTGACAGGTTTCATTTTATCCAAAAGGCTTGAGGAAGGTTGAACCTATCCAAGGCTGCTGCGTTGTGAAACCACAATGTTGCCGTTACCAATAAGGGGGAATTGCCATGAAACAGGAAAAGCTCACTGCAGAGACCGTTGCCGAGAACCTGCACAAGATGGAGGGCTGGGTGCTTTCGGAGGACGGCTTGTCGATCTGGAAGACCTTCCGGTTCAGGAGTTTCGTCGAGGCATTCGGCTTCATGAGCGAGTGCGCGCTGGCGGCGGAGAAGTTTGGACATCACCCCGAATGGTTCAATGTCTACAACAAGGTGGACGTGACGCTGACCACGCATGATTCCGGCGGGCTGACCGAACTGGACTTCAAGCTCGCCGCGCGCATGGACCGCGCTGCGGCGGGGCGCATGCCCGACCATATGAAGGAGGCCCATTTGAAATAGCCGTAGCGCTCAACCATATGCTTTTCCATGACAGACATTTCCCATGACGGACGGGGCAAAGAAGATGGATGACGTCAAGATCGGCGAGATTTTGCTGCCTGGCGAGGAGAGCGAACAGGAGGCAAGGGCCCGCAAGGTCGAGCGCCGCTTCTGGCCCACCCTGAAGCGCGCCATGCGACAGGTGCCGTTCAGCCGCGACCTCGTTGCCGCCTATTATTGCGCGATGGACCCTGCGACGCCGATGCGCACGCGTGGCATCCTTCTCGGCGCGCTCGCCTATTTCGTCCTGCCGATCGATTTCATCCCCGACGTTCTCGCCATGGTCGGCTTTTCCGATGACATTGCCGTGCTGACAGCCGCCTTCGCCGCGATCGCCGGCCAGATCAAGGAACAACACTACGCCAAGGCGGACGAGGCATTGCAGGACAAGCTGCCGGACTGAGCCGCCGGCGGCGCGCGGCGAAATGCTGTCTTGCCGACATCGTCCCCCTTTTTTGGCGGCCTTCGCCGTCAGGTTTTCTCAGTATCCCACGACAGGTACGGCGCTTTTGCCAAAGGTCAAACTCTTGCCTGATTCTTTGTGACATAAACGAGCGTCAAGCACGCTTTGGCTGATGGGCAGCCGCACAACCAGCCAAGCGCGCAAGGCAGACGGAATTCGGCACTTTCTCGCCGGGAACCGTTCCCTGGATATTCGCAAAACCGTGAAGCTATCAGGCTTGCATCGTTCGGGCGCGCCTTTGCCATCCTGAACATCAGCGGGCCTGAAGCTCGAGCAGGATTTGCGTCGCAATGTGTTCCGTACTAAAGCGGATGCGCAGTGAATTCAGAGAATGTTGACGGTTTGGTAACCTGAATTAAGTCAAAATAAATCAAATCGTGACCAGCGTTGCCCGGCTGATGCTGATCGGGCTCTGGCAGCCAAGAAACCGGCAGGACAAGATGTTTGTAAGAAAGTTCATCACCGCACTCGCACTCGTGACGGCATTTGCCGGCGTCGCTTCGGCCCAGTCGCCGACCCGCATCCAGCAGTTCAATGCCTGGGGTGCCTATTCCTATACATCCGGTGCCAGCAAGGTCTGCTACGTTCTGTCGGTGCCGAAGGAAAAGAGCCCGGCCAATGTCGATCATGGCGATATCTTCTTCCTCGTGTCGCAGCGCCCCGGCCAGAACATCTCTTACGAGCCGCAGGCCATGATGGGTTACGCGCTGCAGGAAAACTCGAAGGTGACCGTCACCATCGACGCCAAGGACTTCGTGATGTTCACCAAGGGCAATTCGGCCTGGGTGGAGAATGCGGCGGAAGAGCCGGCGCTCGTCGCCGCGATGAAGGGCGGCAAGGCTATGTCGGTCGCTGCCAAGTCGCGCAAGGGTACGCCGACCGCCTATTCCTACTCGCTGTCGGGCATCTCGGCCGCGCTGAAGCAGATCGAAAGCTGCAAGTAAGACCATTCGTTCTCATCGAATCTCCAAAAGGCCGGCTCGTCCGGCCTTCTGCCGTTAAGGCATTCGTCCTTTTGCTGATCTGGCCCTGATGCGCCGGAGGGTGACGCCAGGCAAAAACCGTGCTAAAGGCCCGCACCATGATGGCTGCGCGGATCCTTGACGGTCCCGAGACGCGGCAAACGAACTCTGATCTTAGCATTTCACGCAACCGGCCGCAGGCGAAAGCGCTGAACGGGCTTTGCGTATCCAAGACACGGGAACTGGCTAGAATGGCCGCAACTGAAGCACTCAATCTGGACCAACCCGTCAAGGCACCGGTGCGTCCGGCCATGCCCGCCGAGATGCCGTCGCTGATCGGTCTTTCGCGCGAGGACATGGGCAAGGCCCTGGCCGACATCGGGGTTCCGGAAAAGCAGGTGAAAATGCGCGTCAGCCAGCTCTGGCACTGGCTCTATGTGCGCGGCATCTCCGATTTCGACCACATGACCAATGTGTCGAAAGACATGCGCGAGATGCTGAAGAAACATTTCACCATCGCCCGGCCGGAAATCGTCGAGGAGCAGATTTCGACCGACGGCACCCGCAAGTGGCTGTTGCGCTTTCCGCCGCGCGGCGCCGGTCGCCCCGTCGAGATCGAGACCGTCTACATTCCTGAGGAAGGCCGGGGTACGCTGTGCATTTCCAGCCAGGTCGGCTGTACGCTCACCTGTTCCTTCTGCCACACCGGCACGCAGAAGCTGGTGCGCAACCTGACGGCGGAAGAAATCCTCGCCCAGCTTCTGCTCGCCCGCGACCGGTTGGGCGATTTCCCGGACCGCGATACGCCGGCTGGCGCCATCGTGCCCGCCGAGGGCCGCAAGGTGTCGAACGTGGTGATGATGGGCATGGGCGAGCCGCTCTACAATTTCGAAAACGTCAAGACGGCGCTGCTGATCGCCACCGACGGCGACGGGCTTTCCCTGTCGAAGCGCCGCGTGACGCTGTCGACCTCCGGCATCGTGCCCGAAATCCACCGCACCGGCGCCGAGCTCGGCGTCATGCTGGCGATCTCGCTGCATGCCGTGAAGGACGACCTGCGCGACATGCTGGTGCCGATCAACAAGAAGTATCCGCTGAAGGAACTGCTTGACGCCTGCCGAGCCTACCCGAGCCTGTCGAACGCGCGCCGCATCACCTTCGAATATGTGATGCTCGAAGGCGTCAATGACTCGCTCGAAGATGCCAAGGAACTGGTGCGGCTCTTGAGGGGCATCCCCGCCAAGATCAACCTGATCCCGTTCAATCCGTGGCCCGGCACGAACTACCAGTGTTCTTCCTGGGAGCACATCGAGAAATTCGCCGATTTCATCAATGCGGCCGGCTATGCCTCGCCGATCCGCACGCCGCGCGGCCGCGACATTCTGGCGGCCTGCGGTCAGCTGAAATCCGAATCCGAGCGCATGCGCAAGGTCGACCGCATGGCCTTCGAAGCCATGATGATCTCCAATCACGGCGAGGATTGATCGATTGAATTGGCTGCGGCGGAAAGCGGACGGCGCCTTGTCTTTCCTTCGCCCGCCCGGTTACCGCGATTGCGCGAACAGGATCTTCACCGCGAAGATCGAGAAGACGCCCGCGAAGGTGTAGTCGATGCCGCGCATGACGCTTTTCTTGCGCTGCAGCCAGCCGGAGAGCCAGTCGGCCGTCAGGATGACCAGCACGTTGACCGGCATCGCCGCGACGATGAAGAAGAAGCCGAGGAACAGCAGCTTCTGCGTCACGGCCGGATCGTTGGCGGTGACGAATTGCGGCAGGAAGGTCATGAAGAAGATGATGACCTTCGGATTGAGCAGATTGACCCACAGCCCCGTCGAGATGTTGGCCATGGCGGATGCGCCGGTGTCTTCAACCTTCTTCACCGACAGGCTCGAGCCGTAGCGGATCGCCTGCACCGCCAGCCAGAACAGGTAGGCGGCACCGCCGGTCTTGAGGATCATGAACGCTGTCGGCGAGGCGGTGATCAGCGCCGAGATACCGAAGGCGACGAGCAGCGTGTGCACGACGCAGCCAAGACTCGTTCCAATCACGATGAAGAAGGCGGCCGCCTTTCCCTGCGACAGCGCCCGGCTGATCGACAGCGTCATGTCGGGACCGGGCGTCGCGGCCAGAAGCAGCGTTGCAGCGGTGAAGGCGAGAAGTGTCGGTAGGCTTGGCAGAAAATCCATGGTGTGAGGTCCTCGAATGGCAACGTGCGCAATCCTTGGATTGCATGTAACGAAAACACCACGATGCCGCCAGTGCAAAAACGGGCTTACGGCGCTTTCGCGGGGGATGCGCTCTGTTTCGCGTAGTGGAACATTTTCCTACTTTCAGGTATTCTTATAGACGGAGACAGGAAAGGAGAAGGGCTGAAGACAGGAGAGAAGCTGATGAGAAAACTCGCGATCCTCATGATTTCGCTGATCACAGCCTTCACAAGCGTTGCACCGGCACAGGCCTTTCCGCCCGTCAATATGGCAACGACCGTCAAAAATCCGGATGTTATCGACGTCCGCCACTGGCGCTATCGTGGCCGCGATGACTATCGTTACGGGCGGCACCATTACCGGCACCACAGGCACAACTATGGTGGCGCGATTATCGGAGGTCTTGCGGCCGGCATGATCTTTGGCGGCATGCTTGGCTACCCATATTATGGACCGAGCTACTATGGCCCGGGAGCCTTTTACGGTCCCAGGGCTTTTTATGGCCCGGGAGCTTTTTATGGTCCCAGGGCTTTTTATGGCCCGAGAGCTTACTATGGTCCTAGAGCATACTACCCGCGGGCTTACTATGGCGGCAACGCACATGTTCGCTCGTGCTACGCCCGCTATCGGTCCTATCGCGCCTGGGATAACACATACCAGCCATATTATGGTCCTCGCCGGCAGTGCCTGTAAGGACAGGCCGATCAAACTTATGCCCGCCGTCATCCCTGGCGGCGGGGCGATCTTTGACGCTGTTCGACGTGAACCGCTCTTCGGCCTGCCCGATAAAGGCGCGCTGGACGCAAATTCCCTCGACCCAAAGGCTTGCGCACCCCGGCAATCTCGCTAAAAGTGCCCCAGAATTTTTCCCGCGAAATCCCTTGGGAGCGCGATTCCGCGCTTTCCGACAGACGGACAGACAAACATGGCAAAGCAAGTCAAAAAGGTCGTTCTCGCCTATTCCGGCGGTCTCGACACCTCCATCATCCTGAAGTGGCTGCAGACCGAACTTGGCGCAGAAGTCGTCACCTTCACCGCCGATCTTGGCCAGGGCGAAGAACTCGAGCCGGCGCGCAAGAAGGCGGAGATGCTGGGCATCAAGGAAATCTACATCAAGGACGTCCGCGAGGAGTTCGTGAAGGATTTCGTTTTCCCGATGTTCCGCGCCAATGCCGTCTATGAAGGCGTCTACCTGCTCGGCACCTCGATCGCCCGGCCGCTGATCTCCAAGCACCTGATCGAGATCGCCCGTGAAACAGGCGCCGACGCGATCGCCCATGGTGCTACCGGCAAGGGCAACGACCAGGTCCGCTTCGAGCTGTCGGCCTACGCTCTGAACCCGGACATCAAGATCATCGCCCCCTGGCGCGACTGGTCGTTCAAGAGCCGCACTGACCTCTTGGAATTCGCCGAAAGGCACCAGATCCCGGTTGCCAAGGACAAGAAGGGCGAAGCGCCGTTCTCTGTCGATGCCAACCTCCTGCACTCGTCCTCCGAAGGCAAGGTGCTCGAAGATCCGGCAATCGAAGCCCCGAACTACGTCTATATGCGCACTATCTCTCCGGAGGAGGCGCCGGATGTGGCAACCACCGTCAAGATCGGCTTCCGCAAGGGCGACGCCGTTTCGATCGACGGCAAGGAGATGAGCCCTGCCTCGATCCTGACCGCGCTCAATGCGCTTGGCCGCGATAACGGCATCGGCCGCCTCGACCTCGTCGAAAACCGCTTCGTCGGCATGAAGTCGCGCGGCGTCTACGAAACCCCCGGCGGCACGATCCTGCTTGCCGCCCACCGCGCCATCGAATCGATCACGCTCGACCGGGGTGCGGCACACCTCAAGGACGAGATCATGCCGCGTTACGCCGAGCTGATCTATTACGGCTTCTGGTTCTCGCCGGAGCGCGAAATGCTGCAGGCGCTGATCGACAAGAGCCAGGAGCATGTCGAGGGCGAAGTGACGCTGAAGCTCTACAAGGGCAACGTCATGGTCACCGGCCGCGAGAGCGCCAAGTCGCTCTATTCCGACAAGCTGGTCACCTTCGAGGACGACCAGGGCGCTTACGACCAAAAGGACGCGGCCGGCTTCATCAAGCTCAATGCGCTTCGCCTGCGCACGCTGGCAGCGCGCAACCGCGACAAGTAAGCGGAACACATCGAACGGTCCAGGCCTGCATCCGCGCGGATGCGGGCCTTTTCATTGCGCGCTACTCGCCTGCGGACGCCGCTTCCACCGTGGCAGCCTGCCGGGCCGCCTGATGGAACCGGCAATAGCCTTCAAAAGCCCTGCCTCCATCTTGACGGAATCGACAACGCAAGGTGGAATGGCTCTCCACGCGCAAGGAGGTTCCATGACGCAGGCTCTGCTTTTCGGCGCCTTTCTGGCGGCGCTGTTCTACGTGCTCATTCCAGGCCCCGCTTTTCTTGCCCTGCTCGGCATCGGTGCCGGTCAGGGCCGCAAGGCGGGCGCTCTGTTCATGGGCGGCCATCTGGCGGGCGATCTGCTCTGGTCGGCGCTGGCGCTGGTGGCGATCGTCGGCGCCAAGACCATCGGCAGCACGATTTTCGATGTCCTCGGTCTGCTCTGCGGCTTCTACCTTGCCTGGATCGGCTGGATGGCGCTCCGGGCAAAGCCGCGCGCCAAAACCGGCCCTTGTTCAGCGTCGAGCGGCCTTATCGCCGCGGCCTCATTTTCGGCCTCACCAACCCCAAGGGATATCCGGTGGCGCTTGCCACATTCACGGCCCTGCTTGCCAGCTCCTCGAATGCGCTGGATATCCGCGCCTTGCCGGCGCTGCTCGCCGTGTCGGTCCTCGGTTTTCTCGTCGCCTACTTTATCCTCATCGGCATCATCGGCGCGTCTGTCGTGCGGCGTTTCTATCGCAGGCACGAACTTGCCATCATCCGGCTTTCAGGCGTGCTGTTCATGGGTTTTGCCGTGCAGGCGATCTGGCACGCGACGCCGGGGCTATTGGGTCTACGCAAAGCTTGATACGGAGCCTGCACGCGCCTACCTGACAATCTTGATATCTCCACAATCGCTGCCGACAAGATCAGGCAGCGTTCCGCCATCCCTGGCGGGAAAATCGCAATGCGAAAGGACTGACTTCATGACTTCGAGCCCCGCGCTGAACCCCGCCGTCACCGACTGGAATGGCCCGGATGGCCTACCTCGCTTCGAGGCGGTCAGTGACGGCGATTTCGCGCCGGCCTTCGAGGCGGCGTTCGGCGAGCACGAGGCGGAGATCGATACGATTGCCGATAATCCTGCGGTGCCGACATTCGAGAACACCATCGTGGCGCTGGAGATTGCGGGCGACCGGCTGTCGCGGGTTTCCGCACTGTTCTGGAACCGCACTGGCGCCCATACCAACGATGCGATCCAGGCCCTTGAGCGCGATATCGCGCCGAAGATGTCGCGGCACTATTCGAAGATCGGCATGAATGCAGCACTTTTCGCCCGCATCGACGCACTGTGGGAAGGCCGCGACACGCTGGGACTCGACCTTGAGGCGACACGCGTCGTCGAGCGACACTGGAAGGGCTTCGTCAAATCCGGCGCAAAACTGCAAAAACCCGACCAGGAGCGGCTGGCGGCGATCAACGAGACGCTCGCAAGCCTCGGCGCGAAATTCGGCCAGAACGTGCTTTCGGACGAGAAGAGCTGGGCGCTGATCCTCGACAAGGAAGACGATCTGGCGGGCCTGCCGCAGTTTCTGAAGGACTCGATGGCTGCCGCGGCGAGCGATCGAGGCGAGCAGGGCAAATATGCCGTCACGCTGTCGCGCTCGATCATCGAGCCGTTCCTGACCTTTTCCGAAAAGCGCGATCTGCGCGAACAGGCCTTCAAGGCCTGGGTTGCCCGCGGCGAAAATGGCGGCGGGACCGACAATCGCGATATCATCCGTGAAACGCTGGCATTGCGCGCGGAGAAGGCAAAATTGCTCGGCTACGAAAACTATGCGGCGCTGAAGCTCGACAATACGATGGCGAAAACGCCGGAGGCGGTGAACGGGCTTCTGACCCAGGTCTGGGAGAAAGCAGTCGTTCGGGCGCGGGAAGAAGAGGCCGATCTTGCCAAGTTGATTGCGGCGGAGGGCCGCAATCACCCCGTCATGCCGTGGGATTGGCGTCACTATGCCGAAAAGCTTCGGGCGCAGAAATTCAATTTCTCCGAAAGCGAGCTCAAACCGTACCTGCAGCTCGAAAAGATCATCGACGCCTGCTTCGACGTGGCGCAGCGGCTGTTCGGCATCACGGCAACGGAGAAGAAAGGCGTCAGAGGATATCATCCGGATGCCCGGGTCTTCGATATCCGCGACGCGGACGGCAAGCTCGTGGCGTTGTTCCTCGGCGATTATTTCGCCCGCGCCTCGAAGCGCTCCGGTGCCTGGATGAGTTCCTTCCAGTCTCAACATCGCCTGCCGCTGAAGAACGGTGCTGTTGGCGAGCTGCCGATCATCTACAATGTCTGCAATTTCGCCAAGCCGGCGGATGGCAAGCCAGCCCTGCTGTCGCTCGACGATGCCCGCACGCTGTTTCACGAATTCGGCCACGCCTTGCACGGCATGCTGTCGGATGTGACCTATCCCTCCGTTTCCGGCACCAGCGTCTCGCGCGACTTCGTCGAATTGCCCTCGCAGCTTTACGAACATTGGCTGACGGTTCCGGCAATCTTGAAGAAATATGCCGTACACGAGGCAACCGGGGAGCCGATGCCGCAGGAATTGCTGGACAAGGTCCTCGCCGCCCGCACGTTCAATTCCGGCTTCGCCACCGTCGAGTTCACCTCATCAGCGCTGGTGGACATGGCGTTCCATACACACGGCACTGTCGCGGATCCGATGGCGGTGCAGGCCGAGGTGCTGGAAAAAATCGGCATGCCGGCCTCGATCGTCATGCGGCATGCAACGCCGCACTTCCAGCACGTCTTTTCCGGCGACGGCTACTCGGCCGGCTACTATTCCTACATGTGGTCGGAGGTGCTCGATGCCGACGCCTTCGCCGCCTTTGAGGAAACCGGCGACGCCTTCCATCCGGACACGGCCGCGAAGCTCAAGGACAACATCTATTCCGTCGGAGGCTCGATCGACCCCGAAGATGCCTACAAGGCGTTCCGTGGCAAGCTGCCGAGCCCGGAGGCGATGTTGCGGAAGAAGGGGCTGGCGATGATGGAAGAACTGACTGGCTCCGACGCTTGAAGCCTGAGCCTATCAGCGATACCGACAAGATCCTCTAGCAGCCGCACGGGGATATCCATCCGTTCGTAAAGGATGGCGGTGACGCCAATCATGCCGTTCGGGAGTTCGCGGAAGAAGAGGTAATGCCGGTCGTATCCTGTGAAAAAAGCCTATGTCTTCAGATCGGCCGGATCAGCGAGCTCGCCCGGTAACCTGCCCAGAGAGCTTTTGCTGGTGGGCATGCACGCCGGCGATATGGGGTGAGCGGGAGTCACAGAACTGTCGCCAAACCGTTGGAATAGATTCATCCAACTGTAAACCAGCTGACATGCAGTTCGCCAAAGGTCTGCCTCGGGATGCCTATGATTCCCGAGACCGTACCGGAGGCAGATTTGGCCACTACCCAGGATACATTGACCCGCCGCTCCTTTTTGCTCTCCGCTGGGGCCGCGGGATTTGCGGCCACATCGGTTCTTGCCACTCCCTTCTACGCGCGAAACTTCGGCAGGCCCTCCTTCACCCATGGCGTCCAGTCCGGCGATGTCGATACGAAATCCGGCATGATCTGGACGCGGGTTGATCGGCCCTCCCGCATCGCGGTCGAATATTCGACGACCGAGAGTTTTTCTGCGCCTGTACGCCTCCCATCGATCGACGCCCTGCCGAACAGCGATTTCGCCGCAAAGTGTCTGCTCGACAACCTGCTGCCCGACCAGGACATCTTCTACCGTTTCACCGCGTCCGACCTTTACGACAGCAACAGCGTCTCCGAGCCGATCGTCGGCCGCTTCCGGACCGCACCGCTTGACAGGCGTTCCGTCCGCTTCGCCTGGTCCGGCGACACGGCCGGCCAGGGCTGGGGCATCGACGATGTCGGCATGAAGACCTATTCGACGATGAAGCTGCACGAACCGGACTTCTTCATCCATTCCGGCGACACGATCTATGCCGACAATCCGATTCCCGACGAGATACCGCTCAGGGACGGGACGCTCTGGAAAAACCGCATCGTCACACCCGAGAAGCGGGAGGTCGCCCGCGCGCTGGACGAATATCGCGGCCAGTGGAAATACAATCTGCTCGACGAGCATGTCCGCGCCATGAACGCCGTTTGCCCGACCTTCTATCAGTGGGACGACCATGAGGTGCTGAACAACTGGTCGGCATCGACCGA
The DNA here is from genome assembly GCF_964252905.1 of Pararhizobium sp. LjRoot255. Taxonomy (NCBI): domain Bacteria; kingdom Pseudomonadati; phylum Pseudomonadota; class Alphaproteobacteria; order Hyphomicrobiales; family Rhizobiaceae; genus Pararhizobium; species Pararhizobium sp. LjRoot255. The sequence continues at coordinate 1,650,393 of NZ_CAXUPQ020000001.1, forward strand.
CCTTCGTGACGATCCGCGTTATCCGGAAAAAAATGTTTCGGTCTATGCGGCGCGCGCCATGCGGGCGTTTCAGGAGATGACGCCAATCCGCGCCATTCCTGCCCAGCCCGGTCGCATTTTCCGCAAGATTCCCTATGGCCGGCTGCTCGATGTCTTCTTCGTCGACCTGCGCTCCTATCGCAGCGCCAACCAGGGCGATGCGAATGACGATCTGTTCGGCTGGCGCCAGGCCGACTGGCTGAAGCGGGAACTGGCCGCCTCCGAGGCCACCTGGAAGGTGATTGCCTGCGACATGCCGCTCGGCCTTGTCGTCTGGGACGACTTTACCCATCGTCGCGGCTCCGATGCGATCGCCAATGGCGACAACGGCCAGCCCAGCGGGCGCGAACGGGAATTTGCCGATGTTCTCACCTTCATCCGCGACAATGCCATAGAGAACATCGTCTGGCTGACCGCCGACGTGCACTATACCGCAGCCCACCACTACGACCCCGCCCGCGGTGCCTTCAAGGATTTCCTACCCTTCTGGGAGTTCGTCTCCGGCCCGCTGCATTCCGGCACCTACGGGCCGAAGGAACTGGACATGACCTTTGGACCGGAAGTGCGCTTCATCAAGGCCTCCGGCGCCGGCATCGACCAGAACCTCCCGCCTTCGGCCGGCCTGCAATTCTTCGGCCTCGTCGATATCAACGGCCAGACCGAGCAAATGACGGTCAGGCTGATGGACCGGGAGGATCAGGAGTTGTGGCGGGTCACGCTCGATCCGGCGGGAAACAGCGTCTAGCGCGCTTTGCCGATTCACCGTTCATCAAGACTTTGCCGACTGCCCCCTTTCGCAAATGCAAAAAAACCTGTATGAGCCGCGCAATTGAAGATGTGGGCAGTTCCTCAGATACGCCCCGAAACCTCCGAGTATTCACACATGAAGATGCGCAACATCGCGATTATCGCACACGTTGACCATGGGAAAACCACGCTTGTCGACGAACTTCTGAAGCAGTCGGGTTCCTTCCGCGACAACCAGCGCACGACCGAGCGCATGATGGATTCGAACGATCTCGAAAAAGAGCGCGGCATCACCATTCTGGCGAAGGCCACCTCCATCGAATGGAAGGGTGTCCGTATCAACATCGTCGATACCCCCGGCCACGCCGACTTTGGCGGCGAAGTCGAGCGCATCCTGTCGATGGTGGATGGCGCAATCGTCCTGGTCGACTCGTCGGAAGGCCCGATGCCGCAGACCAAGTTCGTCGTCTCCAAGGCGCTGAAGGTTGGCCTTCGCCCGATCGTCGCGATCAACAAGATCGACCGTCCGGACGGCCGCCACGAAGAAGTCATCAACGAAGTCTTCGATCTCTTCGCCAACCTCGACGCCACCGACGAGCAGCTTGACTTCCCGATCCTCTACGGTTCGGGCCGCAACGGCTGGATGAACGTCAATCCGGAAGGTCCGAAGGAAGAGGGCCTTGCGCCGCTTCTCGACCTCGTTCTGAAGCACGTTCCAGAGCCGAGCGTCGGCGACGAAGACGGCGCGTTCCGCATGATCGGCACGATCCTGGAAGCCAACCCCTTCCTCGGCCGCATCATCACCGGCCGTATCCATTCCGGTTCGATCAAGCCGAACCAGGCAGTTAAGGTTCTCGGACAGGATGGCAAGCTGATCGAAAATGGCCGTATCTCCAAGATCCTCGCCTTCCGCGGCATCGAGCGTACGCCGATCGAGGAAGCCCATGCGGGCGATATCGTCGCAATCGCCGGTCTGTCCAAGGGCACGGTCGCCGACACATTCTGCGATCCTTCGGTCACCGAGGCTCTGCATGCCCAGCCGATCGATCCGCCGACCGTCACGATGTCGTTCATCGTCAACGATAGCCCGCTTGCCGGCACCGAAGGCGACAAGGTGACCAGCCGTGTCATCCGTGACCGCCTGTTCAAGGAAGCCGAAGGCAACGTCGCGCTGAAGATTGAAGAAGCCGAAGGCAAGGATTCGTTCTACGTCTCCGGCCGTGGCGAATTGCAGCTGGCCGTTCTGATCGAAACCATGCGCCGCGAAGGCTTCGAGCTTGCCGTATCGCGTCCGCGCGTCGTCATGCACAAGGACGAAGCGACCGGCCAGATGCTGGAGCCGGTCGAAGAAGTCGTCATCGACGTCGATGAAGAGCATTCCGGCGTCGTCGTCCAGAAGATGTCCGAGCGTAAGGCTGAAATGGCCGAGCTTCGTCCGTCTGGCGGCAACCGCGTTCGCCTGAAGTTCTTCGCACCGACCCGCGGCCTGATCGGCTACCAGTCGGAACTTCTGACCGACACGCGCGGCACAGCGATCATGAACCGTCTGTTCCACGAATATCAGCCTTACAAGGGTGACATTGGCGGCCGCGTCCAGGGCGTTCTGCTCTCCAACGACGCCGGCGAATCCGTCGCCTATGCCATGTTCAACCTGGAAGACCGCGGCCCGATGATTATCGACGCCGGCGAGAAGGTCTATGCCGGCATGATCATCGGCATCCACACCCGCGACAACGACCTGGAAGTGAACGTGCTGAAGGGCAAGAAGCTCACCAACATGCGCGCCTCGGGCAAGGACGAAGCCGTCAAGCTGACGCCGCCGATCCGCATGACGCTCGACCGCGCCCTCTCCTGGATCCAGGACGACGAACTGGTCGAAGTGACGCCGAAGAATATCCGCCTGCGCAAGATGTACCTCGACTCGAACGACCGCAAGCGTTTCGAAAAGTCGCGCGGCGCCGCATAAGCGGCAGCCTCGCGCTGAACAGGAACGAGGGCGCTACGATGAAGATCGCGGCGCCCTCTTTCATTTCTCACGCGGGGATCAGGATTTCAGCACGCCGCTCTTCCTGGCCGTCCAGGTGGCGATAAAGTCCATCAACGTCGGATTGAGGCAGTCGTAGGGAGGCAGGCCGAGGCCGCTGAGGCGCTGGCGGATACCGTTCATATCGGCCGGATCGGTGCCGGATTCGATGATGGAAGAGACGAAGGCCGCGAATCCGGGCGGTGCCCAGCCATCTTCCTGGAAACGCTCGGGGTGAATAAAATCCAGCCCCTTGAAGGCATGGTCGCGCTCCACCGGGCCGTACATGTGCACACCGCAACCCTTGCAAGCGTGCCGCTGGATCAGTGCCGATTTGTCGACCACTTCGAGCTTGTCGCCGTTTTCAAGCACGGTGATCTTGTCATGCGGGACAACCGCGACGATAGAAAACGTCGCGCCCACAGGCTTCCAGCATTTCGTGCAGCCGCAGGCATGGTTATGGGCGACGTCACCCTCTACCTTGAGCTTTACGGGTCTGTCTGTGCAATCGCAGACGAGCATCCCACCTGTAAAGCCCGGTGAGCCCTTGGGCAAACCCTTGTCGAGTAGCGGATGTAGAGAAACGGTAGCTGTCATTTTCTCCTCCAGTGCCGGTCGTGGTTTCGCCCTGCCGCGCCGGCGGGTCGCAACAGGACGCCTCGCTGACAGCATAGCACGAAGGCGCAAGGAACCGCTCGAGTTCATGAGACCCGCAGAGCGCTCACCATCCCGCTTTAACGAACTCAAGCGGGCCGCCGGCCACATCATCGTCGAAGACCGCGCAGGTTAGCTTGCCACCGAAGACGCAGCCGCTGTCGATATTCGTTCTGTTGCCGATGGTGCGGGGATTGATTCTGGACGGCGTATGTCCATGGCAGAGATGTTTGCCCCAGTAATATGCTGACGTTTGCGGCCGCAGCCAGAGCAGGTCCTGCGGCGATTGTTTGTCGAGCGGCACCTCGGGATCGACGCCCGCATGGACGAAGATACGGTGTCTGTCCAGATGCATGAGCGGCAGCCGCTCGGCCCATGCCAGATCCTCAGCCGGCACCCTGCCACCGTAGGAAAACTCGGTCTCCAGGCCGCCATTGTCGAGCCACCAATCCCGATCATAGCGGCCGGCATATGCTCCAACCATCATGTCCTCATGATTGCCCTTGAGCATGATCCATTGCCAGCCAGGTTTTTCCGGACCGACCTTGAGCAGATCGATCACGCCCCGGCTGTCTGGCCCGCGGTCTATGTAGTCTCCGACAAACACGATGGTTCCTGAAGTCCAGCGAGCCTCGACGATGGCCAGGAGCTTGCGCAGAGGCTCGAGGCAACCGTGGACGTCACCGATTGCGAAAGTGTAGCTCATGACGTTCTGCCCGGCAGCAAGCGCATCGCTAAGGAGTCAGAATACAACGATCCGCGACAGACAGATATGGCATCGCCAACGAGCCTGGCGCGCATAAAAAAGCCCCGTCATTGCTGACAGGGCTTTTGAATGCAGGCGCCGTTGGAAGCGTGCTTACGCTGCTTCTTCCTGCGTTTCGTCTTCTTCGAGGGCCTTGCCGCGCTTCGGACCCTTGCTGAGGTTGGCTTCGACGAGACGGACAGCTTCGGTTTCCGACATCTTGTTCACGGCTGCGATCTCGCGCGCCATGCGGTCAAGGGCAGCTTCGTAGAGCTGACGCTCGGAATAGGACTGCTCCGGCTGGTTATCAGCGCGGTAGAGGTCGCGTACGACTTCGGCGATCGAAATAAGATCGCCGGAATTGATCTTGGCATCATATTCCTGCGCACGGCGGGACCACATGGTTCGCTTGACGCGCGCCCTGCCCTGGACAACCTTCAATGCACGCTCGACAAAATCGGTTTCAGACAGCTTGCGCATGCCAATGCTGACGGCCTTGGCAACCGGCACCTTGAGACGCATCTTGTCCTTTTCGAAATCGATTACAAACAGTTCGAGCGACATGCCCGCAACCACCTGGTCCTCGATTGCCACGATCTGTCCGACGCCATGAGCCGGATAAACGATCGATTCACCGGTCTTGAATCCATGGCGTGCTGAAGATTTTTTCTGCTGGGTCGTCATTCGTTTCAAAAACTCCCTGTTACGCTCCCGGCTACAAGCCGGGGCCGGGTCAGTCAGGCCCGGGATGGACGGGGGCACCGTCGGGTGACTCCACGCTGATCCGAGCCAACGGTCATCAAATCGATCTTCTGCGGGGCGATCACACACAAGCAACAGACGTTGCGTATTTGGGGTCAGCCGCGCCGTAGGATTCTTTTGCTTTCGTGATGGTTTTCGGGCACACCTAGTGCCTCGAGTGGATCAGTGTTTTGACCCTATCATAAAAAACTGCCGAAATCAATAATTTGCTTTACAACGGCAGCCAAGGCCAACCCGCCCCGCAGGGACAAGGTTAAGCCATAATTCTCACAATTTCGCCACTTTTTTGCGACCGGAACATCAAACCTGAACCGGTCGCATAAAGCCCTTGAAGGTCAGTCGCCCGTGCCGGGCTCGGGCGAAAAAAACTTCTCGTACTTGCCTTCCACGCCGTCCATTTCCTTGGCTTCCGGCATCTCGTCTTTCTTGACGGTGATGTTCGGCCACTGGGTCGCGAATTCGGCGTTGACTTTCAGCCACTTGTCGAGGCCCGGCTCGGTATCTGGCTTGATGGCGCCTGCCGGACATTCCGGCTCGCAGACGCCGCAGTCGATGCACTCGTCGGGATGAATGACCAGGAAATTCTCGCCTTCGTAGAAGCAGTCCACCGGGCACACTTCCACGCAATCGGTATATTTGCAGCGTATGCAATTGTCGGTCACGACATACGTCATGAGGTACTCCAGCGATTTCTCACATTCGATGGCAGACAGCAACCGAGAGCGAAGTCCGCTTGTCCGCATCCGTTCGGGATATCAGCCCGACCGCGCTTTCACGGCGCAACAGGACTGCTCATTTGTCCCGTCAGGTAAAGGCTTTGCCAGGGCTTTGCAAGAATAATCCATGCGCCAAAGCGCCGCCCGGCGAGACAGTTTTCTAATCCTCCCGCCAGCCCGGTCGCAGCCGGTCTACCTCGCGGCGCTCCTTCTTGGTCGGCCGCCCACTGCCGCGTTCACGCGTCGCCTGTTCGAAAGCATTCGGCTTGTCGCCCGGCACTGGCGGCGGCGTCAGATCCTCGTAGAGAAGCCGCGCCTCCTCATACGGGCCGCGTCGATTGCCGGGCTGCAAGACGCGCACCGTCATATCGCGCCGATCGAGCGAAAGAAGGACGACATCCCTGGTTTTCACGGCAAAGGAAGGCTGGGTGATGCGGGTCTCGTTGACCCGGACATGACCGGCCTCGATCGCCTTCTGGGCGATCGAGCGGGACTTTTGCAGCCGCGTGAAAAACAGCCATTTGTCGAGACGCTGGCGGAGAACCGGCAGGGACTGGGGCTGTTTTTCGGCCATGGCGTTATTTTTTCATCTGCTCCTTCAGGGCAGCGAGCTTGGCAAAGGGCGAATCCGGATCGATCGGCTTTTCCTTGCGCGGGGGGCGCGCCTCGAACTTGGCGGCCTGCGACTTTCCGCCGCGGTCGTTGCGATCGGGACGATCCTGGCGCTCGCCCTTCTCTTGACGCTGGCCGCCCTGCGGCTTGCCGCCGTCGCGGCCGCGATTGCGGTCCGGTCGGCCACCACCCTTACGATTATCGTCGCCACGCGCTTCGCGGCGGCCATCGCCGTCGGGGCGCTGTTCAGTCCCCTCACGGCGCGCTTCACCCTGATGTGCCCGGTTGTTGGCGCCACGATGATTGCCGTGCGGACGTCCGCCTGCGCGCTGGTTGTCGTTGCGGCCGCCCGGTCGCCACAGGAGCACGGGCTTGGCTTCAACCTGCTCTGCGGGCTCGCCAGCGGGTTCAGCGGCGGCAGCTTCTGCCTCCGGAGCAGTCTCAGCGGGCGCTGCCTGTTCCGGCGCCGGCTCGGAAGCCTCTTCGCCTGGCGCATCCGCGTCGTCATGGTCGGTTGTCTCGGCCGTCGTTTCGACTGCGGCCGAGTCAGCCGGCGTGGTCACATTGCCCGACTGCGCAGACAGGAACGCGGCAGCTTCCTCGGCCTTCACGATGTCAGCGCGATAACCGAGACCCTTGAGGATCTCTTCCATATCGTCGGGCGTGGCACCGAGAATGGACAGCATGGCCGTCGTCGCGGTGAAGCGGCGGCCGTCATAGGCGCCGTCCGGACGCGCCGTCGTGCCCGGTTTCCACTGCAGAAGCGGACGGATGAGATCGGCGAGCCGTTCGAGAATATCGATGCGGACGGCGCGCTTGCCGAGGAAACGGAAGCCGGCGAGCTTGTAGAAATTGCGCTCGAAAGACGCATCGGTGACGACCGAGGTTCGGCCAGCTGCCAGAACCGGGATGAGATCGCCGTAACCAGGCTTGTCCAGGCCGTCGTTCTTCAAGGCCCAGAGCAGTGTGATGAGCTCGGCCGGAGCAGGCTTCAAGAGAGCCGGCATGAAAATGTGATAGGCGCCAAACCGGATGCCGTGGCGGCGGATCGAGGCGCGCGCCTCCTGGTCCAGCGACTTGACCTCGTCGGCGACGTCGCGGCGGAACATCACCCCGAGATTTTCGACGAGCTGGAACGCCAGACCCTTGGCAAGACCTTCGAGATCTTCGGCACGCGACAGATCGTCGAGCGGCTTCAGGACCGTCGAGATATGGTGGTTGACGAAGCGCTCGATGCGGGCAAGCACATGATCGCGAGCGTTGCCTTGCAACTGCTCGTCGGCAAGCAGAATGACGCGCGGGCGCATGACGTGCTCGCTCGCGGCGAGCCGCGCGACGGGATCGCCGAGCCAGCGCACGAGACCATCGGAAGCCAGCGCCAGATCGGCATTACCCGCCGCATGCAGGCGCGCTGCCCGCGCTTCGAATTCCAGCGCCAGCGCCTTCTGTGCTGCTCCCTGCACCGCGCGCGCGTCGAGACCGTCGGTCACTGCCGCCAGCGTGAAACGGAACCCGGCCAATTGTCCCACATGATGTCCTTCAACGAAGACATCGCCATTTACACTGATTTCAGCTTCCAGCATCGCATTCTCTCTCAGGCGCTTCATGAGCACAGATGTCCTGCGATCAACAAAGCGTTTCGTCAACCTTTCATGTAACGCGTCAGACAATCGATCTTCGATTTCCCGCGTCTTTTCTTGCCAGTGTGTCGGATCGGCAAGCCACCCCGGACGATTGGATACATAGGTCCATGTCCTGATTTGTGCAATTCTCGCGGACAATGTGTCGATTTCACCATCCGTTTGGTCCGCGCGGCGAACCTGTTCGGCCATGAAATCTTCGTTCACTGTGCCACGCCGGACGAGATCGGCATAGATGGTCGAAATCAGATCGGCATGTTGCGCCGGCGTTATGCGCCGATAGTCGGGAAGCGCACAGGCCTCCCAGAGTTTTTCTACACGCTCCGGTGTCGTTGCGACACCGGAGATTTCCGGATAATGCGAAAGATAATCCAGCGCCTGCTGGTCCACCGCCGGTAACGCCCGCGTCAGCCCGTTTACCGCCGGCGGGGCATCGAGGCTTTTCTTCAGGGCCGCAAGCGAGGCAAAGTTAAGCGCCTTGGAGCGCCACTGCAGCACCCGCACGGGGTCGAACTGGTGCGATTCGATGCGGTGGACGAGTTCGTTGTCGAACGGTTCCACCCGCGAGGTGACGCCGAAGGTGCCGTCGCGCAGGTGGCGGCCGGCGCGGCCGGCGACCTGCGCCAGTTCGCCCGGGTTGAGATTGCGGAACTGATAGCCGTCATACTTGCGATCCTGGGCAAAGGCGACGTGATCGACATCGAGGTTCAATCCCATGCCGATTGCGTCGGTCGCCACCAGATATTCGACGTCGCCCGCCTGGTAGAGCGCAACCTGCGCGTTGCGTGTGCGGGGTGACAGGGCGCCGAGCACGACGGCGGCGCCACCCCGCTGGCGGCGGATCAGTTCGGCGATCGCATAGACCTCTTCCGCCGAAAAGGCGACGATCGCCGTGCGCTGCGGCAACCGGGTGATTTTCTTCGAACCGGCATAGAGAAGCTGCGACAGTCGCGGCCGCTCGACGACGGTAATGCCTGGCAGCAGGTGTTCGAGGATCGGCCGCATGGTCGCGGCGCCGAGAAGCAGGGTTTCGCTTCTTCCGCGCAGATGCATCAACCGGTCGGTGAAGATATGGCCGCGCTCGAGATCGCCGGCGAGCTGCACCTCGTCGATCGCCACGAACGCCGCCTTGGTCTCGCGCGGCATGGCCTCGACGGTGCAGACCGAGAAGCGCGCCATATGCGGGGTGATCTTCTCCTCGCCGGTGATGAGCGCCACATTGTGGGCACCGACTTTTTCGACGAGGCGCGTATAGACCTCGCGGGCAAGCAGCCGCAGCGGCAAACCGATCACGCCGGATTCATGCGCGACCATGCGCTCGATCGCATAATGCGTCTTGCCGGTGTTGGTCGGGCCGAGGACCGCGATCACGCCGCGGCCGCTCAAGATCATGGGTTGGTCAGGCACTGTCTCGATCCTGCGCACTTTCACTCTGCGAAGGCCATTCACGGCGGAAAAGCCGTTTCAACCGGCGCAGCACACATGCCCACACGACAACATAAACGCAAGGGTGTCGGAGCATGAAATACTGCAAATGGGGCTTGCGGCCTGCATTTCCACCCGCATTTGCCGGAATCGGAACAGCCATGGAACGAATCGGAGACGAATCGCTGACTCCCTCGGATTCATCTTTTGTTCACTGCTAGATATTGATTTTCTGAGCCGGATTCTCACCAGATGCTGAATCGTCATTTCCAGGCGAAAACGGGTGCGGACAATGGCTTCGGTCGCATCCTGCACTTCGCGAGATTCAGAATCCAAATAACTGAAAAATCAGAAAAATTTAACCAAGTTGATTAGTCGGTTCGCCGCGGCGCATCGATTGCCGATGCTGAGCTCAAACATCGAACGAATCGGCGACAATCGCGACGCTGGATAACGCGGAACGGCGCCACAACGGCGCCGTTCGCAACAGCAGGAATCCATTTGATCAGACGAAGAACTGGCCGCCATTGGCGGAGATCGTCGAACCGGTGATGAACCCCGCGTCGTCGGAGGCGAGGAACACGGCGATACGGGCAATCTCCTCCGGCTCGCCGAGACGGCCGACAGGGATCTGCGGTATGATGCGTTCGACCAGGACCTTTTCCGGAATTGCCCGGACCATTTCAGTCCCGACATAACCTGGGCAGATCGCGTTGACGGTGATCCCCTTCGATGCCCCTTCCTGAGCCAGTGCCTTGGTGAAGCCGAGATCGCCCGCCTTGGCGGCCGAATAATTCACCTGGCCCATCTGGCCTTTCTGGCCGTTGATCGAGGAAATATTGATCACCCGGCCGAAATTGCGGTCACGCATGCCGGTCCAAACCGGATGCGTCATGTTGAAAAGGCCGCTGAGGTTAGTGTCGATGACGTCCTTCCAATTCTCCGGTGTCATCTTGTGGAACATGGCATCGCGGGTGATGCCGGCATTGTTGACGAGAATTTCGATCGGGCCGAGGTCGGCCTCAACCGTGGCGATGCCGGCAGCGCAAGCCGCGTAGTCGGAAACGTCCCACTTGTAGGTCGCTATACCGGTTTCGGCGGTAAAGGCCTGCGCCTTCTCGTCATTGCCGGCGTAGTTTGCCGCGACCTTGTATCCCGCGCCCTTCAAGGCGATGGATATGGCCGCACCGATGCCGCGCGACCCGCCAGTGACCAATGCTACTCTGCTCATCCGTCTCTCCCTGTTGCCTCGTTCTTGGCCCGATGCCTGTGCTCGCAAGCGCAAGCACAATTCTCCCGGCTCTTGCCGTGAAGTCTGCTCCGGCCGCTGGGCCGGAGCGAATGCCTAACGGATAATTGTCACAGCCGTTCGACACACATGGCGACACCCATACCGCCACCGATGCAGAGCGTTGCAAGTCCCTTGGACACGCCGCGACGCTTCATTTCGAACAGGAGCGTGTTGAGAACGCGCGCGCCAGACGCACCGATCGGGTGACCGATGGCGATGGCGCCGCCATTGACGTTGACGATCGACGTATCCCAGCCGAGATCCTTGTTGACCGCACAGGCCTGCGCTGCAAAGGCTTCGTTGGCTTCGACAAGTTCGACATCGGCAACCGACCAGCCGGCTTTTTCCAACGCCTTGCGCGAAGCCGGGATCGGGCCTGTGCCCATAACCTGCGGATCGACGCCCGCTGTCGCCCAGGAGACGATCCGGGCCAGCGGCTGGATACCCCGGCGTCCGGCTTCTGCCTCGGTCATCAGCAATGTTGCGGCCGCGCCATCGTTGAGCCCGGAGGCATTGCCGGCGGTGACGGTGCCTTCCTTGTCGAAGGCCGGGCGGAGCTTTGCCATGGAGTCCAGCGTGGCGCCGTGGCGGATATATTCGTCCTGATCGACGGTGACATCACCCTTGCGGCCCTTGACGATGAAGGGAATGATTTCGTCGGCGAACCGGCCAGCCTTCTGGGCTGCCTCGGCCTTGTTCTGCGAGGCGAGTGCGAACTGATCCTGTTCATCGCGCGACAACTGCCATTTGCGGGCAACGTTTTCGGCTGTTGTGCCCATGTGATAGCCGTAGAAGGCGTCGGTCAGGCCGTCCTTGATCATGGTATCGACCATCTTGAAGTCGCCCATCTTGACGCCGCCGCGCAGGTGCGCGCAGTGCGGTGCCATCGACATGGACTCCATGCCGCCGGCCACGATGATCTTGGCGTCACCCGTGGCAATCTGCTGCATGCCGAGTGCAACCGCACGCAGGCCGGAACCGCAGAGCTGGTTCATGCCCCAGGCGGTCGCCTCCTGCGGAATGCCGGCCTTCATGGCCGCCTGACGGGCCGGGTTCTGGCCTTCGCCCGCCGACAGGACCTGGCCGAGGATTACCTCGTCCACTTCGCCGGCATCGACGCCGGCGCGCTCAAGCACACCCTTGATGACCGCGGCGCCCAGTTCGTGCGCAGCTGTATTGGCAAAGGAACCGTTGAAAGACCCGACGGCGGTGCGGCCGGCGCTGGCGATGACGATAGAGGGAGTGCTCATCAGATATTTCCTCGTTCATTTTTTTCGCAACTGCCAAAGACTGGCAAAGGTCAACGCGCAAGTCAAACGTCATAATGCACTCGCCGTCTTTTCAGTCCACAATCCAGGCGCGAAAATAAATTTTGCAGCTGCGTCGTCGCATTGCACAAAGAGATTGTCAGAACAGGTTTTTTACGGATACTCTGAAAAACTCAATAAAGACGGGAGCATGGGGAGGAGACCCTGATGGCAAAACACGACGGCCAGATCGTTATCAAGAAATACGCCAACCGGAGGCTCTACAATACCGGTACCAGTACATACGTCACACTCGACGATCTCGCGGTCATGGTGAAGAAGGGGGAGGAATTCACTGTTCAGGACGCGAAGTCAGGCGAGGACATCACGCATCAGGTGTTGACGCAGATCATTTTCGAGCAGGAATCCAAGACCGGCAACACGCTTTTGCCGATTTCCTTCCTGCGCCAGCTGATTTCCTTCTACGGCGACCAGATGCAGATGGTGGTGCCGAGCTATCTCGAACATTCGATGCAGGCTTTCACCGACCAGCAGGTGCAGATGCGCGAACAGATCAACAAGGCCTTCGGGGAAACGCCGCTCGGCAAGAACCTCGCCGTCCCCTTGCAACTGGTGGAAGAGCAGGTCCGGCGCAATACAGAGCTGTTTCATCAGGCCATGCAGATGTTCTCGCCCTTCATGGCTGCGACACCTCAGGCCAAGGAGCCACGCAAGGCCGAGGCCAAGGACATTGATGAACTGAAGGAACAGCTTCGCGCGCTGCAGACAAAACTGGAAAACCTGGGGTAAGAGCGTGATCGGGCATGCCGCACCGACCTCCTCTGTCACTGTCGCCGACAGAGGAGGGCTCCTCATGAAGCCCAGCTTGGCGAAAGCGACATCAAAGGCCGATCGACACGTCCCGCCCGGCTGTGCGCATCGACACCGAGAAGCCGGCAATCACGTCGATGAAGCTGATCGTCATCAGGATGAAGAAGGTGTGAGTTGCGGCATTGGCGACCAGCAGGAACTCCACCAGGAAGATGATAAACAGAACCATCGACAAGAGATGATCCATCAGCGCCTTGGAGCTGACGCGGGTCGCCTTGAGGATTTCGACGAAAAGCAGGACAAGCGCGATGACGATCACGAGATCGCCGACGCTCATCGTCCAAACCGCGCCCGACAGCATCGTCAGCGACAGGAGCGTCATTTCGAAGACCGCAACGCCGCCGCTTCCCAACATGCCGACCATGCCCAGATTGTAGAGAATGAACGGCAGGATCAGCAGTGGAATGGCGGTAATCATCGACAGGAACTCCCAATTTATCGCCGGGCCTCCTCGGGCCAGGCGTCGATCGATATTTGCCTACAGTACGCACATGGTCAAGAAAATGACCGCGCGATGCAGATGCGGCGACGATCCGGGAAAAACGCCCGAAGGTCGGGCGTGCCCGCAAGCGGACAACAGAAAAGGGCCGGCGAAAGCCAGCCCTTCAAAACACGAGCCTGACGGCGACGCTGATTAAGCGGAAGCCTTCGGGGTAAGAACCTGGCGACCGCGGTACATGCCGGTCTTCAGATCGATGTGGTGCGGACGGCGCAGTTCGCCGGAGTTCTTGTCTTCGACGTAGGTCGGAGCCTTCAGCGCGTCAGCGGAACGGCGCATACCGCGCTTGGACGGGCTTGTTTTTCTTTTCGGTACAGCCATTTCATACTCCACTTATCGGGCAAAACTCTGTTGAGCGGCCAGACCGTTGGCCGGGACAAACAGATGTCAATCTCGGAATTTGCCGGGCTTATACATGCCTCACAGGCGTTTGACCAGTCCCCACAGGTATTTTTTCATGCTGACCGGCGGCGGGACGAATCACGCTTCGTCTTCCGGCACGATCCAGGTTTCCTTAAGCGCCGCCTCCTGCCACTTGGCGAAGGCCGGATGGGTTTTCACCGCATCCATATAGGCGAGCGAGCCGGGATTGCGGGTGAGGTCATAGACCTCGAACCGGTTGACCACGGGCGCAAACATGGCATCGGCGGCGGTGAAGCGGCCGAACAGGAACGGGCCGCCGGAGCGGGCCACGGCCTCACGCCAGATCGTCTCGATCCGCTCGATATCGCCCATGACGTCATTCGGCAGGTTGATCGCCCGCTTTTCGCGCCGAATGTTCATCGGGCAGGCGCCGCGCAGCGCCCGGAAACCGGAGAGCATCTCCATCGAATAGCTGCGCGCGACCGCCCTTTCGGCGGGATCTTCCGGCCAGAGGCCGGCCTGCGGGAAAAGCTCGGCGACATATTCGATGATCGCCAGCGATTCCCAGACGCGGACATCGCCATGATGCAGAACCGGAACCCGCCCCGTCGGAGAAATATCCCTGAACTTCGGATTGCCGGCCGGGAAATCGAAGGGGATGACGACATCCTCGAACGGCACGCCGCAGCCTTCCAGCGCGAGCCAGGGCCGTAGCGACCAGGAGGAGTAGTTCTTGTTGCCGACATAGAGCGTGAGCTTGGTCACCGGTCTTCTCCGATCTTTGCGAATGAAGCACTGCTATAAAGGGAAAGCCGGGTTCAGCGCCAATGAAAAGGCCTGATCTCATTCATAAAGGCATTTGATATATTCGCCGGAGCGACCGGCACGACGCTCGATCACGGAGGCGAGCCGCCGCAGGCCGCGGCCGGGCTTGCCGGCATTGCGCTCGAGCGGATTGGGCAGGGCGACGGCCAGCAGCGCGGCTTGGCGGCGTGTGAGCTTGGCGGCAGAAACGCCAAAATGGTGCCGGGCCGCGGCTTCTGCGCCATAAATTCCGGGGCCCCATTCCGCGACGTTGAGATAGAGCTCCATCATTCGCCGCTTGCTCCAGACGAAATCCGCGACGAGCGCCAGCGGAAGCTCCATTCCCTTGCGGACGAAGGAGCGGCCGTTCCAGAGAAACAGGTTCTTGGCGGTCTGCATCGGGATCGTCGAGGCACCGCGAGTGGATTCGCCTTCCAGCGCATCCGTGACGACACCGCGCATCTGCACCCAATCGACACCGTCATGGAGACAGAACTGCCCGTCTTCCGACATCATCACCGAGCGGACGAGATTGGGAGAAATCTCGCCGAACGCGACCCATTGGCGGTCATACCCGCGCAGAAACACGAGATCGCGCAGCATCAGCGTTGAAATCGGGTGGATAAAAATCGGTGTATAGAGGATGATCAAAACATAGGGCAGGAGGATGACGGCGACAGCGATCGACAGCAACCGGCGCCAGCGTTCACGCAGAACATCCCGCCAGCCTCGCGAACGGCTGGAAGACACGTCTTCCTCCTCTTCCCGAGTCTCCGGTACGATGTCCACCCCTGAAGCGCCCGCCTGATAATCCATAAGGTTCTCATAGAGCAAGAACGGGTAAAATTGAACGGTTTTCTCGGCTTTGCACCGCCAGCCGGGCCGGCGCCTGCCGATATGGTAAAATCCCGTTGCCAGCGGGCTTACAGTCATGCCAAAGAGCGCCGCATGAGCGAAAACTCCGCATCCTTCAAATCCCGCCTGAAGAACAATGCTGCAGAGGTCGAGGCCTGTCTGGCCAGCATCCTCGGCGACACGGTGCGACCGGATGAAATCGCCCGGCCGGAACCGCTTCTGGCGGCCATGCGCCATGGCGTGCTGAACGGCGGCAAGCGCCTGCGCCCGTTCCTGGTAATGGAGAGTGCGGCCCTTCTCGGTGGCGATGCGGAGGCCGCCTTGCGCGTCGGCGCGGCACTGGAATGTGTTCACTGCTATTCGCTCGTCCATGACGATCTTCCGGCCATGGACGACGATGATCTGCGCCGCGGCCAGCCGACCGTGCATATTGCCCACGGCGAGGCAAACGCGATCCTGGCCGGCGACAGCCTGCTGACGCTCGCGTTCGATACCATCGCCGCACCGGAAACGCGGCTCAAGGACCGGCAGAAGACCGAGCTTATCCTCGCATTGGCGCGCGCGTCAGGCATCGGTGGCATGGCCGGCGGCCAGGCGCTTGACCTGGCGGCGGAAGGCTGCGTGCTCGATGAGGCGGGCATCACGACGCTGCAGGCGATGAAGACCGGCGCGCTGATCCGCTTTGCCTGCGAGGCGGGTGCCATCATCGCCGGAAGCGGCGACGCGGAGCGGCAGCTCATGCGCCTATATGGCGAAAAGATCGGCCTCGCTTTCCAGCTGGCCGACGACCTTCTCGACCTGACGGCCGACGCGCAAACCATGGGCAAGGCGACCGGCAAGGACGCGGCGCGCGGCAAGGGCACGCTCGTTGCCCTGCATGGGAGGGACTGGACCGCCACACAGTTGGAACAGCTTGTCCTTGGCGCGGAAGACCTGCTATCCGCCTTCGGCGACCGAGCAGCTATCCTGATCGAGGCCGCCCGTTTCATCGCCAATCGCAGGAACTGACGGACGAGCAAGTTCTGGTCGCCGATCGTCGGCACGCTGAAGCCCTATTCGGCCGGCGAGCAGCCGCGCATGGTTCGACGTGACGTGCCACGCTGTCATCGCCTCGCGAGACCGCGTTTCCGGTGCGTTGCGCCAGCGTGGCTTCGAGGTGCTGCCTTCGCAGGCCAACTTCGTGTTTGCCCGCCATCCCGACCACAGCGGTGAGGCACTGGCGAAGGGCCTGCGCGAGCGCGCGGTGCTCGTGCGCCACTTCGCCAAGCCGCGTATTTCCGATTTCCTGCGCATCACCATCGGGACACCGGAAGAATGTAGCCGGCTTATCGAAGCGTTCGACGGCATTCTGTGAGAAGGGTAACGGCGGGGAATATTGTCACCACAACAAAATGCCCGTTTCGCTGAAAGGGATAACGGGCATAGTGGCGCCGAAAGACCTATCGGAAATCGCCTATGTCCTACCTCTTGCCCTATCTGCCGCAACTCATGGTCGCCTGGGGCGCCTATCTGATCGCCACCGCCTCGCCCGGTCCGGCCGTGCTTGCCATCATCGGCACGTCGATCAGCCGCGGCCGCAGTTCCGGCGTGGCACTGGCGCTGGGCGTGCTGACCGGTTCCTACATCTGGGCAATGCTGACGGCAGCAGGGCTTTCCGCCCTGATCCGCTCCTACGGCCAGGCATTGATCATCCTGAAGATCGCCGGTGGTCTCTATCTGCTCTGGCTGGCATTCAACGCGCTAAGGGCGGCACTTCGAAAAGAGCCGCCGAAAGACATCGCGGAGAACGAGGCCGCGCCGTCCCTGCGCCGGCTCTACCTCAAGGGATTGGGTATCCACCTGACGAACCCGAAGGCCATTTTCAACTGGATCATGCTTGTGTCGCTCGGCATGCCGAAGGACGCGCCGGTCAGTGTCGTCGCAGCATTCATCGCTGGCTGTATGGTGCTCGGCGTCGCGGTCCTCACCGGCTTTGCGCTTCTGTTTTCACTCGGGCCGGTGAACCGGGTCTATCGCAAGGCGCGCCGGTGGATCGAAGGGGCGATGGCCGGCTTCTTCGCCTTTGCCGGATTGAGATTGCTGACGGCAAAACTGTAGCCTATTCGGCCGCTGCCTGACCCTGTCCGAAACGCTTCTCGATATAATCGGTAACGAGCGCTTCGAAATCGCCGGCGATATTGGTGCCGCGGATCGTCATCGCCTTCCTGCCGTCGATATAGACCGGGGCCGCCGGAAGCTCGCCGGTGCCGGGCAGCGAAATGCCGATATCGGCATGTTTGCTTTCGCCCGGGCCGTTGACGATGCAGCCCATGACCGCGACCTTCAGGCCTTCGACGCCCGGATATTTTTCGCGCCAGACCGGCATGTTGCGGCGGATATCATCCTCGATCTTCCGCGCGAGCTCCTGGAAGACGGTCGAAGTCGTCCGGCCACAGCCGGGGCAGGCCGCAACGACCGGGATGAATTGGCGAAAGCCCATGACCTGAAGCAGTTCCTGCGCCACCTGCACCTCACGGGTGCGGTCGCCGCCGGGTTCGGGCGTCAGCGAAATGCGGATCGTATCGCCAATGCCCTGCTGCATAAGGATGCCGAGCGAGGCGGCTGAAGCAACGATGCCCTTGGAGCCCATGCCGGCTTCGGTAAGACCGAGATGCAGAGCATGGTCGGAGCGCGTTGCCAGCATCGCATAGACGGCGATCAGGTCCTGCACGTTCGAGACCTTGGCCGACAGGATGATGCGGTTGCGCGGCAGGCCGATTTCTTCCGCCAGTTCCGCCGAGATCAGCGCCGACTGGACGATGGTTTCGCGCATGACTTGGCTGGCCGTCAGCGGAAAGCCCTTCGCCTGGTTGTCGTCCATCATCCGCGTCAGCAGTTCCTGGTCGAGGGAACCCCAGTTGACGCCGATGCGCACCGGCTTGTTGAATTCGATGGCGCGCTCGATGATGGCGGCGAACTGCTTGTCCTTCTTGTTCTTGAAGCCGACATTGCCCGGGTTGATGCGGTATTTCGCCAGCGCCTCGGCGCAGGCCGGATGGTCGGCGAGCAGCTTGTGGCCGATATAGTGGAAATCGCCGATCAGCGGCACATCGAGACCGAGCCGCTCGAGCCGCTCGCGGATTTTCGGCACGGCGGCAGCGCTTTCGTCGCGGTCGACGGTGATGCGCACCAGTTCGGAGCCGGCACGATGCAGCGCCGCGACCTGGGCGACCGTCGCATCGACATCGGCGGTGTCGGTATTGGTCATCGACTGCACGACGACCGGCGCTGCTCCGCCGACGATCACGCCACCGACATCGACGGCAACGGAGGCGCGGCGCGGCTGCGGATCAAAATCGAAGGCGGAAGACATGAAAGCCCCTTGCACGTGCTGTTGCGGCGATTTCCCTTGAGGTGGATGAGGAAAGCCGCCTTGTCAACGGCAACATCATGGATTGACGGCGAATTGATGGCTGCGCAGTCGCAGGCCACCCTCAGTCGTGCCCTTTCGGATCGGCGTGAACGGCATGATGCGACAAAAGCAGCACCACGATGAACAAGGCCGGAATGCAGGCGAAGATGATCGAAAAGCCGGTGTGTTCGGCAATGAAGCCGATCAGCGACGGCGCAAACAGCATGCCGGAATAGCCCATGAAGGTGGCGACCGACAGCCCGATGCCCGGCGCGAGGCCCGGCATGTTGCCGGCAGCCGAAAAGGCGATCGGCACCATGTTGGAAATGCCGACGCCGGCCAGCGCAAAGCCGAAGATGGCCAGCGGCGCATTCGGCGCAAGACCGGCCAGCACGAGGCCGACAAGGGCCGTCAGGGTGCAGACGCGCAGGGTCTTCACGCCACCGAACCGATCGCGCACGTGATCGCCGGCAAAGCGCATGATTGCCATGGTCGCCGAAAAGGCGGCAAAGCCGAAACCGGACAGGGCAACCGAGGCGCCGAGTTCGTCGCGCAGGTAAAGCGCGCCCCAATCCAGCACGCTGCCCTCCGGCACCATCGAAAACAGCGCCACGAGACCGATCAGCCAAGGCAGAGGCGTCATCGGCAGACGCAGCTTCTGCTTGGCCACGTCGGGATGCGGCCGGTCATGAAGGATCATCGGCCAGGCAAGGCCAAGCACCGCAAGGCAGAACAGCGTGACGAGAATCGCGTGCGGCAATACGCCGAACTGCGCCATGACCACACCACCGCTCGCCGCGCCGATGAGGCCGCCAAGGCTCCAATAGGCATGGCAGGACGACATGATCGCCCGGCGCATCGACTTCTCGACTTCGACCGCATTGGCGTTCATGGCCACATCCATGGCGCCGACAAAGCCGCCAAGCAGGAACATGCCGATCGCTGCCGTCCAGACATTCGGCAGCAGGGTCAGAAGCAGGAGAAGCGGTGAAAGAATGACGGCCGTGACCTTCACGACCTTTTGCGAGCCGAGCCGGGCGATGAAACCGCCGGCGATCGGCATCAGCACAAGCGAGCCAATGCCGAAAGCAAGAATGAGCAGGCCGAGCACGCTTTCGCCGATGCCGAGCTTCTCCTTGAATTCCGGAATCTTCGGCGCCCAGCTGCCGGTGACGAAACCGTTCATCAGAAACAGCAGCGACACGGCAAGACGGGTTTTCGGCATATAGCCCGAGCGGACGGCGGCCTGCGGCTTGGGGATGTTGCGTTGATCCATGATCTTTTCCGTGCGATCCGTGTCGGGTTCAAACCGTGATTTCAATGAGATTGCCGTCGGGGTCCTTAAGGACCGCCTCGTAGAAGCCATCGCCCGTCATGCGGGCGGGAGACATGAGAATTCCGGAAGCCGCCGCCTGCGCCGCCATTGCATCCACGGCTTCGCGGCTGCCGAGCGACAGCGCAAGATGGGCGTAGCCCTGCCGTTCTTCCAGCCCCTCTCGCGTGATCCAGGGTCCTTGCATGATTTCGATCGAAGGACCGTCCTTGAGGTATACAAACCGCGAGGAGAAACCGGGTCGCCGTGCGCTTTCATAGTGATTGCCCACAACGGCGCCGAACGTCTCGGCCCAGAAGCGGCAAAGGCCGTCGAGATCGGCAGTCCAGAGGGCGACGTGGGCGATCCTCATGCCTTGGCCCTTCGCGCATGCGCAATGGCGATGCCGGCCTCCTCGCAGCAACGGACAGCGTCCGCCGGTGCATCATGCTCGACGACAAGTGCGGAGCAGCGACTTGCGGCGATGACCCGATGCGGCGCCGAAGTCCCGAACTTGTCGTTGGTGATTGCGGCGAGCACCGATGCGCTGCTCAGTGCCACAAGCCGCTTGAACTCCGCATCCTCGTACTCGAAGACGGTCAGTCCGGCCTCGATATCGGCACCGCAGGCGCCAAGAATGCAGAGATCCGGTCGCAGTGTCTCGATGTCGCGCTGCGCCTTGGCGCCGACCGCAGCACCCACACGCCTGTCGATCTTGCCGCCGATGACAATCAGATCGACCCCGGGCTTGTCCATCAGCGCGGCGGCGATCAGCGGCGTGTTCGTCACCGCCGTCAGCTCCAGATCATTCGGAAGAGCCTCAGCGATCGCCAGATTGGTCGATCCCGCATCGAAGAAGACGGTCATTCCCGGTTTGATGAAGGCAAGCGCGGCAACGGCCAGCGCTGCCTTGCGCTCGGGCGCCTCGCCGACACGCTGGGCAAGGGTGGTGCTGCCCGGCGAGACCGGCAGCGCGCCACCATAGACCCGTTCGCAAAGCCCTGCGGCCGCAAGCTCGCGCAGATCGCGGCGGATCGTATCTTCGGAGACGTTGAATTCCTGCGCCAGATCGACAGCCAGTACCCGGCCGGACGCCCGCAGCCGGTCCTGTATCAGCCGCTGACGTTGTTGAAGAAGCAGTTCTGTCTGCATGGGTTCGACCAAATCGTGCATAATTACGGATAAATCGGCACAAACAGGCATACACATAGGTTCATCGGGGTTCAACCGATTTTTATGATTTCTTAAAAAATGTGCCGCGAAAGCCGGCAAGCCGCCTTGAATTTGAGCGATCGGCGCCAATTTTTCCGTGGAAACAGCCGCCATTGGAGAAAAACCTTCGCTATTGCGCCGCACAATTGAAGTTTTGTGCGCTGTCGGCGGTGGGTCCATATGCGATTGTCCTCTCACACCGGCGACGGGCCGGATAGAAAGATGGAAAAAGACAATGAAATGGGTTCACACACTTCTCGCCGCCGCAGCAATCACTCAGCTGGTTTCGGTCGCTCCGGCTTTTGCCGGCGAAAACCTTGAGGCCGTCAAGTCGGCCGGGGCGCTGAAGATCGGCACGGAAGGCACTTATGCGCCCTTCACCTATCACGACGAAAGCGGCAAGCTCGTTGGTTTCGACGTCGAGATCGGTGAAGCCATCGCCGAGAAGCTTGGCGTCAAGGCCGAATTCCTCGAAGGCAAGTGGGACGGCCTGATCGCCGGCCTCGATGCCAACCGCTACGACACCGTGATCAACCAGGTCGGCATCACCGAGGAGCGCAAGAAGAAATACGATTTCTCCGAGCCCTACATCGCTTCCAAGGCCGTCCTGATTGTCAAGGCCGACAATGACGAGATCAAGGATTTCCCGGACCTCAAGGGCAAGAAGGCGGCCCAGTCGCTGACCAGCAACTTCGGCAAGCTGGCTGAGGCCTCCGGCGCCGAACTCGTCGGCACCGACGGCTTCGACCAGTCGATACAGCTCGTATTGACCGGTCGCGCCGATGCGACAATCAATGACAGCCTGTCCTTCCTCGATTTCAAGAAGCACAAACCGGATGCGCCCGTGAAGATCGCCGCCGAGCAGGCGAATGCCGACTACTCCGGCATCATCATCCGCAAGGGCGAGCCGGAGCTTCTGGAAGCGATCAACAAGGCGCTCACCGAGATCGAGGCCGACGGCACCTATGACGCGATTTCGAAAAAGTATTTCGGCGCCGACGTTTCAAAGTAATCCCAATTATGCGGCATGACCGGACAGGTTTCGCCGCGCCTCTCTCTACACTATACGTTTTGATCCGTTCCGGGCGCTCCGGGGCGGATCATGTCGTTTGAAAGGCCCCAGTCCGTGCCCTCCTGGCTCCAACTCATGCTCGATTCGCTCCTGCCGCTTTTGCGAGCTGGGCTGATCTTCACCATCCCGCTGACGCTCCTGTCCTTCGGCCTTGGTCTGGCACTTGGCCTCCTGACGGCGATCACTCGTCTCTTCGGGCCCAAGCCGCTGGTCGCCGTGGCGCGTTTCTATGTCTGGATCATTCGCGGCACGCCGCTGCTCGTCCAGTTGTTTGTCATCTTCTACGGCCTCCCGAGCCTCGGCATTCTGCTCGACGCCTTCCCGGCGGCGCTGATCGGCTTCACGCTCAACATCGGCGCCTATACCTCGGAAATCATTCGTGCCGTCATCTCCTCGGTGCCACGCGGCCAGTGGGAAGCGGCCTATTCGATCGGCATGAGCTGGGGCCAGGCGATGCGCCGCACCATCCTGCCTCAGGCGACACGCGTTGCCGTACCGCCGCTGTCCAATACGTTCATTTCGCTGGTGAAGGACACCTCTCTCGCCGCTGCCATCACGGTGCCGGAACTCTTCCAGACGGCGCAGCGCATTGTTGCCACGACCTACGAACCGCTGATCCTCTATATCGAAGCGGCGTTGATCTATCTGGCGCTCAGCTCCGTTCTCTCCGCCCTGCAGGTGCGTCTGGAAAACCGCTTCGCCCGCTATGGCGGTTTCCTGGAGGCGCGCAAATGATCGAGCTCACCCATATCGAGAAGCGTTTCGGCGACAATGTCGTCTTGAAGGATATCAGCGTCACCATCGCCGAAGGCACGGTGACGGCACTGGTCGGACCCTCCGGCGGCGGCAAGAGCACGCTGCTGCGCTGCGTCAACCTGCTCGAAATCCCGACATCCGGCGCCATCCGGCTGGGCGAGGAGCGGATCGAGTTTGCTCCTCACAGGAAGACCGGTTGGGACGCCATCCAGCGCCTGCGCCGCCAGACCGGCATGGTCTTCCAGAACTTCCAGCTCTTTCCGCACCAGACGGCGATAGAGAACGTCATGGAAGGGCTGGTGACGGTCCTGAAATGGCCGAAGGAAAGGGCAAGGGCCCGCGCGCTCGAGCTGCTGGAAAAGGTCGGCATGGCCCACAAGGCCGATGCCTGGCCGGCAACGCTTTCCGGCGGCCAGCAGCAGCGCGTGGCGATCGCCCGCGCGCTTGCCCCTTCACCGCGCGTTCTCCTCTGCGACGAGCCGACCTCGGCGCTCGACCCGGAACTGGCCGAGGAAGTCGTCGAGGTCCTGAACCGGCTTGCGGCCGAAGGCACGACGATGATCATGGCGACCCACGACCTGCGGCTCGCCTCGAAAGTCGCCGACCAGGTGCTCTTCCTCGACGGCGGCCTGATCGTCGAAAGCGGACCGCCGAAGAACATCTTCCAGACGCCACAGCGGGAGCGTACGAAGAAGTTCATTTCGTCGCTGAACATGGGGAATGATTACGAGATTTGACGGGAGGGGGAGTAGTGCTCTTGAGGGAAAATCTGGCCACGCTTTCCCCTCAGAGCGGTCCCCTCTGCGCCCCGTCCCCGCCATCGTCATCCTCGCCCCTTATAGTAGGCGAAGATGACCGGGGGGAATCTCGGCGCGAAACGCCGCATGTCCCTATGTGTGGAGGCTCTTACTGCCGCTCTCGCTCCCTCCTAGGGCCGTCATCCTCGGGCTTGACCCGAGGATCCACGCTCCCGGATGCAGGAAAAGTGGGTCCGCAGAGATTGCGTCTGGATCCTCGGGTCAAGCCCGAGGATGACGGAGCAAGAGGCAGCGGGCGTCTCGTCAAGCCAGACGAGAATGCCCTTGGGGGCTCGCATGCGCGACCCCGAGCACGACGGTATCGGAGAACAGGCCGCGGCAAACTCCGCCCGACCTTAAATCGTCCTCAAGCCCCGTAGACGATCAACAGGTCCTTGGCATCGATCTGGTCGCCGGTGCGGACGAGGACCTCTGCGATGGTGCCGTCCTTCTCGGCGTGCAGCGCCGTTTCCATCTTCATCGCCTCGATGGAGAGCAGCACGTCGCCGGACTTGACGGTCTGTCCGGCCGAAACGGAGACCGTCGAGATGACGCCCGGCATCGGCGCGCCGAGATGGGCAGCGTTGCCGAGATCGGCCTTGCGACGGGCGGCGCTGGAGGCTGAGCGGTTGCGGTCCGGCACCTTGATCAGGCGCGGCTGGCCGTTGAGTTCGAAGAACACCTTGACCATCGCCTGCTCGTCCGGCTCGCTCTTCGCCTGATGCAGAATGACCAGCGAGACGCCCTTCTCGAGTTCGGGCAGCAGCTCCTCGCCGGCCGATAGCCCGTAGAAATAGGCGGGCGTCGGCAGCACCGAGACCGGGCCGTAGGTGTCGGCGGCCTGCGCATAGTCGGTGAAGACCTTCGGATACATCAGATAGGAGGCGAATTCGAAGTCGGTGACCTTGCGCTCCAGCTTGGTCTCGATGTCCTTCCGCTCCTTGTCGAGATCGGCATCGGCAAGCAGCGAACCCGGACGCTCCGTATAGGCCTTGTCACCCTTCAGGGCCTTCTTCTGCAGGGCCTTCGGCCATCCACCGGGCGGCTGGCCGAGATCGCCCTTCAGCATCGAGACGACAGAGTCCGGGAAGGAGACGTCCCTGGCCGGGTTCTCGACATCGGCAACGGTCAAGTCCTGGCTGACCATCATCAGCGCCATGTCGCCGACGACCTTGGAGGACGGCGTCACCTTGACGATATCGCCGAACATCTGGTTGGCATCGGCATAGGCCTGCGCCACCTGGTGCCAGCGGGTCTCAAGCCCGAGTGAGCGAGCCTGTTCCTTGAGGTTGGTGAACTGACCGCCCGGCATTTCGTGCAGATAGACTTCCGACGCCGGCCCCTTGAGGTCGCTTTCGAAGGCGGCGTACTGATTGCGTACGGCCTCCCAATAGAAGGAGATACGGCGGATCCATTCCGGATCGAGGCCTGGGTCGCGCTCGGAGCCGCGCAGCGCCTCGACGATCGAGCCGAGACAGGGCTGCGACGTATTGCCGGAGAAGGCATCCATCGCGGCATCAACGACATCCACCCCGGCGTCCACGGCGGCAAGCACTGTTGCCGCCGCGATGCCCGACGTATCGTGGGTGTGGAAATGGATCGGCAGGTTCGTCGCCTCGCGGAGCGCCTTGAACAGCACCGTCGCGGCGGCCGGCTTCAAGAGGCCGGCCATGTCCTTCAGCGCGATCATGTGCGCGCCGGCTTTTTCCAACTCAGTGGCCAGCGCTGTGTAGTATTTCAGATCATATTTCGGCCGGGCGGAGTTGAGGATGTCGCCGGTGTAGCAGATCGCCGCTTCGCAGATCTTGTTTTCTTCCGCGATCGCATCCATCGAGACGCGCATATTGTCGACCCAGTTCAGGCAGTCGAACACACGGAAGACGTCGATGCCGCCCCTGGCCGCCTGGCGGACGAAGTATTTGACGACATTGTCGGGATAGTTCTTGTAGCCGACGCCGTTGGCGCCGCGCAGCAGCATCTGCAAGAGCAGGTTCGGCGCATCTTCGCGCACCTTGGCGAGACGCTCCCACGGATCCTCGGTCAGGAAGCGCATCGAGACGTCGAAGGTGGCGCCGCCCCAGCATTCGAGCGAGAAGAGATTGGGCAGGGCGCGGGCGTAGGTGCCGGCGACACGGGCGATGTCATAGGTGCGCACGCGGGTGGCGAGCAGCGACTGATGGCCGTCGCGCATCGTCGTATCGGTCAACAGCACCCGCTTTTCAGCGCGCACCCACTCGGCGAACTTCTGCGGGCCGAGCGCGTCGAGCTTCTGCTTGGTGCCGTCGGCGATTGCGGCGTTGCTGTGCGGAACGATCGGCTTTGCCGCATCCGCGCTCGGCTTCGGCCGGCCCTTGGCTTCCGGGTGCCCGTTGACCGTCACGTCGGCTAGATAGGTCAAGAGCTTGGTAGCGCGGTCCTGGCGCTTGACCTGCTGGAACAGTTCCGGCGTGGTATCGATGAAGCGGGTTGTGTAGGAATTATCCGTGAACTTCGGATGGCTGATGATCGCTTCGAGGAAGGTGAGATTGGTTGCCACGCCACGGATACGGAATTCGCGCAGCGCCCGATCCATGCGGGCGATCGATTCCTTCGGCGTCGGCGCCCAGGCGGTGACCTTGACCAAGAGCGGATCGTAAAAGCGGGTGATGACCGCGCCCGGATAGGCGGTGCCGCCGTCAAGGCGGATGCCGAAGCCGGAAGCGGAGCGGTAGCCGGTGATGCGGCCATAGTCCGGGATGAAATTCTGTTCCGGATCTTCGGTGGTGATGCGGCACTGCAGCGCATGGCCGTTGAGACGGATGTCCTCCTGTTTCGGCACGCCCGATTCCGGCGTTCCGATGGCAAAGCCGTCGAGGATGTGGATCTGCGCCTTGACGATATCGATGCCGGTCACAACCTCGGTGACGGTGTGCTCGACCTGGATGCGCGGATTGACCTCGATGAAATAGAATTTGCCGGTGTCCATATCCATCAGATATTCGACGGTACCGGCACCAACATAGTGCGTCGCCTGGGCGATCCGGGTCGAATAGCTCGCCAGCTCCTGGCGCTGCGCTTCGCTGAGATAGGGAGCCGGGGCGCGCTCGACGACTTTCTGGTTGCGGCGCTGGACCGAACAATCGCGCTCGAACAGATGCACGACGTTGCCGTGCGTATCGCCAAGCACCTGGCTCTCGACGTGGCGGGCACGCTCGACCAGCTTTTCCAGATAAACCTCGTCCTTGCCGAAGGCGGCCATGGCTTCGCGTTTGGCTTCCGTCACTTCGCGCGCCAGGTCCTTTGGATCGCGGATCGCCCGCATGCCGCGGCCGCCGCCGCCCCAAGACGCCTTCAGCATCACTGGGTAGCCGATCTCCGCCGCCATCGTTGCCACGACATTCATGTCGTCAGGCAGCGGCTCGGTAGCCGGTACGACCGGCACGCCGATCTCGATGGCGAGATTGCGGGCAGCGACCTTGTTGCCAAGACGCCGCATCGTGTCGCCGGTCGGTCCGATGAAGATGATACCGGCCGCCTTGCAGGCATCGAC
Source organism: Pararhizobium sp. LjRoot255 (assembly GCF_964252905.1). NCBI lineage: Bacteria > Pseudomonadati > Pseudomonadota > Alphaproteobacteria > Hyphomicrobiales > Rhizobiaceae > Pararhizobium > Pararhizobium sp. LjRoot255. The sequence goes on from NZ_CAXUPQ020000001.1 coordinate 1,677,775, forward strand.
GAATTCCGGACTCTCGGAAAGAAGGCCGTACCCTGGATGGATCGCATCCGCACCCGACAGCTTGGCGACGCGAATAATTTCCTCGATCGAAAGATAGCTCTCGATCGGCCCGAGATCGCGGGCCAGATGCGACCCGCGACCGATCTGGTAGCTTTCATCCGCCTTGAAACGATGCAGGGCGAGCTTGTCCTCCTCCGCCCATATCGCAACCGTTTTTATTCCCAGTTCGTTTGCGGCGCGAAACACGCGGATTGCAATTTCGGAACGGTTGGCGACCAGGATTTTCGAGATGGGCAAGTCGGACTCCTCAAGACTTGAACGCGGTCATGCTGCACCGCGAAAAGGATTATTAGCGGTTCATGACGTGAAGTTCAATTTCAGAGTCGGCATGAGGGCGTTCATTTCCGTCAGGAAATCAATCCCAGGCGGAAGGACAGGGCAACCGCGTGATGGCGGTTTTTCGCGCGCAGTTTTTCCTGGATGCCGTTCATGTACCAGTCGACGGTATGGTTGGAGATTTCGAGGATCCGGCTGATCTCGTTCGAGGTCATGCCGTCGGCCAGGTAGTTCAAGGCCTCCATTTCGCGGCGGGTCATCTGCACATCGACGCTGGAGACCATTTCGGCGAGGACCGCCGGATCCGTAAGTTCCAGCAGCCGCCAGAAGATCTTCTTGGCAATGCCGTCGAACAGGCTCATCTCCACCGGACTGAGATCGACCACGCGGCCACCCACTGTCAAATTGCCGAGCAGTCCGCGGCGGCCGTGAACGGGAAAGATGTAGCCGTCGTTGAGACCGTAGCCCCGTGCCTCGACCATCATCCGCTCCATGCGCTTGCGGTGCGGGTCGGAGCGGAAGGCAACCAGCGTCTCGCGCCAGCGAAAGCCGCGCTGCGCATGGCCGAGAAAGCGGATCGTCGGATCGATGACGACAAACTTCTTCTTGATGTAGATCTGCGGCCAGCCATCGGGCCAGCGTCCGGCAAGCAGCAGGCTCAGCGGATTTTCGTTCGGCTTCGGCTGGCGGACGATGCCGTAATAGTCAAAGCCGTAGCGGTCCAGGACCCGCTCGAACTCCTGAACGATTTCGTCCCTGCTCTTCATCTCGTCTATGAGCGCCAGAAACTGCACCAGCAACGTAATATTCATGAATGTCCCTTCAAAAAATTCATTCCGGCCTTTGACCGCGCCCACCGCAGCGCAACATGATTGTCCTGTTCAGCACCCATTCATGTTGCGATCGCAATAATCCCCCCGTCAGTCATGGAACCACCTAACACCGCATCGCCGTTGACTCGCAAGGCGCAAAAAATAGCAAACTATGAATAATTCTACCGAGGCGACACGAGCAATTTGTCTCACTCGGTATTTATCACAGATGCGCTTGTTCGTTCGACCTGAAAGTTGACCAACGACGATGTTTGTTTGCCATGAAAAAGAAAGAAGGACTGGAAATTTATCGGGAAGAATTGAGCGAGGTCATCAAGGATGACGATCCACAACGCTCCTTTTCTCAGGATATCCTTCCTTCTCAGTAACTTATACCGCGATGCTAATGCCCTGTTGCTTTTCATTGCACCGCAACCAGCTGCCCAAGAGGGATAAGACAGTGTCATTGTTCCAGGTCTATGCAAGAGCGCTTCAGTATCTTGCCGTTCACAAACTTCGTGTCTCCGCGATCGTTATCGCCAACATCGTCCTGGCGATCATCACGATCGCAGAGCCCATTTTGTTCGGCCGCATCATCGACGCGATCTCCTCCAAGCAGGCCGTAACACCAATGCTCCTGATGTGGGCCGGTCTCGGCGTCTTCAACACGATCGCCTTCGTGCTGGTCGCCCGCGAGGCCGACCGGCTGGCGCATACGCGCCGTTCGACCCTGATCACGGAAGCTTTCGGCCGCATCATCTCGATGCCTCTTTCCTGGCATAGCCAGCGCGGCACCTCCAACGCCCTGCACACGCTGCTGCGCGCCTGCGAAACGCTGTTCGGCCTTTGGCTCGAATTCATGCGCCAGCATCTTTCCACAGCCGTGGCGCTGGTTCTGCTCGTTCCGACAGCCTTTGCCATGGATGTACGCCTGTCGCTGGTTCTCGTTGTGCTTGGCGTTCTCTACGTTGTGATCGGCAAGATGGTGATGACACGCACCAAGGAAGGCCAGGCCTCTGTCGAGGATCACTATCATACCGTCTTTTCACACGTCTCCGACTCAATCAGCAACGTCTCGGTCGTACACAGCTACAACCGCATCGAAGCTGAAACCCGCGAGCTGAGGAACTTCACCCAGAAGCTGATCTCGGCCCAGCTGCCGGTCCTCGACTGGTGGGCGCTTGCCAGCGCGCTGAACCGCATGGCATCGACCATTTCGATGATGGCGATCCTCGTGATCGGTACCTTCCTCGTCCAGAAGGGCGAGCTTGGTATCGGCGACGTCATTGCCTTCATCGGTTTTGCCGGCCTGCTGATCGGCCGTCTCGACCAGATGAAGGCTTTCGTGACGCAGATTTTCGAAGCCCGCGCCAAGCTAGAGGACTTCTTCAGTCTCGAGGATTCGGTCCGCGAGCGCGAAGAGCCTGTCGATGCCGGTGAGTTGCACCATGTCCGCGGCGAGGTCGAATTCCGCGACGTGTCCTTCAACTTCGCCAACTCGAACGAAGGCCTGCGCGATGTCTGTTTCACCGCCAAGGCGGGGCAGACGATCGCCATCGTCGGTCCGACCGGCGCCGGCAAGACAACGCTCGTCAACCTTTTGCAGCGCGTGCATGAGCCGGCAAGCGGCAAGATCCTGGTCGACGGCGTCGACATCTCGACGGTGACCCGCAAGTCGCTGCGCCGCTCGATCGCCACCGTGTTCCAGGATGCAGGCCTGCTCAACCGGTCGATCTGCGAGAACATCCGCCTTGGCCGTGAAGACGCATCGCTGATCGAAATCATGGAGGCGGCCGAAGCAGCAGCAGCAGCCGACTTCATCGAAGGCCGCCAGGGCGGCTATGACACTAAAGTCGGCGAACGCGGCAACAGGCTCTCCGGAGGGGAACGCCAGCGCATCGCCATTGCCCGCGCCATCCTCAAGAACGCGCCGATCCTCGTGCTCGACGAGGCGACCAGCGCGCTTGACGTCGAAACGGAAAACCGCGTCAAGGCGGCGATCGACAACCTGCGCAAGGATCGAACGACCTTCATCATCGCCCACCGCCTGTCGACGGTGCGCGAGGCCGATCTGGTGATCTTCATGGATCATGGCAGGATCGTCGAGATGGGCGGCTTCAACGAGCTCAGCCATAGCAACGGCCGTTTTGCAGCCCTGCTGCGGGCGAGCGGCATCCTGACAGACGAGGATGTCCGCAAGAGCCATACGGCAGCCTGATCGACGGGCAACATGCTCTTTCATATCTCCCCTCATGGCGCTGCCATGGGGGGTTTTTTATGCGGGAATCGATCCGCCCGCTTCCAGCATGGATGCGTTGCGCGTCGATGCCGCCGTCACGGTCAGCGTCGTAAACCCGCCGATGGCGATTGCCGCCCGCTCGGGCACCGGGATGGCGCCGCAGAGGCTGCCGGTGGTGACGATCTGGCCTTGGGCAACAGCCTCCGTCAGCGCATTGGCGAAGGCGAGGAAGGGTGCCACCGGATCGTCGTTCGGGTGTTTTCCCGGGCCGCGAAAAACGGTGTCGCCGTTGATCGTCACCGTCAGGGGCAGCGTTGAACCCGGTTCGAGCACGGTTTCCCTCAATTCTTCGCCCAGCACATAGCCGGCATTGCCGAGGCGATCCGCGAGAAACAGCAGCGCCGGCGAGCGGCCGCCTTCGTCCAGCCGGTGGCCGAGGAATTCGACGCCGGAATAGATACCGCTCACGTAGCCGAGAAGCGTTTCACGGGTATAGAGCTTGCCGTCCGGCGGCGGCAGATCCTTGCCGAGGACGAAGCAGATTTCCACCTCCAGCGTATCGACGGCCGGTCGCTCGAAGCCGGCGGTGCCCGATGCGCTGGCATGGGTGATATGGGCCATGGGCGCTGAAATCGAGCTTCCGTCCGAACGGATCGCAACCTTGTAGCCGGCTGTCGGCCAGCCGTTCAGGGCAAGCGTTTCGCTTTGTACGGCAAAGGCTTCCGCCGGGGCGGCGAGTTCCGCAAGCGTCGCCGAGGCAAGACGCATGCCCCCGTTGTCGGCGTCGGACAGTTGGCGGGCGAGCGTCGTCGTGGCGGAACCGGCGGGCATTTTATTCTCCTGAACAAGCGGCGAGGCGTCGTTCCTTTCGACCACACCCGGCATAAAAGGAAAACCCCGGAATTGTTGTTCCGGGGTTTCCTCGTCGCGCAACCGGGAGAAGGAGTTACGCGGCTTGGACCTTCTTGGCGACCCGGGCCCATTCCGGGATCCACTGGCCGTGCGCGGCCAAAAGATCGTCGGTGAGCGACCAGATCTGGTCGAGATCGAGCTCGGCGGCCGTGTGCGGGTCCATCATCGCGGCATGGTAGAGGTGCTCGCGGTTCTCGGTCATCATTGCCGCCACCGTCAGTTCCTGCACGTTGATATTGGTGCGGATGAGCGCGGTGAGCTGCGGCGGCAGGTCGCCGATGAAGGTTGGCTGGATGCCGTTTTGATCGACGAGGCATGGCACTTCGGCGGCACAATTCTCCGGCAGCGAAGTGATGCAGCCGTTGTTGCGCAGGTTGCCGTAGATCACCGAGGGCTCGCCGGTCCACACCGAGTTGATGATCGAGGAGGCGTATTCCTTCGACTGGGCGACCTCGATCTTTTCGGCCGAACGGTAGGCGGCGGCCTCGCTCTTCCATCTCTCGACCTGCTCGATGCAACGCTTGGGATATTCGTCGAGCGGAATGCCGAACTTCTCGATCAGGTCCTCGCGGCCTTCCTTGATGAAATAGGGCGTGTATTCGGCAAAGTGCTCCGAGCTTTCGGTGACGAAGTAACCGAGCCGGGTCAGCATCTCGTAGCGAACCTTGTTCGGGCAGCGCGGGTTCCAGGTCGGCTTCGGCGCCCGGCCTTCGCGGTAGCCGCGCACGAGATCCGGATAGAGGTCGCGGTAGGAACCGTCCGGCTGGCGATGCTCGAACTTCAGGAAGAAGGCCATGTGGTTGATGCCGGCCGAGCGGTAGCGGATTTCCTCGTAGGGAATGTCGAGATCTTCCGCCAGCTCCATCGCCGTGCCCTGGACCGAGTGGCAGAGGCCGACCTGCTTGATGTCAGGGTATTTCTCGGCGATCGCCCAGGTGTTGATCGCCATCGGGTTGACATATTGCAAGAGGATGGCCTCGGGGCAGACCTGCATCATGTCTTCGCAGATCTTCCAGAGATGCGGCACGGTGCGGAGCCCCCGCATGATGCCGCCGACGCCGAGCGTATCGGCGATCGTCTGGCGCAGGCCGTATTTCTTCGGCACTTCGAAATCGGTGACGGTGCAGGGCTCGTAGCCGCCGATCTGGAAGGCAACGACGACGAAATCGGCGCCTTCAAGGGCCTTGCGCTGGTTGGAATGCAACTCGATGGTTGCCTTTGCCCCCAGCGTCGAGATCAGTTTCCCGACGACGATCTCGCTTTCTTCCAGCCGCTGCGGGTTGATGTCCATCAGCGCGATCTTCGCGCCCGACAGCGCCGGGCGCTGCAGAACGTCGCCGATGATGTTCTTCATGAAGACGGTCGAGCCGGCGCCGATGAAGGTGATTTTGGGTTGTCTCGCCATGGAATAAGCCTCTTGTCTAGCGATTATGCGGCCACTTCGAAGGCGGCTCTGACGAGCCGTTCGGTGTAGGCGGTCTTGGGATGGGATAGAACGTCTTCGACCGGCCCCTCTTCGACGATCTTGCCGTGCTGCATCACCACCACGCGGTGGCAAAGGGCGCGCACGACTTTCAGATCGTGGGAGATGAAGAGGTAGCTCAGTCCCTTCTCGTCCTGCAGCTTGCGCAGCAGTTCGATGATCTGCGCCTGCACCGAGAGATCGAGTGCCGAGGTCGGCTCATCGAGCAGGATGAACTCGGGTTCAAGTGCGACCGCGCGGGCGATGGCGATGCGCTGGCGCTGGCCGCCGGAGAATTCGTGCGGGAAGCGCGACAGGATGTTGTTCGGCAGGCCGGCGTTGTTCAGTGCCTCCTTCACCCGCTCCAGCCGTTCGTTGCGGGTTGCGCCGAGCTTGTTGACGATCAGTCCCTCCTCGATGATCTGGCCGACCGACATGCGCGGGTTGAGCGAGGAGAACGGGTCCTGGAAGACGATCTGCATGCGCGAACGCAGCGGCCGCATCTCGTCGCGGCTCTTGTTCTGGATCGGCTGGCCGTCAAACAGGATCTCGCCGCCTTCCGCCGTCAGAAGCTTGACGAGCGCCTGGCCGAAAGTCGTCTTTCCTGAGCCGGATTCGCCGACGAGGCCTAGCGTCTCGTGGCGGTGAAGCTTGATGCTGAGGCTGTCCACGGCGACGAGCTCCTTCAACTGCGGTCTGAAGAAGCCGCCGGACTTCAGCATGAAGGAAACGCGGACATTGCGGCCTTCGAGGATGGCGGCGGAATCGACCGGCAGCGGATTGGCCATGCCCTTCGGCTCGGAGTTGAGCAGGTGACGGGTATAGGGGTGCTGCGGATTCTGGAACAACGCCGCGGTGGTGTTGTGTTCCTTCACTTCGCCGTTCTGCATGACGTAGACATAATCGGAGAACTGGCGCACGACGGTCAGGTCGTGAGTGATCAGGATCACCGCCATGCCAAGCGTCTTCTGCAGGTCGCGGATAAGGTTGAGAATCTGCGCCTGGACGGTGACGTCGAGAGCTGTCGTCGGTTCGTCGGCGATCAGCACGTCGGGATTGTTGGCGAGCGCCATGGCGATCATGATGCGCTGGCGCTGGCCGCCGGAAAGCTGGTGCGGATATTGGTTGAGACGTGCTTCGGGGTCGGGAATCTGCACCTGGCGCAGCAGCTCCAGCGTCCGCTCCATCGCCTGTTTGCGGTTCATCTTCTGGTGAACACGGATCGCCTCGATGATCTGGGCGCCGATCGTATAGACCGGATTGAGCGAGCTCATCGGCTCCTGGAAGATCATCGAGATGCGGTCGCCGCGCAGTGCCCGGCGCTGGCGATCGGAGAATTTCAGGACGTTCCTGCCGTCATAGGAGATGCTGGAGCGATCCGACACCGTGGCGCGCTTGGTGAGCAGACCCATGACGGTGCGGGCCGTCACCGATTTTCCCGAGCCGGATTCACCGACGACCGCGATCGTCTCGCCGCGGTAGAGCTGGAAGGAGACGTCCTTGACGGCATCGACCGTGCCATGCTCGACCTTGAATTTCACGCCCACGTGGCGGGCATCGATGATCGGCGTGCCGACGGCAGCGGCATGATCGTGCCGTTGTTCGGGTGCGAGTATGGTCAAATCCAGGAGTGCCACGGGTCGTCTCCTCAGTATGGGTCGACGGCGTCGCGCAGGCCATCGCCAAGCGCATTGAACGCAAAGACGGTGACGAGCACGAAGGCCACGGGGGAAAGGATCCAGGGGTAGGATCCGATGACGGAATAGGTGGCGGTATCCTGCAGCATCAGCCCCCAGGACATCAGCGGCGGCTTCACCGCAAAACCGAGGAAGCCGAGGAAAGATTCCAGCAGCACCACATTCGGGATCGCCAGCGTCACGGCGACGATGACGTGGCTCATGACGTTGGGGAAGATATGCTGGAAGATGATGCGCCGGTCGGTGGCGCCGATCGCCATCGCCGCGCGAACATAGTCGATGCGGGCAAGCGCCAGCGTCTTGCCGCGGACCTCGCGCGACATCTGCGCCCAGCCGAGCGCCGACATCACGATGATGACGAAGGCGAGGAAGACATTGGTCGGCGCTGTCACGGGTATCAGCGAGGTGAGCGCCAGGTAGAGCGGCAACTGCGGGAAGGCGAGCACGAGTTCGACGAAGCGCTGCATCCAGTTGTCGAAGCGGCCGCCGAAATAGCCCGACACCATGCCGACCGTCGTGCCGACGACGGTGACAATGAAGACCACCGTCAGTGCGATCATCAGCGAGACACGGGAGCCATAGAAGATACGGGACAAGACATCGCGGCCGAACTTGTCGGTGCCGAGGAAGTTGACCGGCGTGCCGTCGACAGCGCCGAAGAAATGGCGGTCGGTGGGGATCAGGCCGAGAAGCCGGTAGCTGAAGCCCTTGACGAAGAAGCCGAGGTTTTTCGGGTTGGCATAGTCCGGACCGACGATCGGCTGGAAGGTGATCGGATCAAGCTCGGTGCCCTCGCCGACCTGGTAGGTGCGCGGCCAGACGAGATTGCCCTCCTGATCGGTTATGCTGATCGTCTGTGGCGGAGCGAAGCCAACGCCTGTCAGCTTCGGATCGACCGGCGAAAAGAACTCGGCGAAGATCGTCATGATCATCAGCAGGCAGACGAGGATCAGGCCGATCAGGCCGGTCCAGGACCGCTTCAGACGGCGCCAGACAAGGGCCCGATACGTTTCGTTGCCGTGATGCGGTGCCGGCACCGGCACGGTGATGGCGTCTTGAACGTCGGCTTTCATGCGTGTGCTCCTCCACCAAGGCGAACCCGAGGATCGAGCATGGCCAAAAGCATGTCGGCGATGATGTTGCCGACGATCAGCGTTGCGGACAGGACCAGCATGAAAGTGGCGGTGACATAGACGTCACCCACCCACATGGAGCCGACGATGGCCGGGCCGACGGTCGGCAGCGCAAAGATGATCGCCGTCTCGATCTCGCCGGTCAGCATGTAGGGCAGCACGACGCCCTGGTACATGACCAGCGGATGCAGCGCGTTCGGCACGGCGTGGCGCAGGATGACGGCGCTCTCACTCAGGCCCTTGGCCCGCGCCGTCTCGACATACTGGGCGTTCAGCGTATCGAGCAGATTGCCGCGCATCACCCGCATATTGTAGGCGAGGCCGCCGAAGGTGGCGATGGCGATCACCGGCCAGACGTGTTTCAGGAGATCGACGAACTTGTCCCAGGACCAGGGCGCACCTCCGTATCTGGCGGAGTGGAAACTGTTGATCTCGGTGACGTTGAAATGGAACACCATGATGTAGACGATGACCAGCGCCATCAGGAAGCGCGGCACTGTCATGCCGAGGAAGGAAATACCGGATAGCAGGCTATCGACCCAGGAATATTGCCGGGTCGCGGCAAGAATGCCGAAGGTGATGCCGATCACCGAGGCGAGGATATGGCAGACGAGGGCCAGCGCCAGCGTGCGGGGCAGGCGCTCGCCGACAACCTCTGCCACCGGCTTGTTGTAGAAGAGGCTATGGCCGAAATCGCCGCGCGTCACAATACCGGTGATCCAGTTCACGTATTGCACCGGCAGGGGCTTATCGAGACCGTTGGCGACCTTGTAGGCCTGCGCCTGGGCGTCGGCCTCCTCGAAGGATGCACCGCCCTGGTTGATCATTTGCGAGCGGATATAGTCGCTGTAATCACCCGGCGGCGCCTGGATGATCGCGAAGGTCACGACGCTCAGCACGAAGAGCACGGGGATGGCGGATGCGATGCGCACAAGCAGAAATCGGAACATGGCTGTTGGGTTCTCTTGTGTGTTCAGGGGCTGCCCCGGCCGCAATGTCGGCGGCCGGGGCGTGTTTCAGGAAAGATCAGTTGATCGGGCCGTTTTCGCCCGGCTTGCCGGGAAGCTGCTCAGGGAAGAGTTCGTAATCTCCCTGCTTGTCGGCGGCAGCGAAGACCCGTTCGCGGATGATCGTATCCTCAGCCCAGTTGAACATGAAGATCGGGGCACCGACCGGAATGTTCGAGAAGCGCTTGTTGATGATCAGTGCGCCCGGATATTCGGTGAGGCCAACCGTATCGACATTTTCCGTTGCGACCTTCTGATACTGCTTCATCAGTTCGGTGCGCTCGGTATTGTCGTCCGAGGCGATGAACTTGTTGACGATGTCCACGAGTTCCTTCTCATAGGGCAAGAGGTCGAGCGTACCGTCCGTGCCGGCGCGATGATGCCAGCTTGTGCGAGGCCCCATCGGAGCGAGCTGGGTGGTGTTCTGCACCACGGACGTCAGGTCCGGATCGTTGCGGCGGATCGTCCAGTCGAACTGGCCGGCATAGTGTGCGTTGTCTTTCTTGGTGCCGTCGAGCGCGTTGAGCGTCACCTTCAAGCCGAGCTGCTCCATCTGGCCGATCACGCCTTCCGCAAGGTTGCGGTCGGTGCCGTAGTCGCCATTGCTCAAGAGCACGACCTGAACGTCCTGACCGCCTTCCGTTGCGGCTGGGAAGTTGACGAAACCGTTGCCGTCCGTATCCTTCAGACCGGCCTTTTCGAGAAGCGCCTTTGCGCCTTCGAGATCGAAGGGATAGTAGACCGTCGATTGGCGGTCGTAGAAGCTCGTGCCCGACGAAAGACCGCCGGGATAGATCGCGGTGAACGGGCCCTTGACGAGCGATTCACCGATCTTCTTGCGGTCAAGCGCCATGGTGACAGCCTTGCGGAAGTCCTCGTTGCGATTGAGCTCGCGCACGGCCTTGCCGCGGGCATCGGGCTCGCCCCAGCCGTTTGCGGAGAGATTCATACGCAGATTGTAGCCGATCAGGCGGGCGCCGAAGGCAAGGCGAGCCGGTGCCGCGTCGGACGCAGCGCGCTTGAGCGATTCAACGAAGTTTTCCGGTTGCTCGAGGTTGGAGAAGTCACCGGAACCAGCGATCGCCTGCACGTCGCGGTCGGCCCAGGTCGAGAGCTTGTAGTGCATCTCGTTAAGGTAGGGCAACTGATGGCCTTCCTCGTCGACTTTCCAGTAGTAGGGATTCCGGCGCAGGACGATGATGTCGTCCGCCCGGTACGAGACCGGGACCCAGGCCCCCATCACGGGAATGTTCATATATTCGGCCGGGAAGCCGTTCTTGTACTGGTCGTAGGTCACATCCTTGTTGTATTTGGGATGCTTGGTCTTCAGGATATGCGCCGGGCCGGGGCAGAACGTGCCGTAGGCCATGGCATAGAGATATTGCCGCGGGAAGGCTTCCTTGAAGGTCCACTCGACGGTGTTGGCGTCAATGGCTGTCAGCGTCGTGCCTTCGCCGAAGGTTTCGGGGGTTGCTCCATTCAGCGGCGACACGTTGGGATCGACGACGTTGTCGTCCCAATAGAACATCACGTCTTCAGAGCTGAACGGCACGCCGTCCGACCATTTGGCACCTTCGACCAGGTGCATGGTCAGCTTGTGGCCGTCTTCGGACCAATCCCAGCTCTTGGCGAGGTTCGGCAGCGGCTCGACGTCGCTGGCTTCGACCTGGTAGAGCGGCGCGGTGCGCGTCAGGCATTCGGATAAGCCGATATCGATGCCGCCCCAGCCTTGCGTCTGGCCGGCCGAATAGTTCCAGCCTTCCGGGCGACCGCCGATGACGTGGCGCATCGTGTCGCCATAGACGCCGATGCCGTCCGGCATGTTGCCGGTCTTGAAAACCATCGGCTCCTTCGGCAGCCGCTCGGCCACCGGCGGCAGCTTGCCGGTCTTGACGAATTTCTCGGTGACCCAATCCGGTTCCTTGTATTCCGGCAGCGCCTTGAATTCGAGGATCGAATCGCGCGGTACATAGGTGATCTTGCCCTGCGCCGGGAATGGCGGCTGCTCGGGCACGACGGTGGGCTCGGCAGCCCAGGCCGTCACGGCGAACGCCGATACGCCCAATAGAAGGGCGGTGGTGGTTTTCAGATGGCGAAAGCGTTTCATTGTCGTTGTTTCTCCCTCATGCTTCAGGCCGTCCCGGTATGGGCGGCTCTCCTCCTAACAGCACCCGGCGGGACAGCGTCATGCCGTCTGCCGGAAGAGCGGGCAAACGGATTGCCCACTCCCAGACCTGCCTCCTCCTCAGGAAAACGGGCCTCGCATATCTCGCTGAAACCGTTCAGCTCGCCGCTTTCAGCTTGGTTGCTTCCTTTTCGGCGCGCAGCTCCTCGACCGAACGGACCTCGCGGCGGGCAACGCCCTTCCAGTCGCGGGTCTTGACCGTGGCCTTGCTCAGCCGCTCCTTGGCGGCGGGAACCGCATCGGCATATTGCGGCAGCCACTCAGCCTGGGCGACCACCATTTCGTCGACCATCTGCCAGACCTCCTCCGGCGTGCAGATGGCGCCGACCAGCGGATCATGCAGCACGGCCAGTTTCAGAAGATCGATATCGCCGGTGATGGCGGCATGGACCGACATGCGCTGGACGTTGATCGAGGAAATGCACGTGGCGGCGCAGGCTTCCGGCAGCGTGATGCCGGCGACCATGTTGATGCCGAAACGATCGACGAAGCCGGGCGATTCGATGATCGCGTCCGATGGGAGGTTGGTGATGACGCCGTTGTTCTTGACGTTGAAATGGCCGCGATAGACGCGTCCGGTTTCCAGCGCTTCGAGGATGTGGCTGGCATGCTCATTGGAGCGGCGGGCCGGGTCGATTGGCTTTTCTGCATCCTTGAGGAACTGCGGAAATTCGGTCTCGAACCAGTTGCGGGTCTCGGTCGAGTAGCGCAGGTAGCCGCCGGTTTCGCCGTGGATCCAGTCGGACATATCGATCCAGCGGGTAATTTCCTCCGGCCGCTTGCGGTACCAGGGCAGGTATTCCGAGAGGTGGCCGTTGCTTTCGGTCGAATAGACGCCGAAACGCTTCAGAACGTCGATTCTGAGCTTTTCCTGCTGCGAGAAAACCGGATGCGCTTCGAAGGCTGCGACCAGCTCGTCCTTGCCTATTCTGCGGCCCTTGACGCGCACATCGACGAACCAGGTCTGGTGGTTGATGCCCGAGCAGATGTAGTCGAGCTCGCCATCCTTGGCGCCGAGGATCTCGGCGATCTGTTCGCCGCCGTGCTGGACGCCATGGCAGAGGCCGATCGTGTCGACCTTGCCATATTCAAGCGCCGCCCAGGTGTTCATTGCCATAGGGTTGGCATAGTTGAGGAACTTCGCGCCGGGTTCGGCAAGCTCGCGGATGTCCTTGCAGAAATCGAGGATCACCGGGATGTTGCGCTGGCCATAGAGAATACCGCCGGCGCAGATCGTATCGCCAACGCACTGGTCGACGCCATATTTCAACGGGATGCGGATATCGTCGGCGTAAGCGGCGAGGCCACCAACGCGGACGCAGGAGATGATATAGCGCGCACCGGCGATTGCCTCGCGGCGGTCGGTCGATGCCGTCACCTTGGCCGGCAGGTTATTGGATTCAACGATCTTGTCGAGGATCGACTTGATCATGCCGAGATTGTGCTCGCTCAAATCGGTAAGCGCGAACTCGACGTCGCGGAACTCCGGCACGCAGAGAATGTCGGTGAAGAGTTTCTTGGTGAAGCCGACACTGCCGGCGCCTATTATGGCAATCTTGAAGCTGCTCATGCTGTCCTCGTCGCTGGTCATTCGGCCGGGAAAAAACGGACAGGGTAAAATCAATGCGCGGGAAATGCGGCGTCCTGGCGCCTTTATCCTCCCAGCTCTCCCTGTCGATGCCGCTCCAACCCGGTCATCTTGCTTTATTGAGGGGTATTATGCGTATAATATTCTTCATCGCCAGAGAGGTATTGTGCTTTCATGGGTAATTCTGTGCTGAAACGATTGATCGAGAATGGCCCCGTCATGCGGACCGTTTCGCTGCCGCGCGGACGCCACAGCCTGCACACCATGCCGACCAGCACGGGCTATGAGATCCGCACCGATCAGAGCTACGACTGGGACGGCCGAAAACGCGGCCAGACACCGTTCACCGTGCTGCAGCACACGATCGCGGGTGCAGGCAATCTTCGCTATGAGAGCCGCAACTATCGGGTTCGCGAGGGTGAGACCTTGCTCGTGCTCGTGCCGCACAATCATCGCTACTGGCTCGAGCAGAACGGACGCTGGGAGTTTTTCTGGATCTCGATGAATGGCGAGGAAGCCCTGCGCATCCACAAGGCCATTCTCTCGACGACCGGGCCGATCCTGAACCTCAAGCCGGAGACGATCGAGCATCTGGCCGATTGCAGCCTGAGACTGATTTCCGGCGGCGCCGACGCGCCGGGCAGTGCGTCGGCGATCGCCTACGAGGCGGCGATGGCGCTTTACGACGACGTGTTCGGGGCGCACCCGGTGTTCAGCCAGGAATACCGGACGATGCAGCATGTCATCGACCACATCATCGCCAATCTCGAGCATCCGCTTCCGGTCGAAAAACTCGCGGATGTTTCCGGCCTCAGTCGGGCGCATTTCTCGCGGGTCTTTGCGGCGAGCGAGGGCATGCCGCCAGCCGAATTCGTGCTGCGAAAGCGGCTGCAGCGGGCTACCAAGCTCCTGACGAAGGCTGCGGACTTGTCGGTGAAGGAAGTGGCGATCATGTCCGGCTTCGAGGATCCGAACTATTTTGCCAAGGTATTCAGACGCTATTTCGGCGCGAGCCCGACGGAATTCCGTACCACGGGCATGTATTCCAGTGTTGCCACCAATGGCCGGGGTGTGTCTGCTTCAGCTGCTGCACCGCCGGAATGAGGCTGGGAAATGAGCGGGAAGGTCAGTAGAAAAGGTGCCAAGGCGTGAGAAACGCGCGGCTCAGTTCCTGATCGCGTTGCTGCTCGATTTCGACGGTTTCCTCCTGGTCCTTGCGCGATGCTATTTCAACGCGAACAGTTTTTTCCGGCTTAGCCGGAGGCCTCAGATAACCGAGCGTCATTCCACCGTGATAAAACATTCGTTCTCCGCTGTTCCCTTGAATTTATTAACGGGCGTTAACACAATCCTGCCACAATTGGTGATGCTGTCAATAGTCTATGAAAATCGTGCCTTATTGCTGAAGGCTGCATTTCGGCAGCACATCACTGTCGCAAAATCCCGTGCCTGCGGGAAAATAATGTAATCTATAAATTTAATGATGATTGAAAAATCGATCCGGCTTCGGGAGCGTGTGCGGGCGTTCTTTGCTTGAGAAAACCGGACTTTCCGTGCGTAAATTCCCTGGACGAAACGGCAAAAGAGTGGACGCGCATGAACCTTGCCTTGCGAAATTCGATCGACCGGGTCGCCTCGACACGGGAACAACCCTTCGAGCATGTGGCTGATCAGGACGCGCTGAAAGCGGCGATGCGGCGGATGTCGGGTGGCGTATCCGTCCTTACCGCCGGCGTCGGCGACGAGCGGACGGGCGCCACCGTGACGTCTGCCACGGCCCTTTCCGTCGAGCCTCCGACAATGATCGTCAGTATCAACCGCAACTCTTCCAGCTGGCCGGTCATCAGCCGCTATCGTCACTTCTGCGTGAATATCCTCTCCGCCGAGCAGCAGGACGTTGCCGACCGGTTTTCTGGAAAGGGCGGATTGAAGGGTGCCGAGCGGTATGACGGGGCCGAATGGTTCACGCTCGCCAGCGGCGCCTCGGTCCTGCGCGGTGCGCTGGCCGGCATCGATTGCGAGGTCGACGAGGTGATCGAGCGGCACAGCCATGCCATCATTCTCGGCCGTGTCGTCTCGATCGTTGCCGGCGATGGCCACTCGCTTGTCTACAGCAATGGCCGTTACGGTCGGTTTTGTCTCTGAGCAGAAAGACGCCTATCGGCCCGTCCTTGATTCGCGAAAAAGTTCACGCCGCGCGGTTTTCGTGGCGGCCTTCCTCGATTTCCTCGACGATCTTGTTGACGAAAGGCTGAAGGTCGCCCGGGTTGCGGGAGGTGATGATCCCCTTGTCGGTAACGACAGGTTCATCCGACCAATTGGCGCCAGCGTTTTTCATGTCGGTCTTGATCGAGATATAGGAGGTCGCCTTGCGGCCCCGCACGGCGTCGGCCTCGATCAGCAGCCACGGCGCGTGGCAGATGGCCGCTACGACCTTGCCGGATTTGACGAATTCCTTGACGACACGCATGGCGTCCTCGTCATGGCGCAGGATATCCGGGTTGATCTGGCCGCTGGGCAGGACCAGCGCATCGAAATCGTCGATCTTCACATCCTTGGCCAGGAGGTCGACATCGACCGTGTCGCCCCAGTTCTTCTTGTCCCAGCTCTTGATAGGTTCCTTCTTCGTGGACGCGACTTTCACCTGCGCGCCGCGCTTCGTCAATTCTTCCAGCGGTAAGCGGAGTTCCGAGCGCTCATAGCCATGCGTCGCAAGAATGAGGATTTTCGATTTGTCGATGAAAGGCATTTCGCCGGCTCCTTTGCAATCATAGGGGAGGGTTCGCGCCTACAACGGTCGCGTCCGGCACTCGTTCCGAGGTTTTTCCGAATTTGCCGGACTGCGGGGTGACTATTAAATTTATTGATACGAGGAACTATGATCTTGCGGCTCGACGTCGTCGACATATTTGAGGAAAGCCGCTTCGGCGGGATTGAGGATGGCATTCTGATTCCAGATGCGGAAAACATCCGTTGCCGGCAGCAGATCGTAGGGTGGCAACTGCCAGAGCTTGCCAGCCGCCAGCTCCGGCGCGGCCAGATGGCAGGGCAGCATGCCGATGCCGATGTTGGCGGCGATCAGGCGAATGACCTCTTCGACATTGCAGGAGACGGCGCGAACCTGCTGGCCGAAGGAGCCCATGGCGCGCACGGCCGTTATGGCGTTCATGTGCTGCCCGCCCAGAACGTCTGCGATGAAGGCGATGAAAGGATCGCCACGAAGTTCGTTGAATGCAGCATCCCGGACACCGAACAGCCTGTGGCCGCAGCCGCAATAGAGGGCATATTGCTCGCGAATGTGGAAAGCCTTGCTCAGGCCGTCGGGGATATTGCCGTCGCTGAGACCGATGGTGGCGATATTGCGTTCGACGGCGCTGATGACGCTGACCGTCGTTTCCACGGTGATGCTGATCGTCACCTTCGGGTGCACGCAAAAGAAGCTTTCAAGGCGGCTGTCCCAGGCGGGATTGTGCACATGGCTGACCGAATGAATGCTGACATGGCCCGTTACCTCCTCGCCAGCCTCTTCGAGCGCGTTGGGCAGCCGCACAACGGCGGCGAAGATATCCCTGCATTGGCGGCGCAGCTTCTCGCCGGCTTCCGTCAGGTCGAAGCGTCCGGGGCGGCGGTCGATCAGTTTCTGGCCGACCGTCCGCTCCAGCCGTTTCAGCGCCATGCTGACTGCCGGTTGCTGCAACAGCAGTCGGTTGGCGGCGGCGGTAATGCTGCCTTCCTCGACCAGCACCACAAAGGTGCGCAACAGGTTCCAGTCGAGATTATGGGCGAAGCGTTCGAGGCGATGGTCTGGCATGGAGATCCCGGTGAGACGTTTCCGTTGCGATATTCGCGGTATTGGCGGCGGCATGCCGGCCTACCCTGCATTCCGGCTGCGCATGAGGCAGTGCCGCATTTTCGTTTGTATCGTTCCGCCCGTCTTGCCATAACCATTTCAAGAACGAAAGCGAAGGGAGGATGGCATCATGGCTAGACAGGAATTCCAGTGGGACGATCCCTTTCTGCTGGAGGAACAGCTTTCCGAAGACGAGCGGATGATCCGCGATACGGCGCGCGCCTATGCGCAGGAAAAGCTGCAGCCGCGCGTGATCGAGGCCTATCGCAACGAAACGACCGATCCCTCGATCTTCCGCGAGATGGGCGAACTCGGGCTGCTCGGTGTCACGGTGCCGGATACCTATGGCGGCGCCGGTGCCTCCTATGTCGCCTACGGCCTGGTTGCCCGCGAGGTTGAGCGCGTCGATTCCGGCTATCGCTCGATGATGAGCGTGCAGTCCTCTCTGGTGATCTATCCGATCCACGTCTACGGCTCAGAGGCGCAGCGGCGGAAATATCTGCCGAAGCTGATCAGCGGCGAATGGATCGGCTGTTTCGGTCTGACCGAGCCGGATGCCGGCTCCGATCCGGGCGGCATGAAGACGCGGGCTGTGAAAACCGAAGGGGGCTACCGGCTCATTGGCTCGAAGATGTGGATCTCCAACGCGCCGATCGCCGACGTCTTCGTAGTCTGGGCGAAATCCGAGGCGCATGGCAATGCCATCCGAGGCTTCGTGCTGGAAAAGGGCACGAAGGGACTGAGTGCGCCGAAGATCGGCGGCAAGCTGTCATTGCGGGCCTCAATCACCGGCGAAATCGTGCTCGATAATGTCGAGGTCGGCGAGGAGGCGCTGCTGCCGGATGTCGAGGGGCTGAAAGGGCCGTTCGGCTGCCTCAACCGCGCCCGCTACGGCATCTCCTGGGGCGTGCTCGGTTCGGCGGAATTCTGCTGGCATGCGGCGCGGCAATATGGCCTCGACCGCAAGCAGTTCGGCCGGCCGCTGGCGCAGACGCAGCTTTTCCAGAAGAAGCTTGCCGACATGCAGACGGAAATCGCCCTCGGCCTTCAGGCTTCGCTTAGGGTTGGTCAACTGATGGATGCCGACCGCATGGCGCCGGAAATGATCTCGATCGTCAAGCGCAACAATTGCGGCAAGGCTCTGGATATCGCCCGCGCGGCCCGCGACATGCATGGTGGCAATGGCATTTCCGAGGAGTATCAGGTGATGCGTCACATGGTGAACCTGGAAACGGTCAATACCTATGAAGGCACCCATGACGTGCACGCCCTGATCCTCGGCCGCGCCCAGACCGGGCTGCAGGCCTTCTTCTGAGTGCCGCGATGGAAACGCCGCTCAAGGGACTGAAGGTTCTCGAACTGGCCCGCATCCTCGCCGGGCCGTGGATCGGCCAGACGCTGGCCGATCTCGGCGCCGACGTCATCAAAGTGGAGAGCCCCGCCGGCGACGACACGCGGAGCTGGGGGCCGCCCTTCGTCGAGGGCGATGGCGGCGAGCATCTGGATGCCGCCTATTTCCACGCGTGCAACCGGGGAAAGCGCTCGGTCGTGCTCGATTTCACCACGGAGGAAGGGCAGGAGGCGGTGCGCCGGCTTGCAGCGCAGTCGGACGTGCTGCTGGAGAATTTCAAGGTCGGCGGCCTGGCGAAATACGGCCTCGATTATGAACGTCTGAAGAAGATCAACCCGCGGCTGATCTATTGCTCGGTCACCGGCTTCGGCCAGGACGGCCCCTATGCCCACCGCGCCGGTTACGACTATATCATCCAGGGCATGAGCGGCATCATGGATCTGACCGGCGACCCGGAAGGGGAGCCGCAGAAGATCGGCGTCGCTTTTGCCGATATCTTCACCGGGCTCTACGGCGTCATCGCCGTCCAGGCTGCGCTTCACATGCGCGAGCGCACCGGTGTCGGCCAGCAGATCGATATGGCGCTGTTCGACTGCATGACCGGCGTTTTGGCCAACCAGGCGCTGAATTTCCTGGTCTCGGGAAAATCTCCCCGCCGCCTCGGCAATGCGCATCCGAACATCGCGCCCTATCAGGTCTTTCCCGTCTCGGACGGCCACCTGATCGTCGCTGTCGGCAACGACCGGCAGTTCGTCAAGTTCTGCGCTCTGCTGGCATTGGACGACCTGGCAACGGATCCGCGCTACCTCACCAATGCGACCCGGGTGAAACACCGCGACAGCCTGACGCCGGAACTGGCCGCGCGGACGGCAACGTTCAGCCGCGCCGCGCTGCTTGACATGCTGGAGGCAGCCGGCGTGCCCGGCGGGCCGATCAATACGGTGGCGGACGTCTTTTTCGATCCGCAGATCATTCATCGCGGCATGCGGATCGATACGCCGCACACCGGATCAGCTTCAGGAACGGCGCCGGGCGTGCGTACGCCGATTTCGTTTTCAGATTCGGAACTGGCGCTGGAACGCGGTGCGCCACGGCTTGGCGAGCATACGCAGGAGGTTCTGGCCGAGATCGGGATGAGACCGGAGGTATCCAACTAGGGATTGTTCCGTGGTAAACTAGTCTCGTCTTGGGGGATTGATATTATGCGGATTACAGTCGTTCTGGACGATGAAATGTTTGCTAAATCAGGCGTATACGGGGTTTACGAAGAAATCCGCAGTTATCCGGCACGCGTTGACATCCCTTATCCAGCGTGAAGCCTCAGCGAGGCTGGCGGAGCTTGGCGGCAGTCAGCCGATTTAGAACATATACCAAGGCGGCGCCCTTGGACTGACGAGGATGCTTGATTGCGACCACTCCAAGTGTGGCCGCCTCAAATATTCCCCATGCAGAGATATTTCATTTCCAGATAGTCCTCCGCGCCGTGGCGGGAGCCTTCGCGGCCGATGCCGGATTGTTTGAGACCGCCGAAAGGGGCGGCTTCTGAGGACATGCGGCCAGTATTGATGCCGATCATCCCGTATTCCAGCGCTTCGGCGACGCGCCAGACCTTCTTCAGTTCGGTCGCGTAGAAATAAGCGGCAAGGCCATAGATCGTGTCGTTGGCCTGCAGGATGACGTCTTCCATCGTCTCGAAGCGAATGATCGGCGCCACCGGCCCGAAGGTTTCGTCGCAGGCGACCAGCATGCTCTTGTCGACGTTGGAAAGCACGGTCGGCTCGAAGAAGGCGCCCGAGACCCGTTTTCCGCCGCAGAGAAGCGATGCCCCCTTTGCGGTCGCGTCGTTCACATGCGTTTCGACCTTTCGGATCGCCCTGTCGTCGATCAGCGGGCCGATCGCGACGCCCGGCGAAAAGCCGTCGCCAACCGAAAGCTTGCCAACCTGCGCCGCCAGCTTTCGGGCAAATTCATCATGGACGCCGCTCTGCACATAAATGCGGTTCGCCGAGGTGCAGGTCTGGCCGGCATTGCGATATTTCGCCTGGATGGCACCATCGACGGCCGCATCGATGTCGGCGTCGTCAAAGACGATGAAGGGGGCACTGCCGCCGAGTTCGAGGCTGATTTTCTTGATCTGGTCGGAGCATTGCCGCATCAGGATGCGGCCGACCTCGGTCGAGCCGGTGAAGCTGATCTTGCGCACCCTGGGATTGGCGCAGAGTTCGCGACCGATCGCATCGCCTTGCGAAGCGAGGATGAGGTTGAAGACCCCCTTCGGAAAACCGGCGCGGATCGCCAGCGCGTGCATCGCCAGCGCGATGAGCGGCGTCTGTTCGGCGGGTTTCAGGATGACCGTGCAGCCGACGGCAAGCGCCGGCGATATCTTGCGCGCGACCATCGAGGCTGGAAAGTTCCAGGGCGTGATCGTGCCGACGACGCCGACGGGCTGTTTGATCACCAGCATGCGGCGGTCGGTCGAGGGCGCAGGAATGGTCTCGCCGTAGATGCGCTTGGCCTCTTCCGCATACCATTCGATATAGGCCGCGGCGTGCTGTAATTCGGAGCGGGATTCGGGCAACGGCTTGCCCATTTCCGCGGTCAGGATGGCCGCAAGATCATCGAGATGGGCGATGAGGAGATCATGCCAGCGGCGGAGAATCGTGCTGCGGTCGCCGGCCGGGCGTTCGGCCCAGGGAAACTGGGCTGCATAGGCCGCGTCGATCGCGGTTCGCGTTTCCGTCACGCCCATGTCGGGCAAGGTCGCCAGCAACGCTCCGGTGGAAGGATTGTGCACATCGAAGGTCCTTGTCGCGGCCGCGCCGGGCGCATTGACCGGCCCGAGCAGGCGCGGCTCCTTCACATGGGCGATCAGCGTCTCGGTAAAGATCATCGGTGATCCTTTCTGGCGGTCCACGCATCGAAGGCGCGGGGCGGCACGTGTCCTCGTGGGACGATGCCGATAGCCGATAAACACGGCCGGGTCCATCGGGCAGCGCCAGTAGGGCTGCCCGATGTCATTTTCAGTAAGTCCGCGTCAGGCCCGTGCTTCCATGATCGACGCTTCGAGAATGTCGAGCGCCTCGGCGAAGACATCGTCCTGAATGGTGATCGGCGCGAGGAAGCGGATGACATTGCCGTGGACACCGCAGGTCAAAAGGATCAGTCCCTTTTCCAGAGCGATCAGGCGCACGCGGTTGGCAAAATCCGCACTCGGTAGATTGGTCTTCACGTCGTTGAACTCGACGGCGTTCATGAAGCCCGGGCCGCGGATATCGACAATTTCCGGCGCCTGGTCGCGGATGGCGGCGAGGCGCTGCTTGAGGCGGCTGCCGAGTTGCTCGGCGCGCTCACAAAGCTTTTCATCCTCGATGATGTCGAGAACGGCATGGGCGGCGGCGATGCCGATCGGACTGCCGCCATAGGTACCGCCGAGGCCCCCCGGTGCGGGGGCATCCATGATTTCCGCGCGGCCGGTGACAGCTGCAAGCGGAAAGCCGCCGGCAAGGCTCTTTGCCATGGTCATCAGATCGGGCGCAACGTCGTGGTGTTCCATGGCAAACAGCTTGCCGGTACGGGCAAAGCCGGTCTGCACCTCGTCGGCGATCAGGAGGATGCCGTGCTGGTCGCAGATCTCGCGAAGGGCGCGCATGAAGGATGTAGGCGCCGGATAGAAGCCGCCTTCGCCCTGCACGGGCTCGAGGATGATGGCGGCGACGCGGCCCGGATCGACATCGGCCGCGAACAGCTTCTTCAGGGCGGCGATCGACTGTTCGACGCTGACGCCATGCAGCTCGATCGGGAAGGGGGCATGGAAGACATCGCCCGGCATTGCGCCGAAGCCGACCTTGTAGGGCACGACCTTGCCGGTCAGCGCCATGCCCATGAAGGTGCGGCCATGGAAGCCGCCACCGAAGGCGATGACGGCCTGGCGACCGGTGGCGGCACGGGCGATCTTGACGGCATTCTCCACGGCTTCCGCGCCGGTGGTGACGAAGATCGTCTTCTTGGCGAAATTGCCCGGTGTCAGGGCATTGAGGCGCTCGGCGAGGTGAACGTAGCTTTCATAGGGCACGACCTGATGGCAGGTATGGGTGAAGCGATCGATCTGCGCCTTGACGGCCTCGATAATGCGCGGATGGCGGTGGCCGGTGTTGACCACCGCGATGCCGGCGGCAAAATCGATGTAGCGATTGCCTTCCTTGTCCCAGATTTCGGAATTTTCCGCGCGGTCCGCATAGATCTGCGTGGTCATGCCAACGCCGCGGGAAATTGCTGCATTCTTGCGATCGGTCAAACTGGTCACGGTCGTCATCCTGAGGTTGAGGAGCAATTTGCAAATCCTACATTTTTTCTGTAGGTTTGCAAATTAATTTTGATGATCACAAATACTACATTTGTGATGCTTTTTCTTGTCACCCAGCGGCATCTGTGGCTACATTGATGCTTGGTGCATTGGACGGATATTTTTCTGATACTTCGAACACTTAGGATTTCGCGGCGACGTCCGATTGGCCTATTTCCCGGGTTGGCACCGCCTCGTTGTAACGAGTAGCAATAGGAGAATGATGCCGATGACTGCTGATGCCATTATCCGTGCACGTATCGATTCCGCAACAAAACAGAAGGCGATTGCGGCGCTGGACGCCATGGGCCTTTCGGTTTCCGATGCTATCCGTCTCCTGATGCTGCGCATTGCCGAAGAAAAACGTCTGCCTTTCGAACTGAAGGTGCCGGACGGTGCCCCTGTGCTTCCCGGCGATCGCGGTTCACGCCATCTGGACAGCGGCGAAGACCTGTTTCGCGATCTGGAACATTGACGGCATGAGAATTTCGAGTGGTGGCCCATGAGCGATGCCATCTCCGTACGGTACAAGGTGGCGGAGGCGGCCCGCCTTGCCGGCGTCTCGGCCTCGACCTTGCGGCTCTGGGAGACGCAGGGGCTCGTCGTGCCGGAGCGCTCCGCTACCGGACACCGGCAGTACAGCGAGAGCGACGTCGCCCAGCTGAAGCGCGTCTCCTGGTTCCGTGCCGAGCGTGGTCTCAATCCGGCGGCCATTCGCGAAGCGCTCGAAGCGGAAGCCGGCGAGACCGATGCCGCCGCTGCCGCCGCAGATGCAAATCCAGCATCGCAGGTCGGACGCAAGCTCAGGAGCCTGCGTCATGCGGCGGGCAAGACACTTGAGCAGGTGGCCGGTGAGATCGGCATTGCAGCGTCCATTCTCTCGACGCTGGAACGCACCTCGCAGGGTGTCTCCGTCGCGGTCCTGCACAATCTCGCGGAATATTTCGGGACGACGGTTTCCAGCCTTTCCGGCGAGGATGAGCCGGAGGTCCGGGCGCTCGTCCGTTCCGGCGAATGGCGAACCTGGCCGCGCACGACACCCGGCGTGACGGTTCAGCTGCTGGCCGAAGGCCGCAACCAGATGGATTGCCACCGGTTCGTGCTCGAACCTGGCGCCTCAAGCGAAGGCGCCTACAAGCATGAAGGCGAGGAGTTCGTCTATGTGCTATCGGGACGAGTGGAGTTCGTGCTTGATTCCGATCAGTTTTATGACCTGGCCGCCGGCGATTCGCTCTATTTCGAGAGCCGGCGCCATCACGCTTGGTCGAACTGGCATGATGGCGAGACGGTGCTGCTTTGGATCAACACGCCGCCGACTTTCTGACGCTTCCTTCTCGGGGAAAAACTCCACGAGGCCCATCCGGTCACGGAGTTATAGGCAACGCTGTCAGTCTGCCGGATCAATTTGACCTGGACCTGTCCGGATCCGCCATTAGCGCCAGCCGAGAGCCGGCGCGACGTGTTTCAGGATCGCCTCGATGACGTGCGTATTGTAGTCGACACCGAGCTGGTTGGGGACGGTGAGAAGTAGCGTGTCGGCTTCCGCGATCGCCTCGTCCGCGGCGAGCTGCTTGACGAGTTCCTCCGGCTCGGCCGCATAGGAGCGGCCGAAGATCGCCCTTGTGTTCTCGTCGATATAGCCGATCGAATCCTCCTCTTTGCCGCCGCGGCCGAAATAGGCGCGATCGCGATCGTTGACGAGCGCGAAGATGCTGCGGCTGACCGAGACGCGCGGCGTGCGGCTGTGGCCGGCTTCCTTCCAGGCCTCGCGGTAAGCCCGGATTTGGGCGGCCTGCTGGACGTGGAAGGGTTCGCCTGTCTCGTCATCCTTCAGGGTGGAGCTCTGTAAATTCATGCCGAACCTGGCGGCCCAGACGGCCGTGGCATTCGAGCCAGCGCCCCACCAGACACGTTCGCGCAGGCCCTCCGAATAGGGCTCGAGACGAAGCAGGCCTGGCGGATTGGGGAACATGGGGCGCGGATTGGGCTGGGCGAAGCCCTCGCCTCTCAGAACGTCGAGGAAGACCTCGGCATGGCGACGGCCCATATCGGCGTCGCTTGATCCGTCCGGCGGCTGAAAGCCGAAATAGCGCCAGCCATCGATGACCTGTTCCGGCGAGCCACGGCTGATGCCGAGTTGCAGGCGGCCGCCGGCGATGAGATCGGCGGCGCCGGCATCTTCCGCCATGTAGAGCGGATTCTCGTAGCGCATGTCGATGACCGCCGTGCCGATCTCGATGCTCTTCGTTTTCGCACCGACCGCGGCCAGAAGCGGGAAGGGGGAGGCAAGCTGCCGGGCGAAGTGATGAATTCGGAAATAAGCTCCGTCGGCGCCGAGCGCCTCGGCCGCGACCGCGAGGTCGATGGACTGGAGAAGGGCATCGCCGGCGGACCGGGTCTGCGATTGAGGGGAGGGGGTCCAGTGACCGAAGGAAAGGAAGCCGATTTTTTTCATGGATATTCTGCCTCGACGCGGGTCCGTTGCGGGGGATCTCCAACATGGGATATCGCGGCCGGCTTGAAAAGGCACAGAACGCTAACGCTGCGTTCACAGAGTGGCATCGTCTGCACCGCATCGTCGACAAATGCCGCGAAAGCGCGGCCTTCACCAGGGTCGGCCGCGAGCTGTTCGATCCGCCGGTCCAGGTCGCGGCCGACGCGCTCACCATCGCGAACGCTGTCGCCATAATGCTTCATGTAGGCGTTGAACCGCTGCTTGATCTCGATGCGGAGGCAAGCCCGGCGCGCAGCGAATGGCCTGAGAATTTTTCGGCGCGCTCATTTTCGCTGAGGTCGCCGCGAACACCGGCGGCAAGGGCAGCCGACTTGACGAGGCGGGCAACCTCCTTGTCGTTGAGGCGATCCGGCCCAACATCTTTGCCTTTTCCGGTGACCCGGCGGAAGAGGGGACCTGTGGCGAGCTTTGCGAACCTGATCCAGGTCTCGACAGCGACGACCGGGCAGGTCGTGTCGGAGGAGCCGCGGCCGATCTCCACCTCGCGCCAGCCGGTCTTGCCGCGCAGCGACACGAGTAGCCCCTTGTCGAGGATTTCGATCCAACCGCGCCCGTCCTCCGTCTGGTCTCGCCCAAGATCGAGGCCGGTGATCTCCGAGCGGCGCAGGCGGCCAGCGAAACCGATCAGCAGCATCGCCCGGTCCCGCAAGCCGCGTAAACTGCCGCGATCCAGGGTCTCCAACATGGCGATCAGATCCTCAGGCAGGATCGCCTCCTTCTGCCGGGGCGGGGCGGCGTGGGTGTTGCGGATGCCGGCCAACACGGTGGCAATGTGCCTGTCCTTGCGGTCGAGCGGCATGCCGCGTTGTGCACAGTTCCAACCTATGGCGGAGAGGCGACGCTCGATGGTGGAGACAGAGTTTGCCTTCATGCCGCGTTCGGCGGTTCCGGAGGCGAGAGCCGTGATATAGAGGCCAACGACCTGCGGATCAGCGGGGAGGGGCGAGACATTCTGGCGCCGGCACCAGGCGGAAAAATGCTTCCAATCGGCAGCGTAGGCGCGGCGGGTATTGGCGGAACGGGCGGCCTCGACGTGAGTGCCGGCACGATCGGCAAGATCTTCGAAATGCGCTGTCAGGGGAGGGGAATGGGGTGTCGTGAGTTGCCGGTCAGTATCGCCCCCAGCACTGCCTGTGTCAGGGAGGTTTTCGGGTGGCGACGAAGGGTTCTCCATCGTGCGCCTCATGCCGCTCTTATGTCGGTTTGCGCGAAATCGTCGCCCTTGTACTCCAGCAGGGCGGCCTTGCGAGCCTCGGAGCCCATGCGGCGCAGTCGTTCTTTCAGGGCACGGCGCGTGGCGATCGTAATGGTCCCTCCCGTGCGTTCGGCCAGGGCGCGGGCCAGGCGTTCGGTCTCGGGGTCCTGGATGCTCAACGCCATCGGAAGGCTTCTCGTTCCTATTCGTCTATATTCTACCTCATGGCATGTCTTGTCGGAAAATGCACCCCGGCCCAGGACACGCGGACAATGCAGTCGCACCGGTCGTCAGTGAGCCGTTTCACGTGTTAGAAAATGGAGGTTGCCGCCCAGTTCAGAAACAACGAGCCGCCGCTCGTCCCAGACGAGGACGGATACCGGTCGCGTCAGGCCGTCGAGGATAACTGTTCGACGGGCCGTCATTTTGTCGAGCCGGAGCAACCGCCCGCTGCCCTTGTGGAAACCTTCCTTCTGATCGTAGGTACCGTGTTCGAGGACAAGCATGTCTCCATCGCTGTCGACGGCGATACTCACCGGCGCATTCAGGCTCTCGACGTCAACCCTTGGCATTGACGCGCCACCGGCCACAGGGATCGAAACGATCTTTCCCACGCCGGCAAGGAACGGGAAGCCGCCGAACAGAGCTATGTGAAGACGCTCGTCGCGAAGCCCGATGCCAGTTGGCACCGCGTCGACTTCGTAGCTCTTTTCTTCAGCGAATTCCGTTGGCGAAAGGTTTTGCAGCGCCGTCGTCGCCTCCCCCATGCGGCGGAACGTCATGATCGTGTCTTTCCGCCCGTCCGCCTGCACGCGCTCGACACTGTTTCGCGCGGAGTCGATGACGTAGTAAATTCCGCCGGCCACGATGAAATCGAACGGATTCCAGAAATCGCGGCTGATGACACGAAGCTTGCCGGTACCGTCGAATGCGACGAGCGCATGGTCAAGCGGACCCTCGTCGGAATTGACTGGCGTCCACCCTTGGGCGACGACAAGGACGTCGCCAGCGCGGACGACACGGTAGGGACCGGTCGGGTCGCCGATCACGTCGAGGCCATGGGGAAAGGCCGGACCAAATGCGGCAAGCTTGCCGTCCGGACCGCGCCGGTAAAGCCGGCCGCTGGCGAGATCCGTGACGAGCAGATCCTCGCCGTCTCGCGACAGGCCGGAATAAGCAGCCCCCGGCGTGCTGATCGTCTCGAGCCTGTAGCCGGGAGCAACGGTCGGCTCGGCACCGGCGTTAGCCGTCAAGAACAGAAGGCCAGCGGCGATTATCAATGCGCTGAGCGGACGCATCGGAAGCCTCCATTGGCTGAGAAACGGAATTCGGGATCATAGGCGAGGCGATAGGTCGTCGTCAGGTGCTTGCGATCGCTGTTCCAGGAGCCACCGCGAAGCACGCGGTGTGGTCCGGCGTTCCTCGCCGCGTTCCCGCCTTCATACGGCGCATAGAGATCGCCGGTCCACTCCCACACATTGCCGGCAAGATTGAGGGCACCCTCGCTGCTCGCGCCGGCCTCGAACGACTCCGCCGGCGCGGTCATCGGATAGCCGTCGCGCGCATCGCCAGAACAGCAGGCATCGGCGCCGGAATTTGCGCGCGTTTCGTCCAGTGGAGCATCACCCCATGGAAACGTGGCGCCCTTCGTTCCTCGCGCCGCCCGCTCATATTGCTGCTCCGACGGCAGGACCAAGCCGTAGTAGCGGCAAAAGGCATCGGCGTCTCCCCAACTCACCCCGACGACCGGACGGTCATCCAACCCGAGGAGCGGGTGA
This sequence comes from Pararhizobium sp. LjRoot255, assembly GCF_964252905.1. NCBI lineage: Bacteria > Pseudomonadati > Pseudomonadota > Alphaproteobacteria > Hyphomicrobiales > Rhizobiaceae > Pararhizobium > Pararhizobium sp. LjRoot255. Next base: position 1,706,177 of record NZ_CAXUPQ020000001.1, read on the forward strand.
TTGGCGTAGAAGGCAAGACGGTGACCGGTAGCCTTGACGAAGCGCCCATATTGCCGGTTCGTGATCTCGGTGCGGTTGATCGCAAATGGCCGCCCTTCAAGCTTGCGGCGCGGCCGTTCATTTGCAGGACCATCGTCGCGGCCGAAGACGAATGACCCGGCAGGAATTTCGATCAATGGATTGCCGGCGATGGGGCGGGTATCGGCGGCCGCGGCTTGCAATGCCACAGTCATCACCATTGCCGCCGCGCAGATGTCAGAGGTCAACACGATCCTGTGTCTCTCCATTGTACAGAAACACGCGATCCCTCGTGACCTTGATGCCGATCTCGTGGTCGATCTGACCCGCAAAATTCTTGTCGGCGCGCAGGGTTATCAGTTGACCGCCCAGCCGCAGACTGACGAGCGTATTCTCGCCGGTAAGCTCCACCGAGTAGATCGGCGCAACCAGATTGACGTCTTCATCCTCGGCCAAGACCGCATGGACGTCCTCCGGACGGATGCCAAGGACGGCGCGGGGAATGTTTGCCCGGCCGAAACCTCCGACCCTGAAGCCGGCGCTGGCGAATACACCCTCCCTCACCTCGCCCGGAATGAGGTTCATCGGCGGCGAACCGATGAAGCCGGCCACGAAGAGCGTGCGTGGATCATTGTAGATTTCGCGTGGCGTCCCAAGCTGCTCGATCACGCCCTTGTTCATCACGGCAACGCGGTGGGCGAGCGTCATCGCCTCTATCTGATCATGCGTGACATAGACCGTGGTGACCTGCAGCTCATGCTGAAGATGCTTCAGTTCGGCGCGCATCTGGGTGCGAAGCTTGGCGTCGAGATTGGACAGAGGCTCATCCATGAGAAAGACGCGCGGCGTGCGAACGATCGCGCGGGCGAGTGCGACGCGCTGGCGCTGGCCGCCGGAGAGTTCCTTGGGTAAACGGGACAACATCGTGTCGAGTTCGACACGCCGCGCGACCTCGGCTATTCGCCGCTTGCGTTCGGCAGGCTGCACTTTGCGAATCTTCAGCGGGTAGCCGATATTATCCTCGACGGTGAGGTGCGGATACAGGGCATAGCTCTGGAAGACCATCGCGACGTCGCGATACTTGGGCAGGACACCGTTGATGCGGTCCGCGTCGATAAAGATATCGCCCGAGGTGGCTTCCTCGAGACCTGCGACCATGCGCATGGTCGTCGTCTTGCCGCAACCGGAAGGTCCGAGCAGAACGAGGAACTCCTTGTCTTTGATCTCGAGGTTGAAATTGTTCACGGCGACGAATTCGCCGAACTTCTTGCAGACATTCTTGAACGTGACGGACGCCATAGGCCTCAACCTTTGACGGCGCCCAGGGACAATCCCCGGACGAGATGCTTCTGGACGATGAAGGCGAAAATGACGATTGGCAAGCAGGCCATGAACCCCGCCGCACTGATTTCGCCCCAATAGGTGTTGTACTGCGTCACCCGCCCGGCAATGCCGATCGGCAGCGTCTGCGATTGCTCCGTCAGCGTGATGATCAGGGACAGCAGGAATTCGTTCCACGAGATGATCAGGCAGAAGATGGCGGTTGCGGCGAGCCCCGGCCGGGCAAGCGGCAGGGCCACGTGAAGGAATGCGCCCCAGCGCGTGTCGCCGTCCACCATCGCCGCCTCCTCCAGCTCGACCGGAAGGTCCTGGAAATAACTCTTCATCATCCAGGTCGCAAACGGCAGGTTGAAAGCGGTGTAGGCGATGATGAGCGCCGACTTCGTGTTGAGCATGTCGAAGTAGTTGAAGAACAGGTAGAGCGGAATGATGCTGACGATCGGCGGCATCATGCGCGTCGAGAGGATCCAGAACGAAATCTGCTTGCGCCATTGCCAGGGATAGCTGAACCGCGCCAGCGCATAGCCGGCCATGGTGCCGAAACCAACGGAAATGATGGTCGTTCCGACGGCGACGAGAAAGCTGTTCAGCGCGTAGCGCAGGAACGGGCGCTGGATAAAGGCTTCGTTATAATGCTTCAGCGTTGGGTGCCGGGGCAGCCATTCCGGCGGCACGGCGAAAATGTCGATATCGAACTTGAACGAATTCGCCGCGATCCAATAGATGGGGAAAAGCGTGACGACCAGCGCGACCAGGATCGTCACATAAGCTGACAAACGAACGACCATCTCCCTGGTATGGCTGCGTGCATGCATTTTTGTGACAATTCTCATGGTCAATCCGCCAGCCGCATGCGCTTCATGAACCAGGTGCTCAGGATGATCGTTACGAACAGAACGAACAGCGATATCGCTGCCGCGTAGCCGGGGTCGGCGAAGCGGTATGCGACCTGGTAGATGTAAAGGCTCAGGACCTTGGTCCGGTCGGCCGGACCTCCGCCCGTCAGGATGAAGACCAGATCGAAAAGACGCAGCGCATCCATGGCACGCAAGAGAAGCGCAATGGCGATGACCGGCTTGAGGAAGGGCAGCGTCAGGTCCCAGAACTGCCGCCAGGATGAGGCGCCGTCAAGTGCGGCGGCCTCATACGGTTCGACCGGCAGGCTGGCCAGCCCAGCCAGCATCAGCAGGAAAATGAACGGCGTCCATTGCCAGACATCGGCGATAATGATCGAGAACATCGCCAGATCCACGTCGCCTGCCCATGCCTGCAGCGGGAGGCCGAGACGGTACATGATTTCGTTGAGGACGCCGAATTGCGGCTCGTAGATGAGCTTCCAGGTGATCGCCACTGCGATCGGCGGCAGCATCATCGGGATCATCAGCATCGTCTTCAGGAAGGTCAGCCGGCGGATATACTTGTCGAGCAGCAGCGCCAGGCCGAGACCGAGAAGGAATTCGACTGTCACCGCCGAGACGGTGAAGATGGCGGTGTTCAACAACGCGACATGGAATTGCTGGTCGGAAAGAAGCCGCACGAAATTGCCGGGACCGACGAACTCCCATGGCACATTGGGATTCGGGCTGATCCTGTGAACCGCGGCATAGAACATGTAGATACTGGGAAAAATCGTCAGCCCCAGCAGGGTGAGGACCGTCGGCGCGAGCATGAGGACGCGCAAATGCCGCTCTGCCCACCGCTCCAGGCCGCCGCCCGGTGGGAGCTGCTCAGTCGACATGCCGCTTCCGAACTTCAACATTGGCTCCTTCCCAAAGCCCCGGCGCGCCTGAATTGTCGGGTTTCAAGCTCGCCGGGCGCGATTGCCGGCGCTGTAACGCCGCGGGTCCGAAACCCGCTCCGCATGGCCACTGCTTACTGCATAATTCCTTAGATCCTATTCGATCTAAGGATAGAATTATGCAGCGATTCAAAATGCTACAGCGACCTTTGTGCGTCTGATAAGACGCGCGGCGCTGTAGAGTGGGCACGTCCCCACTCTAGTTTTTGATTGAGAGCCGCGCGCGTCCCGGTGAACGCGCAAAGGACGCTCTCTTTGATACCGAAGCATCTCCTCCGCTTTCAAATGTTCCCGTTGAAAGCCGGATGCTCTAGTAAATGTTTGTAATCCGCGAGACCGCATCCTGGGCGTTTTTCAGGGCTTTTTCCGGCGTGACGGTGCCCGCCACCGCCTTGGAAAGCTCGATGCCGAAGGCATTCTCTATCTCCGGCCACTTCGGGTGACGTGGACGGGGTGTCGAGGCCTGGATCGCCTCCATCAGCACCGGATAATGCCGGAACTTCTCTTGGCTAGTCAGTTCCGGATCGGTGAAGACCGAGGTTCGGACCGGCGGATTGCCGCGCTCGGCAGAAATCTTGATCTGCTCGGGCGAGGTTGCCCAGACCATGAAATCGAAGGCTTCCTGCTTGTTCTTCGAAGCCGACATGATGCCCATGGTCCAGTGACCGATTTCCGAACTGCCCGGTTTGGTTCCAGCCGGAATGGGGCTGTAGGAGATCTTACCGACCATCTTCGATTGGCTCGGATCCTCGAACGTCGCTACCCAGTTCGGCCAGTTGATCGATGAGGCAGCGGTGCCGGCAGCGAGCGCCGTGCCGACCTCGTTGGCATTGTAACTCTCGACCCCCTTGGGTGAGATATCGCGTAGCGCCATGAACGTCTTCATGGCGGCGGCTCCTTCGGGTGTATCGATCGTCACCTTGGTCCGGTCGGCATTGAACATATCTGCACCATAGGACCAGAAGATCGGCATGAAATCGGCGACCACCGGGTTTCCTTGACCGCCGCGGAAGACGTAGCCGAAATAGCGGCCGCCGCCGCTGTCGGTTAGCGCCTTGCCCGCCTTCAGCACGTCATCCCAGGACTTCGGGGCGTCGACGCCAACTTCCTTGAACTTGGCGGCGTCATAGAAGAACATCTGTGCGTTTCCCACATAGGGCAGGCAGACATAGGGCCCTGCATTGTAGGGGTTGCGGCAGATCGCCAGTGATTTCGAAAGGAAATCGCTGTCTGGCCCTTCCATCCCGGCGCTCTTGAAGAACGGCGTCAGGTCCTCCAGATGACCGTTCTCGGCGAAAAACGGAATCCACGGGTCATCCATCAGAATGATGTCGAAGACGCCGGATTTGGTGGAGCCTGCATTGGCACCCTGTTCGAAAACATTGGCATAAGGCGCCTGGACCGCCTCAACCTTCGTGCCCTTCAGCTTCGCGTAATCGGCGGCTGCGGCCCTCAGTCCGTCGCCCTCGCTGCCCGAGGGCACGAGGATCGTGATGTCGGCCCATGCGGCTCCGTTGACCGTGAGTACGGACGTCGCAATAGCCAAGGTGAAAAACAGTCTGCGCAGCATTGTAAACCTCCCGTTCCGAGCTGTTATCCAATGACCTTTTCGTAGGGGCCCACTCTTTCCGGCATGACGGAAAATGCTAACGCTCTACCCATGCGAACCACTCTGCGACAAGGCGAAACATCGTCCGGCATGTCGTCATCGGGCCGGCCCTGCTCCCAGTACCGATTTTATCACATCAGGCGCTTTATTTAGAGAGGTTGTATTAGCATTTGTTGAAATTTCCTCCTGGGTAGCAACCAAGTTCGATCGCTGGAGCGGAGTATTAGAATGTGCTGGCAACTGGTCAGCGGATGAAGGCAGGTGGCGGCCGCCGAGGAGGCGCCTCCCTCGGAAGGGTCGATTTGAAGGTCAAACAAATCTGCGGCGCCGATAACGATCTGCCGCGGCCCGATCGTCCACCATCCGGATTGATGATCTCATTATAGCCGATATTCGACCCACGCTGCGCCTTGTGGATGGCCCGGATCACGCGGCCCCCGGAAGGCGTAGCAGCGGCGTCTGCTTGCGACCCGCCATGATGGTAATGGGCTCGGCCATTGCCAATATATTATACATTGCTAATATTGAGGTGTCCGATCCAAGTAGGCCACCCTCTTCGGTCGGCGGGAGGTTTTGTCTTTCCCCGAGGCTAAGCCTCTTCAGGTCGCCGCCACCATATGTGGATAAGAAGCGACTAGAGACCCGGGCGGCGATTCTCGCACGCTGCCCGGGTCTCGTCTTTTCGCGGAGCGAAAGCCATGGCGTCCGCGCATGGCAGAATTGCTCTTCTCTCTCTGGCGAAATACAGGAAGAGCTGCTATCAGGCGCTCGCAACAATCCTATGGAGCTTAATCATGTTTTCGCAGCGCAAGCTGTCGAACCCGTCTGATCGCGGTTTTGTCCAGATGATCTGGAACGCGATCCTTCTCGTTCAGACCCGTGAAACGTCCTCGCTGATGACGGGTCGCGAACGCTAGGCGGAAGTCGCTGCCGGGAATGTCACCGAGGCTTTCAGCCCTTTGCCATCCGGCCCTTCGCCCAGCGTGAGATGTCCGCCGAACAGACCGGCGATTTCTTCGACGATCGGAAGTCCCAGTCCCATTCCCGGTGCTTCGCCGCGTCCGCCGCGCGCGAAACGCTGGCGCACGACCTGCCGCTTTTCCGGCGGAATGCCGGGGCCGTTGTCTTCGACGTCGAGCCGGACATTGTTGTCTTCATTTTCCACGCGAACGGTCACTTCCGCGCCTTTGCCGGCATAGGCAATGGCGTTTTCGATGAGGTTGCGCAGAAGCTCGCCGATCAGGAGAGGTTCGGCGCGGATCAGCGCCTTGCCTTCACCCTCGAAGCCGAGATCGACGCCCGCGTCGCCGGCGCCGGGCACGCGATCGCCGGTGACCTCCTGTGCCAAAGACAGCAGGTCGATGATCTCGACAGGCCGCGGCTCCGTCGAGCCGGCGGCATCGATCTTCGCCATCAGAAGCAGTTGTGCGAGGATGCGTTCGGCATGTGCCACGGCCTCATCGCCCTTGCGCGCCGCAGCCTGCGCCTCCTCCAGCGTCGCAGCGCGGGTTGAAAGGGCAAGCTGGGTGCGGATGATCGCAAGCGGGGTGCGCAACTGATGGCTGGCATTGCCGGAGAAATGCCGGAGTGCATCCAGCGCCGACTGCAGCCGCACCATGAAGGAATTGACCGTCTCGACCAGTCCCTCGACCTCGCTCGGCACCGATTGTTCGATCGGGTGCAGATCATCGGGGCTACGCTCGGCAATCGCGTCACCGAGGCGATAGAGCGGCCGCAGCGAAAAGGTCACCGCGACCCAGACGATCCCTGCTGCGCCGAGGATCATCATCAGCAGACGCAGCGCCGAACGCAGGAGAATGGCCTGCGTCAACTGCCGCCGCGCGATGGTGGTTTCGGCGACGGTGACGACGAAGGGGACGGAGTTGATGCCGGTGGAGGCCGAGCGCTCCAGCGCCGCGACCCGGATCGGCTCGCCGCGGAACTGCGCATCGGCATAGACCGCGGGCTGGCCCTTCATGTCGGCGATCGAGGGCAGGTTCTGATAACCGGTGATGAACCGGCCGGGCGGCCCGTCGACCCGGTAGAAGACGCGGTCCTGCGCCGCAGAGGTCAGCATTTCCAGCGCGACATAGGGGATGTCCACCTCCAGCGATCCGTCTTCCGCAACAACCACCCGCTCGGCAATCGCCAGCGCCGAGCCGGCAAGCACACGGTCGGAGACGACATTCGCCGTCTTCACCGCCTCGCGATAAGTGTCGATCAACGCCAGGCATCCGATGACCACGGTCGAGATCAGCAGCCAGGCAAGCAGCCTGCGGCGCAGCGAATAGGCGGCCCGCGGCATCAGCCGTCCGCCATCTTGTCGAGATAGTAGCCGATGCCGCGCGCAGTGCGGACCGTCAGCCCGTGCGGCGCGAGCCGCTTGCGCAGCCGGCTGACATATTGCTCGATCGCATTGGCGCTCAGATCGTCGTCGAAGGCGGTCAGCGACTGGATGATCGCTTCCTTGGCGACGACCTTTCCGGCCCGCATGAACAGGATTTCAAGCAAGCCAAGCTCACGGGCCGGAATATCGACGGTGATGCCGTTGGCGGAAAAGGTGCGGGAGTTGAGGTCGAAGGAGATTTTGCCGTAGCTGACGAGGGAGGAGCGGAGCCCGGCCTTTCGGCGCAAGAGCACGCGGACGCGGGCCTCGAACTCGCTGACGTCGAAGGGTTTGATCATGTAGTCGTCGGCGCCGAGATCGAGGCCGCGAATTTTCTCCTCCTGCGTCCCCCGCGCCGTCAGGATCAGCACCGCCGCCTTGTTCTGCCGCGCCCGCATCGAGCGCAGCACGTCGAGGCCGTCCATTTCCGGCAGGGTCAGGTCGAGGATGACGAGATCGAAATTTTCGGTCGCGGCCACGGCATCGGCCGAGGCGCCGTCGCTGACGACATCGACCGCATAGCCGCTGCCGCGCAGGATGGCGACCAGCCCTTCCGCAAGCGCCGTATTGTCTTCGACTAGTAGTATCCGCAAATCCGCAGTCTCCCTGAGGGCACTCTAGCGGTCGCCATTCGGCTTGTGAACGGGCCGGTGCTGCGGCAATATCATTTTATGCGCTTCCTTCTGTGGCTCAGTTTTCTCTGCGGATTTTCCCTGCCTGCCGCCGCCGGGCCGGTCGTGTTTCCGGCGCTCTCGGGCAATGCAGACGCGCCGACCGTTGTCGTCTATTCCTCGCTCGACGAACCTCTGGCAAGGCCGATGATCGTCGGTTTTCAGAAGGCCAATCCGGATGTGGCGGTGCGCTACGAGGATATGCTGACCGGCGAGATCTACGACCGGATCGTCAAGGAGACCGATGCGGGCGAAAAGACCGCGGACTTTGCCTTTTCGTCGGCGATGGACCTGCAGGTCAAGCTCAGCAATGACGGCTACGCCCAGCGCAGCGACCTGCCGATGAGCGCCCGCTGGCCGGACTGGGCCAATTGGCGCAACACGGCCTATGCGCTGACCTTCGAGCCGGCCGTCTTCGTCTATCACAAGCCAAGCTTCACAAAGGAAAAGCCGCCCTCGACGCGGGCCGAGTTCGTCGACTATCTCAAGCGTCAGGGAAGCGCGGTCTATGGAAAGATCGGCACCTACGATATCGAGCGATCCGGCGTCGGTTTCCTGTTCATGGCGCGCGACCAGGAGCAGTTCGGCGATATCTGGTCGGTGATCCAGACGATGGGTGCTGCCGGCGTAAAACTCTATTCCACCAGTTCGGCCATTCTCGAGCGCGTCTCCGACGGCCGTTTCGTGCTTGGCTACAATATTCTCGGCTCCTATGCGGCCGACTGGGCCTCGCGTCACCCGGATGTCGGCATCGTCCTGCCGCGGGATTATACCGTCGTCATGTCGCGCATCGGGCTGGTGCCGCAAGCGGCGGCCTCGCCGGATCTCGGCCGGCGCTATCTCGAATTCTTCATGTCGAAGGAGGGCCAGACAATCATGGCGCGCGAATTGCAGATCCCCGCCGTCAGCCCGGATGTCGCCGGCGCCAACACGGCCAATACGATGCGGGAGATGCTGGGCGGGCAGTTGCGGCCGGTTCCGGTCAGTCCCGGGCTGATGGTCTATCTCGATCAGGTCAAGCGGGCGCGGCTGATCGCCCGCTGGAACGAAGTTTTGCGCCTCCAGTAGACGAAGCGGAAAAATTAGCGGAGATTAATTCGGCAAGGTCCTGCTCGATGTCAGGTAGATGACAGCTTCCTGTGGTGCCTTGTGGTTCTTCATCATCCGTGGAGGCGGATGATCGAGGCGAATGGGAGGAAATTCACCAGACCCGGCGTCGTTTAGCCCAAGAAGCGAACGCGCGCCCGATCCAGAGTGAGCCAAACCCCCCGTCCGCAAAGATGAACACCGCGCGCCAGATCAAAGAGCGCGCCTGACGGAGGACTAATCTTGAAACAGTTTTTTCTGGCATCCATTCTCGCCGGCGCTCTCGCGCTTCCCGCTTTTGCGGCTGACTACACCATCATCGCACCGGCGAACCCCGGCGGCGGCTGGGACCAGACCGCCCGCTCGATCCAGAGCGTGATGCAGCAGGAAGGCATTTCCGGCAACGTCCAGGTGCAGAACGTCCCGGGCGCCGGCGGTACCATCGGTCTTGCACAGTTCGCCAGCCAGTCGAACGGCAACCCGAATGCCCTGATCGTCGGCGGTTATGTCATGGTCGGCGCCATCCTCACCAACAAGTCGCCGGTGACGCTGAATGACGTTACGCCGATTGCCCGCCTGACCGGCGAGTACGAAGCGATCGTCGTTCCGGCGGATTCGCCGCTGAAGACCATGGGCGATCTCGTCGAGGCGCTGAAGAAGGATCCGGGCGCGGTATCCTGGGGCGGCGGCTCTGCCGGCGGCACGGACCATATCGCAGTCGGCCTCATCGCCAAGGCTGCGGGCGTCGATCCGACCAAGATCAACTACATCGCGTTCTCCGGCGGCGGTGAAGCGCTGGCCGCCATTCTCGGCAGCCAGGTGACGGCCGGCATTTCCGGCTACGGCGAATTTGAATCGCAGGTGAAATCGGGCACGCTTCGTCTTCTCGCCGTTTCGAGCGCCGAGCGTATCCCCGGTATCGACGCGCCGACCATCAAGGAGAGCGGTCTCGACGTGGTGGTGCAGAACTGGCGCATGATTGCCGCAGCTCCCGGCCTGACCGACGAGCAGAAGGCCGCCGTTTCGACCGACATCGAGAAGCTGGTCAAGTCCGCCAGCTGGCAGGAAACCCTGAAGACCAAGGGCTGGCAGGATACCTATCTCGCCGGTGATGCCTTCAAGGAGCAACTCGCCAAGGACATTTCGGCAACCGAAGCCGTCCTCAAGGACATTGGTCTGGTAAAATGAGCAAGGGCCACACCCCTTCGACGGAGACACGCCGCCCTGACAGGGCGGCGCTTGTCATCGCCGTCTTCCTCGCGGCCCTCGCCGGCCTGATCTTCTGGGATGCGTCGCGGCTTGCGAGCATGGGCGGATACTCCGGCATCGGTCCGGCCACCATCCCGTTCGTGATCGCCGGCGGATTGCTGATCTTGGCGGTCTGGACCGTTTTTGAAGCGCTCCGGGGTGATTTTCCGGCACGCGACCGGCAGGAGTTCGGCCCCGTCGTCTGGATCGTCGGTGGACTTGCTGCACAGATGCTGCTTCTGAAAATACTTGGTTTTTCGATCGCGACCGGACTGCTCTTTGCAGCAACGGCAGCAGCTTTCGGCAAACGCAAGCTGTGGATGACAGTCCCGATCGGCATCCTGCTCTGTCTCGGCATCTGGCTGATCTTTGCCGGGTTGCTGCAACTCTCGCTGCCTGCCGGTCCGCTCGAACATCTGTTTTGGTAAGGCCCTGACATGAACACATTCGATTTCCTGTTGCAGGGCCTGCTCGTCGCCGCCCAGCCGATGAACCTTCTCTATGCGCTGATCGGCGTCACGCTCGGCACCGCCGTCGGGGTTCTGCCCGGCATCGGCCCGGCACTCACCGTGGCACTGCTCCTGCCCGTGACCTACAAGCTCGATCCGGGCGGCTCGCTGATCATGTTTGCCGGCATCTATTACGGCGGCATGTATGGCGGCTCGACCACTTCGATCCTTCTGAACACACCGGGCGAAAGTGCATCGATCGTCACCGCGCTCGAGGGCAACAAGATGGCCCGGGCCGGACGTGGTGGACCGGCATTGGCGACAGCCGCTATCGGTTCCTTCGTCGCCGGCCTCCTTGCGACGGGCGCGCTTGCCTTCATCGCGCCTTTCGTCGTCAAGCTGGCGCTGGTTTTCGGTCCGCGCGAATACTTTGCGCTGATGGTGCTTGCCTTTGTCACGGTGTCTTCGGCCTTCGGCGATTCGACGCTGCGCGGGCTGACCTCGCTGTTCATCGGTTTTGCGCTCGCTATCATCGGCATCGACCAGCTGACCGGCCAGACGCGCATGAGCTTCGGTGTTCCCGATCTGCTCGACGGGATCGAGGTGACGACGCTGGCGGTCGCGATGTTCGCCATCGGCGAATCTCTCTATATCGCAGCACAGGGTGATCTCGGCCCGGACAAGGTCGAAGCGGTCAGGGGATCAGTCTGGATGAACGGCCAGGATTGGGCGCGCTCCTGGAAGGCGTGGCTGCGCGGAACAGCTATTGGTTTCCCGATCGGCGCGATGCCGGCGGGCGGCGCTGAAATCGGCACGTTCCTCTCCTACGCCACCGAAAAGCGGCTGACCAAGCATCCGGAAGAATTCGGCAACGGCGCCATCGAGGGTGTCGCCGGTCCGGAAGCGGCCAACAACGCCTCGGCCGCCGGGACGCTGGTGCCGCTGCTGACGCTCGGCCTGCCGACCACGGCGACCGCGGCGATCATGCTCGCCGGCTTCCAGCAATACGGGCTGCAGCCCGGCCCGCTCTTGTTTGCGACCAATCCGCAGCTCGTCTGGGGCCTGATCGCCAGCCTGCTGATCGCCAACTTTATGCTCCTGGTGCTGAACCTGCCGCTGGTTGGCCTCTGGGTGAAGCTTCTGACAATCCCGAAGCCGTGGCTCTACGCGGGCATTCTCACATTCGCGACGCTCGGTACGATCGGCGCCAATCCCTCGGTGTTCGAACTCGGCATGCTGCTCGCCTTCGGCCTGCTCGGTTATGTCATGCGCATCTTCGGTTATCCGATCGCGCCTGTCGTCGTCGGCCTGATCCTTGGGCCGCTGGCGGAGCAGCAGCTCCGGCGGGCGCTGTCGATCAGCCAGGGCGATGTCACGGTGCTGTTCACCTCGCCGATCGCCGCCGTGCTGCTGGTGATCGCGGCGGCGGCCCTGATCATACCTTTGATCCTGCGGGCGCGAGGCCGTGGCGAGGTACTCGCCCAGCTCGCCGCAAGCGAAGATTGACGGCGCTCCTCCCAAGACCGTCATAGGGAAAGGCCCGGTTAGCTGATGTTAACCGGGCCTTTCCTATTTGCATGGCTGGGATGAATTCCTGTGCATTGTAAAGCGGGGCCTAAAAGATCATCTTCCACTCATCGAATGAAACACGATCAACCAAATCGGAAAGTGAGTAAAAGAGATGTCCGCCCTTCGTAAACCCGCCCGAGGCTTCTTCGGTAATGCCATCGCCATCTTTGGCGCGGCCACGGCCGCAGCCGCGGCTGTTGAGGGCCACCGCCGTCCGCTGGACCGCGACCTCTACACTCTCGGTATCGATCCGAAGAACTTCAACTCCGTGAAGCGCTAATACCAAAGCGAGACTATTGCGCGCTGCAGGTTCAGCCGCGGTAATCAGAATGAAAAAGCCCGCCAATCCCTGGGACTGGCGGGCTTTTCGTTGGTGCGCCAGCCGTTACGCGTTGACGTGTTCAGCTTGCTCTCGCCTGTTGTGGCGGATCGAGGACCAGAGCGAGATGCCGATCAGGCCCGCGCCGCCGAGGCCGGTAATGACCTCCGGAATGTGCACTAGCGTCTGGCAATACATGATCACCGACAGGATCAGGATCGCGTAGAAGGCGCCGTGTTCCAGGTAGCGATATTCGGCCAGCGTCCCCTTTTCCACCAGCATGATCGTCATCGAACGCACATACATGGCGCCGATGCCGAGACCGATGGCGATGACGAAGAGATTCTGCGTCAGAGCGAAAGCGCCGATCACGCCGTCGAAGGAGAAACTGGCGTCCAGCACTTCGAGGTAGATGAAAGCGCCGAGACCGCCTTTTGCTGCGGCACTCATTGTCTGCTGCGACGCGTCGAGCAACCCGCCGACCACTTCGACCGCCAGGAAGGTCAGGAGGCCGTAGATCGAGCAATAGACAAAGGTCGTGGCTTCTTCACCGTCGAGGAAGTGGGAGAACACCAGGATCAACATCAGAACGAAGGCGATTTCGACGCCCTTGATCGTCGCGAAACGCGACATGCCGCGCTCCACTGTCTTGATCCAGTGAACGTCCTTTTCGTGATCGAAGAAGAATTTCAGGCCGACCATCATCAAGAAGGTTCCGCCGAACGCGGCAATCGGCAGATGCGCCTCGTTCATGATGCGGGCGTATTCCTCGGGGCGCGAGGCGGCCAGCACCAGGGCGTCGATTGGCCCGATATTGGCTGCGATCACCACGATCAGCAGCGGGAAGACGATGCGCATGCCGAAGACGGCAATCACGATGCCCCAGGTGAGGAACCGGCTTTGCCAGACCGGTGTCATTTCCTTCAGTTTGTTGGCGTTGACGATGGCGTTGTCGAAGGAAAGCGAGATTTCCAGCACGGCAAGCACCGTACAGACGAAGAAGACGGTGGCCGTGCCGCCCAGAGTGCCGGTCGTGATCCAGCCGAGCCAGGCGCCGAGCGCAAGACCGGCGGCCGTGACGATGAAGGCCCAGTTGAAATAACCGAGCGCCGAGGTTTGCGAGGCGGGCTTCATGGCCGCACCTCCGATCCGTCAAAGCTCGGAGCATAGATCGAGAAATCCCGCATGCCACGATTGGCATGCGAAGAACGCATGAGATGGATTGTCATGTGCTTATAGTCCGCCGGCTTATTTGCGGGTGATACCGACATCACGAGAGCGCCGTAGATTCTCGCCAGAGGGGCCCGGTATCAGGTTTGACTCCGCAGGCGTGTTAGAATGCCCTGCACTGCGGAGATGGCTCTTACTTAGCAACGATACCGCCAAGGTCAAGGACGCCGGCCATGAGAACGTTGCCTTTTACGGTAAGTTTGAGGTGCGTTCTCTGCGTGCGGGCGTCGCGACGGACGATTTCGATCGGTGCTTGCGGCCCGCAAAGCAGATTGATCTCCCGCAGGACCAGCGCGTGGGCGATGCCGAACAGCCCGGCAAAGGTGCGGCTGTCTTCGGTGACCCTTTGAGAAATGGCAGCGATGATCCCTGCGCCCAGCGGCGAAAGCGTCGCGTCCTGCCTGCGGATCGCCTCGACGACGGCAAGGAAATCCTCGTCGGTTGGGTTATCCGGCATCACGCCGCATCTGCCTCTGAGGTTTTCGTATGGAACGATACCAGCACGGACTTCGACGTCGGCGTATCGCTCTGGTCTCCGGCGCTCGACAAGGGCACGAGCACGTTGAGTTCCGGATAATAACCGGCGACGCAGCCGCGCGGGATATCATAGGGCACGAAGCGGAAATCGCGCGCGATGCGGGAAACGCCGTCCTTGTGGCGGCCGATCACGTCGGTGCGGTCGCCGGCCCGGGCGCCGAGATCGGCAAGGTCGGCGGGATTGATGAAGACGACGTTGCGCTCGCCGTAGACGCCGCGATAGCGGTCGTCCATGCCGTAGATCGTCGTATTGTACTGATCGTGCGAGCGGAAAGTCTGCAGCACGAAAACGCCCTCCGCGCCGCGGGCCATCTGATGCTCGATCGCGTCCGGAAGCGGGCCGGTCCAGAAGGTTGCCCGGCCTTCCGATGTTTCCCATTCGCGGTTGGCGGCGGCATTGCGCAAATGGAAGCCGCGCGGCTTGCGGACACGCTCGTTGTAGTTTTCGAAACCCGGAATGACATTGGCGATGTGATCGCGGATCAGGTCGTAGTCATCGGCAAGCGCTGCCCAATCGATCTTTGCCGAGCCGACAGTCGCAGCCGCGATACCGGCGATGATTGCCACTTCGGAGCGCAGTTCGGGTGATGCCGGCCTGTTGATGCCGCCGGAGCCATGCACCATGCTCATCGAATCCTCGACAGTGACGATTTGACTGATGCCCTTCGAATTGCGGTCGATCTCGGTACGGCCGAGGCAGGGCAGGATGAAGCTCACCTCGCCCGGCATCAGGTGCGAGTGGTTGAGCTTGGTGGCGATGTTGACCGTCAGCTTCTGCGAGGCCAGCGCCTTTTCGATGAGCGGGCTGTCCGGCGTTGCACGCGCGAAATTGCCGCCGAGGCCGATGAAGGCTCGCGCCGAGCCGGCCAGCATGGCGCCGATGGCTGCGAGCACATTGTGGCCCTCATGCCGGGGCGGCTTGAAATCGAATTCCTGCTCCAATGCGTCGAGAAAGGCGGCCGGCGGCTTCTCGTTGATGCCGACGGTACGGTCGCCCTGGACGTTGGAATGGCCGCGCACGGGGCAAAGTCCGGCGCCCGGCTTGCCGATATTGCCGCGCAGCAGCATGAAACTGGCCATCTCGCGGATGGTAATGACGGAATGGCGGTGTTGCGTCACACCCATCGCCCAAGTGCAGATCACCCGCTCGGCGGTAAGATAGATTGTCGCCGCCCGCTCGATTTCGGCCTGCGTCAAGCCGGACTGATCCTCGATCTCTTCCCATGTGGTCGCATCAACGGCGGCACGATAGGCATCGAAATCTGCGGTGTGCCGGCTGATGAAATCAAGATCCAGAACAGAGGGCTCGGCCGCCGCAAGTGCTGCGTCCTCCGCCGCGAAAACCGCCTTGGCCATGCCGCGCACCGCTGCCATGTCGCCGCCGAGGCGCGGCTGGAAGTAGTCGCTTGCGATCGCGGTCGAACCGCCTCGCAGCATTTCCAGCTTGTCCTGCGGGTCGGCGAAACGCTCGAGCCCGCGTTCGCGCAGCGGATTGAAGACGACGATCTTTGCCCCGCGCTCGGCCGCGCGACGAAGATCGCCGAGCATGCGCGGATGGTTGGTACCGGGATTCTGGCCGATGACGAAGATGGCGTCGGCCTTTTCGAAATCTTCGAGCAGCACCGTGCCCTTGCTGGCACCGACCGCCTGCTTCATCGCGATGCCGCTCGCCTCATGGCACATGTTGGAGCAATCGGGAAAATTGTTGGTGCCGTAGAGCCGGACGAAGAGCTGATAGAGGAAGGCGGCCTCGTTGGAGGCCCGGCCGGAGGTGTAGAACTCGGCCCGGTCCGGCGTGTCGAAGCTATTGAGGATCGCACCGATCTCGGCAAAGGCGGCGTCCCAGCCGATCCGGACATAGGTATCCGTGGCGCGGTCGTAGCGCATCGGATGGGTGAGGCGGCCCTCTTGCTCCAGCGCGTAGTCGCTCCAGGATTTCAGGTCGGAGACGGTGTGCGCGGCAAAGAAGTCCGGCGGCGTGCGCTTGTCGGTCGCTTCCCAGGCAACCGCCTTGACGCCGTTCTCGCAGAACTCGAACGAGGAGCCATGCTCCGGATCGCCCCAGGCGCAGCCGGGGCAGTCGAAGCCATCCGGCTGATTGGCCTTCAAGAGGGTGCGTGCGCCCGAAAGCGGGGAGCCGCTTTCCAGAAGCCGCTTGCCGCAGCTTTTCAGCGCGCCCCAGCCGCCAGCTGCACTGGAGCGTTTGCCGATAAAGTCCGTCTTGCTCATGACGCAGCGATCCTGGGGCGTGGCCGATAGGAGAAACAGGGTCAAAAAATCGATTTTCAAAGGCTTTTGGTCGAATTTCGGTTTTCTTTCAATGGCCTACTTCGCATACCGCGATAGAATATTTCTATCATGCTGCAGTGCAAAATAAAAGAAGTAGCTTCGTTGCAGGCGACATGCATTCCGTTTCTTCATCGACCCATCCGCTTTCAGGGATGGATTGAAGAGCGGGAATATGCGAGTGGCGGACACCTTTCCCGGAATCGATGCCATGACTGCCGTAACAGCCCCCGTTACCCTTACTTCGAACGCCGTCCGTACCGGCGTCCTCTTCATGCTGCTTGGCATGCTGATGTTCTCGCTTAACGACACGATGGGGAAATGGCTGGTTTCGACCTATTCCGTCAGCCAGTTGATGACGATCCGCAGCCTCGCGGCATTGGTGGTGCTCATTCCCTTCTTCGTCATGCGCGGGTGGCGCAGCCTGCTGATTGTCGATCGCCCGTGGCTGCAGGGGCTGCGATCGCTTCTGTTTGCGGTCGATGCGTCGGCCTTCTATTTTGCCGTCGCCTATATGCCGCTTGCCGACGCGATGACCTATTGGCTGGCGGCGCCGATCTATGTCGCTGCTGCCTCGCCGTTTCTGCTCGGTGAGCATGTGGGCTGGCGGCGGTGGACGGCAATCCTGATCGGCTTCGCCGGTGTCGTCATCGCGCTTGAACCCTCGAGCGAGAGCTTTTCGTTGCCGGCGCTGATCGCGCTCGCAGGCAGCACAGCCTATGCCGTCGCGCTGCTTCTCGGGCGAACCCTGCGGGCAACACCGGACACGACGCTGATCTTCTGGCAGTTAAGCGGCGCGCTGATCTTTTCTCTGGCCGGTGTCGGCGTCAATCCGGCGGGCTGGGCGCCGATGGATATGCAGGGCTTGGCGTGCCTCAGCCTTCTTGGCATTGTCGCCATGCTCGCCCACATCCTCGTCACCCGCTCGCTGAAACTGGCGGATGCGGCAACCGTCGTGCCGCTGCAATATACGCTGCTTTTCTGGGCGGTGGTATTCGGCTGGATCTTCTTCGGCGATACGCCGCGGCCACCCGTGATCCTCGGCTCCGCCCTGATAGTTGCGTCCGGTCTGTTCATCTTCTTCCGCGAACAGCAGCTGAAACGACGGCAATCGCGGCAGCCGAGTCCGCCGATCAAAGCCGGGAGCAGGGAGGTCACGCCGTAAAAGCCGCGTGCATCAGGGTCTGTGTGTAGCTCTCTCGCGGCGCTTCGAAGATCGCGTCGGTATCGCCTTCCTCGACGATCCTGCCGTTCTTCATCACCACGACATAATCCGACATCGCCTTGATCACCGACAGGTCGTGGCTGATGAAGATGTAGGAGAGGCGATTCGCCGCCTGCAGCGCGCGCAGGAGCTCGATGACCTGGCCTTGCACGGAGCGGTCGAGCGCCGAGGTCGGTTCGTCGAGAATGACGACTTTCGGCTTGAGGATGATGGCGCGGGCGATGGCGATGCGCTGTCGCTGGCCGCCGGAGAATTCGTGGGGATAGCGGTTGCGGGCGGCCGGATCGAGACCGACCTCCCTCAGTGCCTCGATCGCCCGCTTGTCACGCTCGGCGCGGCTGAGCTGGGGCTCGTGGACGTAAAGCCCCTCGGTGACGATTTCGCCGACGGTCTGGCGCGGCGAGAGTGACCCGTAAGGGTCCTGAAACACCAGTTGCAGTTGCCGGCGCAGCGGACGCATGGCGCCGCGGCTGAAATCGGAGATGTTCATCGAGCCGAACTGGTAACGCCCGCTGCTTGGGATCAGCCGCAGCAGCGCGCGACCGAGCGTCGACTTGCCGGAGCCGGACTCACCGACGATGCCGATGGTCTGGCCCTCTCTCAGCCGGATGCTGACGCCATCGACGGCACGAAACACGCCGGCGGAGCCGCCGAACAGGCCGCCACCGGTGGCATAGTCGACGGCAATATTCGCACCTTCGAGAACGATCGGCGCGTTTTTTGCGGGTGGCGCCTTGCGGCCGCGCGGTTCGGCCGCAAGCAACATCCTGGTGTAGTCCGCTTGTGGCCGCTCGAAGATGTCGTCTGTAGTTCCGGTCTCGACCACCTCGCCGTGGCGCATGACGGCGACGCGACTGGCGAAATGGCGGACGATGCCGAGATCGTGGGTGATGAGCACGACGGCCATGCCGAACTTGGCCTGCAGCGAATTGAGCAGGTCGAGAATCTGCGCCTGGATGGTGACGTCGAGCGCCGTCGTCGGTTCGTCGGCGATCAGCACATCCGGATCGTTGGCAAGTGCCATGGCGATCATGACGCGCTGGCGCTGGCCGCCGGAAAGCTCGTGCGGATAGCTGTCGATCCGGCGCGCCGGATCGGGAATGCCGACTAGCTCCAGGAGTTCGAGAACACGGGTGCGCGCCTGTTTGAAGCTGCCGCCGCGGTGATGGACGATCGGTTCGGCGATCTGCCGGCCGATCGTATAGAGCGGATCGAGCGAGGTCATCGGCTCCTGAAAGATCATGGTGATCTTTTCACCGCGCACATTATTCAGCGCCTTCAGTGGAAGGCCGATGAGTTCCCGGCCGCGATATTTCGCCGAGCCGGAGGCCGCGCCGTTTCCCGCAAGCAGACCCATGATGCCCATCATCGTCTGGCTCTTGCCGGAGCCGGATTCGCCCACCACGGCTAGCGTTTCGCCGGCCCTGACGTCGAGATCGATGCCCTTGACCGCCTCTACCGTTCCATCCGGGGTCGAGAACGAGACCTTGAGGTTGCGGACAGCGAGAATTGTTTCCCGTGAATCAGTCATGTCAGCGGTCCTTCGGGTCGAGCGCATCGCGCAGGCCGTCGCCGGCGAAGTTCAGCGAGAAAAGGGTGAGGACGAAGAAGATCGCCGGGAAGATCAAAAGCCACGGCGCCGACTGGATGTTGTTGGCGCCTTCGGCGATCAGCGCCCCCCAGCTCGTCAGCGGCGCCTGTACGCCGAGACCGAGGAAGGAGAGGAAGCTTTCCAGCAGAATGACCTTCGGCACGACGACGGTGACGAAGACGACGACCGGCCCGATGGTGTTCGGAATAATGTGGCGGCGGATGATCTGCCAGTCGGTGAGACCGAGCGCCTGCGCCGCGCCGATAAATTCGCGCCGCTTCAAGGCCAGCGTCTGGCCGCGCACGATGCGGGCCATGTCCAGCCATTCCACCGCGCCGATGACGAGAAAGATCAGGATGAACGAGCGCCCGAAGAAGACGACGAGCACGACGACGAGGAAGACGAAGGGCAGCGAATAGAGGATTTCGACGAAGCGCATCATGACGTTGTCGATGCGGCCGCCGACATAGCCCGAAGTCGCGCCATAGAGCACGCCGATCGAGAGCGAGACGAGGCTCGCGAGCAGTCCGACGGCGATCGAAATCTGGCCGCCGAGCATGACGCGGGCCATCAGGTCACGGCCGTTGGAGTCGGTGCCGAACAGGAAATACTCGCGCGCGACGCTGCCGGTGACCTTCAGCGTCTTCCCATCATTCTCCGTCGCCACCACTTCGGTGCCGTCGAATTCGTTCGCCCGGTCGAAATAGCGCGTGGCGCGCGGATCGATCGGTGTGTCGGAGGTCACTGTGGCCGTGAAGGTCTGGCCGTCAACGGCAAACTCCTTCAGATCGACGCGTGCCCGTCCGGCAACGCCTTCCATCACGTCCTGAAGGCTCGACGCGTCCGGCCGTGGTTCGAAACTCGGCGGGATCGAGACATAGGACGGAAACACCTGGTCGTAACTGTGGCTGATGAAATAGGGGCCGAGGAAGGAAAAGAGCGCAATCAGCGCCAGCATGACGCAGCCGGCCATGGCGGCGCGGTTGCGGCGGAAGCGCATTGCCGCGAGCTGGAACAGGCTTCGGCTTGCGGTTTCGGGCGGCAGCGCCGGGGTGGTGAGGATATCAGTCATGGCGAACCCTCGGATCGAGAAGGCCGTAGAGAATGTCGACCACAAGATTGAAGACGATGACGAAGATGGCGATCAGCACCACGGTTCCCATCACCAGCGTGTAATCGCGATTGAGTGCGCCGAGCACGAAATAGCGGCCTACGCCGGGAATGGTGAAGATCGTCTCGACGACAGCCGAGCCGGTCAAAAGCGCTGCGGCGGCGGGCGCAAGATAGGAAACGACCGGCAGCATCGCCGCGCGCATCGCATGGGTGACGACGACGACACGGGTCGGCAGGCCATAGGCGCGGGCGGTACGGATATGGTCGGTGTGCAGCGCTTCGATCATCGAGCCGCGCGTCAGCCGGGCAAAGACCGCCAACTGCGGCAGGGCGAGCGCAATCATCGGCAGGATGAGGAAGCGCAGCGACCCATCACCCCAGCTGCCGGCCGGCAGCCAGGCGAGCGTGATGGCGAAGATCAGTGTCAGCACCGGGCCAACGACGAAGTTCGGCACGGTGACTCCGACGGTCGAGACCGACATGATCAGGAAATCGAGGAAGCTGTTTTGCCGAAGGGCCGCGATGGTGCCGGCAAGTACGCCGCCGACCAGAGCCAGAAGCAGCGCAAAGAAACCGAGTTCCATCGAATAGGGCAGGCCCTTGCCGATCAGTTCGGCGACGGTGTTGTCCTTGTAGATGTAGCTCGGGCCGAAATCGCCGGTGACGGCATTGCCGATATAGGTGAGGTACTGGTTCCAGAGCGGCTGATCGAGATGGTAGGTCGCCATCAGGTTCGCCATGGTCTGCGGCGGCAGCGGACGTTCGAGATTGAAGGGGCCGCCGGGGGCGAACCGCATCAGGAAGAAGGAAATCGTGACGACGATAAACAGGGTCGGCACGGCGCTCGCGAGGCGGCGCAGGACAAAGGAGATCATGGTTTTGCTCTCTGATCGTGACGCGCGGCAACCGCGTGGCTGCCGCGTGTCGAAAATCCGTTATTCGGATACGCTCAGGAAGCGGCTGAGATGCGCGTTGACGGCGTTATCCTGCCAACCCTTCACTTTGTCGGACACCAGCCAAAGGTCTGCCTGGGTCAGGAACGGCGCGATCGGCTGTTCCTTCATCAGAAGCGCCTCGGCTTCATGCAGGATCTTCGAGCGGACCGTCGGATCGACCTCCTCGTAGGACTTCTTCATCAGGGCGTCGAACTCGGCATTCTCGAAGTGGCCGTAGTTGAAGGTCTTGTTCGAGGAGAGGCTGAGGGCCAGGAAGTTTTCGGCGTCGGCATAGTCGGCTACCCAACCGGCGCGGGCGACGTTGAACTTGCCGCCTTCCTGCAGGTAGGCATAGTGCGAGGAGACGTCGAGATTGACCATCGATACCTTGGCGCCAAACGTGTTCTTCCACATGTCGGCGACGGCGGTCGCAACACGTTCATGGTTCGGGTTGGTGTTGTAGCGGATTTCGATGTTGAGCGGCTTGCCGCCTTCGCCATAGCCGGCTTCCTTCATCAGCTTGACCGCTTCATCTTCGCGGTCGAGCTGTGACATCTCGGAGAAGTCGGCCTTTGCCGGATCGCCGTAGCTCGCCATGCCCGGAGGCACCATGGAGTAGGACGGCAGCTGCGAGCCAGAGTAGATCTCCTTGGCGAGGAAGTCGCGATCGACGGACATCGAGAGCGCCCGGCGCACGCGCACGTCGCTATAGGGCTCCTGGCGGGTGTCGAAGGCGTAGTAGTAGGTCGCGAGCGTCGGCGAGACATGGACCTGCTCGCCATAGGACTTGCGCAGGCGGTCCAATTGGTCGGCCGAGAAGTTGTAGGCAAGATCCATTTCCTTGGCCTCGAAGCGGCGGACGGAGGCGGCCTGGTCGTCGATCGGGTAGAAGATCACCTTGTCGATCTTGACGTTTGCAGCATCCCAATATTCCGGGTTCTTTTCGACCGTCAGGCTGTCGTTCGGCGTGTGGGCGACGAGCTTGTAGGCGCCGTTCGAGACCATGATGCCGGGCTTGACGAAATCGGCGCCATTCTTTTCGACACTTGCCTTGGAGACCGGCATGGCGGTCTGGTGGGCGAGCAATTCGAGGAAGAAGGGTGTCGGGCGTTCCAGGGTTATTTCAACCGTCTTGTCGTCGACGGCCTTGACACCGAGCTGATCGACCGGCACTTCGCCCTTGTTGACCTTTTCGGCGTTCTTGATCGGAAAAAGGATGTTGGCATAGCCGGCTGCGGTCTTCGGATCCTCGATGCGCTGGATGGAGAAGACGAAGTCGCCGGCGGTGACCGGAGAGCCGTCCGACCACTTGGCGTCGGCGCGCAGCTTGAAGGTGTAGACGATACCGTCGTCGGAGAGATCCCAGGTTTCGGCAGCACCCGGAATGACCTTGCCGGCCGCATCGTAGATCGTCAGGCCTTCGTAGAGGTCTTTCAGGATGAACTCTTCGATATTGATCGAGGTATGGGCCTGATCGAGTGTCTGCGGCTCGCCGGCATTGCCGCGATGCAGGACGGTTTCGGCGAGCAGAGGGCTGGCGCCGACGAGAAACGATCCAAGCAGGACCGCTGTGCGGAGGTTGATTTTTGCCAATGTCATTTTGTTTTCCTTCCCCTCTTGTTAGGTTGTGAAACAGCGAGAGAATGCCAATTTTTTCCCAAAGGCAAGGCCGATTGGCGTGGTTCAAACGCCGCGACGTCGCTGACGACATGTATCTATAGCGCGGCGGTTGCATTTCAATCGCGGCATTTTTTGAGGGATCTGCGCCAGCTGGAATTGATCGGTTCGTCCCTGCAGTCGACCGCGGCGAAAGAATGGCAATTATTTCCGGCAGTTTACGTAATATGCATTCGTGATTTGCCTGGCTGCGGAAGCAAACGTGCCAGTCAAGGACGTCTTCGGTTCCCTTCCCTTTGGCGCTGCATGCTGGGGAAAATCGGTGCTGGGCAACGAAATTGCAATCTATGATTGATTTTACCAGTCGGCAAAAATATGCGGGGACGGTTAGTCCACGGTGGCTGACCTGCAACGTTTCCGCAGCAGGAAGGACGTCATTTTCCGTTTCGGCGGTGGTTGCCAAACCCGGATCATCAATTATGGTGCGGGTAAATCCGCCCCACAGTCGCCTGGAGGCTTGGTCGCGATACCAGTTGGCGTTTGTGGCGGGCGCTTTTGCTCAAGCGGAGAATATGGGCGTCATATGCCAAATCGATCGGCAGTGACGGCGCCAGGACAACGGGAGACTTCTGAATGGCATTGATCACCCTGCGGCAGCTGCTGGACCACGCCGCTGAAAACAACTACGCGCTACCCGCCTTCAACGTAAACAATCTGGAATATATCCAGGCGGTGATGCGCGCCGCCGATGCCACGGATTCACCCGTCATCCTGCAGGCAAGCCGCGGTGCTCGCGCCTATGCCGGCGACGCTTTCCTGCGGCATCTGATTCTTGGGGCTGCGGAAGAATATCCGCATATCCCCGTCTGTCTTCATCTCGATCACGGCGACCAGCCCTCGACCTGCATTTCGGCGATCACCAACGGCTTCACGTCGGTGATGATGGACGGTTCGCTGCTGGCCGACGGCAAGACGATCGCCAGCTATGAATACAATGTTGGCGTCACGGCAGAGGTTGTGAAGTTCGCCCATGCGGCCGGCGTCTCGGTCGAAGGCGAACTGGGTTGCCTCGGCAATCTGGAAACCGGCGCCGGCGAAAAGGAAGACGGCCACGGCTTCGAAGGCACGCTGTCGCGCGAGGAACTGCTGACGGATCCGGAACAGGCGTTCGATTTCGTAGAAAAGACCGGCGTCGATGCATTGGCGGTTGCGATCGGCACCAGCCACGGCGCCTACAAGTTCACCCGCGCGCCCGACGGCGAAATTCTGTCGATCGAAACGATCGCCAGGATCAACAAGCGTCTGCCGAACACGCACATGGTTATGCACGGCTCGTCGACGGTGCCGCAGGACCTGCAGGATCTCTTCAACGAATTCGGCGGCAAGATGAAGCAGACCTGGGGCGTGCCGGTCTCCGAGATCCAGAAGGCCATTCCGCTCGGCGTTCGCAAGGTCAATATCGACACCGACCTTCGCCTCGCCTTCACCGGCGAGATCCGCAAGCATCACCTCCAGCATCCTGACAATTTCGACCCGCGTAACTATCTGAAACCGGCGACCGCCCGCATGGTCGAGGTCTGCAAGGAGCGGTTCATCGCCTTCAACGCTGCCGGCCAGGCGTCGAAAATTCGCGTGAAGCGCCTCCCGGACATGGCAAAAGCCTATTCCAAGGCGGCCTGAGGGCACATGTGGCGGGAGAAATCCCGCCACAATCTCCTTCGGCGGGCTGCGGCGGGGCGAGGCGTCCTGATCGCCTGCAGGATTTGGCTACCCGCACCCCCCTAGAACCGGCAAAAGCGCTTTACAACGCTGCCCGCCTTTGATTTGTCAGGCGGCACGATAGTCTGCGTTCCAAGGGAAGAGATAACATGAAACTTTTGCGCTATGGCCCCCTGGGGTTGGAAAAGCCGGGCGTTCTCGACGAGGATGGCCAGATCAGGGATCTGAGCGGCGTCATCGCCGATGTCGGCGGCGCCGCGATCAGTGATATGGGTTGGGCCAAGGGGCTCGATATCGCCAGCCTGCCGGTCGTCGGCGGCAACCCGCGCCTTGGCGCCTGTGTTGCAGGAACCGGCAAGTTCATCTGCATCGGGCTGAACTATGCCGATCACGCCGCTGAAACCGGTGCGACGGTGCCGCCGGAACCGGTGATCTTCATGAAGGCGACATCGGCCATCGTCGGTCCGAACGACGACGTCATCGTTCCGCACGGATCGGAAGCCACCGACTGGGAGGTCGAGCTCGGCGTGGTGATCGGCAAGAAAGCCAAGTACGTATCGGAGGCGGATGCGTTGGAGCATGTGGCCGGCTACTGCGTCATCAATGACGTCTCCGAGCGCGATTTCCAGACCAAGCGCTCCGGACAGTGGACCAAGGGTAAGTCGTGCGACACGTTCGGCCCGACCGGCCCCTGGCTCGTGACACGCGACGAAGTTGCCGATCCGCAGAAGCTGAAGATGTGGCTCACCGTCAACGGCGTCACCAAGCAGGACGGTTCCACGAAGACCATGGTCTATGGGGTCGCCAATGTCGTTAGCTATCTCAGCCAGTTCATGACGCTGCATCCCGGCGATATCATCTCGACCGGTACGCCCCCCGGCGTCGGCATGGGCTTCAAGCCACCGCAGTATCTGAAGGCCGGCGACGTCGTCGAGCTCGGCATCGAGGGGTTGGGAACACAAAAGCAGACCTTCATCGCCGACGTTTGATCGCTGCATTTGACTGGAATTGAGGAAGGGCGCGTGCCAATACATCGCGCCCTTTTTCGTGGCCTCACGTTTCGATCTTCAGCTTGACACGGTCGGCAGCAAAGCGCGTGCGGGCGAACTGCACCGGGACGCCATCCGGATCGGCGTTGATGGAGGTCGCCTCGATGACGATGGCGCCGGGCGAAAGGCGCAGCAGCGCCAGTTCGTCGGCATCGGCGTGGCGGGCGACAAGCTCCGTCGAGACGCGCACGTAGTCCGGCAGGCCTTCGGCGGCAAAGGCCTTGGTGATCGAGCCCAGTTTTTTGACTTTCTCTGCCATGCGCGGGAAGCGATCCGAGGGAAAGAAGTTGGTGGAACACGACACCGGCCGGCCATCGGCGCTGCTGACAAGGTTGAGCTGGATACAGTCGGTTCCAGGAGCGACCCTCAACCCTGCCGCGACGTCGCCTGTAGCGGGTAGTGCGGCCTGGGAGAGCAGCCTTGCTCCCGTCTCGCGAGCTTGACCGCCGAGGCCCTGCGAGAAGCGCGTGCGCCTTGAAATCGGAAAGCTTAGCCGTTCCTTCCGCTGAATCAGGGTGCCTCGCCCCTGGATCGCCTGCACCAAACCCTCGTCGGCGAGTGCGGCAAGGGCGCTGCGCACCGTGTGGCGGTTGACGCCGAACTGGCTTGCCAGGGCGATTTCCGGCGGTATCATGCCGGTCTGGTCGTAGTCGCCGTTGCTGATCGATAGCCGGATCAGATCGGCAATCTGCCGCCAGAGGGCGACGCCGGTTTGCCGTTCGACCGCCTTTTTCGCATTCATGTCACAGGCCCGTCATGTTGCAGTTCTAGAAAAGCACCAGCAGATGTATAGTTGTCTATAATAATAGACATTTCGGATGGAAGCAATGGACCCGATCAAACAAGATGGCAGCGCGGCGGTAAATGGGCGCAAGCGGGCGATGGAATTGCTGGCCAAGGCCTCGACCGAGGAGCTGCAGGCAGGCTGGCAGGCAATCAAGCCCAAGCCGGAGGTGCGCCCGGTGCGCGGGCCGGAAAGTGGTCTCGTCATGGTGCGCGGCCGTATCGGCGGCGGCGGCGATGCCTTCAATCTTGGCGAGGCGACCGTCAGCCGCACCACGGTGCGGCTCGGTTCCGGCGAGATCGGTCACGGCCAGTTGCTTGGCAATGATCGCGAAAGAGCTCGCCTGGCGGCGGTTTTCGAGGCGCTTCGCCAGCGGCCCGAATACCGGCAGGCGGTCGATGCGCTGATCGACGCGGTGGAAAGCCGCATTGCCGCCGAGGATCGCAAGCGCGCCGAACAGACTGCGGCAACGCGGGTCGATTTCTTCACCATGGTGCGGGGAGACAACTGATGGGCATTCAAGCCGAGATCCACGCCGGTGCGTATGCCGGGGCCTTTACCGATCCTGTCTTCCAGTCGCAGGCCGTGTTCCGGGCCCTGATGGATGCCATGGCGCGTCCGGGCACGATCACGCCGCTTGGCGCTTCGGCAACGCCGCCGGCGCCGCTCGGTTCCGGAGCAGCAGCGATTGCGCTGACACTGTGCGACGATGGAACCCCCGCCTGGCTGAGCCTTGCCCTTGCCAATTCATCGGTGCCGGCATGGCTGTCCTTCCATACCGGCACACCGCTGACGGACGTCAAGCCGGAGGCTCGTTTCGTCTTCGTGGAAGCCGGCGGCATCGTTCCGGGCTTCGATCAGTTCGCGCTCGGAACGCAGGAATATCCGGATCGTTCGGCAACGCTCGTGCTTGAAATTGCCGCGCTCGAGGGCGGTGCCGGGTTCACCGCTACCGGTCCTGGTATCAACGGCGAGGCCGTCCTTTCGCCGATTGGCCTGCCAGACATTTTTCTCACGCTCTGGGCGGAAAATCGCGCACTGTTTCCCAGGGGCGTCGATCTGATCCTGGTTGCCGGCACGGACATTCTCTGCCTGCCGCGCACCACCAAGCTGCGCCATCGGGAGGTTTGAGCATGTATGTTGCCGTCAAGGGCGGCGAAGCCGCCATCGCCAATGCGCACCAGCTTCTCGCCGACCGCCGCCGGGGCGACCGGTCGCTGCCCGCCATCTCCATCGACCAGATCGTCGCCCAGCTCGGCCTCGCCGTCGATCGCGTCATGGCGGAAGCCTCTCTTTACGATCGCGAACTCGCCGCCCTTGCTGTCCGGCAGGCACGCGGCGACATGATCGAGGCGATCTTCATCCTGCGCGCCTACCGCACGACGCTGCCACGGTTCGGCATGTCGGAGCCGGTCGATACGGCGCGCATGAAGATCGAGCGCCGCGTCTCGGCAACCTACAAGGACCTGCCCGGCGGTCAGCTTCTGGGGCCGACCTTCGACTATACCCACCGCCTGCTCGATCCGTCGCTGCTGACCGATGAGCCGGTCGCCGATCCCGTCCGCAAGCAGGCCGACGAGAGCGCGATGATGCGTGTTTCCGATATTCTCGCCGATGAAGGCCTGATCGAAGCCGACGGCAGGTTGCCGGAGGACCATGTCCCGGGCGACCTGACGCGTGAGCCGTTGGAGTTTCCCTTGAACCGCGACCTGCGCCTGCAGGCCTTAGCGCGCGGCGACGAGGGCTTTCTGCTGGCGCTCGCCTATTCGACGCAGCGTGGCTATGCCCGCACCCATCCCTTCGTTGGCGAAGTCCGCATCGGGGAGGTTGAGGTCGAACTCGACATTCCCGAACTCAATTTCGCCGTCTCGCTCGGCCGTATCCAGGTCACCGAATGCCAGATGGTCAACCAGTTCCAGGGGTCGGCCAAGAACCCGCCGCAGTTCACCCGCGGCTATGGCCTGGTCTTCGGTCAGAGCGAGCGCAAGGCCATGGCGATGTCGCTGGTCGATCGGGCGCTTCGTGCCGAGGAATTCGGCGAGGATATCGTCGCACCGGCGCAGGACGAGGAGTTTGTCATTTCGCATTCCGACAACGTCCAGGCGACCGGCTTCGTCGAGCACCTGAAGCTGCCGCACTATGTCGACTTCCAGGCAGAGCTCGACCTCGTCCGCCGCATGCGCGCCGAATACGACGCGAAGTCCGGCGGGATTGATGTCCGGGAAGCCGCGGAATGATCGAGGATCTCTCCCACATCACCTTCATCGTCAGCGATCTCGACTGCATGACGGAGATTCTCGAGACGGTTTTCTGCGCCAAACAGGTCTATGCGAGCGGCGAAAAGCAGTTCTCACGGGCGCCGGAGAAATTCTTCACCATAGGCGATCTCTGGATCGCGATCATGCAGGGCAAGGGTCTGAGCGAGCGCACGTTTAATCACGTCGCCTTCAAGATACGAGACGAGGATATCGACATCTATCTCGAGCGCATCCGCTCCCTCAATCTCGATGTCATGCCGCCGCGCCCGCGTGTCGAAGGCGAGGGCCGGTCGATCTATTTCCACGACGCCGACAACCATCTTTTCGAACTGCACAGCGGCACGCTTACCGAGCGGCTGAAGACTTACTCCCGTTTGGAGGAGGCGGCCGAATGACCGACCTTGCCACCTACAATTTCGCCTATCTCGACGAGCAGACGAAGCGGATGATCCGCCGGGCGATCCTCAAGGCGATCGCGATACCCGGCTATCAGGTTCCCTTCGCCTCCCGCGAAATGCCGATGCCTTACGGCTGGGGCACCGGCGGTGTGCAGGTGACAGCGGCAATCCTCGGGCCGGACGACGTGCTGAAGGTCATCGACCAGGGCGCCGATGATACGACCAACGCCGTGTCGATCCGCGCCTTCTTCCAGAAAGTCGCCAATGTCGCGGTGACGACGAAGACCGGCGAGGCGACGATCATCCAGACGCGCCACCGCATTCCGGAGAAACGGCTGAAGACCGGCCAGACACTGGTCTATCAGGTGCCGATCCCTGAGCCGCTGCGCTTTCTCGAACCGCGCGAGACCGAGACCCGCAAGATGCATGCGCTCGAGGAATACGGGCTTATGCACGTGAAGCTCTACGAGGACATCGCGCGCAACGGCCATATCGCCACGACCTATGCCTATCCGGTCAAGGTCGGGGGCCGCTATGTCATGGATCCTTCGCCGACGCCGAAGTTCGACAATCCGAAGATGAACATGTCGGAAGCGCTGCAATTGTTCGGCGCCGGCCGCGAAAAGCGCATCTATGCCGTGCCGCCCCATACCCACGTCGTCAGCCTTGATTTTGAAGATCATCCCTTCGAGATCCAGCATTTCGACAAGCCGTGTGCTCTTTGCGGTGCGGAGCATGTTTATCTCGACGAGGTCGTGCTCGACGACAAGGGTGGGCGCATGTTCGTCTGCTCCGATACCGACCACTGTGAGGACCGGCGCGAACACGGCCATGCCGGCGAGATGCTGGGACGTCGGGAGGCGGCGGAATGAGCAGGTCGGCTGAACGTTTGTCTATTGGTTTGCCGAGGCTTTACCCCCCTCTGTCACTTCGTGACATCTCCCCCTCAAGGGGGGAGATCAAGCCACCGAGGGGTCCGTCTCCATTCGTACTTTCTCCGTTGCGGCAAATCCCCACGGGAGGTCGGCCCGAATGGTGCGCCCAGCCGATTTCCCCCCTTGAGGGGGAGATGTCCGACAGGGCAGAGGGGGGTAAAGCCCCCGATCAGAAAAGTATCGAGGCACGCCCATGACCACCGTCCCGCTTCTCAAAGTCAGCGACATCTCGAAATTCTACGGCGGACGCATCGGGTGCCGTAATGTCTCCTTCGAGCTTTGGCCGGGCGAGGTGCTGGCCATCGTCGGCGAATCCGGCTCCGGCAAGACGACCCTTCTTTCGTGCCTTTCTACCCGGCTGATGCCGACCTCCGGCGTCATCGAATATCACATGCGTGACAGCCAGTACCGCGATCTTGCCCGCATGGGCGAGGCCGAGCGGCGCTTCCTGATGCGCACCGATTGGGGTTTCGTCCACCAGAACCCGGCCGATGGCCTGCGCATGACGGTGTCGGCCGGCGCCAATGTCGGTGAGCGGTTGATGGCGGTCGGCGACCGGCACTACGGCAATATCCGTGCGACCGCGACTGACTGGCTCCGTCGTGTCGAGATCGAAGAAAACCGCATCGACGATCAGCCGCGAGCCTTTTCCGGCGGCATGCGCCAGCGGCTGCAGATCGCTCGCAATCTCGTCACCTCCCCGCGTTTGGTCTTTATGGACGAGCCGACCGGCGGCCTCGACGTTTCGGTGCAGGCCCGGCTTCTCGACCTCGTGCGCGGCCTCGTCCATGATCTTGGCCTGTCGGCGATCATCGTCACCCATGACCTCGCTGTCGCCCGCCTTCTTTCCCATCGGATGATGGTGATGAAGGACGGTGTGGTGATCGAGCAGGGCTTGACCGACCGGGTGCTTGACGATCCGCGCGAGCCCTACACCCAGCTTCTCGTTTCCTCGATCCTGCAGGTCTGAGCATGGTTATGAGAAGTGGGAACCGGTTTTCGGTCAAAACCATGCTCGAACAGGAGAACTGACAATGGCCACGCCGCTTGTTGTTTCCGAAGTCGCCAAAAGCTTCATCATGCATCTGCGCGACGGCATCACCCTGCCGGTCGTCACTGGCGTTTCGTTTTTTGTCAAAAAGGGCGAATGCGTCGTGCTCGGCGGCCCGTCCGGCGTCGGCAAGAGTTCGATCCTGAAAATGCTGTATGGCAACTATGCCGTCGATGCCGGTCAAATCCTGATCGAGCATCATGGCCAGCTGATCGATCTGGCCAGTGCGGGACCGCGTTCGGTGCTGGAAGTTCGCCGCGACACGCTCGGTTATGTCAGCCAGTTCCTGCGTGTCGTTCCCCGTGTGCCGGCTCTCGATGTCGTTGCCGAGCCGTTGCTGGCGCGCGGCGTTTCCCATGCAGAGGCACGCGAAAAAGCATCCGATCTGCTGGCAAGGCTCAACCTGCCGAGCGAACTCTGGCAATTGCCGCCGGCCACCTTCTCTGGTGGTGAACAGCAGCGCGTCAATATCGCCCGCGGCTTCATAACCGACCATACGATCCTCCTGCTCGACGAGCCGACTGCTTCGCTCGATGCCAAGAACCGCCGCGTCGTCGTCGAGATGATCGCGGCCAAGAAGGCCGAAGGCGTCGCGCTTCTCGGCATCTTCCATGACGAGGAAGTGCGCGACGCCGTTGCCGACCGCATCCTCGACGTCTCCGCCTTTTCGCCGCGAAAGGCTGCTGCATGACGATCAAGCTGTCGGAAAAGCCGTTCATCCACGAGACGTCGCGGGTGACCGATTGCACGATCGGCCGCTACACGGAAATCGCCGAGCGCTGCCGTATTTCTGAAACGGAAATCGGCGATTATTCCTATATCATGGAAGACGGCTCGGTCTGGTGCGCGACGATCGGCAAATTCGCCAATATCGCCTCCTCGGTGCGCATCAACGCGACCAATCATCCGGTCTGGCGGCCGACGCTGCACCATTTAACTACCGGGCCAAGGACTACTGGCCGGATGCGGACACGGACCAGGATTTCTTCGCCTGGCGAAGGCAAAACCGCGTCGTCATCGGCCATGACGTCTGGATCGGCCACGGCGCGACGGTGTTGCCGGGCGTCACCGTTGGCAATGGCGCGGTAATCGGCGCGGGCGCCGTCGTCGCGAAGGACGTCGCGCCCTATACGATCGTCGGTGGGGTTCCGGCAAAGTTGATCCGCGAGCGCTTCGGCAGGGAGATCGCCGAGCGCTTCGGCAAGCTCGCCTGGTGGGACTGGGATCATGCCAGGTTGCGCGATGCGCTGAACGATTTCAGGATGCTCGACGCGGACGCATTTCTCATCCGTTACAATGCCTGATTTTCGATGCCGCAAGCCCTGCTTCCGCGGGGCGTGTGGACTGTAACAAAACCGACATCGAACTGACATTTCCCCTTCATCAAGCGTCGCTAATGCAAAAGGCATACCGAGGACCGGTACGACTGCGGAAGGACGAGTGCTTATGTTTCAGCTGAAGAGCGTGACGCGACGGTTCGGCAAGAAGATTGCCGTCAATTCGGTTAGCTTCGACATTCCGCAGGGCCAGATGGTCGGCATCATCGGCCGGTCGGGCGCCGGCAAATCGACGCTGCTTCGGATGATCAACCGCCTGAACGACGTGTCGTCCGGCTCCATCCATTTCGGCGATATCGAGGTCTCGTCGCTGCGAGGCGCTGCCCTGCGCAGCTGGCAGCGCGATTGCGCGATGATCTTCCAGCAGTTCAATCTGGTTCCGCGTCTCGATGTGCTGACCAACGTCCTGCTCGGCCGCCTCAATCACCGCTCCACCGTGCTCAGCATCCTCAACATGTTCACCCGCGAAGAACGTATCATGGCGATCGGCGCGCTGGAGCGGCTTGGCATCGAGCAAACGGCGCTGCAGGCGGCAGGTACGCTTTCCGGCGGCCAGCAGCAGCGTGTCGCCATCGCCCGCGCCCTGATGCAGCAGCCGAAGATGCTCCTTGCCGACGAGCCGATCGCTTCGCTCGATCCGCTCAATGCCAAGATCGTCATGGATGCTCTGCGCGACATCAACGAACGCGACGGCATCACCGTCATCACCAATCTGCACACGCTGGATACGGCACGCAATTACTGCGAGCGCATCATCGGCATGGCGCATGGCAGCGTCGTTTTCGACGGTCAGCCAAAGGACCTGACGGCAGCTGCCGTCGCCGAAATCTACGGAGGCGGTGCGGAAATCGAGGAATCGATGACCTCGACCACCATCAATATCCCTGCAGCGCAGGACAATCAGAAATCCGCCAGCGTCAAGCCGCTGGCACTGGCTGGACTGTAAAGCGTGATGCCGAAAGCGCGCTGCGGCTTCGGATGACATCACGCTTGGACAAATAGTTACAGCCGGGATCGAGAGCCCGCGTCAAGGGCCAAGACCTTGCAACCGAATGTGAACCGGCGCGGCCGGGAAAACAGGAGATGACCTTATGTTGAAGAAAGCCCTCTTGAGCGCCGTTGCGCTCTTTGCCCTCGTCGGCCACGTTCAGGCCGAAGACCTCAAGGAATTCCGCGTCGGCATCATCGGCGGCGAAAACGAAGCCGACCGCCTGCGCAACTTCCAGTGCCTCGGCGACCACCTGAAGACCGCGCTCAACGTCGAGAAGGTCTCGTTCTTCCCGGCCGCCGACTATGACGGCGTCATCCAGGGTCTGCTCGGTGGCACACTCGATTTTGCCGAACTCGGCGCTTCCGGCTATGCCAAGATCTACCTCGCCAAGGCTGACGCCGTCGAGCCGATCCTGACCACCGAACAGACCGACGGTTCGACCGGCTATTATTCGATCATGGTTGCTCGCAAGGATTCGGGCGTCACCAAGATCGAAGACCTCAAGGGCAAGAAGCTCGGCTTCGCTGACCCGGACTCGACCTCGGGCTACCTGATCCCGAACGTCACCCTGCCGGAAACGATCGGCATGCCGGTCAAGGAATTCTTTGCCGAGACCGGCTTCGGCGGCGGCCATGAAAACCTCGTCCTCGAAGTGCTGAAGGGCACCTTCGACGCCGGCACGACCTTTGGTTCGGGTATCGGCGGGTTCAAGGAAGGTTACACTTCCGGCAACCTTCGCAAGATGGTCGACAAGGGTATCCTCGACATGAACGACCTGGTCGAACTGTGGCGCTCGCCGCTGATCCCGAACGGCCCGACTGTCGTCCGCTCGTCGCTCAGCGCCGACGTCAAGGCCAAGTTCAAGCAGTTCATGATGGACCTGCCGAAGACTGATGCGGCCTGCTTCGCAGCAGTCGAGGGCGGCGAGTACAAGGGTTTCGTCGAAGTCAACTCCGACTTCTACAAGCCGATCATCGATGCTCGCAAGTCGACCATCGGCGGCTGATATCGCCTGAATGCAAAACGCTGGCCGGTCCTGCCGGCCAGCGTTTCCTTGTCTGGACCGGCTTCATCGGCACGATATACGCTGAGGCCGCCACGTTTTGCCGGAGACTCCATGGCCACCTCAGCGCTTTCCCCGACCTTGAGCGACAACGGCGCTCTGGTCGAACGCCACTGGCAGGAGCTCAATCGCCGCCGCCGGACCTACACTTTCATTGGTCTCGCACTGCTTGCCATGGCTCTTTCGGGGTCTCTCTGGTTTGCCAACGAGACCAATGCCGGCAAGTTCTTCGACCGGTTGCCCTATTTCTTTGATTTCGTCGGCGATCTCGCGCCGCGCGACGGCGCTGAAATCGGCCGCGCCATGTTCGATCTTCCCTCGCCCTATGACGACGGCAGCTTCAAGTACGATTATCCCGAAGGCCGCCTGTATCTGACAGACACGATCAACGTGCCCGAATATTTCTACAAGATGCTCGAAACGCTGAACATTGCGATCTTCTCCACCATCTTCGGCATGTTCTTCGGTTTCATCCTCTGCTTTTTCGCGGCCCGCAACCTGATGCCGAACCCCTGGGTACGCGGCCTTGTGCGCCGCTTCATGGAAGTATTGCGGGCTTTTCCGGAGGTCGTCATCGCCGGCTTCTTTCTCGCCATCCTGTCGCTCGGGCCGATACCGGCCATGATCGCCGTATCGATCCATACGGTCGGCGCGCTGGGCAAGCTGTTCTTCGAAGTCGTCGAAAATGCCGACATGAAGCCGGATGAGGGTTTGAGAGCCGCCGGCGGCAACTGGATCGAGCGTGTCTGGTTCGGCATCGTGCCGCAGGTCCTGCCGAACTTCATGAGCTATTTCCTGCTGCGCCTCGAGATCAACGTGCGCGCCTCGACCATCATCGGTGCCGTCGGCGGCGGCGGTATCGGCGAACCGCTGCGTCTGTCGATCGGCCAGGGGCATGAGGCAAAGACGCTCGCGATCATCATCCTGTTGTTCTCGACGATCATCGCCGTCGATCACTTCTCCGCATGGCTGCGCCGCCGTCTCGTCGGCGACCAGACCTTCCAGCTTGCGCAATAGGAGCGGACCATGACCATCAACGCCATGATGAACGCCGCTGAGATGGAAGCGATCGCCGCCCGCCATCCGCAGCTGATCCACGGTTCGTCGCGCAAGCGCATTCGCTCGGCCCTGATCTTTGCCGGCATCGCGTTCTACATGATCTATAGCTGGTGGTTCTTCTCGATCGGCCAGGTTCTCGTGAACGCCAATTGGGGCATCGCTGGCACTTACATGGCCGACTGGGTCTCTTACGAAGTTCGCCCGGATATCAAGATCGCCGCCGACGGAGCAATGCAGATCGTCTACCCGCGCTTTTCGCCGCTCGGACCGGATGCCAAGCCGGAGTGGGTGAAAATCGAGACGAAGACGGTGGAGCGCACCACCGATGATCCGGCTGTCACCCAGCAAGCCGCGCCCAAGAAGGGATCGAGCTTCATGGCGCCGAATTCGGTGGTCGGCAGCAGCGCGCAGGCGGAGGCTAAACCCGTGATCCGCACGGAAGAGATCGTTAGCCGGGCAACGATCAGCTACAACCGCACGACCAGCATCGATGTCGCCGATCGCAAGGTGACTGCCACGCACAATGGCGAAACGCTGCTGATCAACCTCGACGCCGGCGTCCAGCCGCAAGACGCGCTGCCGAAGTGGGCGACGCAGAAGCGGCCGGGCGAGAAGATCACGCTTGCCTTCGGCATGACCGGCTGGGCCGATGTCGATGTGGAGAAGATCAGCATCCACAATCGCTTCCCCGGCTGGGCCAATTTCATTTTCGATACCAGCTCGCCGTTTTTCAACAAGTCCTTCGGCGAAGTGGCGAGCCTGATCCTTAGTGGCGACCGTCTCGATCCGAGCCGCTCCAACCTGTCGCTCGCCTGGAACAACATCCTCTACAATGCCGAATGGCAGCATCTCGACGTCTGGACCAAGCTGTTGCAAACCATCGTCATGGCCTTCGTCGGCACCCTGTTTGCCTCGATCGTCGCCTTCCCGCTGTGCTTCCTTGCGGCGCGCAACATCACCCGCAACGGCGTGCTCAACCAGGTGGCCAAGCGCTTCTTCGATTTCCTGCGTTCCGTCGACATGCTGATCTGGGCGCTGTTCTTCACCCGTGCCTTCGGGCCGGGACCGCTTGCCGGCATGTCGGCAATCTTCTTCACCGATACCGGCACGCTCGGAAAGCTCTATTCGGAAGCGCTGGAGAATATCGACGACAAGCAGCGCGAGGGCGTGAAGTCCGTAGGTGCCGCGCCGCTTGCCGTGCAGCGGTTTGGCGTCCTGCCGCAGGTTCTGCCGGTCTTTGCCAGCCAGGCGCTCTATTTCTGGGAATCGAATACGCGATCAGCGACGATCATCGGTGCGGTCGGTGCCGGTGGTATCGGCCTCAAACTCTGGGAAGCGATGCGGACGAATTCCGACTGGGAAAACGTCTGTTACATGGTTATCCTGATTCTCGTCGTCGTTTTCATTTTCGACAGCGTCTCCAATCTTCTGCGCTCGCGTCTGATGGGTCAGAAGGCACATTGAAAAAACGTGTCGGTTCATCGCCGGCCATCACGATAATGTCACGAAAAGAAGGTAGCGACGGCGTCTTATCGGCCCGTCCGATCGACGCTCCCGTGACATCCTCGATAGGGAATGGACCGTGCGCTACGCCTTCTACTTGACATCCGATGAGGACCACCCGCTGACGATCGCAGCGGCGAAATGGCTGGGCAGCAATCCGTTCACTGGCGAAACCAGGGCTCTCCAGGCGGCCGGGGATTTCAATGCGGCCGAATTGACGGCGCTGACCGCAGATCCGCGCCGTTACGGTTTTCACGGCACGCTGAAGGCGCCGTTCCCGCTTGCTGCGGCGAAAAACGAAGTGCAACTGCTCGCCGCCTTCGATGGTTTTGCCGAGGAATGTGCCCCCTTCGAGATATCGGAAATGGCGCTCACGCAGCTCGGACCGTTTTTCGCTTTGGTGCCGACGGCGGATTGTCCGGAACTGCAGGCGCTTGCCGACGAGACGGTGCGGCGTTTCGAACCCTTTCGAGCGCCTCTCTCGGCGGAGGATTTTTCGCGTCGCAGGCCGGATTCGCTGAGCGACGTCCACCGCGGCAATCTGCTCTCCTGGGGTTACCCTTACGTGTTCGAGAGCTTCCAGTTTCACATGACGTTGACCGGCCCGGTGCCGGCGGAACGGCAGGCCGCGATGAAAGCCCTGCTGGAGCAGATCTTCGCCGAGTTCATCGGCAAGCCGCTCGCCGTCACCTCGCTGGCGCTGTTTACCGAACACGCGCGCGGCGCGCCTTTCACCGTTCACTCGCTTTTGCCGCTTGGCGGCACGTCCAAACGAAAGATGGCATGACATGACCGCTGAAACCGTTCTCTCCAATGCCCGCATCGTCCTCGAGGACCAGATCCTCACCGGCTCGATGCTGATCCGCGACGGCGAGATCGCAGATATCTCCGAAAGCGCCGGCCGCATGGGCGAGGATTTCGAAGGCGATTACCTGATCCCCGGCTTGGTCGAACTGCACACCGATCATCTGGAAGCGCATTACTCGCCGCGCCCCGGCGTTCGCTGGCTGAAGATGGCGGCGATCCAGGCGCATGACGCGCAGGTCGTCACGTCCGGCATCACCACCGTCTTCGACTGCCTGCGCATGGGGTCCGACGAGGATGGCGGGTTCGAGCAGGGCGAGATGCGCGAGATGGCGGACGCTCTGGCCCAGGCCGCCAAGGAAAATCGTCTGCGCGCAGATCACCGCATCCACCTGCGCTGCGAGGTCTCGACCGACAACGTGCTCGCCCATTTCCAGGAGTTCGAGAACGATCCGCAGGTCGGCCTCGTTTCGCTGATGGACCATGCGCCGGGCCAGCGCCAGTTCCAGACGATGGATCAGTACACGCTCTACTACAAGAACAAGCGCGGCATGACGGACGAGGCCTTCGCCGAATTCTGCGCCCGCCAGCAGGCGCTTTCCGCCAAATACGCCGCGCCACATCGCACCGAGATCGCCAGGGCCTGCGCCGAGCGCGGCATCACGATTGCCAGCCACGACGACGCGACCATCGCCCATGTGGAGGAATCGGTCGGGTTCGGTATCCGTCTTGCGGAATTTCCGACAAGCTTCGAAGCGGCGGAGGCCTCGCACGCGGCTGGCCTCAGCGTATTGATGGGGGCACCGAACATCGTGCGCGGCAAGTCGCACTCCGGCAATATCGCGGCGCGCGATCTCGCCCGGCGCGGTGTGCTCGACGTCTTGTCGTCGGACTACGTGCCGTTCAGCCTCATCCACGCGCCCTTCGTGCTCTCGGACGAGGTCGAAAGCGTCAGCCTGCCGCAGGCGCTCGCCATGGTGACGGCGACGCCAGCCCGCACGGTTGGTCTCACCGATCGCGGCCGCATCGCCACCGGCCTGCGCGCCGACGTCGTCCGGGTGCAGCGCCATGAGGGTATTCCGGTCGTCCGCTCCGTCTGGCGCGAAGGCCGGCGGGTCGCCTGATGGACGGTTACCCAACAGACCGAGCCGGGGCGATGATTGTCGTCGTGGGCCCAAGCGGTGCCGGCAAGGACAGTGTCATCGGCTTCGTCGCACAGCGCTTCGTCGGCCGCGCCGACATCGATTTCGTCCGGCGTGTGATCACGCGCCCCTCAGATGCCGGCGGCGAGGATCACGAGAGCGTATCCGACAGCGACTTCGACGCCCGGCTGGCAGCGGGCGATTTCGCCGTTGCCTGGAAGGCGCACGGGCTGCAATACGGCATTCCACGGGAGGCGCTCGATCGCGTGCGTGCCGGGCGCATCGTCATCGCCAATGGCAGCCGCGGTGCACTCGCCCGCTTCCGGCAGGTTTTCCCGAAGGTCGTGGTCGTCAATATCACCGCGTCGCCGGAAGCGCTTGCCCAGCGCCTCGTTGCTCGCGGGCGGGAGAGCGAAGCGGACATCCTGAAACGTCTGCAGCGGCAGACACCGGATATCCTCGACGCTGATGTCACGACGATCGACAACAGCGGACCGCTCGATATCGCCGGTTCGCGTTTCGCGGCACTGGTCGCTGAGTTGTGCGGGATGACGCTGGCTGCAAGCTAGCCGTCAAAGCGCGTTGTCGAGAAAATACCACTGGTCGAGATGGGCGCGGACGATGGGCTCGATGACCGAGTTGAGCAGCAGGACGTCGTCAATCAGCCGCTCGCCGGGTTTATTTTCCGGCGGCAGGGTAATCGGAGGGAGCGCGAAGGCTTCGAACCGCGCCCCTTCCTTGCGCAGGATATAGCCCGGGCAGATTGTCGCCTGCGTCAGCCGGGCAAGCCGGACGACGACTGCGAGATTGCCTTCGAGATGCGGGGCGCGACCGAAGAAGGGGCCGCGGATCTTGCCCGCAAAACCCTCGTCGCAGAACACTGAAATCGTACCGCCGTCTTTCAATATCTTTAATGCAGGCCGTATCCCGTCCTTGCCCGGCGGCATAAGGCCGTATCCCAGCTTGCGCCGGACCCGCTCGGCGATCCAGGCCCGCGCCCTTCCGGCGGGTGGCGTATAGTTGGCGGATGGGTTCAGACCGAGTTCAACGAGTTTCGGGGCAAAAATTTCCCAGTTTCCCACATGCATGCAGACCACGATCACCGGGCCCTTCGCATGCGACTCGGTGAAATAGTTGAGATCGTGCCAGACGACGCGCTGCGCCAGAAGCCCGATGATCGAGAACTCCGTCATGATGCGTCCCTGGTTTTGCCAGTTTCGCCTCAAAATCCGGTCGCGTTCTTCCTCGGTCGCATCCGGCAGAAGCCGCTCCAGGTTCTTCTGCGCCTTCTTGACTGCGGATTTATGCCAGCGAGGCATGACGAAAGCGCCAAGCCGCGCGCCTGCCGCCGAACAGACCCGCGCCGGCATGGCTTTCAGTCCGAAATGGACGGCCAGGTCGAGGAGGTTCTGGATATTGTCGGTCACATGATAGCGAAATGCCGCACGGCGCCGGTCTGCGCTCGCAAACAGGTCCATGAGCGGTGGCGCGGCCGGGGGACTGTAGACCCAGGCAGACCGTTTTGCCGGGCCGCTCTTTGCCTTTTTGTTCGCCTCGGCCATGGGCCTATACCCGCTCGCGCCGGTGCAGCGTCACCGGCAGGCCGCCGCGCGGCCTCAGTGTGAGGCGGCATTGCGGCTCGACCTTGGCATCGCCCGCGACGCGCACGCTGAAGCGCTGTGCAAGGATCGCTAGGCAGAGGATCGCCTCCGTGAGACCGAATTGCAGCCCCGGGCAGACGCGCGGACCGCTGGCAAAGGGAATGTAGCTGTAGGGTATGGGCCGCTGGCCGCCCATGAAACGCTCCGGCTTGAACAGATGCGCGTCTTTGAAGAAGGCTTCGGTGCGGTGCAGCAGCCACGGTACGATCAGGATCAGCGAGGCCGGCTTGACGTCGAAATCGCCGATCCGGTCGGCTTCGTTCGCCTGGCGGGCGAGGATCGGGACGGGCGGATAGAGCCTCAGCGTTTCCTCGATCACGGCCTTGCACCACTCCAGCTGCGGAATGTCGTCCAATGTCGGCACGCGGTTGCCGCAGACGCGGGCGATCTCCTCATGCAGGGATTTTTCCACCCACCCGGCCCGTGACAGCAGGTACCAGGCCCAGGTCAGCGTCGCCGCCGTTGTCTCGTGGCCGGCCATGAAGATCGTCGC
Organism: Pararhizobium sp. LjRoot255; assembly: GCF_964252905.1. Classification (NCBI taxonomy): domain Bacteria; kingdom Pseudomonadati; phylum Pseudomonadota; class Alphaproteobacteria; order Hyphomicrobiales; family Rhizobiaceae; genus Pararhizobium; species Pararhizobium sp. LjRoot255. The sequence goes on from NZ_CAXUPQ020000001.1 coordinate 1,747,452, forward strand.
TGCCTCATTGCGCAGCGCCACCACGTCGAGCTTCAGCTCGGGATTGCGTTTTTGCCGGCGCACCAGGAGCTCTATCATCGAATTGTTGTCGCCGCGGCCGGCCAGATGGTCCTCCACCACCTTGTCGATGATCTGGTGGATGCGCGAAACGGAGCGGCGCAGTTTCGGCGTGCGCAGCACCGGCAGGCCATCGTCGAAGCCGAGGAAATAGCCGATGTTGACGGAATCGATCAGCGATTGATAGCTCTCGAATCCTTCGCTGACGGCGTTGGCCGCCTCTTCGCCGAGATCGTTGCCGAAGACGGAACGCGAAATGATTTCGGCCGTCAGCCCGGCCATCTCGAAGAGCGCGTTGACGGGCGCGCCGTCCGGCAAGCTTTCCCAGCGCTGGACAAGCTCGCTCGTCGTGTTCTCCATGATCTTGCCGAAAGCCGGCACGCGGTTCTTGTGGACGATGTCGTTGACAAGCGGGCGGCGCTGTTTCCAAGTTTCGCCGTCGGAAATGAACAGGCCGTCGCCGAGCAGGAATTCCAGTGCGCGGCGCATCTGCGGCGTCTTGCGCTCGAAATTCTCGTGGCGCTTGGCGACGACGTAGCGGATCGCATCCGGCGAATTGACGACGACGATCTGGCGTCCGAAGATCTTCGCGACGGAGACGCTGTCGGTATAATCGCTTTTGCGCCAGATCGACAGGAAGTCGTGGCGGGCCTTGAGGATGAGGTTCAGCGGCCGCCCGGGCTTGCCCGTATAATAGGCGGAATGCGCGGGCTCGAACGACGTCTTCCTGAGTTTTTCAATGATATCCGTCGTTTGCCGTAAACGGGAGAACATGCTCCGGCTGCCCCTGTCTGTATCCGGTCACGGCGCCTCGCGCGCTTCGTTGCGCTTACCGGATAGCAGCAATTTTCCGCAGCGCAAAATCCTTTTGATCGTTCCTGTGGTGGGAAAAGCCCTTCACGGGCCGCGGGTGATGCCGCGGCCGTGAAGGGGAATTCAGCGCAAGGCCGCGCAGGACTTTGCGATCCGTTCCAGCGCTTCGCGCAGTTCCGCCTCCGAGGTGGCGTAGGAGATGCGGAAGAAGGGCGAGAGACCGAAGGCGGAACCGGGCACGACGGCGACATGGGCGTCTTCGAGCAGATAGGTGCAGAAGTCCGTGTCCGTCTCGATCCGCTTGCCGCCGGGCGTCGTCTTGCCGAGCACCCCGCTGCAGCCCGAGAAGGTGTAGAAGGCGCCTTCCGGCACGCGGCAGTCGAGGCCGTCAATGGCGTTGAGCGCGGCGACGACCAGATCGCGGCGGCGCTTGAAGCTTTCGGTGCGCTCCTTCAGGAAATCCTGAGTGCCGGTGAGGGCTTCGACCGCGGCCGCCTGGCTGATCGAGGACGGACAGGAGGTCGACTGGCTCTGGACGACGGCCATCGCCTTGATCAGCGCGCGCGGACCGCCGGCATAGCCGATGCGCCAGCCGGTCATGGCATAGGCCTTGGAAACGCCGTTGACCGTCAGGGTGCGGTTCTTCAGCCGCGGTTCCAGGGCCGCCGGCGTGACGAAGCGGAATTCATCGTAGACGATGTGTTCGTACATGTCGTCGACCAGCAGCCAGACATGCGGATGTTTCAGGAGCACGTCCAGCAGCGGCCGGAAGTCCTCGGCGCTGTAGGCGGCGCCCGAGGGGTTGGATGGCGAGTTCAGCATCACCCATCGCGTCCTCGGCGTGATCGCCGCTTCGAGCTGCTCGGCCTGCAGCCGGAATCCGGCTTTGGCATCGCAGGCGATCAGGACCGGTTTGCCCTCGGCGATCTCAACAATATCCGAATAGGACGTCCAATACGGTGTCGGGATGATCACCTCGTCGCCCGGGTTGAGCGTCGCCATCATGGCATTGAAAAGAACCTGCTTGGCGCCGGTCGCGACGGTGATTTCGTCCTGTTCGTAGGACAGTTCGTTTTCTCGTGCGAATTTCTTGCGGATCGCGGCCTTCAGTTCCGGCGTTCCGTCGAGCGCCGTATATTTGGTCTCGCCGCGCAGCATGGCGGCGGTTGCAGCTCGCTTGATGTGGTCCGGCGTGTCGAAATCCGGCTCGCCGGCGCCGAGAATGATCACGGGCTTGCCGTCGCGTTTCATGGCTTGCGCGCGGGCGCCGATCTTCAGGATTTCCGAAACGCCGATCGCGGAAATCCGCGAGGCGGGCGAAAAGCCCGCCTCCTCAACCCTGGTGTTGATAGTCATGTCAGTTCCTATTCGATGGCGCCGATATTATTCGATGTCGAACGAGACGCCCTGTGCCAGCGGCAAGGCCTTCGAATAGTTGATCGTGTTGGTGGCGCGGCGCATGTAGGCGCGCCAGGCGTCCGAGCCGGATTCACGGCCGCCGCCGGTTTCCTTCTCGCCGCCGAACGCGCCGCCGATCTCAGCGCCAGACGTGCCGATGTTGACGTTGGCGATGCCGCAGTCGGAACCGTCAGGCGACAGGAAGCGCTCTGCTTCCTGCAGGTCGAGCGTGAAGATCGATGAGGACAGGCCGGCTGCGACGGCATTGTGGTCGGCAACGGCGGCATCGAAATCGCTGTACTTCATGACGTAGAGGATCGGCGCAAAAGTCTCGTCGAGAACCGGCCCTGCCTGCTTCGGCATTTCGACCAAAGCGGGCTTGACGTAGTAGCTGTTGGCATGGCCGAGGTCGACACGCTCGCCGCCGGTGACCGAGCCGCCATGGGCCTTGGCTTCGGCAAGCGCCTTCTGCATGTTGTCGAAGGCCGGCTTGTCGACCAGCGGGCCGACAAGGGCGGTCGATTCCAGCGGATTGCCGACGGAGACGCTCGAATAGGCCTTCTTCAGGCGCGGAACGAGCTGATCATAGACACTTTCATGCACGAAGAGACGGCGCAACGTCGTGCAGCGCTGGCCGGCCGTGCCCATGGCGCCGAAGGCAATCGCGCGCAGGGCCATGTCGAGGTCGGCCGACGGGCAGACGATGCCGCCATTGTTGCCGCCGAGTTCGAGGATGGCGCGGGCAAAGCGCTTGGCAAGGCGCGGACCGACGTCGCGGCCCATGCGGGTGGAGCCGGTCGCCGATACGAGCGGCACCTTCGGATGATCGACGAGGACTTCGCCGATGGCGCGATCGCCGATCAGCACCTGGGTCAGGCCTTCCGGGGCATCGCCGAAGCGGGCAATAGCGCGCTCAAGGATAGCCTGCGATGCAAGAGCGGTGAGCGGCGTCTTTTCCGACGGCTTCCAGACGACGGCATTGCCGCAGACGAGCGCGAGCGCCGAATTCCAGGCCCAGACTGCGACCGGGAAATTGAAGGCGGAGATGACGCCGATGACGCCGAGCGGATGCCAGGTCTCCATCATGCGGTGGCCGGGGCGTTCGGTGGCGATCGTCAGGCCGTAGAGCTGGCGCGAGAGGCCGACGGCGAAATCGCAGATGTCGATCATTTCCTGCACTTCGCCGAGGCCTTCCGACGGGATCTTGCCGGCTTCGATAGATACCAGGCGGCCGAGATCGGCCTTGTGGGCGCGCAGCTCTTCGCCGAGCAGGCGGATCAGTTCGCCGCGCTTCGGTGCCGGTACCAGACGCCAGGTGCGAAACGCCGCGTCGGCCTTTTCGATCTTGACTGCGGCTTCGGCGATAGAGACCGTCTTGAGGCTGGCGATCTGTTCGCCGGTGACCGGCGAGAAGGAGGCCATGTCGCCACCAGCATAAAGCTCCCTGGCGACGCCGAGCTTTTCGAGAAGGGCGGCCGTTTCCTGGACGACGTTCACCGTCTTCGTTGCAATGTTCATGATGAGCAAACTCCCGTTTCTTGTCTCGAAGGACTACCCGAAGCTGACCGTGCCGAGGTCTCCCGGCGAGGTGATGACTTTGAGGCCGTGGGCCATGTCCTTGATCTTCTGTTGCGTATAAAGGTCGTAATAGGCCTGGTTTTTCCGGCCGATCGCATGTTCGGCGCTGAAGCTGCCGTTGAAATCCCGAACGGCGATGGCAAACACCCAGTCGCGCAGCCGCCGCTCGAAATCCTTGTCGGATGCCGAGGCGCTATCCTTCGGCACGACGAGATTGAAATGCACGCCGCCATCGCCGATATGGCCGAAATCGCAGATCGCCACCTCCGCAAAGGTGGTCGGCATCTCCTCCTTCATACGGTCGCAGAAGGCCATGATATCACCTCTGCGGAAGGAAAGATCGAAGGCGATCAATTTTCCGGAGTGCTTGACGCCCTCGGAAAGCGCATGGCGCAGCGCCCACATTTCATGTGCCGGGCCGACGAAGGCATCGGCGAGCGGCGCGTCGTCGCTTTCCCAGATCTCGGCCAGCACCGTCTCCAGAACGGCATCGAGCGGCTGTTCTCCTTCGCGCGGCTCCCAGGTCCGGGAGATTTCGGCGAGAATGACATAGTCCGGAACGTTGCCGCCCTGGAAGGGGTTCTTCAGCGACGGCACGTGGTCGAGCGCTGCCGCGACCGCATTCTTCGACATACCCTCGAACGCGGAGAGATACGCGCCGAGCCGGTCTTCCATCGCGCGCAGCAGCGGCATGACCTGTGCGCCGCTTGCCGGCACCAGATAGGCGGTCGCGACCTGCTTTGGAAGCGGTTCGAGGTTCAGCACGCATTCCGTGATGATGCCAAAGGAGCCGGAGGTGCCGATGAAGAGCTGTTTCCAGTCGATGCCGGTGTTGTTCTTGCGCAGCTCCGATGTCAGATCGACAATGGTGCCGTCGTCGTCCGCCAGCACCGCCTTGATGCCGAGCGTATTGCGGCGCACGTCGCCATATTTCAGGAATCGTGAACCGCCGGTGTTGGTTGCGAGCATACCGCCCAGGCGCGGGTCGGCGCCAAGGTCGATCGGAAAGAACAGGCCGTGTCTTTCAAGCTTCTGGTTGACGTCCGAAAGCCGGAAGCCGGCGTCAACGCGCAGCGATCGATTGTCGAGATCGAGCTCGAAACGCTGGGTCATCCGGTCAAGGCTGAGGACGGCCTGCGCTCCGCTCGCATCCGGCGTCGAGCCGGAAACAAGGCCGGTATTGCCGGATTGCGGAATGAGCGGAATGCCGTGTTTCACGCAATAGGCGACCGCCACCGAGACCTCTTCGGTCGTCTGCGGCCGCAGGACGAGGGCGGCCCGGCCTTCGTCATAGCGCGCGCCGGTCTCATAGGCCGCCATGTCCCGTGGCTCGGTGACAAGACCCTTGTCCCCGAGAATGCCGGTCAGTGCCGCGATGTGCTTGTGGTCGATCATCGCTTCAGCTTTACTCCGCGGCCTCGGCGGATGAAAGCATCCCGCTGCAAGCGGCGATGGATGCCTGCTCGATACCGGCATAATGGTCGAACTCGTTCAGCACCTTGGCGCCGAGATCGAGCTCGAAGCGCCGCTGGTTCGGGCTTGCCACGAATTCCTGGGCGGCATCGTCGCCGAGGTTGGACTGGAAAATGCCGGCGGCGCTGACCGGCAGGAAGTCCTCGTAGACGATCGGATCAAACTGCACGAGGTCGTCTTCGATCAGGCTGTCGAGGCTTTTGGCGGCATCAGCCTTGGCCTTGCGGCCCTTGGCGGTCAGCGAGTAGGCGAAATAGCCGAGACCTTCGGCGCGGATGCCGGCCCATGTATCGGGGAACGGGACGAAGGCTTCGGCGAGCGCCTTTTCATACTCCACCGCATTCGAACCATCGGCAGCCGGACGAACGATCTTGCGGGAGGCGTTGAGCAGTTCGTCGTAGAAAGCGCGGCCTTTTGGCGTCAGCGCGATGCCGCGCTGTTCGATCTCGCCGAAACGGGCGGTGTGCGAGCCTTGATGCCAGCTGCCATCGGCAGCCTGGAAGGAAACCGGCTCTTCCAGCGCCTTGAACGAGGTCTGGCGAAGCAGGATCGCGCATGTGCGGCTCGGCGGGCCTTCGACGATCGCCTTCGGGGCAATGCCGTGGTCCGGCATACGGGTCTGGACGGCGTCGATATCGAGCGTGCGCGGCGTCAGATGGTTGATGTGCGGGCCCTTGAAGGAGACGACGTCGGCAATCAGCCGGTGGGCGTCGTGCAGCCGCTGGTACATCTCAGGGCCGACATTGGCGTTGTCGTGCCAGCGGAAGGTCTCGAGTGCTTCGGTAACGAAACGCTCGGCATCGGCCTTGTCGAGACCGCCCTCTCTTTCCGCCTTCTCAGTAAGCTCGATGGCACCGGGCGTGAAAATCTGACGTTTCGACAGGACTTGTTCCGCCTCTGCACGCAAGGTCTCATCGGTGATGAGGTCGAGCCTGAGCAGGGAGGTGAAGACACGGAAGGGGTTTTTCTTCAATGCCGTATCGCCGACCGGGCGGAAGGCAGTCGAGTGGACAGGAACACCGGCAGTGGAAAGATCGTAGTAGCCAACCGGGTGCATGCCCATGACGGCAAAGACGCGGCGCATCATTGACAGTTCGGCCGGCGTGCCGAGGCGGATCGCGCCATGGCGCTCTTCGGAAATGCGCTCCAGCGAATCGGTATCCTCGAGCCGGGCTTGCAGACCGGGGTCGGCCGCGAGCGTTTCGGCGTTCACCTGCCCCACGAGTTCCATCAGCGTGCCGTAAGCGGGCACTTCGGTCCGGTACATGGTGGACATCGCAGCCGAGAAGGCTGAGCGGATGTCGTCGGTGGATACGAAACTATTCTCTTTCACGGCAGCACGCCTCGCAGTATTGAACGGATAGGGTCGATCATTCTCATTTCGTATCATATACGGGTCGAATGAGCATTGATTGCGACGGTTATGACTATGATCATGCGAGGCCGGAATGAAGTTGAGCAGAAGACTGATCCCCGACGTCACCACGCTGCAGGCCTTCGAATGCGCCGCGCGCCATGGCAGCTTCACCCAGGCCGCGGCCGAGCTGAACCTGACGCAGAGCGCCGTCAGCCGCCAGATCAAGGACCTCGAAAGCCAGATCGGCGTGCTCCTGTTCGAGCGCGTCCGCCAGCGGGTGATCCTCTCCGATGCGGGCCAGAAGTTTCTGCCGGAGGTGCGCAGGCTGCTGGCGCAATCGGAGGAGCTGATGGTGCGGGCCATGGCCTCGGCGCGCTCGGAATCGACGCTCTCCATCGCCTCGCTGCCGACCTTCGGCAGCCGCTGGCTGACGCCGCGCCTGCCGGATTTCCTGAAGCAGCATCCGGGTACGGTGATCAATATCGCCTCACGCTCCCAGCCATTTGACTTTGAAGAGCAGAATTTCGACCTTGCCATTCACTATGGCCAACCGGTCTGGGCGCATGCGACCTGCAGCTACCTCTGCAGCGAGATCATCGTCCCCGTGGCAAGTCCCGCCCTTTGTGAACAACATCCGATGAAGGAGCCAGGCGAACTGGAAAACAAACCGCTTCTGCATCTCGCCACCCGCCCGAAGATGTGGGCGCAATGGTTCGAGAACAACGGCGGCGAGATGAAGTCCGCCTACCGCGGCAACCGATTCGACCAGTTTTCGATGGTCATCGAGGCTGCCGCCGCCGGCCTCGGCTTTGCGCTCCTGCCGCGCTATCTGATTGAACAGGAACTGGCGAGCGACCGTTTGCGTGTCGTGTTCGACAGGCCGATGCAGACGGAAAACAGCTATTATCTCGTCGTGCCGGAAGGAAAGCTCGAAAATCCCGTTCGTCAGGCCTTCCGGACCTGGATCACGGCGCAGGTCAACTAAGCGCACGGCGCCGCTGCAACGCAATAGGAATGTGGAACCTTTCCGCGCCTTGCGCGTTGCGGGCTGGATGAACAGTGCCGAAGAGACAGCTTTAGGGGATTTCACATCATTTGCTGCCAAAGGCGACCGCCACAACGGCCTCTCTTTAGCGCGGCAGCGCCGAATTCGTCCCGAGAATTGGCCCCGCGCCTTGCAACACATTGGCACTACGGCTAAAAAATGCCCATTTCTTGCATCACGCAGCCCTGACAGCGAAGCGACTGCCGCCTTCACGACCTTCAAGGCCCTTCCGGGCTGTGCCAAAGCCCATGGTTTCCCGCTTGCGCGAGCCCTGACGGCTGTTGGCAGAATACAGACAAGTGTTTGAGGTCGTGGCGGCGCAGAGCCAAACATCAGGGACGCAGCCCATCCGGCACCACGACCAACGCCGGACCCTTCAACACCGCCTGGATCCAGAACCCGTACCCATGAACCTTCAAAATACGCCTTCCACGCCTTTGCGCGAAGCTGAGATCAAGCCGATCGACTATAACGATTCGATCCGGTCGACCTATTTCACAATCGATGAGCTTCATGAATGCGGCGCCGCCCTGGCCCGCGATGGCGTGGCAAGCCTTCCAGGTTTCTTCCCATTCGAGTTCCGTCAGCGCCATCGCGAAAACGAACACGAGATTTTCCGCGTTTACAAGGTGACGGCTGCCGACGTCGAAGCTGGCGCCTCGATCACGCCCGCCGCGGAATGGCTGCTCGACAATCATTATCTGGTTGAAGAGTCTATTCAGGAAGTCCGGCGCGATTTTCCGCGCAAGTTCTATCGCCAGCTGCCGACACTGTCCGTCGCCGGCGCGACGATCCCGCGCACCATGGCGCTTGCCTGGCTCTACATCGCCCACACCCACAGCACGGTTTCGCGCGAAAGCCTGACGGCGATGGTCGCCGGTTTCCAGAATCACGAGACCTTCAAGATCGGCGAACTCTGGGCGTTGCCGTCCATTGTCCGCTTCGTGCTGATCGAGAACCTGCGCCGCATCGCCATCCGCGTCGACCGTTCGCGTGGCATGCGCAAAAAGGCAAACGACGTCGCCGATCAGATCGTCCGGCTCGGCGAACCGGAGAAATTCAAGTCGGTTCTCGCAGACGCCCAGCCGTTGACCGCCGACAATACTTTCGTGACGCAGCTTCTCTACCGCCTGCGCGACGGATCGCAGACATCGGGTTACGTGATTACCTGGCTCGAAGAGCAGCTCGAGAAGCGCGGCAGCAATGTCGAGGAAGCGCTGGTCGCAGAACAGAACCGGCTGTCCTCCGGCAATGCGACGATGAGCAACATCATCCGCAGCCTGCGCGAAATCGACGACAACGACTGGGCCGTCTGGTTCGAAAGCGTCAGCAAGCTTGATGAAGCCCTGCGTGCACGCTCGGATTACTCCTCGCTCGATTTCGGTTCGCGCAACAAGTATCGCAATACCATCGAGAAACTGGCTCGCCGCTCTGGCTACGCGGAACTGGAAGTCACCCAGATTGCGCTGGACCTGGTCAAGGAGCAGGCGGCGGCCCCCGTAGAAATCCCGCATGAGCCGAACGTCGGCGGGTTCCTCGTCGGCAAGCAGCGCCGGCTTTTGGAGCAGAGGATCGGCTACCGTCCGACCATCCTACAGACCATCATCCGCATGAGCCGCAAGCTCGACTGGCTGGCGATCGCAGGGCCCAACATCATCCTGACGATCCTCGCGATGATCGCGGTCTACATCTTCGTCAGCCCGATGGATATTCCGACAGGCGCGAAGCTGATCATGCTGCTGCTGTTTGCGCTTCCGGCCTCGGAGGGCGCCGCTGGTCTGTTCAATACGCTGGTCACGCTCTGCGTGACGCCATCGCGCCTGGTCGGATATGAATTTCTCAACGGCATCCCGCAAGACGCGCGGACCCTCGTCGTCGTCCCCTGTCTGATCTCCAAGCGCGATCATGTCGATGAGTTGGTGCGCAACATCGAAGTGCACTATCTCGCCAATCCGAAGGGCGAGGTCTATTTCGCCCTTCTGAGCGACTGGGCCGACAGCAAGGAGGAGGAAACCGCTGTCGATCTCGACGTGCTCGACTATGCCAAGCGCGAAATCGCAATTTTGAGCGAGCGTTACGCCCATGATGGCCGCACCCGCTTCTACCTCCTGCATCGCCGCCGCCTCTACAACGAGGCGGAGGGCGTCTGGATGGGCTGGGAGCGCAAGCGCGGCAAGCTGCATGAGATGAACCTGCTTCTGCGCGGCGACAGCGATACGAGCTTCCTCGCCGGCGCCAATACCGTGCCGGAAAACGTGCAATATGTCATGACGCTTGATTCCGACACGCGCCTGATGCGTGACGCGGTGACCAAGCTGGTCGGCAAGCTCTATCATCCGATCAACCGCCCGGTCGTCGATCCGGTCTCCCAGAAAGTGACCGCCGGCTACGGCATCCTGCAGCCGCGCGTGACGCCATCGCTGACTACGGGCAACGAAGCTTCGGCATTCCAGCGCATCTTCTCGGTCAATCGTGGTATCGACCCCTATGTCTTCACCATTTCCGACGTCTACCAGGACATCGCCGGCGAAGGCACGTTCACCGGCAAGGGCCTCTACCACGTTGACGCCTTCGAGGCAGCGCTGAAAGGCAAGATCGAGGAGAACGCGGTTCTCAGCCATGACCTGCTGGAAGGTTCGCTTGCCAAATGCGCGCTGGTGAGCGATGTCGAACTCGTGGAGGATTTCCCGATCCGCTACGAAGTCGAGATGTCGCGCCAGCATCGCTGGGCGCGCGGCGACTGGCAGCTCCTGCCGTATATGTTCAATCTTTCCAACGGGGTCAGCATGCTGGGCCGCTGGAAGATGTACGACAATCTGCGCCGCTCGCTGATCCCTGTCGCCTGGCTGATCGCCTCGGTCATGGGCTGGTACTACATGGAGCCGACGCAGGCGCTGGTCTGGCAGTTCGTCCTGATTTTCAGCTTGTTCGTCGCGCCGACCCTGTCGCTCATTTCGGGCATCATGCCGCGCCGCAACGATATCGTTGCCCGCGCCCATCTGCATGCTGTCCTATCCGAAATTCAGGCGGCCAATGCGCAGGTCGCGTTGCGCATCGTCTTCATTGCCCATTCGGCGGCCATGATGGCCGATGCCATCGCGCGCTCGCTCTACCGAACCTTCGTCAGCGGCAAGCTGATGCTCGAATGGCGCACGGCAGCGCAGGTGCAGAGCTCGGCCAGCGGCACCATCTGGGACTATTACCGCTCGATGTGGATTGCTCCGGCGCTGTCGGTGATTTCGCTGCTGCTTGCGGCGGTCTCCGATACCGGCCTTCCCTTCATCGGCATTCCGTTTGCCCTGCTCTGGGCGCTGTCTCCGGCCATCGCCTGGTTCGTCAGCCAATCCGCAGAGACCGAAGACCAATTGGTCGTTCCGGAAAACGTCGTCGAGGAACTGCGCAAGATCGCACGCCGGACCTGGCTCTATTTCGAGACGTTCGTCACGGCCGAGCAGAACTTCCTGCCGCCGGACAATTTCCAGGAAATCCCGCATCCGGTTGTGGCCGAACGGACCTCGCCGACGAATATCGGCGTCTACCTTCTCTCCGTCATGTCGGCCCGCGATTTCGGCTGGATCGGTTTTGAGGAAACCGTCCGGCGCCTGGAGGAGACGGTTTCCACGATCGACCGTATGCCCAAATACCGGGGACATCTGTTCAACTGGTACACGACGAACCCGCTCGAGACGATGGAACCGAGGTATGTTTCGGCCGTCGACAGCGGCAACCTCGCCGGCCATCTGATTGCCGTCTCCTCGATGTGCCGCGAATGGGCCGAAGCGCCGTCCGCACATATCCAGGGCAATCTGGACGGTATCGGCGATGTTGCCTCGATCCTGTCCGAAGTGCTGGCCGAGCTGCCGGATGACCGCAAGACCGTGCGGCCGCTGCGGCGTTTGATGGAGGAGCGGATCGTCGGCTTCCACAATGCGCTGCAGACCGTCAAGCGCGAACATGAGTTCGCCTCGATCCGGGTCATCAACCTGGCGGTTCTCGCCCGCGACATCCAGAAGCTCACCGCCAACCTCGACCACGAGGTCAGAAGCGCCCAGAGCGGTGAAGTGACCAAATGGGCGACCGTTCTGGTCAACACCTGCGAATCCCATATTGCCGACGGCGTTTTCGACCTCGGTGCCATCGAGGCGCTGCGCCAGCGATTGATCGTCGTGCGCGATCGGGCGCGCGATATCGCCTTCTCGATGGACTTCAGCTTCCTTTTTCGTCCGGAACGGCGCCTCCTGTCCATCGGCTACCGCGTCAATTCCAACGAACTCGACGAAGCCTGCTACGACCTTCTCGCCTCGGAAGCACGCCTCACCAGCCTGTTTGCCATCGCCAAGGGGGACCTGCCGACGGAACACTGGTACAAGCTCGGCCGTCCGATCGTACCGATCGGCGCGCGCGGCGCGCTCGTCTCCTGGTCGGGCTCGATGTTCGAATATCTGATGCCGCCACTCGTCATGCAGGAGCGTCAGGGGGGTATCCTCAACCAGACCAACAACCTGATTGTCAGGGAGCAGATGAACCACGGCCGCCGCCTCGGTACCCCGTGGGGCATTTCGGAAGCGGCATTCAATGCCCGCGACCATGAGCTGACGTACCAGTACACCAACTTCGGCGTGCCGACGCTCGGCCTGAAGCGCGGCCTCGGCCAGAATGCCGTCATTGCGCCCTATGCCTCGATCCTCGCCAGCATGTACGATCCGAAGGCCGCACTCGCCAATCTGGAGCGGCTGCGCAGCGTCGGTGCGCTCGGCGCCTACGGTTTCCACGACGCCGTGGACTTCACGCCGACCCGTGTGCCGGAAGGCAAGACCTGCGCGGTGGTGCGCAACTATTATGCCCACCACCACGGCATGTCGATCGCGGCTGTCGCCAACGTCGTTTTCAACGGACGCCTGCGCGAGTGGTTCCACGCCGATCCGGTCATCGAGGCGGCCGAACTGCTGCTTCAGGAAAAGGCGCCGCGCGATATCCCGATCATCAACACCAAGAAAGAACCGGAATCGCTTGGAAAGGGGCAGGAGGACCTGCTTCGTCCGGAGGTCCGGATCGTCAACAATCCGCTGATCAAGGATCGTGAGACAGCTTTCCTGTCGAACGGCCACTACTCCGTCATGCTGACGGCGACCGGCAGCGGCTATTCCCGCTGGAATGGCCAGACCGTTGCCCGCTGGAATCCCGATCCGAGCGAAGACCGGTCCGGCACCTTCATCTTCCTGCGCGATACCATGACCGGCAATTGGTGGTCGGCAACGGCCGAACCGCGCCGGGCGGAAGGCGAAAAAGCCATGATCCGCTTCGGCGACGACAAGGCCGAATTCGTCAAGACCGTCGGCGAACTCACCAGCGAAGTCGAATGCATCGTCGCCACCGAGCATGATGCCGAAGGCCGCCGGGTGATCCTTCTCAACAGGGGCTCTGAGGACCGCTTCATCGAGGTGACGTCCTATGCCGAGCCGGTGCTGACGACCGACGATACCGACGGCGCCCATCCGCTCTTTTCCAAGATGTTCCTGCGCACCGAAATCGATCCGAAGGGCGACGTCATCCGCGTCACGCGCAACAAGCGCAGCCCTGGCGACCCGGACATGCAGGTGGCTCACCTGATTGTCGACAATGCCGGCAGCAGCCGCCACACGGAAGCCGAGACGGACAGGCGCCGGTTCATCGGAACAGGCCGGACGCTCGCCGAAGCGCAAGCCTTCGATGCCGAAGCCAAGCTTTCAGGCACGGACGGCTATACGCTCGACCCGATCGTTTCGCTCCGCCGTACCGTGCGTGTGCCGGCGGGCAAGAAGGTCAGCGTGATCTTCTGGACCATCGCCGCGCCCGGCCGCGAACAGATCGACAAGGCCGTCGATCGCTACCGCCATCCGGACAGCTTCAATCATGAAATGATCCACGCCTGGACCCGCAGCCAGGTGCAGATGCGCCATGTCGGCGTGACCTCGCAGGAGGCGGCAAGCTTCCAGACGCTCGGCCGTTACCTCACCTATCCCGACATGCAGTTGCGCGCGGACATAGCCACTGTCCAGGCGGGTCTCGCACCGCAATCGTCCCTGTGGCCGCTGTCGATTTCGGGTGACTTCCCGATCTTTTCCGTGCGCATCAACGACGATATCGACCTCGGCATCGCACGCGAGGCCCTGAAGGCGCAGGAATATCTGCGCTCGCGCGGCGTCACCGCCGATCTCGTCATCGTCAACGAACGGGCCTCGTCCTACGCGCAGGACATGCAGCATACGCTCGATGCGATGTGCGAAAACCTGCGCCTGCGCCTGTCCGACGGCGCCCGCCAGCATATCTTCGCGGTCCGCCGCGATATCATGGAGCCGCAGACGTGGTCGGCACTTTTGTCCGCGTCGCGTGCCGTCTTTCATGCCCGCAACGGCAAGATCTCGGACCAGATTTCCCGTGCGGAAGCGCTGTTCTCGGCACCTGCCGGCAAGCGCAAGAAGATTGCCCTGCCGTTGCTCGCGGCGCCCGCGCCGGACCGTGACGCGGCACAAGCCGAGATCAATGGTGACGGGCTCGATTTCTGGAACGGCTATGGCGGCTTTTCCAAGGACGGCCGTGAATATGTGACGCGACTGCGCGGCGGCGAAGCGACGCCGCAGCCGTGGATTAATGTCATTTCCAACGAGAGTTTTGGTTTCCATGTGGCGGCGGAAGGCGCTGCCTTTACATGGGCGCGCAATTCGCGCGACTACCAGCTGACACCCTGGACCAACGATCCGGTGATCAACCGGCCGGGTGAAGCGATCTTCGTGCGAGATATGGACAGTGGTGCTGTGATGTCGCCCTATGCCGCCCTGTCTCGGCGCAAGTCCGTGCTCTTCGAAACCCGGCATGGTCTCGGCTATTCGGTCTTCAAGAGTGAGCAGGATGAACTGGAGATGGAGGTCAGCCAGGCCGTTCATCGCAACGCGCCGGTGAAATACTGGCGGATGCGGCTGAAAAATCTCTCCGACGGGGCCCGAAGCCTCAAGGTCTACGGCTATGCCGAATGGGTGCTCGGCAACAACCGCAGCAAGACGGCGCCGTTCATCCTGTCGCATCTTGACGAGGCAAGCGGCGCGGTGCTGGCCACCAATCCGTACAGCATCGACTATTCCGGCCGCACCGCCTTCCTGGCGGCGAGCGAAATGCCGGTAGGCTTCACGGCGAGCCGCCGCGAATTCATCGGGCTTGCCGGCAGCATTCATGCGCCGAAGGCGGTGCTTGACGGCTCGTCGCTTTCAGGTGCTATCGATGCGGACGGTGATCCCTGCGCAGCGCTCGTTTTCGATGTGGCGCTGGAGCCCGGCGAAAGCCGCGAACTGACCTTCTACATGGGTGACGGCGACCATGCCGCTCAGGCGCTCGAACATCTCAAGACGGCGCGCAGCACCGGGTTCGAGACCGCTCTCGAGGCATCGAACAGCTTCTGGCAGGATTTCACCGGCATTCTCCAGGTCGATACGCCCGACAAGGCGTTCAACAACATGGTCAATGCCTGGCTGCCCTATCAGAGCCTCGGTTGCCGCATCCTGGCGCGGTCGGCCTTCTATCAGGCAAGCGGTGCCTTCGGCTTCCGCGACCAATTGCAGGATACGCTCGCCTTCATCGTGCACCGCCCGGACCTTGCGAGAGCCCAGATCCTCAACGCCGCGGCGCGGCAGTTCCCGGAAGGCGATGTCCTGCATTGGTGGCTGCCGGGCAACGGCTCAGGCGTGCGCACGCTGATCTCCGACGACGTCGTCTGGCTCGGCCATGCGGTGCAGTACTATTGCAACGTGACCGGCACCAAGGACATTCTGGACGAGCAGATTGCCTTCATCGACGGCGCGCCCCTTGAACCCGGCCAGCACGACAGTTTCTTCCAGCCGCTGGTTTCCGAGCGGCGTGCCTCTCTCTATGAGCATTGCGCGCTGGCACTCGATCTGGCGATTGCCCGCAAGGGAGAAAACGGCTTGCCGTTGATCCTCGGCGGCGACTGGAACGACGGCATGAACCGCGTCGGCATCGAAGGACGCGGCACCAGCGTCTGGCTCGGCTGGTTCCTTGCGGCCACCCTGCGCTCCTTCACCGGGATCGCCCGCGAACGTGGTGACGCCAAGCGGGTTGCCGCCTGGGAGACGCATCTGGCCAGCCTCAGCCAAGCGCTTGCGACGGCCGGCTGGGATGGTCAATACTACCGCCGCGGCTACTACGATGACGGGACGCCGCTCGGCTCCGCCAATAGCGGCGAATGCCGCATCGATTCCATCGCCCAATCCTGGAGCGTTCTGTCCGGCGAAGGCGATCCGGCTCGCTCGGCGCAGGCCATGGATGCCGTGCTTTCGGAACTGGCGGATGCCGATCACCGGATCATCCGTCTGTTCACGCCGCCACTTTCCGAAACGGCGCAGGATCCGGGCTATATCAAGGCCTACCCGCCGGGTGTGCGCGAAAATGGCGGGCAGTATACCCACGCGGCCACCTGGGTGGTGCTGGCGCTTGCAGCGCAGAACCGCACCGAGGATGCCTGGCGCGCTTTCGAAATGCTCAATCCGGTCAATCACTCCAGAGATCGCGACGGTGCTGATCGCTATCGGGTCGAACCCTATGTGGTCGCCGCCGATATCTATGGTGACGGCGATCTGACCGGGCGCGGCGGCTGGACCTGGTATACCGGCTCGGCAGCCTGGCTTTATCGCGCAGCGGTCGAAGGCATTCTCGGCATCCGCCGGCAGGGAGAAACGCTGACCATTCGCCCGGTCCTGCCGAAAGCCTGGGATGGCTTCTCGGCAACGCTGACAATCGACGGCAAGGCGCATGTAATTTCCGTGACGAAAGATGCGGAAAGTGGCGAGCCAATCGTCAGCGTCAATAAAACTGTCACAAAAAACGCGCATGAAGGCGTTTTGGTGTAGCTGCCGGCGCTTCGGATTGAAGCCGGCTTTGCAGCAAAAGTTGCAAAGCCGGCTTCGTTTCGATTGCCAGCCATATATCGCGTCAAGGGGGCAGGGGCACTGAACTCGGACGAGAACATTCTGAATGCTTCAAAAACTGCAATTCGAACCGTCTGCCGATGACGGACAGACCGGAACGAAGCGATCCATCCCTCCCGAGCGTGACACCCGCCTTGATGTGTTTCGCGCGCTTTGCCTCATCACCATCTTTATCAATCATGTGCCGGGGCAATATCTCGAATATCTGACGACGAAGAACGTCGGCTTCTCCGATTCCGCCGAGGCCTTCGTGCTGATCTCGGGGCTCTCGGCCGGGCTTGCCTATGGGCGAAAATTCAATGTCGGCAATCGCCTCGCGCTCAGCCTGAAGATCTGGCGCCGGGCGTTCACGCTCTACGTCGCGCATATCATGACCAGCGTCATCACGCTGGCGATCTTCGCCGGTGGGGCGCTTTATTTCGGCCGACAGGACCTGATCAGCGAGATCAATATCCGCCCGCTGGTCGATCATACGGAACAGGGCTTCGTCGCCATGGTTCTCTTGGGTCACCAGTTGGGCTACAACAACATCCTGTCGATGTATGCCGTCGTCTTCCTGCTTTTGCCGGGCATGCTCTGGCTCCATGGCCGCGGCCCCTTGCTGTTGTTTGCGGCATCCACAGCACTCTGGCTCGCCGCCGGCGTCTTCATGATCGTGCCGATCAATTTCCTCGATGAAGGCTACTGGTTCCTCAATCCATGGTCCTGGCAGTTCCTCTTCGTCATCGGCATGATCTCAATGATGCGCGCCCGCGCCGGCAAGCCGCTGCCCCGCCACCCACTGCTCGTCGCCCTCTCCGCCGGTTATGTGACGTTGTCGTTCTTCTGGGTCGTGTTCTCCTGGTGGAACATCGATTTCTCCTTTGGCCTGCCCGCTGTTCTGACGGGCTTCGACAAGACCTTCCTCTCGCTGACGCGGCTGCTGCATGTGCTTGCGCTTGCCTATCTGCTGGCGGTCTTTCCGGTTTTCAGCCGGATGGCGCGGCTGCGCCTCGATCATCCGCTGGTGATGATCGGCCGCCATTCGCTGCCGGTCTTCATTCTCGGTACGATCCTTGCGATGATGGGCCAGGTACTGCTGTTCGTCACGGGGCGCGATCCCCTCTGGGGCTCGCTGTTCGTCATCACCGGCATAGGCCTGCATTTCGCCTATGCGCGTTATCTCGACTGGCTCGGCGGCCTGTCCCGGCCCGAGGCGATCAGGGCCTGACGGCCCGCGCCTTGCCGCCACTTGCGGTCACCAGACAGATCCTCGTCGCTGTCGCCATAGCGGGTTTATGACATCGGTCGTGACGGCGGCATCGCCGCGCCGCCCGAAGGGCCTCGCCGCGTTGCGGGAGGCGACCAGTTGGCCCGATCCTAGATCCCCGCCCGGCGGGCCATTACGCGTTCGATTGCCGACAGTCCGTCATAGATCAGGACCGCCAGTGCGCCGACGATCAGTCCGCCTTGCAGAACGAAGGCGATATTGTTGGATTGCAGTCCGGCGATGATGACCTCGCCCAGCGTTTTTGCCGCCACCGTCGAGCCGATCGTCGCGGTCGCCAGGCTGATCACCACCGATAGCCGAATGCCGGCCAGGATCACCGGCATTGCCAGCGGCAGTTCCACTTTGAAGAGCCGCTGGCGATCCGTCATGCCGGAGCCGCGCGCCGCCTCCATGACGGAGGGCGGCAGGGTCGTAAGCCCGGTCAGCGTGTTCTCGAAGATCGGCAAGAGGCCGTAGAGAAACAGCGCCACCAGCGTCGGCTTCTCGCCGAAGCCAAGGGCAGGCACCGCCAGCGCCAGCACCGCCACCGGCGGAAATGTCTGTCCGACATTCACCAGGCTGCGCGACAGCGGCAGGAATTCCGCCCCGAAGGACCGCGTGACGAGAATGGCAAGCGTCACGGCAACGATGATGGCACCGATCGTGGCAATCGCGACCGTGCGCAGGTGCAGCAGGGTCAGGGTTACCAAGCTGCCCTGATTGTAGATCGCCGGCGCATTGTCCTGCACCAGTGGCGCCAACAGCGGCTCGAACCAGCCGGGCGAAACCAGGAATGCAATCAGGACCGCCAGCAGAGCGGCACGCAGAAGAGAGGGGATCCAGCCCTTCATTGGCGCTTTGCCGCGCGCTTGGCGAGCCCTTCCAAAGTCACCTTCCCGAGCAATGTGCCGTCAGCCGCCACCACCGGCAGCGCATCGCGGCCGGTCCATAGCAATTGCGAAAGCACGTCCCGCTGGCTTGTTGCCGCGGCAATGGGCTGTCCTCCGGCAGTCCCGGGCTCCACCGCCTGTCCCGCCGTCTCGATCGACAAGAGCCGGAACGGCCGCTCGCTGGCGCCGATCAGGGTCTGGACGAAGTCCGTCGCCGGATTTTTGACCAACTCGGCGGGCGTGCCGTATTGAACGAGTTCGCCCTTGTCCATGACGGCGATCTTGTCAGCGAGATGAAACGCCTCGTCCATATCGTGCGTGACCAGCACGATCGTGGTTTTCAACAGTTTCTGGATGTCGAGCAGGTCGGTCTGTGCCTTCGCCCGGATGATAGGGTCGAGCGCGCCGAACGGCTCGTCCATCAGAAGCACCTTCGGCTCCGCCGCCAGCGCCCGCGCCACGCCGACCCGCTGCTGCTGCCCGCCGGACAGTTCATGCGGAAACCGCGCCGCGAAGATGGCGGGATCGAGCTGAAACAGCGCCAGCAGCTCGGCGACCTTGGCATCGATACGCGCCTTGTGCCAACCGAGCAGCACCGGCACGGTGGCGATGTTCTGTGCCACGGTGCGATGCGGAAAGAGCCCGTGCCCCTGGATGGCATAACCGATCCGTCGGCGCAGCTCGAAGCCCGGCATGGCGCGATTGTCCTCGCCGTCGAGCCGAATCGTGCCTGCACTCGGCTCGACCAGCCGGTTGATCATGCGCAAGAGCGTCGTCTTGCCGGAGCCGGAGGTCCCGACGATAACCGTCACGGTGCGCGGCGCGATCGTCATCGTCACATTGTCGACGACTGCAGCGTCGTCGTAGCGCTTGGTGATGCCGTCGATTTCGATCATGCGGTACTGCCTCGGGTTTGCGACGGAGTATTCATTTCAATGAGGGCATCGAGCACGATCGCGGCGGCAAAGGCGAGCACCACCGTCGGCACTGCGCCGAGAAGCACCAGATCCATCGCCGTCTGGCCGATCCCCTGAAACACGAAGACGCCGAAGCCGCCGCCGCCGATCAGCGCCGCGATGGTTGCAAGGCCGATATTCTGGACGAGGACGATGCGGATGCCGGTGAGAATGACCGGCATCGCGAGCGGCAGCTCGATGCCGAAAAGCCGCTGCCGGTCCGTCATGCCGATGCCGCGTGCTGCCTCATTGGCCTCGCGCGGCACACCCGCAAGCCCGACCACGGTATTGGCCACCACCGGTAGCAGCGAATAGAGAAACAGCGCCACGAAGGCCGGAGCCGCACCGATGCCGCGAATGCCGATCGCGGCAGCCCCCGGCACATGGACGGCGATCCAGCCGAGCGGCGCGATGAGGATGCCGAACAGCGCGATCGACGGGATCGTCTGGATGAGGTTCAGCGTGTTGAGCACCCCGGCACGCAAAGGCTCGACGCGGTGGCAGAGAATGCCAAGCGGCAGGCCGACGACAACCGAGGCAAACAGCGAGCCGAGCGCCAGTGCCACGTGCCTGCCCGCCTCCAGCCAGAAGACGTCGGCTCGGCCGGCATATTCCTTGAGGATCGACAGGCCGTCCCAGAGCCCCGATACCAGTATCACGGCCGCGCCACCGAGCGTCACCAGCAGAAGCAGAACCCGCACAACCGGCTGCGGCCTCAACCGCGTGATCGAATCGGCGGCAAGCAGCGCATAGGCAAACAAAAGGATCCAGAAGCCGGACGCCGGCGACACCCGCGCAAAGGTGTTTTCCGGCGGGGTCAGGTGCGTCGCCGCCATGCCGATGAAAAGCGCAATGGCGCCGAGCGCAATCGCCGCGACCACGAGCCGCAGCAACGCAGGCGTTTTCAGAAGGATGACCAAGGCGGCGACAACCATAAGCCCGACGAGGACAACGCCCGGCCCGGCAGGCAGCGCCTCAAGGATCGATTTCGCCTCGCCCGGCACGATGCGATTGGCGCGGAAAGTCGCAAACGGCGCGACAAACGCACCATAGGCAACCAAAAGCGCAATGACCGCGCCCAGTTTATCGAAACGAATGGTCAAACGGCCATCTCCGCCATCCCGGCTTGGGCCGGAAAGAACCGGCCTTATGTTCGAGACAGCTTATTTCAGAAAGCCGTTCTTCTTCAGGAAATCCTCCGCGACGGCCTTGGCCGGCTCGCCGCCGACCTGGACGCGACCGTTCAGATCCTGCAGCGTCACAAGGTCGAGTTTTTCGAAGACCGGCTTCAGCAGCGTTTCGATTTCCGGATGCTCCTTGAGCACCGCCTCGCGAATGATCGGTGCCGGTTGATAGACGGGCTGGACCGATTTGTCGTCTTCCAGAACCACCAGGCCGGACGGCGCGATGCCGCCATCCGTGCCATAGACCATGGCGGCATTGGCGCCGTTGGTCTGGTTTGCCGCAGCGGCGATCGTCGCCGCCGTGTCGCCGCCCGAAAGCGTGATCAGCTGCTCCGGTTTCAACGTGAATCCATAGGCCGTCTGGAACGCCGGCAAAGCCGCCGCCGAATTGACGAATTCCGAGGAGGCCGCCAATACGACTGAGCCGCCGCCGGCGACATATTTGCCGAAGTCGCTGAACGTCTTGATCTTGTTGGCGTCGGCCAGATCCTTGCGGACGGCGACCGCCCAGGTGTTGTTGGCCGGCGACGGCGCAAGCCAGACGATCTTGTTGGCGTCGTAGTCAAGTTTCTTCGCCTCTTCGTAGCCCTTGGCCGCATCCTTCCAGACCGGATCGTCTGCCTTCTCGAAGAAGAAGCCGGCATTGCCGGTATATTCCGGATAGATATCGATCTCGCCGGCGATGATCGCCTTGCGCACCACGGGTGTCGCCCCCAGTTGCACCCGGTCGGTGGTCTGAATGTTGTTGGCGTTCAGAACGGCGAGAATGATATTGCCCAGCACACCGCCTTCGGTATCGATCTTGGAAGCGACGACGACCTGAGCATGTGCCGCCATGGCGGAAACGAGCACCGCAAACGCGGCCCCGATAAGCTTTGTGTTAAGATCCACGATACGTCTCCCTTGAAACCGTTCACAATTTCTCCCACGGCAACCGACCTTCGTCGGGGCATAAACTGCCATATGTGGCGGGGTTCAGAGAAAAATAGAGCGGTCGGGGAGGAATTTGTGCAGTCGCATTGCAACCACGCAGCAGCAAGCGCCGCAGAAACAAAGGAACTTGTTTGTTGTGGAAATCAGGTTCAGGGTCATACGATTATTTTTGGCGTATGAACAAGTTTCAAACGACCGTCGGCATCGCGGTCGAGCGAACGATACCGCGGGTCAGCCGCGCGGCTCGTCGCCATGACAGCGCCGTTAGATTTCATCCGCCAAATGCCCGTCATGCACGAAAAGGAGGATAGAAATGCGAATGATGCTCAAGGTTTCGCTTCCCGTTGAAAAAGCGAATGCAGCAATCAAGGACGGCAGCCTCGTCACCAAGATTCAATCCATCCTTGCCGATCTCAAACCCGAAGCAGCCTACTTCACGGAATTCGACGGGAAAAGAACGGCCCTGATTTTCTTCGACATGAAGGACACCTCGGAGATACCGGCCATTGCCGAGCCATGGTTCCTTGCCTTTGATGCCGCTCTGGAGATCAAGGCGGTGATGAACGGCGATGACCTGGAGCGGTCCCGGCCCGGGATCGAGAAGGCCGTCAAGAGCTTCGGCTGAAATGCGCCGGGTAGCCAACTGAACCCCCTCGTCGCGTCACCAGCTTCCACCGGAAGCGCCCCGGGCGTGGCCCCGGCTGCCCCGTCAGCATACCAGCAGCCAAATGCCTAACTTGGGCGAATGGCGGAGCTCGCCTATCCGTGGAAATTTTCAGGGTGTTTATGGCGGAGAGGGTGGGATTTGAACCCACGATACCCTTGCAGGTATGCCGCATTTCGAGTGCGGTGCATTCGACCACTCTGCCACCTCTCCGGATGATTTGGTCGGCGCCTTTGAGCGCGAGGCGGTTCATAGCGGCAGTTTGGCGGGATGACAAGGGGTAGGGGCAAGGAATATTTGACGAATTCGTGACGCCTGCCTTGACAGTTTTCGCCGCTTCCATTAATCCGCGCAATTGAGGTGGTGTGGCATGTCCTCACCGCGCCGGGTGTCTATTGCGCCCGTTCACCGGCAAGGTCCTGAGGCCTTGTCATGTCCGACTGGCAAAAAGACGGCCCCGCTTTCTTAAAGCGGAGAGCCGGAACGAACATGAAAGGATAAAAAATGTTCGCAGTCATCAAGACCGGCGGTAAGCAGTACCGCGTGGCCGCCAATGATGTCGTCACGATCGAAAAGCTCGACGGCGTAGCAGGCGACAAGATTGAATTCACCGAGATCCTGATGGTCGGCGTCGGCGCAGACGCAACCATCGGCGCTCCGTTTGTCGAAGGTGCCGTTGTCAGCGCCGAAGTTGTGGAACAGGGTCGCGCCAAGAAGGTCATCGCCTTCAAGAAGCGTCGCCGCCAGAACTCGAAGCGCACCCGCGGCCATCGCCAGCATCAGACGACTGTCCGCATCCTGGATATCGCTGCTGCCGGCAAGGCGAAGAAGGCTTCGAAGAAGACCGAAGCCGCCGCCGAAGCGGCAAACTGAGACAACGGATCTAAGGTTTAAAGGAGAACACCAATGGCACACAAAAAAGCTGGCGGTTCATCGCGTAACGGTCGTGATTCCGAGTCCAAGCGCCTTGGCGTGAAGAAGTTCGGCGGCGAAGTCGTTGTTCCGGGCAACATCATTCTGCGTCAGCGCGGAACCCAGTGGCATCCGGGCGCCAATGTCGGCCTCGGCAAGGATCACACCATTTTTGCACTTACGGCGGGCAACGTTAACTACCGTACGAAGGCCAATGGCCGCGTGTACGTGTCTGTAATGCCGAAAGCCGAAGCAGCGGAATAAGCCGGTAGCGCTCTAAAACAGCCGGCGTCTCATCGACCCGGCTGACCGCATCTGGTTCAGACCAAGATCAAAGGGGAGATGGGGCAAGACCCAACTCCCCTTTTTGTCGTCTTGGAGGACTGACCATGCAGAGCGAATTAATGAGGGAGAGCCAATCGCGGTCTCCCCGGGAAGATTCCCTGGAATCTTCTCAGGAGAGGCCAAGGCCTCAGCGGTCAAGGACCGATTGCCCGATATTGTTATCGCCCCGGCTCGTCTTGCGCGCGCCCCATGAAGACGATATCGACGCCCTTGCCCATCTTGCCAACAACGCCAATATCGCCACCATGGTTTCGCGCATGCCGCACCCGTACACGGTGGCCGATGCCGCGGATTTCGTACGCCGTACGAAGACGGGCGCGATTGGCAAGTGCGTCTATGCGATTACCAAAGCGGATAATGGCGCATTCCTGGGTTGCTGCGGTGTCGAGCCGCATCCCGATGGCAAGACGGCGGAGCTCGGCTATTGGCTGGGCGAGCCGCACTGGAACAAGGGGTATGCCACGGAAGCCGCGCAGGCGCTGACCGACATGGCCTTCCGCACCCGCGACATCGACCAGATCGATGCGCGCTGCCGGGTCATGAACATCGCTTCGCGGCGGGTCATCCAGAAATGCGGTTTCCAGTTCCAGGGGTCAGGCATGGTCGACAGTCTGGCGCTCGGCGGCATGATGTCGGTCGAATGGTATCGGCTCGACCGCAAGACCTGGATGTCGCTCAGAAGCTGGGGAGGTCTCAGATGACCGCTCACCTTGTTGAACGGCCAAAGGTCGCGGCCCGTCCCGATCCCGGCTCCTGCCCGGTCATTGAGACCACGCGGCTGACGCTGCGTCCGCACCGGCTCTCCGATGCGGATGCCGTGGCTCAGTCGCTTGGCGACTACCAGATCTCGCGCATGCTGGCACGCGTGCCCGTGCCGTACCATCGGCAGGATGCACTCGACTGGCTGATGCGCCAGACGGCAGGACTTGGCCGCGATTGGACGCTGGCGATCACCACCGGCGACGCTGTCCATATCGGCTGCGTCGGCATCGAGTTTATGCATGGACAATGGCATCTCGGCTACTGGCTGAACCGCTTCTACTGGGGCCGCGGCTACGCCAGCGAGGCGGCGCATGCGGCGATAGAACGGTTTTTTCGGCGCATGCCGGATACCGTCCTGCATTCCGGCGTGTTTGCCGACAATGCTGGATCGTTGAAGCTACAGAAGAAGCTCGGCTTCGAGATCACCGGCTGCGCCCAGGTCTACGCACTGGCCCGCAACGGCATGGTGAGCCATATCGAAACCCGGATCACGGCAGCCGATCTGCGCAGGCCGTGACACCCAATGAAGAAGCCCGCGGCGTCATATCCGCGGGCTTTTTGCTGTCATGCGAGTTCGGAAGCCGCAATGCGCGGGTCAAAACGCCCGTCGAGACCGACGCCGTACTGGATGTTGTAGCTCAAAAACTTCACGATATTCTTTGACCTCCGGGGCAGGCGCCTATATCGATGGCGGCAAATACGGCAGGAAAATACACAAACCAGATGGCAGTGCGATGAAATTTCTCGACGAAGCAAAAGTCTATATTCGCTCGGGCGACGGCGGTGCTGGCGCCGTGTCGTTCCGGCGCGAGAAATTCATCGAGTTCGGCGGTCCGGACGGCGGCGACGGCGGCCGCGGCGGCGATGTCTGGGTGGAGGCCGTCAACGGCCTGAACACGCTGATCGATTTCCGTTTTCAGCAGCATTTCAAGGGCGGCACCGGTATTCACGGCATGGGCCGCAACCGCACCGGCGCCGGCGGCGCCGACGTGACGCTGAAGGTGCCGGTCGGCACGCAGATCTTGGAGGAAGACGGCGAAACGCTGATCATCGACATGATCGCCGAGGGCCAGCGGTTCCGGCTGGCTGCCGGCGGCAATGGCGGCTTCGGCAATGCGCATTTCAAGTCCGCGACCAACCAGGCGCCGAGTTGGGCCAATCCCGGCCTCGAGGGCGAGGAAAAGACCATCTGGCTGCGGTTGAAGCTGATCGCCGATGCCGGCCTCGTCGGCCTGCCCAATGCCGGAAAGTCGACCTTCCTCGCAACGACGACACGCGCCAGGCCGAAGATCGCCAACTATCCGTTCACGACGCTGCATCCGAACCTCGGCGTCGCGACGATCGACGGTCGCGAGTTCATCCTGGCCGATATTCCGGGCTTGATCGAGGGCGCCCATGACGGCGTCGGCCTCGGCGACCGTTTCCTCGGCCATGTCGAGCGCACCCGCGTCCTGTTGCATCTCGTCTCCGCGCAAGAAGAGGATGTTGCCAAGGCCTACAAGACAGTGAAGCACGAACTCGAAGCCTATGGCGGCGAGCTCACCGACAAGCCGGAAATCGTCGCCTTGTCGCAGATCGACGTGCTTGATCCCGACGAGCTGAAGAAGAAACAGAAGGCACTCGCCAAGGCGAGCGGCCAGACGCCGCTGCTCCTGTCGGCGGTCGTCGGCACCGGCATGACCGATACGCTGCGGGCGCTGCGCGACGTCATCGTCCGCGCTCAGACCTATGGGGGCGACGACTGATATGGCGACGACCCGCAAACCGCTGGAAAAATACCGCCGGATTGTGATCAAGATCGGCTCGGCGCTGCTCGTCGATCGCAAGACCGGGCTCAAGAAGCAATGGCTGAACGCCATGTGCGCCGACATCGCAGCATTGAGGACGAAGGGTGTCGACGTTCTCGTCGTCTCCTCCGGTGCCATCGCGCTCGGTCGCTCGGTGCTCGATCTCGCCCCCGGCGTGCTGAAGCTCGAGGAAAGCCAAGCGGCCGCGGCCATCGGCCAGATCGCGCTCGCCCGCGCCTGGTCGGAAAGCCTTTCGACCGACGAGATCGTCGCTGGCCAGATTCTGCTGACGCTGGGCGATACCGAAGAGCGCCGCCGCTATCTCAATGCGCGGGCGACGATCAGCCAGCTTCTCAAGATGGGCGCCGTACCGATCATCAACGAAAACGACACGGTCGCCACCACCGAAATCCGCTATGGCGACAATGACCGGCTGGCAGCCCGCGTCGCGACGATGACCGGCGCGGACCTCCTCGTGCTGTTGTCCGATATCGATGGCCTCTATACGGCGCCGCCGCATCTTGATCCCGATGCCCGTTTTCTCGAAACCATCGCGGAAATCACCCCGGAGATCGAAGCAATGGCGGGCGGTGCTGCCTCCGAGCTGTCGCGCGGCGGCATGCGCACCAAGATCGATGCCGGCAAGATCGCGACCGGTGCCGGTTGCGCCATGATCATCGCCTCCGGCAAGGCCGATCATCCGCTTTCGGCCATCGGCACTGGTGCCCGTTCCTCCTGGTTCGCGCCCTCTCGATCACCGGTCACCGCGCGGAAAACCTGGATTGCCGGGCAGTTGCTGCCGGCTGGCACCCTCGTCATCGATGCAGGCGCCGAAACGGCGCTGCGCTCGGGCAAGAGCCTGCTTCCGGCCGGGGTGCGCCAGGTCACCGGCTCCTTCAGCCGCGGCGACACGATCGCCATCATCGGTGCCGAAGGCCGTGAGATCGCCCGTGGGCTTGCGGGTTACGATGCCGACGAGGCGCGCCAGATCGCCGGCAAGAAATCGGCTGAGATTGCCGTCATTCTTGGTTATGCAGGCCGCGCCGCAATGGTGCATCGCGATGACATGGTGATGACGGCGCCGGCAAAGCGGGGAACGGATGCGGTGAGGAGCGACGCGCATGCTTGACGACGTGAGGAAAAAGGAAATCCAGGAACTTATGGCGGTGATCGGCAGGCAGGCCCGCGCCGCCAGCCGGCCGCTCGCCACTGCGTCGGCCGAACGCAAGCATGCCGCCCTTGTCAACATGGCGAGCAACATCGTTGCCCGCAAGGACGACATCCTTACCGCCAACGCGCTCGATCTGGAGCATGCCCGCGAAACCGGCGTCGCCGCCTCGTTCCTCGACCGTTTGACGCTGTCGGAAGGCCGCATTCTCGACATGGCCAATGCGATCCGGGCGATTGCCGAGCTTCCTGATCCTGTCGGCGACGTCATCGCCGAATGGGACCGCCCGAACGGGCTGCACATCGAGCGGGTGCGCACGCCGCTCGGCGTCATCGGCGTCATCTATGAAAGCCGCCCCAATGTGACGGCGGATGCCGGTGCGCTTTGCCTCAAGGCGGGCAACGCCGTGATCCTGCGCGGCGGGTCCGATAGCCTGCATTCATCGCAGGCTATACATGCCTGCCTGGTGCAGGGACTGAAGCATGCCGGCCTTCCAGAGCATGCGATCCAGATGGTCCCGGTCGCCGATCGTTCTGCCGTCGGCGCCATGCTGACGGGTCTTGGCGGCACGATCGACGTTATCGTTCCGCGCGGCGGCAAGAGCCTTGTCGCCCGCGTCCAGAACGAAGCGCGCGTTCCTGTCTTCGCCCATCTCGAAGGCCTGTGCCATGTCTATGTCGATGCCTCGGCCGATCTGGAAATGGCGAAAGAGATCGTCGTCAACGCCAAGATGCGCCGCACCGGCATCTGCGGCTCCGCAGAGACGCTGCTAATCGACCGCAAGGCGAAAGACAAATTCGTGGCACCCCTCATTGCCGCGCTGCGCGACGCCGGCTGCGAAGTCCGCGCCAGCGACGACATCCGCGCCATCGTGCCGGACCTGATCGCGGCGACGGAAGAGGATTGGGCGACGGAATATCTCGATGCGATCATCTCGGTGAGGCTCGTCGATGGCATCGATGGTGCCATCAATCATATTGCCACCTGGTCCTCGTCCCATACGGAAGCGGTGATCGCCGAGGATCCGGCCGTCGTCGAACGTTTCTTCGCCGAAGTCGATTCGGCCATCCTCTTGCACAATGCCTCGACACAATTCGCCGATGGCGCCGAATTCGGCATGGGCGGTGAGATCGGCATCGCCACCGGCAAGATGCATGCACGCGGCCCCGTCGGCGTCGAGCAGCTGACCTCGTTCAAATACAGGGTGCGCGGCACCGGTCAGGTGCGGGCTTAAGTGCATCCGGACGACGTCGATCCGTTCTACCTGAAGATGCCCCATGTCGAGAGCGGCATGACGGTCGGCCTGCTCGGCGGCTCGTACAATCCGCCCCATGACGGCCATGGGCTGGTTGCCGATATCGCGCTGCGCCGTCTTGGCCTCGATCAGCTCTGGTGGATGGTAACGCCCGGCAATCCCTTGAAGAACCGCAACCATCTCGCTCCTCTGGCTGAGCGGATCAGGCTAAGCGAGATGATTGCCCGTGACCCGCGGATCAAGGTGACGGCGTTCGAGCAGTCGCTGGGGCAAAGCTACACGGCACGCACGCTGGAGAAAATCCGCGAACGGAACCGCGATATCCGTTTCGTCTGGATCATGGGCGCCGACAATCTGAAAAACTTCCATCTCTGGCAGGACTGGCAGAAAATCGCCCGCACCTATCCCATCGCCGTCATCGACCGGCCGGGGGACACACTGTCCTATCTCTCCTCCAAGATGGCGAAAACCTTCGACTATGCACGGGTCGACGAAGCCCACGCCGCAAGCCTCGCCTGGCGCAAGGCACCCGCCTGGACCTTCATTCACGGACCACGCTCGCCGCTCAGTTCAACGGCGCTTCGTCGAAATCATGAACAATGATTAACCGTCATTTACTTCTCATGCCTTGAAACATTAAGCCATTGGTGCCTACATTTAGCGTAGCGGTTCGACCGACAATCGAATCGTGGGCCTGTTCTGTGCAACTGGAAAGGAAAGACCCTGACAACAGTACACGCGAAGGGAAATGTCAGCCGCATTTTCCCGCAAAGCCCGGATCGCAGCGACGAAGCCGCTGCCCGTGCTCTTCACCTGGTCCTCAACAGTCTCGAGGACTCCAAAGCAGAAGATATTGTCACCATCAACATTGCCGGAAAATCGGCGCTGGCAGACTACATGGTCGTCGTCTCCGGGCGGTCGAGCAGGCATGTCATGGCGATCGCCGATCACCTGATGACCGACCTGAAGGACGAAGGCTATGGCAATGCCCGCGTCGAAGGTCTGGAAACCGGTGACTGGGTGCTGATCGACGGCGGTGACATCATCATCCACGTGTTCCGTCCGGAAATCCGCGAGTTCTACAACATCGAAAAGATGTGGGCCGCGCCGGATATGGAAGACGGCACTTTGCACTAGGCGCCGGGCCTCCTTCACGGAGGCACCCGACGAGAGCGCAATTTTCGGATCCTGTGACGGTCGCGCAGGTGAAATCATCTGATTGCGACCAGTAGCAGAACGGAATCGCGGCACCGGCATTTCGCCGGAACAAATCGACTGCGTGTTCAGGCGGCCATCGCGGAAAAGCCTGTATCCTATCGGTGCGCCGAAAAAATCGAGGAAACGACATGCGGGTTGGTCTTTTTGCCGTGGGGCGTCTCAAGGCCGGCCCGGAGAAGGATCTCGCGGCCCGCTATCTCGATCGCTTTTCCAAGGCAGGTCCGGCGATCGGCCTCGAATTGTCCCGCGTCACCGAAGTGCCCGAAAGCCGCGCCTCGAGCGCCGAGACGCGCAAGCGCGAGGAGGCGGCCCTGCTGGAAAAATCCCTCCCTGATGGCAGCCTTCTCATTCTGCTCGACGAGCGCGGCAAGGCGCTGGACTCGGAAGTTTTCGCCTCCCTCATCGGCGCGTTCCGCGACAGCGGCAAACGCGACCTGACGCTGGCGATCGGCGGCGCCGACGGCCTTGACCCCTCGCTTCACGGCAAGGCCGATGCCGTCATCTGCCTCGGCAAGATGACCTGGCCGCACCAGCTCGTGCGCATCCTGATCGCCGAACAACTCTACCGCGCCGTCACAATTCTCTCCGGCCACCCCTATCACCGGGTGTAGGCAAAGCCCCAAAAGCCCGAAAGAGTGGGCAGCCACCGACCGTGGAGACACTCGCTATAGTAGCTAAAATATAGAAATATAATCTTAATAGTTGTCACAAAGTTGACTAACTTCAACCACAATTGCAACTTTTTCTTGTATAAACTCGCCTTGCCACCGGCGGACTAGGTCGGTGCATTCAAGTAGTCTATAACGAAGCATGGTTATTATAACCTCGACTTTACAAGGACATAAGCTATGAATGACAATAAGAATGCGATTCGCAAAGCCGTTTCCATGGAGGAACTGGCAAAGGGACTCTCAATAGGCCTCACACGCCCTGAGTGCACCGATGGCGGCACTCATGATCCGGGCGTCGGCCTTGGCGGCGGCTGGATGACCGCTTCCGTGCGCTCTTGATTTTGGAGATCTAGTCGGACGGGGCGGGTCACTGCCCCCTCTGCACTGCATTGCATAAATGAGTGGAGAGATCTTGATGTTGAACGTTCATTCCTATGAAACCGCGCCCATAACGAAGCTCGACCCACAGGCTGTCACGGAGTTTTGTGAAAATCAGCTTGTCCGAATTGGGGCAATCATACCGCTCGCTGCTACGAGCGATTCCGACCTGATGGCAGACCTGGCTGGATGCGCGGGAGAATACTTTTCTGACGATATTGGCCGTACGACTGATCTGATTTCCGACCGCGACATTGGCATCGCCGGCATAGACATACCGATTATCTACGACGATCCCACAAAAGATGCGATCTGTGGTGCATTGGTGGCTGTTTCGATTTCGCAGCACATCATGCCCAGGCTGCTCGACAAGGAGAATAAAACACCGTTCTCGATGTTTAATGCGTCACCGGAAAACAACGCGGCGCTTGCCAGGGCGGGCATGAAAGACATATCGCCGACGGACATATTAGATTTCCATTCCGACGGCTCTGTTCTCAATGACATATTGGCGGTGCCAGATTACATTTCTCTATATAACGTGTTCATAAATTACAACCAACGGGGAAGTTTCTATTGGGTCCCATCGTCATCGATATCGAACTTGAACAGCTATATTAAGGAGTTCGGATGTGAGCAGGAATATCTCTTCGATCTAACTCCGACTGTTTACAGTGAGAAGGGATCTGAGATTAAGTCGATTGTGGCAAGGCGCGCCAGAACATCAATCTTTCATAAGAACTCGCGT
Source organism: Pararhizobium sp. LjRoot255 (assembly GCF_964252905.1). Classification (NCBI taxonomy): domain Bacteria; kingdom Pseudomonadati; phylum Pseudomonadota; class Alphaproteobacteria; order Hyphomicrobiales; family Rhizobiaceae; genus Pararhizobium; species Pararhizobium sp. LjRoot255. The sequence goes on from NZ_CAXUPQ020000001.1 coordinate 1,779,268, forward strand.
GACGAGGTGGTAACGTTTATGAACGGGTCCTTCCTTGGGAAGGCTACCGACATTGGCGGTCAGCTAAGTGGACGATTGGCGGAGTTTCAGCACGAGATATCGACTAACGGTTTCCGTTATGCAGTTCCTCAGGAGTCGCGCCGCATGGTGCTACTGAACAATGCGAGCGGCTTCCATGCCCGAGATATCTTTGAAGATCCCATCGACGGCTACCCGATCACGCGGTGCTATTTGCGGAGTGCTTCAGCATCTGGTCACGTCGTCGGGGAAATTGTCGCAAATTGAACGAGCGAGATGATAAAAGACCTTTTCGGAAGATTTGAGCGCCTCGTCTCAATCCGAGATCATGAACTGGGCCTGCAAAGTGACTCAGGCGCCTTTCGTGTTCTCTGGACATTTTTGGAGCCGTTCAAATGGGTTATTGTCGCTTCCGCCGTCACCGGCATGATTCTGACCGGTTTCGAGCTGGCGAAACTGTGGGCAGTGTCGCATCTCGTTGATGTCGTGGCCTATTCGCGAACCATAGAGCTGTCGCCTGACAATCTGTTGAGATTTGGCGTCTTAATCCTTGCATATGCCCTCCTGGATCCTTTGATCTGGCTGGTCAACTACATGCTACGCATGCAGTCGCTGAAGAGCCAAACCAAGGCATCGTCATTGTGGCAGTCCCATAAAGCTGCGGCTCGCCACGATATGTCCTACTTCAATGCCATGCATGCTGGGCAGGTGGCGGGACGCATCAACCAAATATCGACGGCAGTCCAATCTGGTGCAGAGTTGCTGGCTGGCCGCTTTCCGATGGGTTTCGTTCGTTTCATAGGCTCAGCTGTCTTGGTCTCATACTTGGCACCGCTGTTCCTTGTTCCGGTGCTGGTCTGGATAGTATTAAACGGCGTATTTGCGGTATGGTTGGCTCCCAAAGTCAATGTTCAGGCGCAGAAAATTTCGGAGACCGCCAGCATCGTTAACGGAGCGGTGACAGAATACTTTTCCAATATAAGAGCAATTAAAACTTCATTTGTGTATAAGGCAGAGAATGACTTCGTCTATGCCTCCATCGAGAAGCAAAATTTTAACAGCATTCAAATCAACCGGCTGACAACGATAACCGGTCTGTCGATACGGGTGCTCAACACGGGATTAGTCGCGGCTATCCTTGCTTTAGGTATTTATGGCCTGAGCGTTCAATCCGTTTCTCCGGGCGAATTCGTCGCGGGGGTAACATTGGCGAGCGGCATGGCCGCGGATGCCGGATGGTTCGTGTCCATATGGGAGGGGCTCACCCAGAGCCTTGGGGCGATTAAAGATGCCCGGCCGACGATCGACCCTCGCCCGAAAATAACTGCTCCAGTCGATGACGCAGGGAGATTCGAGAAACCTCCCGTGATCGAGCTGTCTAAAGTTGCCTTCGCCTATGAGAACGGAAGCCCGACGATCCTTCGTGATATTCATTTAAAAATTCAACCGGGGCAGAAAGTCGGGATCGTAGGCCCATCCGGCGCCGGAAAATCAACACTGATAGACTTGCTGCTCCGGCTTTATGACGTCTCGTCGGGCGAGATAATGTTCGATGGCGTGAATATAAAAGAGATACCTCTGGCAAAGTTAAGGAGTAGCTTTGCGGTCGTTTCACAGAGCGATTCACTCTTTCATCGCTCAATCAAGGACAACATAGCTTTTGGCGTAACAGAGTTCTCATTCCAAGACGTTGTAAACGCTGCAAGTATGTCGGACGCAAAAAGCTTCATCGATGGACTGTCGTCAGATGGAAAGCAAAGCGGCTATCATGTGATTGTGGGAGACCGCGGCGCAAAGCTGTCGGGCGGGCAGCAGCAGCGCATACTGTTAGCGCGAGCATTCATGCAGAAACGGCCGATCCTGATACTCGATGAGGCGACATCGGCGCTGGACTCGAGCAGCGAAACTCTCATCCAGCAGGCAATAGCTTCCATCTCGAAAAATACCACTGTCATTGCTGTTGCGCACCGCCTGTCTACGATCAGAGATTTCGATAGAATTGTCGTTCTGGACAATGGACGAATCTGCGCAGTAGGAACCCACGACGACCTGCTTCGAGACAATCCCTTGTACCACGACCTTTGGGAAAAACAGGCGGGGCAAAAAAAACCTCACCAGTTCGATCACTGATAGATTGCTCTTTTCGCGCCTCCCGCGCGCCACGCGGATGCCGCAATTGCCGGGGATGGCTGTTGGCGGCAGCGGCCAAATCAGCGTAGGGTTTTACCGGACGGACGGCTGACAGCGAATGGCGGAATGACGACAGGATTGAAGAGGCGGACGAGGAAGAGGCAGCCGGCCTATGCCGGGTGGCCCGGTCTCCGCGCGAGCCTTGTGGCCGCCGGGCTCCTGCTTGCCGCCGACGCACCGGCCCAGACCGCCGAAACGACCGGCCGGAATCCGCGGGCTGCGACCGGAGAAGCGCAAGCACCGGTTGATCCCACCGCCGATCTCGCGCTGAAGCGCGACAGCACCCGCAGCGAACTGGATGCCCTGTCGAAGACCATCACCCTTTCGAACGATCGCGCCGCGGAGCTGCAGGCCAGCATCGAGGAGCTCGAAAAGACCAGCGAATCCCTGAGAGCGGCAATCGTCGATTCAGCCAACAAGCGCAAGGCGCTGGAGCAGCAGATCGTCGACGGCGAAGAGAAGCTGACCGCGCTGCGAACGAAGGAGGATGCCGTTCACACGTCGCTACGTGCCCGGCGCGGCGTGCTGGCCGAGGTGCTGGCGGCGCTGCAGCGGATGGGGCGCAATCCGCCGCCCGCACTGCTCGTGACCCCCGAGGATGCGCTTGGCTCTGTTCGCAGCGCCATCCTGCTCGGCGCCGTCGTTCCGGGCATTCGCCATGAGACGGAAAACCTTGTCGCCGACCTACAGGCCCTTTCCGGCCTGCGCAAGGAAATCACCGCCCAGAAACAGGCGCTCGGCGACGACATGGCATCCCGGCTCGAGGAAGAGCGGCGCATGAACATGCTGATTGCCGAAAAGCAGAAACTGAAGCAGCGCAGTGCCACCGAGCTTGCCGCCGAGCGCCGCAAGGCCGAGCAACTGGCTGCGCAGGCGACCAGTCTAGAAGGCCTGATCGGCTCGATCGAGACCGAGATCGCCTCGGTGCGCGATGCCGCGGCCGCGGCCAGGGCCGAAGAGGAAAACCGCAGGCGGATGTCGGAAGAGCAGCGGGCCGAGGCCCGCGAGCTGGCCAACAACGTTACGCCCGACAAAAACCGCATTGCGCCTGCATATGCATTTTCGGACCTGCAGAAAAAGCTCGCATTGCCGGTGGCCGGATCGATCCTGCGCCGGTTCGGCGACGCGGACGGCACAGGGCATTCGCTTCAGGGCATGATGCTCGAAACCAATGCAGGGGCCTTGGTGACAGCGCCTTCCGATGGATGGATCGTCTTTGCCGGAACGTTTCGCAGTTACGGCCAGATGATCATCCTCAATCCCGGCGACGGTTACCATATCGTTCTGTCCGGGCTCGAAGGCGTCACGGTGCAGCAGGGGCAGTTCGTCGTCGCCGGCGAGCCGCTCGGCACCATGGGTAACAAAAGAGTGGCAAGTGCTACCGCATTGGCGCTGGAAACAGAGCGTCCAACGCTTTACATTGAATTCAGGAAAGACGGAAAACCGGTTGATTCCCGACCATGGTGGACCGCAGCAGACACCGGAAAGGCACGCAATGATTCGTAGAACGTCACTTGTTCTGGTCGGGGCACTCATGGGTGCAGCGGCCACGGGCGTTGTATATTCCTCCATAGTCCCGGCCGTCGCGGCCAACGCGTCCACCTATCGCGAGCTATCGATCTTTGGCGATGTCTTCGAACGGGTCCGCGCCCAGTACGTGACGCCGCCGCAGGACGACAAGCTGATCGAGAATGCCATCAACGGCATGCTCTCGTCGCTTGATCCGCATTCCAGCTACATGAATTCCACTGATGCAGAAGACATGCGTACCCAGACCAAGGGTGAATTCGGCGGTCTTGGCATCGAGGTCACCATGGAAGACGATCTCGTCAAGGTGACGAGCCCGATCGACGATACGCCGGCTGCCAAGGCAGGCGTTCTTGCCGGCGACTTCATTTCGAAGATCGACGGGCAGGACGTGCGCGGTCTGAAGCTCGAGGAAGCCGTCGACAAGATGCGCGGCGCCGTCGGCAAGCCGATCAAGCTGACGATCCTGCGCAAGGGTGCTGAAAAGCCGATCGAACTGACGATCATCCGCGACATCATCGCGGTGCGCGCCGTCAAGTTCCGCGTCGAGGGCGATGTCGGCTACCTGCGGGTGATCTCCTTCACCGAGAAGACCTATGACGACCTGAAGACCGGCATCGAGAAGATCAAGGCCCAGGTCCCGGGCGACAAGCTGAAGGGCTATGTGCTCGACCTGCGCCTCAACCCGGGCGGCCTGCTCGACCAGGCGATCAATGTCTCCGATGCCTTCCTGGAACGCGGCGAGGTGGTCTCCACCCGTGGCCGCAATCCGGACGAGACCCGCCGCTTCAACGCGACGGCGGGCGACCTGACGGATGGCAAGCCGGTGGTCGTGCTTGTCAATGGCGGTTCGGCTTCGGCCTCGGAAATCGTCGCCGGCGCCCTCCAGGACTTGAAGCGCGCCACCGTTCTCGGCACGCGCTCCTTCGGCAAGGGCTCGGTCCAGACGATCATCCCGCTCGGCGAAGCCGGCGCCCTGCGCCTGACCACCGCGCTCTATTACACGCCGTCGGGCAAGTCGATCCAGGGCACTGGCATCTCGCCGGACATCAAGGTCGAACAGCCGCTGCCGCCGGAACTGCTGGGCAAGGTCGAAACGACGAGCGAATCCAGCCTGCGTGGTCATATCAAGGGCCAGAACGAAAACGAGGAAGGCTCCGGCTCCGTCGCTTACGTGCCGCCGGAAGCCAAGGACGACCTGCAGCTGAACTATGCGCTCGACCTCTTGCGCGGCAAGAAGTCGGACCCGGCCTTTCCGGCCAATCCGGAAAAGGCCGAACTGAAGCAGTAAGCCTTCTCGTCCGTGTGTTGCGGATCCCGATAAACATCTCGCCGCCTGGCTCCGGCCGGGCGGCGGTTTCGATTCACGAACCAGCGGCCTGCAAAGTTTCCGCCCCTCGCAACTCAGATCGACAGAGACCCCCTTGGGAACAGACCTCAACGCTCCTCTTGGTCAGAATCGCAAGGCGCGCCCTCCCAAATCACCAAAATCGGCCGTTTCTTTCGGCCGCGTCCTTCTCGGCGTCGGCGTTGCAGCGCTGATCGGCGTGTCCGCGTGGACGGTACTGCGGCCGACCGGCCTCATAGAACCGAAGCCCGCGGCAGAAACGATGGCAGACGCCGCGCAACCAGCCAAAAAGCCGGAATCGGACACGACAGCAGACAGCAGAAAATTCGAGAAACCGCAGACAAGCGGCGCCCTTTCCGGCGCGCATGTCGAGGAAACGCTGACGGACGACGGCTCGATCGTCACCAAGTTCTCGCCCAAGCAACGCGACGGCGACGGCCCCGCCTTCGTCGAGGTCGGCCGCACGAAAGGGCAGGACGCGCGCATGGCCGCCTTTCCGAACGACGCCCTACTTGAGGACACGCCGGAAGGCCGCCTGCCGATCATTGGTCCGGATGGCCTCAGACCGATGGATCAATATGCGCGGCCGTGGTCGGGCGCGCGCGGCATTCGTGTTGCCCTTGTGGTCGGCGGTCTGGGGCTTAGCCAGACCGGCACGCAGAATGCGCTGCGCGAGCTTCCGCCGGAAATCACCATGGCCTTTGCCGCCAGCGGCAACAGCCTGCAGCGCTGGATGCAGGAAGCCCGGCGCGATGGCCACGAAATCCTGCTGCAGGTGCCGTTCGAGCCTTTCGATTATCCGGATAACAATCCCGGCCCACATACGCTGCGCGTCGGGCTGGATGCCAGGAAGAACCTGTCCGAGCTGCGCTCGTCGCTTGCCAGGACCACCAATTATACCGGCATCATGAATTTCCTCGGCGGCCGGTTCCTGTCGGATGCCGATGCGCTCGAGCCGGTGATGCGCGACATCGGCCGGCGCGGCCTGCTCTTTCTTGACGATGGCACGTCGGCGCAATCACTGACCGGCACGCTCGCCGATACGATCGGCGTGCCGCACGGGTTTGCCGACATGGTCGTCGACAGCGAACTCGACCGCACCGCCATCCTGAAAAAGCTCGATGAGCTTGAGCGGATCGCCCGCCGCAACGGCAGCGCCATAGGCGTCGCCTCGGCATTCGACGAGAGCGTCGAGGCGATCTCCGCATGGGCCGACGAGGCCGGCGCCCGCGGCATAGAGTTCGTCGGCGTGTCGGCCCTCGTCAAGGATCCGCAACAACGACAGCGTTAGCCTGCGATGCAGGCGAAACCGCGCGCCGCGTTTCATCGGCGCGTGAAAACATGAGCAGCAAGGGCATTCGGATGAGCAAGGACAAGTCGAAACCGGTCAAGGCGGAAGACCTTCCCTATCGCCCCTGCGTCGGCACCATGGTGCTGAACAGGGATGGCCTCGTCTGGGTTGGACGGCGCATTCCCATCGGCAACTCCGAATATGACGGCTCCGCCCAGCTCTGGCAGATGCCGCAGGGTGGCATCGACAAACATGAGGATCCGCTGAAGGCGGCCTACCGCGAGCTCTATGAGGAAACGGGCATGCGCTCCGTCTCGCTGCTTGCCGAAGCGCCGGACTGGATCAACTACGACCTGCCCGACCACCTGATCGGCATCGGTCTCAAGGGAAAATATCGGGGCCAGACCCAGCGCTGGTTCGCCTTCCGCTTCGAGGGCGACGAGACCGAAATCGCCATCAACCCGCCGCCTGGCGGCCACGATCCCGAATTCGACGAATGGGCCTGGAAGCCGATGCACGAGCTGCCGGGGCTGATCGTCGCGTTCAAGCGCAAGGTCTACGAGGACGTCGTGGCAGCGTTCAAGCATTTGGCGGGATAGGTGACGGACGGTGCCAGCGAGTAATTGCAAGAATGCCGAAATCGAAGCGAAGCGCCCCGGGCTCTCAACCTCGTGCCCCGCTTGCTGATTGTCTTTGACGTGCATCGGGGCGACAATCTTTCCAGTGGCTTCGTGTGATTAGCCAATGCCCGCCATGAATGGAGACAAATGATGAAACTTAAATCTGTTGTCACTGCCGTTGCCATAGCGCTTTCGATTTTGACGATGTCGGGGTGTCAGAGCGGGCCAAGCGACGATAGCCGCCCGGTGGATCGGGGCGACTACGGGTCTGGCGGCAGTTCAGGTTACTAAATCCTGAGAGGGTGCCAGGCATCGACGCCGGGAGCAGACAATCCGGGCATTTGGTGCGCGGGGCATTCGGCGCAGGTCCGGGCGACCCACGGACATGAAAAAACCCGCTCCGGGAGCCGAAGCGGGTTGCTGTTCGCAGACGGAGCCTTATTCGGCTTCGTTTGCCGGCGCGGCGTTGAGCTGACCGTATTTTTCGGCACCGATCTTGTTGAAGAGATCGATCTGGGTTTCGAGGAAGTCGATATGGCCTTCTTCGTCGGCCAGCAATTCCTCGAACAGTTTCATAGAAACATAGTCACCCGCCGCATGACAGATGTCGCGGGAGTTCTTGTAAGCCGTGCGGGCGTCGTATTCGCCGGCAAGGTCGGCCTCCAGCACTTCCTTGACATTCTGGCCGATGCGCAGCGGCGCGACCGTCTGGAGATTGGGATGGCCTTCGAGGAAGATGATGCGGGCGATCAGCTTGTCCGCATGGTGCATTTCCTCAATGGATTCGGCGCGCTCTTTCTTGGCGAGAAGCGTATAGCCCCAATCCTCAAGTAGACGATAGTGAACCCAGTACTGGTTGACCGCACCGAGTTCGAGGAAAAGGGCTTCGTTAAGCCGCTCGATGACTTTTATGTCGCCTTTCAAGATCCGCTCTCCTGTTTTCTTCGTGGAATTGTTTGAGGCGGGTCATGAAATCAAATATCTGGTCATCCGTCGAGGGGCGGCTGGCATGATATCGCTCGGTCGTGCGGATGATGATGTCGACGACATTGGGGAAACAGCCGCAGCAACGGCCGCGCTTCTGCATCGCGTGATAAACCTTCGCAGGAACGATCAGTTGCCAACAGTCCTCATCGAGGAGTTCGATGATCGTGTCCTCGATGTCCTTGTCGGTGATGAAATTACAGCTACAAACCAGCATCCTGCCTGCCCGTGATACGCAACGCACTGAATTTCTTCATAAAGCAAAAGCGGATATTTACTGTCAACAAAAATATCTGAGCGATATTTTGCGCCAAGATTCTTAGATTCATTCTAAACTTGATTAAAAATATCGAATTTTCATTGACTTAAACTTGCTCGGAGAGACCGGACTGCCCTTTCCGATCGTCTTCAAAATTTCTTGAGCGGTAAAAATGCCGAACAAATTTTGTTACAAACGCGCTCGAATTTGTACCGTAGGTCTGGCGCCCCCAAAATGTGAAAACCGGGCGGGGACGGTTATGCAGGTCGTTTCCCAAGGCTGCTGCCACGTTTGGGACCTCGCATTAATGAAAATTCCTTCCCTTCGGCATGACGCTCGCGGTCTCGACAATCTCGGTCCGAGCAGTTTTCCCAAGATCGACCTTCCCGACAAGATCGCCCTTCCCGAAATGCGCCGCTACAGTCACGCGTTTCTTCTGTCGACGGTCGGCGGTCGGGCGCAGGGCTTCGTCGGACCGGTCCGACACGCCAAAATGACGGGCCTCGCGTTGCAGCAGGCCAAGCATCGGCGTCATGTCCTCGATCTGGTCGACCACGACATGGACCACCCCGCTTTCGCTCTGGAGCTTGCCCGTGATCTTCACCAGCCGCGCGCCCATGACGATGGAGCGGAACCGGTCGAATATCTTGTTCCAGACGATGGCATTGGCAACACCCGTCTCGTCTTCCAGTGTCATGAAGATCACGCCCTTGGCGGAGCCTGGTCTCTGACGCACCAGCACGAGCCCGGCAATGGTGACCCTTTGCCCATTCGGCACCGTCAGAAGATCCCTGTTGCGCAGGATGTTCCTCCTTGTGAAATCATCGCGCAGGAACGAAACGGGATGCGCCTTCAGGGAGAGGGAGAGATAACGGTAATCCTCGATCACCTGCTCGCCCGGCAGCATTTCCGGCAGGCGCGTTTCCGGTTCCACCTGAAGATCGGCGCGATCCGCGCGATCGAACAAGGGCAGTTTCTCTGCGGCGCTTTTCGCGTCCAGCGCCCGCACCGCCCAGAGCGCCTCGCGCCGCGACAGCCCGATCGACCGGAAGGCATCGGCATCCGCCAGCCGCTCGATATCGGATTTCTGCAGGCCAGACCGCAGCCAGAGATCCCGCACGGAGGTGTAGCCCTGGCCACGGTTTTCGACGAGCCCTTCCATATCCGGTTTCGAAAGGCCCTTGACCTGTCGGAAACCAAGGCGCACCGCCCTTTTCGTCCGGATCATAGGCCGCATCGAGACATGGCGCTGGTCGATCGCGTCTCTGTCGAAGGCGGTCGCTTCCAAAAGACAATCCCATTCGGAATGATTGACATCGACGGCGCGCATCTCGACTCCATGCTCGCGTGCATCGCGCACCAGCTGCGCCGGCGCATAAAATCCCATCGGCTGCGAATTCAGCAATGCCGCGCAGAAAACGTCGGGGTAATAGGCCTTGACCCAGGAGGAGGCGTAGACGAGCAGGGCAAAGGAGGCCGCGTGGCTTTCCGGAAAACCGTATTCGCCAAAGCCTTCGATCTGGCTGAAGCAGCGTTCGGCAAAATCGCGAGGATAGCCGTTGCCCACCATGCCGTCGATCATGTCCTTCTTGAAGGTATTGACCTGTCCCGACCGCTTGAACGTCGCCATCGAGCGCCGCAGCCTGTCGGCTTTTGCGGGAGTAAAGCCTGCCGCGGTGATGGCGATCTGCATCGCCTGCTCCTGAAAGAGCGGAACACCCAGCGTTCTCTCCAGGACCGCCTTGAGCTCCGGTTTCTGATAGTCGATGGGCCTGTTGTTGCGCTGATCCTCCCGGCGCTTGAGATAGGGATGAACCATGTTTCCCTGGATGGGACCCGGCCGGACGATCGCCACCTCCACCACAAGATCGTAGAACCTCTCCGGCCTGAGCCGCGGCAGCATGCTCATCTGGGCCCGGCTTTCGACCTGGAAGACGCCGATCGTGTCTGCCCGGCAGATCATCGCGTAGACCGCCTTGTCGGTCATGTCGCCGAAGCCACCAAGCGTGACCTGGCGATCATAGTGCGATCCCAGGAGATCAAAGGCCTTCCTCAGGCAGGTGAGCATGCCGAGCGCGAGAATGTCGATCTTCAGGATGCCGATCGTATCGAGATCGTCCTTGTCCCATTCGACCATGTAGCGCTTAGGCATCGCCGTCGGCATGATCGGCATGACCTCGTCCAGCCGGTCCCGCGTGATGACGAAGCCGCCGACATGCTGGGTCAGGTGCCGCGGAAAGCTCATCAGTTCGGTCGCGTATTTGAGAACATCCGTCGTCGTCCGGTCGGACAAATTGAGGCCCGCGGCCTTCGCCTCGCGTTCCGTCAGATCCGCCGCCGACCAGCCCCAGACCGTGCTGGCGAGGGCCGACTGCACATCTTCCGACAGGCCGAACGCCTTGGCCACCTCGCGGCCGGCGGATCGCGCCCGGTAGCTCGTCACCGCCGCCGTCAGACCGGCATGCTCGATGCCGTATTTTTCATAGATGAACTGAATGACCTCCTCGCGGCGCTCATGCTCGAAATCGACATCGATATCCGGTGGCTCATTGCGCTCGGTCGAGATGAACCGCTCGAACAGAAGCGTCGTTATGGTGGGATCGACTTCCGTGATGCCGAGGCAGAAACAGATGACGGAATTGGCGGCGGATCCGCGTCCCTGGCAGAGAATTTTCAGTTTGTAGCGGGCGTGATGGACGATGTTGCGCACCGTCAGGAAATAATGCTCGTATTCCATCTGCTTGATGAGATCGAGCTCATAGGCGATCTGCCTGGAGACCTTCTCGGGAATGCCCTTTCGATAACGATCCCGCGCCCCTTCGAAGGTCAGGCGCGCAAGCGTTTCCGACGGCGTTTCCCCTTCGACGCCTTCGTCCGGATAATTGTGGCTGAGTTCATTCAGCGAGAAGGACAGGCTCCTGAAGAACTTTTCGGTATTGGCGATCGCCCTTGGATAGCCCCGGAACAGGCGCGCCATCTCGCGCCCGTGCTTGAGGTAACGTTCGGCATTGGGCGCCAGCCGGAAGCCAGCCTCCGTAATCGTCACATGCTCGCGGATGGCGGTGACGATATCGGCCAGGGGGCGGCGGGAAGGATGATGATAGAGCGGCTGGTTGCTGGCCATCAGCGGGATGCGGTTGCGGGCGGCCAGCACGGAAAAGCTTGCGAACACCTCGGCATCGCGACCGTCGTAGGAAGGAGTAAGCATCAGATAGAGTTTTTCGCGGAAGCGCTTTCTCAGGCATTCAAGGCAGTCTTCCAGCTTTTTCCGCGCGCCGGCATCACCGGACAAAGCAGGATTGGGAACGAGGGCGAGCATCATCTCGTCTCCCCATTCGACAAGATCCGCCTCGTTGAGGATGCACGAGCCTTTCTGGGTTCTGAGGTTTCCGGCGCTCAGCAGGCGGCAGAGATGAGCCCAGCCCTTCCTGTTTTGCGGGAAGGCGAGGATATCCGGCGTGCCATCGGAAAAAACCAGCCTTGCGCCCGGCTGGAAGGGAGCCGGCATCAAGGGTTGCTTTTCCGCTTCTCCCTTTTCGCGACGCTCCCGGTTTTCCGCGACGGTCTTTTCATATTCTTCCTCCAGCGCCCGGACCTGCGCATGAGCCCGGACAACGCCTGCGACAGAATTCCGGTCGGCGATCCCGAGACCCGCGAGCTTCAGAAACGCGGCCTGCGTCACCATTTCCTCCGGCTTGGATGCCCCTTCGAGGAAGGAAAAATTCGTCCGGGCGCCGATCTCGAAAAATTGCAGTGCCGTGCTCATGCGAAAACCCCATGCATGAACCAGCGCGGCGGCGGCATCTGGCCGTAGAGGCCTTCGCGGTAGATCCAGAAGCGATGGCCGGCATCGTCCTCGATGCGGAAATAATCCCGCGCCTGCACATCGGCGCCATCGATCCACCATTCCATGGCAAGCCGCTCCGGCCCCTCACTGCGGGAGACGCGATGCAGCATGCGCCGCCAGCGGAAGCTTTCCGGCGGGCCCTCCGGCACTTCGGCCAAGGAAACCTCCACCACCTCCGGCCGCGGAAACAGCCTCAGCGGCCGTTCGCCGCGGGACCAGGAGACACTGCTCTTCTCCGACTTCTTGCCGGATGACAGCGTGCGGATGGCGGGAGCAGCCGTTACCGCCCGTTCCGGTACGTGGCTTTCGCGCAGGTGAAAACTCTGCAGGCAATCTTCGCCCAGACGGGCCGAAACGCGATCGACGAAGCTGGCAAGGGAAACATCCTTTTGCCGGTCGCCATCAAAATCCTCCTGCGCGGCATCGAAGGCTTCATGGCGAGTGACGTTCAGCCGCAGGATTTCAAAACCATAACCGGCATCGAGGTCGTCATGAACGGCATGAAGGCGCTCGGAAAAGAGCGCGGCGATGCGCCTGGGATCGCGCAGCGGCTGCGAGGCGCCGGCAGCGACACGAAAGACCCGGCCATCGACCCGGAACAGCACGAGCTCGAAAGCCCGCCCGCCCGCGCCCCGCTCTTCCAGGCTGGTTTTCAGCGACAGGGCGATCTGCCGGGTCAGATGCAGGATGTCTTCTTCCGCCTGAAGGGGCTCGGCCAAGCGGCGTTCGGCGGAGAGGCTGGCAACCGGCCGGCGAGGCGAGATCGGCTCCTCGTCAAGGCCGAGGGCTTGATCGAGCCGTAACAGAAGCTGCGCTCCGAAGCGGCGCGCCAGCGGCGCACGAGGCGCGTGGATGAGATCGCCGGTCTGTTTCAAGCCAAGCTTCTGCAGCGCGGCGACGGTCTCTTCCTCCAATCGCAGCGCGGCGACGGGCAGGGGCGAAAGTACAAGCTCCATCTCCTCGTCGGCAATGACGCCGCCATTGCCGAAGCGGGAGATCGCCCAGGAAAGCCCTGGCGCGGATGATATGGCGCCGCGCGCATCGAGCCCCATCTGGAAGAGCCGCGACAGGATATCCTGGAGCAGCGCCTTCTCGCCGCCGAAGAGATGGACGCAGCCGGTGATGTCGAGATACAGGCCGTCCCGGCCGTCGAGCGCCACCAACGGCGTATAACGGTCGCACCAGTCGGCGATGCCATCGAGCAGGCGGCGATCGCCCTCAGGGTCCTCCTCGACGACATCGAGCTTCGGACAGATGGCCCGCGCTTCCGTCACGGCCTGGTTTTTCTTAAGGCCGATCGCTTCCGCGGCCTCGTCGAGCGCCGTCAGCCGCATGGCATTGTCGAGCCGGCCGGAACAGGCGAGGGGTTGGGCTTCAGGACGCCTGATCGAACGCCAGGACAGGCCCCATTTCCTGCGTGCGATCCGGTCGGTTGAAAGATGCGGAAAGGCGAGGGCGAGAATGCGCTGCGCGCTTGAGCGGAGGCCGAGCCTGTTCTGGCTCGCGGGCGGGGAAAAACTGACGGTCATGGGGGTTCCACTCCAGAATGAGGGAGAGGGGCGCCGGATTTCGGCTCTTCTCCAGGGTGAGACGGAAAACCGGATTACCGATGCTGCCGCCAAGCATCGACCGGTCCGGCAAAAGCCTGATTGCCGCGGGCGCGGGTTCGACCAGAAAACGGAAGGCAGCACTGCTTGCCTCCTCGTCTCCGGATTGCCGCAACAGGAAGAGCGGCCGCCCTGCCGCCTTTGCCCTGAGACTGAGCCTCCGGCTTTCGGTCAGGCCGAAATGGGCCGGATTGCCCTTGACCTCCAAGAGGGTAACTGCGAAGGCGCCGCTTTCGACCGCCGTTTCGGCAAGCCAGAGGGCTTCGTCCAGCTTGCGGGGTGCCGCATGGAGGAAACGCTCCGGATCGAGGCCATAATCCTTAAGCCCCACCGGATAGGGCACGCCGGCCTCCATTGCGGTGACCCGGTCGGCGATCCAGAGGATCGGCGCGGGATCGGCCGCCGCCTGTTTTTGCATGAGGGCGGAAAGCGCCAGGGCAAAACCGGCCGAGACCGTTGCATCGCGCAGACAATGCGAGCGGATTTCCGACAGTCCGTCGAGCGGTACGCCGCCCTCCAGGGCCTCATCCAGCCTCGTCACGCCCAGCGGCAGACGATGCTTTTCCTTGTCTGCGCTGCCACGTTCGGCCAAGGCCTCCTGCCGGGCCGCCGCCATGGCAGGGACCGGTTTGCCTTCCAGTCTTGCTATCTCTTCACGGAGCGCAAAAAGCCGCTCACGCGCCATGGGCGTCTGCACCATGACGTCACTCCAATCCGTAATGTTCCTGTTATGTTCTTATTGATTCCAGACCTTCGCAGAAGAGTCAACGATAATTTATGAGAATTTATTCCTTGATAGGGCGCAACCAAATTCAACCCTCGAAAAACGCTGATGAAATGGCTATATCAAAGGGCAGTAAGGAGTGCCCATGGCCCGCATAGACCAAACCGATGATTGGCGTGAACGCCATGCGCCGACAATCAGCACATTTGAATCCCTGGCGCTGGAGGCCTACAGTCACCTGCCGGAGGAATTCCGGGCGCTTGCCACCAACCTCACCATCGAGATCGACGATTTTCCGAGCGAGGACGTTTTCGAGGACATGGCGCTGGAAACGCCCTTTGACCTGCTCGGCCTGTTCGAAGGACGCGGCATCGGCGAGCGCTTCACCATGGAAACCGGCGAGATGCCGAACCGGATCATCCTTTACCGCCGGCCGATCCTCGATTATTGGGCGGAAAACGAGGAGACGCTGGGCGACATCGTCACCCATGTGCTGATCCATGAGATCGGCCATCATTTCGGCCTGTCCGACGACGACATGGAGCGGATCGAGGCGAGCGTCGAGCATGTGGGCGGCTGAGCTGTCCAACAGCCCGAAGGCTGAAAGCGCCGCCTATCAAACGATGCGCGGCGCTTTTCATTTCACTGCTCCGACAGCTTCATGTCCGGGTGATAGTCCTTGCCTTCGACGTCCTTGACGATCGCCTGTCCGGTCATGGGCTGGCCAGTCTGGCTGTTGAAGGAAAGTACGGGCGAGCCGTGCAGCGACCAGCCCTTGTTGAGGGCGTCGGTGACGCGATGGCAGAAAGCGGCATCGTCGGTGCCGGTGAGGAAACGGTAGAGTTTCATGCTTCAAGTCCTTTTATGCTGAATGGCCTCTGCCTTGGCGGCGAGGCGCAGGGCCTGCTCGAGATGCAGGCGCTCGACCATCAGGCCATTGAGATTGATGACGCCCTTGTCGCGGTTTTCGGGAAGCGCGAAGGCATCGATGATGGCTCTGGCCTCCAAGATGGCGCCAGCATCGACGCCGAAATGGTCGTTGGCCGGGCCGATCTGCGCCGGGTGGATCAGCATCTTGCCGTCGAAACCCATGTCGCGGCCCTCAGCGCATTCCGCGGCGAACCCGGCTCTGTCGCGAAAATCGTTGAAGACGGCATCGATGACATCGAGGCCGCAGCTGCGGCCGGCGAGCAGGATCTGCATCAGCCAGGGCACGAGATAGGTTCGGCCGGGCAAAACAGGCACGCCGGTTTCCTTGCGCAGATCGTTGAGGCCGGGCACGAAACAATCAAGCCTGCCGCCGCGTGTGCGGCCGGTCTCGGCGATC
This sequence comes from Pararhizobium sp. LjRoot255, assembly GCF_964252905.1. Lineage (NCBI taxonomy): Bacteria > Pseudomonadati > Pseudomonadota > Alphaproteobacteria > Hyphomicrobiales > Rhizobiaceae > Pararhizobium > Pararhizobium sp. LjRoot255. The sequence goes on from NZ_CAXUPQ020000001.1 coordinate 1,795,010, forward strand.
GCAGCCGCATTGAGCACCCCGTGCGGGGTCTCGATCATCGCCCAGAGACGCAGGGTATCCGGCGCGTCGTTTTCCGCCAGCACGTCTGCGACCGCCTGGATGTCCTGCGGGCTTTCCACCTTGGGCAAGAGGATGGCGTCGGGCGAAAGCGCAAGCACCGCTGCCAGATCCTTTTCGCCGAAGCGGGTTTTCAGGCCGTTGATGCGGACGATCACTTCGATGTCGCTGCGGCGTTTGCGGGCAAGATGATCGGCAAGCGTCTGGCGGGCGGCGGCCTTGTTGTCGACGGAAACGGCATCCTCGAGATCGTAGATCACTGCGTCGCAGGCAAGGGTGGCGACCTTGGCAAGGGCGCGGGCATTGTCGGCAGGCACAGAGAGCACCGAGCGGCGCAGGCGGACGGGATGGCGTTCTATCGATGAATTCATGCGGCTTTTGTGCCCGGCTTTCGCCTTTTTCGCAAGCCAGACCTGTCATTGCGAAGGGCACTACCAAAGGAGGTCTTGCAAGGCGGGGCGGGCGGGCCCACATTTGAGACAACGAAAGGTAACAATGATGCAAAGCATTCGCTCTCTCCTCCTCACGGCGGCCGGCATCGCGTTCATGCTGATGGCGCTGGTCTTCACGGCTTCGCTCGGTTTGGCGCTCGCCGGCATCGCGGCCGTGCTCTTCGCCGGCAGTACGATCTACGCCCGGCTTTCGCCGAAACCGGTGCGTGCAACCGCCAACCGAGCCTCGGGCCTGGATCGGCGCGAACCGCGCATCTGGAACGACGGGCGCGGCACGATCATCGATCTCTGAGCGCCGAAGGCCGACTTTCCAGCGACTTGCCGTGAGATTTTCCTTCATTTCGGTGTAGAATTGATCTAAATGCTCAGCGGAAATTTTTCCGTTCCGTTGAAATCGAAGGCCATTGCCATGGACAAGTTCGTCAAGCTCACCGGCGTTGCCGCGCCCCTTCCCGTCGTCAATATCGACACGGACATGATCATTCCGAAGGATTATCTGAAGACGATCAAGCGCACCGGCCTTGGCACGGGACTGTTCGCAGAAGCCCGCTACCATGAGGATGGCTCCGTCAATCCGGATTTCGTTCTCAACAAGCCCGCCTACCAGAACGCCAAGATCCTGGTTGCCGGCGACAATTTCGGCTGCGGCTCGTCGCGCGAACATGCGCCCTGGGCGCTGCTCGACTTCGGCATCCGCTGCGTCATCTCGACCTCGTTTGCCGACATCTTCTACAACAACTGTTTCAAGAACGGCATCCTGCCGGTGGTGGTGTCGCCGGAAGACCTGGAAAAGCTGATGGACGACGCCAGCCGCGGCTCCAACGCCATCCTGACGGTCGACCTGGAAGCCCGCGAAATCACCGGACCGGACGGCGGCAAGATCACCTTCGAGCTCGATGAATTCAAGCGCCACTGCATGCTGAACGGCCTCGACGATATCGGCCTGACGCTGGAGAAGGCCTCTGCGATCGACACGTTCGAAAAGGCCAACGCCGCTTCGCATCCCTGGGCCTGAGCCCGGTGCAGAGCCCGCGAAAACTGATCTCGTCCGGCTCGCCGTTTGAAAAGACGGCGGGCTATTCCCGCGCTCTGGTCCAGGGCGACTGGTGCTTCGTTTCCGGCACGACCGGCTACGATTATGCCACCATGACCATGCCGCAGACGGTGGAAGAGCAGACCCGCAACTGCCTGAAGACGATTGCTGCGGCGCTGGCAGATGCCGGGTTTTCGCTGCAGGACGTGGTGCGCAATCACTACTTTGTCACCGATGCCGCGTTTGCCGATGTGGTGTTCCCGATTTTGGGCGAAACATTCGGCGATATCCGTCCGGCGGCGACCATGGTTGTCTGCGACCTGATCCGCCCGGAAATGCTGATCGAGATCGAAGTCACCGCCTTTCGGGGTTGATGGATTTCAGCCTCGCCTTTGCCATCTCGGAATGATAGTGGCGAAACAGCCAGTACACATCCGCATTTTTCATCTGACGGAAGCACTGGACCTCTCCGTTTGCAGCGCTCGTGCTGCTTCTTCGAGACCGCCCTTACTTTGGCGTGAGTAAGGGGAAAGAATGATCTCCGCCTTGAGGGGGAGAGGTCACGCAGTGATAGAGGGGGGTAGACTGTCCGGGAGCACCTGCGTCGCAATATTCTGCCCAATTGCCGAGCCGTCAAAAAATTGATATATCGGCGCCATGGAATCCAAATTCGGGTGTTTACCGCAGAAAATCGTCGTGCTGCAGGACCACAAGCGTCTGCCGGCACGGTTTTTTGCGTGCGTTTCGGGCGCGCTCAACAGCCGACTTCGTTGATCTTCGGGGCCTGACCCCGGCTGGGTTTCCGGCGCCCTTTCGCCGGGCATTTTCCTGACCTTCTTCTTTACTATGGATGAAAAGCCATGAGCGCACCGCGTACTCTCTACGATAAAATCTGGGACGACCATCTGGTCGATCAACAGGACGACGGAACCTGTCTTCTCTACATCGACCGCCATCTCGTCCATGAAGTGACGAGCCCGCAGGCGTTCGAGGGGCTGCGCATGACGAACCGCAAGGTGCGGGCGCCGCAAAAGACGCTTGCCGTCGTCGACCACAACGTTCCGACCTCGCCGGATCGCCATCTCGGCATCAAAAACGAGGAAAGCCGCATCCAGGTCGAGGCACTGGCCCAGAACGCCGCCGATTTCGGCGTCGAATATTATTCGGCCAGCGACAAGCGCCAGGGCATCGTCCACATCGTCGGTCCCGAGCAGGGCTTCACCCTGCCGGGCATGACCATCGTCTGCGGTGACAGCCACACCTCGACGCATGGCGCCTTCGGAGCGCTGGCACATGGTATCGGCACGTCCGAGGTCGAGCATGTGCTCGCCACCCAGACGCTGATCCAGAAGAAGGCCAAGAACATGCTGGTGCGCGTCGATGGCCAGCTGCCGGAAGGCGTCACGGCGAAGGACATCATCCTTGCCATCATCGGCGAGATCGGCACGGCCGGCGGCACCGGCCACGTCATCGAGTTCGCCGGCGAAGCCATCCGCGCGCTGTCGATGGAAGGCCGCATGACTATCTGCAACATGACGATCGAAGGCGGCGCCCGCGCCGGCCTGATCGCGCCGGATGAAAAGACCTTCGAATACATCAAGGGCAAGCCGCGCGCACCGAAGGGCGAAGAACTGGAACAGGCGATCGCCTACTGGAAGACGCTGCACACCGATGAAGGCGCCCACTTCGACCGCGTCGTCGTGCTCGATGCCGCAGCGCTGCCGCCGATCGTTTCCTGGGGCTCCTCGCCGGAAGACGTCATCTCCGTCCAGGGCATCGTTCCGAACCCGGACGAGATCCTGGACGAGAACAAGCGCACCTCGAAGTGGCGCGCGCTCGACTATATGGGCCTAAAGCCGGGCACGAAGATAACCGACATCAACATCGACCGCGTCTTCATCGGCTCCTGCACCAACGGCCGTATCGAGGATCTGCGCGAAGTCGCCAAGGTCGTCGAAGGCCGTACCGTCGCTCCGACCGTCTCGGCGATGATCGTGCCGGGTTCGGGCCTCGTCAAGGAACAGGCGGAAGCCGAAGGCCTCGACAAGATCTTCAAGGCGGCTGGGTTCGACTGGCGCGAGCCGGGCTGTTCCATGTGTCTGGCCATGAACGACGACCGCCTGAAGCCGGGCGAGCGCTGTGCGTCCACCTCCAACCGCAACTTCGAGGGCCGCCAGGGCTTCAAGGGCCGCACGCACCTCGTGTCGCCCGCCATGGCAGCGGCGGCGGCCGTGTCGGGTCACTTCGTCGATATCCGCGAGTGGAAGTAAGACTTTGACCCTCCCCTTGAAGGGGGAGGGCCGGCACATCTGATTGAAGGCGATTGCAACAAGCTCCCTCTTCTCCCCAGCGGGGAGAGGTGCCGAGCGTATGCGAGGCGATGAGGGAGGGTTCGCTGCTATTTCGGCGCCGGCCGCCCCCTCATCCGACGCTTCGTGCCACGTTCTCCCCGCCGGGGAGAAGAGGGAGCGAGCCGCAAAACTATATGCGATTGCCCTTCTCCTCGAAGGGGAGGTGGGAGGAACCAAATGGCCAAGAAATCCGCAGAGCCGAAACGCCGCCTGATCCTTCTGCGACATGCAAAATCCGCCTGGCCCGACGGTGTGGCAGATCGTGAGCGGCCGCTGGCGGAGCGCGGTCGCAAGGCAGCACACGTCATTGGCGCCTATATGGCGCGGGAAAAACTGATCCCCGATCTTGCTCTCGTCTCTCCTGCCCGCCGCGCGCAGGAGACGTGGAAAGTCGTTCGCAAGACCCTGTCGGGAAAGGTCGACGAGCGCGAGGCGCCTGATATCTATGAGGTATCGGCGGAGCGAATTATCGATGAGATCCGGGCGGTCGGGTCCGACATTCGCACCCTGTTGATCGTCGGCCACAATCCCGGCATGGAGAAAGCCGCGTCGCTTCTCGTGACGGACGGCGATGCGGATGCCGTGGATCGCATGGAGGACAAGTTCCCGACGGCGGGGCTCGCCGTCATCGACTTCGATGTCGATGGATGGGACGAGACTGCGGCGGGCAGCGGTTATCTGGAGCGCTTCGTGACGCCGAAATCTTTGGGGTGAGCGGCGGTGACCAATCTTACTTACGCCCACTCCACGTTGGGCGTGGCACAGCGTCGTCGTCGCAAGCGCCTGTCATGTCGCGTCCATCCGAAAAGATAGCCCAGATGTTGCAATCGGCGTGACGCTCTTCCGGGTAACGTTCCTTCAGGTCACGCTGAACTTCTCTCGCCCTGCCATAGTCTTCAAGCAAACCCTTTGCGGAAAGCTCCGCATTGGCAAAGACATCCGGAAAACCGCCGCAGTTGCATAGAGCACTGACGCTGTGGCCCTGATCCAGGAGGTCGTAGCCGACAAACTGAAAGCGCTCACCCAGGCCTTCCCGGACGGCCTCTTCCGTTGGGTTGAGTAGAACCGCGAGGATGTTGACGTTGACCGGCGAACCGAGTTCCTGGATGAGAAAATCAAAGTCGGTGAAGAAATTCAGCATGCCGTCTTCGTTGACGATGTGATCCCAATAACCGGCCTTCGTTTCCTCGAGAATGACCGGGCAAATCATCCCGTCGAGCGTCACGATCTCATCAAGTTGCGTTAGGCCCGACCAGGCAATGTATTCGCTCCATTGCGGTCCTTGCGATGGACCGAATTTTCTCACGGCGATGTAGAGGGGCGTGTTCACGCTCTGATTCTCGAGATTGCCCGTCATCTCAGCACCCTCACCACAGTCCCCCGCCGCATGAACCGCAACAGCCGCTTCATCGCCGGCAGGCTCACTGCAACGCAGCCCTCGGTCGGTTCGTAGCCTGGCTTGGCGAGATGGAAGAAGATGGCCGAGCCGCCGTAGCGTTTGCGCGAGCGCAGGTTCCAGTCCATCACCAGGCAGATATCGTAGAGGCCGTCTTCGCGGCGCATTTTTTCGTGGCTGGGCTTGAACGGAGCGGTCACCGGGCGGTTGTAGTTGGCATGGCGCGGCTCGTCGCACCAGAGCAGGTTTCTCGGCGTGAAGCGAAGCGGCAGGGCGGTTGGCGGCAGGCTCACGCGATCGTGGCGGACATAACCGCCGATCAGGCGCATGGCGGCAATGGGGGTGGCGCCATCGCCCTCGCGCTTGCGCGAACTGATGCCGCTGCGGCCGATCGCGGCCTCCTCGGTGCGGCCTGCGAAGGTGACCAGCGCGCGGCTTTGATTTCCCGGTTTTCTTCTGACGACGATGGTGCGGACAGGATTTGCAGCCTTGCGGGGTTTTCGTCGCATTTTACACACAGTTTTTTGCGTTGTCCGTGATCTGAAACCACACCATAGCACTACACAATATGCAACAAACGGGTGAAGCTTCCATTGCTTGTTTAAGGCAGCGATTGAGCTAGTTTTAATCCGGAAGCAAGGAGGGATCTCAGCATGTCGGCCCGCACCATTCTTCTCGTCGATGATGACAACGATCTGCGCGCAACGTTGACCGAGCAGCTTTCCCTCTATGAGGAATTCACCATTCTTCAGGAGCCGACGGCGGCCAAGGGCATCCATACGGCCCGCAACCAGCAGATCGCCCTTCTGGTGATGGATGTCGGCCTGCCGGACATGGACGGGCGCGAGGCGGTGAAACTCTTGCGCAAGGGCGGATTCAAGGCGCCGATCATCATGCTGACCGGCCATGACACCGATTCCGATACGATCCTCGGGCTGGAAGCAGGCGCCAACGACTATGTGACCAAGCCCTTCCGCTTCGCCGTGCTGCTTGCCCGCATAAGGGCGCAGCTGCGCCAGCACGAGCAGAGCGAGGACGCGACCTTCACCGTCGGCCCCTATACGTTCAAGCCGGGGCAGAAGCTGCTGACGCTGGAAAACGGCCAGAAGATAAGGCTCACCGAAAAAGAGGCGGCGATCATCCGCTATCTCTATCGCGCCGACCAGAAAGTGGTGACGCGCGACGTGCTGCTCGAAGAGGTCTGGGGCTACAATTCCGGCGTCACGACCCACACGCTCGAGACCCATGTCTATCGGCTGCGCCAGAAAATCGAGCGCGACCCTTCCAATGCAGAGATTTTGGTGACAGAGAATGGCGGGTACAAGATCGTTCCCTGAATACGGGGGAAGTAACGGCACCCGGCATTATGCTTTCTTCGAGGTATTCCCTTGTCGCTCAATGACGACATCGCCCTTCTGTCCGTCGTGCCGCTGTTTGCGGATATTGATGACGACAAGCTGCGGCTGATCGCTTTCGGGGCCGAGCGCCGGCGCCTCAACAGGGGCCAGCAGCTCTTTCGCGAGGGCGCACCGGCCGATTGCGCGTTCGCCATCGCCAGTGGCTCGTTCAGTCTCACCCGCAGTCAGGTCGATGGCAGCGTCGAGGTCGTCGATACGGTCGGGCGCGGAACGCTTCTCTCGGAACTGGCGATGATTTCCTTCGTCGAGCGCAAGTTCACCGCGACGGCCGAGGAAGACAGCGAAGTCATCCGCATCAACCGGCCGCTGTTTCGCCGCATGCTGGAGGAATATCCGGAAGTGGCCGTCGTCGTCGAAGCGCGGATCAAGGACAATCTGCAGACGATGATCCGCAACATGCAGAAGCTGGCGCCGCGGTTCGGGTGACAGGCCCGAATTCTTACAAATCGAAATGGGCAATCACCGGCACGTGGTCGGAGGGACGGTCCCAGCCGCGGGCTTCCTTGAGGATATCGACGCGGGTCAGGTGCGGGGAGAGATCGGCGGAGGACCAGACGTGGTCGAGGCGGCGGCCCTTGTCGGCGGCTTCCCAATCCTTGGCGCGGTAACTCCACCAGGTATAGAGCTTTTCCGGCGACGGTGTGTTCTGGCGCATCAGATCGACCCAGGCGCCGCCGGTCATGACGGTGGTGAGGCCCTCGGTTTCGACCGGGGTGTGGCTGACGATCTTCAAAAGCTGCTTGTGCGACCAGACGTCATGCTCGAGCGGCGCGATGTTGAGGTCGCCGACGAGGATCGACGAGATACCGGCTTCGCTTTCGGCATGCAGCAGCTTCATCTCGTCGATGAAATCGAGCTTATGGCCGAATTTCTGGTTGATCGTCCGGTCCGGCTCGTCGCCGCCGGCGGGGACATAGAAATTGTGCAGGCGAATCTTCTTGCCGGATTTTTCGAAGACGACGGAGAGATGGCGGGCATCGCCGACACCGCAATAATCGCGCCGGTCGGTCAGTTCATTGAGCGGCAGGCGGGAAAGGGTGGCGACGCCGTGGTAGCCCTTCTGGCCGTGAATGGCGATGTGCTCGTAGCCGAGCGCCTTGAGGGGCGAAAACGGGAACAGATCGTTCGGGCATTTGGTTTCCTGAAGGCACAAAACGTCCGGCGACCATGTCTTCAGGAGATGTTCGACCAGCGGCATGCGCAGGCGCACCGAGTTGATGTTCCAGGTCGCGATCGACAATGCCATGCGGGAGGTCTTTCCTTGGATGTGCTTTGTTAAAGCGGACGTCATACTGCATAATTCCTTAAATCGGAATCGATTTAAGGACAAAATTATGCAGCATTCCAAAGTGTTACAGCGACCTTTGCGCGTCTGCAAAGACGCGCAGCGCTGTAAGGCTTTTGTCGCGCTTGGCCATTGGATTTGCAGCCATATTGACAGTTGTGTCCGGTGATATCTATTGCCGCCCAGGTTTCATTTGCTGCGATGGATACGGCGCGGCTTCTCCAGGAAAGGTCCTCCATGATCCGGCATCTCGCCCCCGAGGATTTCGACGTCTTTCGCCGCATCCGGCTCGAAGCGCTGCGCGCCGAGCCTGCCGTCTTTGCCAGCAGCGCCGCGGATTGGGAAAAGCTGCCGGATGACGAGTGGCGCCGCCGCCTGACCGCTGCTGCAGTCTTTGTCGATTTTCACGAGGAAGAGCCGATTGCCATCATGGGGCTCATTCGGCAAGGCGCAAGCAAGATGGCGCACCGCGCAACCGTTGTCATGGTCTATGTGCGTCGCGACCGGCGCGGCGGCGGTCATGCGAAAGCGCTTCTCGAAGCGATTGTTCGCCATGCCCGCGAAGCCGGTATCCGCCAGCTGGAGCTTGCCGTCAGTGGCGAAAACCCGGCAGCGATCCGGTTTTACCAGCGCGAGGGTTTTGTCGAGGCCGGCCGCATAGCCGGCGGCACGATCCACGAGGGACGGGAGATCGACGAGATCCTGATGATGCGGCGGATCGACGGCGAGGCGTCATCGGCCTGATGCTGTTCCGGAGGCGATCAAACATCCGGCCAAATCAGCGATAGCAGAAGGCGTCGTTTCAGATGCGGCTCATTTCGACTTGTTGCGCACGTCGTCGTAAGGAATCTGGAAGACCTTGTCGTCCATCGGCACGCCGTTCTTGACGTTGAAGATCATCACCGAGGTGTCCTTCTTCTGCGCGTCGGTGATCGTCCACTGGCGCAGGTCATAGGTCTTCGGGTCGAACATCAGGGTGATCGTCGCATCGCCGAACACACTGCGGTCGCCGAGTACGATGGTGATCAGATCGGCCTCTTCCTTGACGTCGCGCACCATCTTGCCGGTCAGGTCGATATTGTCGGACAAGAGCAGCTTCAGCGGCGTCTTCGACAAGGGATAGATGTCCCAGGTCTTCATTTTCTGGTTGCCGATGACGACCGACTTGCCGTCGGCAATCACGCGCATCGGCGAGGGTGCCTCATAGTTGAAGCGGATCTTGCCGGGACGGCTGATATAGAACTTGCCGCCCGTCTGCTCGCCGCGCGGGCCGAACTGTACGAACTCGCCGCTCATCGTCTTCACGGAGGCGAAATGATCGGCGATTTTCTGGGCGACGCCCGCTTGCGCCCGGGCGGGTTCGATGGGAAGGCCGATGAATGCCAGGGCAGCGAAAGCCGCGAGACCACCGACAAGCCATCGGCGCGGCAGCGAAAACGCGTGCTTCTGTCCGCGGCGGCCGGTTGCGGTGTCTGTCATGGTAATCTCCTTCATTTCCAGTCTCATGTGGAGCGCAAGTGCGGCGCCTTCAAGGCGGCTCCCGTGCCCGTCTTCAATTCCCCGTGAGGTCGCGCGCGGGACCCTCCGTCCGGCTGGCGCGACAAGGGTCGTGCGCGGTTTTACCGGCCGGTGATTTCGCTTTCCGTCGGCACCAGGATCTCGCGTTTGCCGGCATGATTGGCGGGCCCGATGATGCCCTCCTGTTCCATGCGTTCGATCAGCGAGGCGGCGCGGTTGTAGCCAATGCCGAGGCGGCGCTGAACGTAGGAGGTCGAGGCCTTGCCGTCGCGCAGCACGATGGCGACCGCCTGGTCGTAGGGATCGTCGGATTCGGCGAGGTTGGAGGTGCCGGCCGGGCCGCCGCCTTCGGCGTCCTCGTCGTCATCCTCGGTGATGGCGTCGAGATATTGCGGTGCCCCTTGCGTCTTCAGGTAGGCGACCACGTCCTCGACCTCGGTGTCAGAGACGAAGGGACCGTGGACGCGCTGGATGCGGCCGCCGCCGGCCATGTAGAGCATGTCGCCCATGCCGAGCAGCTGCTCGGCGCCCTGTTCGCCAAGGATGGTGCGGCTGTCGATCTTCGACGTGACCTGGAAGGAGATGCGGGTCGGGAAGTTCGCCTTGATCGTGCCGGTGATGACGTCCACGGACGGGCGTTGCGTTGCCATGATGACGTGGATGCCGGCGGCGCGGGCCATCTGGGCCAGGCGCTGGACGGCGCCTTCGATGTCCTTGCCGGCGACCATCATCAGGTCGGCCATTTCGTCGATGATGACGACGATGTAGGGCATCGGGGCCAAGTCGAATTCTTCCGTCTCGTAAGTCGCCTCGCCGGTCTGGCGGTCGAAGCCTGTCTGGACGGTGCGGCTGATCTGCTCGCCCTTGGCCAGCGCCTGCTCGACGCGGCTGTTGAAGCCGTCGATATTGCGCACGCCGATCTTCGACATCTTCTTGTAGCGCTCTTCCATTTCGCGCACGGTCCATTTCAGCGCGACGACGGCCTTCTTCGGATCTGTGACGACGGGCGAGAGCAGATGTGGAATGCCGTCATAGACGGAGAGTTCGAGCATCTTCGGATCGATCATGATCAGGCGGCATTGCTCGGGCGTCAGGCGATAGAGCAGCGAGAGGATGAAGGTGTTGATGGCGACGGATTTGCCGGAGCCGGTGGTACCGGCAACGAGCAGATGCGGCATCTTGGCAATATCGGCGATGACCGGCTCGCCACCGATGTTCTTGCCGAGCGCCATGGCGAGCTTCGCCTTGCTCTGTTCGAAATCGCGGCTGCCCAGGAGTTCACGCAGGTAGACGGTTTCCCGGCGCTGGTTCGGCAGTTCGATACCGATGGCATTACGGCCGGGCACGACGGCGACGCGGGCAGCAATCGCCGACATCGAGCGGGCGATGTCGTCGGCAAGACCGATGACGCGGGAGGACTTGATGCCGGGGGCGGGCTCCAGCTCGTAGAGCGTGACGACGGGGCCGGGGCGGACATGGATGATCTCGCCCTTGACGCCGAAATCCTCCAGCACGCCTTCGAGCATGCGGGCATTCTGCTCCAGCGCATCGGCCGACAGCGTCGCGTCACGTGCGACATTCTTCGGCTCGGCCAGGAAATGCAGCGGCGGCAGGACGAAATCGTCGTCGTCGGAGACAAAGGAGGCCTGCGCCTCCCGCTCGACGCGCTGACCGGTCTTCGGGCGCGGGGCGGCCGGAATAACGCGTGGGCTGAGTTGCGACGGCGGCTGCTTGCGTGGTGCCGGCGCCGGCGCCCAATCGGCAGCGGGATCAATGTCGTCCTCGTCGTCGTCCGGCATGATACCGGCCGGGCGGCGGCCTGTGTCGAGGAAATCGTCATCGTCATCATCATCGATCGACATCGGCGGCGCTGCGACGACGCGGCGCTCGCTGCGGTCGAGCGAGGGCTCGACCCGCTCGGCGCGGGACATGGTCTTCGGGCGCACCGGCTCGTTCAGCGTGCCGAATTCGTCGGTGTTGAAGTCGTAGGGCTCGTCGTAGTGGCGCGAAGCGGGCTTGCGGCGGCCGCTGAGGCCGAACAAGCGGCGGAAACGCGCCTGGGCGGTGAAGCGCATATGGGTGAGCGCCCCAGCGAGGACCATGACGATGCCTTCGGATTCGTCGTCTTCCATCTCATCGCTGACCGTGCGTGCCTTGCTGGGCGCCGGAGCGGGGACCGGCATATCCTCTTCCGGATCGGAAACCCCGATCAGACCGGCGCTATAGACCAGGAAATAGGTGGCGGGCAGGGCCAGCAATATGCCAAGCACCGTGCCGAACGTGCCGGACGGAAAGGTGCCGGTGAAAAGCGCGGGAAACCTCAGGATCATGTCACCGAAAACGCCGCCGAGGCCGCTCGGCAGCGGCCAGGTGACCGGCGCGGGAATGCAGCCGAGAGCGGCGGAGGCGAGCACTGAGCCGCCGAACCATGCCGCGGCGCGCTTGGGGATGCGGTCGAAGGGCTTGCTGAAGATCAGCACCAAGGCCCAGGCAACGACGGGAAGCAGCGCCACGACGCTGGCAATGCCGAAGAACTGCATGAAGATATCGGCGAAGGCCGCACCCGTATAACCAAGAACGTTGGTCGGGGCATCAGCGGTCGCATAGGAGAAGCTCGGATCGGAGACGTTCCAGGTCGATAGTGCTGCGACGGCGAAGCCGAGCGCGACAAACAGCGTAAAGCCCGCCAGCGCGGCCACCTGCCTTAAGACAAATGTGGAAAGCACAAACCGGTTGGAACGGTTGTCGAATACCGCCTGATTGCTTCTGCTCATGGTGACCTGCTGCCCGTTCGTCTGCAAAGCGCAATGCGCACATGCTTCCACCGTAAGCAGAGGAGGGTTAAAGCCCTATTAACCTTGATGCTTCGTTTACGGGAAACGCTTCTGCCGGGCTGGTTTTCCACGGCCGGGGCAAACCGACCACAAAAAAAAAGCCCGGATGCGAGATCCGGGCAAAGATGCGGCTTCGTGAGACACGAGACCGCGACGGGACTGGGCACGGAGCCGGTTTTCCCGGCTCCGTAATTTCTCAGGAGTGGTAGGCGGCTTCGCCGTGGGACGAGAGGTCGAGACCTTCGCGCTCCGCTTCGACCGTGACGCGCAGGCCGACGATGACGTCGACGATCTTGTAGAGGATCGCCGAGCCGATGCCCGACCACAACAGCGTGACGACGACGCCCTGGAACTGGCGCCAAACCTGGGTTGTAGTCCCGTCGTAGATCGCGGCGAAGGCCGGATCGGCGTAGTTGACGATGCCTGCGCCGCCCAGCGCCGGGTTGACGAAAACGCCGGTCAGCAGTGCGCCGAGGATACCGCCGATGCAGTGAACGCCGAAGACGTCGGCCGTATCGTCGTAACCGAACTTGTTCTTCACCGCGGAGACGAAGAAGTAGCAAATCGGGGAGACGACGAGACCCATGACGATGGCACCCATCGGGCCGACGAAGCCGGCGGCAGGCGTGATGACGACGAGGCCTGCGACAGCACCCGATACCGCGCCGAGGATCGAGGCCTTGCCGCGGGTGAAGGTCTCGACAACCGACCAGGAGATGACGGCGGCAGCAGCGGCAACGAAGGTGTTGATCATGGCGAGCGCGGCATAGCCATTGGCTTCAAGGTTGGAGCCGGCGTTAAAGCCGAACCAGCCGACCCAGAGAAGGGAGGCGCCGACCATGGTGAGCGTCATGGAGTGCGGAGCCATCATGTCCTTGCCGAAGCCGGTGCGCTTGCCGATCATGATGCAGCCGACGAGGCCTGCGATACCGGCATTGATGTGAACGACGGTGCCGCCTGCGAAGTCGATGGCGCCGAAGCCGAAGATCAGGCCGGACGGATCGGCATAGAGGCTCGGGCCGCCCCAGAACCAGACCATGTGGGCGATCGGGAAGTAAATGAAGGTCAGCCACAGGATCGTGAACAGGATCACGGCGGAGAACTTCACGCGTTCGGCGAAGGCGCCGACGATGAGGCCGGGCGTGATTGCGGCGAAGGTCATCTGGAAGATGACGAATGCCAGTTCCGGAATGACGACGCCCTTAGAGAAGGTTTCAGCGACCGTTGTCGTGTCGACGCCGGCGAGGAACAGCTTGGAGAAGCCGCCGATGAAGGAATTCATGCTGCCGCCGGCCGTGAAGGCCATGGAATATCCATAGGTGACCCAGACGATCATCGCGACGGCGGCGATCATGAGAACCTGCATCATGACGGACAGCATGTTCTTGGAGCGGACGAGGCCGCCGTAGAACAGGGCAAGGCCGGGAACGGTCATCAGGAGCACGAGCGCCGAGGACACCAGCATCCAGGTGGTATCGCCCTTGTCCGGAACCGGCGCTGCGGCCACGGCTTCGGCGGCGGCCGGCGCCGTTTCCTGCGCAAAGGCAATGGCCGGGGCGAGGAAGGCTGCGGCTGCAGCGCTCACGCGTCCGAGAGCGGTGGAAAGTTTAAATGAGGACATTGAAATGTAGCTCCCTGAACTGCCGTGACTTACAGCGCTTCTGAATCGGTTTCGCCGGTACGAATGCGCACCGCATGGTCAATCGAATAGACGAAGATCTTGCCGTCGCCGATCTGGCCGGTCTTGGCCGCGGATGCGATCGCCTCGACGGCCTTGTCGACGATCTCGGAGGCGACGGCGATTTCGATTTTCAGCTTCGGCAGGAAGCTGACGGCATATTCGGTGCCGCGATAGATTTCCGTGTGTCCCTTCTGGCGCCCGTAACCCTTCACTTCGGTCACGGTCAGGCCCTGGATGCCGACAGCGGTGAGGGCTTCGCGAACCTCATCGAGCTTGAACGGCTTGATAATGGCCATCACAATTTTCATCTGTTTCCCATCCTTGTTCATGTTCGGCTCGGGGGCCGTCTCTCGTTGCCGCCGAGCACAATTCCCCAACGACCGCGCATTGCTATTCAAGGCGCGTGCCAGATTCGAAACGGGATCTTAACCCTATGAAAAGACATGGAAAAGCCACATTTTTCCGGGCGAGGCCGGAAAAATGTTAAAAAAACATCAATTTTAACGATGAAAAAATGGGCAAAAAATAAAAAATGACGTTTTTTTATTCAGATGCCTTTTTCCGGATCAAGCCTTCCTGGGCGACCGAGGCAATCAGGACGCCGGAGCGGTCAAAAAGGCTGCCCCGGGTCATGCCGCGCGCGCCGAAAGCGCTTGGGCTGTCCTGAGTGTAAAGCAGCCAATCGTCCATGCGGCAGGGCCGGTGGAACCACATGGCATGATCGAGGCTCGCCACCTGCAGGTCGCGGTCGAAGACAGAGGTGCCATGGGCATAGAGCGCCGTGTCGAGCAGGGTCATGTCGGAGATATAGGCAAGTACGGCCGCCTGGATATGGCGCTCGTCTGGAACGGCGCCGACCGCCTTCACCCACACGTCCTGCACGGGCTCCAGCCTGTCGCGCGAGAAATAATGCTTGAGCGAGACGGGGCGGATCTCGATCGGCCGCGGACGTTCCCAGTAGCGCCGGACCGCTTCGGGCGCATTGACGAGGAATTTCTCCTTGATGTCCAGCTCGCCCATCAGGCTTTCCGGCGGCGTCACGTCCGGCATGGTAATCTGGTGGTCGAAGCCGTCCTCATCGAACTGGAAGGAGGCTGACATCGAGAAGATCGCCTTGCCGTGCTGGATGGCGACGACGCGGCGGGTGGCGAAGCTCGATCCGTCACGGATACGGTCGACATCATAGATGATCGGAACCGCCGGATCGCCGGGCCGCATGAAATAGGCGTGCAGCGAATGCACGTAGCGGCCTTCGCTGACGGTGCGTTGCGCGGCCACCAGCGCCTGGCCGATGACCTGTCCGCCGAAGACGCGCTGCCAGCCAACCTGCGGCGAGCGGCCGCGAAACAGGTTTTCCTCGAGCTTCTCCAGATCCAGCGTCTGCAGGAGGACATCCATCGGGGCGGGCATCGGGGCGGGGTTGTCATGGGGGCGCGACATTTCGGCAATCTCCAGCGGTAGAATGGCGTCGGTGGTAGGAAGGGGCGCAGCAATGATCTATATAGGCGAGAAGCAATGCTCAAGAGCGACGGGAGAACGAGAGATGATCGATGTGCTGATTGCGGGCGGCGGTTATGTCGGCCTGTCGCTGGCCGTATCCGTCAAAAAGGCGGCGCCGCATCTTGCCGTGACCGTGATCGATGCTACGCCCGAGGGCGCCTGGAAGAAGGACGAGCGCGCCTCGGCGATCATCGCCGCCGCCTCGCAGATGCTCGACGTGCTCGGCATCTGGAGCGAGATCGAGCCGGAAGCCGAGCCGATCAAGCGCATGGTGATCACCGATTCGAGAACCGCCGATCCGGTCCGCCCGGTGTTCCTGACGTTTGAAGAGGGCGGGGTCGATGGGCGGCCTTTTGCCCATATGGTGCCGAACGTGGCGCTGGTCGGTGCGTTGCGCAAGGCTGCCGGCGCGTTTGGCATCGATATCCGCCAGTCGCAGGTCGCCAAGGATTTCAAGAGCGGCGATCATGCGGTCTCGGTCACGCTGTCGAGTGGCGACGTGGTCGAGGCGCGGCTGCTGGTTGCCTGCGACGGCGTGCGCTCGAAGTTGCGCGACGCCGCCGGCATCAAGACCGTCGAATTCGACTATGGGCAGTCCGGCATCGTCACCACCGTCGAGCACGAGCGCCCGCATGAGGGCACGGCGGAGGAGCATTTCCTGCCGGCCGGTCCCTTTGCGACGCTGCCGCTCAAGAACAACCGGTCCTCGCTGGTCTGGACGGAGTGGACACGCGATGCGGAGCGGCTGATCGCCAGCGACGACCTCGTCTTCGAGGAAGAGCTGGAGCGACGCTTCGGCCACAGGCTCGGCGTGCTGAAGGTCGTGGGCGGACGGCAGGCCTTTCCGCTCGGCCTGACCTTGGCGCGCGATTTCGTAGCCCCACGTTTTGCTCTTGCGGGCGATGCCGCGCACGGCATCCATCCGATTTCCGGCCAAGGCCTCAATCTCGGCTTCAAGGATGTGGCGGCGCTGGCGGAGACCATTGTCGATGCGGATCGCCTCGGTCTCGATATCGGCTCGCTGGCGGTGCTCGAGCGCTACCAGAGCTGGCGGCGCTTCGACACCTTCCGGATGGGCGTGACGACCGACGTGCTGAACCGCCTGTTTTCCAACGACATCACGCCGGTCCGGGCGCTGCGCGATTTTGGCCTGGGGCTCGTCGATCGCATGCCGTCGCTGAAGTCGTTCTTCATCCGTCAGGCGTCGGGGCTTGGCGGGCAGGGTGAGCCGAAGCTGCTGGCTGGGCAGCCGATCTGAGCGGTCAATCCTCGATCTCGCGCGCCTCGGAGATCAGCATGATCGGAATGCCGTCGCGGATCGGATAGGCGAGCTTTGCCTTTTCCGAGATCAGTTCATTGTCGGCGGCGTTATAGCTGAGGCGGCCCTTGGTCAGCGGGCAGACGAGAAGTTCGAGCAGTTTCGGGTCCACGCGGCTGGTCCTGTCTTCCATCACTTGCGCCTACTGCAGAATGTTTTCGATGTCGCCGAAGCTGCGGGCAAGGACGATCTCGGTGATGGCGATCAGCGTTTCGGCGCGGGTCTTGAGGTCAGGGGCCTCGAGCAGCGCCTGCTTCTCGGCCGGGCCGTAGGGTGACATCATCGCCATGGAATTGACCAGCGTGGCGTTGCTCGCCCGCTCGACGCTTTCCCAGTCCGCTTCCAGCTTGTTGGCGTCGAGATAGGCCCGGAAGGCGGCAAGCAGGGCTTCCCGGTCGACCTGGGCTTCATCCTGCGTCCCGGCAAGATCGGCGGCGAAGGGCGCGATGTGGAAATTGCGATAACCCTTCGTCGGATGCAGTTCGTTGAACAAGCGAAAGCGGCAGATGCCGGTCAGCGACGTCAGGTAGCGGCCGTCCTCCATCTCGGCGAAGGAGGTGATCCGGCCAATGCAACCGACCTGGCAAAGCGCCTGCACATGCGCCTGCCCGGCTTCCTCGCGCGATTCGCCAAAGGAGGGCTGGACCATGCCGATCAGGCGGTTTCCGGCCAGCGCATCGTCGAACATGGCAAGGTAGCGCGGCTCGAAAATGTTCAGCGGCAATTGCGAGCCGGGAAGCAAAAGCACGCCCGTCAGCGGAAATACCGGAAGCGTATCCGGCAGGTCCTGAGGCCTCAGATAACGTGCATTTCCCACTTGCATTTCTGACCATACCCCGTCGCTGTCAGGCGCTTCATTGGTGATTGCGGCTCGCGCGGCTTACGGGCCGCCGCTTATGGACAAGAAATGGTGCACCAACCTGAAATCTCAAGAGAGCGCGTCACAAAGGTGTCACGAGAACAGGATCGACGACAGTTTCCGCCGCGCCGAAAGCGTCGCCGCGTCCATCGGTCCCCAGACCTCGAAGAATTGCAGCAACTCGCGCCGGGCGCCGTCGTCCTCAAAGGCCCGGTCGCGCGTCATCACCTTCAGGAGGTGATCGGCAGCCGCCGCGCGGTCGCCCTCGACATTGCGGATCTTGGCAAGCTTGATACGCGCCGCGTGATCCTCGGGATCGGCAGCGAGCAGTTGCTCCAGTTCATCGGGATCGCCGAGCTTGCGGGCTTCCTCGATCTGGTCAAGTTTTTTCAAGACGGCAATGATGGCGGCATCCTTGGCGAGCGCCTCGGACAGATTGGACAAGACATCGCGCGCCTGCTCAAGGTCGCCGGCGGCGATCAGGGAATTGGCAAGGCCTGCCAGCGCCGCGGCATTTTCCGGATCTGCCTGCAGCACCGCGCCGAAAAGGCCGGCGGCGTTCTGAAGGTCGCCCTGGTCGAGCAGCGTCTTTGCCTCGGTCAGCGCCGCCTCGATCTCGGCTGCCCGGTCATCGATCACGGGACCGGCGATCTTGTCGATGAACTGGCGGATCTGGCTTTCAGGAACCGCTCCCATGAAGCCATCGACCGGACGGCCGCCGGAAAAGGCGATGACGGCGGGGATCGACTGGATGCCGAGTTGGCCGGCGATCGACGGATGATCATCGATGTTCATCTTGACGAGCTTGACGCGGCCCTGAGCCTCGGTGACGACCTTCTCGATGACCGGCGTCAACTGCTTGCAGGGACCGCACCAGGGCGCCCAGAAATCGACGAGAACCGGCTGTTGGCGCGAGGCCTCCAGCACGTCGCGGGAAAAGCTGGCGGTGGTCGTATCCTTGATCAGATCGCCGGCAGGTGCCGCTGCGGGAGCCTTGGCCGGCGCGCCGCCGTAGCTCGCCGTCGCCGTCATCTGGTTGCCATAGGATCCTGCATAGGGGTTGTCGCTGCCGCTCATCCATGTCTCCTCGCGGACGTTTCGTCCGTCTGCCCGTCACTGCTCGGTTTTCCCGTCAAAGATCGTATGTCAGGACGTCACTTTCAAGACAAGCGGTTCATGTCCCGTCGCCTCGATAAAGCGCAGGAGATCGCTGGAGGCGATCGAGGTCGTCGCATCATTGGCGAGCGGATGGCAGTTGACGATCTCGTCCTTCATCAGTTCCTCATCGACAATGATCTTCACTTGCCTTTCGGTGTCGTTGATCACGCCGAAGGCGGTGACGGCGCCGGGAATGACGCCCAGATATTCCATCAGCTTCTCCGGCTTGCCGAAGGAAACCTTGCTGGCGCCGCCGATGATCGTGTGCACGGTCTTCAGATCGACGGTCGCGCTCTCTTCGACGGTCAAGAGGAAATAATTGTCCTTCTTGTCCTTCACGAACAGGTTTTTTGTATGTCCGCCGGGGATCTCGTCGCGGAGCGCCACCGATTCGGCGACGGTAAAGACAGGCTCGTGCCGCTTGGTCGTGTGCGCGATGCCGAGGCTGTCCAGAAACTGGAACAATTCATCCGGCGTCTTCGGCTGCACTTCACTCATGGTGGGTTCCTTCGGCTTGGAAAATGGCGGTCATCATTTACGGCGAAGGGCAGACAAGCGCAATCGTTGCAATTGAGAAGGCTGCAAAACGCCCTGTTTTCAGGGGCTTGCGGCATGCCGGCAAAAATTTCTTCCACAAGCCGTCATTTCCCTGTTGCATTTGGAAAACGGCTGGGCCATATAGCGCCCGTCGCCGCAACGCAGCGACCTTCGGCCACCGACTACCCCAGGCCGTCGACAATGAGCGGGTGTAGCTCAGGGGTAGAGCACAACCTTGCCAAGGTTGGGGTCGAGCGTTCGAATCGCTTCACCCGCTCCATTTTCTCTTATAAATCCATTGAATTAGATCGTCCGCGTGCGGCCGCAACGCTTCAGCCTTCTGCTGGTGCTTCCAGCAGAAGCGGTTTCCTCTCGACCGCTTGGTGCTTTCGCATCTTGCCGCGCAGATGCCTTGCGACCTCGCGCAGGCCGACCTTGCTGCCCCGTCCGAGCCCGGCAAGGACAAGATCAGCAGCAATCAACGGATGTTTGCGCACGACGCGCAGGATGACGTGGGCGACGGCGGCCGCCGCGGCGCGGTCGGCTATGGAGTGGCCGAAGCGCCTTTCCAGGAAGCGCTCCAGCCGCTTGGTCTTTATGACGGCATCTTTGCGCGGCGCCGGCCTCAGTGAACGACGGCGCCGCGGCGAGGGCCCTTGTTTGCTGCCTTGCGCACTTTTGCCTGCTTGCGCACTTTTTTTGGCAGGGCCGAATCCGCCGCGTCGCGCACCACCTCCGTTGCGGCCTGGGCAGCGCTGCGCATGGCATCGGTGGCGAGGTCCATGGCTCTGGCTCCCTTGCGCGCACCCTTCTTGGTCGCATCGACGATCTCCTCCCGTTCTTCGACGAGAACGGCAGCGGCTGCGCCGGCACCCGCCGTCAGCGCATTGGCAAGCACGTCGCGGCCGAGATCGCTGCCGAGCAGCGACCGGATGACGGACGATTTGCGGATGGATTTCGGGACCTTAAAACCTGCGACTTTCTTCGGGATCCTGTTCTTTGCCATGTCGGTACTCCTTCTTGGCGGTGAACGCAGGAGACCTCCCGGCTGTTCCCTATTTTCTTTAGCCGGATGCGCAAAATCGCCCCCGAGGGCCTTTGAAAAAACAATCCCCTGACCGCAATGCAGGCTATCGGTCGCTCCAGAGTTTTCCGCTCAGCCACGCCCCACATACGGCATCTTCGTCGCCATCACCGTCATCGTCAGTACGTTTGCGTCGAGCGGCAGGCTCGCCATGTAGACGATGGCGTCGGCGACGAGTTTGGTGGGGATGGTCGGTTCGCTGGCGGTCTCGCCATTGGCCTGCAGGACGCCGCCGCTCATGCCGGCGGTCATGTCGGTCGAAGCGTTGCCGATGTCGATCTGGCCGCAGGCGATGTCGAAGGGGCGGCCGTCAAGGGCTGTCGATTTGGTGAGGCCGGCGATGGCGTGTTTCGTCGCGGTATACGGCGCCGAGAAGGGACGCGGCGTCGAGGCGGAGATCGAGCCGTTGTTGATGATGCGGCCGCCGCGCGGCGTCTGCGCCTTCATCAGTTTCACCGCCTGCTGGGTGCACAGGAAGGCGCCGGTCAGGTTGGCGGCGACGATGGCGTTCCACTGTTCGAAGGTGATGTCTTCCATCGGCACGGCAGGCAGGCTCATGCCGGCATTGTTGACGAGCAGGTCGAGGCGGCCGAAATCATGGGCGATGGTCTGAAACAGCGTGGCGACCGATTGCGGATCGCCGACATCGGCGGCGAATGCCCTGACCGTGCCGGTGGTGTGCATGGCCATATCTCTTGCGGTCGCTTGCAGGACATCAGAGCGGCGGCTGGAGATGACGACGGTGAAGCCGTGGTCGAGCAGCGCCTCGGCAATGGCACGGCCGATGCCGGTGCCGCCGCCGGTCACCAGTGCGATCTTGTCGTGTGTCGGTGTTGTCATCGGTCGAATCCTCCGCAGCTCAGGCCATCGCCTATCTCAGCAGGATGTCAGCTCCGGGTAAAGACGTAGTCGGTTTCCTGCCGCAGTGTCTCGCCGGGCCGCAGCACGGCCTGCGGGAAATTCGCGTGGTTGACGGCGTCCGGCCAGATCTGCGTTTCAAGGCAGAAGCCGGCAAAGGGGCCGTAACGGCGGCCTTCAAGGCCGGGGACGGGGACGTTCATCTTGAAGCCGGTGTAGAACTGCACGCCGGGCTCGGTGGTGCGCACCTCCAGCGAAACGCCGGAATTGATGCTGCGCACCAGGGCGACGGACTGCTTCATGCCGCGGGCGCCGGAAAGACAGAAGTTGTGATCGTAGGCGATCTTGTCGCCTTCCATCTGGCGGCGCAGCGGCGTCATTGAGCGCAGGTCGAAGGCGGTGCCTTCGACGCTCGCGATTTCACCGGTTGGCACCTGCAGCGCATCCGTCGGCAGATAGTGATTGGCGGCGATCATCGCGTCGTGGCCGAGCGCGTCGGCGGCGCCGTCGAGATTGAAATAGCTGTGCTGGCAGACATTGCAGATCGTGGCGCGGTCGGTCGTGCTCTCGTAGACGACATTGAGGACGCCGCCATCGGTCACGGCATAGGTGCAGGTGACGGTGCAATTGCCGGGATAGCCGGCGCGGCCATCAGGATCGACGATCGTGAGCACGACACGATCGTCGGCTTTTTCGACGATGGTCCAGAGACGCTTGGCGATGCCGTCGCTGCCGCCGTGCAGATGGGTCAGGCCCTTCTCATTGCATTCGAGCTGGTAGGCGGTGCCGTCAATTGCGAGGCGGCCGCCGCCGATGCGGTTGGCGTTGCGGCCCGGCGTCGCGCCGAAATAGGGGGAGTGATCGAGGTAGTCCTGAAAATTCTCGAAGCCGAGAACCAGCGGTGCTGCGTGTCCGTCGAGGCGCAGGTCCTGGATGACCGATCCCCAGGTGAGGATATTCACGGTCAGCCCGCCGCCGCGGATGGTCAGGCGCTGAACCGGTTCGCCGGTCGGCAGATGGCCGAAGATTTCAGTTTCTGTCTGCACGGCTATTGTTCCTCCACTTTTCCCGGCGGCAAACTGCGTCATTTCGAGCAGGGCGGCAACCGAAAAGTCATACAATTCACGGGTGGATTGCCGGCACCGAAAGCGGACACACGCAAGCGCCGGCAGGCGGTTTCGTACAAGGCCAGACAGGCCTTCCGGAGGCGCCGCCATTCCGCTTCGCCGGCGCGTCCGAGCGGCCCGATCACCGGGCTTGTCGTCATGTCCTGTCCTTGCCGATATCGGCGAGATCATAGGGCGTTGTCTGGTAGATATCGTTGATCCAGTTGCAGAACAACAGGTGCGCGTGGCTACGCCAGCGGTTCTGCGGCGGCAGTGACGGGTCGTTGTGCGGGAAATGGTTGTGCGGCATCTTGATCGGCACGCCGGCGTTCACGTCGCGGAAATATTCGTCCGACAGCGAGGTCGAATCATATTCGACATGGTTGAAGACGTAGAGGCGGTTGCCCGCCTTCTCATGCACGAAACAGACGCCCATCTCGTCGGATTCCATCAATATCTCGAGCCCCGGCACCTTTTCGATGTCGGCGCGGCGCACTTCGGTCCAGCGCGACACCGGAATCTGGAAATCGTCGGAAAAGCCGTTGAGATAGACCGAGGCCGGGTTGAGATTGTGGTGGCGGTAGACGCCGAAGGCCTTTTCCTTCAGCGTGTATTTCGGCACGCGGTGGAAATGGTAGATCGCCGCCATGGCGCCCCAGCAGATGTTGAGCGTCGAATGAACGTTGGTATGCGTCCAGTCGAGGATCTGCTGCATCTCCTGCCAATAGGTCACGTCCTCATAGTTCAGCATCTCCACAGGCGCGCCGGTGATGATGAGACCGTCGAACTTGCGGTGCTTGACCTCGTCCCAGGTGTTGTAGAAGGCGAGCAGATGGTCTTCCGGTGTGTTCTTCGCCTTGTGGCCGCCCAGCCGGATCAGCGAAAGCTCGACCTGCAGCGGCGTGGCGCCGACGAGGCGTGCCATCTGCACCTCGGTCTTGATCTTGTTCGGCATGAGGTTCAGGAGCCCGATCTGCAGCGGGCGGATGTCCTGACGGATCGCCGCGGTTTCGGTCATGACCCGCACGCCCTCTTTGACGAGGGTTTCGAAGGCGGGCAGCGTATCGGGAATCTTGATGGGCATGGGCAACACTCGGGTCAGGACAAGCGGAACAAAAAAACCGGCAACGACAAGATCGCTACCGGCCCGCCTGCTTGCGCATGCACGGCCCTTTAGCGATTTATTTAACGTGGCTGCAAGCCGGCCGGCCAAATCACCACGAGACGTCTAAATAGCGCCTGTCTGCGTTGGAATCAATGAGGGACGCGCGGCTGCGCAAAGCGGGCGCCGGTCGCGCGTTCTTTACCTTCGGGCTGACCGCTTCGCCGACATGCCGGCGGCAGCGCCGGGCCGCGGTTGTCGACCAGGGGCAGCGTCCCGGTCTTCGCGCTGGCCGACGTTGTCGTGGCCGCCGGAAAAATGCGCGCGGCCGCAAGATACGGCAACGCAGCATGGAACTTATTCGCTCCCCGCGCGTTAAGACACGTTCAGTCCTGACCTGCGCGTGTCGTTGCGGAACGGACTGCCACCCGCGGCCCTCTCTTCCGGCCTCGGCTTCTAGGCAGGGAAGTAGGGCGGTTCGAATGCTGGTCAAGCTTAGGCAGCGGAAATCCCGAAACACGATCGACTTATCGTTCAGCGGCACACCCCGTGTGCCCCTCATGGAGTAGCCGATGAAAAACCTCTCAGCAGACAGGCGCATGATCAAGATCGCCATGGCGGCCCCCTATCTCGAACGGGATGAGGAGCATGCCCTGGCGCTGGCATGGAAGGACCATAACGATCAGGAGGCCCGCAACAAGATCGCCATGGCCCATATGCGGCTGGTGATCTCGATGGCGTCGAAGTTTCGCAATTTCGGCCTGCCGATGAGCGATCTGGTGCAGGAGGGCCATATCGGCCTGCTGGAAGCTGCCGCCCGCTTCGAACCGAGCCGCGAGGTTCGCTTCTCGACCTATGCGAGTTGGTGGATCCGCGCCTCGATGCAGGATTATGTGCTGCGCAACTGGTCGATCGTGCGCGGCGGCACGTCTTCGGCGCAAAAGGCCCTGTTCTTCAACCTGCGCCGCCTGCGCGCCAAGCTCGCCCAGGGTGACCGGCAGCTGACCGCGCGCGCCGTGCACGAGGAAATCGCCGTGGCACTCGGCGTCAGCCTTGCCGACGTGCAGACGATGGATGCGCGCCTCTCCAGCAATGATGCCTCGCTGCAGGCGCCGATCTCGTCGGGCGATGTCGACAGCGGCGAACGGCTCGATCTTCTCGCCTGCGACGCGCCGCTGCCGGACGAGCAGGTCTCCGAGATGATCGACCAGGAACGGCGGCGCACCTGGCTCAGCCACGCGCTTTGCCAGCTGAACGAGCGGGAAATGAAGATCATCCGCGCCCGCCGCCTTTCGGAAGACAGCGCCACGCTTGAAGAGCTCGGCGCCGATCTCGGCATCTCGAAGGAACGCGTCCGCCAGATCGAGACCCGGGCGCTGGAGAAGCTGCGGATCGCGCTCGTTGCGGAAGCACCGGTGCTGGCGTCGCTGCCGCATTGAGCGGTAACGCAGGACGTCCGGCGCCAGGCACCGAAGTGTCGCATTCGGGTCGAAGTCGCGACCTTCGAAGTCTGTTATGACCGCGGGCGCGCGGTGCTGCCTCGGATGACCAGCGTCACGCCGAGTGTTTCCTGCGCGCAAGGCAATGCGTCATCAAGGATGGCGCTTACCGCCCTGCGCGCAATCTCTTCAAGCGGTTGTGCAATGGTCGTCAGTCCCGGCTGGGTCGTTGCGGCTTCAGGGACGCCGTCGAAGCCGACAACGGAGACGTCGCCTGGCACCGCGAAGCCATTTTCGGCAAGCCATTGCATGGCAAAGAGAGCAATGCGGTCGGACATCGCCAGGATCGCCGTTGGTGGCTCCGGCGTTGCAAACAGGGTCTCGAGCGCCGCATCGACGCTCGATTTGTCGTTACGCGTACCGTGGACGGGCACGTTTTCGCGCTCGATGCCGAATTCACTCAATGCCTGCCAATAGCCAAGTGCACGATCGCGCGAAGTCGATTTCAAGGACCGAATTGCCTGCTCGGGCGTTACCGCCCCGACATGATCATCAGAATGTCCTATGGCCAGAATGGCAAACCGCCGGTGCCCGAGCTCCGCCAGATGGCGCGCTGCCGCGGCGGCGCCCGCGGTATTGTCAATTCCGATCGTCGGGATCGAAGCGTCTCCGTCATCGAAGGCCAGGGCGATGAACGGCAGCTGCCGCCGTCTTGTCAGCTCGACGAGCTTTTCCCCGCCTTCGACGCATAACAGGATAAAACCATCGACAAGCGCGCTGTTGATATTCCAGGCCAGTTTTTGCTGATTCTGCGCCGACACCAGCGCGATGCCGGTGCCGGTCGCGTCGCACACCGCCGCAATGTTCGTCATCACCGCCCGCGCCCACGGATCTTCAAAGAAATACGCCAGCGGCTCGATCGCGGCAACGCCGATAGCGTTGACCCGCCCGGCCCGCAGCAAGCGCCCTTTCATGTCCGGTCCATTGTAGCCGAGCTCTCTTGCCACCTCGAGGACACGCTCGCGCACCTCTTCGCGAACCACCTCTGGCCGGCTGAAGACATTCGACGCCGTCCCCTGTGATACACCGGCCGCCTTGGCGAGGTCAGCCAGTCTTACATGTCCTTTTGTCAAGATAGCTCCTGCGCCACGCAAACCAGCCTCAACCTAGCAGAAGTTTGTATCGATTCAAATCCCTTGACTTTCTTCTCGGAAGGGGTAGATTTTGAATCGGTTCAAAACTTCATCGCATAAATATTGAATCGATTCAACCTGGAGAACACCATGATCCCGATAGCCTGCCTGTTCAGGGACATCTACAACGACCGCTGGGGCGACCCGCGTTATCCGACCCCTGGGGATCCGCCTGCCTGCGCAGGGCCCCTGCCTCGGCTTCGCGTTCACCGGCCGAGCGCCTGGTCCCTCACCCTCCCGATTGATCGGCGCCTTCGGTAACGAGATCAGACGTCCGGCGCCGCTCGTTCCGACCTTATTCCGAGATGATCTTGACCCTGTCGCCCGGCTTCACGGTCGATGTCACCTGCATGGCGTTGATCAGGCGGAAGAGATCGAGCTTGCGGTCGGTGCCCATCATCCGGGCTGAGAGCGTCGCCAGCGTATCGCCGGGCCTGACCGTGACGACGCGGATGCGCAGCGGCTTCAGCGCGGCCGCTTCCTGCGGCGTCATGCGGCGGAAGGAGGCCCGCAGGACTTCGGCCGTCGGCTCGAGGCTCGGTGCACCCTTTGGCACCGCCGTCAGGAAACGGTAGATCTGGGTATCGATGCGGATCACCGTGACGTCGAAGTCCCAGCGCTCGGCGGAGGCGCGCGCGCGCGCGGCCTCAAGTCCGTTGATGGTGATCGGCCGGATGGTGTCAGGCTGCAGGCCCGTGACCCAGCCGCTGGCGATATAGTCGGTCAGGCTGCGGCGCTGCGTATCGGCAACGCCATCGAAGCGGATGGCAACCTCGCCCGGTCCGGTCGCCAGCACCGCTTCCGCCTTGTTGTCGATCTGGAAGCCGGCCGGCACGTCGAAACGAATGCCGAGCTTGCCATGCAGGAACGTCTGGCCGCGGACGTAGCCTTCCTGCGGGCTGTCGCCGTAGAGCAGTCCTTCGATGCCGGCGAGATAATAGTCGCGGCCGCTGTCGCCGACCGTTCCTTCCGCACCGAAAGCCCGCGCATGGCGGCGGGCGAGATCGACGCGCTGCGGCGCGCTCGGATGGCTCGAGAGGAAGTCGAGGCTCTGGTCGCTGTCGGGATCGACCGAGGAGAACCGGCTATAGGCCGCCATCGCATCGAGGAAACGGGCGGCGGAATAGGGATCGTATCCGGCTTCACCGAGCATGCGCACGCCGATGACGTCGGCCTGCAGTTCCTGGTTTCGCGAGAAGGCCGCAAGCCTGAGCTTGCCGCGCGCCAAGGCCTGCTTGCCGGCGAGGTCGCTGGAGAGTACTTCGGAGACGACGCGGCTGGCAATGACCTCCGCCTCCTCGCGCTGCTGCCGCTCGATACCGTGATTGGCCGTGACGTGCGCCATCTCGTGGGACAGCACCGCTGCCACTTCCGACGCATCGTCGGCAAGCGCCAACAGGCCGCGGGTGACGTAGAGATAGCCGCCGGGGAGCGCGAAGGCGTTGATCGCAGGCGAATTCAGGATGGTGATGCGGTAGGACTGGTTCGGATTTTCCGACACCGCCGTCAGCGCGCCGGTGATCCGGGCAACGAGACGTTCGGTCCTTTCGTCCTTGTATTCACCGCCATAGCTCGCGACGATGCGCGGGTGCTCGCGGGCGCCGACCTTCGCGCGCGGGTCGTTCTTCTGCACCTCCTCGACGATCTGCGGTGTCGAGGACGGCGCGACCTTCGGCTCATAGGTCTGTTCGATCAGCGACTGACAGCTGGAGAGAAGCAGCAAACCGGCGAGCGTGCTTGCGGCACGCAGCGAAAGGCCGAAGCTTTTCTCCGGAGACTGCGGATCCGTGCCTGTCGTTCTGTTCATGCCTCAGCTCGTTTCCAGTCTTTCGGGCCAGCCCCGCAAACATCTCGCGGTCCGCCCCCGCGAAAATTCGGTATTCTTTACAGCCGCGTACATAGGTCAGGCAGCCATTGCAGCAATAGGACTGCTGTAGCCTATTCACGCCACGCGTGCCTAGCATATGCCCATAGAAATAGTTGCCCCGTGATATCCCTGCAACGGATACGCGAGCATGGCGCCGCCGAGATTTCGCGCTTGGCCGTCGCATAGGCCAACGTTCAAATTGTGGCAATCATGGCCGGCGATGTCATTTTCCGAGAAACCGCGCAATGGCGGGACTATCGATATGGTCAAGGAATTGCGCCTTGGATTCGTGCAGCAGGACACGGCCCCCGTCGAGGAAGACGACGCTATCGGCAAGCGCCCGCACATCGTCCGGATGGTGCGTGACGATCAACATCGTATTGCCCTCCTGCCTGTGCAGATCGATGAGCAGGCCGATCATGCCCGAGCGTAAGCCCGGATCGAGCGCCGCGAAGGGCTCGTCGAGAAGAAGGACAGGTTTGCGCCGGACCAAGGCGCGCGCGAGCGCCACCCGCTGACGTTCTCCGCCGGACAGCGTCGGTGGCAGCCGCTTGCCGAAGCCTTCGAGCCCGACGCGCATCAGCGCAGCCGCGATTTTTCCGCGCTCCTTCACGCCCAGTCTCAGGGCCGGATCGATGCCGAGCGCGATATTGGTGGCGACATCGAGATGCGAAAACAGGTTGTGTTCCTGGAAGATAACCGAGACCGGCCGGTCGGCCGGATCGCGCAGGGCGACATTTTCGCCAAGAATCTCGACCGCGCCCGCTTCCGGCGTCTCGAAACCGGCGACAACATTGAGGAAGGTCGACTTCCCGGAGCCGGAGGCGCCGGTGATGGCAACGATCTCGCCTTGTCTGATCGCGCAATCGAAGAACAGTTCCGTGTTGTCGAACGTCACGCGCACGCCGCCGAGGCGAATGGCAATCTCCGTGTCACGCGGCGGCATTCTTGCTCCCCTCACCATTCTTCGCCGCATATGGCGTGCCGGCGATGGTCAGCACGAGGCAGACTAGGCCGAGAAACAGCGCAAGCCCCGCCGCATCGGTGGAACGGTAGCTGCCCATCCGGCTATAGAGCAGCCAGGGCAGCGTGACCATATCCTGCGATCCGAACAGCGCCACCGCTCCGAGATCGCCGAGCGACAGGGCGCAGGCAAAGGACAGTGCCATCAGCACCGGCTTGCGCAGGACCGGCCAGTCGACAATCCGCAGCCGGTACCAGCCGCCAAGCCCGAGGCTCGCGGCAAGCCTGCCGGTGCGGGCTGAATGGCTGGCCATGGCCGGCTCCAGCACGCGGTAGACGAAGGGCAGCGCCATCAGCATGTTGATCAGGATGACGAGGAGCGGCGCAAGGGCGGCGACATCGCCGAGCGGCCGCAGAAGCAGGAACCACCCCGCCCCAAGAACGACGGGCGGCACCAGCAGCACTAGGGACGCGCTCATGGAAATCAAGCCGGCAAATCCGCGATAGAGCTTCCGTGGATGTCTCGGTGCGAGCGCGATCTGCCGCGAACGGATCATCAGCGCCGTCGCCGCGACGCAGAGCGTGCCTGACACAAGCGCAATGACAAGGCTGGTGACAAGGGCCCGCTGCGCCATCGGATCGCCCATAAGCTTCCAGAGATCGGACTGCAGACCGGAGGCGATGACGGAGCCGAGCGGCAGTGCAAGAAACAGCACGGATAACACGATGGCCAGGCCGTCGCCCGCCTTGCCCGAAAGATTGCGACCGTCGAAGCGCCTGACCTCGCGTCCGCTGCCATGACCTTCCTCCACCTTCGGCGTCAACAGACGCATCGCCACCAGCAACGCCCCCGTCAGGGCGATCTGCAGCAGCGACAGCGCGATCGCCCGCGGCGGATCGAAATCGAAGCGCAGCGCCTGATAGATCGCCACCTCGATGGTGCTCGCCGCCGGCCCGCCGCCGAGCGTCAGTACCAGGGTGAAACTGGTGACGCAGAGCATGAAGATGAGGCCGGCGATGCCGGGCAGCAGGCCACGAATGGCCGGCCACTCGATGAAGCGGAAGATCGAAAGCGGCCGCATGCCGAGATTGGCGCCGACCAGCCAGTATTCGCCGGGAATCCGTTCCAGCCCGCCGAGCATCAGCCGCGCGGCGAGCGGCAGATTGAAGAACACATGCGCCAGCAGGATGCCGGACAGGCCGTAAATGCTGATCGGCTGATCCAGGCCGAGCCAGGCAAACGCCCTATTGAACAATCCCTGCCGCCCCCAGATACCGATCAGCCCCAAGGCGGCGACCAGCGCCGGCAGGCCAAGCGGCAACGCCAGCAACCGGATGATCCAGACACGTCCGGGAAAGGACGGTTGCCGCGCCAGGGCACGCGCAACGGGAACGGCAAGCACGATCGACAGGACTGTTGAAAGCGAGGCCTGCAGCAGCGTGAAGCGCATTACGCGCCAGACATAGGCGTCGAAGAGCCCCTCTTGCCCCACTGCACCCGGCTCATCGAAGGCAAGCAGCGTATAGGCTGCGAGGCAGACAAACAGAACGATGCCGCCGAGGCAGAGTGCCCCGGCGGCCACTGTCAGACGCTTTTCGAGACCGCCGGGCAATCGCAGCTCAGTTCTTGCTCATGGCAGCGAGCCATTCGTCGATCCAGGCCTTGCGGTTGGCGGCAACTTCGTCGGAAGACATTAGATAAGTTTTTTCCGGATGGACCAGTTTGCCGAAGGCCTCCGGCAACGGCTCCTTGGTGGCGGCCACCGGCATCATCCAGTTGGTCGTCGGGATGATCGACTGGAAGTCCGGTCCGGTGACGAAGGAAAGAAAGTCCTTAGCGAGCGCCGGGTCCTTGGCAGTCTTCGTCATGCCAACCACTTCGATCTGGATGTAGTGACCTTCCGAGAACGAGGCTGCCTGATAGCGGTCGGTGCTTTCCGCGATCATGTGATAGGCGGGCGAGGTGGTGTAGGACAGCACCATCGGTGCCTCGCCCTTGGTAAACAGGCCGTAAGCCTCCGACCAGCCGGGCGTCACGGTCAGGACGCGATCCTTGAGTTTCGCCCAGGCGCTACCGGCCTGATCGCCGTAGATCGACTTCACCCACAGAAGCAGGCCGAGGCCCGGCGTCGAGGTCCGCGGATCCTCGATGACGATCTTCTGGCTCGGATCGCCCTCCACCAGCTCCTTCAGGCTCTTCGGCGGCTCCTTCATCGCCTGCGTGTCGTAGATCACGGCAAAATGGCCGTAGTCGTACGGAACGAACGTATCGTCGGAGAAGCCGCCGGGAACCTTGACGGCGGACGTATCGACACCGTGCGGCGCGAAAAAGCCGGTCGCCTTGGCTTCGGAGACGAGATTGGTGTCGAGCCCGAGCACGATATCGGCCTTGGAGGCCGACCCCTCGAGCTTCAGCCGGGTCAAAAGTTCGACGCCGTCGGCGACGCTGACATACTCCACCTTGCAGTCGCAGGTCTTTTCGAAGGCCTCAGCGACCTTGGCGGCCGGGCCCCATTCGCTGGTGAAGCTTTCATAGGTGTAGACGGTCAGCGTCTTGTCGGCGGCCGCCGCGGAAGACGATGTGGTGATTGCAGCAATCGCCGCAAGAATTGGAATGAATGCTTTGCGCATCGGCGCCTCCTTTAAATCCAAGTGGTTGGGGTTAGGGCGCTGAAACGTGCCGTCTAATCCCTCCGCCGGTACAAACCGGATCAGGTTCCGCGGGTTGGCTGCTTGAAGCCTCTCAGCCGATCGTCCAGGTAGGACAAACGGCACCCCGTTAGAGCAGGAGAAGATTTAGACTTGCGCGAAATGCTTGGCAAGAGGCCGCTGGAGCCTCGGGCGTCAATGTGCCGTGGGGCATCACCCCCCTCTGTCACTTCGTGACATCTCCCCCCACAAGGGGGGAGATCATTTTTTCCATAAAGCCGTGCTCAAAATGTGCCGGTAAGGGAGGCACAAAAATACACGGCCAATCTCCCCCCTTGTGGGGGAGATGTCACGGAGTGACAGAGGGGGTAAAGTCTGCCCCAAGCTGGAACTCCACCGCCCCCTCAAGCTGCCGGCTTCTGCGGCAACCGTACCGCCTTCAGGCTGATCGCCGAGACGAGCGTGATCAGCGTGATGCCGACGGCCGTCAGGAACAGCGGCTGGAAGGCGGCCGTATAGCTTTCGGCGACCAGCCGGCGGGTTGCCTCCGGCAGCGCCGAAAGCATCAGCGGTGTCAGCTTTTCGATGTCCTCGACGCCGGGGATCGAGACTGCGCCGCGTGCCAGTCCGGCGGCGATCGTCGCGCCGTAGATCGAGATCGCGATCGAGGCGCCTGCCATGCGCGACAGGGTCACGGCACCGGTGGCAGCGCCGACATCGCCGCGCGACGCCACGTTCTGCACGCCGATGACAGGCACCTGCTGGCCGAAACCGATGCCGATGCCGTGCAGCGCCATGGTGGCGCCGATGATGTAGAGCGGCGTGCCGGGCTCAATCTGCGTGAACAGGAGCAAGGCCAGGGCCGTCAGGCTGGCGCTGACGATCGCGAACGGCTTGTAGCGGCCGGAGAGCGATATCAGCCGTCCGGCCGTCAACGAGCCGGCGACGATGCCGCCCGTCAAAAGGATGAACAGAAGCCCGGCCGCCGACGGTGTCAGGCCCGTCGTCGTCTGCAGGAACAGCGCGAAATAGTTGACCATGCCGATGCCAACGGCGCCGCTCATGAGCGAAATCACCAGCATCAGGCTGAAGGTCGGGTTGCGGAACAGTGTCAGCGGCACGATAGGCTCCGGCGCACGCCGTTCGACCAGCACCCAGGCGATCGCGCAGAGCGCACCGATCACTATAACCGCAAGGCTTCCGAGCGAAAACAGTGAGCCGAACAGTTCTGCGCCGTCGCCCAGAAGCACGACACTGGTCACCGCGCCGGCGATGAGAAGCGCGCCGGCATAATCGATCTTCGGCAGGCGCGTTGGTCGCCGATAGGGTAGGAAAAAGAACAGGCCGGTGAGCACGATCAACCCGATCGGGATATTGACGAGGAAGATAGACCGCCAGCCGAACAGGTCGCTCATCGTGCCACCGAGCACCGGGCCGATGGCGCCGGATGCCATCAGCACAAGACTGGAGTAGCTCTGGTAGCGGGCGCGCTCGCGCGGCTCGAACAGGTCGGCGGTGACCGAGAAGATCGACACCATGATGCCGCCGCCGCCAAGCCCCTGCAGCACGCGGGCTGTAATCAGCGTGTTCATCGACACGGCGAGGCCGCAGGCAACCGAGCCCAGCGTGAAGATCGCCACCGCGGCAAGCATCACATATTTGCGGCCGAACAGGTCGCCCAGCTTGCCGTAGAGCGGCATGACCGCGCAGGTGGCGAGCAGATAGGCTGATCCGATCCAGCCGAACCGCTCCATCTCGCCGAACTCGGCAACGATGGTCGGCAGCGCCGTCGCGACGATCTGGTTGTCCAGCGTCGCCATGAACAGCGCGGTCATCAGGAAGAGGAAGAGCGTCAGGCGAAGAGCGTGGCTCGAAACGAGCGGCGCCGGGGTGGCGTGCATGTCCATGGGATTGTTCCTGTTGAGGTGCAGGATTTATGTGCTGATAGCATATAAATGTCAATGGCATGTTTATGCGAATATCATCTTCCCGCTTCCCGCACGCCTGGGGGTTTGTTATGATTACGCCATGAAGCACACGAATTTTGCCGAAAGCCCTGTAGCCACAGACGACGATGCGCGCGAAAGCCGCGCCTTGATCGGCCGCTCAATGTCGCGCTGGCGGGTCCTGATCGGCCGCCGGGTTCTGGCGCGGCTGGCAATCGACAACGTTGCTCCGGATATGGAAATCTCGCATCTCGACGTTCTCGATGCCGTCAGACGAGCCGAGCCCGATGCCGAGGTCACGGTCGGCACGATCGCCGAGCTGATGCGGATCGACCCCTCGCGCGCCAGCCGCATTGTCGCCGACATGGTGGCACGCGGCGTCCTGCGGCGGGAGGCGTCGCAGGCCGATGCCCGCCGCATCATCGTCGTCATGACCGACCCCGGTAAAAAGCTGATGCTCGAGGTGCAGGCGGTCAAACGCGGCGTGATCGAGAACATCCTCGCCGACTGGCCGGAAGAGGACGTCGCGGCCTTTGCCGTCCTGTTCGACAAATTCGTCACCGGTATGGAGCGCATCCATCAGAACCGCGAAAACGCCGGGCACGGCGACAGGTAGGCATCGGGGTGCGAGCGCGCATCGCCGGAATGCGACCGGAGCCGCCTACACGCTCACGACCGCCCTCATCCGCTCTATGGGCACCCTCTCCCTGCAGGCGAGAGGACTGTCGCATATGGATCGAAGGCGCTTGCCATAAGCTCTCTCTTCTCCCCAGCGGGGAGAAGAGAGAGCTTATGCGAGGCGATGAGGGTCTCTCGGCGATCTCGGCGTTAGCCGCCTCCTTCATCCGGCGCTTCGCGCCACCTTCTCTCCGCTGGGGAGAAGCGGGAGGAACAAAACCCCGTCCGCCTCTTCCCCTTCGGCCCCTGTTTAAGCTATGGCCTTGCCCCATGAACAAACAGGCTTTCGTGATATTGATGGGCGGCGCGCTGACGCCGACGGATCGTCTGGCCGGTCATCTGAAAGGCGCGCGCGTCATTGCTGCCGATGGTGGCATGCGGCATGCGAAGGCGCTCGGCCTGACGCCGGAGCTTTGGGTCGGCGATTTCGATTCCGCGCCACAGGCGCTGATCGACGAATGGCCGGATATCCTGCGCGAGCCCTATCCAGCCGCCAAGAATGAGACCGACGGTGAGATTGCCACGGCGGAAGCACTGGCACGGGGGGCGAAACGCCTGGTATTTGCCGGCGCGCTCGGCGGCGAGCGCAGCGACCATGCCTTCATGCATCTGCTCTACGCCGCCAAGCTGGCAGAGGACGGTCTCGACGTGTTGCTCACCTCGGGTGAGGAAGAGGCCTATCCGCTGCTGCCGGGCACCCGCAACATCGACCTGCCGAAGGGCAGCCTGTTCTCGATCCTCGGCCTCGATACGCTGAGCGGCCTCTCCATCGAAGGCGCGCGTTATCCGCTCAAGGATTTCCATCTGCCGTTCGGTTCCTCGCGGACGATTTCCAATGTCGCCGAAGGCACCGTCCGCTTCACCCTTTCCTCCGGCCGGGCGATCGTCCTTGCCCGTCCTCAAGACCTTTCGGGAGCCTGACAGTGGCGCCGCCTATTCTGAAACTCGACGATATCTTCCTCTCTTTCGGCGGCACGCCGCTGCTTGCCGGCGCCAACCTGCAGGTCGAGCCCGGCGACCGCATCTGCCTCGTCGGCCGCAATGGCTCGGGCAAGTCGACGCTGATGAAGATTGCCGCCGGCCTTGCCGAGCCGCAGACCGGCGAGGTGTTTCGCCATCCGTCCGTGACCGTCCGCTATCTGCACCAGGCCCCGGATTTCGAGGGCTTCGACACCGTCCGCGCCTACGCGGAGTCCGGTCTCGGGCCGAGCGACGACC
Organism: Pararhizobium sp. LjRoot255; assembly: GCF_964252905.1. Taxonomy (NCBI): domain Bacteria; kingdom Pseudomonadati; phylum Pseudomonadota; class Alphaproteobacteria; order Hyphomicrobiales; family Rhizobiaceae; genus Pararhizobium; species Pararhizobium sp. LjRoot255. The sequence continues at coordinate 1,830,510 of NZ_CAXUPQ020000001.1, forward strand.
CCTACCGCGTCGCCTATCTGCTGGAGCATCTGGGCCTGACCGGCGACGAGGACCCGACGCAGCTGTCGGGCGGCGAAGCCCGCCGCGCGGCGCTTGCCCGCGTCATGGCGCCGGAACCGGATATCCTGCTCCTCGACGAGCCGACCAACCATCTCGACCTTCCCACCATCGAATGGCTGGAAGGCGAGTTGATCAAGAGCCGCTCCGCCCTCGTGCTGATTTCGCATGACCGCCGCTTCCTCGAAAAAGTCTCGACCGCCACGGTCTGGCTCGATCGCGGCCAGTCGCGCCGCCTCAACCAGGGCTTTGCCTTTTTCGAGGCCTGGCGCGACAAGGTGCTGGAAGAGGAAGAGATCGAGCAGCACAAGCTCGGCAAGGAAATCGAGCGCGAGGAGCATTGGCTGCGCTACGGCGTCACCGCAAGGCGCAAGCGCAACATGCGCCGCCTCGGGGCGCTACGGGACCTGCGCGCCAAACATCGCGGCCATTCCGGCCCGCAGGGCTCGGTGCAGGCGACGGTCTCAGACGCGCGCGAATCCGGCAAGCTGGTGATCGAGGCGGAAAAAATCACCAAGGCCTACGGCGACCGCGTGATCGTCGCTCCGTTCTCGATCCGGGTGCATCGCGGCGACTGCATCGGCTTCGTCGGCCCGAACGGCGCCGGCAAGACGACGCTTCTGAAGATGCTCACCGGCCAGATCGAACCGGACAGCGGCACGGTGAAGCTCGGCACCAACCTCGAAATCGCCACGCTCGACCAGCGCCGCGAAGACCTGAACCTTGAGGACACGCTGGCGCATTACCTGACCGACGGGCGCGGCGAGAGCCTCATCGTCAATGGCGAGCAGCGCCATGTCACCGGCTACATGAAGGAGTTCCTGTTCCAGCCCGAACAGGCCCGCACGCCGATCAAGAACCTCTCCGGCGGCGAGCGCGCCCGGCTGATGCTCGCCCGCATCCTGTCGCGCCCGACCAACCTCCTGATCCTCGACGAACCGACCAACGACCTCGACATCGAGACGCTGGACCTTTTGCAGGAAATCGTTGCCGGCTTCTCCGGCACCGTCATCCTCGTCAGTCATGATCGCGACTTCCTCGATCGCACCGTCACCTCGACCATCGCGCCGGCCAACCCGGAAGCGCCAGACGGCCGCTGGATCGAATATGCCGGCGGCTATTCCGACATGATGGCGCAGCGCAAGGGCTTGGCTGAGGAAAAGAAGCGGGCCGACAAGGCCGAAAAAGCCAGGTCCCCAGACAATAGCGGTTCATCATCTGCGGCGAAGGTCGGCAAGGGCAAGCTGTCCTTCAAGCAGAAATTCGCACTCGAGAACCTGCCGAAGGACATGGAAAATGCGCAAGGCGAGATCGCCAAACGCGAAACGGAAATGGCCGATCCCAATCTGTTTACGAAAAACCCGGCCCGCTTCTCGACGCTTGCCACGGAACTGGAAAAGCTGCGCGCTTCCATCACCAGAATGGAAGAAGAGTGGCTGGAACTGGAGATGTTGCGCGAAGAGATCGAGGGATAAATCGGTCGACGTTTCCCACTTCTCCCTCGATCAGCCAAGGACTTGGGCGGTCAGGCCCACAATCGCGGCGAATACAACCGTCCCAGCTTTGGGTCATGGATCTCACGCGTAGACGGCAACGACGCCGGCGCGGGTAGGACGCGTCATTTGTTGTGCGCTGCAATTTTTGCCGCTTGCCGGAAAAGTTAAAAAAGCGTTAACTTTTGATGGTTGTCCCCATAAGTTCCCTGTGAGTTCGTTAAAGACGGGGCCTTGGCGGGATTCCTGTTTGCTCGGCACCGGTCTAGAGTTGCGTCATGAAAACACTATCCATCGAGGTGCGGCCAGGCGAACCGAGGGATGCTATGTCCATCTCGGACGTGCACCGCGTCTCCTGGCTTCAGGCCTATGGCGGGCTCATTCCGCACAAGCCGCTGAACCAGATGGTCGACCGGCGCGATCATACGTGGTGGCGCAAGGCGACGCGGGGACCTTCCACCCTCCTCGTCATCGAGGTGGCCGGCGTGATTGCCGGTTATGCGACCCTCGGTCTCAATCGGGCCCGCGCCCTGCCGCAGGAAGGCGAGGTCTACGAAATCTACCTGCGTCCCGAATATCAGGGCATCGGGCTTGGCCGGATCCTGTTCGGCGAGGCGAAAAACCTGCTGAGGTCCCTCGGTTGCAAGGGTCTCGTCGTCTGGTGCCTCGAGGACAGCCACCTCGCCGACCGTTTCTTCCGCATGGCCGGCGGCAGTGACATTTGCGAGGGCATGGAAGATTTCGGGGGCAAGAGCCTCAAGAAAATCGGTTATATCTGGGACTGAGACGCCAACGCTCGTCCTATTGCCCCTCATCCGCCCTGTCGGGCGACATGCTCAGTCCGGGAAAACGCGTGTCGGTTCCGCCGCCGTGAGGCCGCGCTTGCCATGGAACGCGGCGGTGTCGCGCCCGCAAGCGAAGCTTTCGGCCTCGGTATCGGCGACCTGCCGGGCAAGGCCGTTGGGTTCGGGGTTGGCCAGCGCATCGACATAGCCGACCACGCAGCCCTGTCCGTCATCGCCCGCCACCTTCGAGACGACGAGAACCTGGCCCCTGACTTTTGGTGACGGTTCGCCGGTGGCCGGATCGATGTTTTCGATGAACCACCTCAAAATGGTCGCGACCGGCTTGCCGTCTGCTCCGAGCCGCCATTCGATCTTTCGCCCGGCATTGTTGAACGGCTCGAAACTTTCGAAGACGCCGTCGATATAGGCTTCGCTGACGGGACCGTAGAGGATGCTCTGGCGCAGATCGCCTTCCTTGAAATAGACCGCGTGGTCCGGCAGCCCCTTGCATTGAAGCGAAATGCCGCCGCCTTCGGGGTCTTCCGGCGACAGCGTCTTGCAATGATTGGTGTCGAGATCGGTGTAGGTGCTGTCATTGGCCGAGGCGGCAACAGGTGTCATCGCCAGCAGAAGGATCAGCGGAATTGTGGCTGTGTGCGATATCATGAGCGCTCCTCATACCGGGGACGTTCCGGCAGCCGCGATTATTCGCCTAAAGGTCGCATTTTTCCGCGCATGACGAAAGTAATGTTGCGCCGCGGCATGTTTACCGTTATCGGACTCGCCAGCCAAAACTCAGACCCCTGGGAGAAAACATGCGTATTGATGCAATTTCCATCGGCAAGAATCCGCCTGAAGATATCAACGTGATCGTCGAGGTGCCGGTTGGCGGCCATCCGATCAAGTACGAGATGGACAAGGAAGCCGGCACGCTGGTCGTCGACCGTTTCCTCTATACGCCGATGACCTATCCGGGCAATTACGGCTTCGTTCCGCATACGCTTTCCGACGACGGCGATCCGATCGACGTCCTGATCGCCAGCACCCGTCCGCTGGTTCCGGGCTGCGTCATCAATGTCCGCCCGATCGGCGTGATGATGATGGAAGACAATTCCGGCAAGGACGAAAAGGTCATTGCCGTGCCGAACTATCACCTCACCAAGCGCTACGACAAGGTGAAGGACTATACCGACCTGCCGGAAATCACCCTGCAGCAGATCGAGCACTTCTTCGAGCATTACAAGGATCTGGAACCCGGCAAGTGGGTGAAGATCTTCGGCTGGAAGGATGCGACGGTCGCCAAGCAGTTGATCGTCGAAGCCATCGAGCGCGCCAAGACGGCGAAGTAAGCGCCGGGCCGAACAAGTTCACGTAGCGAATTAAAAACCTCCGGATCGCGCCGATCCGGAGGTTTTTTGCTGCCTGCGAGAAGGCCGGTTCAGCTGAGCAGAGCGGTGGCCACGGTGGTGTTCAGGAAATACCAGATGAAATAGAGGACGACCAAAACCACCAGCGGCGACAGATCGACGCCGCCCATGTCCGGCAGGACGCGGCGAATCGGGCGATAGAGCGGCTCGGTCAGCTGATAGAGCGAGCGGCCGATCATGTTGATGGCGTTGTTGTTCACGTTGATCACGTTGAATGCGTAGAGCCAGGAAAAGATGGCCGAGGCGATGACCAGGAACCACGCAATATTGATGATGAAATTCAGGGTCGCAATGACAGCAAGCATGCCGGTCTCCAATTCGTTGTTGACAGACATGTAGCCATTGACGACTAAACCGGCAAGTCCGTGCTTCGTGCGGGGCTAAACATGTTTAATACGGCGGAGCCAACATCCGGCCGTCCTTCGGAAAGATCGCCGTATGTCCATCAAGGGTGCAGACCGGTTCGCCGCCTTCCGGCATGTCTCCTACGCCCGTTTCTTCTTCGCCCGCTTCCTCGCTTCCTTCGCCATCCAGATCGTCAGCGTCTCGGTCGGCTGGCAGATGTACGAAGAGACGCAGAACACGCTCTATCTCGGCCTGATCGGCCTCTTCCAATTTCTGCCGTCGCTCCTTCTTATCTTGGTCACCGGTTCCGTCGCCGATCGCCACTCGCGCCGGGCGATCGTTTCGATCTGCATGATCGTCAGCGCTTTTTGCGCTGCGGCATTGCTGGGGCTGACGATCGCCGATGCGTTCTCGCCCGGGCCGGTCTTTGCCATCCTGATCGTCTTCGGCATCGAGCGCGCCTTCATGGCGCCGGCGGTGCAGTCCCTCGCGCCCAATCTCGTCCCCGCCCATGACCTGTCCAATGCGATCGCCTGGAACTCGTCCTCCTGGCAGACGGCTGCCATCCTCGGCCCGGTCGCGGGTGGTCTGCTCTACGGCGTCAGCGCCATCATTGCCTATTCCGTCGCGCTCGCCTTCCTTGTTCTCGCGGGGGTCCTCGTCTTCATGATCGAAAAACCGGCGCAGCACAGCTTGAGCGAGCCGCGCGACTGGACGTCGGTTCTAGCCGGTTTCAAGTTCATCCGCACGGAAAAGGTCGTGCTGGGCGCGATTTCGCTCGATCTCTTTGCCGTTCTGCTCGGCGGCGCCGTGGCGCTGATGCCGGTCTTTGCTAGCGAGATCCTGGTGCTCGGTCCCCTTGGACTCGGCCTACTCAGGGCTGCGCCCGGGATCGGCGCGATCCTCGTCGCCATCACGCTCGCGGCCTATCCGATCCGCCACCATGCCGGCGTGCTGATGTTTGCCGGCGTCGCGCTGTTCGGCATCGGTACGGTCATCTTCGGCCTGTCGGAGATCGCCTGGCTGTCGATCGCCTCGCTGATGCTGATGGGCGGGGCGGACATGATCTCGGTCTATGTGCGCGAGACGCTGATTGCGCTCTGGACACCGGATGCCGTACGCGGCCGCGTGAATGCCGTCAACATGGTGTTCGTCGGTGCCTCCAACGAGCTTGGCGAGTTCCGGGCGGGGACGATGGCGCATATCATCGGCGCCGTTCCGGCCGTGGTGGTCGGCGGCATCGGCACGCTTGCCGTCGCCGTCATCTGGGCGCTCGGCTTCCCGCAATTGCGCACGATCGATTCGCTCGAAGCACCCGAGCAGAAGGCCTGATCGATCAGGCCGCCATGGTCTCGCCCCGGCGCTGGAAGATGTGGGTGAGGAAGCGGTCCATCCAGTCCCGCAGAGGGCCGTCATGGTCCATCCGGCCTTCCAGATGCGCGCGGCCGACCTGCGCGCCGGGCAGTTCAAAGCGGTGCGCGCCGTGCACGACCCATCGATGCATCATGACCCGTGTCAGCTCGCCGTGAAACTGGATGCCCCAGGCATTCTCGCCATAGCGAAAAGCTTGGTTGGGATAGGTGCTGCCCGACGCGAGCAGTTCGGCGCCGGTCGGCAGGTCGAACCCTTCCCGATGGAACTGGTAGACCATCGACGGCCATTCCATCAGCGCGCGGCCCTTCTCGGTTGCCTCCAGCGGATACCAGCCGATTTCGGTCAGCCCCTCATGATGCGGCGCGACGACGCCACCCAAATGCCGGACCAGCATCTGGGCGCCGAGGCAGATACCGAGGAACGGCTTGTTTTCCGTGAGCGGCACGGAAAGCCAGTCGATCTCGCGGCGGATGAACGCCTCGTTGTCATTGGCGCTCATCGGTCCGCCGAAAACAACGGCGCCGGTATGCTCCTCGAGTGTTGCAGGAAGCGGATCGCCCAGCACCGGGCGCCGGATGTCGAGGCTTAAGCCTTTTTCCAACAGCAAATGTCCGACCCGTCCGGGGCTGGAGCGTTCCTGATGCAGGATGATCAGAACCGGCTTGCCGGTCGTGCGCGTGTAGAACGTGCGGTCGTCGAAAAGCATCTCACTTTTCCTGTTGCGCGGTTACCTCCTCCGCGATCTTGAATTTGGCGGCCACCTCCTGCCGCTTGATGATCCTGTCCCTGCCGGAAACGCCGAGAAGATCAGCGATACGCCAGATCACATGGTCCTCCATTTCGCTGCGTTTGCCGTCGGCATAGACAATCTCCCACAACATGCCGATGAGGTCGATCCGTTGTTCCTCGGAAAAATGCCGTTTGATGTCGGATGTGAAGCGGAAATAGTCGATGGCCTCGCTTTCGGCCGTCTCGCCGGCGGCAATCAGGGCGCTGAGCGCCGCATCGTCCAGCTTGTAGTGATCCTTGATCATCGCGCGCGCCTTTTTGCGCTCCTTCTCGTGGATGTGGCCATCGGCCTCCATCACCTGAAAGCAGAGCGCCACGATGGCGATGCGCGGATCGCCGGGCTGGATCGACGAGGCATGGCCGTGTCCGGTCAGGCTGTCGAGGAAAGTTCGAAATCTGTCAAACATGCGGTTCCGTCAAAAATCGGGTTCGTCTCAAAACAGACGGAAGCTGGTCTTTGCCAGCGGCTTGTTGCTGTCGTCGCGCACGCCCGGGTCATCCGGCGGACGTCCGAAAAAGGGTTCGACGACGGGCTCTTCGGTCTTGACGGGTGTCGGCTTCTTTTCGACCTTCATGGGCTGCGGCACGATCACCGATTCGCTCGGTACCGGCACGGCGATGGACTTGACGACAACCTCCTCGGTTTTCTCCGGGGTTTCGATCACGTGCTTCGGTTTCGCTGGAGTCTCGGCCTGCTGAGGCTCCGGCTCCGCGCGTTGGTGGGCGATGGCGACCGGCGGCAGGCTGCGGATCGCCGCGTCGGCTGCTTCCAGCGTGCCCTCTTCGACCGGGCCGGCAATCTGCCCGACCGGCTGCTTCCATTCGAAGGCGTCGAGACGGCCGCTGACGGGCGAGACTGGCAGCCATTCCGGCGAAGTGACGCCATCGGCGGTCCAGGCCGGGTCGCGCGGGCTTTTCAGCGCCTGGTTCATCCAGTGGCGGATGCGGCCGTCATCGCCGGTATCGGCTTCCTCGATATCGGCAAGCAGCAGGAAGGTGCCTTCGTTCGGCTGGATGCGGGCCGCCGCTTCCGCCTTGGAACGCGCCAAGGACAGTTCGCGGGCTTCAAGCGCGCTTTCGGCAACCGCGGCCAAGGCCACCGCGTTGTTCGGCCTGAGCGCCTCGAGCTTGTTTGCCCGCTTCAGGCGGTCGAGGGCCGAATCGCCGCTGCGGGCGCGGACGTAGAGCTTGGCGACTTCGGGGTGCGGTTCCTGTTTCCAGAGCTTTTCCAGGATCGATGCTGCCTTGCGCAGATTGTCTTCGCGAAACAGCGCCTTGGCGGCGATGAGGCCGGCCGGCACCAGATCGTCGGCGAGCTTCAGGGCGGCCAGCGCATCGTCACGGGCGCCTTTTGGATCGGCCTCCAGCTTTTCCGTGGCGCGGGCGGTCAGAAGCACGGCCTTCTTGCGGTCGGCCTCCTTGCGGTCGATGACGTGGCTGGCGCGGCTCTGGTCGAGAAGCCGGATCGCTTCGTCCCACTGGCCGGTCTGGCTGCGATAATCGAGCGCCGCCAGCGTCGCCCAGGGAAGATGCGGCGCCTTGTCGGCGGCGCGCTCGGCATATTGCCGCGCCGCCTCGTTGGCGCCCAGCCGCTTGGCTTCGAGGTAGAGGCCGCGCAGACCGAGTTCGCGGGTTTCCGGATCGTCGGCCATCAGCTCGAACTTCTTGCGGGCGTCGTCGTACTTGCCTTCGATCAGCGCCGTTTGCGCTTCCAGGAGATGGATCAGCGGCTCCTGGTCGGAACTCAACAATCCGCGAGTGCGCGCCGTCATCTTGCGGGCAAGGGCGCTGTCGCCGGCGCCGGCGGCAATCAGGCCGGTGGACAGTGCCTGATAGCCGCGGTCGCGCTTGCGAGCGCGGAAATAGCGGGAGATCGAGTGCGGCGACAGCCAGACGACACGGACGAGCCAGACGACGATCAGGATGGCCGCGATCAGCGAGGCGAGCAGCGTTGCCGCGACCATCAGGCTCATTTCGACGCGGCTCCCCTGCCAGATCAGCGACAATTCGCCGGGGCGGTCGGCCAGCCAGGCAAAGCCGGCGCCGAGGGCAAGAACGATGAGAACGTAGAACAGAATACGGATCATGAACTCTTCCTTAGCCCTGGTTGGCCGTCATCGCGCCTGCAACGGCCGCATCGATCAAACCTTCGACGCGGATGCGCTGGTCGAGCCGGGTCTTGAAATCGGCACCGGCGGTTTTCGCCGGTTCAGGCAGTGCCTGCCATTCCAGGCTCGCGCCTTTCAGGTCGCCATTCGTCAGCTTGTCTTCGATCCGGGCGATAACCGCTTCCGGCCCGTCTCCCTCGACATTGCCGACGGGGCGGATGCGGATGGCGGACGAGGCGCTGTCCATCAGCCGGGAAAAAATGCCCTGGTTCGGATCGCTGTGCTGCGTGGCCTCGAGCATCGCATCGGCGGTTGCCGGAAAGTCGCGCACGAGATCGGCGCGCGGCGAAACGCCGAGTGCCGCGTCGCCGGCAAGGCCGGCCACGGCCGGATCAGTGGTGGCGATGCTCTTCAGGGCGTCGAGTTCGGCGAGGAACGGCCCGCCGCGATCGATCGCCGTCTTCAAGGCGGTGACGGCCACGGCGCGGGCGAGCTGCACGTCGCTTGCCGGCTCGTCGATCTTCTTCTCGGCGGCTTCGATGCGGGTCGAAAGCTCGGATTTCGCCGCTTCCGTCGATTGGCGGGCATCGGCAAGGGCAGATTTCAGCGTCGCGATCTCACCGGTCAGGTTGGTGAGCTGGGCATCGAGGCCGGAGAGATCGGTTGTTGCGCCGTTGCCGGTTTCGACGGTCTTCTTTTCCAGTTCGGCGATGCGGGCTTCCAGCGGGCCGAGATCGACGGTTGTCGAGACTGAGGGGGCTGCCGCGAGCTGCGCCTTGATCGCTTCGACATCGCTGGCAAGGCTCTGTTCGACCGCGGTCTCCCCCCCGCCGGGACCGAGTGCGGGCAGGAAGCCGGCATATTGCAGGCCGCCGGCGCCGAGAAGGGTGATCAGGCCGCCGAGAATGCCGGCGGCAAGCGCGCCGGAATTCGAGGTGCGGCGCGGTTCGGCATGGACTGGCCCGGCTGGCTGTTCCGCTGCCGTGGCGGCCGAGGCCGGTTCCTCGGCAAAGACGGCTGCAGCCGCTTCCGCGCGTGCATCCTCTTCATCCGATTCGGAACTGTCGCCGGTGTTCGGTTCCGGAATGTCCGTCGGCTCGGGAATGTCGGCGCGGACGGTTTCGTCCGCTTCGCCTGCCCGGATGTCCGCCGCGTCGTCGACAACCGCTTCGCCTTCAGAGGCGGCATCGGCGGTTTTCGTATCGTCCTCTGGCGCCGCATTGGCTTCCAGGTCGATCGTTACCGGCTTCTGATCGGACTTCGAGCGGCGCGGAGGATTTTCCGGTCCCATGATGATCTCTTCCCGTTATCACATGAACTTAAGGCACTGCGTTAAACCTAGACACCGAGCGGGAAGAGGGAAAGCCCCCCAGCGACAATTCCTTGCCCGGCTGCTGATGGACAAAAGAGCCAGGTGCCTGCAAAGCGCCGGTCAGAGCAGCGCGAAAAGACTTTTTTCGTTGGGCTGGGCCGCAATGGCGATATGCCCGATCCCCCGCGGCACGGCGTCCGCGACATGTTCGCTCAGGCAGAGCAGCCGCATGTCGTGAAACGCGGTCTTCGCCGCCATGGCATTCAGAGCGAAGAAATGCCGGGCGGTTTCGTGGGAGTAAAAGAGAACGGCCTCCGGTTTGCTCGATGAAAGCAGCTTTTCGACGGTTTCCGGCGCATGGGCGATGGGAGACATCCGATAGACGTCCGCGACGCGGCAGCGGATTCCCGCCTGCCGCAGCGCCGTTTCGAAACCAGGCGATCGCGGCAGGCCAGCCAGATAGGCAAGGCCGTCGTCGAGGCTCTTCGCCGTGTCGGCAATGAGCTGGGCAAGCCCCAAGCCTGTCCCGGGGCCGGCGATAACCGATTGGAAACCCAATGCCTTTGCCGCTTCGGCCGTTGCCGTGCCAACGCAGAGGACGGGCGTCTGCAAATGTGGTGCCAATTGGTCTTTGATGGTAGACAGCGCACGGATTGCTTCCGCGCTTGTGACGGCAATTGCCGCATGGGGAAGGCCCAGGATATCCAGCGCCGCCTGCGGCCGGTGGACGGCTTCCATCATCGGCAGGACGATGGCTTCATGGCCCAGCGCTTCCAGCCTTGCCGCCGTTGCCGTCGCTGAAGGTTGCGGCCGGGTGACAAGGACGCGCATGGGTTCAGGTCCAGCTCGAGAAGAAGTCCGGTCCGGCCTCGAGACGGATATCCTCGCCGGCCTTCGCGCCCAATTGCTCGGCGTCCGAGGCCTTGCCTTCGGTCGTTACCCGGAAATGCTGGCTGCCGTCCGGCGTCAGGATCATGCCGGAGAAACGGATGGTGTCGCCGTCAGAGACGGCGTACCCGGCAATCGGCGTGCGGCAGGAGCCATCGAGGGTCGACAGGAAGGCCCGCTCGCAGGTGACGGCTTCATGGGTCCGCGCGTCGTTGATCGCTTCGAGAAGGCCGTTGACGCGGTCGTCGTCGATGCGGCTTTCGATGCAGATCGCGCCTTGTGCCGGTGCCGGCGGGAAAATTTCGGGATCGAGGATTTCCGTCGGCACGTCGTCCTTGCCGAGCCGTTTCAGGCCGGCGAAGGCGAGCAGCGTCGCATCGACCTGGCCTTCCGCCAGTTTCCTCAAGCGCGTATCGACCAGTCCGCGAAAGGTGATGACGTTGATATCCGGCCGCAGCCGTTTGATCAGCGCCTGGCGCCGGAGCGACGACGAGCCGATGGTGGCGCCCTGCGGCAGGTCCATGAGCTTTGCGGCGGTGCGCCCGATGAAGGCGTCGCGGGCGTCCTCGCGCGGCAGGTAGGCGGAGAGGAACAATCCGTCCGGCAGCTTCGTCGGCATGTCCTTGGAGGAGTGCACGGCGAAATCGAGGCCGCCGGAGAGAAGCATGTCCTCCAGTTCCTGGGTGAAAAGCCCCTTGCCGCCGATCGCAGCAAGCGAGCGGTCGGTGATGCGGTCGCCCATGGTCGACAGCACGACGATCTCGAACATTTCGGACCGCAGGCCGTGCGCGGCCATCAGGCGATCCCGCGTTTCATGGGCCTGCGCCAGCGCCAGGGGACTACCGCGCGTGCCGATCCGGAAAGGTTTTGTTTGCATCCACTGCGATCCGTTGTTACCGGAGTTCCGTGTATCCGCCTTTCCCCGTGACCGCAATATTTGAGTAAAATGGCCCATGTCCTCGCCTCTGCGCATTCTCGGTATCGAAACAAGCTGCGACGAGACCGCTGCTTCCGTCGTGCTGCGCGATGCTGAAGGCCACGGCGAGATCCTTGGCGACGTGGTACTGAGCCAGCTGGAAGAACACAGCGTCTATGGCGGCGTCGTGCCGGAAATCGCCGCACGCGCCCATGTCGAGGCGCTGGATACGCTGATCGAGGAGGCGCTGTTGCGCGCCGGTGTTACGCTTGCCGATATCGACGCAATTGCCGCCACCAGCGGGCCGGGCCTGATCGGCGGCCTGCTTGTCGGGCTGATGACCGGCAAGGCGATCGCGCGGGCTTCCGGCAAGCCGCTCTATGCGGTCAATCATCTCGAAGGCCATGCGCTGACGGCACGGCTGACGGACGGGCTTGCCTTCCCCTATCTGATGCTGCTGGTTTCCGGCGGCCATACGCAGCTTATTCTGGTGAAGGACGTCGGCGTCTACGAGCGCTGGGGCACGACGATCGACGATGCGCTGGGCGAAGCCTTCGACAAGACGGCGAAACTGCTGGGGCTCCCCTATCCCGGCGGGCCGGCCGTCGAACATGCGGCAAAAAGCGGCAATCCGGATCGCTTCTCCTTCCCGCGCCCGCTGGTCGGCGAGGCGCGCCTCGATTTCTCCTTCTCCGGCCTGAAAACGGCCGTGCGCCAGGCGGCGCAGTCGATCCAGCCGGTGACCGAGCAGGACATTGCCGATATCTGCGCCTCCTTCCAGAAGGCGATTTCGCGCACGCTCAAGGATCGCATCGGCCGGGGTCTGGCGCGCTTCAAGGGTGAGTTTGCCGCGACCGTCGACAATCCGGCGCTGGTCGTTGCCGGCGGTGTCGCGGCCAACCAGACGCTGCGGGCGACGCTGCAGGAGCTGTGTGACAAGAGCGGTTTCCGCTTTGTTGCGCCGCCGCTGCAGTTGTGCACCGACAATGCGGCAATGATCGCCTGGGCCGGGGCCGAGCGGATGGCCGCGGGGTTGCCAGCCGATGCGCTCGATGTGTCGCCGCGTTCGCGCTGGCCGCTCGATGCCGACGCGAAAGCACTGATCGGTTTCGGCAAACGGGGAGCGAAGGCGTAATGACTGAGGCCGCCTTGCAGATGGATCGCATCGTTGTTGTCGGTTCAGGCGCTTTCGGCACCGCGCTCGCCGCCGTTGCTGCAGCATCGGGCAAGGCGCCGGTGACGCTGCTTACCCGCCGCGAAAGCATCGTCGAGGATTTCAGGGAAACCGGCCGCAACGACAGCGCCCTGCCGGGCATCGACCTGCCGGAAACGCTGACTGTTTCCGACGATCCGGCGGTTCTGGAGGGGGCCGGTATCGTGCTCTTTGCCATGCCGTCGCAGGCGCAGCGCGAGGCGGCGCGCTCGCTGCGCGGGTTCATCGGCAAGGGTGCGGATGTGGTCATCTGCGCCAAGGGCATGGAGCGTGTGAGCGGCCGCCTGCTGACCGATGTCGTCGAGGAAGAACTGCATCTGCAGAACGTCGCCGTGCTCTCCGGCCCCGGTTTTGCCGCCGACATCGCCAAAGGCCTGCCGACGGCGATGGTGATCGCGGCGAGCAGCATCGAACGGGCGGCCCAGCTTGCCGAGACGCTGTCCGGTGCGACGTTCCGCCTCTACCCGTCCGCCGACCGGATCGGCGTGCAGCTTGGCGGCGCCTTGAAGAATGTGCTGGCGATCGCCTGCGGCATCGTCGAAGGCGCGGGGCTCGGCGATTCCGCCCGCGCGGCGCTGATCTCGCGCGGCCTCGCGGAAATGTCGCGGTTCGTGGCAGTGCGCGGCGGCGAGGCCGATACGGTACGCGGCCTGTCCGGTCTCGGCGACCTCGTGCTGACGGCGACCAGCCACCAGTCGCGCAATCTTCGTTATGGCATTGCGCTCGGCGCGAGCGGCAGTGCCAAGGGGCAGCCGGGCGAACTGGTCGAGGGCGCGTTCGCGGCCTCCGTAGCAGCAGATGTTGCCCGCGAGCTCGGCGTCGATATGCCGATCACCGAGGCGGTGGCTGATATCATCGATGGAAAGATGGATGTGAAGACGGCGCTGGAGCAGCTGATGTCCCGCCCGATCACGCAGGAATAATCAATTAAGGAGAATACCATGCTGTTTGCCGTTTTGTGCACGGACAAGCCGAACGCCCTGCAAGTGCGGATGGATACGCGTCCGGAACACATCGTCTTTCTCGACGATCTCAATGCCAAGGGCGGGCTGGCCTTCGCGGGGCCGTTCCTCGACGAGGCCGGCAAGCCGAATGGCAGCCTGGTCGTCATCAAGGCGGAGACGCTCGAGGACGCGCGCTCAATCGCGGCCGCTGATCCCTACGCCAAGGCGGGCCTCTTTGCCCATGTTGACATCAAGCCCTGGAACTGGGTTTTCAACAAGCCGGAGGCGTAAGATGGCGCACTGGCTTTACAAGTCGGAACCCTCAAAGTGGTCTTGGGCTATGCAGAAGGATGCCGGCGACAAGGGCACGGAATGGACTGGCGTGCGCAACTATCTGGCGCGCAACAACATGCGGGCCATGCAGATCGGCGACAAGGGGTTCTTCTACCACTCCAATGAAGGTCTCGAGATCGTCGGCATTACGGAAGTCTGCGCCCTGTCGCATCCGGATTCGACTGCCGAAGGCGATGCCCGGTGGGACTGCGTCGATATCCGCGCAGTCTGCGACCTGCCGAAGCCCGTCTCGCTGAAGGAGATCAAGGCAAACCCGAAATTCGAGAAGATGGCGCTCGTCACCTCGATGCGGCTTTCCGTGCAGCCGGTGACGGACGAGGAATATCTCGAGATCTGCCGTCTCGGCGGCCTCGATAATCCGCCGCGCTGATTTGTGTTTGCGGCTGATGGATCGCCTGCTCCTTGGTGATTGCCCCTCACCCTAACCCTCTCCCCGCAAGCGGGGGGAGGGACTGCCCCCGAGATTGCCGCCTGTTCCTTCTCCCCGTTTTGACGGGGAGAAGGTGCCCGAAGGGCGGATGAGGGGCCTTCATGCCATGGGCCAATCAATCGGAAGCGTCCCACTCATGAAAACCGATCCCGAAACCTTCATCCGTGCCAATACCGATGTCATGTCGCCGCCGCATGTGTCGGAAATCCGGCTCAATCTGGCCAGCGAAGCGCATGATCTCTGGCTGAAGACGGAGGAGGAATTGGAAGAAATCGGCCTGCCGCCGCCGTTCTGGGCCTTTGCCTGGGCGGGCGGGCAAGGGCTGGCGCGGCATATTCTCGATCATCCCGAACTGGTCGAGGGCAAGCGGGTCATCGATTTTGCCTCAGGTTCGGGGCTGGTGGCGATCGCGGCGATGAAGGCCGGAGCGGCTTTCGTGCTTGCCGTCGATATCGATCCCTGGACGGAAACCGCGATCCGGCTGAATTCAGCCCTCAACGGCGTCGTGGTCGCTTTCACCGCAGCCGACATCATCGGCAATCAGCGCAGCGGCGACGTCTATCTTGCCGGCGATGTCTTCTACGACAAGGCTTTTGCCGACCGGATCGTCCCGTGGTTTACCACCTTGGCAGGGGAGGGCGCCGCAGTCCTCGTCGGCGATCCCGGCCGCGCCTATTGCCCGCGCGAGCGGATGCAGATGCTTGCGACCTATCAGGTTCCGGTCACCCGGGCGCTGGAGGACAGCGAAATCAAGAAGACCACGGTCTGGCGTTTTGTCGGATAATCCTGCGGCTTTCTCCCTCTCACCCGCCGGGGAGAAGAGGGAGCTTGTCGCAATCGCCTTCGATCTCCCTTGAGACGAGATGTCAGGAAGTTAGAGGTATCCTCAAGACTATCGCATACTTGGCGTCACTTGGCGCGCAAGCTGTAGCGGACGGGCGTCAGCGGCGGATGACGCAGACGCCGGCTTCCCAGGAGCAGGCGCGGCCGGCGGTCGATGGGGTCACGCGGATGATCTTGGCGCGGGGGACGCGATAATCTGCGTCGGTATTACCGCTGTAATAGCCATAGCCGCCACGTTCGGAGTAGAAATAGGTGCCGTTGCCCGGGTCGGTCCAGGCCGATAGTCCGCCGAAATAGGTGCCGCCAAGGGTCTCGGAGGGAAAATCGCCGCCGCCATAGGCGGATTGCCGATAGTTCACGCGCTGGTCAGGATATTCGCGTATGACGATCCGGTGGCCGGGGCGGCGATAGGAACCGTAACGGCGCTCGAAATAGCGTCGGTTGGCGTTCAGGCCGGCAAGATGCACGTTGCGGTGGTGGCGGCGATCAAGGCGGCTATCGACATTGATGCCGGAAAGCACTTCCCGGTCGCCGCGCTCATGATGATGACGGCGGGTGAAATGCCGCTCGCCGTAACGGTCGCGCGCTTCGGCAATATCGGTGAACAAGAAGCCCACCGCAAAGACCGCGATCAGGACTTTCGTCGCATTCGACAGCTTGTTTGGACGCATTTCGGGCAGCCTCTCCGCGTAACGCTTAACAAATCCTTAACAGGCAATGTGCGGCAAGTGCCGGCAAAAGTCACGGGAATGCGTTGATTTTTCACGGTCTATCGTTAACGCGGCAGCCCATTGGATTCGCTACGTGCGCCGCATTTTCGTCTAATCGATTAAAATGATTTTGCACCGCAAACACACTTGTCGTTAATCAATATGGTGATTAAACGTCGACTGACTGAATTGTGCACAATCATGTGCAATACCGGATGAAAATAGTCCAGTTTTTGGGCGTCCGTCCGGTTGTTCCGTGGGGTTCCGATGACGAATGTCACCAAAAGCCGGCCGCTCTCGCCGCACTTGCAAATTTACAAGCCAATTCCGACCATGATCATGTCGATCGTGCACCGCATCACCGGCAGCGCGCTCTATTTCGGTACCATTCTCGTCGCCTGGTGGCTGATCGCCGCCGCCACCAGCCCGGCCTATTACGACTGGGTCATGTGGGCCTTCGGCACCCTCATCGGCCAGCTTGTCCTGTTCGGCTATACCTGGGCCCTGGTGCATCACCTGTTCGGCGGCATCCGTCATTTCATCTGGGATCTCGGCTACGGTTACGAGAAAAATTTTGCGACCAAGCTAGCGATCGCCAATCTGATCGCTTCGGTCGTCTTGACGCTTGCGATCTGGATCGTCGGTTACGCGGTTCGCTGAGAGGAGAATTTCCATGGATATGCGCACGCCTCTCGGCAAGGTTCGCGGTCTCGGTTCAGCCAAGGAAGGCACCGATCATTTCTGGCGCCAGCGGCTGACGGCGGTCGCCAACGTGCCGCTGATCATCTTCTTCGTCCTGTTCCTGATCAGATATGCCGGCGCGCCGCATGCGGATGTCGTTGCTGCCCTGTCGAACCCCTTCGCCGCGGTCATCATGGGGCTCATGGTCATCTCCGGCTTCACCCACATGAAGATCGGCATGCAGGTCATCATCGAGGATTATGTGCACGGTGAGGGCACCAAGATCGGGCTTCTCATGCTCAATACGTTTTTTGCGGTCGCAGTTGGCGGGCTCTGTCTTTTCGCCATCCTGAAGATCGCGTTTGCAGGGTAATTCAAAATGGCACCCAATATGTCGCCCGTTATCAACGGCAGAGCCTATACTTATGTCGATCATGCCTATGACGTCATCGTAGTCGGCGCCGGCGGCGCCGGTCTGCGCGCCACGCTCGGCATGGCCGAGCAGGGCTTCAAGACGGCCTGCATCACCAAGGTCTTCCCGACGCGCTCCCACACGGTTGCAGCGCAGGGCGGCATCGCGGCCTCGCTGCAGAACATGACGCCGGACTCGTGGCAGTGGCACCTCTACGACACCGTCAAGGGCTCGGACTGGCTGGGCGACGTCGATGCCATGCAGTATCTCGCCATGGAAGCGCCGAAGGCGGTCTATGAGCTTGAGCATTACGGCGTGCCCTTCTCGCGCAATGCCGAAGGCAAGATCTACCAGCGTCCGTTCGGCGGCCATATGCAGAACTACGGCGAAGGCCCGCCGGTGCAGCGCACCTGTGCTGCCGCCGACCGTACCGGCCACGCCATCCTGCACACGCTCTACGGCCAGTCGCTGAAGCACAACGCCGAATTCTTCATCGAATATTTCGCCCTCGACCTGATCATGTCCGACGACGGCAGCCGTTGCACCGGCGTCGTTGCCTGGAACCTGGACGACGGCACGATCCATCGCTTCGCCGCCAAGATGGTGGTGCTGGCGACCGGCGGCTACGGCCGCGCCTATTTCTCGGCAACCTCCGCCCATACCTGCACGGGCGATGGCGGCGGCATGATCGCCCGCGCCGGCCTGCCGCTGCAGGACATGGAGTTCGTGCAGTTCCATCCGACCGGCATCTATGGCGCCGGCTGTCTGATCACCGAGGGCGCGCGCGGCGAAGGCGGCTATCTCGTCAATTCCGAAGGCGAGCGCTTCATGGAGCGTTACGCCCCGTCGGCCAAGGATCTTGCCTCGCGCGACGTGGTCTCGCGCTGCATGACGCTGGAAATCCGCGAAGGCCGTGGCGTTGGCAAGAACAAGGATCACATCTACCTGCATCTCGACCATCTCGATCCGGCTGTGCTGCACGAGCGCCTGCCGGGTATTTCCGAGAGCGCCAAGATCTTCGCAGGCGTTGACGTGACCCGCGAGCCGATCCCGGTCCTTCCGACCGTTCACTACAACATGGGTGGCATTCCGACCAACTACTGGGGCGAAGTGCTGAACGCCGACAGCGCCAATCCGGAGCGGATCATCCCCGGACTGATGGCCGTCGGCGAAGCCGGCTGCGCCTCGGTGCACGGCGCCAACCGCCTGGGTTCCAACTCGCTGATTGACCTTGTGGTCTTTGGCCGTGCCGCTGCCATCCGCGCCGGCGAAGTGATCGACCGTGCCTCTTCGATCCCGGCGATCAACGAGAAGGCCTCGGAGAGGATCATGACGCGCTTCGACAGGCTGCGCCATGCCGATGGCGGAACGCCGACTGCGGTGCTGCGCGAAAAGATGCAGCGCACCATGCAGGAAGACGCCGCCGTGTTCCGCACGCAGGAATCGCTGGAATCGGGCTGCAAGCGCATGAGCGCGATCTGGCAGGAACTGTCGGATATCAAGGTCACCGACCGCTCGATGATCTGGAACTCCGATCTGGTTGAAACGCTGGAGCTGGAAAACCTGATGGCCAACGCCATCACCACGGTCGTCGGCGCCGAAGCCCGCAAGGAAAGCCGCGGCTCCCACGCCCGCGAAGACTATACCAGCGGGGCGTTTGCCGGCCGCGACGACGTCAACTGGCGCAAGCACACGCTGTCCTGGGTGAACGATGCGGGCGAGGTGAGGCTCGACTATCGCCCGGTGCATACGGAACTGCTGCAGCCGGGTATCGACCCGTATAAGATTGAGCCGAAGGCGCGTGTGTATTGAGGAGAATGAAACATGGTTGAACTCGCTCTCCCCAAGAATTCGCAGATGACCGAAGGCAAGGTCTGGCCGAAGCCGGCCGGGGCCAAGAACACCCGCGAACTGCGCGTCTATCGCTGGAGCCCGGATGACGGCAAGAACCCGTCGATCGACACGTTCTATATCGATGTCGACGATTGCGGCCCGATGGTTCTCGACGCGCTGCTCTACATCAAGAACAAGATCGACCCGACACTGACGCTGCGCCGCTCGTGCCGCGAAGGCATCTGCGGCTCCTGCGCCATGAACATCGACGGCACCAATACGCTGGCCTGTACCAAGGGCATGGATGAGGTGAAGGGCACGGTGAAGGTCTATCCGCTGCCGCATATGCCCGTGGTCAAGGACCTGGTGCCGGATCTCACCAATTTCTACGCCCAGCACCGCTCGATCGAGCCGTGGCTGAAGACCGTTTCGCCGACGCCGGCCAAGGAATGGAAGCAGAGCCATGAGGATCGCCAGAAACTCGACGGCCTCTACGAATGCATTCTCTGCGCCTGCTGTTCCGCCTCCTGCCCGAGCTACTGGTGGAACGGCGACCGCTATCTCGGCCCGGCCGTGCTCTTGCAGGCCTACCGCTGGCTGATCGACAGCCGCGACGAGGCCAAGGGCGAGCGCCTGGATAATCTCGAAGACCCGTTCCGCCTCTATCGCTGCCACACCATCATGAACTGCGCCCAGACCTGTCCCAAGGGCCTGAACCCGGCCAAGGCGATCGGCGAGATCAAGAAGATGATGGTCGAGCGGCGGGTTTGACAGACCGGCGCTCTAGCACCCCAGTCCGGAGCCTCTTGCGTCGTTGTACTGTCCCCGCCCCTCTTTTTTTGAAAAGATGAGCGGGCACCTCCCCATTTTGACGGGGAGAAGGAGACATGCCGCACCCGCCCATTCTCCAGAAGCCGAACAGGGCACGTCCCCTCTCCCTGCTTGCGGGGAGAGGTTAGGGTGAGGGGCAGAGTAGGCGTCTTCGCGGCTGGTTTTTGCGCCGTGGCGGAACGCATCGTCGGGAAAATTCAAGCGACAATAGTGCCTTCACAGCATCCGACAACCTCACGGCGCAATCGACGCGACCGTTTCAATCATGCCACAGACGTCAAAGAATTGCCGTTCTCTTGAATTGAAAGATGGTTTTAAGGTAATTCCGCCTATATGTCAGTCGATAACGCGGTGGCAGAGATGATCGGGAGCAGGAATATGCGGACAATACATGCGGTGGCGGGACTGGCCGTAGTGCTGGCGCTTTCTGGATGTCAGAGAACGTCCATGAGCGATTTCGGCGGCAACAGCATGTCGCCAGCCCCCTTGCAGGCGCAGCCCGTACCGAGCGTGTCTTCCGGCCAGCTCGACGCTCCGGCGACGACCGATACCTCGCAGTTCCCGGCAGCACCGGTCAGCGGCACCGCGACGGTCGGTGGCGTGCAGCAGCCGGCCGGGGCTGACGTCGCGGCGGCCACCAGTGCGCTCGATGTCACCAAGGAATCGATGGTCGGCAACTGGCGCGTCTCGAATGGCGGCAGTTCCTGCGACATGTTCCTGACGCTCACCAATCTCGGCAGCGGCTCGCGCGGCGGCACGCGCGGTTGCGCCGGTGAACTGACCCAGATGGGCTCATGGGAAGTGGCCGGCAAGCAGGTCGTCTTGAAGGATCGCAACGGCAATCCGCTGGCCCGCCTGTTCAAGACCGCCGATGCGCGGTTTGACGGCTCGACCAATAGCGGCCAGCCGGTCAGCCTCAGCCGTTAATCAAAAGCCCGGCAGACGCCGGGCTTTTTCTTGTTCGCCAGCCTGTGGAGCGTTTCCGCTTTTCTCCGAGTCACGAAAACGCTCTATCTTTTTGTTTTCACGCATTTCCGGACGGAAAATCGTTTCACGGTTTCCCGGAAATGCACCAACCGGTTACGCGCGTGCCAAACCCCGACGACAGTATTTCGCGAAAACTCGAGGCCATGATCGCCGCCGGTACGGTCCGGCGCGATCCGGCCCAGCTTGGCATCGCCAGGCGTTTCGATCACCTGCTGATGGAACTTGCCGGAAACCGCGCGGAGCGCAAGTCGAATGCGCTCGGCTGGCTGTTTGCCTCGCGCAAGCATGAGCATCCGCCGCTCAAGGGGCTCTATCTCCATGGCGGTGTCGGCCGCGGCAAGACCATGCTGATGGACCTGTTCTTCGAAACGGTGCCGATCCAGCGCAAGCGGCGGGCGCATTTTCATGAATTCATGGCCGACGTGCATGAGCGCATCTTCAAGCACCGGCAGAAGCTGAAGAATGGCGAAACGCGCCAGGCCGATCCAATGCCGCCTGTGGCCTCGGAGATTTTCGCCGAAGCGCGGCTTCTCTGCTTCGATGAGTTTTCGGTCACCGATATTGCCGATGCGATGATCCTGTCGCGGCTGTTCGGCGCGTTGTTCGCTAAGGGCTGCGTGCTTGTCGCCACCTCCAACGTCGAGCCGGGCAATCTCTACATGGACGGCCTGAACCGCGGGTTGTTCCTGCCGTTCATCGATCTCCTGAAAGCCAATACAGAGATCATGCCGCTGGATGCCGGGACGGATTATCGCCTGGCGAAGACGGAGGGCCTGCCGGTCTGGCTGTCGCCGCTCGGGCCACGGGCCGACGCCGCGCTCGACCGGGCCTGGATCCATGCGACGGCCGGGCTTTCGGTTGCGGCCGCAGAGATTGCGCACAAGGGCAGGAAGATCAAGGTTCCGGCGGCGGCCAACGGCTGCGCCCGTTTTTCCTTTTCGGATCTCTGCGAGCGGCCGCTGGGCGCTGCCGATTTTCTCGCCATACTCTCGCATTACCGGACGATCTTCGTCGATCATATCCCGCATCTTGGGCCGGAGCGCCGCAACGAGACCAAGCGTTTCATCATGCTGGTAGATACGATCTACGATCACGGTGCCCGTCTTTTCGCCACGGCGGCCTCCGTGCCGATCGATCTGCTGACGGCGAAAAAAGGCACGGAAGGCTTCGAATTCGACCGCACGGTCTCGCGCCTGATCGAGATGCAGAGCGAGGAATATGCGCGAAATCATCGTGCGGAAACAGAGACTTCGTGACAATATCGTGGTGAAAAACTTACGTTTACGTAAGAATTTATTGATCTAACCGATTGAAATTGTTCCACTCAAAAGTATCGGTTGATATTTTAGATTTTGAAGGTTAATTCCTTGCGCCGAAAGGTTTGCCACAGCTCGCGTCTTCGGCGCCACGTCAGGCCTTGTCAGATTTGGATCGCAAGAGGGAAGCACTTTCATGGCGCGCAACAAGATCGCACTTATTGGTTCTGGAATGATTGGTGGCACGCTGGCGCATCTCGCCGGCCTGAAGGAACTCGGCGATATCGTCCTGTTCGACATCGCTGACGGCATCCCGCAGGGCAAGGGCCTTGATATTGCCCAGTCCTCTCCCGTTGAAGGCTTCAACGCCAATCTGACCGGCGCTAGCGATTACTCGGCCATCGAAGGTGCCGATGTCTGCATCGTCACCGCCGGCGTTGCCCGCAAGCCCGGCATGAGCCGCGACGACCTGCTTGGCATCAACCTCAAGGTCATGGAACAGGTCGGCGCCGGCATCAAGAAATATGCCCCGAATGCCTTCGTCATCTGCATCACCAACCCGCTCGACGCAATGGTCTGGGCGCTGCAGAAGTTCTCCGGCCTGCCGAAGAACATGGTCGTCGGCATGGCCGGCGTACTCGATAGTTCGCGCTTCCGCCTGTTCCTGTCCCAGGAATTCAATGTTTCCGTCCAGGACGTCACCGCCTTCGTGCTCGGCGGCCATGGCGACACGATGGTGCCTCTCGCCCGCTACTCGACTGTTGGCGGCATTCCGCTGACCGATCTGGTCAAGATGGGCTGGGTCACCAAGGAGCGCCTCGAAGAGATCATTCAGCGGACCCGCGATGGCGGTGCCGAAATCGTTGGCCTCCTGAAGACCGGTTCGGCCTATTACGCGCCGGCAGCGTCGGCGATCGAAATGGCTGAATCCTTCCTCAAGGACAAGAAGCGCGTCCTGCCTTGCGCTGCCCATCTCACCGGCCAGTACGGCGTCAAGGACATGTATGTCGGCGTTCCGACGATCATCGGTGCCGGCGGCGTCGAGCGCATCATCGAAGTCGAATTCAACAAGGCCGAGCAGGAAGCCTTCGACAAGTCGGTCGCTTCGGTCGCCGGTCTTTGCGAAGCCTGCATCACCATTGCTCCCAGCCTGAAATAATGGCCCTGAAGTCATTGCCGTTCGGCTTAAACAGGAAATCTCCCCATGAACATTCATGAATATCAGGCCAAGGCCCTGCTGAAGAGCTTTGGTGCACCGGTCGCGGAAGGTGTCGCCATCTTCTCCGCCGATGAAGCCGAAGCCGCTGCCAAGTCGCTTCCAGGCCCGCTCTATGTCGTCAAGAGCCAGATCCACGCGGGCGGCCGCGGCAAGGGCAAGTTCAAGGAACTTGGGCCCGATGCCAAGGGCGGTGTTCGCCTGGCTTTCTCCATTGAAGAAGCCAAGGCCCATGCCAAGGAGATGCTCGGCAACACGCTGGTGACCAAGCAGACCGGCGAAGCCGGCAAGCAGGTCAACCGCCTCTATATCGAGGACGGCGCCGACATCGACCGCGAACTCTACCTGTCGATCCTCGTCGACCGCGCCGTCGGTAAGGTCTCCTTCGTGGTTTCCACCGAAGGCGGCATGGACATCGAGACCGTCGCCCATGACACGCCGGAAAAGATCATCAACGTCGCGATCGATCCGGAAGCCGGCGTCACGGCTGAAAATCTTGCTGCATTGACCTCGGCGCTGAAGCTCGAAGGCGAAGCCAAGGCCGATGCCGAAAGACTGTTCCCGATCCTCTACAAGGCCTTCGTCGAGAAGGACATGAGCCTTCTGGAAGTGAACCCGCTGATCGTCATGAAGAATGGCCGCATGCGCGTTCTCGACGCCAAGATGTCGTTCGACGGCAATGCGCTATTCCGTCATGAAGACGTCGTAGCGCTCCGCGACCAGACCGAGGAAGACGCCAAGGAAATCGAAGCGTCGAAGTACGACCTTGCTTACGTTGCCCTCGACGGCAACATCGGCTGCATGGTCAATGGTGCCGGCCTTGCCATGGCAACCATGGACATCATCAAGCTCTACGGCGCTGAGCCGGCGAACTTCCTCGATGTTGGCGGTGGCGCTTCGAAAGAGAAGGTGACCCATGCCTTCAAGATCATCACCGCCGATCCGGCAGTGAAGGGCATCCTCGTCAACATCTTCGGCGGCATCATGAAGTGCGACGTCATCGCCGAAGGCGTGATCGCAGCCGTCAAGGAAGTCGGTCTTCAGGTTCCGCTCGTCGTGCGCCTCGAAGGCACCAATGTCGAACTCGGCAAGAAGATCATCAACGAGAGCGGGCTGAACGTCATTTCCGCAGACGATCTCGACGACGCTGCCCAGAAGATCGTAGCCGCTGTGAAGGGTGCCTGATCAATGTCCATTCTCATCAACAAAGACACCAAGATCCTGGTTCAGGGTCTGACCGGCAAAACCGGCACCTTCCACACCGAGCAGGCGCTGGCTTACCATGGCACCAAGATGGTCGGCGGTATCAACCCGAAGAAGGGTGGCGAGACCTGGGAAGGTTCCAAGGGCGAAAAGCTGCCGATCTACGCAACCGTGGCGCAAGGCAAGGAAATGACCGGCGCCGATGCATCGGTGATCTACGTTCCGCCGGCAGGTGCCGCGGCCGCGATCATTGAGGCCATCGAAGCTGAAATCCGCCTGATCGTCTGCATCACCGAAGGCATTCCTGTTGCCGACATGGTCAAGGTCAAGGCCCGTCTCGACAAGTCGAAGTCCCGCCTGATCGGCCCGAACTGCCCCGGCGTGCTGACGCCGAACGAATGCAAGATCGGCATCATGCCGGGTAACATCTTCAAGAAGGGTTCGGTCGGCGTTCTCTCGCGCTCCGGCACGCTCACCTATGAAGCCGTGTTCCAGACCACCAACGAAGGTCTCGGCCAGACGACGGCTGTCGGCATCGGCGGCGACCCGGTCAAGGGCACCGAGTTCATCGACGTGCTGGAAATGTTCCTCGCCGACGACGAGACCAAGTCGATCATCATGATCGGCGAAATCGGCGGCTCGGCCGAAGAAGACGCGGCCCAGTTCCTCAAGGACGAAGCCAAGCGCGGCCGAAGCAAGCCGATGGTTGGCTTCATCGCCGGCCGCACTGCACCTGAAGGTCGCACCATGGGCCATGCCGGCGCCGTCATTTCCGGCGGCAAAGGCGGGGCCGAAGACAAGATCGCTGCGATGGAATCGGCCGGCATCCGCGTGTCGCCGTCGCCGGCGCGCCTCGGCAAGACGCTGGTCGAAGTCCTCAAGGGCTGAGACACGGCGATGTGATCGGGCCTACGATTGCAGCGGCCCGGTTGCCTGCACTCAAAGAAAGGCAACGGCGCTTCCGGCGCCGGTGCCATCGAGGTCGACCGGGACCAAAAGCCGGCAAGAGTTAACAAGTCAGGAGGCGGACGGACAGGTCCGCGAAGCACCATGGCAAGGCAAGAAGCCAACGAGCAATTTCTGCTGACCTCGTTCCTCGACGGAGCGAATGCCGGCTATATCGAGCAGCTTTATGCGCGCTACGAAAGCGATCCGTCGTCGGTCTCCGGCGAATGGCAGTCGTTCTTCAAGGCGCTGCAGGACCAGCCGGATGACGCGATCAAGGCAGCCAAGGGCGCCTCCTGGAAGAAGCCGAACTGGCCGATCGTCGCCAATGGCGAACTCGTCTCCGCGCTCGACGGCGACTGGGGCACTGTCGAGAAGGTCATCGAAAAAAAGGTGAAGGCCAAGGCCGAGGAACAGGCGGCGGTCACCGGCGTCGCGCCGAGTGCGGCCGATGTCCACCAGCAGACCCGTGATTCGGTTCGCGCCATCATGATGATCCGCGCCTACCGCATGCGCGGCCATCTGCACGCCAAGCTCGACCCGCTCGGCATTGCCGCCCCCGTCGAGGACTATGACGAGTTGTCGCCGAAGTCGTACGGCTTCGAGGAAAGCGATTACGATCGCCGGATCTTCCTCGACAACGTGCTCGGCCTCGAATACGCGACCATCCGCGAGATGCTCGAAATCCTCGAGCGCACCTATTGTTCGACGCTCGGCGTCGAGTTCATGCATATCTCGGATCCCGAGATCAAAGGCTGGGTCCAGGAGCGCATCGAAGGCCCGGACAAGGGCGTCGAGTTTACCGCGGAAGGCAAGAAGGCGATCCTGCAGAAGCTGATCGAGGCGGAAGGCTTCGAGCAGTTCATCGACGTGAGGTACAAGGGCACCAAGCGTTTCGGCCTCGACGGCGGCGAATCCCTGATCCCGGCGCTGGAACAGATCATCAAGCGTGGCGGCCAGGTCGGCCTCAAGGAAATCATCCTCGGCATGGCCCATCGCGGCCGTCTGAACGTTCTGACCAACGTCATGGGCAAGCCGCACCGCGCCGTGTTCCACGAGTTCAAGGGCGGTTCCGCGGCGCCTGACGATGTCGAAGGTTCGGGCGACGTGAAGTACCATCTGGGTGCCTCCTCGGACCGTGAGTTCGACGGCAACAAGGTCCACCTGTCGCTGACGGCGAACCCGTCGCATCTCGAAATCGTCAACCCGGTCGTCATGGGCAAGGCCCGCGCCAAGCAGGACCAAATGGCGAAGGTCTTTGAAGGTGACATCATTCCGCTGTCCGAGCGGGCCCAGGTCATGCCGCTCCTGCTGCACGGCGATGCCGCCTTTGCCGGCCAGGGCGTGACCGCTGAAATTCTCGGGCTGTCGGGCCTGCGCGGTCACCGCGTCGCCGGCACCGTGCACTTCATTATCAACAACCAGATCGGCTTCACCACCAATCCGGCCTTCTCGCGCTCGTCGCCTTACCCCTCCGACGTCGCCAAGATGATCGAAGCGCCGATCTTCCACGTCAACGGCGACGATCCGGAAGCGGTGACCTACGCCGCCAAGATCGCCACCGAATTCCGGATGAAGTTCCACAAGCCGGTCGTCATCGATATGTTCTGCTATCGCCGCTTCGGCCATAACGAAGGCGACGAACCGTCATTCACGCAGCCGAAGATGTACAAGGTCATCCGCGCCCACAAGACGGTCGTCCAGCTCTATGGCGAACGCCTGATCGCCGAGGGCCTGATCAGCGAAGGCGAACTCGAAAAGATGCGAGCCGACTGGCGCGCCCATCTGGAACAGGAATTCGAGGCGGGACAGGCCTACAAGCCGAACAAGGCCGACTGGCTGGACGGCGTCTGGTCGGGTCTGCGCGCTGCCGACAACCAGGACGAACAACGCCGCGGCAAGACCTCGGTGCCGATGAAGACGCTGAAGGAAGTCGGCCGCAAGCTGTCGGAGGTTCCGGCAGGCTTCAACGTCCACAGAACCATTCAGCGTTTCATGGATGGCCGCGCCAACATGATCCAGACCGGCGAGGGCATTGACTGGGCGATGGCGGAGGCACTCGCTTTCGGCACGCTCGCGATCGAAGGCACGAAGATCCGCCTGTCGGGGCAGGATTGCGAACGCGGCACCTTCTCGCAACGCCATTCGGTGCTCTACGATCAGGAAACCGAAGAACGCTATATCCCGCTTGCCAACCTGGCGCCGACCCAGGCCCGTTATGAGGTCATCAACTCGATGCTCTCGGAAGAAGCGGTGCTCGGTTTCGAATATGGTTACTCGCTGGCCCGTCCGAATGCGCTGACGCTCTGGGAAGCCCAGTTCGGTGACTTCGCCAACGGTGCGCAGGTCGTCTTCGACCAGTTCATCTCGTCGGGCGAACGCAAGTGGCTGCGCATGTCCGGTCTCGTCTGCTTGCTGCCGCATGGTTACGAGGGTCAGGGCCCGGAGCATTCCTCGGCCCGTCTCGAGCGCTGGCTGCAGATGTGCGCCGAAGACAACATGCAGGTCGCCAATGTCACGACACCGGCGAACTACTTCCACATCCTGCGCCGTCAGGTAAAGCGCGACTTCCGCAAGCCGCTGATCATGATGACGCCGAAGTCGCTGCTGCGCCACAAGCGCGCCGTCTCTTCGCTGTCGGAAATGGCGGGTGAAAGCTCCTTCCATCGCCTGCTCTGGGACGATGCGGAGGTCATCAAGGACGGTCCGATCAAGCTGCAGAAGGATGCCAAGATCCGTCGCGTCGTTCTCTGCACCGGCAAGGTCTACTACGACCTTCTGGAAGAGCGCGAAAAGCGCGGCATCGACGATGTCTACCTGCTGCGCGTCGAGCAGCTCTATCCGTTCCCGGCCAAGGCGCTGATCAACGAACTCTCGCGCTTCCGCAATGCGGAAATGGTCTGGTGCCAGGAAGAGCCGAAGAACATGGGCGCCTGGTCGTTCATCGATCCGTATCTGGAATGGGTGCTTGCCCATATCGATGCGAAGTACCAGCGCGTGCGCTACACCGGCCGTCCGGCCGCCGCCTCTCCGGCGACGGGCCTGATGTCCAAGCACCTCGCCCAGCTCGCCGCCTTCCTCGAAGACGCGCTGGGCGGTTGAGAGGCGGCGCGCCATGGCCTATTTTCATCTGAAACTAGTGCCATCCCGCAGCACATTTCCTCACGACGCGACGTCTGAGGAAATGGCCGCGATGGAGCGTCACTCCGTCTATTGGCGAGCGCAAGCCGATGCGGGACGAGCAATTGCGGTCGGTCCCGTCTTCGCCAAGGACGGCGCCTGGGGCATGGCGCTGGTGGAGGTCGCCGATGAGGCGGCTGCCCAAGCGCTTGCCGACGGCGATCCCGTCATTGCCGCCCGCCTGGGCTTCCAGTTCGAAATTGCTGCCATACCCTCACTCATTCTCCGGCAAGTCGCCGCACCTGCCGCATAACCGACAACGATCAAAGTCAGGATCTGAAAATGACCACAGAAATCCGCGTTCCTACCCTCGGAGAGTCCGTCAGCGAAGCGACCGTCGGGACATGGTTCAAGAAGGTGGGCGACACCGTCAAGGCCGATGAGCCGCTGCTCGAACTCGAAACCGACAAGGTGACCATCGAGGTTCCGGCGCCTTCCGCAGGCACGCTGTCCGAAATCGTCGCTAGCGCCGGTGAAACCGTCGGTCTCGGCGCGCTGCTCGGCCAGATCGCCAACGGTGCCGCCGGCGCCGTTTCTGCCGCGCCTGCAGCGGAAAAGAAGGCTGCCGCTCCGGCCGCAGCTCAACCGGCTGCCGCCGCTGCTGCCCCTGCCGCTCCGCAGGTTGCCTCTGCGATGCCGGCGGCGCCAGCTGCTGCCAAGATGCTCGCCGAAAACAACCTCACCGCCGACCAGGTCGACGGCTCCGGCAAGCGCGGCCAGGTGCTGAAGGGCGATGTCATTGCTGCTGTCGCCAAGGGCCTTTCGGCGCCGGCCGCGTCCGAGCCGGTCAAGATCGTAACCCGTGGCCCGTCGCCGGCCGAGGACGCGCCGCGCGAAGAGCGCGTCAAGATGACCCGCCTGCGCCAGACCATCGCCAAGCGCCTGAAGGACGCCCAGAACACTGCAGCCATGCTCACCACCTATAACGAGGTGGACATGTCGGCGGTCATGGACCTGCGCAACCGCTACAAGGACCTGTTTGAAAAGAAGCATGGCGTCAAGCTAGGCTTCATGGGTTTCTTCACCAAGGCCGTGACGCATGCGCTGAAGGAAATCCCGGCCGTCAACGCCGAGATCGACGGCACCGACATCATCTACAAAAACTTCTGCCACATCGGCGTCGCCGTCGGCACCGACAAGGGTCTCGTCGTTCCTGTCGTGCGCGATGCCGACCAGATGTCGATCGCCGAAATCGAGAAGGACATCGGCCGTCTTGGCAAGATGGCCCGTGACGGTGCGCTGTCGATGGCCGACATGCAGGGTGGCACCTTCACCATATCCAACGGCGGCGTCTACGGCTCGCTGATGTCCTCGCCGATCCTCAATGCGCCGCAGTCGGGCATTCTCGGCATGCACAAGATCCAGGAGCGCCCGGTCGTCGTCGGCGGCCAGATCGTCATCCGTCCGATGATGTACCTGGCGCTCTCCTACGATCACCGGATGGTCGATGGTAAGGAAGCCGTGACCTTCCTCGTTCGCGTCAAGGAAAGCCTGGAAGATCCGGAACGTCTGGTTCTCGATCTGTAAGAGGCGCTGAAACATGGACGCGGCAGCGCTGGCGGCATCGCCCTTCCTTTCGCTCCTCGCCTGGAGCGTTGTGCTGCTCGTCTTTCATGTCGGCTTGCAGGGCATGATGTCGACATTGGAACTCGGATCGGCCTGGAATGCCGGTCCGCGTGACGAGGAGAAGAAGCCGTCCGGCAAGCTCGCCGGACGGGCCGCACGGGCCTCAGTCAATTTCCAGGAAACCTATCCGGCCTTTGTCGGGCTGGCGCTTGCCCTTGCTATCGCCGGTGATCCAACCGGCTGGGGCGTCACCGGCGCCTGGACTTGGATCGTGTTCAGGATTGTCTATATTCCGCTTTATCTGGCGGGCGTTTCCTACGTCCGTTCGCTCATCTGGCTTGGCTCGCTCGCCGGGCTCCTCATCATGGTATCGGCGCTTGTTTTCTGACAGGAAAGCGGACGCCTGACAGCGATAACCGGAGACGTGCCGTGCATCCCTATCTCTTCGAACTCGCATCGCTGATGGCGATCTTCTCCTTCGCCATCGTCTCGCCCGGCGCCGATCTAGCGATGGTCATGCGCCAGTCGCTGGTTCACGGCCGCCGCTCGGCGATCGTCACTTCCTTCGGCATCGGTACCGCGCTGATGTTTCATGTGACCTACACGATCCTCGGTCTCGGGCTGATCATCTCGCAGTCGATCTACCTGTTCAATATCGTCAAATGGTGCGGTGTCGCTTACCTTCTCTACATCGGCATCAAGTCTCTTCGTGCCGACAGGACGGATATTACGGTTGAGGCCGAAGGCGCGGATGCCAATGAAAAGCGCCAGTCGGCATTGAAAGCCTTCGGTCTCGGTTTTGCCGCCAATGCGCTGAACCCGAAGCCGGTGTTCTTCTTCCTGTCGATCTTCTCGACGGTGGTCGGTGCTCACACACCGATCGCTGTGAAGTTCGGCTATGGCCTGATCATGGCAGGTAGCCTGATCCTCTGGTTTGTCGGCGTCAGCCTGTTCATGACGACGCCGAAGATGCGCGCCGCCTTCTCGCGCGCCAGCCAGTGGATCGATCGCGTCAGCGGCCTCGTCTTCATCGCGCTCGGCCTGAAGCTCGCCACCGAAAAGGCAGGCTGAGCATGCGCCTTGCCGCTCCCGCATCAATCCTGGGTCTGCTGCTGGCCGTAACGCCAGCAACTGCTGCGGATTGCCTGCAGAAGCAGGCGATCTATGGCGATGCGGACGGCGCCTATGAAGTGCGTTTCGAACCGGTGGGTTCGGCCAGTGCCGCGACCAGCAATCATTTCAAGATCAAGGTGGCGAAGACCGATCTGGTGCTCGACGGCATCGTCATGCCCTCGGGCGAACCCGTCCGGCCCAACGGCATGATCATGAACAACTGCCCGGAGGGCGACGTCACTGGCGAAGAGATCGCCGCCTGCACCATCTGGCAGGGCGTGATCTATGCCATCGGTGCCGACGGCAAGGTCGGTTCGCTGCCCGAGGAGGGTTCGGAAGCGGCGGCACAGCTGCTTTTGCCCGATTTTGGTCCCGCCGTGCGCAACTCATCCATCTGGGGCAAGGCGACCGTTGCCCCCTGGGATGTTCTGGCTTTGAAGGGATGTGTCCAATGAAGATCAGCGATCAACCCGTCCTTTTGGTAACCGGCGGCAGCCGCGGCATCGGGGCAGCCATCTGCCTCTCGGCGGCCGAGCAGGGCTGGGCCGTTGCCGTCAACTATGCCTCGAACCGCCCGGCCGCAGATGCGGTCGTCAAGGCAATCGAGGCAGCCGGCGGCAAGGCGGTTGCGATTGAAGGCGATGTCGGCAGCGAGGCCGGTATTGCTGCAATTTTCGACGCGGTGGACAAGGCTTTCGGCCGGCTTGATGGCCTAGTAAACAATGCCGGCATCGTCGGCATGCCGGCCCGGATCGACGAGATCACGCCTGAGCGGCTCGATCGCATGCTGCGCGTCAACGTCTCCGGCTCGATCCTCTGTGCGGCCGCTGCCGTGCGGCGCATGTCGGTCCGTCACGGCGGCAAGGGCGGCGTCATCGTCAATATTTCCTCGATGGCCGCCGTTCTCGGCTCGGCCGGACAGTATGTCGATTATGCCGCCTCCAAGGGTGCGATCGATAGTTTCACCATCGGCCTGTCGCGCGAAGTCGCCTCCGACGGCATCCGCGTCAATGCGGTCCGTCCCGGCATCATCGATACGGAGCTTCACGCCTCCGGCGGTCTTCCGGACCGCGCCCGCGAGCTTGCGCCGGCCGTCCCGATGAAACGGCCAGGCACCGCGCAAGAGGTCGCCGACGCCGTTCTCTACCTGCTTTCCCCTTCGTCGTCCTATGTAACGGGCGCCATTCTCAACGTCAGCGGCGGACGATAGCCGCTCTCAAGAAGGACAATCCATGGCTTATGATCTCATTGTTATCGGCACCGGACCCGGCGGCTATGTCTGCGCCATCAAGGCAGCCCAGCTCGGCCTGAAGGTTGGCGTCATCGAAAAGCGCGCCACCTATGGCGGCACCTGCTTGAACGTCGGCTGCATTCCCTCGAAAGCCCTGCTGCATGCCTCGGAGGTCTTCCACCAGACAGGCCACGGCATCGACGCGCTCGGCGTCGAGGTACAGGCTCCGAAGCTGAACCTTGAGAAGATGCTCGCCCACAAGGATGCGACGGTGAAGTCGAACGTCGACGGCGTCGCCTTCCTCTTCAAGAAGAACAAGATCGACGCCTTCCAGGGTACCGGCAAGGTTCTTGGCGAAGGCAAGGTCTCCGTCACCAACGACAAGGGCGAAGAGCAGGTCATCGAGACGAAGAACGTCGTCGTCGCCACCGGCTCCGATGTTGCCGGCATCCCCGGTGTCCAGGTCGAGATCGACGAGAAGGTCATCATTTCGTCGACCGGCGGCATCGCGCTGGAGAAGGTTCCGGCCACCATGGTGGTCGTCGGCGGCGGCGTCATCGGGCTTGAGCTCGGCTCGGTCTGGTCGCGCCTCGGCGCCAAGGTGACCGTGGTCGAATATCTCGACACGATCCTCGGCGGCATGGACGGTGACGTCGCCAAGCAGTTCCAGCGTATGCTTGCGAAGCAAGGCATCGATATCAAGCTCGGCGCCAAGGTGACCGGCGTTGAAAAGACGGGCTCCGGCGCCAGGGTGACCTTCGAGCCGGTCAAGGGCGGCGATGCCGCGACGATCGATGCCGATGTGGTTCTGATCGCCACCGGCCGCAAGCCGTTCACTGAGGGCCTTGGCCTCGCCAAAGCCGGCGTCGTCATGGATACCCGCGGCTGCGTCGAGATCAACAATCATTTCCAGACCAGCATTCCCGGCATCTACGCGATCGGCGACGTCGTGCGCGGCCCGATGCTCGCCCACAAGGCGGAAGACGAGGGCGTCGCCGTTGCCGAGATCATCGCCGGCCAGGCAGGCCACGTGAATTATGACGTCATCCCGAGCGTGGTCTATACCCAGCCGGAAGTCGCCTGCGTCGGCAAGACCGAGGAAGAGCTGAAGGCGGCGGGCATCGCCTACAAGGTCGGCAAGTTTCCGTTCACGGCCAACGGCCGCGCCCGCGCCATGCTGGCGACCGACGGCTTCGTCAAGATTCTCGCCGACAAGGACACGGATCGCGTTCTCGGCGGCCATATCGTCGGCTTCGGCGCCGGCGAGATGATCCACGAAATCGCCGTGCTGATGGAATTCGGCGGCTCCTCGGAAGACCTCGGCCGCACCTGCCACGCGCACCCGACCATGTCGGAAGCGGTCAAGGAAGCGGCACTCTCGACCTTCGCAAAGCCGATCCATATGTAAGGACGAAGCGCAGGGGCCGTGACAATCGGCCCCTCCCCGTCGGGCGTTCTACCATCGCCGCATCCAGGGAGAGCATGCCGATGGCGTTGCGCAATTATCCGGTTCCCGTCACCCTGCCGCATCCGGCGCTGCCTTTGGCCGACTGGGCGGATTGTTATGAACTCCTCGTGCCGGGCAACGGCCTGACCGCGACCTTGGCCGCGGGCCGCGCGATGGGGGATTTTCCGGGCTGGGTCCGCGCTCTGATGTGGCTGCGAAACGCCATCGTCCGCCCCTTCGGTCTCAAGGGATCGGGTCCGCCAAATACGCGCGAGATGATCGGCATTTTCCCGGTCCTTTCCCGCTCTGACGAACAGATGGTCCTCGGCTTCGACGACGCGCATCTGGATTTCCGCATCGTCGTCGATGTTCGCCCTGCCGGCGAAACGAGGCAGGTCGTCAGCGTGACGACGCTGGTCCGCCGAAAGATCCTCGTCGGTAAGCT
The DNA here is from genome assembly GCF_964252905.1 of Pararhizobium sp. LjRoot255. Classification (NCBI taxonomy): domain Bacteria; kingdom Pseudomonadati; phylum Pseudomonadota; class Alphaproteobacteria; order Hyphomicrobiales; family Rhizobiaceae; genus Pararhizobium; species Pararhizobium sp. LjRoot255. The sequence goes on from NZ_CAXUPQ020000001.1 coordinate 1,864,844, forward strand.
CTATCTTGCGATGATCACGCCTTTCCACCGGCTGATCGTCCGGACGATGTTGGACCGGCTGTCCCGTCCGGCCAACGCCGCAAGCTGACGGTGTGCGCTCGCGGTTCTGCTTCGGCATTGCCCGGCGCGAGTCCGCTGATTCGGGAACGGCCGAGTTTGCTGCTGACGGGCTCTGGACTCTGACGAACCTTCCGGTGAACATGCAGCATGAGCACCACAAAACTCCTGCTGATACTGCCGCTGACGGTGGCCTTCGCCTATGTGTCGCTTGTTGGCGTCGTGTATCTTTCACAACGTGCCCTCCTCTTTCCCGGCACAAGCGCGTCAACGGCCCCAGAGCACGCAGGCTGGGGCGAGAACGTCTCCATTAAGACGCCCGACGGAGAGACGCTTCATGGGCTGTACAGCCAGGGCACATCTGGCAAGCCGTGCGTTCTGCTCTTTTTCGGGAACGGTGACCGAGTCGGCAACTACGGCTTTCTTGCACGGGCGCTGGCCGCGCGAGGCATTGGATTGACGGCGATTTCCTATCGCGGCTATCCGGGGTCGACCGGCTCTCCGGGCGAGGAGGGGCTTCTGGCCGATGGCATCGCGGCGTTCGACTGGCTTTCAGCACGCTCCAAAAGCGAGATCGTTGTGCTCGGACGCTCGCTGGGCACCGGCATCGCCGTGAACACGGCGGCGCAGAGGCCAGCCGTCGGCGTGGTTCTTGTGTCCGCATACCTGTCGGTTCTGTCGGTTGCGGAGGCGCACTATCCGTTCCTTCCGGTCGCGCTTCTCATCAAGGATCCCTTCCGCTCGGATCTCAAAATAGCGAAGGTGAGTCAACCAAAGCTGTTCATTCATGGTCGGCGTGACGACAGCATCCCCCTGTCTTCGGGTGAGGCGTTGTACCGCATCGCTCCCGAACCCAAGCAGATGCTGATCGACGACGGCTCGGGTCACAATGATATCTGGAACGACAGCACGGTTGGCAATGTCATCCGCTTTGTGGAGGCGCTGATATGAACCACCCCGGAGCCAGAGCCCGGTAAGCGGCGCGATGGCGCGTGGCTACCGAGCGGGAAGCGCTTGCTCCCGCCCGGCAGACAGTCTGGATCTTACTGCAGCGTCCGCACCTGCGCCGGCTGTGGTGCGATGGCTGAAACTTCGCTGCCTGGAGCCTGCTGATCGAGCCCTGTGGCGACGACCGAGACGCGGAAGACGCCGTCCAGGCCCTTGTCGAAGATTGCGCCGACGACGATGTCGGCGTCCTCACAGACCTCCTCGCGGATGCGGGTCGCTGCCTCGTCCACTTCGAACAGCGTCATGTCGGAGCCGCCGGAAATCGAGATCAGCACGCCCTTGGCGCCCTTCATCGACACTTCACTCAAGAGCGGATTGGCGATTGCCGCTTCGGCCGCCTTGGACGCACGGCCGTCGCCGATTGCCTCGCCCGTTCCCATCATCGCCCGACCCATGCCCTTCATCACCGATTTGACGTCGGCAAAGTCGAGGTTGATCAGGCCTTCCTTGACGATCAGGTCGGTGATGCAGCCGACGCCGGAATAGAGAACGCGGTCGGCGATGACGAAGGCATCGGCAAAGGTGGTCTTGGCATCGGCGATGCGGAACAGGTTCTGGTTGGGGATGACGATGACAGTGTCGGCCGCTTCGCGCAGCCGCTCGATGCCTTCCTCGGCTGCCTGCATGCGCCGCTTGCCTTCGAAGCTGAATGGCTTGGTGACGACACCGACGGTGAGGATGCCGGCCTTGCGGGCTGCTGCTGCAATCACCGGCGCGGCCCCCGTTCCCGTGCCGCCGCCCATGCCGGCGGTGACGAAGCACATATGCGTGCCGCCCAGATGATCCATGATCTCGTCGATCGATTCTTCCGCCGCCGCGCGGCCGACTTCCGGAAGCGATCCGGCGCCGAGCCCTTCGGTCACCTGCGCGCCAAGCTGAATCAGCCGCGGCGCCTTCGACATGGTCAGCGCCTGCGCATCCGTATTGGCGGCAATGAAGTCCGCGCCCTGAAGGCCTTCGGCAATCATGTTGTTGATCGCGTTGCCGCCGCCACCGCCGACGCCGATGACGGTGATCTTCGGCCTCATCTCCGAAATCACGGGTTTCTTGATCTCTGACATCTCGTCATCTCCTTGAACGTGGTCGCCGCCCCGGCACGTATGGAAGCGCGGTCCGGGAGCTGCAACAAAAATGCGAAGCGGAGCGGGCGCGAATCAGGCCGCCGCAGGTTATGTCCGCAAAAAGGCAGAGAGACGGCGCGGGTGCAAGTGTGTGGCGGCCACGTGTTGTGACGGGACGTATTTTTGTCACTGTTTGGTATCAATCGGCGTCCCATCGGAATCATTCCCTTGTTGTCGCTGACGCCCATCCCCAGCCATCGGCACGTGCCGGCATCATCCGCTATCGGGGCAGTGAACGATCGAGCACGTGCCGAGCGTTGTCATCCCGCACGTCCGGTTGTAGTATTCAGCCTCGGGTCTCCTATGCAGGCCCGCAAATACGGTAAAGCGTGTGAAGTCGTCACACGCACCGCCCAATTCTGCATGTTTGTTGGCGAGCCGCTTCTGATCAGACAGAAGAGCCTCCTGAATTTTGAGGTCCACAACTCAGAAGCTTATTTTCGTCCGGGCTACAGAATAGCGCATCCACCCGGTCCGAATTGGATCGAAGTGGAAGCATGTGGAGGAAGAAATGAGCAAACGCACAATGACTGTCGCGCTCGCGGGATGCCTGGCATTGTCCGCCTGTCAAACCGCTCCGACCTCGCAGGCCGTCGCGGACCGCAATGCCGAATTCGGCTGTGTCGCAGGAACTGTCGGCGGTGCAATTGTCGGCGGGCTGCTGGGCAGCACGATCGGTGCCGGATCGGGTCAGATCGTTGCCATCGGCGGCGGCATCGGCCTCGGGGGCTTCCTCGGCAACCGGCTGACTTGCCGATGACTGGAGGATCATCACTGATGAACAAGATAGCTTTGATTGTGGTATTCATCCTGTGCCCGGCCTCTGCGGTCGTCGCGCAGGAGCAGGCAATGTCAATGCATCAAGGGCACATGGACAAGCTTGATGGCAATTCCAACGGCGTCGTCGAACGTTCGGAATATCAGGCCTTCATGACAACCGCTTTCGCGAGCCTGGACAAAAGCAAGGATGGCAGCCTGCAATCTGTCGAGGTGAGCCAAATCCTCACCACCGAACAGTTTTCGCTCAGCGACACCGATCGCAATGGCGTCGTTAGTCAGAGCGAGTTCATGAAACGGGTTATGGGTGACTTTGCGGCAGCCGATCATAGCGGCGACGGTAATCTCCAATAAACTCCTGCTTTCAAGGGATATGGCAATCCTCCCGGGTAGAACATGCGAAAGCGGATCTGACCGGGAGGAGGGCTCATCTTGAGGGGCGACGGGGAATTGCAATCGAAAGCAGTCGCGGACGCCGGCCTGTATTGCCGCTGCACAATTTCCTTCAGATCGTATTCAATCCAACGATAAAATTATGCAGCAATTCAAAGTATTACAGCGACCTTTGCGCGTCTGATAGGACGCGCGGCGCTGTAGAGCCTCAATTGACCGCCGTAATTGTAAAGCCGTTGTTGCGCAACAGTTCGATCACGCCTTCATGTCCCGGCAGGTGCAGGGCGCCGACGGCCATGAAGACGCTGCCGCCGTCGAGGATCGCCTTGGCGCGGGCGGCCATGGTCTTGTTGCGATCGATGACGATGCGCTGCTCGAAATCCGCGTAGCCGGTGCTGTTGTCGGGCGACATCTCTTGCGAAATGGCCTTCATCAGCGGCATGACCATGCCCGTATCGCCGGTAAGATAGAGTTCTGTCGTCGTCTCCATCACGTCGGCGACGGTGTCGCCGAGATCAAGCGTCTCGATCAGGGCATCGAGATGAAATTGCACCGGCAGTGCGTCCATGGCCTTCAGCTGCTCCACCAGCGTTTCCAGACCCTTGAGCGCCTTGCCCTGTTTCAGCGCATCTTCGGCGAGCTTCTTGTCGAGGAAGGAGGCGCCGGCCGCCTTGCGGTTCATTTCGCAGGCGGGGAGGGCGACGAAGCTGGCAATCATCCAGGGCTTCATCTTCGCAACCAGCGTCAGCGGAATGCCGCGCTGTTTCAGCCCTGCCGTCAGCTTTTCCTGTTCCTCGGCCTTCAGAAAGTCCTTGATCGACTTGCCGTCGGTGAACATCGTCAGTTCCGGCTGCATCAAAAGGGCGGCCGCCGCCTTGCGCTCGTCGACGATTTCGTCGGATTCGACGATCACCGTCCTTGCGGTCGCATACGCCTCGCTGGCCCCCTTCGGCATGGCAAGTACGCGCGGATCGGTCACATGCATGGTGCCCAGCAGATAGGACGGCGCGATGCCGGGCCTTTCGATCTTCCAGAACAGGCCCTTGCCGTTCGGCACGGCAGCGGCCTGCCTTTCAAGCGCCGCAAATCGCGTGGGATCGGAGGCGCGCATCTCGGCGATCAGGTTCTTGCCACCGCAGGCATCCTGCGCCGCATGGGCCGGCGAAAGGGAGACAAGCGTAACGATCAGGCTGAGAGCAAACAGCACATGCAATGTTGCGATCAGGGCGAGAGCGGAATTGCCCAGTTCCCTTGCCATGGTGCGTGCCGGCTTTGCCAGATGCTGAAACATTGTCGATCCTGTGTGTGATGGGCCTGTGTGTGATGTGCTCATCGCACCGACCCTAACGTGCAGGCCTCACGGTCCATTTAACAAAGCTGGTTAATGCTCCCACGAAGGCAAAATTCAGGCGCGCGGATGCGCCCGGTCGTAGATTTCCAGAAGCCGGGCGGAATCGACCCCGGTATAGACCTGGGTGGTCGAAAGGCTGGCATGGCCGAGAAGTTCCTGAATGGTCCTCAGATCGCCGCCGCCGGCCAGAAGATGCGTGGCGAAGGAGTGGCGCAGCGCATGCGGCGTCGCGGTATCCGGCAGGCCGAGGGCGCCGCGCAGCCTCTGCATCTCGCGTTGGATGATCGCCGCCTGCAGCTTGCCACCCTTGGCGCCACGAAACAGCGGGCCATCCTGCACGAGGTGACAGGGGCAGAGTTTTTCATATGCCCTGACGGCATCGATCGCCGCCGCGAGCAGCGGCACCACGCGGGTCTTGCCGCCCTTGCCGTGAATGCGCAGCGCCGTTGGCGCGCCTGAAAAATCTGATGGTGTCAGGTCGAGCGCTTCGGAGATGCGCAGGCCGCAGCCGTAAAGCAGGGTGAGCACGGCGGCGTTGCGCGCGGCAATCCATGGCTCCTCGGAAAGTGCCTCATGGGTGACGACGGTCAAGGCGTCCTTGTCCGTCAGCGGCTTCGGCAGCGACTTCGGCTGTTTCGGTGAGCGAACGGCGGAGGCGCCCGCTGCATTGGCAAGCCCCTTCTTTTCCAGATGCCGCAGGAAGGAGCGAAGCCCCGCAAGCCCGCGGCCGAGCGTTCGCGCGCCAGCTCCCGCTTTCCTGCGGGCGGCAAGGAAACCGCGCAGGTCGCCGGGGCGGAGCGAGTGGATATCGCTCAAGCGGACCGGCCCACTCAGGTGGCCGGTCAGGAAATGCAGGAACTGCCGCGTGTCGCGCTCGTAGGCCTCGACGGTCTTGTCCGACAGGCGCCGTTCGTCGCTAAGCCCCGCCAGCCAGCGCTGGCGCTCCGCCATCAGTTCCGGATGGCCAATGATCAGCAGTTCGTTCACGCGCTTGCTTTCCTGATGTCTGGTTGCCCGCAACTCTGCTCCTGATGCCGTTATGTTTTTCCTAATGGCCCTTGGAAATTGTCATGTTCGGATCATATTCAACTGCAATAGCTGAGGCCGCACGAGGCGGGAAAAAGATGGCAAGACGCGATTCGGCAACCGGTTTCACCTATTTTGCGGAGGCGATCGCCCTGGTATCGCAGGGCCAGCCGGGGCATATCGTCGATACGCTGATTGCAGAGCGCGGTGAGCGCATCGTCAGGCATCCGCTCTGGCCGATGATGCGGCCGTTTCTCTATACGGTCTTGAACTATCGCAAGGCCATCGAGTTTGCCGACAGCGTCGCCAACCTGCCGGGCTTTCACGCCTTCCAGTATTTAAGCGAGATCCTCGCCCTCGATATCCGTGCCCGCAACGCAGAGCGTATTCCGCAAAAGGGCGGTTTCCTGCTGGTCAGCAACCATCCGACCGGGATCGCCGACGGTGTCGCCGTTTTCGACCTCTTGAAACAGCGCCGTCCCGACATGATGTTCTTCGCCAATCGCGATGCGATCCGGATCAATCCGCGTCTGGTGGAAATGGTCATTCCGGTCGAATGGCGCGAGGACTACAAGACGAAGCTGAAGACGCGTGAAACGCTTCAGGTCACCAATCGGGCGATCTCGGAAGGCAAGGCGACCGTGCTTTTCCCCTCGGGCCGCATCGCCTACTGGGGAGACGGCAAGCTTAACGAGCGCCCATGGAAGACATCCGCCGTCGGCTTTGCCCGCAAGTACGATCTGCCAATCTTGCCGGTGCATATGGCGGCGCGCAATTCCGGCCTATTCTACTGGCTGGCAAAATGGTCGACGGAACTGCGCGACATGACGGTGTTCCACGAACTCTTGAACAAGAAAGGCAACATCTTTGACTTCACCATCGGCAATCTCATTGAGTCCGATGCGCTCGACGGCGATCCGGCCGAGGTGACGCGGGCCTTGGAGCGACACACGGTGTTCGATCTGGCGCGTGATGGCGATGCAAGGTTCGAGCCGATTGTTTCGTCGAAAACGGCACTCGCTTAAATCCCTCGTTGCGAGATCGCAGTGCCAGCGGCAGAGGTCGCCGTCTCCCGCCGGCGACAGGACGTGCTGCGGACAACCCCCTGTAAGAACAGCGCAATTCCGATGCGGTTAATCACAAAGTCACAATTATCATATAATTTAGCACTTAGATGAGGACGTTACCTGCCCGCCCATCCCAAGGGTGAGGCTGGCTGCATGATGCCAACGTCGATGCCGGTGAAATCCGGAATTTTCAAGCTCGCATCAGCCACTGTCTCCCCCTCGCGGGAGGCCGCTTTCACGTGGCGAAATTTATTTTATTTCGGAGTTCAACGGCTATCGTAAAAAAAAGCCCCGCGATCGTCTCGCGAGGCTTCATTCATTCCATCCCCAAAAAATCAGGCGATCTTCTGGCCGGTCTTTGCCCAGTCGGCGAGGAAGGTTTCGAGACCCTTGTCGGTCAGCGGGTGCTTGACGAGGGCCTTCAGCGTTGCCGGCGGGGCCGTGATGACGTCGGCGCCGATGAGGGCTGCTTCCTTGACGTGGTTGACGGTGCGGATCGAGGCGGCGAGGATTTCGGTCTCGTAGCCGTAATTGTCGAAGATCTGGCGGATTTCGCGGATCAGGTCCATGCCATCGAAGGCGATGTCGTCGAGTCGGCCGACGAAGGGCGACACGAAGCTGGCGCCGGCCTTGGCGGCGAGCAGTGCCTGGTTGGCCGAGAAGCACAGCGTTACGTTGGTCTGGTGACCGTCGGACGTGAGGTTCTTGCAGGCCTTCAGGCCGTCGAGCGTCAGCGGCAGCTTGATGCAGATGTTGTCGGCGATCTTCGAGATGACAGCCGCTTCCTTCATGATCGATTCATAGTCGGTGGCGGCGACTTCGGCGGAAACCGGGCCTTCGACGATGCCGCAGATCTCCTTGGTGACTTCCAGGATGTTGCGCCCGGATTTCAGGATCAGCGACGGATTGGTCGTCACGCCGTCGACGAGCCCGAGGTCGTTCAATTCCCGGATTTCGTTCACATCGGCTGTATCGACAAAAAACTTCATGGGTATTCTCCCTTGGGATGCGGGGGGCTGCTTGATGTTTCGGGGGTTTTCTTTAACGCAATCCGCAGGCAAGGTCACGGCCGATGACTGAAGATTCGACCGATTTGTTTGACGGCCTGTTCGCCCGCCGGGTCGTGCCCGTGCTGGTGCCGATGCCCGCTCCGAAAGCCTACTCCTATGCGGTGCCGGAAGGCACGGCCGTCGAACCCGGATCGATCGTACAGGTGCCGCTCGGACCGCGCCAGGTCATGGGCGTCGTCTGGGACGGCACGGATGACGGCGGCGTCGATCCGAAGAAGCTCAAGGCGATTACCCAGGTCTTCGATTGCCCGCCGCTCGGGAAAGACATGCGCGCCTTCCTCGACTGGGTCGCCACCTACACCGTCTCGCCACCCGGCCTTGTTGCCCGCATGGCGCTGCGCGCGCCCGCCGCCTTCGATCCGGAGCCGATGATCGAGGGGCTGCGGCTCACCGATCATCGGCCCGAACGGATGACTGCGGCGCGCGAACGGGTGATTGCCGCCGCCGACAACGGCTTTGCCTGGACGCGCTCGGGCCTTGCCCATGCGGCGGGAACCTCGTCGAGCGTCATTGACGGGCTCGTGGCGCAGGGGGTGTTCGAAACCGTCTTCATGGCGCCGCCGCCGGTCGTGGCTGCGCCGGACCCGGATTACGTCGAGCATCGCCTCGAAGGACCGCAGAAGCAGGCGGCGCAGGACCTGCTGGAGAGCGTGGCGGCAGGCGGTTTTTCCGTCTCGCTGATCGACGGTATCACTGGCTCCGGCAAGACCGAGGTCTATTTCGAAGCGATCGCGGCGACGCTGAAGGCTGGCAGGCAGGTGCTGATCCTTTTGCCGGAAATCGCCCTGACGGCGAGCTTCCTCGAACGGTTCCAGGACCGCTTCGGCTCGAAGCCGGCCGAGTGGCACTCCGATCTCGCCCCGCGAACGCGTGAAAAAGTCTGGCGGCAAGTGACGGAGGGTGGCGTGCGCGTCGTCGCCGGCGCCCGCTCCGCGCTTTTCCTGCCGTTCGAAAATCTCGGCCTCATTATCGTCGACGAGGAGCATGACCCGGCCTACAAACAGGAAGACCGCGTCTTCTATAATGCGCGCGACATGGCGGTCGTGCGTGCCCGCATTGGCGATTTTCCGATCGTGCTCGTCTCGGCGACGCCGTCGGTCGAAAGCCGGGTGAACGGCGATCTCGGCCGCTACAGACCGATCCACCTGCCGACACGCTTCGGTGATGCCGCCCTTCCGGATCTCGGTGTCGTCGACATGCGCCGCCATCCGCCGGAGCGCGGTGGCTTCCTCTCGCCGGTTCTTCTCAACCAGATCGGCAAGGCCGTCGGGCGCGGCGAGCAGGCGCTATTGTTCCTCAATCGCCGTGGTTATGCGCCGCTGACGCTCTGCCGCGTCTGCGGCCATCGCTTCCAGTGCCCGGATTGTTCGAGCTGGTTGGTCGAGCACCGGTTTCGCGGCCAGATCCAGTGTCATCATTGCGGCTATGCGCAAAGGACGCCAGAGAGTTGCCCGGAATGCGGCACCTTCGATCATCTTGTCGCCTGCGGGCCCGGCGTCGAGCGCATCGCCGAGGAGGTCGACCGGCATTTTCCCGAGGCCCGCACGATCGTGCTCTCCTCCGACCTGATGGGCGTCAAGCGGCTGCGGCTGGAACTGGAGGCCATTGCGCGCGGCGAGGCGGATATCGTCGTCGGTACCCAACTCGTCGCCAAGGGGCATAATTTTCCGATGATGACCTTCGTCGGCATCGTCGATGCCGATATCGGTCTTGCCAATGGCGACCCGCGGGCTGCCGAGCGAACGTTCCAGCTCTTGAGCCAGGTCACGGGGCGGGCCGGGCGCACCGGCCTGAAGAGCCTTGGCCTGCTGCAGACCTACCAGCCGCAGCATCCGGTGATGCAGGCGATCGTCTCGGGCGATTCGGAAGCATTTTACGAGCGCGAGATCAATGAGCGCGAGAAGGCGCTTCTGCCGCCGTTCGGACGGCTGGCCTCCGTCATCGTCTCGGCCGATACGCGCGCTGATGCGGAAGAGCACGCGCGAGGCTTGCGGCAGGCGGCACCCCGCGTGAGCGGCATCAGCGTTCTCGGGCCGGCCGAAGCGCCGCTGGCGCTGATCCGCGGGCGCCACCGATTCCGGCTTCTGGTGCACGGCCGCCGCAACAGCGACATGCAGGCGTTCGTGAAAACGATGCTCGCCAGCGGGCCGAAGGTGCGCGGCTCGGTCAGCGTCCAGCTCGACATCGATCCGCAGAGCTTTCTGTAAAGGCGACGGTAACAGGCCGCTCGTCCCTCCGCCCGAATTATTCTTCCTTCACGGATCTGAGGCCAAAAGGGATAATACCCTGGATTCCAAACAGATGTGCGATGATCTGGGTAGCGGGTTGCAAACGACCGTCATCGCCTTCCCGGAAGAATTCGGCTATGCGATAAGCGAATCGGTGGATCAGGCTGAAGCGGGGGGCGGGCTATGGAGTTCTATATTCCGACGGAAACGGGGGAATTCCTGGCATTTTGCGCGGCCGTGGTCACGGCGCTGATCGGGCTTGTCTTTCTCTTTGCGCCCGGTATCGCCTATCGCGCCGTCGGCATCGATCTGCGCGAAGGCCGGCGGGGTGGTTATGCCGAGGCGCGCTCGACGATGGGCGGCTTTCATCTCGGGCTCGGTATCGCCGCGCTCCTTCTCGCCCAGCCGATGGTCTATCTGGCGCTCGGGGCTGCCTTTTCGCTCGCGGCCTTCGGTCGCATGCTGTCGATGCTGTCGGATCATGGCAATACGGTCATGAACTGGTTGTTCCTCATTGTTCAGATCGTGCTTGCGGCCTTGCCCCTGGCCTATGTCTTCGGCCTTGTCTGAGGTCATTTTGGCACGGGCACACGGAGACCTCGTCAGCTCATACCCTATTTTTGTCGAAATTCGGCCAAAAGGATGCACACTTATCGCGCATTCGTGCGGTTGGCGTGTTGCGAGTCCAGATATCCTATGCTAGACGAACCGCGACTTGTGGGGGAAGCAGGCCGCCCGGCCTGTGTAGCTCAAGAAAATATCGCAACAAATTCAAGGTGTTGGGTTTACGGTTCTCCGCAGACATCGCCCTTGGATTAAAATCAGAGAAGCTTGTGCCCGTGGCAGACACATCCCAGCTTATTTCCGGTGTTGCAGAAAGGTACGCGTCTTCGCTTTTCGATCTCGCGCTGGAAGCGGGATCGGTGGAGAGCGTTGGGTCTGATCTGGATACGTTCCAGCGCATGATCGATGACAGTGCCGATCTGAAACGCCTCATTGTCAGCCCGGTCTTTTCCGCCGACGACCAGTTCAAGGCCATTTCCGCGATCGTCGCGAAGGCCGGCATCGCGGGTCTGGTTGGCAACTTCCTGAAAGTTGTTGCACGCAATCGCCGCCTGTTCGCGGTCCCTGGCATCGTCAAGTCCTATCGCGAGATCGCCGCCCGTCATCGGGGCGAGGTTGCCGCTGAAGTGACTTCTGCCCATGCGCTGACGGCAGCGCAGCAAACTGAATTGAAGGCGGCGCTCAAGGGCGTCACCGGCAAAGACGTGGCGGTCAACGTCACCGTCGATCCGTCTATTCTCGGTGGTTTGATCGTCAAGGTCGGGTCCCGCCAGATTGACACTTCCCTTCGCACAAAGCTCTCGAGCCTTAAGCTTGCACTGAAAGAGGTCGGCTGATGGATATCCGCGCCGCGGAAATTTCCGCAATTCTGAAAGATCAAATCAAAAACTTCGGCCAGGAGGCAGTCGTCTCCGAAGTCGGTCAGGTGCTCTCCGTCGGTGACGGTATTGCCCGCGTCTACGGTCTGGACAATGTCCAGGCTGGTGAGATGGTTGAATTCCCGGGCGGAATTCGCGGCATGGCGCTGAACCTTGAAGCCGACAACGTCGGTGTGGTTATCTTCGGTGCCGACCGCGGCATCAAAGAAGGCGACACCGTCAAGCGGACCGGCGCCATCGTCGACGTTCCGGTTGGTCCGGAACTGCTCGGCCGCGTCGTTGACGCGCTCGGCAATCCGATCGACGGCAAGGGTCCGATCAACGCCAAGCAGCGCTCGCGCGTTGACGTCAAGGCTCCGGGCATCATCCCGCGCAAGTCGGTTCATGAGCCGATGTCGACCGGCCTCAAGGCCATCGACGCCCTGATCCCCGTCGGCCGCGGTCAGCGCGAGCTCGTCATCGGCGACCGCCAGACCGGCAAGACCGCCATCATTCTGGACACGATCCTCAACCAGAAGGCCATCCACGACAACGGTCCGGACAGCGAGAAGCTGTACTGCGTCTACGTCGCCATCGGCCAGAAGCGTTCGACTGTTGCCCAGTTCGTCAAGGTGCTTGAAGAGCGCGGCGCGCTGAAATATTCGATCATCGTCGCAGCGACGGCTTCCGATCCGGCTCCGATGCAGTACCTTGCACCGTTTGCCGGTTGCGCCATGGGTGAATACTTCCGTGACAACGGCATGCACGCCCTGATCGGCTATGACGACCTGTCCAAGCAGGCCGTGTCCTACCGCCAGATGTCGCTCCTGCTGCGCCGCCCGCCGGGCCGCGAAGCTTACCCGGGCGACGTTTTCTACCTGCACTCCCGCCTTCTCGAACGCGCTGCAAAGCTGTCGGACGAAAAGGGCGCCGGTTCGCTGACGGCTCTGCCGGTCATCGAAACGCAGGGCAACGACGTTTCGGCGTTCATCCCGACCAACGTGATCTCGATCACCGACGGCCAGATCTTCCTTGAAACCGACCTGTTCTACCAGGGCATCCGCCCGGCCGTGAACGTCGGTCTGTCGGTCTCCCGCGTCGGTTCGGCCGCTCAGGTCAAGGCGATGAAGCAGGTTGCCGGCTCGATCAAGGGCGAGCTTGCCCAGTATCGCGAAATGGCCGCCTTCGCCCAGTTCGGTTCGGACCTCGACGCTGCGACGCAGCGCCTCCTGAACCGTGGCGCACGCCTGACCGAACTCCTCAAGCAGCCGCAGTTCTCGCCGCTGAAGACGGAAGAGCAGGTCGCGGTCATCTTCGCCGGCGTCAACGGCTACCTCGACAAGATCGCCGTCAACAAGGTTGGCGCGTTCGAGCAGGGTCTGCTGTCGTACATGCGTTCCGAAGGCAAGGACATTCTTGAAGCTATCCGCAAGGACAAGGCAATCAGCGATGATGTGAAGGGCAAGCTTAAGGCTGCCATCGACACCTTCGCGAAATCCTTCGCCTGATCGGGTTCCATTTAGGACGGATAACGGATGCCTTCACTTAAGGATCTGAAAAACAGGATCGCCTCCGTCAAGGCGACGCAGAAGATCACCAAGGCGATGAAAATGGTCGCCGCGGCGAAGCTTCGGCGTGCCCAGGAGGCGGCCGAGGCCGCCCGGCCTTATTCGCAGCGGATGAGCGCGGTTCTCTCGAACATCGCTCAGGCTGTTGGCTCGGACGACAGCGCGCCGCGCCTGATGACCGGCAACGGCCGCGACCAGACGCATCTGCTCGTGGTCTGCACGGCGGAGCGCGGTCTTTGCGGCGGCTTCAACAGCCAAATCGCCCGCTTCGCCCGTGACCACGTGCGCAAGCTGCTTGCCGAAGGCAAGACGGTGAAGATCATCTGCGTTGGCAAGAAGGGCTTCGATATCCTGCGCCGCGAATTCGCCTCGCTGATCATCGACCGCGTCGACCTGCGTGAAGTCAAGAAGATCGGCTTCGAAAACGCCGACCAGATCGGCAAGACGATCATCGGCCTGTTCGAAAAGGACGAGTTCGATGTCTGCACGCTGTTCTATTCGGAGTTCAAGTCGGTTATCAGCCAGGTTCCCTCCGCGCTCCAACTGATCCCCGCTGCCGTTCCGGCAGAGGCGGCTTCGACGGAAGCGGGTGCCGCGGCGATCTACGAATATGAGCCCGACGCGGGCGAGATCCTCAGCGATCTCATTCCGCGCAACATTTCGGTGCAGGTTTTCCGAGCTCTGCTCGAAAATGTTGCCGGTGAAATGGGTGCCAAGATGAGCGCGATGGACAACGCCACGCGCAATGCCGGTGAAATGATCAACAAGCTGACGCTCTCCTACAACCGTCAGCGCCAGGCTCAGATCACCAAGGAACTCATTGAAATCATTTCGGGCGCGGAAGCGCTCTAAGGTTACGGAAAGAGGGTAAGGATTATGGCTAAGGCAGCTACCCCCACAGATACAGCAGCGGCTAAGAAGCCCGCCGCTCCGAAGAAGGCAGCGGCCGTCAAGGCTCCGGCCGTTGTTGCTGCAACCGGCGCCGTCGGGCGCGTGACGCAGGTCATCGGCGCCGTTGTCGACGTGACTTTCGAAGAAGGTCAGCTGCCGCAGATCCTGAACGCGCTGGAAACCGACAACCACGGCAACCGCCTTGTTCTCGAAGTTGCCCAGCACCTCGGCGAGAACGCGGTCCGCACGATCGCCATGGACTCGACCGAAGGTCTGGTTCGCGGTCAGCCGGTGACCGATACGGGTTCCCCGATCACCGTTCCGGTTGGTCTCGAAACCCTCGGCCGCATCATGAACGTCATCGGCGAGCCGGTTGACGAAGCCGGCCCGCTGGTCACCTCCGGCAAGCGCGCCATCCACCAGGAAGCGCCGTCCTACGTCGAACAGTCGACCGAAGCACAGATCCTGGTCACCGGCATCAAGGTCGTCGACCTCCTGGCTCCCTACGCCAAGGGCGGCAAAATCGGCCTGTTCGGCGGCGCCGGCGTTGGCAAGACCGTTCTCATCATGGAATTGATCAACAACGTCGCCAAGGCGCATGGTGGTTACTCGGTGTTTGCCGGCGTGGGTGAGCGTACCCGCGAAGGCAACGACCTCTACCACGAAATGATCGAATCCGGCGTTAACAAGCATGGCGGCGGCGAAGGCTCCAAGGCTGCCCTCGTTTACGGCCAGATGAACGAACCGCCGGGCGCCCGCGCTCGCGTTGCGCTCACGGGTCTGACGATCGCCGAGCAGTTCCGCGACGAAGGCCAGGACGTTCTGTTCTTCGTGGACAACATCTTCCGCTTCACCCAGGCAGGTTCCGAAGTGTCGGCTCTTCTCGGCCGTATTCCTTCGGCCGTGGGTTATCAGCCGACGCTCGCCACCGACATGGGCCAGATGCAGGAACGCATCACCACGACGACCAAGGGCTCGATCACCTCGGTTCAGGCCATCTACGTCCCGGCCGACGACTTGACCGACCCGGCGCCGGCAACCTCGTTCGCCCACCTGGACGCAACGACCGTTCTGTCGCGCTCGATCGCTGAAAAGGGTATCTACCCGGCCGTGGACCCGCTCGACTCGACCTCGCGCATGCTCGACCCGATGGTTGTCGGCGAAGAGCATTACGAAGTGTCGCGCAAGGTGCAGACGACCCTGCAGCGCTACAAGTCGCTTCAGGACATCATCGCCATCCTCGGCATGGACGAACTGTCGGAAGAAGACAAGCTGGCCGTTGCCCGCGCCCGCAAGATCGAGCGCTTCCTGTCGCAGCCGTTCTTCGTCGCCGAAGTTTTCACCGGTTCGCCGGGCAAGCTGGTAGCTCTCGAGGACACGATCAAGGGCTTCAAGGGCCTCGTGAATGGCGATTACGACCACCTTCCGGAAGCCGCCTTCTACATGGTCGGCTCCATCGAGGAAGCGATCGAAAAGGCCAAGAAGCTGGCTGCCGAAGCTGCTTGATGAATTTCGAACGGGGCGCCCGAATGGCGCGCCCCGTTCGTCAATCGCTGCGGCTGGGAAGATCCGGCTGCGCCGAACGGAATTCTCTGCCGGCGGATTTGGCCGGTAGCTCCAAAAGAAGCGAATGATCATGGCTGATTTCAATTTCGAACTCGTCTCTCCGGAACGCCTTCTGCTGTCCGAGCGCGTCAGCGAAGTCGTCATTCCGGCAACGGAAGGCGAGATGACCGTCATGGCCAATCACGCGCCGACGATGACGACGATCAAGCCGGGCATCGTGACCGTCAAGGCCGCCGACGGCAAGGTCAGCCGTTACGTCGTGTTCGGTGGTTTCGCCGACATCCTGCCGACGGGCTGCACGCTGCTCGCCGAATCTGCCGTTCCGGCCGAGGAGCTTGATCGCAACCTGATCGAGAAGCGCATCGAGGCAGCGAAGATCGAACTCGAAGACATCGCGCATAGCGATGAGCAGCGTACGCGCGTCGAGACGTTCCTGACCGAGCTTACCCAGCTGAACGGCATTCTCGTCGCCTTCTGAAAGCAGCGTCAATGACGTTCCAACCCCGCTCCGGCGGGGTTTTTTATGCCTTTGATTTCGATGTTCACCATATGCGACGAACCCGCCGCCTTTCGGACCGGGCATCGCTGTGGCAACGCTTTGATTTTGTAAATTTTCGCATCCACGAAATGTTTTATATACCTTCGCTTTCCGTTAGGCTGCGCGCGCAGGCATTTTTTGATATTTCGGGCGGACGGCCCGACAAGAGACAAGAGGATGCGCATGTCTTCGAAGATCGTGCCGGTCATCATGGCCGGCGGCAAGGGAACGCGGCTGTGGCCGCTGTCGCGGTCGGCGGCGCCCAAGCAGTTTCTCCAGTTTCTCGGCGAACATTCGCTGTTCCAGAAAACCCTGCAGCGGGTGGCGGATCCGGAATGGTACACGCCGGCCGTCATTGTCACCAACGCGGAGTTCCGCTTCATCGTTGCCGAGCAGGCGCGCGCGCTCGAAGCGCCCCTGTCGAGCATCCTGCTTGAGCCGATCGCCCGCAACACGGCGCCGGCGCTTGCCGCCGCCGCCTTCGCCGTCCTGCGTGAATATGGCGAGGACGCGGTCATGCAGGTTCTCGCGTCGGATCACGAGATCGACGCCGGAGAACACTATTTCGATTGCATCCGCATTGCCCGCGAGACCGCCAAGTCCGGAAAGCTGGTGACGTTCGGCATCCAACCGACGGAACCGGCCACCGGCTATGGCTACATCGAAACCGGCGATGATCTGGAGACCGGAGCGAAAACCGTCGCGCGCTTCGTCGAGAAGCCGAACCGCGAGCGCGCCGAGGAGTTGCTGGCAAGCGGCCGTTATCTCTGGAACTCCGGCATGTTCATGCTGCCCGTCGGTAAGTTCCTGGGCGAAATCCTGCGTTTCGCGCCGGCTGTGCACGATGCGGCACAGCGGGCGATACAAGGGACGAAGCACGATCTCGATTTCGACCGCCTTGATGAGGCTGCTTTCTCGCAGGCACCGGATATTTCGGTGGACTACGCGGTCTTTGAAAACACGCCCGATGCGGCGGTCGTTCCATCATCCTTCAGCTGGTCCGACCTCGGCAGTTGGGACTCCGTGTGGGCCATCGGCGAAAAAGACGAGCAGGGCAACGTCGTTGGCGAAAACGCTTCGGTGAGCAACACCCGCAACTCTCTCGTGCTGTCGCGGGATATCCATCTCGCCGTTCACGGGCTGGAGGATGTCGCCGTTATCGCCAGCGAAGACGCCGTGTACGTTGGACACCTCAAGGACAGCCAGGACGTTGGTAAAATCGTCAAGAGACTTGCCCTGTCGGCAAAGACGCGTCCGCTGACGGAAACACACCCGACCTCCTATCGCCCCTGGGGTGATGTCTCCACGGTGCTGAGCGGCGAACGCTTCGAAGTGAAGCGGCTGCATGTCAGACCCGGCCGCAAGATCTCCCTGCAGAAGCATCATCATCGTTCGGAACACTGGATCGTCGTGCGCGGTA
Organism: Pararhizobium sp. LjRoot255; assembly: GCF_964252905.1. Lineage (NCBI taxonomy): Bacteria > Pseudomonadati > Pseudomonadota > Alphaproteobacteria > Hyphomicrobiales > Rhizobiaceae > Pararhizobium > Pararhizobium sp. LjRoot255. Next base: position 1,882,346 of record NZ_CAXUPQ020000001.1, read on the forward strand.
CGGCGGAAATCACCGTCGGTGGCGAGACCCGCCTGCTGCATGAAAACCAGTCCGTCTATATCCCGCAAGGCGTCGTGCACCGGCTGACCAACCCCGGCAAAATCCCGCTGGAACTGATCGAGGTGCAGACAGGCTCCTACCTCAAGGACGACGATACCGTCCGGCTGGCCGACGAATTCGGCCGGACCTAGAGTTTCGGGGTATGGCCCTCATCCGGCCCTTCGGGCCACCTTCTCCCCGCTGGGGAGAAGAGGGAGAAAGCCGCAAATCCATATGCGATTGCCCTGCCCTTGAGGGGGAGATGTCACGAAGTGACAGAGGGGGGCTTCCCGATGCTGTCCTGTGGAAAATCGCCGCGCTCCCCGCCGGTCAGCCTGCCATTTTATCCGCGTAGGCCTTCTGCTCGTAGTAATGGCCGAAACGGCTCTTGAGGAAAGCGTCGAGGCCGATTTCCTCCTGGCGGATGAAGCCGTTCGACGGCAGTTCGCCCTTGGCCAGCATGTCGAGCACGGCGCAGATGCTGCAGGCTGTGGTGATCTGGATGGCGCTCATCATGCGGCCGGCGATGACGGCGCTGTAGACCTTGTTGGCATAGGTTTCCTGAACCAGGCGGCCATCCTTGCGGCCGGCGACGGTCACGAAGATGATGACGACATCCTGCATGGTCGAGGGCAGTGCGTTTTCGAAGATGTCCTTCAGCACTTCACGGCGATGGCGCAGGCCAAGATCGTTGAGCAGCGCCTTCATGATGGCGGCATGGCCGGGATAGCGGATGGTGCGGTAATTGAGCGTGCGGACCTTGCCCTTGAGGCTCTCGCACAGCGTGCCGAGGCCGCCGGAGGTGTTGAAAGCCTCGTAGGTGACGCCGTCGAGCGAAAACTCTTCACGTTCTTCGAGAGCTGGAACTTCGATGAGCTGGCCCTCGACGATTGCCTCGCAGGGCTCGATATATTCGTTGATGACGCCGTCCGTGCTCCAAGTCAGGTTGTAGTTGAGCGCGTTGGAGGGATACTGCGGCAGGGCGCCGACGCGCATGCGCACGCTGTCGAGCGTGTCGAAATGAGTGGCGAGGTCATTGGCGACGATCGAGATGAAGCCCGGCGCCAGGCCGCACTGCGGAATGAAGGCGGTATTCGCCGTTTCGGCGATGGCCTTCACCCGGCGGGTTGATTCGACGTCTTCGGTGAGATCGAGATAGTGCACACCGGCCTTGGAGGCGGCTTCGGCGATCGCGATCGTCAGATGGAATGGAGCGGCGCTCAGAACCGCGAACTTGCCGGTGAGCAAGCCTACCAGTGCATCGCGGTCGGCGATGTCGATCTCCGCTGTGGTAATCGCGTCATGCGTTTCGATCATGGCGAGTTGTTCGGTGCTGCGGTCCGCCAGCGTCACGTGATAATCGCCGGAATGAGCGAGAAGCCGGGCGATGGTCGAGCCGATCTTGCCGGCTCCGATGACGACGATGTTTTTCATATTAGGTCCCCCCAAAACTTGAATCTGTCTGACGCAAGTATCGGTGTTCTGGCCGTTGATATGAAGCTACGATATGATAGAAATGCCGAGCAAAAATTGGCGATATGCCGTCAAGGATGATCTTAATGACGTTGGCGGACAAAGACAGACAGCTTCTTGCAATTCTCAGCGAAAACGCCCGCATGCCGACGGCGCTGCTCGCTCGCAAGCTCGGGCTTTCGCGCACCACCGTGCAGGCCAAGATCGAGCGGCTGGAGCGCGACGGCGTGATCGCCGGCTACGGCGTGCGGCTCTCTGATGATTTCGAGAAGGGGCTGGTCAAGGCACATGTGTTGATCACGTTGGCGCCGAAGGCGCTGGCGCGGGTCACGCAGGATCTTCATGCCATCGAGGATGTGCGGGTGCTGCATTCTGTGAGTGGCAGCTTCGACCTGATCGCCGTCATTGCGGCCTCGTCGATCAGCGAACTTGATCTGGTCATCGACCGGATCGGCGAGATCGACGGTGTCGAGAAGACCCTGTCGTCAATCATCCTGTCGACGCGAATCAATCGCTGAAGCCAGCCTCCAGCATGGCCGGATCGATGTGTTCGGACGTTTCGGACGGTTGCGACGGGCTGCCGGGCCGTTTGATGATATCGGCGGCTGCGATCACGATCGGGTCGAAGCCTGCGTCACCCTGCTCGACAAGCTCGAAGAACGCCTTGCGCATGCGCGGTTCCCAGAACTTGTTGATGTGCATCGCCACGCCGTGGATGCGCTCGGCCTCCGGCTGCGACTTGAAAAAGGTGGCGATCTGGTTCGCCATCCGCACGAGTTTGGCGTTGGTGTTGTCAAGCGACATCGGCGATGGCTCCGGACTGGATACGGTCTGAATGTGTGAAAATCTCGAAGTCCGCGCCGCGCACCAGCGCAATCAGCGTCATGCCGGCGTCTTCCGCGGTGCGGATGGCAAGCGCCGTCGGGGCGGAAATGGCGATGATGAACGGGCTGCCGATGATGGCCGTCTTCTGCACCATCTCGACGGAAACGCGGCTGGTGACGATAACGGCGCCGCTTGCGCCGGAATAACCAGCCCGCGCCGCCGCACCCACCAGCTTGTCCAGTGCATTGTGCCGGCCGACATCCTCGCGGACCGCGATCAGCCCCTTGCCGGGCACATAGAAGCCGGCGCCGTGCACGGCCCGCGTCTCGAAATGCAGTGGCTGCTGGCCGTTCAGCAGTGCCACGGCCTCGACGATCTGCGCGTCCGTCAGCCGCAGCGGCGAAGCGGCGACCGATGGCGTTTTGCGCACGGCCTGCTCGATCGATTCGATGCCGCAGAGACCGCAGCCAACAGGGCCAGCCATATGACGGCGGCGGGCGACGAGCGCCTCGTTCTGCTCGCCTTTCAGGATAATCTGCAGGTCGATGCCCTTTTCGTCCGGAACGGCTTCGATTGTCTCGATCTGCGCGGGATCGGCAATGATCCCCTCCGTCAGGCTGAAGCCGACAGCGAAATCCTCGAAATCACCGGGCGTCGCCATCATCACCGCATGGGTGGAGCCGCCATAGGAAAGCGCAATTGGGGTCTCTTCGGGAACCACGCGCGACCCGGCGCCAAGTTTGCCGTTGTGGCGGGCCGTTTCGGTGACTTTCTGGGTGAGTTTGAACTGGGTCATGTAGCTTGCTCCCTCTTCTCCCCAGCGCGGAGAAGGTGGCGCACAGCGCCGGATGAGGGGGGCAAAGCCACCTTATGGTGGCGAGCCGTGGCGAAGGGCCGTTTAACAAGCAGCCTTGTGGTCACGGGCGTGTACAGAATATGCCGAACCACCCCCTCATCCGCCCTTCGGGCACCTTCTCCCCGCTGGGGAGAAGAAGAGGGAGAGTGCCGCGCACGCCTCAGCCAATCTCCCCCCTTGAGGGGGAGATGCCCGACAGGGCAGAGGGGGGTGGAGGCGGCAAACACGATCATCCGAAAACTACTCCGCAGCCTCCATCTTGCCCGCGATCCGGCGAGACTGGCGGGCCTGTTCGTCGTAGTCGACCTGCCATTGCGACGGGCCGTTCGAGGGCGAGACCTGCACCGCCGTCACCTTATATTCCGGACAGTTGGTTGCCCAGTCGGAGAAGTCGGTGGTGATGACGTTCGCCTGCGTCGTCGGGTGATGGAAGGTGGTGTAGACGACGCCGGGGGCGACGCGCTCGGTGATCAAGGCCCTGAGCGTCGTGTCGCCGGAACGGCTCATCAGTTTCACCCAGTCGCCGTCGCGTACGCCGCGCATTTCGGCATCGTTCGGGTGGATTTCCAGCCGGTCCTCCTCGTGCCAGACGACATTGTCCGTGCGCCGCGTCTGGGCGCCGACATTGTACTGGGACAGGATACGGCCGGTGGTAAGGAGCAGCGGGAAGCGCGGGCCGGTCTTCTCGTCGGTCGCCACATATTCGGTGCGGATGAACTTGCCCTTGCCGCGCACGAAGCCGTTGACGTGCATGATCGGCGAGCCAAGGGGCGCCTTCTCGTTGCAGGGCCACTGCACCGAGCCCATCTTCTCGAGATAGTCGTAGGAGACCATGGCAAAGCTCGGCGTCGTAGCCGCGATCTCGTCCATGATCTCGGACGGATGGCTGTAGTTCCAGTTCAAGCCCATCGCCTGCGCCAGATTCTGGGTCACTTCCCAGTCGGCATAGCCGTTGCGCGGCGTCATCACCTTGCGAACGCGGTTGATGCGGCGCTCGGCATTGGTGAAGGTGCCGTCCTTCTCAAGGAAGGTCGAACCGGGCAGGAAGACATGCGCGTAGTTGGCCGTTTCGTTGAGGAACAGGTCCTGCACGACGACGCATTCCATCGCGGCGAGACCGGCCGAGACATGCTTGGTGTCCGGGTCGGACTGCAGGATGTCTTCGCCCTGGATGTAGATGCCCTTGAACGAGCCGTCGACGGCCGCATCCAGCATGTTGGGGATGCGCAGGCCCGGCTCGTTGGAAATCGTCACGCCCCAGAGTTTTTCGAAGATGTCGCGCGTCGCGTCGTCGGACACGTGGCGGTAGCCCGGCAGTTCGTGCGGGAACGAGCCCATGTCGCAGGAACCCTGGACGTTGTTCTGGCCGCGCAGCGGGTTCACGCCGACGCCGGGGCGGCCGATATTGCCCGTCGCCATGGCCAAATTGGCGATCGCCATGACCGTGGTCGAGCCCTGGCTGTGTTCGGTGACGCCGAGGCCGTAATAGATCGAGCCATTGCCGCCGGTGGCAAACAGGCGGGCGGCGCCGCGGATTTCCTCGGCCGGGACGCCGGAGAGCTTTTCGACCTCTTCCGGGCTGTGATGCGGTTCGGCGACGAAGGCCGCCCAGTCCTCGAATTCCGACCAGTCGCAGCGTTCGCGGATGAATTTCTCGTCGTAGAGGCCTTCGGTAACGATGACATGAGCGAGCGACGTCATCACCGCGACGTTGGTGCCCGGGCGCAGCGGCAGGTGATGCGATGCCTTGATGTGCGGCGAGGAGACCATGTCGATGCGGCGCGGATCGACGATGATCAGCTTGGCACCCTGACGCAGCCGCTTCTTCAGCCGCGAGGCAAAGACCGGATGGCCGTCGGTCGGATTGGCGCCGATGATGATGACGACATCCGTGTGTTCGACCGAATCGAAATTCTGCGTGCCGGCCGACGTGCCGAAGGTCGCGCCGAGGCCGTAGCCGGTCGGCGAATGGCAGACACGAGCACAGGTGTCGACGTTGTTGTTGCCGAAGCCGGCGCGGACCAGCTTCTGGACGAGATAGGTTTCTTCATTGGTGCAGCGCGACGAGGTGATGCCGCCGACCGAATCGCGGCCGTGCTGGTACTGGATGCGGCGGAATTCGGCGGCCGTGTGGGCAAGAGCCTCCTCCCAGCTCACTTCGCGCCAGGGATCGCTGATCTTTTCGCGGATCATCGGGTTGAGGATGCGTTCCTTGTGGGTCGAATAGCCATAGGCGAAGCGGCCCTTGACGCAGGAATGGCCGCGATTGGCCTGGCCATCCTTCCAGGGCACCATGCGCACCAGCTCTTCGCCGCGCATTTCCGCCTTGAACGAGCAGCCGACGCCGCAATAGGCGCAGGTGGTGACGACCGAATGTTCCGGCTGGCCGATTTCGATCACCGATTTTTCCGTCAGCGTCGCCGTCGGACAGGCCTGGACGCAGGCGCCACAGGAGACGCATTCAGACTCGAGGAAATTCTCATGCATGCCGGCCGAAACGCGGCTGTCGAATCCGCGTCCCTCGATCGTCAGCGCGAACGTGCCCTGAACCTCTTCGCAGGCCCGCACGCAGCGCGAACAGACGATGCATTTCGCCGGATCGAAGGTGAAATAGGGGTTGGATTCGTCCTTTGGCGCCCAGTTGACGTTGATGCCGCCATTGTCGCGCGCCTTGACGTGATTTGCACCGTCATAGCCGTAGCGCACGTCGCGCAGGCCGACCGCGCCGGCCATATCCTGCAGCTCGCAGTCGCCATTGGCGGCACAGGTCAGACAGTCGAGCGGATGGTCGGAAATATAGAGTTCCATGACACCGCGGCGGACATCCTTCAGGCGCTCTGTCTGGGTAGAGACCTTTATCCCGGGTGCCACCGGCGTCGTGCAGGAGGCGGGCATGCCGGCCCGGCCTTCGATTTCCACCAGGCAGAGCCGGCAGGAGCCGAAGGAGTCCATCATGTCGCTAGCGCACAGCTTCGGCACCTCGATGCCGGCCTCCATCGACGCCCGCATGATCGAGGTGCCCTCGGGCACGGTGATCTCGTTGCCGTCGATGGTGAGCGTCACCATCTTTTCCGAACGGGAAGCGGGAGTGCCGAAGTCGATTTCAGAGATGAGGGGCATGGGTTTCTCCCGAAAAACTTGATGCGGTCCGCGAGGAGACGGGCCCCTCATCCGGCCTGTCGGCCACCTTCTCCCCGTAAACGGGGCGAAGGGACAAGCGGCGAACTCTGTAGTCCCCTCTCCCCGCTTGCGGGGAGAGGGCTAGGGTGAGGGGCAAACCTGCTGAAAAATTCCTCATCATTCCGCCGCCTCCACCATCGGAACCGGTGAAAAATCGTCCGGGAAATGGGTCATCGCGCTCATCACCGGGTAGGGCGTAAAGCCGCCCAGCGCGCAGAGCGAGCCGAATTTCATCGTGTTGCAGAGGTCTGTCAGCAGTTCGCGGTTCTTTTCCGGTTCGATACCCTGGGCGATCTTGTCGGCTACCTCGACGCCGCGGGTCGAGCCGATGCGGCAGGGCGTGCACTTGCCGCAGCTTTCGACGGCGCAGAATTCCATGGCGAAACGCGCCTGCTTCAGCATGTCGGCGGCATCATCGAAAACGACGATGCCGGCATGGCCGATCAGGCCGTCTTTTGCCGCGAAGGCTTCGTAGTCGAACGGCGTATCGAACAGGGCGCGCGGGAAATAGGCGCCGAGCGGGCCGCCGACCTGTACGGCCTTGACCGGCCGTCCGGACGCCGTTCCGCCGCCGATGTCGTCGACGATCTCACCCAGCGTCAGGCCGAAGGCTGCTTCATAAAGCCCGCGATGCCTGACATTGCCGGCGATCTGGATCGGGATCGTGCCGCGCGAGCGGCCCATGCCGAAGTCCTTGTAGTAGATCGGTCCCTTGTCCAGGATGATCGGCACGGAGGCGAGCGAGATGACGTTGTTGATGACCGTCGGACAGTCGAACAGGCCCTTGTGGGCGGGCAGCGGCGGCTTGGCGCGTACGATGCCGCGCTTGCCTTCAAGCGAGTTCAGAAGTGCCGTTTCCTCGCCGCAGACATAGGCGCCGGCGCCGGTGCGGATCTCGATGTCGAAGGCATGAGCCGAGCCGAGCACCGAGGCGCCGAGCACACCGGCCCTGTGGGCGATCTCGACCGCTTGCGTCATCGTCGCGATCGCATGCGGATATTCCGAGCGGATATAGACGAAGCCCTTGGTGGCGCCGGTCGCGATGCCGGCGATCGCCATGCCCTCGATCAGCACGAAGGGATCGCCCTCCATGATCATCCGGTCGGCAAACGTGCCCGAATCGCCCTCGTCGGCATTACAGACGATGTATTTTCGCGCACCCGGCGTGTCGAGAACCGTCTTCCATTTGATGCCGGTCGGGAAGCCGGCGCCGCCGCGGCCGCGAAGGCCGCTCTCGGTCACGTGGGCGACGATATCGGCAGGCGCCAGGGTCACGGCGCGCTCCAGGCCCTTCAGCCCGTCATGCGCCCGGTAGTCGCTGAGCGACAGCGGATCGATGATGCCGCAGCGGGCAAAGGTCAGACGCGTCTGGCTTTTCAGGAACGGCAGTTCTTCGGTCTTCCCGAGACAGAGCGCGTGGCTGCCGCCCGTCGCCAGTCCGGCGTCGAGCAGGGAGGCGACATCGGATGCCTTGACCGGGCCATAGGCGATCCGGCCTTCGGGCGTCTCGACCTCGATCATCGGCTCCAGCCAGTGCAGGCCGCGGGACCCGTTGCGCACGATGGTGGCGTCGATGCCGCGCGCTTGGATTTCACCTGCGAGCGCCTTGGCGACCCGTTCGGCGCCAAGCGCCAGCGCGGCCGCATCCTTGGGAACGAAAATCCTGACGGTCATGCGCGCACCTCCGCAACGAGACCATCTACCGCATCCGCATCGAGCCGCCCATGCACCTCGCCGTCGAGCATCGCGGCGGGTGCGGCGGAACAGAGCCCAAGACAATAGACGGGTTCGAGCGTCACTGCCCCGTCGAGCGTCGTCTGGTGGAAATCGATGCCGAGCAGGGATTTTACCCGTTCGGCGAGTTGATCGCCGCCCATCGACTGGCAGGCTTCGGCGCGACAGAGTTTCAGCACATGCCGGCCTGCCGGGTGGTCGCGATAGTCATGATAGAAGGTCACGACGCCGTGCACTTCGGCGCGCGACAGGTTGAGCTCGCGCGCAATGATCGGCAGGGCCTCCTGCGGCACATAGCCGAACTCGGCCTGGATTTCATGCAGGATCGGCAGAAGCGGCCCTTCGAGCGACTTCATCTCGCTGACGATATCCAGCGTCCGGACGCCGATATCGCGGCTTGATAGATGCAGGTTCAACGTTCAGACCTCCCGAACTGAAACTTAATTTCGCTTGGCGATGACGGGCAATCTGCCCGGACCACGTTGACCGGCGCTCCTCCAAGAACATCCGGCCGGTCAGGGCAAAGCCGCAATCACGCATCGCGCAGGAAATGAGCTTTGCAGTAGCTACGGAAGGGGTCAATACGCGTGTTTCGTCGGGCGATAGATATTCTCTATCGGAACGACTGCGCCTCGGCCAGAATGCGGGCTTCATGCAAAAGAGCGGAGACGAGCGGGGTGAACGGCTCGCGATGCGTTGCGACCAGACCGACCGTGTGCTGTGCGTCCGGTTCGACGATCGGGATCATTCGGATTTCATCGTGAAACCCGAATGATTTCCCGACGTTGTAGGGCATGATGCTGGACCAGTGACCCGTGCGCACATGCGAGAAAAGCACGATCATCGAGTTCGATTCGAGCGTCGGCGCGACGGTTACGCCAGCTTCCGCGAAATGCTGGTTGATGATGCGCCGGTTCTGCATATCGGCGGTCAATAGACAAAGCCGAATACCGCCGACCTCCTTCCACGTCACGCTTTCGCGATTCGCCAGTTCCGTTCCGGCGGCCGTGACGAGATGATAACGCTCCACCTGGAGCGGCACGCTGGTGACGCGCCCGAGCGGTTCGTTCTCGAGATAAGTCAGGCCGGCGTCGATCTCGAGATTTTCCAGCAATCCGAGGATCTTGAGCGATGTGGTGGAGAGAACCGAGAAGGTCACTTCCGGATGCTTCTCCTGGAAGGGGGCCGTGATGCGCGGCACCATGGCAAGCGTGGTGGGCACCGCCGCCAGCCTGATGTGACCGACAAGGCCGCGCCGCGCCGCGCGCATTTCCTCGTGCATGGTGCGCGTGTCGCCGACGATCCGGCGGGCCCATTCCAGCACGCGCTGGCCTTCCGGCGTCAGGCTCTGATAGCGCGAGCCGCGATTGACGAGCATGACGCCGAGCTGATCTTCGAGCTGCTTGATCGCCGCCGAGAGCGTCGGCTGGGTGATGCCGCATTGTTCGGCGGCGCGGCCGAAATGGCGCTCCTGGGCAAGGGCGATGAAGAATTCCAGCTTGTCGATCACGTCGATCCCTCCGACTGCCGTCTCCCTGCCTCTCAGCAGATCAACTGGCCGCCGTTCACTTCGAGAACCTGCCCTGTGATATAGCCCGAGAGCGCGTTCGACGCGAGGAAGAGATAGGCGGGCGCGCAGTCTTCCGCCGTGCCGAGCCGCTGCAGGGGGATGGTCTTACGCGTTGCTTCCAGTTTCTCGGCCGAGGAATAGCGTTCGTGGAATTCGGTGGTGATCGTGCCCGGCGAAACGCAATTGACCCGAATGCCGGCCGGCGCCAGCTCGCGGGCCAGCGCCTTGGAATAGGTCGAGACGAAGGCCTTGGTCGCCGAGTAGATCGATGAGCCGGCGCTGCCGCCGGTCACCGCCGAGATCGAAACAGTGTTGACGATGGCCGGATGCGTGCCGCGCCGGAGAAGCGGCAGCAGGGCGCGCGTGGTCTGGACCACGGATGTCTGGTTCAGTTGCACCACCGTCTCATATTGTTCATCCGTCAGGTCGTCGGCCGAAAACCGGCCGACCATGGTGCCGGCATTGTTGACCAGAACGTCGATCGCCTGGAACCGGGTTGCAATGCTGGCCGCGAGCATCTCGACGCCGCCGATGGTCGAGAAATCGGCATAGGACAAAAACGCCCGGCCTTCCGTCGCGGCTGCATCGAGAAAGTCGGGCAACGGTTGGCGCGCCGTGCGTCCGCCGTGCAGATAGACGGTTGCGCCGCAGTCGAGAAACTGCCGCGCCACTTCAAGACCAATACCGCGCCCGGCGCCGGTGACGACGACGTTCATGCCCTTGAACAGCGATGGGTGAAACATTCCGGACTCCCTCCTCAGCGACTACAGGCTGTCGCATCCCGGCCTGAATTGCAACGCGCAAGCGCATGCCTGGGCATTTCCAAGCGCTCGCCGCGTTTATGAAATTGCGTCGCTTTCGTTTTTGCATATTATGAAAGAAAACGAAAACAGCGGGGAGAGTATTCATGTATCTGACGGGCCGGCAGTCGGAAATCCTCGATCTTGCCAAAACGGAGGGCCGCGTTCTCGTCGATGAACTCGCCGCGCGTTTTTCGGTGACCCCGCAGACCATTCGCAAGGACCTGAACGACCTTTGCGATGGCCGGGTGTTGACCCGCATCCATGGTGGCGCGATTTTCCCGCGCGGCAACGAGAATGTGAAATACGAGGCGCGCCGGTCGATTGCGGCGCTCGAAAAGCAGGCGATCGGCCAGGCCGCCGCGGCGATGATCCCCAACAATTCCTCGCTGTTCATCAATATCGGCACGACGACAGAGGCCGTCGGCGAGGCGTTGCTCGATCACACCGAGCTGATGGTCATTACCAATAATATCAATGTCGCCAATCGCTTGCGGGTTTTCCCCTCGATTGAGGTGGTGATTGCCGGCGGCGTGGTGCGCGGCGCCGATGGCGGTATCGTCGGGGAGGCGGCGGTCGATTTCATCCGCCAGTTCAAGGTTGACTACGCCGTCATCGGTGCGTCCGCCATCGATCATGACGGCGCACTTCTCGATTTCGATTATCGCGAAGTGAAAGTGGCGCAGGCGATCATCGCCAATGCCCGCCATGTAATTCTCGTTTCCGATTCGACCAAATTCGAACGCACCGCCCCGGTGCGGATCGGCCATATCACCCAGGTTCACACCTTCATCACCGATACCTGTCCGGTCGAAAACGTGCGGACGATCTGCCAGGAGCAGGACGTCCGGCTGATCGAGACCTCACGGTAGAATTCCTCACTTCTGCGGGTCGAGCTTTCCATAAACATTCGTTTGACATTCGTTAGAATTTCGTTTTAATTGCTTTCACTTTCGCATGTGCTCAATATTGTGCAATGCGAAATGTGGGAGGGAAGCAGTGCCTGCGCAGAATGTATTCGACATCTTCGTCATCGGTGGCGGCATCAATGGGTGCGGCATCGCAAGGGATGCTGTCGGCCGCGGTTATTCAGTTGCGCTGGCTGAAATGGACGATTTTGCTTCCGGCACATCCTCGCGCGCCACCAAGCTCATTCACGGCGGACTGCGCTATCTTGAACATTACGAGTTCAGGCTGGTGCGTGAATCGCTGATGGAGCGCGAGGTGCTCTGGGCCATGGCGCCGCACATCATCTGGCCGATGCGTTTCGTCCTGCCCTTTCACAAGGGCGGCGTTCGGCCGGCCTGGCTAATCCGCCTCGGCCTCTTCCTGTATGATCACATCGGCGGCCGCAAGCTGCTTCCCGCCACCCGCACGCTCGACATGCGCCGCGATCCGGCCGCCAAGCCGCTGAAGGCGCTGTTCGCCAAGGCGTTCGAATATTCCGACGGCTGGGTCGATGATGCCCGCCTCGTGGTCCTGAACGCCCGCGACGCGGCGCAGAAGGGTGCTCGCATCATGACCCGCAGCCGCGTGGCCTCGGCCCGGCGCGAGGACGGCCTCTGGTCGATCGATGTCGAGGATGGCACGACCGGGGCCGTCAATACCTTCCGGGCGCGCATGCTGATCAACGCCGCCGGCCCCTGGGTCGATGTCGTTCTGTCGAATGCCGTTCGCAAGAACAAAGTCCACAATGTCCGCCTGGTTCAGGGCAGCCATATCGTCGTGAAGAAGAAGTTCGACGATCCGCGCGCCTATTTCTTCCAGAATCCGGACAACCGCATCATCTTCGCAATCCCCTATGAGACCGATTTCACCTTGATCGGCACGACCGACAGCGATTTCACCGGCGATCCGAAGAACATCAAGATCACCGAGGGTGAAATCAGCTATCTCTGTAATGCGGCAAGCGAGTATTTCTCTGAACCGGTAAAGCCTGCCGATGTCGTCTGGACCTATTCCGGCGTCCGCCCGCTTTATGATGACGGTGCCTCGAAGGCGCAGGAAGCCACGCGCGACTACGTCCTGAAGATCGATGCCAACAATGGCGACGCGCCGCTGCTCAACGTTTTCGGCGGCAAGCTGACGACCTATCGCCGGCTCAGCGAACATGCGTTGGAAAAGATCGGCGGCGCGATCGGCGCCAAGGGCGCGCCGTGGACGGCGAAAAGCGTGCTGCCGGGCGGCGATTTCCCGGCGACCGGTTACGACGCCGAAGTCTCGAAACTGAGGAGCCGCTATCCCTTTCTGGTCGAGCGCCATGCGCGCCGGCTGGTTCGGCTCTATGGCACGCTGGCAGCAAGCCTGCTCGGCAAGATCGATAAGGCCGAGGGGCTTGGGCGGCATTTCGGCGCCGATCTCTATGAGGTCGAGGTGCAGTGGCTAATTAGCGAGGAATGGGCGCGGCGCGCGGAGGACGTGCTGTGGCGTCGCACCAAGCTTGGACTGAAATTGACCCAGGCGGAAGCCGCCGGGTTGGAGGAATACATGCGGGAGACCGTCCGCAGGGTTGCCTGAGGGCGGTGCCGGGATGGCGCTGCCGATGGCTGGGAGGAAGCCTTAAGTATGCTTGAACTGAAAAACATAACCAAGGTCGTGGGAGCGGATACGCATATCCACCCGACCGATCTTGTCCTGGAGCGGGGCTCGCTCAATGTGTTGCTCGGCCCGACGCTGTCCGGCAAGACGTCGCTGATGCGGCTGATGGCCGGCCTCGACAAGCCGACCACCGGCACCATCACCTTTGACGGACAAGACGTAACAGGCGTGCGCGTGCAGGATCGCAGCGTCGCCATGGTCTACCAGCAGTTCATCAACTATCCGGCGATGACGGTCTATGAGAACATCGCCTCGCCGATGCGCATTTCCGGCAAGGATTCCGCCACGATCGATCGCGAGGTCCGCAAGGCGGCCGAGCTGATGAAGCTGACGCCCTATCTGGAGCGCACGCCGCTCAATCTGTCGGGCGGCCAGCAGCAGCGCACCGCGCTTGCCCGCGCCATTGTCAAGAATGCGAGCCTCGTGCTGCTCGACGAGCCGCTCGCCAACCTCGATTACAAGCTGCGCGAGGAACTGCGCGAAGAACTGCCGAAGCTGTTTGCCGCCTCCGGCTCGATCTTCGTCTATGCAACGACCGAGCCACAGGAAGCGCTGCTTCTCGGCGGCAATACGGCGACGCTCAGTCAGGGCCGCATCAGCCAGTTCGGACCGACCATTTCGGTCTATCGCAGGCCGACCGATATCGTCACCGCAAAGACCTTTGCCGACCCGCCGCTCAACACCATCGACCTGGTGAAGTCCGGCAATACCTTCGACAGGGACGGCATCCCCGTGCTGCCGGTGTCCGTGCACCTGTCGGCGATTACCAACGGCCCCTACACGGTTGCCTTCCATCCGCACCACCTGTCGCTCGCCCGTCCACATGAAACGGCCGCAGCGCTGAAGGCGCGGATCATCATTTCGGAAATCGCAGGCTCTGAGAGTTTCATCCATGTCGACTGCGCCGGTTCGCGCTGGGTCATGCTGGAGCACGGCATTCACGACATCGAGCCGGACACGGCGATCGAGCTTTTCGTCGATACCCGCCACCTGATGGCCTTCGGGACGGACGGGCGAGCGATCGGCGGTCATGCCGGTAATTCTGCCTTTCGGGCGGCGTGAGGAGGAAACCATGGCACGTATCAATCTCGATCATATCCGCCACGCCTACGGCCCGAACCCGAAATCGCCTTCGGACTATTCGCTCAAGGAAGTCCATCACGAATGGAACGACGGCGGCGCCTATGCGCTGCTTGGGCCCTCCGGTTGCGGCAAGACCACGCTGCTCAACATCATTTCCGGGCTGCTGCAGCCGTCGGAAGGTAAGATCCTGTTCGACGGCCGGGACGTCACCAACCTGTCGACGCAGGACCGCAACATCGCGCAGGTGTTCCAGTTTCCGGTCATCTACGACACGATGACCGTCTATGACAATCTGGCGTTTCCGCTGCGCAACCGCCACGTGCCGGAAGCCGAGGTCGATCGCCGCGTCAAGGAAATCATCGAAATGATCGGGCTGTCCGATCGCGCACGCAAGAAGGCGCAGGGGCTGACCGCCGACCAGAAGCAGAAGATCTCGCTCGGCCGCGGTCTCGTCCGCTCTGACGTCAGCGCCATCCTGTTTGACGAGCCGCTAACGGTCATCGATCCGCATATGAAATGGGTGCTGCGCTCGCAGCTGAAGCGGCTGCACAAGCAATTCGGCTTCACCATGGTCTATGTGACCCACGACCAGACCGAGGCGCTGACCTTCGCCGACAAGGTCGTCGTCATGTATGACGGCGAGATCGTCCAGATCGGCACACCGGCCGAACTCTTCGAGAAGCCGAAGCACACGTTCGTCGGTTATTTCATCGGCTCCCCGGGCATGAACGTGCTGCCGGCGAAAATCGATGGGTCGTCCGTCGATCTTAATGGTCAGAAGGTCGCCCTGTCGTTCGCACCGAAGATCGCCGCCGGTGCCAGGACCGAACTCGGCATCCGGCCGGAATTCGTCCGGCTCGGCCGCGAGGGCATGCCGGTGACGATTTCCAAGGTCGAGGACATCGGCCGCCAGAAGATCGTCCGTGCCTCCTTCGCCAACCAGCCGATCGCCATCGTCATGCACGAGGACGGCGAGATCCCGGCGGAGCCGCGCATCACCTTCGATCCCAATGCGATCAATATCTACGCCGATTCATGGCGGGTCGCAGATTCCTTAATGGTAGGGGGGGAGGCCTGATCATGGAAAAGACCTGGAACAACAAGGCCTGGTTCATGGTCCTGCCGGTGCTGGTGCTGGTCGCCTTCTCGGCGGTCATCCCGCTGATGACGGTGGTCAACTATTCGGTTCAGGATACGTTCGGCAACAACGAGTTCTTCTGGGCGGGAACCGACTGGTTCACGGACGTGCTCGAATCCGACCGCTTCTGGGATGCGCTCATCCGCAACCTCGCCTTCTCGGGCATCATCCTTGCCATCGAGATCCCGCTCGGCATCCTGATCGCGCTCAACATGCCGAAGAAAGGGCTGGGCGTCCCCGTCTGCCTCGTCTTGATGGCGCTGCCGCTGCTCATTCCGTGGAACGTCGTCGGCACCATCTGGCAGGTGTTCGGGCGCGTCGATATCGGCCTACTCGGCTATACGCTGGCAGCACTCGGCATCAACTACAACTACGTCAACAACGTCTTCGACGCCTGGGTGACGCTGATCGTCATGGACATCTGGCACTGGACGAGCCTCGTCGTGCTCTTGTGCTATGCCGGCCTCGTCTCGATCCCGGACGCCTACTACCAGGCGGCCAAGATCGATGGCGCGTCGCGCTGGTCGGTGTTCCGCTATATCCAGCTGCCGAAGATGAAGCGCGTGCTTCTGATCGCCTTCCTGCTTCGCTTCATGGACAGCTTCATGATCTATACCGAGCCCTTCGTCGTCACCGGCGGCGGCCCGGGCAACTCGACGACCTTCCTGTCGATCGACCTCGTCAAGATGGCCGTCGGCCAGTTCGACCTCGGTCCGGCAGCCGCACTCTCGCTCATCTACTTCCTGATCATCCTGTTGCTCTCATGGATCTTCTACACCGTGATGACCACCAGCGATGCCCAGAAGTGATGGCCGGAGGGAGGAAAAACAAATGAACACAGCTACTCAAGTCTCCGGCCGCAACCTCTCCTGGATCGTGCCGACCCTTTACATCCTGTTCCTGCTCCTGCCGATCTACTGGCTCGTCAACATGAGCTTCAAGACGAATACGGAGATCACCGGCGCCTTCTCGCTCTATCCGCATGCGCCGACACTGCGGAACTATGCAGTGATCTTCAGCGATCCGTCCTGGTACAACGGCTATATCAACTCGATCATCTACGTGGTCTTGAATACGATCATCTCGGTTTCGGTGGCGCTGCCGGCGGCCTATGCCTTCTCGCGCTACCGCTTTCTCGGCGACAAACATCTGTTCTTCTGGCTGCTCACCAACCGCATGGCACCCCCGGCCGTTTTTGCGCTGCCGTTCTTCCAGCTCTATTCCGCCTTCGGCCTGATCGATACGCATATCGCCGTGGCGCTCGCGCACTGCCTGTTCAACGTGCCGCTGGCGGTCTGGATCCTCGAAGGTTTCATGTCCGGCGTGCCGAAGGAGATCGACGAGACCGCCTATATCGATGGCTACTCCTTCCCGCGCTTCTTCCTGCGGATCTATATCCCGCTGATTGCCAGCGGCATCGGTGTCGCCGCCTTCTTCTGCTTCATGTTCTCCTGGGTCGAACTGCTGATCGCCCGGACGCTGACGACGACCGCCGCCAAGCCGATCGCCGCCATCATGACGCGCACGGTCTCGGCATCCGGCATGGACTGGGGCGTGCTTGCCGCCGCCGGCGTGCTCACCATCATCCCGGGCGCGATCGTCATCTATTTCGTCAGAAACTATATCGCCAAGGGCTTTGCCCTCGGCCGCGTTTAAGGAGGAGAAACCCATGGACTTTTCATGGATGGCATGGACGCTGCCGACGGCGCTCTTCTTCTTGACGATCCTCGCTTTGCTCGTCGGCATGGCGATCTGGGAATACATCTCGCCGGGCGGCAATCCGCGCGTCGGCATTCTGCGGTTTGAGACGACGCGCGGCGACCGGCTGTTCGTCTCGCTGCTCGGCGCCGCCTTCATTCATCTCGCATGGCTGGGGCTCGTCGGCCCCAACGTGTGGTGGGCTCTTGCGCTTTCCATCGTGTACGCCGTCGGCGTCTTCAAGCTGGTCTGAGGCAAGATTACTGAAACGGGCTGCCGGGGAGGCAGTCCGACACTGCAATCGCAAACCTTTAAGGGAGGACTATAATGCGACGGCACCTACTAACATCGACAGCGGCAATGCTGCTGGCCTTTACCGGAACCGCATTCGCGGGCATGGACGAGGCAAAGACGTTCCTGGATGCGGAAGTCGGCGACCTCTCGTCGCTCGATCGCACGGCCCAGGAAGCGGAAATGCAATGGTTCGTCGATGCGGCAAAGCCCTTTGCCGGCATGGACATCAAGGTGGTCTCAGAAACCATCACCACGCATGAATACGAGTCCAAGGTTCTCGCCCCGGCGTTCACCGCGATCACCGGCATCAAGATCACCCACGACCTGATCGGCGAAGGCGACGTCGTCGAAAAGCTGCAGACGCAGATGCAGTCGGGCGAAAACATCTATGATGCCTTCGTCAACGACTCCGACCTGATCGGTACCCATTGGCGCTACCAGCAGGTCCGCAACCTGACCGACTGGATGGCCAATGAAGGCAAGGACGTGACCAACCCCGGTCTCGACCTCGCCGACTTCATCGGCACGTCCTTCACCACGGCGCCGGACAAGAAGCTCTACCAGCTTCCCGACCAGCAGTTCGCGAACCTCTATTGGTTCCGCTATGACTGGTTCAACGACGAGAAGAACAAGGCGGACTTCAAGGCGAAGTACGGCTACGACCTCGGCGTTCCGGTCAACTGGTCGGCTTACGAAGACATCGCCGAGTTCTTCACCGGCCGCGAGATCGACGGCAAGAAGGTCTATGGTCACATGGACTACGGCAAGAAGGATCCGTCGCTCGGCTGGCGCTTCACCGATGCCTGGCTCTCGATGGCCGGCAACGGCGACAAGGGCATCCCGAACGGCCGTCCGGTCGACGAGTGGGGCATCAAGGTCGACGAGAATTCGCGTCCGGTCGGCTCCTGCGTTGCGCGCGGCGGCGACACCAACGGCCCGGCAGCGGTCTATTCGATCAGCAAGTACCTGGATTGGCTGAAGGCCTATGCGCCGCCGGAAGCGCAGGGCATGACCTTCTCGGAATCCGGTCCGGTTCCGGCGCAGGGCACGATCGCCCAGCAGATGTTCTGGTACACTGCCTTTACCGCCGATGCGGTCAAGAAGGACCTGCCCGTCGTCAACGAGGATGGCACGCCGAAATGGCGCATGGCGCCGTCTCCGCATGGCGTCTACTGGAAGGACGGCATGAAGCTCGGCTATCAGGACGTCGGCTCCTGGACGCTGATGAAGTCGACCCCGGAAGACCGCGCCAAGGCCGCCTGGCTCTACGCGCAGTTCGTCACCTCGAAGACCGTGGACGTGAAGAAGAGCCATGTTGGCCTCACCCTCATCCGCGAATCCTCGATCCGGCATGACAGCTTCACCAAGCGTGCGCCGGAACTCGGCGGTCTGATCGAGTTCTACCGTTCGCCGGCCCGTGTCCAGTGGTCTCCGACCGGCACCAACGTTCCGGACTATCCGAAGCTGGCACAGCTGTGGTGGCAGGCGATCGGCGACGCATCCTCGGGTGCGAAGTCGGCTCAGGAAGCCATGGATAGCCTATGCGCCGAACAGGAAAAGGTGCTGCAGCGCCTCGAACGTGCCGGCATCCAGGGCGATATCGGTCCGAAGCTCGCTGAAGAGCACGATCTCGAATACTGGAACGCGGAAGCCGTCAAGGCCGGCAACCTCGCACCGCAGCTGAAGGTCGAGAACGAAAAGGAAAAGCCGCAGACCATCAACTACGACGAACTGGTCAAGAGCTGGCAGTCGAACTAAGCGCTCTCGCTTTTCTCTGAACCATCGCCGCCCGGACCCTGTCCGGGCGGTTTGCGTTCAAGGTCAGGCAATTTCGGGAGACGTCACCGCCCAGGCGCCTTCCAGTTTCCATGGTGGCCAACAGATAGCGCAGTACCCTGCCTGGCCCCAAACATGGCGGCTTGGTGTTGAGGATACGCGGGGTTGTCCAGGCCAACGAAAAAAGCCACCGGCTGACGCCGATGGCTTTGCATTTGAAACGCCAAGACGATGAAGACGCCAAGACTTTGCCAGCCTTTAGAGGCCGGTGCCGCCCTTCAGCTCGTTGATCACCGTGCGAATGATGATCTTGATGTCCAGAAGCAGCGAGAACTGCCGGACATACTCGACGTCGCAGACGATCCGGCGGATCGCCAGCCAGCGATGTCGGGTTGGGCCGCGCAGGCCACGGGCCTGTGCAAGGCCCGTGAGGCCCGGCCGCATCAGGTGCCGGTACTCGTAACCCTGCACCAGTTCCGCATAGTTACGGCCGGCAGCCAGCATGTCCGGAACGTGCGGACGCGGCCCAACCAGCGACATGTCGCCGATCAGGACGTTCCACAGTTGCGGCATTTCATCAAGATTAGTCTTCCGCAGAACACGCCCGAGCGGGGTGATGCGCGGATCGTTATCGATCGTCTGACGCACACCGCTTTTGTCGCAGAGATCGGTGTACATGGAACGGAACTTCAGGATCTCGAACGGCACCTCGTTGAGGCCTGTTCGTAACTGCTTGAAGAAAACCGGGCCCTTGCTTTCCAGCTTGATGAGCACGGCAATCAGGAGAATAACCGGAGAAAGAACAAGAAGACCGAAGAATGCGCCGCCAACATCGATCATTCGCTTGATCGCAAGCTGAACAGGCATGCTCGGCGCACTGGCCGGGTTAATGTAAAAATTGCTTTCGTCTGCGCGCCGTTCTTTGTTCTGAACGGCAAACCTCCCAGAGGTATTCCCATTCAACATGCTATCCTCCAATCCGATAGCAGCTGATTGTTGCAACATCATTTTTTCCGTCATGGCTTTAAATACTCCTGGCACTTTTAGCAGGCAGGGTAGGCTTCTGGTCGGTCGTTGCCGAAGATGGTGTTTGTCTGAAGAAGCCGGGCAATTATTTCTATTATCAATAGATACATATTCCCCGCCTTCTCGGCAAGGTTGTTGCGTCTGGGTTGCCGTGGAGTGCTGCCGTCCCTGAAAATTATTTGTCTGCAAAAAGCATTTTGTGTTTTTAATCACTTATTAAATATGATCGTCTTTGACAAGTCTCCGAATGTCGATGTTGTTGGTTGTGGTTAACTTGCGGCGCGCCAAAATGGATCATTTTTGGGGTGATCGCGGTTTCCATTCAAAGTCTTGCTGCAAAGCAACCTGGTTTGCTGCATTGCCGTTGCCAGCCACCGCGCACGTTGTGCCAATTTGAAATTTTCATAACTGAAAATATCCGGTCACTGCGCCGAATTTTTCGGGGTATTCAGCGTCAGCCCGTCTGAACTTTCGCCCGCCATCATGCCGTCGATCATCGGCAGGCCGTCGCTGCCGGTCAGCGGGAACCATTTGCTCCGATCGAAGAAAATATCTCCCGGCGTATTCTTGCCGCGCTTTCTGATCTGGCTGGCAAGGAAATTGTAGCGCGGCGTTTCTCCGAACTCGCGCTTGAACTGGATCCGGCTGCCGAAGTTGCGGATGTCGAAGGCTTCGAGCGCATGGATCTTGCCGATGATCTCGCCGGGGTTCTCCCAGCGCACCTGGCTCAGAAAGATGTTTGCCGCCTTGCCGGCGAGGTCGGCAACCATAACGGTATCGGCGGCGTCTTCGATGTTGAGCTTGACGCGGAAGGATGTGACGCGGTTTTCGCCGTCGCCCGTGATGAAGATGAAGATCGAGGATTGTATCGTACCGTCGCCTTTCACCGGAAGATCGACGGAGGAGGAGCATTCCCAATTGTTCTTGTTGCCGCTGCTGACCGTCCAGTCGAGATCGCCGAAGCCGCCGGCCTTCAGCCGTTCGCACAGGCTGCGCGGGTCGCTCTGAATGAGGCGGATGAACTGCTGCTGCGGCGCCTTGAAGTCGCTGAAGGCGTAGACCGGCAGGACCATGCGCGCCGGCGGCAGGCGCACGCTCCTACTGCGGATGATCTTTATCTGTTTCGGTGCCGGCTCGACCGTCGCCAGAAGATCGGGATGGCCGAGATAGGCGAGCAGATGATGGAGATTGCGCTGCCCGTTGGCGAGCAGCACGGTCGCCAGGATGCCAGCGAAGATCAGGCCGACAGCGACGAGAAAGAACATCTTTCCAGACCGGCTTTTCTGCTCCTCCTTCATGCCGAAACCCGAGCTCCGCGGTTCCACCGGCCTTGGGCGTCACGCAGCCCGGCCTCCGGTGCCTCTGATCCGTGCCAGGCCCCATTCTGGCGTGCGTGGCGGGCAAGATTGTGGACGTCTGTCAGCCCGTCTGCCGGTTTCTGCAGGCCGAGATGATCACGTGAACGAGGAGCAGCGGCCAAAGCAGGCACAAAGACAATCCGAGAACACGCATTGCATCCCAGGCGCCGCCGGCGGCCTCACCCTCGCGATAGGTATTGTCGAGAAAAAACAGAGATATCAAGATGTAAAATGAAAGCAGCAGATTTGACCATGGCATTGGCGGGGCCGGAGATTTAAGGGGGGAGACGAGAGGCTGATGTCAGGCAACGTTCAACGTGGTTGCTGGCTGCAGAGGCGAGACCATTGCATGATTCGTTTGCATGGCACAATTGCGCCTCGGCGTGCCTCTCAGCGCGCGGCGGCGGTCAGTTTTCCGAGCCCGTCAGGAATGCATGCAACTGCCGTGCCTCGGGGGTGACTGTCTTGTCTTTCGGAAGGCCGAGATAATAGCCGTAGCCGGTGGAAAGACATTCCGAGCCGACCGTCACGAGCCTCCCATCGGCGAGTTGCTCTTCGATCAGGCCGAGGCTGCCAAGCGCAATGCCGTCTCCGCGCAGGGCCGCATCGATCGCCATGATGTAGGTGGAGAAGGAAAAGCGCGGGTTCTGCAGCTTCAGCCGGAGCGCCGGAGAGACGCGGCTGAACCACTGCCGGAAGGAAATCCAGTGCGCGTTGAAGCGTTCGTAGTCGATGAGGTCCAGCGACGCGATCTGCTCGACGGTGAGGGTTGCGGCATCGAGGCCGCGGCTGTCGAGATAATCCGACGAAGCGACAGGCATCAGCCGCTCAGGCATCATTAAAGTCAGGTCCCAGCGCGGGTGTTCGCCGGTCGAATAGAGGATGACGAGGTCATTGGTCTCGGCGGCCAGATCGGACGACGTGTCCGAGGTCAGCAGCCTGAGCGAGATCGCCGGGTTTTCCTTGCCGAAATCGCGCAGGCGGCCGCCGAGCCAGAGATGCGACACCGAACCGCTCGCCGCGATGGCGATCGTCCCGCCTTTCACAGGACGGAAGGGGTCGAGGCTCTCCTCCAGATAATCCAGTGCGGCGCGAACCCGCTGGAACAGGCGCGCGCCTTGCGGTGTCAGCTCCAGGTTCTTGCCGCGCCGTGTGAAAAGCGCTGCGCCAAGATGATCCTCCAGCCCCTTGATGCGCCGGCTGACGGCGGCCTGGGTGATGTTGAGTTCGCGCCCAGCCTTCGAAAAATTCATCTGTCGGCAGGCGGCGTCGAACACCCGGAACGCTTCCAGCGGAATATGGTCCAGCATTCCCTCTCCATGATTTCAAATCATCAAAATGGCTGAAAACTGCCTATGTTTGAAAATATCAGATTGTGGTGCAGGCTGGAAGCAGCATCAAACCGCTTCGCAGGATCAACCCCATGCCCTTCGTCACGTCCTTCGTTCCCGAAATCCGTTTCGGCGAAAATCTCCATGAGACCATCGGCTCCGCCGCCGCATCCTTCGACGCGAAAACCGCCGCCATCGTCATCGACAGCTTCCTGGTCCGGTCGGGGCTCGCCGATCGCGTCGCAGCCCAGTTGCAGGCCGTAGGCATCCGGGGGCGTGTCTTTTCCGATTTCGCCGGCGAGCCGACGATCGCCCATGTGCGGCATGCGACCGAGGCCGTCACAGGCGCGGACGTGGTCATCGGCGTCGGCGGCGGCTCGGCACTGGACATCGCCAAGATCGCCGCCTGCTGCGCGGTCTCCGGTGAGGATGCAATGTATTATGCGCTCGCTGCCAATCCGCTGCCGAAGAACCCCTTGAAGAAGATCATGGTGCCGACGACGGCAGGGACGGGATCGGAAACGTCCGCGACCAACATCTTCGCCGGGTCAGAGGGTAGGAAGCTCTGGGTCTGGGGGCGGGAGACCAAGGCTGATCTCGTGCTGCTTGACCCGGCGCTGACCGCGACGCTGCCCGCCGATCTCACTGCCTGGTGCGGCATGGACGCGTTCATCCACGCCTTTGAAGCCGCCACCAACCGCAATGCCCATGCCGGCGGCAAGTTCTACGCCCATGAAGCCCTGCGCCTTATCACGGGCGCGCTGGAAGCAGCCGTCAAGGAACCCGACAATATGGAAGCGCGCGGCAAGGTGTTGCTCGGCTCGTGCTATGCCGGCATCGCCATCGACAATTGCGGCACGGCTATTGCCCACACGATCAGCCATGCGCTGGCGGGCCTTGCCCCCGTTCACCATGGCCTTGCCACCGCGCTCGGCTTCGAGGCGACGCTTGCCTGGCTGGTCGAGGCCGATACCGCCGATCTCAATGCGGCCGCGAAAGCCTGTGATCTTGCCAAGGCGGCGGACCTTCCGGCCTTCGTCTCCGGCCTGATGGATCGCTGCGGCATTGTCCGTGCTCTGCCGAACGTATTTGCGGCGCTCGATCCGGGCGCGCTCGCCGCCGAAATGAAGGCGCCGGAAAACCTGCCGATGCGCCGCTCGACCATCCGCGAGATCAGCGATCAGGACATCGCCCGTTTCGCCGCTGCCATCATGTCCCTGCCGAAGGCCGCCTGATCATGAGCAAGCCCTATAGCCGCGACTACTGGGAGGCCTTCCTCTCGGCCCTCAAGCCGGAAGGCCGCCATTTCATCAACGGCGAACTGTCGCCGTCCTCGTCCGGTGAGACCTTCACCCGTACGCGCCCCATGGACGGCAAGCCTGGCGCCACGCTCGCCCGCGGCAATGCTGGGGATATCGATCGGGCAGTGGCCGCCGCCCGGGCGGCCTTCGATAGCGGTGTCTGGCGAAAGAAGGACCCGCTCGAGAAGAAGAAGATCATGCTGAAATGGGCTCAGGCGATCCGCGACCATGGCGACGAGCTGGCGCTGCTCGAAACGCTGGATGTCGGCAAGCCGGTCATGGCCTCGCTCAATGTCGACGTGCGCCTCTGCGCCGATGGCATCCAGTTCTACGGCGAAATGATCGACAAGCTCTACGACGAGGTCGCACCGACGCCGCCGAGCGAGCGCGCCATCGTCCGCAAGGTGCCGATTGGCGTGATCGGCGCCATCACGCCGTGGAACTATCCGATGATCATCGATGCGTGGAAGCTCGGACCGGCGATTGCCGCCGGCAACTCCGTCGTGCTCAAGCCGGCCGAACAGTCATCGTTGTCTGCCATCCGTCTCGCCCAGCTCGGCTTCGAGGCGGGTCTTCCGGCGGGCGTCCTCAACGTCGTCACCGGTTATGGCGAGGAAACGGGCAAGCCGCTGGCGCTGCACATGGATGTCGACATGATCGCCTTTACCGGCTCGACCGAGGTCGGAAAGCAGATCATGGGTTATGCCGCGCAATCCAACGTCAAGCGCGTGGCGCTCGAACTTGGCGGCAAGTCGCCGCTCGTGGTCTTCGCCGATGCCGATCTCGATGCGGCTGCGTCTGCCGTCGCCTGGGGTTGTTTCTACAATTCCGGTGAAACCTGTCACGCCTCGACACGGCTGATTGTCGAGCGCTCGGCGCAGGAGGCGCTGATCGCCAAGATCGAAGCCGTCACCAGGAGCGACATCGCCCTTGCCCATCCCTTCGACCCGTCGGCCCAGATCGGCGCGCTGATCGAGGAAGAGCACATGAACAAGGTGCTCTCCATGATCGCGGCGGGCGAGAAGGAAGGCGCGCGCCGTGCCTTCGGCGCCGAGCGGACGCTTGCGGAGACCGGCGGCTATTATGTCTCCCCCGGTGTCTTCATCGACATGACCAACGACATGAGCCTCGCCCGCCAGGAAATTTTCGGACCCGTTCTCGCTGCCATCCCCTTCGACACCGAGGAGGAAGCCTTGAGGATCGCCAACGACACGATCTACGGTCTGGCTGGGGCCGTCTTCACCAAGGACATGGACCGCGCCCACCGCTTCTCAGAAAGCCTGCATGCCGGCACGGTCTGGATCAACACTTACGACATGTCGAATTTCGCGACGCCTTTCGGCGGCTTCAAGCAGTCCGGCTTCGGCCGTGACCGCTCGGTGCATGCGATCGACAAATATTGCGACTACAAGACCATCTGGCAGCATTTCGGTTGACGCGGCTCGGGCGACAAGCCCGGACGACAACGCATCCGCGAGACATAGGGAGGGAAACCGTGAGCAAGATCGTTTCCATTGAGATCACCCATCACCGCCTGCCGCTGGACCCGGCCTTCAAGGCGAGCTGGGACGGCCGTTCGCGAAAACATTTCGACGTGACGATCGTGCGTGTCCGCGACGACGAGGGCCGCGAGGGGATCGGCTCCGGCGACCTGATGAAGGGCTTCGAGGGCCACGAGGACCTGTTCATCGGTCAGGACCCGCGCCATCTGGAGCGGCATTACGAGGTGCTGTCGCACATCTCCTTCCACTACGGCCGCTGCTGGCCGCTGGATCTGGCGCTGTGGGATCTCTGCGGCAAGATCACCGGCGAGCCGGTCTGGCGTTTGCTCGGCGGCCGGGCCGACAAGGTCCGGCTCTACGCCTCCTCCGGCGTCCTGCGCGAGCCGTCGGCCATGGCCGATCAGGCCGAGCGCTATATCGGGGAAGGTTTCCCGGCGATGAAGGTACGTTTCTCCTCCTCGGCCGGTGGCCGCGGCAGCTGGAAGGCCGATGTGAAGGCGCTCGAAGCCATCCGCGCCCGCGTCGGCGACCGGCTGGAGCTGATGGTCGATTGTAACCAGGGCTGGCGCATGCCGTGGGACACGACGCTGGCCTGGACCTTCAAGGATGCGTTAGCGGTCGCGAAAGAGCTGGAAAAGCTCGATATCTACTGGATGGAGGAACCGCTGTTCCGCTCCGACCGCGAAGGCATGCGCCGCCTCTCCGACGCCACCAGCGTGCGCATCGCCGGCGGCGAGATGACCCGCGAGATTTATGAATTCCGCGACATCATCGAGGCGCGCGCCTTCGACATCATCCAGCCCGATGTGGCGCTCACCGGCGGCATCACCGGCTGCCGCCGTCTCGCCTACCAGGCCCGCGAGGCCGGCGTGATGTTCACGCCGCACTCCTGGACCAACGGCATCGGCGTGCTTGCCAACGCCCACCTCACCGCCGGCGCGGGCGACGCGCCTTTCCTCGAATATCCCTACGACAGTCCCGAATGGAGCGAGGAGCGCCGCGACTACGCGATGATCGCGCCGCTGAAGCACAGGGATGGCTGGCTCGAACTCGGTGAGGCGCCGGGTCTGGGCGTGGTGCTGGATGAGGACCGGCTGAGGGCGACACGGGCTTAGGAGTTCATCGGGTGTGTTGGGCGGATATTTTTGGAGGCCGGGAGAGACCGGCGCTTCCGAAAGCGGTCGAGTTGCCCCTGCATAAAATTTGAAGAAGTTGCATGCCTACGGCGACCGCCGGGGCGAGACGCACAACGTCGTCAGGTTTTGGTCCCCTTCTGGCTCGTTCTTCCGCTCGGAATGCTGCTGACGGTCGCTGACACCGGGTCGCTTGCAGGGAAGGTGTCCTCCAGCCCCTCGTCGAGTTCTTCCTCGAGGGTCGCCCGGTCATGCGCTGAGCGCGCGCTTTTCAAGGATAGCACGGCGGGTGATACTCCCTCGGACGCCGTGCTCGACTGAGTGCTGTCCGCGCTGCCGGTATCCGCATCCTGCTCGAACGCCGCCACCTGCAGCAGCATCGCCTTGGCTTTTTCGATCGCGTTCTGCCGGTTGAGGTCGTCATTCTTGCCCCTGCGCATCTGGACGGAGATGACATCGCCGCCTTCGCCGACGAACTCGACGGTCACCATCCCCGGCTGCTGGTGAACCTGCGTGCCGATCACTTGCATGGAAATTACCTCCGTCAATGCGTTGCTGGATGATAACCGTCTGATTGGGGCTTTGTTCCGCGCGGGGAGATACCCCGGCACGATTTGGGAAAAGTGAAATGCTTTGGCTTCACAAATTTGGGCAAGCCCCCGCGTCCTGATCTTTCCCATCATCTCTCCTGGAAAAGGAGCCGAAACCGGCGTTATCAATCGGCCGCATGCCGAACGCGGGCGAGGGTTCTTCATCACCGAGGATTTCGGCGGACGCCTTTCGCCTGAAACGAAAAGAGCGGCCGGCGGCCGGCGGCCGCTCTCGTCAAGTCGATTTGATCGCCGGTCAGGCGGCCATATCGTCCATCTCGCGTTCCTTGAACATGCGGGCGAGATTGAGGAAGCAGATCATGCCAGTCTCGTTGGCGATGATGCCTTCGGCATAGCTCTTGTCGAAGGAGGTGGTGATTTCGGGAACCGGCTGCACCTGGTTGCCCTGCACGGTCAGGATGTCGGAGACGCGGTCGACGACGAGGCCGATCACCATGTTGTGCACTTCAGCAACGACGATGGCGCTGCGCTCGTTGGCAACGGTGCTCTTCATGCCGAGCTTATGGGCGAGGTCGATGATCGGGATGACCGTGCCGCGCAGGTTCATGACGCCGAGCACTTCGGCCGGCGAATGCGGGATTGGCGTCGAGGGCGCCCAGCCGCGGATTTCGCGGATCGTCGTCGTCTTCACGCAGAATTCCTGATCGTGGAGACGGAAAGCGATGATTTCCAACGTTTCGCCGTCGAAACCTGCCATTTTCAGTGCATTCGTCATCTGCGATTCCTTCCCGTTGCTGCTTCAGCCGGCGCCAGGGCGCCCGGCCTTAACAGACCTCGGCCGCATGCTGCTGGCGTCATGGTCGGCCTGCGCTTGCGGCGTCGGATAAATTGTCTGGAGTGCCGGCTACATCCGGTCAGGGGCGATGCGTCATGCACGGCAGATAGCCGTTCGCGCCCTGCGAAGAACCTTATATCACAAATCGTTAAGAGATGCTTTTGCAGCGTGAGGAAAGCGCACCGGCCGCCTGAACGCAATCAGGCGGCCGGTGCGGTACCAATCACGCCGTGGCGAGAACGCCGGCGAACTGCTCGATAGCCCAGTCGACCTGGTCCTGCGTGATCACCAGCGGCGGGGCGATGCGGATCGTGTCGCCGTGGGTGTCCTTGGCAAGGATGCCGCGCTCCTTGAGCGCTTCGCAATATTTGCGCGCGCCGCCGGCTTCCGGCACCAGTTCGACGGCAAGCATCAGGCCGCGGCCGCGAACTTCCTTGATGATGTTGGAGCGGATGTCCTTCAGCCCCGTCTGGAAGCGATCGCCCATGCGCGCCGAGTTCTCGATCATGCCTTCCTCGGTCAGCGCCTTCAGCGCGGCGCGGGCGATAGCGCAGGCAAGCGGGTTGCCGCCGAAGGTCGAGCCATGTTGACCGGGCTTCAAGACGCCGAGCACCTCGGAATTCGAAAGCACGGCCGAAACCGGATAGAAGCCGCCGGAGAGCGCCTTGCCGATCAGGGTCACGTCGGCCTCGATCTCCTCGTGCTCTTCGGCAAGCAGCTTGCCGGTGCGGCCAAGGCCGGTCTGGATCTCGTCGAGGATCAGCGTGACGCCGTGCCTCGAGCACAGCGCGCGAACCTCGGGGAAATAGCCTCGCGGCGGGATCACGACGCCGGCTTCGCCCTGGATCGGCTCGATCAGGAAGGCAACGGTGTTTTCATTGATTGCCGCGCGGAAGGCGTCGATGTCGCCGAAAGGCACGGTGACGAAGCCCGGGGCGAAGGGACCGAAGCCGGTGCGCGCATCCGGATCGGTCGAGAAGCCGACGATGCCCATGGTCCGGCCATGGAAGTTGTTGGAGCAGACGATGATCTCGGCCTTGTTGTCCGCAACGCCCTTGACCTCGTAACCCCATTTGCGCACCGCCTTGATGGCGGTCTCGACCGCTTCGGCGCCGGAGTTCATCGGCAGAATCTTGTGGCTGCCGGTCAGCGCTGCCAGCTCCTCGTAGAGATGCGCCAGTTGGTCGTTGCGAAAGGCGCGCGAGGTCAGTGTCAGCTTCTGGGCCTGTTCCACCATCGCTGCGAGGATCTTCGGGTGGCAATGACCCTGGTTGACGGCGGAATAGGCCGAGAGGCAGTCGAGGTAGCGATTGCCGTCGAGATCCCAGACGTAGACGCCTTCGCCGCGCGACAGGATCACGTCGATCGGCTTGTAGTTATGCGCGCCGAGCCGGTATTCGGTTTCGATCAGAGCATTCGTCGTGTTCATGGGGCCTCCAGTGGCTCGGTTTCTTGGGTCAGGCGCTGCGGGTGGGGCGGTCGAGGACGCGGCGTCCGAACAGGCTTGCGGTCAGTTCGATGAGGATGCGGGCGCTTTTGCCGCGATCGTCGAGGAAGGGGTTGAGCTCGACGAGATCGAGCGACGAGACGAGGCCGCTGTCGCAGAGCATTTCCATGATCAGATGCGCTTCGCGGAAGGTCGCGCCGCCGGGCACGGTGGTGCCGACGCCAGGCGCCAGCTCGGGATCGAGAAAATCGACATCGAGGCTGACATGCAGCATGCCGTTCGCGCCCTTAATCGTCGCGATGATCTCGTGCATGATATGTGCCATGCCGGTCTCGTCGATGGCGCGCATGTCGTAGACATTGACGCCGTGCTCGGCGATCTCCTCGCGCTCGCGGTCGTCGACGGACCGGATGCCGACCTGGAAGACGTGTCTCGGATCGACCAGCGGACGGTCCTTGTCGAGAATCGGGGCGAATTCAGCCTCGCCGCAGAAGAAGGCGACCGGCATGCCGTGCATGTTGCCGGACGGCGAGGTCGCCGGGGAATTGAAGTCGGCATGGGCGTCGAGCCACAGCACGAAGAGAGGACGGCCCTGTTCCTTCGCATAGCGCGCCATGCCGGAGACCGACCCCATCGACAGGGCATGATCGCCGCCGAGGATCAGCGGAAACTTGCCGGCGCGGGCCGCGTCGTGCACCGATTCGTCCAGCGCACGGGTCATGGCCGCGACAATCTGCAGGTTGTTGGCGCCCGGATGGTTGGCAAGGTCGCGGGCCGGCAGCGGCTTCAGATCGCCTTCGTCGGCAACGCTGTGGCCGAGACCGGCGAGGATGGTGTCGATGCCGGCGATGCGCAGCGCCGCTGGGCCCATGGCGCAACCACGGCGGCCGGAGCCTTCCTCGAGTGGGGCGCCAATCAGCGCGATGCTTTTCTTGGTTTCAGCCATGGATTTCCCCGCAGGTTTGCGTGATGCCGGTTTGCCCGGTTTGTGTGCGGATTATTGCCGTTTCAGATGTTGGCAAAAAGATGGAAAACTGACAGATAGAAGGCTATTATCGGCACTTTGTTAAATCTGGATGAGCACAATGATAAGCCTTGACGATCTGGATCATACGCTGATCAGTGCGCTCCGCCACAATGCCCGCACGCCGGTCTCGTCGATGGCTGCGGCAACCGGTGCATCGCGTGCCACCGTTGCCGCCCGCATCGATCGTCTGGTGTCGTCGGGCACCATTGCCGCCTTCACCATCCGCACCGGCGCGGAACTGTCCGGCAGCGGCGTGCGCGCCATCGTCATGATCGAGATTCACGGCAAGATGGCCGATCGGGTTGCTGCGCAACTGCGCGGCCTGCCGCAGGTGCGGGCGCTTCATTCCACCAATGGCCGCTGGGATTTCATTGCCGAGCTTGAGGACAAGGATCTCGCCACCTTCGACGAAACGCTGCGGCGCATCCGGCTGATCGACGGGATCAACCTGACAGAGACCAACATCCTGCTGAAGACCAGCAAGATGACGACGGGGCTATAACGCGTCGCTCAATATTCCTTCTCGTAGAAGATGCCGGCGCCCGTGCCGCTGCTGCCGGCTTCGCCGCGCAGTTTGACGCCGCGGCCGACGTCGAGATTGATGATCGCCTTGCCGCCGCCGGCTTCGGAACCGGATTGAAGCTGCAGATAGGTGCGGTCGTTCAGGTATTTGCCGGCCGTCACCTGCGCGCCGCCGCTGGCGTCCGTCGAGATATCGAGGTCGTCGACGCCAAGCTTGTTGCGCAAGCCGTCGAGAAGCGAGGTGGATTTACCACCGGCAAGCTGGCTGACGGCGCTTGCGAGCTGGGCGATCTGCAGGGCCGACAGGTTGGAGAGTGAACGGTTGAAGATCAGCTGCGCCAGGATTTCATCTTGCGGCAAAGCGGGCGATGAGGAGAAAGTGACAGTCGGATTGTTGGCAGGACCGGCGACATTGACAGTGATCGTCGTCGAACCGGCGGTCGACGTTGCGTCAAGGTCGAGCGTCGGGATGAGGTTGCCGCCGAAGCTGATCGTGCCGTCCGAGAAGTCGAGCCGCTTGCCGAGGATTTCCAATCGGCCACGCCGCATCTCGAAGCCACCGGACACGGCCGGCTGGACGGCGGTGCCGCGGATCGTCAGATCGCCGCCGAGTTCGGCGTCGATGCCGCGGCCGCGAACGAACAGTTTTCCGGGTGAATTGACGGTCAAGTCGAAGGCAATGCTGCTGCTCTTTGCTCCGCCGCTGCTTGCGGTGTCTTTTTTGACATCCGCCTGCATCTGGCGGATCTTGGCCGGAGCATTCTTGTGTTTGATGTTGATCTCCGACAACGAGGCCGGGAGCTTTTCCGGGATCGTGATCGCCGCCTTGTGGATGGTGACGGCTCCACCCAGCATGGGTGTCGCAATGAGCGAGCCCTTGAGCGTCATGGCGCCATCGACATTGGCCGTGAACAGGTTGCCATCGACATAGGTTGCGTTGTCGAGGCGGATGGAAAGATCGGCCGGAAAACCGGAGCCAGGCGCGATGCCGACGGTGCCGGTGACATCGAGCGAGCCGCCGCTGGCAAGCCGACCGGACAGTTTGGAAATGGTTGCCTGCTTGCCGTCGAGGGCAATATTGGCCGTCAGGTCGGTAATCGCGAGGTTGCGGCGGACATCGACAAGGCGGGCACCGGAGGTCGAGATCGTGCCGGTGATCTGCGGCGCCGTCGCAGTACCCTTTATGGCGAGATCGACATTGGCGGCGCCCGTCAGCGTGAAGCCCTGCTGCGCCAGCAGACCGGCGGCAAGACTGAACGGCAGGTTGCCGGAGAATTTCATGTCGATCGGCCGTTTGCCGGTGAGGCCGAGCTTGCCGCCGCCCCTGAAAGAAAGGCCGCCCGCGCCGCTGATCGTCGCGTCGAGCGTGACGGTGTTGTCGGCGAACTGGCCCTCGGCGGTAACGTCGAGCGCGCTGACGCCGGCCGACTTTGCCTGGGCAACCACGGCGTTCGCCCAGCGCAGGTCATAGGTGGCGACCGGTGCAGCCGATGTGCCCTTGACCCCGACCGTGCCGGTGATGGCGCCGTCGGCGCCGAGCGAGGGTGCGAAGGTGTTGGCGAGCCTGGCGGGCAAGGCTTTGAGGTTGATGGCGAGATCGAGTTTTTCGCCGGCCGATCCGGTGATCACGATCGTGCCGCCGGACGCCGCGATCGTCAGATTCTGCAGGCTGAAGGTACCATTTTCGATGGAGATCGTCGTTGGTGCCGAGAGCTTGACCGGGATCTTTCTCGGGGTGGCAGTGAAGGAGGCGAGATCGACAGTCGTTTTGCCGCCCGCCGTCTGGATATCAGCGCGCAGCTTGAGCGGCGCGCCATCATAGCTGCCGTCAAGCGCGACGTTGGTCTGGTTTGCCTGCTGGACGAAGTCGAGCTTCAGGCCGCTGACGCGGTTGGCGCCTTGCGCAAACGTCTCGACGGAAAGATTGCCCTTGATCGCCAGCGCCTTCAAATCGGCGATGGTGATGTCGGCGACCGGCCTGGTGATGACGAGGTCGCCGCGCTTGATGCCGGAGCCGCTGGCCTTGAGGGCGATAGAAGTTACACCGCCGTCGCTTTTGATCGATGCCGATCCCGACAGATCACCGGACGCCTTTTCTCCGGCCATGGCGGCCAGCAGCCCGACATCGGGGAAGGTGAAGTCGATCGTCCCCTGCGGCAGGAAGTTGGACGTGAAGTCGACAACGCCGTTCAGCGTGTTTTCGCCGATCCGCACCTGAAGAACCGGCACGCTGGTGCGACCGTCCTTGGAAACGAGGTCGGCCTTGACGTTGATGGCCTGGCCGCCGAGCGCGCCGGTGGCGGTTATCTTCGCCTGCGGGTTCTTCGGATTGGCGGTTGCATCCGCCGTGAGTTGCAGGTCGCTCAACGTGCGGCCGGCAAGCGTCGCGCCGCGGGAGGTGATATCGGCCTTGAGGCCGAGATTGTCGAGCGGGCCGGTGGCATCGACCGTGAAGTTGGCCTGGCCTTCTGCATCAGCCAGCACCTTGCCGAGGTCGAGCACCGTGCCGGTCAGCGTCGCCGTCAGGCTCTGCGACTTGAGCGCGACAGAACCGGCAGCCTGGAGCGTGCTGGAGGTCACGTTGAGATTCGTGACGTTGACGGCACCGTCGGGGCCGGTCGCAAGCGTGCCGGCGACGTCCACCGGCGTATCGAATTTTGCCGAGACGGAGGCGGGCAGGGCGGCCGGACGGGCCGAGAGTTTGAACGTCGTGTTCAGGCTGTTCTCCGCGAGCCTGAAGGAACCCGCGAGCGCGCCATCGAGATTGGCGCTGCCGATGGTGATCGGGCTGAAACCGACTGCTTCGGGCGTCACGTCGAGCGTCGTCGCCACCGTGATCGGGCCTTTGACCAACCGGTCGAGATCGGCATTTGTGAGCTGCGTCGCACCGGCCTCGATCGTCGCCGCAACCGTCCCGGCGCGGGTGGTGAGGTTGAAGTTGTCGCTGTGTGCCGTCAGCTTGACGGCGTCGAAGCGTCCTTGCGGCAGTGCCACTTCTTCGATGCTGCCCACAACATCGAGGACCGCGGATTGCATGTCGCCGTTGATCGATGCCGTGCCCGTATCCAGCAGGATATGCACCTCGCCGGCTTCGAGCGGCAGGCGGGTGTCGATACCGGTGAACGCGGCGGTTATGTCCAGCTTTTCGCCGGCGCTGCCGGTGAGGGTCACGGTGCCGCCATAGGCATTGATCGCCAGTTGCTGCAGGTTGACGGCGCCGTTCTCGATCACGATGGTCGCCGGGTGGGCCAGTTCCAGCGGGATCTTCTTCGGTGCCACCGCGAAGGATTGCAGCTTGATCGTCGTGCGGCCGGCAGCGCTGTGCAGATCGCCGCGGGCGCTGAGCGGGGCGGCGTCATAGGTTCCGTCGAGCGCGAAATTCGTCGTGTTGCCCTGCTGCTCGAAACCGAGCTTGAGGCCGGCAAGGAGGTTGCTGCCCTGCTTCACTTCCTCGACCGTGACCGCGCCTTTGATCGCCAGCGCCTTGAGGTCGGCAATGGAGATGTCGGCCGCTGGCCTGGTTATCACCAGATCGCCGCGCGTGATGCCGGAACCGCTGGCTGTCACCGTAACGGAGGTGACGCCATCTTCCGTCTTGATGCTGGCCGAGCCGGCGAGATCGCCGGACGCGGCTTGTCCGGCCATCGCGGCCAGCAGCCCGACATCCGGGAAGTTGAAGACCAGCGAGCCGTTCGGTTCGAACTCCTTTGTCAGGTCGAGCGAACCTTTCAGGGTGTTTGACCCGATCACCGCCTCGAACGACGGAACATTGGTCGTGCCTTTCGCCGTCGCGATATCGGCCTTGGCGTTGATCGCCTGTCCCTCCAGGGTACCGCTGGCAGTGACAGTCCCCGTCGGTCCATCGCGGCCGATGACGGCGTCGGCGTTGACTAAAAGATCGTTCAGGGTGCGGCCGGCAAGCGTTGTCTCGCTCGATGTGATCTTCGCCTTGACGGC
This sequence comes from Pararhizobium sp. LjRoot255, assembly GCF_964252905.1. Lineage (NCBI taxonomy): Bacteria > Pseudomonadati > Pseudomonadota > Alphaproteobacteria > Hyphomicrobiales > Rhizobiaceae > Pararhizobium > Pararhizobium sp. LjRoot255. The sequence goes on from NZ_CAXUPQ020000001.1 coordinate 1,917,400, forward strand.
GAGCGCATCGAGAGGCCCGGTCACGTCGGCGCTGAAGGTTGCGGAACCTTTGGCATCGGCGCGCAGCTTACCGATCTCCGGCACGGTGCCGGTGATCGCGGCCGTGAGTGTATCGGTTTCGAACGCCGCTGAACCGGCGCCATCGACGGTCCCCGACTTGATGGTGAAGTCGCTCACATTGACGCTGCCATTGGCGCCTGTCCCGAGATTGCCGGCAATGGCGATCGTCGTGTCGAACTTCGCAGCCAGCGCCGGCGGCAGGACGGCGGGCAGGGCAAAGAGCTTGAAGGCGGTAGCGACGGTGTTTTCGGCGATCGTATAGGAGCCGATCAATGTGCCGCCAATGCTGGCGCTTTCGATCGTGATCGGATCGAAGGACGCCGTCTCCGGCGTCAGCGACAGCGTGCCGTCGAGCTTGACCGGTCCCTTGACGAGCCGGTCGAGATCGGCGCTGGCAAAGCGGGTTGCGCCCGTTTCTATCGTGGTTTTGAGCGGGCCGGTGCGGGTCGTAAGGTTGAAGGCGTCGCTATAGGCATGCAGCTTGATGGCCTCGATCTCACCCTGCGGCAATGTCGCCGTGCTGATCGCAGCACCGATGTCGAGCACCGCGGTTTGCGCATCGCCGATCAGCGAGACGCTCGCCGCGTCGATCGCGAGCCGGGCCTCGCCCTTTTCCAGCGGCAGGCGGAAATCGATCGGGCCGTTCTTGCCGGTGAGGCGCGCCTGCAGGTCGTTCTCACCCGTCGTGCTGTAGGTACCGGATGCCGACAGCGTCAGCGCGCCGGTGGAGACATTGCCCGTTCCGATGCGGACGGTCTTGCCGTCGATCGCCGCGGAAAGATCAATGTCGGTGGTGCCTTCGAACAGCGGCCGGAAGGCGGCGGGCAGAAGATTGCTGAACGTGCCGCCGCCCTTGAGCGACACGGTGCGGAACCCATCGGCTGCCAGCGTGTGCTGGCCTCCGAGCTTCAGCACTTCCTGGCCGTCGAGTGCGGCGGTTGCCGTGCCGCTCCAGTTGGAAAGCGGCCCCTGGCCGGTGACGTTGACGCTGATCGCCGGTTCGCCGGGCAGGCGCATGGCCTTGGCCAGCAAGCCGCCTTTCGGCTCCTCGATCGTGGTCTCCAGCCTCAACTCGTTGCTGGCCGGATTGAAGATGATGTCGGCGATAGCCTTGGCGTCGGGTCGGTCGCGCTGCGCGACGGCAAGGGCGGTGGCGATGCTGGCATTTGTGGCGTTCAGCTTGCCTTGAGCGCTCAGGAACTGATCGACGCCGGCGATCTCCTTGCCGATGACGACGTCTTTAAGGTCGAAGGCATCGATCTTGACATCGAGCGGCAAAGCAAAGGTTTCGCGGACCTCCCGGGTTTCCTGCGAGGGGATCGGCAGCCGTTCAAGACGCACCGATCCCGCGGAAAGCTTCGCCGCTTCGAAGCGTTTGGCAAAAAGCGCTGTCGGCGACCAGTCGATCGCGACTTCGCGGATTTCCGCATAGACACCCTTGCTGTCGAACAGGGTGACGCTGGAAGCGGTGAAATCGCCGGTGAGAAGCGCGCTCGGATCGTTGATGCGGACGATCTGGTCCGGCGTCGAGGCGTATTTCTCGATCACCGCGGCGACAAGCCGCGCGCCTGGCGCCGTAAAACCGGCAAAGAGCAGGAACAGCACGGCGGCGAAAAGGACGAGGCCGAGGCAATAGAGGAACCAGCGCGACGCGGCTTTCAGGAAACGGAGGAAACGATTCATGGTTTATCCATAGTCCAAGTTGCGTCGCGATGAAATTGCTTCTCTCTGCCGCCGGTCTCCTGAACCAGTCAGAAGGACTGCCCGATCCCGGCATAGATCCCGTATTTGGTGCCGCCCGGATAGGCGTTCAGCGGCACCGCAAAATCGAGCCGGATCGGCCCGAACGGCGTTGCATAGCGGATGCCGATACCCGCACCAGCACGGATATCCGAAAAATCCGGCGTAGTTTCGGCCGATACCGTTCCGGCGTCGAGGAAGGGAACAATGCCGATCTTGTCGGTGATGTTGATACGTGCCTCGACCGAGGCGTTTGCATAGGAGCGGCCACCGAGGATTTCGTTATCTCCGTTGCGTGGACTGATCTCCTGGTAGGAGTAGCCGCGCACCGTGCCGCCACCGCCGAGGTAGAAGCGCCGGTTGGCCGGAATGGAGGCAAGGCCGTCGCCACCGGCCAGGACGCCCGCGCCGAGCTTGCCGGCCAGCACGAAGCGGTTTTCCTCGCCGAGGCCGAGATAGGCCGAGGCCGAGCCCTCGAACGAACTGAAGAAGGCCTGGCCGTTGATCTCATAGCTCGGCTTGGCATTGATCGAGGCGCGGTAGCCTGCTGTCGGATTGAGCTTGTCGTCGCGCGTGTCGCGGACATATTCGATCGGGATCGCCGCCGTCAGATACTCATTGGTGCCGAAGGCGTCGTCGATATCGGCCCAACTGAGTTCGGCGCCGCCGGAGATCGTGTCGGTATCGGACAACTCGAAGGTTGCGCCGGCGGCACCGGTGAAAATCGTCGCATTATAGGCGTCGGGATCGAGAAGCTGCGCCTTCAGGCTGGCGTTGAAGGTGGAAGCCGGCCCGAAGGCGCCGGGCTTGGCAAAGAGCAGGCCCGCCGAATAATCGAGGTTGCCGACATCGGTCGTCTCGCCGATGCGGTTGACCGAGCCTTCGACGCGAAGCGATTCGGCCCGGCCGAAGAGATTGCGGTGACCCCAATAGCCCTGGATGCCGAAACCGTCCGTGGTCGAAAATTGTGCGCCGGCGCCGAAATAGCGGTGTTTGCCTTCGGAGACCTCGATGGTCATCGGAATGGTGCCATCCGGCGCCAGCTCATCGGCTTCCTTGATGGTGATGCTCGAAAACACGCCGAGCTGGCGCAGTCGCTCGGAGGCCCTGCGCAGGTTTTCCGGCGAATAGGGCTTGCCGCCGTTGAGGCGCGAGTAACTAGCGACGAAGGCGGGATCAACGGTCTTGGTGCCGGTCACGGTAACGGTGCCGACCGGCGCAACCGGGCCGCCTTCCGCGGCGATGACCACATCCACCGTATTCGTCTTGTGATCAGCAATGGCGCTGCGTTCCGTCAGCCTGGCAAACGGTCGGCCTTCCTCCTTCAAGTCCTCGACGACTTTTTCGCCGGCCTTGATGATGAGGGTGGAATCCGCCCGCGCGCCAGGTTTCAAGTATTCGTCCGGTCTGCGCCCGCGGGCGTCTCCCTTGAGCACGACATTGCCAAGCGTGAAAACCGGACCGGGCGTCACGGTGATTTCGACGGGAACCGGAGCACCGTCCGGAAACACCGGGTCGGGCGGCAACGTGTCGATGTCCTGGCCGTTCACCTTGACGTCGACCGTGCCGCCATAGCGGGCCTGTTCATAGAGGGCAGCGAGAAGTCGATCGCGATCGTCGCGCGCCTTGATGGCGAGGCCGAGATCGCCGGAAACGGGTTTGTCCTTGTCCTGGAACAGGCGCGAACTGTTTTCCAGCGCCTCCTTCAGATCCTCGTCGCCGGAGGTTTCCGTCAAGGTAAGGCTGTAGTTGACGGGATCGATGACCTCGACTTTTTCCTCGTCACTCTCGAAGAAACTGATGCCGAAGATCTTGAAGGCATGGGCCTCGGTAGCCGACAAAGGCCCGCAGACGGCAAGCGCCGCGACGGCAAAAGCGGTGCCAGCGTTCCGGTACGCAACACTTACAGTCGGCAGACGCTTTCGTTTCCGCATTCCGCTTTCCAGGCTACTTTCAACATCCGCCTGCCGTCATGGCAGGGGCACAATTGCATGACAAGGTTTTCCCTTCATTAACGATGACCCTACACAGCATTGCCACGGTGATGAAGGCATGACGCGGGAATTTGGAGAAAAACCGCGGCACGTGTGACGTGCGGGAAACAAAAAGCCCCGGATTTCTCCGGGGCTGGCGGTATTCGCGTCGCCGGGGCAAAAGCCGCTTGCCGCGTTTTTTGCCCTGCCGGCTGCAGCCTGTGTGTTATATCACGGGCAATCGTCGATGTAACGGCGGCCGTAGCGGTCGCGATAGTAGCACTGGCCCGGCTGCTCGCTGACATGGCCGATGACTGCACCGGAAACACCGCCGATCGCCGCGCCGACGGCTGCGCCGCGCACGTTGCCGGTGATCGCGCCGCCGATGATGGCGCCGGAAACGGCACCGATGCCGGCACCCTTTTCAGTCTGTGTGCAGCTTGCGACTGACAAGGCAATCAACACAAGCGCAATGGCTCTTTTCATTTGGTTCTCCAATCTGGACGCGGAAGCTACCTCTCCGCCGTCCGTTCCCCGGGAATGGAAGCTGGACGGTAAGGTCCCCCTCCGGTCGAACTTGCAACTTCGAAGATAATTGCATGTCTGCGAAAGTCTACAGATATCCTGCAAAATCCTCTCGTTGCAAGAAATGCCATTCAACCTGAACGGAAGCTGAAGGCGCTGTTCCCAACGTGACAGCTCCGCAGAAATTTCCGGCGCCAATCCGGCGCAAATCACCGCCCAGCTTGCAATTTCCGGTGCATGATTGCAGCCGGTTTCATTGAAGCAGAATATAATGAAGGAGTGGTTCGTCCTTTTCCACGCGGGCTTGACTCAGATCAATGTTAAGTGGAATGAAATCCATGACGGATAGTTTGGAACTGTTCAAAATTAGGGGCCTTTTGCCGCAGGCCGCGGCGATCCCGAGCTTCGGGATTGACGCAGGCTGTCTTTGGATCAAAAAGACGGCAAGGTTCTGGAGACGATGATGGATTTCGAAAGTTTCTTCAAAGGCGAACTGGACGGCCTGCATCAGGAAGGCCGCTACCGCGTGTTCGCCGATCTGGAGCGCCAGCGCGGAGAATTCCCGAAGGCGATCCGCTACAACGCCGATGGCGAAAAACAGGACGTCACCGTCTGGTGTTCCAACGACTATCTCGGCATGGGTCAGCACCCCAAGGTCATCGAGGCGATGAAACTCGCCATCGACCAGTGTGGCGCGGGTGCGGGAGGCACCCGGAATATCTCGGGCACCAACCACTATCACGTGCTGCTCGAGCGCGAACTCGCCGATCTGCACGGCAAGGAATCGGCGCTCCTGTTCACCTCCGGTTACGTTTCCAACTGGGCGGCACTTGGAACGCTCTGTTCGAAGATCCCCGGCGTGATCGTCTTTTCGGACGCCGGCAATCACGCATCGATGATCGAGGGCATCCGTCACTCCAAATGCGAGCGGGTGATCTTCAAGCACAATTCGGTCGCCGACCTCGAAGCGAAACTGGCTGCCGCCGATCCGCGCGCGCCCAAAATCATTGCGTTCGAATCGGTCTACTCGATGGATGGCGACATTTCGCCGATCAAGGAGATTTGCGATCTCGCCGACAAATACGGCGCGATGACCTATCTCGACGAGGTTCATGCCGTCGGCATGTACGGCCCGCGCGGCGGTGGCATTGCCGAGCGCGAAGGCCTGATGCATCGGCTGACGGTGATCGAGGGCACGCTCGGCAAGGCATTCGGCGTCATGGGCGGCTATATCGCGGCATCGAGCGCGCTGTGCGACTTCATCCGCTCGTTTGCCTCCGGCTTCATCTTCACGACCGCGCTGCCGCCGGCGCTCGCCGCCGGTGCTGTCGCCTCGATCCGGCACCTCAAGGAAAGCCAGGTCGAACGCTTCGCCCATCAGGAACGGGTTCGCCGCCTGCGCAACCTGCTCGACAAGAACGGCATTCCGCACTTGAACAATCCGAGCCACATCGTGCCGGTGATCGTCGGCGATGCGGCCAAGTGCAAGTGGATCTCCGATCTGCTGCTCGACAATTGCGGCATCTATGTCCAGCCGATCAACTATCCGACGGTGCCGAAAAAGACCGAACGCCTGCGCATCACGCCGACGCCGCTGCATTCGGACGGCGATATCGACCACCTGGTCGGCGCGCTGCACCAGCTCTGGTCGCGTTGCGCGCTGGCGAGAGCTGTTGCGTAAGGTAAATCTAACCTACTGAATGGAATCAGGCCGCCGCTCCGGCGGCCTTTTCTTTTTCGGCTACCGCTTCAGCAGCACGGGCGCGGGCTTCGCCGTCGGCGGCGAAAACGTCGTCCATGGAGGCGGCCGGGGCGACGTCCGTCATGCGATCCATGACCACCTCGGCGATGTCGGCCATATCGAGGAAGCCGATGCGGCCTGAGACGAAGGCATGGAAGGCTACTTCCTCGGCCGCGTTCATGATCGCGCCCTGCAGGCCGCCGCGCTCCATTGCGGTGCGGGCAAGGCGCAGCGCCGGGAAACGGACCTCATCCGGTGCCTCGAAATCCAGCCTTGCGAGTTTGGCGAAGTCCAGTCGATCGACATTCAGCTTCGTACGCATCGGATAGGTCAGCGCGTAGCCGATTGCGGTGCGCATATCGGGGCAACCCAGCTGGGCGATGACGGAGCCGTCGGTGTAGCCGACCATCGAATGGATGATCGACTGCGGGTGGACGACGACTTCGATCTGGCTTGGCGCGACGTCGAACAGGTGCTTCGCCTCGATCATTTCCAGCCCTTTGTTGAACATTGAGGCGCTGCCGATCGAGATCTTCAGGCCCATCGACCAGTTCGGATGGGCGCGCGCGACCTCGGCCGTAACGCCGGCCATCTGCTCGCGCGACCATGTGCGGAAGGGGCCGCCGGATGCGGTCAGCACGATCCGCTCGACCGCGTGGCGCTGATCGTCTTCCAGCGACTGGAAGATGGCACTGTGTTCGCTGTCGACCGGGATCAGCCGCCCGCCGCCTTCGGCAACCGCACGCACGAAGAGGTCTCCCGCCGAGACAAGGCACTCCTTGTTGGCGAGCGCGATATCGGCGCCGCGCCTGGCGGCGGCGAGCGTCGGCGCGAGGCCGGCTGTTCCGACGATGGCCGCCATCACCCAGTCGGCGTCGCGCTCGGCGGCCTCGATCAGGCCACTGCGGCCGGCGGCGACCTCGATGCCGGTGCCCGCCAGGGCCGATTTCAGGTTTTCGTATTGGCCCTCGCTGGCGGTCACGGCAAGTTCAGCGCCGGTCGCCGTGGCTTGCGCAGCAAGCAGACCGATGTTGCCATTGCCGGTCACGGCGGCAATCTCGAATGCGTCACGGCCGCCGAGCTGGTCGATGACATCGAGCGTGTTGGTGCCGATCGAGCCTGTGGAGCCCAGAATGGTCAAGCGGCGTTTTTCAGGTGCGCCGGAGGTCATGGCCAAGTCCCGTTGTTTTTCTTGTTTCGCGCTACAGCGCCGCGGACGCCGCAGCACTTAAACTGCTGCATAATTTTATCCTTAGATCGATTCCGATTTAAGGAATTGTGCACTAGGCTCTACAGGTGAAAGCGACTGTCAACAAGGGTGTCTCCAAACAGGATGTGGCGATATGGTCGCGCCTGAGGGCGATTCGCGGCAAACGCCGTCAATTCGGAAGGACGGCATCTCACATGTTGAAACTTGCGCTGTTTGTCTCCTGCTCCTGTGTGCTGCTTGATGCGACGTCCGTCTCGACCGTCGTCGCCAAATCCGTGCCCGCCGAACTCGTCGGAACATGGCTTGCCGAGGATATCGGTGGCGGCGGCGTGATCGACGACTTACAAACGACGCTCGAAATCAACGATGACGGCACCTATTCCGGCTTTGCCGGCTGCAATCATTACACCGGCACATTCAACCTGAAGGCCAACGAGATCATCTTCGGCCCCGCCGGCGCCACGCGCAAGATCTGCGTTCCGGCCGTGATGGACCAGGAGTGGAAATTCTTCGATGCGTTGAAGAGCGGGCTTTCCTGGAGGATCGAGGACAGCAAGCTGATGCTCGCGAAACCCGGTTCAACCAGCGTCATGCGCCTTGCCGCGCACGGCTTATAAACTTAGGTCCAAGTGACCGCTGGTCACCGATAAGACCAACAAAGATCTCTCGCTAAAGCGGGTTTTGCGCTGGACTCGCTGTTTGCAAGCGCTCGGCAACCACGGAAGCGACGAACGCCGCATGTTCCGTCACCTGCGGCAGACCCATGAGTTCGCCGAAGGTGCCGCGCGCCAGGGGGCCGGCAATCAGGAGCGACGGTGTTACACCGGATACGGGGCCGACCGCTTCGCAATTGCGGGTACAGGAAAGCCCAAGGCCGGTCTGATCGAGCTCGAGATAGCCGCGCGCTGCCAATTCCGCGAGAAAGGGTTGGCTCGCAAGGATGCGGCCATGTCCGGGACCGGTGGTGACCACGACTGCATCATAGGTCCGCTCCACCGTCTCTCGGCCGCGCCGGAGGCGGAGCGCGCAGCGCACCGTCTCGCCCTCGACGTTGGTACCTGCAATCGACCCGGCGAGAATTTGAAGGCGGCCCTGCGAAATCGCCTCGTCCAGTGCTGTTTCCACCTGCGGTGCGACCCGGAAGCGGTGGACATCCCAATAAGGCCGTAGATGCCGGACGATACGTTGCCGTTCCGCGATCGGCAGGATCTGCCAGATCGATTGGCCCTGTGCTCGCACCTGGTCGATGACGCCATGCCAGGTCAGCCCGGTTGCGGTTGCCTCGCGAACGGCGCGGCGGATGTTCCGGACCAGCTTTCGAGCCGTGAAAGCCGGGTCGGCGAGGAAATCGCCTGTGGGATCTTGCGGGAAGGGCGCATGTCCCCGGGACCGTAGGCCGCGGCGGGAGATCGCGGTGATCGCGCCGGTGTGCCCCTTGAGTACCAGGGATGCGATCACATCGGCAGAGGTCAGGCCGTTGCCGATGACCAGCACCCGGTCGGAGGGGCGGATGGCACCGAGCGCGCCGGCTTTCGTGGGGTCTGGTACGAAGCGCGGATGGTCCTTCAGCAGTGTCTGAAGGCCGCCCGGCGCCACCGGTGGCGGATGGCTGGTGGCGATGACGACGATGTCTGCCAGGGTTTCGCCGCCGTCCTCATCGACGAGACACCAGCGCTGCTGTCGGTTGCGCAGCAGATGCGCGACGGCTGCACGGCGATGCTGGACGGCGCCGTCGGCGATGAGCGGCTGCAGCATGGCATTGACATAATCGCCGAACACCTTTCGCCGGGGAAAGAGATTGCCGTCCGGCCGCAGGGCATCGGCATCGCCCGCAGTTGCCGACTGATCCTCGATCCAGCGCAGAAAATGATCCGGGTCGTCGGTGAGAAGGCTCATGCGTGCGGCGGGAACGTTGATGCGGTGAGCGGGTTCCGCCGTGTCGTAGGCGAGCCCCCTGCCCAGGCCGTCGCGCGGTTCGAAAACGACGATCTCCGGCGCCGGGCTCTGGTCCGCTTGCGCGAGATAGAACGCCGTGGTCGCGCCGGAGACGCCGCCGCCAATGATGGCGACCACCGGCCGTTTCGCTTTCGATGCTGTCGATTCACTGCGCACTGACAAGGTCATCGGATTGACAATCAATTGGTTCATGACATCTCACCGCCGGCCAACCCTGATGGTATTGGCGGCAGTCAAGCCTGTAAGTTTTCGATCCATTTGCCGGGTAAAAGCAAGACGGGATTTGGCTGGCTGTGGCACAGCCAAGCTTTCGATCAGGATTTTTCGTCCAGAGCGCCAAGAACGCGGCGGAGCAATTCGTCTTCTTCCCGCACGCCATGCCGGTAAAGGGTCAGCACCAGCGCCGCCACCGGGTTGTTCGCATCGCTTTCGGGGGTTATGTTGCGGGCTATCCTGGCCGCGTCGAAGACGCGCTGGCACAGTTCAACGTGATGCGGCAGCATCGGCTCGTTGCGCCATTTCGTCATGCCCAGTGTCCCCATCCTATCAGAAATATGCGTTTGCCCAGTGAAGAAGCGTGATCCATGGCCACACGATAAGCGTGTACCTTGAAGCTCGCATGCCTCGCGCCCGGCATGGGTGGCGGTCGAATATGGCGGTTTTCTGTCTGAAGGGATTCGCAAAGTGGATAGTCTCTGCGGCTTTGTCCCAAAATTATGGGATATCAGGTCGGCTCTGCCACGACGGCAGGGTCCATCATCGGGACTGCGGCGTTCAGATCGTTCCTGACATATTTGACCAAGAGGATGCTCAGGATAGAACCGACGATCACGAAGACGACGGCTCGCATGGTCATTTGCATAGCATTGTTCCTGTTTTAGGTGCTGTGCAAACATATGGAGTGCCCGGTTGTTTCGGAAGGGCAGTCACGACAAATAATTCCTGAGCAACGGAGCGGCGAGAAGGCCGGACAGCATCACATCGCCAAGGCTCGAGGCTGCCCACATTCCGGCGTCGGCCGTCGGGCTGGGCTCTCAACTCTGGATCGCGCCTCCGAAAAGGCTTGGCCGACGCCGATCAGGATCGGATTGTCGACGCCGATTCGCTCGACGGCATCTGCCAGATCGCCAACTGTCCCGATCCAGCGTCTTTCATTGCTGCGGGTGACCGCGCTCATCACCACTGCCGGGGTCGCGCTGTCCATGCCGGCGGCCAGAAGTCTGGCGCGAATCTGGCCCGCGGTGCGGCCGCCCATGTAGAAGATGGTCGTGGTGCGCGGTTCGGCCAGATTTTGCCAATCGAGATGTTCGGGCAGGTCGCCGAGGCGCGAGTGGCCGGTAACGAAGCGGACGGCCTGCGCGTGATCGCGATGCGTCAGCGAGACACCGAGACGGGCGGCCATGGCGCTGGCTGAGGTGATGCCGGGCACGACCTCGACGGGAATGCCTTGCTGTTCGAGGCAGGCGATTTCCTCGCCCGCACGGCCGAAGATCATCGGATCGCCGGATTTCAGCCGCACCACGCGCTTTCCGGCTTTGGCAAGCTGGATCATCATCGCGTTGATATCTTCCTGCTTGCAGCTCGTCCGGCCGCCGCGCTTGCCGACGAGCATGCGCTTTGCTTCACGGCGGGCAAGTTCCAGCACCTCGTCGGAGACGAGATCGTCGAACAGGATGACGTCTGCCGCCTGCAGCGCGCGCACCGCCTTGAGCGTCAAGAGCTCCGCATCGCCGGGGCCGGCACCCACCAGCGTCACGCGTCCGCTGGAGGATCTGTTCTTCGTGACAATCCGCCCGGCATCGGCGAGAAGGCCAGCTTCGGTCTCAGTCTCGGGTGCCGCGCCGAAGGCGCGATCGACGAAATTCTCCCAGAAGGCGCGCCTCGGCGCACCGGGGCTGACCCGTGCATTGACCTTGTCCCGGATCGAATGCGCCAGTGCTGCCCAGGACTTCAGGGCCGGCGGCAGCAGCGTCTCGATGCGCCGGCGGATCGCCTGGGCGAGGATCGGGGCTGCGCCATCGGTGGAGATGGCGACGACGACGGGCGAGCGGTTGACGATCGATCCGAATTGGAACTGGCAGTATTTCGGGTTGTCGATGACGTTGACCGGTACGCCGGCCCTGCAGGCCGCATCGAAGAACGCAGCAGCGGCTTCGTCGTCTTCGCAATCGGCAATGGCGATAGCCGCTCCTTCGAAGGCAGAAGTCGACCAATGCTCCTTGTGATGGCGGAGCCGGCCGTCATCCTGCATGAGTGTCGCGAACGTGTCGCTCAGCTCTCCCGCATAGACGTGGACTTCTGCGCCGCAGGCTGCCAGCAGTTCCGCCTTCCAGGCTGCCGCATCCGATCCGCCGGCAACGATGGCGCGTTTTCCTTCGAGCGCCCAAAAGACCGGCAATTTGGCAAGCGGCGCCATGCGGGCAGGGCGGGCGTTGCGGTCACTCGGCAGCAGCTGCAAGGCATCCATCGATGATCCCCCTGATTTCGGCGCGGCAGGAGCCGCAATTGGTTCCGGCGTTCAATTCCTTGCCGACCGCCTCGACGCTGTGGCAGCCGCCGCGCACGGCGGCGACGATCTGGTTGACGCCGACGCTGAAGCAGGAGCAGACGGTGGCACCTGGATCCATGCGGCCAGCGCCCGGGCGCCCGGCAACGACGGCGAACCGTTTTGCCATTTCGGCATGTCGGACAGTCAGTTGCTCGATCGTCCAGTTGCGCGCGACGGCGACCGGTTGGCGAGCGAGGAAGAACGCGGCAAGCAACCGATCGCCATCGAAAAAGGCAAGGCGCAGGTCGCCGGTCTGGGCGTCAGCATAGCCGAGGGGCTCGATATGGTCGGGAATTCCGAAATGGGTGCGGCACCACTGCGTCCAGCTTTCGGGCGCGGCGTCGAACGCCAGTTCCAGCCGCCAGCCGCCATCGGCCTTCGCAAGTGCCCAATAGGCTGTGTCGAGCCCCTGTGGTTTGGCGGCCGAAACCGCAAAGCCATAGCTTGCAACCTTCAGTCGCCGGGCAGCAACGGCGACGTTCTTCGAGGCCGGCTGACCTGAGAAGGGATCGGTGACCGGCGCGACGACAGCGTCGATGCGGGCCTTGGCGGCAAACTGATCGTTCCAGTGCATCGGCACGAACAGGCTGCCGCGAGCCTGCCGTTCGGTAACCAAAGCGCGCACCACGGCCTTCCCGTAGGGACTTTCGATCTCGACGAGACCGGCGCTGGCGATGCCTAGCTCCATGGCGTCGCGCGGATGAATTTCGGCAAAGGGCTCGGCGATATGGGCGGAGAGCCGGGCGCTTTTGCCGGTCCGCGTCATCGTATGCCACTGGTCGCGGATACGGCCGGTGTTGAGCGTCAGCGGAAAATCGGCACTGGTCCGGTCCGAGACCGGAGCGCTGACGGCAATGAAACGCGCCTTGTGATCGGGATGGAAGAAGCCACCATCGGCGAAGAAGCGGGTGGTTTGCACCTGCGCGCCCTCCGGCTGCGGCCATTGAAAGGGTTCCAGCGTTTCGTAAGTCGTTTCATCGATTCGCCGATAGGCGCCGATATCGAAATCGCGGCTGCCGTCGTTTTCGAAGGCGGACAAAGCCGCGTGCTCGACAAAGACCTCCGTCGCGGAGCCGAAGGAGAACGCACCCTCGAAACCCATGCGGCGGCCGACCTCGGCCAACTGCCACCAGTCGGCCTTGGCTTCGCCGGGGGCGGGAAGATGGCCCCGCTGACGGGAAATTCGACGTTCCGAGTTGGTGACGGTGCCGTCCTTCTCGCCCCAGCCGAGCGATGGCAGGAGGACATGCGCAAACTTCGCGGTATCGGTGTCGGTGAGGATGTCGGAGACGACGACGAAAGGACAGGCGGCGATTGCGGCGGCGACGGCATCGGCGTCCGGCATCGAGACGACCGGGTTGGTGGCCATGATCCAGAGTGCCTTGATCCGGCCGTCGGCGACCGCGCGGAACATGTCGACGGCCTTGAGGCCGGGCTTGCGGGCAATCACCGGCGACTGCCAGAAGCGCTGGACGCGGTCGCAATCCTCGGAATTTTCGATGGCCATGTGGGCCGCCAACATGTTGGCCAGGCCGCCGACCTCGCGACCGCCCATGGCGTTCGGCTGGCCGGTGAGCGAGAAGGGACCCATGCCGGGCCGGCCGATGCGCCCGGTCGCGAGATGACAGTTGATGATGGCGTTGACCTTGTCTGTGCCGGAGGCGGATTGATTGACGCCCTGGCTGTAGCAGGTGACGACCTTTTCCGTTTCTTCAAACAGGCGGAAGAACTGGCGCAACTGCATGGAGGGCAGGCCGGTCAATTCCATCAGCTCGGCGATGCTAAGGGCCGAGGCCGCGGCGAAGGCCTCGGCGAAACCATTGGTGTGCGTGCCGATATAGTTCTGGTCGATCACAGCGGTACCGGCAAGGTGGGCCAGCAGGCCCATGAACAGCGCCACGTCGCCATCCGGCCGGATCGCCAGGTGCAGGTCGGCGATGTCGGCGGTCATCGTGCGACGCGGGTCAATGACGACCACCTTCATGCTGGGCCGGGCGGCCTTGGCGGCGGCGAGGCGTTGGTAGATGACCGGATGGCACCAGGCGAGGTTGGAACCGGTCAGGATGACCAGATCGGCAAGCTCGATGTCCTCATAAATACCGGGAACGGTATCGGCACCGAAAGCACGGCGATGGCCCGCGACCGAGGAGGACATGCACAGGCGCGAATTGGTGTCGATATTGGCCGAGCCGATGAAGCCCTTCATCAGCTTGTTGGCGACGTAGTAGTCCTCCGTCAGCAGCTGGCCGGAGACGTAGAAGGCCACCGAATCGGGGCCATGCTCGGCGATCGTTTCGGAAAAGCGGGAGGCGACAAGGTCAAGCGCCTCGTCCCAGTCGGCGCGGCGTCCGTCGATCTGCGGATAAAGAACACGTCCGTCGAGATCGATAGTTTCGGCGAGCGCCGAGCCCTTCGAACACAGGCGTCCGAAATTGGCGGGATGGTCCGGGTCGCCCTTGACGCTGACTATGCCGTTATCATCGATCTTGGCGATGACGCCGCAACCGACGCCGCAGTATGGACAGGTGGTCTTGGTTTCAGTGGACACTGGTCTTCCCCCCGTCATTCCGGCGCCCGTGGCTTTCACCCCCTTCTGTCAGCTTCGCTGACATCTCCCCCTCAAGATGGGAGATCGGGAGCTTGCCGCGCCATCCGTGTCCTCCGGTGGTGAGTTGGGCACGAAGGGCCTCCAACTTGCCACACGGGGCGGCGGCATGCGCTGTCCGATCTCCCCCCTTGAGGGGGAGGTGTCCCGAAGGGACAGAGGGGGGTATCGCCATGAACGCCGTCATGCGCCTATTCCGCCGCCATCATCAGGCTTTCGAGCGCGATGGAGAGCGCACCGTCCTCGTTGCGCACGGCGATGGTCTTGACCTCGCCCTCATCGGCACCGAGCGCCTTGCCGCTTTCGAGCGAGATGACCCAGTTGTGCAGCGGGCAGGTGACGGCCTTGCCATGAACGATGCCCTGGCTCAAGGGACCGCCCTTGTGCGGGCAGTGATCCTCGATAGCGAAGACCTCGTTTTCGGCCGTGCGGAACACGGCGATCTTGCCTTGCGGCGTCTTCACGCAGCGGGCGCCGCGCAGCGGGATGTCGTTGATGTCGCCGATTGCGATCCAGTTCGTTTCCATATCCGTCACTCCGCCGCTTCCGAGTATCCAACCGTCGCCATCGGCCGGAACTCGTGCTTGTCCTTGCCGGAGACGCGCTCCGACCAGGGGTCGACCTGAGCGAATTTCTGGGAGAAGACGAAGTGGTCGTAATAGGCTTGGCGCTTCTCCGCATCGCCCATGATCTGGCGGCGGATTTCGTCGAGGCCAATGCGCTTGGCCCATTTATAGATGCGCTCCAGATAGCGACCCTGCTCGCGGTACATCTGCGTCAATGCCACGATATGCTGCAGCGCCTCGTCCTCGGTCTTCACGAGGCCGAGCACTTCCGTGCCCTTGATGTCGAGACCGGCGGCCCCGGCAAAATGGATCTCGAAGCCCGAATCGACGCAGATGACGCCGATATCCTTGCAGGTTGCCTCGGCGCAGTTTCGCGGACAGCCGGAGACGGCCATCTTGAGCTTGGCCGGCGTCCAGGAGCCCCACATGAACTTCTCGATGCGAATGCCGAGCCCGGTCGAATCCTGCGTGCCGAAGCGGCACCAGTCGGAACCGACGCAGGTCTTCACCGTTCTCAGACCCTTGGCATAGGCCTGGCCGGAAACGAAGCCGGCCTTGCCGAGATCGGCCCAGACGGCGGGCAGATCTTCCTTCTCGATGCCGAGCAAGTCGATGCGCTGGCCACCGGTCACCTTGACCAGCGGCACCTCGAACTTGTCGACCACGTCGGCGATCGCACGAAGCTCCTTCGAATTGGTGACGCCGCCCCACATGCGCGGCACGACCGAATAGGTGCCGTCCTTCTGGATGTTGGCGTGGACGCGCTCGTTGATGAAGCGCGACTGGTAGTCGTCGGCATATTCGTCCGGCCAGTCGCACACGAGGTAGTAGTTGAGAGCCGGGCGACATTTGGCGCAGCCGCAGGAGGTCTTCCACTCCAGCTCCTGCATGACGGCGGGAATGGTCTTCAGACCCTTGGCCTTGATCAGGCGGCGCACGTCGTCATGGCCAAGCTCGGTGCAGCCGCACATCGGCTGTACGGCAGCCGGATTGTAGGCATCGCCGAGCGTGATAGTCATCAGCTGTTCGACGAGGCCGGTGCAGGAGCCGCAGGAGGCGGATGCCTTGGTGTGGGCCCGCACGTCGTCGA
This sequence comes from Pararhizobium sp. LjRoot255, assembly GCF_964252905.1. Lineage (NCBI taxonomy): Bacteria > Pseudomonadati > Pseudomonadota > Alphaproteobacteria > Hyphomicrobiales > Rhizobiaceae > Pararhizobium > Pararhizobium sp. LjRoot255. The sequence continues at coordinate 1,933,414 of NZ_CAXUPQ020000001.1, forward strand.
GCGAGGTCAGTCCCTTCGAGGTGATCGTACCCGTGATCTTGCCCTTGCAGACGCCGTTGCAGCCGCAGATTTCCGCATCATCCGGCAAGGCTGCAACGGCCGCCATAGGGTCCAGCGGGGACCCTCCCTGGTAGGCCTGACCGAAAATGAGCGTTTCGCGCATTTCCGAGATATCGGTGGCTTTCTTCTTCAGGTCGTTGAACCAGGCGCCGTCGGCGGTTTCGCCGTAAAGCACGGTGCCGATGATGCGGTTGTCCTTCAGCACCAGACGTTTGTAGACACCGGCCGTCGCATCGCGCAGCACGATCTCCTCGCGGTCGTCGCCTTCTGCGAAGTCGCCGAGCGAAAAGAGGTTGATGCCGGTCACCTTGAGCTTCGTCGGCGTGTCGGCATGGACGAAGGCCGGCGTGCGATCGCCTGCCAGATGCGAAGCGGCGATGCGGGCCATTTCGTAGAGCGGTGCGACGAGGCCATAGACCATGCCGCCGACCTCGGCGCATTCGCCAAGCGCCAGGATATCGCCATCGGAGGTCTGCATGCCGGCATCGACGACGATACCGCGATTGACGGCGAGACCGGCGTCCTTGGCAAGTCCGGCGTTCGGACGGATGCCGACCGCCATGACCACCAACGTTGCCGGAATGATCGTGCCGTTGTCGAGTTCGATTCCCTCGACCTTGCCATCGCCGATGATCGCCTTGGTATTGGCCTTGCAGATGACCTTGATGCCGCGTTCCTCGACGGCCTTCTGCAAGAGGTAGCCGGCGGCCGGATCGAGCTGGCGCTCCATCAGCGTCGGCATCACATGCAGCACGGTCACATCCATGCCGCGCGAGGCAAGACCTGCTGCCGCCTCGAGGCCGAGCAGGCCGCCGCCGATGACGACAGCCTTTTCGCGCGACTGGGCGGCGAGCAGCATGGCCTGCACGTCGTCGAGGTCGCGGTAGGTGATCACGCCGGGAAGGTCCTTGCCAGGCACCGGAATGATGAAGGGCACGGAGCCGGTGGCGATGACGAGCTTGTCATAGCTTTCGGTCACGCCATGATCGGAGGTGACGGTTTTCTTGTCGCGGTCGATCGAGACGATCTTGTGGCCCTTGTAAAGCGTGATGCCGTGCTCAATGTACCAGCCGTCGCCGTGGATGACGATTTCCTCATAGCTTTTTTCGCCGGACAGAACCGGCGAGAGCATGATGCGGTCGTAGTTGACGCGCGGCTCGGCGTTGAAGATCGTGACCTGGTATTGCCCCGGCGCTTGTTCGAACAAATGCTCCAGCATGCGTCCGGGGGCCATGCCATTGCCGATGATGACGAGTTTCTGGGTCATGTCGGGTTACTCCGCGGCTTCGACGAAACGGTGGCGTTCGTAGAGGAACTTCAGGACCGCCTCCCGGCACTTGAGATACGTGCGGTCGGAGGCGAGCTCGATGCGGTTGCGCGGCCGGGCGATCGGCACGTCGAGGACTTCGCCGATCTTGGCTGCAGGACCGTTGGTCATCATGACGATTCGGTCGGACAGCAGCACGGCTTCATCGACGTCGTGGGTGATCATGACCATGGTGTTGCCGAGGCGGGCGTGGATTTCCATCACGGCATCCTGCAGATGCGCCCGGGTCAGTGCGTCGAGCGCGCCGAAGGGCTCGTCGAGCAGCAGGATCTTCGGTTCCATGGCGAGCGCCCGGGCGATACCGACGCGTTGCTTCATGCCGCCGGAAATCTCGGACGGCCGCTTGTCCTTGGCATGAGCCATCTGCACGAGGTCCAGATTAGACATGACCCAGTCGTGGCGTTGCGCCTTGCCCTTAGTCCTGCCGAAAACCTTGGAGACGGCGAGATTGACGTTTTCATAGACCGTCAGCCAGGGCAGCAGGCTGTGGTTCTGGAAGACGACGGCGCGTTCCGGTCCCGGCGCGTTGACCTCCCGGTTTTCGAGCAGTACCGCGCCGGACGAAACCGGCGTCAGGCCGGCGATCAGGTTGAGCAGGGTCGATTTTCCACAGCCGGAATGGCCGATGATCGAGACGAACTCGCCCTTGCCGATCGTCAGGTTGACATCCTTCAACACTTCGGCGCGGCTTCCCGCCCGGTCGAAAAACTTGTCGATGTGATCGAGTTTGAGATAGGCGTTCATGATCTAAGTCCCTCAGTTGGCGGAGGCGCCGCGGGTGACGATTGTGCCGAGAGCTGCGACCAGCTTGTCGAGGATGAAGCCGACGACGCCGATATAGGCGAGCGCGACGATGATGTCGGGCAGGCGCGACGAGTTCCACGCATCCCAGATGAAGAAACCGATGCCGACGCCGCCGGTCAGCATTTCAGCGGCGACGATGGCAAGCCAGGACAGGCCGACACCGATGCGAAGACCGGTGAAGATGTAGGGGGCTGCCGACGGCAGCATGATCTTGAAGAAGAATTCGAACTGGTTGAGACACAGCACCTTGGCGACGTTGCGGTAATCCTGCGGGATGTTGCGGACACCGACGGCGGTGTTGATGATGACTGGCCAGATAGAGGTGATGAAGATCACGAAGATCGCAGACGGGTTCGAATCCTGGAACGCGGCGAGCGACAGCGGCAGCCAGGCGAGCGGCGGCACGGTGCGCAGGATCTGGAAGATCGGATCAAGCCCGCGCATGGCCCAGACGGACTGGCCGATGACCGCGCCGATGAGCACGCCGGCGACGGCGGCCAGGCCGAAGCCGTAGGCAACCCGCTGCAGCGAGATCAGCACTCGCCAGCCTAGGCCGATATCCTGCGGGCCGTAGTCGAAGAACGGAAAGGCGATCAGGTCGTAGCTTTCCTCCCAGACTTGCGACGGCGGCGGCAGCGTCGCGCCGGCGCCAGAACAGAGGATCTGCCAGATCGTCAGGATGACGATGAGCACGACCAGCGGCGGCAGGACATTGCGCGCGACCGCGACCGCGATCTGCTTCGGCTTCGTTTTCGCGGCGGGCCGGCCGGAGAAGGGCAGGACGCTTGCGTCAGTCTTCGGCAGTTGAGCCGTTGCGATTTTTTCCGTGCGGGCCAGTGCGGGCATGGAAGAACTCCTGAAAGCTAAGAGGAAATCGGCGCAGGAGATCCCGCGCCGAGGGTGTTCGGATCAAAGAGCAACCTTGATCGCCAGGCTATCGAGATAGGCCGACGGGTTCTCCGGATCGAAGACCTTGCCGTCGAAGAAGGTTTCCTTGCCGCGCGAGGTGCTGGCCGGAATGTCCGATGCGGCAACGCCGAGGTCGGCTGCGGCTGCACGCCAGATGTCCTCGCGGTTCACCTGATCGACCAGCGCCTTGATGTCGGTGTCGGGCGCAAGCTTGCCCCAGCGGATGTTCTCGGTCATGAACCAGGTGTCATGGCTCTTGAACGGGTAGGAGGCGCCATTTGCCCAGAATTTCATGTAGAGATCGGTGCCGTGCACGACCCGGCCGTTGCCGTAGTTGATGTCGCCCTTCAGCCGGCCGATGATGTCTTTCGTCGGTACGTTGAACCATTGGCGCTTGCCGACGATCGTTGCCATCTCTTCCTTGTTGTCCATGTTCTCGCACCACTGCTGGGCTTCCATCACGGCCATCATCAGCGCCTTGGCGGCGTTCGGATTCTTTTCGATCCAGTCGGCGCGCATGCCGAGTGCCTTTTCCGGATGCCCCTTCCAGAGTTCGCCGGTGGACGCCGCGGTAAAGCCGATGCCCTGGTTGACCAGTTGCTCGTTCCAGGGCTCGCCGACACAGAAACAGTCCATGTTGCCGACCTTCATGTTCGCCACCATCTGCGGCGGCGGCACGACGATGGTCGAGACGTCCTTGTCCGGGTCGATGCCGCCGGCGGCCAGCCAGTAGCGGATCCAGAGATCGTGGGTGCCGCCGGGGAAAGTCATCGCGACCTTCACTTCGCCGCCATCGGCCTTCTTCTTTTCGAAGGCGGCCTTGAGCTTGGAGGCGTCGAGTTGAACGCCCGTCTCGGCATATTCCTTGGCGACGGAGATCGCCTGGCTGTCGGTGTTCAGCCGGGCGAGGATCGCCATGGGTACGGGAACGTTGTTCTGGGTGACCTTGCCGGTGTGCATGAGGTAAGGCATCGGCGAAAGGATGTGCGCGCCGTCGATGCCGTTGGCTGCGCCGCCGAGCACGAGATTGTCGCGTGTCGCACCCCAGGACGCCTGCTTGGCGACTTCGACATCCGGAAGCCCGTGCTTTTCGAAAAAGCCCTTTTCCTTGGCGATGATCAGCGCTGCCGAATCGGTCAGCGCGATGAAGCCGAGTTTCACGCCGGTCACTTCCGGGCCGGCCGTGGCGGCAAAGGCGCCGGACGGGAAGGCCGTCTTGATAGCGCCGAACAGGGCGGCGGTTGCGGTGGTTTTCAGGAGGCTGCGACGGGTGATGCCGTTGCTCAATATTGTCTTCATGAACAGTTCCCTCTGCTGTGGCCGGTCTGATTTTTGGCAATAAAAAACGCCGCTCGGAGATTTGCGTCTGCGGGAGGGAGGATCCCGGACTGCAAAACCCTTGCGACGTCGATGTCTCTTGCGAAGGCCTATTGTGGGCTTCGACTTGCTGCGATCGCCATTGACCGGAGCGATTTATCTCATGCAAAGCCCGTGCCAGTTTTGATAAGAAGGATTAGAGCTTTGAAATTGAATGGGTTTTGGCGCCGATATGTCAAGTGCGTAATTTTTGAGCGCCGCATTTTTGTGCAAAAAATTTCAGCTGTTGCTTATGGAGGGGCAGGTTTAGGTGCGAATTTTGTGCAGCGCAAAAAAGGCGCGCTAGATTTCTTCACCGGCGTTGCCGCCGAGCGCAGTGCTTTTGACCGTGAATCCGGCGATATAGTCGGCGATCCGGAGCGGATCGAAAACCTGCCCGTCCACGAAGCGGTCGCCGTCAGCGGCTCCCTCGACGCGAATGTCGTCATCCAGCAGCGGCGCGGCGTCCGCTCCAAGTGCCAGACGGTAGATATCGGGTCGATAGGCCGCGGCCGCGGCGGTCATGCCTGTCGGGCAAAGATCAGTCTGGCCCCACCGGATCATCTGGCTGTAGATCCACAGGGCCTGGCTCGGGCGCGGATAGTTGGCGAACCCGGCATGGAAGGCGAAATAGCTGTCGATAATGCGCCGGTTGCCCCGGTCATCGAGATTGAATTCGCCGGCCAGCACGCGGCGGATGATGTCGACCGGCGCAGCGAGATACCGCGCATCGGCGAGCGCCTCCGCCAGCGCGTCGTGGTTGTCCGGGCGGTCGCACCAGCGTGCCGCCGCATCCAGCGCGACGATCAACCGGGAGACCGTCTCCGGATGCCTCTCAGCCCATTCGGGCCGCATGCCGATGACCTTTTCCGGGGCCGATGGCCAGATATCCTGCTTTGCGGCGACGATACGGCCGACACCGCGCTCGGAGGCGACCATGTTCCAGGGTGCGCCGACGCAGAACCCGTCGATGGCGCCGGCGGCGAGCGCATCGGACGTCATCGGCGGCGGTACGACAACGAGCTTGACGTCGCGATCCGGATCGATGCCGCCCGCCGCAAGCCAATAGCGAAATTCATAATTGTGCGAGGAGAAGGGATAGGTGACGCCCAGTGTCGGCAGCGGTTCGCCGCGCGCCTTCATGCCTTCAATGACCTTCGCCAGCGCCAGCGCGTTTTCCAATGCGCTCGCCGTTTCGGGCAGCGATGCTTCCTGGCACATACGGGCGAAAAGCCGTATCGAGAGCGTGATCGCATTGCCGCCGCGCCCCAGCGAGAAAGGGGTGATCGTCGGCGATGGATTGGAGCCCAAGCCCAGCATCGAGGCGACCGGCATGGGCGACAGCATGTGGGCTATGTCGAACTGGCGAAAGGCAAGCCGGTCGCGGACATTGGCCCAGGAGACATCCTTGACCAGATCGAGCGTCAGGCCCTCCTTCTGCGCAAAGCCGAATTCGGAGGCAGCGATCAGCACGGACGCATCGACAAGCGGGATGAAACCGGCCCGCAGGGTGCGCGGACCTTCGCTGGTCATTTCCGCCGGAGCGGCCAGGCGGCCATGGCCGTTCAATTCGGTGAGCTTCGTGATCATGTTCACTCCAATTCCTCCCGCCGGAAAATGTCTGGCCGATGCGCTGTCATCACATCAGCAATCCTGCGGCGGTGACGACGCTCTGGGCGATATCGGCTATCTTTTTCTTCTCGTTCATCGCCGTCTGGCGCAGCAGCGCGAATGCCTGCTCTTCGGAGAGGCCGCGCATCTTCATCAGGATGCCCTTCGCCCGCTCGATGATCTTGCGCTCCTCCAGCGCGGACTTCGCGTCGGCAAGCTCCCGCTGCAGCCGGCTGAAGGCATTGAAGCGGCTGACGGCCATGTCGAGAATGGGTTTGACGCGTTCCTTCTTCAGGCCGTCGACGATATAGGCGGAAACGCCGGCTTCCACGGCCGCCTCGATCGAGGCCGTGTCGGAGCGATCAACGAACATGGCGATCGGCCGGCCGACCGTGCGGGTCAACTGGAACAGATGCTCCATCATGTCGCGATTCGGATTTTCGAGATCGATGACGATGACGTCCGGTCGCAGTGTGTCGATGATGCGGGCAATGCCGTTGACTTCATGGACCACCGTCACCTTGGTATGCCCGGCCTCGCGCAATCCTTCCTCGATGATGGAAGCGCGGATCGCGTTCTCATCGATGACAAGGATGGTGAGGTCAAAATAAGCCATGGCGCATAGATGACGCAGCGCAGCAATCTTGGCAATGCCTAAAATAATTGCTCTGTTTTTGCGGCCTAAAATTTAGGCAACATGCCCAGAACGTGACCGGATTATTGTTTGCTGCGCGTCCATCTAGGCCGGTCGAGACTTGCCGAGTTCGCATGATATCACAGCGGGGCAAGGGGAGCGACATGCCGGAAAACGCGCAAGACATGTACGCCTGCATCGGACAGGCCCTGGCGGATTGTGTCGAGCCTGGAGCGAGATTCGGCTGACAAGAAGCCGGTTCATGGCGATAAAGCCGTCATTTTCCCTGATGTGCCACTTTATCAAAGCGCTAAGGACGGCTTACGATGTGAAAAAACATTGTGTCGGTGGAACAGTTTGGGCAGTCGGGAGTAGAGTGTGCATCAGGACATGGCTTTGGTGGCGACGGTTGCGATCAGCTTCGTGCTGGCCGCGGGTTTCGGCTACTTCGCTGACAGGCTTCGCTTGCCGCCTCTGGTCGGTTATCTCGTTGCCGGCATTTTGATGGGGCCGCTCACGCCGGGTTTCAACGCCGATAGTGCGCTTGCCGCGCAACTGGCTGAAATCGGTGTCATCCTGCTGATGTTCGGCGTCGGCCTGCATTTCTCGGCATCAGATCTCATCGCCGTCCGCGGCATTGCCATCCCCGGCGCCATCGGCCAGATCATCCTTGCGACGCTGCTCGGCATGGGCCTCTGCACCCTCTGGGGCTGGAGCCTTGGCGCCGGGCTTGTCTTCGGCCTTTGCATTTCCGTTGCCAGCACCGTCGTCCTGCTCAAGGCATTGGAGGAGCGAAACCTCGTCAACTCGCCCAAAGGCCGGGTGGCCATCGGCTGGCTGATCGTCGAGGACCTGGCGATGGTGCTGACACTCGTTCTCCTGCCCATCGTCGCTGAGGTCTTGGGAGACCACGGCGCGACGGCGGCGCATGCGGGCGGTACGTCGATCGCGCTCACCATCCTTCTCACGCTCGTCAAGCTCGGCGCCTTTGCGGTGCTCGCCGTCGTGCTCGGCCCACGGCTCGTGCCGTGGCTGCTGACGTTGGTCGCGCGCACCGGCTCGCGGGAACTGTTCACACTCACAGTTCTTGCGATAGCGCTTGGCATCGCCTTCGGCTCGGCGACCATTTTCGGCGTGTCCTTCGCGCTCGGTGCGTTCTTTGCCGGCGTCATCATGAGCGAATCCCACCTCAGCCATCGGGCCGCGGCCGATTCGCTGCCTCTGCAGAATGCTTTCTCGGTGCTGTTCTTCGTCTCGGTCGGCATGCTGTTCAACCCGATGATCCTGATCCACCAGCCGCTCGCGGTGATTGCCATCCTGGCGCTGATCACCTGCGGCAAATCGCTGATCGCCGCCGGTTTCGTTCTTTTGCTGCGCTATCCGCTGCCGATGGCGCTGACGGTGGCGGCGAGCCTGGCGCAGATCGGTGAATTCTCCTTCATTGTCGCCGGGCTCGGCGTCTCGCTCGGGCTTTTGTCGCAGGAAGGCCACGACCTCATCCTCGCCGGCGCCATCCTTTCGATCACGCTGAACCCGCTGATGTTCGGGGTCGCGGCGAAACTGAAAACGGCAATCGGCAGTGCGATGCCCGTTTTCGCAAGCCAGTATGGCCAGGCCAAATTTGCCGCGCTGACCCGGGATCTCGATGTCATCAGGGAAAAGGCCGAAGAGAAAGAAAACCAGCAGCAGCTGAAGAAGCAGCAACTGGTGAACACGTTCCCGATGTTTTCCGAGGTCAATGAACATGCCCTGGAGGAGCTTCTCCTCCTGTTCCGGCCGGCGTCGGCGGCGCCGGGCGATAAGGTCATCAGGGTCGGCGAGCGCGGTGACGCCATGTATTTCATCGCCTCCGGTGCCGTCGAGGTGCGGTTGCCGGGTAAGGCTATTCTTCTCGAAGCAGGCGCCTTCTTCGGCGAGATGGCGCTGCTCAGCGGCGGCTTGCGCACCGCCGACGTGATCGCGGTCGATTTCTGCCAGTTCCTGAAGCTCGACCGGCGCGACTTCAACATCTTCATGACCCGGCACCCGCGGCTGCGGGCAGCCGTCAGCGACATGGCCCGCGAGCGCAAGCAGATGAATATCGTGGCTGACGCCCAAAGCGATGCGGTCGATTAGAGCCGAGGAGTGGCAGGCTGCTGCGGCCCGTGGCTGATCGACGGCGAGGGGAGCTGCCGGATCGCCTCTTCGGCGTCTTCATAGCGCCACCCCACGCTTTGCGCCCGGTGTGCAAGAGCGACGAATGCTTCCGGCATGTCCGCGCCGGCGGCGGCGGCGAAGCTGACACCGGACATTTCCAGATCATCGAAGGACGACCGGATGGCTTCGGCCGCATCGGATTGAGAACCAGCCCCGGCCGGTGCTGGAATGGATTTCATGGGAGGCATGAGCCGTGCTCCTCTGGTGACGAACATCCCGAACGGGCAGGCCTCTTCTTTGTTCCGGGGGTCTCTGTGCATTTCCTCTGGACTTCGAGACATATGTCGTTGCCGGAAATTCCAGATTTTGGCCAGATTTGATCGCAGCGACGCAGCTTTTAGTCTGAAAGGCGTTCAAATTGGCAAGAAGTGGCGATCAAACTTAATGTAGACTGCGTCAATCGCATCAAAACACCGGAGAATGTCATGACCGCTCCACACCCCTCCAAAACCCATATCGGCAATCACAAACTGCATCCCGAAACGCAGATGCTGAACTATGGTTATGATCCGGAATTGTCCGAGGGCGCTGTCAAGCCGCCGGTCTTCCTGACTTCGACCTTCGTTTTCAAATCGGCAGAGGAGGGCCGCGACTTCTTCGATTTCGTCTCCGGTCGGCGCGAGCCGCCGGCGGGCACCGGGGCGGGTTTGGTCTATTCCCGCTTCAATCATCCCAACAGCGAAATCGTTGAGGACCGCCTGGCGGTTTTCGAACGCGCCGAAAGCTGCGCGCTGTTTTCCTCCGGCATGTCGGCGATCGCCACGACGCTGCTCGCCTTCGTCAGGCCGGGTGATGCGATCCTGCATTCGCAACCGCTCTATGGCGGCACGGAAACGCTGCTGGCAAAGACCTTCCTCAATATGGGCGTCACTGCCGTCGGCTTTGCCGATGGCGTCAGCGAGAAATCCGTGCAACAGGCTGCGGACGCGGCCATGGCCAAGGGCCGCGTCTCGGTGATCCTGATCGAAACGCCGGCCAACCCGACCAACAGCCTCGTCGATGTCGCGATGATTCGCCGGATCGCCGACCGGATCGGTGAAACGCAAGGTCATACGCCGACAGTTGCCTGCGACAACACATTGCTCGGACCCGTCTTCCAGCGGCCGATCGAGCATGGCGCCGATCTTTCGCTCTATTCGCTGACCAAATATGTCGGCGGCCACTCCGATCTGATCGCCGGCGCGGCGCTGGGCACCAAGGTGATCATCAAGCAGATCAAGGCGTTGCGCGGCGCCATCGGCACGCAACTTGATCCGCATTCCTGCTGGATGCTCGGCCGCTCGCTGGAAACGCTGTCGATCCGCATGGAAAAGGCCAATAGCAACGCGCGTCAGATCGCCGACTTCCTGCGCGATCATCCGAAGGTCGAGACCATCCACTATCTGCCCTATCACGACGCCGGCTCGCCTGTCGGCAAGACCTTTGCCGCGCAGTGCACCGGTGCCGGCTCTACATTCTCCTTCGATATCCGCGGTGGCCAGCCGGCCTCGTTCCGCTTTCTCAATGCGCTGCAGATCTTCAAGCTCGCTGTCAGCCTCGGCGGCACCGAATCACTCGCCAGCCACCCTGCGACCATGACCCATTCCGGCGTGCCGGTGGACGTGCGCCAGCGGATCGGCGTGCTGGAATCGACCATCCGCCTGTCAATCGGCATCGAACACCCGGACGACCTGATCGCCGACCTGACGGTGGCACTGGATGCGGCGTAAGGCGCGGCCTGGTTGCGCTTATTTTTGGCGGTGTCTTGAAACGGTTACATTCGCTTGCCATATTGAGCCCATCGAATTCGTTTCCAGCGGCTGACCACGGATGAACTGGCAGGCGTTGTCGAGACGGGTCGGAGAGGTCGGGTTTTCACCCGGCCTTTTTCTTTTGGGAAGCGTCGGGTGCTGCAACGGATTTGCGGCACCGAAATTCTTGCCGCGCCATAGTTTGGCGTAACTTACGGTTGCTCGCGGAAGTCGCATTTCTTTCGAATCCCTAATATGCCATACTGGCTCAGAGTTGTTGCCACGGCTTCCCGCGACGGGGGCTTATGCCGCGCAACGCGTTTCGCCGAAGAAAGTCGAGTTGCTTGATTGGAATCCGCGCATTGCAGACCGCGCGGCGGAAACACGCATTGACGGCTCCGCCACGTGAGAGAGTTTTTCACGGAGGGTTCTCGAATGAACAGAACAACACGAAGATCGATAACAGCATCTATCGCGGCGCTCGCCTTGACGGTCGGTCTGGGAAGTTCGCCCGCGACAGCCGATGGACCGGAAGCTACGAGCTTGCTCAAGGCCATGTCCGACTATCTCGCCGCGCAGAAGACCATCTCGTTCGCATACGACACGAACCTCGAGATCGTCACCAAGGATCATCAGAAACTCTTGCTGGCGAGTTCAGGCACAGTGGACCTCGAACGGCCGGACAAATTCCACGCCACTCGCTCCGGTGGGTTTGCCACTGTCGAGATGATCTTTGACGGCAAGACGCTGACGCTGCTCAAGAAGGACGACAATCTCTACACCCAGGCCGATATCCCGGGTACTCTGGATCATCTGATTGATGAGTTAAGGGACAAGTACCAAAGGCCGGTTCCTGGCGCGGACCTTCTGTTGTCCAACGTCTACGATGAGCTGATGCGTGACGTCGTTGACGTCAAGGACCTCGGCAGCGGCGTGATCGGCGGCACTGAATGCGACCATCTGGCGTTTCAGGCCAAGGAGGTCGACTGGCAGATATGGATCGCACAGGGCGAGCACCCCTACCCCTGCCGATACGTCATAACCTCCAAGTCTGTCGACCAGGGACCGCAATACAGCGTCCAGATCAGCGGCTGGCAGACAGGTCAGCAGGCTGAGCCGGACGAGTTCGCCTTCAAGCCGCCGGCCGAAGCCAAGAAGGTGGATGTGAAGGAACTCGTCGACATCGATGAACTGCCCGAACAGTTTTCAAAGGAAGGTGGCCAATGACCATTGCAAGGAAACTGAGAATCTTCCTGCTGATTGCAGTGATCGGACTTATCGGGCTCAGCCCCTCGGAACTCGTCCCGTTCCCCGGACTTGGCGATTTCATCTCGCAGGCCGAGGCCAGGGTCGGACGTCCGCTTACTCCGGTCAGCGTCGCCGGCGTGGCGCGGCGTTCCGTGCGGCGCTGCGCGGCCGGTGTGTACAATTGCTAGCGGACGCGTATTCGGCGATTTGCGGACAGATGGCACATTTGGTTAGACTAAAGAGGGCGATGCTGCCTGCGGTGGTGTCGGGGCTGTGTTTCTGCGCAGTGTCTTCAGTTTGGCTAAGACTTGTACGATCGGGTTGAGATCGGGAGCACGGGGCGGCAGGAACAGCTCAGGCGCCAACGCCGATAATTGTTTTGCACACCACACTTCCACTTACAAGGTTGTCCCGTGAAGCGAACAGGATGCGGTGGTGATCCCAGATGGATTCGAACCATCGGCCTCAGGATTAGGAATCCTGCGCTCTATCCTGCTGAGCTATGGGACCAGCCGGAAAGAACCCTTACAAAAGCTCGGCACCGAAGCCAAGTGTTTTCCGATGCGGTTTTGCATCGGCTTTGTCGGAACTGGATTTTCTCGGGAGCTTCGCAGCCGGGCGGGGCTGGCGCCGGACGGTTTTCCAATGTTAAGCAGGGGCGGCGGAACGGGGATACCCGGCCGACGAGGCGCATGGCAACGAGCTGCATGGAATGTGATCCGGACATGTTCATTGGAATTGACTGGGGCGGCACGAAAATGGAAGTCATCGCGCTCGATCGCGATGGAACGACGCGAGCCCGTCACCGCATCGCCACGCCGACCAGCGGCTATGATGCCTGTATCCGTGCCGTGCAGGAACTTGTCGCGACGGCCGAGCAGTCGGCTGGCGAACAGGGGTCGATCGGCATCGGCATTCCCGGAAGCCCCAATCCGCGCACCGGCATCGTGCGCAATTCCAATGCGGTGCTGCTCAACGGCCAGCCGCTCGGGCGCGATCTCGAAGCTGCACTCGGCCGTCCCGTTAGGCTTGCCAATGATGCCAATTGCCTCGCGGTTTCCGAAGCCGTGGATGGTGCCGGCCGCGATGCGCATATGGTCTTCGGCGTCATCGTCGGCACCGGCCATGGCGGCGGGCTGGCGATCGGCAAGCATGTGCATGCCGGCTATCAGGGCATTGCCGCCGAAATCGGCCATTATCCGCTGCCCTGGATGACGCCGGACGAGTATCCGGGCCACAAATGCTGGTGCGGCAAACATGGCTGCCTCGACATGTATGCCTGCGGAACCGGCGTCGAACTCGACTACCGGCTCACGACGGGCACTGATCGACGCGGCCGCGACATCATCGCCGACAAGCGCAACGGCGATCCTGTGGCCACGGCCGTCTACGAGCGTTTCGTCGACCGGCTCGCCCGCAGCCTGGCGCTTCTCACCAACATCGTCGATCCCGATGTTTTCGTTCTCGGTGGCGGCATGTCGAATGTCGATGAAATCTATGACGAATTGCCGGATCTGATCGTCAAATATATTTTCGGCGACAGTTTCGAGACGCCGATCCGCAAGGCGGTGCATGGCGACAGTTCCGGCGTGCGCGGTGCCGCCTGGCTCTGGAAAGACTGAAAGACAAGGGGAAACGGCGATATGAATTTCGACAAGGATCTCGAACGCATCGCGTTGCAGGAACAGGAACTGCAGTTCGACAGTTTCAGCCTGGAAATCGGCTGGAAACTCGGCTCGCTGCTGCGGGATATGGCGGTGGAACGGAAGCTCGGCGTCGTCATCGACGTGACACTGTTTTCCATGCCGGTCTTCTATGCGGCGCTGGAAGGATCGACGCCCGACAATCCGAACTGGGTGCGCCGCAAGCGCAACTGCGTCTTCCGCTTTTTCAAGAGTAGCTACGCGATCGGCCTTTCGCTTGCCAAGCAGGACAGCACGCTGCAGGCGAAGTTCGGATTGCCCGATGCCGAGTTTGCGCCGCATGGAGGCAGCTTCCCGATCGTCGTGAAGGGCACCGGCTGTATCGGCGCGGTCACCGTTTCCGGCCTGCCGCAGCGCGAGGATCACAACATGGTCGTCGAGGCGCTCGCGACCATCCTGGACAAGGATGTCGCCGCGTTGAAACTCGGCCAATAAGAACGAGCAGACAGTGATGATGGATATTGCCGGCTTTTCCGCGAAACTGAACGAATGGCTCGCCAATGCGGCATTGCCGATCTGGCGCGACAAGGGTTTCGACGCGTCGAGCGGCGGCTTCGTCGAGACGGTCGACATGACGGGAGAGCCGACGCGGGCCAACCGCCGGTCGCGCGTCCAGCCGCGTCAGGTCTATTGCTTCGCGGAAGCCGGGCGCCGGGGCTGGCCGGGGGACTGGAAAAGCATCGCCAGTGGCGGCATTGCCTATTTCGATCGCATCTATCTGCAGCCGAGCGGCTTTTACGGCGCTCTTGCCGACGCGGACGGCAAGCTGATCGACGCGTCGTTCGATCTCTATAATCAGGCCTTCGCCCTGTTGTCCTTCGCCTATCTCGCCCAGGTCTTTCCGCAGCGGAAGGCGGAGATGATCGAGCGCAGCAATACCTTGCTGCAAAAGCTCGAGGCCCATTGCAAGCATCCATCGGCCGGCTTCGAGGAAGACAATCCGCCGCGCCTGCCGCTCTGCTCCAACCCGCATATGCACCTGTTCGAGGCGTGCCTGGCGAGCGAAGAGGTGGATGGTTTCGACAAGGTCGCCTGGACCAATCTCGCCGATGAGATCGCGGCGCTTTGCATGGAGCATTTCATCGATAGAGAAACCGGCGCGCTGCGCGAATTCTTCGATCACGACTGGTCGCCGATGCCGGGCGACAAGGGCCGCATCGTCGAGCCGGGCCACCAGTTCGAGTGGGCCTGGCTACTTCTGCGTTGGGGCGAGCGGCGCGGCAATGCCGATGCGTTGGTGAAGGCGCGCCGGCTGTTCGAGATCGGCGAGCAATACGGCATTGCGCAGCCGCGCGACGTGGCCGTCATGACGCTTCTCGACGATTTCTCCGTCGCCGATCCGATCGCCCGGCTATGGCCGCAGACGGAATGGCTGAAGGCGGCGATCCGCTTCGCGGCGCTCACGCAAGGCGAGGAGCGCGAGCGCTATCTCCGCTCCTCCGTTCGCGCCGCAACGGCACTGACGCGGTTTCTCGACACGCCAGTCAAGGGATTATGGCGCGACAAGCAAAAAGCCGATGGCAGTTTCGTCGAAGAACCGGCGCCGGCAAGCAGCTTCTATCACATCCTCTGCGCGATCTATGAAGTCGACGACTGCCTGAAACGGCTCTGACGCAATCGACGGATTTTATGACCGGCCCGTTTCGACTGAAACTGGCCGGTTTTCTCTTGCCCGTTCGCCTGATTGAAGAGATGCATATATTGACATAAAGATATCTTTATGTGATCCCTGTATGCTACTGTACTGTCGTTTTCAGAACGGGAGATTTCCCATGTCCGCCATCGATACCCTTTTCGGCCCCGTTTCACCCCGTCCGGATGGATCGGAAGTCATGGCCGCATTGAAGGCGCTAGCGCGCGAACGCATCCTGATCATGGATGGCGCGATGGGCACGGAGATCCAGCAGCTTGGCCTCGGCGAAGAGCATTTTCGCGGCGACCGCTTCGCCGGCTGCGACTGTCATCTCCAGGGCAACAACGACCTCCTGACACTGACCCAGCCCGGCGCCATCGAGGAGATCCATTACAACTACGCCATCGCGGGCGCCGACATCCTCGAAACCAACACCTTCTCCTCCACCTCTATCGCCCAGGCCGACTACGGCATGGAGGCGATGGTCTATGAACTGAACCGTGACGGCGCCAGGCTTGCGCGCCGCGCGGGTCTTCGGGCGCAGCAGGTCGATGGCAGGCGCCGCTTCGTCGCCGGCGCGCTCGGCCCCACCAACCGCACCGCCTCGATCTCGCCCGACGTCAACAATCCCGGGTTTCGAGCGGTCAGTTTCGACGATCTGCGCATCGCCTATGGCGAGCAACTGCGCGGCCTGATCGATGGCGGCGCCGATATCATCCTGATCGAAACCATCTTCGACACGCTGAACGCCAAGGCGGCGATCTTCGCGACCGAGGAGATCTTCGCGGAAAAGGATATCCGCCTGCCGGTGATGATCTCCGGCACGATCACCGACCTTTCCGGCCGCACGCTGTCCGGCCAGACGCCGACGGCGTTCTGGCATTCGGTGCGCCATGCCGATCCCTTCACCATCGGCCTCAACTGCGCGCTCGGCGCCAATGCCATGCGGGAGCACCTGACGGAGATTTCCGACGTCGCCGACACCTTCGTCTGCGCCTATCCGAACGCCGGCCTGCCGAATGAATTCGGTCGCTACGACGAAAGCCCGGAGGAGATGGCAGCCCAGATCGAGGGTTTTGCCCAAGAGGGCCTCGTCAACATCGTCGGTGGTTGCTGCGGCTCGACGCCGGCCCACATTCGCGCGATTGCTGAGGCCGTGGCGAAACATCCGCCGCGCGCCATTCCCGAGGTGCCGCGGCTGATGAAGCTGTCCGGGCTGGAGCCGTTCACGCTGAGCAAGGACATCGCCTTCGTCAATGTCGGCGAGCGCACCAATGTCACGGGCTCGGCCAGGTTCCGCAAGCTCATCACCGCCGGCGACTATGCTGCGGCGCTCGATGTCGCCCGTGACCAGGTGGTGAACGGCGCCCAGATCATCGACGTCAACATGGACGAGGGCCTGATCGATTCGAAGCAGGCGATGGTCGAGTTCCTGAACCTGATCGCCGCCGAGCCGGATATCGCCCGCGTGCCCGTCATGATCGACTCATCGAAATGGGAGATCATCGAGGCCGGGCTGAAATGCGTGCAGGGCAAGCCGCTGGTCAACTCGATCTCGATGAAGGAAGGCGAGGAAGCCTTTCTGCATCACGCGAAGCTCTGCCGCGCCTATGGTGCCGCTGTCGTCGTCATGGCTTTCGACGAAAAGGGGCAGGCCGATACGAAGGCGCGCAAGGTCGAGATCTGCACCCGCGCCTACAAGCTCCTGACGGAACAGGCGGGCTTTGCGCCGGAAGACATCATTTTCGACCCCAACATCTTTGCGGTGGCGACCGGTATCGAGGAACACAATAATTACGGCGTCGATTTCATCGAGGCGACCTGCGAGATCATCGAGACCTTGCCGCACGTCCATATTTCCGGTGGCGTCTCGAACCTCTCCTTCTCGTTTCGTGGCAATGAACCGGTGCGCGAGGCGATGCACGCCGTCTTCCTCTATCACGCCATCCAGGCGGGCATGGACATGGGTATCGTCAATGCCGGCCAGCTTGCCGTCTACGACCAGATCGAGTCGGAGCTGAAGGAAGCCTGCGAGGACGTCGTGCTCAACCGACGCGCCGATTCGACCGAGCGGCTCCTGGAACTCGCCGAACGTTTCAAGGGTGCCGCCGGCAGGGAGGCCAAGGAACGGGACCTGAAATGGCGCGAATGGTCGGTCGAAAAGCGGCTGGAACATGCGCTGGTCAACGGCATCACCGAATTCATCGACGCCGATACGGAGGAAGCGCGGGCAAATGCCGAGCGGCCGTTGCATGTCATCGAAGGTCCGTTGATGGCCGGCATGAATGTCGTCGGCGACCTCTTCGGTTCCGGCAAGATGTTCCTGCCGCAGGTGGTGAAATCCGCGCGTGTGATGAAGCAGGCGGTTGCCGTTCTCCTCCCGTATATGGAAGCCGAGCGGCTGGCCGGTGGTGGCCAGGGCGAACGCCAGAGCGCCGGCAAGGTGCTGATGGCGACGGTGAAGGGCGATGTCCATGACATCGGCAAGAACATCGTCGGCGTCGTTCTCGCCTGCAACAATTACGAGATCATCGATCTCGGGGTGATGGTCCACTCCACAAAGATTCTCGAAGTGGCCCGTGAACGCAACGTCGACATCATCGGCCTTTCCGGCCTGATCACGCCGTCGCTCGACGAGATGGCGCATGTGGCAGCGGAGATGGAGCGCGAAGGTTTCAATATCCCGCTTTTGATCGGCGGCGCGACGACGAGCCGCGTGCACACGGCCGTCAAGATCCATCCGCGTTATCATCAAGGCCAGGCGATCTACGTCACCGACGCCAGCCGCGCCGTCGGCATCGTCTCCGGGCTGCTGTCGCCGGACGCGAAGGACGGCTACATCGAAACGGTGCGCGCCGAATACAAGAAGGTTGCGGACGCGCATGCCCGCAACGAGCTGGAAAAGCAGCGCCTGCCGCTGGCGAAAGCGCGTGCGAATGCGCAGAAAGTCGATTGGGACGCTTACGCGCCGAAAGCGCCGTCCTTTCTCGGCACGCGCGTGTTTCAGGAGTGGGACCTTGCGGAACTGGCGCGTTATATCGACTGGACCCCGTTCTTCCAGACATGGGAGCTGAAGGGCGTCTACCCGAAGATCCTCGAAGACGAACGCCAGGGCGAAGCCGCTCGCCAGCTCTTTGCCGATGCGCAAGACATGCTGGCAAAAGTCATTGCGGAAAAGTGGTTTGCGCCGAAGGCGGTCGTCGGTTTCTGGCCGGCCGGCACCGTGGAAGACGATATCCGCCTGTTCACCGATGAGACGCGGACGACGGAACTCGCCACGTTCTTCACGCTGCGTCAGCAGATGAGCAAGCGCGACGGCCGCCCGAACGTGGCGCTGTCCGATTTCGTCGCGCCGGTTGAGAGCGGCAGACAGGATTATCTCGGCGGCTTCGTCGTCACCGCCGGCATCGAAGAAGTGGCGATCGCCGAGCGCTTCGAGCGGGCCAACGACGACTACTCCTCGATCATGGTGAAAGCCCTGGCCGACCGTTTCGCCGAAGCCTTCGCCGAGCGGATGCACGAATATGTGCGCAAGGAACTCTGGGGCTACGCGCCGGACGAAACCTTCACGGCAACCGACCTGATCGCCGAACCCTATGCCGGCATCCGCCCCGCACCCGGCTATCCGGCGCAACCGGACCATACGGAAAAGGCGACCCTGTTTCGTCTCCTGAAGGCCGAGCAGGAAATCGGCGTCACGCTGACGGAAAGCTTCGCCATGTGGCCGGGCTCCTCGGTCTCCGGCCTCTATATCGGCCACCCCGAGGCCTACTATTTCGGCGTCGCCAAGATCGAGCGCGACCAGGTCGAGGACTATGCCGCGCGCAAGGCCATGCCGATCGGCGAGGTCGAACGCTGGCTGGGCCCGATCCTGAATTATGTGCCGGCGCCGAGCGCGGAAGCGGCGGAGTAGGGGGCTAGCGGCAATCGGCTGATGTGTTGGGGTGAGGCGACCGCTGCCGGCCCAGGAGCGGTCATTGTCGTGCTTGCAAAACCTTCTATTCTGCGACGTCCAAAGATCAGGCGCAAAACCGATACAAACTTGGGATTTTCGCGATATAACCAACCGTTGGCGGGGTTGGCAGCGGCTTGAATGAAGATGTCCCGATCAGGTGATTTTTCACTTTCGGTAACGTCCGCGATGGGTGGTCGCTATTTGGGCCGGTGGTGCCTCCGTTGCCCGCACCCGCCCGGGCTGCGCAACCGCGACTAGCTGACGCCCGATCGGGTGCGGGCATAGCCAGTACCGTCCCTACCCGCACAGGGCGGAGCGTCAGTGTCGCATTGCCGCAAATATCCTGACCTTCGTGACAAAATCCGTCCCTTTGAATTCCGCAGGAAATTTCTGTCGCAAAAATCTCTCGCGAAAGGCAGTGCTTCGCGACAGACTTTTGCGACAGCCTGAAGGCAGCGGCGGGCCAAAAGCTGACGTGACGACATTCGCTCCATACGACCGCAGATTTGACGCCAGAGGTTTGGATTGAGAAGGGCGCGTTGGTTCGTGTATTGGACCAATATGTGTTCGGCATCGCGACATCGGTTGATGCGCGGCCGTAAAGGAGTGCGACGAATCCATGGCCGAAGACAAGCGAGACATGATCGCCCTTCTCAAGGCGATTGCAGAAAGCCCGAAACGTGACAACAGTGCGTATCATCAAGCCATCGCCGAGGCGCGCCAGGCCTTCGAAGACGCGGAGATCGCGTTAGGCGGGCCGGTCCGGGTGCGGACCAAAACCAAAATGAAGCGCAGCGGCGAATATGTCGTCAAATGGACGTTCAAACGTCTAACGTGACAGATAGCGTTTCCGATCGCGCCGCTGTTTCAGATTTTGGAGGCTGCACATGGACTGGTGTCCGGGTTCAATCCGTCGGAATAAATTTTGGTAAGATTTGCGGAAAGCCGCGCCGGCTCCCACTTCGGGGTACTTGGTTGGGGAGGTCAGCGTTCTCCCCCGCTCCGTCATCCTCGCCCTCGTGGCTGGATTCCCGTGACTGATCCTCGGGGCAAGCGCGAGGATAGGAATGACGCAGGAGAAGGTAGCGGTTCCCCAACTCGAGCCGGGCAGGGAAGCCAACCGCGCACCGCTCACCCCTTGATATACCACCCCCACGGCTCGTCGCTGTTGAACCGGGTGATCTGCTTCGTCTCCAGATAGTTCGAAATTCCCCAGCGGCCAAGTTCGCGCCCGATGCCGGATTGCTTGTAGCCGCCCCAGGGCGCTTCGGGGAAAGTCGGCTGCGAGCAGTTGACCCAGACGATGCCGGCGCGTAGCGCCTCGGCCACGCGCTCGGCGCGCATCACGTCCTTCGACATGACGGCGGCGGCAAGCCCGAAGCGGCTGTCATTGGCCATGCGGATGGCTTCGTCCTCGTCCTTGAATGGCTTGACGCAGACGACGGGGCCAAAAATCTCCTCCTTCCAGACGTAGCAATCCTCGCTCATGCCGGTGAACACGGTCGGCTCGATGAAGTAGCCGTTGTCGAGACCGGCGGGGCGGCTGCCGCCAAAGGCAACCGTCGCGCCGTCGATGCGGGCGCGCTCGATCGCCGAAACGATCTTGTCGTATTGGCCCTTGGAAACGATCGGGCCGAGCAGGGTGCCTTCATCCATGCCGTTACCGATCTTGATCTTCGCCGCTTCCTCGCACAGCCGCGAAACGACGGCGTCATAAATGCTTGCCTCGACCAGCACGCGCGAGGTTGCCGAACAGACCTGGCCCTGGTTCCAGAAGATGCCGAACATGATCCATTCAACGGCCTTTTCGATGTCGCTGTCGGCGAAGATGATGAAAGGCGATTTGCCCCCGAGTTCGAGGCTGACATTCTTGATGTCCTGGGCGCCGGCCATCATCACCTTGCGGCCGGTGGAGACCGATCCGGTGAAGGCGAGCTTGTCGACTAGCGGGTGTTCCGTCAGCGGCTCGCCGGCCTGCGGCCCGGTGCCGGTGACGATGTTGAGCACACCGGCCGGCAGCCCGACCTCCTCGGCGATGACGCCCAGTTCGAGCGCGGTGAGCGGTGTCAGTTCCGAGGGTTTCAGCACCATGGTGCAGCCGGCGGCGAGCGCTGGCGCCACTTTCCAGGCGACCATCAGCAGCGGATAGTTCCACGGGGTGATGGCACCGACGACGCCGAGCGGTTCGCGCACCACCCGCGAGGAGAAACGCGGCTCGCTGAGCGGGATCGTCTCCTCCGGATTGTGATCGAGTTCCTCGGCAAGGCCGGCGTAGTAGGTGAAGCAGCCGACGACATCGTCGATGTCCCACAACGCCTCGGGCAGCGGCTTGCCGTTGTCGGCGACTTCGAGCTTGGCGAGAAACTCCTGCTTCTCGGCGACTTTTGTCGCGATGGCGCGCAGATAGGCGGCGCGCTCGGT
>NZ_CAXUPQ020000001.1:1960000-2445000 GCF_964252905.1 Pararhizobium sp. LjRoot255
TCGATGGGAACCACGTTAATATTCGTGGGCCTGGTGGTAGTGACGGATTGCTTAACTTGTTCAGCCTTATTGGATTGGCTGGGCGGGGACGCGGTTCCAGGAAATAGCTCCACCGTATAGACCGTACCCGAAACCGACACAGGTGGTCAGGTAGAGTATACCAAGGCGCTTGAGAGAACTATGCTGAAGGAACTCGGCAAATTGCACGCGTAACTTCGGAAGAAGCGTGACCCCATCGCACGCAAGTGTGTTGGGGTGGCACAGACCAGGGGGTAGCGACTGTTTATCAAAAACACAGGGCTCTGCGAAGTTGCAAAACGACGTATAGGGTCTGACGCCTGCCCGGTGCTGGAAGGTTAAGAGGAGAGGTGCAAGCTTTGAATCGAAGCCCCAGTAAACGGCGGCCGTAACTATAACGGTCCTAAGGTAGCGAAATTCCTTGTCGGGTAAGTTCCGACCTGCACGAATGGCGTAACGACTTCCCCGCTGTCTCCAGCATAGACTCAGTGAAATTGAATTCCCCGTGAAGATGCGGGGTTCCTGCGGTCAGACGGAAAGACCCCGTGCACCTTTACTATAGCTTTACACTGGCATTCGTGTCGGCATGTGTAGGATAGGTGGTAGGCTTTGAAGCGGGGACGCCAGTTCTCGTGGAGCCATCCTTGAAATACCACCCTTATCGTCATGGATGTCTAACCGCGGTCCGTTATCCGGATCCGGGACAGTGTATGGTGGGTAGTTTGACTGGGGCGGTCGCCTCCGAAAGAGTAACGGAGGCGCGCGATGGTGGGCTCAGACCGGTCGGAAATCGGTCGTCGAGTGCAATGGCATAAGCCCGCCTGACTGCGAGACTGACAAGTCGAGCAGAGACGAAAGTCGGTCATAGTGATCCGGTGGTCCCGTGTGGAAGGGCCATCGCTCAACGGATAAAAGGTACGCCGGGGATAACAGGCTGATGACCCCCAAGAGTCCATATCGACGGGGTTGTTTGGCACCTCGATGTCGGCTCATCGCATCCTGGGGCTGGAGCAGGTCCCAAGGGTTTGGCTGTTCGCCAATTAAAGCGGTACGTGAGCTGGGTTCAGAACGTCGTGAGACAGTTCGGTCCCTATCTGCCGTGGGTGTAGGAATATTGACAGGATCTGTCCCTAGTACGAGAGGACCGGGATGGACATATCTCTGGTGGACCTGTTGTGGCGCCAGCCGCATAGCAGGGTAGCTATATATGGAATGGATAACCGCTGAAGGCATCTAAGCGGGAAACCAACCTGAAAACGAGTATTCCCTTGAGAACCGTGGAAGACTACCACGTTGATAGGCCGGGTGTGGAAGCGCAGTAATGTGTGAAGCTTACCGGTACTAATCGTTCGATTGGCTTGATTGTTCTCATTGCTAGTGCTCATCGAAGCGCCCAAGGCGCTTCAATGATCCCGAGCTGTTTTGTTTTGTCCTGACGCTGTCGGCCCTTTAGGCCTGCGCTCCGGACGGGCCGGGCAACGTTGCCCGACGGCCCTTGGCCTTGCGGAGCTTTCGCTCCGGATGGGCTCAAAACAGCTCTGAAAAGACGTGTTCAAAAGATAAAAGAGGGTTTCCCTCGCCAGCTTCTCATTTTGGTTTTGCGCTGTCGCCAGCGCAATTCTTGCCCTTAGTTGACCTGGTGGTTATTGCGGGGTGGCTGCACCCGTTCCCATTCCGAACACGGCCGTGAAACGCCCCAGCGCCGATGGTACTCCGTCTCAAGACGCGGGAGAGTAGGTCGCTGCCAGGTCTATTAAAGGCAAGAAACAAACCAAACACAGGCGCCAGAAGCCGCTTTCGACGAGCCGCATGTGAAACAAAAATCTTCTCTTCAATCTCCGGCCCAGCCGAACAACCGGGCCGCCCTCAAGCGGCCTTTTTGCTTCGGTAATATATGCCGGTTAAAACCAACGGCATTTGGTTCGGCCAAATGCCGGATGCGACAAATCCCTCCGGGATTTGCACGGATGCGACAAGTCCTTCGGACTTGCACAGATAACGCGGGGTGGAGCAGCCCGGTAGCTCGTCAGGCTCATAACCTGAAGGCCGCAGGTTCAAATCCTGCCCCCGCAACCAAACCAATCGCAAAAAACCCTTGTGTCCAAAGCACAAGGGTTTTTGCGTTTCTGCGTCACCCAACACCAAGGCGCAAGCCCGCCAAAAACAAAAAGCCCTTGCAACATCCGGCTCCCGGCAAAGGGATAGTCGAGATGTAGTTCGTCGATCCGCCGCATCAGGGCCAGATCGCCGTCAGACACAGGACCGGGCGAATAGACGCTGCTCCGACTGAGGCCGAGAAGCTTCGCCTGGCGAACAACCGACAGCTTATGCGCGCGGTTGATCATTTCTTTCCGCTCAGCAACCCGGCTTTGCCGAGCGCACCGGATAAAAAATCATTCTCAAGCGTCAGTTCTCCGAGGCATGCAGGGTTTTGACATCGACGGTGGGTACCGCCGGTTCCGAATACGTCTGTCGTTCCCTCAAGCAGTTGGTCTTTCCATTGCCTGATTTGTTGACGTGCACGTCGAACTGCTGGAACAACTCAACCAGCGTCTGCTCGCCCCTGATGGCGGCTGCAAGCAAGGTGCCGGCGGTAGAGCGCCCCCATCAGGATTCGCGAGAACATGTCGCGGCCGAGCGAGACGCACAATCTGCCAAAGCCGGCTTCGGATATGAAGGAATCTGCTTTGACAATTCGGATTTCGGTAGAGCTCGTGGTCGAGCGTCGGCCTATGATGGTCGCAGATGAAACCCCGCATCAGTTCAGGACCAGTTCATGTCTCACTTCCGTCCGAAATACATCACCTTCGACTGCTACGGCACGCTGACAAACTTCCAGATGGCAGAAGCCGCGCGCGACCTTTACGGCGAACAGCTCGACGAGCCGCGCATGGTCGAGTTCATCAAGAACTTCGCGGCTTACCGTCTGGACGAAATCATGGGTGATTGGAAACCTTACAACGAGGTGGTTCACAATTCGCTCGAACGGGCCTGCAAGCGCAACGGCATAAAATTCCACGAGCAAGCGGCGCAGATGGTTTATGAACGCGTTCCGACCTGGGGGCCACATCCGGATGTGCCGGCCGGCCTTGCCAAGGTCGCCAAGGAAATCCCGCTGGTCATCCTTTCCAACGCGATGAATTCGCAGATCATGTCGAATGTCGAAAAGCTGGGTGCACCGTTCCATGCCGTCTATACCGCCGAGCAGGCGCAGTCCTACAAACCGCGCTTCAAAGGCTTCGAATACATGCTTGATATGCTGGGCTGTGGCCCGGAGGACATCCTCCACTGCTCGTCCTCCTTCCGCTACGACCTGATGTCGGCGCACGACCTCGGCATCAAGAACAAGGTTTGGGTCAATCGTGGCCACGAGCCGGCGAACCCCTATTACGGTTATGTCGAAATCAGGGATATCTCGGGCCTGCCCGGCGTCGTCGGGCTTTGACGGACACATGGCGATGAAGTTTCAATCCTACTGGCACGACACCGCCCCCGGCTTCGGCGATGCCGCTCAAGGCCCGGTCCAGGGGCATTACGACGTCGCTGTCGTCGGCGGCGGGTTCACCAGGCTTGCAGCCGCGCGCCAGTTGGCCAAGGCCGGGTAAAACTCTTGAACAGCGGGATTGTCCTTCAATCGATCGCTTCTCATGTCCCTATGCATGAAAGGCAACGATCCCCGACAGGCGAGGAGCTTCAAATTGGGTGTTTGTAATGATCTCACCGAGGACGACTTGGGACACCGCGAGGGCTCCCAGGCTCTTGATGCCGGCTCGCCTTTCTCGGCAGCTTCAAGCGAAGCCTATTTTCGAGCTGCCACGGCGATCCTGGCCACGCAGCCGAGCGCGATTGGGGCCGAACGGTCCGCCGAACTTCTAAGGCACCACTATGGCTTAACGGGATCGGTAGCGACGTTATCGTCGGAGGTCGAACGTACGGAGGAGGTAAACCTGTCGGATGGCCGCCGACTGATCCTAAAGACATCGACACGGTCGGAAACGATTGACAGTTTCCGTTTCCAGGCCGCAGCTATTGACGGATTGCAAGGAGCGCCTGGCTTCATCGCGCCTGAAATCCTGCGCACCAGCGGCGACACATTGATGTTTGAGGAAGAAGGTATTTGCGGATACCTGCAGACCCGGATTGAAGGAGTTCCGCTGCACCAAGCGAGCATAACTCCCGACCTGCTTTTCCGGACCGGTAGTGCGCTTGCCCGGTTGAACTTGGCTCTTGGGCTTGTCAACGTGCCCGCGATCCACCGCCCAATTCTTTTGCACGTCGGTTGCTGGCCGAGGCTGATGGAACTAAACGAATATCTGCCGTCCGGGCGAATTGCTGACCACGTACGTGTCGCAATGGACAACTATGTCGAACGCGTTGAACCCCAACTCTCAAATGTGGCATGGCAGGTGACGCATAATGATCCGAGCCCATTTAATATACTGGTGACTGACAATGGAATGGGTTTCATTGACTTTGGCGATGGCTGCTGGAGCCCTAGAATTCAAGACCTCGCGATTGCTGCAAGTCACGTGGTAAAGGACCCGACTACAGCTTTGGGCGGGGCAGAATATCTTATTGCTGGTTATGCCTCGGTCATTCCACTTTCGGCGCTGGAAGCAAGACTGCTTGTCGGACTAATGCGGGCGCGACAAAGCGCACTGATCTTGATCAACTACTGGCGGTCCCACCTTTTCCCTGCCGACGCCCAGTACATCAAAAAGAATGTCCCGCGCGCCGAGCACGGCCTTTCCATTCTTACACCCCTTAGTGTCGATGAGGGCGAGGCGGCAGTCCTCGCGGCGATGTCATCGTTCCACCCGTCATGCAATGCCGGTTCGATCGGACCCTGACACGGTGCCCGAAAAAAGAAGAACCGCGAATTGATCAAGGTACTCTCTCAAGCAGGTTGAAGCCCATGTCCACAGACCTCATGCCAAATCGCTACATACCCGGTGAAGCTGATCTTCCTACGCGCGAGTCCGAGCTTATTGCCCGCCGAAACAACGTTCTTGGAGCTTCCTATCGGCTCCAGTATCGGCGACCGGTCCATTTTCTTCGCGGCGAAGGCATGTGGCTCTACGATCCTGACGGCCGGGCCTACCTTGATTTCTACAACAACGTACCGTCTCTCGGCCACTGCCATCCAGAAGTAAACGCTGCCATGGCTGAGCAGGCAGGCCGGATAAGTGCCAACACGCGCTATCTCGAACCAAAACTTGTCGACTATGCCGAGCGACTAGTCGAAACCTTCCCTCAAGAGCTGGACCGGGTGGTTTTTACTTGCACGGGAAGTGAATCCAACGACTTGGCCCTGCGTATCGCGCGATTGGCAAGCGGCAACGAAGGTGTGATCGTCTCGTCCCATGCGTATCACGGCACCAGCGCGGCCACAGCAACGGTGTCACCCAACCTGGGTGACGCGGTCAAGCTCAGCCCGTTCGTGCGCATGGTGTCTCTACACGGCCCCGCAGGCGTGCCGGAATCGCAAGCTGCGGATTTTTTCGAAACGCAGGTTCGCGCTGCCATTGTAGATCTAAACCGCCGGGGCATTGGCGTTGCCGCCCTCCTCATCGACAGCATTTTCTCCAGCGATGGCGTATGGGTCGATCCCCCAGGCTTCATCGCCGGTGGTGTTGCGGCAGTGCGGGAAGCAGGGGGCCTCGTAATCGCCGACGAAGTTCAACCCGGCTTTGGCCGAACCGGCGCTCATATGTGGGGCTTTGAGCGGCACGGGATAGTTCCGGACCTGGTCACCCTTGGCAAGCCCATGGGCAATGGATTTCCGATTGGCGCTGTTGTTGGGCGGAAATCACCGATGGACCAATTTGGTGCTACAGCTCGATATTCAAACACATTTGCCGGAAACACAGTGGGGATAGCAACGGCGGACGCCGTGCTGACAATTCTCCAGCGCGATCAGATCCCTCAAAACGCGCTTGCCATGAGCGAGCGGCTCCGAGCCGGGCTGGAGAAACTTGCAATCCTGCCCTACGGCATATGCGGCATTCGAAACGCAGGTCTGTTCTTTGGCATCGATCTGGGTCTGGAGGGCGCAACGGCTGCAAGCCGGCAGGCCATGGCTTTGAATGTGGTGAATGCGATGCGCGACGACGGCGTCCTTGTTAGCACGACGGGCGCCAATGAAGACTCGCTTAAGGTGCGCCCTCCGCTCGTTTGCCAAGCAGAGCATGTGGACCAATTTCTTGCAGCCATGGAGCGTGCCCTCATCAAAATCGCAGGCTAGATTCTGGGCGTTGCAAAAACATGCTTGTTGCGCCAGCTGGCTCGGCTGTATTCGCAGCGGCATTTTCGCAGACATGATCCTGGCCGTCCGTTGGTACGGCAAATGCGGCATCAGTTACAGCGCCGCGCGTCTTTTCAGACGCGCAAAGGTCGCTGTAACACTTTGGAATGCTGCATAATTTTACCCTTTAACCGATTCCGATTTAAGGAATTATGCAGGAGCGTGCCGTGGTGGGCAGGCTTGTCGGTACCGCTTTCAGTAAGATGGGTGGGAAAGCTGTGGCCCAGCGTGCGTCGAGCGAGCAGTCTCACTCTACAAGGCGTTTGACGCTTCCATCGACACCATCGAGGCGATCATTGCGGAGGAAGGAATAGACTGTAATTTCCGCCGCGCCGGAAAACTCAAGCTCGCTTCCAAGCCACAGTATTTCGATGCCATCGCCCGCAATTTCGACTCTGTTCATCGAGAGGTTGATCCGGACACAGGTCTTCTCAGTGCAAATGACCTTAAGAGCGAAGTCGGATCGCTATTCCACGCGTGATGCTGTCGAAGAAGAGCGCAATGATGCATATGGGCCGCTATGTCGCCGGCCTCGCAACCGCTGCCGCCCGTCACGACGCGGTCATCTTCGAAAAGGCGGCAGTTACAGCCCACAAAAAAGACAACGGTCGCCATAGCCTGACGACTGCGCGGGGCACCGTCAGTGCGGACCATGTTCTCGTGGCGACCGGCGCGTATACGCCGCCTGTCTTTGGCTATTTCCGGCGGCGCATTGTCTCCGTCGGCAGCTTTCTCATTGCCACCCGCCGCTGACCGATGCCGAAATCGCCATAACGATGCCGGGGAACCGGACGTGCGTCACGTCGATGAACATCGGCAATTATTTCCGGCTGTCGCCAGACAACCGGCTGAACTTCGGCGGCCGGGCCTGGTTTTCTGCTACTTCCGATCAGAGTTCAGACGCAAAGAGCGGCGACATTCTCCGCACGAGCCTACTTGGAATCGTCCCACAACTCTCAAGGGTCGAGATCGACTATTGTTGGGGCGGCCTCGTCGATATGACCAAGGACCGCTATCCGCGCGCCGGCTATGTCGATGGCGTCTGGTATGCCATGGGCTATTCCGGCCATGGCGCACAGTTGTCGACCCATCTCGGCATGATCATCGCCGATGCCATTCTTGGCAAAGCTGATCGCAATCCTCTCAAGGGACTCGACTGGCCGGCCGTTCCCGGACCATTTCGGCAAGCCGTGGTTCCTGCCGCTTGTCGGGCTGTACTATAAGACCCTCGACCGATTTTTCAGTAACCGACGCAGCGACAACGAAAAGGGCGCCGGGATGATCTCTCGGCGCCCTTTTCGTTATTCTTTCCAGTCGGTCAGGCAAGCCCCCCGATGTGCAAGCTCTTCATTTCCAGTAAAAAGGGGTGGCTCTGCAAGGCGAACCATCCTCGCGTTTAGAGTCCGAAAACGCCAGGCAGCTCAGAAACATCGCGTATTTCCGTATACTCGTAGTATGGGTTGGCGGGCTCATGGCCACGATTGACCCAGACCTTGCTCTTGATCCCGAGATCATAGGCAGACATCAGGTCGTGGCGGAAAGACGAGGAAACGTGAGTTATGTCCTCTGGGCCGCATCCCAGCATGTCGAACATATATTCGAACGCTTTGAAGTGTGGCTTATAGGCACCCGCCTGTTCAGCGGTGTAGACGGCATGAAATGGCGCGCCGAGCTTTGCCACGTTCGACGGAATTTGGGCCGTCATGGAGTTCGTGAGGATAACAAGCGGAATTTCCTTGGCCAGTTTAGCCAATCCCTCGGGTACGTCCTGATGCGGTCCCCAGGTCGGGATGCGGTTGTAGATCGTTTCAGCGTCTTCGGCACGGAATGTGACATTGTTGCGGCGGCAGGTGCGCTCCAGTGCGTTGTGAACGACATCTGCATAAGGCTTCCAGTCCTGAGTCACCTCGTCGAGACGATAGCCTTGGAAGTTCTTGATGAATTCGTCCATGCGCGGCCGGTCCAGAAGATGACCGAAGAGATCCCTGGCGGCTTCCGCCATTTGGAAATTTATCAGCGTGCCGTGACAATCAAAAGTCACGTATTTCGGCCGGAAGCGGTTCATGTCCTTGGCTCCTGTCAATTTGACTTATGAGCTGAGGATAGCTGCATGCCTGTGGCAGCATGTGCCGAAGTGCATGGTCATTCGGCAGAAGGCCCCATCCGTTCACCGCAAAACCAGCACGACCTTTTGCACTGCTGCCTCAAACGAGTCTTTCGCACTCCACCCGTCCGAGGAAGCGAGAGGATGGTTGGCACCACCGCCACAATCGTTTGCCGGTCCCCCGCCGCTCTGCTGGCTTTGCTGAATGTTGATCATCACGGCGGCCCCCGGATCGATTTCGACAGCGTAGGCGCATGAGTTACTGACACAAAATGCTCGATGCAAAAGTCAGGCGCACAAGTCTAATTTTCTGGGGAGTCCTGCGAAACGATTTTGGCGTGCAACCATTCCTACACTTTCTACATCTTCTTGAACGATCTCTCGGACTCTGCGGTCAGCCAATCGCACAATGCGGATAGGCCGGGAGAAACAATGATCGACTTCGGATGGATCAGGCCGTAGTCGGTCCCGTCGCGATCAAAGCCGAGTGGTGCTTCCAATCGCCCATTCGCGACGTCATCCGCTGCAATCGCCTGTGGTGCAAGAGCAACGCCAAGACCACCCAGCGCCGCTTCAGCCATCAGGAAATGATGATCCAGCAATCGGGTCGTTCGAGGACGCGGCGCATCCATGTGCTCGTCGAACCACGCTTCCCAAGCATTCGGTCGCGTCCGTGATCCGAGCGCCACATAGTCGCCACTCTCGAACCGCTTGCGCAGGGATGGTAGCATCACCGGACCAACACGCTCGGGCATCAACCTCATGATGGTCCATTCCGGGTCCACCGGAAAATCGAGACGACGGATCGCAAGCGTCACCCGGTCGCGCGCGAAGTCGAGCCCACCGCCGCCGGTCGACAGATGCACCTCGACATCCGGGTATCGATCCTGAAACCCAGACAGGCGCGGAATCAGCCAGCGCATCGCCAGCGAGCGCTCGCAGGACAGGATGATCGGAATGGGCGTCGAGCTGGATCTGATTTCTGCCAAAGTATCAGTAATTAAGCTGAACGCCTTGGCGGTCGCCTCCGCCAGCTTCTCGCCATCGGAGGTCAGGCGAACTCCGCGTCCGTCCGCTTCGAGCAAGCGCAGACCAAGATCGGCGGAAAGTTTTGAGACGCGACGGCTGACTGCACCATGCGTCAGAGCGAGTTCGGCAGCCGCAGCACGCACAGACCCGAGACGTGCTACTGTTTGGAAGGCACGCAGATCGTCGAGAGAAGGTATGTCAGATCGTTTCATTGGTGATTTCATATCACCATTAATCGTCAGATCATATGGATATTCGGTTTTGACCGTTCTGCTATTCTCACCAACATGAAGCAGAACACATCTCTCCTCGTCGGGATAATCGCCGACGACCTGACCAGTGCTACCGACGGCGCGGCGGCCTTTCTCGAGAAAGGCCATGCGCCTCTGATCAAGCGAAATGCCGACGGCCCGGAAATTGGGGCCGTCGTTTCGATCGACACCAACAGCCGCGCCTCTGCCATCCAGCAGGCGACAAAGGCTACGGCCGACGCCGTGTCGGCTCTCTCGAGTGCCCGCCTTCTGTTCAAGACGATCGATTCGACCCTGCGCGGCCACATCCGCTTGGAAGTCGCCGCTGCCTTTCGCGCAAGCGGCCGGAGCAGGCTTGTTATCGCTCCAGCCTTTCCCGAAGCGGGGCGGCTCACCGTCGGCGGTATCCAGACGGTGAACGGCATTCCCGTGAGTCAAAGCGTCTACGGCTGTGATCCAGTCCATCCCGCAGGCACATCGCACATTGCCAATCTGATCGACCCGTCCCTGGGAAGACCGATCATTCTCGCCCAAGACAGTTCCGGCGATGCGGCGACGATCGCATCCATTCTGATCCTCGACGCCGACAGCCAAGATGTACTGAACCGGCAAGTCGCCAGCATCCCCGATCCTGAAACCGTCCTGTGGGTGGGCTCTCCTGGTCTCGCCATCGCGCTGGCATCGCTGGTCCCGGCCGTGCCGGATATACGCCCGGTAACGGGCAAAGCCGCCGGGCGCATGGTGATCGTCGCAGGAAGCGCCAATCCGGTAACGCGCGCCCAATGCGAGATCTTGCGGGCACAAGGCGTTCCCGTCGTCGCCGACCTGGCCGACGCTCCCGGCGATGCCCGTGTGATTTGCCTTCGGGCACCGCTGCAACGGCAGGCGAATGCCAGCGCCGTGATGGCGAA
Source organism: Pararhizobium sp. LjRoot255 (assembly GCF_964252905.1). NCBI lineage: Bacteria > Pseudomonadati > Pseudomonadota > Alphaproteobacteria > Hyphomicrobiales > Rhizobiaceae > Pararhizobium > Pararhizobium sp. LjRoot255. Next base: position 1,970,618 of record NZ_CAXUPQ020000001.1, read on the forward strand.
CCTCGCCGGACAAGCAGCCGCAGCGGTCGTCCGGCATGACTATGACGCGGTGATCGCCACCGGCGGCGAGACGATGGCGGCGATCCTCGACCGCCTCGGCGTCAGCCGTTTCTTTCTCACCCGCGAGCTCGAGCCCGGCTTTCCGGTCGGCCGCGCCGAACGGGCCGACGGAACGTCACTCACCATCGCCATGAAGGCGGGAGGGTTCGGCTCACCCTCGGCACTCCTTGATGCCGCCCGCGACCTGCTGGCCAAACCGTTTTCACGAAAGGCTCTGATCCATGACCGCCCATGACGCTCCTCTCGCCGTGACCATGGGCGATCCCTCCGGCATCGGCCCCGAGATCATCGCAAAAATGTATCTCCGTCGCCCGGACAAACGGCACTGGATCGTCGTCGGTGATCCGCTGGTGATGAACCACGCCCTTGCCGCGCTGGATGCTGATGTGCGGGTCCGGCCGATCGCTTCCGTCGGTGAGACCGTGCTCGAGGACGGAACGCTCAACGTGCTTTGCTCCTCACAGCTTCGCGTCCTGCCACCGGTCAGCCAGGTTTCCGCCATCGGTGGACGCGCGGCGTTTGACGCCATCGTTGTCGCGATCCGACTGGCGCAGGAGGGTCGCGTAAGCGGCATCGTTACGGCGCCGATCCACAAGGAAGCGCTCGCCGCGGCCGGTCTGCACTATCCCGGCCACACCGAAATTTTGGCCGATCATGGCGGCGCTTCCAAGGTCGCCATGATGCTGGCGAACGAGGATATTCGCACGGTCCTCGTCACCATCCATTGTTCGCTGTCCGAGGCGATCCGCAAAGGCGATTTCGCGGCGCAGATGGACGCGATCCGGCTGGCCCATGCCGGTGCGCAGGCGCTCGGCATCGCCCATCCGCGTGTCGCTGTCGCGGGCCTCAATCCGCATGCCGGCGAAGGCGGTCTCTTCGGAGACGAGGAAATCCGCATCATCCGGCCGGCGATCGAGGCGGCCCGTGACGAAGGTATCGACGCATCCGGCCCATGGCCCGGCGACACCGTGTTCATGCAGGCCCGCAAGGGCCGCTTCGACATCGTGGTCGCGCAGTATCACGACCAGGGCCTCATCCCGGTCAAATACATGGGGCTCGACCATGGCGTGAACGTCACGCTGGGTCTGCCGTTCGTGCGCACCAGCCCCGATCACGGCACCGCCTTCGACATCGCGGGGTCCGGCGTTGCAGACCCTTCCAGCCTTGAGACCGCCTTCGACTATGCCCTTCGGCTGAAGGCTTCCCTCCCGAACCTGAAAGCCGACACCCCATGACACCATTCGACTTCATCTTCATGCTGACACGCAACGACCGCACCGTGGCCGACGCCGCCGTCCACGCCGAAACGGCGCTCCAGGCCGGAATCCGCCACATCGGCTTCAAGGACGTCGGCCTGCCGTTCGACGCGCTCGCCGGCCTCGCCCGCCAGATCCGCGAGGGCGGAGCCAGCACCTATCTCGAAGTCGTATCGCTCGACCGCGACAGCGAGATCCGCTCGGTCAAGGCGGCGATCGACCTTGGCGTCGACTATCTTCTCGGTGGCACCCATGCCGAAGACGTGCTGCCGCTTTTGGAAGGGACGCCCATCCGCTACTATCCGTTTCCGGGCCGCATTCTCGGGCACCCGAGCATTCTCGAAGGCTCGCAGGCCGAGATCGTCAAAAGCGCCGTCGCGCTCGCCAGCTACCCCGGTGTCGCCGGTCTCGACCTTCTCGCCTACCGTTCGGCAGGCAATGTGCCATCTCTCATCGACGCTGTGTGCCGGGCCGTGCCCAAGCCCATTATCGTTGCGGGATCGGTGGACCGGCCGGATCAGATCGAGACTATCCGCAAGAGTGGCGCAGCGGGATTTACCGTCGGTACCTCTGCGCTGGACGGCCGGTTCCCGGCAGAAGGTCCCGCACTGGAATTCCAGCTGCGGGCGATCTCGGCGTGCCTCGAACGACATCAAGAGAGCATGCCGCTGTCGCGCAGTTCCTGATTTTTGGCGGAAGCGAGTTGAACTAAAATCGCTGATAATACCTCCGGCGCCTAGCGAGCGGCCTTGAGCGTTGTCAGCCGGAGGCTCGGCTCAGGGGATTCACGAAAAGACATCCAAATCGATGGGCACGGAGAACCCGGTTTTGACCCGATCCATCACAACCATTGTCTTGAAGGGACATTGCGCAGACCGCTGACGGCGTTGCTCGCTCCGGTTTATGGGAAGCGACGCCCGGCGCCTATCGCTCGATCAAGGGCGGGACCTTCGAGGTTTGTGTTATTCTTTCCGGCGTTTCGGAACTGAGCGAGGACGGCTGCGAACCGCGCCGAATCGTCGCCGGTGACACCTTTGTCATGCATCCGGGCTTCGTGGGGACCTGGAAGGTCATTGAGACCACGCGCAAGCTCTGGATCTGCCGCGACTAAATCATCACCGGCATTACGGTATCCGCTCATGACCCAAGCTCTTCAGCATGCGGTTAAATCAACGCCCTACTGGTGGGACGACTGCATCTTCCCCTCCCTGCCGGTTCGAGAGGTGGGTAAGACCTGCAACGTGGCCATCGTTGGGGGGTGGTATACCGGCCTGTCCGCCGCGATCGAACTGGCGCGGGCAGGCAGACATGTCCAACTCTTTGATCGTCAAGCTTTGGGTCAGGCAGCATCCAGCCGTAACGGTGGGATGGCGAGCGGCAGCATCCGGCCGGGAGCCGCACTCGCAGAATTAATTGACGCAACCAAATTGATCTATATTGACACCAATTGCAAGACCAATTCATATATTGATCGCATGTCAACCCTGATTGGTAGCGAATGGTGCTCAACATGAAACTAACTCCCGCACAAGAAACAAACCCTGTTGCCTTTTCGGACGCGACTGCTGCAGTCCGCGATGCTCCTGCGCAACTGTTCATCGGCGGCGAATGGGTCACTGCAAAAGAAGGCCGGACCTTCGAAGTGGTCGATCCCTCGACCGCGGGTGTAATCGCCACCGTTTGCGATGGCGATATCGCAGATGGAATATCTGCGGTCGACGCGGCGGAAAAGGCATTTGCGGCTTGGAAGACGACCTCTCCGCGGCGTCGATCCGACATTTTGATGAAATGCTTTCACCTTCTGCTCGAACAAGCCGAATGGTTGGCGCAACTGATCACCGTGGAAAACGGCAAGGCACTTCCGGACGCTAGGTCGGAGGTCGCCTACGCGGCCGAGTTTTTCCGCTGGTACGCGGAAGAGGCTGTACGGGCACCCGGAGAATTCGGATCTGCACCTTCAGGCGCGAATCAGATCATCGTGAACCATGAGCCAATTGGTATCGCAGTGTTGGTAACGCCTTGGAACTTCCCGGCAGCAATGGCGACCCGCAAGATGGCTCCCGCATTGGCCGCGGGCTGTACGTGCATCCTGAAGCCCGCAGCGGAGACCCCTCTGACGGCGCTGGCGATTGGCGAAATTATGCGGCAGGCAGGCGTTCCGGCTGGAGTGGTCAACATCGTGACAACGAGGAAAGCCGGCCCCGTAGTCAGCGCCATGCTGCATGACAAGCGGGTACGGAAGCTGTCATTTACCGGCTCGACACGCGTCGGCAGGGCACTGCTGCGCGAGGCTGCCGACCAAGTTATCAGTTGTTCAATGGAACTGGGCGGCAATGCACCCTTTGTTGTATTCGACGATGCCGACCTGGAGACGGCTGTCGCTGGAGCAATGGTTGCCAAGATGCGCAATGGCGGCGAGGCATGTACTGCTGCGAACCGCTTCTATGTCCAGAAGGGGATCCTGGGCAACTTCACGCGGCGGTTTGCGGAAGAGATGGCCGCACTCAAGGTCGGACCAGGACTGGCTCCGGACACTCAGCTTGGGCCACTTATCACCGAGGCCGCCGTCGCCAAGGTGGAACGCCTGGTGGACGACGCCGTTGCCAAGGGAGCCCGCCTGATTACGGGTGGCAGCAGGTTGAACGGCGACGGATTCTACTACCCGCCTACCGTACTGGCCGACGTTTCTCCCGAAGCCGAGATACTTGGCGAAGAAATTTTCGGGCCGGTTGCGCCAGTCGTCGCATTCGAAACTGAGGACGAGGTCGTCCACATGGCCAACGACACCGAATACGGACTGGTGTCGTATGTGTTTAGCGGAGACCTCAAGCGCGCGCTTGCGGTCGCCGGACGGCTGGAAAGTGGCATGGTTGGAATCAACCGCGGCGTTGTCTCCGACGCTGCCGCACCGTTCGGCGGCATGAAGCAGAGCGGTCTGGGCCGCGAGGGAAGCCACCACGGCATGCTCGAATATCTCGAAACAAAATACATCGCGGCAAGCTGGTAGGCACCCCCCGATTCGCGCAGGCGCCTGTCGAGGCCTCGGCAGGAGGTTGGGCCTTGTCACGTGAAGCCGGCTGGCCGCACCGGAAGGAAGACTGGGCCATGATATGGTCGCTGACTGAAGGCCGGGTCACGCACTTGGGCGACAGAGTAGTGGGCGCGGCCTTCATGACCCCCTTCGACGACACGTGCACAGCCGTCAATCTGATTATTTGTCGACCAGAGCTTGCGCGGCCTTGGGCTGGACGACGATTGACCACCGCTGTGACGAGCTCGCCGGGAATCGCGAATGCCGTCTGACAGCGACAGCAGGCGGGTTAGGCCCTGGCCGGCGACGACCCAAATCTCGGTGAGCTTGGTCGGCCGGGGCACATGCGCTTTCCTTTAGGGCTCCGAGGAAAGCCACAGAGGCATTCGGTCGGCAACCGGACCGTTGATGGGGGCCTCCACGCAATCGGCAAGACTGCCAGGACGTACCGCGCGACCAGAAAGGCCAGGCCCATAGTGCGCATACTGTTGATTTTCACCAGGAACTGACCCGGCGTTGCGGGATATCTCCATCGAGAATTGATGGAGTGGATGCCCCCTCGATCAATTCTTGGCGGAAACGCCGGGGCAGTTCCTGGTGCAAATCAACAAGCAGTGCGCAGTAGGCATTCCCTTCACGTTCAGCACCATTCGCTACCAATCTGGGTTTAACACGCGATCAAAATAGGATTGGTATTGCCATTGGTGCCAATATAGATCAATTTGGTTTGTGTCCGTAATTTTGCGAGGGCTCATGAGCGTCGTGTTGAAAGATTTCATCGAGGCGGAAGGTCTTGAGCCCGGGGATCGATTGCCGCCTGAGCGCGACCTGGCGCTCAAACTCGGGCTGCCCCGCACCGCACTTCGACGGATGCTGGCTTCTCTGGAGAAGGAGGGCCGGCTTATCAGGCATGTGGGCAGAGGGACATTTATTGCTGGTAGCGGGGTAAGCTCGATAGCGCTGCGTCGGCCGCCAGGCAGTACGGGAGCCGCGTTGCGCACCTATCCGGCCGAAGTTTTCGAGGCTCGGCTTATCATGGAACCCAAGATCGCCGCCTTGGCAGCGTTACGGGCGACGAGGCAGGAAATCGACGAAATGCAGAAATCAATCGATCGGGGCAGCGCGGCGGAAACCCTCGTTGAATTCGAGAAATGGGACGCTGTCTTTCACCGCATCATCGTCGAAGCCGCCCGCAATGGTCTTCTCGCCTCGCTCTACGAGGGTATTCACGTGGTACGAGCGGGAAATCTCTGGGGGAAAATGAAGGAGCAGTCATTAACCCCTGAGCGCATGAAGGCCTATATCGCGAAGCATCAGGCCATTCTTGACGCCATCAAAGATCGGGACAGCGGGGAAGCCGAACTAAACATGTACGACCACATTGTCGAAGCCAGAACAAACATACTTGGCCCAAATAGCTGAGCAGCCGGCCATCTTTGTGGATGCCGCAGTCTCGTCGATGAAGGTCAGCCTTGCGGGATCGAAATCGAATTGGCCATCGAACCAGGCTATGCGGCGACGCAGGACTCACTCGGCCTTCCGTATGCAATACCCGCTACCATGCATCGGCAGAAAGATGGTGAAGCACGCTGTCGCAAGGCGGGTTTCGCCCTGGGTGACACGGATGCCGCTATAGCCAACGCGGGCGCCAGCCTCAGCCAGGGCGAAATTGCCCGCTGCTTTTCCCGCCGGATAGATCTGCGGGCGCGTCAGGAACGGTGCCGAGCACGCCCTGCGTTGTCGGGTCGATGACCTCGATTGTGCGTCCCGCCGCCGCGCCGCGCCGCGCCATTCGCCGCCGATGACCCCGTCTCGCGAAACAGGCTGGGTCCTTCAGCTCGTTCATTGTGTCCTCTCCCTGTCAGTCAAGCGCCGAAAGCACGGCTGTAGTGATTGCTTCTGTTTTGTCCTTGCCGGGGATTGCGCCGATGCCGCGCGCAGTCGTCGCCTCGATGGCAGCCATGACGTTGTCAGCGGCAGTTTTCTCGCCAAGGTGATCCAGCATCATCGCGCCCGACCATATGGCGGCGATTGGGTTGGCAATGCCGAGATGGGCGATGTCCGGCGCCGAGCCATGAACAGGTTCGAACATGGACGGCGCGGTGCGGTCCGGATTGATATTGGCGGACGCTGCAAAGCCAAGCCCGCCCTGGATGGCGGCGCCAAGGTCAGTGAGGATGTCGCCGAACAGATTGGAGGCAACGACGACGTCGAGGCTTTCCGGCGCCATGACCATGCGGGCGGCCATGGCGTCGATATGATAGCTTGTCACCGCGACATCTGGATACTCACGCGCAAGCGCCTGCGTGATCTCGTCCCAGAACACCATCGAATACTTCTGCGCGTTGGACTTGGTGACGGAAGCGAGCTTGCCGCGCCGCGCACGCGCCTGTTCGAAACCGAAGCGCAGGATGCGCTCGACGCCCTTGCGGGTGAAGATCGAGGTCTCGATCGCCACTTCGTTGTCAGCACCCTGATGAACGCGGCCGCCGGCGCCGGAATATTCACCCTCGGTGTTTTCGCGAATGCAGAGGATGTCGAAGGCGTCCGCCTTCAGCGGGCCCTGAACGCCGGGCAGCAGCCGGTGCGGGCGGATGTTGGCATATTGGACGAAGGCCTTGCGGATGGGCAGGAGAAGCCCGTGTAGCGAGACCGAATCCGGCACCTTTGCCGGCCAGCCGACCGCGCCGAGCAGGATGGCGTCGAAGGTCTTCAGCGTGTCGATGCCATCGGCGGGCATCATCGTGCCATGTTGGAGATAATAGTCGCAGGACCAGGGATAGCTGGTGCCCGACAAGGCGAACCCAGCCATCTTCGATGCTTTTTCCAGCACCGCCCAGGCCGCATCGGTCACGTCACGGCCGATACCGTCTCCCGGCAGAAGGGCAATTTTGTAGGTCTTCATCGGTTATCCTTAGAGGCTAATAAGCACTTGCTCTAGCGGTTGGCGAGATAGGCTTCGCGGCCGAGATCCTTGCCGATCCCCGATTGCTTGTAGCCACCGGTCGCGCGAGCGACCGTAACGATTGACCCAAGCGGCCTGCAGCCGCCGCGTCATGCGAATGGCGAGCGACAGGTCGCGAGTGGCCGCCGAAAGTTACAAGCGAGCGGGGATAGCTCAGGATCGTGTCACATGATGGTGACGTAGATCTTGCGGACTGTCTCAATGGTTTTCCAGACGCCGGTAAAGCCGGGCTTCATGATGAAGCTGTCACCCGCCTTGTAAAGCATCGGCTCCCCATCGTCGGGCGTGATCTCAATGATGCCGGACAGGATGTGGCAGAACTCAAACGTCTCGCCCTTGATCGAGCGCGTCTCGCCTGGCGTCGCTTCCCAGATGCCAGTGTGGATCATCTCGCCGCGGGCTATGTCCTGTGGCCAGGTTTTGAAGGACGGGTCGCCGCTGATGAGGCGTTCCGGCAAGGGCTTCGATTCCCGCGGCGTCGCGGCAGGATTGGTGTCGATGGTTTTCAGCAGAGTCATGGTTAACCTTTCTTGGTTGACTGTCAGATCAGTAGCCGCGGGTCCGATTGACCAGGCCGATCGGATCGAGACCTGTGCGGTGGCGCTTGATGTTGTCGATGACGGCGCTTGCCGCCGTTTCCGCCTGGGTGACGCTCGCGATATGGGGGGTGAGAATGATCTTCGGGTGCGACCAGAAGACATGGCCGGGCGGTAACGGCTCCGGGTCCGTTACGTCGATCACCGCATTCGCCAAATGGCCACTGTCAAGTGCTTCGACCAAAGCGGCATGATCGAGCTGCGGGCCGCGTCCGGTGTGGATGAGACTGGCACCGTCCGGCAGCATGCCGAACAGGTCCGAATTCAGGAAACCGCGCGTTTCCTCCGTCAATGGCAGCAGACAGATCAGAATATCGACATCCCTCAGAAAATCTCGCAACCCGTCCTGTCCGCTAAAGGTGGCCACACCTTCGATTTCGCGACAGCTGCGGCTCCATCCGGACAATGAAAATCCAAAAGGCTTCAGGCGATCGAGCACAGCAGTGCCCAGTGCCCCCAGACCGAGAACGCCGACCGTCCGGTCTGCTGCCCGCGCCTGCGGAATGCCCTGCCAGATCTGGTTTCTCTGTTGGAGGAGATAGGCCGGAAGATTGCGGTGCAGCGCCAGCACTGCAAGCGCCACATATTCCTGCATCATGCGGATGATCCCATCCTCGACCATGCGCACCAGCTTTACATTCTCCGGCAGGCGGTCGATCTGAAATTGATCAACGCCGGCGCCGATTGAAAAGAGGATCTCCAGATTGGAGTAACGGTCGAGGTCGTCGGGCGCCGTCCAGGTTATCAGGTAACGGACGTCGTGGGGATCGACGGTTGTCGGGTCCATGGAAAAGGGAACGTCCGGAAGCTCACGGGCAAAAGCTTCCCGGAAAATAAGGCCGCGTTTGGCGTCGGAGTTGAATAGCAAAGTCATTGGTATTCTCTCGTTAGGTCGGCTGCTGCATCCGCGCCCGTCACGGTGCGTGCCTTCTTCATCTGGAAAGCCGCGCGCCGAGCGTTTCGATCATGGATTGGCAAGCGATCAACTCATCCACGAGAATGAACTCGTCCGGTCGGTGTGCGCGGGAGATATCGCCCGGGCCACAGATGATCGCGTCGATCCCAGCCTCCTGATAGAGACCGGCTTCCGTTCCGTAGCTAACCGCCGCAAGCGGCTCCTGCCCTGTCAACTCCCTGAGCAGTTGCGCGAGTGGTGCATCGTTCGCAAGCGACAAGGCTGGATACGCGCTGATCAGATCCCAGTTCACCTGCAGCCCCCGGCTTCGCAGGCTCTCGGCCTTTTCTCTGATTGGGGCGAGCAGTTCAGAGGGGGAAATGCCGGGAATGGCGCGCGCTTCAAGTTCAGCGACGCACAAATCCGGGATGATGTTGACGGCCTGTCCGCCCTTGACCGTACCGACCTGAAGGGAGGAGTAAGGGGGGGCGAAGGCCGGATCGAAAGGACCAAGTGCAAGACGTCCGGCGCCGGCTGCTGCGTCGGCCAGCACCTCCGCCATGGCGTGGATGGCATTCAGGCCTTGATCGGGTCGCGAGGAATGGCCCGACCGGCCGCGGATTTCAACGCGCGCTGCTGCCTTGCCTTTATGGGCGCAGATCGCGCGCATGTTGCTCGGTTCGCCGATAATCGCGCCTTCGGGCTTGGCGCAGAGCTCGGGAAGGCGCTTGATCAAATGCGGCACGCCGCGGCAGCCCGCTTCCTCGTCATACGAAAAGGCAAAATGGATAGGTTGCGAAAGCTGCCTTGATGCGAGTTCCGGCAAGGCGGCAAGTGTTGCTGCAAGAAAGCCCTTCATGTCAGAGGTGCCGCGACCGTAGAGACGATCAGCCTGCGCGCGCAACTCGAAAGGATCCGACGACCATTCCGGTTCGTTGGCCGGCACCACGTCCATGTGGCCCGAAAGGATATAGCCGGGGACGTTCTTCGGACCAATTGTTGCGAAAAGGTTCGAGCGATCGCCTTCCGGTCCCGGAAGAATGGTCACCTCTTGATTGAACCGCGCCACATAAGCGCGAATCCATTCGACGATTGCACCGTTCGCCTGGCCAACGACGGAGGGAAAAGCCACCAGCTGTTCGAGAATTTCAACGGCTTGCATTATCTGAACCTCGACTTGAGGGCTTCTCTGGGCATTGATAGGCATCCTGTCGGGACATGGCAGATGGCTTTGGATCAAAGCTTAGTGGCTTATTGCCCGATTGCGTGCCGAAAGCGGGCCTCTTTTCAGCGTTTTCTTCCGAAGGAAAGGCTGTCTCGAGCAATTCCTGTCGGCCATTCCACTTACATTCCATGCGCGATGAGACTCACATCGCGGGACGCGGTTTTTCCGCCTTGCCGAGCAAACAACAGATCTCTGATGATCGCTTCCATACAGATGGCCATCGCAGATATGTCCGAGGCCGCGCGAAACCTACCGGATCGATGCCCGCATCGCCCGTGCTCCCGCGGACGGTCGATGGTGATTGTCGGGGGCGCTTTGATTGAGCTCACGGCTCGACATTGGTCCGAAGGCTGGCCCTAACGGCTTAACAACGCGTCGCCATCGTTAAGGTTCGCCATCGCGTTTAGCCTTTCGATTTCACACCTTTCGTTGCCGAAAGCCGATGCCGAAGTCGCGTGAGTTAGCCCAACGCGTGGCCGGCAAGGCCAAAAACCGCTGGTTCGCCGTCAATACGGTTCAGGAAGCGGCGTCCTTTGGACATGGTCGTGACGGTCTCGGAAAGCGTCAGCCGGCTCTGCTGAAGAAACTCGGCGAATGGGCCTGTCTCGCGCGTATCAATGCGCACGAACTGGCCTGCCAGATCCTTAAGATGCACGGCTACGAGATGGATTGCATCCTGATCATTGCTTGCGACGATCGGTCCGACCAAATGGCCGCGCCCGAACTCGCGACACATGGAATAGCCAACGATTTCGTCGCCGCGCCGGAGTGTGCAAATGGACGCGCCTTCTGAAAGTAACGCGAGCAGCCTCTCGCGATTGATCCCGAAGGCCTGGGTGTCGAGAGCTTTGATCTCATGGAGCTTGTCGTTCGACAGCTCGCTCAGTTGCCCGTTTAGATCAGGCAGCGGAGGAAGCCCAGGTGTGACGTCTCCCTGGTATTGATAGACAATCGCTTCCTTCGTGAATCCGAGCGAAATATAAAGGTTGTAAGCGGCTTTGGTCGAATTCAGGCTCAGATTTCGGTCGCCGCACTGCTCAAACACTTGTTCCATGAGCCAGCGCCCATTTCCTTGTGCTTGCGTGCGGGGTGAGGTGATCACGAGGCCGATGGTGGCGAAATCGTCCCCATGGGGGAACCACATTGCGCTTCCAAAGACACGCCCTATCCCATCGACCGCAACGATGCCCCGGCCGGCGCGGCGTAGGAAATCCCAGTCTTTGGGCCGGTGTGGCCAACCGACGCCCATCGACAGGGCGTGAAGCAGGCTCACATCAACACTGTTGATATCCTGGGCGATCAATTCGAATGACTTGAGGCGCACTGATTTTTGCATTTCGGCTATCCGCTCCGTTCGCCGGATCGCGCAACTCCACCACGGGCCCAGCAGTGTCTTTGATCCTCGCGCAGATTGCAATCTAGTCACAATATCGCACGCCAAGATCAGCAGATTTGGCCTGTTCGTGGTATTCCTTCGAAATCTTCAGCTGAACCCATTCCCTATTCAGCAGAAAAAACTTTTACCTCGGCGTGTTCTAGGTAGCATCTGGCCAACCCCAAAGGCAACTTGATCGGTCATGAACGTATCAGTCATCGATCGAACTCCGATTTTGGATGAGTTGTTCGTAGAGCTGACGTTGCCATGAGTTGATGTGCGGGATCTACCAAGGCCACGACAGGGTCGTGCCTTGACCTTTTGCGGTGGCCAGGTGCCAAAGCATTTCAGCGACGACCAAGTCCTGAAGGGCTAATCCGGTCATGTCGAAGACCGTAATATCTTCGAGATCACGTGTCGGTTCTACCTTGCCCGTCAACACATCTCCGATTTCGATCGAGGGGCATTCGGGATCCCATTGACCTTCGCCAATCGAACGCGATTGCTCGCGATCGTCTGTAAAGAGCCGCGATTGGCGAAGAATACCCTCGGGGAGCTCGCGCTTGCCTTTCGTGTCGGCGCCCACGCAATTGAGGTGTGTGCCTGCGCGGACCGCGCCGGGCGAAAACAAGGGTCCACCACCCGGCGTTGCAGTCACGACAATGTCGCTTTCGCTGACGGCCGCATCAGCGTCTTGAGCGTGGATGAGGGTGCATAACTGCCCGAATTCCTTTTCGAACCCATCGTCAGGTTGTCCGTTTACCGTCAGATACGAGACATGTTGGATCATCGGCATGTAGCGCAAGGCAAAACTGAGCTGTATCCGCGCTTGAGTGCCAGTGCCGAAAATGCAAACGGATGTACTCTCCGGCCGCGCAAGTAGCGTCAGGCCGACAGCGCCTGCCGCACCGGTGCGGACGGTAGTTATGGTGTTCCCGTCGATCAAGCAACGGGGCCGGCCTGTGTGCGGATCGATCAAAAGAATGGTGGCCTGATGCGGTTCCTTTCCGGCCTTTCGGTTGCTCGGCCAAAAACCGGCTGCCTTGAATCCGAGCAAATCCGCGTTCGGTACATCCCCCGATTTGATGCCGAAAACGCCGCCTGTATGAAGCTGCTCGCGCACGACAGGAAAGACGCGACCTTCGCGCTGGCTATGCAGCGTGAAGGCCCGCTTCATCGCATCGAAGACCTTGGCCGGCTCCATGAGCTGCCCGACGTCATCGGCGTCAAGCAGAAGAAACTTAGCATTACTGGGCATGGGAACACTCCTGCGCAGGATCTGCGCGGTGATTTGATGTAAAATCTTCGTAGATAGTAAACTGCGGTTCCCACAGCCGTGCTGCGGATTTGGCGCGCAAACAGAATATCCTGTGGTTTGCTGCCTGAAGAAAGGCGTTTGTTGCGAAACAGAGCCGTCCGCGCAGCAACGAAATTGGCCTTCCAGAGAATCCGCAACCGCAACCTTGTCCCTCCATAGGGCTCCCCTCGAGGCTGATCTCAAGCCAGTTAAAAGGGAGGCCGTATTAGGAAGCGGCCTTCCGAGAGGCGCTTTCAGTGATGCGAATGCCAGATCCTCAAGTCATGAAAGGAATGAGACAGGCTTTAAATTCAATCGCTTAACCGATCCTCGTGTGCTTTTCGAGTGCTTAACGGTATGCGGTGGTTCTCTCGGGCCACCGATTACCAGTTTTGTATTGTCTTGGGATTTGTCGAACTTAGGGCGGACATCACCCCCAGCCTCGCGGACCCGGGAAATGAGAAAATGCTAATTTCGACCTGCCTTTCGGTAGTTCCTGCTGCGACAGCCGCACGTTTCAGCGATTCCATGGGAACATATGCGGCCATACTGCCTGGCATTCGGAGATTGACACTTCGAGATAGACACGTTCGGGGGCCCGAATGGCCGACAATCGCGGGTCCGTGCCGGAACCGTGAATGCAGGTTTTGATCCCCGGTCACATTCGCTTGCGGAGCAATGAGGACCGGCAGAGAATAAGCAGAGGCTCACATAGATTACCTGCGGGGCGGGAGCACAGTCGTAATCCACAGCATGCTTACCGGCGCCGTTGAAGAGGAGGAGCCTTGATGACCGTTAACACGAAGCCCATACTGGTAGACGATGCGGCACTTTCGGTGCGCGGCCTGACAGTCGACCTGCCGAAAGGCATGGAACGGGCTCATGCCGTCGAGAACATCTCGTTTGATCTCAAGCGGGGTCAGATACTCTGCATTATCGGCGAGTCTGGTTCAGGCAAGTCGGTAACGGCAAATACGATCATGGGGCTCTTGCCGAAGATAATCCGCGTTTCGTCGGGGTCCATTCATCTTGACGGCACGGCGATAATCGGCGCATCGCCGAAAAAGCTGCGGGATATGCGCGGCCGGGTCGTATCGATGATTTTCCAGGATCCGCTGTCGGCGCTCAACCCTCTGATGACGGTAGGCGAACAGATTACCGAAGCCATGGCCGCCCATGGGGTTGGCACGAAGGCATCGCGGCGCAGCCGGGCCGTCGAGTTGCTGACCGAAGTGGGTCTGCCCGATCCGGAACTCATGTACTTCCAATACCCGTTCCGGCTTTCCGGCGGCCAACGCCAGCGCGTGATGATCGCCATGGCGCTCGCGCTCGAACCGAGAGTCCTGATCGCCGACGAACCGACGACAGCACTCGACGTCACGACGCAGGCGCAGATTCTCGAGCTGATCCGGGACATTCAACGTCGCAAGGGCATGAGCGTGATGTTCATCACCCATGACTTCGGCGTCGTTGCAGAGATCGCGGACAGTGTCGTGGTCATGGAGAAAGGGCGCATTGTCGAGCAAGGCAGCGCCGAGCAGGTCCTGAAATCACCCGCTCATCCCTATACAAAGCGCCTGATCGCGGCCGTCCCGCGCCTGACCGGCGAGGATCGTATCCCCCAGGAGACCGTCAGCAAGGCGACGATCCTGAAGGTTGAGGGACTGGCCAAGACATATCGCAGCGGCAGCGCGCTGTTCGGCAGCCAGCGGGTCGTGCCTGCGGTGAACGATGTTTCGTTCGACTTGGCGCATGGGCGCACGCTGGGCGTTGTCGGCGAGAGCGGCTCCGGCAAATCATCGCTGGGAAGACTTCTGATCAAGCTCCAGGACAGCGACGGCGGTCGAATCCTGTTTGAGGGCCACGACATCGCCAAGCTTTCGGAATCCGAGTTCCGTCCGCTGCGGCCTCGAATCCAGATGATCTTCCAAGACCCTTTCGCATCGCTGAACCCGCGTTCGACCATCGGACAAATTCTTACCGTGGGACCCGTCGCGCACGGGATGTCCTATTCCCAGGCGCGTGAGGAGGCACGAGCGTTGCTGTCCCATGTGGGCCTCGATGCCGGCGCCTTCGGCCGCTATCCGCACGAGTTCTCCGGTGGGCAACGCCAACGCATCGGGATCGCCCGGGCTTTGATGTTCAAACCAAAACTGCTGGTTGCTGACGAGGCAGTCTCTGCTCTCGACGTGTCCATCCAGGCTCAGATTCTCGAGCTGCTGGATAAAATCCAACGAGAGACCGGCGTATCGATGATCTTCATCACCCATGATCTGCGCGTCGCCAGCCAGATCTGCGACGAAATCGCAGTGATGCAGAAAGGGCGAATTGTCGAACACGGTCCGCCATCCCAGATCTTCCTGGACCCGCAATCAGCCTACACGCGTGAGTTGGTGGCGGCAATTCCTGGAGAGCGACCGAGGAGCACCCGGCCGATTGCTGCGAACGTTTGAGAGCCACGGCGAATATCGCCACTAGGAGAAGACATTATGACCAAAGATTTCACGACCGGATCGACCTACTCGCGACGCGACGCGCTGCGCCTGATGGCAGCGGGCGGCGTCGCCTGCTTTGCCGCACCCAACCTCTTCGGCAAGCCTGCCTTTGCGCAAAACCTTCCAACAACTCCGACCGGCCGCGTCGTTGTCGGGCTTTCGCAGGAACCCACCGTCTTCAACCCGCTGATGGCGCATACCGAGGTCGACGATGCAGTGCATTTCTCGGTGTTCGATGCGCTCTTTCGAATGGACCCCAAGGGCGTTCTTCAGCCCAATCTCGCGGCCGAAGTGCCCACACAGAAAAATGGCGGCATTTCGCAGGACGGCCTGCAGTGGCGTGTTCGTCTGCGTGACGACGTCCGCTGGCACGACGGCGAACCCTTCACGGCCGAGGACGTGAAGTTCACTCTTGAACTCATCACCAATCCGAAATTCCGCGCGTGGCGCACGAGCGGCCATTCCTTGGTGCGCGATATCACGGTGGTCTCTCCGACCGAGATCACCTGGCGGATGGAGGAGGCCTTCGCCCCATACCTGTCGTTTCTCGCCGAAACCTTCATGGTTCCCAAGCACATCCTCGAAAAAGAGGCCGACCCCAACGCCGCCGCCTTCAATCAGGCGCCTGTCGGCACTGGCGCATTCAAGTGGGCGCAGCGCATTGCCGGCGACCATATCGAACTCGTCGCGAACGCGGACTATGTCGGCGAAGGTCCATATATCGAGCGGCTCGTCCTCAAATACATTCCTGACATGACGGTGCTCTACACCCAGTTTGTAAGCGGCGACATCGACCTTGTCGACCAGGCATACATTACCGCCGACCATTACGAGGAAGCCAGCAAATTGTCGGGTCGCGTGGTGACCCTGGAGCCGGGGGCCTCGGTCGAGTCGATCTATCTCAATCTTGAGAAGCCGCAATTCAAGGATCCGGCGGTGCGCCAGGCGCTCTACGCCGCAATGGACAGGAAAGCGATCCTCGAAGGAATTTATTACGGGATCCACGCCCTCACCGAGACGTTCATGCCGCAGAATTCCTACTACTACAATCCGGACCTGCCGGCGCAGGAGTACAGCCTCGACCGGGCGCGCCAGATCCTCGACGAAGCCGGCTGGGTACCGGGTCCGGATGGAATCCGCGCGAAGGACGGCGTTCGGTTGTCGTTCTCCAACGCAACGACGGCAGGCAACAATCTGCGTGAGCAGGTGCAGCAGTTCCTGCAGCAATCGTTCGCCGAAATCGGCGTCGAGATGACCATATCGAACCTGCCAGGGGCGGTTATGTGGGGCGATTTCTGGCTCAAATCGCAGTTCGACTCCGCCATCTCCGGTGTAACCAATGTCATCGCGGCCGACCCCGACGTCACCAACCGCCTGCACACCAGCGCAATTGTTGCAAAGGGCGGAAAGGGCTCGAACACCGGCCAATACTCCAACCCCGAGGTCGACGCGCTGCTCGAAAAGGGTGCCCGCACCTTCGACCCGGAAGCACGGCGCGCCATCTATCTTCGTGTGCAGGAAATCGTCCGTCAGGACCTGCCCTTCCTGCCGCTGTTTGCCTACACCAACGTGTTCGGCCGCAAGGAAGGGCTCGAGGGTTTCGAGGCCAATTCCAACACCCGCGTCGCATCCTGGCATGCCGCCGGATGGCATTGGAAGAGCTGACCTACGCCGCCGCCGTCGCGACTTGCGGCGGCGGCCCATCCATTGACGCTGTCATGAGGAGAGCTGAATGCGTGGCTTCCTACTTAACCGGCTCTCCCAGAGCCTCATTCTGCTTCTGATCGTTTCGGTCATCGGGTTCGTCGTCCTGAACCTGATCCCGGGTGGCCCCTTGGCGCAATTTGGGCTTGATCCCAGCATGACCCAGGATGATCTCGACCGTCTCAAAGAACAACTGGGGCTCAACCGTCCGCTGTGGATGCAGTATCTGGACTGGGCCTGGCGCCTTGTGCAGGGTGACTGGGGCCACTCCTTTCGCGACGGTGCGCCGGTTCTGGACGTGATCGGCCGGCACCTTTTTGCGACGCTGTTGTTAATGGGGTCTTCCACGGTCATCGCGATCGCCGTCGGAACGTGGATTGGCATCCGTGGCGCCACGCACCGGTATTCGGTGTTCGACTATCTGGGGACGGTCGGCGCCATGGTGGCGCTGTCGATCCCGACCTTCTGGTTCGGGCTTGTCGGCATTTATGTCTTTTCGCTCCAGTTGGGCTGGCTGCCGGCCGGCAACATGTACACGATCGGGGATGGCTCGGCGCTGAATTACATCCATCACCTGATCCTGCCCAGCATAGTGCTGGCGCTGGTCCATGTCGCAATCTGGAGCCGCTACATGCGATCCGCGACGCTTGACGTCATCAACCAGGAATTCGTCAAGACAGCTCGTGCCAAGGGACTGAGCGAGCGGCGGATACTGATGAAACATGTCGTCGGCAACGCCCTGCTGCCAATGATCACGCTGGCGGGAGTGCAGCTTCCCAGCGTCCTGACGGGCGCCCTGGTTACCGAGACTGTGTTCACATGGCCCGGAATGGGTCGGCTGTTCCTGGATAGCCTCGGCTACAGCGACTATCCGGTGGTGATGGGACTGCTGATGTTCTCGGCCATCCTTGTGATCCTGGGCAATCTCATCGCCGACATCGCCGTCGCCGTTATCGATCCCCGTATCCGTTTGAGTTAAGCGCGTCATGAGACGCTCAACAGGAGTCATCATTATGACCGCCATCGCCGCAAATTCGAGCCTGGAGCATTGGTGGAACAGCCGAACCGCACGCCGATTCATGAGCCACCATCTGGCTCTGCTCGGGATGGTCATGATCGCCTTATTAACGCTGGCGTGTGTCTTGGGTCCCCACCTGCTGCCCTATGATTCACTCTATATCGATCTGCGCGCCCGTTTTGCTCCCCCCTTGACCGGCAGTCACTATCTGGGCACCGATCCCCTGGGGCGGGACGTGGCGGCCCGGCTCTTCATGGCGGGACGGATTTCCCTGCTGGTCGGCTTTTCCGCCATGCTCTTGTCGACGCTCATCGGAACGCTCGTGGGCGTGATTGCGGGGTACCGCGGCGGCTGGCTCGGCATGGCGCTGATGCGCACAGTGGATGGCTTTCTGTCCTTCCCGTCGATCTTCCTGGTGCTGGCCCTCGCCGCAGCACTGAAACCCAGCCCGATCATGATTACCGTTGTCATCGCCGTCTCCAGCTGGATGGAGGTTGCCCGGATTGTCGAGGCCGAGGTCCGCTCGCTTCGCGAGCGCGAGTTCGTCCAGGCCGGGCGCATGTTGGGGCTAAGCGGGACGCATATCATGTTCCGCGAGATCCTGCCCAACGCCATCGGTCCGATCATCGTCGCGGCCACCCTGACTGTTGCCCGGGCGATCCTCATGGAGGCCTACATCAGCTTCCTTGGCTATGGAATTCAGCCACCGCTGCCCAGCTGGGGCAACATGCTGAACGGTGCGCAGCAGTATCTGGGCAGTGCGCCTTGGCTGGCGATCATTCCTGGTGCCGCCATTACCATCGCGGTCACCAGCTTCAACTTCATTGGCGACGGCCTGCGCGACGCGTTCGATGTTCGCGGTGACGCCTGACGGCGACGGCCCAGGCCTTCTTTCGTTTTTGTCGACATCCAGATGGCCTTGGCCGGAAATTGCAGAGAACCGATACATGGAACAGAGCAGAATCGCCGACAGGAACACGCCCTACTGGTGGGAAGCGGCACCCGTCAAACCACTGCCGCGACAGCCGCTGGCCAAGAAGCTGGACGTGGCGATCATAGGCGCCGGCTATGCCGGTCTCTCGGCGGGACTGGTGCTGGCGCGTGAGGGGCGGTCGGTCGCGGCCTTCGATGCGATGAACCCCGGCGAGGGCGCCTCGTCGCGCAATGGCGGCATTACCAGCGGCAGCATCCGGCCGGACTACGCCACGATCGCCCGGCGCTTCGGCGAAGACAAAGCCATCGCCATCGAGGCCGAGGGCAAGATCGCCCGCGAGTTCCTCTATGACTTCATCAGGACCGAAGGGCTGGACTGCGACTTCAATCTGGTCGGCCAGTTCAAGGGCGTCATCGGGTTCGACCAGTACGAGAAGACCGCCCGCAGCGCCGAGACCCTGGCCAAACGACTGGGTATCGAGTCTTACGCCGTTCCGTATACCGAACAGCGCAACTACATCGGCACCGATTTCTATCGCGGCGGCATGGTGCGGATGGATATTGGTGGGCTGCATCCGGCCAAGTTCCACGCGGAACTCCTAAGGGTGGCGCTGGCTTCGGGACTGACAGTCCATTCCGGGACGCGTGTGACTTCGGTAGAGAGAGATGGCTCCGAGTTCCGCGTCATGACGTCGGCCGGCACGGTCCAGGCGCGCCAGGTCCTGGTCTGCACCGACGGCTATACCGATGGTGCGGTGCCTTTCCTGCGCCGCCGGCTGGTGCCGGTTCGCAGCCGCATTATCGTAACAGAGGAACTCGCACCGGACGTCATGGCGCGGCTGATGCCGAAGCAGATGATGATGACGGAGGGCCGCCAGCTCGGATTCTATTACCGGCCGACGCCGGACGGCAAACGCATCCTGTTGGGCGGCCGCGACAGCTCTCGCGCCGGCGATCCGGATGGGCCGAAGCTCGTTCTGCGCAACGGGCTCGTGAATCTCTTCCCCGAACTGGAAAACGTCCGTCTGTCGCACACCTGGTTCGGCAATGTCGCGATGCACCGCGACATGCTGCCCCGCATCTTCGAAAATGACGGTGTGGTCTATGCCACCGGATTCTGCGGTTCGGGGGTCGTCTGGGCACCGTGGGTGGGTATACACGCGGCGCACAAGCTGCTGGGCCATCGCCAACAGGCGCGCACCGCGTTCGACTTCCGACCGCCGGCCTTCATTCCGTTTTACAACGGCAATCCATGGTTCATGCCGGCCATTATTCAAGGCTATCGCATCCAGGACCAAATCGCCTTGTACCGTGCCAGCCGCTGAGAAGACGTCTGGCACCGTTCGGCGGGCGTCGGCCCCTCCGCAGAAACCTCGTCGCACCGACCGAAGATGTGACTGCCGCGCGGCGCAAAACGCTATTTTCCACCGCGCCCGCACTGCTAGTCGATACATGCTGCTTCTCTTCCTTCGCTAGTCTCAGCTGAGGAACACGTCGAGGGGGTTCCGACTCTCCATCCGCGATCAGGCGCGCCGTCGGTGATCCTGTGTTGAGGGCGCTGCCGTCGGCGCGGAACGGAACTTCATTCACCGCCTCGGTTTTTTGCAGCCGACGACCGATCGTCAGAGAGGAACAATATGTTTCAGTTGAACGACAAAGATCTATTCCGGCAGGCCGGCCTGATCGGCAGTGCCTGGTTGGGTGCTGCCACGGGCAAGACGATTGACGTCGTCGATCCCGCGAGCCAGACGACTCTGGGCACCGTTCCGGACATGGGTACCACCGAAACCCGCGCAGCCATCCAGGCAGCCAGCGCCGCCTTTGCACCATGGAAGAAAAAAACCCATGCCGAGCGCGCCGCCCTGCTCGAGCGCTGGCATGCGCTGATGATCGAAAATCTCGAGGATCTTGCGCTGCTCCTCACGCTTGAACAGGGCAAGCCACTCGACGAAGCCCGCGCCGAGATCCGTTATGGCGCGTCCTTTGTCAAATGGTTCGCCGAGGAAGCCCGCCGCATCGGCGGCCACACCATTCCCTCGCCGACGGCGGATCGCCGCATCGTCGTGCTCAAGGATGCGGTCGGCGTCTGCGCCATCGTCACACCGTGGAACTTTCCGAACGCGATGATTACCCGCAAGGTGGCCCCCGCATTGGCGGCCGGTTGTACGGTGGTGATCAAGCCCTCTGAGTTCACGCCCTATTCGGCGCTCGCCCTCGGTGTCCTTGCCGGGCGCGCTGGCATTCCGGCTGGCGTCATCAACATCGTCACCGGCATGCCGACGGAGATTGGCAACGAGATCATGGCGAACGAAACGGTGCGCAAGATCTCCTTCACCGGCTCCACGCGCGTCGGTTCGCTGCTGATGCGCGGCGCGGCGGACAGTATTAAGCGATTGTCGCTCGAACTCGGCGGCAATGCACCCTTCATCGTCTTCGACGATGCCGATCTTGACCTTGCCGTCGAGGGTGCCATTGCGTCCAAGTTCCGAAATGGCGGGCAGACCTGCGTCTGCGCCAACCGGATTCTCGTTCAGGGCAGCGTCTACGCCGCCTTTGCCGAAAAGCTCAGCGCGCGCGTCAACGCGATGAAGGTCGGCCCGGGAACCGAGCCCGGCAACACCATAGGTCCAATGATCAACGCTGCGGCAATCGAGAAGATCAACCTTCATGTCGAAGACGCGCTGGCAAAGGGCGCGAAGGTGGTGGCACGGGGTAGTTCGCTGCCGGAAGGCAAACAGTACATCGCGCCGATCGTCCTTACCGGGGCGACGGCCGACATGCTGCTCGCCAGCGAGGAAACGTTCGGCCCGGTTGCTCCACTCTTCCGCTTCGAA
This sequence comes from Pararhizobium sp. LjRoot255, assembly GCF_964252905.1. Lineage (NCBI taxonomy): Bacteria > Pseudomonadati > Pseudomonadota > Alphaproteobacteria > Hyphomicrobiales > Rhizobiaceae > Pararhizobium > Pararhizobium sp. LjRoot255. The sequence goes on from NZ_CAXUPQ020000001.1 coordinate 1,992,302, forward strand.
ACGGAAGAAGAAGCGATCGCTATCGCCAACGGCACGCCCTTCGGCCTCGCGGCCTATTTCTACACCGAGAGCCTCAAGCGCTCCTGGCGCGTCGGGGAGGCGCTCGAATTCGGCATGATCGGCCTCAACACAGGGGCTATTTCCACCGAAGTGGCGCCTTTCGGCGGCGTCAAGCAGTCGGGGCTAGGGCGCGAGGGCGCACAGGTCGGCATCGAGGAATATCTCGAAATGAAGTGCTTCCACATTGGCGGCCTGAGTTAAGCCGGCTCTCTCGCCGGATAGCTTTTGTCCGATGCCTGCACCCAATTACAAATCCGGCGGCGCATACTCATGCACCGCCGGATTTGTCCCTGCGAAGAGGCTGCACGGGCGACTGACTTCCGCCCGGGCTTGCAGCGATTTTCCACGTTTCATGCGCAAACACCCATATCGGCTGGCCGGTGATGCCCCACAGCCTGCCTGAGTGATCCCGATGCACTTAGACGGATAGAGGCTTCGGTGGCCGGCCGGCGGAACTGCTCTCGAGGCCTGCCCTGGTGGCTCCCCATGCCAGCAGAAGATGCGGCGGCCGATGAGGCGAAAGCGATAAGATACCGCTCAGCACGCCGTCTTCAGATGATCTGCCAACCGGCTTTCCTGCAAACTTTGGCTCAGCAACTTAAGGAAGTGCCATGCAGACACGTCAGATCGATATTGCCGCTTTCGGCCCAGAACATCTGGATGCCGCCATCACCCTCTCGCGGCAGGTCGGTTGGCCTCATCGCCCCGAGGACTGGCAGATGGCGCTTGCCTTGAGCGAAGGCGCGGTCGCGATCGAGGACGACAAGATCGTAGGCACCGTGCTCGTGACGCGCTACAAGGAAGAAAGCGCTACGATCAACATGGTCATTGTCGACCAGACCATGCGCGGCCGCGGCCTTGGCCGGCGGCTCATGGACGCCGCTCTCGACCTTTCCGATGGGTGCCCGCTGCGGCTCGTAGCGACAGAAGACGGCTTGCCGCTCTATGAAAAGCTCGGATTTCGCGAGACCGGGCGGGTGCTGCAGCACCAGGGCATTGCCGCGAAGGTAGCCGCTCCGGCGATCACGTCTGAGGCGACGTCGGCCGATCTTTCCGCCATTGCGGAACTTGACCGGCAGGCCTTCGGTGCCGATCGCAGTGATCTGATCGCCTATCTGGCCAATGTGGGCACATTCGCCGTGATCCGGCGCGACAACCGCATCGTCGGTTTTTCGGCCCTTCGCTGTTTCGGCCGTGGTGAGGTCATCGGCCCCGTCGCCGCCGGGAACCTGGAAGACGCCAAAGCGCTCGTCGCTCACTTCATCGCCCTGCGACCCGGCCGGTTTCTCCGCGTGGATATCACCGGCGTCGCCGACCTGTCGGACTGGCTCGCCGAGCGGGGCCTCGGCCACGTCGGCGGCGGCATTGCCATGATGAAACCACCGATTCCCCATGCCGATTCCGTCCCCACCATCTTTGCCCTCGCCAACCAGGCGCTCGGCTGATCCGGAGAGTATCATGTACAGCAATTCCCTTATCGAGCTCGACCGCGCCCATCTCGTACATCCGGTCGCCTCCTATCGCAATCACGAGAAGCTCGGCGTGCGCGTGCTCGCATCCGCCAAAGGCGCGGCGGTCACAGACGCCTCGGGCAAGCAGCTGATCGACGGTTTCGCAGGCCTGTGGTGCGTCAATGCCGGCTACGGCCAGGAATCGATCGTCGAAGCGGCAACCCGCCAGATGCGCGAACTTCCCTATGCGACGGCCTATTTCGGCCTCGGTTCGGAGCCGGCGATCCGGCTCGCCGCGGCATTGGCCGAGCGCGCTCCGGGCGATCTCAACCATGTTTACTTCACACTCGGCGGATCGGATGCGGTCGACAGCACAGTCCGTTTCATCCGCTATTACTGGATCGCCCGTGGTGAGCCGAAGCGCGACCAGTTCATCTCGGTCGAGCAAGGCTACCACGGCTCGTCGACCGTCGGGGCAGGCTTGACGGCGTTGCCCTTGTTCCATGCAGGTTTCGGCATTCCCTTCGACTGGCAGCATAAAATTCCCTCGCACTACGCCTATCGCAATCCCGTCGGCGATGATCCGCAGGCGATCATCAACGCCTCGCTCGCGGCACTGCGGCGCAAGGTCGAGGAAATTGGCCCCGAGCGCGTCGCCGCCTTTTATGCTGAACCGATCCAGGGTTCGGGCGGCGTGCTGGTGCCACCGAAGGGATGGATGAAGGCGATGCGCGAACTCTGCCGCGAACTGGGCATCCTCTTCGTTGCCGATGAAGTGATCACCGCTTTCGGCCGCACCGGCCCACTCTTCGCCTGCGAGGAGGACGACATCGTGCCGGACTTCATCACCACGGCAAAGGGTCTGACCTCCGGCTATGTTCCGATGGGTGCAGTGTTCATGGCCGACCACGTCTATCAGACCATCGCGGATGGGGCCGGTGCTGCAGCCGTCGGCCACGGCTATACCTATTCGGCCCATCCGGTATCCGCGGCTGTCGGCCTCGAAGTTCTGAAGCTTTACGAAAACGGTTTGCTTGCGAACGGCCGGAAGGCGGGCGCTAGGCTGATGGAAGGGCTTGAGAGCCTCAAGGACCATCCGCTCGTCGGTGATGTCCGCGGCCGCGGAATGCTTGCCGCCGTGGAGCTCGTGGTAAACAAGGAGAAGAAGACCCCGCTGCCGGCGGCGGCCGATCCGGCACGCCGCGTCTTCGACCGGGCGTGGGAAAACGGCCTGGTCCTCCGCGCCTTCGCCAACGGCGTACTTGGCTACGCGCCGCCACTCTGCTGCACCGACGCCGATATCGACGCGATCATTGAGCGCACCCGCAAGACGCTGGACGATACCCTGGCGGACCCGGATGTGCGCGCGGCCATCAAGGACTGATCACGGCAGGCGACAGAGGCAGCAAGCCGTCAAAATCGACATTCTGACCGCGCCATGACCTCTACCGGGAGGTTACGGCGCGGTACAGATTTGCAACGTATTGGCCGGTTGGCTCTTTCGGCATAAGCAAGTGTCACAATTCATCATTGCGGCATTGCCTCGAAAATATCTGGGATCTAGGCGATGTGGCGCGGTTTGAATTGCGCAGCCATGATACGGGCCAACCAGCGGGGAGTGTCCGGCGCAGGAGCGAATACCGAACTCAAAGGGGAAACAGGCTCGTCAATGGCATGTGCGACTTGACGATGGGCGACTTCAAGACGACGAAGCTGAAATACCTGTCGATGCCGATCTCCATGTCGGTAAGGCGCTCCATGATCGCCTGATATTCACTAATGCCGGATGTGACGAATTTCAGGAGATAGTCGTAGCCGCCAGACACCAGGTGGCATTCCATCACCTGGTCGATCTTTTCGATCGAGGTCAGGAAGCGGGCGAAGTCGATCTGCCGGTGGTTTTTCAGGGTGATTTCCGTGAAAACTGTCAATGTCTGCCCGAGCTTGTTCACGTTGATCTGTGCGGAGTAGCCGTCGATATAGCCCTCCGACTGCAGTTTTTTCACGCGCATCAGACATGGGCTCGGCGAAAGATTGACCAACTCGGACAGTTCCACGTTGGTGACGCGGCCATTCTTCTGCAGTTCATGCAAAATCTTTATATCGATACGGTCGAGTTTCAATAGCCTGCTCCGATTGTCGACGACGATTATGGCGCAGCATATCGTGCCGTTATGTTCCCCACAGTCAGATTAACATGTTGCAGTAACGTGTCGACGGCGTTTCGCGTGTCTGCGGCGCATGAACATTTTGCGGCGGCCGGTGCGACGGCATTATATGCTGCGGCGGGAACCAAAGGGCGAGCAGCCCTGCCGCGACCGCGGTCCATCTGTTGCGCCAAAGCTTAGATCGGCACAGTCCTACTGCGAAACTGGACCGTCAGACGTAAGTGCCTTTTGGTCAGCAGCGATTTCAGCAAATATTGGTTGATTCCGATCTCCAGATGGCTTGAATCCGCATTTCCCAGATCGCGGACTAGGCAACTATCGCCAATAGGGTTGCAGCCGGGGTCTCGCTTTCGTTCCCCAGTGGCCGCTACGCTTGCGGCTGGTTCGCTTTTTTGCTGCTAGCCATTCGGCCGTTCAGGCGCTTCATCGCTGCAGAGTGTCCCGGTCCATGGCGTTCGTCAGTCCATTATGGACGGCGTCGCCGTCGCGCCGGTCGCAAAGTCGCATATCAGGAATTCTCGTTCGACATGCACCATCCGTCGTGCCGAGGGACGGCTCAAAACGAATGATTCCGCCGAATTGAAGGGGCAGAACAGCAGGGAAATCTGCTTGCCCGGCGCAACTATGAATTCGACCTTTAACCAAGAGACAGTATTTCACCTATGGCCGTAGACCATGAGAGCGACACAGTCAGCGCCCGGATCGAGCTGATGAAATTCGAAACCCGGCATTTGCAGGGCGCGCTGAGGCTATCGCAGGAGATGGGCTGGCCATATCGCCGTGAGGACTGGGAATTTGCCGCGACGGTCGGCGAGGGTCTGGTCATCGAGCGGGCAGGCGAAGTGATCGGCACGGCCATGTGGTGGAACTACGGGCAGGCCTATGCCACCGCTGGGATGATCATCGTCACCGCCTCGGCACAGGGCGGTGGCTACGGCTCGCGGCTCTTCAATGGGTTGCTTGAAGCGACGGACGGTCGCAACGTGCTGCTCAACTCAACCGAAGAGGGGCTTGCGCTCTACAAGCGACGCGGCTTTACAACCTGGGGCACCGTGCTTCAGCACCAGGGCCCGCTGACCGTTGCGGTGACGCTTAATGCCTGCGACGACATCCGTCCGGCCACTATCTCGGACCTTACGAAGATCCAAGCCTTTGACCAGCGGGCCACGGGCATGCCCCGGCAGTCGATGGTGGCCGAGCTCGCCGACGTGGGCAACGTGGTGGTCATCGAACGCGCGGGACGGGTCGCAGGCTACGCCATCGCCAGGAAGTTCGGCCGCGGCTACGTGGTCGGCCCTTGTGCAGCCGAGAGCGCACAAGACGCGCGTCTCCTGATCCTGGCCCAGCTATCGAAGCTTCATGAGCAATTCGTTCGAATCGATGTCTATGCGGAAGATGAATTGGGCGATTGGCTGGAAGGCCTCGGCCTCAAGCAGGTCAGTTATGCGACCGCTATGGTCAAGGGGCAGCGACCCGAACCCGACGGGCCGGCCCATATGTATGCCTTGGCAAACCAGTCGTTCGGTTAGGAAATCAGGATATGGACAAGATGACGGCAAACCTGCAAGGTCCAGAGACGGCTAAAACGATCGACGCCCTGGTCACCCCAGCGCTGCTTGTGGACCGAGGACGGCTTGAGCGCAATGTACAGCGCCTGGCCGAGCACACCAAGAAGCTTGGCGTGGTGCTGCGCCCGAACATGAAAACGGCCAAGAGCATCGACGTCGCCCGACAGGTGTTCCCGCGCGAACCCGGCCCGATCACCGTCTCGACCATCCAGCATGACTTCTACAACGTGATCAACGGTGAGAGCCCTGACATTGAAGCACGGTGGCAGCGAATCCGCGGCTGGTAGGAATTCCGATGTTTCCGCTTTGCATGGCGCCCATGCAAATTAACGCGCTGGTGTTGCAAAATGAAGCTTACCTCTTACTGGCTGGATACGTCGCAGCCGTTCAATGATGGATCATCCAAACCCCTTGAAGGCCAGTACGACGTGGCTGTGGTGGGAGGCGGTCTGACCGGATCTTCCGCCGCACTGGCGCTTGCCAAGAAGGGCGCCCGGGTCGCCCTGCTCGAGGCCGAAACAATCGGCAACGCCGCATCCGGACGCAATGGCGGTATGTGCAACAATGGTTTTGCCCAGAACTACGCGATCATGGCCGGCAAGTACGGCACGGACGCCGCAAACGCGCTTTACAAGGCTTTCGACGCCGGCGTCGATATGGTCGAGCGGATCGTTGGGGAAGAGCAGATCGACTGCAGCTTCTCCCGAGTAGGCAAGCTCAAGCTTGCCGCCAAACCCGAGCACTACGACATGCTGGCGCGCAGCCAGGAACTTTTGGCGGCCAATGTCGATCCCGACGCGAGGATGATCGCCCGAACTGACCTGCATAGCGAGGTCGGAACTGACCGTTACCACGGCGGTCTGCTCTTTCCCAAGAGCGCCAACATGCATGTCGGCCGGTTCGTCCGGGGCCTGGCGACCGCAGCTGCGCGGCGGGGCGCGGAGGTCTATGAACGCGCGCCCGTCCTGGCCATGCACAAGGTTCCCGCCGGGCATGAGGTAACCACCTCCAGAGGCAAGATCGTTGCGCGGCAGGTTCTGCTGGCCAGCGGCATTTCCCAGGTTGGACCACTCGGATGGATCCGTCGGCGCATCGTGCCGGTCGGCGCATTCCTGATCGTGACGGAGCCGTTATCACCGTCGGAGCTTGAGCGCCTGATGCCGGCCCGTCGCAATGTCGTCGACACGCGCAATCTTGTTGTCTACTGGCGGCTGACACCGGACAACCGCATGTTGTTCGGCGGGCGGGCACGCTTTGCGGCGTCCAATCCACAATCCGACGAAAAAAGCGGCCGGATCCTGAAAGCTGCGATGGTCGACGTTTATCCCGAACTGGCCGGCGTCCGGATCGACTACTGCTGGGGCGGCATGGTCGATATGACCCGCGACCGCTTACCCCGCGCCGGGGAGCGCGACGGAATCTTCTACTCTATGGGCTATAGCGGCCACGGCACTCATATGTCGACGCTGATGGGCAGCATCATGACCGACGTCATGGACGGGCGTCCCGACCTCAACCCCTGGAAGGATTTCGACTGGCCAGCGATCCCTGGATATTTCGGGCGTCCCTGGTTCCTGCCGATCCTCGGTGCCTATTACCGCCTGAAGGACCTAGTACAATGATCGCGCCCCTCGAACACCTGTCCCGAAACGGCCACCTGCAGAAGTTCTTCATCGACGGCAAATGGCGTGAGCCGAGAGGCACCGCCAGGGGCGTTGTGGTGAACCCGGCCACGGAAGAGGTTGTGACCCAAATTCGGCTCGGAAACAGCGAGGACGTGGACGCGGCCGTTTCAGCGGCCCGTCGTGCGTTCGCCACCTGGAGCCGTACCAAGCCGGAATACCGCGCGGGTCTGCTTGATCGCCTGCACGCGGTGCTTGAAGCGCGCAGCGAACTGCTTGCACAATGCATCACCCTCGAGATAGGTGCGGCGATCGGATATGCGCGCACCGCGCAGGTGCCCCTGGCAATGGCCCATGTGGAGGTCGCTCGCGATGTCCTGGAAGCCTTCCCCTTGGTCAAGCAGCGCGGCCGCACAGCCGTCACCCACGAACCGATCGGTGTCTGCGCAATGATCACTCCGTGGAACTGGCCACTTTACCAGATCACGGCCAAAGTTGCGCCGGCGCTCGCGGCGGGCTGCACGGTCGTGCTGAAGCCAAGCGAGCTTTCTCCTCTAAACGCCCTTCTGTTCGCTGAGGCGATCGAGGAGGCTGGGTTCCCGGCCGGGGTTTTCAACCTTGTCAATGGCGACGGCCCATGCGTCGGCGCGGCTCTGGCCTCCCATCAAGATGTCGACATGATCTCCATTACCGGCTCTACCCGAGCGGGCATCGCGGTTGCCGAGGCAGCCGCGCCGACTGTCAAGCGGGTCGCGCAGGAGCTCGGCGGCAAGTCGCCGAACGTAATCCTACCGGACGCCGACCTCGATCGCGCCGTTTCTTTGGGCATAGCCGCTGCGTTTCGCAATCTCGGCCAGTCATGCAGCGCGCCGACGCGTATGATTGTCCCGCGCGCGCTGCTTTCCGAGATCGAGTCACTTGCCAAAAGGGCCGCGGATGAAATCGTCGTGGGCGATCCTCTCTCGGAGACCAGCACCCACGGCGTGATCGCCAACCGAGCCCAGTTCGACCGGATCCAAGCCATGATCAGGGTCGGCATTTCAGAAGGCGCAAAGCTCATTGCCGGCGGAGAGGGCCGTCCGGGCGGTCTGGATGTCGGGCTCTACGTTAAACCGACGATTTTTTCCGAGGTGGGCACCGGCATGCGCATTGCCCAGGAGGAGATCTTCGGGCCGGTTCTGTGCCTCATCCCCTACGACACGGTGGAGGAGGCCGTCACCATCGCCAACGATACTGTTTACGGCCTGGGAGCGCATGTGCAGGGCAAAGATATGAACATCGTCAAGGATGTCGCGTCGCAGATCCGCGCTGGTCAAGTGCACCTCAACTACCCGGCCTGGGATCCACACGCGCCGTTTGGCGGCTTCAAGCAATCTGGAAACGGACGCGAATACGGCATCGAAGGCATGTTGGAGTATCTTGAGGTCAAGTCCATCCTCGGCTTTTTCTAAGCGGCATCTTCGCCGTTGCTGAACGCGCAGCCAGAACCGCGGCGGTTATTGTGCCTGTATCGTCCCTGCCGGACACGGTGCTGGTTCCAGCCGTCGTCACGTGTTTCGAGCGTCGTCATCACGCAGCACGCGGCGGTGGTTTCCCCGAGCCGAGGATCAATCACCTGAGGACACGTCGTCTGAATTCCGAATTGCCATCGGGGTGCCGCCGTAGAGAATCTGCGGCCCGTCATGCTGGATCCGAATAATGCCCTGCCGTGCCGGGCGAGTTCAGAAGAATCTATCGGTCAAACGGTCATAAGCTTCAGTGTCAGCAACGACCAACTGGGAGAACTTGCCATGGAACTCATCATCAGCATGCCGATCCTCCTCGCTTTTGCCAGTCTTCTTCTGACGCGAACGCCCGGATCCGACATGGTGTTTTCGGCCAGCCGGGCCGATCAAGGAAAGACGATCATCTAGGCCCTGCGAACCGCTCACTCGCGCGCCAGGCCGGACCATTCTGCCGAGTACAATAGCGGGTTTCCCGCAGTGCGCTCGTGACGTGAAGTGCCGAGCGGATTATTTTGCCCAACCCACCAAATGCAGCAAGCTTGCCCGTTCCCTAGGAATGGCCATTACTTGGAATGAGGGAAGCATGAACGAGAAAATCTACGTTGCGTCGCATAACAGGAACCGCACGCTTGTCGACAACGAGACCTATCTGAGATGGTATGCGGAGAGTATTGCCGACCCAGAGACGTTCTGGGGCGAACATGGCAAGCGCATCGACTGGTTCAAGCCCTATACCAAGGTCAAGAATACAAGTTTCGAAGGCAAGGTTTCGATCAAATGGTTCGAGGACGGCCTCACCAACGTCTCGTACAATTGCATCGACCGGCATCTGGAAAAACGCGGCGACCAGGTGGCGATCATCTGGGAGGGCGACAATCCCTATGACGACAAGAAGATCACCTATCGCGAGCTTTACGACCATGTCTGCCGCCTTGCCAATGTGCTGAAGGCAAACGGTGTCAGACGAGGCGACCGCGTCACCATCTATATGCCGATGATCCCGGAAGCAGCCTATGCGATGCTCGCCTGCGCCCGCATCGGTGCCATTCATTCGATCGTCTTCGGCGGTTTCTCGCCCGACGCGCTGGCCGGCCGCATCGTCGACTGCCAATCGACCTTCGTCATCACCGCCGACGAAGGCTTGCGCGGCGGCCGGTCGATCCCGCTCAAGGCCAACACCGACCAGGCGATCGAGATCGCCAGCCGGAACGGCGTCGAGGTGAAGTCCGTCGTCGTCGTCCGCCGCACCGGCGGCAAGATCAACTGGTCCGCGGGTCGCGACATCTGGTATCATCAGGCCGTCACCACGGTGAAAGCCGATTGTCCGCCGGCGAAGATGAAGGCGGAAGACCCGCTGTTCATCCTCTACACCTCGGGCTCGACCGGCAAGCCGAAGGGTGTGCTGCACACGACGGGCGGTTATCTCGTCTATGCCTCGATGACGCATCAATATGTCTTCGATTATCATGACGGCGATATCTACTGGTGCACGGCCGATGTCGGCTGGGTCACCGGCCATTCCTACATCGTCTACGGACCGCTCGCCAATGGCGCGACGACATTGATGTTCGAGGGCGTGCCGACCTATCCGGATGCCGGCCGGCTGTGGGACGTGGTCGACAAGCACAAGGTCAACATCTTCTACACGGCGCCGACGGCGATCCGCGCGCTGATGGGCCAGGGCGATGCCTTCGTCACCCGCTCGTCACGCCAATCGTTGCGCACCCTCGGCTCGGTCGGCGAGCCGATCAACCCGGAAGCCTGGGAATGGTACTATCATGTGGTCGGCGAGGGCCGTTGCCCGGTGGTCGATACCTGGTGGCAGACGGAGACCGGCGGCATCCTGATCACGCCGTTGCCCGGCGCGACGGCGTTGAAGCCGGGATCGGCCACGCGGCCCTTCTTCGGCGTCCAGCCGCAGCTGGTCGATAATGAGGGCAAGGTGATCGAGGGTGCGGCCGACGGCAATCTCTGCATCACCGACAGCTGGCCCGGCCAGATGCGCACCGTCTATGGCGACCACGAACGCTTCATCCAGACCTATTTTTCGACCTACAAGGGCAAATATTTCACCGGCGACGGCTGCCGCCGTGACGAGGATGGCTATTACTGGATCACCGGCCGCGTCGATGATGTCCTCAACGTCTCCGGCCACCGCATGGGTACCGCCGAGGTCGAATCAGCGCTGGTCAGCCATGATGCGGTTTCGGAAGCCGCCGTCGTCGGCTATCCGCACGATATCAAGGGCCAGGGCATTTATAGCTACGTGACGCTGATGGTCGGCCAGCAGGGGTCGGAAGAGCTGCGCAAGGAGCTGATCTCCCATGTCCGCAAGGAAATCGGCGCCATTGCCTCGCCGGACAAGATCCAGTTCGCCCCCGGCTTGCCGAAAACCCGCTCCGGCAAGATCATGCGCCGGATTTTGCGCAAGATCGCCGAAGACGATTTCGGCTCACTCGGCGATACCTCGACGCTTGCCGATCCGCACGTGGTCGATGATCTCATCGCCAACCGGCAGAACAGCTGACTGGAAGCGCTCTTTGGCTCACAACACCTCGTCGTTGTGGCCATCGAAAGCGGACGGCGCTGCTGCGATACACGAGGGGTGGCGTAGATTTTGGGAGCCGTCGCCGGGGGCGCTGCCAGACCCGTCTGATGGCAGGCCACGAGGCGGCCGGCTATCAAGGGGATTTTGGCCAGGTAATCGCCGGGGCATCCTGCGTAGTTTGCGACGCCACCGCATTTCCTGCGGTTTCCGGAACGTGGTCGGGAATTTTGAAGCATTGGCTTGGCAGCACATCGAAATACCAGGCAAAACCACCATTGACGTGCGGACGACGGGCCGCAGACCCATGAAAATGGCATTCTCGCAGACGTTCATTCGCCCCTTGAGACATCCAGCACACGAAAAGCAAGGCCGAACTGGATTCACAGCAACGCGATTGCCCACCTCAAGAGAAAGGAGATTTCCGTTCCCGCCTGGAACTTGATACGCACCATTCCCGCTGCGAGAGGCGGCAGCTCGGTTTCGACAGGCGGACATCGCGTCGGCCGAACAATATTGCGGCAAGTCTCAGGCTTTTGCATCCTCTCCCAATTTTGTCCTATCGCTGCTCTAAACGCCGTTTCACGTTTTCAACCCCAAGTACGGGGCTTGTCAGAACTGGAAGACTGTGGGCCGTACCCCGCACTGCACGGGCCATCGAGGCCTGCGCCAAAACGACCACATCGACCTTCTGCGACAGCTCTTCGAGAGCTTGGCGGATTTGCGCGTCATGAGCTTCGACGTCCCCGCCGGCGAGGAGTTGAAACGCTCCCTGAACAAGCACATGGTCGATCGCTACGTCCTTGCCCGCCTCGCATGCCTGGCGCTTCAGTAGATCCACTGTCGGCACCAGCGTTGTGGATAAGGTCGCTAGGACGCCTATGCGGTTTCCTTGCTCGACAGCGGCTTTGGCCATGCCTTCATCAATACGGAACAGCGGCACAGGGCAAAGCGGCGCAATGGCATCGACTGCCGGTCCGAGGGTCGAGCATGTGACGACAATCGCATCTGCCCCGGCGTCGACTGCCGACCATACGTAGGTCGCGAGCCTTCGTTTTGTCAGATCGGATAGCGACCCGCGCTCAATGGTATCCCTCAAGAGGCTCTCGTCGAGGATCGCGAACGGCTTCCAGTCGGGCAGATGTTCTTTGGCGAGGCCCTCGAACTCGGAAACAAGGCCGGAAACCGTATGGATGAAAGCCAACTTTCTGACGGAAGCGCTCGTCGTTTGATCTGACATATGATTTCCCCTCTGGTTGCTGGGAACTGAGCTGGCGGAACGGGATGTCTGGACCAGTTCATCAACCTGGTCCCGCGTGCTAGTCCTCTTCTGGCGGCCTTCCAGCCGAAGTTTAGCAGTTTCTTCCAGTTCCTCGGCTCCGTAGACGGCGCTCTTCAGGTCTTGGGCCGCCATGCCGAGCCGTGAGTTGCCAGAAGGACCGCTGCGTCAGAAGTCGCCAACTTCAATTTTCGATCTGTCGGTGAAGCGCGACAGGCGGAATGGAGTCGGATCGATGCTTGTCGCGTCGCCCGCGACCAGATCCGCCGCCAGATGGCCAATGCCAGGGCCGGCGCCGAAGCCGTGTCCCGAGCAGCCTGCGGCGACGAATACTCCGCCAATGCTGTCCACCGGGGAAATCACCGGTACTGCGTCCGGTGTGGAGTCGATATACCCGCCCCAGGCGGACACGACGCCGGCATCGGCAACGGTGGGGAACAGGGTTCTTACCCGCGCCATGATGGTTGCCAACATCCGCTTGTCCGGAGCGGGATCGAGGACGCGGATGCGCTCAAAGGGGGTTGGCCTGTCGAGATGCCAGCGACGGAGTGAGTCCGGGCCCTCGAAGAACGAGCGGCCTATGCCGATCTCGACGGCCTTCAACCGTTTCATGAACATCGGCAGAAACGGGCGGACATAGCGGATCCCCTGCGGCGTGATCTCGAGGGTCGCCCTGCCGCTGACCGCGATCGTGTAGCCGCCATCGAGCCGGCGCGTCATGGCAAAGTCGGATGTATAGACTGCCTCACCAAAATCCGGTGCAGGAGCGGTCCGCAAGGCGGTCTGGCGGACGCTGGCCTGCGGCAGCGAAACCGCATGCATGCGCAGGAAAGCAGAAGCCCAGGCGCCGGCGGCACATAGGACCGCGTTGGTGCGGATAGTGCCTTTCTCGGTGACGACGCCGCTCACTTGCCCATTGGTGATATCCAGGCCGCGTGCCGCGCAGTTCTGATGAACGGTCGCGCCATGCATGCGCGCGCCCTCGGCGATCCGAGGGGCGGCGAGCGCGGGCTCGGCCTTGCCATCGTCTGCAGCATGGACACCGCCCAGCCATTTGCGGCCGCCAGCCGCAGGAACGGCGGCAGCGGCCTCGTCGGCCGTAAGCATCCGCGTATTGACGTCGAACCGTCGGGCAACCTCGCGCCACTTGTCCCATTCGGCGAGCTGCTTTTGATCGGCGGTCGCATAGATAAGCCCGCAACGGCGAAAGCCAAGGTCATGCCCGATCTCTTTGGTGAGCTCTTCCCACAGCCGTAGCGCCAGATTGGCAAGCGGCAACTCACGTGCGTCGCGGTTCTGCCGACGGCACCAGCCCCAGTTCCGGCTCGACTGTTCGCAGCCGACATAGCCCTTTTCGATAAGCGCCACCGACAGGCCGCGCCGTGCCAGGAAATAGGCCGCGCTGGCGCCGACAATCCCACCGCCGATTACCACGACATCTGCTGACTTGGGTAGAGTTTCATCGCTGCTGATGTGGTGGATTAACGGGGACATGGGGGCCTCGGAGTCAATGATAGTGGCAGTATCGCGAAAGGGTGCCGCAGAATGCACTGACTGCAGCGGCAATTCGGTATTTTGCACCGAATATCGTCGCCATTCGGCAAGTAACGCGGAGAAGGCGTTTTTATCGTCGTCCAGAGGTGCGGTGCTGCCGTGATCGACGATTAAAATCAAAGTCATAATTTCTTGAGAAGTTCCGTAAATGCTTACGCCTCAGATGGCGATAAATTTAGCCTGTAATGTGCAAGTCTCGGTACATTGGGGCCCCGCAACCAAACCAATCGCAAAAAACCCTTGTGTCCAAAGTAGGGTTTTTGCGTTTCTGCGTCGCGCAACACCGAGGCGCAAGCCCGCCAAAAACCAAAAAACCACTGCACCAAAGGCCGCCGCTTCAAGTATGCGGCGGCAACGGCTCTGTCATCTTGCGGCGAGCGCGGCGACGTCTTCGTGGAAGTACGAGAGCCGGATCGTAGGCTGGGTCCCGCCATTTGACCAGTTCATCATGGCGTTCATGGGCGAGGTTCAGCGCAGGGCGAGCACCGGGAGTGCTGCGATGACCATGATGACGCCGTAGGGAACCTTGCGCGTTGCGCGGATTTCCTCGATGCGCATGAAGATGGAAATGTGCGCCAGTTGCAACGGCATCGGCAACCGCAGCGCCAGCAAGGCGAGGACACCGCCAATCAGGAGAAAGATGGCGAAGGGCAGCATGCCGTGCCAGCCGATGAACAGACCGATCGGCAGGAAGAGCTTGGCATCGCCGGCGCCGAAGAGGCCGAACGCCCAAAGGGCCACGCCAAGCGCGAAAAGCAGGAGGCCGGCGGCGGCATCGCCGCCGATGCCGGTGGAGGAGAAGAGTGCCGCGCCGACATCATCCGTCATCAGCAATGCCGCCACGGCACGCAGGCAATAGAGGGCGAGCAGGGCGAGAATGGCGCCATTCGGTATTTTCCAGCTGCGGAAATCGCTCCAGGCCGCATAGAGGAAAAGTAATACTGATGCGGCAGTAACAATGTTGATGGTTTGCGTCATATTTGCCCTCCGTCTGTTCAAAATGCCAGATTGTCACAAAAAGCGAAGATACCGGACCGAGGCTAAGTCTTTAGAGGTAGATGAAAGTCGATAAATACTACCACTAGTCACGGTTGTACAGCATATTGACCGGTCCAGACAGCCTTTCTCTCCGAGCGGAATTTAACTATAAATATAGGTGTCAAGAAATGATGCGTTTTAGCAGTTGACGATGTAATAATTAAGTGACTATTAATATTAACAGTCGGAGAGGCGGTCTCGACGACATGGCGGGCCGGAGGACATTTGCGGGCGCGCCGAATATCCTGGAGGTAATTCTCGATGAAAGCACTTTTGTCTGCAGTACGCGCTTTCGCGCGGGAAGAAGATGGCGTGGCGCTGACTGAATATCTGATTCTTCTTGCCTTGCTTATCGGCGGCGTGATCACGGCGGTGACCTTGGCCGGCGACAATCTGGCAGCCGTCTGGAATGCATGGGCAGGCTGGTTCACGACTGCACTGGCAGTTCCCGCCTGATATTATTATTCATAAAAATGGAGAGGGGATTTTTGTTAACCCCTCTCCTTTAAAATAAATTTTAGAAACGGGCGTATTTCCGTCCATTGTTGCGAGTACCGGCGATGCGTTTCTCAACGATCCTCAGTCTTGTTGTTTCCATTATACTTGCCGGCGCCGCTGTTTTTGCGATGCGCAGTTACCTCGCCGACCAGCAGGCGCGGCTTGTGGCCGAAGGCGATACGAAGGGGCAGGAGCAAATTCTCGTTGTCGCCGCCAAGGAGATGCGCTTCGGCGACGTGGTTCGCCCCGAAAGTCTGAGAGCCATTCCCTGGCCCGCGGGGGAGCGGCCGGACGGATCGTTCGACAGCATCGAGGCGGTGGTCGGCGACGCCGACAAGCCACGCTACGCCATGGCGGCGATCGATCCCGGCGAGCCTATGCTTGCCTCGAAGATCACGGGTGCCGGTGAGCGGGCAACATTGTCGGCGGCGCTTGACCAGGGCATGAAGGCCGTGTCGATCCGCGTCAACGACGTTCTCGGCGTGGCAGGCTTCGTGCGCCCCTCGGACCGGGTCGATGTGCTGCTCACCCGTGTCATCCAGAACCGGCAGAACAACAGCGAGCAGACCTATGTCGATGTGCTTCTTCAGGGCGTGAAGGTGCTGGCGGTGGACCAGACCGCGGATGAGCGCAAGGACGAGCCCTCCGTCGTCAAGACGGTGACCTTCGAGGTCACGACCGAGGAGGCGCAGCGCCTGACGCTCGGCGCCAATATCGGCACGCTGTCGCTTACCCTGCGCAATGTCGCGTCTGCTTCGGCCGAACAGACGCGGCCGATCACCGTTGCGGACCTCGGCGGGGGGCCGATCGCGACGGAACTCAGCGAGGGGCTTGCGAAAAAGACGGAAGACGGGCGATTCGACATGATCGAACGGCTGGTTCGAAAGGTTGGGGATGACCTGGGGGGCCGTCTCAACTCGGTCGAAAACCAGATGAAGACGCCTTTGCGGGAAAAACAAGTACAGATTGTTGAACGCAAAGTAGGTCCGGTCTTGCCGATTGAGCCAAAGTGGGCGACGGTAGGCGTCTGGAACACGACGAAGCGCGAGGAGCACCGAGTCGGCCTGATCCAATGACTTCGAAATGCGGCATGCCCGCATGCGCAGTAGCCGAGCGAGAGAGGGGCTTAAGCGGAATGACAAGGGGAAGCATGAAGGGGGCGGCGAGAGCCAAAACCCTCGCGGCGGTGACCGCGGTAATTTTTGCCTATAGCTGCTGGGGCCCTGGCCTCGCCGGCCGGGCCGAGGCCCAGGAGAAATTCATCAGCCTGACCGGCTCCGTGCAGCAGGTGACGATCCCTCCGAACGACACGATGACGATCACGACCGGCAAACCCTTTGGCGATCTGGTGATCGGCAGCGCCGATCTGATCGATGTGGTGCCGCTGTCCGACAAGTCGCTGTTCATTCGCGGCAAGAAGAATGGCGCCACCAATATTTCGGTTTATGCCGACGACAAGTCGCTTCTCGGCGTCATCGATATCCGCGTCGCCAGCGATTTCACCGAAGTCGCCTCCGCCATTCGCTCCACCGCGCCGTCTTCGCAGGTGAGGGTGTTCAATTCCAACGACCGCATTCGCCTCACAGGCATGGTGCGCGACGCCGTCGAACTGCAGCGGGTGATGGAGATCGCCCAGTCCTATTCCGATCAGCCCGTGCTCAACCAGCTGCGGGTCGCCGAATCGCAGCAGGTCATGCTGGAGGTCCGGGTGATCGAGGCCGCGCGGTCGACAGGCCGCGACCTCGGCATCGGCTGGGCCGGGAGTAATCCGAATGGCAGTAAGGGTACCGCCAGTTCGCGGGTCGGCCTGACGACCGACGACGATGGCGTCCTCCAATTCAGCCTTGCCGACGGTGCGGGCGCTGCGACGGGCATGCTGCCCTTCGGTCAATTGATCGCAAAGGTGCTGGAGATTTCTGGCACGCGCATCGACGTTGTCATCAACGCGTTGGAACAGAAGGGGTTGGTGCGTCGGCTGGCGCAGCCGAACCTGATCGCCATGAGCGGCGAAACCGCGAGCTTCCACGCCGGTGGTGAAGTGCCGATCCTGTCGACGACGAACAACGGCGCGACGGTCGCAACGGAGACCGACTACCGGCCGTACGGTGTGCGGCTCACCTTCACGCCGGTCGTGCTCGACGGCGGGCTGATCAACCTGAAGATCGAACCGGAAGTCTCCGAGCTCGATACGTCGGTCAGCGTCAACGGCAATCCCGGCTTCATTTCGCGGGCTGCGAGCACCACGGTGGCGCTGCGCGACGGCCAGAGTTTCGCCATGGCGGGTCTGCTGCAGTCGATCAATGCCAAGGACATCCAGCAATTGCCGGGACTGGGCAAGCTCCCGATCATCGGCGCGCTGTTCCGCTCGACCAGCTTCGCGAAAAGAGAATCCGATCTCGTCATCGTCGTCACGCCGCATATCGTGCGGCCTGCGGCACCGGGCGAGGATCTCTACAGCCCGCTCGACCAGACGCGTTCGTCGAATGACGTCGAACTCTTCGCGCTTGGCATGCTGGAGGTCGACAAGGATATGCTGCGCCGCTTTCGCAATGGCGAAGGCGTGAAGGGCCCCTATGGCCACCGTCTCGATCTCGAAGTGGGAGGCACCCTTGCTGTTGTCAAGAAATAAGCGCGTCCTGCTGGTCCTCGCTGCCGTGAGCATTGTCTCGGGCTGTGCCGACTACATGAACCATCGCGATTCGATCACGTTTGGATTGGGCAATGCGGTGGAGGCCAACAAGGGCATCCACATCCAGGATCCTTTCCCGCGGGTGGCCGAGAACACCCGCATCACCAGTGATGGCAAGACTATCTATAAGGTGATGCGCAACTATAACGGCGCCAGCCAGCCCGCCGCGACGCCGCAAACGACGGTGATCCTGCCGGCGGCAACACCGGGAATGAACGGAGCGTCGGGCGGGCAGTAACGGGGAGCCGGCGACGAGCGGGAATTGACGGGCGGGAATTGACGGGCGGGAATTGACGGGCGGAATGAAGAAGCAGCGGCGGAAAGGAATGCAGTAAACGCAACACGTCACGGCGAAAGAGGCGCCGCGATGGGGGGATATGCCAATGTTGTTGAGTACGGCTATCAAGCGGTTCTGGAATGATCATCGTGGATACGTCGTCGCTTTGACGCTGATATCCATGCCGATGCTGCTGGGCTTTTCGCTGCTCGTGATCGATGTCGGGCGCAGCGGCAATCTTCACACCGACCTTCAAAACGCCGTCGACGCGATGGCGCTCACCGGCGCCCGCGAGCTCGACGGTCGTGACGACGCGATCACGCGGGCCGAGGCGGCGATCGAGAAGCTCGCCAACACCGCTGCATTTGGCGGTGGCGGAGCGGGCATGTCGCTCGGCACCAGCCTCACGGTGTCCTATGAGGCCGGTAACGACGCGGCAAGCACGGTCACGGTCACATTTCTCAAGGCCATTCCGGATGATGATGACGATCCCATCCCCGGTTCCATGGTGACGACGGACCCAAATGAAGCATCCTATGCCTGGGTCGCCGCCAAGCCTCAGGCGATGCAAACGATCTTCCCGCTGCCGGTCGGCTTCACGCGCGATACGATCAATGTTTCGGCCGATGCGGTCGCTGTCTATCACGCAAGTGCCTGTGACATCACGCCGATCTTCATCTGCAACCCTTACGAGCCGGCGGGCAATACGAGCGAGGCCGTCAACGAACAGGCTGCAGCGGACCTCCACACCAACTTTGCGGCAGGGAATCTCTACGGGCGGCAGATCGAGATGCACACCACGTCTTCGTCCAATCCCGGCCCTGGCAATTTCGGATTCCTGAGAACCCCTCTTGGCAATGGCGCGAACGTGCTGGCAGAGGCTCTCGCAACCGGAAATCCGGGGGCCTGCTATACGCAGGATAGTCTGGATACCAAGACGGGTGCCGTCGCCGGGCCGGTCGAAGCGGGAGTGAACACACGCTTCGGTATTTATGAGGGTTCGTTCAAGAACGCGCGCAGTGACGGCCGTTATCGCCCGTCCCAGAACGTGCGCTCCGCACAAACGAAAACGGGAACTGCTGCCTGCAAGGGCTACGAGCCCGTGATGGTCGGCGACACCGTCGGCGATGTCACCAAGGCGCTGCCCTTGGGCTACGGGGCAAACATGACCCCCCTCGGCGGCGGCAAGATCAGCAGCGGCAACGATTGGCAGTACGGACCCTATTGGGACGTCCAAAATTGGCCGAGGCCATTGGTCAGCACGATCCTCAGCAACTATTCCAGCTATCCGGCGCAGGCCACCGGAACACCGAGCCAGCCCTCAGCCTACGATGTCTATCGCTACGAGCTCAACACCGCGGCGCTGCTCGGCAATCCCTCGCTGAACGGGGAGATCGGCTCACCCGCGACGGGCGGCTCCCAGTGCTATTCCGGGCCTGACCTTTCGGATTACGCGGCAGACGAATACGGCGATCGCCGCGAGATATTCGCCGCGATCGTCAATTGCGGCTACGAGGCATCGGTTGATCATCTTAACGGCCACAAAACCACGCAGGCTGTTGCCTTTGCCCGCATGTTCATGACCAAACCGGCGCTCAAGGCCGGCAGCGAGCGGTATCTTTCGCTCGAAATAATCGACATCACGGGCAAGGGCGGCCGCGGTACGCTTGATGAATTCCTGCGGGAAGAAGCGGAGCTGGTCAGATGATGGCGCTCAGAACCTTCATTCTCCGCCGGCTGCGGTTCGGCTTCTGGCAAAGGCAAGAGGGGGCCGTGCTTGCCGAGGCGCTGCTGGCTGTGCCCTTCGTGACGCTGTTTGCCGCCGGCATCCTCGAGTTCGGCAATATCTTCTGGGAGCGAATGCAGATCGACGCGGGTCTGAGGGATGCCGGGCGCTACATGTCGCGCTGCAGGCCAACCTCGCCGACCTATACGTCAAGCTGTTCGACGGCGACCGCGAAACTGATCGCTTTCTATGGAACCCAGAGCCCGGCTGAGGGCGCTGCGCTGCGCGTGCGGGGCTGGGGACCCGATCTTGCCGATATCACCGTCATTCCGGTCGATGCCGATGGCACGATCACCGTGCAGACGGCACATCTCTATGAAACCTCTCCGCTGTTTGCCTGGCTCGGTGTCGACGAGATCACCATCAATTCCGCGCATGAAGAGAGGTATATGGGATGGTAGATCCTCGCGCCCCCTTTTCCTTCTGGCGGGACGATCGCGGTGTGTCCCTGGCTGAGGGTCTGATCACGATCCCGATCGTGCTCCTGGTCTTCGCCGCCTTCGTCGAGTTCGGTTATGCCATGTCGCAGTGGAACCAGACGGTGAAGGCGCTGCAATATGGTGCACGTCTTGCGGCCGTATCCGATCCGCTGGTGCCGGCGGCGGACTTCGCCGATGCCTTCCCGAGCGATGCCGACGATCCGCTGAACAATGGCGACGCGACACCGAACGATTCGACGATATCCCTGACTTGCGGGCCGGCGCTCGCCAACTGCGATGCCGCGGCGTTGAGCCGGATCGTGCAGGGAAGCGACGGCGCCTGCGCGGCAGGGGATCCGCGGCCGGGCATTTGCGATTTAAACTGGCGCATCCAGCCGGAGAACCTGGTGGTTACCTATCAGCGCTCGGGTCTTGGCTATTGGGGCCGGCCGGACGGGCCGGTGCTGACCATGCGGCTGGAAGTCCGCGATATTACATTTGATCTGCCCGTTCTTGGCGGACTGCTCGGGCTCAATGACGTCACCATTCCTGCCCATCCGGTGACGATTACGACCGAAGACTTGAAGACGTGTTCCACCTGCTAAACCCATAATGCTTAACTCATAATATTGCGTGGTAAAGCGAGATGACAGCTCATATGAATTTTGTAGCATCCACAAAAATTCTTGTTCTTTCCGATGATGCGGCTGCGGCGAGCTTCATGCTCGATACGTTCGGTTCGCTTTCGCGTTACGACGTGCGTCATATGGCGCTCTCGGCACTCAGAGATGCAGGACGGGCCGACCTGGCGCAGTTCAATCTGATCGTGCTCGACGTCGACAACGGGGATATGTTGAGCCATCCGGAGCTGTTTACCTTCCGCAACAGCCATCGAAATACGCCATTGGTGGTCGTCTCCGAAGAGCTGCCCGATGATATGTTGCGGCTGCTGTTCCGCTTGAACGGCAATGACTGGCTGAAGAAGCCGCTCGAACGCCGCTCGCTGATCGATATGATCTCGACCCACGCGCCGACCGAGGGGGCCAGCGAAAGCCGGGTTCATGCCATCGTCTCGGCTGTGGGCGGCGCGGGCGCCAGTGTGATTGCCTCCTCACTCGCGTATGTGCTGGCCCAGCCGACGAAAAACTCCACGCCGCGCGTCGATCTGTTCGACATGGATTTCTCCTCCGGGTCGCTTGGCTACTATCTCAATCTTGTCAACGACTACGATCTGAAGCCGATCATGGCCAATCCGTCGCGGGTCGATCTCGAATTCATCGATCTCGTGCGCAAGCGCCATCCGGGCGGATTTTCCCTGCTGTCGTTCAAGCAACCGTCGGTCCTTTTGACGCCCAAGGGTGCGGAACTCGTGTTGCGGATGCTGGATGTCGCGGCCTTCGAAAGCGATCACACGGTCCTCGATGTCCCCTATTACAACACGCCATGGAAAGAGGATGTGCTGGGATCTGCCAACAGTGTCTGCATTGTCACCGAGATGACGATCCCCGCCCTTCACGAGGCCAAGGATCTTTTTCTCAACCTGGTGCGGCAGCGTGGCACCTCGGACCAGATCTTTATCGTCGTCAACAAATACCGCACCAAGCTCTTCAGCCTTGGTGTGCGCCGGCAGCAAATCGACAAGATCTTCAAGGATGTCCGCGCGCAAGTCATTACCGATGATTGGGAAACCCTGAACGAGGCGGTGAACCGCGGCGTGTTGCCTTTCGAGGTCAATGCGCGTTCCCGTTTCTGCGGCTCGGTGAGCAAGCTCGGAGCGCTCGTTAAATGAACTCGCGCAACGGCAGCGACGGACCAGAGGCGAAGTGCAGCAACGGGGCGGCGCGCGGTCGGGCGTTGCGGGGGATCCTGATCGCGGCGTCCTTCTGGCTCGCAGCCTCTTTTACGCAGACCTTGGCGAGCGGGTTGGTGCCGCGAAACCTGGGGCCCATGACTGGCGTCATGGTGACGACCGATGAGAACTATCCGGCCGGCACGATCGTCATCGTCAGCAAGAACCGGACGCTTGATCTTGTCGTCTCCGGCAGCCATGCGATCCGCTACAGGATCGGCGTCGGCCGCGACGGCTTTCGCTGGAGCGGCGTTGTCAAGGTCGGTCACAAGGCCGAATGGCCAGACTGGCGGCCACCGGCCGAGATGAAGGCGCGCGCACCGGACCTTCCCGAGCTTGTGCCTGCCGGCCCGCTCAATCCGCTCGGCGCGCGCGGGATCTACCTCTACCGGGGAAATGCCGACACGCTTTATCGCATTCATGGAACCAACGATCAGTCGACCGTCGGCGGATTCGCGTCCTCGGGATGCTTCCGCATGAGCAATGCCGACGTCATTGATCTCTATAGCCGGGTGAAGGTCGGAGCCACGGTGATCGTGAAATAGCCGAACAGGGGGGAAGCTGATGACAAACGGGTTCATCGGACGTTTTTACAAGCAGCGGCAGACGGAAGGCGAGGAGCATTCGGAGGTTGCCGATCTTTCCACGAACGCAGCGGAGACGACGCCGCAATTGCAGGCTGTCGGCGGGCCCGTCACGCCGGGACAGGAAACAGCGCTTGGCCGGGATATGGTGGCCGAGCGGGTCAACCTGCATCGTTATCTGTTGGACCGCATCAATCTCGGCATCCTTGACATGCTCGACAATGAGGAGATTGC
Organism: Pararhizobium sp. LjRoot255; assembly: GCF_964252905.1. NCBI lineage: Bacteria > Pseudomonadati > Pseudomonadota > Alphaproteobacteria > Hyphomicrobiales > Rhizobiaceae > Pararhizobium > Pararhizobium sp. LjRoot255. The sequence goes on from NZ_CAXUPQ020000001.1 coordinate 2,015,428, forward strand.
CACCGAGATCCGGCCGTTGGTCAAGGATTATATCCGGCAGAACAACTTCCCGCTCAATGCCAAGGAAATCAATGATCTGATCCATGACATCACCGACGAGATGCTCGGGCTCGGGCCGATCGAGCCGCTGCTGACCGACGATACCATCGCCGATATTCTGATCAACGGTCACAACAGCGTCTATGTGGAGCGGTCCGGCAAGCTCGAGAGCACGGCTGTCCGCTTCAAGGACGAGGACCACTTGCTTCGCGTGATCAATAAGATCGTCTCCGCCGTCGGGCGTAGGGTCGATGAATCGACCCCCCTCGTCGATGCCCGCCTCAAGGATGGGTCGCGCGTCAACGTCGCCATCAGGCCGATCGCGGTTGACGGGCCACTCGTTTCGATCCGCAAATTCACGCGTTCACCCCTGACGCTGGAGCGTCTGGTCGACTATGGCGCCATGGCCAACGCGATGCGCATCCTGCTGAGCGCTGCGGTCAAAGGCAAGGTGTCGATGATCATCTCGGGCGGTACGGGTTCGGGCAAAACGACCTTGCTCAATGCCCTGTCGTCGCAGATATCCCCGAAGGAGCGTTTGGTCACCATCGAAGACGCGGCCGAGCTGCAGCTACAGCAGCCGCATGTCGGGCGGCTGGAAACCCGGCCGCCGACGCTTGACGGTCGCAATGAGATTCGTCAGCGCGAACTCCTCAAGAACGCGCTGCGCATGCGCCCGGATCGCATCATCGTTGGCGAAGTGCGCGGCGAAGAGGCCTTCGACATGCTGCAGGCGATGAACACGGGTCACGAGGGATCGATGACGACCATTCATGCCAACACGCCGCGCGATGCCGTCGGTCGCCTCGAGCAGATGGTCGGCATGGCCGGCATGCCGATGTCCCAGCTCAGTGTCCGTTCACAGATCGCGTCGGCGATCTCGCTCATCGTCCAGGTTCAGCGTCTCAGCGACGGCACACGCAAGATCGTCTCCGTTTCCGAAATCACCGGCATGGAGGGCGAAGTCGTCCAGATGCAGGAGATCATGAAATTCAAGAAAACCGGTACAGACGACAATGGCCGCATTCGCGGGGAATTCCGAGCTACCGGCCTTCGCCCCCGGTTCGTCGAAGAATTCGCGGAACTCGGCATTATCGTCCCCGCAGCAATTTTCGATCCCGGGACACCTTTGCAAACGGGGGCTAAATGATGTCTCTGACCCTGCTCCTCGTCTATGGCACTGTCTTTATCGCCGCGCTGATTTCCGCCGAAGCGCTGTTGCGCGGCTACTTCAGGAAATCCGAACGCCACAGGGCGGTAAACCATCGCTTGAGCCTGCTTGGTGAAAGCGTCGATCATCGCAAGACCTACCGCGACATGCTGAAGGAGCGCGGTGCTGACGAAGACTGGCGATCGCTTCCGCTGATGCAGAGGCTCCAGCGGTTCTATACGCAGTCGGGGATCAAGTTCGATGTGAGTCGATTTGTGCTCTATGCGATAGCCGGCGCATTGGCTGTCTGGCTGGTCGTTCAGTTTCTGGTGCCGAGCAATCTGATCCGGATTCCGATCTTCGTGGCGGTCTGCTTTCTCACCCCCGTCCTCGTCGTCTGGCGGGTTCGCGCGATCAGGATGCGCAAATTTACCCAAAAACTCCCCGAGGCGCTTGACGTTGCCGTTCGCAGCCTCGCGGCCGGGCATCCGCTGCCTGCGGCGATTTCTCTTGTGGCACGCGAAATGCCCGATCCCGTCGGCTCCGAATTCGGTCTGCTATCGGACGAACTGACCTATGGGGTGGCGCTTGAGGATGCCCTCGTCAACCTTGCGGATCGCGTCGGTGTGGAAGATCTGAACCTGCTGGCGATATCGCTGAGCGTGCAGGCCGGCACCGGCGGCAATCTCGTCGAAATCCTGCAGAATCTCTCGAAGACGCTGCGTGACCGGTTCATGTTGAGGGCGAAGGTCAAGGCGATCTCTTCGGAGGGGCGCATCACGGCGATATTCATGTCGCTCTATCCTTTCCTCCTTTACGGAATGATCAAGGCGCTGTCCCCGACCTACTTCGACCCGGTCTGGGACAGCGGCTACGGACCGACCGTGGTGGCCGTGTTGCTGGCCATTATGACAGTCGGAAACATCATTCTCTACAAGATGGTTAACTTCGAATACTGAGGCTGCGATGTTCGGCGAATACGGAATATACCTCGTCGTGTTTTTTTCGGTGCTGATCTTTTCCGCCGCCGCTTCGGAGTTTGTTTTCCGGCGGCGCGAGGTCGGTGTCCGGCTATCGGAAACGGCGGCGCAGGCGGCGGGCGACGAATCCAATTTTAGCGATGCGTCCATTGCCGACCTTGGCGAGGCGGAAAATCGTCTGATTCGCCGCTATTTCGAGATCACCCGGCGCGACACGAATGTCAATTCCACTCAGAACCGCCTGATTCGCGCCGGATATTTCAGTGCCAGCGCAGTCACGACGTTTCAAATGATCCGCGCGCTCGCCTGCGTCGTGGTGCTGGTCGCAACCGTCTGGGCGGTCGACCATTTCTTTCCTGAGATGTCGCGGCTGTCGACCCTGCTGGTCGCGATGTTTGCCGCAGGCATCACCTTCATCTTGGTCAATATCCATATCGACCGGCGCGGCGCCGCCAAGGAGCGGGAGTACCGGCGTCTGTTTCCTGATTTCATGGATATGCTGATTGTCTGTCTGGACGCCGGCATGAGCGTCGAGGCGGCGGCAAACCGCGTCGCACGGGAATTCGTCAGCAAACGGCAGGATTTCGGCCTTCATCTTTCCATCATGATGCTGGAAGTCCGCGGCGGGCGCCGCCTGCGGGAGGCATTGGCCAATCTTGCGACACGATTGCGGATAGACGAGGCCCGGGCACTTTCCGTGCTGTTCCGCCAATCGGAGGAACTCGGAACGAGCGTTACCCAGACCTTGCGGGTCTACAGCAAGGAAATGCGCGATCTTCGCATCGTGCGGGCCGAAGAAAAGGCCAACGCGCTACCGATCAAGATGTTGCTGCCGCTTGGGGCCTTCCTGTTTCCTGTCAGCCTCATCATCGTGCTCGTGCCCGTTGTCGCCCGTGTCGTCAGTCTTCTCATCGGCTTGACGCCCGGTGGATAAAAACAGCGAGGTCAACATGCAGTATTCCCTGGATCAAGATCGTGAAGACGTCGCCCTGGCGCTCGATCGGCGCATGCCGCTGGCGCCGACAAGCCTCGAGGAGACCGGGCTTGAATTGTCGTTCATGCTGAGACTGGCGGCAAAATGCGCAGCCGAGCAGGATACCGTCACGCCATCGCATCTGGCGGGCCGGATGAAATTGCCGAAAGTGCTGATCAATATTCTGATCAAGGAACTGGTGAAGCTTGCCTTCCTCGAGGCGCGCGGGTTGGCGGGTGAGGACGTCAGGTCCGACATTCGCTACGCGCTTTCGACGAACGGTCTGGCATACGCGCATGAGGCGTCACGGCAGTCGCAATATGTTGGGCCGGCCCCGGTGTCGCTGGGGGCCTTCTGCCGACAGATCCGATTGCAGTCCATCCATGATGAGCGCGTAACGTATGCGCGGTTGATCGAGAGCCTCGAAGGGCTGGTGTTGTCGCAATCCTTGATCGAGAAACTTGGCCCGGCAATGAATTCGGGGCTCTCTATTCTGCTCTACGGCCCGCCCGGCAACGGCAAGACAAGCATTGCCGAACGAACGTCGCGCCTGTTTCTGCAGACGATCTGGGTGCCATATGCCATCGAAGTTGGCGGCCAGGTAATCAGCTTCTATGACGAGGCTGTGCATCAACCCGCCGTCGGGGCGACGGAAAGGCCCTATCCGAAGGCGGATCAGCGATGGATTGAATGCCGCCGTCCGGTCATCAAGACCGGTGGGGAACTCACTCTCGATCTGCTCGACTTGACCTTCAGCGAGGGCTCGACGGTCTATGAAGCACCAATGCATCTCAAGGCGTCAGGCGGCGTTTTCATCATCGACGACTTTGGCCGGCAGCAAGTCGCGCCCCAGGCGCTCATCAACCGCTGGATCGTGCCGCTCGAACGTGGATATGACTTCCTCACGCTGCATACGGGCAGGAAGTTCAAGGTCCCGTTCGACGAACTTGTCGTCTTCTCGACCAATATCGCCCCAAAGGATCTCTCCGATGAGGCAGGTCTGCGGCGTCTCAAGTACAAAATATATGTGAAAAACCCTTCGCGGGACGACTATATCCAGATCTTCCAGGCATATGCGGGCACCGCTTCGGTCGAAATAGTTCATCGTGATTTAGAATTGTTTCATGATAGCAAGTACAATTGCAACTTTCCGGCGTCCTGCTATCATCCCAAGTACCTGCTAGATTTCATCAGGTCCTATTGCGAATTCAACGCAATGCCCAAGGTTGCATCGCTGGAGATGCTGGAACGGGCATGGGATGGGGTGTTCACGTTAGACTAGGGAGGTGCCGATGGGACATGATCATCGCAACGGCATAGGCGGATATTAAGGAATTCCTGAGAAACTGGTGTAGCATACGCGGAGCGCCAAGGTCCGATTCGCGGGGAGTAACGTCGATGACCAGCATTGCAAATGTCGATGTCGAATCAGATGGCCCAAGGCCACGCGAGCAAACGGCTAAGGAGCCGCCTCGCTCGAAAGGCGCGCCGTTCATCGCAATCGCGCTGATGCTTCTGCCGTTGAATGCGGGTATTCTGCTCTACACCGCGAAGAATGCCGCCGACGTGCGAGAGAGCGGCGAGACGCTTGCCGCACTCAAGCTGTCGATCGATGGCCTGAAGGTGCAGATCGACAAGCAAGCGCATAATATCACCAAGGGTGCAAAGGCCGACGACGTGGCGATCATTCGGCAGCGTGTGGACAGCCTGCTGAAAGAAGTGGCGGATCTGGACGGCCGAATGCGTACTGGCCTGTTTGCTTCCGGCGGTGCGCAGATTTTGAGCGCACCCGGCAAGGAGGCGATGCAGCATATCGAACCCTCCTTTGGCGCGGTATCGGTTCCTCGCGGGATTCCGAATGACAGCCTGGCCTCGATCGACGCCCAGGGCGTTTCCGCTTCTGACCTGCCGCGTTATGAACGATCGGTCTCGCCGGAAGGCAAACTGATTCTTCGGAAAGTGCAATAATCGCCGGATTTGCGGCACGGCGCTGCGCGTCTTTTCGGATGCAAGAAGCGATTGCAGCGCCTTTGGTGCCCGATTTTTATCCCCGCATGATGTGAGGGTTCGCAATGCGCCTCCTACGGGGCGCATTTTCGAGGTCACGGCATTTTATTGAGGCTACGACAAAGCCGCAGCGCGAACTCGCTTTCGACGCGCTGACCCGTGTCTTAATACATCGCCGAGCGTCAAGCGTTGCTATCGCTGCGCGACGTTCACGCTGTTCTTCATCAGTTCAAGGTTTCGGGCAGTCGTCTCGTTGGTGGGATCGAGTTCGTAGGCTTTGAGGAAATAACGCCGGGCCTTGGGCAACTCACCGCGCAAGAGGTGGGAGTATCCGATATTGTTGTAATAGACGGGCGTGTTGCCGATCATGCGCGAGAGCTGCAGATAAGCGCGGTCGGAGGTGTCAAACCGGCCGATCATATCAGACGATGCCGCAAAGCCTAGCCATGCCGCCGGATCTTGGGGAAAGACTGTAACGGCACGCTTGTAAATTGCGTATGACTTTCCGTAGTTCTTTTCCTGGAACTGAAGCTTCCCCGTGGTGATCAACTCGTCGTTCTTGTAGAAGGCCACAGCCGAGTCATCTTCGACAGTCTTCGCGCTGTCGCCAAAAGCGGACATGTCTTCGAGACTTGAAGACTGGCATCCGGCCAATGTTGCGAAACCGGCAAGCAACAGCGTAAGGCATCTGACCCTTGATCTGATCTGAAACGCTACCATTCATTCCCCCGACTTTCAGATATCTTAGCGGTGCACAAGCATGGGCTCACGGAAAATTCTGATGAAAAAATGCTAACAAAGAAAGAATTGACCGAGTGAGTCGCATTAAAGAGACACATGACGCACTTGTATAGTGTCACTCTTGCAACATAGCTCGATGACACGGCGATCTCTCGAAGGTGAAACGTGATTTTTTGCGAGAACGTAGCAGGCTTGTGCGATACCTAGTCCTGCCCCAAGTGGGGCCGGTCTGGCAATCCACCGTCAAGCCTCATCTTATATATTGATTCGATCGGTACAGCTGCGGCTTGGGGCGAGAGGAAGCGAAGTAGATGCGAAACCCGGTTCTTGCACTCGTCCGGCTGGGTCCATCAGCCGTCTATGCGTTGGCGGCGATGTTTCTCATCAGTATGATTCTGCTCACGAATTACCCGTCGAGTGCATGGGCATGGTGGCTCCACATGACGATACTCCCGGTGATGCGGGAACCCATCTCTCTGCTCTTGGCTGCTCCCGGCGTCACGTTCTGGGGTGCCCTGACGATATTAACGCTTGCGGCGCTTCTGGGCACCAACCTTGCGATTCGGCCGGAGCGATACCCGAAGACGGGTTTCATTCACGCGCATGTCGCGCTCATCGTTACTGCGCTTGCCATGATCCGGGTGACAAACGCGCAGGCCGGGCTTTCCGGCTTTTCGCTGCCGCAGGTGCTGCGCGGTGATTGGTCGATGCTCCAGATAACGGATTCACTGCTCGGAATGGCGCTGCTCGGTCTCGTTTTCCTTGCTTGTCTTTGTTCTCACATCGCAATGATTCGGCGCATTTGCGCATAATCCGGGCCGAATGCGGGTTTCAATGAACTTGGCGTGATGCGCCATACACCTCCGACGCCTTCGTGCGGATTCTGAAGTCTTTTCATTGCGCCCGGAACGTGTCGTTCAGCCTGCCTTGGTGGCCCTGATCGCGTAGCGGTGCTGAATGCCCCGGGCGAGGCCTTTAAAAAGATTCCAGTGTTTCGCCTGGGCGCGATGGATCCTCGCCAGATCGGTGTCGATGATCACCGTGTCGAAGCCGCTCTGACGAAGGAGATCGGCGACCGCCTCCGCGCGCGCGCCTTGCGAGAAATAGACGCGCGAAAGAATGCTGCGATGCGTATCCATCATTGCCGCCGATGCCTGCACCGCATCGCTCTTCAGGATGCGCAGCCGCTGGCCGAAAACGGCGAGCTTGGAGAGCAGCCGCTCGAGCGGCGTCGAACTGACGAAATCGCCGTCGACGATCAGCAACGTTCCACCCGGTTTCAGGACACGCAGCCATTCGGCGAAAGCCGCCTTGGGATCGATCAGCGTCCAGACCAGATGCCGGTTGGTAATCACGTCATAGGCGTTGTCCGGCTCCATCGTGTTCTCTGCGTCTCCCAGGCGGAAGTTGATTCTGCGTTTGCGGGTCTTTGCCTTGGCGTGGGCGCGCTCCATCATCGGCTCCGCCCAGTCGATGCCCGTCACCCGAAAGCCCAGATCATCCATCAGATGCGAAACGACACCGGTGCCGCTCGCAAGATCAAGCGCGGCGCGACCATTGCCCGGGCCGATGTGCCGCAGAAACAATTGGTGCCAGGCGGCGCGCTCTTCCTCCGAAAAGATCTCGTGGCCGGGCGATTGGTCGAAGGTGGCGGCCCGTTCCGACCAGTATGCCTTGATTTCGGCGCGCAGGTCGTAGTTCGTCAGTCTTTCGATATTGCTCATCTTCATGTCCCGGACTTGCGTGCCAGTTTTGTAACTTCCTGGAATCTTTCTAAAAGATAAAACTTGACTGTCAATATCATGAAATATTAAAAGCCCCGCAGTTTCCCCGATGGAGTGATGGCAATGAATGTGTTCGGTAGGGTGGCCTTGGCCGCTGTGGGTTTCTGCGCGCTTTTTTCCGGCTCGTCTCTTGCTGGTGAGAAAGTCACCATAAAGGATGTCACGGGTCGCGACGTCGAAATCAGCGTGCCGGTCGAGCACGTCATTCTCGGCGAAGGCCGGCAGATCTATTTCGTTGCCGCTCTCGATACGGACGCGCCGTTCAGCCGCGTTGTTGGCTGGCGCGACGATTTCAAGAAGGCCGATCTCGACGGCTACAACGAATATCTCGCCAAGTTTCCGGAAATGGACAAGCTGCCGACCTTTGGCGGCATGAAGGACGGCACATTCGACATCGAGCAGGCCGTCGCCCTGAAGCCCGACGTCATCATCATGAACATCGATGCCAAGACCGCGACCGAAGAGGCCGGCTATATCGAAAAGCTCGGCAAGGTCGGTATTCCGCTCGTCTATGTCGATTTCCGCGAAAAGCCGATGGAAAACACCGAGGCCAGCATGCGTGTCATCGGCACGCTGTTCGGCAAGCAGGATAAGGCCGAGGAATTCATCACGTTCCGGGCCGAGCAGATTGCCCGCGTCACTGACGTGCTCGCCAAGGCCGATGCGAAGAAACCGCTGGTCTTCATGGAGCGCGCAGGCGGCTATTCCGACGATTGCTGCATGTCGTTCGGCAGTGAGAATTTCGGCAAGATGGTCGAGCTTGCCGGCGGCGTCAACATGGCCAAGGACATCATTCCCGGCACGTTCGGCACGGTCAATCCCGAGCAGATCATCGCGTCCAACCCGGACCAGATCATCGTCACCGGCGCCAATTGGGAACTCTATGTGCCCGGCGGCAACTGGGTCGGCGTCGGGCCGGGCGCGGATCCGAAGGAATCGGTTCGCAAGCTTTCCAACCTGATGCAGCGCCCTGCGTTCACCGGCGTCAAGGCCGTCAAGGACAACAATGTCCACGCCATCTGGCACCAGTTCTACAACAATCCCTATCAGTTCGTCGCGGTGCAGCAGATTGCCAAGTGGCTGCATCCGGAGCTGTTCAAGGATCTTGATCCGGAGGCCACCTTCAAGGAACTGCACGAGCGCTTCCTGCCCGTCGCGTACAAGCCTGGGTATTTCGCGTCGCTCGCGGTTGCAGGCTGATCGGAAGGACAGACCGGCACGGGGCGGGCTTTCCGCCCCGGTGTCGTTTGGCCAAACTGCTTTTCGAAGGACCCGACAATGAAAACGCTCAAATTCGCGATCCTTGCCCTCGCAGGTCTTTTTGCTCTTGTCGCCGGGCCGGCTGTGGCCGAAAAGACCGTCATTACCGACGTCACCGGCCGCAAGGTCGAGCTTGACCTGCCGGCGAAACGTGTCCTCCTGGGCGAAGCCCGGCAAGTTCATGTGATCGCGGCGCTGAAAGGCGAAAAAACGTTCGAAACGATTGTCGGCTGGCGTGACGATCTCGTTAAGAAGGACGCGGACACCTATGTGAGCTATCGCGACCGCTTCCCCGACATCGAGAAACTGCCGCGCTTCGGTTATGTTGGCAACGGCACCTTCGATCTGGAAGCCGCAATCGCACTCAAGCTGGATGTATTGACGCTCAATCTGGAATCGGTGAAGGCGGCCGAGGAGGCCTCTCTCGTCGAGAAGGCTGCAGCCGCCGGCATCGCCGTCGTCTATCTCGATTTCCGCGTCGATCCGGAGAAGAACACTGAAAACAGCATTGCCCTGCTCGGCGAGATTTTTGGTGCGGAGGAAAAAGCCAAGGCGCTGACCGACTATCGCCGGGCGCAGATTGCCCGGGTGACGGACCGGCTTGCCGCGGCCAAGCCCGCCTTTCCGAAGGTCTTCATCGAGCGCTCGCCGGGCATTTCCGGCGATGTCGCCTGCTGCCGCACGTTCGGGCCGGTCAATTTCGGCCGGATGGTCGAGCTTGGCGGCGGGCATAATATCGGTTCCGACGTGATCACGGGTACATTCGGCGATCTCAATCCGGAACAGCTCGTCGTGGCAAACCCGGATCATGTCATCGTGACCGGCGCCAACTGGGCAGCGGAATCCGACATCAACCAGTTCGTCAATGTCGGACCGGGGGCCGATCCGGAGGCGGCGCGCCAGAGGCTTGCCGATCTCATGCAACGACCCGCTTTTCCAGGACTGAAGGCAGTGAAGCAGAGCCAGGTCCACGCCGTCTGGCACCAGTTCTACGGCAATCCTTACGACTTCGTGGCAATCCAGCAATTCGCCAAATGGTTCCATCCGCAGCTTTTCGCCGATCTCGACGCGGAGGAAACCTTCAGGAGTTTCCATAAGAAGTTTCTGCCGGTCACCTATCGCACCGGTTATTTCGTTTCCCTTGAAGCGGGAGACATGTGATGACGCTCGTCCTAACGCAGTCCGTTGAAGAAGCTGGCGGCGGGCGTTACCGCGCCCTTGCCTTTCGCCGCATGGTCTTGATCCTGTGTCTTGTTGCGACGCTGTTCCTCAGCGTCGCGGTGGATATGGCGCTGGGACCGGCAAATTACGCGCTTTCGGATGTTCTGAAGGCATTGTTTCAGCCGGCATCGGTCGATGACCAGTTGCGTGTCGTCATCTGGGATATCCGTATGCCGATCGCGCTGATGGCGGTCACGGTCGGTGCTTCGCTTTCGGTCGCGGGCGCGCAGATGCAGACGATCCTCGCCAACCCCTTGGCAAGCCCGTTCACGCTCGGCATCTCGGCGGCTGCAAGTTTCGGCGCGGCGTTGGGGCTTGTCGGGGGAGTGGCGATCTTCCCGATCGCCGTCCACTACATGGTGCCCATCAACGCCTTCCTGATGGCTATGATCGCAGCGCTGTTCATTCATTTCGCCTCAACCATGCGCGGCGTCACTGTCGAGACCATCGTTCTTCTCGGTATCGCCCTTGTCTTCACCTTCAATGCCCTGCTCTCGCTGCTGGAATATCTCGCCTCGGAGCAGGCACTGGCTGCCGTCGTCTTCTGGACCATGGGCAGTCTCACCAAGGCGACCTGGGTCAAGGTCTGGGTGACCGCTGCCATACTCGTCTTTGCCGTTCCGCTGTTTGCCCGCCGCGCCTGGGCGCTGACGGCACTGCGGCTCGGCGACGACAAGGCAGCGAGCTTCGGCATCAACGTGCGCGGGCTTCGCCTCGAAACCATGATGCTGGTCAGCCTTCTCGCGGCGATCCCGGTTTCCTTCGTCGGTACCATCGGATTCATTGGCCTGGTCGGACCGCATATTGCGCGCATGCTGGTCGGCGAGGATCAGCGGTTTTTCCTTCCGGCGTCGCTTGTCTGCGGTGCGCTGCTGTTGTCTGTGACCTCGGTCGTGTCGAAGACGATCATTCCCGGCGCCATTCTGCCGATCGGCGTCATCACCGCACTCGTGGGGGTTCCCTTCTTCTTCGTGCTCATTTTCAGCAACCGGAGGCGGTCATGGTAAGTCTCGCACTGAAGGGGCTTGGCGCCAAGTACGGCAAGGATGTCGTCCTGTCCGGCGTCGATACCGGCGTGCTCGCCGGTGGCGTCATCACCGCCGTCATCGGCCCCAACGCGGCCGGCAAATCCACGCTTTTCAAGCGTATCGCGGGCCTCACCTCCGGGCCGGGGACTGTGTATCTCAGCGATACCGACAAGGGGCCGGAAACGATCTGCTACATGCCGCAGGACACCGGTGCCAATGCGGTCCTGACGGTCTACGAATCGATTTTGCTGGCGGCCAAGCAGGGTTCCGGCTGGAAGGTTCACGACCGGGATCTGACGGACATCGACCATGTTCTGCGGGCACTCCGGATCGACGATCTCGCCTTTCGCGGTCTCGGCGAACTGTCCGGCGGCCAGCGCCAACTGGTGTCGATCGCCCAGGCGCTCGTGCGCAAGCCCGAGGTTCTTCTGATGGACGAGCCGACGTCGGCTCTCGACCTCTTCCGGCAGATCGAGGTGCTGGGTTTCATGAAGACGCTGGCGTCCCGATCGGGAATGGCGGTGCTGATTGCGCTGCACGATCTCAACCATGCGCTTCGCTATTGCGACAACACGATCGTCATCGCCGGCGGCAAAATGGCCGCAAGCGGTCCGACGGCGGATGTCATAACACAGGGCATGCTGCGTGACATCTACCGGGTCGAGGCGCGTATCGAGGCCTGCTCCCAGGGAAAACCGCTGGTGATCGTGGACAATTCCATCATCTGATCGCACCGGGAAGGCGGAAGCCGCGAAGTTGGTGAGTTTCGGCGCCCTTCCGCGGTTGTGCGAGCGCTCAAAGCCCTGACCGAATGCCTGTTTCCGGTCGATCGTTCGGCTCTTACGCCAATAGCACGCACGTCGAAGGCTAGAGGTTACATGGCGACAAAAAGAAGCGGCGCCGCACGATGGCGGCGCCGTTTTTCATGATGGCGAGGTTTCTTCTCCCGGCTTATTCCGCCGCTTCCAGCCCCGGCAACGTCGGCTGGGCGTGCAACTGCGTCACGGTGGCGGGCGTCTCGGCGGGAGCCACATGCGCCCCGGTTATCTTCAATGGCCTGTTGCCGGAAAGTGCGCGGACCAAGACGTAGAACACCGGTGTCAGGAACAGGCCGAACAGCGTCACGCCGATCATGCCGGAGAACACCGCGACACCCATGGCGTGGCGCATTTCCGCGCCTGCACCGGTCGAGGTGACGAGCGGCACTACGCCCATGATGAATGCCATCGAGGTCATCAGGATCGGGCGCAGGCGAAGACGGCTGGCCTTGATCACCGCATCGAAGGGTTTGGCTCCCGCGAACTCCAGTTCACGCGCGAACTCGACGATCAGGATGGCATTCTTCGCCGACAGCCCGACCAACACGATCAGGCCGATCTGGGTGAAGACGTTGTTGTCGCCCGCCGTCAGCCAGACGCCGGCGAGGGCAGCCAGCAATGCCATCGGAATGATCATGATGATCGACAGCGGCAGGGAGAGGCTTTCATACTGCGCCGCCAGCACCAGGAAAACGAGCAGGATCGACAGCGGGAAGATCAGCACGCCGGTATTGCCGGCAATGATCTCCTGATAGGTCAGTTCCGTCCATTCGAAGCTGACGCCTGCGGGCAGGGTTTCAGCGGCGATCCGTTCGACGGCGGCGCGCGCCTGACCGGAGGAATAGCCGGGCGCCGTATTGCCGTTGACATCGGCCGAGAGAAAGCCGTTGTAACGCATGGCCCGCTCCGGCCCGGCGGTGGAACTGACATTCAGGACTGCCGAGAGCGGGATCATCTCGCCGGAGTTCGAGCGGACCTGCAGCTTGCCGATGTCCTCGGCCTGCGCGCGATAAGCCGCATCAGCCTGGACGCGGACGGAGTAGGTACGGCCGAACTTGTTGAAGTCGTTGACATAGACCGAGCCGAGATAGATCTGCAGCGAATTGAAAATCTCCGTCAGCGGAACGTTCAACTGCCGGGCCTTGGCGCGGTCGACGTCGGCATAGAGTTGTGGAACGTTGACCTGGTAGCTCGAGAACATGCCAACCAGTTCGGGCGCGGTATAGGCCTTGGCCATGAAACCCTTTACGGCCGCATCAAGAGCCTCGTATCCGAGCCCCGCCTTGTCCTCCAGCTGCAGCTTGAAGCCGCCGATCGCGCCGAGACCCTGGACGGGCGGTGGCGGGAAGATCGCGCTGAAGGAGTCCTGAATGACGCTCAATTCCTGGTTCAGCCGCCCGGCAATTGCGCCGGCCGAAAGATCCGGCGTCGTGCGCTCCTCGAAGGGCTTCAAGGACAGGAAGACGATGCCGGCGTTGGACGAGTTGGTGAAGCCGTTGATCGACAGACCGGGGAAGGCGATGGCGTCTTCAACCCCCGGCACCTTGAGCGCTATGTCGCTGATGCGGCGGATCACGTCCTCCGTCCGGTCAAGCGAGGCGCCGTCCGGAAGCTGGGTGAAGCCGACCAGATACTGCTTGTCCTGCGGCGGCACGAAACCACCCGGCACGGCCTTGAAGAAGAATACGGTCGCGCCGATGAGGAGCAGATAGACGCCCATCATCAGCGTCTTGCGCGAAATGACACCCTTGACGCCGGTACTGTAGGCTTTCGATCCGCGGGAAAAGACGGCATTGAAACCGCGGAAGAACCAGCCGAACAGGAAATCCATGATCCGGGTCAGACGGTCTTTCGGCGCATCATGTCCACGCAGGAGCAGGGCTGCCAGGGCAGGTGACAGGGTGAGCGAGTTGAAGGCCGAGATAACCGTCGAAATGGCGATGGTCAGGGCGAACTGCTTGTAGAACTGGCCGGTGAGGCCGGAGATGAAGGCAAGCGGCACGAAGACGGCAACCAGCACCAGCGCGATCGCGATGATCGGGCCGGAGACTTCGGCCATCGCCCGGTAGGTCGCTTCGCGGGGGGCAAGGCCGTTTTCGATGTTTCGCTCGACGTTTTCGACGACGACGATCGCGTCGTCGACGACGATGCCGATGGCAAGCACCAGACCGAACAGGCTGAGAGCGTTAATCGAAAATCCGAATAGCTGCATGATCGCGAAGGTGCCGACGATCGATACGGGAACGGCGATCAGCGGGATGATCGAGGCGCGCCATGTCTGCAGGAAGATGATGACGACGATGACGACGAGGGCGATGGCTTCGAGCAGGGTGTGAATGACCGCCTCGATCGAGGCGCGCACGAATTGCGTCGTGTCGTAGACGATCTCGTAATCGACGTCCTGCGGCATCGTCGCCTTGATTTCTTCCATCACAGTGCGGACCTGATCGGCGATCTCGATCGCATTGGAGCCGGGGGCCTGGAAGACGGGTACGGCGACAGCCTGCTTGTTGTTGAGCAGCGAGCGCAGCGAATATTCGGCCGAACCGAGCTCGATGCGGGCGACATCGCGCAATCGCGTGATCGCTCCCGTCGGGCTCGTCTTGATGATGATCTCGCCGAACTCTTCCTCGCTTTGCAGCCGCCCCTGCGCGTTCACGGACAATTGCAGGTCGACGCCCTCGAGATTGGGCGAGGAACCGATGACGCCGGCCGCAGCCTGGATGTTCTGGGCGCGGATTTCGTTGACGACGTCGGAAGCTGAAAGGCCGAGCTCAGCCATCTTCTGCGGGTCGAGCCAGATGCGCATCGAATAATCGCCGGAACCGAACAGTTGCACCTGTCCGACGCCGTCGATGCGGGCGAGCCTGTCCTTGACGTTGATCAGCGCGTAGTTGCGCAGATAGGTCATGTCGTAGCGGCCTTCGGGGGAGGTCAGGTGCACGACCATCATCAGGTCGGGCGAGCTCTTGACGGTGGTGACGCCAAGGCGGCGCACCTCTTCCGGCAGGCGCGGCTCGGCCTGGCTGACGCGGTTCTGCACGAGCTGCTGTGCCTGGTCCGGATCGGTGCCGAGCTTGAAGGTAACGGTCAGCGTCATCAGACCGTCGGTGGTCGCCTGGCTGCTCATATAGAGCATGTCCTGGACGCCGTTGATTGATTCCTCAAGCGGCGTCGCGACCGTTTCGGCGATCACCTTGGGGTTGGCGCCCGGATAGTTGGCGCGCACGACGACGGACGGCGGCACGACATCCGGATATTCCGAGATCGGCAGGATCGTCATGGCGATCAGGCCGCCAAGGAAGATGAGGAAAGACAGAACGCCCGCGAAAACCGGGCGATCGATGAAGAATCTGGAGATATTCATGGCGCGATCGCCCTTGTTCTAAACTGCCGATAACGGCTTATTGTGCGATGGAGGCCTGCAACGCTGTGTTCGCGCCGGCACTCATCGACACCATTTCGGGTGCGACGAGCGAGCCGGGACGGATGCGCTGCAGGCCGTTGACGACGATGCGTTCCTTAGCCTTGAGCCCTGACGTCACCACCCGCAGGCCGCCGGATTTCATGCCGACGGTGATTTCGCGGTATTCGGTGATGTTGTCCGGCTTCACGACCATCACGTATTTCTTGTTCTGGTCGGTGCCGATCGCCCGTTCATGAACGAGTACGGCGTCTTCCGTCTTCGCCTGGCCCAGGCTCAGCCGGGCGAATTGCCCCGGCATCAGCGCACCGTTGGCGTTGTCGAAGACGGCGCGGACCCGGATGGTTCCGCTCGCCGGATCGACGCTGTTGTCGACAAGCTGGAGCTTGCCCTTGATATCCGCATGGCCGGCGACGTCCATGCGCACAGGTACGCGATCGAGGAAGTTACGTGCATTCACGCCCTCCGGCAGTTCGGCAAGGATGCCGGACACGATCTGTTCATCCGCCTCGAAGCTCGCATAAATCGGGCTCAGCGACACCAGCCGCGTAAGGATCGGCGAGGACGGGCCGGCGGCGATGAGGTTGCCGGCTGTGATCTCGATCTTGCCGACGCGACCGGTGATCGGGGCGCGGATTTCCGTATAGCTCAGATTGAGCTCTGCCGATTGCAGCACGGCGCGGGCCGCTTCCAGATCAGCCTCGGCACTTGCCTCGCCATTCAGGCGCTGATCGTAGTCGCTTTGCGATACCGCGTTGGAGGCAAGCAGTTGCTTGCCGCGCTTCAGTTCGGTGCGCGCCAGGGAAGCACGGGCCTCGGCTGCAGTTACGCTCGCCTTGGCGCGGGCGACTTCTGCTTGATAGGGGGCCGGGTCGATGGTGACGAGTAGGTCGCCCTTCGCGACGATCGCGCCTTCCTGGAAGTGGACGGACTGGATCGCTCCGGCCACGCGGGAGCGCAGCTCGACGTGATCGATCGCCTCCAGCCGGCCGGAGAATTCGCTCCACTGGGTCACCGACTTCGCCTCAACGATGGCGACAGAGACAGGAACGGCGACGGGCGCGGAGGCCGTTGCGTCGGCCGCATTGCCGGTGCCGGACGGGCTGCCCTGCAGTTCGAAGACGATCGTCGGTGCAATGGTTGTTGCCGCAAGGACGAGGCCCGTGATGAAAAGTCTGTTTCTAAAAGTTCCAAAAGACATGGCGCTATCCTGAATGTCTGGCCCTAGAAGGGGGCTGGCCGTCATCCTTCGTGGAAAGCGAGGGATTTGGGTGAGGTTGCATTGACGTTCAATACCGGTCGGTATAAAAATAGGTTTCAGAACCGGTCACTGTCAATGGAATAGCATACCGATCGGTATAAAAAAATCGGGAGGGCCCGCCCCGTGGGACGGCCAAGAGAGTTCGACGTCGATGAAGCCCTTGAAACGGCGATGGAGCTGTTTTGGCGAAAGGGCTACGAAGGTACGTCTCTGGCCGATTTAACCGAGGGAATGGGCATCACCAAGCCGAGCCTCTACGGCGTCTTCGGCAACAAGGAAGGGCTCTTCCTGAAGGCGCTTGAGCGCTACGAGCGCACAAAAATGGCCTTTTTTCACAAGGCGCTCGAGGACCCCCGGGCTCGCGTTGTCGCGGAAAAGATCTTGCATGGCTTTGCCGATGCGCAGACGGCGGAAAAGGACCCGAGCGGATGCATGGGCATCAATGGTGCGCTCGCCTGCAGCGAGGCTGCAGCCGAAATCCAGAAGTGCCTGATCGAGAACCGTCATCGCGGCGAGCGGGAATTGGCCAAGCGGTTCGAGCGCGCCGCAGCGGAAGGTGATCTGCCGCCCGGCCACGAGCCCCATGATCTTGCCCGCTATATCATGACGATCTCGCAGGGGACGGCCATTCAGGCGGCGTCGGGTGCGGATCGGTCGGCGCTTTATCGGGTCATCGACATGGCGCTGGAATTCTGGCCCGAACCGGTCGCTCAAGACCGTTGATCACATCCGGTCAATCGAGTTCCATATACAACATCATCAATGTTTTGGCGATTAGTCAGTCGTCGGCCATTTTTCCGCTGCGCGATTCCAGCCGATACCGATTGCCGGGATAGACGAGCCGGGCAAAGGAGACGACGCGCTTGGACGACCAGGTGCGCCGGCGGATGAGCAGGCAGGGCTCGGTGCGCAGGATCACCAGAAGCTTGCATTCCCAAGGTTGCGGCATGGCTGCCTCAACGATGTGCTCCGAGCCGCTCAAGGGTGCCTCGGCAGTCAGGTAGGCGTTCGGCGTCTGTTTGGCGAAATCCTGGTCGAGGTAGCCGGGTGCGGCTTCGGGATTGACGAAACGGTCCTCAATCTGGACCGGGACGCCGTTTTCGCTGTGCACGATCAGCGAATGAAACACCGGTGCGCCGATCGGCAGGCCAAACGCGTCGGCAACGTCGGGCGCAGCCGTTTCCTGCGCAAGAACGATCACGGAAGCCTGATGCGCATGGCCTCGCTCGTTGATCTCGTCGGCAATGTTGCGCACCTCGAATAGTTCTGAATAGCCCTTGCGCTCGGCAACAAAGGAGCCGACGCCCTGGATGCGCACCAGTTCGCCCTCGCTTGCCAGTTCGCGCAGCGCCCGGTTGGCGGTCATCTTGCTGACGCCCAGTTCGGCGACCAGCTCGTTCTCCGAGGGGACGCGGTGTTTGGGCGGCCATTCGCCACTCTGGATCCGGTCGAGGATCATTTGCTTGACGCCGGCATAAAGCGGTGCGCCGTCATTGTCGCCGCTGTCCCACTTCAGTTGAGCGGTCTGCTCGTTGCTGCGTTTCATATGCTCATTCCTTGGGCGAAACTAAATTTGCATCCAAATGCGGCGCCCTCTTGCATACCATAAAAATTTGCATATGGTACCATATACAACATGGATGTTCAGGGTCATTTTCCAAGGCTCACCATCCAACACTGCATTTGTAAAGCCGGCGCAAGATCGGCGGATGTTGTTTGAAGACAAACCTCAGAGGAACCTGAACATGAACCTATCCAAATTTCTGATGGCTGGCGCCGTCGCATTCGCAGCCCTTGCCGCTCCGATGGCTCAGGCCAAGGACTGGAAGACCGTCACTATTACGCTCGAAGGCGCCTATGCACCTTGGAACCTGACCAATCCCGACGGAACGCTCGGCGGCTTCGAGCCGGAGCTTGCCAAATATCTCTGCGATCACATGAAGGTCGAGTGCAATCTCGTCGCTTCCGACTGGGACGGCATGATCCCGGCGCTCAACGCCGGCAAGTTCGACGTGATCATGGATGCGCTGTCGATCACCGAAGAGCGCAAGAAGATCATCGACTTCACCATCCCCTACGCCCATACCCACGCCGCCTTCGCGACGCTGAAGGATAGCCCGCTGGCAAACGCTGCCGGCACCGGCACCGTCGTCAAGCTCGATCCGGGCGCGACCGGCGTCAAGGAAGTCGCTGCGATGAAGGAAGTCTTTGCCGGCAAGACGATCGGCATCCAGGCCGCGACCGTCTATTCCAAGTTCATCTATGACAATTTCGGCGATGTTGCCACCGTGCGCGAGTACAAGACCGGCGCCGAGCGCGACCTCGATCTCGAAACCGGCCGTATCGATCTCGTCTTCGACGACGCCGTCTATCTGATCTCCGCCTTCGAGAAGGCCAACGGCACGCTCGCCTTCACCGGTCCTGAAATCGGCGGCACGATCTTCGGCAGCGGCGAGGGCCTCGGCATCCGCCAGGCTGATGCCGACCTGCGCGACATGTTCAACAAGGCCATCGAGGCAGCACTTGCCGACGGCACGGTGAAGACCTTGTCGATGAAGTGGTTCAAGACCGACGTGACCCCCTGATCCCAAGTTTGCCCGCTTGCTTGCTATTCGCCGGCGGCGGGCACACTTTGCTGCGGCAGGCCGCCCTTTCATTCGTGCGGCCTTCCGAATCCACCTGACGATCGGGAAGCCGGCTTTGCCGGAAACGACGGGACGCCTGCGGCATGGCACTATTTCAAATGATTGGATTTGGCCCCACCGGCTGGGGCGGGCTGCTTCTGGTAGCAGCGTTGATGACGCTTTGCGTCACCGCCGTTGCGCTGCTGATCGGCGCCATCCTCGGCGCGCTGGTCGCCTGGGCCAAGCTGTCGGGCAGCAAGATATCGCGCACGCTTGGCGGCACCTATACCACCGTCTTTCGCGGCGTTCCCGAGCTGCTGATCATCTATCTCGTCTATTTCGGCGGATCGAGTGCAGTCACCGCTATCGGCACAGCCATGGGCTTTGAGGGCTTTCTCGGGCTTCCGTCCTTTGCGGCCGGCGCGCTTGCCGTCGGCATCATCTCCGGCGCCTATCAGGCCGAGGTTTTCCGCGGTGCTTTTCTCGCCATCCCAAAGGGCGAGCTCGAGGCGGCGCAAGCCATTGGCATGAACCGGAGTTTGCGCTTCCGCCGCATCATCGGTCCGCAGGTCTTCCGTTTTGCCATTCCCGGCATCGGCAACGTCTGGCAGCTCAGCCTCAAGGACTCGGCGCTCGTGTCCGTGACCGGTCTTGCCGATTTGATGCGGACCAGCCAGGTCGCCGCCGGTTCGACGCGGCAGCACTTCCTGTTTTTCATCGTCGGCGGCTGCCTTTATCTGATCCTCACCAGCTTCTCGGACCGCTTTTTCACCAGCGCCGAAAAGCGCGCCAATCGCAGCATGCCGACCAGTCTCGGCCAGGCCTGATCAAGGAGCCGCGCGATGGATATCGCCTTCATGTTCGAGACCATGCAAACGCTGCTGGCCGCGCTGCCGGTGACGCTGGCGTTGTTTGTTCTCTCTGTCTTTTTCGGCGGTCTGCTGGCCCTCGTCATCGTCTGGATGCGGGTCAGCGGCAATGCGATCGCCCGCAAGTTTGCCAAGAGCTATATCTTTATCTTCCGCGGTTCACCGCTGTTGATCCAGATGTTCCTGATCTTCTACGGCCTCGGGCAGTTCGGCTTCATCCGCTACAGCTTCCTCTGGCCGGCACTGCGCGAACCCTTCGTCTGCGCGGTGCTGTCCCTGGCGCTCTGCACGGCAGGGTATACGGCCGAAATCTTCCGCTTCGGCCTGCGCGCCATTCCGGCGAAGGAGATCGAGGCGGCCCGGTCGGTCGGCATGTCCGGCTTCCTGCTGACGCGCCGTATCCTTGCCCCCGTCGCCTTCCGGCATGCGCTGCCTGCCTATTCGACGGAAGTGGTGATGATGGTGAAGTCGACGGCGCTCGCCAGCCTCGTCACGGTCTGGGAAGTAACCGGCGTTGCCCAGCGGCTGATCTCGCAGACCTACCGCACGATGGAAGTGTTCCTCTGCGCCGCCGCCATCTATCTCATCCTGAACTTCCTTATCCTGCAGGCCATGGCGCTGCTCGAATACAAGCTGACCCCACACCGCCGCGCGGCTCCCCTGTTTCCGGTGCCGCAGCGATGACCCCGACGACCCTCAACCAGACTGGAACGACCATGGCAGGCACGACCCGGCTTTCCGTCCGCAACATCCGCAAGAGCTTCGGCACGCATGAAGTGCTGCGCGGCATCTCGCTCGATGCCCGTGATGGCGACGTTATTTCGCTTCTCGGCGCCAGCGGCTCGGGCAAGTCGACGTTCCTGCGTTGCATCAACCTTCTGGAAATCGCTGACCACGGCGAGATTTCCGTCGATGGCGAACTGATCCAGATGGAGCAACGCGGCGGCAAGAACGTCCCGGCCGACCGCCGCCAGGTGGACCGCATCCGCTCGGAACTCGGCATGGTCTTCCAGTCGTTCAATCTCTGGTCGCATATGACCATTCTTGAAAACGTCATCGAGGGGCCGGTTCATGTGTTGAAACGGCCACGCGCCAAATGCATCGCCGAGGCGGAAGTCCTCCTGGAAAAGGTCGGCATCGCCGAGAAGCGCAATGCCTATCCCGCGCACCTGTCGGGCGGCCAGCAGCAGCGCGCGGCGATCGCCCGTTCGCTGGCGATGAAGCCGAAGGTGATGCTGTTCGACGAGCCGACCTCGGCGCTCGATCCGGAGCTGGTCGGCGAGGTGCTCCGCGTCATGCGCTCGCTTGCCGAAGAGGGCATGACCATGCTGGTCGTCACCCATGAAATGAGCTTCGCCCGCAACGTCTCCAATCGGGTGATCTTCATGAAGTCCGGCGAGATTGACAGTGATGGTGCGCCGGAGGAATTGTTCGGCTCCGGCGGTTCCCCCAGCTTTCGCCAGTTCATCGGCAATTTCGGAGGTTGATCGTGCAGGATATCATGCTCGAAACGGCACTCGACTGGCGCGCCGTGGCGGCGGTTGCCGATGGTGCGGCTGTTTCCCTGTCCGATAGTGCGCGCCAGCGGGTCGAGACCGCCAGCCGCATCGTTGCGGCGATCGTCGAAAGCGGCGTGCGCGCCTATGGCGTCAATACCGGCGTCGGCGCACTTGCCGATACCGTCGTCGATCGCCCTTGCCAGAGCCGCCTGTCGCGCAACATCGTTCTCAGTCATGCCTGCGGCGTCGGTCCGCTATTGGAGCCACGCGAAGTGCGCGCCATCATCGCGGCTCAGATTGCCAATTTTTCCCATGGTCATTCTGGCGTTCGCCCAGTGATCGTTGAAGTCTTGCAGGCTTTCCTTCGCGAAGACTGTATTCCCGATGTGCCGTCCAAAGGTTCCGCCGGTTATCTCACCCACAACGCCCATATCGCGCTGGTGCTGATCTGTGAGGGCGGGGCGCGGCTGAAGGGGACGTCCGTGACCGGAGCCGAGGCGCTGAAAGTTCTCGGCATCGCGCCGCTTGTATTGCAAGCCAAGGAGGGTTTGAGCCTCGTCAATGGCACGGCCTGCTCCACCGGGCTCGGAGCGGTGGCATTGGCGCGGGCCGAGCGGCTTCTTGAGTGGGCGGATGCCATCGCGGCGCTGACCATCGAAGCGCTCGGCGGCCAGACGGCGGCTTTCGATGCATCGCTGCTGGCGCTTCGCAAGTCGAAAGGAATCGACAAGGTTGGCCAGGTGCTGCGTGACCGCCTCGCGGGCAGCGGTCTGATCGAGGCTGCCAAAGGCGCGCGCACGCAGGATGCCCTGAGCCTTCGTTCCGTCCCGCATGCGCACGGCGCCGGCTGGGATGTATTTGATTTCGCCGGTTCGATCGTCAACCAGGAACTTGCCTCCGTCACGGACAATCCGGCTGTCTCCGGTACGCCGGAAGCGCCGATTGTCTCGTCCGAAGCCCACGCCGTTGCGCCCGCCCTCGGACAGGCTCTGGACAGCCTGGCGGTCGCCGTCGCCCAGATATCGGCGATGAGCGAGCGGCGGATCGATCGGCTGGTCAATCCGCTGGTGAGCGGTCTTCCCGCCTTCCTGGCAGCCGATCCGGGTGCTGGATCCGGCTTCATGATCGCGCAATATACCGCAGCGGCCCTTGCCGCAGAAAATCGGCGGCTGGGTGCGCCGGCTAGCCTCGACGGAGGCGTCACCTCGGCGCTGCAGGAGGATTTTCTCGCGCATCCGACGGCTGCGGCTACCAAGCTGCTTGCAGTCCTAGACAATGCCGAGCAAATCCTCGGCATCGAATTCGCCGCCGCCGCGCAGGCCCAGGATTTCAAAGCCGGTGTTGCGCAGCGGGCAAGCGGCACGGACGTGCTCCATCGCCATATCCGCGCGGCCGTGCCACGCTATGCAGACGACCGGCCGCTCGGCTGGGATCTGGAAAAGGCACGCGATCTCCTGCGCGCATCGCCGCCGCCCGCCAGCGTTTAGACTGCCGCCCATGTCAACGTTGCCGTTACAGGACGCGATGGGCCGGTTTCGGCCTGCGCGAGGCGCAACTGTGACGGCAACCGTAATTACCAGGCGGTTGCGAAAGCCTCAGACGGGCGAAATGTGGATCAGATAGGCCTCCGTCGGCATGTCGGAGGTAATCAATACGACGCCTTCCAGGATGGCGCAGTCCAACCTGGCAACTTCAACCGCGTGATCCCCGCAATCGATCCGTATATTGCCGAGCGACAGAAGCAGGGTGACGCCGCCCTCCGCATCCAGGTGATGCTGCCCCTCGACAATACGCTTTTCGACCTGATGCACCCATTGGCCTCGCCGGGTCATGACGTTGAGATCGATGATCGTACCTGAAACCAACCGCGCGGATGTTGGTGCATCGGCCGGAAAGGCAAGCGGCTTGGATGCTTGCGTCAGAACGACCGGCGCCCTCCCGGCGATCTTGAGTTCCATGCCGTCTCCCTGGAGGATTGACAGGGTGCGGTCGATGCCGGGAAAGACGGAGAAGGGACCGTCAGTCGCCACCGTCGCCATGCTGACGCGCCAGCCGAAAGTGGCGAGATCAGCGTCCTGCGGGAACACGGCGATCTCCGTCGTTTCGCCGCTACCGTTCTTCCAGGGCATGCGCCGATACGTGTCCGCCTTTAAAACCAGCGGGCGGCTGTGTTTGGGCTGTTGTTGCGCGATGGACATTGTAAACCTCTATGGAGTGGACCAAGTTTAAGGGACTAAGTCCGCAGGAGGACGATGATGGAAACCGTCAATATACACGAAGCAAAGACACATCTCTCCCGTTTGATGGAGAAGGTGGCCAAGGGCGAGTCCGATATCGGGATTTCGCGATTGATCCGAGTGTCCTTCGGGAAAACCTGCTAAAAAACGGCTATCAGGAGCTCCCTTTGCTTGGCGAACATGCGGCCGCGGTGGTCCGTCTACCGCCCCTATTCACAAAGATCCCTTCGGTCGTGTTTCGGTTGCTCAGGCCCATGTCGAGGGCGTTCGCTGATCACCGTCGACAAGACCGTCGCAAAATACGACGGCCTTATCCTGCTGGTGTAAGCCTCAGTTCCCGAGAATGCCCGGCAGACGCAGGCCCTTTTCCCTGGCGCAATCGAGGGCGATCTCGTAGCCGGCATCGGCGTGGCGCATGACGCCGGTTGCCGGGTCGTTCCACAGCACGCGGCCGACGCGGGCGGCAGCCTCGTCCGAGCCGTCGCAGCAGATGACGACGCCCGAATGCTGCGAAAAGCCCATGCCGACGCCACCGCCGTGATGCAGCGACACCCAGGTGGCGCCGGACGCGGTGTTGAGGAGCGCGTTGAGCAGCGGCCAGTCGGAGACTGCGTCGGAACCGTCCTTCATCGCTTCGGTCTCGCGATTCGGCGAGGCGACGGAGCCAGAGTCGAGATGGTCGCGACCGATGACGATCGGAGCCGACAATTCGCCGGTCTTGACCATTTCGTTGAAGGCGAGGCCGAGGCGGTGGCGATCGCCGAGACCCACCCAGCAAATGCGCGCCGGCAACCCTTGAAAGGCGATGCGCTCGGCAGCCATGTCGAGCCAGTTGTGCAGGTGCTTGTTGCCAGGGGTGAGTTCCTTCACCTTGGCATCGGTTTTGCGGATATCCTCCGGATCACCCGACAGGGCAGCCCAGCGGAACGGACCGATGCCGCGGCAGAAAAGCGGGCGGATATAGGCCGGCACGAAGCCCGGGAAAGCGAAGGCGTTTTCGAGGCCCTCTTCCTTGGCGACCTGGCGGATGTTGTTGCCGTAGTCGAAAGTCGGAACACCCATGTCCTGGAAGGCGATCATCGCTTCGACATGCTCGCGCATGGAGGCGCGGGCCGCCTTTTCGACGGCCTTCGGATCGCTTTCGCGCTTTGCCTTCCACTCAGCCATCGTCCAGCCCTTCGGCAGGTAGCCGTTGATCGGGTCGTGGGCGGAAGTCTGGTCGGTGACCATGTCCGGGCGGATGCCGCGGCGGACCATTTCCGGCAGGATTTCGGCGGTGTTGCCGAGCAGGCCGACGGACTTCGCCTCGCCGGCGGCGGTCCAACGTTTGATCAGTTCCATCGCTTCGTCGAGGGTTTCGGCACGGGCATCGACGTAGCGGGTGCGCAGGCGGAAATCGATCGAATCCGGATTGCACTCGACAGCCAAGCAGCAGGCGCCGGCCATGACGGCGGCCAGTGGCTGAGCGCCACCCATGCCGCCGAGACCGCCGGTCAGGACCCACTTGGCCTTGAGATCGCCGTTGTAATGCTGGCGGCCGGCTTCGACGAAGGTTTCGTAGGTGCCCTGCACGATGCCCTGGCTGCCGATATAGATCCACGAACCGGCGGTCATCTGGCCATACATGGCGAGACCCTTCTTATCCAGTTCGTTGAAATGATCCCAGGTCGCCCAGTGTGGCACCAGGTTCGAATTGGCGATCAGCACGCGCGGCGCATCCTTGTGGGTGCGGAAGACGCCGACCGGCTTGCCGGACTGCACCATCAGCGTCTCGTCTTCGTTGAGGTCGCGCAACGTTTCGACGATCTTGTCGAAGTCGGCCCAGGTACGGGCGGCGCGGCCGATGCCGCCGTAAACCACCAGTTCGTGCGGGTTCTCGGCCACTTCCGGATCGAGATTGTTCATCAGCATGCGAAGCGGCGCTTCGGTCATCCAGGATTTTGCGGTGAGTTCAGTGCCGCGGGCTGCGCGGACGTCGCGGATGTTGTGACGAGGATTGGTCATTTGGTTGCCCTTGTGGTGTGTGCCAGTGTCAGCGCTGATGCTTCGATGCGCGTGAGAATGTCCTTGAGGTGAATGCGGAGCTTTGCCGCCTTGGCTTGGTCATAGGCGAAGGGCGGTGCTTCCGTGCTTAGATGCGTGGATTGCGCCAGTTCCATCTGGATTGCGTGCACGCCGGTTTCAGGCCGGCCGTAGTGGCGTGTCGTCCAGCCGCCCTTGAAGCGGCCGTTGAGGATGCTGGTGTAATCCTGCGCATTCAGGACGACATCGACAGTTGCGTTCTGGATGGCCGGATCGCAGGTCTTGCCGCTGTCGGTGCCGATGTTGAAATCAGGCAGCGTGCCTTCGAACAGGAACGGAATATCCGAGCGGATAGAATGGCAGTCATAGAGAACTGCGATGCCATGGATCGTCTTGACGCGCTCGATTTCGGCCGCGAGTGCCGCATGATAGGGTGCGTGGAAATCGGCTAGCCGGGCGGTGATATCGGCTTCGGTCGGTTCTTCCCCGTCCTTCCAGATCGCCACGCCGTCGAAATCGGTGCCCGGTATGAGCCCGGTCGTGTTCTGGCCGGGATAAAGGCTGACACCTTCCGGATCGCGATTGGCGTCGATGACGTAGCGATGGAAGGTGGCACGCACGGTCGTGACCTCCGGCAGCAATCCGTCATAGAGGCGATGGATATGCCAGTCGGTGTCGGCGAGGATGCGGCCATTGTCGTTCAGCCGCTCCCAGATAACCGGCGGGACGTCGGTGCCGGTATGCGGAAAGCCGAGGATGACCGGCGAAGTGCCCTGTTTGACTTCAAAGACACTCATTTACGCCTCCAGAACCGGAAGAATGCCGGCGGAAACCGCAGCGTTCAGGGCGCCGGAGCCGATGAGGTCGGTCGCCGCCTTGAGGTCGGTCGCCATGTAGCGGTCGATCTCCAGCGTTGGGACGACGGAGCGGATGGCGGCGATGGCCTTGGTCAGTTCCGGGCTGGTGACGAGCGGTGCGCGGAAGTCAATGCCCTGTGCTGCCGTCAGCGCCTCGATGCCGATGATCGAAAACAGGTTGTCCGTCATCTGCAGAAGACGGCGGGCGCCGTGGCAGGCCATGGAGACATGATCTTCCTGGTTGGCCGAGGTCGGGGTGGAATCGACCGAGGCCGGGTGCGACATCTGCTTGTTTTCCGACATCAGCGCGGCCGAGGTGACTTCGGCGATCATCAGGCCGGAGTTGAGGCCGGGCTTCTTGGCCAAGAATGCCGGCAGGCCATAGGAGAGGGCCGGATCGACCAAGAGCGCGATGCGGCGCTGCGAGATGGCGCCGATTTCGCAGATGGCGAGCGCGATCTGGTCGGCCGCGAAGGCGACCGGCTCGGCATGGAAATTGCCGCCGGAGACGACGGAATTATCCGACAGCACCAGCGGATTGTCGGTGACGGCGTTGGCTTCGATTTCAAGCGTGCGGGCAACGGAGCGCATAAGATCGAGGCAGGCGCCGTCGACCTGCGGCTGGCAGCGGATGCAATAGGGGTCCTGGACGCGCTCGTCACCTTCGATATGGCTCTCGCGGATCACCGAGCCCTTGAGCAGGCGGCGCAGGGCGGCGGCCGCATCGATCTGGCCCTTATGGCCGCGCAGCGTATGGATATCGGGGTGGAAGGGGGCCGAGGAGCCCATGGCGGCGTCGGTCGAAAGTGCGCCCGTGATCAGCGCCGACTGCGCGGCGCGGTGGGCGCGGAACAGGCCGGCGAGGGCGAGTGCAGTGGAGACCTGCGTGCCGTTGATCAGCGCCAGGCCTTCCTTTGCGGCAAGCACGACCGGCGTCAGGCCGGCGCGCTCAAGCGCGGCGCGGCCGTCAAGTTGTTCGCCATTGAAGAAGGCTTCGCCTTCGCCCATCATCACCGCTGCCATATGTGCGAGCGGCGCGAGATCGCCGGAGGCGCCGACGGAGCCCTTTTCCGGGATGACCGGGATGACGCCCTTTTCGAGCATGCCCTCGATCAGACGGACGAGTTCGAGCCGGACACCCGATGCGCCGCGTCCGAGAGAGACAAGTTTCAACGCCATGATCAGGCGGACGATGTTTTCGGCAAGCGGCTGGCCGACGCCGCAGCAGTGCGAGAGGATCAGGTTGCGCTGCAGGGTGGCCACGTCGGCGGCATCGATCTTGATGCTCGCCAGTTTACCGAAACCGGTGTTGATGCCGTAGACCGGCGCATTGCCCGCGGCGATCTCGGCGATGCGGGCGGCGGCCTTCTCAATGCCCTTGTCGAAGGAGGGATCGAGCCGGGCTGCCTCGCCGGTCCAGTAGATGGTTTCAAGCGTCGAAAGCGGGACGGAGCCCGGCTGCAGAATAAGAGTCATCAAGAAGTCCTCACCAATGCGCGGAGCCAGGCTCACGCGTCTCCAATTTCAATGTCCGTTGCGGACGCGCGCATGCAGCGGGTTGAAGCCCATGCGGTAGACGAGTTCAGCCGGTCGCTCGATATTCCAGATGGCGAAATCGGCCCATTTTCCGGGTTCCAGCGTCCCCACCTCGTCGACGAGGCCGAGCGCGCGCGCCGCCTCCCGCGTCACGCCGGCGATGCATTCGGTGATCGTCATGCCGAACAAGGTCGCCGCCATGTTCATGGTCAGAAGCAGCGAAGTGAGCGGCGAGGTGCCGGGATTGCTGTCGGTGGCAATCGCCATCGCAACGCCCGCCTGGCGGAACAGCTCGATCGGCGGCTTCTTGGTTTCACGGATGAAGTAAAAGGCGCCGGGCAGGATGACGGCGATCGTGCCGCTCTTCGCCATGGCTTCGGCGCCGGCTTCGTCGGTATATTCGAGGTGATCGGCCGACAGCGCGCCATACTCGGCGGCAAGGGCGGCGCCGTGCAGATTGGAGAGTTGGTCGGCATGCAGTTTGACAGGCAGGCCATGCGCCTTGGCCGCATCGAAAACCAGGCGCATCTCGTCCGTCGAAAAGGCGATGCCTTCGCAAAAGCCGTCAACGGCGTCGGCCAGCCCTTGCGCCGCGATCGCGGGCAGCATCTCGCCTGCGACCTTGGCGATATAGCCGGCCTTGTCGCCCTTGAATTCCGGCGGCAGCGCATGGGCGCCGAGGAAGGTGGTGCGGATGGCCACATCGCGTTCTTCGCTGAGACGGCGCGCGGCGCGCAGGGTCTTCGCTTCGTTTTCGAGGTCGAGGCCGTAGCCGGACTTGATTTCCACCGTCGTGACGCCCTCGGCCATCAGCGCGTCCAGACGGGGGAGCGTCTGCCGCACGAGTTCGTCTTCGCTGGCTTCACGCAGAGAACGCACGGAGGAGACAATGCCACCGCCGGCGCGCGCCACTTCCTCATAGCTTGCGCCTGAAAGCCGCATTTCGAATTCGTTGGAGCGGTCTCCGGCATGAACCAGATGGGTGTGGCAGTCGATCAGGCCGGGCGTGATCCAGCGGCCGCTGCAATCTATGACGTCGGCGGCATTTTCGATGGAGAAAGGCAGGTCTGCTTCGCTGCCGGCATAGACGATACGACCGTCTTCGACGGCTATGGCGCCATTCTCGACGAGGCCGAGACCCGGCAAGGCAGGGTTCAAGGTCGCGAGCCGCGCGTTTCGCCAAAGGCGATCGCAAGCGGTTGGCCGGGATCCGTCCGGTGCCGATTTTATGGAAGACATCGTTTTCCAGCCTTTCCTTTTCGTGCTATTATGTATAGACATAAAGAAAATGAGCGCAAGTGGTTTTTTGATTTTGTCGAAAACGGGAGAGGGTGCCTTGGACAGCATTCATGTGAAATCGGCCTTGTTGCCGGCAGGGTGGCAGAAGGATGTGCGGATATCGTACGACGGCTGGCGGATTGTCTCGGTCGAAACCGGAGCGGCGGCACAGGCGGGTGACGAGCGCCACGATATCCTCGTATCCGGCATGCCGAACCTCCACAGCCACGCATTCCAGCGCGGCATGGCGGGGCTTGCGGAAACGCGCGGGCCTGGTGCCGACAGTTTCTGGAGCTGGCGCAATGTGATGTATCGCTTCGCCCTGTCGATGACGCCGGATCATGTCGAGGCCGTCGCCAGCCAGCTCTATATGGAAATGCTGGAAGCCGGGTTTTCCCGCGTCGGCGAATTTCATTATCTCCACCACGATATCGACGGCCGCCCCTATGCCGATATTTCCGAGATGGCCCAGCGGATCGCCTCGGCGGCTTTCAAGACAGGCATCAGCCTGACGCTGCTGCCGGTCTTCTATGCGCATTCGACCTTTGGCGGTGCGGCTCCGACCGAGGGCCAGCGGCGCTTCATCAACACGATCGAGAGCTTCGAGCGGCTGCTCGACGGCTGCCATCGGGCGGTCAAGGGTTTGCCGGATGGACGCGTTGGCGTGGCGCCGCATAGCCTGCGGGCGGTGACGCCGGAAGAATTGGCGACCGTCGTTGCAATGGCAAAGGATGGGCCGATCCATATTCATGTGGCCGAGCAGGTCAAGGAAGTGGAGGATTGCATTGCATGGTCCGGCGCGCGACCGGTCGAATGGCTGCTCGATCATGCCGGGCTTGATGGCCGCTGGTGCCTGATTCATGCGACGCATATGACGGATGACGAAACCCGGCGCATGGCTGAAAGCAGGGCCATCGCCGGCCTTTGCCCGGTGACGGAGGCCAATCTTGGCGATGGCACGTTCAACGCGGTCGTGTTCGATGAAGCGGGCGGGAAATTCGGCATCGGCTCGGATTCCAATGTCCTGATCGGACTTCCCGATGAGCTTCGCCAGCTTGAATATTCGCAGCGCTTGTTGCATCGCTCGCGCAATGTGCTGGCCTCGCCGGGTCAATCGACTGGCCGCGCCTTGTTCGACGGCGCGGTCGAAGGCGGCGGTATTGCTTTGGGATCGGGGGCATCGAAGTCGGGCATTGCCGCCGGCAATCCGGCGGATTTCGTCAGCCTGCGGGTGCCGGATGGTGATCTCGCTGATGACGCGGCCCTCGATTCGTGGCTCTTTGCCAACGGGACGAAGCCCGACAGTGTCTGGGTGGCGGGCCGCAAACAGGTCGAGGGCGGGCGGCACCACAGGCGGGACGAGATATCAGCCCGGTTCCGCACCGTGATGCGCGAACTGCTGGCCTGAGCGTTTCGGTTTGGCGCCGCATCGTCTCCGGATATGCGGCGCTGGATAATGTCTGCTGTAGCAAATTGAGACTGCTGCATAATTTTATCCTTAAATCGAATCCGATTTAAGGAATCATGCAGTAGGACCAAACAGTTTGTCGAAGGTGAGCGCGTGGTGAAATTGCAGGATGCCAGCCCGAATGTTGAGACGCCGCCTGCCGACGTGGCAAGCGACCTGTCGCTGCATCAGCGCATTCTCGGCGACATCGAGGATCGGATCCTTTCCGGCGAATGGCAGCCTGGCTTTCGCATTCCGTTCGAGGTCGATCTTGCCGAGCAGTACAAATGCTCGCGGATGACCGTGAACAAAGCGCTGACGCAACTGGCGAAGACAGGGCTGATCGAGCGGCGGCGGAAATCGGGCAGCTACGTGACGCAGCCGCGCGCCCAGTCGGCGGTGCTCGAAATCCGCGACATCAAGCTCGAAGTCCAGTCATTGGGTCTCGCCTATGACTATAAGCTGTCCGCAAAGACACGGCGCCGGAGCAATGCCGAAGATAGATCCAGGCTCGGCCTCGACGCGGCAGCACCCATTCTGGATGTGACTTGCACGCATTTTGCCGGCAACAGGCCATTTTGCGTCGAACAGCGCCTGATCAATCTGGCGGCTGTGCCTGACGCGGCGGCCGAGAGTTTCGAAGAGGTGGCGCCTGGCCCCTGGCTCTTGAACCGGGTGCCGTGGAGTGCGGCCGAACATACGATAAGGGCGGTGGCGGCGGATGAACCGGTCGCCACGGCCCTTGATATTGCCGTTGGAACGCCCTGTCTGACGGTGGAGCGGCGCACCTGGAGCAATGGTTCCTACATCACCCATGTGCGCCTGATCTATCCGGGCGAGCGGCATGCACTGGTTGCCAATTTCACGCCGTCGCAGCCGAAGTGACGGCAAGCTGCCGATTACTTCTTCGGCTTGGCGCCGGATAGTTTGGGAACTTCCTTTTGGGTGGTCGCGCTGAAAGGGGTGGCTGCCTTGGCCGCAACCTTGTCCTTCTTCGGTTTTCTGACTTCCTTGTTGCTCTTTGCTTGTCCCTTGGCCATTGCGTGTTTTCCTCGTGCGAAATGAACTATCCGCGGATGCGAACAGTGCAACGCGGCGGATATCGTGACCATGAACGATGCCGTGGTTCGAGACAATCGGAAAAATTTGAATGGGATCGGCGAAGCGTAAACCTGTTGCTCAGCCAGCCGTTTTGGCATCCACGCCGAATTCGAGGCCCATCTGCACGAGTTCGTCCCATAGGCTTTCCGCGAAGCCGCGCAGGACCATGAGTTCGAAGCAATCCACATCGGTTCGCGTCATCAGCGCCGAGATATGGCCGATCAACGTCATGGCCGAGTGGCCGATGGCGAAGTTCGCCCGGTCGAGATCGACAGCCGTGCCCTTGGCGAGGACGGCTTCGACGGATGCACCACTGATGCCGATCCGGACGCGACCGTGGCTTTGATCGGCAATCGACGCCTTGCCTGCAAGGAGCGTCGCCTTGCCGGCGATATGTGCGGCGGAAAGAGGCGCATCGCCGACAACGAACCACTGTCCGGGGCCGTAAGGGCGCACGGCATGAGGGGCGCCATCGCCGATCTGCAGGATCAAGTTCTGCAGGCCACTTCCATGTGCGGCGAGCACCTGCAGGACATGGCCTTCCGGCAGGGCTCCGAGCGTTATCCTTGCCGTCATCGAGGAGGCGCCGAAAGAACCGGACCTTGCGCCCGCCAGAGCGGAACGATGAAGGAGAGCGAAATCAACCATGGAGTTTTCCGTTTTCCGGATCGAAGAAGACAGGGCTGCAGAGAACGGCCTTGGTGTATTCATTTCTCAGGTCGTTCCAAACCGTGACATGCTCGCCATGCCGCTTCGGCCCATGCTTGACGAGCGCCAGGCCGATGGTTGAGCCGAGGTTGGGCGAATAGCAACTGGAGGTCACATAACCCTGATCGTTTTCCAGCGACGGAGTGGCGCCATCTGAAAGGATGTGCGAGCCGGTCTTGAATGTTGTTGCGGGGTCGAGCGGCTTGACGCCGACGAGCGATGGGCGGTCCTGCGCCACAATGCCCTCGCGCGAAAGCATCGCTTTGCCGATGAAGTCCGGTTTGGTTGGCGAGACCATCTTCGCAAATCCGAGATCGGCCGGAACGACGGTGCCGTTGATCTCGGAATGGGTGACATGACCTTTCTCGATGCGCATGACACCGAGCGCTTCGACGCCATAGGGGCAGATGCCGTGAGGCTTGCCCGTTGCCATGATCGCATCCGCGACGGCTTCGCCATAACCGGCGGGAACTGCCAGCTCATAGGCCAATTCGCCGGAGAAGGAGATGCGGAACAGCCGGCCGGTCAGCTTCCCGTCGAACAGCGAGACTTGCCTGGCGCCGAGGAAGGGGAAGGCCGCATCGGAAATATCCTCGTCGACTAGCGTTTGCAGGATCGTCCGCGACTTCGGTCCGGCGACGGCAATCTGCGCCCACTGGTCCGTGGAGGAGGCAAACTGCACATCGAGGTCGGGCCAGAGTGCCTGGGCGCAGAATTCCAGATGGTTCATCACGCCGGCCGCATAGGCCGTGGTCGTCGTCATGAAGAAGTGATTTTCGCTAAGCCGACTCGTCGTGCCGTCGTCATAGATCAGGCCATCTTCGCGCAGCATCAGGCCGTAACGCGCCTTGCCGACTGGCAGTTTCAGGAAAGCGTTGCAGTAGATGCGGTTCAGGAATTCTGCGGCGTCCTTGCCGAAGATCTCGATCTTGCCGAGCGTCGAGACATCGCAGATGCCGGCATTCTGACGGACATTGAGCACTTCACGATCGACGCTTTCGCGCCACGTCGTTTCGCCCGCCTTCGGAAACCAGGAGGAGCGATACCAGAGCCCGGTCTCGACGAAGACGGCGCCGTTCTTCCTTGCCCAGTCATGCAGCGGCGATTTGCGCACTGGTTGGAAATGGCTGCCCTTTGAAGCGCCGGTCAATGCGCCGAAGGAGAGCGGCGTATAAAACGGGCGGAAAGTCGTGGTGCCGACATCGGCCGGCGAAACCTTGCGCGCTTCCGCCAGAATGCCGATGGCGTTGATGTTGGACAGCTTGCCCTGATCGGTCGCCATGCCGTTGGTGGTGTAGCGCTTGGCAAGCTCCACATGGCCATAGCCTTCGCTGACGGCGAGACCGAGATCCTTCAGATGCACATCGTTCTGGTAGTCGACAAAGGCCTTGCCCTTTGCGCCGCGCACATACCAGAGCGGCTTGGCGACGGTAGCGGTGTCGATTGCGGCGACGAAGGCGGGTGAGGCCTTGGAAAAGCCGAGGGCTTGCAGCGCGCGTGCGGCTTTCTCGGCGCCGTCGGCAAGGCAGGCTTCTGTTGCGCCGAGACCTGCCGCAGAACCGGCTATGGTCAGGTCAGCCTGTGTTTCCGGTGCGAGGAAGGCGGCCTTTGCATCCGACCAGATGGGCTTTGCGCCGCGGTGGCAGGCAAGATGGATGATCGGGCTCCAGCCGCCCGACATGGCAAGAGCGTCGGCCTTGATCGTTACCGGCGCGCCATCCTTGATAACTGTGACGCTGGTGAGGGCTTTGCCGCCTTTGGCGTCCTGCACCACCGCGCCGGGGAAAACGGGTGCGCGCCCGCTCCAGGACGAAGCGGCGCTAGCACGAGCGTCGACAATGGCGGCGACCTCAAGTCCGGCTGCTTCGAGGTCGGTAGCCGTCCTGTAGCCGGATTCGTCGTTGGTGAAAATGACGGTACGCTTGCCCGGCGCGATGGCTTGCCGGTTGAGATAGGAGCGCATGGCGCCTGCCATCATCACGCCCGGAATATCATTGCCACCGAAGACGAGCGGGCGCTCTTCCGCGCCAGACGCGAGGATCGCGTGCTTGGCGGCAATGCGCCACAGACGCTCTACCGGCCGGTTCGGGTCGATGGAGGCCGTGTTCTTTTGAACGCTCTCGACCGCACCGAAGACATTGCCGTCATACCAACCGAAGACGGTGGTGCGCGAAAAGATGCGCACATTGGGGAGGCTGGCCAGTTCGGCAAGCGCTTCCGCAAGGAGGCCGGCCGCGGCTTTCTCGCCGATTGCCGCGGTCTCGGCGAGAAGCGAGCCGCCCGGCTCAAAGCCTTCATCAGCAAGGATGACACGCGCCCCTGCTCGACCGGCAGTCAGCGCGGCGGCAAGACCGGCCGGGCCGGCGCCGATCACCAGCAAGTCGCAATGTGCCCAGCATTTCTCATAAGCGTCCGGATCGGGCTCGTAGGTGGCGCGGCCAAGACCGGCCGCCTTGCGGATAATCGGCTCGTAGACCGTTTCCCAGAAAGCGGCGGGCCACATGAAGGTCTTGTAGTAAAAACCGGCGCCGAGGAAGGGCGAGAGCAGGTTGTTGACGGCGCCAAGGTCGAAATCGACGGAGGGCCAGCGGTTCTGACTCCTGGCCGTCAGGCCGCTGTAGAGTTCGACCAGCGTTGCGCGCGTGTTCGCCTCGGTGCGGCCTCCTTCGCCGATGGTAACCAACGCGTTCGGCTCAGCGGCACCGGCGGTCAGGATGCCGCGGGGACGATGGTATTTGAAGCTGCGGCCGACAAGCTGGCGGCCGTTTGCGAGCAGCGCCGAGGCCAGCGTGTCGCCGGCAAACCCTTGCATCGGCTTGCCGTCGAAGGTGAAGTGCAGCGATTTGGCGCGGTCGATGCGACCACCCCTGGAGAGACGGAAGGAACTCATGCGGTCTCTCCCTGCGCGGCAGCGTCCCTGACGGCATAGACCGCATGGGTCACGGTATCGCGCTCCACGACGAGCCAGCGGCGGCAGCCGGATGTGTGATGCCAATATTCCTTGTGCCTGCCCCGCGGGTTGTCGCGCAGATAGACGTAAGAATACCAGGCTTCCTCGCCGGCATCGGCTGCGGGGCGGGCGATTGCGGCGTCACCCCTAACGGTGAATTCTTCCTTGGGGCGCGGCCCGCAATGGGGGCAGGCGATCAGGCTGGCCATTTAAAGTCCTCAATGCAGATTGGGTTGCGAGCCGACGCCCTTTTCATCGAGCATTCGGCCGCGTGCGAAGCGGTCAAGCCGGAAGGCCTTTGCCGTATCATGCGGTTGGTTCCTGGCGATCAGATGGGCGTAGCAGAAGCCGGACGCGGGCGTGGCCTTGAAGCCGCCGTAACACCAGCCGGCGTTCAGATAGAGATTGTCGATGTGAGTACGATCGATGATCGGCGAGCCGTCCATGCTCATGTCCATCACGCCGCCCCAGGAGCGAAGCACCCGAACACGCGAGAGGGCCGGGATCATCGCGACGCCGGCCTCGGCGACATGTTCGACGGTCGCCAGATTGCCGCGCTGGGCATAGGAATTATAGCCATCGATATCGCCGCCGAAGACGAGGCCGCCCTTGTCGGACTGGGAGACGTAGAAATGGCCGGCGCCGAAGGTGACGACGTTGTCGATGAAGGGTTTCAGCCCTTCCGAGACGAAGGCCTGCAGCACATGGCTTTCGATCGGCAACTTCATGTCGACCATGTCGGCGACGACGGTGGAATTACCCGCCGCTGCCAGCGCCAGCTTGCCACAGCCGATGAAACCCTGGCTGGTTTCGACACCCATGACGCGGCCGTTTTCGCGGCGAATGCCGGTGACCTCGCAATTCTGTATGATATCGACGCCGCGGCTGTCGGCGCCACGGGCATAGCCCCAGGCAACCGCGTCATGCCGCACGGTGCCGCCGCGCTTCTGCATCAGCGCGCCCTGGATCGGGAAGCGGGCATTGTCGAAATCGAGGAACGGCAGCATCTGGCGGACGGTGTTGCGATCGAGCAGATCGGCATCGACGCCGTGCAGGCGCATGGCATTGCCGCGCCGCGTGTAGGCGTCGCGCTGTGCGTCGGAATGATAGAGGTTGAGCACGCCACGTTGCGAGACCATGGCGTTGAAGTTGAAGTCCTGCTCCAGCCCTTCCCAGAGCTTCATCGACAGTTCGTAGAAGGGGTTGTTGCCCTGAAGCAGATAGTTGGAGCGGATGATCGTCGTGTTGCGGCCGATATTGCCCGAGCCGATATAGCCCTTTTCCAGCACCGCTACATTGGTGATGCCGAATTCCCTGGCGAGATAGTAGGCGGTTGAAAGCCCATGCCCGCCACCGCCGACGATGATCACATCATAGTGGTTTTTCGGAACCGGGCTGCGCCAAGCGGGCTGCCAGCTTTTATTGGCGCGCAGCGCGTTCAGAAAAACGGAAAAGGCGGAATAGCGCATGATCGATTCACCGTGAGAACTGGCGGCGATCATGACAGGATTGATTTTCATCACTTGCAGAAAAGAGACGTATTGCGTCATAAATAGGACATGGCCACAGATGACCTCAAAAACGTGCAGAAGATCGGATTTATCCTCGTTCCGGGGTTTGCACTGATGTCCTATGCGTCGGCGATCGAGCCGTTGCGCGCCGCCAATCTTCTGGCTGGTAAAGAAATCTACCACCTGTCGGCTCACGCGCCGGATGGCGACATGGCGCTATCATCGTCGGGAATTCCTGTTCCCTCGCAACCGCTTCCGAGGCGCGGTTCCGGCCTGCACACCGTCTTCGTCTGCGCCGGCGGGTCACCAGTCGATTGGAACGTGCCTGCGGTTCTTGCCTGCCTGCGCCAGCTGACGCGTGACGGCGTTCGTATCGGCGGCATTTCCGGGGGGCCCTATCTGATGGCGGCTGCGGGCCTGCTCAAGGATCGTGACTTCACCATTCACTGGGAGCACGCGCCCGCCCTGATGGAAGCCTTCCCGGATCTCGCCCCGCGCCAGGCCCGTTATGTCCTCGACGGCAATCGCATCACCTGCGGCGGCGGCGTCGCGCCGCTCGACATGATGCACGCCCTGATCTCCGAACGCATGGGATCGGATTTCGCCCGCCGGGTCAGCGACTGGTATCTGCACACCCATGTGGAAGCTCCCGGTGCGCCGCAGCGGGCGTCGATGGCTGAGCGCTACGGTGTCAATCACCCGGGGTTGTTGACAGTCCTTGAAAAGATGGAAGCGACGATCGAGGCGCCACTCGACCGGTTGGCGATGGCGGCTCTGGCCGGAGTGTCGCCACGTCATCTGGACCGCCTGTTCTCGCGTCTCATGCAGTCCTCTTTCCTGGCGGAATATCGCAAGCTCAGGCTCAATCATGCGCGGCGGCTGCTTCTGCAAAGCCCGCTTTCGATTTCTGAAATTGCCTTCGCTACCGGCTTTTCCAGCGCTGGGCACTTTTCACGCAGCTATCGCGCGGCATTCGGAGAGGCGCCGCGGCGAGGGCGACAATCCGCCCTTGGTGCGCCCAGCGACTGATTTTCTTCTCGGTTGAGAAAATTTCACTCTCAGGATAGGCTCCTCTTCCGAAGCGCGTATTGAGGCAAGGGCAGGCGAGCATGGCGAAAAAATCAGCTGAAATCGATATTGGCCGGACGACGGATGACGAACGGCCGGCGCTCAAAGCTGCTTTCTCGCAGGATCCGCATGCGCTGCGCGAGCCGAAGGAAAACAACCTCGAAATCGCCATCGGCCATGAAGTCCGCGCCTTCCGCAAGAAGCTCGGCATTACCGTCACCGACCTTGCCGCCGCCACCGGTATTTCGCTCGGCATGCTGTCGAAGATCGAGAACGGCAACATCTCGCCGTCGCTGACGACGCTGCAGTCCTTGTCCAGGGCGCTGGGTGTTCCTGTGACAGCCTTCTTCCGGCGCTACGAGGAAGTGCGCAACGCCGTTTTCGTCAAAGCGGGCGAAGGCGTGGAACTGGAGCGGCGCGGAACACGCGCCGGGCATCAATACAATCTTCTCGGTCACATCGACAATAACACGGCCGGTGTCATCGTCGAGCCCTATCTGATCACGCTGACGGCTGATTCCGATACGTTCCCGGCCTTTCAGCACGAGGGCATGGAGTTTCTCTATATGTTGGAGGGCGAGGTCGTGTACCGCCACAGTGACCGGCTTTTCACCATGCAGCCGGGTGACAGCCTGTTTTTCGATGCCGACGCACGTCATGGGCCAGAGCAGTTGGTGAAATTGCCGATCCGTTATCTCTCGATCATTTCCTATCCGCAAACGCGGGGTGGGATGTAGCCGCGGCTCGTCTTTAGAGAAGCAACGGATTTCTTGAGGCTAATAACGCTCACCGTCGCGCATTTTGCGCATGAAGTTGCCAGCACCATCGTCCTGGGGCTGCATACCTTCGGTGACAGATACGAGCAGCGCGATCTCGATGGGTTTTCGGGTCGTAGAAATCGCAGTCAACTGCCCGACCGGTTTCCCTTGGCGAAGTATGCGCACGGTTTTGCCGGCCTCTCGTGTCCTGACCAACTGGTTGGTCATATAGCATTTCGGCATAGGATGCATAACGAAATGCCAAGACGCAGCGCAGATATCTTGCCTAAAAAGAAAAAAACTTTCTTCACAGTTGAAATTCGAAAAAGCAGCTGCTATCCATCTTTTCAGCAACGAAACGAAGGATCGTCCCCATGTGCGGAATTGTCGGATTGTTTTTGAAGGACAAAAGTCTGGAGCCGAAATTGGGGGCCATGCTGTCCGATATGCTGGTCATCATGACTGATCGCGGTCCCGATAGCGCCGGCATTGCAATCTATGGCGCGCCGTCCGATGGTCGCGCGAAAATCACCGTTCAATCCGCCAGGCCCGCCGTCGATTTTGCCGGGCTTGAAGCCCTCCTGAAGCCTGTTGATGCCAGCGTCACCGTGGAGCTGAAAAGCACGCATGCGGTGATCGAGGCTGACGCCACACGGGTTGCAGCGGTGCGCGGCCTGCTCGCTGAGGCGCGGCCGGAAATTCGCGTCATGGGCTCGGGCGACAGTGTCGAGATCTACAAGGAAGTCGGCCTGCCGAAGGATGTTGTTGCCCGTTTCGGCATTCGCGCGATGGGCGGCACGCATGGAATCGGTCATACCCGCATGGCGACGGAATCGGCCGTCACAACGCTCGGCGCCCATCCGTTCTCGACTGGCGCCGACCAATGCCTGGTGCATAACGGTTCGCTCTCCAACCACAACAACCTGCGCCGCGAACTGGTTCGCGAAGGCATGACCTTCGAGACGCAGAACGATTCCGAAGTCGCCGCCGCCTATCTCACCGCCGAGATGGCCAAGGGCAAGGATCTGGGGCAGGCGCTGACCAGCGCGCTCGATGATCTCGACGGTTTCTTCACCTTCGTTGTCGGCACCAAATCGGGTTTCGGCGTGGTGCGTGATCCGATCGCCTGCAAGCCTGCGGTCATGGCCGAGACCGATCAATACATCGCCTTCGGATCCGAATACCGCGCGCTCGTCAACCTGCCGGGCATCGAAGACGCGCGTGTCTGGGAACCAGAGCCCGCCACCGTCTATTTCTGGGATCATGAGAAGGCAGCCTAATTGTGGATATCAGCGTAAACCGAGAAAGTCTGGAAGCGATGCGCGTGTTCGATCTTGCCACCACGCCGCTGCGCGCGTTGAACAGTGCGCTGCACGCGATCGCTCCCGGCACCAACGATACGAACTTCGAAGTCGTTAACCCGCGCGGCAGCCATGCCGTTGCCGTCGGAATAGACCAGCCCGTCAGCGTCGATGTACGCGGCAGCGTCGGATACTACTGCGCCGGCATGAATGACGGCGGCACGATCACCGTTCACGGCTCTGCCGGCCCCGGCGTCGCGGAAAACATGATGTCCGGAACCGTTGTCGTCGAAGGCGATGCCAGCCAGTATGCAGGCGCAACCGGCCGCGGCGGCCTGCTGGTCATCAAGGGCAATGCGGCCTCGCGCTGCGGTATCTCGATGAAGGGCATCGACATCGTCGTGCATGGCAGCATCGGCCATATGTCGGCCTTCATGGGGCAGTCCGGCCATCTGGTGGTGCTCGGCGATGCCGGTGATGCGCTCGGGGATTCGCTCTACGAGGCCAAGCTTTTCGTGCGCGGCGAGGTCAAGAGCCTCGGCGCAGACTGCATCGAGAAGGACCTGCGGCCCGAGCATCTGCAGAAGCTTGCCGAACTGCTCGAAAAGGCTGGCGTCACAGACGTCAAGCCGACCGAGTTCAAGCGCTACGGTTCGGCCCGCAAACTCTACAATTTCAACATCGACAACGCCGAAGCGTACTAAGGCAGGGACATAGAGATGAGCTATCACAACCCTTATACCCCGCCGCGCAAGTCAGCGACCTTCGACGATTATACGCTGGCCGAAATCCGCCGGGCGGCGGCGACCGGCATCTATGACATCCGTGGCGCCGGCACCAAGCGCAAGGTTCCGCATTTCGACGATCTGCTCTTCCTCGGCGCTTCGATCTCCCGTTATCCACTCGAAGGCTATCGTGAAAAATGCGACACGACCGTCGTTCTCGGTTCTCGCTTCGCCAAGAAGCCGATCACGTTGAAAACGCCGATCACCATTGCCGGCATGAGCTTCGGCGCGCTGTCGGGCAATGCCAAGGAAGCGCTCGGACGTGGTGCCACGATCGCCGGGACCTCGACCACCACCGGCGACGGCGGCATGACGGACGAGGAACGCGGCCACAGCCAGACGCTCGTCTATCAATATCTCCCCTCGCGCTATGGCATGAACCCGAAGGATCTGCGCCGCGCCGATGCGATCGAAGTCGTGGTCGGCCAGGGTGCAAAGCCGGGTGGCGGCGGCATGTTGCTCGGCCAGAAGATTTCCGATCGCGTCGCCAACATGCGCAACCTGCCGAAGGGCATCGACCAGCGCTCGGCCTGCCGCCATCCCGACTGGACCGGCCCGGACGATCTGGAAATCAAGATCCTCGAACTGCGTGAAATCACCGACTGGGAAAAGCCGATCTATGTGAAGGTCGGCGGCGCGCGGCCTTACTACGATACGGCACTTGCCGTGAAGGCCGGTGCCGACGTGGTGGTGCTCGATGGCATGCAGGGCGGCACGGCGGCAACGCAGGACGTCTTCATCGAGAACGTCGGCATGCCGACGCTCGCCTGCATTCGCCCTGCCGTTCAGGCTCTTCAGGATCTCGGCATGCACCGCAAGGTGCAACTGATCATCTCGGGCGGCGTGCGCTCGGGCGCCGATGTCGCCAAGGCGCTGGCGCTTGGCGCCGATGCGGTTGCCATCGGCACGGCGGCACTTGTTGCCATTGGCGACAACGATCCGCATTGGGAAGAGGAATACCAGAAACTCGGTACCACGGCCGGCGCCTATGACGACTGGCATGAGGGCAAGGATCCCGCCGGCATCACGACCCAGGACCCGGAACTGATGAAGCGCCTCGATCCAATCGCGGCCGGCCGCCGTCTGGCCAATTATCTGAAGGTGATGACGCTGGAGGCGCAGACCATCGCCCGCGCCTGCGGCAAGAACCACCTGCATAACCTGGAACCCGAGGATCTCGTCGCGCTGACGATCGAAGCATCCGCCATGGCGCAGGTGCCGCTTGCCGGCACCAGCTGGATCCCGGGCAAGGGAGGGTTCTGACCCTCCATATCAACGGCCGTCGTCTGATCTCCCAAGCGAGGCGGCGGCCCACTCCATGAAAAAGTGTCTGAAATAATCCAAAGGGGAACACAGTGACACTCGATCTTGCCAGCTTTGCCAAGGACCGCGGCATCAAATATTTCATGATCAGCTATACCGACCTGTTCGGCGGCCAGCGTGCCAAGCTGGTCCCGACTGAGGCGATTGCCGACATGCAGAAGGATGGCGCGGGCTTTGCGGGCTTCGCTACCTGGCTGGACCTCACCCCCGCCCATCCGGACCTCTTTGCGTTGCCGGATGCGTCCTCGGTCATCCAGCTGCCCTGGAAGAAGGACGTCGCCTGGGTGGCGGCCGATTGCGTCATGGAAGACCAGCCGGTCGAACAGGCGCCGCGCGTCGTCTTGAAAAAGCTGATCGCCGAAGCTGCCAAGGAAGGTTTGCGTGTCAAGACCGGCGTCGAACCGGAATTCTTCCTGATCTCGGCCGACGGGTCGAAGATTTCCGACGAGTTCGATACGGCCGAGAAACCTTGCTACGACCAGCAGGCTGTCATGCGCCGTTATGACGTGATCACCGAAATCTGCGACTACATGCTGGAACTCGGCTGGAAGCCCTATCAGAACGACCACGAGGATGCGAACGGCCAGTTCGAAATGAACTGGGAATATGACGATGCGCTCCAGACGGCCGACAAGCACTCGTTCTTCAAATTCATGGTGAAATCGGTCGCCGAGAAACACGGTCTGCGCGCAACCTTCATGCCGAAGCCGTTCAAGGGCCTGACTGGCAACGGCTGCCACGCCCACATCTCCGTCTGGGATATGGAAGGCAAGACCAATGTGTTTGCCGACAAGGAGATGCCGTTCGGTCTTTCGGCCAAGGGCAAGACCTTCCTCGGCGGCATCATGAAGCACGCTTCGGCGCTGGCCGCCATCACCAACCCGACGGTCAATTCCTACAAGCGCATCAACGCACCGCGCACGATTTCCGGCGCGACCTGGGCGCCGAATACGGTGACCTGGACGGGCAACAACCGCACGCACATGGTCCGCGTCCCCGGTCCAGGCCGGTTCGAACTGCGTTTGCCGGATGGCGCGGTCAATCCGTATCTGCTGCAGGCGATCATCATCGCGGCCGGTCTCAGCGGTATCCGGAGCAATGCCGATCCGGGTCGTCACTACGATATCGACATGTACAAGGAAGGCCACACGATCACCGATGCGCCTCGCCTGCCGTTGAACCTCCTCGACGCATTGCGCGAATATGACAAGGACGAGGAGCTGAAGGTCGCGCTCGGGAAGAGCTTCTCCAGCGCCTACCTGAAACTCAAGCACCAGGAATGGAACACCTACACGTCCCATTTCAGCGAATGGGAGCGGCAGACGACGCTCGACATCTGAGCGCCGGGGCTTTTGCGAAGATCAGAAGAGACGGCATGGCCTGTTCCTGCTATCCGATGTCGCTAAACGGATGGACGGGCAGGCCAGTGCCGCGCTAGCTTCCGCTCCACAACGTTGGCCGGGAGGGCCAGCCAATACCTCGAGCCAAGAGACTGACACCGATGAAAAGCTATGTGCTGACTGTTTCCTGCAAATCCACCCGCGGCATCGTTGCGGCGATCACCGGCTATCTTGCGGACGAGGGCTGCTACATCACCGATAGCTCGCAGTTCGACGACATGGAGACCGGTCTGTTCTTCATGCGCCTGACCTTCATCAGCCAGGAAGGTGCTTCGCTCGAAAAGCTCACCGCAGGCTTCGAGGCGGTGAAGACCCGCTTCGGCATGTCGGCAGACATTCGTGACAGCGAGCACCGGATGAAGGTGCTCCTGATGGTGTCGCGCTTTGGCCACTGCCTGAACGACCTGCTCTACCGCTGGAAGATCGGCGCGTTGCCGATCGACATC
This sequence comes from Pararhizobium sp. LjRoot255, assembly GCF_964252905.1. NCBI lineage: Bacteria > Pseudomonadati > Pseudomonadota > Alphaproteobacteria > Hyphomicrobiales > Rhizobiaceae > Pararhizobium > Pararhizobium sp. LjRoot255. The sequence goes on from NZ_CAXUPQ020000001.1 coordinate 2,059,834, forward strand.
GTCGGCGTCATCTCCAACCACTTCGACTACCAGAAGGTCGTGGTCAATCACGACATTCCCTTCCACCACATTCCGGTCACCAAGGCGAACAAGGCGCAGGCCGAGGCTCGCATCATGGACGTGGTCGAGCAGACCGGTACCGAACTGATCGTGCTTGCCCGCTACATGCAGATCCTGTCGGATGCGATGTGCCAGAAGATGTCGGGCCAAATCATCAACATCCACCACTCGTTCCTGCCGTCGTTCAAGGGCGCCAACCCCTACAAGCAGGCCTACGAGCGCGGCGTGAAGCTGATCGGTGCGACGGCGCACTACGTGACCGCCGATCTCGATGAAGGCCCGATCATCGAGCAGGATATCGCCCGCATCACCCATGCCCAGAGCGCGGAAGACTATGTCTCGATCGGCCGCGACGTCGAAAGCCAGGTGCTGGCCCGTGCGGTTCATGCGCATATCCACCACCGCACCTTTATCAACGGCAACCGCACCGTGGTCTTCCCGGCAAGCCCGGGCTCCTATGCTTCGGAGCGCATGGGCTGAGCCCGCACCCTTTTCGTTGATACTGTTGGAATTTCGAATCCCCGGTAGCGTGACGCCTCCGGGGATTTTTTGTTTTCGCGCGAGCTCAACACTTTGTTCAGTCATGGCTATTGGCTTTCCTGGCGGGATTTGTCGCGGTCGCTGCATTGCAAAGCGTGCAGCGCAGCAACGATTGCCTCTTGTCATGTTTAGTAAATTGAGTATCACTAAACATATTGCTCAACACGGTTGGAGTGAGACCGGATGAGCGAGGGCGGGGAGCCCGGTAAAAACTCAAATTTGATGGCGCTGGCGCATCCTCCCACCGTGGGGACGGGCGACTGCGCAAAGGCAGTCGGAATTCCCGAAGACGGCGTGGTGCCGGCTTCTGTATCTGGGAGGAATACATGCGGAAAATGACCAAGGCCCTGTTGGGGGCAACAACTGCGCTGACAATCTCCGCGGCTTTGCCGTCCGTGTCGCAGGCGGCGGAGCTGACCTTGTGCTGGGCGGCCTGGGATCCGGCCAATGCATTGGTGGAATTGTCCAAGGATTTCACGGCCCAGACGGGCACCGAGATGAAGTTCGAGTTCGTGCCGTGGCCGAATTTCGCCGATCGCATTCTCAACGAGCTCAACTCCGGCGGCAAGCTCTGCGATCTCTTGATCGGCGACAGCCAGTGGCTCGGCGGCTCGGCCGAGAACGGCTATTACGTCAAGCTCAACGAGTTCTTCGACAAGGAAGGCATCAAGATGAGCGACTTCGCCGAAGCCGCCGTCAACGCCTATGCCACCTGGCCGAAGGCTACGCCGAACTACTGGGCGCTGCCGGCAATGGGCGACGCCAATGCCTGGTTCTATCGCAAGGACTGGTTCGCCAAGCCCGAGCTGCAGGCGGAATTCAAGGCGCAGACTGGCCGCGATCTGACGGTGCCGGCCACGTGGCCCGAACTGATCGAAACGGCGAAGTTCTTCAACGGCAAGGAGATCGACGGCAAGAAGGTTTATGGCGCGGCCATCTTCACCGAACGCGCGTCGGAAGGTATTACCATGGGTGTCACCCAGGCGCTGTATGCCAACGGGTTCAAGTATGAGAACACGCCCGGCAAATACGACATGGAAGGCGCGGTCAATTCGCCGGACGCGGTCAAGGGGCTCGAGGAGTACAAGGAACTCTACAAGTGCTGCACGCCTCCCGGCTACACCGATGCCTACATGGGTGAAACGCTGGACGCCTTCAAGTCCGGTCAGGCGGCGATGGCGATGAACTGGTTCGCCTTCTTCCCCGGCCTCTACAAGGACGAGAATGTCGGCGGCGAGAAGATCGGCTTCTTCGTCAATCCGAAGGGCACGACGGCGGCATCGACGCTCGGCGGGCAGGGGATTTCGGTCGTCGCCAACACCGACAACATGGATGGCGCGCTCGCCTATATCAAATGGTTTGCGCAGCCGGACGTGCAGAAGAAGTGGTGGTCGCTCGGCGGCTATGCCGTTCACAATGCGGTGCTGAACGATCCTTCCTTCAAGGACAGCCAGCCGTTTGCAGCCGACTTCCTCGTTGCGATGAACCAGGTGCAGGACTTCTGGCAGGAGCCGTCCTACGCCATCCTGCTGCAGGCCATGCAGAAGCGCATGCATGACTATGTCGTGGCCGACAAGGGCACGGCCAAGGAAGCGCTCGACGGGCTGGTCAAGGATTGGGCCGAAATCTTCGGGGATGAAGGAAAACTCTGATTTCCTCCCGGTGGGGCCGTCCGGCGCGTGCGCTCGAGCGGCCCTGTTGACGACCGCCATCCCGATTTCAGGTGAAGTCCGTGACCGAGACCAATACCACGATACTGGACAAGGCGACCGAGCGCATGGTGCGCGCAACGCCGGTGCCGCTTGTTCACCGCGTGCGCGGCCTGTCCGACCGGGCGATCGCCTGGCTTTTCATCGCGCCCACCATCCTGTTGCTGCTCGCCATCAACATCTTTCCGCTGATCTGGGCGGTGCGGCTCTCCTTCACCAACTATCGCGCCAACCGGCCGAATGCGGTGGTCGAAGGTGTGGGCCTGACGAACTACCAGCGGGTTCTCAACGACCCCGACATCTGGATCGCCATGCAGACGACGGCCCATTTCGTGTTCTGGACCATCCTGCTGCAGACCCTTATCGGTTTTTCGCTGGCCTATCTGATCGACCGGAAATTCAAAGGACACGCCTTCTGGACGACGGTGATCCTGATCCCGATGATGCTGTCGCCGGCGGTGGTCGGCAATTTCTGGCGGTTCCTCTATCAGCCGCAGATCGGCCTCTTCAATTATGTCGTCTCCTATGCCACCGGCGTGCCGCCATCCTCGTTCGAAATGCTCGGCTCGGTGTCGCTCGCTCCCTGGTCCATCATCGTCGTCGATACCTGGATGTGGACGCCCTATGTGATGCTGATCTGCCTGGCGGGCCTGCGATCGATCCCCGACTATATCTATGAGGCGGCCGAGGTCGATCGGGCATCCGGCTGGCGGCAGTTCTGGTCGATCACCATTCCGATGGCGCTGCCCTTCGTCATGCTCGCCGTGCTTTTCCGCGGCATCGAGAATTTCAAGATGTTCGACATGGTCATGCTGCTGACCGGGGGCGGGCCGGGCTCGACGACGGAGGTCGCCTCGATCACGCTGAAACGCGAGGCCTTCGAAAGCTGGCGGACGGGCCGCGCCTCTTCCTTCGCCATCATCCTCTTCGTCGCGGTCTTTGGCCTTGCCAATATCTACGTCAAAGCGCTGAACAGGGTGAAACAGAGATGAGCAACGCGACCTCCGCCCATTCCGTGGTCGAGCCGAGCATCACCACCAAGCGTATAGCCGGCGCCATCGTCATTCTCTACGCCATCATCACCATGGTGCCGCTGGCCTGGATTTTGCTCACCAGCTTCAAGTCGCCGCCGGATTCCATCAGCTATCCGCCGAAAATCGTCTTCCAGCCAACGCTCGAGGGCTATTGCAACCTGTTCACGACCCGCACCCGGCAGACACCGGAATACATCCAGTCGCTCGGCCCGCCGACCTCGACTTGCGACGAGATCACCCGCAGCCGCAACATGGTGATCGCCGGTTCATCCAACTATTGGCCGCGCTTCACCAATTCGATGGTGATCGCCTTCGGCTCGACGTTCCTAGCGGTCTTTCTCGGGACGATCGCGGCCTATGGCTTTTCGCGCTTCCGGGTGCCGCTGGCCGATGATCTTCTGTTTTTCATCCTCTCGACGCGGATGATGCCGCCGATCGCGGTCGCGATCCCGATCTATCTGATGTACCGCGAGCTTGGCCTGTCCGACACGGCGCTCGGCATGATCCTGCTCTATACGGCGGTCAACGTCTCGCTTGCCGTCTGGCTGCTCAAGGGTTTCATCGATGAAATCCCGCGGGAATACGAGGAGGCGGCGATGATCGACGGCTATACCCGCCTGCAGGCCTTCCGCAAGGTCGTGCTGCCGCAGGCGACGACGGGCATCGCCGCCACCGCGATCTTCTGCCTGATTTTCGCCTGGAACGAATATGCCTTTGCGGTGCTTCTGACCTCGGGTTCGGCGCAGACCGCGCCGCCCTTCATTCCAACGATAATCGGCGAGGGAGGGATGGACTGGCCGGCCGTCGCCGCCGGAACGACGATCTTCCTCGTGCCGATCCTCGTCTTCACCATCCTTCTGCGCAAGCAGTTGCTGCGCGGCATCACCTTCGGAGCGGTGCGGAAATGACCATGGACACGACACATCTCCGCAAGAAGCGCCCCTTTTTCTTTCGGCGCGGCCCGATGGAAAATATCGCGACGGCGCTGATCGCGGTTGGCTTCCTGATGCTGTTCCAGCCGTTCGCCCTCGCGCTCTACACTTATTCGCTGGTGACGCTGCTCGCCGGTACCGTGATGTTCATGATCGTCTCGAAGTTTCCGGAGTGAACCATGGCAGAGATCCGGATCGAAAACCTGCGCAAGCAATTCGCCGATTTCGTCGCCGTGGAGGATTCGAGCTTCACGGTCGGTGACGGCGAATTCCTGGCGCTGCTCGGCCCATCGGGTTGCGGCAAGACGACGACGCTCAGAATGATCGCCGGCCTGGAACTGCCGACCAGCGGCAGGATCTTTCTTGACGGTGAAGACGTGACGTTCAACCGCGCAAGCGCCCGCGACATCGCCTTCGTCTTCCAGCTCTTCGCCCTTTATCCACATATGAATGTACGCAAGAACATCGGCTTTCCGCTGCTGTCGCAGGGCGTCCCGAAGGCGGAGATCCGGTCGCGGGTCGAGGAGACCGCAAGGCTCCTGCAGATCAGCCATATCCTCGACCGCTCCGTTTCCGGCCTTGCCGGCGGTGATCGGCAGCGTGTCGCGCTGGGGCGGGCGATCGTGCGCAGGCCGAAATGCTTCCTGATGGACGAACCGCTCGGCACGCTTGACGCCGAATTTCGCGACGTGATGGTGCACGAGCTGCGCGAGCTGCACAACCGCATCCACGCCACCACCGTCTATGTCACCCATGATCAGCACGAGGCAATGGCGATGGCCGACAAGATTGCGGTGATGAATCACGGCATCATCGAACAGTTCGGAACGCCGCAGGAAATCTACAGTCATCCCGCGTCGATGTATGTCGCCGATTTCATCGGCTCGCCGCCGATGAATTTTCTGAGGTTCACGGCGGGCGTTCAGAAGGGCAGCCGCTCGGTTTTACTGGATGGTGTCGAGATCGCCGTGCCCGAAGTGCGTCAGGATCTCACGGTCAGCGAATTGGCGCTCGGCGTCCGGCCGGAGCACATCCGTTTCAGTGACAGTTCGCATTTGCGCGGCTCGGTCTACGGTGCGGAATATCTCGGCACCAACCAGATCGTCGCCGTCGAAACCGGCAAGGGTCTCGTCAAGGCGCGCGTGCCGGCCGATAGGACGTTTCGGATCGGCGAGACCGTCGGCCTCGAACTCGACAGCGAAAAACTCTCGTTGTTCGAGTGCGCCACCGGCCGCGCCGTCAAATCATCGCTCTATGCGGAGGCCCGTCATGGCTGAGGTAACCCTCCAGAATATCAGCAAGTCGTTCGGCGAATCCAAGGCCGTGCATAACCTGACACTGACAATCCGCGACGGCGAATTCGTCGTGCTGCTCGGGCCGACCGGGGCCGGCAAGACGACGACGTTGCGGCTGATCGCGGGGCTCGAAAGGCCGGACAAGGGTCGCGTGACGATCGGGGGGCAGGATATGGCCGGTGCCGCCCCTGCTGGCCGCGACGTCGCCTTCGTCTTCCAGCAATATTCGCTTTATCCGCATCTGACGGTCTACGAAAACCTGGCATTCCCGCTGCGTTCGCCCGCCCGCCGTCTTTCTGCCGACGAGATCGACCGGCGCGTTCGCGACGTGGCCAAGATGGTGCGGATCGACCACAAGCTCGAAAACCGCTCGACGCGGCTGTCGGGCGGCGAGATGCAGCGTGTTGCCATCGGCCGGGCGCTGGTGCGCAAGCCGGCGATCTATCTGATGGACGAACCGCTATCGTCGCTGGATGCCAAGCTCAGGGCAGAGCTGCGGTTGGAGCTGAAACGCATCCAGAACGAGCTCGGATCGACGCTTCTCTACGTCACCCATGACCAGATCGAGGCGATGACGATGGCGGACCGGATCGGCATCCTCAAGGACGGCGAACTCGTCCAGCTCGGCACGCCGCGCGAGATCTACAGCAATCCGGTCAACCTGCATGTGGCGGCGAGGCTCGGGCAGCCGCACATCAACCTCATTCCGGAAGGGCTTGTCCCCGGCGGGCAACCGCCGAGGGGAACGAAGACGATCGGCGCACGCACCGAGCATCTGGAAATCGGCGCGGCAAACGGCAGTGCCAACGCGCAGATCGACTGGATCGAACATCTCGGCGACCAAAGCCACCTGCATATGCGCATCGGCGGCCACAAGCTGGTAACGCTCGCCAATCCTTACGTGCCGGCAAGCCCCGGCGACAAGATCATGCTGACGCTGAAGGATCCGCTCTATTTCGGTGCCGACGGACAACGGCTTGTATAAACAAAAACGGGAGGTTGCATCGCTTGCGCCATGGCGGAAGGATGCGCAACGAGAAACGGACTGGATGGCCCCATGAAACATTTCTTCAACCGCAGAGAAACCATCGTCACGGAGGCTCTCGACGGTCTGTTGCGGACCGCGGCGCCGGGAATGCTGGCCCGTCTCGACAGCTACCCGGACATCAAGGTGGTCGTCCGCGCCGACTGGGACAGGTCCCGCGTCGCAGTGATTTCCGGCGGCGGGGCAGGGCACGAGCCGTCCCATGCGGGTTTCGTTGGCCGGGGCATGCTGACGGCTGCCGTCTCCGGCGAAATCTTCGCCTCTCCCAGCGTCGATGCCGTTTTGACTGCGATCCGGGCGGTGACCGGCAAACCGGGCTGCCTGCTGGTCGTCAAGAATTATACCGGCGACCGTTTGAATTTCGGCCTGGCGGCGGAAAAGGCCCGGGCGGAAGGTTTCGATGTCGAGATGGTCATCGTCGCCGACGATATCGCGCTGCCGGACATCAACCAGCCGCGTGGCGTCGCGGGCACGCTCCTCGTTCACAAGATCGCCGGTCATCTGGCCGAAAGCGGCGGGAGCCTCGCCTCGGTCGCCGCCACTGCCAAGGCTGCGGCTGCCGATATCGTTTCGCTCGGCGTGTCCTATTCCTCCTGCTCCATTCCCGGACGGCCTTACGAAGATCGCCTGAGAGAGAACCAGGGCGAGCTCGGCTTGGGCATCCACGGCGAGCCGGGGGTGGAAAAGATAGCCGTCCAGCAGGCCGACGGTCTTGTCTCGATCATGACGGAACGGCTATCGGCGGCGACGAAGCCGGCCGGGAAATATGCGCTTCTCATCAACAATCTCGGTGCCGTGCCGCCGCTGGAAATGTCGCTGATCGCCAATGCGGTGCTCTCGTCGCCGTTTGCTGACCGTGTCGCGCTGACGATCGGGCCGGGACCGATGATGACCGCCTTGAACATGAACGGCTTTTCCCTGTCGCTGATCCGGCTTGATCCCGTGCGCGAAACGGCGCTGCTGTCCGATGTCGCGCCGCGTGCGTGGCTGCCGGCGGTCGCGCCGCATGCTGTTGCCATCGTGCCGGCGCCGAGAGCCGAAAGTCTGGCAGAAACGGCTGTGGCGAGCCATGATGGAGGGGCCGAGCGTGTGCTTGCTGCCATCTGCGACCGGCTGATTGCGCTCGAGCCGGAGTTGAACCGGCTGGATGCCAAGGCGGGCGATGGTGACACCGGATCGACGGTTGCCACTGGTGCCCGCAGCATTCTGGCGCAGACGGGTGGCCTGCCCCTTGCCGACAGGGCAACGCTTTTGTCTGTCATCGGCGAAACGCTTTCGACTGCGATGGGTGGTTCGAGCGGCGTCCTCCTGTCGATCTTCTTTACTGCGGCGGGCAGGGCGAGCGGGGACGGGGGGAGCCTTGTCGGGTCCCTGCTCGCCGGGCTCGAGCGGATGACCTTCTACGGCGGCGCCCATCCGGGCGATCGCACCATGGTCGATGCGCTGTCTCCGGCGCTTCATGCAATGGCAGTGGGCGGCGTCCGTGCCGCCGCCGATGCGGCGCGCAAGGGCGCCGATGCGACCAAGGCGATGCGCAAGGCGAATGCCGGCCGATCCGCCTATATCGGCGAGAGCGATCTCGATGGCGTGATGGACCCCGGCGCGCATGCCGTGGCCGAGGTTTTTGCGGCTGTCGCCGGTATCCTGGAGCCCGCATGATCCTTGCGCGCGAGCCGAAGTCTGCCAGCGATCAAGCGGCCCGGATTTGCCGCGTGATCGAGGCGTGCCGGAACGCGATCGCGGCACAGGAAGCCCATCTCTGCGACCTCGATTGCGCGATCGGCGATGGCGATCATGGCACCAATATGCGGCGTGGGCTGGAAGCCTTGGCCGCCGAACGGCAGCAACTCGCCGCGATGCCGGTTCCCGAAGCGATGATCGCGGCCGGGACGATCCTCGTGATGAGCATCGGCGGCGCGGCCGGACCGCTCTATGGCACGCTGCTCTTGGAGATCGGCAAGGGCCTGGCCGCCGAGCCGCCGCCAGCGAAATTTCCAGATGTCTTTCAACAGGCCGTGGCCGCCGTCGCGCGCCGCGGAAAATCGCACCCGGGAGAGAAAACGCTGCTCGACGTTCTTTATCCTTTCAGCGAGGCTGTGATAAGCGACACGCCTCTCCAGCAGCTTGCCGAGCAAGCTCAGGGTTTCGCCGATATGACCATCGACATGAAGGCCATGCGCGGGCGCGCCTCGTTCCTCGGTGACCGGTCGGTGGGGCATATGGACCCGGGTGCTGCCAGCTGCGCGCTTCTTTGTCAGGTCGTCTGCCATGAACTGGCGAAGGCAGGTGCAGCATGACAGGCAAGATCGAGAATGTCGGCATCGTGATCGTCTCCCATTCACCGCTTGTAGCAAAAGGCGCTGCCGACATGGTGCGCCAGATGGTCGGGGACAGCGTGCCGCTCGCCTGGTGCGGCGGCAATCCGGCCGGCGGGCTCGGCACCGATACGGGCGCGATCCTGAAGGCCATCGAGGAAGCCTGGTCGGAGGCCGGAGTGGCGATCTTCGTCGATCTCGGCGGCGCGGAAACCAACAGTGAAATGGCGATCGAAATGATCGGCAAGGGGCGGGCCGCACGCATCGTCATCTGCAACGCGCCGATCGTCGAAGGGGCCGTGATCGCCGCTGCGGAAGCCTCGGGCGGGGCATCGCTGGCAAAGGTGGTGGCAACGGCACAGGAGCTTTCCCCGTCATGATGGACAAGCGCCACGGCAGCTACGGGGGTTCGGGTTCGGCGGGTGGCCATGCCTCCGTCGAATTGCTGATCACCCATGGCGTCGGCTTGCACGCGCGACCCTCCGTAACCTTCACGCGGCTTGCCAGATCCTTTCCCTGCACCATCGAGATCGAGGTCAATCGCTCCGGCCTCTGGCTCAATGCCAAAAGCATCGTCAAGGTCATGGGCGCGCGCATCCGCAAGGGATCGACACTCAGGATAAGGGCGCATGGCCTGAGGGCCGATGAGGCGATCTCGGTTCTCGAAGCGCTGTTCGTCGACGATTTCGGTGAGGAAAGATCCCATGTCCGGGGCGCTTAGGCTGCAGGGCCAGGGCAATGGCCAAGGGTATGCGATCGGTCCGGCGCACGTGCCTTCGGAACCCCGGAGCCCCATGGAGGGCGGCGCGTCGCCTTCGCTGGAATTCGACCTTCTCAGAAGCGCGATCGAGGAGGCGGTCAGCGCCCTCAACGAACTGATGGTGCGAACTGATCCGCCAAGCTCGGACATCCTCGAGTTCCAGGTCGAAATGTTGCGCGATCCGGTGATCGGCGACATGGCCGCCGAGTATATCGGCGAGGGACAGAATGCGGCGCTCGCCTGGGTGACGGCTCTCGAGGAATATATCGCCGGGTTCGAGCTGTCGGAGGATGACGATATTCGGGCGCGGGCGGTCGATGTCATCGATATCCGCGATCGGGTGCTTCGTATCCTTGAAGGCAGGCCACCCGCCAACTTTCCCAGGGGGGCGGTCTTCGCCGGCAGGGACATGGCGCCCAGCCTTTTTCTCGCCCATGACTGGAGCGGCGGCGGCGGCATTGCGCTTGCAGCCGGAAGCTCCGCAAGCCATGTGGCGCTGCTTGCCCGCGCCAAAGGCGTGCCGATGGTCGTCGGTGTCGGCGGGCCTGCCATTGAGCCCGAGGCTCCGGTTCTGGTCGACGGCGGCACCGGTCTCGTCGTCGTTCATCCAAGCGGTGCCGATATTGCAATGGCGGCAATGGGAGAAAAACCGACGCCCGAGATACCCGCGCGATTTGAGCTTCCATCCGCCGGTCTTCCAGCCGGCCGCGTGGAGATATTGGTCAATATCAGCGATATCGCCGAGATTCATAGCCTTGACTCGAATGTCTGCGACGGCATCGGGCTTTCGCGAACGGAGTTTCTCCTGTCGGCGGCCGCGGATCTGGCGAATGAGGAAAAGCAGTTCCGGCTCTACGTCGAAATGCTGGATTGGGCCGCCGGCAAGCCGGTCACCATCCGTCTCTTCGATCTTGGCGGTGACAAGCCGCTAGGTGGGTTTGGCGTCGAGGAGCGCAATCCGTTTCTCGGTCTGCGCGGTATCCGTCTGCTTCTGGCGATGCCGGCGATGCTGCGAATCCAGGCCCGGGCGCTTTTACGGGCTGCGGCATTGGGGCCGCTGAAGGTGCTGCTGCCGATGGTGACCTTCCCTGGCGAGGTTGATCAGACGCGGCGGATTTTCGAGGAGGAAGCGGCAAGCCTTGTCCAGCGGCACATCGACATCGGGGTTCCCGACATAGGCATGATGGTCGAGGTTCCGGCTGCGGCGATCATGCTCGACACATTCGAAACGGCCGACTTCTTTTCGCTCGGCACAAATGACCTGGCGCAGTATCTGACGGCTTGCGCGCGTGACAACGCTTCTGTCGCCAACATGTATGGTCAAGCAACCCCCGTCTTGTTGCGGCTGGTCGCACAGGCGGTAAGGATCGCGCGTGACATGGACAAACCGATCGGTATCTGTGGCGACCTGGCCGGTAACCCGGCATTGCTGCCGTCGCTGATCGCAAGCGGCATACGTCAGATTTCCGTTGCTCCATCGCAGTTGCCTGCCGTAAAGGCGGTGCTGGCGCAGGCAAGGATGGAAGGCTGACATGGCACGCGACGTAAGCGAAGATGCCATCACGGCATACAAGACCATCCTCGCCGCCATCATCGACAACAGGCCTTCCGGTACGCGCCAGCGTCTCGCGGTGGCGCTGGGCAAACATCGCAGCTTCGTCACGCAGATCACCAGCCCGGGCTATACCACGCCGTTACCGGCCAGGCATCTGGCGACGATCTTCCAGGTCTGCCATGTCAGCAACCCCGAGCAGGACCGTTTTCTCGAAGCCTATCAACGGGCGCATCCGGGCAAACTGCCTGATCTCGGCACTGCCGGCGGGCTGCGGCAACTGACGCTGATGGTCGCCGATTTCGGCGACGAGCGGAAGAACCGCATGCTCGACGAGGCCATCCAGGATTTCATCCAGAAGATCGTCGTTCTTTCCGGCGAGGGAGACTGAATTGCGCTCGCCTTCGTTCGACCTTTGCATCCTCACAACGCCACTGGAAAATTCGGCCCGCTCGGATAGCATTGCTGCGGGGAGTGGGAGATGAAGAAATTCATGAACAGCGCCGGGACGCTGGCGCAGGACTGCCTGGAGGGTTTCGTTGCCGCGCATGGCGATATCGTTCTGTTCGGCGAGGGGAAAAAACACGTCCGGCGCCGGGTGCTGACGTCGGGCAAGGTCGCGATCATTTCTGGCGGCGGCGCCGGCCATGAACCGATGCACACCGGCTTTGTCGGTCATGGCATGCTGGACGCCGCCTGCACAGGGCATGTTTTCACGTCGCCAACGCCCGACCAGATTTTGGCAGCAATCCGCGAAACGGATGGTGGCGCAGGCACGCTGCTGATCGTCAAGAATTACGATGGCGACGTGATGAATTTCGAAATGGCGGCCGAAATGGCGATGGCTGGCGGCGCACATCGCATCGAGACGGTCATCGTCAATGACGATATCGCCATCGAGCGATCGGTGCGGGGGACGGGCCGGCGCGGGGTCGCGGGCACGCTGGTTGTCGAGAAGATCGCCGGGGCGGCCGCACAGGCGGGTGCCAATCTGCGGGAGTTGAAAGAACTCGGCGATGCCGTCGTTGCCGCAACCCGCACGATGGGCGTGGCGCTGAAGGGCACGACGGTGCCGCAGACGACGCGCGAGACCTTCGTGCTCGGGCCGGACGAGATGGAAGTCGGCGTCGGCATCCATGGGGAGCCCGGCCGCTCGCGCGATCGGATGACCAACGCGTCGGCGGTCGTCGAGCTGATCTGCAGGCACATTCTTGAGGATTTCGGCTCGCGCGGCGAACAGTCGATCCTGCTCTTCGTCAATGGTCTTGGCGCAACGCCGCTGTCGGAGCTCTACCTTGTCTTCGGTCTGGCGCGGTCATTTTTTGAAGGGCAGGGCGTGACCATCGTGCGCAGCCTTGTCGGGACCTATGTCACGTCACTCGACATGGCAGGCGTATCGATTACTGTGACCATATTGGACGACCGCCTGAGCGGTCTTTGGGACGCCCCGGTTCTGACCGCATCGCTGCGCTGGTAGTCAGACTGGCGGCGCAATTTCGATTGGCGTGCCGTCGGAAAAGCGGGTGAAGCGAAAGGGTGCGGGATCAACGATCGGCATGTTACCGGTGACCAGATCGGCAGCGAGATGCCCGGCACCGGGGCCGATACCGAAGCCGTGGCCGGAAAATCCGGTCGCAATGACCAGTCCGTGAAGACTGTCGAGCGTGGATATGACCGGGACTGCGTCCGGCGTCACGTCGATCAGGCCGGCCCAGATTTGCTCCACTTTCGCATCGCGCAGCACCGGCAGGCCTTCCGTGGCCGCCCGCAGCGCGTTCAGGGCGGCTCTGCCATCCGGATTCGGATCGAGAATCCGGTGCCGTTCGAAAGCGCCGGGCCGGTCGAGGGGGACTGCGGAGATTTCGAACAGTTCCTGCCAGCTTCGAGCGCTAAGACCGAGCTGCACCGATCCGCCCTCGACCTTCCTGGCAGGTTGGAATTCGCGGAAGAAGGCAAAACTGTCCGGCACCAGCGCATGCATGTTGATGCCGCCGTTGGCGATGGTATAGCCGCCGTCCAGCCGCTTCCGATAGGCATAGGTGGCGGTGGCACCTGCGCCATCCGGCCCTCGGCTCACCGCGCTGGTGCGCAGCACCGAGTTACGCACTTTCAGTTGCGGCAGCCGGATGCCAAGTCCCTTGCAGAACAGACGAGACCAGGCGCCGCCGGCAAGCACGATGGCGGAAGTCTCGATGCGGCCCTTTTCGGTGATGACGGCGCTGACGCGGCCAGCGCTTTTTTCGACGCCGCGCACGGCGCAGCCTGTCAGGATGCGGGCACCTGCCCGGCGTGCGCCCGTCGCAATCGCCGGTACTGCCTTTTGCGGTTCGGCTCGGCCATCACTTGGCGTGTAGAGCGCGCCTTTGTATCGCCGCGCAGAGCCCAGCATCACGGCGGCCGTCTCGTCCGGGCCGATCTGCCGCGTATCGAGCCCATGCGCCTGCGCGAGTTTCAGCCAGGCGTCGCGATTGGCTATGTCCGTCTCGTTCTCCGAGATATAGAGAATACCGGATCGACGAAACCCAGTCTGGCCGCCGACGCGCGCATCCAATCCATCCCAGATTTTCAGCGCTTCGATGGCCAGCGGAATTTCCCGCCGATCGCGGCCCATGACCCGGACCCAGCCCCAGTTGCGGCTGGATTGCTCGCCACCGAGTACGCCCTTCTCGCACAGCACGACGTCGACGCCGCGTTCGGCAAGGAACAGCGCCGTGCTTATGCCGATGATACCGCCGCCGATGACGACGACGCCGGCTTTCTTCGGCAGGATTTGATCGGTTTCAATCGGGTCGAGCACGGGGCCGGGCATGTGGGCTGGTTTCCAGTGTCAGAGGTGGGCCTGTCTGATTTGCACGGGATACTGCCAGTGTTCAAGTCGCGAAGAATGACCCGTTGCTGCGGCTTCGGTGCCGATCAACCATGGGGCAACATGAAGGCGTCGCTTTCGCCTTCAATCAGCTCTTCCCGCCAGACCTTCCGCAGTTCCGCATTCGGGTAAAAATGGCTGAACGGGGGCATTGTTGCCAGCAGCGCTTCCGCGAGCGCGATGCCGAGATCGCGCCGGGAGAGTTCGAAGCCGGTAAGGCTTGGCGACAGGAAATGCGTCTGGGGGTTGTGGCGGCCAATCACGGCGATATCGCGCCCCGGCTTCAGTCCGGCTTCGCTCAATCCCCGGTAAAATCCGATCGCAATGGTCTCGTTGACCAGGAGTATTGCCGTTGGCCGGTCCTTCTTCGACAAAAGGTCGTGTGCGATCTGGTACCCGCCCGCCTCGTTGGGTGTCGAGCGGAAGATAAGATCGGGGTCAAGGGAAAGGCCGTGGGCTGCAAGCGTGCTGGCGGCCTGATCGACGAAGATATAACCGAGGTTGACGTCATCATGCGGCCTTGTCACGGCGATCCGCCGGTGGCCCCTGGCAACGAGCCTGTCGATCGCAGTCTGTGCCATGCCTTCGAAATCAAGGTCGAGCCAAGGCTGACCGACGTCGGTGAGGCTGCGCCCGAGCGTGGCAAAGGGGATCTTGCGCTTGGCAAGGAACTCCAGGCGCGGATCGTGCCGTTGGGTTGCCGAGAGGATGAGCCCGTCGGCGAATCCGCGGGCGACGACGCGCCGGAGATAGTCGTCCGGGTCCTCCTGAGACGAACAAAGGAGCGCGACGAGATCGAGATGGTGGCGGGCAAAGACGGTCTGCACGCCATCGAAGACGTTCATGAAGAAGGTGTCGCCCTGACCGGTGATCTCGGCTCCGGTCTGCATCATGAAGCCGATGATGTTGGTCGTGCCCTGCCGCAGGCTGCGGCCGGACTGGTTGGGCACGTAGCCGAGTTCGGCTGCGGCCTCGAGCACTCTTTTGCGCGTCTCCTCATTCACGTCCGGCCGCCCGTTCAACGCCCGCGAGACGGTTCCGATCGAAATGTCGAGATGTTGTGCAAGCCTGCGTATGCCCGTCATTCCAGCCGCTTTCAACGAGCGATTTCGGATGCCCGATGTCCATCTATTGACACGTTTCAAAATTTGTTCATAGTACCGTAAACGTTTACGGTGATCGAAAAGGAGCGAAAACCGTAGACTTTGTGGAGGAGAATCCCATTTTGCGTGCAGTTTTGTGCGGATGCGGAGCTATGGCCAGAGGCTGGCTGAAAGCGATCGCGGATACCCCTGAAATCAGAGCGGCTGTTGATGTCGTCGGCCTCGTCGATGTCAACCCGATGGCGGCAAAGGCGCTTGCCGACGAGTTCGGTCTGGTCGATGCCGTTGTCGGTCGCGACCTCGGGACCGTACTGGCAGAAACCGCGGCCGACGTGGTTTTCGACGTAGTTATTCCGTCTGCCCGTCACGATGTCGTCGCAACGGCTCTGGCGCATGGATGCCACGTGCTGAGCGAGAAGCCGATG
Organism: Pararhizobium sp. LjRoot255; assembly: GCF_964252905.1. Taxonomy (NCBI): domain Bacteria; kingdom Pseudomonadati; phylum Pseudomonadota; class Alphaproteobacteria; order Hyphomicrobiales; family Rhizobiaceae; genus Pararhizobium; species Pararhizobium sp. LjRoot255. The sequence continues at coordinate 2,075,470 of NZ_CAXUPQ020000001.1, forward strand.
GCGTCCTCGATCGAGGAGGGGCGGTCGATGATCGCCCAGGCCGCCGCCGCCGGAAAAGTCCATGCCATCGTCCAGAACCGGCGCTTCATATCGGGCATTCGCCGCATTCGCCGGCTTGTCGAAAGTGGCGGGCTCGGCGAACTCACGGCCATTCATTGTGATTTCTTCATCGGTGCGCATTTCGGCGGTTTTCGCGAAGAGATGGACAATGTGCTTTTGCTCGACATGGCGATCCACACGTTCGACGCGGCCCGCTTTGTCGCCGACAAGGTGCCGGTTGCGGTCTATTGCCATGAAAGCAACCCGCGCGGCTCGTGGTATGCGCATGGTGCCGCGGCCAATGCGATCTTCGAATTCAAGGATGACGTGACCTTTACCTATCGCGGCTCCTGGTGCGCCGAAGGCGCCAATACCAGCTGGGAAAGCCAATGGCGGATCATCGGCACGCAGGGCACGCTGCTCTGGGACGGCGCCGAGGATTTTCAGGCGACCAGGGTGGCGGGAACGGAAGGCTTCCTGCGGCCGGTCGATGCCATTCCGGTGCCTGAGCCCGAAAACGAGGCGGAGACCCATGGCCATGCCAGCGTCATCGCCGATTTTCTCACCGCCATCAGAACCGGCCGGCGGCCTGAAACCGAGAGCAATGACAATATCAACAGCCTTGCCATGGTGTTTGCGGCGATCGAAAGCGCCCGCACCCGGCAGCGCGTGACCCTATGAACAGGACGATTTCATGAGTAATCCGGCAAAAGCCATCCGCATCGGCACGATGATCAGCGCATCCGGCGGCAAGGCCGCCGATCGCATCAGTGAGATCGCCGGTATGGGTTTCGAGAGCTTCGAGCCCTTCTTCTGGCAGACGACCAACGGTCAGGATCTCGCCGAACTCGGCAGGCGTTGCGTCGAGGCGATTGGCGATCGCGACATCACCATCTCGACACTCGGCATGTTCGGCAATCCGCTGGAGACGACCGATATCGATCGCGACACGCTGCAGGGCTGGAAGGACTGCATCGACAACGCGCATCATTTCGGCGCCACCTGCGTCGCCGGCTTTACAGGGAGAATTCGCAACGCACCGCTGACCGATAGCCTGCCGCGCTACAAGGAAATCTGGAGCGAACTTGCCCGGCGCGCCGCCGACAGGGGCATCAAGATCGCCTTCGAGAATTGCGCCATGGACGGCAACTGGGCGACGGGCGATTGGAACATCGCCCACAATCCGGATGCCTGGGAGCTTATGTTCAACGAAACGCCGGATGATCATATCGGCCTTGAATGGGAGCCCTGCCACCAGATGGTCTATCTGATCGAGCCCATCCCGCAGATCCGCAAATGGGCGCACAAGATTTTCCATGTGCACGGCAAGGACGCGACGATCCGCTGGGACGTCATCCGTGAACACGGCATTTTCGGCAAGGAAAAGTTCGTCTTCATGCGCACGCCGGGCTTCGGCGACACCAACTGGACCGACGTCATTTCCGAGCTCCGGCTTGCCGGCTGGTCCGGCTCCATCGACATCGAAGGCTGGCACGATCCGGTCTATCGCGATCAGCTGGAAATGACCGGCCAGGTGCATGGTCTCAACTATCTGAAGGCTTGCCGGGGCGGCGACTTCGTCGTCGATCCCGCCTGATTGATCAGGCCGGCCTGACCGGTCAGGCAGGTCTGAATGGACTGAAATGGACTGAAGAAGGCCGGCATGGAGGATGACGGCCGACAAGGATAACCAACAGGAGGAAACTATGGGTATCCGCAAATATGCAGTCATCGGTGCGCTGGCGCTTGCAGGCGTGTCGCTGTATGGCCTGTCCGCCAAGGCGGAGGATGTGAAGCTTACCGTCTGGTCGCTCGACCGTGACATTCAGCCGGCGCCAAATCTGGTGGCCGAGTTCAACAAGCTCAACAACGGCATTCAGATAGAGTACCGGCAAATCCAGTTCGATGATGTCGTCAGCGAGGCCATGCGCGCCTATTCGACGGGCCAAGCGCCGGACATCATCGCCATCGACAATCCGGAACATGCGCTGTTTTCGTCGCGCGGCGCCTTCCTCGATCTCACCGACATGATCTCGACATCGACGGTGATCAAGCCGGAAAACTATTTCCCCGGGCCGCTGAAATCGGTCGAGTGGGACGGCAAATATTACGGCGTGCCGAAGGCGACCAACACGATCGCCCTCTACTACAACAAGGACATGTTCAAGGCGAAGGGGCTTGACCCCAACAAGCCGCCGCAGACGTGGGACCAACTGGTGGAGGCGGCGCGCAAGCTGACCGATCCCGCCGCCAACGTCTACGGTCTCGCCTTCTCGGCCAAGGCCAACGAGGAGGGTACCTTCCAGTTCCTGCCCTGGGCGCAGATGGGTGGCGGCAGCTATGAGAACATCAATACCGAGGGCGCGGTAAAAGCGCTCGAAATCTGGAAGACGATCATCGATGAAAAGCTCGCTTCGCCCGATACGCTGACGCGTGGTCAGTGGGATTCGACCGGTACCTTCAATTCCGGCAATGCCGCCATGGCGATCTCCGGCCCGTGGGAACTCGACCGCATGACACAGGAGGCGAAGTTCGATTGGGGTGTGACGCTGCTTCCGGTGCCGAAGGAAGGCGCCGAACGCTCCTCCGCCATGGGCGACTTCAACTGGGCTATCTTCGCGTCGTCCAAGCATCCGGCCGAAGCCTTCAAGGCGCTCGAATATTTCGCGTCGCAGGACGACAAGATGTTCAAGAACTACGGCCAGCTTCCGGCCCGTTCAGACATCTCGATCCCCGAAACCGGCCAGCCGCTCAAGGACGCAGCCCTCAAGGTCTTCCTCGAGCAGCTGAAATACGCAAAGCCGCGCGGCCCGCATCCGGAATGGCCGAAGATCTCCAAGGCGATCCAGGATGCCATCCAGGCGGCCCTGACCGGTCAGGCGACACCCAAGGAGGCGCTTGATCAGGCGGCCGAAAAGATCAAGGCTGTCCTGGGCTGATCTGACGGGCGATGAAACGGATCTTGCTGCTCTTCTCCCCGGCGGGGAGAAGAGCCGAGAAAAGCGAGATGATGAGGGGATGTGAGCGTCGGCGACGCGACTGCCCCGAGCACAAGCGAGGACAGCCTTATGTCGCACTCTCCCTCATCCAGCCCTACGGGGCGCCTTCTTCCCGTTGGGGAGAAGAAATCAAACCGGATGGCTGACGCGCCATCCAGCATTTCCTCCCGGGAGGGGTTGTCATCTGCTCAAGCGTTTGGCAGCCCCGTTCGGGACCTCGGAGGCCCGATGAAGAGGCTCCTTTCCAGTGTCAGGGATGGCCGCGGTTTCGATATCGTGCTGGTCGCCTTCCCGCTCGGTTTTCTGTTTCTGATGGCAGGATTGCCGCTGCTGTACAACGTCCTGATGAGCTTTCAGGAGGTCGACATGTTCAGCCTCGGCACGCTGTTGCGCCCCTTTGTCGGCTTGAAGAACTATCGTGACCTTTTCGCCCAGCCCGAAACGCTACCGATCCTTGCCAATACGGCGATCTTTGTCACCGGCTCGATCGCCGGACAGTTTCTCCTCGGCTTCGGGCTCGCGCTGTTCTTCTGGGTCAATTTTCCCGGCGCCTCCTGGCTGCGCGGCCTTTTCCTCGTCTCCTGGGTCATGCCGGGTCTCGTCGTCGGCGCCATCTGGAACTGGATCCTGTCGGGGGATTTCGGTGTCCTCAACTTCATCTTGAGGGAAGGCGGTGTCATCTCCGGCAATATCTTCTGGCGCTCGGATCCGAACTATTCGCTCTATGCCGTTATCATCGCCAATATCTGGCTCGGCACCGCCTTCAACATGATCCTCCTCTCGGTCGGCCTCGCGGGTATCCCCGCCGATCTCTACGAGGCCGCCGAACTCGATGGCGCCAATGCCTGGCAGCGCTTCTGGACGATCACCTTGCCGATGATGCGCTCCACTATCGGCGCCATCATCTCGCTTGGCCTGATCTTCACGCTGCAGCAGTTCGACCTCTTTGCCGCAATCACCTCCGGCGGGCCGAACAACTCGTCCAACGTGGCGCAATACTGGGCCTGGGAGCAGTCCTTCCGACAGTACGACTTTGCCAAGGGGGCGACGATTTCGGTCCTGATGATCATCTTCGTCATGATCGCCTCGGTCGTCTATGTCCGCTCGACACGTCACGAGGTGCGCGGATGAGCGACACTGCCCGCGACCGCCTGATGTTCGTAATCGCCCTCATCATGGCGGCGATCTACCTCTTTCCGCTCTACTGGATGTACATCACCGCGCTTAAAAGCGGTTCCGAGATGTTCGCCACGCCGCCGACATTCTGGCCGTCCGTGCCGCAGTGGAGCACCTATGCCTATGTCTGGGAAAGCCGGGGCATGGGGCGCTATATCTGGAACTCGCTGGTCATCGCCTCCGGAGCCGTGGTGCTGATCACCGTGCTCGGCGTCGGTTGCGCCTATGTGCTGGCGCGTTACCGCAATGCCTGGGTCGATATCGGCCTGTTCCTGATCCTCATGCTGCAGGTCCTGCCGGCCTCCTTGATGATCACGCCGATCTTCGTCGGCTTTTCGCAACTCGGCATGCTGGACTATCCTCGTCTTGCCGTGATCATCGCGATTGCCGCGAAAAGCATGCCGTTCTTCGTCGTGCTCGTGCGGGCCACTTTCATGGCCGTGCCGATGGAACTGGAGGAAGCGGCGCTGGTCGACGGCAATTCACGGGTCGGCGCCTTCTTTCATATCGTGCTGCCGCTTGCCCGCAACGGCATCCTGATCAGCGCCATCCTGATCTTCATGCAGGCCTTCGGCGAGTTCGTCTATTCGAAGTCGATCATCCAGGCCATCGAACTTCAGCCCGCCAGCGTCGGCCTCAACTCCTTCATGGGGCCGAACACCAATGAATGGAACAACATCATGGCCTACGCCACGATTTACGTGACCCCCATTCTCGCCATCTTCGTGCTGCTGCAGCGGCGCATCGTCTCCGGCCTTACCTCGGGAGCCATCAAATGACCAAGCAGATCGAACTCTCGGGCGTCAACAAATATTACGGTGCCTTCCACGCGCTGAAGGATATCGACCTCAGCATCGAGAAGGGCAGCTTCGTCGCGCTCGTCGGCCCCTCCGGCTGCGGCAAGTCCACGCTGCTGCGTTCGCTGGCCGGGCTTGAGAGCATTTCGACGGGCGACTTGAAGATCGCCGGCGAATTGATGAACAAGGTGCCGCCGCGCAAGCGCGACATCGCCATGGTGTTCCAGTCCTACGCGCTCTACCCGCACATGACGGTCGAGCAGAACCTCACCTACAGCCTGCGCATTCGCGGGGTCGCCAGGGCCGAGGCCAAGAAGGCGGCAGAGGAGGTCGCGGCCACGACCGGGCTTTCGCATCTTCTCGGACGCTATCCGCGCGAACTCTCCGGCGGCCAGCGCCAGCGCGTCGCCATGAGCCGCGCCATCATCCGCCATCCCAAGGCCTTCCTGTTCGACGAGCCGCTGTCCAATCTCGATGCGGCGCTGCGCGTCCATATGCGCAAGGAAATTCGCACCCTGCACGACCGGCTGCACGCGACGTCGGTCTATGTCACGCACGACCAGATCGAGGCGATGACGATGGCCGATCATGTGGTGGTGATGAAGGATGGCGTGATCGAACAGCAGGGCGCGCCGCTGGAGCTTTACGACCGGCCGGCCAACAGGTTCGTCGCCGGCTTCATCGGTTCGCCGGCCATGAATTTCGTACCTGCGACGGTCGGCGAGGATGGCCGCTCGCTGGAGGTCGATATCGGCGAAAAGCAGACCATTCCGCTTGATCGCCAGCTCCAGCCGGGCCGCAAGGTGACCGCAGGACTGCGGCCGGAGCACCTGCATTTCGTCGAGCCGGGACAAGGCGTCTTCCGCCTTCCGGTCGGGATCGTCGAGACCACCGGTTCGGCGACCTACATCACCACGTCGACGGCAACCGAAGTGACGGTCGTCGACACAACCCGCAGGCCGGTCAGGGCCGGGGACGTCATCGATGTGTCCATCCGCCCGGCGGATGTGCACATCTTCGATGACGAAACAGGATTGAGGGTGTAGCCAGAGCTGCATTTGGTTTTTTCTATATAAAAATACGTTTCCTGCCCTTGACAAGCGGGGACCCGGCGATATTCCCTGTCGGCAATCGGATGCGGGTCGTAGCCGCGACAAGGGAGGAATGAGATGGGTGGACTTCTGGCCGGCAAACGCGCCGTGATCACGGCAGCAGCACAGGGCATTGGCCGCGCCGCAGCCGAGGCGTTCCAGCGCGAAGGGGCGATTGTCACGGCTACGGACCTCAATGAGGAAAAACTCGCCGAACTTTCCGCCCTTGGCATGAAAGTCGCGAAACTCGATGTCATGAATGCCGACGCGATCTCGGCCTTTGCCGCAGAAACCGGAACCATCGACGTGCTGTTCAACTGCGCCGGGACGGTGCATGCCGGAACGATCCTCGAGGCCAGCGAGCGGGACTATGATTTCGCCTTCGATCTCAACGTCAAGTCGATGTTCCGGCTGATCCGCGCCTTCCTGCCGGCCATGATCGAGAACGGCGGCGGCTCGATCATCAACATGTCGTCGGTTGCGGGTGTACCCATGGGTGTGCCGAACCGTTTCGTCTATTCCGCCAGCAAGGCGGCCGTTGTCGGCCTCACCAAGTCGATCGCCCTCGATTACATCAAGCAGGGCATCCGCTGCAACGCGATCGCGCCGGGCACGGTCCAATCGCCATCGCTCGAGGAGCGGATGAAGGCGCAGGGCAATTACGAGGAAGCCCGCGCTGCCTTCATCGCCCGCCAGCCGATGGGCCGCATCGGCCAACCGGAGGAGATTGCGGCGCTTGCCGTTTATCTCGGCAGCGATGTTTCCAACTATACGACGGGTCAGGTGCACGTCATCGATGGCGGCATGAGCCTGTAGTTGCACGCTGCTTACTGCATAATTCCTTAGGTCCTATTCGATCTAAGGATAAAATTATGCAGCAATTCAAAGTGCTACAGCGACCTTTGCGCGTCTGATAAGACGCGCGGCGCTGTAGCAGGCCAATGTTGCGGCCGCTATACATCGACAGACGCGCGTTATAGTCTCTGCCGATCGAGAGAAGGCGTGCAGCAATCGCATGACAGCAAAAGAAAACACCGGCCTCAAACCCGTCCTGAGGATCGATTTTCCGCATGCAGAGCGGCTGGGCCGGGGCAAGATTGCGCTGCTGGAACATATTCGCGAGACAGGCTCGATTTCGGCGGCGGGCCGCGCCATGGACATGTCCTATCGGCGGGCCTGGCTGCTGGTGAGCGCACTCAATAGCATGTTCAAGCAGGAGGCGGTCTTGTCGCAGCGCGGCGGAAAGCAGGGCGGCGGCGCGGTCGTCACGCCTTTCGGAGAAGAACTGGTCCGCCGCTTCCGGGCGATGGAGGAAAAGACGGAGGCGGCGCTTTCGGGAGAACTGGCCTGGCTGGAGAGCAATCGCAATCCCCATGCGATGCCGGCCGGCGTGCCGGTCACAGATCCAGCGCGACACTCTTGATGACGGCATGAACCGGCTTGCCGGCCTGCAGACCGAGCACGTCGCGCGAAAGCGTGGTTATCCGGGAAATGATCGTCACTCCGCCGCAATCGAGACGCACATCCACCATGCCCTGTACCGCCTCGCCGATCCCGACGATCGCGCCCGGAAGGATGTTGAGCGCGCTTAAGCCTTCCGGCCGGCTGGTGGCCAGCATGACATCGCGGGCCGCGATGTGAAGACGCACCGCCTTCCCGACTGGCGCCTCCAGGTGCGGCACTTGAATCAGCACGGTGCCAGAGCGAACGATCGTGATCTGGTGCGAAACATCGCTGGTTTCAACGACACCTTCGATCAGCGCGCCCGCCTCGCGGCGGCTGATAGCCGAGGATGGCGCGCTCAAAACCGTCGCCGCATCTCCGGATGCGCTGATCCGGCCGTTTTCGAGCACGATGACCCTGTTGGCCAGCCGCGCGACTTCGGCGACGGAGTGGCTGACATAGACAATCGGAATTGCCGTTTCATCCCGCAATCGCTCCAGATAAGGCAGAATCTCCGCTTTCCGCTCCTCGTCGAGCGCGGCCAGGGGCTCGTCCATCAAAAGCAGGCGCGGGCTTGAGAGCAACGCCCGGCCGATAGCGACGCGCTGTTTTTCTCCCCCTGAAAGATTGGCCGGCGCGCGGTTGAGAAGCGCTCCGATGCCGAGCAGATCGACAATCTTGTCAAAGTCCGGTCCTTCACCGGCGTACCGCGCGAACCAGCGGCCGTAGCCGAGATTGCGCCGGACGCTCAGGTGCGGAAAAAGCCGAGCCTCCTGAAAGACATAACCGAAGCGGCGTTTGTGCGGCGGCACGAAAACATGGGCCTCGCTATCGACGAGAACATCGCCGTTGAATGCAAGCCGCCCGTCGTCGGGGCGCAGCAACCCGGCAATGATGTTGACCAGCGACGTCTTGCCCGATCCGGAGCGGCCGAAGAGGGCGGTGACACCCTTGTCCGCAGAGAATGCCGCCGTGATCGAAAACGCGCCGAGACGATGGCGGATAGCGACCTGGAGGCTCATGCGGCGTCCATCTTCTTCACCGCGAGATTTGCCAGGACCTCCGAGACCATCAACGCTGCCATGGATATGACGATGGAAATGACGGTCAGGCGAAGCGCGCCTGCATCGCCGCCGGGCACCTGGGTGAAGGTATAGATCGCCGAGGAAAGCGTCTGGGTTTCGCCGGGAATATTGGAGACGAAGGTGATCGTCGCGCCGAATTCACCCATCGCCTTGGCAAAAGCGAGAATCATGCCGGCGATGATGCCGGGCAGGACGAGGGGGAGCGTGACTGTCAGGAAAACCCAGACAGGCCCGGCGCCCAGTGTGGCCGCCGCCTGCTCGAGCCTGCGGTCGACCGCCTCGATCGACAGCCGGATGCTGCGCACCATCAGCGGAAAGGCCATGATGGCGCAGGCAAGTGCTGCCCCCGTCCAGCGGAAGGAAAAGACGAGGCCGGTGTATTCGGCGAGAAAGGCACCGATCGGCCCGCGTTTGCCAAACAGGATCAGCAGGAGAAAGCCGGTGACGACCGGCGGCATGACCAGAGGAAGGTGAACTATGCCATTGAGGACGGCTTTTCCCCAGAAGCGGCCGCGCGCCAGGATCAAGGCAATGCCGAGCGCGAAGGGCAGGCTGGCAAGCATGGCGACAGACGATACGCGCAGGCTGAGAAGGATCGCCATCCACTCCGCATCGCTCAAAACCAGCCAGTCCAAATGCCGTGCTCCCGTCCTCGACGGTCAGACGATAGGCGCTCCATCCTCTGACGAATAGAGCGCCTCCTATGCTTATTTCAGGATGGTAAAGCCCTGCGCCTCAAAAAGCGCTGCGGCCTTTGCCGATTTGACGAAATCCAGATAGGCGGCGGCGTCCGGATTGCTGCTCTCTGCCGTGAGTGCGATCGGGTAGACGATCGGCGGATGGCTGTCTTCCGGGAAGGTGCCGACGATCGCCACGCCCTTGTCGGCGGCGGCGTCCGTCTTGTAGACGATGCCATAGGGCGCTTCGCCCTTGGACACCAGGAGAAGCGCCGCGCGAACGTTTTCGGCACCGGCCACGTTCTTTTCGACGGAAGACCAGACGCCGAGCTTTTCCAGCGCGGCCTTGCCGTATTTGCCGGCCGGAACGGAATCGACGGCGCCCATCGCAAGTTTCTCGTCGCCCAGCAGGACCTTCAGGTCGAAACCCTGCTTGATATCGACGGGTGCCGTATCCTTGCTGCCTGCCACCAGCACGATCTGGTTGCCGAGCAGATTGGCGCGGGTGTCGTCCTTGATCAGCTTCTTTTCGGCGACGTAGTCCATCCAGGCCAGATCGGCGGAGATGAAGACATCGGCCGGCGCGCCGGCTTCGATCTGCTTGGCGAGCGCCGAGCTTGCCGCATAGGAAACGGTCGTTTCCTTGCCGGCTTCCTTTTGCCATGCGGCGTTAACCGCATCGAGCGCGTTCTTCAGGCTGGCCGCGGCAAAGACTGTCACGTTTTCGGCGGCGGCGGCGGGCTGGGCAAACGGCATTCCGCTCAGCCAGAGAGTGGCGGCAGCAGCCCCGACAAATTTCAGCAAGGCTCGGCGTTCTCTGCGCATGCGGTTCCCCAATGGTCGAGATATTTCTTTAGATATAACCGCAAGAAGCGAATGACCAGCGTTATGTTTCAACAAATATATTGAAATTCATTCGCCGTCCCGCCACGTTCACGCTTGCCATGGACCAATCCGGCGTTACATTCGGCGGCGTCCGATGGGCGGGAATGGAGAGGCCGGAAAACGCAATGGAATCGAATGTGACGCTCGAGAAAAGCTGGAAAGCGGTCTTGGCGCCGGAATTCTCCAGCCCCTACATGGCCGAGCTGAAGGCATTCCTCCTTGAGGAACAACGCAACGGCAAACAGATTTTCCCCAAGGGACCGGAGTACTTCCGTGCCCTGGACCTGACGCCGCTCGAGACGGTGCGGGTCGTCATTCTCGGGCAGGATCCCTACCATGGCGACGGGCAGGCACATGGGCTTTCCTTCAGCGTCAAACCCGGTGTGCGGTTGCCGCCATCGCTGGTGAATGTCTACAAGGAACTTGAGAGCGACCTCGGCATTGCCCCCGCCCGCCATGGTTTTCTCGAAAGCTGGGCGCGCCAGGGCGTGTTGTTGCTCAACAGCGTTTTAACGGTCGAGCGCGCGATGGCGGCGTCCCATCAGGGCAAGGGTTGGGAACGGTTCACCGATGCGATCATCCGGGCGATCAACGAGCAGCCTCATCCGGTCGTCTTCATCCTGTGGGGATCCTATGCACAGAAGAAGGCCGCCTTCGTCGATAGGTCGCGCCATCTTGTGATCCGCTCGCCGCACCCGTCGCCATTGTCGGCCCATAACGGGTTCTTCGGCAGCAAGCCCTTTTCCAAGGCCAACGATTTCCTCGTCGTGAATGGGCGCGAGCCCATCGAATGGGCGCTGCCGGCCAATCCCGAGGTTCAACTCAACGTCTGAGAGGGCGGCGGCTGCGGCGATCTGGCCTTCCGCCGGGAAACGACGCTTTCGCGCCAGACTGTGAAAATCCCTGCACAGACGACGATGGCCGACCCGGCAATCAAATTCGGGCCTATCGTTTCACCAAAAATGACGACGCCGATGATCGAGGCGAAGACAAGCTGAAGATAGGTGAGCGGCTGGACCTCGGCGGCATCGAGCAGTTCATAGGCCTTGATCAGGAAAAAGTGGCTGGTCGTTCCGGTGATGCAAAGCATCAGCATCCAGATCCAGTCCAGTGGTGCAAGTGTCGTCCAATAGAACGGACCTATGGCAGTGATCGCCACGGCGCCGGCGACGCCCGTATAAAAGAAGCTGGTCATCGCGGTATCGTCGCGGCTGACCAGCCGCGTCGAGATCACATAGATTGCAAAGATCAGCGATGACGAGATCGGGATGAGAAGCTTGAGATCGAAGCTGCCGCTACCTGGTTTCAGGATCAGCAGAACACCCAGCAAGCCGATGATGATCGCGGTCCAACGCCGCCAGCCGACACGCTCGCCGAGCAGCGGCATGGAGAGAAGGGCGACGAAAAGCGGCCCGGAGGAGAAGATCGCCTGCGAATGCGCAAGGCCGACCGTGGCAAAGGAAAAGATGACGATGACGATCTGGAAAGCAAGCAGGACGCCACGTAGAATCTGCAGGATCGGCCGCTTCGTTTTCGCGGCAGCCGAAAGACCGCCCTGCGTCCGGGATGCCATCGCGATCGCAAAAGCGGCAAAGGCCCAGTAGCGGATCATGGTGATCAGGACGGGTGGGTAGAGGCCGCCCAGATGCTTGGAAAGCGCGTCCTGGATCGAGAAAATCGAGATCGCCAGCAGGACGAAGATGTAGCCGGTGCGCTTGGAAGTCATGAGTACGGTCTTACACCGGCTGCGCCGCAGGCGGCCACGCTATTTTTGCAGTGCAGCAAGGAGTTTTCCCACCGGCGCTTTCCGGCAACACGCGCGATACTGCGCTGCGCGTGTTGCCGGGCAGTCTATTCCTCGCGGAACGTGTGTTGCAGCTGTTCGGTCAGCGGTTTTGCGAGGTAGGATATCACGGTGCGGTCGGCGATCTTGATGAAGACCTCCGACGGCATGCCGGGGTAGAGCGACAATCCCTTCAGCTTGGCGAGGCTGTCCGCCTTGGGCTTGATGCGCAGCGGGTAATAGGTGGCGCCGGTGCGCTGGTCGGTGACAACGTCCGGCGCGATGGTCACGACCTCCGCATTGACGATCGGCGTGGTACGCTGGTTGAAGGCGCTGAAGCGGATTTCAACCGGCTGCCCCAAGCGTATCTGGTCAATGTCGTGCGTCGCGATCTTGGCCTCGACTGTCAGACCGTCTGCGCCAGGCACGACGAGCATCAACACCTCACCGGGATTGATGACGCCGTTCACCGTGTGCACGGCGAGCTGGTAGATCCGCCCGTCCAGCGGCGAGGTGATGTCGAGCCGCTTGAGCTGGTCGTGCGCGGCAATGCGGCGATCTTCATATTCGGCGATCTTGCCCTCGACGTCGGTCAATTCCTTGGCGTTTTCGGTATGGCGATCCTCGTCGAGCTGCAGGATCTGCAGGTCTATTTCACTGGATTTCCCGGCGGCCTGCGCCCGGGAGGCGATGCGCGCACCGCGGTCGCCTTCAAGCTGGGCGCGGTTGCGCTTGAGCTCGGTCAGCCGCTGCATGGAGACCAGGCCCTGGCCATAGAGCTTGTCGAGACCCGACAGTTCCTCACTGATCAGCTTCAGCGCATCCTCGATGGCAACCAGCTGAACCGTCAGCCCCTTGGTTTCATCGGCCAGCTGGCCCTTGCGCGATGCGAGCTGGCTTTTCATGCCGACAAGCGCGTTCTTGCGGCTGATGAAGAGCTTGCGCTCGCTTTTTTCGAGAAGCGCGGCAGGCGTGCTCGAGCCTGATGTGAGCGCGTTCAGGTCTTCCGGGATGGTGAATTCCTCGGCTCCGGTCTGTTCGGCCAGCAGGCGGGCGCGGCGGGCATAAAGCTGCGCGAGGGTGTTCTGCACGATCGACAGGTTGGCGCGAACGGTCGTGCCATCGAGCTTGATCAGGGGCTGCCCGGCCTTGACGCTATCGCCTTCCTTCACCAATACGTCGCCGACGATGCCGCCGGTCAGGTGCTGGATTTTCTTGACGTTGTTCTCGACCACGACGGTGCCGGAAGCCACGATTGCGCTCGACAGTTCGGTCGTTGCCGCCCATCCGCCAACGCCGACGACGAGGGCAAGCGCGAGGATCGAGACGGCGGTCATGTGCCGGGCGAGCGAACGGCGGGAGTTCACCGGTTGTTTTTCCACGGAAATATCGGTCACGATGCGGACTCCTGTCCTTCACCCACGATTTTCAGCGTGGCGGGGCCGGCAATTTGCGGCTGGTGGTCTTGCCTACGCAGGATTTGCGCAAGCACCTGGTCCTTCGGCCCGAAGGCCTGCATCCGTCCTTCGCTCATCATCAACACCATATCGGCGGCTGCAAGCGCGCTCGGCCGATGGGCAACGACGATGACAATGCCACCGCGGGCGCGCACGCTCATGATCGCCTGGGTGAGGGCCTGCTCGCCCTCGGCGTCGAGATTGGAGTTCGGTTCGTCGAGAACCACCAGGAAGGGGTCGCCGTAGAGCGCGCGTGCCAGCGCGATACGCTGGCGCTGCCCGGCGGAAAGCGCTGCGCCGCCTTCGCCGATCTCGGTATCATAGCCGTTCGGCAGTTTCAGAATGAGATCGTGGACACGCGCGGCGCGGGCTGCGGAAACAACGGCCCCGGGCGAAGCGTCGGCCGCAAACCGCGCAATGTTCTGTGCCACGCTGCCTGCGAACAGTTCGACATCCTGCGGCAGATAGCCGATATGGCGGCCAAGCCTGTCGGTATCCCACTGGTCGAGCGCTGCGCCGTCAAGCCGGACGGAGCCGCGATAGGATGGCCAGATACCGATCAGCGCGCGCGCCAGCGATGACTTGCCCGAAGCGCTTGGGCCGATGACGCCGAGCGCGCTGCCGGCCTTCACGGTGAAATTGACGTCGCCGAACGTCAGGCGCTGCGCCCCGGGCGGGCCGCCGGCAAGGTTTTCCGCGCTCAGTCGTTCTTTCGGCACCGGCAGTTCCAGCGGGGCGTCGCGTTCCGGCAGGGCGGTCAGCAGATCCTTCAACCTTTGCCGGCTTTGCATCGCGGAAACGAAACTGCGCCAGTTACCAATCGCCAGTTCGACAGGGGCAAGCGCGCGTGCCGTCAGGATTGAACCGGCGATGATGATGCCCGGAGAAGCCGAGCCCTCGATGACAAGAACGGCGCCGGTTGCCAGCACAGCGGATTGCAGCGCCATGCGGAACACCTTGGAGAGCGCGCCATAGCCATTGCCGACGTCGGAGGTTTCGCGGTTCTGTTCCCGGAAGCTGTTGTTTCGCACGTCCCAGAGCTGCGACATGCGGCCGAGCATGCCCATGGCCTGCATGACCTCGGCATTGCGCTGCGAGGACTGAGCGAAGGCGTTGCGCTGATTGCCAGCCTCCGATGCTCTTTTGGAGGGCCCCTGGGTGCCGCGATTGGTGAGGAACGTGAGCGTGATCAGGATAATCGAGCCGGCGACCGCTACGATGCCGATCCAGTAGTGGAACATGAAGCAGATGGCGAGATACAGCGGCAGCCAGGGCAGATCTAGGAAAGCTGCCGGTCCCGATCCCGAGAGGAAAGAGCGGATCTGGTCGAAATCGCGCAGTGCCTGGAGGCCGTCGCCCTGCGTGCGCAATTTCAACGGCGCTTGCACCACGGCACGATAGATGCGGCCGCTCATGGCTTCATCGAGCGCGCCCGCAATGCGCACGAACATGCGGCCGCGCACCATTTCGAATGCACCTTGGAAAGCATAGAGCAACAGAGCTAGCAAACAGAGCGCGAGAAGGGTCGGCACGCTTCTGCTCGGCAGGACCCGGTCATAGACCTCCAGCATGAAGAAGGAGCCCGTCAGGTAGAGTATGTTGACGAGAGCACTTGCAACGAACACGCCGCCGAAGGCCATCTTGCAGTCGCGCAAGGCCAGAATCGGATCTGCAATGCTCTGGGTACTTTTCGAATGTTTCACCGTGGAAGTCCTCGCGAGACGCCTGTCGTCTCAATGGTTGCACCAATGTGCCACAATTTCTCTAAAGTCGCACGACCTGAGGTCTGTCGCTTGCGGAACATGCTTTTGCGCGGTCGTTTCCGGCTTTTTTGCGCTAAATATATGAATTTTTCGCGTTCTTTGTGGAACTTGCTGGATATTGCCATATTTTACGCTGTGTTTCTCGAGATTATTTATTGTGTTTAATCCGATACTTAAGCGGTAGTTCAGGTAGGTTGACGCGGCTGCGCGGATATTTCTGCCAGAAGCAGGGGGCCTTGCTTCAATCCGGTCTATCGGCCAAAGACGGGCACGCGGTGTGGCAAAGGCTTGGGCATGAAAAACGTTCTGATCGTGGGTATAGGCACCGGCAATCCGGAACATATGACCATTCAGGCGATCAACGCGCTGAACAGTGCCGACGTTTTGTTCATCCCCACGAAGGGCGATGCAAAGGCGCAGCTTGCCGATATTCGCCGCGATATCGTTTCGCGCTATGTCACGCGGCCGCAGTTCCGCGTCGTCGAGTTCGCGGTCCCGGTCCGCCAGACGGCGGAGCGCTCCTACCACCAGAGTGTCGATCAGTGGCATGCGGTGATCGCCGCAGCTTATGAACGGCTGCTGCTCGACGAGTTGAAGGACGGAGAGACCGGCGCCTTTCTCGTCTGGGGCGATCCGATGCTCTATGACAGCACGATCCGCATCATCGAGCGGGTTCGCGCCCTGGAAACCGTGACATTCGACTATTCGGTCATTCCCGGCATCACCAGCATCCAGGCGCTGGCCGCCAGCCACCGGATACCGCTCAATCTTGTCGGCAAGCCAGTGGAGATCACCACGGGACGCCGGCTTGCGGAGAGCTTTCCGGACAAAACCGAGACTGCGGTCGTGATGCTGGATGGCGAGCAGGCCTTCATGAAGATCGAGGATCCGGATGCGCAGATCTATTGGGGCGCCTATCTGGGCACAGCGCAGGAAATCGTCATGTCCGGCCGGCTCGTCGACGTGCGGGACGATATTGTGAGAACCAGGGCCGAAGCACGCGCACACAACGGCTGGATCATGGATATCTATCTCCTGCAAAAGGGCAAGGATTTCGAGGAATAGCGGCCGGCGCGATCGATCCCGCTATCCGCCGTCGCATGGCGACTGGTTTGCCCGCGTCGTAGAATGCTATATGGACGGATCGGAAGGCTCCCGGCGATCTGAAACAATGGGCCGCGCCTTCGAATGGGAGATGACCAGCCAACCGCGATGACGATCTGTGCTGCACCAGTTGAGAATCCGGCCGGACATCGACGCTCGATGCGCCGCGGCGCTTGTCCGTCGATGGCAACGCCGATGGTGACGGGCGACGGTCTTCTCGTGCGGCTGCGCCCGGCAAAACCTGGCTTTGGGCTGCGTGAATTGATCGCCTTGGCGGAGGCTGCCGAAGTCTGTGGAAACGGCATTCTGGAAGTCACGGCTCGAGGAAGCTTGCAAATCCGCGGGCTGAGAGCGGAGACGGTGTCGCTTCTTGCCGTGAAAGTCGCCGAAGCCGGGATCGAAGTCGCCGAAGGCCTCGCGATCGAAACGCCGCCCCTCGCAGGGTTGGATATATCCGAAATCGTCAATCCGCTGCCTCTCGCTGCGCAATTGCGGGCGACGGTTGCGGCATGTCAACCACGGCTTATCCTTGCGCCGAAATTGTCGATTACGGTTGACGGCGGCGGGCACCTGCATCTCGGTGGGGTAACCGCCGATATCCGCCTGCGCGCCGTCCGCGTCGATGGAAAAACATTGTGGCTGCTGGCCCTTGCCGGAACGGAAGCGACATCCAGGCGGATCGCCCTGTTGGATGAACCGGCTGTGGTTCCGGCTGTCATGGACATTCTGAAAGCGCTTGCCACGATCGGTGACAGTGCCCGCGCGCGCGACATCGATGCCGCCATCCTGAAGGCCGGTTTAGTCTCGGTGGCGGATGTCGATGCCGTAGAGCCGGCGGAGCCCGCGCCCAATCCTGCGGGCATTCACGAGCTTGGCGCGGACAGGAACGCCTTCGGTCTCGGTCTGGCATTCGGGCAAATCCGGTCGCAGGAGCTTCGAACATTCGTCGAGGCGCTCGACGTTTTCGGTGCGACGGAAATTCGCCTGGCGCCCGGTCACGCTTTGATGGTCTTGGGAATAGCCCCCGACCGGATTGCCGCCGCCCAGGCCCTGGCATTGGGCCATGATCTCAGAGCGTTTCCGCTCGATCCGCGCAATCACATTGCCGCCTGTGCCGGCGCGGGCGCCTGTGCTTCCGCTTTGATCGATACGCGGGTTACGGCGCAAACGGTGATCGACGCTGCGCCGTCGCTTCTCGATGGCTCGCTGACCGTCCACGTCTCCGGCTGCGCAAAAGGGTGCGCCAAACCGTCTGCGTCTACGCTGACGATTACGGCTGCGCCAATAGGCTATGGCCTTGTCGTAAATGGTGCTGCCTCGGCCGCGCCGAACGCCTACATCGAAGAGAAAACCATAAGATCCGCGATGGAACGCCTCGAGGCACTGGTGCGGCAGAGGAAACGGGCTGGCGAATCGGCACGGTCCTGCCTTACACGGCTCGGAGCGGAGGTCATCATCGCCGCGGTTCAACAGGGATAGAGATGCCTGAATACGATTACATCCGAGATGGCGACGCCATCTACGAGCGCTCCTTTGCCATTATCCGCAGCGAGGCTGATCTTTCCCGCTTTTCCGAAGAGGAGGCCGATCTTGCCGTTCGTATGGTGCATGCCTGCGGATTGGTGGAGGCCGCTCAATATTTCGAATTCGCCCCCGGTTTCGTGTCCGCTGCCCGCAATGCGCTCAAGAACGGCGCACCGGTCTTCTGCGACGCCTTCATGGTCGCCCACGGCATCACGCGCGCGCGCCTGCCGGCCGATAACGACGTGATCTGCACCCTGCGCGAGCCGCAGACCGCCGATATCGCCCGTGAGATCGGCAATACCCGCTCGGCGGCAGCCTTGAAGCTCTGGGTCGAGCGCCTGGCCGGCTCCGTCGTTGCCATCGGCAATGCGCCGACGGCGCTGTTCTATCTGCTGGAACTGTTGCGTGACGGCGCGCCGAAACCGGCGGCGATCATCGGCATGCCGGTCGGCTTCGTCGGTGCGGCAGAATCGAAGGATGCGCTGGCTGAAAATTCCTATGGCGTGCCCTATGCCATCGTGCGCGGTCGCCTCGGCGGCAGCGCGATGACGGCGGCGGCCGTCAACTCGCTGGCGAGGCCGGGCCTGTGAGCGCGCTTTCTCCAGGCAGGCTGATCGGTGTCGGCACTGGTCCGGGCGATCCCGAGCTCCTCACCCTCAAGGCCGTTCGGGCGCTGGAAGCGGCCGATGTGCTCGCCTATTTCGCCAAGGAAGGGCGGCGTGGCAACGGCCGGGCCGTGGTCGAGGGGTTGCTGAAACCGGGTCTTACCGAACTGCCGCTCTATTATCCGGTGACGGTCGAGATCGACAAGGAACACGACGACTACAAGAGCCAGATCACCGGCTTCTACGATGCCTCGGCCGCCGCTGTTGCCGAACATCTGGAAGCGGGGCGTACGGTTGCGATCCTCAGCGAAGGCGACCCGATGTTCTATGGCTCCTACATGCACCTGCACGTGCGGCTGGCCGGGCGTTTCCCCGTGGAGGTCATTCCGGGCATCACCGCCATGTCCGGCTGCTGGTCGCTCGCCGGCCTGCCGATCGTACAGGGCGATGATGTGCTGTCCGTCCTTCCCGGTACCATGGCCGAGGCGCAGCTCGTTCGCCGTCTTGGCGATACGGAAGCCGCCGTGATCATGAAGGTCGGCCGCAACTTGCCGAAGATCCGCCGGGCACTCGCCGCCGCCGGCAAGCTCACCCAGGCGGTTTATGTCGAGCGCGGCACGATGGCCAATTCCGCCATGATCCCGCTTGCCGAAAAGGCCGATGACGAGGCGCCCTATTTCTCGCTGGTGCTGGTGCCCGGCTGGAAGGATCGGCCATGAGCGGCACGCTTTATGTGATCGGCACTGGTCCCGGCGGCCCGCAGCAGATGACGCCGGAGGCGGTCGATGCCGTGTCGAAGTCGACGGATTTCTTCGGCTATGGTCCCTATCTCGATCGCCTGTCGCTGCGCCCCGATCAGAACCGTATCGCCTCTGACAATCGCGAGGAACTCGATCGCGCTCAAGCGGCACTTCGCCACGCGGCTGAAGGCGCCAATGTTTGCGTCGTCTCGGGCGGCGACCCCGGCGTCTTCGCCATGGCCGCAGCCATCTGCGAGGCGATCGACAAGGGACCGGGCGAATGGCGCGGGATCGACCTCGTCGTCACGCCCGGCGTCACCGCGATGCTCGCCGTCGCCGCCCGCATCGGTGCACCGCTCGGCCATGATTTCTGCGCCATTTCGCTTTCCGACAATCTGAAGCCCTGGGATGTCATCACGCGCCGGCTGAAGCTGGTGGCGGAGGCCGGTCTGGTGATCGCGCTCTACAATCCGATCAGCAAGGCGCGGCCCTGGCAACTGGGCGAAGCCTTCGACATCCTGCGCACGGTGCTGCCCGCCGAAACGCCGGTGATCTTCGGCCGGGCGGCCGGGCGCCCCGACGAGCGCATGCTGGTGATGCCGCTCGGAAGTGCCGACGCGCAGAAGGCCGACATGGCCACCTGCGTCATCATCGGCTCGCCGGAAACACGGATCATCCCGCGTCCGGACAAGCCGGATCTCGTCTATACGCCGCGGTTCATTTCCGGGGAGAAAAGGTGATCGACAAGGCCGAGCGCTTCCTCGACGGTACCCACGGTGCGGACATCGGCCGACTGCTGGCGCTCGACCATGATCACGTCGATGCCAAGCGCGCGCGCGGCCGCGATCTTGCCGTAGGTGGCCGAGCCGCCGCTGTTCTTGGCGACGACAACCTCGATCTGGTTACCTATCAGAAGCTCTCGTTCTGCCTCTTCCTCGAACGGACCGGTCGAGAGCAGGTAGCTTGCGTGGGGAACGCGGAGCGACGGCGTGACGGGATCGACGCTGCGGATCAGGTAATGATGCTTGGGCGCGCTTTCGAAGTGGAAAGCCTCCTGCCGGCCGATGGCGAGGAAGACGCGTCTCGGCGTTTCGCCGAGCGCCCCGGCTGCTTCGGCAACGGAGGCAACGCTGGTCCAGCGATCGCCGGCCTGCCGTTCCCAGTCGGGACGGCGCAGGGCGAAGATAGGAGTTCCGGTTTCCCTCGCTGCCATCGCCGCATTCTGCGAAATCCGCGCCGCGAAGGGATGCGTCGCGTCGATCAGGAGGTCGAATTTCTCCGCGTTGAGGAATTCAGCAAGGCCGTCGCCGCCGCCGAAGCCGCCGCTGCGCACGGGTACCGGCTGGGCCATGGGCTCCGCCGTCCGTCCGGCCAGAGAAAGCAGCAGATCGCAGTCCGCGCGATCCGCCAGGGCAGCCGCCAGTTGCCGCGCTTCCGTGGTGCCGCCGAGAATCAGGATGCGGTGTTTGCTCATGTCTGACGCTCAGTCCCTTTCTTCCGGAAAAAATGCGCCCTGGCTGACGATCATCGGCCTCGGCGAAGATGGTTTAGCGGGTCTCGGCGACGAGGCCAAGCGGTGGATCGCCAGCGCATCTGTCGTCTTCGGCGGGGCGCGTCACCTGGAACTGGCCGGGCCACTGGTCCATGGCGAGCGCCATGTGTGGCTGAGCCCGTTCGAACGTTCCATGGAGGCCGCCGTGGCGCTTCGGGGAACGCCGGTCGTGGTGCTCGCCTCCGGCGATCCGTTCTTCTTCGGCGTCGGCGTCACGCTCGCCCGGCATATCGATCCCACCGAGATGCGGGTGCTGCCGGCGCCATCCTCCTTCAGTCTCGCCGCGTCGCGCCTCGGCTGGGCGCTCCAGGACACGGCGGCGGTTTCCCTGCATGGCCGGCCCGTCGATCTGATCCGGCCGCATCTGCAGCCCGGCAGCCGTGTTCTTGCGCTGACCTCGGACGAGCAAGGCCCGGCAGCGCTGGCTGCGTTGCTCGCCGGCAGCGGTTTTGGCCGATCCAGATTGACCGTGCTCGAGGCCTTGGGTGGCGTGCATGAGCGGGTTACCTCGCAGATTGCTTCTGACTTTTCCTTGAGTGGCATCAACCCGCTGAATATCTGCGCCGTCGAGGTCGTGGCGGGTGAAGGCGCGCGTGTCCTGCCGCTGACGAAGGGGCTGGATGACGGCTTGTTCGAACATGACGGCCAGATCACCAAGCGTGAAATCCGCGCGTTGACCCTGTCAGCGCTGGCGCCACGTCGCGGCGAATTGCTCTGGGATATCGGCGCCGGCTCCGGTTCGATCGGTATCGAATGGATGCTCTCCGATCCAGCCATGAAGGCAATCGGCATCGAGGGTTCCGCAGAGCGCGCGGAACGCATCGGGCGCAATGCTGCAAGTCTGGGTGTGCCAGGACTAATCGTCGTTCAAGGCACTGCTCCTGCTGCGCTGAAAGGATTGCCAAGCCCGGACGCGATCTTTATCGGCGGTGGAGGCAGCGAAGACGGCGTGATGGACGCAGCCCTTGCGGCCTTGAAGCCCGGTGGCCGCATGGTCGCAAATGCCGTCACGACACAGATGGAAGCCGTGCTACTGGAGCACCATGCCCGACTTGGCGGCTCGCTCATCCGCATCGATATCGCCCGCGCTTCGCCGGTGGGAGCGATGACAGGCTGGCGCCCGGCCATGCCGGTGACGCAATGGTCATGGGTGAAGCCGGAATTTCAAGAGGAATCAGCATGACAGTTCATTTCATCGGTGCCGGCCCCGGTGCCGCAGACCTGATCACCGTTCGCGGCCGCGATCTGATCGCCCGCTGCCCGGTCTGCCTCTATGCCGGCTCGATCGTTTCGCCGGAATTGCTGCAATATTGCCCGAAGGACGCGCGTATCGTCGATACCGCGCCGATGTCGCTCGATGAGATCGAGGCCGAATACGTGAAGGCGGCCGAGGCCAACCATGATGTTGCGCGCTTGCATTCCGGCGATCTCTCGGTCTGGAGCGCGGTTGCCGAGCAGATCCGCCGGCTGGAGAAACACGGGCTCGACTACACGATGACCCCCGGAGTTCCGGCGTTTGCGGCGGCTGCCGCCACCCTTGGCCGGGAACTCACCATTCCCGCCGTCGCCCAGAGCCTCGTATTGACCCGTGTTTCCGGCCGCGCCTCGCCGATGCCGAACGCGGAGACGCTGGCCGGTTTCGGTGCGACGGGTGCGACGCTGGCGATCCATCTGGCGATCCATGCGCTGCCGCAGGTGGTCGGGGAACTGACGCCGCTTTACGGCGCCGACTGCCCGGTTGCCATTGTCGTCAAGGCGTCCTGGCCGGACGAACGGGTGGTGCGGGGCACGCTTGGCAATATCGAAGCCAAGGTTGCGGCGGAGCCCATTGAGCGCACGGCCCTGATCTTCGTCGGCCGGACGCTGGAAGCCAGCGGCTTTCGCGAGAGTTCGCTCTATGATGCCGCCTACCAGCGCCGCTTCCGCGGTCGCGAATAGCCTTTGCGATCAGATATCGATCGCGGACAGATCCGGCTCCGGACCCGACGTCTTGCGCGGCACGTCTGTACTGCCCTCGATGCGATCGCGATAGAGCGCCGCCTGCCCGAGCAGCATCAGCGTCACCGGCGTCGTCAGGATGACGAAGATGACGATCAGGACCTCATGGAAAATCCAGCGGTTCTGAAGCACGGCAAAGGCAATCATCGAGGCGAGACAGATCAGGATGGTGCCGGCGCTGGAGCCGAGCGTCGGCGCATGCAGGCGGCCGTAGAAGGTCTTCAGCCTGATCAGTCCGATCGAGCCGGTCAGGGTGATGGCTGAACCAGCGAGAAGCAGTAGGCAGACCGGGATCGCCGCCCAGACCGGAAGGTCGGTCAAATGGCTCATTCGATCACCTCGCCGCGCATCAGGAATTTGGCAAAGGCGATCGTGGAGACGAAGCCGAGCAAGGCGATGACCAGGGCCGCTTCGAAATAGATCGAATTGGCGGTGCGGATGCCGAACGTCAATAGAAGCAGCATGGCGTTGATGTAGAGCGCATCGAGTCCGAGGATGCGATCCTGCGCGCGCGGACCGCGGGCGATGCGATAAAGGCCGCAGCCCATCGCCAGGCCGAGCAATATCTGAGAGATGAGAATCGACCAGATGATGAAGAGTTCGTTCATTCGAATATCTCCTTCAGCGGAGCTTCGTAGCGGCGTCTGATCAGCTCTGACCAGCGCTCGCCGTTTTCGAGATCGAGGACGTGGATCATGAGAACGCCGGTCTGCCGGTCGAATTCCAGCCAAGCCGTGCCGGGCGTCGCCGTCAGGATGCAGCCGAGCAGCGCCAGCGCATTGTCGTCACGCAGGCTGAGGTCGATCGCCACGAAACCGGAATTCACCGGACGGTTGCCGCCGCGCAGGATTACTCCCATGACGGCCAGATTGGAGCGCAGCACGTCGATGGCGACGTGGCCGATGAGGACGGCAATGCGGCGAAAATTTCGCAGCCGGGTCTTGTCCGGTTGCAGGTTGACCATGATCCAGGCCCATGAAATGCCGAGCGTGCTGCCGAGCAGGATATGTCCGGTCGAAAGAGACTGGTTGATCAGAAGCCAGAGAGCGAGAAGCGAAAGGGAGAGCAGCGGATAGGGGAACCAGTAGCGCATGGCTCATTCCCCTCCCACTGAGCCGGCGCGCGGCGCCGACATCACCCGGCCGATGTAGTTTTGCGGTTCGGACAGCGCCTTGGCGGTGGCGTCCATATAGCGCATCGCGGAGCCGGCCTGCAGGCTCAGGAAGGCGCAGACCGCCAGAAGCATGAGGACAGGGGCGATCTCGATCAGGAAGACGCGCGGAATGGTGCCTTCGATCGAGGTCCAGAAGGTGCGGATACCGACGCGGTTCATCGCGATCATCGCGGCGAGACCGGAAAGGATGAGTAGCGCGGTATAGGTCCATTCCGCTGCCGAAACGGGGGCGTCACCGCCGAAGCTGCCGGGATTGAACAGGCCATGCAGCATCGCGAACTTCGCAAGGAAACCGGAGAGCGGCGGAAGCCCCGAAAGCAGGACGGCGCAGGCGGAAAAGCAAAGGCCGAGAACAGCCATCGTACCGGGCACGGCAACGCCGACCTCCTTTTCCTCCTCGTTCTCGTCAATATCGCCATAGGCTTCCATGGTGACGGCCAGAACATCGGCGCCGGCGTCACGGGCGCGCTCCACCAGTTCGATCAGGAGGAAAAAGGCGCAGATCGTCAGCGTCGAACTGACGAGATAGAACAGCGCGCCGCCGATGACAGCGCCGTTGCCGAGCCCGATGGCCGCCATCAGCGTGCCGGAGGAAACCAGCACGCAATAACCCGCCAGCCTGCCCATCGCCTGCGAGGCAAGGACGCCGATCGCGCCGAAGCCGATGGTCAGCAAGCCGCCATAGAGCAGGATCGGTTGTCCGAAACCGGCTGAGTTCCCGGCGTCGCTGCCGAACAGCAGCAGGGAAAGCCGCAGAAGGATATAGACGCCGACCTTGGTGAGGATCGCAAAGATCGCGGCGACCGGAGGCGTCGCCGCCGAATAGGCTGCGGGGAGCCAGAAGCCGAGCGGCCACATGCCGGCCTTGACGAGGAAGGCGATGCCGAGAAGGGCAGCCCCCGCCTCCATCAGCATCCGGTTTTCCTGTCCGATCGTTCCGATCCGCAGTGCAAGGTCGGCCATGTTGAGCGTTCCGGTCGCACCATAGATCATGCTGACGCCGATCAGGAACAGTGAAGATGCGGCGAGGTTGACGGCGATGTAGTGCAGCCCGGCCTTGACGCGCATCGGCCCTGAGCCGTGCAGCAACAGGCCATAGGAGGCGGCCAGCATCATTTCGAAGAAGACGAACAGGTTGAAAAGGTCGCCGGTCAGGAAGGCGCCGTTCAACCCCGCCAGCATGAGTTGGAACAGCGAATGGAAGTGGTGGCCCATCCGATGCCACTTCGCCATCGAGAACACCTGTGTCGCGAGCGCCAGAACCGATGTCAGGACCAGCATCAGGGCAGACAGGCGGTCGAGCACGAGGACAATACCGAATGGTGCCGGCCAGTTGCCGAGCAGGTAGACGCTTGCGCCGTCCTGGGAAGTGGCGGCGACCCGCATGAGAACGACGCCGGCAAGAAAGATCAGCATGGTCGAGGCGAAGCCCAGGACACCCTTTGCCGTGCGATTGCGCTCATCGACAGGGATCAAGATGGCTGCGGTCACCAGCGGCAAGAGGATCGGCAGGACGATCAGGTGGTGGAGCCAGTTCACGCCGCGCTACTCCCTGCCGTCCACATGGTCGGTTCCGGTGAAACCGCGCGAGGCGAGCAGCACCACGAGGAAGAGCGCCGTCATGGCAAAGCCGATGACGATGGCGGTCAGCACCAGCGCTTGTGGAATGGGATCGGTGTGCGTCAAGAGCCCGCCGGTGCCGCCCGGCTCGAGCAATGGCGGCGCATTCACCCTGAGGCGTCCCATGCCGAAAATGAAGAGATTGACGGCATAGGACAGGAGCGAGAGGCCAATGATCACCTGATAGGTGCGTGGCCGGAACAACAGCCAGACGCCGGAAGCGGTCAATACGCCGATGCCTGCAGAGAGCACGAGTTCCATCAGGTGCCCTCCTTCGCAGCGGCTCTCGCAGCCCGGATGAGCTGGGCGCGTGGTGCGCGTACCGACTGGTGGGCGAGCGCGATCAGGATCAGCACGGTGGCGCCGAGCACCAGCGAGAAGACGCCGAGATCGAACAGGATTGCGGTCGCCAGCGGGATCTTGCCGATGATCGGCAGCGATGCGTACTGGGCGTGCGAGGTGAGGAACGGATAGCCGAACAGCCATGAACCAAGACCTGTTGCCGTCGCAATGACAAGGCCGATCGCCATCCAGCGCAGCGGGTGGATGCGCAGCCGTTCCTCGACCCAGCGCGTGCCGCCGGCCATGTATTGCAGAATGAAGCCGATCGACATGGCGATGCCGGCGGCAAAACCGCCGCCTGGCAGATCATGGCCGCGGAAGAACAGGAAGGCCGCCAGCATGCCGATGACGGGGAACATCCAGCGCATGATGACCGACGGCACGAGCAGGTATTCGGCGATGCTGTCGCCCGTCTTGCGGTGCGGATGCTCGTCGTCGAAGGCGTTCTGCACGCGCTGCTGTTCGGGCGTTTCCAGGCTCTCGGCCGCCGGGCGGAAGCGCAAAAGCAGCGCAAACACCGTCAGCGCGACGATGCACAGCACAGCGATCTCGCCGAGCGTGTCGAAGCCGCGGAAATCGACGAGAATGACGTTGACGACATTGGTGCCGCCGCCTTCGCTATAAGCGCGCTCGAGGAAATAACTCGAAATCGTCTCCGGCATCTCGCGGCTCATCATCGTGTAGGAGACGAGCATCATGCCGATGCCGCAAAACAAAGCGACCACGAGATCCCGCAAGCGGCGCAAGCGTACGGGCATTGTCATCATTTCAGGATCATCGGGGTTCTCGATCCGCTTCGGCAGCCAGCGCAGGCCGAGCAGGATCAGAACCGTGGTGACGATCTCGACGAGCAACTGCGTCACCGCGAGATCCGGCGCCGAAAGCCAGACGAAGGTGATGCAGGTGACAAGCCCCGCGCCGCCAAGCAGCACGAGGGCCGCCAGCCGGTGGAATTTCGCCTGATAGGCAGCGCCGACGGCGCAGATCATGCCAATCAGCCAAATCAGCGCAAAGCCCGGATCGATGCCGCGCAGAACGATCGCCGCTGGTTTGAAACCTTGCGTCAAAAGCGTGGTCGAGCCAGCGAGCAAAGCAACGGCAACGAGGATGCGCATTTGAGGCTGCAGGCGGCGCGTGCCGGCTCGCATCTCGATCGACCGCGCCCACTTCCACGACAGCGTGACGAGCACGCGCTCGAAAATGCGCTGGCCTTGGAGACGACGGAAGAAGGGCGGACCCTCGATGCTGGTGGCCAGGTAGCCGTTCATGATGAGGAACAAACCGACGCCGCCGACAAGCGCGATCACGCTCATAAGCAGCGGCACGTTCCAGCCATGCCAGACCGCCAGGCTGTAGACCGGCGTTGCGTCGCCGAGCACCGATTTGACGGCCGTATGCAGGAAGGGGCCGATGGTCCAGGAGGGGACGATACCGACGACGAGGCAGGCGAGCACCAGGAATTCGATCGGCGCGCGCATCCAGTGCGGCGGTTCGTGCGGCATCTTCGGCAGGTCGCGCGGCGGCGGCCCGAAGAAGACGCCGTGGATGAAACGCAGCGAGTAAGTCACGGCGAACATGCTCGCCAGTGTCGCGACATAGGGCGTCATCGTGTCGAGAATGTTGTATTTGTGGGTTTCGATCGCTTCGGCGAAGAACATTTCCTTCGAAAGGAAGCCATTGAGCAACGGCACGCCGGCCATCGCGGCACTGGCGACCATGGCGAGCGTCGCCGTAAACGGCATGTATTGGAACAGGCCGCTCAGCCGCCGCATGTCGCGCGTACCGGTTTCATGGTCGATGATCCCAGCCGCCATGAACAGCGAGGCTTTGAAGGTTGCGTGGTTGATCGTATGGAAGATTGCGGCAACCGCAGCCAAGGGGCTGCCGAGGCTGAGCAGCACGGTGATCAGACCGAGATGGCTGATCGTCGAATAGGCGAGCAGGCCCTTCATGTCCTGCTGGAAGATCGCAAAATAGGCCCCGAGCAAAAGCGTGCTCAGCCCTGCCAGACCGACGATCCAGAACCAGGCATCGGTGCCCGCCATGACCGGCCATAGCCGGGTGAGCAGGAAGATGCCGGCCTTCACCAGCGTTGCGGAGTGAAGATAGGCCGAGACCGGCGTCGGTGCGGCCATGGCATGCGGCAGCCAGAAATGGAACGGGAACTGCGCGCTCTTGGTCAGCACGCCGAGCAGGATGAGGATCAGTACGGTCGTGTAGAGCGGATCGGCGCGGATCACGTCACCCGAGGAGAGGACGGCATCGAGATCGTAGCTGCCGGCAATATGGCCGATCAGCATCAGCCCGACGAACATGCAAAGGCCGCCGGTGCCGGTGATGGTCAGCGCCATGCGGGCGCCTTCGCGGGCATGCGCATTGTGGTGCCAGTAGCCGATCAGCAGGAAGGAGACGATGCTGGTCAGCTCCCAGAAGATCGCCAGCAGAATGAGATTTCCGGAAAGGACGAGGCCGAGCATCGCGCCCATGAAGGCAAGAAACAGCGAAAAGAAGCGCGGCACGGGGTCGCTTGTCGACATGTAGTAACGGGCGTAGACGACCACGAGCAGACCGATCGCCGTTACCAGGCTGGCGAACATCCAGGCAAAACCATCCATGCGCAGGGTGAAATTCAGCCCGAGTTCCGGCAGCCAGTTCACGTCGTAGCGCAGGATCCTGCCGGATGCGATGATGGGATAGAGGCCGGCCGCCGTCGCAAGGCAAAACAAGGCAACGCCCCCGGAAAGCCAGGCGGCGGGCGTGCCCTTGTTGGCCGGAATGCAGATTGCAGCGAGGCTTCCCGCGAAAGGTGCGAGGACGAGGACCAGAAGCAGTGTTTCCGCGATCTCGATGTGCCCGTTTCCTTAACGTTTTCCGACTGGGAAGACCGCAAGGGGTCTGCGAAGGCCTTTGCATCTGGGCGCGAGGATCGCGCCCGAAGCGCACCG
Source organism: Pararhizobium sp. LjRoot255 (assembly GCF_964252905.1). Lineage (NCBI taxonomy): Bacteria > Pseudomonadati > Pseudomonadota > Alphaproteobacteria > Hyphomicrobiales > Rhizobiaceae > Pararhizobium > Pararhizobium sp. LjRoot255. The sequence goes on from NZ_CAXUPQ020000001.1 coordinate 2,104,269, forward strand.
GGAAACGGCGCAAAGGCATTGTGTTTTTATGTCTGCTTTCCACCCTGATGCCAACCCGCCGCCGTGATAAAAAATGGCCGCTGCGGCAATTCGTTGCTCTTGAAGGCGCTGCATTTGCTGCTGGTCGATTCAACTGCGGCGGGCGTCGAACGGAGCATGCCGGGAAATAGTCAGGCGGCGGTTTTGTAACAAAATGCAATGGCTTCGTGGCCAGAAATATTTCGACACGGAAGACGGCCGTGTCGACCGGCCGGGCCGCGTGCGTTTTGGTCGGCGGAAGCGGCCGGAGGCCATGTTCGACCAGGCGCTGGCGGAAAAGGCGGAGCTGACGGCGCTGCTGCTGCGGGCCGACCCGTCGGCCGCGGCGCCGACCACCCCTCGACGTTTCCGATTGTTTCAAGCGCTGCGAGGACGGCGTTGCGCACCCATCGATGCTGCAAACAAAAACGCGGCCGATCGAAATCAGCCGCGCTCTATATTTTCATGTCTGTCCGTCAGTAACCCGCGGCCGTCTTGCCCTCGTTGCCCTTACCGTTCGGCGGCTCGATGGCCGAGCCGCCGCCGAGGGCGACGTTCAATGAAACGTAGTTGTTGGCGAGGTTGCGGATGCCGGCCGCGAGCGCGACCCGCGACGTCGCAAGTGAGCGTTCCGCATCGAGAACGTCGAGCAGCGAGGTTGCGCCGCCCTTGTAGCTTTCGCGCGCAAGTCCGAGCGCCTCCTCGTAGGAATCGACGACCTTGCGCAGTGCTGCGACTGTCTCGTAGTCATTGCGCAGCGCAACCAGCGCGTCCTCGACCTCCTCGATGCCGTTCAGCACAGCCTGCTTCCAGGCGAGATACTGCTGTTGAGCGGAGGATTTGGCGATATCGACATTGGCCTTCAGCCGGCCGCCGTTGAAGATCGGCAGGTTGAGGCTCGGACCGAAGGACCAGCTGGTGAGACCGCCGCTGGCAGCGGAAGCAACGATGCGCGAAGCATCGATTGAACCGCTCAACGTCAGGCTCGGATAGAGCTGGGCTTCCGCGACGCCGATCGATGCCGTGGCGGCTGCCAACTGGCGTTCTGCCCGGCGGATATCCGGACGGTTGCGAACCAGGTCGGCGGGGACGCCGATCTTGGTGTTATAGCGCGGCGAAGGTTGCGCCGAACCCTTGGTCAGGCTGGCGGTGACGGAGGTCGCCGGCAGGCCGAGCAGGGTGGCGATATGGTTTGCTGCCTGATTGAACCCTGTCTGATAGCCAGGCAATTCCGCGAGCGTCGAGTTCACGAGGCCTTCCGCCTGGACGACGTCGAGACTGGAAGCCGCACCCGCCGCCTTGATGTCCTCCGTCAGCTTCAGGGTTTCGCGCCGTGAGGAGAGGCTCTGCTGCTGCAGTGCGTAGGCCTCCTGATTGTAGCGCGCCTCGATATAGGACGTGGTGAGGTCGGATAGATAGGCGAGCCGAGCCACGTTGACGTCATCGTAGGCGGCGTCGAGCGACGCAGTCGCCGATTCCTTGGCGCGGCGATACTGGCCGAACAAATCGATCAGCCACGAAGCGTCAGCACCGCCGGAGAGCGTTTTGGTTTCGCTGTGATCGCCTGAGCCGCTGTTTCGCCGGAAAGAGCCATCCTGTCCTTCGACGGTGCCGGATCCGCCTGCGTTGATTTGCGGCAGACCGCCTGCGCCGGCAACGATAACGTTGGCGCGGGCTTCGACGATACGTTCCAGCGACTGCTGGACGTCAAGGTTTTCGCCCATGCCCTGGGCGACGAGGCTGTCCAATTTCTTGTCGCGGAAGGCTTCCCACCAGGGGTTCAGCGTTACATTGACAGCCTCCGCACGGCCGCGCTGCGAGAATTTTGCCGGAAGTGCTGCGTCGGGGGCTTTGTAATCGGGGCCGACGACGCAGCCGGAAAGAAGAAGAAGGCTCAAGGGCAGGAGCACTTTTACTGTTTTCATCTGGATCCCCATCCGGCCCGTCCCGAGCCGGTAACAAACGATTCACTTTGTCCGTCTTTAACATTTTCCTCGCCGCTGGCGAGGGAACAATTGCAAACATGGGATGTAATATGGCCATCCCCAGGGCCAGGTGTTTCCCAAGTGCCACGGCTTGGTCATTGCGCTTCGGATTTCAAGGGGTACGAAGAAAATTCCCCGGCAGGCGTTGCCAACCCGCGGTTTGGCCAGCGAGTTGCCCGAATCACCAGACACAGCGTGACCCACAAAGGTTACGCATATCTGAAATTTTTCGGAGCGCTATTCGCGGCCGCGCGCGTTGAGCCGAGGTTGCAAGAGCAGCCTGGGTTCGGCAATCAAAGATTATTCCTCCGCGGAAGGCGATTCACGCGGTTCCTGGCGCGATTCACGAATGAGGAGACGAATCACGCCGCGAGCCACCGCCGTTCACGCGCAAAATTTGCAAGGTCATTGGCGCTCATTGGCCGGGCAAAGGCATAGCCTTGCAGGCCATGACAGCCCAGATCCCTGAGGATGCGGGCATGCTCCATCGTTTCGACCCCTTCGGCGATGACCTCGATGCCGAGCGACGTGCCGATATCGATGATGGAGGCGACGAGCTGGCGCTGTTTCGCGGAGGTGAGGATCGGGATGACCAGCTGCCGGTCGATCTTCAGGCGGCGCGGCGTCAGCTTCAACAGGCTGACGATCGAGGCATAGCCGGTGCCGAAGTCGTCGATTTCGATGTCGATGCCGAGGTTTTTGATCTGCTCGATATTGGACAGAACCGTCATGTCGCTCTCGTCGAACGAAATCGATTCCAGCAATTCGAACGAGACTTTACCCTTTGGAATAGTCAGCCGGCTGAGGCGATCGACCAGTTTTTCGTCATGCAGCCGGTGATAGGAGAGGTTGACCGATACCTTTGGAATATCGATGCCGCTCGCATCCCAGCGGCGTGACTGGAAGAGGGCCTGTTCGAAAATCCTGTGGTCGATCTCCGAGAGGACGTTGATGTTTTCCGCCGTCTTGAGGAAAGCGTGCGGCGCCAGCAGTCCCTTGGTCGGGTGGTCCCACCGCGCCAGCGCTTCGACGCCGATGATATTCAGGCCGACAGGACAGAACTGCGGTTGGAAGTAGGCGATGAACTCGTTTTGCTCGAGCCCCCGCAGGATTTCGTCCGCGGTCTGCTTGGTGGCGAAAACCGCCGTCTTCAGGGAATGGGTGAAAACTTCGTATCGGTTTCGGCCGCGGCGCTTTGCTTCGTAGAGTGCAATGTCGGCATTGACCAGCACGTGGGTCAGTGCCTCTTCCCGTCTCGCCTGGTGGGCGATACCGATGCTCACACCGATGCGGCAGTCCTGCTCCTTGTATTTGACCGGCACGCTCATGGCATCGATGATGCGCTGCGCGAGAGCGAGGTGCTGACCCTCGACACCGCCATTGCGGGAAATGATCACGAACTCGTCCCCGCCGATCCGGCCGACGAAATCGTCATCGCCGGTGTTGTCACGCAGGATCTGGGCGGCATGCCGCAGGATTTCATCGCCGGCCGCATGGCCGAGGGTGTCGTTGATTTCCTTGAAGCGATCGAGATCGATGTGAAAAATGCTGGCAAGGTCCCGCGTCGCAGTGCTGGAACGCCGATCGGCCAGAATCTCGTCGAGATAGCGCCGGTTCGGCAAGGCCGTCAGCGGATCGTGCAGGGCATTGAATTCCATGCGATGCCGGGCAGCCTCCAGTTCGGCGCTGTGCGCCTCGGCCTGTCCTTTGGCTGCTTCAAGCCGCTCGCTGTTCTCGACATCGGCGGTCACGTCCCAGTTGACGCCAACGATTTTTTCTCTGCCCCCCGCACCGGTATATATCGAGCCGACGGCGCGGATATGCCGTGTCTGGTTGCCGGGCAGGCGAATGCGGAATTGCGAAATATAGTTTGTCCCATGGAGAAGGGCGTCGCTGAATTCCTGTTCGGCCCGTTGCAGGTCGCCCGGATGCAGTGCGTCACGCCAGTCCTCGTAGACCTCGCGCACGCCCCCGCGCATCCCGTAGAGTTCCCTCATGCGGTCGTCCCAGAGGAGTTTGCCGGAGGAAATATCAAGCTCCCAGATGCCGATCTGCGATGCATCGAGCGCGATCTTCAGGCGGTGGGACAGTTCCTGCAACTGATCCTTGTTGTGTTGCAGCACCCGGATGTTGCGCTGTCGCTCCTGCATCAGACGACCAGTGACGAACATCGGCACGACGATGAAGAGACCACCGAGCGCGACGAGGCTTCGGATCAGCCATGCGTTCGGCGGCGTGTCGACCCAGCCGCCCTTGGGCGCGGCGCTGATCACCCAGGAGCCGCCGGGCAGGAAGACGTTGACTTCGACCGGGTTGGCGTCTTTGACGGCGCTATTGCCATAAAACAACGCCCCCTCTTTCCCCAGCCCGTCGCGTCCCGAGATTGCGATGTCGAGGTCCAGCGCTTGCGAACGAAGGCCGCTGTCCTGGTAGAGCCGATCGACGTCGATGACCGCGGAGACGATGCCCCAGAAGTGGTTGGACGCGCCGCCCAAGGAAAGGGAGACAGGGAAGCGGCCGATCAGGCCATTGCCGCCCTGGATAAGCTCGAGTGGGCCGGCCAGCACCATCTTGCCGGAGGATTGAACCCGCATCGCTGCGGCACGCTGGTTCTTGTTCTTGCGGTAGTCGAGCCCCAGGGCCTTCTCGTTTCCCTTCATCGGATAGACGAGGGAGACGATGAGATTTGGCGCTGCCACTATGTTGCGCAGGCGCGAGCGCTCGTTGAAAAGGCTGCGTGCCAGCTCGGAGAACCGCTTCTGGTTCATCCCGGGCTCTGTTGCAATCGTCGCGATCAGGCCGCGGACGAGCTGGATATCGCCGTTGATGTTGGCTTCAAGCCGCGAGCGGATCGGGCTAAGTTGAGCAGCAACGGCAGCGCGGGCCCTGGCGGCGTGCACCGCGCGGTTTTGCTGCTCGGCAAATATCCCCGCTGTAACCACGATCATGAGAGCAATATAGGTCGGCAGATAGTTCGGTTTGAAAAACCGAACTATCTGTGATGTTCTGAATACAGTCGACATTCTCGAAAACACGCAAGCCCCAAAGCCGTTCGTTTCATCGCCAGCAATTGGGCCGCAGTGTCGCAAAGCCGTCTTAACAATAAGTGCGCAAAGGCTGAATTTCAGACGGCGCGCTTACTTGGATTTTTTCTTCTCCGGCAGTTTCTTACGATCTGTTTCGGCCAGTTCCTTGAGTTCCTTTTCCGACATGGATTTCTCCATGCCCTTGGAAGCCCCCTTGAGCTCGGATTTCTTCATGTCGCCGCGTTTGGCGGCGAGGGCTGCGCCGGCCGCCTTCTGCTGGGCTTGGGATTTTGCAGGCATCGTCCTTCTCCTTTGGTGAGATGCTGCTTCATTAACCATCGCCCTCTAAATTGGTTCCCTGATCTCCTCCAGATCGGTTCCCGGCTTGCCGATCATGGCGAGCAGCGTTTCGAGGCGGTCCGCCTCCCGCGGCAACTTGTCCGTTCGAAGCCTGGAAATGCGCGGGAAGCGCATGGCGACACCGGATTTGTGCCGGGTGGAAAAGTTGATGCCCTCGAAGGCAACCTCGACCACGAAACCATGGTCCGGTTCGGCCCGGATGGAGCGAACCGGACCGAACCTTTCTACGGTATTGTTGCGCACATAGCGGTCGAGGACCTCCAGCTCCGCGTCGGTAAAGCCGAAATAGGCCTTGCCCACCGGCACCAACACATCCTTGCCGTCGCTTTCCATCCAGACGCCGAAGGTGAAGTCGGAGTAGTAGCTCGACCGCTTGCCGTGCCCTCGTTGCGCATACATCAGCACAGCATCGATATTGTAAGGCTCGCGTTTCCATTTGAACCATGGCCCCTTCGACCGGCCGGAGGTATAGGGGGAATCCAGGCGCTTCAGCATGATGCCTTCGATGACAGGATGAGGCGGATCGGCGCGCAGCTGGTCAAGTTCCTCCCAGGTCGAAAAAGGGACGAGCGGCGAAAGATCGAACCGGGAGGGTGCTGCCTTGTCGATGAGCGCGGAAAGCTCGGCCCGCCGCGTCAGGAAACTTTCCTGCCGGATATCGCGCCTGCCGGTAAACAAGAGGTCGTAGCCGCGGATGAAGGCGGGATATTCCTCCAGCATCTTGCGGCTCACGGTCTTTCTGTTCAGCCGTTGCTGCAGATCGGAGAAGGTCCGGGTGGCGCGGTTGGTGCGGATCGTGCCACCGACCAGCAGCTCTCCATCGATGATACCCTCGAAATCAGCCTCCTCCAGGATGTCCGGGAAAGCATGGGAAATATCGTCGCCGCTGCGCGAATAGAGCCGCCGCGTGCCCGCCAGGTTGGCAAGCTGCACACGGATGCCGTCCCATTTCCACTCGGCAGCGAAGTCCCTCGGATCGAGTGATGCAAGATCGCTGTCGCCAACCGGTGTTGCCAGCATGACGGCGTGGAAGACGGCCGGCATGTCGAGTTCCGGCTTGTCCGCCTTGCCGTCGAGCCAGCGAAACAGTGACGTATACGGCGGCGAGAGGCCATGCCACAGCGTCTCGATCTCGGTGATATCGACATTGCCCATGTCGGCAAGCGCCTGCTTGACGAGCCGTGCCGAAACGCCGATCCGCAAGCCGCCGGTGATGAGCTTGAGGAGGGCGAAGCGGCTCGACCCATCGAGCTGATCGAGCAGGTTGCGGACGACGCCGTGCACATTGGCGCGTCCGGCCATTTCAAGCTGATGCATGACGGCGCCAAGCGAAAGGTCCTGCACAGCCGTATCGCTGCCGGATGGTCTTTCCCAGACCAGCGATATCGTCTCGGCGAGATCGCCGATATAGTCATAGGAATAACGGAACAGGACCTCGTCCATCCGCTCCAGCACCAGCTGGCGGAGCACGTTCGGCTTGACGGCCTTGAGCGTCAGGGTGCCGGCGATCGCCGCCAGCGCATAGCCACGATCGGGGTCCGGGGCGTTGCGAAAATAGTCGGCCATCAGCTTGATCTTGGCGTTGCGCTGCGGGGTGAGGACCAGCCGGTCGAGCAGTTCGGCGAAGGCGCGCATCGGCTATTCCCCCTCGTCGTCATAGCCGACGAGATGCAGCGGCCGGGCGGCGATGCCCTGCAATTCGCACCAGCGCACGAGGGCCTCCTCGCGGCCATGCGTCACCCAGACCTGGCCTGGATTGATCTCGCGAATGGTCTCGGTCAGTTCCGGCCAGTCGCAATGATCCGAAATGATCATCGGCAATTCGACGCCGCGCTGCTTGGCCCGCTGGCGCACCAGCATCCAGCCGGAGGCGAAGATGGCGACGGGATCGGGAAAGCGCCTCGCCCATCTGTCGGCGAAGGCGGCAGGCGGGCCGATGACGACCGCCCCGGCGAAGGATTGCTTGTCCTCGACGTCGAGGGTCGCCGGGCGAATGTCGCCGAGGTCTACGCCTCGTTCCTCGTAGTAATCGCAGAGCCTGGCCAGCGCGCCATGGATGAAGATCGGCTGGTCGTAGCCTGCTTCCCGCAGAAGGGCGATGATCCTTTGCGCCTTGCCGAGCGCATAGGCGCCAACCAGATGGGCGCGCTCGGGGAACTGCCGCAGCGATGTGATGAGCTTGGCGACCTCGCCGCGGTCATCGGGATGGTGGAAGACCGGCAGCCCGAATGTCGCCTCGGTGATGAACACGTCGCAGGGGATCGGCTCGAAGGCGAGACAGGTCGGGTCGCGCCGCCGCTTGTAGTCGCCGGAAACGACGATGCGGGTGCCATTGGCTTCCACCGCGATCTGCGCCGAGCCAAGGACATGGCCGGCCGGGTGAAAGCTGGCGGTGACGTCGCCGATCGTGGTCCGGGCGCCGAGCACGGCTTCCTCGGATTTGCTGCAGAAGGCATCGCCATAGCGGATGCGCATGATGTCCAGCGTTTCGCGCGTCGCCAGCACATGGGTATGACCGGCGCGGGCGTGATCCGCATGGCCATGGGTGATCAGCGCCTTTTCGACCGGCTGGACGGGGTCGATATAGAAGCCGCCCTTCTCGCAATAGAGACCCTTGGGCGTCGGATAAAGCAGCGTTTCCGGTTTCATGGAAACGAAGATAGCTGGCAATCCACCGGCTGCCAGCTATCGCGGTTGAATTTTTATGCGTCAGGCTGCCGGGTTCAGCGCGAGGGTCTCGGAGATCAGGTCCAGCACCGCATCCGCATCGATCCCGACGCAGACGTTCTGGCTCGGCAGGTTGTCCCAGGCGCTCGGCGGAAACAGGTGGTCGTCGGCCTTCTGGATGGTCTGGCCATCGGCGATGCCGCCGCAGACAACGCGGATCGCACCGCTGCGCAGCGTGAAGAGGTGCGGTGCGACGACATAGACGCAGGCGCAGCTGTCATGGATCACCATGCCGTCCTCGACGTGCTGCTCGTAAAAATCGATGTAGAATTGCGAGATGTCGGAGAGCAGCTTCGCCCGTTCGCCGCCGGTTGCGACGATCGCCGCGAGCCGCGCGCGCGTCATTACCGTCTCCTCGGTGACGTCGAGCCCGACGACGACGACCGGCCAGGGAGCCGTCATCACCGCATCGGCGGCTTCCGGGTCGCCGTGAATATTGGCTTCGGCGGCAGGCGTGATGTTGCCGCGCATGTCGAAAGCGCCGCCCATGATGACGACTTCCTTGACGAGCACGGCAATATCCGGATCGTCGCGCAGCGCCAATGCCAGATTGGTCATCCGGCCGACGGCGACGAGCGTCACTTCGCCGGGATTGGCGCGCACGGTCTCGATGATGAAGCGATGGGCCGGCAGGGGATGGCAGGGAAGGTCGACGACATCCGGGGCGCCGATATTGCCAAGACCATCATGGCCATGGATGCCGGTCGGCCAGTCGACATGCGGGCGCGACGGATTAAGCGTTTCGCCAAGGCCTCTGGCGACGGGGGCGGGGATGTGCCATTGCTGCTTCAGATACAGCGCGTTGCGCGTCGTCGTCTCGACCGAGGCATTGCCGAACACGGATGTGATGCCGACCAGGTCGATCTCGGGATGATTGTGCAGGAAAAGCAGCGCCATCGCGTCGTCGACGCCGGGGTCCGTATCAAAAATTACCTTGTGCATGATGCTTTCTTTATCTTTGTCTTGAATGCTCTGGGCTGTCGCGACTGAAACCGGCATGGCCGTCAAAAGTCAACCGGGAGACGCCGCGCTACTGCATAATTCCTTAAACCGGAATCGATTAAGGATAAAATTATGCTGCACTTTCAAAGTTCTACAGCGTCCTTTGCGCGTCTGAATAGACGCGCGGCGCTGTAGGCATCATTGGAAGCGCTGGATGCTGAAGGGGGTGAGGTCCGGCGTTTCTCCGGAGTTCAGGAGCTCGGCGATCTTCCGGCCGGTAATGGCCGAAAGCGTCAGGCCGAGATGGCCGTGGCCGAAGGCGAGCGCGATGCGCGGATCGTTCGGGCAAAGGCTGATGACGGGCACTGAATCCGGCGTCGAGGGCCGGCGGCCCATCCATTCCGTCCCACCGGTTTCCGGCAGGCTCGGAACGTAGCGCCGCATCTTCTGGCGCATGGCAGCAGCCCGGGCGAAATTGGCCGGCGCATCCGGCTTGGCCAGCTCTACCGCTCCGCCGACACGAAGCGCGTTTTGGAGGGGCGTGGCGACGAAACCGTGTTCGGCGAAAAATACGGGCAGGTCCAGCGTCACCTGCGGGTTGGTGAAGGTGGTGTTGTAGCCGCGCTCGGTCTCGAGCAGGACCCTCAGGCCAAGCCCGCGCACCAGCGTGCGCGACCAGACGCCGGCCGATATCACCACCTTGTCGAAGGTCGCGGGCGTTTGTCCCCTGGCGAAGAAGGTGACGCCGCCGGCCTCCTGCCGAACGCTCTCCACCTCCGCATCGACAAGCGTGGCGCGTTCGCGGACATAGGCCTGGAGATGCCTCAGCAGGGCGAGCGGATCGAGGAAAGTCTGGTAGCCGGCGGAAAAGACGCCGCCGGCGAAGTTGCCTTCCAGCGCCGCTACTCGGGCCCGGGCCTGTCTGGCATCGAGCTTCTCGACCGTGTGTCCAAGCAGCGCTGCGTTCTCGCGTCCGCGGCGAAAGGCATCGTCAACTGCCTTTTCGCTGTCGAAGATCGTTAGCGCGCCGGTCGGCTTGATGTGCCCGGACAGGCCGGTCATGCGGGCAAGGTCTTCGTGCGCGCCAAGAGCCTGACGCATCAGCCCCAGCAGGGCGGCGCGCGAGCGCTCGACCTTGGCCGGCGTAGCGGCCATGAGGAGATTGACCAGCCAGGGCGTCAGCGCCGGCAGGTCCTGCCAGCGCAGGGTGAGCGGCCCGAGTGGATCGAGCAGCCATTTTGGGGCCGAGAGGATCATGTCGGGACGCGCCAGCGGATCAATTTCCGGCACGGCGAGAATGCCGGCATTGCCGACCGAGGCGGGCAGGCCGTCGATGTCCTTTTCGAACACCGTGACGTCGTGGCCCCGCTCGATCAGGTGAACGGCGGTGGCGCATCCGATGATGCCTGCCCCTGCGATGCCAATGCGTGCCATGTTCTGCCCCGAGCCTACCTGCTGCCTCCGCCTGTCTTCGCCCGCCCTCTGGTTTCGATCAAGCCGTCTCCTCCAATTTTCACTGCAATTTCCCTGTTCCGCTAGGAACAGCGTGCAACCCTGGCTTTTGAGAGGATCGGTTTCAGAAGAGGGGATTGGCCTCTCTTGGACAATCGAAGGAGAAACGGCATGCGCAAGATTATACCTTTCGTCCTCATCCTGGCCACTGCCATGGGCTCGATCGCCGTTCAGGAAGCCGCGGCGAAGGGCGGCGACAATGGCCGGGGCGGGCGCGGCGGCGGCGAAAGCATGGGGTCACGCGAACACGTCTTCACGCACTATCAGAGCCCGAACAAGCGTCACCGGAAGGTTCTTTGCACCGTCAACGGAACCTCCGGGATGGTCTACGATCAGGACCTGCGCGGCTGGCGCCGCGTGCCGAGTTGCAGTGGCCGCTACTTTTTCGACTGACAGTCCGGTTCGATCACCTGTCTCCGCGGCGGCTGCCATGATGGCGGCCGCCGCGAAAACATCTTTATTCCGTTCGTGGCCGCCAAGGTCGGCAGCGTTTAAACTTCCGAAACGTCACCCGCGTAGACTGCCGTCTCGTTTCACAATGGTTGGAGTTGAGCGAATGACGGAGCGGCGCGCGTGAAGTCGGTCTTCAAGAAGATACGCCCCCCACGGAAGGTCATGTTCGTCATCGCCGGCGCGCTGGTCCTGTCCGGCGCATCGGGCGCGTTTGCCGTCTATTCCGGCAAGGACGCGCTCCTGGGTCTCGGCAAGGAAAAAGCCCCTTCGCTCTCGGGCCTCGCCTGCACCACCGTCGAGACCCTGAAAATACGGCGCAACGGCCAGCGCTGGATCCGCAAATTTGTGAGCACGGAAACGGCTGACGGTGTGGATCGGGTGCGCACGGCGTTGCGGATCGCGGGCCTGCTCGCCAAGGAAGAAAAGGCCGACCTCTACCAGGTCGTTGTTCTGGACCAGGGCGGACCGCGGGATCGCGCCGGGCGCCGTGGAGCCGCCATCGGTGCGGAAGTGCTGTTCGCGCCCGATCCGACCCGGATGCCGGGCATGAGCACACCGTTTGTTGCGCGCTACAATGACGGCAAGGCGAATACTGTCGGCCTGTTCTATGGCCGCGACGTCGCTCTCTCGACAGACGATATCAAGAGCACGATGACGGCGATGGACGACAAGTCCGATTGCTTCGATCCGGTCGCCGCTGCCGCCGCGGCAGGAGCCGCCGGATCGGCATCGGGTGCGCATGGCGAAGAGGCTGCGGGTGACGATGGCGAGGCTGCTGCACCGGCGCATGGCCAAGAGCCGATACCCGAGCACGGCGAAGTGAAGGTGGAACAGAAGGATTTCTTCGGCTCCATGATGGCGATGGTTTGGGGCGAAAGCACAGAGCCAGCCGCGGATGCGCCCGTCGATCATGCCATCGAAAAGGTTGAAGGCGAAGCAGCCGGCCACTAACAGTCTTGCCGGCCGTGCGCCGTGTCAGCGCAAGACGGCGTGTATCAAACGACTGCGCTGCCCGCGATGAAAGCAAGCACCAGGAAGATCAGGAAGATGATCAGGGCGATGGCGAAGAGCACGCGCGCGATCGTCGCGGTTGCCGCCGAGACGCCCGAAAAACCGAGAAAACCTGTAATCAGCGAGATCACCAGGAAGATAAGCGCCCATTTCAGCATGGAAGGTTCCTTTTTCGATTCTGCCCGGATTGACGCGCAGTATCGGAAAAAGTTCCATGTGCCGAAAACGGACACGCCGCCGCATGGAGACGGCGGCGTGTTCCTGAGGGTGGCTTTCTTCCTCAGTCCGCCTTGCTGCGGCGGGCCGGGAACAGGATGATGTCGCGGATCGACGGCGCGTTGGTGAGCAGCATGATCAACCGGTCGACGCCGATGCCGAGACCACCGGCGGGCGGCATGCCCTGGTCGATGGCGTCGAGGAATTCATCGTCCAGCTGCTTTGCCTTTTCGCCGCGCGCATGCGCCTGCTCCAGCTGCTCGACCATGCGGGCGCGCTGCTCTTCCGGATCGTTGAGTTCGGAGAAGGCGTTGCCGAGTTCCCAGGTGTTGCAATAGGTCTCGAAGCGTTCGACGAGGCGCGGCTCGCCCGGCACCTCCTTGGCAAACGGCGAGATGTCTTTCGGGAAATGCGTCACATGCGCCGGCTGGATCAGCGTTGGCTCGACCTTCTCCTCGAAGATGAAGGCCAGGCATTCGCCCCACGTCGCATCCTTTTCGATCTCGAAACCGGCAGCCTTGGCCGCCGCACGGGCCTCCTCGTCGGTCTTGAGGCTGAGGAAATCGATACCGGTCGCTTCCTTCACGGCATCCGGCATCGGCACCCGGCGGAACGGACCCCTGAAGGAGATTTCCTTGTCGACGAAGGTGAACTCCGTGCCGCCATGGATCGATATTGCGAGCTCCGTGAACAGGCGTTCGACGAGGTCCATCATGTCCTCGTAATCGGCATAGGCCCAGTAGCACTCCATCATGGTGAACTCGGGATTGTGCCTTGTGGAAACGCCTTCGTTGCGGAAGTTGCGGTTGATCTCGAACACCTTGTCGGTGAGGCCGGAAACCAGGGTGCGCTTGAGGTAGAGCTCCGGTGCGATGCGCAGGAACATGTCGAGCTTCAGTGTGTTGTGATGCGTCTTGAAGGGCTCGGCCGTCGCGCCGCCATAGACCGACTGTAGCATCGGCGTCTCGACTTCCAGGAAGCCGTCACTCTCCATGAAACGGCGAATGCCGGAGACGATCTTCGAACGCTGAAGGAAGCGGAGCTTCGAGTCGTCATTGGTCATGATGTCGAGATGGCGCTTGCGGTAGCGCAGCTCGATGTCGGACAGGCCATGCCACTTTTCGGGCATCGGCAGCAGCGACTTGGTCAGCATGGTAATTTCTTGCGCATTGATCGTCAGTTCGCCGCGCTTGGTGCGGCGCACAATGCCGGTCACGCCGATGATGTCGCCAAGGTCGATCATCGGCAGCAGCGAGCGCGCCTCTTCCGGGGTCGTGTCCTTGTGGGAAAAGATCTGGATCTTGCCGGAGGCATCACGGATATCCATGAACATGCCCGAATTGCGCGAGGAATAGACGCGGCCGGCGACGGTGACGACGTCCTGCGTTTCCGTGTCAGGCTCGAGGCTCTCGTATTTTTCCGCCAGCTCGCCATTGGTGATCGTGCGGTGGAAATGCGCCGGATAAACGTCGCCGATCTGCTCGCGCAGCAGCTTCAGCTTCTGGGCGCGCACTTCCGTCACGTCGGAGGAGAGGGCTGTTTCCTGGGTCTTGCTGTTCATCGTCTTTTCCTTACTTGCCGCTGACCGCCATCGAGGCGACGACCTGGCCGGCGACCTTCAGGCGCTGGCGCACGACCGAGCGGCCAAGAATCGCCATGGAATCAAACAGCGGCAGCGAGCGCGACGAGCCGGAAACGGCCACGAAAAGCGGTGCCACCACGACCTTCAGCTTCTTGCCGAGGCGATCGGCGATCGCGCGCAACTCCGCTTCGATCGACTCGACGTTCCATTCGAGGATCTTTTCGAGATCCGGCTGGACCGTATTGAAGATCTCGACCAGTTCTTCCGGCGTCGACTTGATCTTGGCAAAAGACGAAGCATCGAGGCCGAGATCGGACTTGAACAGGAAGCCTGCGAGATCCGGCAGTTCGCCGAGCTTGGAGATGCGCGACTGCGAAAGTTTGAGGCCCTGCTTGATGCGGTCGTTTTCCATCGCCCAGGAGAGCACGCGGGCGGCAAACTCTTCCTCCGTCAGGCCTTCGCGCAGCCAGCGGCCGTTCAGCCAATCGAGCTTCTGGATATCGAAGATCGCGCCGGCCTTGGAGAGGTTGGCCGGGTCGAACTTTTCGGCGAGCTGATCCATGCTCAGCATCTCCTCGCCTTCGGCGATCTGGATGAAGAACAGGCCGAGGAAGTTCATCAGCGCTTCCGGCAGATAGCCGAGCGCGGTGTAGTAGGAGATCGAGGTCGGGTTCTTGCGCTTCGACAATTTCGACTTGTCGGCATTTCGCATCAGCGACAGGTGCATGAACACCGGCGGCTCAAGACCAAGATACTGGTAGATCAGGATGTGCTTCGGCACCGAGGACAGCCATTCCTCGCCGCGTGCCACATGGGTGATCTTCATCAGATGGTCGTCGACGACGTTGGCCATGTGATAGGTCGGCATGCCGTCGGCCTTGAGCAGCACCTGCATGTCGACGGCATCCCACGGAATATCGACTTCGCCGTAGACACCGTCGACGAACTTGCAGGAGCCTTCGGTCGGGATCTTCATGCGCACGACATGCGGCTCGCCGCTCGCGACCCGGGAGGTCACTTCTTCGGCGGACAGATGCAGGCAGAGGCCATCATACTTCGGCGGCTTGCCGGCAGCGCGCTGCGCCTCGCGCATTTCCGCCAGCCGCTCGGGCGTGCAGAAGCAGCGGAAGCCATGGCCGGCCTCGACGATTTTCTCGACATAAGGCTTGTAGATGTCCTTGCGATCGCTCTGGCGGTAAGGGCCATAGGGGCCACCGATATCCGGGCCTTCCGACCATTTCAGACCACACCATTTCAGCGCATCCAGCACCTTCTGTTCGAACTCCGGCGTCGACCGGGTCGCGTCGGTGTCCTCGATGCGCAGAATGAACTCGCCGCCCTGTTTCTGCGCGAAGAGATAGTTGAACAACGCGATATAGGCAGTGCCGACATGGGGTTCGCCGGTGGGAGAAGGTGCGATGCGCACCCGGACTGGTCTGTCTGTCATGATCCTGGCCCGTGCTTTACGTGCTTTCGGCCCTGCTGCCGGAGAATGCTGTCCGGATGCGAAGGCGCATGCTTTTAAGGGAAGGAAGTGCCCGATTGATGCCTGAAATGGCGGAAAATACCGGAAATTCCATTTGGCTGGCGTGAGACCATATTCAAAAGGGCGCGTCAAGGAAAACTGCGCCTCGATAGGCCCATCAGCCTTTCAAAAGGCAGTTGACAAAATCTCCGATGCGATTTACTTAACCACTAAGTTAATTAACTTGCTGGTTTAATAGAAATGACCCCCGATCGCCTTAGCACGACCCTCTCGGCACTCGCCGACCCGACGCGCCGGGCGATCCTGGCGCGTCTGGCATCGGGCGAGGCATCGGTGAACGAACTGGCCGAGCCCTTCGCGATGAGCCTGCCTGCGGTTTCCAAACACCTGAAGGTGCTGGAAAAGGCAGGGCTGATCAGCCGCGGCAGGGAGGCGCAGTGGCGCCCCTGCAAGCTGGAGGCGGGGCCGCTCAAGGACTTGAACGCCTGGCTCGAAAACTACCGCCGCTTTTGGGACGAGAGCTTCGACAGGCTCGATCTCTATCTGCAGAAGCTTCAAAGGGGAGATGAGAATGACCGCAAGAGCTGAATTCGTGCCGGCCGAAAAGGCGAACCTCGTATTGACGCGGACGTTCAATGCTCCGGCGGCGCTGGTCTACAAGGTCTGGACCGACCCATATCACCTCGCTCAGTGGTGGGGGCCGCATTGCTTTACCAACCCCGTCTGCGAGGTCGACCTCAGGCCGGGCGGTGTCATCCGCATCCATATGAAGGGTCCCGACGGGCGTATGTATCCGTCGAATGGCACCTTCAAGGAGATCGTTGAAAATGAGCGCCTGGTCTTCACTAGCACCTATGACGGCGAGGACGGCGTCACCATGCTGGAAGCCCTCAATACGGTCACCTTCACCGAGAAGGACGGCAAGACAGAGTTGACCCTCCACGCGCAGGTGCTCAGGGCAACCGAAGCCATGGCCCCGGCGCTCGACGGCATGGAGGAAGGCTGGAGCCAGAGCCTCGAAAAGCTGGCAACGGTTGTCGCCGCTGCGGCGGAAAACGCCGGCTGATTTTTTGCTTACCCCTGTCTGAAAGCACATACCATCAATGCTTTCAGGCAGGTCTCAATCCATCCCGTTTCAGGAACCCGAATATGTTGAAAATTCTGCTGATTATTGTTGCTGTCATCGTTGTCGTGCTGCTCGCCGTCGTTGTTTTCGCCTCAACCAAGCCGGATGTCTTCCACGTCGAGCGAACGGCGACGATCAATGCGCCGCCGGAGAAAATCTTCCCGCTGATCACCGATTTCCACCAATGGCAGTCCTGGTCGCCCTATGAAAAGCTCGACCCGTCGATGACCCGCTCGATCACCGGTGCTGAAAGCGGGCAGGGGGCCGTCTACGCCTGGGACGGCAGCGGCAAGGCCGGGGCAGGGCGGATGGAGATTGTCGAATCGGCGCCGTCCTCGAAAATCCTGATCAAGCTCGATTTCAGCCGCCCGTTCGAGGCCCACAACACGGCCACCTTCACGCTTGCGCCGGCGGCTCAAGGGACAACCGTGACGTGGTCGATGGACGGGGCGAGCCCGTTGATCGCCAAGATCATGGGCCTGTTCTTCGACATGGACCAGATGATCGGCAAGGACTTTGCGCAGGGCCTGGAAAACCTCAAGGCGATCGCGGAAAAATAGGAAAAAAGGGTGGAACTATTGCTGCCGTAGGTCGTTTTTCTCATGAGGAATGCGGGTCCGTGACAACCGGACGCGAGGGAGATGGAGAACACGGAGATTTTTCCGGTTTCTCTTCGTGGCCAACGAAAAGGCAGACGAGCTCCTACCCCTTCGGCTTCGCATCCCTCACTGTGTGCAAACGTTGAAAAGCCTCGGGATGGGCGGTCCCGGGGCTTTTTCACGCGCATGCGTTCCGTGGTCTCGTCCTGCCGAATCCCCCGGTAGAAACGACACGATGAAGCCGGGGCAGCCTGACCCCGGCTTCTTTTTGTGTGGTTACTGTTTCAGCGCCTTTTCCCTCTGCCGCTTGCGGCGCGACAGCATGTTGAGCACCTCGACCAAGGCCGAGAAGGCCATGGCGGCATAGACGTAGCCCTTCGGCACATGGAAGCCGGCGCCTTCGGCGATCAGCGTCGTGCCGATCATCAGGAGGAAGCCGAGCGCCAGCATGACGATTGTCGGGTTCTTCTCGATGAAACGGGCGAGCGGGCCGGAGGCGACCAGCATGACCGTCACTGCGACGATGACGGAGATCACCATGATCGGCAGATGGGGCGTCATGCCGACGGCGGTGATGATGCTGTCGACGGAGAAGACGAGATCGAGCAGCAGGATCTGGCCGATCGCGGCGGCGAAGCCGGTCGTCACCGAGCTGGCGATGAAATCCTCATCGTGATCCACCGGATCGACGTTGTGGTGGATTTCCTTCGTGGCTTTCCAGACGAGGAACAGACCACCGGCGATCAGGATCATGTCCTTCCAGGAGAAACCATGGCCGAAAGCTTCGAACACCGGCGTCGTCAATTGCACGATCCAGGCGACGGTGCCGAGCAACGCAAGCCGCATGACCAGCGCGAGGCCGATGCCGACGCGGCGGGCACTTTCGCGATGCACTGCTGGTAGTTTATTGGTCAGGATCGAGATGAAAATGAGGTTGTCGATGCCGAGCACGACTTCCATGACGATCAGCGTGATCAGGGCGATCCAGGCAGTCGGATCTTGCATGAGGAGCAAAATGTCCTGCATCGGGGGTGGTTCCTTCCTCGATTCAACGGGCACATAAGTGAGCCCGCGCAACCGGTGGGCAGCGCGGGCGAAAAGACTTTCCCTATGTATGTGGAATCTGCGCCGTGACAAGCGCTGAAGGCTGATCCGGCGGCCATTGATACCGTTAATTCGTCACCGGAATCCATATTTCGGTCAGTCCCCTGCCTGTTTGCGGGTCGAACCGTTCGTCATAACGCTCCATCAGGTCCGGAAATCCGGTGTGCTTGTAGCCGGAAGAGGGCAGCCAGTCGGTGAAGATCGCATGGCTGGTGGCCTGGATGTCGGCGATGTGGCCGCGATGGGCAAACACCGCGTAGGTCTGGGCGGGAAGCTTCAGGCATTGGAAGCCGGCCGGCAACCCGTCGGTACCGCGCACTTCGACAGCGGTCATATATTGGAAGCTGGCATCCTGGCCTTCTTCCTGCGTGCAGATGCCGTAGGCGACGTTGCCGGCCTGGCCCGGAATTTCGCCGAAATACGCGTTGAACTGCTGCCATTGCGAGGGAATGCCGGCGTTGCCGCCATAGTCATAGGTCTGCTGCAGCCCTGCCATCAGCATGGCAGGCGTGGTTTCAAATCGGGGTTCTTCCAGTTTGGTGAGAGGTGCTGTGTCCATGCGGATAGGCTCCATAAGGTCGAGATCGCCAATGTGACGCCGGTTGCGGACCTCTTCCGGCGTCACGCCGAAATGATCGCGGAAGGCACGGGTGAAGGCTTCATGCGAGTTGTAGCCCGCATCAAGGGCGACTGCGAGAATGCTGGGTGCGCCATCGGCCAGCGCTGCGGCCGAAGCGCTGAGACGCCGGGCCCGGATATAACCACTGATCGACCGGCCTGTGGTCAGACCGAAGACACGCGACAGGTGATAGCGGGAGAGACCCGCCGTCTCGGCGATGTCCTCCAGTGAAATATCCCTGGCGAAGTGGCTTTCGATGAACCACACCGCCTTGCCGATTGCATTCATTTCGCCTCCCGCAGCAAACCGGATATCGTTTTAGCTCCTGTAACCGAGCCGCGTTTGATCGTGGTTGCTGAATAGGAAGAAAACTGGCGCGGGCAAGCGACAAGGCAAGGCGGTCAGCGATTTTCCGGTTTGGGGCCGTAGCCCGCCTGGAACAATCTGACGGCCGAGGACGCGGCTTTTTCGATGTAGCTTCGCTCGGGTACTTCGGTCATTTCGCTGAACAGGCGGCGCTTCAACATGCCAGCCAGGCAGAGTTCGATGAATTGCCGGGCTGCCAGGTCGGTATCCTCGATGTCGAGCGCGCCGGTGGCGACCTGCCTGTCGAGATAGGCCTGAAGAACGGTAAAGCCGCTTTCCGGCGTCGCCGCGAAAAAGCGCTTGGCCAATTGGGGCATGCGGTCGCTGACGCCCACCACCATGCGCATGGCGCGGATAGTGGGATCAGCGGTCATGTGCGTGGTCAGCGTCACGCCGAAGTCGAAAAGGGCCTCTTCGATCGCCTCGTGATCGTCGAGCGCATGCTTGACGGTCTGAACGACGCGGTTGCGCTCGCGTTCGATCATCGCCGCAAACAGATCTTCCTTGTTTTCGAAGTAGACGTAGATGGTACCCTTCGACACGCCGGCTTCCCGGGTGATGTCGTTCATGCTGGCGGCGTCGAAGCCCATGCTCATGAACACGCGCTTGGCGCCGTCGATGATCTGGCCGCGTTTTGCCGGGTCCTCACCGGCGGCGCGGCGGCCGGGTGAGGGGCACTCGTCGGACAAGCAACCTTCGCCTTTCATGATGTCTGCCAATTTTTCTTCGTGTCCGGACATTGTTGTCTCGTTGTTAACTTTTTCGAACCGATCGGTTCGATTTCCCCTTGATATGCGATCCAATTGGCCTTATGTCAATCGAACTGAACGGTTCGGTTCGAATTCTCCCATACAAGGGTTGGTGACGCAATATGTCAGTTTCAAGCAAGACCGGTGCTGCGCATGTCCGCCCTGTCGGCGACGATTTCGAAGCTCCGAACGAACACATCGCGGCACCGGAAGCCAAGAGCGTAACCGAGCCTGCCGTCGAGGCGCAAGCGGCATCGCAGGCTGTCGCGGCTGAGGAAAAGCCGGCGCCGAAGCGCCGCAGGGTTCTCATGCCCATGATTGCCGTCGCCGCGCTCGCTGCCGGCGGTTGGTATGGCTATGACTGGTGGACCAATGGCCGCTTCATGATCTCGACCGACGATGCCTATATCGAGGGTGATATCGCGTCGATCTCGCCGAAAGTTTCCGGCTATGTCGAGACGGTCAATGTGGTGGCCAACCAGCATGTGAAGGCTGGCGACCCGCTGATCACGCTCGACAAGGAAGACTACCGGATCGCCGCCGACCAGGCTGAGGCGCAGATCGACACCGAAAAGCTGTCGCTGCAGCGTTTCGATGCCCAGATCGCCGGCGCCAAGGCCAGCCTGCAGCAGACGCAAGCCCAGAAAACCGCCCTTGAGGCGACCGTCCGGGGTGCCGAAATCACGCTCAAGCGTGCCAGCGACCTCCAGTCAAAGGCAGTCGGTACGGTCGCCTCGCTCGATAGCGCGCAGGTCGCACTGGACCAGGCCAGGGCCAATCTCGCCGGTGCGGATGCCAATATCGTTGCCGCGAACGCCAACATCGCGGTCCTCGCCGCGCAGCGCGCCGAAGCCGAAAGCACCATTCGTTCGCTCGAACTCGCGCGTGACAAGGCCGAGCGCGACCTGGGCTTCACGGTCCTGAAAGCGCCTTATGACGGTGTTGTCGGCAATCTCGCCGTTCAGGACGGAGACCTGGTGTCCGCCGGCCAGCGGCTGGCTGCGCTCGTTCCGGTCGACCAGCTCTATATCGATGCCAATTTCAAGGAAACGCAGATCGCCCACATGGTTCCGGGATCGAAGGTCAATATCCACGTGGATGCCTTCGACGAGGAGCCGATCACCGGTACTGTCCAGTCGATCTCGCCGGCCTCCGGCTCGGTCTTCTCGCTGCTGCCGGCGGAAAATGCCACGGGCAATTTCACCAAGGTTATCCAGCGCGTACCGGTCCGCATCGTCTTCCCGAGGGACGTGCTGGACAGCGGCCGGTTGCGCGCCGGCCTCAGCGTCGTCGTCGATGTCGATACCCGCACGGCGCCGCACAAGCAGGATGTCGCCGCGGTCAAGTGATCGGGTGATTGGAAAATGATGCCGCGCTTTCTGGAGGCGCGGTTCAGCCGGGGATTGCCCGTCGTTTTCGGCTGCACTCGTGCCGAAAACTTGATGTTTCTATTTTTGATTGGCCGCACCGTTCGTCGGAACGGGAGCCGGGCCGGGAGCAAGAGCCGATGGCTGCCACTGCCACCGCGGGCACGATCCCGCTTCCTGCCGCCGGTGCTGAAGAGCGGATGGATCCGAAGCGCTTCATCGCCTTCCTCGCGATGGTCTTCGGCATGTTCATGTCGATCCTCGATATTCAGATCGTCTCCGCCTCGCTTGCGGAAATCCAGGCGGGCCTCAGCGCCGGCTCCGACGAGGTCGCCTGGGTGCAGACGGCCTACCTGATCGCCGAAGTGATCATGATCCCGCTGTCGGGCACGCTGGCGCGCATCGTTTCCACCCGCGTCCTGTTTTCGGTTTCGGCGGCCGGCTTCACCATCGCCAGCGCGCTTGCGGCAACCGCAACCAATATCGATCAGATGATCGTCTACCGCGCGTTGCAGGGCTTTATCGGCGGCGGCATGATCCCGTCGGTGTTCGCGGCAGCCTTCACCATCTTCCCGCCCTCCAAGCGCAGCATCGTCTCGCCGATCATCGGCCTTGTCGCGACGCTCGCCCCGACCATCGGCCCGACGGTCGGCGGCTATCTCAGCCATGCCTTTTCCTGGCACTGGCTGTTCCTCGTCAACATCGTTCCCGGCATCATCGTCACGATCATCACCTGGAACTTCATCGATTTCGACAAGCCGGAACATGGCCTGATGAAGAAGTTCGACTGGTGGGGTCTTCTCTCCATGGCGGTCTTCCTCGGCTCGCTCGAATACGTGCTCGAGGAAGGCAATGCCAATGACTGGTTCAGCGACGAATATATCTTCATGGGCGCCATCGCATCGGCGATCGGTGCCCTGATCTTCTTCTACCGCGCCTTCAAGGTCGAGTTCCCGATCGTCGATTTGCGAGCGTTCGCCAACCGCAACTTCGCATTCGGATCGCTGTTCTCCTTTGTCATGGGCATCGGGCTTTATGGGCTCACCTATCTCTATCCGCTCTATCTCGGCCGGATCCGCGGCTATGATTCGCTGATGATCGGCGAGACCATGTTCGTCTCGGGCCTTGCGATGTTCTGCACCGCGCCCGTCGCCGGCAAGCTCTCGACCAAGCTCGATCCGCGCGTGATGATGGCGATAGGCTTTGCCAGTTTCGCCACCGGCACTTGGCTGATGAGTCATCTCACGGCAGACTGGGATTTCTACGAGCTTCTCGTCCCGCAGATCCTGCGCGGCTGCGGCTTGATGCTCTGCATGGTGCCGATCAACAATGTAGCGCTCGGCACGCTCTCTCCTGAACGCGTTCGCGCCGCGTCCGGCCTGTTCAACCTGACCCGCAACCTCGGCGGCGCTGTCGGCCTGGCAGCGATCAACACGATCCTGACCCAGCGCCAGGAAGAGCATTATGCCCGGCTGCAGGAGCATGTTCAGTGGGGCAACCCGGAAGCCATCGACCAGCTCAACAACATGGTCGCGAAATACAATTCGCACGGTCTCGATGGTGCGACGATCGCGATCCAGAAGCTCTCCGGCATGGTGCAGCAGCAGGCGACGATCCTCTCCTTCATCGACGTCTTCCTGATCCTCACCTACCTGTTCGGAGCCCTGGTCGTATGCGCCTTTCTGATCAAGAAGCCGCAGGCAGCCCCAAGTGGTGGCGGGGGCGGCCACTGACCTGCCCCTGTCGCGAAAATCCCTATACGCCACCGGTTTGATCAACCAGAATGCCCTGAGGTAATACTTCGGGTCATTCTGCATGAATGGCGACACTTTTCTCCCGCTTTCCAATGGGCAGCCTTGCTCTCCTTGCTGGAGGGCCACAATATCGTTGGCCTGTTTCAGGGGCACGGAGCAGCCGATGATCTACGGCCGGGCGGGTGCCTCGATCTGTTCAAGCCGGCGACTTTTCATGGGCGGCTTTGCGCTCGGCCATGTCACAAATCGCTATATGGATGTGGTTCTCGCACAAGCTGTGAGAGAAGCGATGGCGGTGTTGCCTGCACGAGCGCCTTAGCAAACGTCTTGCCTGGCGCTCGACGGCGTGCCAAACCGCTTTCAAAATGGCGGAATGATTTTCTGATTTACGTACCTCAAATTTTCCGTTAAGGGTTCTCGCGGAGGAAACATGCGCCCGACAGTTCACGATATTGCCGCTGCGGCGGGAGTCAGCCTTGCGACCGTCGACCGGGTGTTGAACCAGCGCGCAGGCGTCCGCAAGGTGACGCGCGAAAGGGTCGAGCAGGTCATCGAGCGCATCGGCTATGTCCGTGACATGGCGGCTGCGAACCTCGCCAAGAGCCGCGTCTATCCCTTCGTTTTCATCCTGCCTTCGGGCGACAATTCCTTCATGCGCGGCCTTGAAGCGCAGGTGCATGCGGCGATGGCCCGCGCTCCGTTGGAGCGGATGGTGATTGCCATCGTCAAGGTACCGGCCTTCAACGCCGAAGCGCTGGTTACGGCATTGGACGAGGTCCGCGCAACTGCTCCGGCCGGCGTGGCGGTGGTCGCCGTTGAATCCCCGGATGTGATTGCGGCCGTAAACCGCCTGCGAGCCGACCGCATTCCGGTGGTGACGCTGGTTTCCGATCTGGCCGGCTCCGCGCGCGATCATTTCGCCGGCGTGGACAACGTTGCGGCGGGGCGAACGGCGGCAAGCCTGCTGGGCCGCTTTCTCGGTGGCCGACCGGGACCGATCGCGGTGCTTGCCGGTTCGATGCTGGTGCGCGACCATCGCGAACGCCTCGACGGGTTTCGCGCAGTGCTGAATGAGGACTTTCCCGGCCGCACGCTGCTGCCGGTTATCGAGGGACAGGATGATTCTGTGCTGACGGAAAAGCTTGTCGGCGAGGCGCTCGCCGCATCACCGGGAACCGTGGGCATTTACAGTCTCGGTGCCGGCAATCGCGGCCTGATCGCCGCCCTGAAACAGCGAAAAAACGCCCCGCCGGTCTGCGTCATTGCCCATGAACTGACGCGGCATACGCGCGCGGCGCTGAATGAGGGGCTGATCGACGCCGTCCTCAATCAGGATGCCGGCCACGAAGTGCGCAGCGCCGTGCGGGTGCTGAAGGCCAAGGCCGATGGCGCCGCGGTCATCGGCGCGCAGGAGCGCATCTATATCGACATTTTCCTGAAGGACAATTTGCCCTTCGATGAAGGTGACGAAAACCAAAGGCCCGAACACGGCGAAGAACTTTAGGGAGACCTTCATGTATCTGGGGATTGACCTCGGCACGTCCGGGGTAAAGGCGCTGTTGATCGACGATGGCCAGCGGGTCATCGGGTCGGCATCCGCTGCTATCGACGTCTTGCGTCCGCATCCCGGCTGGTCGGAGCAGGATCCGGCGGACTGGATCCGGGCGACGGAGGAGGCGATCGCCGGGCTGAAGGCGTCGCATCCGGCGGAACTTGCCGCCGTCAAGGGTATTGGCCTTTCCGGCCACATGCATGGCGCGACACTGCTCGATGCCGAGGACAAGGTGCTGCGCCCCTGCATCCTCTGGAACGATACGCGCAGCTTTAAGCAGGCGGCGGCCCTGGATGCCGATCCCCAGTTCCGCGCCCTGACCGGCAATATCGTCTTTCCCGGGTTCACCGCGCCGAAGCTCGTCTGGGTCGCTGAAAACGAACCGGACATCTTTGCCAAGGTCGGTTGGGTACTCCTGCCCAAGGATTACCTGCGTCTGTGGCTGACAGGCGAGCATATCTCGGAAATGTCCGATTCCGCCGGGACCTCGTGGCTGGATACCGGCAAGCGCGCCTGGTCGGAAAGCCTGCTTTCCGCTACCGGCCTCAAGGAGCGGCAGATGCCGAGCCTCATCGAGGGCACCGAGGCGGGCGGCACGCTGAAAAGCGATCTCGCCGCCAGGTGGGGTATGGGCTCGGGTGTCGTCGTTGCCGGCGGTGCCGGCGACAATGCGGCGTCCGCCTGCGGCATGGGCACGGTCGGCGAGGGCAATGCCTTCGTTTCGCTCGGCACGTCCGGCGTTCTCTTCGCTGCCAATTCCAGCTATCTGCCAAATCCGGCCAGCGCCGTTCATGCCTTCTGCCATGCACTGCCCAGCACCTGGCATCAGATGGGCGTCATCCTGTCGGCGACCGATGCGCTCAACTGGCATTCGGGCGTTACCGGCAAAAGTGCCAGCGAGCTAACGGGGGAACTCGGAGACACGCTCAAGGCGCCCTCCGGGTTGACCTTCCTGCCTTATCTTTCCGGTGAGCGCACGCCGCACAACGATGCCGCCATCCGCGGCGTCTTCGCCGGGCTCGGCCATGAAAGCAGCCGCGTCGTCCTGACCCAGGCTGTGCTCGAAGGTGTGTCCTTTGCGCTCCGCGACAGCCTGGAAGCTCTCAAGGCCGCCGGCACCGCTCTGTCCCGCGTTACCGCCATCGGCGGCGGTTCGCGTTCACGCTACTGGCTGAAGTCGATCGCGACCGCGCTCGGCATCCCTGTCGATATTCCGGCGGACGGCGACTTCGGTGCGGCCTTTGGTGCTGCCCGCCTCGGCCTCGTCGCCGCGACCAAAGCCGATCCATTGTCGGTTTTCACCGCCCCCGTCACCGCCGAAACCGTTCAGCCCGACGCATCGCTGCGGGCGGCGTACGAAGATGCCTATCAGCGCTATCGCCGGCTCTATCCGGCGATCAAGTCCGCAGCATTCTGACGATGGTCGCCGGCCCCTCATCCGCCCTGTCGGGCACCTTCTCCCCGTTCTGACGGGGAGAAGGGACAAGCGGCAAACTCGGTTGTCCCCTCTCCCCGCGTGCGGGGAGAGGGTCAGGGTGAGGGGCAGGCCGCGCCTAGACGATCAATTGAGACAACAACCAAGGAGACAACACCATGAGCACCGGTTTCTTCGGCGATATCGCCCAGATTAAATATGAAGGCCCCGACAGCACCAACCCGCTGGCCTTCCGCCACTACCAGCCGGACGAGATCGTCCTCGGCAAACGCATGGAAGATCATCTGCGCTTTGCCGTCGCCTACTGGCACACCTTCACCTGGCCGGGCGGAGACCCCTTCGGCGGCCAGACCTTCCTGCGTCCGTGGTTCGAAGACACGATGCAGGCCGCCAAGTTGAAGGCCGATGTGGCCTTCGAATTCTTCTCGCTGCTCGGCGCGCCCTACTATTGCTTCCACGATGCCGACGTGCGTCCGGAAGGCAAGAACTTTGCCGAGAACACCAGGAACCTCAACGAGATCGTCGATTATTTCGCCGAGAAGCAGGCCGCGACCGGCGTCAAGCTGCTCTGGGGCACGGCGAACCTTTTTTCCAACCGCCGCTTCATGTCGGGTGCCGCGACCAATCCCGATCCGGACGTCTTCGCCTTCTCGGCTGCGACGGTGAAGACCTGCATGGATGCAACGCAGAAGCTCGGTGGCGAGAACTACGTTCTCTGGGGCGGCCGCGAAGGCTATGAAACCTTGCTCAACACCGACCTGAAGCGCGAGCTGGATCAGCTCGGCCGCTTCCTCAACCTCGTCGTCGAGTACAAGCACAAGATCGGCTTCAAGGGCACGATCCTGATCGAGCCGAAGCCGCAGGAGCCGACCAAGCACCAGTACGACTACGACGTCGCGACGGTTTACGGCTTCCTCAAGAAGAACGGTCTCGAAAACGAGGTGAAGGTCAATATCGAGCAGGGCCATGCGATCCTGGCCGGCCATTCCTTCGAGCATGAGCTGGCGCTCGCCAACGCGCTCGGCATCTTCGGCTCGATCGACATGAACCGCAACGACTACCAGTCCGGCTGGGATACCGACCAGTTTCCGAACAACGTTCCGGAAATGGCGCTCGCCTACTACCACGTGCTGGCAGGCGGCGGTTTCAAGACCGGCGGCACCAACTTCGACGCCAAGCTCCGCCGCCAGTCGCTCGATCCGGCGGACCTTTTGATCGGCCATATCGGCGGCATGGATTGCTGCGCCCGCGGCCTGAGGGCGGCAGCGAAGATGATCGAGGACAAGGCGCTGTCCCAGCCGCTCGCCGAACGCTACGCCGGCTGGGATTCTGCCGAAAGCCAGAAGATGCTGCGCGGCGAATATTCGCTGGAAGAGATCGCCCACCACGTCGAGACCAGGGACATCAACCCGCAGCCGAAATCCGGCAAGCAGGAACTCCTGGAAAACGTCGTCAACCGCTACGTCTGATGCAGCCTTGATTTCAGGGAGAGAGCCGGGAGCGAGAGCTTCCCGGCTCTTTTTTCGACCTGATGTGGCGATGCTGCGGGCTAGGTTGCGAGAGGGCTGCGGCAGCTGTGTGCCGGACGCGGACGCTCTGGAAAGGAATTGCCGCACGCCGCGATGATGCCTTAACCGCGCCGAGCCGCTTCGATTACCCCCACGTCGATCTTCCTCATTGTCATCATCGCATCAAAGGCGCGCTTTGCTTGATCACCGCCTGCCGCGAGCGCTTCGGTCAGTACGCGTGGCGTGATCTGCCAGGACACCCCCCACTTGTCTTTGCACCAGCCGCATTCACTTTCCTGGCCGCCATTGCCGACGATCGCGTTCCAGTAGCGGTCGGTTTCCTCCTGATCGTCAGTTGCGATCTGAAACGAGAAGGCTTCGTTGTGTTTGAACGCGGAACCGCCGTTCAATCCGATACAAGGAATACCCGCGACAGTGAATTCTACGACCAATACGTCTCCCTCTTTACCGTCGGGATAATTTCCAGGTGCACGAATGACAGCCCCCACGGCACTGTCGGGAAATGTTTCGGCGTAGAAGCGGGCGGCGGCTTCTGCGTCTTTGTCGTACCATAGGCAGATCGTGTTCTTCGTCATTGTGTGTTCCTCCGTATTTAAAGCCTGATTTTCGCCTTGCCATCTGCGCGCGGGGCGTTCCGTCCAACCCAAATTCGTAGATTGAATGCGCGCGTGCGCCGAACGTTCCTGCGGCAGCGCATGAAAGGTTGTGCCGCTTCGCGACCGAATGCAAGCGTGCCGAAGTCCGGCGACGGCGGCTCACCGTCTCCCGGGCGACTGCCTGAATGACCGGCTGGAAACCGAAATGGAATTTCCGCACGGATCCTTGGCGTTGGCGAACACGTAGCTGTCGGCTCGGTGCAGCGATCCGAATTCAAGTCCATCGCCGGCGCATTTGGTACAGAAAGCTTCGACATCCTCGACGTCGAAGACCAGTTTCACCAACGATTGGCCCATCTTCTGGGCCTGGCCCGCCGGATGAATCATCAGATTGGCGCCGCCATCCGATGCAACGAGCTCGATGATCCGGTCGTTCGCCTGCCGGAGTGGCTTGAACGCGAAATGCTTTTCATAGAAGCCGACCATGGCCTCCACGTCCCGCGCATAAAGAACAAGTCGGCCCAGTCGCAAAGCCGCGCTCCCTATCGCCATATGCGCGACGGTGCCGAAACCGAATTGCGCACGACGAGATCGGGACGCAGCAGGATTTCCGTTTCGGCTGGGCGCCCGTCGGACAGCAGTTCCAACAAAAGCGCCATTGCGTGCTTGCCGATCAACGTGCGCGGCTGGCGGATGGTCGTGAGGGCAGGGCTCATGAAGACCGCCTGCGGCACATCGTCGAAGCCCGTCACTGAAAAGTCCCGCGGGATATCGTAGCCGCGCGCCTTGAGGCCGATCATCACGCCGATGGCGGTCTGGTCGTTGACGCACATGAAGGCGGTCGGCAGCGTGTCGCGCATGAAAAGCTGCTCGACCGCCAGCCTTCCGCTTTCGATCGTGCCGTCGCCTTCGAGCACGATGCGCAGATCGGCACTGACCCCGGCTGCGTCCAGCCCTGCCTCATAGCCCATGCGCCGCCGGCTGTAGGCAAGGCGGGTACGGGAATCGCCGATGAAGGCGATCTTGCTGTGACCCTCGGCAAGCAGAAGGTCGACCGCCTTGCGGGCACCTTCGATATCATCGACGCCGACATAGGGTATGCCGCCGTTGAACACCGGTTCGAAGACGCCGACGCTGGGCGGCAGGCGCGCGGTCATGGCCTGGTGGCCGAAGGGCAGAATGCCGGTGAACAGGATGAGCCCGGCCGCCTGGTTGGAATTGAGAAACTTCAGATATTCCAGCCCGCGCTGGGCGTCGTTCTGCGTGTGGCCGATCAGCACGCCGTAGCCATGCGATCGCGCCTCGTTCTCGAGCCCGACCAGAATGTTGGAGAAGTTCGGGTCACCGATGTCGGGAGCCACGACGAGGATCATGTTCGACCGGCCCAGCCTCAGGCTGCGCGCCATGGC
Organism: Pararhizobium sp. LjRoot255; assembly: GCF_964252905.1. Taxonomy (NCBI): domain Bacteria; kingdom Pseudomonadati; phylum Pseudomonadota; class Alphaproteobacteria; order Hyphomicrobiales; family Rhizobiaceae; genus Pararhizobium; species Pararhizobium sp. LjRoot255. The sequence goes on from NZ_CAXUPQ020000001.1 coordinate 2,133,792, forward strand.
ATTGGTCGTGTAGCCGGTAACGGCAATTGCCTGGTTTACCTTGAGCCGCGTCGAGTTCGCCACCTTCTCCGGCATGTGGATTGCCCGCGAGACCGTCGCGATCGAAACCTCGGCGATGCGGGCGACGTCCTCGATTGTTGCCGGCGTGGAATTCGACACTGCGTTCTGCCCTGGGTTCAGTCTCGGCGGGACACTACACAGACTTGTCCGGTGGTCAAAGCCCGCCTGGAGAAATTCTCTGTTATGTCCAGATGTAAACCTTTACATGATCTATGTAAAGGTTTACACAACATCCAAGCGGATGGGAGCCGCAGGGAGGGACGTGATGGGTTCGGAGACCGTCGACGCCGGCACGGTGGTGCTGTCCGCGAGGCGAATAAGCAAGTCGTTCAGTGGCGTGCAGGTGCTCTTCAGCGTCAATTTCGACCTGCGTGCCGGCGAAATCCACGCACTGATGGGCGAGAACGGCGCCGGCAAGTCGACGCTCGTCAAGATCCTGTCCGGTTTCGAACAGCCGACCTCCGGCGAAATCATTCTCGATGGCAATCCGGTCAAGTTGCCGCCCAACGGCGCGGCCGAAGCGCTCGGCATCGTCATCATTCACCAGGAACTCAACCTCGCCGAACACCTGACCGTCACCGAGAGCCTGTTCCTCGGCCGCGAAGTCACCCGTTTCGGCGTGCTCGATCGCAAGTACATGCGCTCTGAGGCGCGCCGCGTCCTTGATCTTCTCGGCTCGCATGTCGATGAAAACGCGCTGATCAGCACGCTTTCGATCGCCGACAAGCAGATGGTCGAGATTGCCAAGGCCATCAGCCGTGATGCGCGGGTGGTGTTCATGGACGAGCCAACCGCCGTCCTGTCGCGCGCGGAGACCAATTTCCTGTTCAGGCAGGTGCGCAAGCTGCGCGATCAGGGCACGAGCTTCGTTTTCGTGTCCCACAAGCTCGACGAGGTCATGGAACTGACGGACCGGGTGACGGTCCTGCGCGACGGCCAGTGGATCAAGACGTCGCCGACGGCGATGCTCGACGGAGAATCGATCGCCCAGCTGATGGTCGGCCGCGAGCTGTCCAAGCTCTATCCGGCCAAGCGCGAGCCGGATGTCGACGAAGAGGTCATGCTCAGCGTCAACGCGCTTTCGACCGGCTATGTCCGCGATGCGAGCTTCGACGTGCGCAAGGGCGAGATCCTCGGCTTCTCCGGCATGATCGGCTCGGGCCGCACGGAGTTGATGGAGGCGGTTGCCGGGCTCAGGTCTCGCGCTTCCGGCGAGGTGGTCATCAAGGGGGAAGCGGTGCCGTCAGGCGATGTGCACGCGGCAAACCGTTGCGGCCTCGCCTACATGACCAAGGATCGCAAATCCAAGGGACTGCTCCTCAATTCGCGCATGACCGCCAATCTGACACTGCAGTCGCTGGAGAGGCACGGCAAGCTCGGTTATCTCAGCCCCGCCAGCGAGGCATCTGCACTGGAGCGGGCGCGCCGGCGCTTCGACATCCGCGTGCGCGACGGCAATGTGGTCGCCGGCCGCATGTCGGGCGGCAACCAGCAGAAGCTGCTTCTCGCCAAGGTCATGGAGATCGAGCCCGATATCATCATCATCGACGAGCCGACCCGTGGCATCGATGTCGGCACCAAGCAGCAGATCTATCACTTCATCTCGGCGCTCGCCCGCGACGGCCGCTCGATCATCGTCGTCTCGTCGGAAATGCCTGAGGTGATCGGGCTTTGCACGCGCGTCGCCGTCATGCGCGAAGGCCGGATCGTCGGCATGCTGGAGGGGGACGAAATTTCCGAACAGGAGATCATGCGTTACGCGGCGGGATTGAAGAAGAAGGCGGTAGCCTGACTGCGCGGAAAGACGCACGGGGCCCTTGAAGCGAATTCCCATGGATCATGGGACGGGAGGTTGATTTGGATATGAGCGTGAATGAGGAAACCCGGGAAATCCGGCGCCGGACCTGGCGGGATATCGATCTTCGGGCTGTCGCGCCCTTTGCAGCATTGGTGCTGCTCCTGATCCTCGGGGCGATCGTCAACCCGAATTTCATCGGCATCACCAACCTCGCCAACGTCGCGACCCGCAGCGCCTTCATCGCCATCATCGCCGTTGGCGCGACCTTCGTGATCTCCTCGGGCGATCTTGATCTGTCCGTCGGTTCGATGGTTGCCTTCGTCGCGAGCCTGATGATCCTGTTCATGAATTCGGGCGTCATCGCCGATCCCGCCCTGATGCTGACCGCAGCCGTTCTCTTCACGGTCATTGCGGGCGCCCTCTGCGGCCTTGCGAACGGTCTGATCACCACAGTCGGCCGGATCGAGCCATTTATTGCGACGCTGGGCACGATGGGCATCTATCGCGGCCTGACCACCTGGCTGTCGCAGGGCGGGGCGATCACGCTGCGCGAGCCGGAACTCCAGGAAATGTATCGGCCGGCCTATTTCGGCTCAATCCTCGGCATGCCGGTTCCGATCGCGGTGATCCTCGCCGTCACCGGCGTTGCGGCCTTCGTCCTTTACCGCACGCGCTATGGGCGGCATGTCGTGGCGGTCGGCTCCAACAGCGACGTCGCCCGCTATTCCGGCATCCCCGTCAATCGTGTCCGCACCATCGCCTTCGTGATCCAGGGCCTTTGCGTGGCGATCGCGGTTCTCCTCTACGTACCGCGCCTCGGCTCGACCTCGGCAACGACGGGTATCCTCTGGGAGCTTCAGGCCATCACCGCCGTCGTCGTCGGCGGCACCGCGCTCAAAGGCGGGGCGGGACGTGTCTGGGGCACGATCTGCGGCGCCTTCATCCTCGAGCTTGTCGGTAACATCATGCTGCTTTCCAACTTCATCAGCGAATATCTGATCGGTGCCATCCAGGGCGCGATCATCATCATCGCCATGCTCGTTCAGCGCTCGCTGGTGCGGAAATCGTGAATAACCGGGTTCATGGGTCGCCCGGTCTCAAGAAAAAAGACCCGCATTTACCAGGGAGAGAGAAACATGCGTAAAGGACTAATGGGCGTTGCAGCCGTCGCCATGATGGCGCTGACCGGCGTGGCCCACGCGCAGGAGGAAAAGAAGGTCACGATCGGCGTTTCGATCCCGGCCGCCGACCATGGCTGGACGGCAGGTGTCGTCTTTCACGCCGAGCGTGTCGCCAAGCTCCTGATGGAGCAGCATCCGGGCCTCAACGTCATCGTCAAGACGTCGCCGGATCCGGCAAGCCAGGCGAATGCCGTGCAGGATCTCGAGACCCAGGGCATCGACGCGCTCGTCATCCTGCCGTCCGATCCGGATCCGCTCGTCAACGCCATCAAGGAGGTCAAGGGCAAGGGCACGTTCGTCGCGCTCGTCGACCGCGCGCCGAGCGTCAATGACAACACGGTCCGCGACCTCTATGTTGCCGGAAACAACCCGGCACTCGGCCAGACGGCTGGCGAATATATCAAGGCAACGACGCCGGATGCCGAAGTCGTCGTCATCCGCGGTCTGCCGATCCCGATCGACCAGCAGCGCCAGGACGGTTTCGACAAGGGCATCGAAGGCTCCAATGTAAAGGTTCTCGACCGCCAGTTCGGCAACTGGAATCGCGACGACGCCTTCAAGGTCATGCAGGACTATCTGACCAAATACCCGAAGATCGACGTTGTCTGGTGCCAGGACGACGACATGGCCGTCGGCGTGTTGCAGGCAATCGATCAGGCCAAGCGCACGGACATCCAGTATGTGGTGGCCGGCGCCGGCTCGAAGGATATGGTCAAGAAGGTCATGGAGGGTGACAAGATGATCCCGGTCGATGTGCTCTATCCGCCGGCAATGGTCGGTACGGCGCTCGAGATGACGGCTGCCCATTTCTACGGTCAGGTTCCCGTTCGCGGCGTCTACACGATCGACGCGACGCTGATCACCAAGGATAATGCGAAGGATTTCTACTTCCCGGATTCACCCTTCTGATCCGGATTTGACACTTGAGCTGCCTGTCGCGCGATGCGGCGGGCAGCTTTTCATTTTCACGGCAGTTTCTCAAAAACTTGCGATGAAACGGTTGCCCGGCGGGCCAGACATGATAGCTTCCCGGCCGTCCTGCAACGTTTCAGGTCAGGCCGTTGCTCCTGTATCGGTGCGCGACGGAGAGGTATTTCAAGCTTTGACCGATGTGGCCGGGGTGAGCGGCCCTTCTTTTGACGGAGGAGACGACAGATGAAGACTATCAAGGGCCCCGCGCTCTTTCTCGCACAATTCGCCGGTGACGCCGCCCCGTTCAATTCCTGGGGAGAGATCACCAAATGGGCCGCCGATTGCGGTTACAAGGGCGTGCAGGTGCCGAGCTGGGACGGACGCCTGATCGACCTGAGACAAGCCGCTGAATCCAAGGCCTACTGCGACGAGTTCACTGGGACGGCGCGCGACAACGGCATCGAGGTCACCGAACTTTCTACCCATCTGCAGGGCCAGCTCGTTGCCGTGCATCCAGCCTATGACGAAGCCTTCGACGGCTTTGCCGCGCCCGAAGTCCGCGGCAACCCGAAGGCGCGGCAGGCATGGGCGGTCGAGCAGGTCAAGCTCGCATTGACGGCGTCGAAAAATCTCGGCCTCGACGCGATGGCGAGCTTTTCCGGCGCGCTTGCCTGGCCCTTCGTCTATCCCTGGCCACAGCGCCCGGCCGGCCTCGTCGAGACCGCCTTCGATGAACTTGCCCGACGCTGGAAGCCGATCCTCGACCACGCCGAAGATTGCGGCGTCGATGTCTGCTACGAGATCCACCCCGGCGAAGACCTGCATGACGGCATCACCTACGAGATGTTCCTGGAGCGCACCGGCAACCACGCGCGCGCCAACATGCTCTACGACCCCTCGCACTACGTGCTGCAGTGCCTCGACTATCTGGAAAACATCGACATCTACAAGGATCGCATCCGGATGTTCCACGTCAAGGACGCGGAGTTCAATCCGACCGGTCGGCAGGGCGTCTATGGTGGCTATCAGGGCTGGGTCAACCGGGCCGGCCGTTTCCGTTCTCTGGGCGACGGCCAGGTCGATTTCGGCGCGATCTTCTCGAAGATGGCGGCCAACGATTTTGCCGGTTGGGCCGTGGTCGAATGGGAATGCGCCCTGAAGCATCCGGAAGACGGCGCGCGGGAAGGCGCTGAATTCGTCAAGCATCACATCATCCGCGTCACCGAAAAGGCCTTCGACGACTTCGCCGACAGCGGCACCGACGAGGCGGCCAACCGGCGCCTGCTGGGGCTTTGAGAGTTTTGCCCCTCACCCTAACCCTCTCCCCGCGAGCGGGGAGAGGGGACGTGCCCTAATTTGGCTGAGGAGCCTGCGGGACCGTCCTTCTCCCCGCTTGCGGGGAGAAGGTGCCCGATAGGGCGGATGAGGGGCCCATCGACATCAATTGATTTTCAGGAGCAAAACATGGCAATTGAAGGAACCACAGAGGTTCGCGAAAAGCGTATCCGGCTCGGCATGGTCGGCGGCGGTTCCGGTGCGTTCATCGGCGCGGTCCACCGCATGGCAGCCCGTCTCGACGATCATTTCGAGCTGGTCGCCGGCGCGCTGTCGTCCACGCCGGAAAAGGCCAAGGCCTCCGGCGCCGAACTCGGTCTTGACCCCACGCGCAGCTATTCGGATTTCAAGGAAATGGCGATCCGCGAGGCAAAGCTGAAGAACGGTATCGAGGCCGTCGCCATCGTCACGCCGAACCATGTGCACTATGAGGCTGCCAAGGAATTCCTGAAGCGCGGCATCCACGTGATCTGCGACAAGCCGCTGACTTCGACGCTATCGGACGCAAGGAAACTGAAGAAGCTGGCCGACGAGAGCGATGCCCTCTTCGTGCTGACGCACAATTACACCGGCTATCCGATGGTGCGGCAGGCTCGCTCGATGGTCGCGAACGGCGATATTGGTGCGGTCCGGCTGGTGCAGATGGAATATCCGCAGGACTGGCTGACGGAAAACATTGAGCAGTCTGGCCAGAAGCAGGCCGCCTGGCGCACCGATCCGTCCAAGTCCGGCGCCGGCGGCTCGACCGGCGATATCGGCACCCATGCCTATAATCTCGGCGCCTTCGTCTCGGGCCTCGAACTGGAAGAGCTTGCAGCCGATCTCGACAGCTTCGTCAAGGGCCGCGCGCTCGACGACAATGCCCATGTGATGATGCGCTTCAAGGAAAGGGACGGCCAGCGCGCCAAGGGCATGCTCTGGTGCAGCCAGGTTGCCCCCGGCCACGAGAACGGCCTGATGGTCCGCGTCTACGGCACCAAGGGCGGTCTCGAATGGACGCAGAAGGACCCGAACTACCTCTGGTACACGCCGTTCGGCGAGCCGAAGCGCCTGATCACCCGCGCCGGCGCCGGTTCCGGCCCCTCCGCCGCCCGCGTCTCGCGCATCCCGTCGGGCCATCCGGAAGGCTATCTCGAAGGCTTCGCCAACATATATACCGAGGCCGCCCGCGCCATCTATGCCCGGCGCGTGGGCAAGGCCGTCGATCCGGCGGTCCTCTATCCGACGATCGATGATGGCATGAAGGGCATGGTTTTCGTCGATGCCTGCGTGCAGTCGTCCAAGCGTAACGGCGCCTGGGTGAAGGTCTGATCATTTTTGATCGTATCAGGCGCTGTCGCGGACATTTCGCGGTAGCGCCAGTTTCGTGGTGCTTCGTTTTGGCCTGGGCGCCGCTGTGTGGGCGCGAACCGCCCAGTAGGAGAGCATATAGGCGTCTTCCATGACCTCGGCCGGCACTTCATAATAGCTTGTGACCGTCACCTTTTCCGAACTGCTCGAATATTGAAAGGGCAACGCGCCCATTGCTTCGAAGGTTGCCCTCCCTTCGCCGTCCACTCTCAGATAGAGAGAGCCCTTCATGACGAAACCGAACTGAACACCGTCCGCCTTCAGCGCAACCCCGCCGAAAAACCGCGATGTCGAAACCGGTCCGACGCCGTGAATGCGATCTGCAAAGTCGCGGGCCAAATCAAACGCGGAGGCGATGCTCACGCTTGGACGCCTTGCTCCGCAGGATAGAAGAAGCCGCTGATATGATGCAGGCGGCCATCGTCTGTCAGCGTTGCAAAGCTCGTGCCTGTCTGCAGTATGCCACCATCGGGTCCGTGCAGCGCCCAGTTGGCGAGTGACCGGCCGTGATGGTGGTGGACCGATCGAATCTGGAAGTGTCCACCCGGCGCGCTCTGCCGGAAATGACCCATATATGTCGAAAGTTCTGCCGGTCCGTGGATGAGGCCATTCGGATCGCAATAGGTCGCGTCGCCGGCGAGGCAGGTGGCAAGCTCCGTTTCGCGCCCGTCGCCCTCCATCGACCAAACCGCCGCATATCGTTTCCACAGTGCTTCAGATGTCATGGTGAGCCTCCAATTGGTGAAATTCCGCGGCCACGAGCCGCTCAAGCGTCTGTTTGTCCTGGCCCGCGCGGACGAGGACCAAAAGGCCCTGATAAAGGGCGAGCAACTTCGTGGCTGCCAGGACGGGATCGGTGCCGGCGCGCAGGGTGCCATCCTGTTGTGCTGCGAGCAGCCGCTCGGCGAAAACCTTCAAAAGCATCTCCATGCCGAAGCGCACGTGACGGTAGGCGTTCTCGTCGCGGCCAAGTTCCACCGCGGAATTGGTGATCAGGCAGCCGTAGCTTTCGCCGTTCGGCTCATGCATGAGCGACATGAAAAGGTCACGCAGACCAGTAGTGCCGGCGGCAGCCGGGGCAAACCGGTCGATCCGACCGCCAAGGACGGTCTTGTTGTAGTGCTCGAAGGCGGCATCGAACAATCCAGCCTTGTCGCCGAAGCTGTTGTATATGCTGCCAGCCTTGAGACCGGTCGCATCTTCGAGATCCCGAATCGAGACCCCCTGATATCCATCGCGACGGAAAGCATGCATGGCGCCATTCAGCACGGACGATTGGTCGTAGGAGCGGGGACGAGACACGAAGGACCTCTTTTTTGAATGGCTATTCTAGAATAGAAATTCAAAAATAATCTGTCAATCCATTATTTGCTCGGCACGTATTTGTCCGGAGCGCCGGCGAGACGGCTCCCGAGGCAAAAATGGACGTGTCCGACATAAATCTGTAACGTTACAGACTTGCCATATACGCTCTGTACAAGGCCAGTTCACTTGGCTAAACCCGCTGCCGAATGCGGGCGCTGCAGCCCTGACGAATGTAGATCGGAGATTTTCATGATCGATCCAAAAACCCTTGCCGCGCGTTTCCCGGGCGATTTCATCTTCGGTGTGGCGACTGCCTCCTTCCAGATCGAGGGCGCCACCAAGGCCGATGGCCGCAAGCCCTCTATCTGGGACGCCTTTGCCAACATGCCGGGCCGGGTCTATCAGGGTCACAACGGCGATGTCGCCTGCGATCACTATAACCGGCTCGATGAAGACCTCGACCTGATCAAAAGCCTTGGCGTCGAAGCCTATCGCTTTTCCATCGCCTGGCCGCGCATCATTCCGGAGGGCACCGGCCCGGTTAACGAAAAGGGTCTCGATTTCTACGACCGCCTCGTCGATGGTCTGAAGGCGCGCAACATCAAGGCCTTCGCGACGCTCTATCACTGGGACCTGCCGCTGGCACTGATGGGCGACGGCGGCTGGACGGCGCGTTCGACGGCCTATGCCTACCAGCGCTATGCCAAGACGGTGATCTCACGCCTCGGCGATCGGCTGGATGCCGTCGCGACCTTCAACGAACCCTGGTGTTCGGTCTGGCTCAGCCATCTCTGGGGCATTCATGCGCCGGGCGAGCGCAACATGGTTGCAGCACTTCGCGCGCTGCATTTCACCAATCTCGCCCATGGCCTCGGCGTTGCCGCTGTGCGCGAGGCGCAGCCGAAACTGCCAGTCGGCATCGTCATCAATCCCATGCATGTCTATGCCGGCAGCGACAGCGCCGAAGACAAGGCTGCGGCCGAACGCGCCTTCGATTTCCACAACGGTGTCTTTTTCGGCCCCATCTTCAAGGGCGAGTATCCGGAACGGTTCCTTTCTGCGCTCGGCAGCCGCATGCCGGCGATCGAGGATGGCGACATGGCGACGATCAACCAGAAGACCGACTGGTGGGGTGTCAACTACTACACGCCGATGCGTGTCAGCCACGATCCGGCGAAAGGCGCCGAATTCCCGGCAACGGTCATCGCCAAGCCGGTCAGCGACGTCAAGACCGATATCGGCTGGGAAGTCTTCCCGCAGGCACTCGGCGACCTGATCCGCACGGTGAATGCGCGTTACGAACTGCCGGATTGCTACATCACCGAGAACGGTGCCTGCTACAATATGGGCGTCGAAAACGGCGCGGTCGACGACCAGCCGCGCCTCGACTATATCGCCGACCACCTATCCGTCACGGCCGACCTGATCGCCGAAGGCTATCCGATGAAGGGCTATTTCGCCTGGAGCCTGATGGACAATTTCGAATGGGCGGAAGGCTACAGGATGCGTTTCGGCATCGTCCATGTCGACTACGAAACGCAGGTCCGCACCATCAAGAAGAGTGGTCACTGGTACAAGGAACTGGCAGGGCAGTTTCCGAAAGGCAATCACAAGGCCGGGTGACAGCGCCGCGCCAAACTGCATCATGGCCGGGCTTGATTCTATAGCGGAGAACAGGATGCCCGGCCCATTGGTCCTATACGCGCTCTGCGGAAGCCTGCGAAAGGTTTCGACGAATCGTGCCCTGCTGGAAGCACTGCGCGATATTGCTCCGCCGGACCTCAGCATCGAAATCTGCGACCTGATCGGCGATCTCCCGATCTTCAATCCGGACCGCGAGGCCGATGACATGCCGGCCTCGGTGCTGGCGCTGGCTGCCAAAATCCGCGCCGCCGATGGGCTGATCATCGCCTCGCCGGAATATGCTCATGGCATTCCCGGCGGGTTGAAGAATGCGCTCGACTGGCTGGTCTCCCGCGATGAAATTCCGCATAAACCCGTGATGCTGGTGCACGCCTCCCATCGGGGCGATGATGCGCTGGAGGCGCTGACGGAAGTGCTGAAGACCATGTCCGTTCGGCGGGTCGAAGCGGCTTTCTTCCGGATCAATCTTCTTGGCAAAACGCCGGAACAGCGTGAGGAGATTTTGGCGGATTCCGGAACTCAAGCTATCCTTGGCGAACATCTGCAACGGTTCGTGCGGGAGATCGTTCACGCGGAGGTTGGGCAGGTGCACTCTGTCGAGTCGGTGACCGCCGCACTTGACGAGAGCCGCTCGCGCTAGGCGGTGTCCGGTGCATTGGCCACCCTGAAAAGCCAGACGAGGGCTGCTTAAACCGATTGCGGACGGAAAAACGCTTCGCCCTGGATTTGCTCTAACTTCCGAGGTGCCGCTCGCCGCGCTTCTTGGCGAGCTCGATCTGCTGCTGGCGCTGGCGGTAGCGCATGCGGTCTTCCTCAGTGCGCGTGTCGTAGCAGTGCACGCAGGAAACGCCCTCTTCGTGGTGCGGCGACGTCAGCTCTTCTGGCGTCAACGGCTGGCGGCAGGCGTGGCAGAGGGTGTGCTCGCCCTCTTTCAAACCATGCGTCACCGAGACCCGGTCGTCGAAGACGAAGCAGGCGCCGTCCCATAGGCTCTCCTCCTGCGGCATCTCTTCCAGATATTTCAGTATGCCGCCCTTGAGGTGGTAGACCTCCTCGAAGCCCTGCTCCTTCATGAAGGCGGTGGCTTTCTCGCAGCGGATTCCGCCGGTGCAGTACATGGCGATCTTCGGCTTGTTGTGCAGGCCGGTATTGTTCTTCACCCACTCGGGAAAATCGCGAAAACTCTTGGTTTTCGGATCGACAGCACCGCGAAAGATGCCGATCGCCGTCTCGTAGTCATTGCGGGTGTCGATCACCAGGGTGTCCGGATCGGAAATCAGCGCGTTCCAGTCCTTCGGCGCGACATAGGTGCCGACCACCTTGTTGGGGTCGATATCCTCGACACCCATGGTGACGATCTCCTTCTTCAGCCGCACCTTCATGCGCAGGAAGGGCATGGAGGATGCCCAGCTTTCCTTGTGCTCGAGAGTTTTGAATTCCGGCTGGCTGCGAAGAAAGGCGAGAACGGCCTTTATGCCGTCCGGTGGCCCGGCGATCGTGCCGTTGATGCCTTCGTGAGCGATCAGCAGCGTGCCCTTCACCTGATTGTCGTCGCACGTCTTCTGCAGCGGCTGCCGAAAGTCGGCGAACCGTTCGAAGGAAACGAAATGATAAAGCGCCGCCACCAGAAACTGGCCGTCGGCTTCCAGGAAGGCGGTTTCCGGGCGCGGGGTTTGGAGTATGTCTGTCATGCGGCGTGAAATACAGCTTTCGGCTCTTTCGCGCAATCCGCATCGCGGCCCAGCGGTTCAGGCCGGGCCGCGGCATTTCGTGTCAGATGCCTTCAGGCGTGAAGACGCGTAGGCGGTGGCCGTCCGGGTCGGCGCCGGTGAAGGTATAGCCGAAGTCCATCGCCACCGGTTCCTGCAGGATGGTGATGCCTTTTTTGCTCCATTCGGCATGCAGCGCATCGACCCGCTCGCGGTCGTCGACGGAGATTGCCAGTTCGCTGCCGCCGGCATCGACGACGACCTTGGGTTCGATGGTCTTTCTGGACCAGAGGCCGAGCTTTGTGCTTTCGTTCATCTTGAAGAGTGCGAAGGTCGGCGAAAGCTCTATGGGCGTCGTGCCGAGAACGACCTGATAGAAATTGGCGCTCTCGGCCGGGCTGTCGACGGCGAGCAGGACATAATCGGCTTTCATGATGGTCTCCTTGGTGGTTTGCGGAGACCTTTCTATTTGGGCCTGCTGTCAGTTTCTGGCAGTAGGATCACATGTCGCTTTTCACGTTATGAACCCGGCGCCATTCCGCCAGCAAATGCTGTCGCGTCTGCGGAACGCGGATATCGGTTACGATCATCGATGCAATGCGTTCGGCCCGAAAATGGCGGAAATCCTCACGCAGTTCGCACCAGGCAGCGAGAACCCGGGTTTCCTCGAAATAACCCAGCGCAAACGGCCAGATGCGCCGGTTCGTGGATCGGCCGTTTATGTCCGCATAGCCGATATCGAGCTTGAAGCCCTGCCGGATGGCTTCGCGGACCGCCGCCAAATCCGTGCAGCCCACGATGGGTTTTCTGGCCGAGGAGACAAGCAGGGAATTCGTCTCCAGCTCGCGCCTAAGGTCGGCCGGCAGCACGGCGGCGATCTTGGCCAGCGCATTGCGGGCGGCGTCTTTCAGTTCGTCATCGGTTCGCGCCGCCACCCAGCGCGCGCCCAGCACAAGCGCCTCGATCTCCTCTTCGCTGAGCATCATCGGCGGCATCAGGAAACCGGGCTTCAGCACATAGCCGAAGCCGGGCGCGCCCTGGATGTCGGCGCCTTGCGCCTGCAGCGTGGCGATGTCGCGGTAGAGCGTACGGATGCTGATGCCGAGGCGCTGCGCGAGTGCTGCGCCGCTCACCGGGCGGCGGTAGGTGCGCAGAAGCTGGATGAGGTCGAACAGGCGGGTCGAGCGGGACATGCCGGACCGTACTGCCACGCGATGGCAGCATCAATCCCAAAACGAATGGGCGCCGTCAGGCGGCATCACGCCACAACAGCTTGATTTTCCGGCTTTCGGCCATCGGCTTTTCGCGAAAAACCTGCCCCGCGGCGTCAAGGCTTGCTTTCCGCAGCGCCTCCTGCCGTGAGATCACCGCCGAAAGTAGATGGGCCAGATCCTCGCTCTTGCCGAAAAGGTCCGGCTGCTCGTTGACGAGGGAGGAGAGGAGCGCAAGGTCGTTGTGATGGCCGAGCAGATCGACCAGCTCAGTTGCCTCGACCCTCTTTGCATGCAAGGCCGACGGCCAAAGCGGCTGCAAGAGATCGAGGTAGTAGCGGTAGTCCTGGCAGCGCTTGCGCAGCTCGTGAAACAGATGCGCGTCCGTCGTGTCCTTGCAGGCGTCGCGTGCCGCAGCCGCACGCTTCAGCATCCGGCGCCAGCCCTTGGCGAGGTGTTTGGCGCTCTTGTTGCCACCATCCTCGAACGTGAGATGCGACAGCGCTTCCACCGCTTGGCCGCAAGTCGCAATCGCTTTCGCCACGCTTTCTTCGAGTGGCTGCTCGTCGGCCGCTAGCCTATCGCGTCGGACCGTCAGGATCTTGCCGATCCGTTTCAATGCTGCGCGCTCCTCGTTGTTTTCGGCATGACCCTGCACATATTCGCTGACCTCGACGAGCGCCGTCGCGTCGCGAAACGTCGAAAGCGTTTTTGCCATGTCGCGTATGCGCGCGTTTTCGGCCTGTCTGAATGCCGGCGCATCGGTGGCGGCGAGGCGGTAGAGGGAGCGCAGTCGCTTGAAATGTTTGCGCGCTTCATGGACCGCTTCCAGCAGTCCGTCTGGTCGCTCGGTCAGGGCCGCGATGGCAAGCTCCAACTGCTCGCTGCCAACCGCCCGGAATTCCTGCGTGAAGTTCTCAGAAGGGTGAATATGATAGCTCATGGTCGTTCCTCGAAGCCAACGGGTTGGTGGCCAGAAACTGGTTCGAATAGCGCGGGTCGCCGGTTACCTCGGTGCCAAGCCAGGCCGGAAGCTCCGGCGTATCGCCTTCGGCGCTCAGTTCGACTTCGGCGATGACGAGGCCTTCATGCGCGCCGCGGTAGACATCGACTTCCCAGACAAAGCCGCCATGGATCACTTCATAGCGCGTCTTCTCGATGACGAGGCCGATCGCCTTCGACATCAGTTCTTTCGCATCATCGACCGGGATATCATATTCGAATTCGTCTCGCGTCATGGAGCCGTTGCCGATCTTGATCGTCAGCTTGGCCCGCGCATCGTCCATCAGCCGCACACGGGCGGAGCGATCGTCCATCGTGACGATATAGGCCTGCAGCAGGTTAGTGCCGCCATCCGCCTCTTCGCGCCATCCATCGGAGGCCACCAGAAACTTGCGCTCTATTTCCTTGGCCATCGCATCGCCTCGGTTGATTTCGTGTAGACTACAGATTTGTGGCACGGGAACAAGCAAGCACTTCGGGCTAGGGGCGGGTATCGCCGGGCGCCGCGGCGCCCGTGTCAAGCCTGTGTCACCATGCTCGAATAAGCTCGAAAACGCCCGTTTGGTCTCGACAAAAGCAGACGGGAAGAGTATTCGAACAGCGATTTCAATCGTTTTAAAGCAAAGGCGGCCGGCATGAGCAAGAAAACCGACACACTTCTTTCCGTCCTGAAATTGCAGCCGGTGGTGCCGGTGCTGATCATCGACGACGTCGCAACCGCAGTGCCTTTGGCGCGGGCGCTCGTTGCCGGCGGCTTGAAGGCGATCGAGATAACGCTGCGCACGACGGCCGCGCTCGAAGCGATCCGCGCCGTCGCCAATGAAGTCGAAGGCGCTGTCGCCGGCGCCGGCACCATCCTCAATGCGGCCCAGTATCAGGCGGCGGTCGAGGCCGGCTCTCAGTTCATCGTCAGCCCCGGCACGACGCAGGAGCTGATCGACGCCGCCAATGATTCCGACATCCCCCTCTTGCCCGGCGCCGCCACCGCCAGCGAAGTCATGGGCTTGCGCGAAGAAGGCTACGAGGTCATGAAATTCTTCCCGGCCGAACAGGCCGGCGGCGCGGCTTACCTGAAGGCGCTGTCCTCGCCGCTTGCCGGCACGCTGTTCTGCCCGACCGGGGGCATCTCGTTGTCGAATGCCAAGGATTACCTGTCGCTGCCGAACGTCGTCTGTGTCGGCGGCTCCTGGGTCGCACCGAAGGACCTCGTCGCCAAGGGCGACTGGGCCGGCATCACCAGGCTTGCCGCCGAGGCTTTTGCCCTGAAGGGCTGATTGCCGCGCATGGACGCACTGGAGAGGCCGCTCCCTTGGGTGCGGCCTTTTTCGTCTTCGCGTTTGTATTCTTTTCGTCGCATTCCTATGTCTCAATCCGGGTTCAATCGGCCAAGGGAGTGCGACCGAATGTTTGACGCGAAGAAATTGCTGGATCAGTTCCTGGGCTCGCAAATCCCGGGTGCGGGCGGCACGGTGCGCGATCGCGCGGGACAAGTGACGCAGATGGCCAAGGACAATCCGCTTGCCGCCGGCGCCATCGCCGCCGTGTTGCTTGGTACGGGAACCGGCCGCGAAGTCACGGGTGCTGCGCTGAAGCTCGGCGGTCTCGCCGCGATCGCCGGCCTCGGCTATCAGGCCTACAAGAATTATCAGGCCGGCAAGGAGCCGGCCGCGCAGCCCGAAGCGCAGCCGCAGCCCGAGCTCCTGCCGCCGCCGGCCGATTCCGGCTTCAGCACGGAACCCGCCGTCGTCCGCAACGATTTCGTGCTCGTCCTTGTCCGTGCCATGATCGCCGCCGCCCGCGCCGATGGTCATATCGACGATGCCGAGCGCGCCCACATCATGGACAAGGTCAGGCTCTCCGGCCTCGATTCCGAAGCCAAACAGTTCCTCGATGACGAGCTGAGCAATCCGGTCGATCTCGACGCCATCGTCGCAGCCGCAAGGACGGAAGAGGAACGTGTCGAACTCTACACCGCGTCGCGCCTCGCCATCGAGCCGGACGGCCGCGCCGAACGCGGTTACCTCGATCTTCTCGCCGGACGCCTCGGCCTTGCCGATGCACTGGTCGATCATATCGAGGCGACGGTCTTGGCCGCCAAGACGCCCGCTGCCGAGCCAAGAACGTCGGTTCCCCAGACGGGCGAACCGCCGATCAAATCGCCGTGGTGATCCATCCATCACCACTTTGCATTTGTGCGGATGCCTGAGCTGTCCTATGCCAGCGTCAAAGTTTCGGGATCGGTCCCGGGGATCCCGGGCCGATCCCAAGCTGGTGGTTTGGTCTCTCTGGAGAACAGCAGATGCGCGATTTGACGAACTGGACCGGTTGCCCGGCCCCGAAGCCGGTAACCCTCGAAGGCCGCTATGTCCGCATCGAGCCTTACGACCGGGCAAGGCATCTGCAGGCCCTGTGGCAGGCCTTTGGCGGGCTCGATATCAATGGACGCCTCCAGTATTTCTCGCAGGATGATTTCCGCGCCATCGAGGATTTCGATGCATGGCTGACCGCGGTACAGAAATCCGGCTGGATCACCGAAGTGTTCTATGACAAGGCCACCGGCGATGTGGTGGGCATGGCCAACTACATGCGCCCCGATCCGGCAAACGGGGTGGTCGAAGTCGGCGGCGTCGCGCATTCCCTCGCGATGGCCCGCTCGCCGCTCTCGACCGAAGTGCACTACCTGATGGCCAAACATGTCTTCGAGGATCTCGGTTATCGCCGCTACGAGTGGAAATGCGATAACCGCAACGAGGCAAGCAAGAGGACGGCGGGCCGCCTTGGCTTCACCTTCGAAGGCGTCTTTCGCCAGCATATGATTTCCAAGCGGGCGAACCGGGATACGGCCTGGTTTTCGATGATCGACGGCGAATGGCCGTTGCTCAATGCAGCCTTCGAGGCCTGGCTATCGCCGGACAATTTTTCAGGCGATGGAACACAGAAACGCAAACTCGACGATATTCGCGCGGCACTCGCGCAGAAGGAGACGGCATGACCGCGCCGGAAAAGAACGACCGCTCGCCGGCCATTGCCGCTGCCATCATCCTCGCCGTCGTCGGGTTCGGCTTCTTCATCCTGCCGAAGATCATGCTTTCCCTCGGTGATATCTCGCCATGGCTGGCAGCCGTCGTCGGCACCCTGTTCGTGCTCGGTTTTTTCCTGATCTTCTGGCTGCGTGCCCGCCATCAGCGCCGACGCGGGCTTTAGAGCAATTCCAGGAAAAGTGTGAAACGGTTTTCCGTCCGGAATTGCGTCAAAACAAAGCGATGCCTAGCCCTGCAGCGACGCCCCGAGCAGCACGACGCCCAGTACCAGCACCAGCAATGCGCCCGAGATTTCGATGCCGTTGCTGATCCGCATCGCCGCGTTTCCGCTTGAGGCATAGCGCACGGCCAGATCCTTGGCGGTTACGGCCAGCGTTGCCAGCGCCGAGACGGTGATGGCGGTGCCGATCGACATGGCGAAGACCGAGAGCACGCCGCCGAGATAAAGCCCGTTCAAAAGCGCGAAGCTCAGGACGATCAGTGCGCCGGAGCAGGGCCGCAGGCCGACCGCGATGACGGCCGACCAGGCCTCCCGCAGCGCGAAGCGATCGCCCTTGAGCATCGACGGATCGGGCGCGTGCGCATGGCCGCAGGTGTCGCAGACCTCGCCCGGCCCATGGCTGTGGCCGTGGGATTGATGTGCGTGGTCATGGTGGCCATGATCGTGCTCGTGAGCGCTGTGATGGGCATCTTGCGCCAATGCCGGCGCCAGCCGGCGCTGCCGCAGACCGCGCAGCTTGCGAAACAGCAGCCAGCCGCCGAACGCCGCGATCAGGGCGTAGCTCACCACTTCAAGAAAATGCGTCGCCTGCGTCATCGAGATCGAGGACCCGCGCAGCACGAGGTAGGCAGCGCCGACGAGCAGGATGGCGACCCCGCCCTGCATCATCGAGGAGAGAAACGAGAGCAGCACGCCGCGCTTCAGCTCGGTCTCATTGGCAATCATGTAGGAGGAGATCACCGCCTTGCCGTGGCCGGGACCGGCCGCGTGGAAAACGCCATAGGCGAAGGACAGCCCGATCAGCGACCAGAGCTGCCAGGGGTTCTCCCGCATGCCTTTGATCGCCGCCGTCAGCGTGTGATAGAAACGCTGCTGCTCCATGTTCACCCAGGCAAAGAAACCGCCGAAGATGCCTGTCGTCTTGAAGGCCGGCTCGGCGGTGCCGATGCCGAGCGGCGACTGGGCATGCGCCACGGCGATGCCTGCGATGGTCAGCATCAGCGCAAGCCCCACCAGGCGGCCGCTGTTCCGTGACATCAGCATTTGAACTCGATCCTCGTCGCAAACATCTTCGACATGTCGGTCCCTGTCGGGTCGTTGAAGAAGGCGTCGGTCAGGGTCGCCTGATTCTGAGCCAGCACTTCGTCCGGATCGGGCCGCACGACCTTGTGCTCACAAGCCTTCAGCTGATCACCGACCGGAACCAGGTCCTCATCGGTTGGGAAATCCATCGCCGTATACATGGTCGGATCGTAGACGCCGAACGCCAAGCTGCCCTTGAGCGGCATCACCTCGGCCGGTTTGACGGCAAACATCAGAAGCAGCTGGCCGTCCTTGTAGTCGGCCGTGATCGCATCGGGCTTGTTGACCTTGATGGTTTTGCCGTTGTCGGTGATCGTCGTGTAATAATTGTACTCTGCGAGCGAATCGAGAACGGTCTGGCCGACCTCCTGCAACTCGTCCGGATCGAGCTGGGCATTCGAATTCTTGTCGAAATCCATCACGACACTGGATGAAAACAGCTCGTCGAACCGCCAGACATTGCGCAGTTCGGTGATCTGGTTCGATCCATCCGCAACGATTTCGAGGCGCGCTTCGGCAAAGATATGCGGATGCGCGAGCGCGGCTGAAGGGGCAAGACATGCCGCGACCGCCAGGATCAGGGACAATGGTTTCATGACGTCGTGCTTTCCTTCGCTATATCGGCGCAGCCGATATATTCGGCCCAGTATTTTCTGCCCAATATATTCTGCAATGTATGTCAAATGGGACGGAATTGGGACTTTGCACCTGCGGCAAAGTCGTCAATTTCACGTGTTCTTGCGGAACCAGTTGTAGAGGAAATCGACGAAAGTCCGCACTTTCGTCGGCAGGTAGCGCCGATGCGGATAGATCGCATAGATGCCGCGGTCCTTGGGAAGATAGGTCTCCAGGATCGGAACCAGCGTGCCGGCAGCAATCTTCGGCCGGGCGATGAATTCCGGAACACCGGATATCCCGATGCCCGATTCCGCCGCACGCACGGCGGCAAGCGGGCTGTTGACCTCGATCGGCCCGCCGACAGGGACGCTGAAATGGGTTCCATCCGGCTCGACAAAGCGCCAGTTGCTGTAGGAGCGGCCATTGGTGTCGATGATGCAGGCATGCCGGGATAGTTCGGAAGGATGGTTGATTGGTCCGGTTCTTTCGAGAAACTCGGGCGAGGCGCAGATCTGGACCTGGAAATCGTCCAGCTTGCGGGCGATCAGCGTCGAATCCTCGAGTTTCGTGATGCGGATCGCGACGTCAAAACCTTCCTCGACCAAATCGACGAAGCGGTCGTCGGAGACGATTTCCAGCGACAGTTCCGGATGCGCCTTGCCGAAATCGATCAGCGACTGGCCGATCTCCGCATCGACGAATGTGCGCGGTGCGGAAATGCGCAAGCGGCCCTTGAGGTCCGAGTTGCTGGCGCGGACGAGATCGGCGAGGTTGTCGATCTCCTTGAGGATTTCCGACGCCGTCCGGTAATAGGTGTGCCCGGCCTCCGTCAGCGAAAATTGCCGGGTGGTGCGGTTGAGCAGCAGCGCGCCGAGTTCGTCCTCGAGTTCGCGCACGTACTTGGAAAGCAGCGCCTTCGAGCGCCCGACACGGCGGGCAGCAGCGGAGAAGCCCTCGGCATCGACCACATCGATAAAGGCGCGAATGCGAGTGAGAGTATCCATCGGTCCATCATTCCCTCTGCATCTGCGATCGCGACTTACGTGCTCGATTCGCGCCCTCGGTTGGCCGACCGCATTGCACCATCCAGACGCACGTCTTTTGCGCTCTCGATACCTCTTATCGCGATTGGCGAAAAGGGCATTAATTTTCTGAAAGGAAATCGATTGGAATCAACGACTTGACCAATCCTAATCGAAGCCTCTCATTGTTCATTAAATGTGAACGAAATGATTGTTTCCGTCTCAGATAAAAATTCAACAGCGAAATCGAAAAAACGCTTGATTACGACAGGGTTTTTTCTTATCTCCCACTCAGCCCAAAGTCGCACGTGCCCATGGGTGTCCGCCGAACCCTCGAATTGGTGAGGAAATCGGTAAGGTACCTGGAATTAACCCCTCCAGTCGCTATTCCGGCCAACCGGAAAATGCGAGGACATCTGAAGCAACGACGGTGCGGGCCTTTTTGTTCTCTTCCGGCTTTCCATCAGCCGGGGTTACTGAAGAGGCACACCTTCATTGCCGGAAGTGCGGTAGGGTTCTCCTTCCAATCAATGGCAGACAAAGCCGAACAAAGCTCTTGGCGGGGCGTTGTTCACCATCCGCGCATCGTGCGCATGTCTGGTTCCGGGGTCTCCACCGGCTGGTGCCAGGACGTGTTCGCATATGCCCTTTGTCCTCCGGTTTTCCGGAGCATACTGATTGGGGAATGAACCATGACGACTGCACGTATCATCGACTTCCTGAACACCCGACGTCCCGAAGGCCCTTGCCTCGTGGTCGATCTCGAAGTCGTGCGCGACAATTTCAAGGCTTTCCGTCATGCCCTGCCGGACAGCTCCATCTACTATGCCGTCAAGGCCAACCCGGCGCCGGAAATCCTGCGTCTGCTCGCCAGCATGGGCTCCAACTTCGATTGCGCGTCCGTCGCTGAAATCGAAATGGCGCTCGACGCCGGTGCGACCGCTTCGCGCATCTCCTTCGGCAATACCATCAAGAAGGAACGCGACATCGCCAAGGCGCATGCGCTCGGCGTTTCGCTCTTTGCCGTCGATAGCCACGAGGAAGTCGAAAAGATTTCTCGTGCCGCTCCGGGCGCGCGGGTGTTCTGCCGCGTCCTGACCGATGGCGAAGGCGCCGAATGGCCGCTGTCGCGCAAGTTCGGCTGCGTCCCGCAGATGGCCGTCGACGTTCTCGTCTACGCCCATCAGCTCGGCCTGACCTCCTATGGCGTCTCGTTCCATGTCGGTTCGCAGATGACCAAGGTCGATGCCTGGGATTCGGCCCTTGCCGATGCCAAGCGCGTCTTTGTGCAGCTGGCGAAGCAGGGCATCGAGCTCAAGATGGTCAACATGGGCGGTGGTTTCCCGACCAAGTACCTGCGCGACGTGCCCTCCGCCGAAGCCTATGGCAAGGCGATCTTCGGTGCGCTGCGCAAGCACTTCGGCAACAACTTGCCCGAAACCATCATCGAGCCGGGCCGCGGCATGGTCGGCAATGCCGGCGTGATCAAGTCGGAAGTCGTCCTGATTTCGAAGAAGTCGGACAACGACAACCACCGCTGGGTGTTCCTCGACATCGGCAAGTTCGGTGGTCTCGCCGAAACCATGGACGAGGCGATCCGCTACCCGATCCGCACCGCGCATGACGCCGACGAAATGGAGCCTTGCGTTCTCGCCGGCCCGACCTGCGATTCGGCCGATGTGATGTACGAGAAGAACATGTATCCGCTGCCGATTTCGCTGACGATCGGCGACGAAGTTCTGATCGAGGGCACGGGCGCCTACACGACGACCTATTCGGCCGTCGCCTTCAACGGTTTCGAGCCGCTGAAGTCCTACGTCATCTAAGGCACGCTCCGGCTTTGGCCGGAGCGGCCACTCACAATTTGTTATAACCACCGCTGATAACGGTATTGGGTACGGGAGGCCAGGATGGCCGCTGTTCTTGATTCTGTCCGCGCGTTCTTCGCGCAGAATGCCTTCACCATCGACGCCGAGAATCCCGGCGACGTCGTCGCGCGGGAAAGCCTGCTCGATCGCGCCATGGGGCCGAACCGTCGCCGCAAGTCGTCGGAAGCGCTGCGCCTCGGCCGCGTGCCGGCCGAAGGCCTGGCGCTGGTTGCCCGCGATCCGCACGGCCATGTCATCGGCACGGTGCGCCTGTGGAACATCGAAGCCGGCGTCAGTCGCGATGGAACGCCGGTCGATGCCCTGTTGCTCGGTCCGCTCGCGGTCGATGCTGCCCATGAGGGCAAGGGCATCGGCGGCGCCCTGATGCGGGCTGCGATCGGCGCGGCGAAGAGCCGCGGCCACGGCGCCATCCTGCTCGTCGGCGATGCACCCTACTACGAGCGCTTCGGCTTCTTCGCCGTGAAGGCGCAGCATCTCGTCATGCCCGGCCCGTTCGAGCGCAACCGCTTCCTGGGCCTGGAACTGAAAGAGGGCTGGCTGGATGGTGCAGCCGGCATGCTGGTCGCCAGCGGCCGCAAGCTCGCCATGCCGAAACTGCGCCGGGCCGCCTGAATTTTTCCCCGCTGATCCCCGCCCTGAAAAACCGTGTCATTCTTTGACTGTCTTCAGGGCGGGAAACCGGGTTCGCGAACCGGCCTTGCCACCCGGCGCGGTCCGGTCCTGAAGGCGGTATCGGGAGTAGGGTAAATGCCCGAAATTCCGGTACCGGCAGGCAGCAAAGCCTGACACGTCTACCAAACCGATACCGCTGCCTGCCTTTTCCTGAAGCAGCGCCGCTCCGGAGTCCCGACTGGCTCCTGAGCGGGGTTTCGGCGCACCTGAAATTTGACAGCGCCGCCGGGATGAACTACACGCCATGGCAACGGGTGAGAGCCCCGGCCGTCCGCAAGCTTCCAAGCTTTTGGTGAAGTCTCTCTTTCCCATTCCGGTCGTCCATGATTGTGGCGTGCGAACGGTGGCAATGCGGGCTCCCTCCGAAAGACTGCACGCTCCATGTCGGAGACCACTCATGCGCGGATCAGTCCCGCTTCCATCCCTCGATGCCCTGAAGGATCAGGCGAAACGGCTGCGTGCCGGCCTCGCCGCCGAAGGTCAGGACATCACCCACTCGAAATCTCTCGAACTTCTGGCCAAGCAATACGGCTTTCGCGACTGGAACACGCTTCACGCGGTCGCCGGTAATCGCCCGCCGCTCGATCCCTGGATACTCGGATCCCGCGTCAAGGGCCATTATCTCGGCCAGCCCTTCGAGGCGAAAATCCTCGGCGTCCAGGCGGTCACCGCACAGCCCGGCCGCTATCGGCTGACCCTCGATCTCGACGAGGCCGTCGATGTCGTCAGCTTCGACAGCTTCTCGGCTTTTCGAAAGCGCGTCCATTGCACTATCGACGAAACGGGCCGGACGATTGAGAAAACCTCGAACGGCCGGCCGCATGTGGAATTGATGTGGTGAAGGGGAGCGAGAAATCTGTGGCGCGCTGATCTGCGCCACAGATTGAATGGCCTCAGCCTGCAATATCGACCACGCCGCAATCGCCCGCTTCACTACCGAAGGCCAATTGCCGGCCGTTCCTGCTCCAGGCCATGGCGGTGATCGCGCCTTTGCCGGGGCGGCGCAAAAGCACTTCCTTGGCATCGGCGAAGCGAACGACAAGGATCATGCCGTCGGCATAGCCGATCGCCGCGATCTCCTCGATCGGATGGCAGGAGACCTGGGTGACCATGATATTGGCGCGGGTGCCGAGTTCGAGCGGCGCCTTGCCCATCGGCCCGTCCTTGGCCTGGAAGGGCCAGACGATGGCGGCCGGTGCGCCGGAGGAGGCAAGCCATTTGCCCTTGGCCGACCAGGATATGGATTTCACCTTGGCCGGATAGCCGGTCATGCGCATGTGGCGTGTTTCAGCGCCGGGCTTGGTGTCGAGCTTCCACCCGTGCAGGGCATTTTCCTGCATGCTGGTGACGACGAAGCGGCCGTCGGGCGAGAAGGTCACGCCGGTATGGGCGCCTTTCCATTCGAGGTCCACCGGCTGTCCGGCCATTGCGACCCAGTGCAGCGAGACGCCGTTGTAACGGGCAAGCGCGATGCGCATGCCCTTCGGCGCGAAGGCGATGCCTTCGACGGTGCGTTCCTCGGTGAATTCCTTGACGGTCCCGTCGGTAAGCCGGACATGCGCGGTCTTGCCATAGGCATAGCCGACTGCGCCCTGCGGGCCGGCGGCGACCTGCGAGATCCATTTGCGGGGAACATTGGCGATTTCAGTGATCGTCCCGTCCAGCTGAACGCGCAGCACCCTGCCGTCCTCGCCGCCGGTCAGCAGCGTGTCGGTCGCTTCGTCGCGCACGCAGGAGAGCAGGCCCTCATGCGCTCCAACAGTCTTGTGGCCGTGATCAAGACGGTGGACCAGGCCGGATGATTCGGCAAAGAACGGCACGTCACCCAAAAAGGCCACGCCTGCCACATGGCCTTCGAGATCAAGAGGAGCGACTGTCGGCATCAGTGTGCTGCGGCCTCGGCGGGAGCGGCCTCGCAGGCCTTGAAGGTGCGCTCCAGCTTTTCGCGGTCAAGCTCGCGGCCGATGAAGACGAGGCGGCTTTCGTGCTTCTCGCCGTCCTTCCACGGACGCTGGTGATCGCCTTCGATAATCATGTGCACCCCCTGGACGACATAACGTTCCTCGTCGCCCTTGAAGGCGATGATGCCCTTGAGCCGCAGGATGTTGGGGCCTTCCGTCTGGGTGATCTTCTGGATCCAGGGGAAGAAGCGGTCCGGGTTCATCTCGCCGCCGCGCAGCGAAACCGACTGCACCGTGACGTCATGGATCGGCGAGGGGGCGTGGTCGTGGTGATGGTGGTCATGATCGTGATGGTCGTGATCATGGTGGTGGTGATCATGGTTGCAATCCGGGCCACATTCATGATCATGGTCGTGATCATCCTGATCGAGGAAATGTGGATCGTTTTCCAGCGCCCGTTCCAGATTGAAGGCGCCCTGGTTCAGAACGTTCGCCAGGTCGATCTCGGAGCGCACGGTCCGGTGGATGCGGGCGGACGGGTTAATGACGCGGACGGTCGCTTCGATCCTCGCCAGCTCTTCCGACGTCACCAGGTCGGTCTTGTTCAAGAGAACGACATCGGCAAAGGCGATCTGGTCTTCGGCTTCGCGACTGTCCTTCAAGCGCAGCGGCAGGTGCTTGGCGTCGACCAGGGCGACGACGGCGTCGAGCTCGGTCTTGGCGCGCACGTCGTCATCCATGAAGAAGGTCTGGGCGACGGGCACCGGGTCGGCAAGACCGGTGGTTTCGACGATGATCGCATCGAAACGGCCGGGGCGGCGCATAAGCCCCTCGACGACGCGGATCAGGTCGCCGCGCACGGTGCAACAGACACAGCCATTGTTCATCTCGTAGATTTCTTCGTCGGATTCGACGATCAGGTCGTTGTCGATGCCGATCTCGCCGAATTCGTTGACGATGACGGCATACTTCCGGCCATGATTCTCGGAAAGAATGCGATTGAGCAGCGTCGTCTTGCCGGCGCCGAGATAGCCGGTGAGCACGGTAACGGGAATGGGCTTGGCTGTGGTTTCGGTCATGGGAAAACCTCGAGAAATCGGATGCGTTCGGCATCGGGGTGGTGTTGATATAGGAGATGGAACGCGCCAGCGCAAATGCCAGGCCCGGATTCTTCACGCTGTTTTGCCGGTGCCGATCATGCGTGTCGAACCGACGCCCGGCACTACCGCAGGCTAGATGGATCGAAGGCCGCGACATCCTCCAACAGCTCGATAATCCCCGAAACGGCATGAGCAATCAATTGCTCGCCCCGCTCGGCCGTTGCCACGGAAGCATCGCCGGCCACGCCCTTTTCGTTGAGGTCCGACATCTTCCAGCCAAAGGCGTGCGGGCCATAGGCGCGCAGGTGCTTGTAGCGTACGGCAAAATCGCTCTGGCGGGAGCCGAAGCGCGCCGCTTTCGCCATATCCACCTTGTCGGGATGAAGCGCCAGCATCACCGACGTCTCGATATCGCCGCCGTGGATGTCGATCGCCTTGTCTTGCGGCTTGATCCAGCCGTCCGGCTGCCCAAAGCGCGTCCAGCTCGTGGCGACCGCCAGCATGCTGAACCGCACCCGGGCTTCCGTCGCAACGATCGTCATCAAAGGCGAATTGCCGCCATGGGCATTCAGCATGACGAATTTGCGGATGCCCATTTGGTGCAGTTGCTGCGCCATCCCGAGCCACTGTCCTACCGCCTCGTCGTAGGCGAGCGATCGGGTGCCGGCCACGTCCATGTGCTCGATCGAATAGCCGACCGGTTCCGCCGGCAGGAAGGTCACGGGCAAAACGGGTGGCAATCGCGGGATCAACCGCTCGACCAGTCCTTCGGCGATCAGCGTGTCGGTGTCAAAGGGCAGGTGCGGTCCATGCTGCTCGGTCGCGCCCAGTGGAAGCACGGCAATCCACTCTTCCCGGGCAGCAGGCGGAAGATCGGAAACATTGTCTTTCCAACGGGGTGCCGGGAATGCCATGCTTGCTTCAGTCCTTCGCTTGTACTTGCGGCCGGGGTGTTAATCGAGTCATACAGTGCAAGAGTGGCCGTGCAAGAAATTTGGTGGAGGACCGATGGGAAAGAAGAGCAAGGCCGAGAAAAAAGCCAAGGGCAACAAGAAGAAGAACCACGACGTTGCCGTCGAGGCTCAGGATCTTGCCTCCGTGCTGGTGCAGGCGGCGCGCTCAATGCGCACCGTGCTGTCGCGTAATCTGATCGAAAGCGGTCTTTATGCCGGTCAGGACGGCGTGATGCTGGCGCTCGCCGAAACCGACGGGCTGACGGCAGGCGTGCTGGCCATGAAGCTTGGCGTCAAGGCGCCGACCATGACCCGCACGATCGGCCGCATGGAAGCCCAGGGTTTTCTGGAACGGCGGGCTGACGACGAGGATGCCCGTCTGACGAAAGTCTATCTCACCACGCTCGGCCGCACTCGGCTCCAGACGATTGCCGCCGCAGGCAAGACCTCGGAGGAAATTGCCACCAGGGGGCTGAGCGAAAAGCAGATCAAGACGTTGATGAAGCTGCTGCGCGCCGTCGACGGCAATCTCCAGAGTACGGACGCTGCGGAATGATTCTGGAAAATCGCCTGTAATTTGGCGATTGCAGCGTCAATTTAAACAGTTTAAAGAGGATTTAAAAATACGGGTGCCAAGCCGGCCGAATTGATGGGGGAAACGTGGCGCAGAAGATCAAGCTCTCAACCATTGCCGAAACGCTTGGGGTGTCGACGGCGACCGTATCACTGGCATTGCGCGACAGCCCGCTCGTTGCTGCCATGACCCGGGACAAGATCAAGGACCAGGCGCGGGCGCTTGGTTATATCTACAACCGCCGTGCCGCCAGCCTGCGCACATCCCGCTCCGGCATCATCGGCGTCGTCGTGCACGACATCATGAACCCCTTCTACGGCGAAATCCTCAAGGCCATCGAGGCAGAACTCGATCGCGACCGGCAGACGTTCATTCTTTCCAATCACTATGATTCCGTCGAAAAGCAGCGCGCCTTCATCGAGACCCTGCTGCAACTGGGCGGCGACGGCGTCATCATGTCGCCGGCCATCGGCACGCCGCCGGAAGATATCCGGCTTGCCGAAGACAACGGCATGCCGGCGGTGCTGATCGCCCGCTCGATCGATGGGCTGGACGTACCGATCTTCCGCGGTGACGACGCCTACGGCATTTCGCTCGCCACCAATCACCTGATCAGCCTCGGGCACCGCGTGATTGCCATGGTCGGCGGCACGGACCTGACATCGACCGGTCGCGACCGCTATCAGGGCTACGTCAATGCGCTGCGCAAGGCCAATATCGATGTCGATCCCGACCTGCGCATTCCGGGTCCCCGCTCCATGCAGGGCGGTTTCGAGGCGGCGGTGCATCTGCTTTCCCTGCCGCAGAAGCCGACCGCGGTCGTCTGCTGGAACGATCTCGTCGCCATCGGCATGATGAACGGCATTGCCCGAGCGGGTCTTGTTCCCGGCCGCGACGTGTCGGTCACCGGTTACGATGATCTCGAGGAAGCGTCGATCTCCACGCCCGCATTGACCACCGTCTGGAACGGACAGTCGGACGTGGGCCGCAGTGCTGCGCGCGCGCTGCTCGACAAGCTCAACGGCAGCCACGAGCCGGACGGTATCCATCTGATCAAGCCCGAAATGCGGATTCGCCAGTCGACCGGCCCGCTGCGGCCCAATTCATCCGAATAAGGCGATCCAATCCCGGAAGGAGCGAAAGATGCCGCATGGCCGTCCCCGTATTCTTGTGCCCGGAAGGATGAGCAAGCGTGTGCTCGATCGTCTGCCGGATCACTTTGCGCCGGTCTTTGTCGCTGCCGCCGATCCCGCGCTGATTACCGCTGGCATGGCTTCCAGTGTCTCGGGTGTTGCGGTGCAGGGTAAACTCCCCGCCGATTTCATGGATGCGTTCCCCAGCCTCGAAATCATTGCCAATTTCGGCGTTGGCTATGACGGCGTCGATGCCGCACATGCGGCGAAACGCGGTGTCGTCGTCACCAACACGCCGGATGTGCTGACGGAAGAGGTGGCGGATACGGCGATCGGCCTGCTCATCAATACGGTGCGTCAGCTTCCCGCCGCCGAGCAGTGGCTGCGGCAGGGGCGCTGGGCTAAGGAGGGCGCCTTTGCCCTGTCGCCGCTGACACTGCGCGGCCGCACGGTCGGCCTCTACGGGCTCGGCCGTATCGGGCTGGCAATCGCCAGGCGCCTCGAGAGCTTCGGACTTTCCATCGCCTACCATACCCGCACGCCGCGCCCGGGCCTCTTTTACCGGCATTTTTCGACGCT
Organism: Pararhizobium sp. LjRoot255; assembly: GCF_964252905.1. Taxonomy (NCBI): domain Bacteria; kingdom Pseudomonadati; phylum Pseudomonadota; class Alphaproteobacteria; order Hyphomicrobiales; family Rhizobiaceae; genus Pararhizobium; species Pararhizobium sp. LjRoot255. The sequence continues at coordinate 2,162,084 of NZ_CAXUPQ020000001.1, forward strand.
GAAGGCAATGGCAGAGGCGGTGGACACGATCATCGTGATCGTGCCGGGCACCGAAGCCACCCGCAGAACCGTCAATGCGGAGGTTCTGCAGGCGCTCGGACCGCAAGGCGTGCTGATCAATGTCGGGCGTGGCACGACCGTCGATGAGGCGGCGCTTGCCGATGCGCTGCAGCGTGGTGTCATCGCCGCTGCCGGCCTCGACGTGTTCGAAAATGAGCCTTATGTGCCGGACGCTCTTCTGGCGCTGCCGACCGTTTCGTTGCTGCCGCATGTCGGATCGGCCTCGCAGGCCACGCGCAACGCCATGGCTGACCTCGTCGTCGACAATCTGATCGCCTGGTTCGAGACGGGCGCTGCGCTGACGCCGGTCGACGAGACACCGTTCACCCGCAAGACGGCCTAAAAGGACCGTGCGTCAGGCCGTAACCTTCGAGGCCGCATAGGCGCGAACCGCGTCGCCGAAAGCCTGAAACAGGGTCGATGAGGGGCGGTCCTGGCCAACCCAGTATTCCGGGTGCCATTGCACGCCGACGGCAAAGGCCTTTGCATCGATCACCGACACGGCCTCGATCGTCCCGTCTTCTGCGACGGCCTCGACGGCGAGACGCGGCGCTGCCTCGGAGATCGCCTGCCGGTGCAGCGAATTCACCTGCACCTCGCCGGTGCCGAGGACGGAAGCAAGGCAGCTTCCTTCCTTGACGATGACCTTCTGGCGGATGCCGTAGGCGATATCGAGCTCCTGCACGTCCGGCTTGCGGTGATCCCACATGCCGGGCCTGTCCTGGATTTCGCTCGCCAGCGTGCCGCCAAGCGCGACGTTGAGCTCCTGTATGCCGCGGCAGATGGCGAGCAACGGCACGCCGCGCTCAAGCGCCCGCCGGATCAGCGGAAGGCTCGTCGCATCGCGGCCCGGATCGAAGGGCCCGTCCGTTTCGGTTGCCTGCTTGCCGTAGAGCGACGGATGCACATTGCTGCGCGAGCCGCTGACGAGCACGCCGTCCACGCGGTCCAGAATTTCATCTGCGTCGTTGCCCGTCTCGAGTGCCGGCACCAGGAAGGTCATCACGCCGGAGCCTTCGACGGCAGCGCGGACATACTGATGTGGCGTGGCATGCCAGACGTTGCCGTCGAAGGTCCTGAAATCGGCCGGTATGGCAACAACAGGTTTGGGCATTGCGGGTCTCCAGCTGCGGCTTCAGTCACGTGGTCTCGCCGACTCGAAGCCTTGTTTCGCGTCATATTGCCATTGCTCTCAGGCGCGGGGCAAAGTCAACTCTCCTCGTCACCAGGAGGTTTCCGCCCCTCGTGCAGAGACGGGTCAGATTTGGCCTTGCTGTCCCCCCTGTCCTTATGAGCAGGGTCTGCTTGCCAACTCTCCGGCGTTTCCGTGACCCTCGCTTGTGTTCCTTATGTCGCAGGCGTCCCTCCCGGTTTTCGTTGCGCTTAGCCGTCACATTGTGTAAGGGCAGCTATGCGCAATTGGCAGCTTGCGGCGCGTGGACGCGCATGCAATGAATTTTGAGACGAGGCATGGTGTGCGTGAGCCTGGTAGGCGCGGCGTCATGGTATTTCAGGGAGACATGCATCATGGCTGAACATCATTCAGGACCACTCGAAACGGGCGCTCCGATGGATTATTCCGAACACGAGAAGACCTACAACTTCTTCCTCGAAGCGACGAAGTTCGGAACGCTTTTCTGCGTGGCACTGCTGGTCGCCATGGCAGCCGCTTTCTTCACGACTGCCGGCTTCTTTACCGCGCTCGTGCTGTTCATTCTCCTCAACGTTGCCGGCTTCGTGCTTCTGCGCTGATCGGCTTTCCAAAGTTTTGACGAAGACGGGCACCTGGGAGTGAGGTGCCGGTTTTTCCGTGGCCCGGCAGTTCGGGCCTGGAAGAGCATGCGCGCTACCGCCATTGACGGCTTTGCGCGACTATCGAATGTGCGGGTTGAGAGGCTGGCGATTGCCCGGTACCTGAAACCCTCTCGGGGAGGCACCTGTGGCAGAGACCGTATTCATACCGCTGGAAAACGTGGGGGACGAGAGCCGTGTGGCCGCGTCGCCCGAAAGCGTCAAGAAGCTCAAGACACTCGGTTTCGACGTCGTTGTCGAGGCGGGCGCCGGGTTGCTGTCGCGTATACCTGACGGCGAGTTCGAGAAGGCCGGTGCGCGGATCGGCTCTGCCGCGGATGCGGCGAGCGCCGATGTGGTGCTGAAGGTACGCCGGCCGTCGTCGTCCGAGGTCGCCTCCTACAAGTCCGGCGCCATCGTGCTGGCGATCATGGATCCCTACGGTAACGGTGAGGCGCTGGATGCCATGGCCAGGGCCAATGTTTCCGCCTTCGCGATGGAACTGATGCCGCGCATCACCAGGGCGCAGTCGATGGACGTCTTGTCGAGCCAGGCGAACCTAGCCGGCTACCAGGCGGTGATCGACGCGGCCTCGGAATTCGACCGGGCAATGCCGATGATGATGACGGCGGCAGGCACGGTGCCGGCGGCCAAGGTGTTCGTCATGGGCGCCGGCGTTGCCGGCCTGCAGGCGATCGCCACGGCACGACGTCTCGGCGCCGTCGTCTCCGCCACCGATGTGCGTCCGGCCTCGAAGGAACAGGTCGCCTCGCTCGGCGCCAAGTTCATCGCCGTCGAGGACGAGGAATTCAAGGCAGCCGAAACCGCCGGTGGCTACGCCAAGGAAATGTCGGCTGAATACAAGGCCAAGCAGGCAGCGCTGACGGCCGAGCACCTGGCCAAGCAGGACATCGTCATCACCACCGCGCTGATCCCCGGCCGGCCGGCGCCGCGGCTGATCACGCGCGAGATGCTTAAAAGCATGAAGCCCGGCTCGGTCGCCGTCGATCTCGCCGTCGAGCGCGGCGGCAATATCGAGGGCGCGGTCGCCGATCAGGTGGTCGAGGTCGAGGGCGTCAAGGTCGTCGGTTACTTGAACGTGCCCGGCCGCATCGCCGCCTCGGCCTCGTCACTCTACGCCAGGAACCTCGTCACCTTCCTCGAGACGATGGTGAGCAAGGAAACCAAGGCGCTCGCGCTCAACGCCGAGGACGAACTCGTCAAGGCGACGATGCTGACGCATGGCGGCGCGGTCGTGCATCCGAATTTCGCGCCGGCCCCGGCCGCAGTCACCGCTTGAAAATTGGAAAGGGCGGTTCCGGCGCTTCGGGGGAAGTGCTGCCGTCCAAGGGAGATGTTTGATGGCCAATGACCTTCTCGACAAGGCGATCGGCGAGCTCGACCGGGCGGTCGAAGCGGTGCGCACGGCAGCCGAATATGTGCCGGATGCGGCGGGCGTCGCCGCCCACGGGCTGACCAGTGGGGCGATCGACCCCTTCGTCTTCCAGCTGGCGATCTTCGTGCTGGCGATCTTCGTCGGCTATTACGTCGTCTGGTCGGTGACGCCTGCCTTGCACACCCCCTTGATGGCCGTCACCAATGCGATCTCCTCGGTCATCGTCGTCGGCGCACTTCTGGCGGTCGGCATCTCGGCCTCGGGCCTTGCCACCGGCTTCGGCTTCGTCGCGCTGGTCCTCGCCTCGGTCAACATCTTCGGCGGTTTCCTCGTCACCCAGCGCATGCTCGCCATGTACAGACGCAAAGACAAGTGAGGGCCTGAGCTGATGTCACCCAATATCGCAGCCTTCCTCTACCTCGTCTCCGGCGTGCTGTTCATCATGGCGCTGCGCGGCCTGTCGCACCCGACCACCTCGCGCCGCGGCAACATCCTCGGCATGACCGGCATGGGCATCGCCATCGTCACGACGCTGCTTCTGGCGACGCCGTCGTTTGGCGGGTTTGTCCTGATCGTCGTCGGCCTTGCGATCGGCGGCGGTGCGGGCGCCTATATCGCCCGCTCGATCGCCATGACCTCGATGCCGCAGCTGGTCGCCGGCTTCCACTCGCTGGTGGGCCTTGCCGCCGTTCTGGTAGCAGCCTCGGCGCTCTATACGCCGTCCTCCTTCGGCATCGGCGAGATCGGTTCGATCCATGCCCAGGCTCTGGTCGAGATGGCGCTCGGCGTCGCCATCGGCGCCATCACCTTCACCGGCTCGATCATCGCCTTCCTGAAGCTCGACGGGCGCATGTCGGGCAAGCCGATCATGCTGCCGTTCCGGCATCTCATCAACATCGCGCTCGTGCTGCTGATCGTCTTCTTCATCACCGGCCTCGCCGTCTCGGAAAGCCATTTCGACTTCTGGGCGATCGTCGCCCTGTCGCTGGCGCTGGGCGTGCTGTTGATCGTGCCCATCGGCGGCGCCGATATGCCGGTTGTTGTCTCGATGCTGAATTCCTATTCCGGCTGGGCCGCCGCCGGCATCGGCTTCACGCTCGGCAATCTGGCGCTGATCGTCACCGGCGCGCTGGTCGGCTCGTCCGGTGCGATCCTCTCCTACATCATGTGCAAGGGCATGAACCGCTCGTTCATCTCGGTCATCCTTGGCGGCTTCGGCGGCGACAACGGCGCTGTTGCCGGCGATGATGGCGTCCAACGCACGGTCAAGCAGGGCTCGGCCGACGATGCCGCCTTCCTGATGGCCAATGCCTCCAAGGTGATCATCGTGCCGGGCTACGGCATGGCGGTTGCCCAGGCGCAGCACGCGGTGCGCGAGCTTGCCGATGCGCTGAAGAAGAACGGCGTCGAGGTGACATACGCCATCCATCCGGTCGCCGGCCGTATGCCCGGCCACATGAACGTGCTGCTCGCCGAAGCGAACGTGCCCTATGACGAGGTGTTCGAGCTGGAGGACATCAACTCGCAATTCGCCCAGGCCGACGTCGCCTATGTCATCGGCGCCAACGACGTCACCAACCCGGCGGCGCGCGACGACAAGACCTCGCCGATCTACGGCATGCCGATCCTCGACGTCGACAAGGCCAAGACCTGCCTGTTCGTCAAGCGCTCGCTCGGCTCCGGCTATGCCGGCATCGACAACACGCTGTTCTACAAGGACGGTACGATGATGCTGCTTGGCGACGCCAAGAAAATGACCGACGATATCGTCAAGGCGATGAACCACTGAGCTGGCGACGGCCATCAAAGGTAAAATGCCCGCCGGCGAGGCGGGCATTTTTGTGACTGGAGATCAACAAGATCAGATCGCAGCTGGGGCCAGCGTCATCTTTTCGACGCCGATGGCGATGTTGAGTCCTTCCTGGACCTGAATATTGACCGGCTGCAGAACGAAATTCTTGTTCAGCCCGCCGCCGAGCACCTTGGCTCCGGCGCCGACGGCAAAGCTCGCATCGGCGCCGATGCCGTAATATTCACCGCTCAGCGGAAATTCGGCGTCGCTTACACCCGTCTTGGCGAGCACTTCCCAGATCATGACACTCTTGCCGGTCTGGCCGACGTCGATGCCAAATTTCTCGATTTTGCCGTCATAGATTGCGGCAGGACCGCCGGCGGCTGGCGTATAGGTGCACCTTAATGCCTTTTCGGAACTGATGATCATGCCCACTCCGCCTTGCGACTCGCAGACCAGCCGGCCGAGGGTCATATAGTTGGCGGCGCTGACTGGCACGGCCAACAGGGAGGCGAGGGCAGCGGCGATGATTGCTCGTTTCAACATGATCTTTACTCCTGTTCGAGCGGCGACCCGCCCGTCTGGGTGGGCCGGCAAAATCTCGACTTTGGGTGCTGCGCATGCCCACGCCTTTGAGGGGCGTGGCCAGAGGCATGCGGCAAATGACGACCCGTTAACGGCCGGGATCGGCGATGGTTCCGCGTTGCGGCAAATGCGCGGCAACAAAAAACCCGCCGGTGGCAGCGGGTTTCGTTCGATCCGTCGGTGATTGACGCGTGCGCGGAAGGGGTTTCTTCCGTTACGCACCGGCCTTGACGCGGGCGAGGCCTGTGCGGGCAAGCTCGTATTTCGGGTCGAGCTTGAGGGCATAGGAGTAGGATTTCGCAGCCTTCGCCTTGTCGCCGCGGCGCTCATAGACGAGTGCCTGGTTTGCCCAGGATTCGGCAATCTTGCCGTTCAGGGTGATCGCCGTGTTGAAGTCCGAAAACGCATTGTCGTCGTCGTTCATGGCAACATAGGAGATGCCGCGGCCGTTATAGGGCTCGGGCGAATTCGGCGCCAGCGAGATGGCGGTCGAGAAGTCTTCGATCGCCTGCGTGTGCTGTTTGCGCGCCTGATAGATCAGGCCGCGATTGTGATAGGCGCGCGGGTCGGTGGTGTCGAGTTCGATCGCCTTGTTGAAATCGTTGAAGGCCTGATCGAGCTGGCCGGCCTGGCGGTAGAGGTTGCCGCGACCGATGAAGGCGACGTCGTATCGCGGATTGAGCTGCAGGGCCATGTTGTAGTCGGCCTGCGCGGCTGCCTGGTCGCCCATGTTGCGCTCGACCAGCGCCCGGTTGGCGTAGGCCTGGTAGAAGCGCGGATTGAGCTCGATCGCCTTGTTGAAGTCGGCAAGCGCCCGGCGGAATTCGCCGGCGCGGCCGTAAGCCGAGCCGCGGACATTGTAACCTTCCGGATCGCTCGGATTGGCCGAGATCACGCCGGAGAGGGAGGCAATGTTTTGCTCGGACCCTTGAGCCCGCTCGACGCGCATCATGTCGCTCGACGTTTCCGCCGTCGTGCAGCCGGAAAGCGTCAGTGCCGCGGCGACCGCCAGCAGGGAGACAAGAGCAAAACCGCTCCGTTTGGCACGCGCGGCGCAAAGGCCGGAATGATCGGAAAAATCCGCAGTCTTGGCAGTTAATGTCAAGATTGGTCCCTCAATAAAGCGAAGCCTCGGGCGCATGCCCTAAACCTCAAGAGGCGCATCGGGCGAATATGCGCAGTTTCAAACTCGAGGAGCAACTCATAGCATCGCCGTCGATGCCAGCTCCTTGTCCGCAGACATTGCGGCACGCCAGGCGCACCATCCGCATGCGTCCGAATGTTCATCCGGCCACACAAGGTTTGAGCCGGCCTGAAGCGGCGGGTTCAAACAGAAACGGCGGCGGCGACCATGTCGCCCCCGCCGGGACTTACGCGTGTTATGTGCGGGAAGCGCGGATCAGCGTGCCGGAGCCGCAGTGCGGCCGCCCGAAACCAGACCTTCGCGCTGTGCGCGCTTGCGAGCCAGCTTGCGAACGCGGCGAACGGCTTCAGCCTTTTCGCGGGCGCGCTTCTGGGACGGCTTCTCGTAGTAATCGCGCATCTTCATTTCGCGGAAAATGCCCTCGCGCTGCATCTTCTTCTTGAGTGCGCGAAGCGCTTGATCGACGTTGTTGTCGCGGACTAGTACCTGCACGTTAATCCCGTTCCTTTGGTTTCGAGTGATCGCCTCATGAAGTCAGGTCAACGAGGCAATAAAATAGGTTCGCAGAGCCAGAAGCCCTACGATTGAAAAGAGCGGATACCAGATCGATCCGCCAAAGTCCAGACACGACTTGCGCAGGCCCATGAATTTTGCGGGGCAGCCGTGGTTTTCCGGCGAAACCCGGTCTTTGGTCATGACGGTGCCATATGGCGCGTGTCAGGTCCGGTTCGTTCGAGCGACAGATCGTGATCGAAAATCAATAGGCGGCATGTCGCAACTCGTGCGACTCGCGCCGTCTCGCGTCGCAAAAGAAACGTTGCGGAAGTTCGGGATTTGCGATTTCTAGCGTCGACCAAGGAAATTCACCGGCCTTACGGCGGGACCTACGGAGTGTGAAGGCGGATGCGCAAATATTCGGTTTTTGCTGTCGCTCGCGAAGCGATGCGCGGCCACAGGGGATGGGAGGCGCAGTGGACGTCGCCCGAGCCGCGCAAGGAGTATGATGTCATCATCATCGGCGCCGGCGGCCATGGCCTCGGCACTGCCTATTACCTCGCCAAGGAGCACGGCATCACCAACATTGCCGTCCTGGAAAAAGGCTGGCTCGGCGGCGGCAATACCGGCCGCAACACCACCATCATCCGCTCCAACTATCTCTATGACGAAAGCGCCGGGATCTACGACCATGCGCTGAAGCTCTGGGACGGCCTGAGCCAGGACCTGAACTACAACGTCATGTATTCGGCGCGCGGCGTCATGATGCTGTCGCACAACATCCATGACCAGCAGGTGTTCAAGCGTCATATCCATGCCAACCGGTTGAACGGCATCGATAATGAATGGCTGACGCCGGAACAGGCCAAGGAGTTCTGTCCGCCGCTCGATATTTCCCGCACCGCCCGCTACCCGATCAACGGTGCTGCCCTGCAGCGGCGCGGCGGCACGGCCCGCCACGATGCCGTCGCCTGGGGTTATGCCCGCGCTGCCGCCGACCGCGGCGTGCACATCATCCAGAACTGTGAGGTCACCGGCCTTCGCCGCAACGCCAACGGCTCGATCGCCGGGGTCGAGACCAACCGCGGTTACATCGGCGCGAAGAAGGTCGGCGTCGTCGCCGCCGGCCATACGTCGGTGCTGATGGAAATGGCCGATGTGCGCATGCCGCTGGTCAGCTATCCGCTGCAGGCGCTGGTGTCGGAGCCGGTCAAGCCGATCTTCCCCTGCGTCGTCATGTCGAACACGGTGCACGCCTACATCTCCCAGTCCGACAAGGGCGAACTCGTCATCGGCGCCGGCACCGACCAGTATTCCTCCTATTCCCAGACCGGCGGCCTGCAGATCATCACCCATACTTTAGACGCGATCTGCGAGCTCTTCCCGATCTTCCGCCGGATGAAGATGATGCGCTCCTGGGGCGGCATCGTCGACGTGACGCCGGACCGTTCGCCGATCCTGGCCAAGACCCCGGTTCCCGGTCTTTACGTCAATTGCGGCTGGGGCACCGGCGGCTTCAAGGCAACGCCGGGCTCGGCCAATGTCTTTGCCCACACCATCGCCAACGACGCGCCGCACAAGATCAACGCGCCGTTCACGCTGGAACGCTTCCGCACCGGCCGCCTGATCGACGAAGCGGCCGCCGCCGCTGTTGCGCACTAAGGGGAAAACACCATGCTTCTGATCTATTGCCCCTATTGCGAGGAAGAGCGCTCCGAGCTCGAATTCCGCCAGGCAGGCGACGCCCACATCGCCCGTCCCACAAACATGACCGAGATGACCGACGAGGAATTCGAGGCGTTCTTCTTCCTGCGCGACAACGTCAAGGGCCTGACCTACGAGCGCTGGCGGCACCTGAACGGCTGCGGCCGTTTCTTCAACGCAGCCCGCGACACGGTCAGCGACAAGTTCGTGACGACCTACAAGGCCGGCCTGCCGAAGCCCGATATCAGCACGCTACGCCCGGCCACGGAAGCGACAGTCGAAACCTATGAAGCCACGGAGTCCAGTGCGAAATGAGCGGCGCCAATCGTATCCCCGGTGCAGGCCGTCTCACCCCTGCAAAGACTGCGCGTTTCTTCTTCGATGGCAAGAGCTATGCGGCGCTTGAAGGCGATACGGTCGCCTCGGCGCTTCTCGCCAACGGCGTCCATCTCGTTGGCCGCTCCTTCAAGTACCATCGCCCGCGCGGCATCGTCTCGGCAGGGGTCGAGGAGCCGAATGCCCTGATCGGCGTGGAGCGTGATGCTGCCCGCAAGCAGCCGAACGTGCGCGCCACGGTTCAGGAAGTCTTCGACGGCATGAAGGCGATTTCGCAGAACCGCTGGCCGTCGCTCGCCTTCGATGTCGGCGCGGTCAACAACCTGTTGTCGCCCTTCTTTGCGGCCGGTTTCTACTACAAGACCTTCATGTGGCCGAAGCAGGCCTGGAAGCACGTCTATGAGCCGCAGATCCGCGCCGCCGCCGGTCTCGGCGTCTCGCCGACCGAGGACGATACCGACCATTATTCCAGCCGCTACGCCCATTGCGACGTGCTGGTGATCGGCGCCGGTGTCGCCGGCCTTTCGGCAGCGCTTGCCGCCGCCAGGACCGGTGCGCGCGTCATCATCTGCGACGAGCAGGGGCAAGTCGGCGGTGCGCTGCATTTCGACAAGAGCGTCACCGTCAACGGGCTCGAGGGCTATACCTGGGCTCAGGCGACTGCTGCCGAACTGGCGCAGATGGAAAACGTCACCGTCCTGCCGCGCACGACCGCCTTCGGCTACTACGCCCAGAACTTCGTCGGCCTGACGGAGCGCGTCACTGAACATCTGGCCAAGCCCGACAGGAAGCTGCCGCGCGAACGTCTCTGGCAGGTCCGGGCCAAGCGCGTCATCATCGCCACCGGCGCCATCGAGCGTCACATGGTGTTCGCCAATAACGATCGTCCCGGCATCATGCTGGCGTCTGCCGCCCGTACCTTCCTCAATCATTTCGGTGTCGCCGTCGGCAAGAAGATCGGCGTCTATACGGCCAACGATTCTGCCTATGAAGCCGCCTTCGACCTCAAGCGCGCCGGCATCACGGTTGCGGCGATCGTCGACAGCCGCGAGAAGCCGGGTGAGGCGGTTCTGGCCGAGGCGCGCAAGCTCGGCATCGAAGTTCTCGCCGGCCATGCCGTCGTCGATACCGCCGGCAAGCTGCGCGTCTCGTCGATGTCCGTTGCCCGCAACGGCGGCGGCCGTGCCCGTTCGATCGCCATAGACGCCCTCTTGGTTTCGGCCGGCTGGACGCCTTCCGTCCACATGTTCTCGCAGTCACGCGGCAAGGTCGCCTACGATTTCGAAAGCCAGCGCTTCCTGCCCGGCACCTACGCGCAGGATTGCCTGTCCGTCGGCGCCTGCAACGGCACCAACGACCTGCAGGCAACCATCGAGGAATCGCTGGCGGCCGGCGAACTGATGGCGAATGCGTCAGGCTTTGCCGCATCACAGAAGATCGAGGTTCACGGCAGCAACGCCTTTGCCTGGACCGGCGGCATGGCGGGGGCCGCCGAAGGGGCCGGACCGGACACGACCGTCAAGGCCTTCATCGACTTCCAGAACGACGTCTGCGCCAAGGACATCCGCCTTGCCGTGCGCGAAGGCATGCACTCGATCGAGCACATCAAGCGCTTCACCACCAACGGCATGGCGACGGACCAGGGCAAGCTGTCCAACATCCATGGCCTGGCGATCGCTGCCGAAACGCTCGGCCGCGAAATCCCGAAGGTCGGTCTCACCACCTTCCGTGCGCCCTATACGCCGGTGACCTTCGGTGCGCTGATCAACCATTCGCGCGGCGAACTGTTCGACCCGACCCGCAAGACGCCGATGCACGCTTTGGAAGAAGCCCAGGGCGCGATGTTCGAGGATGTCGGCCAGTGGAAGCGCGCCTGGTACTACCCGCGCGCCGGCGAAGACATGCATCAGGCGGTCAACCGCGAATGCAAGACCGTGCGCGACGTTGCCGGCGTCTTCGATGCGTCGACGCTCGGCAAGATCGAAGTGGTCGGCCCGGATGCCGCTCAGTTCCTCAACCTGATCTACACCAACAGCTGGGATACGCTGAAGCCCGGTCGTTGCCGCTACGGCATCATGCTGCGCGAAGACGGCTTCATCTATGACGACGGCGTCGTCGGCCGCATGGCCGAGGACCGCTTCCACGTGACGACGACGACGGGCGGCGCTGCCCGCGTCATGAACCACATGGAAGACTATCTCCAGACGGAGTTCCCGCATCTCAACGTCTGGCTGACATCGGCCACCGAGCAGTGGGCCGTCATCGCGGTGCAGGGTCCGAAGGCGCGCGAGATCATCGCGCCGCTGGTGGAAGGCATCGATCTTTCCAACGAAGCCTTCCCGCATATGAGCGTTCGTGAGGGCAAGATCTGCGGCGTGCCGACCCGGCTGTTCCGTATGTCGTTCACCGGCGAAACCGGCTTCGAAGTCAACGTGCCTGCCGACTTCGGCCCGGCCGTCTGGGCTGCGATCTGGGAGCGGGCGGAACCGATGGGCGCCTGCGCTTACGGCACCGAGACGATGCACATCCTGCGCGCCGAGAAGGGCTACATCATCGTCGGACAGGACACCGACGGCACGGTGACCCCGGACGATGCGTCGCTCAACTGGGCGGTCGGCAAGAAGAAGCCGGACTTCGTCGGCATCCGCGGCCTGCGCCGCCCCGATCTGGTGGCAGATGGCCGCAAGCAGCTCGTCGGCCTGCTGACCAAGGACCCGAAGGTGGTGCTCGAGGAGGGCGCACAGATCGTCGCCGATCCGAACCAGGCGCTGCCGATGACGATGATCGGGCATGTCACCTCGTCCTACTGGTCGGAGAATTGCGGCCGGTCGATCGCGCTGGCGCTGGTTGCCGGCGGCAAGGCGATGCTCGGCCAGACGCTCTACGTGCCGATGCCGGACCGGACGATCGCCGTCGAGGTGAGCGACATGGTGTTCTTTGACAAGGAAGGAGGCCGCATCAATGGCTGATCTGATTGGGGCTGATCTGGCAACCCGTACCCTGCCGCTCGCAGGCTTCCATGGCGGCTCCGGCGCTGCAACACTTTCGGCTGCAGCCCCGGCTACCCGCCTGTCGTTGCGGGCCAAGCCGGACGCCGTTTCGGCGCTTTCCCTCGCGCTTGGCCTGTCGTTGCCGATGAAGGCCAAGAGTTCGGCCTCTGCGCATGGCCGCCACGCGCTGTGGCTCGGTCCTGACGAGTGGCTGATCATCGACGAGAACGGGGCAGACCTGATGACAGCGGTCGCATCGAGCGGCGTGCTCCATTCGGCGACCGATATCTCCCACAGGAACACCGCCGTCATCGTCAAGGGGCCGGGCGCGGAAGTCGCGGTCAATGGCGGCTGCCCACAGGATCTGTCGCTGGCGGTCTTCCCGGTCGGCGCCTGCTCGCGCACCGTTCTCGGAAAGGCGGAAGTCGTGCTTTTCCGCACCGCCGAGGATACGTTCCGGGTCGAGTGCTGGCGGTCGTTCTCGCCTTACGTTTCCGGGCTTCTCAGCGAAGCCGCCGAGGATGCGGGCAACTGATACGTCATGCCGGGCTCATACGGGTTCCGGTTAGATTGCTGCAACACGGCCTAAACAGCGAGCCCCTCATCCGCCCTGTCGGGCACCTTCTCCCCGTAAACGGGGCGAAGGGACAAGCGGCGAACACTGTTATCCCCTCTCCCCGCTTGCGGGGAGAGGGTTAGGGTGAGGGGCATGGCATTGGCCACGATATCGGAGCCGATCAGTCTCACTGCAGGCAGGGCCAGCCGATCCATTCCACCCAACGGCCATGAAAATCGGCGCGGCCGATCGGGTGTTTTTCGCCTGACGGCCAGACTTGCAGGCTGAGCGCCGCGCTGTGTTTCTGATCGTCCGCCTCCATCTGCAGCCGCGCAAGCGGCGCACTCTCAGTTGCGCGCGCTCCGGCGGCAGCGATCAGCGCCTCGCCTTTTTCCTGCAATGGTTTCGGCAGATATTGCCACGCGATCGTGTGGTAGATCACATGAACCTGATCCTCGTGAACGGGCTGGAGCCGCCGCGCCAGCCAATCCACCGCATCGGCGCACTCCACGATCTGGCGGTTTGCGGCGGCGATCGCCAGGGCAAGGCGCGTGCGTTCCAGCCGGTCGGTCTGGTCTGCCCAGAGATAGGCGAGAAGCCGCAGGGCGTCGTCCTCGCGTGCCGGGTTTAGCGGGTTGAGATCGCAGCCGGCGCGGCTGGCGATCTCAACGGGGACGTTGGGCGGCGTCGGACCGGTCCACTCAGGCGCAATCAGGACCGGCGACGGCTGTAAGGCCCAGGACATGTCACCCAACCGGTAGGCATAGTGGTCCCAATACAGATTGAGCCCGGCGCTGGCGCCTACTTCCGACAGCACCAGCGGTTTGCGGAACAGGCTGGAGATCGTCAGGAAGCCGGGAAGCAGGGCTGCGGAGCGGCGCACCTCGTTTGTCTGCGGCGCCGATTTCAGGCGATCGAGGATGAAGGCGACATGCGTGCGGCAGGCATGTTCTACGGCGTTCCAGAGATCGTCCGGCGCTGCGGCATTGGGCGGATAGACAGCCGCGAGCTGCGGGTCGGCGCCGGCCAGCACCAGCGCATGCAGTGCGCCGGCGAGGCGAAGCGGCACGGAATCGCCGTAGGGAGAGGGATCACCAAGCCACGAAAGGATTTTTTCGCCGACTGGATGGGCGGCCGTCAACCGCTCGGCGGCGAGCGTGCATAGGGCTGCAGTGAAGGGCGAACCGAGGCCCCGGCAGGAACTTGCCTGCTTGACGAAAGCGAGACGGACCGTTTGCTCTGTCGTCTGGGCGTCAGGCATCGTGCGGCCGGTCCTTCGGGTCGAACTGGATGATCGTCAGCCAGTTGGCGGTCAGTGCAGGTTTGCGTTCGCCCTCGATGTCGACGGTGACGTCATAGGTGACCATCAGCATGCCGGCGCCGCGGAAGCGGGCTTCAGCCATGGTGAAGCGGCCGCGCACCTTCGCGCCGCACTTCACCGGCGTCATGAAACGCACCTTGTCGAAGCCGTAATTGATGCCCATGGTCTGCTCGCGCACCGTGGGCAGGCAATTGTAGTTCATCGCCGACAAGAGCGAGAGCGACAGGAATCCATGCGCGATCGTGCCGCCAAAAGACGTTTCGGCTGCTGCCCGCACCGGGTCGGTGTGGATGAACTGGTGGTCGTCGGTGGCGTCGGCAAAACCGTCGATGGTCTTCTGCGTTACCGTGATCCAGTCGGAGACCCCGATCTCCTTGCCGACCAGATCCGTGACGTCAGACAGTGAAATTTCTCGCGGCATTCTCTTTCCCGATCAAAAACATCCCCGCGCTTCTATATGCCGCTCTTTTGAAAAACGGCAATCAGGCGCGCGGTATAGGTTCATAAAATTTCGACGTGGAAACCGACGCTGCGCGCCGCGATCATGCCGAGACCGGCGCCGGCCGAAGGTAGAAGGCTTTGCCACCAGGCACCTTGCCGTACCGGCAGCTGGAAGGGATGCGGGGCGTGGCTGCGGTTGATCACGACGGCAAGGCGGGTGCTTCGGTTCTGCACGGCGTCGCGGGTCACAAGCACCATCATCAGGTTATCGGTCGCGGGGCTTTCCCAATCGCCGATGGTAATCGGCTGACCGTCGAGCCTGAGCCATTCGACATCACCGTTTCCGGTGAAGAAGGCGGTGGCGCGGAAAACGTCGAAGCGCCGGCGGATCTGTGCTAGGGCAGCGGTGTGGGTAATCAGGTCCTCGTCCAGCGCCGTCCAGTCGACCCACGTGATCTGATTGTCCTGGCAATAGGCATTGTTGTTGCCGTGCTGGCTGCGGCCGGCCTCGTCGCCCGCCGTCAGCATGACCGTGCCGCGCGTGGCAAACAGTGTCGAGAGCAAGCCCATGACGTCGCGGCGGCGGAAATCGAGGACCTGCGGATCGTCCGTCGGCCCCTCGGCGCCGTTGTTCCAGGAGTGATTTTCGTTGTGGCCGTCGCGATTGTACTCGCCGTTTGCCTCGTTGTGCTTTCCGGCATAGGAGACGAGATCCATCAGCGTGAAGCCGTCATGGGCGGCGATGAAGTTGACGCTGCGCGTCTCGGTGCCGTTGCGCGAGAAGATGCTCGAGGAGCCGGCAAGCGCCGTTGCCAGATCTCCGATGACGTGCCGGTCGCCGCGCCAGGTGCGGCGCAGGTCGTCGCGGGCGCGGTCGTTCCATTCGAGGAAGGGGGCCGGGAAATTGCCGAGCTGATAGCCGCCGGGGCCGATGTCCCAAGGCTCGGCGATCAGCACGCGGTCCTTGAGGAGCGGATCGGCCAGCATTTCCGTCAAAAGCGCGGCATCGCTGCGGAAGCCGTTCAGGTCGCGGCCGAGGATGGAGCCGAGATCGAAGCGGAAACCGTCGACGCCGGCGGAGAGGACGAAGTGGCGCAGGCTGTCGAGGATGAGGCGGCGCACGATGGGGTGGTCGCAGGCGATGGTGTTGCCGCAGCCGGTATCGTTGACCAGTTCGCCGGGCTGGCCGCTGGCGTGGCGATAATAGGTGTGATTATCGAGGCCGCGCATGGAGAGCGTCGCACCCAGCCGGTCGCTTTCGCCGGAATGGTTGAAGACGAGGTCGAGGATAACGCCGATACCTTCCGCATGCAGGACTGCCACCGCGTCCCGAAGCTCCGCCATACCGCCGGGCACCAGGCGCGGATCGAGCGCCATGAGGGCGATCGGATTGTAACCCCAGCCGTTGGTGAGGCCGAGCGGCGGCAGATGCCGTTCGTCGATCCAGGCGGTGATCGGCATGAGCTCGACGGCCGAGACGCCGATCCGTTTCAGGTGGGTGATGATGGACGGATGCGCCAGCGCGCCGATCGTGCCGCGCAGGTTCTCGGGAATCTCGGGGTGCAGAATGGTGAAGGGGCGGACGGCGACCTCGTAGATCAGGCCGCCGGCCTGGAAAAGCGGCGCGGCTATTTGGGCCGTCACCGGCTTGGTCACGATCGCTTTCGGCACAAGATCGGCGGTGTCTTCGCCGAAGACCGACAGGCGCGGATCGTGGCGGAAGGGGCGGTCGAGTTGGCGGGCGTAAGGGTCGACAAGCAATTTAGCGGGATCGAACCAGAGGCCCTGGTCCGGCGCGTAGGTTCCCCAGGCGCGGAAGCCATAACGCGTGCCGGCGGCTGCGTCGGCGACGGTCAGGCTGTGAACGCCGTCCTCGTTGCGTTGCATCGGCAGGCGGCGCAACTCGATGTCTCCTGTTGCATCGAAGAGGCAGAGCTCGATGCCTGCAGCAGAAGTGGACCAGACTGCGAAGGTCGTGCCGTCATCTCCGATCGTGGCGCCGAGGGGCGAGGGGGCGGGCGGGTTCGGCATCGGGGTCACCTTGGGACTGCTGGCGGGAACGAAGATTGGATATCAGCTTGGTTTGACAGCGATTTGCCCCTGCTTTGAGCCGGGTTGCAAGCGGATTGTTGACATTCCTCTCAAGGGGGAGGTGGATCTCCCTCTTCTCCCCGGCGGGGAGAAGTGCCGAGCGCAAGCGAGGCCATAAGGGGGGCGGCAGGCGGGGGAGCAAGCGGCTCTTGCTCATCCGGCGCCTTGCGCCACCTTCTCCCCGCTGGGGAGAAGAGGGAGCAAGCAAACACGTTCGCCACGTCCGAGAAATCCGTCGTGGTAGGCGGCTACACCAGCCGAGGAGATAAATAATGCTACGCGGTAGACGAAACGGGGGCTGCCTTGGTTTCGCGCAGGGCTTTCATGACCTCCCTGAGGCCGCGCGTGAGATGCTTGTCGCGACGAACGACGATGCCGAGGCGGCGCACGAGCTTCGGGCGCACCGGGCGGGCCTCCAGAAAATCCGTGCGATCCCGCTTCAGGGACAGTCCGGGCAGGATAGACCATCCGAGCCCGGCCGCGACGAGTTCCTTGATCGCCTCGACGCTGCCGAATTCCATGGCGGGCTTCAGCCGCACACCGCCGGCGGACATCCATTCCTCGATGCTCCGACGCGTATTGCCGCCTTCATAAACGAGGAGCGTCTTTTCGCTCATGAATGCCGCATCCGGTCCCGCTGCGGGCATCTCGGCCCCTTTCGGCGCGACCGCCATAAGTTCGTCCTCGTAGAACGCCTCGACCTCGAGCGATCGTCCCGATGCCGGCATCGTTACCACCGCAAGATCGAGCGAATTTGCCTCCAGATCGCGCAGGATGTCATCGGCATTTCCGATGCGAACCGTGATATCCAGCCCCGGCATTCTGGCCTTGGCCTTTGAAATGGCCAGGGGCAGGAGGTGGATGAAGGCCGTGGCGCCGCTTCCGATCCGGACGCGTCCGGCGACGCCGCTCCTGTGGGGTACCATCGACTCCTCTGCATCGGCCAATTCCTGGATGATTCTCCTCGCGTGGGTGAGGAGCTCAAGGCCCGCCGGGGTCGGCTGCGCGCGCCTGCCGACACGCTCGATCAAACGGACGCCAAGCCGCTGTTCCAGAAGCTTTATCTGCAGGCTGACGGCGGGCTGGGTGAGCGCGGCCTTTTCGGCGGCGGCGGTGAAGCTTCCGAGTTCGGCAACATGAACGAAGGACTGAAGCTGGTCGAGGTTCACCAAAGAAATCCTTATGAGATGCATAAAGATCATAAGCTTCTTTAAGGATCAAATCCAGTGCATCGTGAGGAGGATCGAACGGAGATTGACCGAGATGACGATAAACATACCCAATCACGCAACGGAGTTGCTGGCGCCGGATCGCGTCCGGTCACGCTGGATATTGATGCCAAGCCGAGGGCTGGCTTTCCTGTCGCTCGCGGCGCGTTACTTCGAAAAGCGCAGCAGCCGGCTTGCGCTTTCGGAACTCAGCGACGAGCAACTTCACGATATCGGCGTGACGCGCTCAGAAGCCAGAAGCGAGGTCTCAAAGTCATGGTTCCTGGTGTGAGGCTGCCGGAACCGCGGGCGCGCCAGTCCCACCTCACGCCTGGCAGCATGTCCGATGGCGGCCGTGGCAGGTCGAGCTTGTGTAGCCGTGACAGGCAGCTCCGACGTCCGACGTCACCCTGACTGCATGGTCATTCCGGTGGAGTTTCATGCGGAGGTGGCGTGACCCGGGACCGGTGGCAATTCGGGCGCATCCAGCCCTTTGAAAGGATCGCGCCAGGCGTCGATTGCTTCGAGCTGACGATACCAGCGGCCGACAGACGGGTAATCCTCGAGCGGCAATCCGGCGACATCGTTGAAGGGAAGAAAGGCTGCCATGCGGAAGTCGGCATAGGAAACCGAATTTTCAACCAGCCATCCTCGCTCGGAAAGCTCGGCCTCAAGGATCGCCGCGGCCGTGCGGAAGCGTCTCAACCCCTCCTCAACCCGGTCCTGATCAATCGGGCCAAGCCCGTACCGCTGTTTTGTCCCGCGTTCGAAATGGACGATGTCACAAGCTCTTGCGAAGTTCTCCTTGCCCCAACTGAGCCATCGGATCATCTCGGGTTCGTCGTCGCCGGTGCGCCAGAAATCAGAATGGGCGTCGCGTGAAAGCCGGCAGGCTATGGCGTCGGCCTCCCAGAGGCTTTTTCCCGAGCCTGTGAGTATCGGCAATGACAGGTTTGGATTGAGCGGGCGATATCGCTCAGCCTGTCCCTTAGCGAAGGGCGAGGCATATTCAAACTCGACGTCCGCGTCGAGATGGCGTGCCACCGCGACCGCGAGGCGAGGATTGGGATTGCGGCTGAAGAACAGTTTCATTCCATGCCAGTCCTTAAATGATACCGGTTCGACTTTCGCACAGACACGGATACCGTTCGGCCTGTGCGTTGCCGGGATGTCGGCCAGAGGCGCCAGACGCGTCACCGTCCGAACAGGATCCAGGGGCTTGTGTCCGACGCCACCTTGCCGGAGAGCTTCCGTGTACCCTGCCACCCCCAAGGGGACGACGTCGCGGAGTTGCCGTTTCGTCCCCTCTGTCCGTGGCTTACGTAATGACCGTCGGTTCCGTCCGGCCCGTGCGGCTCTTGATGCCTGCGATCTCGTCGGCAACGGCGATCAGGTCGGCGAGCGCTTCCTGGGTGTCGAAGTTGTGGCGGGAGGCGTCGGGTTCGTAGCGTTCGATATAGACGCGCAACGTGGCGCCGGAGGTGCCGGTGCCGGAGAGACGGAAGACGACGCGGGAGCCGCCTTCGAACAGGATGCGGATGCCCTGGTTGCTGCTCACCGACTTGTCGACCGGGTCGTTGTAGGAGAAGTCGTCGGCTGTGGCGACCTTGAGCTTGCCGAAGGTCTTGCCGGGCAGGATGGAGAGCTGGTCGCGCAGTGCGCTCACCAGGCCGTTTGCGGCGTCGGTATCGACTTCTTCGTAGTCATGACGCGAATAGTAGTTGCGGCCGTAGGTGGTCCAGTGCTGGCTGGCGATATCGGCGACGCTTTCCATGCGCACGGAAAGAATGTTGAGCCAGAGCAGCACCGCCCAGAGCCCGTCCTTCTCGCGGACGTGGCTGGAGCCGGTGCCCGCACTTTCCTCGCCGCAGATCGTGACCATGCCGGCATCCATCAGGTTGCCGAAGAATTTCCAGCCGGTCGGGGTCTCGTAGATGCCGATGCCGAGCTTTTCGGCGACCCGGTCGGCCGCAGCACTGGTCGGCATGGAACGGGCGATGCCGGCGAGCCCCTTCGAATAGCCGGGGGCAAGTGTGGCATTGGCGGCAAGGATGGCGAGGCTGTCGGACGGGGTGATGAAGATGCCCTTGCCGATGATCAGGTTGCGGTCGCCGTCGCCGTCGGAGGCGGCGCCGAAGTCGGGGGCGTCCTCGCCCATCATCTCCTCATAGAGGGCGCGGGCATGGACGAGGTTCGGGTCCGGGTGATGGCCGCCGAAATCGGGCAGCGGGATGAAGTTCAAGACCGAGCCCTTGGCGGCGCCGAGGCGGTTTTCGAGGATTTCCTTGGCATAGGGGCCGGTGACGGCGCTCATGGCATCGAAGACGATGCGGAAGCCGCCCGACAGCAGGCGGCGGATCGCCGGGAAGTCGAACAGCTCTTCCATCAGTTCGGCATAGTCGGCGACCGGGTTGATCACCACGACTTCCATGCCGTCCACGTCCTGGCTGCCTTCGATGTCGAGATTGACGTCCGGAACGTCGGCGATCTTGTACTGGTCGATGGTCCTGGTGCGGGCAAAGATGGCGTCGGTGACCTTTTCCGGGGCCGGACCGCCATTGCCGATATTGTACTTGATGCCGAAATCCTCGGTCGGGCCGCCGGGATTGTGGCTGGCCGACAGAACGATGCCGCCGAAGGCCTTGTATTTGCGGATGACGTTGGAGGCGGCGGGGGTCGACAGGATGCCGCCGCGGCCAACCAGCACGCGGCCGAAGCCGTTGGCGGCCGCCATCTTGATGGCGATCTGGATGACCTCGCGGTTGTAGTAGCGGCCGTCGCCGCCGATCACCAGGGTATCGCCACTGAAGCCTTCGAGCGAGTCGAAGATCGACTGGATGAAATTCTCGGCATAGTTCTTCTGCTGGAAGACTGGCACCTTCTTGCGAAGGCCGGAGGTTCCCGGCTTCTGGTCCAGATAGGGCGTTGTCTGCACGATTTTGGTCATAGGTCTTAGCCTTTCGCAAGAAGACTGGAATAGAGATCGGCATAGCGATGCGCGCTCAAATCCCAGGAAACGTCTGATTTCATGCCCTGGGCCTGGAGGCGGGCCCAGACTTTCGGTTGCCGGTAGGCGGCAAACGCGCGCCGAAGCGCCTGGCGCAGGCTCGCAGCAGAAACGGGCGAGAATTGGAAGCCGGTGGCGACGCGTGCCGCAAGTGCCGCTTCATTGGCGTCGATGATCGTGTCTGCAAGGCCGCCGGTATGGGCGACGATCGGCACGCAGCCGTAGCGCAAGCCGTAGAGCTGGGTCAGGCCGCAGGGCTCGAAGCGCGAGGGGATGATGATCGCATCGGCACCGGCCTGCATCAGGTGCGACAGCGGCTCGTTATAGCCGGTGACCATGCCGACCCGGCCGGGATGGCGGGCGGCGGCGGTCAGGAAGGCGCTTTCGAGCGACGGATCGCCGGAGCCGAGCACGGCAAGCTTGCCGCCATTGTCGACGATGTCGTCGATCACCTCGGCGAGCACGTCCATGCCCTTCTGCCAGGTGAGCCGGCTGACGACGCAGAAGATCGGGCCGGGCGCATTGTCGAAGCCGAAATGCTCCGACAGGGCCTTGCGGTTGATCTCGCGCTTCTTCAGCGTCGTGGGGCCGTAGTTCGCGGCGATATGCGTGTCGGTCTGCGGGTTCCAGACATCGGCGTCGATGCCGTTGACGATGCCGCTGAGATGGGAGAGCCGCGCCGTCAGCAGGCCCTCGAAGCCCATGCCGAACTCGGGGGTAAGGATTTCCTGGGCATAGGAGGGGCTGACGGTGGTGATGGCGTTCGCCGTCTGCAGGCCGCCCTTGAGGAAGCCGACATCCCCGAAATATTCGACGAAGCTGATGGAAAAGGCCTCCGGCGGCAGCGCAAGCTCGGGAAACACGTCAGAGCCAAACTGGCCCTGAAAGGCGATGTTGTGGATGGTGAGCACCACCGGCATGCCATGGGCCGGGCCAAAGCGCATATAGACCGGGGTCAGCGCCGCCTGCCAGTCGTGCACGTGAACGAGCTCCGGCTTCCAGCTCGGCAACAGCCCCCCTGCGATCTCGGCGGCTGCCAGCGAAAGCGCTGCGAAACGGCGGAAATTGTCGATGTAGTCCAGGCCCTGCCGGTCGACATAGGGGCCGCCATCGCGATCGAACAGTTCCGGCGCGTCGAGGATGAGAAGATCGAGGCCCTCGTGATTGACAGCGAGGATCGAGGCGGGATGGCCGAAGAGATCGTCGAAGCCGCCGACCTTCTGCGGCTTCTTGAGCTTGTGCATGACGATCGGATAGCCTGGCATCAATGTGCGCATGCGGACACCGTGCGGTTTCAGGGCCGCCGGCAGGGCGCCCGCCACGTCGGCGAGACCCCCTGTCTTGATCAGCGGAAAGACTTCCGAGGCGACGGAAAGAACCTCCATGCCTTACATGTCCAGCTTGTCGATCATCGCCTGGGTGATCAGGCAGATGCCGTTTTCCGAGCGGCGGAAGCGCTTGGCGTCGAATTCCGGATCGTCGCCGACGACGAGGCCTTCGGGGATGACGACGCGGCTGTCGATGACGACGTTCTTCAAATTCGCATGCCGGCCGATCCTGACGTTCGGCAGGATCACCGCACCGTCGAGGCGCGAGAACGAATTCACCCGGACGCCGGTGAACAGCATGCTGCGGTTCAGCGATGCGCCGGAAATGATGCAGTCGCCGGAGACCAGCGACGAGGTTGCCGAGCCGCGGCGGTTCTCGTCGTCATGGACGAATTTTGCCGGCGGCTTGATTTCCGCGAAGGTCCAGATCGGCCAGGTGCTGTCGTAGATGTCGAGTTCCGGCGTGACGTGGGTGAGGTCGATATTGGCCTGCCAGTAGGCGTCGATCGTGCCGACGTCGCGCCAATAGGCCTCGCGCTCGAAATCGGAGCGGACGCAGGACTGGTTGAAGCGGTGGGCGACGGCTTTGCCGTTCTGGACGATATAGGGGATGATGTCCTTGCCGAAATCGCGCGAGGAGGAGGGGTCGGCCGCATCGCGGCGCAGGACGTCCATCAGGAACTTGGTGTGGAAGACATAGATGCCCATCGAGGCGAGCGCCATCTCCGGATTGCCGGGAATGCCCGGCGGATCAGCCGGCTTTTCGACGAAGGCGATGATCTGGTCCTTGTCATCGACGTGCATGACGCCGAAGCCGGTCGCTTCCATGCGCGGCACTTCCAGGCAGCCGATGGTGACGTCGGCGCCGGAATCGACATGCTGCTGCAGCATCAGTTCGTAGTCCATCTTGTAGATATGGTCGCCGGCAAGGATGACCATGTATTCGACGCCGTGATCCTCGATGATGTCGATGTTCTGGTAGACGGCGTCGGCGGTGCCTTCGTACCACTGCGTTTCGGACACACGCTGCGACGCCGGCAGGATGTCGAAGCTTTCGTTTCGTTCGGGGCGGAAGAAGTTCCAGCCGCGCTGCAGGTGGCGGATCAGCGAATGCGCCTTGTATTGCGTCGCGACGCCGATGCGGCGGATACCGGAATTGAGCGCATTCGACAGCGCAAAATCGATGATGCGGGCCTTGCCGCCGAAATAGACCGCGGGCTTGGCGCGGCGATCGGTCAGTTCCTTCAGGCGGCTGCCGCGGCCGCCGGCAAGGACATAGGCCATGGCGTCACGGGCAAGGGGCTGGCTGCGTTTTTCCATTGATTTTTCCTCCCGATAGTATGGTTCCCGGAGAGGTCTGCCGTAGACCGGCATATTCTCCAAATATTCTTCCTCTCACACCGCCCCGACAGGCCTCATGAGCCCGCCTTGCCGTGCGTTAATCCTGCTCCAGCATCAGTGTCGCCAGAGGCGGCAAGGTGATGGTGGCCGTTGTGACGCCTGCGCTGTTTTTCGTTGCCTGGACGGCTCCTCCGTTGCCTTTCCCGCTGCCGCCATAGATTTCGGCGTCGCTGTTGAGGATTTCCTTCCACCGCCCCTCCACGGGCAGCGGTATGGTGTAGCTCTCCCGGTAGACCGGGGTCAGGTTGGCAACGACGGCGATCAGTTTTTCGCCAGGCGCCTTGCGCAGCCACGCAAAGACCGAGTTGTCGCGGTCGTCGGCGATCAGCCATTCGAAGCCGTCACCCTCGCAATCGCGTCCGTGAAGAGAGGCTTTGCTGCGATAGGTGCCGTTCAAGTCGCGCACCAGCCGGCGCATGCCCTCGTGCAGCGGATATTCGAGCAGGTTCCAGTCGAGCGCGCGATCTTCCGACCACTCGCGCCACTGCGCGAATTCCTGTCCCATGAACAAAAGCTTCTTGCCCGGATAGCCCCACATGAAGGTGTAGTAGGCGCGCAGATTGGCGAACTTCTGCCAGTCGTCGCCGGCCATCTTGGCGATCAGCGCGCCCTTGCCGTGCACCACCTCGTCGTGAGAGAGCGGCAGCACGAAATTCTCGCTGAAGGCATAGAGCAGGCCGAAGGTCAGGTCGTTGTGGTGAAACTTGCGGTGCACCGGCTCGCGCTGGAAATATTGCAGCGTGTCGTGCATGAAGCCCATGTTCCACTTGAAGCCGAAACCGAGACCCCCGGTATGAACCGGATGCGAGACCTTGGGCCAGGAGGTGGATTCCTCGGCAATGGTGATGATGCCGGGGTGGCTGCCATAGACTTGTTTGTTCATGGTCTGCAGGAAGCGTACGGCATCGAGATTCTCGTTGCCGCCGTATTCGTTCGGCACCCACTCGCCATGCTTGCGAGAATAGTCGAGGTAAAGCATCGAGGCGACGGCATCGACCCGCAGTCCATCGAGGTGGAATTTCTCGGCCCAATAGAGCGCATTGTTGACGAGGTAGGAGAACACCTCGGCGCGGCCGAAATTGTAGATCGCGGTGTTCCAGTCAGGGTGGTAGCCCTGACGCGGGTCCTCATGCTCGTAAAGTGCGGTGCCGTCGAACCAGCGCAGGCCATGGGCGTCTGTCGGGAAATGCGCCGGCACCCAGTCGAGGATGACGCCGATGCCGACCTTGTGGGCGCCGTTGACGAAGCGGGCAAAACCCTCCGGTTCGCCGAAGCGGGCGGTCGGCGAATAAAGGCCGGTCGTCTGGTAGCCCCAGGAGGGATCGAAGGGATATTCGGTGACGGGCAAGAACTCGATATGGGTGAAGCCCATGTCGATGCAATAGGGGATCAGCCGGTCGGCGAGCTCGTCCCAGGAGAGCATCTCGCCGTTATCACCGCGCTGCCAGGAGGCGGCGTGAACCTCGTAGATCGAGATCGGCTGGCGGCGGGCGTCGACGCTTGCCCAGTGCCGCCGGTGTGCCTCGTCTTCCCAGGCCTGGTCGATTTCGCCTGTTGTCATCGAGGCGTTCTTCGGGCGCAGTTCCGAGCGGCGAGCGAAGGGATCAGCCTTCAGCGGCAGGACTTCGCCATTCTTGCCGACAATCTCGTATTTGTAGATCGCGCCTGCCTGGATATCCGGCACGAAGATTTCCCAGATGCCGGTGTCCTGGCGCAGCCGCATGACGTGGCGCCGGCCATCCCAATTGTTGAAATCACCAACGACGGAGACACGTCTGGCATTCGGCGCCCATACGGCGAAGTGAAAGCCGTCCGCACCCTCATGCTTCAGCGGATGTGCGCCCATCTTGTCGAAAAGACGCAGATGCGAACCTTCGCGGATGTAATAGTCATCCATCGGCCCGAGCACCGGGCCGAAGCTGTAGGGATCCGTGACGGTCCATTCGCCGCCCTCGTTACGGGCGCGGTAGCGGACCGGCTGGATCTTCTTGAGGGCGACGGGGCCTTCGAAGAAGCCGGCATCGTTGCGATGGGCAAGCGCACCGATCTCCTTGCCGGCCAATGTTTCCACGGTCACCGTTTCGGCGCCCGGGATGAAGCAGCGAGCGACGAACTCCTTGCCCACCGGATGCACGCCGAGAACGGCAAAAGGATTGTTGTGCGTGCCGGCGAGGATCGCCGCAATCTCCTCCGCCGACAGACTGGCTGGCGAAACGGCAGGCGTGGCGTCGTTCGGCACTACTGTCATCCGGCTCTCCAGATTTCCCCGGCATATTGCCGGATTGTGCGGTCGGAGGAGAACCAGCCCATGCGCGCGGTGTTGCGAATGGTCTTGGAATACCAGCCGGCCGTGTCGGTCCAGATCGCATCCACCTCACGCTGGGCCTTGGCATAGGCGTCGAAATCGGCCGCCACCATGAACCAGTCGTGATTGTAGATGCCGTCGATCAGGCTGGAGAAGCGGTTGCGGTCGTCGGGCGAGAAAACCCCCGAGGCGATCGCCTGCAATGCCTGGGAGAGTTCGCGCGATTGCTCGATGATAGCGCGGGGATTGTGACCCTCGGCGCGGACGTTGGCGACCTCTTCCGCTGTCATCCCGAAGATCTTGATATTCTCTTCGCCAACCCAGTCGCGCATTTCGACATTGGCGCCATCCAGCGTGCCAATGGTCAGCGCACCGTTCAGCGCGAACTTCATGTTCCCGGTTCCGGACGCTTCCATGCCGGCCGTCGAGATCTGCTCCGACAGGTCGGCGGCGGGGACCATGATCTCGGCGAGCGAGACGTTGTAGTTGGGGATGAAGACGACCTTCAAAAGGCCGCGCACGGCGGGGTCGTTGTTGATCACGCGGGCGACGTCATTGGCGAGCTTGATGATCAGCTTGGCATTGTGATAGCTCGGCGCCGCCTTGCCGGCGAACAGTTTCACCCGCGGCACCCAGTCCTTTTCCGGATGCGAGCGGATCTGGTCGTAGAGCGAGATCGCCTCGACGATGTTGAGCAGCTGGCGCTTGTATTCGTGGATGCGCTTGATCTGGATGTCGAACATCGCCGACGGATCGAGGCGGATGCCCATGCGGCTCTGGACGAGCTGCGCAAGCCTCACCTTGTTGGAACGCTTGATCCTTGCGAATTTCTCCTGGAAATCCGGCTTGTCGGCGAAAGAATCGAGCGCCTTCAGGGCCTCGGCATCGTCCACGAATTCGTCGCCGATCGCCTCGCGGATGAGACCGAACAGCTCCGGATTGCACTGCATCAGCCAGCGGCGCGGCGTAATGCCGTTGGTCTTGTTATTGATGCGCTCCGGGTAGAGCCGGTGCAGGTCGGCAAAGACGGTTTGCTTCATCAGTTCGGTATGCAGGGCCGAGACGCCATTGATCGAGTGCGAGCCGACAAAGGCGAGATTGCCCATGCGCACGCGGCGGTCGCCGCTCTCGTCGATCAGGGAAATATTGCGGACTTCCTGATCGCTGTGGGCTTTCTGCTTGCGGGCCTCGAGCAGGATCTTGGCGTTGATGGCATAGACGATCTGCATGTGGCGCGGCAAAAGCCGCTCGAACAGCGGCACCGGCCAGGTTTCGAGCGCTTCGGGCAGCAACGTGTGGTTGGTATAGGAGAAGGTGTGGCGGGCGATGTCCCAGGCCGCTTCGAAGTCCATGCCGTGGACGTCGGTCAGCAGGCGAACGAGCTCGGCGACCGACACGGCCGGGTGGGTATCGTTGAGCTGGATGGCGACCTTGTCCGGCAGCGACGTGAAGTCGGGATATTGCTGAAGATGGCGGCGCAGGATGTCCTGCAGCGAGGCGGAGGAGAAGAAGAACTCCTGGCGCAGGCGCAGCTCCTGGCCGGCAGGGGTGGCATCGGCCGGATAGAGCACGCGGGCGAGACTTTCCGCCTTGTTGCTTTCGCGCAGCGCGCCGATGTGATCGCCGGCGTTGAAGGCGTCGAGCAGGATCGGGTCGATCGGATGGGCGGTCCACAGGCGCAGCGTGTTGACGCGCTTGGCACGCCAGCCGACCACCGGCGTGTCGCAGGCGGTGGCGATGACGCGCTCGGCCGGCTTCCAGACGTAGCGGGTCACTTCCTCATCGACATTGACGGTCTCGACCGAGCCGCCGAAGCCGATTTCGTAGGAACTTTCGCGGCGCTCGAACTCCCAGGGATTGCCGTGGGCAAGCCAGGTTTCCGGCAGTTCCACCTGCCAGCCATCGGCCATCTGCTGGCGGAAGAGGCCATGCACATAGCGGATGCCGTAGCCATAGGCCGGGATATCGACGGTCGCCATCGATTCCATGAAACAGGCAGCGAGACGGCCAAGACCACCATTGCCGAGCGCTGCATCCGGCTCCAGCGTGGCGATGACGTCGAGATCGACGCCGAAGGAGGCGAGCGCATCGCGCAGCTCATCCATCAGGCCGATATTGGTGACGGCGTCGCGCATCAGGCGGCCGATGAGGAATTCCAGCGATAGATAATAGACGCGCTTGGCATTGGAGGCATAGGTCTTGCGCGTCGATTCCATCCAGTTGTCGGTGATGCGGTCGCGCACAACCAGGATCGCGGCGGTCAACCAGTCGTGTGGTTTGGCGACTTTCGGGTCCTTGCCGATACGGTAGGTCAGGCGCTCGATGATTTCCTGGGCAAGGACTTCGGAGTTCGATTCCCTGGGGGCGGCGCTCGGAATCTTTTCGTTGTGCAAACGATCGATCATGAAAAAGGTTTAACCTCTGCTTGCGGTTTGGGAGACCGGAGGCGAACACCAACGGGGCATGGGAGCGATTTATGCACCGATACGAAGCGCTTGCAATAGCGTTTTCAATAAGATGAAAATTGGATGGGGGCGACTTACCAAACGGCTTGCAAATACTTGCAGGCATTGCGGAAAACGCCAGGGCCGGCCGCGATTCTTCAGGACGGGCCTTTTGGCAGGACTGTTGAACGGCCTTATTTCGTCAAGCGTATCGTTATCGCCGCGGCCTTCTCGCCGATATATTTGACAGTGGCGTTCAGCTGTTTGGCATTCCCGGCGGCAAAAAAATGATCGCTGGATTCAGCAATCCGGCCGTCAAACCGTAAACGCGGCCCGGGGCCGTGGGTGGGCTGTGCAAAAGGAAGACGCCGGGCGTTGCCGTTCGGATCACTGCAACGGAATGACGTCCACGGCCTGCTCCGTCTTGTGCGATCCGTAGCTTTTCAGCACGCCAATGACGGGTGCCACGTCGCTATAGTCGCGGCCGTGGCCGACGACGATGTGGTCCATTCCGGCAAGAATATTGTTGGTCGGATCAAGCTCCAGCCACCCGATGGTGGTTCCGCACCAGAAACGCACCCAGGCATGCATGGCATCGGCCCCTTCGAGACGTTCCTTGCCCGGCGGCGGGATGGTTCTGAGGAAGCCGCTGACATATCCTGCGGGTATGCCAAGGCTGCGCAGCGCGGTGATCATCACATGGGTGAAATCCTGGCAGACGCCGCGCTTCAGCTTGAAGGCCTCGCGCGGCGTCGTATCGACGGTCGTCGCCTTCGGGTCGTAGGTGAAATCCTGGTGGATCTGAGCACAGATGGCGGTTGCGATCTGGCGGATGGTCATGCCCGGCTTGGCGATGCCACGCGCATAGGAGGCAATGGCGGTATCTTCGGGAAGGCGGGGGCTGGCCCCGAGGAAATGATGCGGCGAGTTGGCGTCCAGCGACCAGACGGTGGCGATTTCGGCGGGAAAGGCTGCAAGGTCCGGTGAGAAATCGGCGGTAAGCGGCTGCGGCTCGAGCTGGACGCGGGCCTGCATGCGGATCACCAGTTTTTCATGCTGCTTGCGAAACAGGATCGAGGTCGACGGATTGGCGAAGAAATCGATGCTGTCCCTGCGTTCCTCCGGGCCCGGAGTGCAGGTGACGGTGCCTGCCACCAGCCGCTGGCGATCGGGCAGCGAGACGGGCAGCACGCGCACGACATGCCTGCCGCCGGAAACCGGGACTTCGTAGGTATAGGTGATCCGCAGATTGATGTCGTAGAGCATGGAACTCTCAGTTTCGGCGCAGCAGGTCAGTCATATCCTATCCGAGATAGGTTTGCGCGAGGATATCGGAGAAGCGCCCCAGTTCCTGTTCGAGGCGATTGTAGACCAGGGCGTTCATCGCTTCCGGCGTCATGACCGCAAGGCCGGCGTGGAGGCGCATGGCTTCGCGGTAAAACGGCGACATCTGGCCGTTCGAGAAGGCGTTCGGCAGTTGTTCGACCTCGGTCTTGATCTCGTTCAACTGGTAGAGGATCGAGCGCGGGTTGAGCGGATCGAGGGCAAGAAGGTCTGTTACCGTGAGCGCCGCGGTGTTGACGTTGTAGCGGCGACGGTGGGTCATGACGCTGTCGCCGATTTCAAGCAGCATGTCATAGGCGCCGTCCGGCGCATCCTCGCCGGACATATGGCCGAGCAGCCGGGTCATGTGCAGGCCGCGCTCGAGATAGCGGCCGATCGACAGGAAGCGCCAGCCGGTGAAGCGGTACATGTTTTCATGGACGAGACCGGCAAAGCCCGCAAGCTTGCGCAACAGTATCGTCATCGCATGCGTGGCGTCGTCCCCCGCCTGCACCGTCGCCTGGAATTTGCGGGCGGTTTTGGCGAGATCGTTGAGCGCCAGCCAGCCATCGGCCGAGAAGCGGTCGCGGATGTTGCTGGCCGAAAACAGCGCGCTGTTGATATTGATGACCAGGCTTTCGGGCACCGCCTGCCTGGTGTCGATATCGAGACCGGCCAGATAGTCGGTGATGTCCTTCAGGAGTGGCATTTCGGTATCGGCGGTTTCGGCAAACCGCCCGTGCCAGGCGCGCAGGATGCGCAATGCGCCTTCCGCCCGCTCGATATAGCGGCCGAGCCAGAAGAGGTTGTCGGCCGCGCGGCTCGGCAGACTGCCGGGCAGGATGCGGATGAAGCTCTCCTCGGCCGGCAGCAGCGTCATGAGCTCCACCGGTTTCTGGCTGACGATCCAGACATCGGCCGCCGAACCGCCCGCCTGCATGGCGATCGCCGCCGCATCGGCGCCCGAGCCGATGCGGGCAAAGCCACCCGGCATGACCTGCCAGCCATCGCGGGTGCGGGCAACGTAGACGCGCAGGCTCATCGGCCGCGGCGTCAGCTTGCCGTTGACCCAGGCAGGCGCCGTCGACAGCGTCACGACTTCCTGGCCGACGAGCTGCGTACCGTCGCTCTGCAGCCATTCCGAAACGGAGACCTTGGCGGTATCGCGCAGCGACGAGCCCAGAACAGAGCGGCCATTGTCGTCGAAGAAGGGCCTGGTGGAATAGGCGGGGCCGATCACCATCTTTTCGATGTTCCCTGCCACCTGATCGCGCTCCGGCTGCTGGCCGCACCACCAGGTGGCGATGCTCGGCAGGATCTGGTCTTCGCCGAGCAGATGGCGACAGATTTTCGGAAGGAAGGCAAGGAAGGCGCGGGTTTCGAGGATGCCGGAACCGAGTGAGTTGACGATCGAGACCGAGCCGGAGCGCAGCGCCTCGACCATGCCCGGCGTGCCGATATGCGAGTTCTGGTTCAGCTCGAGCGGATCGGCGAAGGCGGCGTCGAGGCGGCGCCAGAGCACGCCGACGGGCTTCAGGCCGGCGACGGTGCGCACCATCACGCGGCCGTCGATGACGGTCAGGTCCTCGCCCTCGAGCAGCATGAAGCCGAGGTAGCGGGCGATATAGGCGTGCTCGAAATAGGTCTCGTTGGCGACGCCGGGGGTCAAGACGGCGATGCGGTCGTCCGGGTGCTTCTTGCGCAACTGCAGCGCATCGCGGAAAGCGCCGAAGAAGCCGGCAAGGCGATGGACGTGCGTTTCGGCGTAGAGATCGGAGAAGGCGCGGGTGGTCGCCACCCGGTTTTCAAGCGCGAAGCCCGCGCCCGAGGGGGCCTCGGTGCGGTCCGACAGCACCCACCAATTGCCGTCCGGTCCGCGGCCGATCTCGAAGGAACAGAAATGCAGGAAATGGCCGTCGGCGGGAAGCACGCCGACCATCGGGCGCAGGAATTCCGGATTGCCGGCGACCAATGACGGCGGCAGGAAGCCTTCGGCGACGAGCCGGTTGGGACCGTAGATATCGGCTGCGACGCGCTCCAGCAGTTCGGCGCGCTGAACAAGCCCCTTCGAAACGGCCTGCCATTCGGCATCGTCGATCAGGACCGGAACGTGGGACAGCGGCCAGCTCCGCTCCGAATTCTCCTTGGTGCCATAGGCCCGGTAAAAGACGCCGGCGTCACGCAGATAACGGTCGGCGCGGGCGAAGCGGTTGGCAAGCTCCGTCTCGTCCATACGGCCGATGGTGGAAAGAAGATGCCGCCAGACCGGCCGGACATTGCCATGCGTATCGAGCATTTCATCGGCAATGCCGGGAAGCGCGCGATAGCCGAAAACCGGATCGTTTTCGTCCCGGTTCTCTGCACGTATCGCTTCTGCCGTCTGCTTCTTTGACATAAAGTCCCTAGGCTCCTGCCGGACGCCGCAAATCCAGCGTCAGGGGAAATTCTGCTGATGGGGTTTCCGGCACGAGGGCGTAAGCGCCGGCTGTGTGACCCCACGGCTCGAAGCGTGCCAGCCTGCGGGCTTCCGCCTCGTTGCCATTCACCGGGAACGTCTCGTAACTGCGTCCGCCCGGGTGGGCAACATGATAAATGCAGCCACCGATCGAACGTCCTGACCATGTATCATAAATGTCGAATGTAAGCGGCGTATTAACCGGCAAAGTCGGGTGCAAACCCGACGCCGGCTGCCAGGCCTTGTAGCGCACGCCGGCAACGGAGACACCGTTTATTCCTGTCCTGGTAAGTGGCAGCGCACGGCGGTTGCAGGCGACGGTATAGCGTTCCGGATTGGCCGTCTCCAGTCTGACCTGCAGGCGCTCGACCGAACTGTCGACATAACGCGCGGTGCCGCCAACGGCGCCCTGTTCGCCCGTCACATGCCACGGCTCCAGCGCCTGTCGCAATTCGAGCCTGGCGCCCTCGTATTCGACCTCGCCGCAGAAGGGGAAGCGGAATTCGAGCTGCGCCTCGAACCATTCCGGTCTGAGATCGAAGCCGTTGGAACGGAGGTCGGCAAGTACGTCGAGGAAATCCTGCCAGACGTGGTGCGGCAGCATGAAGCGGTCATGCAGCGTGGTGCCCCAGCGGACGAGCTTGCCTTCGGCCGGATTCTGCCAGAAGCGGGCGATGAGGGCGCGCACCAGCAATTGCTGGGCAAGGCTCATGCGGGCGTTAGGCGGCATTTCAAAGCCGCGGAATTCGACGAGGCCGAGGCGGCCGGTCGGACCATCCGGCGAGAACAGCTTGTCGATGCAGATTTCCGAGCGGTGGGTGTTGCCGGTGACGTCGGTCAGGAGATTGCGGAACAGGCGATCGACCACCCAGGGCAAAGGCCGCGGGGCCAAACCGGGCATCGGCACCTGCGACATGGCGATCTCCATCTCGTAGAGCGTGTCGTGGCGCGCTTCATCGATGCGCGGCGCCTGGCTGGTCGGGCCGATGAACATGCCGGAGAAGAGATAGGACAGCGACGGATGCCGCTGCCAATGCAGGATGAGGCTTTTCAACAGGTCCGGCCGACGCAGGAAGGGACTATTGTTCGGATTGTCGCCGCCGACAACCACATGATTGCCGCCGCCGGTGCCGGTGTGGCGGCCGTCGATCATGAACTTGTCGGCGCCGAGCCGCGTCTGGCGGGCCTCTTCGTAGATCGCCGTCGTGATGGCGACGCAATCGGCCCAGTTGGATGCCGGATGGATATTGACCTCGATGACGCCCGGATCGGGCGCAACGCGCATGACGTTGATGCGCTCGTCCTGAGGCGGCGAATAGCCCTCGATATGGATCGGCAGGCCGAGATCGGACGCGGCCTTTTCGGCCGCCGCGATCAGGTCGAGATAGTCCTCGATGCGCTCGACCGGCGGCATGAACACGCAGAGCCGGCCGTCGCGCGGCTCGACGCTGAGCGCGGTGCGGACAGCGCCGCGGATGTCGCCCGTCGATCCGGCGATGTTCTGCTCGTTGCGGCCCTGGCTCGGCTCGCTCGCCGTGCGGGACGCTTCCGCCAAGGCCCGTGCAGGGGCGCTGTAGTCGGGCAGCGGACCGCGCGGGACCGATGGATCGGCCTGGTGGATGTAGGGATATTGCGACGGCGGCACGTAGGGCAAGGTTCCGAGCGGCATGCGAAAGCCGATGGGCGAATCGCCGGGGATCAGGAAAATCTTGCCGCGGCGGGTACGCCATCTTTCGCTCACCCACCGGCGTCCCTCGGCCTTGGCATTCCAGGCCTGGACGGGGAGGATATAGCCGGTCGGGGTCGTCAGTCCGCGCTCGAAGACCTTGGCGATGCGAGCGCGTTCTTCCGGGCTTTCGAGCCTGGAATTGGACGGGTCGACGTTTTCCGGCAGGCTGCCTTCCTTGATGATCCATTCCGCCGGGTCCTCAAAGGCCGGGATGATCATGTCGGGCTCGATCTCAAGCTCGGCGGCGATGCCGGTCAGGAGTGCTTCGGCCTCCTTGTCGCTCACCTGAGTGTCCTGGCCTTCGGCTGCGATGAGCTTTGGATCATGCCAGATCGGCTTGCCGTCCTTGCGCCAGTAGAGCGAGAAGGTCCAGCGCGGCAGGCTTTCGCCCGGATACCACTTGCCCTGACCGTAATGCAGGAAACCGCCGGGGGCGAAGCGTTCGCGCAACCTGCGGATCAACTGGTCGGCCTTGTCGCGCTTGGTCGGACCGACGGCGCCGGTGTTCCATTCCTCCGATTCGAAATCGTCGATCGAGACGAAGGTCGGCTCTCCGCCCATGGTGAGGCGCACGTCGCTGGCATTCAGCACCCCGTCGACATGCTTGCCGAGCGCATTCAGCGCCTGCCAGCTTTCCTCGGAGAAGGGCTTGGTGATGCGTGGATGTTCGGCGACGCGCGCCACCTTCATGTCGAATTCGAACGTCGTGTTGGCGTCGCCATAGAGGCCGCCGGAGATTGGCGCGGCGTTGCGATAATGCGGCGTGGCGGAAAGGGGAATATGGCTTTCGCCGGTCAGCAGACCGGAGGTCGGATCGAGACCGACCCAGCCGGCGCCCGGGATATAGACTTCGCACCAGGCGTGCAGGTCGGTGAAATCGACCTCGGTACCGGACGGGCCATCGAGCGCCTTGAGATCGGGGGCCAGCTGGATGAGATAGCCGGAGACGAACCGGGCGGCGAGGCCGAGATGGCGCAGGATCTGCACGAGCAGCCAGCTCGAATCGCGGCAGGAGCCGAGCGCCAGCTGCAACGTCTGTTCCGGGGTCTGGACACCGGGTTCCATGCGGATCACGTAGTTGACGGTCTGCTGCAGGCGGGCGTTGAGGCCGACGATGAAATCGATGGTTCGCAGCGGCGTCAGGTCGATGGACGCGACGTAGTCGGCCAGCGCCGGGGTTATCGGCTCCGGCTGCATGTAGATCTTCAGATCGTCGCGAATATCCTCGGGGTACTGGAAGGGGAATGTCTCGGCCTCTTCCTCGATGAAAAAGTCGAACGGATTGTAGACCGTCATGTCGGCGATCAGATCGACCTCGATCTTCAGCTCGGTCACCGGATCGGGAAAGACATAGCGGGACAGGTAGTTGCCGTAGGGGTCCTGCTGCAGCGTGACGAAATGATTGGACGGCGAGACCTTGAGGGAGTGGCTGATGACCTTGGTCTTGGAATGCGGCGCCGGCTTCAGCCGGATGATCTGGGGCCCGAGCCGAACCGGCTTGTCGTATTTGTAATGCGTCAGGTGATGAATGCTTGCTTTGATCGCCATGCGGATTTTTATCCCCTTGATGGTGGGTCTTTGCCACCATTAAAGCGACTTTGTGCAATGCGAAGAAAGATTGCAAGGCTGAATTCTTCCAGGGAAGGTTCATTTCCCCCGAGGGTATTTAATGCGACGATGCGAGGGCCGGGGCGACGGCGCGGCAGGTCAGTGTCCAAGGCTGTCAACGGCGGCGATGATCTCTGCCGCGGCCGGGAAGGTGCCGAGGCCGCTCGGCCCGTCGCGCGCCTCGATTTGCGCCCAGCCGATAACGCCGGCCGTATCGACCAGGAAGTGCCCGACGAGCTGCGTACCGTGTTTCGCAAAGATCGCCTGGTCCGCTTCGTCAAGCTCGAAGCCGTCCTTGGCGTTGAGGACGACGTTGGCTTCCATCGGCTGCAGAGGTTCAGGCAGCTCGCCGGTAGGATTGATGCGTGCCGCCCCGAATTGCTCCATGGTTGTGCGAGTGGGCCATTCGGGGTGCTCGCTGCTGTCCTTGGGCAGGAACTCGGCGCGTGGCACGCCGAAGGCGCGGTGCGTGTGGCAATCGGGGTCGCATAGAAGCATGACCGGCGTCGGCTGGTAGCGGAAATACAGGCGGGCGCGCTCGACCGGCGTGTTGATCACGGCAAGGATCTCCACCCCGGCGGCGCGCAGGGTCGGCTGCAGGCCGGCAAGCTGCCCAAGCTGCCGCCGGCAGAACGGGCAGTGCAGGCCGCGAAAGAAGCCGATCAGGAACGCGCGGCCACGCAAGCTCTCGAGAGTGACCAATCCTTCGAAATTGGCCGCGGGAAGGGCGAATGACGGCGCGGGCTCTCCAGGTTGCAGCGGGCGTATCTGGTCTCCCATGGAATATTTCCTTTTTGCGCTGTGAACGACGGAAATTCGACCATATCACGTCTCGCGAAATGGCACCGTGCTCGATGTCGTCGCCGCGAATGTGGCTCGGCGCTACGCACTCCCGGGCGACATGGGTTCGCCGGTGCCCGAGCGGCTGCGATGGCCGGCAGTTATCGTAGCGGCAGCCGCGAACCAACGGCGCGAGGACGCGCAGGCAGGGATCTGCCGGCGCGTCCTCCTCCTGCGGAAGCGACGTTTCAGCGCTTCATCGATACCAGGCTGAAGTGGGCGCCCTGCGGATCGACGGCGCCGATCACCCAGGCGCCTCCGGGCACTTCCATCGGCCCCATGACGACCTTGGCGCCTCGCGAGGTTGCCCGCTCGACTGCAGCGTCGAGAGCGTCGACGTTGAAGTAGTATCCCCAATAGGGGGAGGGGATTTCGGCCGGTTTCGTCATCATGCCGCCGATCTGCGCGCCGTTGTGGGTGAATAACTGGTAGACACCCATCGCGCCCATATCCATCGCCTCGTCCTTCCCCCAGCCGAACATCTTCTGGTAGAAGGGGAATTCGACGGAAAGGTCACCGGCCATCAGCTCGTGCCAGCCGACATTGCCATTGGCATTCCGGGCGAGTTCGGGCATTTCGCCATCGCCGGTGCCCTTGAACAGGGCAAAAACCGCGCCATGCGGGTCGGCGACGACGGCGAAGCGGCCGATGGTCGGAATATCGTCCGGCTCGCGATGAACCTTGCCGCCCAGTTCGGCGACCCTCTTTGCCGCGGCATCGACGTCATCGACGCCGATATAGCCGATCCAGGCCGGCGGCGCTTTCATCTGCACGGCGCCTTCGGGGATTGTCATCAGGCCGGCAACGCGCACACCGTTCGCCAGGAAAAGCGTATAGCCGGCGTCCGGCATGCCAGAATCCTCGGACGTCCAGCCGACGACATCGTTGTAGAACCCTTCGGCCGCCTTGGTGTCGGTGGTCATCAGCTCGTACCAGACGAACGCTCCATGTTTGTCGCTCATTGCATCCTCCCTTTGATGTTTGCAGGCTCTAAGCCCGAAAAGGCAGAGTATCAGACTGCGGAAATGCGTTTGTAGTCGGAAGACATGACAGACTTCCAAGTACCGTCGGCATTTTGTCTTCGGGACGAGAAATTTCTCGTGTTCTCGTCCTTGATCGTAATGATGTCCTGATACCGCGCGGTTCCGCCGGTATTCTCGAAATCGGGGCCCTCGCAGTCGAGCGTCAGCACCTTGCCAGTCTCGTCGAGCGACCCTTCGTAGACCCAGAGATAGGTCATCGCCGAACTGATGAAAGAGCCGACATACCGTTTTTTGGCGGGATCATAGCCGAGTGTCATGATGTTCGTCGCGATGCTGCCGTCCGGCATGATGCCGGTCGTCTCGGAGACGATCCAGGTGCCGCCCAGCGAGCGGGTTTCCTCAATCCATGCTCCCTCGGATGCCGGTTCACCGATGCCAGCGGGCATGTCGAAGGTCACGCGCCACTTGCCCGTGAGCTGCTCCAGCCAACGGTGTTCTTCCAGAATTTCAGCTTTCATCACATCGTTCTCCTTGTCGGCGCGATTGACCCGGTCAGACCGGGTCAGGCGCAGCAGGATTGCGCCCCGGACGAATCCTCATATTCGTCATGGCGCTTCACGAAGCTCAATGTTGACGTCTCATTGCGGCCTTTTGGTGCCCGGTCGAGGATCATCAGCGTGGTCAGGATCTCCTCGCCGCCACGGGCATAGTCGGAATAGGTGTGGTAGACATTGCCGGCGTCGTCGCGGGCAAAGGCGCTCATCCCCGGAAGCTCGTCATTGGCCTGGTCGCTGGATACTTCGCGGAAGTTGTAAAAGACCTTACCGCTTTCCAATTCTTCCTTGGTGAAGGAGACGTGGAAATCGAAGTTGAAATCGCTGCCGAAGGACGAGACCCAAGGGAATTTCCAGCCCATGCGCTTCTTGTAGGCCTCGATCTTGGCAAGCGGCGCACGCGAAACGACGACGAAGGTCACGTCGTGGTTATTGAGATGGGCAAGCGTGCCGTCGATATGGTCGGCGAGGAAGGAGCAGCCGGGGCAGCCGGCCTCCCAGTCGGGACCGAACATGAAGTGGTAGATCATCAGCTGGCTGCGGCCGTCGAACAGGTCGGCAAGCGTCTTCTTTCCCGTCGGCGTGTCGAAGGTATAGGTCTTGCCGATCTTGACCCAGGGCAGGTTCTGGCGTGCTGCACGGATCTTGTCGCGCCGGCGCGTTTCTTCCTTTTCCTGCAAGAGCAGCGCCCTGCGGGCTTCGAGCCATTCCTCGCGGGATACAATCGGATTCGTCAACATCGTTCATTCCTCCTCAAGAATTCGTGTTTCATTCCGCTTGACTAAATACGTTGATATCAACATTATTATGCCATGTCAAAGCCTGTCGCCATTCCTTTCGAGACCACCCTTCATGTGCGCGACACATGCCTGTGCCTTCATGTGCAAAGAGCGGCGCGGGCGCTGGCGCGGAAATTCGACGAGGCGCTGCGGCCGCTTGACCTGACCAATGGGCAGTTTTCGCTGCTGATGTCGCTCAACCGGCCGGAGCCGCCCGGCATGGGCCCCGTCGCCCATCTGCTCGCCATGGACCGGACGACGCTGACGGCGGCGTTGAAGCCGCTGGAGAAGCGGGGGCTTTTGGAAACGATGACCGACAACAAGGACCGGCGCCTGCGCCGGATGAAGTTGACGCCGGCAGGGTATGCCCTACTTTTGAGGGCGGTGCCGATCTGGACGAAAACGCATGCCGAGGTCGATGACGCGCTGGGCGAAGGCCGGCCGGACCGGTTGCGTGCGGACCTTCTGGCGCTCGCCTGAGCGTTTTTTTCTTCCGCTGAGAAGGCGGACAATCCCCACAACCAAATAGGAGACTGTCAATGAGGATGATTTTCGTGAACCTGCCGGTCAAAGACGTTTCGCGTTCAAAAGCATTTTTCAGCGGGCTCGGTTTCAGTTTCAACCCGGAATATTCGAACGACGATACGCTCTGCATGATCGTCGAGGAAAACATCTTCGTCATGCTGATGCATGAGGCACGCTTCAGGGAATTCATTATCGACGAGATCAGCGATACGAGTAAAGTGACGGAAGTGCTGACCGCACTCTCCGCCGGCAGCCGCCAGGAAGTGGACGAGACGCTGGCCAAGGCGCTGTCGCTGGGCGGCAAGGAATGGCGGCCGGTGATGGACTACGGCTTCATGTATGGCTGCAGCTTCCAGGACCCCGACGGCCATGTCTGGGAACTGGCCTATATGGAGCCGCAGCAGACGAACTGAAGCGTGACATGCGGCTATCGAGGGCGCCGGCACTAACTGGCGCCCTTATTGTTTTGCCGGCAGTGCTTCCCTTGCGAGCAGCTGCTGGTTTACCTGCAGGCCGGCACCTTAGCGGCTTGCCTTCCCCTTCGGACGGGCGAGGCCGTCCAGCACCCGGGCAAGGAGTTCCGTCGCGGTGCGTAGATCCCCGGTTCCAAATTCGGCGCCGAGCGCATCCGCCCAGACGGCCTGCCTGATCTGGATGTCGTGCAGCGTCGCCTCTCCTTCTGGCGTCAGCACCAGCAGCTTGGCGCGCCGGTGTACCGGATTTTCCTCGTAACGCACCAGCCCCTCGGCCTCCAGGATATCGGCGATCCGCTGGACCCCCTGACGGGCGAGCCCGAGAATGCGGCCGATCTCCGCAACCGACATGGTGGCGTGGCCGGCTGCCGCCAGCACCTGCCAGCGGGCGCTGGTCTGGCCTGAGGGTTTTGCGAGCGCATCGCCCTCGCTGCCCAGATGGGCGGCAAGGCGGATGACGGAAATCGAAAAAGCGGCGAAGGCGTCGCCGGCTGCGGTACGGTCAGGTT
This sequence comes from Pararhizobium sp. LjRoot255, assembly GCF_964252905.1. Classification (NCBI taxonomy): domain Bacteria; kingdom Pseudomonadati; phylum Pseudomonadota; class Alphaproteobacteria; order Hyphomicrobiales; family Rhizobiaceae; genus Pararhizobium; species Pararhizobium sp. LjRoot255. The sequence continues at coordinate 2,202,257 of NZ_CAXUPQ020000001.1, forward strand.
TTTTCATATTGACAACATATTGTCACTCTGTAGGATGTGAGTATGACAATAAGTTGTCATATCGTGATGCATCACGCAAGGGAGAGCCGGGATGAAAATGACCTACAAGGGAAGCTGCCACTGCGGCAAGGTGCGTTTCGAGGCTGATATCGATCTCGATGCGGGAACGGGCAAGTGCAACTGCTCGATCTGCACCAAGCGGCGCGCTTGGGGTGCATTGATCAGGCCGGAGGATTTCCGTTTGCTGGCGGGGGCGGATGACCTGTCGGACTACCAGTTCGGCACGATGAGCGGCCATCACCGCTTCTGCCGGACCTGCGGCGTCGCGCCCTTCAGCGACGGCTATGTCGAGCAGATCGGCGGCGCCTTTGTCTCGATCAATCTCGCCTGCCTCGACGATACCGATCCCTCCGTGCTGGCCGAGGCGCCGGTGAAATATTCCGACGGCCGCAACAATGTCTGGTGGAACACGCCGGCGGAGACGCGGCATTTGTGAGGGGCGGGGTTGCGCATTTTCCGTCATTCCTGTGCCTGTCACAGGAATCCAGTCACCGACGGACGCCGCACCGCAGACGCGGCGCTGCTGGATCCCCGCCACAACGGCGAGGATGACGGAGAAAAATCGATGCCCCGTGATCTCGGGTCTGCCGCACGTCTTTGAACCGGGCCAGCATTCCCAACAAAATCAAGGGGCTCCCGGAGGAGCCCCCTTATCCCTCAGTCTTCGCCCAAATCACGCACCGCTCCGCGGTCGGCGGAGGTGGCGAAGGCGGCGTAGGCTTTCAGCGCCGTCGTGACCTTGCGCTTGCGCTGCTCGACCGGCTTCCAGCCCTTGGCGTCCTGTTCGGTGCGGCGGGCGGCGATTTCGGCGTCGTCGACGCGCAGCGAGATCGTTCGGTTCGGGATGTCGATGTCGATCATGTCGCCTTCGCGGACGATGCCGATCAGGCCGCCATTGGCGGCTTCCGGCGAGACGTGGCCGATGGAAAGACCCGAGGTGCCGCCGGAGAAGCGGCCGTCGGTGATCAGCGCGCAGGCCTTGCCGAGGCCCTTCGATTTCAGGTAGCTGGTCGGATAGAGCATTTCCTGCATGCCGGGACCGCCCTTCGGGCCTTCATAGCGGATGACGACGACGTCGCCGGCCTTGACCTCGTTGGCAAGGATCGCCTTGACGGAAGAATCCTGGCTTTCGAAGACGCGGGCGGGGCCGGAGAATTTCAGGATCGATTCATCGACGCCGGCGGTCTTCACGATGCAGCCGTTGAGGGCGATGTTGCCCTTGAGAACGGCGAGGCCCCCGTCCTTCGAGAATGGATGCTGGGCGTCGCGGATAACGCCCTTTTCGCGGTCGAGATCGAGTTCCTTCCAGCGAGCGCTCTGGCTGAAGGCGACCTGCGTCGGTACGCCGCCCGGAGCTGCGCTGAACAGTTCGAGCGCTGCGGGATTGTCGGTGACGGCGATATCCCATTTGGACAGGGCATCGCCCAGCGTCTTTTCGTGGACTGTCGGCAGGTCGGCGTTCAACAGGCCTGCCCGGTTGAGTTCGCCGAGGATCGCCATGATGCCGCCGGCGCGGTGCACGTCTTCCATGTGGACGTCGGCCTTGGCCGGTGCCACTTTCGACAGGCACGGCACCTTGCGCGAGAGACGGTCGATGTCGTCCATGGTGAAATCGACTTCGCCTTCGTGAGCGGCGGCCAGGATATGCAGGACAGTGTTGGTCGAGCCGCCCATGGCAATGTCGAGCGCCATGGCGTTTTCGAACGCGCCTTTGCTCGCGATCGTGCGGGGAAGGGCGGTGACGTCTTCCGCTTCGTAATAGCGCTTGGCGAGCGAGACGATCTCCCGGCCGGCGCGCAGGAACAGCTTCTCGCGGTCGGAATGGGTGGCAAGCGTCGAGCCGTTGCCGGGCAGCGACAGGCCGAGCGCCTCGGTCAGACAGTTCATCGAATTGGCGGTGAACATGCCCGAGCAGGAGCCACAGGTCGGGCAGGCGGAGCGCTCGATGATCTTGACGTCCTCGTCCGAGACCTTGTCGTCGGCAGCCGCGACCATGGCGTCGACCAGGTCGAGCGCGTGGATCTTGCCGTCGGAGAGCACGACCTTGCCGGCCTCCATCGGGCCGCCGGAGACGAAGATCGTCGGAATGTTGAGGCGCAGCGACGCCATCAGCATGCCGGGGGTGATCTTGTCGCAGTTGGAAATGCAGACCATGGCGTCGGCGCAGTGCGCGTTGACCATGTATTCGACCGAGTCGGCGATCAGTTCGCGCGACGGCAGCGAATAGAGCATGCCGTCATGGCCCATGGCGATGCCGTCATCGACGGCGATGGTGTTGAATTCCTTGGCGACACCGCCGTTCGCTTCGATCTCGCGCGCGACCAGCTGGCCAAGGTCCTTCAAGTGGACGTGGCCAGGCACGAACTGCGTGAACGAGTTCACGACGGCGATGATCGGCTTGCCGAAATCGCTGTCCTTCATGCCCGTTGCACGCCACAAGCCGCGAGCGCCGGCCATGTTGCGGCCGTGGGTGGTGGTGCGGGAGCGATAGGCGGGCATGGACGTCTTCCTTGAACGTTAAGCCTGGGTAAGGGCGGATATGGGGAGCAGGGCTTACAATTGCAGCGGTTCCTATCGCAAAACTGCGCCCGCGTCACGATTTTCGTAACAATCTTTCGTGTTTTTTCAGCGACGCAGCATCGAGCCGGTCCTGGGAGAAGGCACTCGACAAATATAGCTGCTGCCGGACGGTTGCACCGGCAGTTTCCTACGCAAACATTCTTCCCGGCCGCTCTCCGGCAACGGGGACGGCTTTTTCATTTTAGACCAGCGGGCTTTCGCGGCCGGCGAGGTAATCCCTGTTCAGCGCGTTGGCAATGTCTCTCGCATCGTCATGTTCAAGGCCGGTCAGATCACGCCCGTCCGACGCTGCCGGCAGGCGGGTGATAATGTCGACCACGGTCCATGTACCGTCCGTCTCCTGGCGCAGGCTGTAGCGGGGTTCGTTCATCGGCTGATGTCCTACTGCATTTGTCCTTAAATCGTAGCCGATTTAAGGACAAAAACATGCAGCAATTCAAAGTGCTACAGCGTCCTTTGTGCGTCTGAAAAGACGCACGGCGCTGTAGTGGCGCCGTGTTATTGAGGACTGGTTTCAACTGCGATGGCAACACTACATGGTATGATCCGCCGGGAAACGGCAAAGTCAATTGGCGGCGACGGCACGTCTGGAAGCGGCTCTTGAAAATCCAGGCAAGATCATCAGCGGAGGTGAAATGCAGTCGCACCCATGCTGCCGGCCCGCATGCTGGCGCCACAGGTTCTGCGGATGACGGCGAGCCGGGTCGCGCGATGCCGGTGTCGCATGAAATAGCTTTCCCCGCCGGCCGCATATCCGGCGGGGCCGGTTCGATCGCCCTGATCGTCAGGTGAGACCGCCGCTCGGCTTATAGCCCCACAATCGAACGGCCGCGCCTAGCCCTGCTCTGAGCTGAGTGCGTGATGATCCCGCGTGGGCGGTATTCGCTGATGATATCCATAACCCTAAGGGGCTATTTTTGCTTGCGCTCAGAGCGACGACTGTCTTCTCCGCCGAATTTTCAGTGTAGTCTCAAAAATCATTTTGTTGCGATAAGTAAGAAAAGGCGCCGGGGCATTTCGAAGGGCGGCTTCCATGAGTTTTTTTCTCATATAATGAACTGCCGCCTCCAATTCTTCAGTCCCGACGCTTGGATCTGCGGCTAATTTCTTGGCCACGGTTTTGGGCATCATGCTCTCCATCAAGCCGCATCATGCGGCCAGCGGAGACTATAGATCGCACAAAATTGATGGGAAGAGTCAAGAATGGCGGAAAAATGATTGTCGTTACCAAAGGATAAATCATGCTCCAGAAGGAGGCAGTTATCGATCGTCGAGGGTTCGCTTTTGGCTTTCCAACGGCGATCGCAGCGCGACGACGCTTGCCACCTCTCGCTGAGGAGTTTCAAGTTCCTCAACGATCAGGCGAAGTTTGTCGCGTCTGCGCCATCCGCCGTTGCTGCTCGTCAGGTGCCGCAATCGGATTCGGAGTGACCAAGTGCAGTGAACGACGGCACATTTGTCGGCGGCAGGCCGCGCGCGCAGGGAAACCCATGCTTGCCCCTTCGGTTGCCCCTTGCATCAGATGCTGCCGGTCATGCGGCTTCATCTGCACCATCCAGTTCGGTGAACATGCGGGAAAGGTTGAGGAAACAGATCATTCCGCTGTCGTGCGTGATAATGCCTTCGGCAACGCTCCTGTCGAAGGACGCGGTGATTTCGGGAACGGGCTGAACCTGATCGGCGCGGATCGTCAGAATGTCCGAGACGCCATCGACGACCAGACCGACAACCGTGTTGTGCACTTCTGCAACGACGATTGCACTGCGTTCGGTGGCTTCCGTGCTCGTCATGCCGAGTTTGTAGGCCAGATCAATGATCGGGATCACCGATCCCCTGAGGTTCATCACCCCGATGACGTCCGCCGGTGAATGCGGCACCGGGGTCGAGGGAGCCCACCCGCGGATCTCGCGGATGGTGGTCGTCCTGACACAGAATTCCTGATCACGGATCCGGAAGGCGATGATTTCGAAGCTTTCGCTGCCGGTTGCGCCGTGCAGCTGGACGGGGCCAGGCATCAAAACTCCTCCCACGAGCTTTCGGCCAGAGCGGCATTGCCATGCGTTGCGTAGGCTTTGGCGAGCTTGCCCCGGAGTTCGCGCGCGGGGGAGCTTTGCGGCTTGGATGAACCGCGCGTCTGCCGTTGCGGCGCGCGGGACGCCGATGCCTTGCCGATATTGAATTCGCTCAGCATCTGCGCGATCCGGCTGACTTCCTGAACGAGCGCATGGCTGGCGGCGGTGGATTCCTCCACCATGGCGGCATTCTGCTGCGTGCCCTGGTCCATGGTGTTGACGGACGTGTTGATTTCCTGAAGCGCTATCGATTGTTCACGGGCGGCATCGACAATGGCATTGATGTGCCGGTCGATCTCCTTGACCTCGTCGACGATGATCGTCAGCGCGCTACCGGTTTCTCCGACGAGAGCAACGCCGCTTCTGACCTGTTCTCCGGAATTGTTGATCAGTTCCTTGATTTCCTTTGCCGCCTTGGCGGAACGCTGGGCAAGCTCGCGGACCTCCTGTGCGACGACGGCGAAGCCCTTGCCGGCATCTCCGGCGCGTGCCGCTTCAACGCCGGCGTTCAGCGCCAAAAGGTTCGTTTGGAAGGCGATTTCATCGATCACACCGATGATGTTCGAGATCTCGCGCGACGAGGTGTCGATCGCGCTCATGGCCGCCACCGCCTGCTGGACGATCTCTCCGGATTTCTCCGCGCCGACCTTGGCCTTGGCGACCAGCAGGCCGGCTTCTTCCGCCCGCCTGCTGGAATCCTTGACGGTCGTCGTGATCTCTTCCAGCGCTGCCGCGGTCTCTTCGATCGACGCGGCCTGCTGTTCGGTGCGTTTGGACAGATCGTCGGCTGCGACACGGATTTCCTCGGCGCCGGCATGGATCTGCGAGGCGCCGGCATCGATCTGCTGAATGGTGGCGGACAGCTGCTCCAGCGCATTGTTGAAATCGTCGCGCAGGCGATGATAGGCCTCCGGCAGGTCATCGTCGATGCGGTAGCTGACATCCTTTTCGACGATGGCTGCCATGGCCTTGCCGAAACAATCGCATACCAGCTTCTGCTCGGCCGCGATCGCTTCTGCCTGCGCCTTCTGCTTGGTAATCTCGGCCTCGTCGATGTAGACGGAAATGGCCAGATCCATGTCGAGCATTGCGGCTTTGACCAGACCGGCGAGCGCCTTGCCGAACTCCGCCGGCTTCATCGTCTTCTTTGAGAACATCCCGCCCTTGGGAAAGATTTCCTCGACAGCGCTGTTGATCAGGTGATCGAGAATGATCGCATAGCCGCCGATGTACCATTGCGGCTCAAGGCCGATGCGCGCATGAACCGAGCCGATCGTGCGAACCTTGTTGACATAGTCTTCATTGAAATTGCCGTCGGAGATATTGACCCAATGGCCCTGCTGCGCCCCCTTGGCCCGGGCGATATGGTCGTCGGAGGAGAAGAACCGCTTGACCTCCGGGCTCTTGCGAAGCGGGGCATAGAATTTGTCGAGACCGTGCGGCAGTTCGCGCTCGACCAGTGCTTTTAGCGAGCGGATGCTGGCTCTACCCTGCGCGTCGAGCTGCATGAACTCCAGGCGGCGCTCGATGTTCTGGCTTTTCGATGAGGCGCCGCTCGATCCAGCGGTTGAACCGTGGTGAGCGTGATGGCCGGTATGCGCATGGGAAGAGTTCGACATTATATTCTCTGAAAAGGGGGCTTCGGAAGTTGTGACGCGCGGCAATGCACCGCCCCGAACCCCGCCGTCATGGCGGTAAGAGATGCAGACCGCACCCCATCGGACGCCCCAAAATTTGGGGCCGGATGGTTTAGAAAGTGTAAATATTTTAGCAACATCGCATTTGTTCAGCGCTTTTCGGATAGGCATGCGCATTTTGGTCCCAAAAATTGCGCCCTGCTGCCGGCCGAGACTATAAGAGCGGGCGCGGCGCAGCCGGAAGCCCGCCACGCCGGTTCCGCGGTTCTCGTTGCGGCGCCGCACGCAGCACCGGCTCGCCATCGGGAAGAGTAATTCGGGCCATGCGGGAATTGGGGCGTATCCGCGTGTTCCCGTTTGCTGCCTACAATGCGCTTACTGGCAATTCCGACAAAAACAAAGGGCTCGCCAATCTCTTGGCAAGCCCTTTGTTCTGGTAGGCAATTGGATGGTGGGCGTGACAGGGATTGAACCTGTGACCCCTACGATGTCAACGTAGTGCTCTCCCGCTGAGCTACACGCCCATCCGATGTCGGCGCATAGATCACAAAACCTCTTGTGGCGTCAATAGGCTTTTATCGGCTTTTTGACAGGAAGTTTTGCGACCTGGGGACGCCTTGCAAACCGGGCTCAGGCGGCCAGCATCTTGTTCACTTCGTCGACGAGATCGCGCAGGTGGAACGGCTTGGACAGCACCTTGGCGTCCTTCGGAGCCTTCGAATCGGGGTTCAGTGCGACGGCGGCGAAGCCGGTGATGAACATCACTTTCAGATCCGGATCGAGTTCGGTCGCCCGGCGGGCAAGCTCGATGCCGTCCATTTCGGGCATGACGATGTCGGTCAGAAGGAGCGAGAACGGTTCTTCGCGCAGGCGGTCGTAGGCGCTTGCGCCATTGTCGAAGGACAACACCTTGTAGCCGGCCTTTTCCAGGGCTTTTACCAGGAAGCGGCGCATGTCGTTATCGTCTTCGGCGAGGAGAATTTTTGGACTCATGGATAAAGCCGTTGCACCTTACGTGTCGATGTCGGGAATTGCGGTGACGTCAATGAAACCGCATGCGAGTAAATATCCGGTGAAGACAAGAGATCAAGCTCCGTTCGCTGGCAGGAAACGACTATGGACATGAATGCTGCCTGCTGGCAACATACACGAAGCACCAAGATTGTGACATGGTAAAAAAGGGCTGCGATGGCGCAGAACGTCAGCGAAACCGAACAGTTCGAAGTTCGCGAGCCGGAGATGCAGCGCATTCCCTTTGTGTTCAATTCGCCCCATAGCGGCCGGATTTATACCCAGTCCTTTCTCGAGCAGTCACGTCTGGACGACCTGTCGATCCGCCGCTCGGAGGATCATTTCGTCGATGAGCTGTTCCACTCGGTGACGGATCTCGGCGCGCCGCTGCTTCTGGCGCATTTCCCGCGTGCCTTTCTCGACGTCAACCGCGAGCCTTATGAACTCGACCCGCGCATGTTCGATGGCGCCCTGCCGCCGCATGCCAATATCAGTTCGATGCGGGTGGCCGGCGGGCTCGGGACGGTGCCGCGGCTGGTGGCGGAAAACATGGAAATCTACCGTGGCCGCTTTCCTGTCGCCGAGGCGCTGGAGCGGATCGAAACCATCTACAAGCCTTATCATGCCTGCCTGCGGCGGCTGATCGCCCGCACCCACGTCCAGTTCGGGCTGGCGGTGCTGATCGACTGCCATTCGATGCCGGGCAATATCCGGTTGGCAGGCACCGGACAGCGGCCGGATTTCATCATCGGCGACCGCTACGGCACCAGCGCCGCTGCCGACCTGTCGCGCACGGCCGTCTCGCTCCTCGAGGATCTCGGCTTTTCCGTCGCCCGCAATAAGCCCTATGCCGGCGGCTTCATCACCGAGCATTACGGCCGTCCCGCGCGCGGGTTGCACGCCCTGCAGATCGAGATCAATCGCGGTCTCTATGTCGATGAGGCGACGCTGCAGAAGAAGAAGGACTTTCCGATGCTGGCTCAGGCCATAGGCATCTTCCTTGGCGGCCTTGCGGCGCATGTGGAAAAATACGCCGGAAATTCTTCGCTCGCGGCCGAGTAGCGCCGCTGCCCTTTCCCCCCAAAAAACGGGCCCCAAAAAACGGGCAAAAAAAACCGCGCTTGTGGCGCGGCTAAGTCTAGGGAGGAAACACCCAAGGAGGGTATTTACAGCCACAAGTGACTGTAGGGAAAGGTTAATATTGCAGTGCACAATTGTCAAGGCGAAATCTTGGTTGGTTTGCTGCGGTGCGCCATATGCGGATCGCAGGAAATTGGCAAAATGGCGCGATTTCGAAGCGCTTTGGGCATTTTGATGTACGTTCTTCGGATTTCTGACGAAATGTTGCTTTCTCGCGGGCGAATCCGCCGCATTTTTCCTAATTTTCGGGGACAGGCTTCTTTTTTAAAAAAATCTGCAATAAGCACGTTAAGCATCCCTTTTCCTCGATTTTCGTGAGGCTTCATGCTGCCGGACCGTGAATTTTTCGATCGCCTCGCCGACGCGGCCAAGGCGGAAACCCTGCCGCGATTCCGCACCGGCATCAGCGTTGCCAACAAGGAAGCGGCCGGCTTCGATCCGGTGACGGAAGGCGACCGTGCCGCCGAAGCGGCGATCCGCAACCTGATCGAAAGCCATTTTCCCGATCATGGCATTCTCGGCGAGGAGTTCGGCAATGTCGGGCTTGACCGGGATTACGTCTGGGTCATCGACCCGATCGACGGCACCCGCGCCTTCATCTCCGGCCTGCCGGTCTGGGGTACGCTGATCGGCCTTTACCATAAGGGCGAGGCGGTGATGGGGCTGATGGACCAGCCCTTTACCGAGGAACGCTACTTCGCCGACGGCAAGGATGCGTTTTATCGCGGCCGGGACGGCAACAGGAAGATCGCCACACGCCCCTGCGCCGACCTCGGCCAGGCGATCCTGTTCACCACGTCGCCGCATCTCTATACCGGCGACATCAAGACCCGCTTCGAAGCCGTTCAGAGCAAGGTGCAGCTCGCCCGCTACGGCTGCGATTGCTATGCCTTCGCGCTGCTCGCCTCCGGCCATATCGACCTGGTCATCGAATGCGGCCTGAAGCCCTATGATGTCGGCGGGCTCATCCCGCTGATCGAACAGGCCGGCGGCATCGTCACCGACTGGAACGGAGGGCCCGCGGAAATGGGCGGCGAAATCATCGCCGCCGGCAGCGCCGAGGTTCACCAACAGGCGCTGGCGATCCTAAAGGGCTGAGTGCTCGACGCTCTCGCCGGATGGCTCGTCCACGTCCGTCATCGCCATATCGGCGCTGCTGCCGGGAATGAAGGCTTCGATGGCAGCGATGGCCTGGGCGCGGTAGTAATCTGCCTCCTGCAGCAGTTCGTGGCGGGCACCATCAATGGGAATCATGTGGCCGGCGCGGAAGTTGCGGGCGAGGTTCTCGACGGCAAGGTGCGGCACGAGCTGGTCCCGCGTCGGGGCAAGGATGATGGTGGGCACGCGGATCTGCGTCAGGTGCTCGCGGCTGGTAGTGCGCTTGATCGCCTTGAAGGTTTCATGCAGCCAGCGGGCGGTCGGCGGCCCCAGTGCCAGTTCGGGATGCGTGTCTGTCAGCGCCTTGTTGCGGGCAAAGCGCCGGGCATCCGACGTCAGCGGGTTTTCCGAAAACGGTAGTGAACCATTGTCGCGCATCAACGGCAGGAAGCCGAGCCCGCACAAGCTGAAGGCGGCTGCGAGACAACTGATCGTGCCGTGTCCCAGCTTCTGGCCGCCAAGCGCAACGAAGGGCGCCAGGATCGCCAGGCGATCGATGCGGCTGGCGAGCAGCGGCGCCTGCGACAGGGCGATCAGCGCGCCCATGGAATGGGCAAGCATGAAGAAGGGCAGGCGTGTATCGGGCAGCACGATCTTGTCGAGGAAAATGGTGAGGTCGCGCTCGTAGTCTGAAAAGCGGCGGACATGGCCGCGGCGGGGCGTCCTCAGCAGGCGTTCCGAACCCGCCTGGCCGCGCCAATCGAAGGTCGCGACCCAGAGGCCCCGCGCCGTCAATTCGCTGATGGTCTCGGCATATTTCTCGATCGACTCGTTGCGGCCCTGGAGAAGCACGACAGTGCCCTTGGCAACCGGCGCATCGCATTTAAAAATCGCGTAGCGGATTTTCTTGGCCCCGATGCCTTCGAAGAAGCCTACGGTGTGATTGCCGGGGATCGGATTGTCCGGGGTGGAATGAAGGGTGGGCGTCATGGGCAAGATCGGTCCGGCGGGTCTCCGCAAGGTGTGCGCTGATAACAGACCCCATCCTTGGGGGATTCCGATTAAGGAAGGGTGCAGGTCACAGCATTGGCACCAAGGGATAGGCGAGCAGGCGCCGGCCGTCAAAGAAAAAGGGCCGGAAACGGGGGGGGATTGATTTACCGTTCCCGGCCAGAGACAGTCGGTCGGCTGAAAGCGGGCAGCGTGCGGGAGAAGGGACGTTCACCGTGCTGCCTGCCTTGTCTTCCGATAATGCCAAATTAGCGCATGGAAGCTGAATGCCGCCGGAACCATCCGTTCATCCTGCGTTTATCGAAAAGGCCGCGTTTTCCGGCGGCGGAACCTGATTTCAGGGTCTTGAAGGCCGGAAAAACAATTCCCATCTCATCCATGCGGGCGCCGAAGACGGGCCCGTTTAACCGGCTTTGCCCTCGCCGCTTTCGGGATGACAAAGCCATGATCGCTAACAGTTGCTCTCAAGAGGACATCATGCGTCACGTTGATTTTTCCCCCCTCTACCGTTCCACGGTCGGCTTCGACCGTCTCTTCACCATGCTTGACAGCCTCGGCCAGCCGGACCAGTCGCAGACCTATCCGCCCTACAATATCGAGCGGACCGGTGAAGACACCTACCGGATCACGATGGCCGTCGCCGGTTTCGACGAAAGCGAGCTTTCGATCGAAGCGCGCGAGCACACGCTGACCGTCAAGGGCGAGAAAGGCGAAGAAAAGGCACCGGAAAACCAGTTCCTGTATCGCGGCATCGCCAAGCGCGCCTTCGAGCGCCGCTTCCAGCTCGCCGATCACGTGGAAATCCAGTCCGCTTCGCTGAAGAACGGCCTGCTTCACATCGATCTCCTGCGCGAGATCCCGGAAGCTGCCAAGCCGCGCAAGATCGGTATCACCGTTGCGCAGTCGCAGCCGAAGCAGATCGAAACGACCCAGGTCGAAACCGCTGAGATCGAAGCCGCTGCCAAGTAAGCGCTCAAGCACCGATCAAGAGATGGAGAAACGGCGTCCGGGAGGGCGCCGTTTTTTATTTGGGCTGCCGCAGGCAGGGCTTAGCAAGCCGCGATAAATCGCTCCACGTCCTCTTTGGTCGTCGCGAAGCTGGTGACCAGACGATAAAGGCCTTCGTCGGCCGCGATCGATCCTGCCAATGTGTGTGGCACGGGCCAGTCGTAGAAGACGGCGCCCTTTTCTTCCAGCTTTTTCGCCGTGTCCTTCTTCAGGATTACGAAGAGTTCATTGGAACCGCTCGGCCAGGCAAGCCGTGCGCCCCGCGATGCTTCGATACCTTCGGCCAGCCGGTTCGCCATGCCGTTTGCGTGCCGGGCGAGGTCGAGCCAGAGGCCACCTTCGAGATAGGCATCGAACTGGGCGGCGATGAAGCGGGACTTGGAGAAGAGCTGACCGGAGCGCTTGCGCAGATAATGCATCTGACCGGCCTTTGCGGTGTCGAACAGGATGAGCGCCTCGGCGCACCAGCAGCCGTTCTTCGTGCCGCCGAACGAGAGCAGGTCGATGCCGCGTTTCCAGGTCATTTCAGCCGGGCTGACGTCAAGCGTCACCAGCGCATTGGCAAAGCGCGCGCCGTCCATGTGGAGAGGCAGTTTGAATTTCCTTGCGATGTGCGCGATCGTGTCGATCTCATCGAGACTGTAAACCGTGCCGGCCTCGGTGGCCTGCGTCATCGTGATTGCCATCGGCTGTCCGCCATGGACGAAGCCGGGCGGGAAGCGCTTGATCTCGGCCTCCAGTCTCACGGGATCGATCTTGCCGAGCGGGCCATCGACCGGGGTCAGGCGGCTTCCATGAGAGAAAAATTCCGGCGCGCCGCATTCATCGACATTCACATGCGCTTCGCGATGGCAGAAGATGTGGCCGCCCGGGCGGTTGACGCTGGAAAATGCCAGCGAATTGGCTGCCGTTCCGGTCGCGACGAAGAAGACGGCGACGTCGCGTTCGAATACGTCGGAAAGTGTCTTCTCCACCTTTTTATCGAGGTCGCTGGTGCCGTAGGCGGAGGCGAAGCCGCCGGCCGCCTTGACCAGGCTTTCGGCAATCACGGGATGGGCGCCCGCCCAATTGTCGGAGGAGAAGATCATCGATGTGTTCCTGTGGTTTCCGGGCGCAAGCTCCGGCGGAATTGGGTGGCGTCGACCATAAAGATGCTGGAGCGGCAATCAATCCGGAACTGCCGAGATAAGGACAATGTCAGACCAGTTTGAAACCAAATCGAAGAAAATGGCGGGTTGGCGAAAGAAAATTACAAAAATGCGAAATTAACCGCAATGTTCAGCAAAATCGCCCAGAATATTTTATATTGGTACCCTTGCGGTCTGGGGAGCTTTCTGGCATAGAGCCTATGAAATAGGACAGCAAGACTGTCCTATTTCGGTCTCAAGACCGGAAAGACGCCGGTAAGCCCGCACAAAGCGGTGGCCGGCTGACGATTGTCAACCGCGCCGGACGCTCGATTGTCCGGGCTGACGTGGCAATTGCGATGGTCGCGAGCACTCTTTGCCTGATGCAGTAAATGCTTCATTTGCGACCGGATCAGGATCATGCAACGATAATGCCGGCGCCGGCCTGGAACGGGTAACCTGCCCGCAAAAGCCTGCCTCGACTGCGGAAAATCCGGTCTCAAGCCGGGTCAACAGGAGGAAGACGATGACGGACTTTACGCCATCCACCGAAACTGGACTCAACACTGTGCGCCAAACGGCGACGGTTGAGAAAAACGCCGCATTCCCGTCCGGCCTGCCGAAAAAACAGGGCCTTTACGACCCGAAGAACGAACATGACGCCTGCGGTGTCGGCTTCGTCGCGCATATGAAGGGTCAGAAGTCGCACCAGATCGTCAAGGATGGCCTGTTCATCCTGGAGAACCTGACGCATCGCGGCGCCGTCGGGGCCGATCCGCTGATGGGCGACGGCGCAGGCATTCTGGTACAGATCCCCGACCGCTTCTTCCGCGAGGAAATGGCTCTTCAAGGTGTCACGCTGCCGAAGGCCGGTGATTATGCTGTCGGCTACCTGTTCATGCCGCAGGACGAGGCCCAGATTGTCCATTTCAAGCAGGTGATCGCCGACGTCGTCGCCGAAGAGGGGCAGACGCTGCTCGGCTTCCGCGAAGTGCCGGTCGACAATTCCTCTCTCTCCAAGGCGCCGGAAATCGCCGGAACCGAGCCGCATCACCTGCAGGTGTTCATCGGCGCCGGCCGCCATGCGGCGACCAATGCCGAGTTCGAACGGCGCCTTTTCACGCTGCGCAAGGTGATCTCCAACCGTATTTATGATGCCTTCCATGGCGCCGAGACCGGCTTCTATCCGGTGTCGCTGTCGTCGAAGACCATCGTCTACAAGGGCATGTTCCTCGCCTATCAGGTGGCTGCCTATTTCAAGGATCTGGCCGACCCGCGCTTCGAATCGGCAGTGGCGCTGGTGCACCAGCGGTTCTCAACCAACACCTTCCCCTCCTGGAAGCTGGCGCATCCGTACCGCATGGTCGCCCATAATGGCGAAATCAACACGCTGCGCGCCAACGTCAACTGGATGGCCGCGCGGCAGGCATCGGTGTCCTCGCCTTTGTTCGGCGACGACATCTCCAAGCTCTGGCCGATCTCCTATGAGGGCCAGTCGGATACGGCCTGTTTCGACAACGCGCTCGAATTCCTCGTGCAGGGTGGCTATCCGCTGTCGCACGCTGTCATGATGCTGATCCCGGAAGCATGGGCCGGCAACCAGCTAATGGCGCCGGCACGCAAGGCCTTCTACGAATATCATGCCGCCCTGATGGAGCCGTGGGACGGTCCGGCTGCTGTCTGCTTCACCGACGGCAGCCAAATCGGCGCGACACTCGACCGCAACGGTCTGCGCCCAGCCCGTTATCTCGTGACCGACGACGACCGCGTCATCCTGGCGTCCGAAGCCGGCACCTTGCCGGTGAAGGAAGAAAGCATCGTCAAGAAGTGGCGCCTGCAGCCGGGCAAAATGCTGCTGATCGACATGGAGGAAGGTCGCATCATCTCCGACGAGGAGGTGAAGTCGAACCTTGCCAACGCGCATCCCTACCGTCAGTGGCTGGACAACACCCAGCTCATTCTGGAGGATCTGAAGCCTGTCGAGCCGCGGGCGCTGCGCCGCGACGTGTCGCTGCTCGACCGCCAGCAGGCGTTCGGCTACAGCCAGGAAGACACCAAGATCCTGATGTCGCCGATGGCGACGACCGGCCAGGAGGCGATCGGCTCGATGGGTACCGACACGCCGATCTCTGCTATGTCGGACAAGGCGAAGCTGCTCTACACCTATTTCAAGCAGAATTTCGCGCAGGTCACCAACCCGCCGATCGATCCGATCCGCGAGGAACTGGTGATGAGCCTCGTCTCCTTCATCGGTCCGCGCCCGAATATTCTCGATCATGCCGGCATGTCGCATGCCAAGCGGCTGGAAGTGCGCCAGCCGATCCTGACCAATGGCGACCTGGAAAAGATCCGCTCGATCGGCCACACCGAAGACCGGTTCGACACCAAGACGCTCGACTTCACCTATGACGTCGCGCGTGGCGCCGAAGGCATGCCGGAAATTCTCGACCGGCTCTGCGAGCGGGCGGAAGCGGCCGTCCTGGGCGGTTACAACATCATCGTGCTCTCCGACCGCCAGATCGGCCCGGACCGCATCGCGATCCCGGCGCTTCTCGCGACCGCCGCCGTGCACCATCACCTGATCCGCAAGGGGCTGCGCACCTCCGTCGGTCTTGTCGTCGAGAGCGGCGAGCCGCGCGAAGTGCACCATTTCTGCCTGCTGGCGGGCTACGGCGCCGAAGCGATCAACCCCTATCTCGCCTTCGACACGCTCACCGACATGCATAAGCGCGGCGAGTTTCCGAAGGAAGTCGATGGCGGCGAAATCGTTTATCGCTACATCAAGGCGGTCGGGAAGGGCATTCTCAAGGTCATGTCCAAGATGGGCATCTCGACCTACCAGTCCTATTGCGGCGGCCAGATCTTCGACGCCATCGGCCTCTCGTCGGAGCTCGTCGACCGCTATTTCTTCGGTACCGCGACGCAGATCGAGGGCATCGGCCTTACGGAGATCGCGAGCGAAACCTTCAACCGTCACAAGGCGGCTTTCGGTTCCGATCCGATCCTTGCCAACACGCTCGATATCGGCGGCGAATACGCCTACCGGATGCGCGGCGAAGGCCATGCCTGGTCGCCGGACGCCGTTGCCTCGCTGCAGCACGCCGTTCGCGGCAATGCCGTCGACCGCTACCGCGAATTTGCCGAGATGGTGAACGGCGAAGCACTGCGGATGAACACCATTCGCGGCCTGTTCTCGGTCAGGCAAGCCGACGCCATCGGCCGTAAGCCGATCTCCATCGATGAGGTGGAGCCGGCCGTCAACATCGTCAAGCGCTTCTCGACCGGGGCGATGTCCTTCGGCTCGATCAGCCGCGAGGCCCATACGACGCTGGCGATCGCCATGAACAGCATCGGCGGCAAGTCCAACACCGGCGAAGGCGGCGAGGAAGCCGATCGCTACTTCCCGCTGTATGACGGCTCGCCGAACCCCGAGCGTTCCGCCATCAAGCAGGTGGCGTCCGGTCGTTTCGGCGTCACGACCGAATATCTGGTCAATGCCGACATGCTGCAGATCAAGGTGGCGCAAGGGGCAAAGCCCGGCGAGGGCGGCCAGCTGCCCGGCCACAAGGTCGATGCGACGGTTGCCAAGACCCGACATTCGACGCCGGGCGTTGGTCTGATCTCGCCACCGCCGCACCATGACATCTACTCTATCGAGGATCTGGCGCAGCTGATCTACGACCTGAAGAACGTCAACCCGGAAGCGGACGTTTCGGTGAAGCTCGTTTCCGAAGTCGGGGTCGGTACGGTTGCGGCCGGCGTTGCCAAGGCGCGCGCCGATCACATCACCATCTCCGGCTATGACGGCGGCACCGGTGCCTCGCCGCTGACCTCGCTGAAGCATGCCGGCTCTCCCTGGGAAATCGGCCTTGCCGAGACCCATCAGACGCTGGTGCTGAACGGGCTTCGCTCGCGTATCGCCCTGCAGGTCGATGGGGGTCTCAAGACCGGCCGCGACGTTATCATCGGTGCGCTGCTGGGTGCCGACGAGTTCGGCTTCTCGACGGCGCCGCTGATTGCCGCCGGCTGCATCATGATGCGCAAGTGCCACCTCAACACCTGTCCGGTGGGAGTGGCGACGCAGGACCCGGTCCTGCGCAAGCGCTTCAAGGGTGCGCCCGAGCACGTGGTCAACTACTTCTTCTTCGTCGCCGAAGAAGTGCGCGAAATCCTCGCCTCGCTCGGCTTTGCCAAGTTCGACGACATCATCGGCCTTTCCGAACTGCTCGAGAAGGACGCGATGATCTCGCACTGGAAGGCCAATGGTCTCGACTTCTCCCGCATCTTCCACAAGGTCGATGCGCCGAAGGAAAAGACCTACTGGACCGAGAAGCAGAACCATCCGATCCACGACATCCTCGACCGCAAGCTGATTGCGGCCGCGCAGCCGGCGCTGGAATCAAAGACCCCGGTCTCGATCGAGGTCGACATCAGGAACGTCGACCGTTCGGCTGGCGCCATGCTGTCGGGCGAAGTCGCCAAGCGCTATCGCCACAAGGGGCTCAAGGACGACACGATCTCGGTGAAGCTGCGCGGCACGGCCGGCCAGTCCTTCGCGGCCTTCCTGGCGCGCGGCATTACCTTCGAGCTGATCGGCGACGGCAACGACTATGTCGGCAAGGGCCTCTCGGGTGGCCGCATCGTCGTGCGCCCGCCGGAAACCTCGAAGATCGTCGCAGCCAAGTCGATCATCGTCGGCAACACGGTGCTCTATGGCGCCATCTCCGGTGAATGCTACTTCAACGGTGTGGCCGGCGAACGCTTCGCGGTGCGCAACTCCGGTGCCATTGCGGTCGTCGAAGGCGTCGGTGATCACGGCTGCGAATACATGACCGGCGGTGTGGTCGTGGTTCTCGGCGAGACGGGCCGCAACTTCGCGGCCGGCATGTCGGGCGGTGTCGCCTATGTGCTGGACGAGAGCGAGGATTTCGCCATGCGCTGCAACATGGCCATGGTCGAGCTTGAGCCGGTTCCGGAAGAGGATGACATGCTGGAGAAACTGCATCATCACGGCGGCGATCTCATGCACAAGGGCAGGGTGGACATATCCGGCGACATGACGCGCCATGACGACGAGCGGCTCTATCAGCTGATCTCGAACCATCTGCACTACACGGGTTCGCTGCGCGCCAAGGAGATTCTCGACCACTGGGTCGAGTTCCGGCCGAAATTCCGCAAGGTCATGCCGGTCGAATACCGGCGTGCGCTGGAGGAAATGGAGCGCATGCGGATGGGCATCGCGGCGGAGTAATGCCGCGCGGCGCTGCCATTCATTGGGTGATTTCGACGGGTGTCGCGATCGCTGTTCCAGCGGTTGCGTTCATGGTGAACGGCGAAATCAATATGGAATTTATCGTGCTGGGGGCGCTGATCGGCTTCGCCTACTGGTACTGGGGTCCCGCGTGGCCTCCTCTATGATATAAGGGACGAAACATGGGTAAGGTTACAGGTTTCATGGAAATCGACCGGCAACTGGCGAAGTACCAGCCGGCGTCGGACCGCATTCGGCATTTCCGCGAATTCACAATCCCGATGTCGGACCCGGAAGTGCAGAAGCAGGCCGCACGCTGCATGGACTGTGGCATCCCCTATTGCCATGGCCCGACCGGCTGCCCGGTGCACAACCAGATCCCCGACTGGAACGATCTCGTCTACAACGGCAACTGGGACGAGGCGATCCGCAACCTGCACTCGACCAACAATTTTCCGGAGTTCACCGGCCGCATCTGCCCCGCACCCTGCGAGGAAGCCTGCACGCTCAACCTCGAGGACGCGCCGGTCGCGATCAAGACCGTCGAGCAGGCGATCGCCGACAAGGCCTACGAGATGGGTTACATCGTGCCGCAGCCGGCCGTGACGAAGACCGGCAGGAAGGTTGCGATCATCGGTTCCGGCCCGGCCGGCATGGCGTCGGCGCAGCAGCTCGCCCGCGCCGGCCATGAGGTTCATGTCTATGAGCGCGAAAGCAAGCCCGGCGGCCTGCTGCGTTACGGCATCCCCGACTTCAAGATGGAAAAGAATTTCATCGACCGGCGCGTCGACCAGATGCGCGGCGAGGGCGTGACCTTCCATTGCGGCGTCAATGTCGGCGTCGACCGCACCGTCGACAGCCTGATCGAGGAGCATGATGCCGTGCTTTATTGCGGCGGTTCGGAAACACCGCGCAACGCCGGCATTCCGGGTGTCGATTTTGCCGGCGTACATGACGCGATGCCTTATCTCGTCCAGCAGAACCGCCGCGTCGGCCGCGAAAACATCGACAGCGTCGGCTGGCCGTCCGATCCGATCCTGGCCGGCGGCAAGCATGTCGTCGTCGTCGGCGGCGGCGATACCGCGTCGGACTGCGTCGGCACCGCTTTCCGCCAGGGCGCCGTCAAGGTCACCCAGCTCGACATTCGGCCGATGCCGCCGGAAAAGGAAGACAAGCTTGCCGTCTGGCCGTTCTGGGCAACGAAGATGCGCACCTCCTCCTCCCAGGCCGAAGGCGCCGTGCGCGAGTTCCAGGTGGCAACGCTCGAATTCGTCGGCGAAGACGGCATGCTGACGGGCGTCAAGTGCTGTCAGGTCGATGAGCGCCGCAAGCCGATCGCCGGCACGGAATTCGTCATCAAGGCCGATCTTGCCTTCATCGCCATCGGCTTCAGCGGCCCGTTCACCGACAGCGTGCTGAACGATCTCGGCGACAAGCTGACGATCAACACCGACCGCCGCGGCTCGACCAATGTCGTTGCCAATGACAAGGACTACCGCACTTCGCTCGACAAGCTCTGGGTGGCCGGCGACGTGCGCCGCGGTCAGTCGCTGGTCGTCTGGGCGATCCGCGAAGGCCGCCAGGCGGCCCGCGCCATCGATGAGGCGCTGATGGGCTCGACGGTGCTGCCGCGGTAGGGTAAGGCGTTGTAAGGGAACGACTGAGGTAACTCGATCAACGGCATGCGGTGCTCCCACGAGAAGCGCCGCATGTTCATGTTCGCGATAGGGTTCGCGTGTTTTCCTGCCACGATCAAGCGAAGCCTAAGAACAGAGCCATCGACCGATTGACGGCAATCATTGTTTCGTCGTCGATCCGGCCGAACGCCTCTCCAAGTCGGTCGCGCTTTACGGTCATGATCTTGTCGATCATGACCTGTGACGTCTTGCGGAGGCCATTTTCAAGTGTTGGTTCGGTGGTCAACCGGATCAAGGGCGCGTCAACCAGCGTGCCGGAGACCAGCAGGACGGTGACGGTAGCGTTCCTGTCGAATTGATCCGACTGAATGACAAGGGCGGGACGGGGCTTACCAAAATCGCCGGGCATCGCGACTGTGACAAGGTCGCCCCGCCTCATGCGTTGTCGCTATCCAGATCGGCAAGGGCCGCATCCATGAAGTCCTGTAACTCTTGATCGATCGCATCGGCCTTCGCGACCAACAGCGATTGACGGCGGCATTCCTCGGCGAATCCTGGTCGCCGTGTGTCGGGAACCCATATCTGCAAAGGCCGCAGTCCTGCCGCGCGCAGACTCTCCCGGCGCTTTTGGACTCGCTGATTGACAGGTGTCGGCATGGCTCACAGTCCTTCGGATTTCGTTACATGTAACGAAATCCGGCGCCTTTGTCAAGTCAACAACCCCGGTTGCGGGGTTCGCGGCACGCCACGAGGTCTCCTCAGTTCCTCATCACCGGATTGCTGATCACAGTCTCCGGTTTTGCCAGCCGGAAATCGTCCACCCGCCCGACCGGAGCATCGGCGATCTCGCCCTTTTCGACCAGGCGGTCGCGCGGGCTCTTGCCGCTGGTGAGCGGTGCCGTGCCGCCGAGAAGGGTCGCGCCGCCATCGAGATCGGGATCATCGAGGCTGATCGGCTGGG
The DNA here is from genome assembly GCF_964252905.1 of Pararhizobium sp. LjRoot255. Classification (NCBI taxonomy): domain Bacteria; kingdom Pseudomonadati; phylum Pseudomonadota; class Alphaproteobacteria; order Hyphomicrobiales; family Rhizobiaceae; genus Pararhizobium; species Pararhizobium sp. LjRoot255. The sequence goes on from NZ_CAXUPQ020000001.1 coordinate 2,222,850, forward strand.
TCTGGAGGATGTCTTCGTTGGCGGTGGGGGCAGCCACGACGAGGTCTTTCAGCCCGTCGGCACCCGGAACGTCCTGCGTCGAGGCGGCCGCGTCGCCGAGCAGTTTGCGGATATCCTTCTCGACGTAGAAGGCAAGCTTGCGCTTGCCGGCCTTGGTCAGGTTGATACCGTCCGAGCCGCGCAGGCGAACCTGCTGGCCGTTGATGTCCGACCCGGTCATGACGAATTTGCCGCCCTCATCGACAAAACCGTCCCAGATATCGATGAAGGTGCCGCCGACTTTTTCAGTTTCCGCACGAAAGATGCCGTTCAGGGTGACCATGTCGGCGGTCATCGCGGTGGACTGGAAGGGCGGCATGCCGACCCAGAGCAGGGGGATATTCTCGCTGCGGGCGAGTGCTGCGAAGGCGCCGGTACGGCGCGTGTATTCGGCAAGCCAGCGGTCGGTACGGAATTTTTCCTTTTCCCCGCCGATCGACATCTGCTGGCGTTCGTTGGCACCGAGGCTGACGATGATGATCGATGGGGTCACCTCGGCGACATAAACCGGCAGGTTTTCCGGCCAGTTGAAATAATCCTCGCGAACCAGGCCGGAGGAGCCGTTGGCGCGTGTTTCGATGACGACACCGGGCGTCGTCTCGAAGGCAACTTTCAACCCGTCACCGAGACTGCCGGCCATGAAATCGCCGACGACCAGAACCTTCTTGGCATTTTCCAGTTTTTCAACCACGACGGGGGCGGGCTCGACCGGAGCGGGCTTGGCCTTCTGCTTTATTTTTCGTGGCTTCTGGCGCTGTTGCGGCTGCCTCTGCCGGGGCTCGTAGATCGGAACGTCTTCATAGACGGGCGGTGGCCGCCGCCGGCCGAAACCGAACAACATGTCGATGATCGATCGGCGCTCCTGGGCACCGGCCTGTCGCGGTGGCTCCATCACCAATGCCGTGGCGCCGACCGCGATGACGATCAGGCCATTGAGCAGCCAATTCACGCCGCGTCTGAATGCCGTTTTCGTGCTCATGAAACTGTCCAGGGCGTCTTTCGCGCTAAAGCCAATGCGCACCGGCATGGGCATTGGCTGCCTTCTGTATCCGCCGATCGTGGCGCAGGAATGCGCCGCAATTGAGGGCTAGTTCCGCAGAGCCTTCAACAGATGTTGCGTCGGTTCGCCGTCCGGTGCGAGACCGTTGCGGCTCTGGAAGGCCTGGATGGCGGCCTTTGAACCGGAGCCGAAATTGCCGTCGACTTCGCCGTCATAATAGCCGAGTGATTTCAGGCGGGACTGCAACTCGAACTTCTGCTTGATGTCGAGCGAACCGTCCGGGCGGCTCCAGGCCTGCAGCATGCCGCCGTAACCGGCGATTTCGTCGGCAAGCAGGCCGACGCCGAGCGCATAGGAATCCGACGCATTGTAGCGCTTGATGACGAAGAAGTTCTTGGTCATCAGGAAGCCGGGACTGCCGGCGCCACCGGGCATTTTCAGCTCCGCGCGCTGGTCGCCGTTGCGGAAGCCCTTGCCGTTCGGGCGGGTGAAGCCGAGGGCGGCCCATTGCGCCAGCGTCTTCGTCTGGCCGGCATATTTGCCGGCTTTCTGCGATGGCGCCACCTCATAGCCCCAGGTCTGGCCCGGCTGCCAGCCGTTCTTCCTCAACAGATTGGCAGCGGTTGCCAGCGCATCCGGCACGGAGTTCCAGATGTCCTTGTGGCCGTTGCCGTCGGCGTCGATGGCGTAGAGCAGATAGCTGGTCGGGATGAACTGCGTGTGGCCCATGGCGCCTGCCCAGGAGCCGTTGAGTTCGCGCGGGCTGATGTCGCCGTTCTGCAGGATCTTCAATGCGGCAATCAACTGGGTCTTGGCATATTTGGCCCGTTTCGGATCGGCATAGGCAAGGGTCGCCAAGGCGCGCGGAACATAATGGAGGCGCTCGTCCTTTGCCAAGACCGCTCCATAGTTGGATTCCATCGACCAGATCGCCAGAAGGATGGTCTTGTCGACGCCGAAGTGGCGCTCCAGGGCGGCGAGCGTTCGGCCATGCTTGACCGCCATCTCCTGTCCGATCTTGCGTGTATAGGGGTTTACGCGGCTATCGATATATTCCCAGATCTTGTGCTTGAATTCGGGCTGATAGCGTGCTTTCTCAAGCACGTCCGGATCGGGCGTCTTGATACCTGCGAAAGCCTGGCGATAGGTGGCCTTGGTGATCCCGCTCTTTGCCGCGGTGGCATAGAAGCTGTTGATCCAGGTCTCGAAACCGGCATCCGCCGAGGCGGGCGACGAGGCAAACAGGGCTGTGGCTGTGATGAACGCGGCTGCGGCACGGCAGAGGAGATTTTTTCGGGTCTTTGTCATCAGCTGTCGGTTCCGTTGGTCGGCGCTCCGCATAAGATCGGATTGATGGCGGTGCGCAAATTTACAGTCTTAGAGCCAGCTTCACGCATAGGTTACATGCATGTGGTTCCATTTTCGGGCCGTTCAGCCAAAAGCCAACCGCCAGAGTGGGGATCTTACGAAAATGAAGTCAACAAATTCTTTACCATGAATGGTTGGTGCCGTCTTCCTTCGCAAAAAAATAGCAATTTGCCGCTTAATCCCTATTGATAACAATTTGACCCGTTTTAAATCGCAATGGCGTGATTCTGGAGATGTCAATGACTGACAAGCGTAAAGTTCGTAAGGCCGTTTTCCCCGTGGCCGGTCTTGGAACAAGATTTCTGCCGGCGACCAAGGCCGTTCCCAAGGAAATGCTGACGGTCGTCGACAAGCCCATCATCCAGTATGTCGTCGACGAGGCGCTTGAGGCAGGCATTGAACATTTCGTTTTTGTCACAGGCCGCAACAAGCATGTGATCGAGGACTATTTCGACATTCATTTCGAGCTTGAGCAGACGCTGCGCGAGCGCAGCAAGAAGGCCGAGATGACGCTTCTGGCCCAGCAACTGCCGAAGGCGGGCTCGGTAAGCTTTACGCGCCAGCAGGAGCCGTTGGGGCTCGGTCACGCCGTCTGGTGTGCCCGTGAGATCGTCGGCAACGAACCCTTCGCGCTGCTTTTGCCCGACATGATCATGCGTGGCGAGCCGGGCTGCATGAAGGGGATGATCGACCTCTATTCCGAGAGCGGCGGCAACATCATCGCGGTGGAGGAGTGCGAACCGGACCAGGCGCACAAATACGGCATCGTCGGCGTTGGCGAGAAGATCGGCGATGGCTTCCGCATCACCGGTATGGTCGAAAAACCGGCCAAGGGCACGGCGCCGTCAAACTTCTTCATCAACGGCCGCTACATCCTGCAGCCGGAAATCTTCTCCATCCTGGAAAACCAGGAGCGCGGCGCAGGCAATGAAATCCAGCTCACGGACGGCATGCTGAAGCTGCTCAACTCCCAGGATTTCGCCGGTTATGTCTTCCGCGGCGACACCTACGACTGTGGTGCCAAGGATGGCTTCATTCTTGCCAACGTTGCTTTTGCGCTTGAGCGCGCCGACATACGCCCGGCCGTCGAAGCACAGTTCAAGGCGCTTGTTTCGAAGCTGCAGTAAGTTCGGGCCGAATGGGGGAGCCCCGCTTGCAGCAAGGCAGGCGGGGTTTTACGTGTTTAACGTCGCAGCGTAAGGCCGACACCTACGCGTGCGACATTGGTCGCGGCGCCGGTATCCTGCGTGGTGCGCTCGTAGCCGACATCGCCGGTCAGGGCGAGATAGCGGTTCAGGTCCCAGGTAAGGCCAGCGCCGGCGAGCCAGACCCTCTGGTCCTGCGAGACGCTGCCGGACGGATAGTTGCGGAAAGTCAGGCTGTTCGACAGGCGGGCCACCAGGTTCGAGCGGAGCTCATGCGTCGCTTTGCTGCTCAGCGCATAGGCGAGCGCACCGCTGTCGCCGGGCGTGGTCGAAGGTTCGATGCCGGTCGAAATGCCGTAGGTTATGTTGGTGCCGCGCTGGGGCGACCAGTTGAGCAGGCCGTCGATGGTGAAGCCGCTCAGATTATCGAGGCGATTGTCGTCGAAACGGTAGGTCTCGTAGCCGAGCGCGATTTCGCCGCTGAGCTTTTCGCCGAGATCAACCTCGACGCCGGCCCGGCCGCCGTAGCTGTCATAGGAGCGCTCGAAACCGGACGTGTCTGTTCGCAGATCGTAGATCGATTTTCCGGCGGACGCCTCGATGAACGGGACGAGTGCCGGGGACAGCTCGTAGCCCGCCCGCAGGGTCACCGCACCGGCATGGCGGTTCCGGTCCTCCTGCGACAATGTCGAGCCGTCGCTGAGATCCACATCGCCATAGACGTAGCGATCGTAATCAACCTTGGCGGAGCCGCGCAGGATGCCGAAGTCATGTGCAATGCCGGCGCCGAGCGTATATTGGTTGACGCCCGATTGCGTACTCGCACCGCTGATCGCGTTAGGATCCGTCGCATCCTCGCGTTCGAAATGGTAGCCGGCCTTCAGCGTTCCCGTTGTGTTGTTGCCGATGTCGAGGCGAAGGGCAGCCTCGAGGTCGGCGGTCGGTTCGGTCTCGCCGGAGCCGGAGAGGTTGCGCTGCCAGGTGCCTTCGCCGGTCACGGACAGCTGGTGACGCGACCAGTCGGAGGTCAACGTGCCTTTCAAACCGGTTTCGAGATAGCTGCGGCTTTCCTTCGAACTGCCGGTCCTGGTGCTTTCGAAGTTGAAGCTCTGGCCGAGGGTCGGCTTCAGGATGAAGCTGCCGAGCCGGATGCCGGGCGCGTCGTTGCGTTCGAGATCGAGCTGCGACCGCAGGCCATCGACGGTGTTTTCGCGCAGATTGGTGCGGGCCATATCCTCATCGATTATCGGATCGTTGAGCAGCGGTTCGCCTGCATCGGTGCTGATCGAGCCGGTGGTGAGGGCATCCTGGCCGGTCGCGGTTCCAGCGGCTGCGGCAGCGTTCGCATTCGTCGTGCCGGGTGTGGTCGTTTCAGGGTCATCGCTGGAAGCCGTTGTGCCGGTACCGGAGGATGCTGGAACAAGAGCTTGAGCGGAAACGATGCAGGGCGAGAGCATCGCGCAGCCGGCAACGAGCCAGGCGGCGGCCGCCGGGCGCAGGACGCAAGTCCTCTTCGTGCGTGGAAAGAATGGCGTCATATGCCCGGAAATCCGTTTACCAGTATTTAGCAACGGTAAACGGATGTAGTTAACCGTTCCTTTCCGAAACGGCTTTTCGGCTTTAATTTCAGGCGCTTTCCACGGTCAGTTGGCCGCCGCTGCTGCCGGTCACCTTGACGCGGGCGCCGGCGGGCAAGTCCGGCCCGCTGACGGTCCATGTCGTGTCGTCGAGCCGGATCCGGCCGCGGCCTTCTGTGATTGGTTTTTCAAGCACGGCTGTGCGGCCGATCAGGCGGGCACCGCGCTGGTTGAGGAGCGGTTCGTCAGACGTATCGGCGGAGCGGGCAAGGAGGCGCCGCCCGGCGAAAACCGCGGCGACAGAGAGAAGGGCGAAGAACACCAGTTGTGCCTGCCACACCCAGACGCTGGTTTCCCAGAGCAGCAGGGAGACGGCACCGGTCAGGATGGCAGCAATGCCGATCCAGACGAGGAACATGCCGGGCGCGACGATTTCGGCTGCCAGCAGCATGAGACCCAGCGCCCACCAGCCCCAGGGGCCGAGTTCAAGGATGATGCGCTCGATCATGGATCAGCTTTCCTGTTGGGGTGTTGCAAAGGGATTGCGGACGGGCGCCGTGCGTGGCGTCGTCTGCCGCACGGGGGCCAGCGAATTGCCGCCATCGCCGAACACGTCCCTGGCAATCGCGCCGATACCGCCGAGCGAGCCGATCAGCGAGGAGGCTTCCATCGGCATCAGGACGATCTTCGAATTCGGGGCGGTGCCGATCGCCGCCATGGCTTCCGTGTATTTCTGCGCGACGAAATAGTTGATCGCCTGCACGTCGCCGGCGGCGATCGCCTCCGACACCATCTTGGTGGCCTTGGCTTCGGCTTCCGCCAGGCGTTCACGCGCTTCGGCGTCGCGGAACGCTGCCTCGCGCTGGCCTTCGGCCTGCAGGATCGCCGATTGCTTGGCGCCCTCGGCGCGCAGGATCTGCGCGTTGCGCGAGCCTTCGGCTTCGAGCACCTGGGCGCGTTTCTCGCGCTCCGCCTTCATCTGCCGCGCCATGGCATCGACCAGATCCTTGGGCGGCTGGATATCCTTGATCTCGACGCGGGTGACCTTGATACCCCAGGGGCCGACAGCCTCATCGACGACGCGCAGCAGCTTGTCGTTGATCGTGTCGCGGTTGGACAGGAGCTCGTCGAGGTCCATCGAGCCCATGACGGAGCGGATGTTGGTCATCGTGAGGTTCAAAATGGCGGTCTGCAGGTCGGAGACCTGATAGGCGGCCTCGGCGGCGTTCAGCACCTGGTAGAAGGCGACGGCGTCGGCCGACACGCTCGCATTGTCGCGGGTGATGACCTCCTGCGTCGGCACGTCGAGCACCTGCTCCATCACGTTCATCCTGGCGCCGATGCCGTCGATGAAGGGAATGATGATATTGAGGCCCGGCTCAAGCGTCTTCGTATATCGGCCGAACCGCTCGACCGTGTAGCGATAGCCTTGCGGGACTGTTTTGACCCCTTTGAAAATGAGAAGAACGGCGAGCACCACAAGTACAACAACGGCAATATCCAGTCCGGCCAGTGGCATTAGGTGTTCTCCTGTTGGGTGCGTGCATCCTGTTGTTGAACGCACTTTAGGATAAGACGTGGCAGTTGGCTGCCCTATTTGCAAGGATTGCGAGAATTTCGTGCGGCGATGTTCTGGTTTCGCTCCACCTCCCCCTCAAGGGGAGGGTGGTCAGTCAAGCCCAGCCCATCAATTCCCGGCGCACCACATCCTCCAGCACCCTCATGCCGCCCGGGCTGTCGTTGAGGCAGGGGATATGGGTGAACTTCTCGCCGCCGTTGTGATGGAAGCTCTCGGCGGCCTGTTCGGCGATTTCCTCCAGCGTCTCCAGGCAATCCGAAACGAAGCCGGGATTGATGACGGCGATCCGCCTAGTGCCTTCCTGAGCCAGTTTCTCGACCGTCTTGTCGGTATAGGGCTGCAGCCATTCCTCGGGCCCGAAGCGGGACTGGAAGGTGACCTGCAGTTTTTCCTTCGGCCAGCCGAGCCTTTCGCGCAGCAGACGCGCGGTCTTCTGACACTGAAGGTAATAGGGATCGCCCTTGTCGAAATAGGATTGCGGGATGCCGTGGAAGGAGGCAAGCACCACCTCCGGCTCCCAGTCGAGCGTGGCAAGGTGGCTCGTGATCGAATTGGCCAAAGCGTCGATATAGACGGGATCGTCGTGATAGGGTGCTGCGGTGCGCAAAGCCGGCTGCCAACGCATTTTCAGGAGCGCCTTGAAGGCTTCGTCATTGACGGTCGCCGTGGTCGCTGCCGCATATTGCGGATAGAGCGGGAAGACGAGGATTTTTTCGCAGCCGTCCTTCTGCAGTTCCTCCATCTTCGACCGGATCGACGGCTGGCCGTAGCGCATCGCCCAGTCGACCCGCACGTTCGGAAGGTCGGCGAAGGATTTCGCCATCCGTTCCGCCTGGTTGCGGGTATAGGTACGCAGGTAGCTCTCATTGAGGTCCTTGTTCCAGATCGTCTCGTAGGCCTTGCCGACCTTGGCGGGACGCGTGTTGAGGACGATGCCGAAGAGGATCGGGTACCAGAAGAACGGCGACCATTCGATAACGCGCCGGTCCATCAGGAATTCCTTGAGGTAGCGCCGCATCGAGGTCTTGTCGGTGCCGTCCGGCGTGCCGAGATTGACCAGCAAAACGCCCACTTTTCCAAATTTGACGGGCGGATGGTTCGGAGCGGTGATGTCGGTCGCGGTCATTCGGGTATCCTGCGGGGTAAGATGAGCGTGCCTCTTATACGGCAAGGCGGCCCTGCGGTGCATGCCGTTCTTAAAAAGAAAAACCGGCCCGGGAAAGCCCGGACCGGTTGTTCGACAAGAGACATATTGTCTTACTTGGCGGGAATCTGCAGTTCCTTGCCGATTTCCAGCTTTTCCGGAACCGGATTGCCGTTGGCCGCGGCGATCGTTTTCCAGAGTTCGCCATTGCCGTAGATGGCCTTGGCCAGATCCCAGAGCGTATCGCCCTGGACGACGACGTGCTTGGTCTCGGCCGCTGCCGCGGTTTCTGCCGCAGGTTTGGCTTCCGGCGTCGTGGTTTCCGTTTTGGTCTGCTCGGCCGGCTTCGCGTCGGGGGTCACTGTCTTTGCGGCCGTGTCGGTGCTTGCCTGCGCCGAGGGCTGGGTCTCGGTGGCAGCGGCGATTTCGGTGATGCGGCCGTCGGTCATCGGTTTGTAGGGATTGTGCGCCGCGAGGTAGTCGGCGAGAACCGTCTCGAGGCCCGGGCCGTAGTCATAGGCGTTTTCGGCCTTGGTCTTGAAGACGCTATAGCCGTCGCCGCCATTGCGCATGTAGTTGTTGGAGACGACATTGTAGGTCTTGACCGGATCAAGCGGCGCGTAGGCTTCGCCCTCCTTGACCTCGACCTTCGAAACGCGGCTGCCGACCGGCTCGGACTTGTCGAAGGAAAACGTCATACCCGCCACCTGCGGGAAGCGGCCGCCGCCTTCCTCGATCTGGCTCAGGCCGTTTTCGAGTGCCGCCGTGATGTCGGCGCCCTTCAACTGGAATGTCGCAACCGTGTTCTGGAACGGCAGGACGGTGATCACTTCGCCCATCGAGACGTCGCCGGCGTCGATCGAGGCTCTGAGGCCGCCACCGTTGGTGATGGCGATGGTGACGCCCTGACCCCTGACGCGGTCAAGCATGGCGTCGGTCACGAGGTCGCCCATCTCGCATTCGCGGGCGCGGCAGGTTTCGCGGCTTCCATCGATCGGCGCGTCGGTCTTGCCGATGATCTTGGTCTTCAGTCCCTCGATCGGCTTTGCCAGTTCCTTGATGCGGGCAAGGATCGTCTCGTCCGGCTTGATCTTGGAATCGATCAGGATCGGATCGCCCTTGGCCGACTTGACGACGCCGCTGTCATCGAAGGTGACGACGAGATCGCCGAGATACTTGCTGTAGGACCCGGCCTGAACGACAGGTACCTTGTAGCCGCCGGGATTGTCGACCATCGTCGGATATGGACCTTCGGCCTTCTCGTCCGTGTTGGACAACAGGCTGTGCGAGTGGCCGCCGACAACCACGTCGACATCGGGGATTTTTGCGATCACGGCAAGGTCGCGCGGATAGCCGACATGGGTGAGCGCGATGATCTTGTCGACGCCCTGCTTCTTCAATTCCTGTACAGCTGTGGTGATCGTATCGACGTCGAGCCCGATCAGCACATTGTCGCCGGGCGAGGAGATTTCGGCCGTGTCGTTGGCAACCGCGCCGACGATGCCGACCTTCTGGCCGCCGACATCAAGCACCAGCGACGGCTTGATACGATCGATCAGCTTCGACTTGTAGCCGGCCAGCACGTTGGAGGAGAGAACCGGGAAAGTGACCTTATCGAGGAAGGTCGCCAGCCCGTCTTCGCCTTCATCGAATTCATGGTTGCCGATGGTCATGGCGTCGAACTTCATCAGGTTGAGAAATTCGGCTTCGGCCGCACCCTTGTAGGTCGTGAAGAACAGCGAACCCTGGAAGTTGTCGCCGGCATTCAGAAGCACCACATTCTTGCCGGTCAAGTCCTGGCGCTTCTGGTCGATCGCCACCTGCAGCCGGGCCGCGCCGCCGAAGCATTCGTTCTTGCCTTCTTCCTCGGCCGTGCAGGTGGAATCGAACTTGTTGATCGATTCGATGCGGGAGTGGAAATCGTTGATGTGCAGGATGTTCAATTCATAATCGGCGAAGGCGGCACTGGTTGAAAGCGCAAGGACCGAGGCCGTCATCAGCCCGGTTCGCAAATGTCTTATCATATATGTCTCCTGTTTCTCACGAAGTGTCCTGTCGCGCCGTCACAGGAATGGACTGAGATTGCCATCACCACGTGACGATTGTGCTGCCCGCGATGGTTTCATCAGATGCCGCAGACATCAAGCGGCAAAAGTCAACTTATTGCGCCCACTTTCCAGCAGGGTTAAAAACCAGCGGTTGAAACAAAAAAAGCCTCCGCGGAGGGAGGCTTGTTGTCTTGTCCCCCCTCACTCAGCTCCTGCGGACAAGCGAGAACTGGGCGCCGGAATCGGTGGTGCAGTTGAGCTGCGTCTGGCTGACCATGGCGCAGTTGACCTTGGACTGGGTGTTGCGGACCATCGAGGTCATGTTGATTTCGACCAACGTGGGCGAGAGATTGACATAGTTGCCGGAGGCCAGGACCTGATTGGTGTCGGTGGTCCGTGTCGTGAAGGTGCCGCCCGCGAAGGTTGAGACGATGCCGTTCGGATCGGCCCACGCGCCTTCAACACCTGCCGGCGCCATCTGAGCGGGCGGCATTTGGCGCACTTCGCGCGGGCCCATGCAGGAGGCCAGCGCCGCCGCTGCGGACAGAAGGGTCAGGATGGCGATCGGCTTCATATATGTCTCCCGGATTGCTGCGCGGAAAGCTGTCTTTCAGTTGAAAAAACCATGCCGTGATCAGGAGTTGAATGCAAGAGTGGGGCACGAGCACGGCGGGATTATTCGCAGGTCGACGAAAAACGCCCGGGGATCGTTCCCCGGGCGTCGAATTTTAAAGCCTAATCAGACAGTTCAGCGAAACAGGATGTTCTTGAACTGCCACGGATCCTTGGTGTCGAGTTCTTCCGGGAACAGGCCCGGACGGCCGTCGAGCGGGGTCCAGTCGGTGTAGTGGCCTTCAACCGGTCCGAGATAGGGCATCTGCACTTCGAGGCAGCGCTTGTAATCGATCTCGTCGGCTTCGACGATGCCGGCTTGCGGGTTTTCCAGTGCCCAGACCATGCCGGCGAGGACGGCGGAGGTCACCTGCAGGCCGGTCGCGTTCTGGTAGGGGGCGATGCGGCGGGTTTCCTCCAGCGACAGGCGCGAGCCGTACCAATAGGCGTTCTTGTCGTGGCCGTAGAGCAGCACGCCAAGTTCGTCGATGCCGTCCTCAAGCTCGTTTTCGTCGAGCACGTGGTGGATCGGCTGCGCGTTGCCGCCATTGCCGAACATTTCATGCAGCGACAGCACGGCGTCGTTGGCCGGATGATAGGCATAGTGGCAGGTCGGACGGTAGGTCACGTCGCCATCCTTGCCGCGCACGGTGAAGTAGTCGGCGATCGAGATGGATTCGTTGTGGGTGACGAGGAAGCCGTACTGCGGACCAGGCGTCGGGCACCAGGTGCGAACGCGGGTGTTGGCGCCCGGCTGCTCGAGATAGATGGCCGCCTGGCAGCCCTTCTTGTGCTTTTTGGCGTTCTTCGGCATCCAGTTTTCGTGTGTGCCCCAGCCGAGTTCAGCCGGCTGCAGACCTTCGGAGATGAAACCCTCGACCGACCAGGTGTTCCAGAAGACGTTGAGCGGCTTCGGTTTCTTGGTGAGCTGCGTGTCGCGTTCGGCGATGTGGATACCCTTGACGCCGACCTTCTTCATCAGCTTGGCCCAGCCTTCGCGATCATGCTGATCCGGCTCGTCGAACTTCACGTCGAGATCGTTGGCGAGGTTGAGCAGCGCCTGCTTGACGAACCAGGAGACCATGCCCGGATTGGCGCCGCAGGTGGAAACGGCGGTCGCGCCGCCCGAGTTCTTCGCCTTTTCCTTGCGCATGGTTTCGCGCAGCGCATAGTTGGTGCGGTCGGCATTGCTCATGGTTTTGTCGAAATAGAAACCGAGCCAGGGCTCGACGACCGTGTCGATGTAGAGGACGTCGAGTTTGCGGCAGAGCTTCATCAGGTCGACCGACCCGGTATCGACGGAAAGATTGACGCAGAAACCCTGGCCGCCGCCTTCAGTCAGAAGCGGCTTCAGGAGCTCTTTGTAGTTGTCCTTGGTGACATGCGACTTGATGTGCCTGACGCCGTGCTTTGCCATAATTTCGGTGTGGTCTGCGTCGTCGCGCGGGTCGATGACAACCATCCGGCTCTTGTCGAATTTGAAGTGGCGCTCGATCAGGGGCAGGGTGCCGCGGCCGATGGAGCCGAAGCCGATCATCACGATCGGCCCGGTGATTTCGCCGTAAACCGGGTAGGTTGTTTCTGTCATTTTGCTTTCTCTCCTGGAGACGGGTTCTTTTGACTGTTTAACGGGCGGATTTCGCCCTGTCATGCCTCGAATGGCCCTAGAGCATAGATTTCTGTCACAATAAAGAGGCCGGAAAGCGCGCGCGGGCGAGATCGCGAAGCGGCCAGCAGGAGTTGCTGGGGGCCGCGCGACGCCGTTCGCAGGCGTTGTGCCGTTTCACGGACCTCGAGTGATTGAAGGAGAATAAAGAGGCGTCAATACAACGCGCTACGCGTTCGGCGCGTTCTGGTGGCGCAGGATGCCGCAGGCGCTACTGCGCAATCATGTTTTCGCGCCCGGGTCAACCGGGACCGTTTCCCAGTTCTGGCCGGCAAAGACCACGCAGCTGCGACCGCTGACGTTGGTCACCAGCATCGTCCAGCTGCCGCTTGCGGCGACATAGACCTCAAGGATGGCGCCCTCGTTGATCAGGCCGACGGCCACGAGTGTCTCGGAATAATGCGAGCCGAGGAATTCGACGACCTTGGAATGTTCGGCGCAATTAAACATCTGCTGCGCCGCCGCCGGATGCGCCATCGCCGCAAGTGCCATAAGTGCGGTCCCGGTAAGGATGCGGATCAGTTTGCGTGCCATGACGCACCTCCTTTCGCCGGTAGTCTGGCGGAAAAGGAGATTGGTTCGACCTATCCTGCCGGGCCGGCATTCCTATGGTCGGAACCTAACGCGACACGCGTAAATGGTGCCGCCACACGTGGATTATGGCAGAAATTTCATGATTTTTCAAAATATTATTGGAGACCGGCAGGGCGGCCGACATTGAAGCTTTCCCCGTGCGGGGCAATCGCATGTGGTGATCAACGGCCGCTAACGCGGTTTGGCATTCGAGATCGCGACTTGATCCGGATGCGCGCGCGCAAATGCCGGAAGACGCTCGCATTTCTCCGCGATCGCCATGGTACGCGGGCAGGCGGAAAGATCGGCGGTCCACCGGCGGGCATTGTAGACTTGCGGTACGAGGCAGAGATCGGCCATCGTTGGTTGGTCGCCGTGGCAGAATTCGCCGGTTCCGGGGTTGTCCAGCATCCGTTCGAAGGCGCCCAGACCCTCGCCGATGAATTTGCGCATCCATGCAGATCGCGCCGTGTCGGGGTCTTGTGATTGCTGCATGACATGGAAGACGACGCCGAGATTGCAGATCGGATGGATATCCATGGCAATCGCGTAGGACAGCGCCCTGACGCGCTGGCGGGCCACTGGATCGGAGGGCAGCAGGCTGGAACCGGGCCGCGTCTCTGAAAGATATTCGATGATCGCCAGCGACTGCGTGAGTATTTGCCCATCGATTTCAAGCGCGGGAACCAGGCCTTGGGGATTGCGGGCGAGATGCTCCTGCTGTTTGTGTTCTCCAGCCAGGAGATCGACGGCTACGGACCGGTAGGGGATTGCCAGCATGTTGAGCGCGATCCGCACGCGGTAGCTGGCCGATGAGCGCCAGTAGTCGAACAGAACCGTTTCGCCCATGAAAGCCACCTCAATCTCTTTCATACTTCGTCACGGTCTGTTCGATCGCCCCGAAGATCGAGTGTCCTGCCTCGTCCTTCATCTCGATACGAACGGTGTCGCCGAACCGCATGAACGGCGTGATCGGACCGCCTGTTTCGATGGTTTCGATCATGCGGATTTCGGCGATGCAGGAATAGCCGGCGCCGCCTTGCGCGACCGGCTTTCCCGGTCCGTCTTCGAGCTTGTTGGAAACCGTGCCCGAGCCGATGATGGTGCCGGCGCAGAGCGGCCGGGTCTTGGCCGCGTGCGCAATGAGTTCGCCGAAATCGAAGGTCATGTCGACGCCGGCATTGGCGCGGCCGAAAGGCTTGCCGTTGAGATCGACATGGAGCGGCAGGTGCAGCTTGCCGCTGTCCCAGGCACTGTCAAGTTCATCCGGCGTCACCGCAACGGGCGAGAAGGCAGAGGATGGTTTGGACTGGAAGAAGCCGAAACCCTTGGCGAGTTCGGCTGGGATCAACCCGCGCAGGGAGACGTCGTTGACGAGCATCACCAGTCGGATCGCCGCGCGGGCCTCCTCGATCGTCGCTCCCATCGGCACATCGTCAACGATGACGGCGATCTCAGCCTCCATGTCGATGCCGAAGGATTCGTCGGCCATGACAATCGGATCGCGGGGGCCGATAAAGCTGTCCGAGCCGCCCTGATACATCAGCGGGTCGGTCCAGAACGTCACCGGCATTTCGGCGTTGCGGGCCTTGCGCACCAGTTCGACGTGATTGACATAGGCCGAGCCGTCCGCCCACTGATAGGCACGCGGCAGCGGCGAGGCGGTGTCGTGTTCATGAAACCGCATCGACGGCTGGGCGCCGGCCTCCAGCCCTTCAGCCACCGCGGCGAGACGTGGCGCCACATGCTCCCAGTCATCCAGCGCAGCCTGCAAGGTGCGAGCGATGTGGCCGACCTCGGAGCAGCGGGTCAGATCCCGGGAGACGACGACGAGCCGGCCGTCCCGGGTGCTATCCTTGAGGGTTGCAAGTTTCATGGTTCTCTATCTCGCTTTTCGAGTAATCGATTGGCCTCAGTTGTCGCGCCCGACGTCACTTGATGCCGGGCGTGCCGTCGAACCTGCGCTCCAGCCCGTCCCAGCATTCGAGATAGTCGTCCTGCAGCGTCTCAAGTTCAGCGGCGTAGCGTGTCAGTTGCTGCGGGTAGCGGGTCTCGAACATGAAGGCCATGGTGTGGTCGAGTTTCATCGGTTTCAGCTCGACATTGGAGGCCTTTTCGAAACCCATCGCATCCGGGCCGTGCGGCAACATCATGTTGTGCAGGCTGATGCCACCCGGCACGAAGCCTTCTTCCTTGGCATCGTATTGACCATGGATCAGGCCCATGAACTCGCTCATGATGTTGCGGTGGTACCACGGCGGGCGGAAGGTGTGTTCGGCGACCAGCCAGCGCGGCGGGAAGATGACGAAATCGACATTGGCGGTGCCCGATTCCTCGGTCGGCGCCGTCAGCACGGTGAAGATCGACGGATCGGGATGATCGAACAGGATGGCGCCGACCGGCGAGAAGGTCCTCAGGTCGTATTTGAATGGCGCGTAATTGCCGTGCCAGGCGACGACGTCGAGCGGCGAATGGCCGATCTCGGTGACGTAGAACTTGCCGCACCATTTGACATGCACGCGGCACGGCGTTTCCTTGTCTTCATAAGCGGCAACCGGCGTCTTGAAATCGCGCGGATTGGCGAGGCAATTGGCACCGATCGGGCCGCGATCCGGCAGCGTGAACTTGGCGCCGTAGTTCTCGCAGATATAGCCACGCCACTCGGGCCCCTCGCCGAGGCGCGAGACCTTGAACATCATGCCGCGCGGGATGAGGCAGATCTCGGATGGTTCGACATCGATGATGCCCATTTCGGTAAAGACGCGCATGGCGCCGAGCTGCGGCACGACCAGCAGTTCGCCATCGGCATTGAAGAAATAGTCGTCGACCATGTCGTCGTTGAAGGCGTAGACATGCGCCGCCATGCCGACCTGGGTCATCACGTCGCCCGCGGCCGTCATCGTGCGGATGCCGGCGAGGAAGTTGAGCTTTTCTGTTGGCGCCTGGATCGGGCTCCAGCGCAGCTGGCCGAGCGGCAGGGAGTGATCGTCCAGGCATGGGGCCGATCTCCAGAAGGGATAGCCCGCATTGGAAAACCGGCGGGTGTGCCGCACGCTCGGGCGGATGCGGTAGAGCCACGAGCGCTCGTTGGTGCCGCGCGGTGCCGTGAAGGGGGAGCCGGACAGTTGCTCGGCATAAAGCCCGTAATTGCATTTCTGCGGACTGTTCTGGCCTTGCGGGAGGGCTTCGGGCAGGGATTCGGTCTCGAAGTCGTTGCCGAAGCCCGGCATGTATTGCGGGCTGTTCGCCACGGCATCGACCGCGGTATTTCGGGTTTTCTCCAGCATGGCTTGCACCTCCTCAGCAGATATGGTTACAAATGTAACTGTCAATTTTGTAACTATCAAGGAAGTCATGGACCCCAAGAATGTCATAGGCGACTTCGATCTCGAACAGTTCTTGCCGTTTCGCCTCAATCGCGCCGCGGAGTTCATCGCCTTGCGCTTCGCCGCCGCCTACAAGGCGGAATATGGCCTGACGCGGCCGGAGTGGCGGACACTGGCGGCACTTGGGAGCTCGGGGCGCATGACGGCGACCGAGGTCGGCGTTCATTCGACCATGCACAAGACGAAGGTCAGCCGCGCCGTCTTCGCACTGGAGGAACGCCGGTGGCTGAAGCGGACGCAGCATGAGGAAGACCGTCGCGTCGAACATCTGGAACTGACGGCTGCAGGGACCAAAGCCTATCGGGAGCTGACACGGCTTGCGCGCGACTATTCGGCGGAGTTGGAAACGCTCCTGGGGACGGATGGCCTGCAGGCCCTGTCATCCGGGCTGGCCGCTGTTGAAAACGCCATGGCGAAACGGCGCAGCTGAGGCACGCTCAGTATTTACCGCGCTGGCGGACCGGCAACCCCTGAAAGTCCTTCAACGTCGCCAGCACGATCGAGGTCTTTACATGTTGCACGCTGTCATGCGGCAGGAGCACGTCGTTGACGAAGTGCGATAGCCCGGCCAGATCATAGGTCACGACCTTGAGGTGATAGTCCATCTCGCCGGTTAGCGCGTAGCATTCCAGCACCTCCGGCAGATCGGCTATCAGGGCTGCGAAACGCTTGGCATTGTCGCGGTTATGGGTGGCAAGGGTGACGGCGATCACGACCATCAGGTCGAGCCCAAGCCGGCCGCGATCGAGCACGGCGCGGTAGCCAAGAATGAAGCCGTCAGCCTCCAAACGTGACCGGCGGCGCGAACATTGAGACGGCGACAGGGCGATCAATTCCGACAGTTCGTTGTTGGTCAGCCGGCCGTCGCCTTGCAATTCGGCAAGGATCTTCAGGTCGTAACCATCCATCTGTTCCATTCGTGCATACCTTCGTCAAATTTCGCACAGATCATGCATTGATCTGGTTATATCACGCAAGAATGCAAGCACAATGCATGGGATTTGCGCCATGATCGCCTCAACATTCGAGGAGTTCAGAGGAGAGAACCATGGGACCCTTCCCGCACGATGCACCCCCGTCCGGCATCACCGCCGAAAACCCGGCAGGGACGGACGGTTTCGAGTTTGTCGAGTTTTCTCACCCCGAGCCGGAAAAGCTGAGAGAACTTTTCACGCGCATGGGCTACACCTGCGTTGCCAAGCACCGCACGAAGGACATCACCGTCTGGCGCCAGGGCGATATCAACTATCTGCTCAATGCCGAACCGGGCAGCCATGCCATGCGCTTCGTCGCCGCTCACGGCCCCTGCGCGCCGTCCATGGCTTGGCGCGTCGTCGATGCCAAGCACGCTTTCGAGCACGCCGTGTCGAAGGGCGCGACGCCCTATGAAGGCAAGGACAAGGCACTCGACGTTCCGGCCATCGTCGGTATCGGCGGGTCGCTGCTTTATTTCATCGAGATCTACGGCAAGAAGGGCTCGCCCTATGAGGCCGAGTTCGAATGGTCGGGCGAGCGCGACCCGAAGCCGGAGGGTGTCGGCTTCTATTATCTCGATCACCTGACCCATAACGTCTATCGCGGCAACATGGACAAGTGGTGGGACTTCTATCGCGAGCTCTTCGGTTTCAAGCAGATCCACTTCTTCAACATCGACGGCCGCATCACGGGTCTGACAAGCCGGGCGATCACCTCGCCCTGCGGCAAGATCCGCATTCCACTGAACGAATCCAAGGACGATACCAGCCAGATCGAGGAATATCTGCGCAAGTACAAGGGCGAAGGCATCCAGCACATCGCGGTCGGAACGGAAGGCATCTACGACGCCACCGACAAGCTCGCCGCCAACGGCCTGAAATTCATGCCGGGCCCGCCGGATACCTATTACGAACTCTCCCATGAACGCGTGCATGGGCACGACGAGCCGATCGAGAGGATGAAACAGCATGGCATCCTGATCGACGGCGAAGGCGTGGTGGATGGCGGCACGACCCGCATTCTCCTGCAGATCTTCTCGAAGACGGTGATCGGCCCGATCTTCTTCGAATTCATCCAGCGCAAGGGCGATGAAGGGTTCGGGGAAGGCAACTTCCGTGCCCTCTTCGAATCGATCGAGGCAGACCAGATCCGCCGCGGCGTGCTGCACCCGACGGCTGCGGAATAACGGGAAATCTTCGCAGTTTTGCCAAGCCCCGCCGGTTTCGCGCCGGCGGGGCCATTTTTTACCTAGACCAGCTCCGCCCTGATCAACCCACGGAGTGAATTGCCCACATAAAGTGTGCCGTTTTGTAGATCTTCGAGAGAAAGGCGCTGCACGCGGGCGCGGCGGGCGCAAATCAGTTCGGTCCTGAGCACGCCTGCGAGCAGACCGCAGGATATCGGCGGCGTCTTCAACATGCCCGAACCATCATCGAGGAAGAGCGACGTGATCGTGCCCTCGCAGGGCTCGCCCTTCTCGTTGAGCAGCAGGACTTCGTCGGCAGCGGCAGCTGGATATTCGCCCCGCGCCGCCTCGTAGATCTCGCGCCGGGTGGTCTTGTGGCGCAGGAGCTTGTTGGCCGAATCGAGGCGGGCAGCCGCGACCGCGACGCGCCAGATGGTGTTTTCGGGAAGCGGTGTGAACGGCGCGGTGGTGACGGCGATCCTGCCGGAGGGACTGAGCGTCAGGCGAACGCGGAGGGAAGCTTTTGCAGCGTTTGCGGTTTCACCCCCCTCTGCCCTGTCGGGCATCTCCCCCTCAAGGGGGGAGATTGGACCTGCGGCTGCCTCGATGGTGCGTTGTTGGGGTGTGGTCGCGCCAGCCTGATCTCCCCCCTTGAGGGGGAGATGTCCCGAAGGGACAGAGGGGGGTACCGCTCCAAGTATTTCAGCCAGACGTGCCTCTGCTTTGTCTGCCCCGGCAAATCCCAGCCGCCCGGCCGAGCGCTTCAGGCGGGCGAGGTGCAACCGCAGGCGGACGATGCCGGTGCCCGGTTCCCATCGCATCGTTTCGATCAGCGAAAACTCCGTCATCGCTCGATCCAGGCGTCGCCGACGGCGAAGCGCGCTTTCAGCAGGCATTCCTCATATTCCGCTTCGGCGGTCGAATCGAAAACGATGCCGCCGCCGACGTTGAAGATGGCTTCGCCATCCGGAAAGAGCGACAGCGTGCGGATGGCGACGTTGAAACGCATGATACCATCAGGCGCGATGAAGCCGATCGAGCCGCAATAGGCGTCGCGCGGGCCGGCTTCCAGATCATGCAGGATTTCCATTGCCCGCATTTTTGGCGCGCCGGTGACCGAACCGCACGGGAACAGCGCTTCGAAAATTCGGCTGATTCCGACGTCCGGCAGCAGTTTGGCCCGCACGTGGCTCACCATTTGGTGCACCGTCGGGTAGGTCTCGATGTCGAAAAGGCGCGGGACTTCGAGCGTGCCAACCTCGGTGATGCGGGAGATGTCGTTGCGCAGCAGATCGACGATCATCCTGTTTTCGGCCTGCGATTTCGGATCGGCACGCATCTCGCGGATGATTTCCTGATCCTCCGCCGCGCTTGCGCCGCGCCGGGCGGTGCCCTTCATCGGGTGTGTCTCGATCCAGCCTTCCTTGTCGACCTTGAAAAAAAGTTCCGGCGAGCGCGACAACAAGGTCGGGCCGTCGAGCGAGACGAGCGCGCCGTATTTCACCGGCTGCCGCTCGATCAGCGACCAGAAGGCGGCGAGCGGATCGCCGTTCCAGCGGGCAGCGACCGGCATGGTGAGGTTCGCCTGGTAACAATCGCCCTGTCGCAGGTGCTGGTGCAGGCGGTCGAAGCGCTGCCTGTAGGCATCAAAGTTCCAGTTTGCGCGGGGCTCGGTGATGAACGGCTCATTTTCCATGCGGCGCCGGGGCTCGGAAAGCGGATGTGCCTCGGCCGGTCCGTCGAAGACACCGAAGGACATGAGCGGCGTGCGGCGGTTTTCCTCGGCAAAGGGAGCGAGCTTCTGCTCGAAGAGATGGCCCGCCTCATAGCTCATGAAGCCCGCAAGCCATTTTCCGGCGCTGTGCGCGGCTTCCATGTCCTCGAGCCCGCGCCAGAACTCGGCCTTCGTCCGCGCCGTGATCACATGCGAAGGCTCGGCGAAGACGGTCGTCCTGTCTTCGCTGTCGTCGCGGAAAAGGACAAAGGGGCCGGTGTCGGTCATGCTGCTCACGTCGGTGTCCGCATGGATCCTCGGGTTAAGCCCGAGGATGACGGGAATGGGGTTACCTAATCAATGCTGGTAGCGGCTTTTCAGTGAGCCAGATCCCCAGATTTGTCATCCTCGGGCCTGACCCGAGGATCCATGCCGAGATCCAGGAAACTTGCTTCCATCCCGTACCCGCCGAAAATTAAGCCTGCCTATCAAGCGCCTCAAGTTCGTCGATCAGCCCCTCCAGCATCGACAGGCCCTGTGCCCAGAACGACGGATCGGTGGCGTCGAGGCCGAAGGGGGCGAGCAGTTCGGCGTGATGCTTGGTGCCGCCGGCCTTGAGCATCTCGAAATACTTCTGCTGGAAGCCGGTTTCGGCCTTCTGGTAAACGGCGTACAGCGAGTTTACCAGGCAATCTCCGAAGGCATAGGCGTAGACATAGAAGGGTGAATGGATGAAGTGGGGGATATAGGCCCAGTAGGTCTCGTAGCCCTCGGAAATGCGGATAGCCGGCCCAAGGCTCTCCCTCTGAACCGACAGCCATAGTTCACCGATGTCGTCGGCGGTCAGTTCGCCATTTTTGCGGGCGGTGTGGATCTTGCGCTCGAATTCGTAGAAGGCGATCTGGCGCACGACCGTGTTGATCATGTCCTCGACCTTCTGGGCGAGCATGGCCTTGCGCTCGCGCTTGTCCTTCGTCTTGTCGAGAAGGGCGCGGAAGGTCAGCATTTCGCCGAAGACGGAGGCGGTTTCAGCAAGCGTCAACGGCGTCGAAGCCATCAGCGCACCCTGCGCGCCGGCGAGAACCTGATGCACGCCGTGCCCGAGTTCATGGGCGAGCGTCATCACGTCCCGCGGCTTGCCCATGTAGTTGACCAGCACATACGGATGCGCCGAAGGCACGGTCGGATGTGCGAAGGCGCCGGGCGCCTTGCCCGGGCGAACCGGCGCATCGATCCAGCCGCCGTCGAAGAAGCGGCCGGCGATATCCGCCATTTCCGGTTCAAAACTGCGATAGGCGGACAGCACGGTTTCCTTGGCATCAGCCCAGGGGATGAGCGAGGTCGGCGTTTCCGGCAGCGGTGCGTTGCGATCCCAGAATTCCATCTGTTCCATGCCGAGCCACTTTGCCTTCATCGCGTAGTAGCGATGCGACAGGCGCGGATAGGCGTCCTTCACGGCGGCGGCCAGTGCGTCGACGACGTCGCGCTCGACCCGGTTGGCCAGATGGCGGCTGTCGGCGATATCTTTGAAACCGCGCCAGCGATCGGAGATTTCCTTGTCCTTGGCGAGCGTGTTGGTGATCAGCGTGAAGGTGCGGATGTTGGCCTTGAAGGTCTTGGTCAATGCCTCGGCTGCCTTTTTCCGGACGGCCGGGTCGGCCTCCTGGAGCATGCTGAGTGTCACTTCGAGTGGCCGGTCCTCACCGTCGATATTGAATGTCAGCGACGCCATCGTCTCGTCGAACAGCCGGTTGAAGGCGCTGGCGCCGGTCATCGATTTTTCGAGGAAGAGCTGTTCCAGCTTGTCGTCGAGCTGATAGGGCTTGTCCATGCGCAGATCGACGATCCACGGCTTGTAATGGCCCGCCAGCGCATCGCTTTCGAGCGCGGCATCGATGACGGCATCGTCGATCCGGTTCATTTCCAGCGAGAAGAACAGGAGATGGCTCGCCATATCCGTCAGTTTCGACTGGGCATCACCGTAGAGCTTGCCGTGGGCCGGATTGGACGTGTCGGAGAAGTAGGTGAGGCCGGCAAAGGAGCCGATCTTGCCCATCAGGTCTTCCAGCGCCTCATACTCGCGCACAGCCGCGCCGATGCCGTCGCCACCGGTCCGCGTGGCAGCATCGGCCAGCTTGCCCTTCCATTTTTCTTCGAAAGCCTTCGCCGCGGCCTCGGCCTTGTCCAGGTCGCCGAGATATTCCTGCGACGTTGCCGATGGGTACAGATCCTCCAGTTTCCAGGACGGCAGGTCGCCAAGCTGCGCTGCTTCCGCAGCGCCTGAAGCAGCGGCATGGGCGATGCGGGAAGATGTCCGGAAGGATGGAAGATGGTGCATGAGCGTTCACTCTTTTCAACGGGTGCGGCCCGGATTCGGGTGGCGAAGCAAAGGGCGGATATGGGGCCATGACCTAACGTCGGCAATGGTTAAAATGCAAGCATTTCTCAAAAGAGGATTTTCAGGCCTTTGTGGGACGAATGCTTCTCACGACGCGGCACATGAGGTGTCGTTTTGGTTCTATCAGAGAGCAGGAGGCCTTCATGACATCCCAAATTCTCGTCATCGACGATGATCCGGTCCAGCGCCGCCTGCTGACGAACATGATCGAACGTCTTGGCCATGTCGCTCATCTGGCCGACAACGGTCGCAGCGGTCTGGATCTGCTGGAGCGCAAGCGCGGTCTGATCAGCGTCATTCTGCTCGATCTGATGATGCCGGAAATGAACGGTCATGGGTTCCTCGAAGCGATCGCCGAGCGCGGCATCGATACGCCAGTGATCGTGCAGACGGGACAGGGCGGCATCGAGACCGTCGTTCTCGCCATGCAGGCCGGCGCCTTCGATTTCGTCGTCAAGCCGGTTTCGCCCGAACGCCTCAGCGTTGCGATCACCAACGCGCTCAAGATGGACCACCGCGAAAATCGCGGCCGCGCCACGAAGCGATCGCGCAGCGGTGCCGTTGGTTTCGATGATGTGGTTTCGGCAAGCCCTGCCATGATCCGGGTGCTCGATCTCGCGCGCCGTGCCGCGCAGTCGAATATCCCGATCGTGCTGGAAGGTGAATCCGGTGTCGGCAAGGAAATGGTCGCCCGCGCCATCCAGCACGCCAGCGAGCGCGCCAGCAAGCCCTTCGTCACCGTCAATTGCGGCGCCATCCCGCACAATCTGGTCGAAAGCATCCTCTTCGGCCATGAAAAGGGCGCGTTTACCGGCGCCACGGAAAAACACTCCGGCAAGTTCGCCGACGCCGATGGCGGCACGCTGTTCCTCGACGAGATCGGCGACCTGCCTGTCGAGGTCCAGGTGAAGCTCTTGCGCGCGGTGCAGCAGGGCGAGATCGAGACGATCGGCGCGCGCCATCCGCAGAAGGTCAACGTCCGGCTGATTTCCGCGACCAACAAGGACCTGATCAACGAAGTGCGCGAAGGCCGCTTCCGCGAAGACCTGTATTACCGGCTGAACGTCTTCCCCATCGCCATGCCGGCACTGCGCAAGCGCAAGGAAGACATCCCGGTTCTGGTGCGCACCTTTGTCGAGCGTTTTTCGCTGGAACAGCGGCTTGCGGCGCCGCTGACGGTTTCAAGCGGTGCGTTGGCATTGCTGACCGCCTATGACTGGCCCGGCAACATCCGCCAGTTGGAAAACGCCATCTTCCGGGCGGTCGTGCTTGCCGAAGGGGCGGAACTGACGGTCAAGGATTTCCCGCAGATCGCCACGCAAATCCCCGGCTATGTCGTTGCCGAGAAATCGGGTTTCAGCTGGGAAGAGACCGGGCCTTCGAAAATTCAGGTGACCGACGCCAGTCACCTGCCGCCGGTCTATCCGCATTTCGGCTCAGCCGAGAGGGCGGAAGTGCGAAATGCGGTTGCGGATACGCAGCCTGAAAATGCGATTGCGAGCGTCGATGATGGCGGAAATGTGCGCAAGCTGGCCGAAGTGGAAGAGGAACTGATTCGTTTTGCGCTCAAGTTCTACCGCGGGCAAATGAGCCAGGTGGCCCGAAAACTGGGAATCGGAAGGTCGACATTGTACCGTAAACTCAAGGATTATGGCATTAATCCGGACGATCCGTTCAGTGAGGCCGCATAAAACGAGGGATAACAAAGCTTAACGATCCGTCGTATTTGGCTGTTGTCGTTTAGACCTTGTTAGTGAACCATTCACTATATTATAAGGATAACCGATGACTGTGGCATATTTGCCATGCTGTCACCGCAATTGACAGTCATCTGAGCAGCCACGGGACGCATTGTCCGTCGGACGGGGATTGAGTTTGCAAAATTTGTTCGGATTCAAGAAGCCTGACGGCTCCGTGATAACCCGCTTTTGCGCTGCAGTGGCCCACAAGATGCCGCGTGTCCTCGCATCGCTCCTGATCGCGGCCGCAATGGTCACGCCCGGCATGGCTCCGCCGGTGGAGGCCGCAGGCCAGACCCGCACGCTCAAACTCTATTTCGTTCACACCCGGGAAAAGGCGTCGATCACGTTCAAGCGCAATGGTCGCTACGATGCCAAGGGCCTGCAGCAGGTCAATCGTTTCCTGCGCGACTGGCGCCGCAACGAACCGACGAAGATGGACCCGCGCCTTCTCGATCTTGTCTGGGAAGTCTACCAGAAGAGCGGCTCGCGCGACTATATCCACGTGGTTTCCGCCTACCGCTCGCCGGCCACCAACGGCATGCTGCGGTCGCGTTCCAAGGGTGTGGCCAAGAAGAGCCAGCACATGCTCGGCAAGGCGATGGATTTCTACCTGCCCGACGTCAGGCTGAAGAATCTGCGCGAAATCGGCATGAAGTTCCAGGTCGGCGGCGTTGGCTATTACCCGACCTCCGGTTCGCCTTTCGTGCACATGGATGTCGGCGGCGTTCGCGCCTGGCCGCGCATGAGCCGCGGCGAACTTGCGCGCCTCTTCCCCGACGGCAAGACCATGCACGTGCCGGCTGACGGCAAGCCGCTGCCGGGTTATGAACTGGCCGTGGCCGATTACAAGCGCCGGGTCGGCACCAGCGCCATTGAAGTGGCTGGCGGCGGCGCCAAGGGACCGGGCGACAAGGATACGAAACGCAAGGGCAACCTCTTCGCCATGCTGTTTGGCGGTGGTGATGAGGATGAAGAACCGAATGCAATTGCCAGCGGCGAGCTGGAAGGTGCGGACGAGCAGCCGGCTGCCAGGGCCAAGGTCACGGAAGTTGCTGTTGCCGAGGCTCAGCAGGCTCTTCCCGGCGTCGATGGCTCGGAACAGGCCCCGGAGAAAGAAGTGGCCGCGCCGGTGCCAGGCGCAAGACCGGCCTTCAAGGATGTACCGGCAGACGCGGGCGTACAGATGGCGCTCGTTGCTCCGACCAAGGAAGCGGCCCAGGATGCCTGGACCGCGGCTCTGCCTGAACCGGCCGCAACCGAAGGCGAATATGCCGATCTGAACGGCTACAAGATTCCCGTGCCGCAGATGCTTGGTAAGCGCGGCTTGAACGGCGATGCCGGCAGCGACACGCTGATGGCCTCGACCGATCCGAATGCCGCGGTGCTGGGTGAGGAGGTCGCAGCGCTTGGTTTTGTGCCTGTGCCGGCCATGCGCCCGGCAGACGAAGCCTCCCTGATGGCCGTGGCCGACGCCAATGTCGTGGTGCCGTCCTTTGCCGAACGGGTTGAGCAGCCGCAGGCAGTGGCCGAGGCGGAGCAACCGGTTGAAGCTGTTGCCGAGGCACAGACACGTGTGGCGCTTGCACAGCCGACGCCGCAGGAGCGGCCGATTGAGCTGGCGGCCTACGTGCCGCCGTCGAGCGCCGAAACGCGCGCTGCGATCTTCGAGGACGTTTTCGATGCGACTGCAGAGGCACCCGCCAAGGGCAAGCGTCCAAACAAGCAGGAGGCCGATGCGGCGACCCGTTCATCGGTCCGCACCGAACCGAAGCTGACCCAGCAGATCATTTCCACCTGGGCGCTGTCGAACGGCCGCATGGCGACCTTGTCCAAGCCGGTGAAGGCGCCGCGCTTCGTCAGCAAGACGTTGCGGGCTTCGCCGACTACGGTCTATTCGGCCGGTTTCTCGAACGAAGCCGGTTCCGTAGACACGGCACGGTTCAGCGGAAGTGCGGTCAATTTCCTGGAAGTGAAGAAGTTCAGCACGAACTGATCAGATCCATCACGGATGCGTCACGAAAAAACCCGCCGGAATGGCGGGTTTTTTGTTGGTTGCGGGCGCCGTTTATTCGGCTGCCGGCGCGTCGATCATGCCGAGCGCTGCGAGGTAGGTGTCGAGGATGGCTTCCTGCTCCATGCGCTCGTCCTTGTCCTGCTTGCGGATGGCGATGACTTTTTTCAGGATCTTCGTATCGAAGCCGGTTCCCTTCGCCTCGCCATACACATCCTTGATGTCGTCGGCGATGGTCTTTTTTTCTTCTTCCAGCCGCTCGATCCGCTCGATGAAAGAGCGAAGCTGATCGCGGGCGACGCCGTGGGCATCCGACATGGTTTTCTCCTTGTTGGGGGACTGAATTTGCGAGGCTGTGACCTGCCGCGAAGTCGCTTCAAGGTCAAGTGACATTGCGTAACGCCGCACCGATTTCGCGGCTGCTTTCAGCAGCGTCTGCTATTCCTTGGGCTTGTTCACCTCGAAGGCGGCCTTCTGTTCGCTGGCCGCCTCCTTCTGGTAAAGCGACCGCCATTCGTCATAAGGCATGCCGTAGACGATCTCACGGGACTGGTCTTTATCCATCGGCACGCCAGCGGTAATGGCGGCATCGCGATACCAGTTGGACAGGCAGTTGCGGCAGAAACCGGCAAGGTTCATCAGGTCGATGTTCTGGACATCGGTGCGTTCGCGCAGATGGGTGATGAGGCGGCGGAAGGCGGCTGCCTCGAATTCCAGCTGCTGCTGTGGCGTCAAATCGGTCATCGTCGTTTCTTTCAGCCGTTTTTTAGAATGCATAAGGCCCGGTGCGGGAAGGATATCGCCTGAATTCGTGCAATTCAGGGCGTTCGTTCAGGCTGGCGAGGATCGGTCCAAGCCGCTCATCCCATTCCGCCACGCCGATATCGTCTCCAATCAGGTCCTGTCGAACCTCGATCAGTGCGTGGGCGAGGCCGGGTTCCATGCAGTGACGGAACATCGTATCGCCACGCAGGGCGCCGTCGTAGGGCTCGTTGTTGCCGACAAGGACATCGCCCGAAGCCTCCAGCGCTTCGATCAGCGGGCTGACCGCGCGCGGATCGCTGTCCCAGAGGACGGCGGCATGCCAGGGGCGGGGCACGCCCTTCCAGGCGGGCGTGTAGGAATGAAGGGAAATCACCAGCGGTGCCGTGCCGCTTGTCGAGCCGACCGCAGCGATGGTTTCCGAGACGGCGCGATGATAGGGCCGGTGAAAGCGGTTGAGACGGCGTTCCCATTCGTCCGATGAGATGGGATGATTGCCGGGAACGATAGCGCCGTCCGATATCTTCATGATCAGCGTCGGATCGTCCTCGCCGCGGTTCGGATCGATCAAAAGCCGCGAAAAGCAGCTGAGGACGGCGGGAACGTCAAGCCGGGCAGCGAGCCGGCGGACCAGAGCCTCGACGCCGATATCGTAGGCGATGTGCCGTTCGAAGGCACTTTCGGGAAGGCCAAGCCTGCCATATTCCGGCGGCAGCCGGTTGGTGGCATGATCCGCCAGGAGCACCAGCCCAGCGGCATTGTTACCCTCAATGATCTCGAACGGTGATGTTTCCCGCATGCAGTATCAACTCGATTCATGAATGACGAAATTTGATGGCATGCTGCGGCGCTTATCGCAAGGTGAAGGGCATTTTGTGACATTTCGGTCAACAGAAAGCCTAATATAATCGATTAGAGTCGCGTTGACTTTCCCGGCCTACCGTCGCAAGAAAGTGCACGACAAATCACAATGGAGACCCATTGGAAACCGTGTCCAGATATCCTCTTTCCAGGCTGAACGTCCGGAACTGGTCCTTGAGTGCCGGTATTGTTTTCATTCTGGCGGCGTTCTCGCCGGTTCTGATGGCGAGCGAAGCGCGGGCCGAGTTCCGGGTCTGCAACGGCACCCAGAATCTTGTAGGTGTGGCCATCGGCTACCGGGCCAAGGAAGGCTGGATCACGGAAGGCTGGTGGCAGGTTCCTGCGACCACCTGCGCCACCCTGATTCAGGGTGAACTTCTATCACGGTACTATTACCTCTACGCTGAGGATGCGGCCCGCGGCGGTCGTTGGACGGGCGGCGTCAACATGTGCGTCGCCGAAAACGAGTTCAAGATCACCGGCGTGCAGGATTGCTTCGCGCGCGGTTTCCAGCGGATGGGGTTCAAGGAATACGACACGGGGCGTCAGGGGAGCTGGATGGTTCAGTTGTCCGATACTCCAGGGACCCAGGAAAGCCACAACTGATGAAGCGGAATAGAAAAGTCAAAATCCTCGCGACGCTTGGACCTGCATCCAACGAAGAAGAGATGATCCAGAAGCTGCATGAGGCGGGCGCCGATCTTTTCCGGATCAACATGAGCCATGCCAGCCATGACATGATGCGCACGCTGATCAAGCGTATCCGCAATGTCGAGCAGCGCTGCGGCCGCCCGATCGGAATTCTTGCCGACCTTCAGGGCCCGAAGCTGCGCGTCGGCAAGTTTGCGGATGGCAAGGTCGATCTCGTTCCGGGCCAGACTTTCACGCTCGACAACAAGGACGAACCGGGTGACAACACGCGTGTCTTCCTGCCGCATCCGGAAATTCTCGAAGCCGTCAAGCCGGGTCACCGTCTGCTGATCGATGACGGCAAGCTGCATCTGCGCGCCGACAAGTCTGACGGCAAGAGCATCGTCTGCACCGTTGTCGCCGGCACCAAGATTTCCGACCGCAAGGGCGTCAGCCTGCCCGATACGCTGCTCGGCGTCGGTGCACTGACCGAGAAGGACAGGGCCGATCTGGATGCCGTGCTCGAGACGGACGAAGTCGACTGGGTTGCCCTGTCGTTCATTCAGCGTCCGGAAGATCTCTCCGAAGTCCGCAAGGTCTCGCGCGGTCGCGTCGGCCTGATGTCGAAGATCGAGAAGCCGCAGGCGATCGAGCGGATCGACGAGATTATCGAACTCTCCGACGCCCTGATGGTTGCGCGCGGCGACCTTGGTGTCGAAATGCCGCTGGAAGCGGTCCCGGGCCTGCAGAAGCAGTTGATCCGCGCCTGCCGCCGTGCCGGCAAGCCGGTCGTTGTTGCAACGCAGATGCTGGAATCGATGATCTCGGCGCCGGTCCCGACCCGCGCCGAAGTGTCGGACGTTGCGACCGCCGTCTTCGAAGGCGCCGATGCCGTCATGCTGTCAGCCGAATCCGCCTCCGGCGAATATCCGGTCGAAGCCGTGTCGACCATGGCGTCGATCGCCAGCAAGGTCGAACTCGACCCGCACTATCCGGGTATCATCTACGCGCAGCGCACGCCGCCGGAAGCGACCGGCGCGGACGCGATTTCGCTTGCCGCCCACCAGATCGCCGAGACGCTGAAACTGTCGGCGATCGTCTGTTACACCTCCTCGGGCAATACGGGTCTGCGCACGGCGCGCGAGCGTCCGCAGGTTCCGGTGATCGCGCTTTCGCCGGTCATTCAGACCGCCCGCCGTCTTTCCGTCGTCTGGGGCCTGCACAGCGTCGTCACCAATGACGCGACCGATCTTGACGACATGGTCAACCGCGCCTGCCGCATCGTCGCGACCGAAGGCTTCGGCAAGCCGGGCGACCGCATCATCATCTCGGCGGGCGTGCCGTTGGGGACGCCGGGCGCGACCAATATGCTGCGCATCGCCTATATCGGCTCGGATGGCCTGAGCGGCGTCTGAATCTGACAGCATGCCTTCTTGGGACGCCGCGCTTCCAGCCGGAAGCGCGGCGTCTTTCATTCGGCCTTGTCGCCGGCTATCCGCGCCGCCCGGGCCGCCAGTTAAACCATCACTCAATCTCAGCGCGGTTTGTGCGCATGCGCAACTGATCTGACAGTTCAATACCGTCCGATACGAGAAAGAGCGACCGGCGGTTTCGCCGGCGCAGACTTATGTGCGATTGCCGGCGAGCTTTTCTTCGAGGTTGCCGAGCTGCTCCTGCGCCTGACGATCGGCAGGGTAGATCTCGAGAAACTGCTCCCACGCCCTCAGCCCCAGTTCGTCCTTGCCGGCTGCGGTGAGGATAGACGCCATGCCGGCGAGTGCGCCGAAATGCCGGGGCTCGATCGCCAGCACCTGGTTGATGTCGGACATGGACTTCCGATAGTTGCCCATCCGGTAGTGCAGCGTCGCGCGCTGGTTCCAGCCCTCGACATATTGTGGCGAGAGATAAATGACCTGATCGAAGATATCGAGCGCGGTTGCCTTACGATCAGCCTCGAGCGCTTTTGTCGCCCATTGCATCAGGAGATTGACGGAGGCGCTGCCGGAATCCTGCCATTCGACACGGATGCGATCGGAGATTTCACGCGCCTTTTCGGGGTCGCGTTCCCGTTTCAGATCGGCAAAAAGCGCGTCCAGCCGCTGCTTCGGCGTCGTCAGTTCCGATGTCGCCGAAGCCGGTGCGGTGTCCGCTGCGAGAAGAGAGGGTGCGCCAGTGACCGACGCCGAAAGCGCGATCACGAGAGTCAGACTAGAAGACATAAGTTTAACCATGGCAGATAAGGTAGTCCGCCATGGCCGAAGATCAAAATCAAATTTGAGGTATCAATTCGATGAACCGTCCGAGCCCGTTTCTCAGAAGAGGAAGGCTCAAGCGCTTTCATTCCATTCATGAACGGGCCGGAAACGTCCGTTTCCGGTTCGCAGAATGGATCAGCCCTGACGGGCCTTGAAGCGCGGGTTCAGCTTGTTGATGATGTAGACGCGGCCCTTGCGGCGCACCAGACGGTTTTCGCGATGGCGAGCCTTCAGCGACTTGAGCGAATTTTTGATCTTCATTTTTCTGATCCGCAGTTTTGGCGAATCCGAATTCGCCGGTCTTTAACAATCAAAAGCGCGCTTGCAGACCGTTCGGGCCGAGCGCGCTCTTAGGGTGGCAGGCAAATAACCCGGCATCGCAAACGTGTCAACCACAGAGAGCCGGTTTTAACGCCGGCTTTCGGCTTTTCTGTGGGTTAACCCCTTATCGAAGCCAGGTGACATGGCCCATCTTGCGGCCGGGCCGGGCTTCGGACTTGCCATAGAGATGGACCAGAGCGTTCGGCTTGGCGAGCCAGCCCGGAACGTCGTTGATGTCGTCGCCGATCAAGTTCCGCATCACGCAATCGGAATGCCGGGCGCCGTCCGATAATGCCAGGCCGGTGACCGCGCGGATATGCTGCTCGAACTGCGAAACCACGCAGGCGGCTTCCGTCCAGTGGCCGGAATTGTGGACGCGGGGTGCGATTTCGTTGACGATTGGCGTTCCATCGGCGAGCACGAAGAATTCCACGCCGATGACGCCGACATAGCTGAGCGCCTCAAGGATGGCGCCGGCTGCGGTGCGGGCCGCCGCTGCGGTTGTTTCACCGACTGAGGCTGGGACCGTTGAGGTATGAAGGATGCCGTTGCGGTGGATGTTCTCCGCCGGGTCGAAGCAGGCGATCGAGCCATCGGTGCCGCGCGCGGCAATGATCGAAATCTCCCGTTCGAAGGCAACGAAGCTTTCGAGGATGAGCGGCACGTCGCCGAGCGCCATGTAGGCGCCAGTTGCAGTGTCGCTCGCGCCGCGGAAGACGCGCTGGCCCTTGCCGTCATAGCCGAGACGGCGAGTCTTCAGAACACCAATGCCGGAAAAATCGGCAAGCGCCCGTTCGAGCTCATCCTGGCTGTCGATGGCGTGAAACCGGGCGGTCGTGATGCCACAGCCGTTGAGGAACTGTTTTTCCGCTACCCGGTCCTGCGACACTTCCAGTGCTCTGGGCGGGGGGTAAACCGGCAGCGAGCGCGCAAGCAGTTCTGCTGCGGCGACCGGGACATTCTCGAATTCATAGGTGACGAGGTCGCAGGCTTCCGCGAGTTTCGCCAGTGCCGCCTCGTCGTCATAATTGGCGATGATCTGGCCGTTGGCCACCTGGGCGGCGGGACAGTCGGGCTGCGGCTCGAGGATGATGGTGCGAAAGTTGAGCCGGGCTGCCGCCATGGCGAGCATGCGGCCGAGCTGGCCGCCGCCGATGATGCCGATCGTTCTCATGCCTGATCCACGGGGTATTCGGCTACCGCGGCGCTCTGCTGTTCGCGCCAGTCGTCGAGACGGTCGGCCAGATCCGGATCGCTGAGCGCCAGGACGGCCGCGGCAAGAAGGGCTGCATTGACGGCGCCGGCGCGACCGATCGCCAGCGTACCGACAGGGATCCCGGCCGGCATCTGGACGATCGAAAGAAGGCTGTCCTGGCCGGAGAGCGCCTTGGACTGGACGGGAACACCGAATACCGGAAGCGGCGTCATCGCCGCCGTCATTCCGGGCAGATGAGCAGCACCGCCGGCACCGGCGATGATCACCTTGAAGCCTTCGTCCCGGGCGCCCCGGGCAAAATTGATCAACCGGTCCACCGTGCGATGTGCCGAGACGATCCGGGCATCATAGGCGATGTCGAGGGCGTCGAGCGTATCGGCGGCATTCTTCATCGTCTCCCAGTCGGACTGGCTTCCCATGATGATGGCGACGGGCGGAGGAGATGTTTTCGTCACGGTGTTCGTTCCGCTTTGTTGCAGGGCCGAAATTCTCTGCCGGCGCGATCGATTCGAGCGCGGCGCCGGCTCAGGCGATAATGTCTGGAATGATCTGATCCTCGATCTTGGTGATCTTGTCCTTGATGATCAGTTTCTTCTTCTTCATCCGCTGTATGCGCAGGGCATCGCAGCCTGTCTGGATCATTGCGTTGATCGCGACATCGTAATCTTCATGTTCCTGTCTCAACCGCGCTACGCTTAGTCTGAGTTCGGCCTGATCCTGATCTGGCATGCACTGTTCCCCGTCGGCGCCGGCAGCATGGTTCTGCTATCCGCATAAATCGAGCGTCGCTCTAGCACAGAATTGTCGGTAACGGGAAGTTATCCTTCGCCACGATTTCGCCTTCGACAAATGAAAAATAGAGTGGCACACTCACTCGGTTAACGTGGAACATCCGGCTTTGCCCGCCGGGTGCAAGCAAAAGGAAGGGACTGCCACATGACAATTGAGGCTCATCTTGCAACGCTTGAGAAAAAACATGGTGTTCTGGAGCAGGAGCTCCATACGGCTCTTCTGCAACCCTCCGCCCAAGACCAGCACATCGCGGACATCAAGCGTCGGAAGTTGCGCTTGAAGGACGAAATCGAAAAGATTCGTTCCTCAACTCACTGATTAGATAAACAATCTCATTCATCGGGAGGCTCTCGTTCCAGCGCAGAAATTGATGTCCGGACAATCAGGACGAACTTGAAGACCGCGCTGTTGATAAGCGGATTTTGGCGCAAACATGATGTTTGCCAAAGTGCTGCAGGTAATGAGTTTCCCGATGTCTGGCCCCTCAGGGCCGGCACATCCTCAAGACCAGAACTGATCCAGCCACAGATTGACCCGGTCGAAGCCCGGCTTGTTGATCGCGTAAATCCGTCTCGTGCCGCTAGCGGAAACGGAGACGAGGTCGGAGTCCAGCAGGGCCTTCAGATGCTGCGATACAGCCGGGCGGCTGATGGGCAGCCCCTCGGCGAGTTCATTCACCGTCCGCGGCGCGCGCCGCAGTTCCTCCAGCAGATAGCGCCGGTTCGGATCCGAGATTGCATCAAAGGGATCAGCGTTTGACATGCGTAAAAGCTAGGAGAATTCAAAGCGCTCGGCAAGCAAATTGTGCAATGCGGCATAAGAATTTTGCTTTGCGGGATGCAAGCGCGGCGTGTAACCGTGTTTCGACTTGAACGTAAGCCGCCATCGCGCGTGACAGGCACGCCTTACGATCCGGCGGCAAGCACCACCAGGCCATCATACGCAAGTTTCAGGCCGGCGAGGAAAGCCATCGTGTACATGAACGGATAAAAGACCTGCGGCTGCATCCGCCGAACGACCCAGGCGCCGGCCATGGTTGCCAGCATCGCCAGCGGAAAAAGCGTCAGCGATGTCGTCAGATTGCTGAGATCCAGTTGTCCGAGTGCAAAATATGGAATGAGCTTGACGGCATTGAGGATGGCGAAAAAGCGCACCATGGTGCCGGTATATTCGCGCGGCGGGAGCTTCAGCGGCAGGGCGTAGATCTGGAAGGGCGGGCCACCTGCATGCGCGACGAAGCTGCCATAACCTGCAAAGGAACCGAGAAAGCTCGCCTGTAGCGGCCGGTGTGGCTTTGCCGGAATGATGATGCCGCGCCGGGTGCGCCAGACGTTGTAGACGTAACGCAGCACGAAGAGGATGGTGATGACGCCGATGATCAGCCGCAGCCCATCGCGGGGCACATAGGCGGAAGTCGCCCAGCCGATGGCGATGCCGGCAAGCGCACCGGGCAGAAGGATCGTCAGCGTCTTCGTGTCGCCGTGCTGGCGCCACATCCACAGCGAGACGAGGTCCATGGCGATCAGGATCGGCAATAGCAGTGCTGCCGCCTGCACCGGAGAAACGGCGAGCGACAAGAGGGGCACACCCATCAGGGACAGCGCTTCGCCCATGCCTCCCTTGCTGAAGCCGACGAGCACAACGGCGGGAATGGCGATGGCATAGAACTGAAAATCGGGAAGCATGGGTATCGGTTGATCCTTTTGCCCACAGGGTCTATCGCTTTTGCGGATCGAAATCGAGTAGGGGTGGCGCACGACGCGCATTTCACCGGAAACAGAGACATTATGAGCAATACAGACAACCGCTGCCGCCTTGTCCTCATCGCGCCTGATATCGCCGATGTCGAAAGCCGCGTGCAAATCCTCGGCGATGCGTTGCGCGGCGGCGACGTGGCGTCAGTCATCGTGCCGCAATACGGACTGGACGATCATGCATTTCAGAGGCACGCCGAGGCGCTTGTTCCAATCATTCAGAAAGCGGGTGCTGCGGCGCTGCTGGCTGGCGATACCCGGGTTGCCGGCCGCGCCAAGGCCGATGGCCTGCACGTGACCGGCAATGCGGCGGAACTTGCCGAGGCGGTCGAGAAATTTTCACCGAAACTCATCGTTGGCGGCGGCAATGCCACCGACCGGCACCACGCGCTGGAAATGGGCGAGATCCGCCCGGATTATGTCTTCTTCGGCAAGCTCGACGGCGACATCAAGCCGGAGGCGCATCCGAAGAACGTTGCGCTTGCCGAGTGGTGGGCCTCGATGATCGAAATTCCCTGCATCGTCATGGGCGGCACGGATCCGCAATCGGCGCTCGCCGCTGCTGAGAGTGGCGCGGAGTTCGTTGCGCTGCGCCTTGCCGTGTTTGCCCAGGCGGACCAGGCGGCGGTCATTGTTGGGCAGGTCAACGCACTTCTTGACGAAAAAGCGCCACGGTTTGAAGATTAAGACATTTCCATGTTGATCCGTCCTTTCCCATTGCGGCATAGCCTTCCGCTTCTCCTGATGTGCGCCATGTTCCTTGGCGCGCCCGTCTGCCTGCGTGCGGAAGATGCTTTGCCCGGCGTGAACTCGGCCACGCCGGCACAGGAGGCTGCGACGCCGGCGGCGCAAGGCGAGATCGACGAGGGCGCTGTCGCCAAACGTGGCCGGATCACGCCCTTCAACGGTGCGGCCCTGCCGGAAGGCGAAATACCGAAGCTGCAATCTCCGGACGAGGCCAAGGAGACGGATGCAAGAACGCTTGAGCCGTCGAGCGGCGTCAATGTGCTGGACCGGATGGGCGCGGAACTGCCGGCCCTGCCGCAGGAAAAGGCATTCGCCGGCAAGGCTGACGATGCCTATGGCGCATTTCAGCGCG
Organism: Pararhizobium sp. LjRoot255; assembly: GCF_964252905.1. Taxonomy (NCBI): domain Bacteria; kingdom Pseudomonadati; phylum Pseudomonadota; class Alphaproteobacteria; order Hyphomicrobiales; family Rhizobiaceae; genus Pararhizobium; species Pararhizobium sp. LjRoot255. The sequence goes on from NZ_CAXUPQ020000001.1 coordinate 2,258,703, forward strand.
GCTACTATCTGACCGCGATGGAACTGGCCCTGCCGCGGGCGCAGCTCGGCGATGCGGCGGCGCAGACGCTGGTCGCGGAAATCTTCGCGCAGGGGCTCGGCGTTGCACGCAACACCAAGGATGCGGCTTTCTGGTATGGCCAGGCGGCCAATGCCGGCGATCCCGGCGCCATGTTCAAATACGCACTTCTCTTGATGGAAGGGCGCGATGTTCCGCGCGACAAGAAACGGTCGGAAGAGCTGATGAAGAAGGCTGCCAACCTCGGCAATCCTTCCGCCCAGTTCAACTACGGCCAGTTGCTGGTCGCCGACATGCCGGGCGAAAGGGGTCTGAAGGCAGCGCTGCCCTATTATGAGAAGTCGGCCGAGCAGGGCATCGCCGATGCGCAATATGCGCTGTCGCAGATTTATTTGAACGTCGACGGCATCGATGAGAACAAGCGGGCAAAGGCGCGTGACTGGCTGTTGCGCGCTGCCCGTGCCGGTTTTGATACCGCGCAGCTCGACCTTGCCATCTGGCTGGTTGACGGCATCGGTGGCGATCGCAATCTCGACGAAGGCTTCAAGTGGATGCGGCGCGCTGCCGAGGGGGGCAATGTCGTCGCGCAGAACAAACTGTCGCATCTCTATATCAATGCGATCGGCACGCGTCCCGATCCGGTCGAGGCTGCCAAATGGTACGTGCTGTCGCGCCGGGCCGGATTGAAGGATCTCGCGCTGGAGGATTTCTATCTCGGGCTGACCGAAGAACAGCAGAAGGCGGCGTTGAGCGCTGCCAACAAATACCGGACGTCCTGAGCGAGTTTTCAGCGCAAGGCTTGAACTTTCGGGGGTTTTGTGGTCTTGAAGCGCCGGATTGGCTGGCCGATGGGCGCGGCCCGGACTTCTTTAGGACATGCTTCCCATGAAAATCAGCGGCAGCGAAATTCGCCCTGGCAGCGTCATCGAGCACAATGGCGGCCTTTGGGCTGCGGTCAAGAGCGTCACGGTGAAGCCGGGCAAGGGCGGCGCCTTCAACCAGGTCGAGCTCAAGAACCTGATCGACGGCACCAAGCTCAACGAACGTTTCCGTTCGTCCGAAACCGTTGAACTGGTCACCCTCGATCTCAAGGACTTCCAGTTCCTTTATGAAGAGGGCGATGCTCTGGTATTCATGGATGTCGAGAGCTATGAACAGCTGGAACTGCAGAAGGACTTCGTCGGCGATCGCGCCACCTTCCTGCAGGACGGCATGATGGTCTCTGTCAGGCTGTACGACGAGAAGCCGATCGGCATTTCGCTGCCGGATCAGGTGGTCCTGACCATCGCGGAGGCCGATCCGGTGGTGAGGGGGCAGACGGCCGCGTCGTCCTACAAGCCGGCGATCCTGGAAAATGGCGTGCGCGTCATGGTTCCTCCGTTCGTCGAGGCTGGCGAGCGCATTCTGGTCGATACCAATGAAATCGCCTATCTCCGCCGCGCGGACTGATCCGCAGCGGCACGTTTAAATTTCTCCGGCCGTTGCCGCGGCCGGTTTTCTGTTTCGAAGGAAAGCCAAAATGGCACGCTCAGCACTTCTCAATGTCATGGTTCAGGCCGCTTTCAAGGCCGGCAAGTCGCTGGCGCGTGATTTCGGCGAAGTCCAGAATCTGCAGGTCTCGCTGAAGGGACCGGGGGACTACGTTTCGCAGGCCGATCGCAAGGCCGAAAAGCTGGTCCGGGAAGAGCTTCTGAAGGCGCGTCCGACCTATGGCTTCCTTGGTGAGGAGAGCGAAGAGATTATCGGCACTGACGGCGCCCATCGCTGGATCGTCGACCCGCTGGATGGCACGACGAACTTCCTGCACGGCCTGCCGCATTTCGCGATTTCGATCGCACTCGAGCGTCAGGGCGAGATCGTTGCCGCCGTTGTCCTGAACCCGGCGACCGACGAGCTTTTCACGGCAGAACGGGGTGGTGGCGCCTTCCTCAATGATCGCCGTCTGCGTGTCGCTGCCCGCAAGAACCTGTCGGATGCCGTCATCGGCACCGGCACCCCACATCTGGGCGTTGCCAACCACGGCACCTATCTCGTCGAGCTGCGCCATGTAATGGGCGAAGTCGCCGGTGTGCGCCGCATGGGTGCCGCCTCGCTCGACCTCGCCTATGTCGCCGCCGGCCGTTTTGACGGCTTCTGGGAGCGCGGTCTGTTTCCTTGGGACCTTGCAGCCGGAATCCTGCTGATTCGCGAAGCCGGCGGGTGGGTCGCCGATATCGACGGCGGCAACAAGCCGATGGACGATGGCTCGATCGTTGCCGGCAATGAATATATCCGCAAGGCGCTGCATGAGGTTCTGCACCGCCCCATTCCGGGAAAATAAGCCGGAAAGCCTGAACAGGCGGCTGTTTCATCCTGTTGATGTTGCCCGTTGTTTCCCCTTCAATTTGGCACAAACTTCCTCTAGTCTCCGGCGCAAGCATAGCTTTGTCCGCGTGTGCGGGCAGGCTGCAGCACGTGAAAACCGGAGAATAACCCCATGGCGAAATTGGAACTGTCGGGATGGGATACCGGCGGAGCTTTGAGTGAGGGTTATAATCCCAACAAGCTGACGAGCCCGATGGTTTTCTTCTGGACGATGGTGATCTTCCTCATCATCGTCGGGTTTGTCGCTGCCATCCTGTTTCGCCAGGCGCACGCCGCCTTTGCGAGCAATCCGGGACTGAACGGCCTTATTCTCGGCGTTCTGCTGATCGGCATTCTCTTGGTTTTCAATCATGTCCTCAGGTTGCGCCCCGAGGTTCGCTGGTTCAATTCCTTCCGCGCCGCCGGAAGCGCCGAGAAGGTTGGCCGCGACCCGGTCCTCCTGGCGCCGATGCGCGCCCTCATCGGCCAGCGCCACTCGATGGCGATCTCGACGACGGCGCTGCGGTCCATCCTCGACTCGATCGCCACACGCCTCGACGAATCGCGCGACACCTCACGGTATCTGACCGGACTTCTGGTCTTCCTCGGCCTGCTCGGCACCTTCTGGGGCCTGCTCGGCACCATCGGGTCGATCAATACGGTCATTCAATCGCTCGATGCCGGGACGGGAAGCACGCAGGATATTCTGGCCGCTTTGAAGACCGGCCTGTCGGCGCCGCTGTCGGGCATGGGGACGGCCTTCTCGACTTCGCTTTTCGGCCTCTCCGGTTCGCTGATCCTCGGCTTTCTCGACCTACAGGCTGGGCGGGCACAGAATCGTTTTTACACCGAACTTGAAAACTGGTTGTCATCGGTGACGGATGTAAGTTCCGATGTCACAGTGACCCCCGGCAAGCCGGCGGTAGCGCCTGTCGAAGAGCTTCGTCAACTCACCGAGCAACTTGCCCGCCTCAATCACGATGGCGGCATGAACCAGCGCACGACCGCCGCCATGGCGAGCCTTGCCGAGGGCATTCAGGGGCTGGTGAAGAACATGCGCGGCGAGCAGCAGATGCTGCGCGACTGGATCGAGGCGCAACAGGATGAAGCAAAATCGATGCGCAAGACGCTGGACAAGCTTTCGGCGCGTATCGGTCACACGGACAAGATTCCCGTTCATCCGGAAAGACCGCACAAACTCGCGCGCATCGAAGACGCCGGGGGGGAGTGACAGATGGCACTTGCGCGCAAGGGCCGGACACAGAGAACCGTTGATTACTGGCCGGGTTTCGTCGATGCCCTTTCGACGTTGCTCCTGGCCATCATGTTCCTGCTCTCCGTTTTCGTGCTGGCGCAGTTCCTGCTCAGCCGCGAAATCAGCGGCAAGGAAGATGTGCTCAACCGGCTGAACAGCCAGATCAACGAACTGACCCAGCTTTTGGCGCTGGAAAAGGGCGGCAAGCAGGATCTGGAGGATTCGCTTGCCAACCTGCAGGCGTCCCTGGCCTCGTCGGAGGGCGAGCGCTCGCGGCTGCAGGCGCTGCTCGACCAGGGGGCCGGCAGTTCCGATGTCGCCAACCGGCAGATCGGTGATCTCACGGGAAAGCTGGATGAGGAAAAGCAGATCAGCGCCCGGGCGATGAGCCAGATCGATCTTCTGAACCAGCAGATCGCTGCACTGCGCAGCCAGATTGCTGCGATCGAGGGAGCGTTGCAGGCCTCCGAGGCCAAGGACGACGCGTCGCAGACGAAGATCGCCGATCTTGGCCGGCGGCTGAACGTGGCGCTGGCGCAACGCGTGCAGGAACTTAACCGTTACCGTTCCGATTTCTTCGGGCGGCTGCGCGAAATCCTGTCCGATCGCGAAAATATTCGTATTGTCGGCGACCGCTTCGTCTTCCAGTCGGAAGTGCTGTTTCCGTCTGGTGGCAATGAATTAAACCCGGAAGGACAGGCCGAAATGGCCAAGCTCGCCTCAGCGGTGCTCGACCTTGCCAAGGAAATTCCCTCGGAGATCAACTGGGTGCTCCGGGTGGACGGGCACACGGACAATGTTCCGCTTTCCGGGACAGGGCGTTACGCCGACAACTGGGAGCTTTCCTCGTCCCGCGCGACATCCGTCGTCAAGTTCCTGATCTCCAGGGGCGTTCCGGCGTCTCGACTCGCCGCGGCGGGGTTTGGCGAATTCCAGCCCATTGCCGAGGGCGACAGTCCGGCCGCGCGCTCGCAGAACCGCCGCATCGAACTGAAGCTGACCGAAAAATAACCGGTTCGGCGCAGGTCCGAATCGGCATTTCTTCCGCATAAACCGGTGTTTTGTCGGCCAGTTTCTCCATTGCCCTGACGTTTACGTATGCGTAATGTCGGGCAGGGTGGAGTTGCTGGAGGACAGGCATGGATTGTGATGTTCTGGTGATCGGGGCGGGGCTTGCCGGCCTCGTCGCGGCGGTGGAAGCTGCCGACCGGGGGCTCAGGGTCATCATTCTTGATCAGGAAGGCGAGCAGAATTTGGGCGGACAGGCCTTCTGGTCGCTCGGTGGCTTGCTGTTTATCGATAGCCCGGAGCAGCGGCGCATGCGCATCCGTGACAGCCTCGACCTGGCGCGGCAGGACTGGATCGGGTCGGCGCAGTTCGACCGGCCCGAAGATTATTGGCCGCGCCGCTGGGCCGACGCCTATCTCGATTTTGCCGCTGGCGAAAAGCGCACCTGGCTGCATGGCCAGGGCATGCGCTGGTTTCCGGTTGTCGGCTGGGCAGAGCGCGGAGGTGGTCTTGCGCACGGCCATGGAAATTCGGTGCCGCGCTTTCACGTGACGTGGGGCACAGGTCCAGGCGTGCTGGCGCCGTTCATCGCGCGGGCGCGGGCAGCCGAAAGCAGGGGGCGTATCCGTTTCCGCTTCCGTCATCGGGTGGACGAACTGATCATGGCGAATGGTGCCGTGACAGGCGCAAGGGGATCGGTTCTGAAGAGCGACGGCGTGCCGCGCGGCGGGCGCAGTTCGCGCGAGGTCGTCGACGAGTTCTGGTTCGAGGCCGGCGCCGTCGTCGTCTCGTCCGGTGGCATCGGCGGCAATCATGATCTGGTGCGTAAGCAATGGCCGGTCGACCGGCTCGGCCCGCCACCGAACTTTATGGTCAGCGGCGTGCCGGATTATGTCGATGGGCGCATGGTCGAGATTGCCGAACAGGCGCGCGGTTCCGTCATCAACAAGGATCGCATGTGGCATTACACCGAGGGCCTGCGGAACTTCGATCCGATCTGGCCGAACCATGGCATCCGCATCCTGCCCGGGCCGTCCTCCTTCTGGTGCGATGCCGACGGCAACCGTTTTGCCGCGCCCGCCATGCCGGGCTTCGATACGCTCGGCACCTTGAAGGCGATCCGCAGGACGGGCGCTGACTACAGCTGGTTCATCCTGACCAAGGCGATCATCAGACGAGAATTCGCGCTCTCCGGTTCCGAGCAGAATCCCGACCTTACCGGCAAGGATATCCCGCTGCTTCTGAAACGCCTCGGCAAAAATCCGCCGGGCCCGGTACAGGCCTTCATGGACAGGGGCGAAGACTTCGTCATCCGTGATCGGCTGGAAGAGCTGGTCGAGGGCATGAATGCGCTCACCGGCGAGGGGCGCCTTTCGCTCGCGCATCTGCGCCACCAGATCGAGGCGCGCGATCGCGAGATCGACAATCCATTTTCGAAGGACGCGCAAGTCACTGCCATCCGCGGCGCCCGCAATTATCTCGGCGACAAGTTGATGCGAACGGCCAGGCCGCACCGGCTGCTCGATCCCAAGGCCGGGCCGCTGATTGCCGTGCGGCTCAATATCCTGACGCGAAAGACGCTGGGCGGCCTGCAGACCGATCTCAGCGGCCGTGTGCTCGAGCTCTCCGGCGAACCTGTGCCCGGCCTTTATGCGGCGGGCGAAGTTGCGGGTTTCGGCGGTGGCGGCATGCATGGCTACAACGCGCTGGAAGGTACGTTCCTGGGTGGCTGCATCTTTTCCGGGCGTGTTGTGGGCCGCAGCATCGGCGCTTGATGCTCGGCCGAAAAAGCTCTCCGGGCAACCCGGAGAGCTTGGGGATATCAATCCATCTGAACGTTGGCGTTCTTGACGATGGGACCCCATTTCGCCAGTTCGGCTTTGACATGCGCGGCAAGCTCATCCGGCGTCGAGGCAACGATGGTGGCGCTGAAGCCCTTCATCTTCTCGGCTACGGCCGGGTCCGCCAAGGCCTTCCTGGCGGAAGCATTGAGCCGATCGATCACTTCCTTCGGCGTGCCTGCCGGGGCAAACAGTGCGTTCCAGGTATAGGTCTCATACCCGGGAATGGTTTCGGCGATCGTCGGCACATCCGGGAAAGAGGACGCGCGCTCCTTCGTCGTTACGGCCAAAGCCCTGAGCGTGCCGGATTTGATATGACCGGAGGATGAGGGCAGGTTGTCGAACATGATCGGCACCTGGTTGCCGATGACATCGTTCAGCGCGGGACCTGATCCCTTGTAGGGCACATGCTGCATGCTGACGCCGGCCATGTTCTTGAACAACTCGCCGGAGAGATGCAGCGGCGTGCCGTTGCCGGAGGATGCGTAGGAATATTGGTCGGGCGCCGCCTTCAGAAGCGCCAGAAGCTCGGCGACATTCTTTGCCGGAAGCTCCGGATTGACCACGAGCACGTTGGGCACGAGCACCAGCAGCGAGACCGGGGCGAAGTCCTTTTCCGGGTCGTAGGGCTTTGTCTTCAGGATCAGCGGATTGAGCGCGTGGGTCGCTACCGTTCCCATCAGGATCGTATAGCCGTCCGGCTCGGCCCGCGCCACCCGATCGGCGCCGAGATTGCCGCCGGCGCCGGCGACGTTTTCCACCACCACCTGCTGGCCGAGATCGTCGGACATCTTCTGTCCGATGATGCGCGCAACCACGTCGGTCGAGCCGCCGGCTGCAAAGGGGACGACCAGCGTTACCGGGCGATCGGGAAACTCCTGCGCCTTCGCTTCACCGCCGAAAACCAGCGCCGATGTCGCCATCAACACGAGGCCAAGTGCCATGCGCCGCTTCAATAAGGATAATGCCATTCAACTCTCCTCCCAGGACGTGCCAGTCAACAAAACAGCAGAACGCCGTTTCCGCGGCAACAATAGCGTCGCCGCATCGAAGGGCAACCTCGGGAAAAGGACAACGGTTGTCCTCAATCGATTTTATTTAGAGGGCGTCTCACCCAAGTGTCACGACATTGCCTGCTTCGGGACTGTCATAGTCGAATTGCAGCCGCGCCAGCTTGGCATAGAGCCCGCCTTGGCGAACGAGCGACGCATGCGTGCCTTCCTCGACGATCCTGCCCTGGTCCATGACCAGGATGCGGTCGGCCTTGAGCACGGTGGCCAGCCTGTGGGCGATAACGAGCGTCGTGCGCTCCCGCATCAGCCCGTCGAGTGCCTTCTGTACCAGCGTTTCGCTCTCCGCGTCGAGTGCCGAGGTCGCTTCGTCGAGCAGGAGCACCGGGGCATCTTTCAGGATCGCACGCGCGATGGCGATGCGCTGGCGCTGGCCGCCGGACAGCGTGATACCGCGCTCGCCGACCTGCGTATCGTAACCCTGATCGAGCCTTGCAACGAATTCGTCAGCCTGGGCGGCAATGGCAGCGGCACGCACCATGTCGCGCGATGCGTTGGGCAGGCCGAAGGCGATGTTGTCGTGGATCGACGCGGCAAAAATGGTGACGTCCTGTGGAACGATGGCGATACGGCCGCGCAAGGCTTCAGGATCGACCAAGCGGATGTCGACGCCATCGACGCGGACTGTGCCCTTGGCCGGGTCGTAGAACCGCAAGAGCAACGAGAAGACGGTGCTCTTGCCGGCGCCGGAAGGGCCGACGATGGCTACCGTCTCGCCCGGCTTGACGGCAAAGCTCAGGCCCTTGACGCTCTTGTAGCCCGGACGCGAGGGATAGGCGAAATGGACGTCGTCGAAGGCCACTGCTCCTTGCGGCGGTTCCGGCATGGCGACCGGATTGGCGGGGGCGGTGATGTCGGGCTGCTCGGCCAGCAATTCGCTCAAACGCTCGGCTGCGCCTGCGGCCTGCGAGAGTTCGCCCCAGACCTCCGACAACGCGCCGAGGCTGCCGGCGGCGAAGACCGAGTACAAGAGAAACTGGCCGAGCGTGCCGGCCGACAGCGTGCCGGACAGAACATCCTGCGCACCGAACCATAGGACCGCGACGACACTGCCGAAGATCATGGTGATGGCAAAGGCGGTGAGGATGGAACGGGCCTTGATGGCGGCGCGCGCTGCCTCATAGGCATTTTCGACGGCGCTGCCATAGCGTGCCTGTGCCGCTGCCTCCCCGTTGAAGGCCTGGACGGTGCGGGAAGCGGAGATGGCTTCGCCGGCATAGGCCGACGCGGTGGCCAGCCTATCCTGTGACTCGCGTGACCGCCGCCGCACCGAGCGGCCGAAGCCGACGAGCGGAAAGACGATGACCGGAATTGCGGCGATCACGAGGCTCGACAGCTTCGGGCTGGTATAGACCATCATGCCGATGGCGCCGAGACATAGAATGGTGTTGCGCAGCGCGACCGAGGCGGTGGCGCCGACGGCGGATTTGATCTGCGTCGTATCGGCGGTCAGCCGCGAGACGATCTCGCCGGACTGGTTCACATCGAAGAAGGACGGGGAAAGCCGAGTGACATGATCGAAAACCTCGCGGCGCAGATCCGAGACGATGCGTTCACCGAGCGTGATGACGAAGTAGTAGCGGGTCGCACTGGCCACCGCGAGCACGATCGCCAGAACCATCAGCATCGAAAAATAGGTATTGATGAAGCCGGAATCGGAGGCGGAAAAACCGTGGTCGATCATCCGGCGCACGGCCATCGGCAGCGTCAGCGTCGTGACGGCTGCAACGACGAGCGAAATGCCGGCACCGATAACGAGATTGCGGTAGCGCCGGACATACGGCAACAGCTTTGCCAGCGGGCGCACGGACCTGCGCCCCACCGGTTGAACGACCTCATTCGACACATGACCTCCAATACCGGAAGAAGCGGCAAAACTCGCACAAGTCTTCTCCGGCGGTACTTGTTATCCAGACGACCATCATGTATAGGCACGGCATCAAATTGGGAAGCCGTGGTCCCTTGAGTGGTCTGCGGCTTCATTTACGTGTTCGGTCCCCATGCCGCAATGGCCCGCAAATGGCTTGCGACAATTGGACCCTTGAACTTGCAGGAAGATAGTTATGAAGGCTGATATCCATCCCGCTTACCACATGATCAAAGTTGTCATGACTGACGGCACCGAATACGAAACCCGCTCGACCTGGGGTTCGGAAGGCCAGACCATGAACCTCGAAATCGACCCGAAGTCGCACCCGGCGTGGACCGGCGGCAACCAGCAGCTCATGGACCGCGGCGGCCGCGTCTCCAAGTTCAAGAAGCGCTTCGAAGGCCTCGGCCTCTAAGTTTCCATTGCTGGATCGTGATTTTGGGAAAGCCCGGTTCGTCCGGGCTTTTTTGCGTTTTGGGGTTCCGGGCGAGGCGACACCGTGATTGTCGGTCCGGGCGGGGAGTCTAGCTTCCTTCGAAAAAAAAGATTAGTGTTGACTTATCAATTAGTATCGACTATTTGATTCTCCATGAACGAAGCCGCAAATATCACCACCGTCCTACGCACACTCGCCGACCCGACGCGGCGCGCCGTGTTCGAACGGGTCGTCCAGTCCGACGAGATTACCGTGGTCGAGCTGACGCGCGGGAGCGGCGTGACGCAGGGCGCCATCTCCCAGCATCTCAAGTCATTGAAGCAGGCCGGTCTGGTTGCCGAGCGCCCGGAGGGTCGCAACGTCTATTATCGCGCTGAGCCCGAGGGTCTCGCCCCGCTCGTCGATTGGATGAGCCATTACGGCGTCTTCTGGCGCGAACGCTTCGCAAATCTCAGAACCTTGCTCAAGGAGATCGATCCATGACCGACGCCGCTTTGAAGTCCGACACGCAAGATATCGTGGTCGACGAGGTCTTCCCGCATGCGCCGGAGACGATCTGGGCGGCGCTGACATCCGGCGAACTTATGGCTCGCTGGATAATGGCGCCGACAGGATTCGAGGCCGTGGAGGGCAAGCAGTTCACGTTCCAGACGACGGCGGCCGGCGCCTGGGACGGTGTCATTCGCTGCCAGGTGCTGGAAGTGATACCTTACGAGCGCTTCGTCTATGCCTGGAAAGGCGGACACGAGGGCAACGTCGGATATGGCTCACGGCTGGACACCGTCGTCACGTTCATCCTTTCCAGGGTTGAAAGTGGGACGCGTCTTCGCCTCATCCACTCCGGTTTCGTGCTGCCGAAGAACGACACTGCCTTCAGGAGCATGAGCGAAGGTTGGAAGAAGGTTGTCCGAAACCTCGACGCCGTCGCTGCGGAACAGGCAACCTCGAAGCTACGGCACTGACGCGGGTCTGCGAAAGCGAGTTCTATAGGCGCCCGGCAGTTCGACCGGAATGGACCGCCTCCATGCAACAAGCATTTCGACAAACAGGAGGAAACCATGCAGCATCAAGTCGTTTCTCGCGATGAGTGGCTGGCGGCCCGCGTCGCACTGCTCAAGGAGGAGAAGGATCTGACGCGGCGCAGCGACGCGCTCGCGCGGCGACGGCAGGAGTTGCCGTGGGTCCGGATCGACAAGGAGTATCGTTTCGAGACTGCCGAGGGGAACGCCTCGCTGTCAGATCTCTTCAGAGGGCGCTCGCAGCTCCTCGTCTATCACTTCATGTTGGGGCCTGACTACAAGGCTGGATGTCCGTCTTGTTCGGCGATCGCGGACGGGTTCAACGGCTTCGTCGTCCACCTGGAGAATCATGACGTCGCGTTTTCTGCGGTATCGCGGGCGCCGCTCGCGAAGCTCCAGGCCTACAAGCAGCGGATGGGGTGGACGTTTCCCTGGGTGTCCTCGTTCGGCAGCGACTTCAACTACGACTTCAACGTGTCGTTCACCGAGCAGCAACAGCGCGACGGGACAGTCGAATACAACTACCGGCGCGAGCCGGCGTCGCAACGCAGCGGCGGTGAGGCGCCTGAGATACCGTCCCGTTCGACACCCGACGGGCCTGCGACCGCAGCGGCCATGAGCGGAACCGACGCAGCCACGTTCACGCGCGAGAGGCCGGGCATGAGCGCCTTCGTTGTCGAAGACGGTGTCGTCTATCACACCTATTCCGCCTATGCGCGCGGACTGGATGGCCTCTGGGGCATGTACCAATGGCTCGACCGCGCGCCCAAGGGGCGCAACGAAGAGGGCATGTGGTGGCGCCGCCACGACGAGTACGACAAAGGCTGAGCGAGCGGATATCGTGGCGTGATCGATTGGGTCTGCCTGCAATGCATTTAGGCCAAGGGCGGCTTGGTCGCCCTAAGCGAGTGCTAACGCGTGGCCAGATGGTTCTGCCGAAACCGCTCCATACCTTCGGAACATTCCAACAGCACTTTATAGGAGAGACGATATGAGCAGAGCTTATACGGGCGGATGCGCCTGCGGTGCGATCCGCTATGAAATTTCGGCCGAACCGTTGGTGATGAACGATTGCCAGTGCCGCGACTGTCAGCGCAAGAGCGGCACCGGGCACGGATCCTACCTGACCTTTGCGGACAAGAGGAACGTGAAACTCGAAGGCGAAGCGAAGCATTGGGACATCGTTAGCGACAGCGGTAACGTCAAGACACGCGCGTTCTGCCCCAGCTGTGGGTCACCGGTGTATTTGACGTTCTCAGCGACGCCAGACCTTTTCACCGTGCACGCCGGGAGTCTCGACGACCCAAGCCAATACAAGCCGCAGCTGGTGACGTATAACGTGCGCGGCTACGCATGGGACCACGTCGATCCAACCCTGCGGAAATTCGACAGGATGCCGTCGGCGTGAAAAGCGTGATCCTGCTCGCACCAAGTCGGCCGGACCGGGCAACGCTTCACTGCTGTTGGTCTGTCTTGCGCCGCTTGAGCCAAAAACACAAAAAACCCGGCACGATGGCCGGGTTTGAAGCATTCGGCTGCCTGACAGGCTCCGATCAATTGGTCCCAAATGCGGTCTGCAGCAGGGTGAGTTGCGCCTTGACGCCGTTCTGGTTGTCGGGCGTGAAGTTCTGGGCTTCCTGCGGGCGGTAGATTTCGCGATCGAGCAGGGCGACGCGGTTCTGCAGGCGTAGCGAGCGGTCGATCAGATCGCGGAAACCTTCCGGCAGGTCGTTCCAGCCCGGCGCCGTGCGATCGACGTTGAAACTATCAAGACGGACCTTGTTCTTTTCCGACAGGACCTGCTCGCGGTTCATCTCGCCATTGTTGACGGCGCGCTGCAAGAGCAGCCAGGATGCCATCTGCATCAGGCGGGTGGTGAGGCGCATCGATTCCGCTGCGTAGAGAACTGATGCCATGCGCGGCAGAACTTTGGAGGCGGCGCGACCGGGGCCGTCGAGATAGCTCGCGGTTTCTTCAACCAGACCCATGCCTTCCGCGTAGAGAGCCTTGAACTGCGCCGAAGACGCAGCGTGCCCCGCGAAGCTCACAGTATTCAATCCCCGTTCGGACATGGTGTGCTTTCCCTGGTTAAACGCATCAACTCAGTCAGGTAACGAGCGGGTCAACAGGAAGTTTCCGGCCGCTCGTTCTATTGTTGGAACATGAGCCCATAGCGCATTTCGCGCAAGCCTATTCTTAATAAAGGGTTAATCTCCACAATTCTTTGACGGTTAGGAAAAAAAGGCAAAAAAAAGAGCCGCAAACGCGGCTCTCAAGGTAAAACAGGGAGAAAAATCAGACCATTCGCCAAACCTGGAAATTGTCTGAGTCCAGAGCGATCTGGATGCGTTAGTAATAGCTTATAATGCTTAATGAAGCGTTACGGCTGCCGGATTCACGACGATATATCATCCTGTTACCGGCAATCGGATTGGACTTCATATCAGCCAAGCCGGGGCTCACGAACGAAAGAAACCTTCGGCCGCCGATTTACTTGCCGACTTGTTTGCTCTTTCCTTCTCAAGCCGCTCGATCTCCTGTTTCAGCGCGTCGATGCGCGCTGAAAGTTCGTCGGCCGAAAGAAGCGAGAGGTCACAGCCGATCTCGTGGGTCGGCTGTTTCTTGGGACCGTCGTCGTCAAACAGGCTCATGCGGACCTCCGTTCGCGCTCGTCGTCGCTTCTTTCCTCGAGAGGGGCTGCCCGCGGCGACAGTTGCAGGCTTTCCGGCGTCGTCAGGGTGCCGGGGTTGATGGTCGAGTAGGCGTCGCGTTCCGATGCCGGCACTGCGGCACGCATGCGGCTGCGGAAGATCGCGTAAGCCGTGATCAGCACATGGGCGCAGGCCGTGATCATGAACAGGCCGTAGGGGCCGGTGACGGTCATGATCGGGCCGCCGATCGTCGGGCCGATGATGGTGCCGATGCCATAGAGCAAGAGCAGGCCGCCGGAAATCTTGACGAAGTCCTCCGGCGTGGCGAAGTCGTTGGCATGCGAGACGGCGATCGGATAGAGCGCATTGGCGGTTGCGCCATAGACGCCGACCAGCGCGATCAGGAGTACGACGCCGGTCGGCTCGACCAGGAAGATCAGTGCGCCGGCAAGCGCGGCGACGGCGGCAAGCGCGGCCAGCACGTAGCGGCGGTCGATCATGTCCGAGAGGCGCCCGGCGGGGAACTGCATCACGGCGCCCGCGAAGATGGTCGTACTCATCATCAGCGCGACGTTGCCATCGGTAAGTCCCACCTGACGGCCGAAGACAGCGCCGAGCGTACCGTAAGCACCGTTGGCGATGCCGACGAGCAGGATGCCGAGAAAGGAGATCGGCGAGTTTCGATAGAGCGCCGGCAGGTCGAGGCTGACCTGCTTCAGCGGTTGCGGCAAGGCGGCAGTCGACAGAAGCGTCGGCAGCATGGCCAGGCAATAGACGATGCCGGCGCACATGAAGAACAGCGTCGTCGATGTATCGCCGAAGGGGATCATCAGCTGGCCGCCGACGACACCCATCAGGGTAATGGCGATGTAGAGCGAGAAGATCGCGCCGCGGCTTTCGTTGGTGGCGCGCTCGTTCAGCCAGCTTTCGATGATCATCGAGGTTCCGGCCGTCGAGAAGCCGGTGAAGGCGCGTAGCACCACCCACCAGATCGGATCGACGAGAATGCCTGTCAAAAGCGCGATGATCGCCAGGATGGAGGCAAAGCAACTGAAGGCGCGCACATGGCCGGCGCGCTTGACGATGGTCGGCGCGAGCAGGCAGCCGAGCACGAAGCCGCTTGCCCAGGAGGTGCCGAGCAGGCCGAGCAGCGTCGTCGAATACCCTTCCGTCGTGCCGCGAACCGGCAGCAACAGGCTGTGCAATCCATTTCCAAGGAAGAGAAACAGCGTCCCAAGCAGAAGAGAGGTGACGGGAAGAAGGTTTTTTCTCATGTGAAATCCGCTGGTTCCGGGTTGCGCCGAAAGGTAGGGCGATGCCACCACAATTGCCAGCCGGAAATTTTTGTTGAGTGAGATTGGAAAAGACGTTCTAACCCTGTTCGCGCGCAAAAGTGACGCGCGTGTGACGGCTTGAAGTCCTGCCGAGTTCTTTTCCACAAATGAGAAAAAACGATGTCGAAAGTGTTAACGGTGCTCTTGCTTCTGGCCATGGTGATCCAGTTGCTGAAGCCGCTCAACCTGCCGGGACTGCGCCAGCGTCGCGACTTCTGGAAGATCGCTGTTTTCGCGATCGGGGTAATGATGGTAACGGTGCTCGTCCGCCCCTAAAGGCTGAGGTTGCCGCGCATGACTGCCACGCAGCGCCCGGCCATCCGAACGCTGCGAACCAACCCGTCCGATTTATGCACGTTCAATTCTATCAGGCTCCGGCGTCCCATTTCGACGCCCTGCTCGACAGTGATGTCGATGTCGACGTCGCTGGCCGGCTGCAGCGAGGCGAGAAGCGCGCCCAGGGCCCCAGAGGCGCTTCCGGTCGCCGGATCCTCGATGACGTTGTCGAGCGGCGCAAACATCCGGGCGCGCAGGTGCCACGGAGTGTCGGGCAGGCGCGTATAGAGAAACAGCGCGAACTGCTCGCCCTCGCGCGAGAATCGCCGGTCGGCCTCGGCAAAGGCAGCGGTGTTGGGGCAGGCGCGCGCGAGCGTTTCCAGGTCTGAGACCTCGGCGAACGCGAATGGCAGGCCGACGGAGGCGATGACGGGGGCATGAGTCTCCGTGCGAATCTCGCCGGCGCTGATGGAGGCGCAGCGGGCGACGGTGTCGCTGTCGATTTGCCGCCCCACCGATAGCGGCTGCGGCGCGAGAATGCTGGCACCGGCGACGCGTCCGTCGTCGCGAAGTAGCGCCGCCTCGACGATACCCGCCTTTTCTTCGAAACGAAGGACATCCCCAAACGCCTTTCCGAAAACATCCGTCTGGCCGCCGAGCACGAAGGCGGTACCGACATTGGGATGGCCGGCGAAGGGGATTTCCATCGTCGGTGTGTAAATCCTCACCCGCGCCGTGTTGGCGGGATCTTCCGGCGGAAGCACAAAGGTAACTTCGGAATAACGGAATTCAGCGGCGATCTGCTGCATCTGCGTATCGGACAGCCCGCGCGCATCGGGGATCACCGCAAGCTGGTTTCCGCAAAACCGTTCACCGGCGAAAACATCGACGGTTACATAGTTGATGCTGTCCATGGCTGCCTGCTCCCGTTCCGGCTGAGACCAGTTCAAGGAGATAAAGCAGAGCGAAAGCCGGGCGAAGCGCGTTCTTGTCACCCGGACAATTGAGGTTCGCGTTCGTTGAAGGACGGCGCGGAGACGATCAAGTGCTATCAGAAAGCACCGGCAGATGCCGATAAAGAAAGCCCGGCCGCTTGCACGGACCGGGCCTTCTCCCCTCCCTGTAACTTTAAATCAGGCGGCCCGTTCGAATTCCTTCTTCCAGCCGCCCGTTGCAGCAAGGCCGCACATCTTTGCGCGGTGCGTAAAAGCGCGCTGGCCGGCAGCGACGTTTTCCGGCTTGCCGCTCCAGGCCGTCAGAGCCTCGGTCTGCAATGCACGGCCATAGGAGAAGGTCATGCCCCAGGGCAGGTCGGAGCCGGCCTTCATGGCGGAGAGATGCGCCGTGGCCTCTTCCGTCGACTGGCCACCGGAGAGGAAGGCGATGCCGGGAACGGCGGCGGGAACGGTGCGCTTCAGGACTTTCAACGTGCGCTCGGCGACCTCGGCGACCGATGCCTGCCGCGCCTTCTTTCCATCGATGACCATGCTCGGCTTGAGGATCATGCCTTCGAGGCTGACGCGGGCATCGCTCAGTTCCTCGAACACGATGCGCAGCGTCTCTTCGGTGACTTCTTCTGAACGGTCGATCGAATGGTTGCCGGGTGCGCCGTCCATCAGCACCTCCGGTTCGACGATCGGCACGATGCCGGCTTCCTGGCAGAGGGCTGCGTAACGGGCCAGCGCCTGCGCATTGGCCTTGATCGCGCCGAAGCTCGGCAGGATGTCGGATACGGAGATCACGCCGCGCCATTTGGCGAAACGAGCGCCGGCGTCATAATAGGTCTTCAGGCGGCCGGCCAGGCCGTCGAGGCCTTCGGTGATCGTCTCGCCCGGGAATTTTGCCATCGGCTTTGCGCCGGTATCGACCTTGATGCCGGGAACGGCACCCGCGGCGCGGATGATGTCGACGAAGGGCGTGCCGTCTGCCGCCTTCTGGAAGAGGGTCTCCTCATAGAGGATCACGCCCGAAATATAGGCCTTCATGGCCTCGTCGGCGCGAAACAGCATCTCGCGATAGTCGCGGCGCGATGTTTCGGTCGATGCAAGGCCGATCGTGTCGAAGCGCTTGCCGATCGTCGCAGTGGATTCGTCTGCTGCCAACAGGCCCTTGCCGGTCGCCACCATGGCTGCTGCAATGTCTTCAAGTCTTTCGCTCATATGCGTTCTCCTGATTGTCCTACAGCTCGCCGATAGCAGAAGAATAGGGCAAGGAAAACGAAAGTTAAATTCTTTAAAACGATTAAAATTAATTTAATCGTTTGAAATGTTGAGATTATTTTGCACCGCGTCCAAATACATATGCGGTGCAACAAAAAACCCCCGGCGCCGGCCGGGGGGTGATGGAAGCGGTTGTTGCAGCGACACTTGCTTATTTCTGCTGGTGAAGGATGTCGACGCCGGGGAGCGGCTTGCCTTCCATCCATTCGAGGAAGGCGCCGCCTGCGGTGGAGACGTAGCTGAGATCGTCGGCCACCTCGGCGTGGTTCATCGCCGAGACGGTATCGCCGCCGCCGGCGACAGAGACGAGCGCGCCG
The DNA here is from genome assembly GCF_964252905.1 of Pararhizobium sp. LjRoot255. Taxonomy (NCBI): domain Bacteria; kingdom Pseudomonadati; phylum Pseudomonadota; class Alphaproteobacteria; order Hyphomicrobiales; family Rhizobiaceae; genus Pararhizobium; species Pararhizobium sp. LjRoot255. The sequence goes on from NZ_CAXUPQ020000001.1 coordinate 2,276,360, forward strand.
CTCTTGGTGCGGGCAGCCGCGTGCTTGGCAACGGCGACGGTGGCTTTGTCGAATGGTGCAATCTCGAAAGCGCCGAGCGGGCCGTTCCAGACGAGCGTTTCGGCCTTGCTTACCCAGTCATTGACGGCCGCGATCGACTTCGGCCCGACGTCGAGTACCATGGCGTCGGCCGGGATCGCTTCGATATCGACCACTTCATTGTCGGCGCCAGCTTTGAATTCGCGGGCGACGACGCCGTCGACCGGAAGCACGATGGCGCAGCCGGCGGACGCGGCTTCCGTCATGATCTGCTTGGCGGTGCCGGCAAGGTCATGTTCGCAGAGCGATTTGCCGACATTGGTGCCGCGGGCGGCGATGAATGTATTGGCCATGCCGCCGCCGATGACGAGGGCATCGACCTTCTTCACGAGGTTCATCAAGAGGTCGATCTTGGTCGAGACCTTGGCGCCGCCGACGATGGCAACGACCGGACGCTTCGGATTGCCGAGACCTTTTTCGAGAGCCTCAAGCTCGGCCTGCATGGTGCGGCCGGCATAGGCGGGCAGCAGATGGGCAAGGCCCTCCGTCGAGGAATGCGCGCGGTGGGCGGCAGAAAAGGCGTCATTGACGTAGATATCGCCATTGGCAGCGAGCGCCTTGGTGAAATCCGCGTCGTTCTTTTCTTCGCCCTTGTGGAAGCGGGTGTTTTCCATGAGGAGGACATCGCCGTCGTTCATGCCTGCCACGGCCGCCGCTGCGTTCTCGCCGATGCAGTCGGTGGCGAAATGGACGCGCTGGTCGAGAATATCCTCGACGGCGGGCGCGATCAGCGACAGCGACATGTCGGCCACCGGCTCACCTTTCGGGCGGCCGAAATGGGCAAGCAGGATGACCTTGGCACCCTTTTCCGAGAGTTCGCGGATCGTCGGCACGACGCGCTCGATGCGGGTTGCGTCCGTCACGTGGCCGTCCTTGACCGGAACGTTGAGATCTACGCGCACAAGCACGCGCTTGCCAGCGATATCGGTGAGGTCGTCGAGGGTCTTGAAAGTCATGATCGGTCTCCGGTCACAGTCTCTGGAAAAGGGTGGGATAATCCGTCACCAGCCCGTCCTCGTCCACCGGCAGATCCGCAGTGAAGGAACGATCTTCCGCCTCGTAGCGATAGAGCCGGTCTTCTGCGAGGCAAGCGTAGTTCTGGCCATCGGGAAAGGGCTCGAACGTGTCGAAGGGCACATAGAGCATGGTGAGCTTGGCGGTGCCGTCCTGAGGCTTCAGGCCGAGGCGGCGAATGGGCAGCGTGTTGGTAAAGGGCGTTCCGGCAAGATCGATATCGATGCAGCCGTCAAAGGCAGGGAGGGCGCTACCGTCCGCATCACGCCAGTGGCCCTTGCCGTCGGACATGAGTGAAAGCCGTTGGCCTTCGGTTGTTTCGATGGTGAAGGCGAGGACGATCCAATGCGGATCACAGTAGACAATATAGCGGACGCCATAGGGTCGGCCGCCGCGCTCGCCGATCAGCACGCTCGACGCGCGGATGCCCGCACTGTCGACCGGCGCGATCGTCAGATGTTCGAGCCCTTCCCCCTCAAGCGGACGCCAGCGTACCGTTGTTGGGGAAAGGGCGCGAAACATGACTTTAGATCAGCTTTGCCATTGCAACGGCCGTGTCGGCCATGCGGTTGGAGAAGCCCCATTCATTGTCGTACCAGCTGAGGATACGCACGAACTTGCCTTCCAGAACCTTGGTCTGGTCGTTGGCGAAGATCGAGGAATGGCTGTCATGGTTGAAGTCGCGCGAAACCAGCGGCTCGTCGGTGTAGCCAAGGATACCCTTGAGCGCGCCGTCCGAGGCTGCTTTGATCGCACCGTTGATTTCCGCAACCGTCGTGTCGCGCTTGGCGACGAACTTGAAGTCGACGACCGAGACGTTCGGGGTTGGGACGCGGATCGAAGTGCCGTCGAGCTTGCCCTTGAGGTGCGGCAGGACGAGGCCGACGGCCTTGGCGGCGCCGGTCGATGTCGGGATCATCGACAGGGCGGCTGCGCGGGCGCGGTACAGATCCTTGTGCATCGTGTCGAGTGTTGGCTGGTCGCCGGTATAGGAATGGATCGTCGTCATGAAGCCATGGTCGATGCCCACGACGTCGTCCAGGGTCTTGACGACCGGAACCAGGCAGTTGGTCGTGCAGGATGCGTTGGAGATGACCAGGTGTTCCCTGGTCAGTTCGTTGTGGTTGACACCGAAGACGACCGTCAGGTCAGCACCGTCGGCCGGTGCCGAAACGATGACGCGCTTGGCGCCGGCCTGAAGATGCAGGGCGGCCTTGTCGCGGGCGGTGAAGATGCCGGTGCATTCGAGCGCGATGTCGACGCCCATTGCGCCATGCGGCAGTGTTGCCGGGTCCTTGATCGCCGTGACCTTGATCGGCTTGCCGCCGGCAACGATGATGGTGTCGCCTTCGACCTTCACGTCCGCCGGAAACTTGCCGTGGATCGAATCGTAGCGCAGCAGGTGCGCATTGGTCTCGACCGGGCCGAGATCGTTGATGGCAACGACTTCGATGTCGGTGCGGCCGGATTCGACGATGGCGCGAAGGACGTTGCGGCCGATGCGGCCAAAGCCGTTGATGGCAACTTTTACAGTCATTTCAGGTCTCTCCCTGTCTAAGGTCTCGGTGTGGAAAACAGGGCGCGCTGGGTGGCGCCCTGTGAAGGAAAATCAGGCGAGCTTCTTTTCGGCGGCGGCGACGATCGCCTCTACCGTGATGCCGAAATGCTTGAACAGATCCTTGGCCGGGCCGGATGCGCCGAAGGAGTGCATGCCGATGAAATCGCCATCCGAGCCGATGAAATAATCCCAGCCCTGACGGACAGCCGCTTCGGCGGCGATCTTCACCGGTGCATCGCCGATGACGGCCTTGCGATAGGCTTCCGGCTGTTCGGCGAAGAGTTCGAAGCAGGGCACCGAGACGACGCGGGCAGCGATGCCCTTGCCGTTCAGGTCGGCCGCTGCCTTGACGGCGAGCTCGACTTCCGAACCTGATGCGAAGATCGAGACCTTGGCATTGTCGGCGGCAACCAGTTCATAAGCCCCCTTGGCGCAGAGGTTTTCAGCCTCGTAGTTCAGGCGGGACGGCGCAAGGTTCTGGCGGGTGAGCGCCAGACCGGACGGACGATGCTGCTCCTTGAGCGCCAGCTGCCAGCATTCGGCGGTTTCAACCGCGTCTGCCGGCCGGAACATCAGGAGGTTGGGGATGGCACGCAGGGCGGCCATGTGCTCGATCGGCTCGTGCGTCGGGCCGTCTTCGCCGACGCCGATGGAATCGTGCGTCAGGACGTGGATGACCCGGATGCCCATCAGCGCCGCAAGGCGGATCGACGGCCGGCAATAATCCGTGAAGATCATGAAGCCGCCCGAGTAGGGGATGAGACCGCCGTGCAGCGCAATGCCGTTCATGGCGGCAGCCATGCCGTGTTCGCGGATACCCCAGTGCATGTAGCGGCCGGAGAAATCGGTCGGGGTGATCGATTTCATCTGGCTGGTCTTGGTGTTGTTCGACGGCGTCAGGTCGGCCGAGCCGCCGAGCGTCTCGGGCAGTGTGCCGTTGATGACTTCAAGCGCATCTTCGGAAGCCTTGCGGGTCGCGACCGTCGGTGGCGCGTCGGCGATCTTCTTCTTGTAGGCGTCGATGGCGGCATCGAGGTTGCCGGGCAGTTCCCCGGCGAAGCGGCGGGTGAACTCGGACTTCTTGGCCGTTTCAGTCGCGTCCAGGCGGCCTTCCCACTCCCTGCGCGCGCCAACGGAACGTTTGCCGGCTGCGCGCCATGCTTCGAGAATGTCGGCCGGGACGGTGAAGGCCTCGGCTTCCCAATCGAGCGCCCTGCGGGTTGCGGCAATTTCCTCGGCCCCGAGCGGGGAGCCGTGAACCTTATGCGTGCCGGCCTTGTTCGGCGCGCCGAAGCCGATGACGGTCTTGCAGGCGATGAAGGTCGGGCGATCGGACTTCTGTGCAGCCTCGATGGCGGCTGCGATCTCCTCCGGATTGTGGCCGTCGACGCGTATCGTGTTCCAGTGAACAGCCTGGAAGCGGGCAATCTGGTCGGTCGAATCCGAAAGTGATACGGCGCCGTCGATGGTGATGTTGTTGTCGTCCCAGAAGAGGACGAGCTTGTTGAGCTTCAGATGGCCGGCAAGCGCGATCGCCTCGTGGCTGATGCCTTCCATCAGGCAGCCGTCACCGCAGAGGACATAGGTGTAGTGGTTCTGCAGGTCGCTGCCGAATTCTTCGGCGAGCTTGCGCTCGGCGATCGCCATGCCGACGGCATTGGCAATGCCCTGGCCGAGCGGGCCGGTGGTCGTCTCGATACCGGACGCATGGCCATATTCCGGGTGGCCGGCGGTCTTCGAGCCGAGCTGGCGGAACTGCCTGAGGTCCTCCATCGTCATGTCTTCGTAGCCGGTCAGATGGAGCAGCGAATAGATCAGCATGGAGCCGTGGCCGGCCGACAGCACAAAGCGGTCGCGGTCTGCCCAGAGCGGGGCTTTCGGATCGAATTTCAGGTAACGGGAGAATAGAACCGTTGCCACGTCGGCAGCGCCCATCGGCAGGCCGGGGTGACCGGAATTGGCCTTTTCGACGGCGTCCATGGAAAGGAAACGGATCGCATTTGCCATCCGGTCGTGTTGTTTGCGAGAGATCATTGACTGTTCCGCTTGAGTTCGGTGGACAGGGAACGGTCTCTATCCTCCAAAGACCGTACAAGAAAGCGGGTGACACATAGCACCTGCTTCGTCGGAGTCAACAAATACGGCCATTTTGAGCACCTCGGCAGAGCCTTTTTCGACCGCTCTCCATTGGAGAAGATCAGTGGCCGCAAGCGATGCAAATCGACCTGAAGGAACGTGATCCACAGCTTCTGCGGAGCTGCGAAGCCCTTTCCGTTGTGGAGAGATGCCGAATGGGTCTAAGAATGTAACGAGCTTGAAATACAGAGGCCGGACGGCGATTCGAGGCGGTCTGGTGCGTATCGGGAAAGCGTGATGACGGCAGGAAAGACAGTCAAGGCGGCGATCGAGGAGTTGCGCAGCGCAGTCAGCAGCCTCGAGAATGCCATTGACGGGCGCTTCGACCGGGAGCGTGACCGCGGTGAAATCGAAGGCGAGGTTCGCCGGGTCAATGTCGACCGGTCAAGGCTGGCGCAGGAGCTCGACCAGTCGCAATTTCGCGCCAACCGTCTCGAGGAAGTCAACCGTGAAGTCTCGCGCCGTCTGGTAACGGCCATGGAAACGATAAGGGCAGTGCTGGACCGCTGACGCGTGGGTCCGCCTGCGGGCAGGTGACGGAATGGCGCAAGTAACGGTGACGATCGACGGCAAGGCCTATCGCATGGCATGCGAAGAAGGCCAGGAAGATCATCTGACGGACCTCGCCAACCGCTTCGACCAGTATGTCAGCCATCTGAAATCCCAGTTCGGCGAAATCGGCGACCTCAGGCTGACCGTCATGGCCGGCATCATGGTGATGGACGAACTCAGCGAAGTGAACCGCAGGCTGAAAAGCCTGCAGACGGAGACCGACAATCTAAGGCAGGGACGCGATGCGACCGTGGCCGACCAGCAGAAGGCCGAGGAGGCGCTGGCCGCGGTGCTTTCAGAAGTCACCTCGCAGATCCATGGGATCGCGGCAAAGTTATCCGGCAAGGCTGCTCCAGCCAACTGAACTTGAGAAGTTGGGCGTGGGTACTGGCGCAAGCCTCCAACGCACTCTATATTGCCGCTGCGGTCTGCGCTTCCCGACAGGACACCACAATCCCTGGGGCCATACTCGATCCACGGGAGCTGTCCCTGACCTGGCCCGTGGGCTAGGTCACATGGCGCCCACCTACGTTTGTAGGCACCCAGGATCGTAAACCATCCACCGGCTGTGTGGATCGCACTCTTCTCTTTTTCCGACGAAGTCAGCTATGGGCCGCCGGCTGCGCACGGAACGCGTCGCGAATGGCGTTGGCCATGCTTTCGACAATCCTGTTGTTCGCATTTCTCGCCCTGGTTTTCAGCACCACATTCGAAAAGTCGATGACGTCGTAGCCGTCGGCGGCCGTCAGTTCGCGGCACCCGGCGGGGATGCTGCTGCGGGTGAGCGGAGCGATGGCGAGGCCGGATGTCACGGCGGCGATCAGGCCGTTGCTGGTGCGGCTGATATAGGCCACGCGGCTTTCGATGCCGCGTCTCTTCAGGTTCTTCAGCGCCAGAGCGTCGCACCATCCGCCTTTCAGATAGGTGTAGGTGGCGATCGGCACGGGATGGCGCTCGTGGATCTGCTGCTGGTCCGACGTCACCCAGACGGTGGGATCCACCATGAGGACCTCGTTCTTCGCGTGGCCGCCGGGTTCGAACACGACGGCGATATCGATTTCGCCTGCCTCGAGTGCGGCCAGGTTGGACATCGAGACGCCCTGCTGCACCGTGACCTCGACGCCCGGGTGGATAGCGGCGAAAGCGCCGAGCGCCTTCGGCAGCGTCGAGTTGATATACTCCTCTGAAATTCCGATCCTCACCGAGCCGTCGAGGGCGGGCAGCCGGATGGATGCCGCCGTATCGTCAAGAAGGGCGACGATGCGGCGCGCATTGTCGAGAAGCCGCGCACCGTGGCCCGTCATGTTGACGCCGCGCGATCCGCGCTCGAACAATGGCTCGCCGAGAATGTCCTCCAATTTCTTGATCTGCATGCTGACGGCCGATTGGGTTCGGCCGACCGTCTCCCCCGCCTTCGTAAAATTGCCGCTGTCGGCCACGGCAACGAAGGTTCTCAGAAGATCGCTTTCGAGAGGAGGAAACATCGCGTTCGCCATCAGGTTTTCTAATGACAGACATCTTCGCAATTCGTTGGCTTGATGTCAACGCAAGTCCGATACTCTGCGAGAACATCTCGGAGTTTCGGATATGAAGCACGATCGCAGGGCACGGCGACGGTCCGTCAGAATGACGGAGTATTTTTGGCGCGGCATTGAGGAATGGCGGGCAGGGCGCCTGGCGCGGCAAGCCCTGGCCGAGATATCACGCCGCCAGAACGCGCATCTGCTCGATGATATCGGCATCGACAGCGCAGACGTTTGCAGGCGCGATCGCATGCAACGCCACTGCTTCTGGATGTTATGAAATCAGGTTCATGGGGGCGGCGCGAAAAATCGCTTCGGCGACCTTGCCGGCCTGCAGCTCTTCCAAGGCCGTATGGAAGGCTTCCTCGCTATGGCATGCCAGATTGAGAAAGAGACGGCTTCGTCGCAAAAAGTTGTAGAAGCGACGGCGGCGCGGTTTCCCTCTGCCGGTTGGATGCACTAGAAATAGACATTCGCTGTAAGAGGGTATGTGCATGACACCGAGGGAACTGAAGGCTGCGCTGCGAATGGAGCGGCTGGCGCTGCGCGATGCGATGACGCCGGACGCGCGCATGAAAGCCAGCCTTAAAATGCTCGACCATGCCGGCGACGTCATCGAGTTCGAGCCCGGGCAGGTGATTTCCGGCTTCTGGCCGATCCGCTCGGAAGTCGATATCCGGCCGCTGATGACACGCCTGCGCGAGCGCGGTGCGCGGCTGTGCCTTCCCGTCATTCTCGACAAGAAGACCATTGTCTTTCGCGCGCTCGTGCCCGGCGCTGCGATCGTAGAAACTGGTTTCGGCACGGCCGGGCCGGGCGAGGACGCGCCGGTGCTCGATCCCGACATCATGCTGGTGCCGCTGTCGGCTTTCGACAGAACCGGTCACAGGATTGGTTATGGCGCCGGATATTACGACCGTGCGATCGAACGTTTGCGCCGGAAAGGCCATATGCCAAGGCTGATCGGGATTGCATTCGACTGCCAGGAAGTGGCATCAGTGCCCGCAGAGCCACATGACGTGGCACTGGACGCCCTGCTGACCGAAAGCGGGCTCAGGATCTTCGGGCTAGGAATAAGCAAATATGAGACTTTTGTTTCTGGGTGACATGGTTGGCAAGACCGGCCGAACGGCGGTCTGGGACCGATTGCCCGGCCTGATCAGCGACCTGAAGCTCGATTTCGTCATCGTCAACGGCGAGAATGCAGCCGGCGGCTTCGGCATCACCGAGGATATCTTTCTCGAAACCATCAATGCCGGCGCCGATGTCGTGACCACCGGCAACCATGTCTGGGACCAGAAGGAGGCCGTTACCTTCTGCGAGCGGCACGACCAGTTCCTGCGCCCGGCCAACTATCCCGCAGGTACGCCCGGTCGCGGCTCCAATCTCTATTTCGCCCGCAACGGCGCGCGCGTCCTCGTCGCCAATGTCATGGGCCGCGTGTTCATGCATCCGGAACTGGATGATCCCTTCAAGGCGGCGGAAGCCATTCTTGACGCCTGTCCGTTGAAGGAACAGGCCGACGCCATCATCTTCGATTTCCACGCGGAAGCGACCAGCGAGAAGCAGTGCTTCGGCCATTTCGTCGACGGCCGCGCCAGCTTCGTCGTCGGCACCCATACGCATGTGCCGACCGCCGACCACCAGATCCTCAATGGCGGCACGGCCTATATGTCGGATGCCGGCATGTGCGGCGACTATGACAGTTCGCTCGGGATGGAGAAGGAAGAGCCGCTGAACCGCTTCATCTCGAAGATGCCGAAAGGCCGCTTCGAGGCGGCGTCCGGCCCGGCCACCATCTGCGGCGTCGGCGTCGAGATTTCCGATCGCACAGGCCTTGCGGAAAACATCGCGCCGCTTCGGATCGGGCCGCGGCTGGCGGAGACGATACCGGCGTTCTGGCGGTAGAACAATATCTTGCGGGCGAATCCGTCATTGGCTTTAATAGAGCATGACGTTGGATGACTTCAAAATCGGAACTCTGTTTGACTGCAGCGAGAAACGTTATCTCTGCACAGATATAGGAACGCGAACTGTTGTTGCCATTCGGATCGATCGCATCGAAAAATCGACGCACAATCCTGATGGCACAGTCTCTCACGAAATTCTGAATTTCGAGGTTGCTCAATCTGAGGGATGGTTTTCTGGCCCACCATATGCCGTCAGCGAGATCGTGTTCGATGAAGACGATCTCAAGGCGTGCAAGCCCATTATGGGGGCATGAGTTATTGTCGATCGCAATGACGCGATTGTGAGCAGCCGCACACAATCGCTGCTGGACGTAGCTTTCATCGTGCCTATCCTCAAGGCCCATGCAAATCCTTGACTGCGGGTGCATGATGTTGCGATATCTCCTCCTCCCATTTGCCGCCATCGCGGTTTTGCATGTTCTCTGGCTGACGCCGGCCCATGCGCAAGTAGTTCCGATCAGCCAGTGCCAGGCGATCGCTCAGACGCTTCCCGACGTCGCCTTTGCCAGTTTCAAGCCGCAGAGCGCGTTCAATGTGCAGGCTTTGGCGAGCGATGAGGTGAAGATCACCTATATCGGCCACTCGACTTTTCTCATCGAGACGCCCGGCGGTGTCTCGATCGCGACCGACTATAGCGGCTGGTATGTGCCGCCGAAGACGCCGGATGTGGTGACGATGAACAAGGCGCACTCCAGCCATTATACGCTGGCGCCTGATCCGGCGATCAAGCATGTGCTGCATGGATGGGGTGACGACGGCGAGCCGGCGGATCATGATGTCGTCGTCGGCGACACCTATATCCGCAACGTGACGACCGACATTCGCGCTGGTGGCGGGATGATGGAGCCGGACGGCAACTCCATCTTCATTTTCGAAGTTGCAGGTCTCTGCATCGGCCATCTCGGCCACCTGCATCATGAACTCGACGATACCGACTATGCCGAGATCGGCCGCCTGGACATCTTGATGGTGCCCGTCGATGGCGGCCTGACCATGGGTGCGGAAAGCATGAGCCGCGTGGTGACGCGGCTACGCTCTGCGCTGATCCTGCCGATGCACCGGCGCGGGCCGCCGGTCACCAATTTCCTGCAGATGTTCGGGGATGGTTTCGACAAGAGCTTTGCGCCGGAAGCGAGCGTCATGGTTTCGGTGCGTTCCTTGCCAAGAAAGCCCTTGATTTATATCCTGCAGGGCGTGTGACTTCGGGGATATACAATCAGGAATCATGGAATGAGATTTTTCGCCGTCTGTACGCTTGCCCTCCTTTCCATGACATCCCTTGCTCAGGCCGACGGGGCGCCACCGCCGCGCATGCCGACGGCAGAAGACGACAAGCCTATCACCGTGCCGGAAACCAAACCCCTCGGCCGACAGGAAGGATTTGTGCTGCCATCCGGCAATATCGGCTGTGTTTACACGCCGGAGGGTGGAACGGAGGTCTACCAGCCAGCCGACGGCGGCCCGGAACTTTCCTGCGACCGCGTCGCGCCGCGTTATGTTCGGGCGACGCTGTCGCGCAACGGTGCTGCCACCCTCTTTCACGATGTAGGCGACCGGAGCTGCTGCTCCGCCAGCCCGGTACTCGATTATGGCCAGACCTGGACGGCGGGACCGTTCTCCTGCCTCTCCACCCGCAGGGGCCTTTCCTGCGAGCGCGATGGCGGGCACTCCTTCTTTCTCAGCCGCCGGCGGATCGACGCCAACTGAAAAAAGGTGGTGCCTGCTGGACGCAAAGCGCCAATGAAACTATAAGGCGCCCAAATCCAAACATGACAAGTATGCGAAGAGGGCGCCATGGCCGGCCATTCACAGTTCAAAAACATCATGCACCGCAAGGGCCGTCAGGACGCCGTGCGGTCGAAAATGTTCTCCAAGCTTGCGCGGGAAATCACCGTCGCGGTCAAGGGCGGCCTGCCTGACCCGACCATGAACGCGCGCCTGCGCCTGGCGATCCAGAACGCCAAGGCACAGTCGATGCCGAAGGACAACATCGAGCGCGCCATCAAGAAGGGCTCCGGCGCCGATGGTGAAAACTACGAGGCGGTGCGTTATGAAGGTTACGGTCCCGGAGGCGTTGCCGTCATCGTCGAGGCGCTGACCGACAATCGCAACCGTACCGCCTCCAACGTCCGCTCGACCTTCACCAAGGCCGGCGGTGCGCTTGGCGAAACCGGGTCGGTTTCCTTCTCCTTCGACCGCGTCGGCGAAATCGCCTACAAGCTGTCGGTCGGCAGCGCCGACAAGGTCATGGACGCGGCGATCGAAGCCGGCGCCGAAGACGTGACGACCGACGAAGACGGTCACTATATTATCTGCGGGTTCGAGGATATCGGCGATGTTTCCAAGGCCTTGGAAGCAACGCTCGGCGAAGCAGACATGGTCAAAGCGATCTGGCGAGCCCAGAACACCGTGCCGGTCGATGAAGAGCGTGCCCAGTCGCTGATGAAGCTGATCGACACGCTGGAAGACGACGACGACGTGCAGAACGTCTACACCAACTTCGAAGTGTCCGACGAAGTGATGGCCAAGCTTTCGGCCTGATCAGTCAATCATTTCATGGAAGGGCCCGGTTTTCCAGCCGGGCTTTTTTATGCGGCCTTCGCCAATTCCTGTTGCGCATCCGCAAACAGCCGTACCGATTTCAGCCGTGCCTCCATATCGTAGATCGGCATGGAAATGATCAGTTCATCAGCCTTCGTCTGGTCGAGGAACCGGTCGAGCTTTGTCCTGATCGCCGCCGGGCCACCGACGACCGCGTAGGTCATCGCGTGATCGACGAAGATCTTTTCCGTCTCGCTCCACAACCCGTCCATGGAGTCCACCGGCGGCGGAAACTGGCCGCGCGCATTGCGACGGAGGGCGACGAAGGATTGCTGCATCGAGGTGAAGAGATGGCTGGCTTCGTCGTCGGTATCGGCAGCGACGCCCATGATGCCGACCATGGCATGCGGCTGATCGAGAAGTTGCGACGGCTCGAAACGCTCGCGGTAAATCTCCAAGGCTGACAAGAGCATATCGGGCGCGAAATGCGAGGCGAAAGCGAAGGGCAGGCCGAGCATACCGGCAAGATGGGCGCTGAAATGGCTGGAACCGAGCAACCAGATCGGCACGTTGCTGTCGGCGCCGGGAACGGCGATCAGAGCCTGATCTTCCTTGGCCGGGCCGAGCAAGGTCTGCAGTTCGACGACGTCGTTCGGGAAATTGTTGGCGCTCGTCTCCATGTTGCGGCGAAGTGCTGCGGCGGTGCGCATATCCGTTCCGGGTGCTCGGCCGAGACCGAGATCGATGCGGCCGGGATAAAGTGCTGCCAGCGTTCCGAACTGTTCGGCGATCACCAGCGGTGAATGGTTCGGCAGCATGATGCCGCCGGAGCCGACACGGATCGTCTTCGTACCTGCCGCAACATGGGAAATGACGATCGAGGTTGCGGCACTGGCAATGCCTCTCATGCCGTGATGCTCCGCCAGCCAGAAGCGCTTGTAGCCCGCCGCTTCCGCCTCTTGCGCAAGCCGGCGTGAATTCTGCAGCGCCTGGGAGGCGTTTGACCCTTGTGTGATCGGGGAAAGGTCGAGGATGGAAAAGGGGACCATGATAAATCCTTCGATCAACGATTTTGATAGAGGCCTATGTAAGATCGAATTTCGTAAATCCAAGCCTGCCGGAGGAGAGGGGTGCAGATCAGTTCCCGCTAAATCATGGGAATGTTTTTGTTTTGTTCACATTTTGCTGGCAGCGTCCCACCATCGGGAATAGGATTTGAGCATGCAGAATACGATTCGCATTATCGGTATCGACCCGGGACTTCGCCGCACCGGGTGGGGCATCATTGACACGCTCGGCAACTCCTTGCGGTTCGTCGCCTCCGGCACCGTCACATCCGATGGCGAGATGGACCTTGCTTCGCGCCTTTGCCAGTTGCATGACGGATTGGCGGAGGTGATCCACAGTCACAAGCCAGATGAGGCGGCGGTCGAGCAGACCTTCGTCAACAAGGACGCCGTGGCGACGCTGAAACTCGGCCAGGCGCGCGGCATCGCCATGCTGGTACCGGCGCGGGCTGGGTTGCGGGTCTCCGAATATGCGCCGAATGCGGTGAAGAAGGCGGTGATCGGCGTTGGCCACGGCGAGAAGCAGCAGATCCACATGATGCTGAAAATCCTGATGCCGAAGGCTGAGTTCAAGGGCAATGACGCGGCCGATGCGCTGGCAATCGCCATCTGCCACGCGCACAATCGCGGCGCTGCACGGATGCGGATGGCGGCGCTTGCAGGCTGATTTGTTCTTGACTTGTTCCGTTTGGACGGCTAAGTAATACTACAGAGGTATTACCATGCGTGTTACTGAAAAAGGTCAGGTCACCATCCCGAAGGAAATCAGAGACCGTCTAGGCATCGTGCCGGGATCGGAAGTGGATTTCGTTGCGTCGGATAACGGCGCATTGCTGGTGCGCGTCGACAATCCCGAAGATCAAAATGTCATACGGGATTTCGACGACTGGGCCGCGCGCGTCAAGGGAACATTTGATACCGGTGGCATGACGACGGACGAGTTTATGCTTTGGCTGAGGGGCGAGCGTGACGATCTCCACTCTCGTTGATACGAATGTCTTTATCGATGTTCTTGGTCCTGAAACGCCTATTCGCAATTGGTCGCTGAGGGCCTTGCGGCAGTCATTGCGTGATGGAATTTTAATCCTTAGTCCCGTCGTCTGGTCGGAACTTGCCGCATCGCCAATTTCCGAAGGCGAGTTGCTTGCCGCATTGGGATGGCTGGACGCGAAGCGTGAAAATATACCCTTCGAAGCCGCTTTCCGTGCGGGAAAGGCGCATCGCGCCTATTGTCTCGCGGGTGGTCAGCGGGAAAGAACCTTGCCCGACTTCCTGATCGGCGCCCATGCAGACTGGCGGCGCTATCGTCTTTTGACGCGCGATGGAGCCAGATACAGTTCCTATTTTCCCTCCGTCGAACTGATCACGCCGGAAACCCACCCATGAAGGATTTTGCGCCATGATCGGCAAACTCAAGGGAACGATCGACGAGATCGGCGACGACCACGTGGTTCTCGACGTACACGGCGTCGGCTATGTCGCCCATTGCTCGTCGCGCACACTGTCGAAGCTCGGCTCTCCGGGCGAGGCCGTCATCCTGTTCATCGAGACCTATGTGCGCGAGGATCAGTTGCGGCTGTTCGGCTTCCTGACGGGGCTGGAGCGGGAGTGGTTCCGACTGTTGCAGGGCGTACAGGGGGTCGGCTCCAAGGTGGCGCTGGCGGTACTCTCGGTTTTGACGCCCGGCGAACTGGCGAATGCGATCGCCTTGCAGGACAAGACGTCCGTGTCGCGGGCACCGGGTGTCGGCCCGAAGGTCGCGGTGCGGATCGTCACCGAACTCAAGAACAAGGCGCCCGCCTTTGCCGGCGAGGCGGCCGCCAATATCGGCTTGAAGCAGGAGCTTGGCGATGGTGTCGCCGCAGCACCTGTGGCAGACGCGGTCTCGGCGCTGAGCAATCTCGGCTACTCCCGCGATCAGGCTGCAAACGCGGTAGCCGCGGCGCTGAAGAATGGCGGCGAGGGCGCAGATAGCGCCAAGCTAATCCGGCTGGGGCTGAAGGAACTGGCACGTTGATCGGTCATTTGTGCGGTTGGCAGAAATTTGGTAGAATTTCCCGCAAAATGAGTTCCGTTGGAAGGATAGCGGTATGTGGTGGGAAGTTACGCTTTCGCCGAAGGGCCAGGTGACCATCCCGAAGGAGATGAGGGAGGCCCTGAAGCTCCGCCCCGGCGATCAGTTGATCTATTCCGTCGTTGATGGCGAGGTCGTCCTTACCCCGAAAAACATCGATTTCAACGATCTTGCCGGTCTGCTGGGAAAGCCGCCGAAAGGAAGGGCGACATTGGAGGAAATCGACGCTGCGGTCCTGAAGGGTGGCGGTGCGAATGTCGTCGATACGCAAGACGACGATGAAGCGGACGCCGCCGCATGATGGTATTCGGGCTCGACACGAATATTGTGATACGGCTTTTCATCAATGACGATCCGGTACAGCGTGCAGCAGCACTCCAGTTCGGGGAAGGTCTTGGACGGGACTATTCGGCTTTTGTCACACTTATCGGATTGCTGGAGCTTGATTGGGCCCTTCGGTCGCAATACGGGTACGACAGGAAAGATGTCACGTTTGCCATTGACCGGTTGCTCCACACGCGCGGGCTCATCGTCGAGAATCATACGCTTGTCGTAAAGGCTCTTCGACTTGTCGAAAAAAACAATGCAGACTTTGCAGACACCGTAATTGCCTGCCGCTCGTTTGACGAAGGTTGTCACTCCACCAAGACCTTCGATGTGAAGGCCGCCCGCAAAGTCCCCGGAATGGAACTCCTCGCATGACCGATGCCGCACGTCTGATCACACCGGAAAAGCGGGGCGAGGACCTCGATACGACACTGCGGCCGCAGTCGCTGGACGAATTTACCGGCCAGGCGGAGGCGCGCGCCAATCTCAAGGTGTTCATCGAGGCGGCGAAGAACCGTGGCGAGGCGCTCGATCACGTGCTATTCGTCGGGCCGCCGGGCCTCGGCAAGACGACGCTGGCGCAGATCCTGGCCAAGGAACTCGGCGTCAATTTCCGCTCGACCTCGGGTCCTGTGATCGCCAAGGCGGGGGACCTTGCGGCGCTTCTGACCAATCTCGAAGACCGCGACGTGCTGTTCATCGACGAAATCCACCGGCTCAACCCGGCGGTCGAAGAAATTCTCTATCCTGCGATGGAGGATTTTCAACTTGATCTGATCATCGGCGAAGGGCCGGCGGCACGCTCAGTGAAGATCGACCTGTCGAAGTTCACGCTTGTCGCCGCCACCACCCGGCTCGGCCTCTTGACCACGCCATTGCGCGACCGTTTCGGCATTCCGGTGCGGCTCAGTTTCTATACCGTGGAAGAACTGGAATCGATCGTCCGGCGCGGCGCCCGGCTGATGGGGCTTGGCATCACCGACGACGGCGCCCGCGAAATCGCCCGCCGTTCGCGCGGCACGCCGCGTATTGCCGGCAGGCTGTTGCGCCGGGTGCGGGATTTCGCCGAGGTGGCAAAAGCCGAGGCGGTGACCAAGAAGATCGCCGACGAGGCGCTGACGCGGCTTCTGGTCGACAATATGGGCCTGGATCAACTGGACAAGCGCTATCTCACCATGATCGCGCTCAATTTCGGCGGCGGTCCGGTCGGCATCGAAACGATCGCCGCCGGGCTTTCGGAACCGCGCGATGCGATCGAGGACATCATCGAGCCCTATATGATCCAGCAGGGCTTCATCCAGCGCACGCCGCGCGGGCGTATTTTAACCGCAAACGCATGGAAACACCTTGGATTGCAGGTGCCGAAGGATCTGGAAACCACCCAGTTCCGCCTGTTCCAAGAGGATGATTGAGTGATCACACGGCGCGGCTTTCTGAAGTTTCTCGGCGGCAGTGTTGGCGGGATGATGGCGCTGGGCGGTTATGCCTTCGCCTTCGAGCCGCTCGTCAGGCTCAATGTCACGCGCTACAAGCTGACGCCACCGGGCTGGACGCCAGGGCTCAAGCTGCGGGTCGTTGCCCTGGCGGACATTCACGCCTGCGAGCCCTGGATGTCGGCCAGTCGCATTGCGTCCATTTGCGCCCATGCCAATACGCTCGGCGGTGATGTCACGGTTCTTCTCGGGGATTATGCCACGGGCATGAATCTGGTCACGCGCTACGTGCATTCAAGCGAATGGTCGAAGGCGCTTGCAACCTTGAACGCGCCTCTCGGCGTCCACGCTATCCTCGGCAATCACGACTGGTGGGAAGACAAGGCCGCTCAGAAGAGTGGCGGCGGCGATACCTTCGGGCACCGCGCCCTGAGAGATGTCGGCATCCCGGTTTACGGCAATCAGGCGGTCCGCCTGGAAAAAGACGGGCATGGATTTTGGCTCGCCGGTCTTGAGGATCAACTGGCCCTTCTGCCGGGCAAGACGTGGAACCGCCAATACATGACGGGTCTTGACGATCTTAGCGGAACGCTGGCGCAAGTCAGCGATGATGCGCCTGTCATCCTGCTCGCGCATGAGCCTGATATTTTTCCCGAGGTTCCAAAACGGGTTTCGCTGACGCTGTCGGGACATACCCACGGTGGGCAGGTGCGTTTTTTCGGTCGTTCTCCTGTGGTGCCGTCGCGGTTCGGCGATCGTTATGCCTATGGCCATGTTGTCGAGGATGACCGAAATATCATCATTTCGGGCGGCCTCGGCTGCTCGATCGCGCCGATCCGTTTCGGTTCGCCGCCGGAAATCGTCGTTATCGATCTCGGATAACTTTAAGCTAATTGTTCGATCGTCCGCTGTAGCAGGTCCCTGCCACCTGGCCTCCAGCCCAATGCTTCGATCTTGCAGGTTCCCATCCGATTGTAGCTTTTGCTCTCCGCTGCTTCCGGCAGCGGATGCGGACAGCGGGTGACCCGTTGAAGGATCGAGAGAATTTCGCGGTTACCGGTCAGGATATCCGATATGTTGAACGTCCCGCCATTGATCCGCACCGTATCGACCTCCAGCATCAGCCGGACGGCCTTGGCGACATCTTCGCCATGCACTTCAGTCCCGACACGGGGGGAAACGGCCTTTCCCGACAAGTAGTCCTCGAAAAGAGAAGCCCATTTGTGCATGCGGCCCGGACCTGCGGGACCGTAGATTCCCGTAGCCCGTAAGCTGGCGGTGATAAAGCCATGGCCGCAAAGCGAAAGCAGGCTGCGCTCGGCCTGCAGCTTGACTTCGCCATACAGCGTATCGGGCTTGGCAAGCATGTCTTCCTCCAGCAGGGCGCCGGATGCTTGCGGGCCGTAGACGGCGCGGCTCGACAGGAAGACGCAGCGGCGAACGCCGGCATCGCGTGCGGTTTCGAACAAGTGCACGGTCCCATCCAGATTGGCGCGGCGGAACCCGTCCGGATCGTCGCCTTCGCCGCCACGATATTTCCCCGGCAGGTGATCGAAGGCGGCGTGGACGAGATAGTAGATATTGTCGAAGGCTTCGATCTGGTCTGCTTCGGGATCGAGGATCAGGGGAACGAAGGGAACGTCCTTCGAAAAGAAACCCGGTTCAGGCGCCGTGCGGCCACCGACGGTGACTTTATAGCCGCGCTCCAGCAGGTGTTCGACGATGAAGCGGCCGGCATAGCCGGTGCCGCCGGAAACGAGAACGCGGGTCATGAACTTCCTGAATTCAGTCGAGGTTTGGCGACCCCGGATTTGGCAGGTCGGCGATCGTCGGAATGTTCTCGCCAGTGAAGAAAGCATGCCAGACATCAATCAAAGCTTGCAGCTTTTCTTCTTTCGGATGGTCCTTTTCCCAAGGTTTTTCATATTGGTAATGCAGCACGCCGATCGATGCCCAGTCCCACAGCGCCGGCATGTTGAACCAGACATATTGCAGCATGTTCATCGTGACGGGCAGGCCGTGCCAGTCGGGGAAGAAATTCTGCAGAAAGGTCTGGTCGGTGCGTGGCCAGAAGGCATCGGGTGCATCCAGCCGTGTCAGCATGGCTTCGAACGTCCGGCGTGAAGGCTGGGCGACGAAGACGCCCGAGTTCAGCCGGTGAAAGTCGGCAAGGCTTTCATAAACATTGGGTGCTGCAGAAAATTCGGGATAACCAAAATAGCGGTCGATGTTCTTCAGAACCAGCGCGTCGGCGTCGATGAAGATGCAGCGGTCGTATTCCGTCAGCTGCCAGAGCCGCAGCTTGCAGAAATTGTCGAGCGGTGAATGGAAGCCGGGCTTGCGGCCCTTGGTGAAAGGGGCAGTGTCATGGACATTCTTGCGGGCATGACGCTCGTTGAAGGCGTCCGACAATGGCAGGAGATCGGTGGCGACGAGGCGGCAGCCGAGCCCGGCAAGCGGGACGAGCCGATCGGGTTGCACGCCGCCGGTGTGAAGGACGACGATATCGGCGCTGGTGTCCGTCAAGCGTATGGAGCGGGCAAGGGCGGTGGCTCCCATCGCGTAGTCGGCGTTCGTCACGAGCGTGACGAACGCATTGCACGATCCGGCGGGACCGGAAGGTGAAATGCCTTCTGAAACCAAACCGGATTGCGTCATGAAACCGATTTCAGCCTCCGGCCTTCCGGATCGTGATTGATCTTGGTGGCAATGTCTTTCGTCCAGGCCGAAACGGCAGGGACGCGGCTGCGATCGACGCGGTAGGCGTATTTCTTGCCAACATCCACGATTTCCGCAAGCAGACCGTCCTGAAGCGTGGTCGGATTGAGACCGAGCTCACGGAACTTCTTGTTTCGAACGACGAGATCGTTTTCGGCAGCTTCCTTGCGCGGATTGGGCAACCAGGCGATCTCGGAGCCGGTCAGGCCGGCGATTATTTCCGCCAGGTCGCGGATGCGGTGGGTCTCGGTCATCTGGTTGAAGATTTCCACGCGGGCGCCGCGCTGCGGCGGGTTCATCAAAGCGAGCTCGATGCAGCGCACCGAATCCTGAATATGGATGAAGGCGCGGGTCTGGCCGCCGGTGCCGTGCACCGTCAGCGGATAGCCGATCGCCGCCTGGATAAGGAAGCGGTTGAGCACGGTGCCATAGTCGCCGTCATAGTCGAAACGGTTGATCAGCTGGGTGTGGCGGCGGGTCTGTTCGGTGTGTGTTCCCCAGACGATGCCCTGGTGCAGATCGGTGATCCGCATGCCGTCGTTCTTGGCATAGAACTGGAACAGCAGCTGATCGAGGCATTTGGTCATATGATAGACAGAGCCGGGATTGGCCGGATAGAGGATTTCCTGGGCGACGGTGCGGCCATCCTCAGTCTGGATGCCGACCGGCAGATAGCCTTCCGGGATTGCGGCGCCGACGGTCGAATAGCCATAGACGCCCATTGTGCCGAGATGAACGAGATGCGCGTCGAGGCCGATCTCGACCAAGGCGTTCAAAAGGTTATGGGTCCCGTTGACGTTGTTATTGACCGTGTAGTTCTTGTGCCGGTCGCTCTTCATCGAATAGGGCGCTGCGCGCTGTTCGGCGAAATGGATGACGGCGTCGGGGCGGTTTTCGGCGAGCCAGTTTTTCAGGAGTTCGTAGTCGCGGGCGAGATCGATCAGGTGGAAATGGATGCGGCGGCCGGTTTCGGCGTGCCAGATGCGGGTTCGTTCCTGAATGGAATCCATCGGAGTGAGCGACTGGACCCCGAGCTCGGTATCGATCCAGCGGCGCGAGAGATTGTCGAGAATGTGAATGTCATGCCCGGCATCGGACAAATGCAGGGCCGTCGGCCAGCCGACGAAGCCATCACCGCCAAGGACAGCAATTTTCATGCAGGGAATCTCCTTCACGTGGAAAATTATGTGACGGTGATAGGGATGGAATGTGACAGGACGACAATGCTTGCCAAACGGCATTTGTTCCGCCACAGGAAAAAGAAAACTTCCGAGGTTGTGAATGACGTTGATCGCGCTTTCCGGCGAACTGACAGATCACGGGCACCGGCTGGTGCAGCGGGTCTATTATGAAGACACCGATTTCTCCGGCGTCGTCTATCACGCCCGCTACCTGCATTTCATGGAGCGGGCCCGCACCGACTATCTGCGGCTTTTGGGTGTCGAGCAGGCGACGCTGGCGATCGAGGGGGACGCCGAAGGTCTCGTCTTCGTTGTTCATCGCATGGAAATCGACTTCAAGGCGCCGGCGCGCATGGACGACATTCTGACGATCACCACGACGACGGAAAAGGCCGGCGGTGCCAAGATGGTGCTGGGCCAGGAAATCCGCCGCGAGGGCACGCTGCTGATCGCCGCCAAGGTAATCATTGCCGTGATCAACGGACAGGGCCGACCGAGGCGGCTGCCGGAGGCGCTGGGCAAGAAGTTTTTGGGGCAGGGCTGATCAGCTCTCGGCACCCGCCGCTTTCAGCATCGCCCTGGTCAGGCTCTGTTTCCAGTCCTTTGCCTCAGCCCACGGGTCGCTTCCCTTTTCGATCCTGCCGAGGACATCCGGAATATGGAAGCTGTTGGCGGCGTCGAGTTCGGCGAGTTCCTCCCACGTCACCGGTGTCGCGACCGGACCGCTCTTGCGGGCTCGGATGGAATAGGGAGCGACGGCAGTTGCGCCGCGTTCATTGCGCAGCCAGTCGATGAAGATGCGGCCCTTGCGTTTCGCCTTCGACATGGTGGCGATGTAGTGGTCCGGGTCCTGATCGGCGATCTTGACGGACAGCGCCTTGGCAAAGGCCTTGGCGTCTTCCCACGGCGCGTTGCGGGAAAGCGGCACGATGACATGTATGCCCTTGCCGCCCGAGACCATGGCGAGCGATTTCAGGCCGATATCCTCCAGTGTCTTGCGCAGATCGTCGGCCGCCGTCTTCACGGTTTCAAATGTCACGCTCGGATCGGGATCGAGATCGAAGACGAGGCGGTCGGCGGCATCGAGCCTGTCGACGGTCGAGCCCCAGATGTGGAATTCGACCGTGCCCATCTGCACGGCAGCGACGAGGCCTTCCGCGTTATCGACATAGAGGTAGTTGGCCACGTCGCCGTCCAATTCCTCGATCGGCACCTGATGGATTTCGTCCGGAAATCCTTCGCCGGCGTGTTTCTGGTAGAAGCATTGATGATCCGGCCCCTGCGGGCAGCGCAGGATCGAGGCCGGGTGCCTGGCAGCAAACGGCAGCATGCGGTCGGCAACGACGCCGTAGTAGCGGGCGAGGTCGATCTTGGTGATGTCCGGATCCGAAAAGAGCAGGCGGTCGGCATGGGAAATGCGGATGCCGAGCACATCGCCCTCGGCATCGGTTTCCTTGCGTTTTGGCGTCGTGTTGCTCGCGGAGGCGGTTGCGTCCGAGGGCGCTTTGAGCTTGGCCGCTTTCTTCTCAGCGGATGTCGTCGGGACAGGTTTTTCCGATTCCAGTGTCACGGCGGTTGCCTCCTTGTCCTCGCGCAGGCCCTCGAAGGCCCCGTGGCGGATATGGCCATCATCGGTAAATTCGGTGAAATCGATCTCGGCGACAAGTTTTGGTTTGAGCCAGACGGCGCCACGCGCGATCTCGCGCGGTACCGTCTCGAAAGCGGGTTTCTCGATTTTCAGCTTGGCAAAACGGGACGCCAGATCTTCCATCGTGCCTTCATCGAAACCGGTTCCGACACGGCCCTGATAAACGAATTTGCCACCCTGATAGGCGCCGACGAGCAACGAGGCGAAGGGGCGGCCGCGTTTGTCGGAGGGCGAATAACCGCCGATGACGAACTCCTGCCTTTTGGTGCATTTGATCTTCAGCCAGCTGCCGACGCGTCCCTCGCGATAGAGCGCATCCGCTCGCTTGGCGATGATGCCCTCCTGTCCGGCCCGGCACATGGCCTGGAAAACCTTCTCGCCGTTGCCCTGGACATGCTCGCTATATTGGACCGACCGGCTGCCGCCCAGCGTCTCGATCAGCGTTTTGAGCGACCGCTTGCGCTCGATCAGCGGCTTCTTGCGCAGATCCTTGCCGTCAAGAGACAGCAGGTCGAAGGCATAGAACCGCGTCTCCCCACCGCCCTTCAGTGCCTTCTGCAGGGCGGAAAATTTGGAGCCTTCTCCGGAAGCGGCGACCGCTTCGCCGTCGATCAGTGCACTCCTGCAATCGAGGTCGGAAAACCCCCCGACGATGTCGGGGAATTTTTCCGTCCAGTCGAGGCCGGTACGGGTGAAGCAGGTGACGCCCCCCTTGCCGATGGCGATCATCAGCCGGTAACCATCGAATTTTGTTTCGTTCAGCCACTCATCGCCATCCGGGGCGTTGGAAACCAACGTCGCGAGTTGCGGCCTTTGAAACGCCGGTTTTATGCCCGTCTGCATCTTTGCGCTCGGGCGGGGCGGTTTTTCCTGCGTAGCAACGGCACCCGCCTTGACGTTTTCGGCAGTTGTTTTGTTGGACTGCCAGATGCGGGCCTTCTTTTCGCCCCGGCCCGCGGCGATCTCTTCCATCGACCGGCCGGTCTTGACGCTGGTCAGGTTTTCCATGAGCAGGCTTTCGCCGTCGGGGTCAGCTTCCTCGTCGTCTTCCTTGATCAGCAGCCAGTTCTCGCGTTTTTCGCCCTCGCGTGGTTTCATGCGCACCAGCGTCCACCCGCCGCGCAGGCGCTGGCCGTGGGTGTGGAATTTCAGCTTGCCTTCCTCCAGCCCTTCGTCCGGGTCGTTATCCGGCTCCCACCAGCCGGTGTCCCACAGCATCACCGTGCCGCCGCCATACTGCTCCTTCGGGATGGTGCCCTCGAAGTCGCCGTAGGCCAGCGGATGGTCTTCGGTGCGCACGGCAAGGCGCTTGTCTTGCGGGTCGAGGCTCGGACCACGCGTAACGGCCCAGCTTTTCAGCACGCCCTTCCATTCCAGCCGGAAATCATAATGCAGCCGGGTTGCATCATGTTTCTGGATCAAAAAAAGTCTGCCCGACTTGGATCGCCTGGCCGCGCCCTTCGGCTCCGATGTCTTGGTGAAGTCGCGCTTGCGATTGTATTCGGTCAGGGAATCGTTCTGCTGAACCATGATGGTGCCTCACGCGGATTTTTTCTTAGGCGTGGTTTTCTTCGGCGCGTGGGATTTCCCGCCGCCCCCTTCGAGGCTCTTTTTCAGGGCCGACATCAGGTCGACGACATTGTCGCCGCGTCTGCCCTTGTCCTCTTCCTCATCGACCTCGATCTTGGTTTTCTTGCCCTTGAGCTTTCGCTGAACCAGTTCCTTCAGCGCGGTCGAATAATTGTCCTTGAAGGTCGTCGCGTCGAAAGGGGCGGTCTTGCGGTCGATGAGGGCGGTTGCGACCTCCAGCAGTTCCTCGTCGGCCTTCTTGCCGGAAAGGCCCGAGAACATCGGGTCAGCCTTTCGCAATTCATCGGCATAGTGCAGCGTTTCGAGCAGCAGACCGTCGCCGCACGGCTTTATGGCGGCAATGTACTCGCGCCCGCGCAATGTCAGTTGGCCGAGCCCGACCTTGCCGGCGGAACGCAGCGCATCGCGCACGACGCGATAGGCATCCTCGGCAAGGTCGTCGGCAGGCACTAGATAGTAGGGCTTGTCGTAGTAGATCGGTGAAATCTCGCAGGCATCGACGAATTGGACGAGCTCCAGCGTCTTCTTCGTTTCGAGTTTGACGGCGTCGATTTCCTCCGGCTCGAGCAGGACATATTTGCCGCTCTCGTACTCGTAGCCCTTGACGATTTCGTCCATGTCCACAGGACCGACGCCCTCGACAACCTTGTCGTAATGGACAGGCTTGCCGGTGGGTTCATGGATCTGGCGGAAGGAAAAGCGGGCGCCGGATTTCGTCGCGCTGAAGACCTCGACGGGTATGGAAACGAGGGAGAGGCGCAACTGCCCTTTCCACAATGCACGCGATGCCATGTCTCCACCTTTTGCGTTTCAAGGGGGCTAGTGCGAAATGTTCCTGGTGTTCGTGTCGCGGGCGAGAAGCCGCTCGAGGGCTGCCACATCCTCGCTGGTGATGACGGGGACGGGGTCGGACATCATGGCCTGCAGCACCTCGGGCGATATCGCGTCGTTCTCGATCGCCCATTCCAGCGCCTCGCGGGTTTCCCGCTCGGCCCGGAGCTGCGCGTAGAGTGCAAGGATCAGGCGGTCGCGGTGATCGAAATGCGGCCGTGCGGGACGTTTTTGTGATTTCTTCGGTGTGTTGACGCTCATGGCCGGCTAACGCGGGCGGCGGTGGAATGTTCCCGGAGCGGTCTGCCGCCTGCTATCGTCCGTCGCGATTGCAGCGCAATAAAGTAACACTCCCTTAACCATAATGATGTCTTAATGCCGCTATTAGGATTTTGTGCGGTGCACGTCATCCTTTCACCAAGATTGAAAGCAAGAAGGCAGACAGGAAGCTTAAAGATCGGCATGAGGCCGGTTATCGGCAGCTGCCGGGTCAATCTTGCAACAATGACGTTTGAGCTACCTGGCTGTGAGCATGAGACTGCTCTTGCCGGGTGTTTGGATTCGGGGATTTGAGACTATGGAACAGGTTGGATTGGCTGCGGCGACGACGGACGTAACGCTGTGGTCGTTATTCATGGAAGCGGGCTTCGTCGTCAAGCTGGTGATGCTGGGGCTGATTGGTGCCTCCGTCTGGACCTGGGCGATCGTCGTCGACAAGACGCTGAAATACGGCAAGGTACGCCGCCAACTGGACGCCTTCGAACAGGTATTCTGGTCGGGTCAGTCCCTTGAGGAGCTCTACCGGACGCTGTCGGACCGGCAGACTTCTGGCATGGGCGCGATCTTCGTTTCCGCCATGCGCGAGTGGAAGAAATCGTTCGAGCGCGGCGCCCGCTCGCCGATTGGTCTGCAGATGCGCATCGACCGGGCAATGGACGTCACTCTTTCGCGCGAATCCGAAACGCTCGAGGCGCGACTCGGTTCGCTCGCCACCATCGGCTCGGCCGGTCCGTTCGTCGGCCTGTTCGGAACCGTCGTCGGCATCATGACCTCGTTCCAGGCGATCGCCGGTTCGAAGTCGACCAATCTTGCGGTTGTCGCGCCCGGTATCGCCGAGGCGCTGCTTGCCACCGCAATTGGCCTTCTCGCCGCTATCCCGGCGGTTATCGCCTACAACAAGTTCTCCGCCGACGCCGGCAAGATCACCTCCCGCATGGAAGGCTTTGCCGACGAATTCTCGGCCATCCTTTCCCGCCAGATCGACGAGAAGCTGCAGCAGCCGCGCCAGGCCGCGCAGTAACCGGGCCGAAGAGACGGAGTATTTGCTATGGGTATGGCAGTAGGCGGATCGAAGGGCTCGGGCGGCGGACGCCGCCGTCGTGGCCGCGGCAAGGCGATCATGAGCGAAATCAACGTCACGCCCTTCGTGGACGTGATGCTGGTGCTGCTGATCATCTTCATGGTCGCGGCGCCGATGATGACGGTCGGCGTACCGATCGACCTGCCGGAAACGCAGGCAAAGGCGCTCAATTCCGAAACGCAGCCGATCACCATTTCGGTCAAGAGTGACGGCCAGGTCTTCCTGCAGGAAACCCCGATCCCGGTCGAGGAGGTCGCCGCCAAGCTCGAGGCGATCGCCACGACAGGCTATAGCGAGCGCATTTTCGTGCGCGGCGACGCCACCTCGCCCTACGGCGTGATCGCCGACGTGATGTCGCGTATCCAGGAGGCCGGCTTCAAGAACATCGGCCTCGTGACCCAGCCGAAGAAGGACCAGTAGAGCGCTGCGATGAAGACCAGTCTCGTCACATCCGCTGTGCTGCACGCCCTGGTGCTGACCTGGGCGCTGGTTTCGCTCGGCAGTCCGGCAGATTTCGAGGTCGCCGATGTCGAGGCAATGCCTGTCGATATGGTCCCCATCGAAGAGTTGACCAAGTTGCAGCAAGGCGACAAGGAAGCGCCGAAAGCCGAAATTCCGTCGGTAACGCCAACCAAGCGCCCGGATACCGTCGAAAACGCGGAGCATGTCGGCGAGAACAAGGTCGACATAAAGACCCCGCCCAAGCCGGATGCCAAGCCGAGCAATAACGAATCGGCGGCTGCGCCGGAAAAGACCGAAAAGGCTCTACCGACGCCCGATCCGGTGAAGGAAGACAGCAAGGAAATTACCGAGGAAAAACCCGCTTCCGAACCTGCGACGGAAGTCGCATCTCTTCCTGAGCCCAAGCAGGAGGTGAAGCCGGACCCCAAGCCCGAGGAGCAGCCGGCAGAGGAGCAGCCTGCGGAAAATCCCGAAGCTGAGGCGTTGCCAGACAAGGTTCCGACGCCGGTGGCTAAGCCGAAGGTCGAGCAACCGGCCCAGACCGCAAAGACGCCTGAGCGCAAGAACGAAGAAAACAAGAAAGAGAAAAAGAAGGCGTCGTCGGCCAAGGAATCCGACTTCAACTCGGATGAGATCGCAGCCCTCCTCAACAAGCAGGATCCATCCAACGGCGGCGCCAAGAGCGGCAAGACCGAGAAGGCTTTCGGAACCTCGAAATCAACGGCCAACACCCTGTCGCAAAGCGAGATGGATGCGCTCACCGGCCAGATTCAGAAGAACTGGTCCGTCCTCGCCGGCATCGCGGATGCGGGCGACGTCAGGGTCAAGGTAACAATGCAGCTTGATCCGCAAGGGAATCTTGTAGGCGAGCCCGAGGTCGAAGCGACGGGCGGTTCCGAAGCGGCGCGACGGACGATTGCCGGCGGTGCGCGGCGCGCGATTCTCAAATCCTTGCCGTTCCAAGGTCTGCCCGCCGAAAAATACGACTCGTGGAGCGAAGTGGTCGTTAATTTCGATCCGAGCTCGATGATGATCCAATGACACGAAATGAATGAATGGCTGAAAGGCTTCGATATATGCTGAAACGCAACCTTTTCCGTTTTCTCGTCGCGCTCGCGGCGGTGGTCACATTGTCGACTTCGCCTGTTTCCGCGCGCGTCGAACTGAACATCAACAAGGGCAATGTCGAGCCCATGCCGATCGCCGTCAGCGATTTCCTGCAGGGTGAACTGGGGCAGAAGATTTCCGACGTGGTGGCGGCTGACCTGAAGCGGTCCGGCCTGTTTGCGCCGATCGACAAGGGAGCCTTCATCGAAAAGATCACCAATCCGGACGCGGCACCCCGCTTCGAGGACTGGAAGGTCATCAATGCGCAGGCGCTCGTCACCGGCCGTGTGACCCAGGAAGGCGATGGCCGCCTGAAGGCCGAGTTCCGTCTGTGGGATACTTTTGGCGGCCAGCAGATGACTGGCCAGCAGTTCTTCACCCAGCCGGAAAACTGGCGCCGCGTCGCCCATATCATCGCCGATGCCATTTACGAGCAGATCACCGGCGAAAAGGGCTATTTCGATACCCGCATCGTCTATGTCGCTGAAAGCGGTCCGAAGACGGCGCGCAAGCGGCAGCTGGCGATCATGGACCAGGACGGATTCAACGCCCGCGCGGTCACCAATTCCAACGATATCGTGCTGACGCCGCGCTTCTCGCCGAACAAGCAGGAAATCACCTACATGTCCTTCGAGGGCAACGAGCCGCGCGTCTATCTGCTGCAACTCGAGACCGGACAGCGCGAGGTCGTCGGCAATTTCCCCGGCATGACCTTTGCGCCGCGCTTCTCGCCGGATGGCCAGCGGGTCATCATGAGCCTGCAACAGGAAGGCAATGCCAATATCTATACGATGGACCTGCGTTCGCGCACGACGACGCGCCTGACCTCGACGGCCGCGATCGACACTTCGCCCTCCTATTCGCCGGATGGCAGCCAGATCGTCTTCGAAAGCGACCGTGGCGGCCGCCAGCAGCTCTACGTCATGAGCGCTTCGGGTGGCGGGCAGAACCGCATCTCCTTCGGCGACGGTTCCTATTCGACCCCGGTGTGGTCGCCGCGCGGGGACCTGATCGCCTTCACCAAGCAGTCGGGTGGCAAGTTCTCGATCGGCGTGATGAAGCCGGACGGTTCGGGCGAACGCATCCTGACGACGGGCTTCCACAATGAGGGCCCGACCTGGGCACCGAACGGCCGCGTCCTGATGTTCTTCCGTCAGAATGCCGGTGCCGGTGGCCCGCAACTCTACTCGATCGATCTGACCGGCTACAACGAGCAGCTGATCTCCACCCAGGGCTTTGCATCCGATCCAGCCTGGTCGCCGCTGCTCGAATAGCGTTGTTGCGATGCGGCAGGAAAGTGACTAGGCCGCCGCTTTCTCGCCGCAAAAGGCTGATCTAGCAGCCTTCATGCGTATTTTGACACTCTGTTAACCATACTTGTTGAAAGTCGATTAACCGCTTCCGGTTACAGTCTGGCAACCCTGAATTTAGACACCCAAGGAGACCGGCCCATGAGCCGCATTCACGCCAAGGCCGAAGGCCGCATGCAAACCCTCGCTCGCAATCCGGTCATGGTTGCCCTCGTCATGACGCTCGCCATTGCCGGCTGCGCCTCGAAGAAGAACAATCTGCCGAACAGCGCTGGCGAACTCGGCCTGAACGCAGCGACACCGGGCTCGGCGCAGGACTTCACGGTCAATGTCGGCGACCGCATCTTCTTCGATACCGACTCTACCTCGATCCGTGCCGATGCGCAGGCAACGCTCGACAAACAGGCTCAGTGGCTGCAGCGTTACCCGAACTATGCCATCACGATCGAAGGTCACGCCGACGAACGCGGCACCCGCGAATACAACCTTGCACTCGGCGCACGCCGCGCTGCTGCCACCCGCGATTACCTCGCTTCGCGCGGTATCGCGGCCGGCAAGATCAAGACGATCTCCTACGGCAAGGAAAAGCCGGTCGCCGTCTGCGACGACATTTCCTGCTGGTCGCAGAACCGCCGCGCCGTTACGGTTCTCGGTGGCGCCGGCATGTAATTGCCGACATTCGAAAAATCTTATGGAAAGGGCGGTCTTCGGGCCGCCCTTTCTTTTTTGTCACACTTTCACCGAACTCCGTTGCTTTTTGAGGCCAATTGGAAAACTGTGCGGCAATCACTCGAAGGCCGATTTGCACCGGCTGCGGGCGAGAGTGGAATATTCAAACGGGACACATGACATGAAACATTTTGTCGTGGCGGGAGTGATCGGCCTGACCGCCTTTGCGGGCTTTGGCCAGACAGTCACCGCCATGCCGCTTGCCGCACTGTTTAACCGCGCAATTCACGGCGAGACCCAGTCGCCGGAAAAGGCGCCGCTGCTCAAAGTGCAGTCCAGCGAAGTTGGACGCATCGGGCAGCTCGAGGAACAGATCCGCTCACTCAACGGGCGCATCGAGGAAATGAGCTTCCAGCTCCTGCAGATGCAGGAACAGATCCGCAAGTTCCAGGAAGACAACGAGTTCCGTTTCCAGGACCTGGAAAGCGGCAAGTCGGGCTCGACCAAGAAGAGCCAGGCGGACACGCCGGCTTCAAACGACACTGCATCCACCGGCGTGCCGGCAACGGATGATCAGGCAGCAGCAACCGATCCCAATGCAGGTTTGGGATCGGATACGACTGCGGGCGGTAACGCGGGAGCTCCACCCACGACGCTCGGCGAAATCGTGTTTGATGAGAACGGCAATCCTGTTGCGGCAAATCGAAACACGGCCAGTCTTGAAGAGACGCTACCGGGTGTCGATCAGGGCATCAACCAGACGCCGGACAGCCAGCAGCAGACGGCGGCGCTCGACAATCCCGGCGATCTCTACCAGTCCGCCTACGGCCATGTCCTGACTGGCGACTACAGCCAGGCCGAAAACGAATTCCGCGACTATCTGGATGTCTTCCCGAATGGCGAGAAAGCCCCCGACGCCAGCTTCTGGTTGGGTGAAGCACAATATTCGCAAGGCAAGTTCAACGACGCGGCCAAGACCTTCCTGAATGCGCACCAGACCTACAGCAAGTCGCCAAAGGCGCCGGAAATGCTGTTGAAGCTCGGCATGTCGCTCGCTGCCCTAGACAACAAGGACACGGCCTGCGCGACGCTACGCGAGGTCAACAAGCGCTATCCCAAGGCTTCTTCTGCGGTGAAGGCCAAGGTTACCAGCGAACAGAGCCGCCTTGCCTGCTGAGGCAGATAGCGCTCCGCCGCCCGCCGTTGTCGAAGCGGTGAAACAATTTCTTTCGGCCTTCAAGATACCTGGCATGATCCTCGCCGCCGTTTCCGGCGGCAGCGATTCGAAAGGGCTGCTGCTTGCGCTGCACGAAGCGATTGCGCATGGGGGCTTTTCCGCCTTTTCCCTGTCTGCCTGCACCATCGATCATGGCTTGCGGCCGGAATCCGCCGATGAAGCGCGTGCCGTCGCGCATTTTTGCACGGACAGGGGAATCCCCCATGTCACCCGCCGGTGGCTGGGCGAAAAGCCGGCGGCTGGCCTTCAGGCTGCAGCCCGCGAGGCGCGTTACGTCTTGTTGACTGACGCCGCGGAGGAGATGGGTGCGCAGTGTATCGTGACCGCTCACACGGCCGATGATCAGGCCGAAACGATTGCGATGCGGAAAGACCGCTCGCAGCCAGGTGCATTAGGCTTGGCGGGAATGGCGGCTGGACTGCTTGTCGATCGCCGCGTCTGGGTGCTACGGCCGTTTCTGAGGCAGCGCCGGGTCGATATCCGCAGTTACCTCACACGGCGGGGCGAAGACTGGTTCGATGATCCGAGCAATGCCAATCCTCGCTTCGAGCGCGTCCGGGTTCGCCAAGTGCTCCATGAAGACGCTCCGCCGGCCGTCGATCAATTCGTGGCCGCGGCCGAAGCGCGGTGCCGCTCCAGCGCACGCGTTGCTGATCTGTTGGAGCGGCATGTCGCTGTCTTCGGGCGGCTTGCCGCGCGGATCGATCCGGCGCTTGCCGGAGATATGTCCGATCCGGATTGGCGCCGTGCAATCCTGTCGCTCACGGCAGTCATCGGCGGCAGGCAACATCGGCCGGGGCGCGAGACGGCGGCGCGGCTTGCCGCGTTTTTGGCCGAGGGGGCGGATGGCCGGATAACGGCCGGGCGGGTGGTTTTCGACCGCCGCCGTTCGGGCCTGTATCTCTATCGGGAAGCAAGGAATTTGCCGAAAATCATTGTTCGGCCTCGTCAGAAAGCGATCTGGGACGGCCGTTTCATTGTTTCGAATATCGGGGAAGAGCCACTGATGGTCGCCGGCGGTGCCGACACCAGGGAACTTGCGGCGAGACCGATTGCCGCAGGTCTCACCGAGGCGATTGTCAAACGCGCGGCCAAATCCGCCCCGGTCTTCTCTGCGGCGGGGCAGGGCGCCTTGTCGTATGAGCCCTTGGTCGAAAGCAGTATCGGCCTTTACGACACCTTTTTGCCGCGTTTCGACCTGATGATGGCAGATAGCATCGCTGCGCTCTTTGGCCGGGAACGGTATCTTGCTCCTCCGGTCCACGATGTTTTGACGGAAAAGACAGGTTGAACCTGAGTTTACCTTGGCAAGCCCGTCGCGCAACCCTATGTTAGAAGTAAGAATGCAGCCGCAAATCATTGAGGGTTGCCACAGGTTCCGGGGAGTTCGATGAACCCTAATTTCAGAAATTTTGCCCTTTGGGCAATCATTGCCCTGCTGCTGATCGCGCTGTTCAGCATGTTTCAGCAGCCGACCGAGCGCACCGGGTCGAAGGATATTCCCTTTTCCCAGTTCCTGAAGGATGTTGATGGCAGCCGCGTCAAGGAAGTGCTGATCACCGGCAACAAGGTGATCGGTTCCTATACTGAAAGCGGCGCGACCTTCCAGACCTATGCGCCTGCAATCGATACGGCTTTGACCGAACGCATGGAAGCCAAGAACGTAACCGTGACGGTTCGCCCCGAAACCGACGGTTCCTCCGGTTTTCTCAGCTATGTCGGCACGCTTCTGCCCATGCTTCTCATCCTCGGCGTCTGGCTGTTCTTCATGCGGCAGATGCAGGGCGGCTCGCGGGGCGCAATGGGTTTCGGCAAGTCCAAGGCGAAGCTGCTCACCGAAGCGCATGGCCGCGTGACGTTTGATGACGTCGCTGGTGTTGACGAAGCCAAGCAGGACCTCGAGGAAATCGTCGAATTCCTCCGCGATCCGCAGAAGTTCCAGCGCCTTGGCGGACGCATTCCGCGCGGCGTGCTGCTC
The DNA here is from genome assembly GCF_964252905.1 of Pararhizobium sp. LjRoot255. Taxonomy (NCBI): domain Bacteria; kingdom Pseudomonadati; phylum Pseudomonadota; class Alphaproteobacteria; order Hyphomicrobiales; family Rhizobiaceae; genus Pararhizobium; species Pararhizobium sp. LjRoot255. The sequence continues at coordinate 2,308,724 of NZ_CAXUPQ020000001.1, forward strand.
GTCGGCCCACCCGGCACCGGTAAGACGCTGCTTGCCCGCTCCGTTGCCGGCGAAGCCAATGTGCCCTTCTTCACCATCTCTGGCTCTGACTTCGTCGAAATGTTCGTCGGCGTCGGCGCATCGCGTGTGCGCGACATGTTCGAGCAGGCAAAGAAGAATGCGCCCTGCATCATCTTCATCGACGAAATCGATGCCGTCGGCCGCCATCGCGGTGCCGGTCTCGGCGGCGGTAACGACGAACGTGAGCAGACCCTCAACCAGTTGCTGGTCGAGATGGACGGCTTCGAAGCCAATGAAGGCATCATCCTGATCGCCGCGACCAACCGTCCGGACGTTCTTGACCCGGCGCTGCTGCGCCCGGGCCGCTTCGACCGCCAGGTCGTCGTTCCGAACCCCGACATCAACGGTCGCGAACGCATTCTGAAGGTGCACATCCGCAACGTGCCGCTGGCGCCGAATGTCGATCTGAAGGTTCTCGCGCGCGGTACGCCCGGCTTTTCGGGCGCCGATCTCATGAACCTTGTCAACGAAGCCGCACTGATGGCTGCGCGCCGCAACAAGCGCGTCGTCACCATGCAGGAATTCGAAGACGCCAAGGACAAGATCATGATGGGCGCGGAACGCCGCTCCTCCGCCATGACGGAAGCCGAGAAGAAGCTGACTGCCTACCACGAAGCCGGTCATGCCATCGTTGCGCTGAAGGTGCCCCTTGCCGATCCGCTGCACAAGGCGACGATCATCCCGCGCGGCCGTGCACTGGGCATGGTCATGCAGCTTCCCGAAGGCGACCGCTATTCGATGAGCTACAAGTGGATGGTGTCGCGCCTGGCGATCATGATGGGCGGACGCGTTGCCGAGGAAATTACCTTCGGCAAGGAAAACATCACCTCCGGCGCATCGTCCGATATCGAACAGGCAACCAAGCTCGCCCGCGCGATGGTGACGCAGTGGGGCTTCTCCGATGAGCTCGGTCAGGTCGCCTATGGCGAGAACCAGCAGGAGGTCTTCCTCGGTCACTCGGTTTCTCAGACCAAGAACGTCTCTGAGGCGACGTCGCAGAAGATCGACGTCGAAATCCGTCGCCTGATCGACGAGGCTTATTTCGAAGCCAAGCGGATCATCACCGATATGCACACCGAATTCGTTGCTATCGCCGAAGGCTTGCTCGAATACGAGACGCTGACGGGCGACGAAATCAAGGCGCTGATCCGCGGCGAAAAGCCGGCGCGCGATCTCGGCGACGACTCGCCTCCGCATCGCGGCTCTGCCGTTCCGTCGGCAGGCGTGAAGAAGGATGGGTCCGTCGGCCACAAGGGCGACGAGGCCGAAGGCGGGTTCGAGCCGCAGCCGCAATAGGCTGACACCGAGCACAAATGCCAATTAAACCGCCGCGTCGAAAGATGCGGCGGTTTTCTTTGTCCTGAATAATTTGGTAACGCGCTGTAATGAATTCTGATGATACCACGGGATGTTGTTGCGAAGGTTTTATGGCAATAAAATACCCATGCGCAATTTTCCGCATGATCGCAGTTTGAGGTCGCCGTGCCTGCAAACGCGATCCGGAAAGCCGGTGTTGCGGAAAAGCGGCTCCCTGGCGGGCCTGTGACTGACGTTGCGCTGGCGCTTTTGACAAGAATTGGAGTTTTTATGAAGCGCAAATATTTCGGGACGGATGGCATCCGCGGACAGTCGAACCTGTTTCCGATGACGCCGGATCTCGCCATGCGCGTCGGCGTTGCCGTCGGTACGATCTTTCGCAATGGCGCGCACCGGCACCGCGTGGTGATCGGCAAGGATACGCGCCTCTCGGGCTATATGCTGGAAAATGCCCTGGTGGCCGGTTTCACCGCCGCAGGTCTCGATGTGTTCCTGCTGGGACCCATACCAACCCCCGGCGTCGCCATGCTGACGCGCTCGCTGCGCGCCGATATCGGCGTGATGATCTCCGCCTCGCACAATCCTTTCGAGGACAACGGCATCAAGCTGTTCGGCCCGGATGGCTACAAGCTGTCCGACGAGATGGAAGGCCAGATCGAGGAACTGCTCGAAAAGGACATGACGGCACAGCTCGCCAAGTCGCAGGAAATCGGTAGGGCCAAGCGCGTTGAAGGCGACATCTATCGATATATCGAACATGCCAAGCGCACTCTGCCGCGCGACGTGACGCTTCAGGGCCTGAGGGTCGCAATCGACTGCGCCAATGGTGCCGCCTACAAGGTTGCGCCGCTCGCACTGTGGGAGCTCGGTGCCGATGTCGTGACGATCGGAAACGAGCCGAACGGCATCAATATCAACCTCGACTGCGGATCGACCCATCCGGAAGCGTTGCAGAAAAAGGTGCATGAGGTTCGCGCCGATATCGGCATCGCGCTCGATGGCGATGCCGACCGCGTGCTGATCGTCGACGAGCACGGCAAGATTGTCGACGGCGACCAGTTGATGGCGGTCATCGCCGACAGCTGGGCAGCCGAAGGCATGCTCAGCGGCGATGGCATCGTAGCGACCGTCATGTCCAACCTTGGCCTCGAGCGCTATCTCAAGGGACGCAGCCTCAACCTGCATCGGACCAAGGTCGGAGACCGGTATGTGGTCGAGCACATGCGCCAAAACGGCTTCAATGTCGGCGGCGAGCAATCGGGCCACATCGTCCTCTCGGATTTCGGCACCACCGGCGATGGCCTTGTCGCCGCGCTGCAGATTCTCGCCTGCGTCAAGCGTCAGGGAAAATCGGTCAGCGAAGTGTGCCACCGTTTCGACCCGGTACCACAGGTTCTGAAGAACGTCCGGGTTTCGTCCGGCATGTCGCTCGAAAACGTCACCGTTCGTCAGGCAATCGCCGACGCGGAGGCGGAGCTTGCCAAGAACGGCCGGTTGCTGATCCGCCCGTCCGGCACCGAACCGCTGATCCGGGTCATGGCGGAGGGTGACGACCGCGAGCAGGTCGAACGCATCGTCGACGACCTGATCAGCGTCATCAGCGCCGTTCGCAACGTCGCCTGACACCTATCGATTTCCGACACATCGAGAAAGGCCGGGTCATGCCCGGCCTTTTTTATCTATTGTTAGGAAAATACCGGGCGTTGCTTTGTCGACAAGCAAACCTATTAATAGTTACGGTAAATGTTTGTAGTTAATTAGGCCTTAACCTTTCTTATTCATGATCATCCTCAACATCCTACGTTGGGTCGCTGTCTCGGCTGACCAAGCAACAAAAAATATTGGAGTGAGGCCATGAAGAGGATTTGGAGTGGCATTGCGGCAGTTCTGCTCGTCAGTACGTCGGTGCTCGCGCAGGAGCCTTATCAGCAGCCGGTAGAGGCGCAGGAGCCTTACCAAGAGCCGGTACCCGTCGCTGCGTCCAGCGGTTGGTATCTGCGCGGTGATGCGGGGTTCTCCCAAAAAAATCTGCGTGGCGCGCACTATTTCCAGGGCTCCAACAGCAACCTGGAGGATTTCGATTCCGCTGAAGTCGATAATTCCTACCTGCTCGGCGTCGGCGTCGGCTATCAGATCAACCAGTATCTGCGCACGGACGTGACGCTCGACTATCTTGGCAAGTCCGATTTCCATGGCAGCACGACCGGCTCGTGTGGCGTGGCTGTCTCCTGCGTTTCGACGGACGTTTCGTCGATGTCGGCCTGGAGCCTGATGGCGAACGCCTATGTCGATTTCTGGAGCTACGGTTCGTTTACGGCCTATGCCGGTGGCGGTCTCGGCGGCACGAAGGTTAACTGGAGCAACCTGCGCAACACGAGCTGCGATACGACAGATCCGACCAATTGCGACCCAACGATCGAGCATGACGGGGAGGACCCATGGCGCTTTACCTACGCGCTGATGCTCGGTGCCTCCGTCGATCTCACCTGCGCGTTGAAGGCTGATGTCGGCTATCGCTACCGCCGCGTCGAAGGCGGAGACATGTTCGGATTTGCTTCGAACGGCGGCCCGGGTTACGACAAGGGGTTCCATCTGCATGAAGGCCGTGCGGGCCTGCGTTATGCGTTCGGCGAAAATTGCGACCCTGTCTATGATCCGCCGGTCGAGCCTGTGGTCTACAAGTAACCTTGAACCAGAATCTCTGATTTCAAAGGCCGTCCGGTTTCCGGGCGGCCTTATTCTATTCCTGCGTCATCCTGGTTAAAAAGCATGGTTAACCGCCGGTTAACCTGGGGCTGCGATAGTTAACGCTCGTAAACGCGGCCGAGGAAGGGTTGATTCCCTGCCGCTGAAGGCATTCCCAAGGACGACACGATGCGGCACATTCTTCTCCATGCATCCGCGCTGGCGCTGCTTTTTGCCGGTGGTCATGCGATGGCGGCGGACGATCTGCTCGATGCGCCGGAAGTCACCATCTCGGCGGCGGAAACCGGAACCCAGGGTTTTTATCTGCGCGGCGATCTCGGCTACGCTGGCTGGACGCAAGAGGGTGATCCGTCGCTTCGTCTGTTCGACGCCGGGACCGGCACGACGGACACGGCCTCTTTCGACGACGCCCGCTTCGGCAAACCGTTCTCCGGCTCCCTGGGTGTCGGCTATCAGTTCAACGACATGTTTCGTGCCGATCTGACTGGCGATTATTTCGAGGGGCGGTTCGACGGTTCGGGTGAGGCGGACATTCCCTGCGCCGGCGAGGCCGCCGGGACCTCTTGTGCCGCAAGCGAACGTGCCGACTACAGGGCGACCGGCATCATGGCGAACGGCTATGTCGATCTCGCGACGCTGGCCGGCTTCACGCCCTATCTTGGTGCCGGTCTCGGCGTGACCCAGTTGCGCTGGAGCGATGTCTCGTTGACAACCGCTTGCGTCGCAGGCGCCGCCGCCTGCTCGGGCGCCGCCGCCACGCAGTCTTTCGACGGCGACAGCAGCTGGCGCCTGACCTATGCGCTGATGGCCGGGGTTTCCTATGACGTGACGGAGCGGCTGAAGCTCGACATTGGCTACCGCTACTCGCAGATTGCCGACGGCGACATGTTCGGCAGCGGCGATACAAGCGGACGCGACGACGGTCTCGGCCGCCATGAAGTTCGCGCAGGTCTGCGGCTGGCGTTGTGGTAGGTTAGGACCTAGTTCCGCCTACCATGCTATCAGCGCCAAAAATCTTTTCAGCAGCGACATAAGTGTGTTGACTTCCTTCCCGGTCCGCAATATTGACGGCGGCAGGCCACCTCTCCCTAACGAGAGGCTTTCTATCTGGAAGGATAGCTCAGATGACGACCCCTGCTACGCCGGACATTCGTCCGCAAAACACCCATTTTTCTTCTGGCCCCTGCTCGAAGCGTCCCGGTTGGTCGCTCGACGCGCTCTCTGATGCAGCACTCGGTCGCTCGCATCGTGCCAAGGTTGGCAAGAGCAAGCTGAAGCAGGCCATCGACCTCACCCGCGAAGTTCTGGAAGTGCCGGCGGATTACCGGATCGGCATCGTGCCTGCGTCCGACACCGGCGCCGTCGAGATGGCGCTCTGGTCGCTGCTCGGTCCGCGCGGCGTCGACATGGTCGCCTGGGAAAGCTTCGGCTCCGGCTGGGTATCCGACGTCGTCAAGGAGCTGAAGCTCCCCGACACCCGCAAGATCGTGGCCGATTACGGCCTGCTTCCGGACCTCTCCAAGCTCGATTTCGACCGCGACGTGGTTTTCACCTGGAACGGCACGACCTCCGGCGTCCGCGTTCCGAATGCCGATTTCATCCCGGCCGACCGCGAGGGGCTGACGATCTGCGACGCGACCTCGGCGGCCTTCGCCCAGGAACTTGATTTCGCCAAGCTCGATGTCGTCACCTTCTCCTGGCAGAAGGTTCTCGGCGGTGAGGGAGCACATGGCATTCTCATCCTGTCGCCGCGCGCTGTCGAGCGGCTGGAAAGCTATGAGCCAGCCTGGCCGCTGCCGAAGATCTTCCGCATGACGAAGGGCGGCAAGATCATCGAAGGCATCTTCCAAGGCGAGACGATCAACACGCCATCGATGCTCTGCGTCGAGGACTATATCGATGCGCTCAACTGGGCAAAGCAGCTTGGTGGCCTCAAGGCATTGATGGCGCGGGCCGATGCCAATGCGCAAGTCATCCACGATTTCGTCGCCAAGACGGACTGGATTGCCAACCTGGCTGCCGTGGAAGAAACGCAGTCCAATACGTCGGTCTGCCTGAAGATCGTCGACAACGACGTCGCGGCCCTCGATGCTGCCGGGCAGGACGCCTTTGCCAAGGGCATGGTGGCGTTGCTTGAAAAGCAGGGCGTTGCCCACGATATCGGCGCCTACCGTGATGCCCCGTCCGGCTTCCGCATCTGGGCCGGCGCGACCATCGAGACCGCCGACCTGAAGGCGCTGATGCCCTGGTTCGACTGGGCTTTCGCGACCCAGAAGGCGACGCTTTCCCAGGCTGCGGCCTGACTGGCTTCTGACCGCGCCACAGGGCGCGGTCACCCATACCCCTTTTCATTTTTGACGAAACCAATGGAGGCCTCTCATGGCACCTCGCGTACTCGTATCCGATGAACTATCGGAAACTGCCGTCCAGATCTTCCGCGATCGCGGCGTCGAAGTCGATTTCCAGCCGAAGCTCGGCAAGGACAAGGACAAGCTCGCCGAAATCATCGGCAATTATGACGGTCTCGCCATCCGGTCCGCCACCAAGGCGACGGAAAAGCTGATTGCGGCTGCGAAGAACCTCAAGGTCATCGGGCGCGCCGGCATCGGCGTCGACAATGTCGATATCCCGGCCGCCTCGCGCCGCGGCATCATCGTCATGAACACGCCGTTCGGCAACTCGATCACGACAGCTGAACATGCCATCGCGCTGATGTTTGCCGTCGCCCGCCAACTGCCGCAGGCCGATATCTCGACCCAGGCCGGCAAGTGGGAAAAATCGAAGTTCATGGGTGTCGAGATCACCGGCAAGACGCTCGGCGTCATCGGCGCCGGCAATATCGGCGGCATCGTCTGCGCCCGCGCCATCGGCCTGAAGATGCACGTGCTTGCTTATGACCCCTTCCTCTCGAAGGAACGGGCGGAAGAAATGGGCGTCACCAAGGTCGAGCTGGACGAACTTCTCGCTCAGGCCGATTTCATCACCCTGCATGTGCCGATGACCGACAAGACGCGCGGCATCCTCAACCGCGAGGCACTGGCGAAGACGAAGCCGGGCGTGCGCATCATCAACTGTGCCCGCGGCGGTCTGGTCGACGAGCACGCGCTCGCCGACGCCATCAAGTCCGGTCATGTCGCCGGAGCCGGTTTCGACGTGTTCGAAGTGGAGCCCGCGACGGAAAGCCCGCTGTTCGGCCTGCCGAATGTCGTCTGCACGCCGCATCTCGGTGCTTCCACCACGGAAGCGCAGGAGAATGTCGCCTTGCAGGTCGCCGAGCAGATGTCGGACTATCTGGTCAAGGGCGCGGTTTCGAACGCGATCAACATGCCGTCGATCACCGCTGAAGAAGCGCCGATCCTGAAGCCATTCATCAAGCTTGCCGACGTTCTCGGCGCCTTTGTCGGCCAGGTAACGGAAAGTGCCATCAAGGAAATCGAGATTCTTTATGATGGTGCCACCGCCGGCATGAACACCAAGGCGCTGACGAGTGCGGCTCTCGCGGGCCTCATCCGCAGCCAGGTCTCCGACGTCAACATGGTTTCGGCGCCGGTGATGATCAAGGAAAAGGGGATCATCCTGTCCGAGGTCAAGCGCGACAAGTCGGGGGTCTTCGACGGTTACATCAAGTTGACGGTGACGACAGCGAACCAGACGCGCTCGGTCGCGGGCACCGTCTTTTCCGATGGCAAGCCGCGTTTCATCCAGATCAAGGACATCAACCTGGATGCCGATGTCGGCAATCACATGGTCTATATCACCAACACGGACGTTCCCGGCATGATCGGCTTCATCGGCACGACGCTGGGGGATGCCGGCGTCAACATCGCCAACTTCCAGCTTGGTCGCCACCACGCCGGCTCGGATGCCATCGCGCTCCTTTATGTTGATGGTGCGGTTTCGGAAGACGTACTCGACAAGCTGCGTGCCAACCCGGCAATCCGCCAGGCGAAGCAACTGGTGTTCAACGTCGAGTGAGCCCCGATACGCGCCGCGTTGAGCGCGCATGAACTCCCAGGACGGGAATAGAGACGCGCCGGATTGATCTCCGGCGCGTCTGTCGTTGACGAGAGTGAATGGCATGAACGAAAAAATCACGGTCTGGCGTCCCGCGGAATTGGCGGACATTCGCGTCATCTATGACATTCAGTGCATCGCCCATGCCCTTCAGCCCGAGGCGCATGATGTGCTTCTGGAACGGCTCACTCTTTGCCCTCAAGGATGTTTCGTCCTCGAAAGGGGCGGCGTGGTTTCGGGCTATGTTCTCAGCCATCCGTGGATCCGCCGCGCGCCGCCGCCGATCGATACGCAACTGGGTGCGATCCCGGTGAAGGCGGACATATGGTATCTCCACGACCTGGCGTTGCTGCCGGGTACGCGTGGCTCCGGCGCTGGCGCCACGGTTTCGGCGCTGCTTGCCGAGCAGGCGCGCCGGGCAGGTTACCGGACGTTGGCGCTGGTGTCGGTCAGTGGATCGCAGGGTTTTTGGGAGCGGCAAGGTTTTTCGGTTCGCATGGATGATGCACTGGCCGCGACGCTCGAGAGCTATGGCGGCCAAGCCGTCTATATGGAGCGAGATTTACCCTGCCGGGGAAATTGAGGGTGTGCTATCTCGCCTCTGCCTCTGCCTCTGCCTCTGCCTCTTGCCGCGGGCGCGGACGGCCACGTTCCGCAACCGCGATGCCGCCGAGCACCAGCACCATGGCGACGATATGGAAGGGCTGCAGGGCCTCGCCGATGAGAGCGATGGACAAAAGCGTGCCGAAGATCGGGATGGTGTTGATGAACAGGCCTGCCCGGTTGGGGCCGATCAGTTCGACGCCGCGCACATAGAGAATCTGCGAAACCAGAGAGGGCAGGAGGCCGGCATAGGCGACGATGGCCCACCCTTGAGCATCGGGCAAGACGAGCCGGTTCGCAGAAAGCTCCCAGATGACGAGCGGAATGCTGCTGACGAGCGCGCCGAAAGCCGATATCGCGATCAGGCTTTTCCAGTGAATGTTCGGTTTCCAGCGCAGTGCCACGGTATAACCGGCATAGACCAGCACGGCGGCCATCATCAGCGCGTCACCCTGATTGAGTTTGAGCGACAGGAGCGTGGTGAGATCGCCATGCGATGCGGTCAGCGCCACGCCAAACAGCGTCAGCGTGAAGCCTGCGATCTGTGCCATCGAGAAGGCCGTGCGGAACAACAGATAGTTCAACACGAAGATCACCATGGGAATGCCGGCCTGCTCGATGACGGCGTTGATGGCGCTGGTATGTTGCAGAGCCGAATAGAGGAATGCGTTGAACGCGGTGAAGCCGACCGTACCGTAGCCGAACAAAAGCAGCCAGTTCTTGCGGATCGCGGGAAAGTCGCGGCGCACCTGTGGTGCCGAGAAAATCAGAAGAACAATACAGGCGACCACCCAGCGCAGGCTCGTCAGCATCATCGGGCTGACATGCCCGACCGCCATCTTGCCCGCAACCGAATTCCCACCCCAGATCAATGTGGTAATGCAAAGAATGACGTATGCTTGGAGGTTCACAGGTGGCGCTTCCCTAGACTGCTTTTCAAGCCTCGTTGTGACCTGAGGCTTCCAGAGGTATCCTGATACAGGCTAAACCGAGTGGATGTCATGCAAAAACCCCAAATCCAAGCCTAAACAGGGTCGCTTTCCAAAAAACAAAACAGTATAGATGCGCGGGTTTGAAGACAGCGCAATGACGGGCGCGTGGAAACAGGAAAACTGAAATGACGAATGTCGTGGTGGTCGGATCGCAATGGGGTGACGAAGGCAAGGGCAAGATTGTCGACTGGCTCTCGGAGCGCGCCGATGTCGTCGTGCGCTTTCAGGGTGGTCACAATGCCGGCCATACCCTGGTAATAGACGGCACCAGCTACAAGCTTTCCCTCCTGCCTTCGGGCGTCGTGCGTCCCGGCAAGCTCGCCGTCATCGGCAATGGCGTCGTTATCGATCCGCATGCGCTGATCGCCGAAATCGAGAAGCTCGACAAGCAGGGTGTGACGATTACGCCGGAAAACCTGCGCATAGCCGACAATGCGACGCTCATCCTGTCGCTGCATCGCGAGCTCGACGGTATCCGTGAGGACGCGGCTTCCAACAGCGGCACCAAGATTGGCACCACCCGCCGCGGCATCGGCCCGGCCTATGAGGACAAAGTCGGTCGCCGCGCCATCCGCGTCATGGATCTCGCCGATCTCGACACGCTGCCGGCCAAGGTCGACCGCCTTCTGACCCACCACAATGCGCTGCGCCGCGGTCTTGGCGAGGTGGAAGTGAGCCATGAGGCGATCATGGCGGAACTGTCCTCCATCGCCGCCCGTGTCTTGCCATTCATGGATACCGTTTGGCTGCTGCTCGACCGTCATCGCCGCAAGGGAGCGCGCATCCTGTTCGAGGGTGCGCAGGGCACGTTGCTCGACATCGATCACGGCACCTATCCATTCGTCACCTCGTCGAACACTGTCGCAGGACAGGCGGCGGCAGGTTCGGGCATGGGCCCGGGTGCGCTCGGTTATATCCTCGGCATCACCAAGGCCTACACGACGCGCGTCGGCGAAGGACCGTTCCCGACCGAACTGCACGACGAAATCGGCCAGTTCCTCGGCGAAAAGGGCCATGAGTTCGGCACGGTGACGGGCCGCAAGCGCCGCTGCGGTTGGTTCGACGCCGCGCTGGTGCGCCAGTCGGTGGCAACCAATGGCATCACCGGCATCGCACTTACCAAGCTCGACGTGCTCGACGGTCTTGATGAACTGAAGATCTGCGTCGGTTACACCTTGGACGGCGTCGAGATCGACCATCTGCCGGCAAGCCAGGCGCAGCAGGCCCAGGCAAAGCCCGTCTACATCACGCTGGAAGGCTGGAAGGAATCGACTGTTGGCGCCCGCAAATGGGCGGATCTTCCGGCCCAGGCGATCAAATATGTCCGGCAGGTGGAAGAGCTGATCGGGGCGCCGGTCGCGCTGCTTTCGACCAGCCCCGAGCGCGATGACACGATACTTGTGACTGACCCGTTTGAGGACTAGTCTTCGCGTTTACGACTGGGCAAGGGTCTGGCGTAAGCACGCCGATTGTATGAGAAAGTTCTGATGGCGGATTTTGTTGCAGTTATTCGAAGGACCGTCGACGGTCTGTCGGACAATGTTCCCGAAATGCGGGCCAAGGTCTATGAAAAGGCCAGGGGCGCCGTCCGCCGTCAACTCGAAAGCATGAAACCTCGTCCCTCGGACGAGATGATCGAACGCCAGATGGTCAAGCTGGAGGCGGCGATCAACGAGGTGGAGAGAGACCACGCCGAAGCGCTTCCTGCACTTGGCGATGAACCGGTCGATTCGGTGGTCGAGGCTGCATCCGAGCCTGCGGAGGCAGTCGCGGAAACGGCAGCCGTCGACGAGGCCGAACCTGTCGAAGAGCCCGTGGCCGAGGAACCCCACGCCGCCGTTGCCGAAGAGCAGCATCATGAGCCGGTGGAAACCCATGATGCCGAACCGGCTCCTGCTATAGAGGAAACGGCCGAGCCCCCGGCCTATGCGGAAACGCTCGCGCACGAGACTGTCTCCGAGCCGGTTGCTGAGGTCGAGGAGATTCCTTCCGGGCAGGACGAATCCGCGCTTGCCACGGAACCTGCATTGCAACAGCCGGAATCCGTCGAGACCCACGAAGCCGTCGAAGCGCCGGCGCATGAGCCGGGCTACAGCGTTATTTCCGAGCAGCCTGACACCGTGCCGGTCGAGGCGTCTTCCCCGGACGATGTCCATGCGGCGGATGATTTGGAAAAGGAGCTCTTCGCGCAGTCGTCGAGAGCCGAAGACAAGCCGATGCCCTCCGCGTCGTCCGAGTGGGAACTGCCGGAATGGAACGATCCTGTTTCCGCCGCCGCTCACAGCGGATCCGTCTGGACCGAGGCGGCGGACGACGTTGCGATCACCGACGAAATTCCCGACCTGTCAGACTATCAGCCGGTCGAAACGGTTGCGCCGCCGCACGCCGATTCCAGCGGCAACGTACAGAAAGCCGCCGAACCCTCGCATTCCTGGGCATGGGACGACAGCGACCCCTTCGCCCAGAGCCCGGCGCCGGTTGCTGCGGATAGCACGGAACCCACCATTTCCGACTGGTCCTGGCCCGTCGAGAAACCCGCTGCTGTCGAGCCGGGGGGCGAGATACCTTCCGGTAACGCCTGGAACGACGTTGATGAACTGCTCGAACACGGCAGCGTCGCAACGGCTGCCGGTGCGGCGGCGGCCTTTCAGCAGAGCAGGGAAGCGGCGGGGGCTATCGCCGAGGACCTGTCGCTACCGTCCAGACCGGTTTCCTATCGCGCCGAGCCGAAGCGCTCGCCCATCAATCTCAAGGTCATCGCAGTTGCCGCGGCTTTCCTTATCGTCGTCGGCGGCGGGGCTTACGCCTATTGGCGAAACCAGGACGCGATCAATTCCTGGGTTGCGGCCACGATTGAGTCCCTGACGGCTGAGGTGCCGGGGCAGAAAACGCCGGATGCAGCCGGGCCGGAAGAGGGGGCCACGGACGTCACCACGCCGGAGACAAGCACGCAGACCGAGACGCCCCCCGGCACCGACGTTGCGTCGCTCGACAGCAACAGCACCAAATTCACGCAACGCCTGCAGGCGGATGGTACCGAAGTTGATCAGGGGCCAGCACCTGCACCGGGAGGGGAAGCTTCTGCCGCGGAAGGCAAATCGGTTGCCGCCCAGACGGAGGCAGGCACGCCGCAGGACACCGTGCAAGCAGCACCTGCAGGCCAGGCCGGAGACGCCCAGCCTGCCCAGCCGGTGCCTGAGCAGCAGACCGCCGCCAATCCGTCGACACAAGAGATCCCAGCCGGCACCCAGAAGATGTTCCTCTATGAAGAACGGCTCGGACAGTCCGCGCCGACGGCGATCGAGGGCAATGTCGCCTGGTCGGTGAAGGAAGAATCTCCGGGCGGCGACGCCAAGCCGGAACCGGTCGTCCAGGCGCAGATCAATGTACCGGAACGCGGTCTGACGGCGCTGATGACGATCAAGCGCAATGCCGACGCGTCGCTGCCTGCAAGCCACGTCATCGAGTTCGTTTTCTCGTTGCCGGAGAACTTCGAAGGCGGCAGCATCGAAAGCGTCCAGCGCGTCGCGATGAAGCGCAACGAGCAGGATCGCGGCGATCCGCTGATCGCTGTGCCCGCGAAGATCACGGAGGATTTCCACATGATCGCGCTGAACGACTTCCCCGAAGCCGTGGCGACGAATACCGAGCTTCTGCGCAGCCGCAGCTGGATCGATATTCCGCTGACCTATCGCAATGGCCGCCGCGCCCTGCTGACGCTTGACAAGGGCCCGGCGGGCACCGAGGCCTTCACCAAGGCCATGCAGGCCTGGAGCCTCGTCGCCAAGCCAAATCCCGCCGGCCAGTAGGGCGTGAAATCCGCATGAAAAAGCCGGCTGGGGAGCAATCCCCAGCCGGCTTTCTTATCCACTGCTTTTCTCTCAGGCGCCTTCGACGACGCGAAGCGAATTCTGTCGCTCGAGCGCTGCCTTGCGGACGGCGTCCTGAACCTTTTCGAAGGCGCGGACCTCGATCTGGCGAACGCGCTCGCGGCTGATGTCGAATTCCGTCGAAAGGTCTTCGAGCGTCACCGGCTCTTCGGTCAGGCGGCGCGCCTCGAAGATGCGGCGTTCACGATCATTCAGCACTTTCATGGCGCTCGACAGAAGGCCACGGCGGTTTTCCAGCTCGTCCTGCTCGATGAGCATTTCTTCCTGGGTGTCGTGTTCATCGACAAGCCAGTCCTGCCATTGGCCAGACTCGCCTTCCCCCGCCTTGATCGGCGCGTTGAGCGATGCGTCGCCAGAGAGGCGCTGGTTCATCGAGACGACTTCGGCTTCCGACACGTTCAGTGTCGTTGCGATATGCTTGACCTGCTCGGGCTTCAGATCACCCTCGTCGAGGGCCTGGATCTTGCCCTTGAGGCGGCGCAGGTTGAAGAACAGCCGCTTCTGATTGGCGGTCGTGCCCATTTTGACGAGCGACCACGAGCGCAGGATATACTCCTGGATAGAGGCCTTGATCCACCACATGGCATAGGTCGCCAGGCGGAAGCCGCGTTCCGGATCGAACTTCTTGACGGCCTGCATGAGGCCGACATTGCCTTCGGACACGACTTCGCCGATCGGCAGGCCATAACCGCGATAACCCATGGCGATCTTCGCCACGAGGCGCAGATGGCTGGTCACAAGCTGATGAGCCGCCTTGCGGTCGTCATGCTCCTGGTACCGCTTGGCGAGCATGTACTCTTCCTGCGGCTCGAGCATGGGAAATTTGCGGATTTCGTCAAGGTAACGATTGAGGCCGCCCTCTCCGGCGGTAATGGACGGTAACGTACTGCGGGCCATGATGCACCCCCCTTTCGCGTTCCGGCCTCCTTCTGGCAAGCCGGGCCTGTGGGTCTGTCCGACCCCACATGCTCCTAGATAAGTGCGGCGAAAGCATGATTCAAGGACTCCGGTTTCACACAGGCGTGAGGCCGGAGAAGCGAAGGCTTCATACGGGTTGCCACATGTAAATCGTGTTCGGTGGCAAAATATCAAGGGCTGAAATTCAACAAATCCGATCTTTTCCGGCCTCGGCAAAGTCGAACTTAAGTCTTCGCCTTCAATGCCTCGACCAGTTCACGCATATCGTCGGGAACCGGCGACTCGAAATGCATGGTTTCGCCGGTCGAAGGGTGCTGGAAGGCCAGCATGAAGGCGTGCAGCGCCTGGCGGGGGAAGCGGTTGACGACGGCCTTTGCCGTGTCAGGCAGCAGGTTGGCCTTGGTCTTGAACGCTGCGCCATAATCCTGGTCCCCGATCAGCGGGTGGCCGATATGGGCCATATGCACGCGGATCTGATGGGTGCGGCCGGTTTCGAGATGGCACTCCACCATCGAAGCGAGTGCGGTCGCATCCGGCTTTTCGTGATAGCGCTCGATGACTTCGTAATGGGTAATGGCTTCGCGTGCATCGTCCGTGCCTTCCTGCTTGACAGCCCGTTTGACGCGGTCGCCCGCGCGGCCGAGCGGCGCGTCGATCGTTCCCTTCAGGCCGCGCGGGCGCCCCCAGACGACAGCCATATAGGCGCGCTCCAGCGGACCGGTGCGGCCATGGTCGGCGAACTGGTCGGAGAGATGGCGGTGCGCCCCGTCGTTCTTGGCAACGACCATGACGCCGCTGGTGTCCTTGTCCAGGCGATGAACGATGCCGGGGCGCTTGACGCCGCCGATGCCCGACAGGCTGTTGCCGCAATGATGGATCAACGCGTTGACCAGCGTACCCGTCCAGTTGCCGGCGCCGGGATGAACGACGAGGCCGGGCGGCTTGACCAGCACGATCAGGTCGTCATCCTCGTATAGCACATCAAGAGGGATATCCTCGCCTTTGGGTTCCGGGTCTTCCGGCTCAGGCAGGCCGATCTCGAAGACATCGCCGGGCTGCACCTTCTTCTTTGCTTCCTTGATGGTCTTGCCGTTGACGGTGACCTCGCCCTGTTCGATCAGGCTCTTGATGCGGTTTCGGGAAAACTCACCGGCCAGCGCCTCGGTCAGGAAAGCGTCCATGCGGCCGCTTGCTTCCTCATTTGCGGTCAGGACTTTCCTAATCGTCGGGGCTTGTTTAAAGGGATCGCTCATTCTTCGTTCCATTCCGCAGGTAAGGCCACTCATGTCTACTCAGAAACCAGACGAACAGGAAGAAAAGCCGCTCGATCCGGTGATGGAGAACGTGCGCCGCAAGATGATCCGTCTGCAGCTTGTCTCGGCCGGTGTCATGTTGGTGATGCTTATGGTCGTGCTCGGAGCGATTGTCTACAAGCTAACACGGCTGAGCGACCAGGATGCGCCGCAAACGGCCACCGTTTCAGTTCCGAGCGATGCGCCACGGACTGCCGTTGCCGCCCTGCCGGCCGGGTTCGAGGTCAAGGATGTGGCCCTGTCGGGCGGCCAGATCCTGTTCTACGGCGCTGCCGGTGGTGGAGACATGAGGGCGATCGTCTTCGATATCGCTGCGGGCCGCATCACCGCGGATGTTGCCGTCAAGCCGAACTGAACGGGATAGTCTCGTGGCGAACGCTTCTGTCCGCATCGACGACCCGGCTGATCCGCGCATCGCCGGCTTCGTGTCGATCAAGGAACGGGACCTCACCGGGCGGCACGGCCGGTTTATCGCCGAGGGAACCGTCGTGCTGCGTATGCTTGCCGCCGCGCATCGCGCTGGCCGCGGCATAGAGGTCGAGGCGATCCTTTTGCTCGAAAACCGGGTCAGCGGTCTCGGCGACATTCTCGCTGAATTTCCGGCGGACATTCCGGTCTATGTCGCCAATACCGCGGTGTTTGATGCCATTGCCGGTTTCCATATGCATCGTGGTGTGCTGGCGCTTGGCAAGAACGACCAGGCGCCTCGAATGGATGCCCTGGTCGGCGGTCTTCCCGCGAAAAGCCTGGTGCTGGCAGCCTGCGGCATCTCCAATCACGACAATATGGGGTCGATGTTCCGCAATGCCGCGGCATTCGGCGCCGATGCGGTGCTGATGGACGAAGCCAGTTGCGATCCCATGTACCGCAAGGCGATCCGCGTGTCCGTTGGTTCGGTGCTGACGGTGCCTTTTGCCCGCGAGGGATCGGCTGCCGGACTTGTGTCGAGACTGCAGGAGGCAGGGTTTTCGATCTGGGGGCTGTCGCCGCGCGGGCAAACCGACCTGCGTGATATTCCGCCATCGCCGCGCACGGCGCTTCTGGTGGGCACGGAAGGCGAAGGATTGCCACAGCATATCCTGTCCTCGATCCGCACTGCGCGTATCCGCCAAAGGCCCGGTCTCGACAGCCTCACGTCGCGACCGCGACCGGCATTGCGCTGCATCAGGTCGCGATGATCAACGGGTTTATTTGACGTCGTTTATGGCTGCTCCGGCTGCAGCATGTTCTTGACGCGACTGGCGAGGCTTTTTTCGCCCCCCTCGGTCCGTGTGCTCGCTGGTTTGAGAAGTGCCGGTATCGGCGAGGCCGAGCCCTCCTTTGCCGCAGTCAAGGCCACCATGGTTGCCGCGATATCGGCAATCTCCTCCCGCAGGGCGTCGTCATGCGACGCTGTTTTCGAATTGACCAGCCGCTCCGACAGCGCAGCCGCCCGGTTGCGGGCGTCATCGGCTGGCACGGTCAGATCGATCGCGACACTTGCGGAGAGGGGATTGCCTGCGGTCGCATTCACGGACAGGCCATCGGCGATAAGATTTTCCGGCAAAGACTGCTTCTCTTTCCGCGCAGGCATCGTCAGGCCGGCAGTGCCGGCATCCCTGAGCTTTGCCTTCAACCGCTCGATTTCCGCTGCACGGCGCTCCAGGAAGCTGTCCTTGTCCGCATTGGCAGCAATTGCCCTTGCCAGCTTGGCTTCGAACTGGCGGATGCGGGTTTCGTCGCGGGCAATGCGGGCTTCCAGCTCGCGCGCTTTGGCGCTTTCCGCTCTCAGCTCGTTGCGCAGGTTTTCGCGCTCGTCCCTCAACCCGGCAATGCGGCTTTTCAGGTTTTCCGCCTCCGTGTCGTAGGTGGCGGCGTCTATCTTCAGGCTGTCCAGATCGCTGGTGAAGTGGCCCAACTGACGGTGCAAGGTCTTGATGTCGGTGTTCTTCTTGACGCTGTCGCGTTCAACATCCGCCAAACTTGCTTTCAGCCGCTCAATCGTCTGCTCCAGTTGGCGGATGGCGGAACGCAGGTCGGCAGCCTCGACATTCATGTCGGCGACCTGGGTATGCAGATCGGCATTTTCGCCGGCGACACGCTGCGCTTCCTTCCGGACGGCATTATTCTGCAGCATGAGCGTGACGTTCTTGTCGCGCTCGCGCTTCAGGACCTGGCTGGTGCGGGCGTTTTCGGCGGCATAACCGGCGCGCGCCGCATCCTTCTGTGCCCGCACTTCCTGTGGAGACAGCGGCATCGTCGCCTTCAACCGGTCTTCGGCGAAACGGACGATGCGCTTGTGGACGACCGGAGCAGCCAGAAGGCCGAGAATAACCGCCGTCAGGAAACCGAGTGCAAACAGGAGTGCGAATTCAATCAAGGGCTGGCCATTTCAATTCGAAGTACGCGGCGACGGTTCTCGTTTCAGTCGCTCGAAGGCATAACGATATCATCACTGCAAGTATTCGCGGACGCGCCTTTTTTGCAAGACGCGTCCGCGCAAGAAATGATGGAAGGTCGCGCGTATTTCTCAGAAGGGGTTCCAGGTAGGCTGCTCGGTGAGCTTCAGATAACCGACGTTGATGCCAAGCCGTGCGCCGATCCCTGTGCGGATGGGCACCAGCACGATGTTGTCATCGGTCAGCACGGTCATGCCGACGCCTGCCACTACATAGGCCGAGCCGGAGACGCCGCCGAAGCGCTTGTAGAGCGAGGGGACGGCTGGAAGATTGTAGACCAGCATCATCGCGCGACTGCCCTGGCCGCCCCAGTCGATGCCAAGCGACGGGCCCTGCCAGAACACGTTGTGCTGGCCCGCATTCTTTGTGTAGAGGCTGCCTTCGCCATAGGTCAGCCCGGCCACGAACGCGCCGGAGCCCTCCTGGCCAAGAATGTAGCCGTTCGGCAGTCCGTATTTGGAAAATGCGTTCTCGATCACTTTGGCAAGGCCGCCGGATGTCGATCCGAAGAAGCCGTGACCGGCGTCAACGATTTCCTGCATTGTGTACTGGCTGCCGTTGGCACTCTGCGCCTGCGAAGCGGATATGAGGCTGAAGACAGCCATCAACGTCACGAGCGCGTGCAGAAGGGTGGTTTTCACGGCATTGGCGATCCGCTGCATAGTTTTCTCCGTAAATCCGGGAGCGGCCGGGCGATTTCATTCGCAGGCCGTTGTCTTGCCCCGTTCCGTCTTGTCGATGGTCCGGGCTGATTGTCAGCAATTTGAACCGATGATCTTAACAATCGGTTTACCAAATGTGGTGTCTTTATGATCTTCGCCCTTGACGCTATGTCCGCGCAATCTTCGCGGGCTACACCGTGCTGGGCAAAAGCATCGCGGAAGGCCGCCTGACCACGCTTATGAGCCGGAAGTCGAAGACGGCTATTGAGGAAACGACATGGGAAAGAACCCGAACCTGACCTTGACCGGTCCTGACCTTGCAGCGCTTCTGTGCAGCCGCGTCTGCCACGACATCATTTCTCCTGTGGGCGCCATCAACAACGGCCTCGAGCTGCTGGACGAGGGCGGGGCGGATGCCGATGCCATGGACTTGATCCGCACCAGTGCGCTCAATGCCTCTGTCCGGTTGAAGTTCGCGCGGCTCGCTTTCGGCGCCTCCGGTTCGGTGGGCGCATCGATTGATACCGGCGAAGCCGAGAAGGTGGCGAAGGATTTCGCCTCCGTCGAAAAGAAGACCGAAGTCACCTGGACCGGCCCGCGCGTGATCATCGCCAAGAACCGGGTGAAGCTGCTGCTCAATCTTTTCCTCATCGCCTATGGCGCTATTCCACGTGGCGGCAAGATCGAGGTCGTGCTGGAGAATCCGGAATATGACGCCGTCTTCAAGCTGATCGCCAGGGGACGGATGATGCGCGTGCCGCCGAAGCTGATCGAGCTTCTGTCCGGTACGCTCGAAGAAGCGGTCGATGCGCACACGATCCAGCCCTATTACACGGTCCTGCTTGCCGAGGAGGCCGGCATGGAGATCGCGGTCGATTCGACACCGGAGGAGATCGTCTTTTCCGCAAAGATGACCGAAGCCTGAGGCGCGTCCCAAGATAAATCTCTTTTTAACCCACGCGGTAACAGAATCTTTGCCAAACCAGCATACGGTTGTTGTTAGGGAATGACTCCCGCTTAGGTATAAAGAAGGAGCTAGAGATGCAACGGTTAATGATTGCCGATGATTCTGACGTCGTACGCAAGGTTGGAAAGCGCATTCTCTCCGGCTTGAATTTCCTGGTGTCCGAGGCCGCCAACGGCCTTGAGGCTCTCGTTCGTTGCGAAGCGGAATTGCCGAATATCATCATTGTCGATGCGGCTCTCGACGGCGCGCTGGACCTCATTGCCAATATCCGCAACCTGCCCGACGGAAAGACCGTGCGCATCTATTATTGCGTTGTCGAAGCCGACCTGAAGAAGATGATGGCCGGCAAGCGGGCCGGGGCTGACGACTTCCTCCTGAAGCCGTTCGACCGCAAGATTCTGACCAGCGTCTTCGGCAGCCGGTCGGTCGCTGCCTGATCACACGTCATCCGCCGATGTCCGCCAGATGAAGCCGCCGCCTCGGGCCGCGGCTTTTTTGTGCATTTTGGGCGCCTTGGGCGACCGTCTCGATTCATCCGGGCCCAAAACGAAAAAAACCGCCATCTCTGGCGGGTTTTCACAGTCATTGCGGCGCGATCGGCCGTGGCGTCACCACATATGCGGAAGGTGGGACGCCGCGAGCCGAAGAGCCGGCAAAAATCAGGCGCTTTCTGCGTAATCGCCGTCCGGCTCGCGCAGCACATAGCCGCGGCCCCAGACCGTCTCGATATAGTTCGCGCCGCCGGCGGCATTTGCCAGCTTCTTGCGCAGCTTGCAGATGAACACGTCGATGATCTTCAGTTCCGGTTCGTCCATGCCGCCATAGAGGTGGTTGAGGAACATTTCCTTGGTAAGGGTGGTGCCCTTGCGGAGCGAGAGCAGCTCCAGCATCTGGTATTCCTTGCCCGTCAGGTGGACGCGCTGGCCGCCGACTTCGACGGTCTTGGCATCCAGGTTGACGATGAGCTCGCCGGTGGAAATCACCGACTGCGCATGGCCCTTGGAGCGGCGGACGATCGCATGAATGCGGGCGACAAGTTCGTCCTTGTGGAAGGGCTTGGTCATGTAGTCGTCGGCGCCGAAGCCGAGGCCGCGAACCTTGTCCTCAATGCCGGCCATGCCGGAGAGGATGAGGATCGGCGTCTTGACCTTGGACAGGCGCAGCGTTCTCAAAACCTCATATCCGGACATGTCCGGCAGGTTGAGATCGAGCAGAATGATGTCGTAATCATAGAGCTTGCCGAGATCGACGCCCTCTTCACCAAGATCGGTGGTGTAAACGTTAAAACTTTCCGACTTGAGCATCAGTTCGATGCTCTGCGCTGTCGCGCTGTCGTCTTCAATCAGTAGAACCCGCATAATTGTCCCCTTTTCCGCCGCCGAAAGGTCGTTGATGGCCCCCTTACGCGATACGGATCCAGTCGTTGCCTGATTTGGAGGCTGCCAGCAAATGGTTAACAAATTCTGATTCACTCTGGCAAGGTGTATCGGAAATGTTAAATATTTTTTGCAGTCCTCTGATTTTGCATGTGAATCTAGAATGACATTCTTAACGCGCCACATTAAGAAAATCGGCTATCTGACTCATCCGACTCAATCTATGCCGAACCTCAAATTTAACATCCGGCATTTACTGACCCTTAAATGATCGTCCCTATGATTAACGATGCCCGTAAACGAAAGGTTACCAGCGGTAGGATTTTGTTAAGATCGCTGGAATTTTTTCATTTTCCGACACGGCAGGTCGGTTGGACGGGCCATAATCCAGTAACCGGGGTCTCGCATCACGGGAGTATTGCGTATGAAGTCACGTGAGAGCCTTGTTCGCCTGAAGGAATTTCAGGTGAAGGAGAAACAGCGTCAGTTGAACCAGCTTCAAATGATGATGGCCGAATTTGAGCGGATGACCAAGGAATTGGAAAACCAGATCACGTTCGAAGAGAAGAAATCGGGGATCTCCGATCCTGCGCATTTCGCCTATCCGACGTTTGCCAAGGCTGCCCGGCAGCGGGCCGACAACCTGCAGGTCTCGGTTCGCGAATTGAAGGTGCAGCAGGATGCGGCGGAACTGGCGCTGGAGGAAGTGCAGGCGGAATTCGCCAAGGCAGCCGCGCTTGAAGAACGCGATAGCAGCGTTCGCATGCGCGCCTGAGGCGTTTCAGCGGCGCACAAAGCTAGAGGGCGCACAAAACGACAGGCCCTTCTGACGGACTTGCCTCAAGTTCGTCAGAAGGGCTGCGTGCGTTTTTGGTGCAGTGCGGGTAGGCGCGTGCGCAATCCTATGCCTGGATGACATCCTGCCATTCGGGATGGCGGTGCGTCTGGGCGCGCATGAACGGGCAAAGCGGAATGATCTTCCAGCCGCCCTTGCGGGCCTCCTCGATCGCATGGGCAGCGAGCGCCTGTCCGATGCCCCTGCCGCGCAGCGCGTCGGGAACGGCGGTGTGATCGATGATGATCAACTGTGACGACGACCTGGAATAGGTCATTTCGCTGGTGTGACCTTCGACCACCACGCTATAGCGGCCGTGCGAGCCGGCTTCCTCAAGTCTGATATCCATGCGTCCACCCATCCGGATTGTCTGCTTGTGGATATTTGGCATGCCGCGAGCAAAAAGCGAAGGTGGCTGGCACCTTGAAAACGCTTCGGGCGGCTGCCGGGTTCGTGGCAACCGCCCGAAAAAAGGTTTCGCCTAGCGCGCGCCGATCAGTGGCGGTACTGCTGGATGCGCGTTGTGCGCAGACCGGCGAGGCCGTGGTCGTTGATGGAGCACTGCCAGGACAGGAATTCTTCGACGGTCAAGGTGTAACGTTCGCAGGCTTCTTCCAGACTGAGGAGCCCGCCACGAACGGCGGCGACGACTTCAGCCTTGCGGCGGATCACCCAGCGACGGGTATTGGCCGGCGGCAGGTCTGCAATCGTCAAGGGGCTGCCATCGGGGCCGATGACATATTTCACGCGGGGTCGTATCATTTCGGTCATTGGACTCTCTACACATACTCAAGACCATATCCGCCCAACCTACCTTGCCACATTTAACATTTGCCTAAGCGCACGGTAACAATTTGCTTACAATTTTAGAGACTTCCGGGACGTTGCTGCCAACGGACCTGAGATTTGTCCGCCCTGCAGTGCTGGCCGAGGGGAGGGGCGTGTGCCGCAAGGCAAATAGTTTTGAATGGCGTCGTCCGGCAAGTGGTGATCGAAATATGAGAAACCCTGACAAGCTGGCCTTGCGGAGCGAGGCGTATGCTGATTTCCTTTCCGGCATGAACAGTTCCGCAATCCAGACGGAGTACGAAGTGCTGCATCTGATGCGCCAGTGCACGGCGCAGTTTGGCTTCAGCCACTTCATGATCGCGCGCCTTCCCTCCGGCGAGCAACAGCGCTTTGCCGAGCGTCTTGTGCTGAGCAGTTGGTCATCCGACATGGTGCGGCAATATGATGCCGCCGCCGTGTTTCATGTGAGTGCGCTGATCGAGCGGCTGCGTCAGACGAGGCTGCCGATTTTCGGCGAAACGGCCGTCCTTCTGAACGCGCAATGTGACAATGCCGTCGATGCCATCGGTGCGCTGTTTGCGGGCCAGGCGATGCGCAACGCCTTTGCCGTCCTCATGCATACGACGTCCGGCGAGGCTTTTGCCATCCTCCTTTCTGGCGCCCGCACCGAGCCCGACAGGGCCGAGACTGCGGATCTCTACCTGACCCTGCTGCAACTCTTCGAGACCCTCGAGCGCACCTTCGAGGCCGGGGTCTCGGCACGCGACAAGCTGTCGGCCCGTGAGATCGAGTGCCTGCGCTGGGCTGCGGCCGGCAAGAGCAGCGACGAGATCGCCATCATCCTCGGTATTTCCGTCTATACGGTCTCGAGCTATTTCAAGACGGCGACGCGCAAGCTCGATGCGGTCAACCGGATGCAGGCGATCGCCCGCGCCCTGCGGATGAAGCTGATCTGAAGCACGTTTTCAGGGTGCTCTTGTCCATATCCTCGCGACTTTCTATATAGCGGGCTTGCGGGTCGGCGCAGTTGCCGGACGCGCTTCGCTGCGGCATTGGCCGTTTGCAGGAAACAGGGTATGGTCGCGCCGCCGAAACCCGCCGATGGACCGGAATGCCGGATTGGAAACCGTGAACAGTCTCGATTTTGATCGCAAGCCCGAAGATACGCGCGTCGTCGTTGCCATGTCCGGCGGCGTCGACAGCTCCGTCGTGGCCGGCATCCTGAAGCGCGAGGGCTATGATGTTCTCGGCATCACCCTGCAGCTCTACGATCATGGTGCTGCCGTGCACCGGGCCGGTTCCTGCTGCGCCGGCCAGGATATCGACGACGCCCGCCGCGTCTGCGAAGTCCTTGGCATTCCGCATTACGTGCTCGACTATGAACAGCGCTTTCGCGAGACCGTCATCAATCCCTTCGCTGAAAGCTACGTCGCCGGCGAAACGCCGATCCCGTGCGTCGCCTGCAACCAGACGGTCAAGTTTGCCGATCTGCTCGCGACCGCGCGCGAACTCGGCGCCGATGCACTGGCGACAGGCCACTATATTCGCTCCCGCGCCAATCCTCAGCCCGGGGCTCCCGGCCGCCGCGCGCTTTTTCGCCCAACTGACGCCGATCGCGACCAGAGCTATTTCCTCTTCGCCACGACGCAGGAGCAGATCGATTATCTGCGCTTCCCGCTTGGCAGTCTCACCAAGGCCGAAACCCGAGCGCTGGCCGAAGACATGGGCCTCGTCGTCGCCAAGAAGGCCGACAGCCAGGACATCTGTTTCGTGCCGCAGGGCAAATATTCCGATATCGTCTCGAAGCTGAAGCCGAATGCGGCGCTGTCGGGCGATATCGTCCATCTCGATGGCCGGGTACTCGGCAGCCATGAAGGCATCCTGCATTACACGATCGGCCAGCGTCGCGGCATCGGCATCGCCACCGGCGAACCGCTTTACGTCGTGCATCTCGACGCGCGCTCGCGCCGCGTCATCGTCGGTCCGAAGGAAGCGCTGGAAACGCGTCGCGTTTACCTGCGCGACGTCAACTGGCTGGGCGACGGCGATATCCATGACGTGGCAGCCAACGGCTTCGCCTGCTTCGCCAAGGTCCGCTCCACCCGCCAGCCGGCAGCCGCTATCCTGCGCGCCGATGCCGGCGGCATCTCCGTCGAGCTTCTGGAGGGCGAGGCGGGGGTTGCTCCCGGCCAGGCCTGCGCGCTCTATTCCGGAACCGGCGAGGACGCCCGCGTCTACGGCGGCGGATTCATCCTGCGCTCCGAACGCGAAGCGGCCGCCGAGGCGGCGCTGAAGGGCCTGCTGCAGAGCTCGGCCGCGGCCTGAGCGGGGCAGGGGCGCCTGCCGCCCCTTGCTCGGCATATTGTTCACGGACCGTTGGAAAACTTCCGATTTTTTAAAACGGCTCGGCTTGACACCGGCATGAACCGCACCTTATAAGCCGCCCACTGACGGCGACGACAGCGGCCAAGGCCGCGTCAAACGTCCCGGCGGCGGGGTAGCTCAGGTGGTTAGAGCAGCGGAATCATAATCCGCGTGTCGGGGGTTCGAGTCCCTCTCCCGCTACCATTTTTCCATGTCCGGCTCGGAGACCTAGGTAACAGCTTGTCCCTATGACATGGGTGACAACCTCGTGCCGAACGGCCACAAGCCTTGATCAGGATTCCAAACCAAGATCAGTCTTCTAAATACCGCTCCGGAGTTGACAAAAAACGCTTCAGCAAGCGAACGCTAGTCAACTCATCATAGCGTTTCTCCCGCGATGCCTTCTGACCCAAGCTCGTAGATCGTGGCTTCTGGCAAAGCCAGCAAAATCGGGGAATGAGTAACGACAATAAACTGCCCACCGTCAACTGACACCCGACGAAGGAGCTGTACAAGCTGAATCTGGTTGCTTGCGGAAAGCGGTGTTTCCGGCTCGTCTAGTAGATAAAGCCCGCCTCCATGTAGACGTTCATACATCAGATCCAAAAAGCTCTCTCCATGAGAGCGGCTATCAATTTCGTTCCCGCGAATAATCGACTTTTTTACTTTCTCGAAATCTAGTGCCTCCGAACCGCTCTGTCTTTCAGTCTCATATCGGAATTCGTCGAGGCGCTCCTCATTAAGTGCCCTTACATATCCCAAGACGTCTTCAGCACGGAAAAACATCTTTATGCGAGGATAACGCATGCGAGAGAAATAATAATTTCTCGCCAATTCTGCAGCGTAAGACAGATAGGGATCATCTATGACCCTACCGCTAAACCCAAGGGCGTAAGCATCGATACCTGCTCCGATTGCTTCAAGAACGGTCGATTTTCCTGACCCGTTCTCACCTGTCAAGAAAGTAACCGGAGATTTGAACTCCAACTTGTCAAGAGACTTAATGCTGGGGACGGAAAATGGGTATTGATCCTCATGCAGCGGCTTTTCGCGGCGAGTCATACAATTCAGATATATCATGCTTTGCCAACTCCGCAGTCAGCGTGCCAATGAACGTTTGGCACGCTGAGATTATCTAGGCTTCTCAAACCCATCCCCCGCTTGAGGATTTCACCCACTACGGGGTCGTATAAACCGCCTTGTTAGTATTCGATCGGCGCCGAAATCCTCAGTCAAATGAGAAAAAGTCCGGCCGGACGCGTTCGCGTCTGATCAGCGTGAGGGAGCGGTCCGGTTCGATCCTGTAGGTCTCGATGGCCATGCGGCCGGTCTCGTCGATGATCTGATTGGTGAATGTGCTGCCGATCGGCGCCTTCGTCAGTTTCGTGCGCGGCTGGTGGCCGCCGTAGGTGATGCTTCCGGGGATCGGCTCAACCCGTGATGGCGTGCAGGATGTGAGTATGATCAATATCGCGCAGCCTGAAATCAGATTTTTCATCATATCGCTCTCCGTCGTGCAAACGCGATACACGTTACTCTGGGAAATACCGCGGGAGAACTGAAACCTGCTGACGTGAGCTTCGGACTTCTCGGGATGCGGCCGGGCGGTTGTCGAGGAACGCAACGGGCTTGCCCGGACCAAAAAGGGCGGACCACCGTCCGCCCCCTTCTGCTCCATGCGATGACCGCTTTTATCGTATGATCTGCACGACCGTGTAGGTCTGCGGGTCGACGATCACACGCTGGTTGTTGACTACCGCATAAGCGTAGCGTGTGTCTTCCGGTACGGGCATCAGCACGACATCGCGCGGGATCGGTTTACCGACCACCAGCGGCTGCTCGATGATGACCGATTGCGGCAGCGGCTGCTGTTCCACATAGGTCACCACCCTTTTCGGCGGCGCATCGATCGCGGCACCGGCCGCCAGGCCGACAACGCCGCCCACGGCAGCACCAACCGGACCGCCGACGATGGCGCCCGTGACCGCGCCGCCGGCGGCACCGGTAATGGCGCCATCCTCTGCGAGCGCAGCGGTGGACATCATGCCGAGAACGGCCGCGGAGGCGATCAGGATCTTGGTTTTCATGGCTCACTCCTTTCGTTTGTCATGGCCATGTGGTTGACAATGCGGGAGGAGGAGGGATCGTTCCGAAAAATATCATCGCAAATTGTTTCGCGAAGTAACGCCGCGTTAGCCAGTTTTCGCGCGGAATGCTGTCAAACGGCTTGGCGATACGGCTGGGAAGGTCATCGCCGCCGCCGGGGGGCGTTGGAAAATGTGCTTTTGAACGTTCGCCAATCGACGGAGCAGCCGCGTGCCCTGCCGGGAAAACGGCACCGCGGCATCAGCGCATGATGAAATAGATCGCTGCGCCCCAGAACAGGACGCCGGCCAACACGGCGGCGGCCAGCGCCTTTATGCGCAGCGTCGGCGAGAAGGCCCCCTTCGCGACTCCAAGGTCCCGATGATCTTCTGCGAACGCCGAATAGCCGTCTCTTCGGTGATTTGCCATCACATGCTCCTCGCCTCTGTGTGCAAGAAAGGTAGGGAAATGCCGTTGAGGAAGTCGTGCGAGAAAGGAGACAATTTTAACGACCGAAAGGATTGGCCCATCGCGACGGCCGCGCGCCAGGCAAGGCGCAGTTCCAATACGCCTCTTGAGCAAGCGTTTTATCCCTCGCTCAGCATTTCCGCACCGCCCGTCAGCCGGTCCATCAGGCTGCGGCGGACGCGACCGACATCGCGCCGCGGCGGCTCGCCGTACTGCCGGGCATATTCGCGGCTGAACTGCGACTGGCTTTCATAACCCACCTGATGGCCCGCCGATCCCGCATCGAGCATTTCTTCCAGCATCAGCCGGCGCGCTTCCTGCAGGCGCAACTGCTTCTGGTACTGCATCGGGCTCATGGCGGTGATTGCCTTGAAATGATGGTGCAGCGAGGAAACGCTCATGCTGACGCGGCTGGCGAGCTCCTCGATCTTCAGCGGCAGGGCGTAATGCTCTTTCAGCCAGACGCAGGCGCGGTTGATCTGGTGCGACTGGCTGTCTGTGACGGCCATCTGGCGCAGACGGCCGCTTTGCGGTCCGGTTAGTAGCCGGTAGATGATCTCCTGCTCGATCAGCGGCAGCAAAGCCGTAACATCGGCCGGCCGGTCCAGCAACCTCAGCAGCCGCGCGGCGGCATCTTCGAGCTCCGGCGTCAGCGTGCTGACGGCCATGCCGCGTTCGGCAGGGGCGGGGCTGCGATCCCCTGGGCTGGCATGTCCCACGAGCCCGGCGACCTTGGCCGTGTCGATCTGGAATATCATGCTGAGATAAGGCTCTTCAGCGGTCGCCTCGATGATCTGGGTGGTGACGGGTAGGTCGATCGAGGTCAGCAGATAGTCGCCGCGGCCGTAGCGATAGACGTCGTCGCCGAGCATGACCTGTTTTGCGCCCTGCGCGATTAGCGCCAAACTCGGCTTGTAGGAGCCGCAGGCCTTGGTTCCCGTCCCAGCGTGCCGATGAACGCTCAAACCCGGGATCGCTGTTGGATGATCCCCATCTTCCTTGGTAAAACGGGCAATGAGATCAATCAGTTCTTGACTATGCGGGCTTCTTGAATCTGTCATAATCCAAAGTCTTTCCAGCTATTTAGATATCCTCACGCAACCCGACAGTTAATCTCTTAACGCGTGTTTGCAAAACTACGGCGACAAGTTTTGCAGGATCGTACAATAATTTTGCAGGATTACTCTAACACCTGTTCGCCGCTGTCTGCATAGTGCGCTTCCGGGGAGAGGCCGTTCGTGCTTCCATCACAATCCCCGCCTCATCACATAAAGGAGTGACCCATGGCCCTGGCAAGAGGATATGCGGCGACGGATGCGTCGAAACCGCTGCAGCCCTTCACGTTCGAACGGCGCGAACCGCGCGAGGACGACGTCGTCATCAGTATCAAATATTCCGGCATTTGCCATTCGGACATTCATCAGGCCCGCAACGAATGGGGCAATTCGATGTTTCCGATGGTTCCCGGCCACGAGATTGCCGGCATCGTAACCGCGGTTGGCGACAACGTGACGAAATTCAAGGTGGGTGACCGGGTCGGTGTCGGCTGCTTCGTCGATAGCTGCACGACCTGCGCCAGCCGCGACCTCGATCTCGAACATTACATGCCGGGCCTCGTTGTGACCTACAACGGCATGGAGGCCGACGGAAAGACGCCAGCGCAGGGCGGCTATTCCGATCACATCGTCGTCAAGGAAGGCTATGTCCTCTCCATTCCGGAGCATCTGCCCTTCGAGGCGACGGCACCGCTGCTTTGCGCCGGCATCACGCTCTATTCGCCGCTGCGCAAGTGGGGTGCCGGTCCGGGCAAGAAGGTGGCGATCGTCGGCATGGGTGGCCTCGGCCATATGGGCGTCAAGCTCGGCCATGCGATGGGCGCGGAGGTGACCGTGCTCAGCCAGTCGCTGTCGAAGAAGGAAGACGGCCTCAAGCTGGGCGCCGATCACTATTACGCCACCAGCGATGCGGAGACCTTCAAGACGCTGGCCGGCACGTTCGACCTGATCCTGTGCACCGTCTCGGCGGAAATCGACTGGAACGCCTATCTCGGCCTGCTCAAGGTGGACGGGACGCTCGTCCTGCTCGGCGTTCCGGAAAAGCCGGTGCCGGTGCATGCCTTCTCGCTCATTCCGGGCCGCCGCTCGATTGCCGGCTCGATGATCGGCTCGATCAAGGAAACGCAGGAGATGCTCGATTTCTGCGGCGAGCACAACATCGTCTCGGACATCGAGCTGATCCGCATGGATCAGGTCAACGAAGCCTATGAGCGTGTCATCAAGAGCGACGTGCGCTACCGCTTCGTCATCGACATGGCGACACTTTAGAAAGAGTTGCCCCTCATCCGGCCTGCCGGCCACCTTCTCCCCGCATGCGGGGAGAGGGTTAGGGTGAGGGGCACTTCTACTGATGAAGCAACGACCCCTCGCCAATCGTCGTCACACCAACGGCAGCGGTCCGTCATTCTTGATCTCTTCCATCACCGCATAGGTGCGCGTCTCCTTGACGCCGGGTAGCGTCCAGAGCACTTGCCCAAGAAAATTCCGATAGGCGTGCATGTCCTCGAAACGGGTCTTGACGAGATAGTCGAAGCCGCCGGCCACCATATGGCATTCGAGCACGGCTGAAGCCTGCTTGATGGCGATCGCGAACTTGTCGAAGACTTCCGGCGTCGTCTTGTCGAGCATGACCTCGATGAAGACGAGCAGCCCGAAGCCGAGCTTGTGCGGATCAAGCCTTGCGCCGAAGCCGGAGACGTAGCCTTCCTTCAAGAGGCGGCGCAGCCGCTCGCTGGTTGCGGTGGGGGACAGGCCGATGCGGTCGGCCAGTTCGAGGTTGGTGATCCGGCCGTCCGCCTGCAGGATGTTGAGGATCCGGCGGTCGATCTTGTCTATTTCATGCATCGGCGCGCTCCCGAAGCCGTCACGCCGCAAGCCGCATTTCAGCGAGCTTCACCCAATAGGAGATGCCGTGCGGGATCGCCTCGTCGTTGAAGTCGTAGGCGGGGTTGTGCAGGCCGGCCGTATCGCCGTTGCCGATGAAGATGAAGGCGCCGGGGCGGGCGAGTAGCATATAGGAAAAGTCCTCGCCGCCCATCATCGGGTCGAGATCGGCCGAGACCTTGCTTTCACCGACAATGCTTGCCGCGGCCGATAGAGCATGGCCGGTCTCCTCCCGGTGATTGACGGTCACCGGATAATTGCGG
Organism: Pararhizobium sp. LjRoot255; assembly: GCF_964252905.1. Taxonomy (NCBI): domain Bacteria; kingdom Pseudomonadati; phylum Pseudomonadota; class Alphaproteobacteria; order Hyphomicrobiales; family Rhizobiaceae; genus Pararhizobium; species Pararhizobium sp. LjRoot255. Next base: position 2,339,723 of record NZ_CAXUPQ020000001.1, read on the forward strand.
CCATAGGACACCCGGATCTTGGCGCCGTAGGCGGAGGCGAGGCCTTCTGCAATCTGCTTGAGGCGCGCTTCGGCGAGATCGCGGACCTCCGGCATCAGGGTGCGCACGGTGCCGGCCAGCAAAGCCTGCTCCGGGATGATATTGTGGGCAAAGCCGGCATTGAACTTGGTGACGGAGACGACGACGGAGGCGAGCGGATCGACGGTGCGCGAGGCAATCGTCTGCAGCGCGTTGACGAGTTGCGAGCCGATGACAATCGGGTCGACGGTCTTGTGCGGCTGGGCCGCGTGGCCGCCGCGCCCATCGATGGTGATGGTGAATTCGTCGGTCGAGGCCATGATCGGGCCGACGCGCGTGCCGAACCGGCCGAGCGGCATGCCCGGCATGTTGTGCATGCCGTAGACTTCCTCGATGGCAAAGCGCTCCATCAGGCCGTCCTTGACCATCTCGTTGCCACCGCCGCCGCCTTCTTCGGCCGGCTGGAAGATCACCGCGACCGCGCCCTTGAAATTGCGAGTCTCGGACAGATATTTCGCCGCGCCAAGCAGCATGGCGGTATGGCCGTCATGGCCGCAGGCATGCATCTTGCCGGGCGTTGTCGATGCCCAGGGCTTGCCGCTCGTCTCGGTCATCGGCAGGGCGTCCATGTCGGCGCGCAGGCCGATCGTGCGGCCGTCGCCGTGATTGCCCTTGATCAGGCCGACGACGCCGGTGCGGCCAAGGCCGGTCACGATTTCGTCAACCCCGAATTCCCGCAATTTATTTTCGACGAAAGCTGCCGTATTTTCCACGGCGAACAGGAGTTCCGGCTTGGTGTGCAGGTGTCGCCGCCATTCGGTGACTTCGTTCTGGAGCTCTGCTGCGCGGTTGAGAAGGGGCATTGTGGGTTCCTGTGGGTCCATTGCGGGCATAGGGTATGGGATATTTGGCATCGACGCGGAAGAATGGTCTTTGCCATCACCTCGCCATATAGGTTAAATAGCCGGACGATACGAGGCAATTCCCGAAATTTCGAGGTCTGATTGTGGTGACGAATGGAATCCGGACGAGCGGCAAGGTGAAGCTGATTTCCGTGCTGGCAGGGGCCTGCGCGGCGCTTCTGGTCACTGCCGTGCCGGGCGCTGCCAATCCGAAGCTGGTCGTGGACGTCAATTCGCTGAAGGTCTATGAGCAGCAGGATATCTACCAGAAGTGGTATCCGGCCTCGCTCACCAAGCTGATGACGGCCTATACCACATTCCGCGCGTTGAAGTCTGGTCAGCTGACGCTCGAATCGCCGGTGGTGATCTCGAAGAATGCGGCGGGCGAACCGCCGAGCAAGATGTTCTACAAGCCTGGCCAGGCCGTGACACTCGACAGCGCGCTGAAGATGATGCTGATCAAGTCGGCAAACGACATTGCTGTTGCGATCGGTGAGACGGTTGCAGGCTCCGAGCCTGCCTTCGTCAACCTGATGAATGCCGAAGCCCAGCGGATCGGCATGACCTCCTCGCATTTCATCAACCCGAACGGTCTGCCGGGCGCCGGCCAGTACACGACAGCCCGCGATCTCGCGGTGCTGGCCGTCACCATCAAGCGTGAGTTCCCGCAATACGCCGCTTATTTTGCCTATGAAGGCTTCACCACGGGCAAGAAGAACTATCCCAACCTCAACATGCTGATTGGCCGCTTCGATGGTGCCGATGGCATGAAGACCGGCTTCATCTGCGCCTCCGGCTTCAATCAGGTCTCGTCGGCGACGCGCAACGGCCGTGCCGTCGTTTCCGTCGTGCTCGGTGCCGAAAGCCTCGGCGGCCGGGCGGATGAATCGGCGCGGCTGCTGCAGCTCGGCCTGACGTCGAGCGGTGCCGGCAAACCCGGTCTTGGCCAGATCGCGCCTTATGGCGAAACCCGCGGTATGGTCGCTGATGTCAGCAAGGAAATCTGCAATCCGAAGGCCGCAAAGATCCGCTCCGAAAACCGGGACGAAGTCGGCCGGCAGAAACTGCTGTCGCCCTATATTCATGAGATCAACCGCCCTCTGAACCTCGTTACCGCCGGCCTCATTGCCGGCCGCGATGCCAAGGCAGCTGATGCCAAGGGGCAGCTGGCTGGCGCGGAGGGCGATGTCGCCAATGTGCCGGTCCCGGTACCTCGCCCTGTTTTCTGACCTCCCGCATACCGATCGGATACGATATGAACCCCGTCCTCAATGCTGTGCCGGTGTCGATCCTCACCGGCTTCCTCGGTGCCGGAAAGACCTCACTGCTCAACCGGCTGCTGAAGGATCCCGATCTCACCGACACCGCCGTCATCATCAACGAGTTCGGTGATGTCTCGCTGGACCACCTTTTGGTCGAGGCGTCGAGCGACGGCATCATCGAGCTGTCCGACGGCTGCCTCTGCTGCACGGTGCGTGGCGAACTGGTCGATACGCTGGCGGATCTGATGGACCGGATGCAGACGGGCAGGATCAAACCGCTGAAGCGTGTCGTCATCGAAACCACCGGCCTTGCCGATCCGGCGCCGGTGCTGCAATCGGTGATGGGCAATCCGGTCATCGCCCAAAGCTACAGGCTTGATGGCGTCGTTACGGTCGTCGACGCGGTCAACGGGCTTTCGACGCTCGATAATCATGAGGAAGCGGTCAAGCAGGTTGCCATGGCCGACAGGCTGGTGATCAGCAAGGTGTCGCTCGCGGTACCGGATGCGGTGATCTCGCTGAAAGCGCGCCTGAGAGACCTCAATCCGCGCGCGCCGATGATCGACGGCGACTTGCCTGAAGTGGGAAAGGCCGAGCTTTTCCATTGTGGGCTCTATGATCCGGCGACGAAGGTCGCCGATGTCGGCCGCTGGCTTCAGGACGAGGCCACGGCGGATCACCACCACCACGACCACGACGGCCACCATCATGATGAGCACTGCGGTCACGGCCACGAACATCACCACCATCATCATGACGAAAACCGCCATGGCGCGGATATCCGCTCGTTCAGCATCGTTCACGACCGGCCGATCGATCCGATGGCGCTGGAGATGTTCGTCGACCTCCTGCGCTCCGCCCATGGTGAGAAGCTGCTTCGCATGAAGGCGATCGTTGCCATGTCCGACAATCCGGAAAGGCCGCTGATCCTGCATGGCGTGCAGACGGTGTTTCATCCGCCGCAGCGCATGGCCGCCTGGCCTGACCCGTCCGACCGTCGCACCCGCATGGTGCTGATCACCAAGGACCTGCCGGAGGCCTTCGTCCGTGATCTCTTCGACGCCTTCACCGGCAAGCCGCGCATCGACCGCCCAGACCGGCAGGCGCTGGAGGACAATCCGCTGGCGGTGCCCGGTCTCCGGATGTAGGTTTCGGTAACGAATGGATCGGCTGGCTGAAACGCGGAGCGTTAAGATAAGGCCGCAGAAGGGGCGGTGCCGATAGAGGAGTTCTCCGGAAGAACGGCAGGGTCTGCTCGATCGCGCATGACGAATGTCGCAATGAAAAAGGCCTGACCCAACATCATCACGTAGGCGGCAAGAATGACCGTGCACGGCACGACAAAATTCAGTTGCGGGGCGGCACCAAGTATCACCGGTACGGTCCATGACACGATCGAGACGACGCCACAGCCGATCAAGGCCACCTTGGTACCCGGTTTGATTCCCGTCAGCAACTGGCTGCCGATTCGTTGGCTCATGAACGGCAGGACAAATCGGTGAATAGCCAGTCCATTTATGGTGAGAATGCTCACAATCGTTATCTTGGCCCATATTTTTGGGTTCATCAGCTTTTCTGGCTCCGCTACAAAATAAAGCAGCAGAAATCCGCCACCGGAAATCCAAAGGAGCGCGAGGCCTGACGCGACAAAACGGCTGATCCATTCCACATTGGCTACCAACTCGGTGCTAACAACCGTCCGACGGTGGCGTGACAACATCAAATCGAGAAATATTGCGCCGCCAAATCCAAAAACCAAGCCCGCGAAATGGAACAGCCTCAGGGACGTTCGAATATACGAAACCAGTACTGGCGTCGGCAAAAGAAAGAAATCCAGAACAGCCAATTTTCAACTCCCAATAAGGCGCACCAATACGTTCGCACCCTTGCGAGGGCACGTCCGACTCTAGTGTAAGTTCAAGGTTGGGCCGCCAGATCGAAGGCCAGCGTTAGACTGCGGGCGTTCTATTTAATGATGAGTGCCTTTGTCAACTATGTGGAATCACTAATTGAGTGCTTTTTTTGTGCAGCAGCGCCTCGATCCCGCTTGTGGTCTTGAGTTGAAACAATCAAAAATAATAAATGTATGATTCTAATTAGTTAGCGCGGGGATACCGGGCGAAAACACCACTGATACTTTTTATCATTCCGCTCGCCATTGCTACGCGGTCCCTAGCGTCAGGCCTTCTTGCGGATGACGAACCGATGGCCAACGGCCAGTGCCTCGGAATGCTCCAAACTGTGGCCATCCTCATTGCAGAAATGCGGAATATCGATGATTGCCAGCGGATCGGTCGTCTCGACGATGATCAGCGCGCCGGGAGCAAGGGTTTTCATGCGCTTGCGGGTCTTCAGAACCGGCAAGGGGCATTTCAGCCCCTTGAGGTCATAAATCAGGCTGTCCGCGTCGGGCATCAATTGCCCCAGAGCTTCCAGAACGGGCGCTTCTTCGGCTGCTGTTCGGCAACGACCTGCCCGGCCACGGGTGCGGTCTCGGTTGCGGCTGTTGCCTGTGTCTCGGCCTCAGCGGGCTTCTGTGCGGTTTTGGCTGACGGCTTGGCCGTCGCGACGGCCGCCGCCTGTTGAGCGGTATCCGCAACGGGTTTTTGACCGGCAGGTTGCCGAATTGTGATGTCGGCAGGGGATACGCCGAGCGGCTCGGGTTTCCGTGCATCATCGCCGTTTCTGGAGAAGAGGCGACCCCAGAAACCCTTGCTGGCGGGCGCCTGCCCGGCAACGACCTGCTGCGCCACCGGGGCAGCCTCGGTTGTGGCCCTTGCCTGTGTTGCGGCTTCGACCGGTTTCTGCGTCGTTTCGGTGCCAGCGGGCCGGGCCGTGGCGACTGCTGCCGGTTGCTGAGCGGCATCACCGGGGGCTGCGGCTACCGGATGCAATTCCTGCGCATCATCGCCGTTCTTGGAGAACAGGCCCCCCCAAAAACTCTTCTTGGCAGCCGTCTGTTCGAGCGAGGCCGTTTCGACCGGGCGCGGTAGCGGGTTTTCGGCCGGCACCGGCACAGTCTTGCCGTTGCGGGTGGACTTCTCCAGCTCGGCCTTCTGGATTTCGATCGCCTTCTTGGCTTCGTCCAGTTCGCGGCGGCGGGCTTCCTGCTTTTCGAGGTCGGCGACCTTCATCAGCTTGCCGGCATCGAGCGAGGTGCCGGTCGGCGCGTAGGCCAGTTCCCTGCCGACGCGCTGCTTGGCGACGATCGCCTTGCGCTCAGCTTCGCTCGGCTCGTACCAGACCATGCCGTCGAGCTTCTTGATCGCCTTGGCATAGTCGTCATTGTATTTCTTGTTGTAGGCTGCCAGTGCTCCCTGCATGACCGCAGGCGTCGACATTGCCGGGCAGGGGCCTGTCGGGCTGAACTTGCCGTCGGTCTGCTGGTTGAAGACGTATTTCTTCTCGCAGATGTTGATTTCCGGCGGCCGCTTGGTGATCTCGAACTGGTCGTAGCCGGGCTTCAGCATGTTCCAGAAATCGATGTTCGGGCTGTTGCGGTGCCGCGCCATGTTTTCTGCGGTCATGCGGAAGGGCAGGGCCTGCAGCTGGACCGCCTGCTGACCGCCCTTGTAGGCGTCGCGGGCGAGCGCGAAGATTTCCTGCATCTGCTCGTCGGTCATCGAGTAACAGCCCGACGAGGAGCAGGCGCCATGGATCATCAGGTTCGTGCCGTGACGGCCATTGGCCTGGTCGAAGCGGTTGGGATAACCGGTGTTGATCGCCAGATAATAGCTGGAATGCGGGTTCATCTGGCCGGGGGTGATCGGGTAGAAGCCTTCCGGCGCCTGCCGGTCGCCTTCCTTGACCTTCGGGCCGAGCTTGCCCGACCATGCACAGATCTTGTACTGGCGCAGCATTTCGAAGCGATTGGAGGCATTGGCTTTCCAGACTTCGAGCACGCCTTCTTCCTTGAAGATACGCAGCATGATCGGCGATTCCTTCGCCATGCTCATTGCCTGCATCTTCTGCACGATCTTGCCGGAAAGCTGGTAGTTTACCTTGCTCGAGACCTTCTTGAGATCGACATCGACTGTATCCATCGCCTCATTGGCAGTGCAGCCTGCAAGTAGCGCGGCGATGGCGGCGGTGGCAACAAGATGTGTCAGACGCATCGGCAAAGGCCCATAAAGAAAACTATTGAACGTGACGCTTCCGCAGAGGCGGATGACGGAGAATCAATACGTCCTTATACTTCACAAAATATTAACCTTGCAGATCCGCCTTACGCCAGTCGTTCCAAACGCCAAGATTATGGCCAAGGTTGGACCGCGGGCTCAATCTGCGCGGGTAGCCCGGCGAAATCCGTCGATATGTTTAAAGCTGGCGGCCGATCGCGAGGTATTTCTGCCGGCGGTCGGAGCGCAGCTGGTCGCCGGTGCGACCTGACAGTTCCTTCAGCGCATCGGCGATCACCGTGCCGGTCTTCGCGATCACGGCTTCCGGATCGCGATGCGCGCCGCCGACCGGCTCGCCGATGATGCCGTCGATGATGCCGAGCGACTTCAGGTCCTCGGCGGTGATCTTCATGTTGGTTGCCGCTTCCTTGGCGCGGGTGCTGTCGCGCCAGAGGATCGAGGCCGCTCCTTCCGGAGAGATGACGCTGTAGATCGCATGCTCCAGCATATAGACGCGGTTGCCGGTGGCGATCGCGATCGCGCCGCCCGAACCGCCTTCGCCGAGAACGACCGAGACGATCGGAACCTTGAGGTTGAGGCACATTTCCGTCGAGCGGGCGATGGCCTCCGCCTGGCCGCGCTCTTCGGCGCCGATGCCGGGATAGGCGCCGGCGGTGTCGATCAGCGTGATCAGCGGCAGGCTGAAACGGTCGGCCATCTCCATGACGCGGATCGCCTTGCGGTAGCCTTCCGGGCGGGGGCTGCCGAAATTGTGCTTGATGCGCGACTTGGTGTCGTTGCCCTTTTCCTGGCCGATGATGGCGACCGGCGTGCCGCGAAAGCGCGCAAGGCCGGCCTGGATCGCTTCGTCATTGGCGAACTTGCGGTCGCCGGCAAGCGGCGTGAATTCGGTGAAGAGGCTGGCGGCATATTCCTGGAAGTGCGGGCGCTGCGGATGGCGCGCGACCTGCGTCTTCTGCCAGGGGTTCAGCTTGGAATAGATCTCGGCCATCGCCTCGCGGGCGCGCACTTCAAGACGCTCGACCTCATCCGTCGTGTCGATGCTCTCGTCTTCGCTGGCAATCTTCTTCAACTCGTGAATCTTGCCTTCCAGATCAGAGATTGGTTTTTCGAAATCGAGATAATTGTGCATGAGATGCGTTTCCGATCATAGTGCGCCAATGGCCGCGGACATGCTGATCCCAGTAGTTCCGGCCAAGTGTTCTGGCGCTCCTAATCCTGTTTTTTCGCCTGTTTGGCAAGGGGGTGATGGTTTTGGACCAGCTGATGCAGCCGCTCTTCCAGCACATGGGTGTAGATTTGTGTCGTTGAAATGTCCGAATGACCGAGAAGTTCCTGCACGGCGCGAAGGTCAGCACCATTGGCAAGCAGGTGGCTTGCAAAGGCATGGCGCAGCACATGCGGCGAGATCGCCGCGACGCGGATGCCGGCGCGGGCCGCCAGCCCCTTGAGGTCGCGGGCAAAAACCTGCCGAGGCAGGTAACCGGCCTTGCCGGAGGATGGGAAGAGCCATGGGCTTTCAGGCGGCGGCGTCTTCTGTGCAGCGTTGTCGCTCGCCATTTCGGTGCCATAGGCCTGCAGGGCACGGATTGCCGAATGCGAAAGCGGCACCATCCGCTCCTTGTTGCCCTTGCCGCGAATGACGAGAAAACGGCCATTCCGGGCAAGCACGGAGGCGGGCAGGGCAACCAGTTCGCTGACGCGCATGCCGGTCGCATAGAGCAGTTCGATCAGCGCATGCATGCGCAACCGGCCGATGACATCGCCGTCCACCCGTGCCGCCTCGATTTCCGCCTGCCCGATCAGCTTTGAAACATCGTCGATGCTCAGTACCTTAGGCAGGGTGCGTGCTTTCTTCGGTGCATCGAGAACGCCGGTCGGATCGTCGGTTCGCAGACCCTCGGCATACAGGAATTTGTAGAACTGCCTGAGCGTCGACAGCCGGCGCGCCTGTGACGAAGCCTTGAAACCCTGCTTCGCGAGATGGGCAAGATAGGCGCGCAGATCTTCCGAGGCGGCGTCCGTCGGCTTGATGCCGCGCTGTTTCAGGAAGGAATAGGCGTCCTCCAGGTCGCGCTCGTAGGACAAAAGCGTGTTGTTGGCGGCACCCCGTTCGGCGCTCATCATCTCCAGGAAGGATTCCATATGGGCGGCGGAAAGGTCGATCATTGGGTCTTGTTGATCCGCTCGGAGGGGATGCGGATGGTGACGTCGCGCTCCACCGGGTCGACGAAGGTCACCAGTGCCACCATGCTTGCGTAAATCACCCCGGCGATCATGGCGCAGATGAACAGGAACCGGAAAAGGGTGGGCATTTTAGAACTCCTGGGCTTGGCACGCTATATGACCACGCCCGTTCGCAAGTGCAAGAACTGCCGGTTTTTCTCGAAGCGAAGCATGATTTCGTCCGAAACCCTCTCACAGTTTTTGGCATCATGCTCGAGGTCATATGCAGCCATGTCTTGACGCTACCCGTCGATTTGTCGATACCGGAGCGGAACGGGAAATTGAAACTGAATGAGTGACGTGATCGAACCGGTTTCCGAGGCGCTGATCGAGCGGGCGAAGGCCGCGCTCGGCCGGCGAAACCTCGTCTTCGTCGGTCTGATGGGGGCGGGGAAATCGGCGGTCGGCCGGATGACGGCAGCCGCGCTCAGCATTCCCTTCATCGATTCCGACCATGAGATCGAGCGGGTTTCGCGCATGACGATCAGCGATCTATTCGCAGCCTATGGCGAAGAGGAATTCCGTGCGCTCGAAACCCGCGTCATCAAGCGGTTGCTGAACACCGGCCCGCGTGTCGTTTCCACCGGCGGCGGTGCCTATATCAACGAGCGCACCCGCCGGCATATAAAGAGAAACGGCCTGTCGATCTGGCTCAACGCCGACCTGGATGTGCTGTGGGAACGCGTCAACAAGCGTGACAGCCGGCCGTTGTTGAAGACCGAAAACCCGAAGCAGACGCTCGAGAACCTAATGCACGCTCGCTACCCGATCTATGCGGAGGCGGACCTGACGGTCATCTCCCGTGACGTGAAGAAAGAGGTGATGGTGGAAGAGGTTCTTGCCGCGCTCGCCGCCATGCCAAAGAAGTGAAACCATGACATCTCCTGATCTAACTCCTGTCAAGCGTACCGTCCGCGTCGATCTCGGCGACCGTTCCTATGACATCCTCATCGGCCCCGGGCTGATCGGGACGGCGGCAAACGAAATCGCCAGCCGGCTGAAAGGGCGCAGGATGGCCGTCATCACCGACGAGCACGTCGCGCCGCTCTATCTGGAGCCGCTGATGGCAAGCTTAAAGGCGAAAGAGATAGAGGCCGTTTCCCTCGTCCTGCCGGCGGGCGAAAAGACCAAGAGCTTCGAACATCTGATCCCGGTCTGCGATGCGATCCTCGGTGCACGCATCGAGCGCAATGACGCAGTGATCGCGCTCGGCGGCGGCGTCATCGGCGATCTCACCGGCTTTGCCGCGGGCATCGCCCGTCGCGGGTCGCGCTTCATCCAGATCCCGACCTCGCTGTTGGCGCAGGTGGATTCTTCCGTCGGCGGCAAGACCGGCATCAATTCACCGTACGGCAAGAACCTGATCGGTGTCTTCCATCAGCCCGACCTCGTGCTCGCCGATACCGACGTCCTCGATACGCTGAGCCCGCGGGAGTTTCGGGCCGGTTATGCCGAAGTCGCCAAATACGGCCTGATCGACAAGCCCGAGTTCTTCGCATGGCTGGAGAAGAACTGGCAGGCCGTCTTTGCCGGCGGCGAGGCCCGCATCGAGGCGATCGCCATCAGTTGCCAGGCGAAGGCCGATGTCGTTGCAGCCGACGAGCGTGAAAACGGTGTGCGCGCGCTCCTCAATCTCGGCCATACCTTCGGTCATGCACTCGAGGCTGCCACGCAGTATGATGGCCGCCGGTTGGTACACGGCGAAGGCGTTGCGATCGGCATGGTGCTGGCGCATCAGTTTTCGGCGCGCATGAATCTCGCAAGTCCGGACGATGCGACCCGCGTCGAGGCGCATCTGAAGGCCGTCGGTCTGCCGACCCGCATGAACGACATTCCCGGCACTCTGCCGCCGGCCGAAAAGCTGATGGATGCGATTGCCCAGGACAAGAAGGTGAAGGGCGGCAAACTGAGCTTCATCCTGACGCGTGGTATCGGCCAGTCCTTCGTTGCCGACGACGTGCCTGCCAATGAAGTGCTGCGGTTTCTTGAGGAAAAACACCCGGGATGACCAACGAGACAGTCACGGTTTTCTTGACGGACTATGGCCCGGGCATCCTGATCATCCTCCTGATGGTCCTGCTGTCGGCCTTCTTTTCAGGCTCCGAAACCGCGCTTACCGCCGCCTCCCGGGCGCGCATGCATACATTGGAGGCCAATGGCGACGAGGACGCCGGCCTCGTCAACAGCTTGATCGAGCGCCGCGACCGGTTGATCGGCGCGCTGTTGATCGGCAACAACCTTGCCAACATCCTCTCATCGTCTGTAGCCACCAGCCTGTTTTTGCATTTCTTCGGCGCGTCCGGCGTTGCCTATGCAACGCTGGCCATGACTGTGATCCTCGTCATCTTTGCCGAGGTACTTCCCAAGAGCTGGGCGATCTCGGCGCCGGACCGGTTTGCGCTTGGGGTGGCGCGCACCGTCAATCTCTTCGTCATGGTGGTAGGCCCGGTTTCGAGCTTGGTAAACTGGATCGTTCGGCACATCCTCGCTGTCTTCGGCATCAATCTCTCCTCCGAAATGCCGATGCTGACGGCGCATGAGGAGATTCGCGGCGCCGTCGATCTGCTGCACCGGGAAGGCTCCGTCATCAAGGCCGACCGCGACCGGCTCGGCGGCGTGCTCGATCTTGGCGAGCTGGAAGTCTCCGACATCATGATCCATCGCACGTCGATGCGCGGCATCAACGCCGATGATGCGCCGGCGGTCGCGGTTCGGACGGTGCTCGAAAGCCCCTACACCCGCATGCCGGTGTGGCGTGGATCGACCGACAACATCATCGGCGTCGTCCATGCGAAAGACCTGCTGCGCGCGCTTGCGGAGCCGGATGTGGAGCCGGAAAATCTAGATATCGTGCGCATTGCGCAAAAGCCCTGGTTCGTGCCGGAGACCACCAACCTCAAGGAGCAGCTGAACGCCTTCCTGCGTCGCAAGATGCATTTCGCCGTCGTCGTCGACGAATATGGCGAGGTCCAGGGGCTGGTGACACTGGAGGATATCCTGGAGGAAATCGTCGGCGATATCTCCGACGAGCACGACCTGGAAATCCAGGGCGTTCGCCAGGAGGCCGACGGATCGATCGTCGTCGACGGCAGCGTGCCGATCCGCGATCTCAACCGGGCGCTCGACTGGAACTTGCCGGACGAGGAGGCAACGACGGTCGCGGGCCTCGTCATCCACGAATCGAAGTCGATCCCCGAGGAACGCCAGGCGTTCACTTTCTACGGCAAGCGCTTCATCGTCATGAAGCGGGTGAAGAACCGCATCACCCGGCTGAGGATCAGGCCGGCTGACGACGCGACGATGCCTCCGCCACTGGCGTAGGGCGAAGGCTGCGCGTCAGGGTCGGGCCTGGTTCAGCGGTTGCCGATGATCCCACCAAGGGCGCCGCCGAGCAGGCCGCCGGCAAATGCCGCCCCTGCCGGGTCCATTTCGCTGCCCCTGCGCTCGACCGGACCTTCCAGCGTGTCTTCCGCCGGCTGCTGCTGCCGCGTGACGCGCTGCTGTGCCACCGCTTTCTGGCGCGCCGGGGCCTGGGCCTTGCGAAGCGCTGCGGCTGCTTTCTTCTGGGCCTCGTACTGCGCGCGAACCTGAGGCATCATCGGGTCGGTCTGGACGACGAGGAACATGTGCTGCTGCTGCGTCAGGTAGGTCGTTTCGACAAGCCCGTTCTGGCGCTGCCAGGCGCCGATCGCGCCGCGTGACTTGGCACCAAGTGCGCCGTCCGCACCGCCGGTGACATGGCCCAGTGCCCCGAGCCGCAGTTGCAGGTCAATCCGGGCTCCCTTGTCGAGGTTCAGCGCGGTTTCCGTTTCCGGCGTGCCGACCGTCTGCTTGACGTCGTCAGGAACGGCAACGGCTGTTCTGATCTGCGATGCCGATGCGCTTGCCTCGCCGGCGGGAGCCACGGCCGCCACTTCGGTTTTCGCCACTGTCTTCAACTGGTCGAGATTGAGCTTCGCCAGTGTTGCGAAATTGCCGTTCGGATATTGCTGCAGGTAAAGCTCGTAATGCGCCACGGTGTTGCGCTTGGAGGCTTCCTCCCAGAGCTTCTGCTCGACGGTCCAGTTGACGTCGGTCTTGTCGGACGAGGCGCTGGTGTCCGCGCTGGCTTTGGCTTCCGTTGCCGGGGTCTGTGCCTGTAGAGCCGAGGCATCGCCGCCGATGAAGACTTCGCGGGAGAGGGAAGCGTTGTGCCATGGACGCTGCGCGCCAGCCGTTGCTTCCGACACGTCGGCCCGCACCCGTGTCAGGGCGCTCTGGATTTCCAGACCCGGCGTCGTCAGGTGCCGTGCAAGGGCTGCCGTGTAAGGGCTGTTGATGCCCTTGCCGTCATAGGCGACTGCGCCCGGATCTGTCGCATAGGCGATCAGCAGTCCGCCGGAACCCGTGCTCTGGCCGTTGGCCTGCACCGGCGCCAGGCCGGCGCCCATCGAGGCGGAACGGCTGGCCGGCAGCACCTTTGCCAGTGAGCGTGCCAGCGGATTGTCGCGGCAGGCGTCGAGAATGATGATGCTGACGGCCGGATCCGGCGGCAGGGCGCCGAGAACCTTGTCGGCCGGAATGGTGCGGGTCTGGAGCTGCGCCGCCTTTTCCAGCTGCGCGTCGATCGGGACGAGATAGTTGCGGCCATCCACCTGCAGCCCGTGGCCGGCATAGTAGACGATCGCGACCTCGGCGTCGTAGGCGATCTCGGTGAACTGGTCGACCAACGCCGTCATCGCCGCCTTGTCGAGATTCTCGCCGTCAAGCACGGTAAAGCCCGCAGCGCGCAGCGTCTCCGACATCAGCTTGGCGTCGTTTTTCGGATTGGGCAGCTCGACCGCGTGCTGATACGCGCTGTTGCCGATGACGAGCGCGACGCGTTTGCCTGAAGGCGTCGCTGCCGATGCGTAATCGATTGATAAAAACGCGGCGACAAACGCCGCGACAAGCCCAAACCTCCTGAGCATAGTCTTGACCCCAAAAAACAAAGGCCGGCCGGACAACTTGTCGGCTGCGCCTTAAAGATGAAAATTTTCCGTATGTCGCAATTTCAACGGATCACGAGATCCGTCCATTCTCCGCCCGCTATAATTGTAGATGCAGGACCGAAAACCGTCAATTCGACGCAGTGTCGGTTTTGATGAGTTCGGTCGGGCATTGCGAGAGAGTTAACACGGCCGTTACCAGCGCGTTGTTTCCCCGGGAACAGCGGGTTCGACCGCAAGCGCATGCAGCCCGGCGTCGAATTCGGGTTTCAGGAGATCGTTGATGGCGCGGTGGCGCGCGACGCGGCTCATGCCGATAAAGGCGCTTGAGACGATGCGCACGCGTATATGTGTTTCGCCGGTGCCGTGGAAATCCGGCTGATGGCCCGCGTGCAGGTGGCTTTCATTGATGACGATCAGCCGTTCGGGTGAAAAGGCCGCCTTGAGTTTTGTTTCGATGCGGCTTTGAAGCGACATGTTTTAGCCCCGTTTCTCTGGCTTTTCCGGTGCGTCGACCGCAGACGAAAGACCCGTCCCGGATTGCTTTTTGCTCGGTGCAAAATGGTTTCACAAAGCCAGCAACATTCCGATTTGTCAATTCTTGTCGTGGTGCTCGCCACGCCCCATAATTAGCGCCATGAAACTCGATTCAAAATACTTCGATGGCATCCGGACCCGCCGCAAGGTGAACCAGAAACCGGAACCGATGGCCCCAAAATGCCAGTGGGATGGGTGCGAGGAAAATGCTGCGCATCGCGCGCCCGTGGGGCGCAATGCCGAGAACGAATATTTCATGTTCTGCTTCGAGCACGTGAAGGAATACAACAAGGGCTACAACTACTTTTCCGGCCTTTCCGACAATGAGATCGCGCGCTACCAGAAGGAAGCTCTGACCGGGCATCGCCCGACCTGGACGGTCGGCGTCAACAAGAATGCCAAGAACGGTCCGGCGCAGTCGCAGATGCGGTCCGGTTCCGCCGGCGCACAGGCCCGCATGCGCGATCCGTTCGGCTTCGTCGAGCAGGCGCGCGCCCGCGCCGCCCGGCAGGAACCGCGCCTGCGCAAGCTGAAGACGCTGGAGGCCAAGGCCTTCGATACGCTCGGCCTGCATGCCAATGCCACAGCCGCCGACGTCAAGGCCGCCTACAAGGAGCTTGTAAAAAAGCATCACCCCGATGCAAATGGCGGAGACAGGGGATCGGAAGAGCGTTTTCGCGCCGTGATCCAGGCATATCAATTGTTAAAACAGGCTGGCTTCTGCTAGTAACCCGTTTTATTACGGTCACACATTTAAAAGCATAGACGGGACGCCCCACGAGAAAAATCAAGGGGCTTCCGTGCTGGAGACATGATGAGCAAGGTAGACCTCGACATTTCCAACCTTCCCGACACGACCGTTTCCGTCCGCGACGTTTTCGGTATCGATACCGATCTCAGGGTTCCGGCCTATTCCAAGGCGGATGCCTATGTGCCGGACGTCGATCCGGACTACCTGTTCGATCGCGAAACCACGCTCGCCATTCTCGCCGGCTTTGCCCACAACCGCCGCGTCATGGTGTCCGGTTACCACGGCACGGGTAAGTCGACCCATATCGAGCAGGTCGCCGCACGTCTCAACTGGCCTTGCGTGCGCGTCAACCTCGACAGCCACGTCAGCCGTATCGATCTCGTCGGCAAGGACGCGATCGTCGTCAAGGACGGCATGCAGGTCACCGAATTCAAGGACGGCATCCTGCCCTGGGCCTACCAGCACAATGTCGCGCTCGTCTTCGACGAATACGACGCGGGCCGCCCGGACGTGATGTTCGTTATCCAGCGCGTGCTCGAATCGTCGGGACGTCTGACATTGCTCGATCAGAGCCGCGTCATCCGCCCGCATCCGGCCTTCCGTCTGTTTGCAACCGCCAACACCGTTGGCTTGGGCGATACGACCGGCCTCTACCACGGCACGCAGCAGATCAACCAGGCGCAGATGGACCGCTGGTCGATCGTCACGACGCTGAACTACCTGCCGCATGACAACGAGGTCGATATCGTCGCTGCCAAGGTCAAGGGCTTCACCAAGGACAAGGGCCGCGAGACGGTCTCGAAGATGGTGCGCGTCGCCGATCTTACCCGCGCTGCATTCATCAATGGCGACCTGTCGACCGTCATGAGCCCGCGCACGGTCATCACCTGGGCCGAAAACGCCTATATCTTCGGCGATCTCGCCTTTGCCTTCCGCATCACCTTCCTCAACAAATGCGATGAGCTCGAACGGCCGCTGGTGGCCGAACATTATCAGCGCGCCTTCGGTGTCGAGCTGAAGGAAAGTGCGGCCAACATCGTGCTCGAAGCCACGGCCTGATCCATGGCGGGCCGCGGCGACAATTCGAAACCAAGACCGGCGGGGACCGTTGACGTCGAGCCGTTCCGCCGCGCGCTGACCGGCTGCATCCGTTCGATCGCCGGCGATGCGGAGATCGAGGTGGTCTTCGCCAACGAGCGCCCCGGCCTGACCGGGGAGCGCATGCGGCTGCCTGAGATCTCCAAGCGGCCGACCCGCCAGGAGCTTTCGGTAACGCGCGGGCTCGGCGACAGCATGGCGCTGCGCAAGGCCTGCCACGACCAGCGCATCCATGCCACCATGTCGCCGCAGGGCGCGGATGCCCGGGCGATCTTCGACGCAGTGGAGCAAGCGCGTGTCGAAGCCATTGGTTCGCTGAGGATGAGCGGGGTTGCGGACAACCTCGCCTCCATGCTCGACGAGAAATATGCCCGCGCCAACTTCGGCAATATCGACCGGCAGGCCGATGCGCCGCTTGAGGAAGCGATGGCGCTGATCGTGCGCGAGAAGCTGACAGGCCAGAAGCCTCCGGCCTCGGCCGGCAAGGTGCTCGATCTCTGGCGCGATTTCATCGAGGAAAAGGCAGCCGGCGACATGGCCAACCTGTCGGCCACTGTCAACGACCAGCAGGCCTTTGCCCGTGTCGTGCGCGACATGCTCACCTCGATGGACGTTGCCGAGAAATACGGCGACGATGACGTCGAGCCCGACGACCAGGATACTGAGACCGACGAGGACCAGCCGCGCAGCCAGGAGCAGGATGAAAACAGCTCCGACGAGGACGCAGGCTCCGACGCCGCTCCCGCCGATGAGAACGAATCCGCCGACGAGCAGATGGACGAAGGCGAGATGGACGGCGCCGAGATCTCCGAAGACGAGATGTCGGATGACGGCGAGGACGACAGCGAGACGCCCGGCGAGGTCAAGCGACCGGCCCATCCCTTCGACGATTTCAACGAGAAGGTCGATTACACCGTCTTCACCGAGGAGTTCGACGAGACCATCTCGTCCGAGGAACTGTGCGACGAGGCCGAACTCGACCGGCTGCGCGCCTTCCTCGACAAGCAGCTGGCTCATCTGCAGGGCGCGGTCGGCCGCCTGGCAAACCGATTGCAGCGCCGCCTGATGGCGCAACAAAACCGCTCCTGGGAGTTCGACCTGGAAGAGGGTTATCTCGATTCGGCGCGTCTGACGCGCATGATCATCGATCCGATGCAGCCGCTGTCCTTCAAGCGGGAGAAAGACACCAACTTCCGCGATACGGTGGTGACTCTCTTGATCGATAATTCCGGCTCCATGCGCGGCCGGCCGATCACGGTTGCTGCCACCTGTGCCGATATCCTTGCCCGCACGCTGGAGCGTTGCGGCGTCAAGGTCGAGATTCTTGGCTTTACAACCAAGGCCTGGAAGGGCGGCCAGTCGCGGGAAAAGTGGCTGGCGAGCGGCAAGCCGCAGACGCCGGGGCGCCTCAACGACCTGCGCCACATCATCTACAAGTCGGCGGATGCGCCATGGCGGCGCGCCCGCCGCAATCTCGGCCTGATGATGCGCGAAGGGCTGCTGAAAGAAAACATCGACGGCGAGGCGCTGATCTGGGCGCACAACCGGCTGCTCGGTCGCTCCGAGCAGCGCCGTATCCTGATGATGATCTCCGATGGCGCGCCGGTCGATGATTCGACCTTGTCGGTCAATCCGGGCAATTATCTCGAGCGGCATTTGCGTGCCGTCATCGAGCAGATCGAAACGCGTTCGCCGGTCGAACTGCTGGCGATCGGCATTGGCCATGACGTGACGCGCTATTATCGCCGCGCCGTGACCATCGTCGATGCCGATGAACTGGCCGGCGCGATGACCGAGCAGCTTGCGTCACTCTTTGACGACGAGAGCAGGCGGCGTCGCTCGGCTCCTGCGCGGCGGCGCGCAGGTTGAGATACATCGTTCGGGGCGATGATCGCTGTCCCGGTCTTGTTTGCGCATTGTTTAATTGATTTTTTAAGGAGCGACATTGCATGCTCCTCACCGGCCGGCCGGAAGGAATCCTGTTGAAAGCGATACTGATTCGGACCGCCGCTTTTTCTCTCGCGCTCGCCGTGATGCAGATGGCGGCTGCACCGCTTCAGGCGCAGGATATCATTCCGGTGAAAAGCCGGCAGATCGAGAATTTCAAGATCGGCTCGGACCGGAAATTGTTCGGAAAGCTGGAATTCATCGGCGGCATCGAGATGTCATCGAGCAGTCCCTTGCTGGGGGCAATCTCTTCTATCCGCTTCCGGCCCGACCGGAGATCCTTTCTCGGCGTCATGGATACCGGGCATTGGGTGGAAGGCGCGATCCGCCGTGATGACAAAGGCCGGATCGCTGGTGTCAGCGATCTGGCCGTGACGTCGATAATCGATGCCGCGGGGCGGACGGAGCAGGCCAAGGAACTGATGGACTGCGAGAGCGTGGCGTTGCGCGCCGCAGAGGTGCTTGTGAGTTGCGAGCGGGTTCACCGGGTCGACGCCTATCCTGATCCGGGTTTCGCGCAATCGCGGCCGATCGAAAGCCTGCCGATCCTCATTTCGCCGAATTCCTTGCGCGGCAACCGCGGGCTTGAAACAGTTGCCGTTTCGCCAAAGGACAGCCCGCTTGCCGGTGGCGTGGTGATTGTCTCCGAGTTGAGCTTCGACAAGGCCGGCCACCTCTATGCAGCGGTCCTTGATGGTCCGCGCAAAGGCATATTCGGCGTGGTCCAGAAGGATCCCTTCGCGATCACCGATGGCGCCTTCCTGCCGAATGGCGACCTCTTGCTTTTAGAGCGCCGCTTCAGCTTCGCCGAGGGCATGGGCATGCAGGTGCGCCGTATTCCCGGCGACGAGATAAAGCCCGGCGCTGTCGTCGACGGCGGGGTCATCCTGCAGGCGGATATGGGCTACCAGATCGACAACATGGAAGGTCTGGACGTGGTTCCCGGCCCGGACGGCGATATCCGCGTCGTTCTCGTGTCGGACGACAATCACTCCATTCTCGAACGCAATCTGATGCTGGAATTCCGGCTGGTTGATTGACGAGCTATCGCGCGGGCTTTGGCTGTGCTGAGAGTTTCGAGCAGTCGCCCTGTCGTTCCAAACAACTCACGTGGCCCTTCGCGCCGGCATCGGCTTGATGACGCTCATCAGGGCGCCGTAGGGCAAAAGCATGGCGAGGCCGACGAGAATCTTCACGCCGAGGTCGCCGAGCGCCCAGGAAATCCAGCGCGGCGCTTCGGCAGTCATGACACCGAGGATCGGTGCGTTTTCCAGGGCGAACGGGTCGTTCGGGCCGAAGACGGCGAAGAAAGAGGCGAACGCGAAGGAAAAGAAGATCGCCGTATCGAGGAAGGAGCCGAACAACGAGCCGATCAGCGGCGCGCGCCACCAGCTCTGTGCTCTCAACGTGTTGAACACCGAGATATCAAGGAGCTGGCCGAGCAGGAAGGCCGATCCGGATGCGATCGCAATGCGCGGCGTGGCGATCAGCGCCGATAGCAGGATGGCAACGGCAAAGCCGGCGATCACCACCTTGCGGGCGGTCTGTGGTCCGAACTGGCGGTTGGTGAGGTCGGTGACCAGGAAGGCGACCGGATAGCTGAAGGCGCCCCAGGTCAGGAGGTCTCCCAGCTGCATGCCGGCGATCGAGCCCGGCAGGGGATACTGGACGAGGAAATTGGATGCTACAACCACGGCGGTCATCAGGGCGACATAGATCAGGAAGGTGCGGTTCGTCAGCATTTTTTTATCCTGGGGTATGCCACCAGTTGGAGGAATATGAAGTCGCGATTTCACCATTCGTCAAGCCGGTGATCGCAGCGAATGTTTACTGAAAACGTCACACGAGAAAAAGGCTCGCCGGTTGCCCAGGCAAGCCTCTCAAATCTCTACCCGCAAGTCTGCTGATTAGGCAGCGACCGCTTCAGCCGTCTTCTTGACGATCTGGCGGCGCAGCAGGCGCGCGCGCATGGACAGCTCGGCTTCGTCAGCCTTGAGCAGGAATGCGTCGAGGCCGCCGCGATGTTCGACCGAGCGCAGGGCTGCAGCCGAAACGCGCAGACGGTAACGCTGGCCAAGCGCGTCGGAGATCAACGTGACGCTGCACAGGTTCGGCAGGAACTTGCGCTTGGTCTTGTTGTTTGCGTGGCTCACATTATTGCCCGACTGGACGCCCTTGCCGGTCAATTCGCAACTACGGGACATGATGCACCTATTTTTCTTTTCGGCTTCGGTCCATGCGTTAGCGGGCCTAAGCGCCCAGGCCGCATTCCGTTGGCCATGATTGGAAAGTTGCGGTTCTATAGTCAGGCCGAGCCCCGCCGTCAAGCCAAACCTTCGTTTTCCGGGAAAACTCTTGAAATCCACGCCGGTTTTTACAAGGTCGCGAGAGGCTTCGATAGGGATGGGACACGTTCCCATACATCTTTGACCGGCGCAATTCCACTTTGCTGCGCCGTGGGTTAAAGCTTGTGGCAAATGCGGGTCTTGCGGCGCAGAAATGCCGCAAACCCGCCGTATCTGCGAAGTTTGCTTGAGCGGAAAATGGAAGGGCTTCCCGAATGAACTGGCGCATCGGTATCTCGGCGCTTCTGGCTTTCGTCACGACGACGTTTTCCACAGGCTCGGCTCGGGCCGTCGAGGTGAAGCACAACACGGATTACAACATTTCGCTGGCCGGCCTGCCGATTGCCAAGGCGTCGTTCCACACCGAGTTCAATGCCGATCGATACACCATCTCCGGCACGATGAATTCGGCCGGTCTCGCCGACATCTTTGCCCAGACCTCCGGTCAAACCTCCGTTTCCGGCGTTGTCGGCCGGTATCGTTTGAGCGCGTCGGAATATCGGGTGCGCTATCAGACGGGCAAGAAGGGCAGGGCCATTGCCGTGCAGTTTCGCAACGGCAATGTGCTGTCGGCCTCGATGAAGCCAGCGCGCAGGATCCCGAAAAACTGGGTGCCGGTGACCAAGGCCGACATGCGCAACGTCGTCGATCCGCTTTCCGGCCTGATCTTTCCCGCGGACGCGCGCGTCTGCCCGCAGAGCGTGCCGATCTTCGACGGCGAATCACGAATGGACCTGAAACTCTCCGCAAAAGGCACCAAGCCCTTCAAGACCGATGGTTTCGAAGGCGATGTCATCGTCTGCGGAATCAAGTTCGTGCCGAGATCCGGCTACCGCAAGGGGCGCCAGGACGTCGATTATCTGCGCAAGCTCGAAACCATGGAAATCTGGTTTGCCAAGTCTGATGCCGCGAATGTATATGCTCCCGTCTATGTCCGGATCCCGACGCGACTCGGCCCGGTGACCGTTTGGGCCACCAGATTCGGCGGCTGACATTTCCCTTTAAATGCCCGGGGGCAGGCGCATGAAGTTCAAGGCAACGCTGATCGGATTTTCGGCGATCCTCATGTGGTCGCTGCTGGCCTTGTTAACGGCAGCCTCGGGCACCATGCCGCCCTTCCAGCTCTCGGCGATCTGCTTTTCCATCGGCAGCCTGCCGGGCGTCGCTGTATTGGCGCTGAAGCCGGAGCGGTTCGCACTGCTGAAGCAGCCGGCAAAGGTCTGGATCGTCGGCATTGCCGGGCTGTTCGGCTACCACTTCCTTTATTTCACGGCGCTGAGAAACGCACCTGCCGTCGAGGCCGGGCTCATTGCCTATCTCTGGCCTTTGCTCATCGTCGTCGGTTCGGCGCTGCTGCCGGGTGAGCGGTTACGCTGGTATCACATTGCCGGCGCGCTTTGCGGTCTTGCGGGGACGATCCTGATCGTCGCGCGCAACGGGGTTCAGTTTGAGAATGCTTATGCCATGGGCTATGGCGCGGCTCTGGCCTGTGCCTTTACGTGGTCCGGTTATTCGCTGCTGACCCGGCGTTTCGACGCGGTCTCGACGGATGTCGTCACCGGCTTCTGCCTGGCGACCGCGGCGCTGTCCTTCCTCTGCCACCTCGGTCTGGAAACGACGGTTTGGCCGGAAACGGCAACGCAGTGGATCGCGGTCGCCGGTCTCGGGCTGCTGCCCGTCGGCGCGGCCTTCTACGCCTGGGATTACGGCGTCAAGAACGGCAATATCCAAATCCTTGGTGTTGCCAGTTATGCGGCGCCTGTGCTTTCCACGCTCGTCCTCATCCTGTTCGGCTTTGCCGAGCCGTCCTGGCGCATTGCGCTCGCCTGCCTGTTCGTGACAGGCGGGGCGGTGCTTGCGGCCAAGGACGTCATTTTCCGGGATCGGACCGAAGCCCCGCAACCAGCCGAGTAGAGATCATGCTGCGGGCGGCTGCCAATCCGGCGGCGCCATCTCGAAGGCGGCAAAGTCGAAGCCCGGCGCAACGGTGCAGCCGACCAACGTCCAGGCGCCGAGCGAGGCGGCCGACTGCCACCAATCGGCCGGCACGATTGCCTGGGGTCGCTCACCGCTCAGGATGTCCGGTCCCACCGTGATGCGTGTCGCCGGCTTGCCATCCTCGGCAATTCTGAGCGCCAGCGGCGCACCGGCATAGAAGTGCCACACCTCGGCTGCGTCGCGGACACGGTGCCAGTGCGAACGCTCGCCACGCTCCAGAAGATAGTAGATGGCTGTCGAATGGCCGCGCGGGCCGCCCGCCTCATCCCTGAAGGTCTGGATGTACCAGCCGCCCTCGGGATGGCGCTGCATCTCCAGGGTCTCGATGATGGCCTGCGCCGACAGCGGTAGTTGGACGTGCATCAGAAATTGTCCTTGCGTTTGCGGATTTCGGCAAAGACTTCGGCATCCGTTGCGTCCCTCATATCGAGATGTGCCCGTATCCCGGCGTCCTGCGGCCGCAGGAAGGGGTTGGTCTGCTTCTCCAGCCTCAGCGTCGTCGGCGCCGTGGGTTCGTCTCTTGCACGGATCGCGTCGATGTCTGCGGCACGTTTTTTCAGAGCCTCGTTTTGCGGATCGATGGTCAGGGCAAACCGGGCATTCGACTGCGTGTATTCGTGGCCGAAATAGACCGTCGTGTCGTCCGGCAATGCCATCAGTTTCTGCAGCGACGACCACATCTGCGCCGGCGTGCCCTCGAACAGCCGTCCGCAGCCGAGCGCAAACAGCGTGTCGGCGGAAAACAGCAGTTTATCGTCAGGAAAATAAAAGCAGATGTGTCCGGCCGTATGCCCCGGCGTTTCAAAGACTTCGACCCTGTGGCCGGCAAAATCGAAATGGCCGCCGTCCCCGATCGTGCGGTCGATGCCGGGGATTTTGGTTGCCTCGTTCTCCGGTCCGATGATCGTAACGCCAAACGCCTCCTTCAAGGCGAGGTTCGCCGAGACGTGGTCCGGGTGATGATGGGTCGTCAGAATATGGGTCAATGCCCAGCCGCGCCGTTTCAGCGCGCCAAGGATCGGTTGTTCTTCCGGCGCATCGATGGAGGCGGTCGCGCCGCTTTCAGGGTCGTGGACCAGCACGCCGAAATTGTCGGTGCGGCACAGAAAGAGGTCGAGTTCGAGATTGGCCATGATATGGCTCCTGGCAGAGACGGGTCGTTACGGCAAATGTAGTGACGGACGCCTTGAAGTCCACCCGTTCCAGACTAACATGGGGGTCATGCACTCAGATATTGTCGACCTCCGCGAGTTCTATCATTCCGGCCTCGGACATTTTGCCGAACAGTCGATCAGTATGGCGCTGTCATCCGTCTGGGCGCGGCTGCCGGAGGAGCGGCTGGTCGGGCTCGGCTATGCCGTGCCCTATCTCGACCGTTTTCGCGCCGATACGGAGCGGACCTTCGCCTTCATGCCGGCAGGGCAGGGGGCGGTGAACTGGCCGGTTGCCGAACTCTCCTCGACGGCACTGATCTTCGACGAGGAGCTGCCCTTGCCCGATTCGTCGATCGACCGGGTGCTGATGGTGCATTCACTGGAATTCGCCGAAAATCCGCGCGAGACAATGAAGGAACTCTGGCGCGTGCTCGCACCCGGCGGCCGCCTCGTCATCGTCGTGCCGAACCGCCGCGGCGTCTGGGCCCGGATGGAACATACGCCCTTCGGCTCCGGTCGCCCCTATTCGCGCGGACAATTGACTGCGCTTCTGCGCGAGACCAATTTCACGCCCGGCGCATCCGCCGACGCGCTGTTCTTCCCGCCCTCCAAGCTGAAGATGGTGCTCAAGCTGCGCAGCGCCTTTGAGCGGATCGGCCGCTCGCTTTGGCCGGTGTTCTCCGGCGTCATCATCGTCGAGGCGCAGAAACGGCTCTACCAGGGCCTGCCGGTTGCTGCCCGCGCCTCCCGCCGCGTCTTCGTGCCGGTGCTGGCACCGCACGGCGTTCCGACGACGCGGGAGAGTGCGTTGAGTTGAGGTCATGAGGCCTCCAGCAAGTTCGCCCCCTCCGTCAGCTTCGCTGACATCTCCTCCACAGGTGGGGAGATTGTTCTTTTCCCTTGTGAGTTCAAAGGTTGGCGGCTGATCTCCCCCCTTGAGGGGGAGATGTCACGGAGTGACAGAGGGGGGTAACGCCGCTTTATGCGGAGAAAGAGCCACAGGCCAACACTCGACAAAATCAGCATTCGCCGGTATTGGCTGGGCCTCGTCTTTTGTCTCCGGAAAGCTGATCCCATGAGCACTGAACTGCAAGGCCCCGCACCCCGTCCCGGTATCCTCGACATCGCCGCTTACGTACCGGGCAAGGAACATGCTCCGGGTGTCGCCAAGGTCTACAAGCTTTCCTCGAATGAAACCCCGATGGGCGCCAGCCCCAAGGCGATCGAGGCCTTCCAGAAGGCGGCGGCGAGCCTTGAGCGCTATCCGGATGGCCAGGCGGTGGAATTGCGCGAGGCGATTGCCTCCGTGCACGGCCTGAACGCCGCAAACCTGATCTGCGGCAACGGCTCCGACGAACTGCTCGGCCTGCTCTGCCACGTCTACCTGGCGCCGGGCGACGAGGGCATCATCACCGAGCACGGTTTCCTCGTCTACAAGATCCAGATCATGGCTTCGGGCGCGACCCCGGTCATCGTCAAGGAAAAGGATTGCCGCGTCGATGTCGACGCCATTCTCGCCGCCGTGACCGAAAAGACGAAGATCGTCTTCATCGCCAATCCGGGTAATCCGACCGGGACCTATGTGCCGGTCGAGGACATTCGCCGCCTTCAGGCCGGGCTGCCGAAAAACGTCATCCTCGTTCTCGACGCGGCCTATGCCGAATACGTCCGCCGCAACGACTACGAGGCCGGGCTCGAGCTCGTCTCGTCGAACCGCAACGTGGTGATGACCCGCACCTTCTCGAAGATCTACGGCCTTGCTGGGCTGCGGATCGGCTGGATGTATGCCCCGCTCGCGATCATCGATGCGCTGAACCGCGTACGCGGCCCGTTCAACATGAACGCCCCGGCCATCGCTGCCGGTGCCGCTGCCGTTCGCGATCAGGCATTCATCGCGACGGCCGTCGATCACAACCTCGATTGGCTCGGCAAGGTCAGCGGCGCTCTCAGCTCGATCGGCCTCAAGGTGACGCCGTCGGTTGCCAATTTCGTGCTCATCCATTTTCCGGATGTGGACGGCAAGCGGGCACCGGATGCGGATGAGTTCCTGACGAGCCGCGGTTTTATCCTGCGGGCCGTTCGCGCGTACGGCCTCCCCAATGCATTGCGCATGACGATCGGTTCTGCAGAAGCCAATGAAGGCGTGATCGCCGCGCTCACCGAGTTCATGGGCCGGGCGTGATGGCAAAGCAGTTCGAAACCATCGCGCTGATTGGTATCGGCCTGATCGGATCGTCGATCGCACGCGAGATCAAGGACAAGGGGCTTGCCGGCTCCATCACGGTTGCGACGCGCAGCGACGCGACGCTGAAGCGGGCGCAGGAACTGAACCTCGGCGACCGCTACACGACATCCGCTGCCGAGGCCGCCAAGGATGCCGATCTGGTGATCGTTTCCGTCCCGGTCGGCGCGTCCGGTGCCGTTGCCGCAGAGATCGCTGGCAACCTCAAGCCGGGCGCAATTGTCACCGATGTCGGTTCCACCAAGGGCTCGGTCATTGCCCAGATGGCGCCGCATATCCCCGAAGGCGTCCATTTCATTCCGGGCCACCCGATTGCCGGCACGGAATATTCCGGCCCGGATGCCGGCTTCATCGGTCTGTTCAAGGGCCGCTGGTGCATCCTGACGCCGCTGCCGGAGACGGACGAGACGGCGAAGGCAAAGCTCAGGACCTTCTGGGAAACGCTGGGCTCGATGGTCGATGATATGGACCCCGAGCATCACGACAAGGTTCTGGCGATCGTTTCGCACCTGCCGCACATCATCGCCTACAATATCGTCGGTACCGCCGACGATCTCGAAACGGTGACCGAATCGGAAGTGATCAAATATTCCGCTTCCGGTTTCCGCGATTTCACCCGTCTTGCCGCGTCTGACCCGACGATGTGGCGGGACGTTTGCCTGCACAACAAGGACGCGATCCTTGAAATGCTGGCGCGGTTTTCCGAGGATCTTGCCTATCTGCAGCGGGCGATCCGGTGGGGCGATGGTGAAAAACTCTTCGATCTCTTCACACGTACTCGCGCCATCCGCCGCTCGATCATCCAGGCCGGCCAGGATACCGAGATGGCCGACTTCGGCCGCCACGCGATGGATCAGAAGTAGCGGGACCCGGCATCTACCGTTGCCCCTCACCCTAACCCTCTCCCCGCAGGCGGGGCGAGGGGATTTGCCCGAGGCTCGCCGCTTGTTCCTTCTCCCCGTTCATGGGGAGAAGGTGCCCGACAGGGCGGATGAGGGGCTGCTGCTACTGTTATGACACTCGCGCAGCATCACAGCTGCGGCAATTCCCCAATCGGGAAGAACGCCAAAAACGCTATCCCGTCGCGCACATTCAGCTTCACGGTCGCCTCGTTCTTGCCGTCGGCAAGAGCCGTCAGCATGTTGGCGATGTTGTTGACCA
This sequence comes from Pararhizobium sp. LjRoot255, assembly GCF_964252905.1. Taxonomy (NCBI): domain Bacteria; kingdom Pseudomonadati; phylum Pseudomonadota; class Alphaproteobacteria; order Hyphomicrobiales; family Rhizobiaceae; genus Pararhizobium; species Pararhizobium sp. LjRoot255. The sequence continues at coordinate 2,366,470 of NZ_CAXUPQ020000001.1, forward strand.
TCGCCATGCCGTCTTCATTCGAAAACACCTTGACGAGGTTCTGACGCCAGCCCTCGATGTTCTTCATCGTGACGCTGAACTCGCCCGAGATCAGGCCCTTGTCGTCGACGGTGAAGGGGCCGGATGCGGTGGTGACCATGCCGTTTCCGAGATCGAGCGTCAATTTGCGCATCTCCCCCTTGCTGTTGCGAAGCGCCCCGGGCTTGAGCCCGCCGGCATTCATCAGCGCCGCGCGGTCGACAAGGGTCATATCGGCGCTGGCGCTGAGCAGCGGCAGGAGGCTTGGGCCATTGTCCAGCCTTGTGTCAAATCCGTCGACGCTGAATGCCGCATCGAGATCGTTGCCGTTCTGGCGGAGATGCGCCTCGCCATGTCCGGCGAGGAAAGCGAGCTTGTGCGTATCGCCTATTGCGGCGTCCTCATGCGTGGCGGGCAGAATGGCAGTGCCCGTCAACTGGTCATAGGTCATCGAGGTTCGTTGAAGGCCGGAAAGGGTGGCCTGCACGCTGGCATGCAGCAGCGACCAGTCGCCCGATACCGACAGGCCCGGAGACACCCGGATTTCAGCCGGGCCGTCGAGCTCGATCACCGCATGTCCCGGCCGGTAGACCTGGGCTGCCGAGCGTAGTGCGCCGAACGAGGCCGAGGCTCCACGTGCCGCATCGTCAAGGCGGACCGTATCGCAGAAGAGGCCGATGCGGAAAGGAAAGCCGCGCACCGTCATGCCGCCGCATTCCGCCGACGACCCGGTGCCGTTGTCCTCGCTCAGAAAGGCCGGCAGCCGCGTCTCGATCTGGTTTGCCGCAAAAAACCATGCGCCGGCATAGAGAACCAGAAACAGGAGGATACCGATCGCCAGCCATCGCATCTTTCGGCTCCCTGCGCTGGGTTCGGCAATGTCTGCTGCTGTCATGGTCTGCTCCAAGGATATCGCCGATCTCTGATGCAGGTGCACCAGGGACTGGCTGCTGGCGTCTTCGCGTTTGCGCGCAATCGTGCAGGAAACCGATTCCGATTGGCGATCTTATGCGCTAGGAAAGCACCAGAGTTGTCTGTCGGCCATTCCGGCGCCTTATGGCTGCGTCGGAATGGCGACAATGAATGGCAGGGGATATGGACGATTTTTGGGTCTTTGGCTACGGTTCGCTGATGTGGAACCCCGGTTTTGCCTTCGAGAACAAGATGACGGCCCGGGCTTTCGGCTACCGGCGCTCGCTCTGCGTCCGCTCCTGGGTGCACCGCGGCACGCAACAGCGCCCCGGCCTGGTGCTCGGCCTTGACTACGGCGGCTCCTGCCGCGGGATGGCCTTCAAGGTCGCTCCGAAGGACAAGACCGACGTCATCGACTATCTGCGCGAGCGCGAACTGGTCACCCATGTCTACAAGGAGCGCACCATGCCGGTTAAGCTTGCCGATGGGCGGCGCGTGCCGGCGCTTGCCTACATCATCGACCGTGCCCATGTGCAATATGCCGGCGCACTGAGCACCGAGGAAGCGGCCGCGACGGTTGCTGTTTCTCATGGAAAATCAGGCGCCAACACGGAATATGTGATGAACACGCTCGCCCATCTACAGGAGATGGGCATCCGTGACCACTGGCTCGAAGAAGTGGCAGCGACCGTCAAGCGGATGCAGAGTCAGGCCTGAGCCTGCAATTCCTTCAGCCGCTGTCTTGCCGTCGGCGGCAGCGGCAGATGCGGATTGTCCTTCACCGTTTCCACCAACAGCGCGTCGCTGGCTTTTTCCATCACGTCCATCAGCGTCTGCAGAAAGACGTCGGGATCGAGGCCGGCTTCGATCGGCGGCAGGATGCGCACCTTGAAATGGCCGGGATAGCGCAGGAACTTGCGGCGGGGCCAGAACAGGCCGGGATGCATGACGACCGGTACAACTGGCACGGTCAGGTCACGGTAGAGCCGGGCGATGCCGTATTTATAGTGCGGCGGCGCACCGGGCGGGCGGCGCGTGCCTTCAGGGTAGATGATCAACTGGCGGCCCGTTGCCATCTCATCCTTGGTGCGCTGCATCACCGCAGCCATCACCCTGCCGCGGGCGCCGCGATCGACCGGCACCATGCGCTGTTTCTTGACGTACCAGCCGAACAGCGGGATCCAGACGAGTTCGCGCTTGAGGATGAAGAAGGGATCGGACAGCCAGGGCAGCAGCGCATAGACGTCCCAGAAGGACTGATGCTTGGGAGCGAAGATATATCCCTCCTTGGGGATATTCTCGAGACCCTCGATCTCGAACGTCGTGCCGACGATCGTCTTGAAGAGCCAGTGATTGCTGCGGGCCCAGTTCTTCGGAACGAACCATGCCGTCTTGCGGGGCACCAGGAAGTAGATCGGCGTCATTACGATCATCTGGGCAATCAGATTGACGTAGAACGCGATGTTGAACAGGACCGAACGCAGGATGATCATCAGGCAGGCTTTCGCAGCAAAGGACTGATCGCTGCCTACACGAATATTTGAGGAAGGAAAACCGCTTCGCTTGCGAGTTTCCAGCCTTGTCGCTCAGTTTCCGGACGTGGTCGTGTCCTTACCTTCGGTGCGAAGGCCGCTTGCCGGATGGGCACCCAGCGTGTCACGCGCGGATGCGATCGTCAGTTTGACGTATTCGGAAAGGATCGTCTTCAACACCATCGGATTACGCAGCCAGTTGGTGCTTTTCAGATCGGAGTTGACGACGGGATAGGCTATGAACGCGATGCCCGGATTGGCACGGCGCAGTTCGAGCAGGCTGCGCGGCATGTGGTAATTGTTGGTGACGACGAGAATGCTCCGATAACCGTTGTCGCGAATCCAGCTGGCGGTTTCGTTGGCATTACCGATGGTGTCGATCGCGTCATGGCCGATATCGACGCAGCATTTGAAGAGGTCGGCGGAACTCTGCGTATTGCGGCGAATCTGGCCGCCCGTCGTCGAAGGGTGGACGCCGGAGATGAGCAACCGCTTGCCTGCTCCACCTTTCAGGAGTTCCACGGCCTGGTCGATCCGTTGGAAACCTCCGGTCAGGACAACGATGGCGTCAGCTCTGGGGTTGGCCGGCGGGTGCAGCGAGGCGACGGAATCGGCGAAATAGAGGAAGCCTGCCGTGGCGCAGCCGGCGACGAACAGCAGAACATAGAAGGTCAGCCGCACCAGCCGCCGGCGAAGGCTGACATGCCTGCGCACCCAGGCCCCGTTCCGCCGCATTCCGCCACTTTCGCTCATTGCTGTCCCGGGCGCATCGCCAGCCATTGTGATTCTTCCATACAGGCAGATTGCGGCAAGGAATGGATGCGTGGCAATGCAATCATGTCGGTCAGTTTTGATGGGTATCGATACGGGCCGGATCGGAGCGGATCTGGTCGATCTCGTAGATCGTCCGCATGACGGTGAACCGCGCGGTCAGCGTGGTCAAAAGCGCGATGACGATCATGATCGCAGCGATGCCGAGATAGCCGGTATAGCCGATGGTGAAGCTGCCGAAGAGCGCGGTCGCCTGGTCGCTTTGTGGCGTCGCGATCGATCTCGATTGCCAGAAACCTGCGACCGCGAAACAGGCCGCGGCCAGCGCGCCGCCGGCGCCGGCGCCCTTGAGGCTGATCTTCAGGAAGTGTTTCTGGAATTCCGAGGCAACAAAACCGGCTTCGGCTCCAACAAAATGCAGGACCTCGACGATATGCCGGTTGCCTGACAGCGTCCCACGTGTGGCGAAGATGACCGTCAACACCATCGCGGAAAACACCAGCATCAGCACACCGGTGCCGATCAGCGCCGTCGTATGGGCCATCGCCACCAGCCGGTCGACCCAGGTGCGATGATCGTCGAGATAGGCTTGCGGGATGGTTTCCGTCAGCATCTTGCGCATCGCGGCGAAATCGGGCGGATTTTTCTCGTCGATGGTGATGATCACCAGACGCGGCACCGGAAGGTCGTCGAGATTGAGGCCTTCGCCAAGCCAGGGCTCGAGCAACCGGGCCGTCGCCGCCTTGTCGACGATGTTGCCGTCGGTGGTGCCATCGAACGTCAGCGCCAGGTCGCGTGTGTCGGCGAGCGCCTTTTCCATGTCCAGCTTTTCATCCGGCTTGATCTGGATGGTGATCTCGCGGGAAATCTGGCTCTGCCAGCTTTGCGCCGTCGCGCGCACCATGCTGACGGCGCCGAGTGTCAGGCAGGCAAGGAATGCCATGATGGCGATCACCAGCATCAGTGCATTGCCCGACACATTGCCGGGCGGAACGATCGGTGCCGTTGGCCGCACCCGCAGCGCTGCCTTGCGCTCCTGCGGTGCAGCCGGCTGCGGGCGATCGGTGGCGCGGGCGTCACTCATAGATATCGAGCCGTCCCTGCGAGAGGATCATGCGCCGCGCCTCGACCTGATCCATCAGAGAAAGATCATGGGTGGCGATGACGACGGCCGTGCCGAGCCGGTTGAGCTCGAGAAAGAGGTTCAGGAGCCGCCGGGCCATCGGCGGGTCGACGTTGCCTGTGGGCTCGTCGGCGAGCAGGATCTCCGGCCGGTCGATCAGGGCACGGGCGATCGCCGCGCGCTGCTTCTCGCCGCCCGACAGAACTGGCGGCAGAACGTTGATACGCTCGCCGAGCCCGACCCAGCCGAGAAGTTCGAGAACGTCGGCGCGGTAGGACGATTCGTCCTTGCCCCGCACGCGCAGGGGCAGCGCGACATTCTCGTAGGTGGTCAGGTGATCGAGCAGGCGGAAATCCTGGAAGACGATACCGACGCGGCGCCGCAGCATCGGGAACTCCTCGCGCGGGATGGTCGAGATGTTGCGGTCGAACATGCGGATCAGGCCGCGCGTTGGCTTCAACGAGAGGAACAGCAACCTGAGCAGAGTGGTCTTGCCGGCGCCCGACGGGCCGGTCAGGAACTGGAAGGATTTTTTGGGAATGTCGAAGGTCAGGTCGCGGAGAATTTCCGGGCCCATTCCATAGCGCAATCCGACATTTTCAAAGTGAATCAACGGGTCAGTCCAGCTTCTGGTCAGGCTTCTTGGCACGCATTTCCGGCGGGTTGATGGCCTCTGCCACAGGAAACGGCGTCGCGCTCACTGCTAAGCTCCCAACATGGTTAAACAATGGTTAATTTTCGATGAAAGCGGCTGGTTCCAGGGCGTCATTTTCGAAGCATTAACCATTTAGGTTTACGTCTCGGAAAGGTTTGTTTCAATGCCCGATACCGGCCCTCGGGCCGATCCCGGCATTCTGGCGTGGCCGGTGTGGCTGCGAGAGAGGAGAGACCATGAACGCTTTCCGTTCCAACAGGGGCAATACCGCGCGGATGGACCTTCTGCCGCCTGATCGTCCTCAGCGTTCGGCCCAAACGTCAAGTGCTTCTCGTGCGACCGATATCATCGACGCGGATTTCGAGACCGTCACCGCGAACAGCCGCCGCAATGTCTACCCGGTCTTCAACGATCATTGCCGCGCTGCACCTCGGCAGCAAACGCGTGCCGCCGTTGGTCAATCGCGCGCCGCGTTGGTTCTTCTATGGGCGGTGAACCATCTTGAACGCCTGCTCCAAACCGCGTCGCCTAAGGCGTTTGCGGTGCTTGTGACCTGTCTGTGCGCCCCCGTCTTCCTGCTTTTCGCCGGTCTTTCCCACCATCAGCCGGCCGTTGCGGCATCTCCTGGCTTGGCCATCAGCGGCGTCACTGCGGCATTGAGCGATGCCAACGGCATGAAGGTTGTTTCGGTCTATGGCGCCGTCGAAAATCTTTCCGATGCGCCGAAGGCCGTGCCGATGATCCAAGTCGATGTCATCGCCGGCGGACAGAAACGCACGGCCAGCCGGATATTCTCGGGCGAGCCGGTTCTGGCTCCCGGCGAAAGCCGGCCGTTTTCGGCGCGTCTCCCACACGCAGGTGGAAAACTGCCGGACGTGACGGTTTCCTTTGGCGAAAAGGGTGATTCGGCCCCGTGACTGTGCTAAGCGGCTAACTTCCGGAGGCATAGCACGCGGTCTCCATGACCATTTCTGGAGAATATCCGTATGCCCGTTGTCCGTGGGAAAAACATCGAACAGCTCTATTCCGCCGAAACCATCGCGGCGCGCAATATCGAACTGGCCAAGAAGATTGGCGAAGGCCCGACAAACGATCTCCTGGTAATTGCGGTGCTCAAGGGGTCCTTCATTTTCGCAGCCGACCTGATCCGCGCCATGCACGCGACCGGTCTTGCCCCGGAGGTCGAGTTCATCACCTTGTCGAGCTACGGCACCGGAACCGTGTCGCAGGGCGTCAGGATCATCAAGGATATCGACAGCGACGTGCACGGCCGCGATATTCTGCTGATCGACGACATCCTCGAATCGGGCCGCACCCTGCGCTTCGCCAAGGAACTGATGTATGAGCGCGGCGCCAAGTCGGTCTCGGTCGCGGTTCTTCTCGACAAGAAGGTGAAGCGTCAGACCGATCTCGAAGCGGATTACGTCGGCTTCGAATGCCCGGACTATTTCGTCGTTGGTTACGGCATGGATGTCGCCTATGCGTTCCGCGAACTGCCCTTTGTCGGCATCGTCACCGGCGACGCTGAGTAGCCGGTCGACCGGGACAGCCGCTGATCCGGTCATCCGCGTTTACGGAAAACAAAGAAAACTCTGGTGGTGTGAGCCCGCAGCGATGTGCTGCAGGTGAGGGACCACGCAGCCACGCGTGATCCCAGCGGAGTTGTTGCCGGAACGGAGGCCATGATGGCGAAAATCCTGATTACCGAAGATGAGGACGGCCTGCGCCGTTTCGTTGCCCGGGCATTGCAGCTGGATGGTCATGAAACCGTCGAGGCCGCCGATGGCGCCGAGGGACTGGCCTGCCTGCGTGGCGAAAACTTCGATCTGCTCTTGTCCGACATCCGCATGCCCGTCATGGACGGCATCGAGCTTGCCCATCAGGCGTCGGCGGCCTTTCCGGCGCTGAAAATCCTTTTGATGACGGGTTACGCCGAACAGCGCGAAAGGGCCGACAATCTGACCGGCAAGGTCATCGATGTCGTCTCCAAGCCCTTCACTTTGCCGGACATCCGCAAGGCCGTTGCCGTCGCTCTTGCGGCATAGACCGTCCCTGCAACGTCAAAAACACACAGTGACGGAGGCCGCCACGAACCGGTTTGGCGGCTCCATGGATCACAATCAGCCCAACGGACTTCCCGCGCTGCCGGGCATCGCTTCCCTCAAGATCGTCCCGACCGGCCTTGAGCCTCCAATGCACCCGGCACCAGACGCGTCGCGGCCATTCGCAGCTCGGGTCAGTTCACACCTGCCCCGGACTTCACACGCCAGTTCGGCCGCCCGAGCCCGAAAGGCCATGCAATGACGTCGCGGTCGTTGAAATAGACCACTTCCTTGAGATCCGGAAACTGGGCGTCCTTGGCGGTCACCGTCTGGATCCACGGCTGCATATAGTTGGCGTCGCCCTCATAACCCAGTTCTGCCACCCATATCGGCTTTTTGAACGGCGCTACCCGCTCGTAGCCCGGCTTCAAAGCTTCCGTGAAGGTCCTGGGGGCGCCATATTCCCGTATGTCATATTCCTGCAGGCCGAAGACCGAGAGACCGACGAGATCGACATAGTCATCGCCGGGATAGTATTTCTCCAGTCCCGCCAGCCCTTTTGGAGACCACATGATCTGGACGGTGGGGATGTCCTTGCGGAACGCGTCGGCAACCTTCTTGTAGGCCGTGATATAGTCCTGCGCGGGCCAGTTGGACCACGAGAAGCGGCCGGATGTGTCTTCCATTTCCTGACCCCAGCGGATGATCACCGGACTCTTCAAGGTTTTCACCACATCGACGATTGCCCTGACGTTCGCGTCGTACTCTCCGGCCAGCACCTTGCGGCGCAATTCGTCGGAGCTGAGTCGCCAATCTTCGTTCCAAGACCACGGCTCGATGGAGATCAGCAGCTTGCGTTTGCGCTGCAGGGCGTATTCGTCGGCCACGCTGAGGGTTGCCAGATCGACGTCTTCCCACGGCAAAAACAGGGCTTCGGTTTCGACACCGCTTTGTGCGCTGAAATCGCCATAGGGGTCGTAAGCGCCGAATTTCGTCGCGTTCGGGTGCAAGATCGGCCGCTTGTCGATGATGGCCGCTTTGATGCCGGCGTCCTCTGCATAGGCAGGCGAAGGGGCTGCGCCGGTGATGATGGGCGTGACGGGCATCAGCAAAAGTACGCCTCCCGCCACGGTTCTTACAAGTCTGTGTGTCATATCAGCCTCCTTGGCTGGACGAACCGTTAAAGCTCTCCCTGAGCCCTGTTCAGGTCCGGTGAGGCAGCATGTCCTCTTGAGCTTGATGTATTTATCTTCAGCAGCATATTCGTCGTCTCGGCATGAGCGGCCAGCAGCAACGTTCCGATCAGCATTCCGCCTGCGGAAAGCGCTGTGATGGCAACTCCTGCGACTTTAATCATGGTCAAGCTCCTTCCTGTCGTTTGCGTTGCGCTTTCTGACGAAACTCGCGTCAAAGAGGTTGCGGGTACCATTGCGAACATCGGTGCCGGGCGGGATATAAAGGACGCGCCGGTTGATCCTGATGACGCGTTCTTCATGGGGGCGTCTGACCGGATAGCCAACCCGCTCGACCGTGAAGCCGTATCTGTTGACCAGCGTATCGACGTCGTAAACGCCACGGAGATCGAGAAACACGCGCCGGTTCATTGTCGCGCCGAGCCGTTGGAAGTCGAGATTTCGAAGACATTGCCAATCCGTCATCAAGACGATCGCATCGGCGTCCTCGGCGCATTCATAAGGACTGCTGGAAAACGTCACATCGCGCAGCAGCGCGTGCGCATTCTTCATGCCCCTTGGATCGAAGGCATGCACGTGCGCGCCTGCGCTCTGCAGCGCGTTGATGAGCGTCAGCGACGGGGCGTTGCGCATATCATCCGTCCCGGCCTTGAATGTCAGGCCAAGCACGGCGATTTTCTTGGATTGCAGGGGTTCGCCCAGCAACGCGCTCAGCCGGTGCCCCAGCGTGCGCTTGCGTGAGGTATTGGCAGCGATGGTTTCCTCGACCAGGCGCAACGAAACGCCGCATTCCTGTGCCGTGCGCAGCAGCGCCACAGTGTCCTTTGGAAAACAGGAACCGCCATAGCCAGGCCCGGCCTTCAGGAATGCATCGCCGATGCGCTTGTCCAGGCCCATTCCGAGTGCGATTTCATCGACATTGGCTCCGACCTTCTCGCAGAGGTCGGCCATTTCGTTGATAAAGGTGATCTTCGTCGCGAGGAAGGCATTGGCGGCGTATTTGGTGAGTTCGGCGCTGCGGCGCGTGGTTGCGATGATCGGCACGCCCGCGTCCGCGAGCGGCCGGTAGAGCGTGCAGAGCAGCGCCCGTGCGCGGTCGCTTTCGCAGCCGATGAGCACCCGGTCTGGTTTGTCAAAATCGGCAATTGCGGAGCCTTCGCGCAGGAATTCGGGATTTGACGCAACCTCGAATTCGATGCCGGTCCGAACGGATCGCATCAAAGCTTCAAGTCTTTCGCTGGTGCCGACTGGCACGGTTGATTTGGTGACAATCAAAGTGCGGCCGCATAACGCCAAAGCTGTCTGCCGGGCCGCCTCGAAGACATAGGACAGGTCCGCATCGCCATCGTAATTGCTGGCCGGTGTCCCGACGGCGATGAAGACGATGTCGGCACCACGAACCGCGCTATCGAGATGGGTCGTGAACTGCAGATGTCCGGATTCGAGATTTGATGCCACGAGATTGGTGAGACCGGGCTCGAATATTGCGACCTCGCCGCGGTTGAGCGCCTCGATCCGAACGTTGTCAATATCGACGCAAACAACATGATGCCCCCAGTTGGCAAAGCACGTTCCGCTGACCAGACCGACATACCCTGTTCCGATGATAGCAATTTTCATCTGGTTGTTTCCTTTGATTTTTTCTTATGAAATTCCGTGCCATTTGATCTTGAAACGCGTAATTTTGATCTGAGAACCGCCCTGGCCGGCCCCCGCGACGGCAAAGTGTGTTTCGGTGAAGGTGATGATGTTTTGCCCATATGCGACCGCTTCGAGACCGGGCATGCCGCGTGAATAGATGGCGTTGCTCGTCACGGCCAGGCACATCGCCAGAGTTGCTGCCGTGGCCAGGCCTCTCCTGGATGTGGAGATCAGCGGAAGGCCGTTTTCCCGCGCGTGGCCGATGATTATGACGGCGAGCACCGCGGAATAGACGATCGAATTGACGATCGCGAACAGGTAATAGCCTTTGGCCGAGCCTGGATCGGAAACAAGCAATGCGGTTGCCGCCGAAGAAACCGACATCGCGATGTAGGGGACAAGCACCCGCAGCGGTGGATAGGCCGCGATCTTGCCGTCCTTCGGCGTGATCCGGAAATCGACGAAGGAACCGGTAATCTGGTCCCGAACCGCAAACAGTGAACCGGCAAGCGACCATGGCCAGCGTGCGAGCAGGAACACGGCGGATTCCCAGCCGAGAACCTTGGCGTCGTAGGGCCGGAACGTTCCGGTGGAGCGCCAATAGAAAGCCAAGCCGATCAGCACGATCGACAAAGGCAGGATATGCGCGAGGAAATCCGGATAGGCCACATTCACCAAGTTACGGCCCGTTGCCAGCGCTGCGATCGGCAACAGGAACATGGCCGCCATGAAGACCGAGAAGAGCGGATACCATAGCTGCGAGAACAGGAACTGGAATTGCAGTTTGCCTGAGAGGCTCGGCACATAGTCCTTGGAATAGCGAAGCAGGATCGTGACAAGGCTTCGCGACCACTGGAACTCCTGGATGGCAAGATCGGCGAAGGTGCGGGGACCTTCGCCATGGGCAATCGCGTCGATGGCGTGAACACCCTTCCAACCGCCTGCATTCATCAGGAGCGTGGTCGAATGATCTTCCGCCAGTTCGGGGCCGAGGCCACCTATTTGTTTGAGTGCCACCGTTCGCACTGCGTAATGCGAACCAATACAAAGCGGGGCCCAGCCGTGGTTGTAGCCGATCTGCAGGCAGCCGTGCATGCTGGCTTCCGCCTGAAGCCGCCCGCGTGCAGCCCAGCTTTCCGCGGCATTGGAATCGCAAATGCTCGGAGCCGACACGTAGCCCACGGCTGGATCCGCGAATGGCCGCATGATCTCGCGCAGGTATGTCATATCCGGCACGTGGTCTGCATCGAACTGGCAGACAAAATCGTAGCGGGCATAGCCGTAATGATCGTAGAAATAGGCAAGGTTGCCTTCCTTGCACCGGGTGCGCCGCGGCCAGGTCTTGCGATGATACGCATCCACGCCCCGACGGGTCGAGATGAAGATGCCGTGGCGCTCGCACCACGTGATCGTCTCGCGATCCGGAGCCTCATCCGCCAGCCAGACGTCGTAGTCATAATCAAGCTGGTCAAGCATTGCGTTGAGCGTCTTGCGAACAACCCCGAACGGTTCAGAGGGCGCCTTGGTAACGACCATTGCGATACGCCCCTGGACGCGTTGCTCTGCAATGTGCGGTGCCTGGCTGCTGCCGCCAAACAGATAGATGAAGTAAGCCGGGAGCAGCGTTATCCACGCCATGATCAGTGTCAGCGCTACGAAAGGCAGCACGGTGATGAAATGCTCGGGCCGGAACCACCACTGCCAGAACCAGATCAGCCCCGCGATCCAGGCGAAAACACCCGCCAGATACACGACGCGCCGCTCTCCCGCAAAGACGGGCACCAGCACCTCGGACGGTCTGCGCGCCGCAACGCTCTGTCGTGGACGTGCTGACTTCGTCTGAGGCAGGTCAAGCGACAACGTCATGCTTGACCTCCAATCCGAAGGTCGGAGCAGCGGTTCGAATGATTGTTTCGATGTCGGAGAAACGCGGCGCGAAGTGCAATACGGATGCGGCCACATTGAGATCGGCGTAAAGCGCCGGTGGATCACCCTCGCGCCCAGTTTCGCGGCGAACGGGGACGCGGCGATGCGTCAGCCGTTCGATCGTATCGATAATCTGTTGCACGGAGGTGCCCTGACCGGAACCCAGGTTGGCCACGGTGTTCCTGCCGCCGATGATCAGATGCTGGACCGCCGACACATGCGCCTGGGCGAGATCCGTCACGTGGACATAGTCGCGAATGCACGTGCCGTCCGGCGTATCGTAGTTGTTGCCGAAGACGGTCAGTTCGGGGATTCTGCCTGCCGCGGCCATCAGGGCGCGCGGAATGAGATGGGTTTCCGGATCGTGCCGCTCGCGAAGTTCACCGTCGATATCGGCCCCGGCGGCATTGAAATAGCGCAACGCCACGTAACGGATTTTATAGGCCGAAGCGTAGTCCTTCAGCATCATTTCGCCGATCAGCTTGGTGCGCCCATAAGGATTTACCGGGACCTGCGGACTATCCTCGGCAATCGGCAATTCAGCCGGGATACCATAGGTGGCGCAGCTGCTCGAGAAGACGATATTCCGCAGCTTGATGTCCGCACATGTATCCAGCAGCGAGAGGATGCCGGCGACATTGTTGTTATAATACTTGCGCGGATCGGCCATGGACTCGCCCACATAGGCCGAGGCGGCGAAATGAATGATGCAGGCTGGCTGCCAGAGTCTGATGGCATGTTTCAACTGATCCCGGTCGCGCACGTCGCCGCGAACGAGCGGTCCCCATTTTACATTCTCCTTGGCCCCTGTCGTGAGATTGTCGTAAGCGACAGGCGTGAAACCTGACTGATGCAAACGCTTACAAGTATGGCTTCCAATATAACCAGCGCCGCCGGTGACGAGAACGGTCTCCACCTCGCCACCTCTCAGTTGTTTGCCGCCGCATGTCGTAAAACGCCGTCGAAATGGTCGATGGTCGCGAGAAGACCATCGTCAATATCGACGTGCGGGCGCCAGCCAAGCTGTCCGGCCGCTCGGCTGATATCCGGCCGGCGTTGCTTGGTATCGTCAACGGCAGCAAGCATATGGACGACCGGTGATTTTGAATTGGTGAGACGAATGATGCGGTGCGCCAAGTCGATCATGGTCAGTTCGGTGGGGTTGCCGAGATTGATTGGCCCGATGACGTCCGGTGATGAGTTGAAGAGTTTCATGAACCCGCCGACCAGATCGTCGACGTAGCAAAACGAGCGGGTCTGCAATCCGGATCCGTAGATGGTTATGGGCGCGTTGCGCAGTGCCTGGACGATGAAATTCGAAATGACTCGCCCGTCATCGGGGCGCATGCGCGGTCCGTAGGTATTGAAAATCCGCGCGACCTTGACCTTCAGGCCATAGAGGCGGTGAAAGTCGAAAAACTGGGCCTCGGCGCAGCGCGTTCCTTCGTTGTGGCAGGCCCGGGGCCCTGTTGTCCCGACATCGCCGAGATGGTCTTCACGCTGTGGTGATACGCGCGAATCGCCATACACCTCCGAGGTCGATGCCTGGATAATGGTCGCATCACGGCGGCGGGCAAGCTCCAGCAGGTTTCTGGCTCCGACGATATTGGTGAAGAGCGTGCCGACAGGGTCGGCCTGATAGGCAGGCGACGATGCCGGACCTGCAAAGTTGAAGATCACATCGACCCTGACGTTAAGCGGTGACCGGACGTCGTGCCGTCTGAAGGTGAAGTTCGGCAGGTCGAAGAGGTGCTTGATGTTTTCGATGCGCCCCGTTGAAAGGTCATCGACGCAGATGACGTCGTTGTCTGCCGCCAGCAGCGATTCACATAGATGCGAGCCTAGAAAACCTGCGCCCCCCGCGACAAGTATTTTCTTGAGCTTTTTACTCTTGTTACTGGGAAACTGTAGAATATTTTCAGTAATGCCCTTTTCAGATTTTTTTGCTCGCGCCATGTCTCAGCCTCCCGCATGGACTACACAAAACAGATGTCGAACGCAGAACTCCCCACAATTTTAAGGGCGCACAAACAACGATCCCCCAAATTTTTACGGGCTAGAAACGCCGGCTCGCAGAATGCTCGGGGTAGAGCGCGATATTTGGACGGGGTCTGCCGCTTGTGCGGTTAAAAATTCAGATCGAAGGGCGCGATCCGATTAAGTAAAAAATGGTTACCTATACATTAATTCGATTATGCACTTGAATGTGGCAGGAGTCAAAGGTGGATTCGGAAGTTTGTTAAACGTTGAAAAAATACACCTTTTCGGTGTCGCAGAGAGACACAGAACGCAGGTCTTAGGTGAATCTCTACTTATCTTTGCGTACTAATACTTGTCCTGCAGTCCCGCACACATTGGGCTCGAGGAAGTAATGAGTCGACAAAGAGCGCCTGTGCGCTCTCAGATTTATAATGAAAGAGGTTGCAAACAGGAGATTGTTCTGTCTAAAGGAGTAAGTTCTGTGCCAAATTTGTGCATCTGATCAGATTTCATACAATGGTTGAAATTTCTTCACTCTGTTAATCGATCGTTTATTTGAAGAAGTTCTAATAAAGCGATTGTTAACGATATGATGAAATACTGAGATTCGAGACAGGCATCGATCAGTCGTGGGGCAAGGATGCATTCGAAAAGCGTTGAGGCAAATGAGGCGTCTGTAAGGGCGAAATTTCGTGGCATTTCGTGCGTGATCGCAATCGGTCTCGTTTCCTTGCTCGCATCGTGTTCGTCAGAGCGGGCATCCCTCGACGTGGTCTCTGCCGCTGCGTATCAAGCTCCCAAGGAGGGCGCTGTTCCGGGTGCGGCAGCCGCGGAGGTCAGTGAGAAGCGGGCAAAAATCGCTTCCGTGAAAAGCGCTGAATATGTTTCGGGTTTGAAGGGGCAGACGCGTTTGATCGCCTATGGCCGGGGTCCGTATATCTGCTCGCCGAGCGGTTTCGGCCGCACCTCCCGTTGCGTGCCCCGCTGGAATTTCAACTGACTATCCATGATAGCGGAGCTCGGCGTTTCCGGGAGTAAGACCTACAAGCAAGGCTGGTACGCGGAGATTTTCAATTCGCCGGAATATAAGGCGCAGTTCCCGCTGCTGGAGAGGATCCTGTTCTTCAATGACAAGGAACCTTACCGCTGGCCCTTGGGATACGGCTCACCGGACTGGCGCTTTGACCCTAAAACCCTTGGGTTGCTGGTTCAGCGTTAGAAGATGACTGCGCGGGGCCGGCAACTCTTTTCATGCGGCTTCCCCGATAAGACGCCATTGGCGGCGCGAGCCGGTAAATCAGCACGGTGTCGTCATCGATGACACGCTCGGCCGTCTTGTCGAGATGTGCAACAAGGCCCGGGTTGTATTCGAGAAGCTTGCGCCCCTTTGAATCGCGTGCATTTTTCGCGATACCGAACCAGGCCGCGTTTTTCGCCCGCAGCGTCTCCAGCATGTCGATCGCTTCACCGTCATCGGGAAGCACCGACCAGTCGTTCATCCCGCCGCCTGGCGGGAAAACCCAGCCCCGGCGCCTGCTGTAATAGATCGCAATCGGATCGCCGATGGTGGCTGATACTGCAATCACCAGGTCGCCCGGCTTGCTGAGAGAACTCAACTGTACACCAAGCTCATGGCCGGATTGGGCGTAGGGGGTTTTCATGAGCCGGAGCCCGGGAATGCTGCCGCCGACAATCACCACGCCCACGATGGCGGCCAATCGCAGCCAGCGTGCTCGGGAGCCCGAGAGGAGACCACCGTCCATGGCGGTCAACAGGACAAGCCCCCGGCCCGCCAATGCGGCCATCGGCACGCTGAAAATATGGAAGTTCCATGGATTGGTTTTGATCTCGCGCGCGGCGAAGAAATAGACCAGAAGAGCGCCGGCGAGCCACACATGGAAAAACCAAGGGGCGGCCCTGTGGCGCGCCGGATCGGCCATGCCCGGCGGCGCGGCCAGCAGCGCTATGCCGGCGAGTATCACGACGGGCAGGGTAAAGAGCCAGTTGCTGGCGATCTTCCATGCGGCGGGAAAGTAAAAGGCCTGACTGAAGAATTTCGACAGCCCG
The DNA here is from genome assembly GCF_964252905.1 of Pararhizobium sp. LjRoot255. Classification (NCBI taxonomy): domain Bacteria; kingdom Pseudomonadati; phylum Pseudomonadota; class Alphaproteobacteria; order Hyphomicrobiales; family Rhizobiaceae; genus Pararhizobium; species Pararhizobium sp. LjRoot255. The sequence goes on from NZ_CAXUPQ020000001.1 coordinate 2,382,330, forward strand.
TCATCCCATAGATAGCCGCTGCCGGCGACATGATAAGGCGGATAGTTCGTGCCCACATAGAGCGCCCATCGGTAGTAGCCGAGGATCAGCGCGCCGGCGATCAGAGCGACCGGCATGATCTGCAGGGCGCGGCGCGGGTTGAGCCTGCCTCTGACCTGCAGTATGGCAAATGTCGCATAGGTCATTGGAGCGACCACGGCGATGCCGGGCAGTTTCGCCAGCACGCCCAATGTCGTGATCATGCCCGAGAGCACCAGAAGACCGTGGCGGTCTTCCTGCAGATAGACGACATATAGCCAGGCGCCGGTGATGACCAGCGACAGCATCGCCGGGTCGGGAAGAAACGACTGGTCGATGAAAACCGCACCGGGCATGATCGCGAGCAGAACGGCACCGGCATGCGCGTGCATCGTGTCCCACAGGCGATCGAGCAACCGGTGCAGGGCAAAGACGCCCCAGAGGCCGAAGGCGATAGCAACCAGGCGCCCCAGCCAGTCATGCCAGCCGAAAAGCGTGTAGAGCAGGGCGGTGATATAGGAGATGATTTGCAGTTCGCGCCCCTGATAGGCAGGCCCCGGACCGGTCCAGCTGACCTCCGGAAAGAAGATGTTCCAGCTACGTGTCAGGAAATTATCGGCCATCATGGCCGTACTGGCTTGGCGCCAGCTAAACGCATCGATCAGCGGCTGTTGAACATCGTGGAGACGAAACAGGGCGGCAAGCACCAATATGCCAGCCAGAACCGCGGAATTGCGCTGCCCGATACCGGATTCCGGCATGTTTGTCCTCCTCCACCGGCAAACCACGGTAAAGACTATGGTACAAATGCGTAACGCTATGGTTACTCCCCGAAAATTCAGACATTATCAGCGTTTGCGAGAAAAAGGCGCGGTATGGCGGAATTTGCACATGCCGCGGTTTTCGACTGGCGGCGCTCAGCTGGTCCAGACCCGCGGCTCCTTCTCTCCGCACGGCTGGCACGTTGACCTTCGTCTCTCTCGGTGGACGAGAACATCCTCAGCGCGCATTCATCGGGCTCAGGCGTTTCGGGTTGATCTTGAAATGCTCAGCGAATATCGAGCAGCCGTTCCAAATATTGCCGCTCTGTCTCCGGCGAGGAATTCGTGCCGAGACGGCGGCGGATTTCTTCCAGGATTTCGCGCGCACGCTGGGTATCGATCTCGTCGGGCACCTTGACCTGGTCGCCGAAATCCGGTCCGGCATTCTGCTGCCGGCGGCCGAGCGGGTCGCGGCCGTTCTGGCCGTATTGCGGAATGCCCTGCCCCCCCGGGCCCTGACCCTGGCTCTGCATCTGCTGCATCATGTCCTGCGCGCCCTCGCGCAAGGCCTGCAGCGCGCGTCCCTGACTGCCGACGGCCTGTTCGCCCTCTCCTTTGCCGAGCGCGTTTGCTGCGCCCTTCATCTCGCGGCCGGCCTCGCCGAAACCCTTGCCGGGCTTGATGCCCATGCTCTCGAGACCCTTTTGCAACTCGCCAAGTTGTTTGCCGAGCTGTTCCTGTTGTGCCTGCAGATTCTTCAGGGCTTGCTTCAGCTCCTCGGCTGTCATGTTGTCGAGCGGACCTGGCTCAGCGTTCTCGTCGGACTGCTGGCCGGGCTCCTGCGGCATATCCTGATTAAAGAGCTCCTGATCTTCGCCATCGAGCGGATCGCCGCGCTGCATGCGGTCACGCAACGCCTGGTCAAACTTGAAGGTCTCGTCCATCAGCTGTTGCTGTTGCTGCATCAGCTGGCCGAGCTTGTCCATCTGCTCGCGCATCTGGCTGTTCGCCTCACCCTGCTGTTGCTGCATGCGGCCCGCCTGGAGATTGTTCATCATGCGCTGCATTTCCGACAGCAGCTGGCGTGCCTGATCCTTGGCGCCGGATTTGGCGAGGTTCTCGATCTGGTTCATCATTTTTTCCAGATCCTGCTGGCGCAGCACGTTGTTCTGGTCGGGATTGGCAGCCATGCGCGGATTCTTGGCGGCCTGTCTGGCAAGTGCCTCCATATAGTCCTGCATCGCCTCGCGCAGTTCCTGCATCAGCTTGGCGATTTCCTCGTCGGATGCATTGCGCTCCAGGGCTTCGGACAGCTTCTGCTGGGCATCGCGCAGCCGCTTGTCGGCCAGCGCCATGTCGCCGTCCTCGATGCCGAGCGCGATCTCCCAGAGATGGCTGGCGGCATCACGGGCCAAGTCGTCGTTGCGCACCAGGGCCATGCGCGTGCGCGCCGATTGCAAGAGCAGGAAATGGGTTAGGTTCGGGATTGTCTCGTCCGGCCGGATCATCAGCGCGTCGTTGAGGTCGATCGAACGCGGCAGCTGGTTGGCGTCAAGCGAGAAGACCTGGCGTTGTTCGGCGACAGCGCCGGCCAGCGGCTCGAAGAATTGGCGGGCAGGCAGGATCATGTCCTGCGGCACGCTGCGGCCTTCCTGACCAGCCGCATCCCGGGCAACAAGGGTGACGCGGACGCGCTTTCCGGAGAGCGGATGTTCGCTGAGATTGCGGCTCGTCAGCCCCTTGGCCTCGCGCGCATTGCGCTTGGGCAGATCCAGGCGATATTCCGGCAGCGGGTAAAGCGGATGGGCGCCGGCCTCTGGCTTGTCCAGCGGCTTGATCTCGGCCCAGGCATCCTGAATGCCGTAGTCGTCCCTGGCGGCAAAGCCGATTTCCAGCGCCGCGTTCACCGTGGGACGGGGAATGCCGTCGAAGGCGATATCCGGCACGCTGTCGGGGATCACCGTGAAGGCCCATGCTTCGTCACCGACGGCAAGCGTACCGTCCTTGGTGATCTTCAGAAGATGGGTTTCGCTGCCGGGTTTGGCCGGATCCGCGGCAACAGTTTCGGCGGCTTTCTGCACTTCGGTCGGCTTGACGTCCTGCGCCGCCATGACCAGCGGCTCGGCCGCGCCGTCTTCGTGGTAGGTCACCGGCGTGGTGCCGCCGCCGCTGGTGATGCGCACGGTCAGCTCGCTGAACTGCGGGATGCGAAGTGGCTCGGTGCGGCCTGACGCCGTTTCGCTGTCCTGGTGGCCGGTGAGGAAGACCGGCGCACGGCCGGTATAGGCGGGCGGCGTCACCCAGGCATCGATGCGCACATCCGGCTTTGCCTCGACCTGTTGTGGCGGGTGAAAGGCATCGGAAATCAGGCCTGCCCGGTTCGAATAGGAATAGGCAAAAGCGACACAGGCGATCAGCACGGGAAGGGCGCGCAGGCCGTAGTTGTCGCTGCGGGCAATGTCAGGCCGCGGCAGCCCGGTTTCCAGCGCTTTGATCGTTTGCGCCATGCGTGCCTGGTGTTCCAGCCACAGCGCCTGTCCGGCGGCACCGCTGGTGGCCGGCTGGTCGTCCTGCACGCGGATCGCCTGGTGCGCGAGGTTGTTGCGCTCCTCCAGCATCCGGTCCGCGTCGCTATTGCCGGGAATGCGAAGGCGCATCAGCGGAATGAGCAGGATAACAAAGGCGGCGGCAAAGCCAAAAAGGACTGTGGCGTGCAGCCAGCCGGGCGCAACGCGGAAGAGGCCGAACCATGCGGCGGAAAGGAAGAGAAGGACGATCGCGGCCAGAGGCAGGGCGCGGGGTGCTGCCCGTTCGGCAACGAGAACGATGCGGGCAAGCGCCCGCTTGACCGCCAGGCTTCTCATCAAGCCTGCTGTCCCCGTCGAGCCATCCCGGCGGATTTTCGTCATCCGTTCCCTTTCAGCGTTCGAAACGTGCCGCGAAGGATAACACTCTTTGTGGCGAAGACGAGGGCGCCAACGCAATCGTGATCGATTTCCGCGGTCGCCGCGGCCGCTATCAACAACGGCCGGCTGCGGAGCGGCGGTCTGGCGTCAGTCGAGCCAGTTCGGCACGGAGTCGAGCCCGATCAGATCCTCGTAGCTGGTGCGGGGACGAACTACATGGAAACGGTCGCCGTTGACCAGCACTTCGGGCACCAGGAGGCGGCTGTTATAGGTGCCGGCCTGTACCGCGCCATAGGCACCGGCGGTACCGACGGCGATGAGATCACCCGGCTTCGGCATCGCCATTTCGCGATCAAGCGCCAGATAGTCGCCGGTCTCGCAGACCGGGCCGACCACGTCGGCCTTGATGCGCGGGGCGTTGGCAGCGGAAATCCGCACCGGCCGGATTTCATGATAGGCCTCGTAGAGCGTCGGGCGGATCAGGTCGTTCATGGCGCCATCGACGATGACGAAGGTCTTTTCGCCGCCATCCTTCACGTAGATGACCTCGGTCACCAGAATGCCGGCATTGCCGACGATCAGTCGGCCCGGCTCGGCGACGATCTTGCAGTTGAGGCCGCGCAGCTGGTCCTTGACGATGTTGGCATAGGCGTCGGGTAGGGGAGGCGGATTGTTGTCTTCCTTGTAGGGCACGCCAAGCCCGCCGCCGACATCAACGTGATCGATCGCATGGCCGTCGGCGCGTAGCGTATCGACCAGCTCGCGCAAAAGCTTGAAGGCATCCTCAAACGGCTGCAGCTCGGTGATCTGGCTGCCGATATGCATGTCGATGCCGGTGACCTTGATGCCGGGCAGGGTCGCAGCATGGGCGTAGACGGCACGCGCGCGCTCCCACGAGATGCCGAACTTGTTTTCCTTCTTGCCGGTCGAGATCTTGGCATGCGTCTTTGCATCGACATCCGGATTGATGCGGAAGGAGACATGCGCCTGCTTTCCGAGCCTGACGGCGCGGGTGTTCAGGATTTCGAGTTCCGGCTCGGATTCGACGTTGAAGCAGTAGATGCCGGCCTCGAGCGCCAGGTCCATTTCTGCCGCCGTCTTGCCGACGCCGGAGAACATGATGCGGCTTGCCGGAATGCCGGCCGCCAAGGCCCGGCGCAGTTCGCCGCCCGAAACCACATCGACACCGGCGCCCAGCCGTCCGAGCGTCTTCAGCACAGCTTGGTTGGAATTGGCCTTCATCGCATAGCAGACCATCGCGTCGATATCGGCGAATGCCTTGGAGAAGACCGAATAGTGCCGCTCGAGCGTTGCGGTGGAGTAGCAATAGAACGGCGTGCCGACCGCCTTGGCGATGTCGATGAGAGAGACGTCTTCCGCAAAGAGGATGCCGTCGCGATATTCGAAATGGTTCAACGGAGTGCCCTGTTAAAGGAGAGGATCAAGGAGAAAGCGCTTGTCTTGCACCTCATCCTTCTTTTCTACGGTGCCTGGCGCCGCTTTGGTGTTGATCGGCGCGGTCGAGCCCGGACGGTCGAGATCACCCTTGCGGCCACAACCGGACAGGGTCAGCCCCGCGATGGCGAGAGCTGCAAGCAGAATGGTGGTTTTTCGTAAGAGCATGGATGCTTCCCGGTCCGGGGCAGTGACGCCCTTCTTGCAAGATTCGTCAAAACTCATATCGAGTTTTCAAGGCCTTGTGCACCCTGAATCTTGACCTCAGTTCCGCGCCCGCCACCAGGCGATCTGCTTCCTCACTTCGCTCGGTGCCGTGCCGCCAAAGGAGGTGCGGCTGGCAACCGAAGCCTCGACTGTCAGCACGTCGAAGACTTTGTCGGTGATATCAGCATGGATCGCCTGCAGCTCTTCGAGTGACAACTCGGCAAGCTCGCAACCCTTCTGCTCGGCCAGCGCCACCGCCCGGCCGGTGACATGATGGGCGTCGCGGAAGGGCAAGCCGGCTTCACGCACCAGCCAGTCGGCAAGGTCGGTCGCGGTGGAATAGCCCGAACCGGCGGCGGCCTTCATCCGGTCCGCGCGAATGGTCATGTCGCGGACCATGCCGGTCATGGCGGCGATGGCGAGCTCCAGGCTTTCGGCCGAGTCGAAGACCTGTTCCTTGTCTTCCTGCATATCCTTGGAATAGGCGAGCGGCAGGCCCTTCATCACCGTCAAAAGAGCGATGAGCGAACCGTTGATGCGTCCGGTCTTGGCGCGCACCAGCTCGGCTGCGTCCGGGTTCTTCTTCTGCGGCATGATCGAGGAGCCGGTGGAGAAGGCGTCGGACAGGCGCACGAAGCCGAATTGCGGCGTCGACCAGATGACGATCTCTTCCGCCAGCCGTGACAGATGGGTGGCGCAGATCGAGGCGATCGCCAGGAATTCCAGTGCGAAATCGCGGTCGGAGACGGTGTCGATCGAATTGCGCGTCGGCTCGCGGAAGCCGAGCGCCTTTGCCGTCATGTGGCGGTCGATCGGAAAGCCGGTGCCGGCAAGGGCCGCCGCGCCGATCGGGCTTTCGTCCATGTGCTCGATGGCGTGGCGCACGCGCGAGCGGTCGCGGCCGAACATCTCGACATAGGCCATGCAGTGATGGCCGAAGGTGACGGGTTGGGCGGTCTGCAGATGGGTGAAGCCGGGCATCACCGTCTCGGCATGTTCTTCGGCGCGGTCAAGGAAGGCGGAGATCAGCGCCGTCAGCATCTTCTCCGTCTTCTGTAGTTCTTCCTTCACCCAGAGGCGGAAATCGAGCGCCACCTGGTCGTTGCGCGAACGGGCTGTGTGCAGACGTCCGGCAGCCGGGCCGATCAGCGTGGCAAGCCTCGCCTCGACGTTCATATGGATGTCTTCGAGCCGGCGGGAGAATTCGAACTGGCCGCTCTCGATCTCTGACAGGATCGTGCTCAAGCCGTGAACGATCTTGTCTTTATCCTCGGCGGAAATGATGTCTTGATGCGCAAGCATGGTCGCATGCGCTATTGAGCCGCGGATATCCTGGGCAAAAAGCTTCTTGTCGAAGCCGATCGAGGCATTTATCTCCTCCATGATTGCTGCAGGCCCTTGCGCGAAGCGCCCGCCCCACATCTGGTTGGAGCTTTTGGTTTCGGAAGTGCCGTCGCCCATGAAGATGCCCGCCCTGGAGAATGACCCGTTTTGGAAAATAAAGTGACAGACCGACAAAAACGCCTTCCTGCCGCCAGACTTGTGGTGATCGCTGCCCTTTTCGGGCTGATCGCCGGTGCGGCAGCGGTATACGTCAGGGAAAGCGGGTCTGGCAATGGTGCGGCGGTGGAAACCGCAGATGCAAAGGCTTGCGAAGCGGCAAAAGGTAGGGTCGCGGCGATCACGCCGTTCCTGAAAGGCCAGGTCGCCGCCATGGCGCCGGTCAGCGAGCCACGCCCGCTTGCCGGATTGAGCTTCAAGGACAAGGACGGCAAGGACCTGACGCTTGCCGATTTTACCGGCAAGACCGTTCTCCTCAATCTCTGGGCCACTTGGTGCGTGCCCTGCCGCGAGGAGATGCCGGCGTTGAACGCGCTGCAGAAGGCTGCGGGCAGCAACAAGTTTGCAGTGGTGGCCGTCAACATCGATATCGGCGGCGACGAAAAGCCGAAGGCCTTTCTGAAAGAAATCGGCGTGCATGATCTCGGCTACTACCGGGATGCCTCCATGGGCGTGTTCAATGCGCTGAAAAAGGAAGGTCTCGCCTTCGGCCTGCCGGTCACGCTGCTGACGGATGAAAAGGGTTGCCTGATCTCCTCGATGAACGGGCCAGCCGCCTGGGACAGCGACGACGCCAGGGCGCTGGTGAAGGCCGCTGTCGCAGCGATGCCTTCAGGCGCTCGCTAACAGCGAACGGCGTCCATCCGCCTGTTCGCGCGCGCCGGCCTCCTTTGCCGCCATGGCGAGGATCGTTGTTGCGGGCACCGGCTTGGAATAGACATACCCTTGCCCCTCGCGGATTCCGAGTTGCAGCAGGGCAGCAATCTGCTCCTCCGTCTCGACGCCTTCGGCGACAACGGTCATGCCGAATTTCTCCGCGATTGCGGCCAGCATTTCGACCAGCTCCGACGACTTGCGATCGAGGGCAATGCCATCGATGAAGAACTTGTCGATCTTCAGATAGTTGGCGCCGAGCGCATGGATTGCTGACAGACCGTTGTGGCCGGTTCCCGCATCATCGATGGCAACCCGCATGCCGGCGGCGATGAGCTTGCCCGTCACCATGGCTGCGCGCCCCTTGTCGGAGATGACCTGTCGTTCCGTCACTTCGACAACAAGCGATCGCAGCGGCAGCCTGAACCGTGCGGCCTGCGCGGCGAGATTGGAGACGAAACCCTCCGTCAGATATTGATCCGGCGTCACGTTGAAACTCAGTTTGAGATGGCTCTGCGTCTGCAGCAGCTCGCCGAGTTGCGCTCCGGCATGCCTCAGCAGTTCGGTCGTAAGCCTGTCGATTCGGCCATTGCTTTCGGCCAATGGAATGAAGGCCAGCGGCGGGATCACCGCGCCGTCGGGCTTGATCCAGCGCGCCAGCATTTCGAAACCCAGAAGTTTTCGGCTTTCAAGGTCGAAAATCGGCTGGAAATACGGCTTGATCTCGCCATTGGTCAAAGCTACGTCGAGTTCGTCGAGGATGGAGGTGCGGCGGAACATGCCGCGCGCTGCAAGGACGCCGAAGCCGAGGCCGAGGGCGACGGCGATCGCGATCGTCTGCGGCGACAGCGACTGGTTCCATTGCGCAAGGGTGGCGGAATCGACCTTCAGGCTGATCCCGATGGGATAATGGACCGATTTCTCCTCGAAAGTGGTGAATTTGATGTCATCGGTGTACCATTTTCTTACCGGACTATAGCTCGCGAATGACGTTCCGTCCGACAAGGTGAGGTCCATCAGCGCGCTGGCGCGCAAGTCGACCGGCAGGACTGCAAAGAGCAGCCCGCTGGTCGCAAGAACTTCAAGGATGTTTTCGTCCGGCCCGTATTGCCAGCGCACCCCCAGTCCCTTCCAGCCCGGGAAACCAATAGCCAAGAGCGAATAGCCGGGGCTCTTCGTACGATTGTGCCGCGCCGTCGCGATCGATTGTTCGAGCGCCCGGTTCTTTTCCTCGTAACTCCAGCAGGCGCCGCCTTTCGTTTCCAGCCGCATGTTCTTCATGATGCTGGAGCCGTAGAACGCTTTTGTCATCGCCATTCGATCGACTGAGGCACAGGTTGTGCCGCGGTTGACGATGACGTCGCTCATTTTCATGACGGCGGAATCGATCGCCAGTTCCGTGCGCGCGAGGGTGTCGCTCGTGAGCTGACGCAACTGCTTGTCGTTCCAGGATGCGATGAAAACCGTATGGGCAAAAGAAAGGCCACCGACGAAGAGGCCGGTAAAACACAGCACGAAAGCTGCGAATCGTAATTTGCGTTGCGCTGTCATGGCCCGAACCGTTGCTGAGGCAGGACGGTGGGCGAAACAGGTTAAGATCGGTTGAAGTTTCTACCGCTGATTTAGCCTTGCGGCACCACTTAGCGTGTCGGAACCGGCGTATCACCGCGATAATCATAGAAGCCGCGGCCGGATTTGCGGCCGAGCCAGCCGGCCTCGACATATTTGACCAGAAGCGGGCAGGGACGGTATTTGGAATCCGCCAGGCCGTCATGCAGAACCTGCATGATCGAAAGGCAGGTATCGAGGCCGATGAAATCGGCAAGCTGCAGCGGCCCCATCGGATGATTGGCGCCGAGCCTCATCGCCGTATCGATGGCGTCAACGCTGCCGACACCTTCATAGAGCGTGTAGATCGCCTCGTTGATCATCGGCAGGAGAATGCGGTTGACGATGAAGGCCGGGAAGTCTTCCGCAACGGTGATCGTCTTGTCGAGCGCCGTGACGAACTGCTTGGCGGTCGTAAAGGTTTCTTCCCCGGTCGCAATGCCGCGCACCAGCTCGACCAGCTTCATCACCGGTACCGGGTTCATGAAGTGGATGCCCATGAAGCGTTCCGGCCGGTCGGTCGCGGACGCAAGCCGGGTGATCGACAGCGAGGAGGTATTGGTGGCGAGAATAGCATCGGCCTTGAGGACCGGACAGACCTGGCCATAGATCTTGCGCTTGATGCTCTCGTTCTCGGTCGCGGCCTCGATGACGAGATCGGCTTGGCTGAGGTCGTTGATGTCTGCGGATCCCTTGATCAGCGACAGTGCCTTCTTGCGTTCCTCGTCGGTCAGCTTGCCGGAGGAAACCTGCCGGGCCATGTTGCCGTTGATGGTTGCAAGCCCGGCTTCGACGCGATCGGCGGCGATGTCGTAGATGTGCACCTTGTAACCGGCCGCAGCCGATACCTGGGCAATGCCGCAGCCCATCTGTCCAGCGCCAACAATTCCGACATTCTTGATCATCGAGCCGATTTTCCATCATCAGTACGAAAGGGCGGACGCGCTTCCGTTTCAAGCAAAGAGCAATGAACCGCTTCAGGAGAGCGTTCCGGCTGCAAGTGATAAAGGCATCGCGCCCAATTTTCCAGCCTTTATTCACGGCCGGAGCAACCGGAGACCGGACATTCGCGTAGCCTGCAAAAACGAAAGACGGCCGCGCCGGCTGGCACGGCCGTTCATGATGTTTTTGCAGGAACTCAGAGCGCCTTTTCGAGTTCCGGCAGGATATCGAACAGATCGCCGACGAGGCCGTAATCGGCGACCTGGAAGATCGGCGCTTCCTCGTCCTTGTTGATGGCGACGATGACTTTCGAGTCCTTCATGCCGGCGAGATGCTGGATGGCGCCGGAGATGCCGCAGGCGATGTAGAGCTCAGGCGCGACCACCTTGCCGGTCTGGCCGACCTGCCAGTCGTTCGGGGCATAACCGGCATCGACGGCGGCACGGCTTGCGCCGACGGCGGCACCGAGCTTGTCGGCGACCGGCAGGATCACCTGCTGGAACTTTTCGGCCGAGCCGAGCGCCCGGCCGCCGGAGATGATGACCTTCGCCGAGGTCAGTTCCGGCCGGTCGGAGGAGGACAGCGCATCCTTGACGAAGCTAGACACGCCCGGATTGGCGGCGGCGGCAACGGTTTCCACCGGTGCCGAACCACCCTCCGCGGCAGCGGCGAAGGAGGCGGTGCGCACGGTGATCACCTTCTTCGCTTCAGTGGTCTGCACCGTCTGGATGGCGTTGCCGGCATAGATCGGCCGCTTGAAGGTATCGGCCGAGATCACCTCGGTGATCTCCGAGATCTGGGCGATGTCCAGGAGGGCGGCAACGCGCGGCAGAACGTTCTTGCCGACCGAGGTCGCGGCCGAAAGGATCGTGTCATAAGCACCGGCCAGCGACACGATCAGGGCGGCGAGCGGCTCGGCGAGGTTGTTGGCAAGGTCGTCGCTTTCGGCGAGCAGCACCTTGGACACGCCGGACAGCTTGGCGGCTGCGTCGGCCGCGGCTTGTGAGCCCTTGCCGGCCACCAGCACATGCACGTCGCCACCGATCTTGGCGGCCGCCGTCAGCGCCTTGGCGGTCTGGTCGGACAGGGTTGCGTTGTCGTGGTCAGCCAGAAGAAGAATGGCCATGGTGTTAGTCTCCTTTTCTGGACTTTAGAGGACGCCGGCTTCGTTCTTGAGCTTGTCGACCAACTCGGCAACGGACTTTACCTTGATGCCGGCCTTGCGACCCCCCGGCTCCTCGGTCTTCAAGACCTTGAGGCGGGCTGTCGTATCGACGCCGAAATCGGCAGGCGTCTTTTTGTCGAGCGGCTTCTTCTTCGCCTTCATGATGTTCGGCAGCGAGGCGTAGCGTGGCTCGTTGAGGCGCAGGTCGGTGGTGACCACCGCCGGCAGCTTGATCTCGATGGTCTGCAGGCCGCCGTCGACTTCGCGGGTCACCTGAGCCTTGCCGTCACCGATCTCGACCTTGGAGGCAAAGGTGCCCTGTGCCCAGCCCAAGAGGGCCGACAGCATCTGGCCGGTCTGGTTCGAATCGTCGTCGATCGCCTGTTTGCCGACGATGATCAGGCCCGGCTGCTCGGCTTGCGCAACGCCCTTGATGATCTTGGCGACGGCGAGCGGCTCGACCTGATCGTCGGTCTCGACCAGGATCGCCCGGTCGGCGCCCATGGCAAGCGCCGTGCGCAGTGTCTCTTCGGCCTTGGCCGGGCCGACGGAGACGACTACCACTTCCGACGCCTTGCCGCCTTCCTTCAGCCGCAGCGCCTCCTCGACCGAAATCTCGTCGAACGGGTTCATCGACATCTTCACATTGGCAAGCTCGACACCGGAACCATCCGGCTTCACCCGGATCTTCACGTTGTAGTCGACCACCCGCTTTACGGTGACAAGGATTTTCATAGTGTCCTTCCTTACAAGACGTTTGCCGAGAAAATGCGCTTTAACGCAGATGCCTGATTGTCGGTTGGCGACATCGATACGCGTTTTTTCTCCAATTACAATCTTTGCCGCCTCCGGCGGCCAGAAGATTGCGACAGGAAAAATACTTACGTTTACGTGCGCGTCAATATCAAATCGCAGTCGGTTTATGCGCTTTTGCGGCCAACGTTCAACCCGGCAGCTCCGCCATGGTTCTAATTAACTGTTTTTAATAGGAATATTCTGCCAAGTGCCGACCTTCCCACGCTGGATCATGACGGTCTTCCCCAAGGAGTGGGCTTTCTCGTGTTTTCGGCGCCAACGGGAGATAGGATGACCGGCGTTGCCTCCACATGCCGGACGGCGCGCGGCGTGACGATCGTGCGATCGAACAAGGGTACGTCCCGGCGTCGCAAAATGACAACCAGCACCAGCCCGGCAATGATGCCGCCGACATGCGCGCCCCAGGAAACGCCGCTCTCGGGATCGGCCACGAGCATGAAGAACTGCTGTCCGATCCAGAACGCAAGCGGAATGAAGGCAGGAAGGGGAAGCGGGATGCGAAAGAGCACCAGCACCCAGACGCGAACTTTTGGATGCAGGAGGAAATAGGCGGCGACCACGCCGGAGATCGCACCGGACGCGCCAATCAGCGGCGTTTCGGAGGCGGTATCGACGAGCCCGTGCGTCAGGGCGCCGGCGGCGGCGCACAGGAGATAGAAGATCAGGTAGCGGACATGCCCCAGCGCGTCCTCGACATTGTCGCCGAACACCCAGAGGAACAGCATGTTGCCGGCCAGATGCCAGAAATCGCCGTGCAGGAACGCATAGGTGATGTAGGTGGCCTCATCCGGCACCAGCACGAGATCGGGCGTCAGTTGCGCATAGTCGAAGGCGATGGCGGGAATGTAGCCGAGGCTAAGGGCGGTCGCGTTGGAAAAGGTCTCCGGCACCAGCAGCGGCCCGGTGAACAGCCAGACGATCACATTGATGATGATCAGGCTGATGGTGACATATTGGACCTTGATGTGTTTCAGGGAATTCGCGTCGTGCAGCGGTATGAACATGAGATCCCCTGAAAGCGTGGTAGCGTGGCGAGACTACCGGTTTTTTCCCGGAACCCAAAGCACATCCGACTGGCCTTTGCCGTTCGTCCAGCGCGCCGCGACGAAGAGGAAATCGGAGAGACGGTTGACATAGGCGAGCGCTTCATGACTGACAGCCTCGCCTTCCATCCGCGCCAGTTCGACCATTTGCCGTTCGGCCCGCCGCGCGACCGTGCGGGCAATATGCAGCGCTGCCGCTGCGCCGCTGCCGCCGGGCAGCACAAAGGAGCGCAACGGGTCGAGGTCGGCATTCAACGCGTCGATCTCGGTTTCGAGCCGGGTGACCTGTGCTGCGATGATGCGCAGCGGTTCGTAAGGCAGCGTCTCGCCCGTATCCGGTGCAGAGAGATCGGCGCCGAGGTCGAAGAGGTCATTCTGGATGCGCATCAGCATCGCATCGAGCGCCGCGAACTCGGCGGTATGCTGGCGCGCCAGGCCGATGAAGGAATTGGCCTCGTCGATGGTGCCATAAGCCTCAACGCGCAGGTCGCTCTTCAGCCGGCGCGGCCCGGTGGTGAGCCCCGTCATGCCGTCGTCGCCGGTCCTCGTGTAGATCTTGTTGAGTCGCACCATGGGTCAGCGACCGCCGCCGGTGAACAACAGCGTCAGCATGATCAGAACGATCGCGGCCGCCTGCAGGAGCACGCGGGCCTGCATCAGCTTGTTGGAGGTGTTGCCGTCGCCGCCTCTCATCATGTTTATAAGGCCGCGGATGAGGACGACAGCGACGAGGCCCATGACGAGCAGCGTCAAACCGGTCATAAAACTGTTCATGTGAATACCCTCGTCTTTGCGTCAGCCGAGTCGGCCGATGATGCGATAAAACAGACCGGCCGGAAGCAGCTTCTTCAGAAGCGCGCCCTGTTTGGCCGGCTGCGTCACGATGTAATGCGGCTTTGGCTTCTTTGCGGTCAATGCGCGTTTCAGCACAGCATAGACTGCGTCTGGCCCGAGCTTGCCCTTGGCGGGTGCGCTCTCGCCCTTCAGCCGCCGCATCTGCCGTTCATATTCCCTGGCATGGACCGAGCCCTTCAGGTCGATGAAACGCTCGACATAGGCGATCGCATTGGCGGTGAAGCGGGATGTGATCGGCCCGGGCTCGATCAGGCTCACCTCGATGCCGCTTCCGGCAAGTTCCATGCGCATCGTCAGCGTCAGGCCTTCGAGCGCGAATTTCGATGCATTGTAGGCGCCTCGCCACCTGTACGGCACGATGCCGAGAATGGAGGAGCATTGTACGATGCGACCGTGACCCTGCGCCCGCATGGCCGGGATGACCTGCCGCGTCAGATCGTGCCAGCCGATGACATTGGTTTCCAATTGTAGGCGAAGAGCTTCCACCGGTAGGTCCTCGACTGCGCCTGCCTGACCATAGGCGCCGTTGTTGAACAGCGCGTCCAGCCTGCCGCCCGTGCGGGCAAACACCTGTTCCACAAGAGAATATATGGTGTCCGTTTTGGTATAATCCATAAGGAAGGCTTCGATACCGTCGTTTTCCAGGGGCCTGAGATCCTCCGCCCGCCGGACGGTCGCAAACACCCGCCAGCCGTCCCTGGCGAGTGCCCGCGCGCACCAGGCACCGATGCCGGAAGAACAGCCGGTGACGATTATCGTGGGACGGTCGGTCATTCTGGTCAAATCCTGTAGAAATTACCGCCCGGTTTCCCATATTCAGGAACGGGTTACAATCGCACAGAACCGCTGAAGCAGTTGGAGAGAGAATGCCGGCCTTCATTCGCATAGCCTGGAAGGTCATTTTCGATGCGGTCTGGCATTTCAGCGAGGATGATGGCTGGGCGATGGCAAGCCATGTCGCGCTTTCCACCCTGTTGGCGATCTTTCCCTTCCTGATCTTCGGCACGGCGCTCGGCAGCTTTCTCGGCGCAGACCAGTTTGCCACCACCGCCGTGCATTTCATCTTCGATACCTGGCCCGCATCGATCGCCAAGCCGATCTCCGACGAGGTGGTTCGGGTGCTGACCATTCCGCGTGGCGGACTTCTGACCGTATCGGTGCTTGCCGCCGCATATTTCGCATCGAACGGCGTCGAGGCGCTGCGTGTATCGCTCAACCGCGCCTATCGCGTCGCCGAAAGCAGGCCCTGGTACAAGACGCGCGTGGCGAGCCTCGGTTTTGTGCTGGCCGGGGTGCTGGTGCTGGCGATCGTCAGCATCCTGCTGGTGGCCGTGCCGCTCGCCGTCGGCTATGCCGGAACCTATCTGCCGTGGTTCAACAATCTTCTCGTTCTGCTCGACAGCTGGAGCCTTGCCGGCGTCTTCGTCATGCTGGCGGTGGGGCTGATCGTCAGCCATCTGTGGCTGCCGGATGGACACCGGAAAATCCTCGACGTGCTGCCGGGCATTATCCTGACGCTGATTGCCTGGTCGATCGGCGCCTACATCTTCGCCTCCTACCTTGCCACTTTTGCCAATTATGTCTCGACCTATGCCGGGCTCGCCTCGATCATGATCGCCCTGGTCTTCCTCTACATCGTCGGCGCCATCTTCATCATTGGCGCGGAGATCAATGCGGCGATCATGAAATACAAGGTTAAGCGCATGCTCATCCGCAGCTTCAGGGGCGCCAAGGATGTAGACGGCCAGCAGGCAGAGAACCACCCGGAAAATATCCTATAGTATCATCGCCCGAACATCGTCCGGCGTCCTTCCGGCGTCACGCAAAGCTGCAATCCCCGTGTCCTTGTTGCTCTTCGACAGCTTGCGCCCGTCCGGTCCGGGGATGAGGCGGTGGTGATGGTAGACGGGCTCGGGAAGGTCGAGCAGCCGCTGCAGCAGCCGATGCACCGAGGTCGCATGATAGAGATCGTGTCCGCGCACCACATGCGTCACCCCCTGCAGCGCATCGTCCAGCGTCACCGCGAGATGGTAGCTCGAGGGCGCATCCGAGCGCGACAGGACGACATCGCCCCAGGCGGCCGGATCGGCGGCGATCTGTCCCGTTTCACCGTTCGCCCCCGCGCCGGTTTCCTGCCATGTCAGCGGCGCGCCCAGTTCCGCGATCGCCTTGTCCATGTCGAGCCGCCAGGCATGCGGTTTGCCCCCGGCAAGCATCCTCTGGCGGCCGGCGGCTGATAGCTTCCGCTCCTCGCCGGGATAGAGCGGTGCCCCATCCGGATCGCGCGGCCAGGCCTTGCCCTTCGCTTCGAACGCGGCAACCGCAGTCTTGATCGCACCCCGTGTCAGAAACGCGGGATAGACCAGGTCCCGGTCGATCAATCGGCCGAGTGCCTGCCGGTACAGATCGAGATGCTCGGATTGCCGGCGGACCGGTGTTTCCCATGACAATCCGAGCCAGCCGAGATCGTTATAAATCCCGACTTCGAATTCCGGCGTGCAGCGGGTAGTATCGATATCCTCGATCCGCAGCAGGAAGCGTCCGTCCGTCGCCTTCGCCATGTCATGGTTGAGAATGGCCGACAATGCGTGACCGAGGTGAAGCTGGCCGTTGGGGCTCGGCGCGAATCGAAAGACCGGTTGTTTTGGCAATAGCGCGTTCATGTTTCCTTCTTGCCATGGAAGAACGCGCCGGGCCATTCGTTTCATTCCTGTTGCGGTGGCAAATTGCATGAACGCCGCTTTGCGTTGGAGGATGGAGATGCGGATCATCCGCACGCATGAGGATATCGCCGCCGGGTTGCACGGGCTGGTGATGCTCGATGCGCGGCTGGAGCCGGTGGTTGCCAAGGCCGGACCGGTGCCTTTGCGCCGCGCCGATCCCGGTTATCGCGGCATCGCCAATATCATCGTCTCGCAGATGGTCTCGAAGGCCAGCGCCGCAGCGATCTGGCGGCGCATGGAAGAGAAACTGGGCGACATCTCGGCTGCGGCCGTTCTTGCCGCCTCCGACGAGGATTGCCGAGAACTCGGGCTATCGCGCGCCAAGGCCGAGGCCTTGCGCGCCGTGGCGACGGCAGTGACCCGTGGGGAACTCGATCTGGAGGCGATCTGCGCAATCGAAGGCAACGCCGCCATCCGCGAAATGACGTCGATCAAGGGCGTCGGCCGCTGGACGGCGGAAGTCTATCTGTTGTTCTGCGCCGGTCATCCCGACGTCTTTCCTGTCGGCGACGTGGCACTGCAGAACGCCGTCGGCCATGCGCTGACGCTGGAGGTCCGGCCCTCGGCGCGGGAGCTTGATTCGCTGACGGAACTCTGGGCTCCGTGGCGCAGTGTCGCCGCCCGGCTTTTTTGGGCGTATTATGCCACCGAGATGCGCCGGGACGGCCTGCCAGTGGCGCCGTAAGGTAAAAAGCGAATCTTTTGTTTCCTTTTTCCTTTTGGCTTCACAATCCTGACGCAACGCGCCTAATATAGAAGGTGCAGGTGCCGAATCGAGCAGGAGTATACTGGCTTGACGATTGCAGTCTCACCACACGGCCTTCCAGCGCTCGTGCTGAACGCTGACTATAGGCCGCTGAGTTACTACCCCTTGTCGCTCTGGTCCTGGCAGGACGCGATCAAGGCGGTTTTCCTGGACCGTGTGCATATCCTCGCAGAATACGACCACCAGGTTTCTTCCCCAAGCTTCACCATGCGCCTGCCGAGCGTCGTCTGCCTGAAAAGCTATGTGCAGCCGTCGCGCCATCCGGCCTTCACCCGGTTCAACGTGTTCCTGCGTGACCGGTTCGAGTGCCAGTATTGCGGCTCGCCGGATGACCTGACCTTCGACCACGTGATCCCACGCTGCTGCGGCGGCCAGACCACCTGGGAAAACGTCGTTGCCGCCTGTTCGCCCTGCAATCTGCGCAAGGGCGGCAAGCTGCCGCGCCAGGCGGGCATGTTCCCGCACCAGAAGCCGTTCCACCCGACGGTGCAGGACCTGCACAACAACGGCCGGCTGTTTCCGCCGAACCATCTGCATGACAGCTGGATGGACTATCTCTACTGGGATGTTGAACTGCAGCCCTGATGGCCGTTCGCCACGGACATTGCCACGGACATTCATTGGAAGAGCAGCGGCGTAAACCGCCGCCGACGCGGGTTTATGCCTTTGCCGCGCCCCGCAGTGCAATGGCGGCCAGGATCAGGCTGGCGATGACGTTCCATCCCGCAAAGGAAAGCCCGAGAACGCGCAGCGCCGCATCCGTGCAGGAGGGGCCGTGCTTGCTGTCGAGATCGCCGAGCAGATCGCCGACGTTGGTCGATACGCCCGATGCCGAGGTTGCGCAGGTCGCAGGGCCTTCCCAGAAATGCCACTCGACTCCGGCGTGATAGACCCCAAGCCCGGCGCCGACCAGCATCAGGATGCCGACGATCGCGAGCAGCGATCGTGTCAGCCAGACCGGCAGTTTCACTACGGAGGTGACGATGGCGAGGATGCCGATCGGGATGCCCCAGTAATAGGGCGTGCGTTGCATCAGGCAAAGCGCGCAGGGGATATAGCCGCCGATATGCTCGAAGGCGAGCGCGCCGCCGACCGTGGCCGCCATGCCGAGCGTGGCGACGATGGAGGGAGAAAGGCCCCTGGAAGGCTGGGTCAGGCTATCGCTCAAGACAAGGCTCCATCAGGCGTATCAGGCAAGGAAACGATAGGCCGCAAACATGGCGATCAGCAGGCCGGCAACGGCCGCGGCCAGCATGCCCAGCCGCTTTTCGATGAAATGGCGGATTTCCTCGCCGTAGCGGCGCAACAGCCAGGCGAGCACGAAGAAGCGTGCGCCGCGGGCGATGATCGCCGAGATGATGAAAAGGCCGAGATTGATATTGGCGGCGCCGGAAAGGATGGTCACCACCTTGATCGGCGGCAGATGCGCAAGGCCGGAGGTCACCAAAAGCAGCACGAGCGTCTCGTAGCCGACCGACGCCTTCAACTGCTCGAAGGCGTCCAGCTTGCCGTAGAAATGCAGGATGGGCTTGGCCAGCGTCTCGAAGGCGTAATGGCCGATATACCAGCCGGCGATGCCGCCGAGCACCGATGCCGCCGTTGCAACGAGAGCATAGCGCCAGGCGCGCTCCGGCCGGGCCAGTGCCATCGGAAGGAACAGGACATCGGCGGGAACGAGGAAGATGGAACTCTCGACGAAAGCAATGACCGCCAGCCAGACTTCAGCGGATTTCCGGGCGGCGAGCGACATTGTCCAGTCGTAAAGGCTGCGAAGCATGCGGGCGTTCCAGTTAATCTCGAAGCCTTTTAGGCAGGATTGCCGGTGCTGTAAATGATGTGCTGCAGGTGCGAAGCGCACAGTTTTGTGATTCCCGCCGGCCCGATCGTCAAAATCCCGGTTGACCGGCCCGAAACGCATCGTGTACACGCTTTTTGCTACCTCACAGGTATCCGTGCCCCATTGGCGGAACTGGTAGACGCGCTCGACTCAAAATCGAGTTCCGAAAGGAGTGCTGGTTCGATTCCGGCATGGGGCACCAACCATGCATTTCAGGCTTGTTTTTCCTAGGCTTTTTTCGCCTTTTTTTGTCCCACTTTTATCCACCCCCTGAACAGGCGGGACAGTTTCAGTGCTATTTTGTTCCGGCACGAGCTTGCCGATTCCGTTCTCAGCCATGCGCCTGCGGTTCGCTTTTCGGGTGTAAACCGACGTTTGGGCTAGGGGCGCGATCAGCGGCACAGCCGCCCCGGACGGCCGCCAAACCTAACGCGCGTCTGTGGGGTACCCATGAGGCCCTAATTGGATAAGAATTATGCGTGCCGACGCAGGGCCATGCCTACAAACAGCATAATGATGAACATCGAATATATGGTGATAAAGAGGACGCGAACGAAGTTCACGAGGGGAGAAGTTTTCACCCGATGGAGCTGATTCACACGCACCCCGCACGGCTTTATCACCTGCAGCACTAAACAACCGAATAAAGCGGCAATAAAAAACAAAGCGAGATATGGGTCCATCCAGTCCGGAACTCTTACAAACCCCCAATTGAATGCGACCGCTCGATTGGCCGAAAGCAACGTCAAAGAAGCAAAGAAGCAAACCTTTGCATACTTAGAAAGATTCATGGATTGCTGCCCCAACTCACCACGACCGAGAGGTCGGTAGCGTCTCATAGCGCACGTGACAGTCAAGGATTAGGGGCATCGTCTAAATGGGGTAGAAACGGCCTTTGTGAGCCTCAAATAGAAAAGGCCGGGCTACCCCGACCTTTCGTTGTCGCCTCGCGCCGCTGCCAGTACATCCGTGGTCAACGGCGCTAGGGAACTACCTGAAACCAATGTAGGCCTCGATTGCGACACCGGCAAGTCTGCACGCGCTCACCCGCTGATACGGCCGTCCATCATTTCTTGATCACGACGTTCGACCGCCGTTACAGCAAGTTCCTTAGACGCCGCATAGCCCTGTTGCACGTCAAATTGGTTGGTGTCGGGCCCGCCGACATTTGACCACCTCCACGCTCCTTCGGTTTCCAGTCGTCCCTCGAGTGTCACTCTGCCGATCATTCGCTCGCCTTCGTAGCCAACAAAATCGTGGTCGGGCGAGAAATACATTGAGATCCAATAATATTCATGTGGTGCGGTATCAGGAGGCATCACTGGTCACTCCTTCGCGTGCGCAAGGTTTGCCGTCGCCCCAATTGTGCCCTTTGACGGGCCGCAGGATGCGCCCCGTGTCTAGAAAAGGAAAGGCGATACTTCGCCGAGGCAAGATAATGTGGGACATCGCAGGAAAAAAACATAGTGTTTTGGCACAATGCTCGCTTGTCCCACATTAGGCTAGGCCGCTGATTTTACTCGCTTCCAGTACTCCGGCATGGGGCACCATATTTTTTTTCGCGATGCCGCCCGTCAACCCATCGTCGGCCAGCTTTTTCAACGGAGCCAGGTCGCCGGGCGGCTGGCGATGGAGAATGCGATTGCGGCCTTGCGCCTTGGCGTCGTAGAGCGCGGCATCCGCGATCGACAGCAGGAGGCCCGTCTCTGCCTGCAAGACGCGCCCTTGCGCGGAAGATATACCGATGCTCGCGGTCACCCTTCCGAATTCACTCTGGGAATGGGTGATGTTCCTTTCATTCAGTTGGAGGGCGAACTGCTCGGCAACGACGAGCGCGCCTGCCTCATCGGTGTCCGGTAGCAGGACCACGAATTCCTCGCCGCCATATCGGGCAACGATATCCGTCGACCGTTTTGTCGCATGCAGCAGGCACTTGGTGACGAGCTGCAGGCATTGGTCCCCCGCCGGATGTCCATAGGTGTCGTTATAGGCCTTGAACCGGTCGATATCGATCATCAGCAGACTGAGCGGTATGTTGGTTCTCACGCTTCGTGCCGCCTCGCGCGCAAAAGCCTCGTCGAAGGCCCGGCGATTGACGAGGCCGGTCAGCCCGTCCGTCTCGGCCAGGCTCTTCAATTGCTCGGCCGACAGCCTGAGTGCCTTTTCCGCCTGTTTCATCGCGGTGATGTCCGAGACGACGACCATCGCGGTCCCGTCTTCGGCGAGCCTCGTCCTGATGCTGCGCCAGTCCCCGTTGTAAAGCTCGACCTCTTCGTCCTTGTTGGAATGCAAGGTGGCGCTGACCATCGCGACCCAGCTGTCCGTTTCGTCACTGGGCAGATCCAGCCGCTCGCAGGTCGCGATCGAGCGGCGCAGGATATCGCGGATATGCGCGCCGACGACGCGGGCATCCGCAGACAGCGGGAAGGCGTCGCGATACTGCTTGTTGCAAAAGAGAAGGAAGCCCCTTTTGTCGAACATTGCAAAGCCGTCGGACATGCCGGCCATGGCGTGCGACAGCAAGTTCTTGCTTTCGCGCAGTTCCCGTTCGAGCGCAGTGCGTTCGGTGATGTCGCGTGTAACGCCGGCAAGCCCGATGACACGTCCTTCCCTGTCCCGGAGGGGGACCTTGGAGGCCAGCATATACCTGTCGCCGATATGTTCGACGGAATCGATAAGCGGCACTTCCGTGCGCATGACCTCCTGTTCGCGGTAATATAATTCCTCGGCGAGCGGCCGTTTCATCAGATGGAAGTCAGTCAATCCGAACATCTCCGCCGGCGTCTGAAACCGAAAAAGGCGGACCATGTTGTCGTTGACGGTGATGAACCGGCTGTCCCGATCCTTGACGTACAGATAGTCGGGCGATTGCGAAAATGCAGTCACCAATATGCTGCGTTCCAGTTCCAAGTGCTGCGTTTTCAACAGGATGAGACCGCAGGCGGCTATTGCAATACAGTTCAGCATCACCATAGGCTGGCCGACCATGATGAGCGTGTTGGCCTTCGACAGCGTGGGAAGGGCCGCCATCGACACAACGAGCGTGGTGCCGGTTGCCACTGTCAGGAGAACGATGTCGAGGAGCGTTGGCGATCTCTTCCTGACGAGGAAATGGGCGATCAGACCAAGGCCGGCGACAGCGCTGATTGCCGCGATACCGTCGACGGCGCCGGCGCCGCCGACCGTGGTACGGAAAATGATGGCAACCGACGCGGCAATGAACGCGGCGACCGGCCCTCCAAACAGGCCTGCGAGCGCGAGCGGCGAGAAGCGCAGATCGATAAAGATGCCGGGAGTGAATTCGGCCGCGAGCAGTATGGAACCGATCGACGTCCCGCCGGTCATGACCCCGAAGACGAACTTTCCGTATCCGTCCAGCCGCCGCTGGAACCAGATCGACACATGCGCCCAGATCGAAGTCGCCAAGCACACAAATGCAAGGTTACCGGCAAGTTGCCCCCAGATGCCATTCATCGCCTGCATCGGCCTTCCATCATATCTACAAAAGAGCTTTAGGCAGCAACTGGTGTGAGTTTTGTTAAAATTCTCGGGGTTTGCGCCGTTACTGTTTGATTTGGGGCGCGGAATGTTGCGATTTTGTCACGCATCCGTGAGCGCGTGACAAGCGGCCGGAAATGATCTGGAATGGCGCGGGGAAGGGACGACATCGGCGTGAACCGCTCCTTCGTTTCGAAGTCTTCCATCACACTTCCCGCCGCCAAATTCACAAGCTGAAGCATCGCCCTGACGGAAAATGTGGGGACCGGCAAACGTCAGCATCCAACTGTGGCCGAAACGCTGCAGCCATTGATTTCAGAAGGTGCTAATGCTCAGTCGTGAATGCGGCGCGACCTGATCCACCCCGCGCGTTAGTTCGCGGGGTGGTGCGTCTGCCAATGGTCGGCGGGCAGGGTATGTCAAAGACCACAAGGTCTGTGGACGGCGCTCTGCTTTTTCAATCCCGGCGTCTGATGGCGTCCCGTTCGAAGCTCGGCGTCCAGCCGCGGGTACGCAGATGACGGCAGTCTTCGATAAGCGTGCCGATCGTCGCGCGAACATCGCCGTCGTGAAACGCCAGCGCGGCGGCAATCTCATCGACCGGCTCGGAATATTGAATGTCATGCGCAATGGCGCCGATCGTCGACACGGCTCCTCCTTCCCCTGTGCAGAGACTGTGCATATCCTGTGGATAAATCGTCAAATTCGGCGGCCGCATCGCTGCAGATGTTCTCATTATGTTCTCATTTGGGGGAGAGTCAATGGTGGTTTTGGGAACCTATTATTCACGATTCCGTTAGTAGTTATGTCTCAGAGCTAGATCGAATGCAGGAGGCGGAGATGAAAAGTGTGGTTGATAGATTTTTCGCTACGGCGTTGGTTGTTGCCGGTGTCTTGACCGCGCTGCCATCTGCTCCATTGGCGCAATCGTTGGACCTGTACATTGGACGGGGCGGTCCTGACGTGGAATTCCGGGAGCCATATCGGAGGGAGTATGAATGGCGACGCGGCTGCAGCGAACGGCAAGCCATCCGCCGCGCCTACAGGCTCGGAATGCGTGATCCCGAGATAGCATCCATAGGACGCCGGCAGATTGTCATTGACGGTATCGGCCGCCGCGGTGAATACACGACGCTGCGCCTTGCAAATCGCGAAGGCTGCCCTCGCATAGGATGAGGGACGCGTCAGCGTTGCTTTGGCATTTGCAGCCGATTGATTGGGCGGGGCCAGCGCGGAAACACTTCACTGAAGCGTCGGCCCCTATGGCCTTAGCCGACAAGGGCAATTTTACCATCTTCAGGTTGCAGTAAACAACGCGGCAGAGGTCGTAAGAACTACCGCTTTAGGGTAGTGCACAATGCCAGCGACGGATGCAGGCCGCATTTGCCGCGCTATGCCTTGATCGAATAGGTTCGGCCTATACAGCGAAAACATTCTTGACGTGCCTCTTTTCGAGAGAGGCGCTTGCGAGGGCCCGGCCATGGGCACCGTAGATTTTGCTTGTTATTTCAGGTTTGATCCCTGTCGTCGCGCCGGCAGATGAACGCGACGCGGAATGCTGCAGGATTACGGGGGCGATGTGACGCGATAAACCAGCGCGCGTTGCCTCTTCGTGGCCTTTGATATGAAGGCCCAACCACGACGCACGTCCGCGATGAAAGGATTGAGGCCGCGCGGGGGCGTCGGGGCAGAGGAGCACGACAGGAGGATTCTTGTGGGTAGGACATTGACGCTCTTAGTTTCACTTTGCCTGAGTACCCCGGCGTGGTCGCATGACATTTATGAAGTCGCTTGCTGCGCGGAGCGCGATTGCAGACCGATACCGGCAAGTGACGTGACGCCAACCAAGGGCGGATGGCTCGTGCGGACGACCGGCGAGGTCATCAGCTACAATACCTGGCCTCTCAAGCGATCCCCCGACGGTCAGTTCCATCGCTGTGCCGCTTTCAATGATTTCGGCCCCAAGGGACGAACCAAGTGCCTTTACATCCCGGACATGGGGGAATGAGGCGGTATCGAAGGCCGGTGCCTTGCGACATCGCGGAATAGCGTGGGAAAAGTGCGTTCGGTTGATGCGCGCCATACGTAACTTGCTTAACCGAAATACAACCACGCGGCGTGTTCGCAGGGAGTATTTTAGGCCAATTGCCTCAATTCAGCACAGGTCAAGCAGGCTATTAACCGCCATTCTGCATCGTGATTGCAAAACTTCCCATAGATGATCAGTCTGAGGTCGATCAGTCCCCTATCGGCACATGGAGATCGAATATGTCGCAGTCTGTTACGTTTGGCGCCGGTTTCGATGATGTTGAAGCGCTTTCCGGCGCCCTGTTCTCCTGGTGTGCGGAACGAAGCATTCGCCTGCGCAGCCAGGAGGGCGTCAGTGCCGCCGGCGCGGTCATCGACCTGTTCTTTGCAGGTTACACGACGCAGGATGAAATACTCGGGGCGCTGAGCGATCGGCACGGCCGCGAGGTCGCATTCGCGTCGTGAGACGGCTTCACAGCGCAGGCCGTATGTCGCGCCGATGCGGCTTACTCTACCGGGAAAAAGGACGTAAAGGTCGTCATGCCAGCATACTCCAGGCCACTTAGCTAAACTGTGTTTTCGAATATTATCGCGGTAAAGTCGCAAACCCAGGGCCGGCGTTACGTCCAGAGTTGAAGTCGCTCCCACAGAAGTGTTAGGTGCGCCGCAGCGACACCTCTTCCGGCGGGCTCATGCTTCCGATCTGCGATACCTATGCGAACCTGCGACGGGACTTCCGCTGGCAGATTCCGGAAAAATTCAATATCGGCACCGCCGTCAGCGATGCCTGGGCAGCGCGCGAGCCGGAGCGGGTCTGCCTCCAGCATTTCAGTCCCGACGGGGCGCATCTGTCGCTGACCTATGGCACCTTTGCCGCGCGGTCATCCTCGTTAGCCCATGGACTTCAGGCTGAGGGTATCTCGCCGGGAGACAGGGTCGCGATCCTTTTGCCGCAGAGCTTCGAAACGGCCATCGCTCATGCCGGCATCTACAAGCTCGGCGCAATCGCTCTGCCGCTGGCGCTGCTGTTCGGGGTCGAGGCGCTCGAATACCGGTTGCGCGATGCAGGTGCCGCGGCGGTCATCACCAATCGTTTCGGCCTGGAAAAAATCGCGGCCGTCCGCGCAGGGTTGCCGGATCTGAAATGCGTCGTGCTGGTCGATGCCGAGGCGCCGGAAACCATTGCCTTTGCCGCGCTGGCAGAAGGCCATGCACCGGGTTTCGCCGCTGCCGACACGACACCGGACGATCCGGCGATGATGATCTACACCTCCGGCACGACCGGGCCGCCGAAGGGCGCGCTGCATGGCCATCGCGTCCTGCTTGGCCATGTCCCCGGCTTCCAGTTCCATCACGCCTTCCTGCCGCAGCCCGGCGACCGGATGTGGACGCCGGCCGACTGGGCTTGGGCGGGCGGTCTCTTGAATGCGCTCCTGCCGTCGCTTCTGCTCGGCGTGCCCGTCGTGTCGTCGCCCGGGCAGAAGTTCGATCCGCACATGGCCTTCCGCATTCTGGAGGAGATGGAGGTGCGCAACGCCTTCATTCCGCCGACAGCCTTGCGGCTGATGAAGGCGGTTGAAAATCCCCGCTCTCTCTACAAGCTCAACCTGCGTACCATCGGCTCGGCCGGGGAGGCGCTCGGGCGTGAAACGTGGGAGCAGGCGAGCGAAGCTTTCGGCGTGCCGGTCAACGAGTTTTACGGTCAGACCGAATGCAACATCGTCCTGTCATCGGCTGCCAATCTCGGCGTGCTGAAACCTGGCTCGATGGGCAAGGCAGCACCGGGCCACGACGTTGCCATCATCGACGCAGAGGGAAGGGAGCTTCCGGCCGGCACCATCGGTCAGGTTGCGGTGCGCCGCCCCGATCCGGTGATGTTCCTCGGCTATTGGCGCAACGACGCGGCGACGGCTCAAAAGTTCATCGGCAAATGGATGACGACCGGCGATCAGGGCGTTCAGGATGCGGAAGGCTATGTCACCTTCTTCGGGCGTGACGACGACGTGATCACCTCCTCTGGCTACCGGATCGGTCCCGGCGAGATCGAGGACTGTCTCGCCGGCCATCCGGCCGTCCAGCTTGCAGCCGCGATCGGCAAGCCCGACCCGGTGCGCACCGAAATCGTCAAGGCCTACGTGGTGCTGAAGCCGGGGCATGCGGCGAGCGCGGAGCTTGCCGCCGATATCCGCGACTGGGTCAAGACGCGGCTGTCGATGCACGAATATCCGCGCGAGATCGAATTCCTCGATAGCCTGCCGCTGACGACCTCCGGCAAGGTCATCCGTCGCATCCTGCGCGACCGGGCGATTGCGGAGGGCGTGACTATTTCGAGCGCCGAGGTGAAAGCGATCTGATCTTGTCGCGCAGCAGCCGCGCCATGTTGCGGGTGTTGCGGTAGAGGTGGAGCTGGGCTGCGACCTGGCGCACATCGCGGTCGCGGTTTTGCGCAAGGCCGACCACCAGAGTGCCCATTTCCTCCCGTTCCTCCCAGAAGCGGCTCATCACCGGATGATCGGGCGTTGCGCAGCTGTCGGAGCGCATGATGTTGGCGTCGTCGAGATGCCATTCTGTCAGTTCGGCCATCAGCAGCTTGCCGGGCGAATATTTCGCATAGCGTTCGTCATAGGCCGTCTTCCAGGTATACGCGTCGCCGGCCATCATGAAGACGATCATCGAGGCGATCGCATGTCCGTCGAGGTCGAGCGTGTGGATGCGCACGCTGTCGGCTTCGGCCAGGTTCGTGATCGCCTCGCGGGCGAAGGCGGCGCGATAGCGGTCGACCACCATGGCGGTGCCCTCGCGGCCCTTCCAGCCGCTCGCTTCCAGCGCCAGGAACTCCTCCATGCGCAGGCGGATGTCGGCTGGCTGGCGGGCGACGGTGTAGGAAACGCTGCCGAGCGCTTCCAGGTGATTCCACTGGCGGCGCAGTTCGCGGAAATGCGCTGGGCTGATCGCCTGGCGCAGATAGGTCTGGCCGTCCTGCAGGCTTTCCAGCATCGGCCGGGTAAACGTGTCGGTGACGGTCAGCGGCAGGTTGCGGCCGATGGCGACGGCGCGGGCGAGCTGGGCGAACTTGCCCTTCAGGCGCACATCCGGAAGCACCAGCACGCCGGGCAGTCCGGCCGAAGGGCTGGCGAAGGCCTCGTAGAGGTTATCGATGGTTTCGGCGGCCTCCTCGACGTCGAGCAGCGGCACGCCGAGCGGACCGAACGGGTTGGACCAGGCACGAATGATCGGCGCGCCGATCGAAAAACCGGGCTTCTCGATCGAGAATGGCATCAGGAAGCGGATGCGACTGCGGCGCTCGTCATTGTCGCGGATCAGCGCCAGGCGGATGATCCGGTCTTCCAGGCGCGGCATGGCGGGCGCGAGGAAGCGGCCGGTAAAGAAGACGTTGGGTTCCATCGCCCGGTTGGAGAGGAAATCGAGTTCCGCCTGAAGCTCATAGCCCTGACGCGCCGGATAAAGGCAGAGCTGCCGGCCGGGGCGGCCGATCTCGATGGTATTTTCCGCGACCGGGCGATCGGGTGCCGGCGGAACCATGCCGCCAAGAATGCGCGCTGACCGGCTGTTGGCATCGTCCGGAATGTGCTGGTTGCCAGTCATGGTCGGGTGGCCTCTGCTTTGATGGGTCTGGTGTGCGGGTCGGCGAAGGCGAAGAGGACGATGCCGAAGGTGCGGCGAACCGCGACATGAAGAAGGATGGCCTCGACGACCATTGCGCCCGTCGTCGCAAAGGCTGCACCTGTAAGGCCGAACATCGGGATCAATGTGACGTTGAGCAGCAAATTGGCAACGAGGGCGCCGGCATAGAGGGCGACGCACAGCGTCTGCCTGCCGGCCATGGTGAGAAACGCCTCGGCCGGGCCAACCAGCGCCTTGGCCATGATGCCTGCAAACAGGATTGCCATCAGCGGATAGCCGGAGACGAAGGCGGGGCCAAACAGCGACAGCAGAAATGGTCCGCAAAGAAGGACCATGCCGCCGACGCCAAGCGACGGCCAGAAGGACCATTTGGCGCTTTCAACGGCGATGACAGCCAGCTGCTGGCGGTCCGGATTGGCCATGGCCGCCGAAAAGCGGGGGGCCGCGGCCGCTTTCACGGAGAACATGACGAAATGTACCAGCGCCATCGTCTTTGCCGCGGCGAAGTAGATCGCGACGCTTTCCGGATCGAGATAGAGGCCGACGATGACGACGTCGGAATTGGTCAGCATGAAGCCGAACCCCTCGATCAGGAAGATCGGGAGGGCGACGCGGAGCCAGGTCCCGAATTCGGTCCGGCGCGGCCCTTCGAGGTAGCGCCTGCGCAGCCGCCAGGTCAGGATGAAGAACTGGGTGACGCTGGTGAGATAGGTCGCGATCATGGCGGCGATCATCGCCGTCTCGGCGGTATGCGGCTCGCCGATCGCCACGGCAAGCAGCATCAGCCCGAGGATGAGCAGGGGCCGGATGATATAGGTCGGGCTCAGCGCCGAGACCGCCCAGCTATGGGCGCGAGACGTCCCATCCATCACATCGCCGAGGGCGATCATCGGCAGCGTGAAAATGCCGAGATAGAGCGGCACGAGATAGTAGCCGTTGATGCGCTCGCCAAACAGCCAGAGGCCGGCAATGCCGACGACGGCGAGCCCTGTCGCCGAGACCAGCGCAAAAATGCGCACCGTCGTCGTCAGCCCGCGGATTTCCGGCAGCGCTTCGCGGGCATGGTACTGCGGCAGGAATCGAATGATCGCCGTGTGGAACCCGAGGCACGAGAGATTGCCGAACAGCACGACCAGCACCCAGACGAAGACGAAGATGCCGTATTCGAACTCGCCCATGAGGCGGGCGAGGATGATCTGCGAAACGAAGGCAATGGCTGCGCTGACGACGCGGATGGCAAAGGCGACGAGCGCCATGCGCTGGGCAAGGTGCTTGGGATCACCACTCATGAGGACAGGCCCGAGCTTGTTAAGCAGCGGCGACAGCCAGCCCCGCAATGCAGGCGGCAAAATTCGTCCAGCCGTTTGACACGCTGCCATGAACAAGGGAGTACCCGAAACGACGCAAAACAGGATGCCAGTCTTGCCAGAACAGCGTTAACAAAGGGTGGAGAAAGAGACCGCGGCGGCGCTGCTGACAACGGCATTCGATATGCTATTTTCGGTTGTATTCGGCGGCTAAAGCAGCGTGCGTGAACCCAGCTCGCGTCACCGGGAAGATGGGCTTCCCGGCTGAGGCAACAGCCTTGCTGTCGAAACTGGAGGTGATCTATGTGGCCAAAGCCATTTAGCATCACGCTTATCATAAGGAAAACCCGGACAGGCTGGTCAATGGCTGTCCGGGTCAACTTTAGGTAAGAACTCAGGCAGGCGGGACCGCAATCCCGTCTGCCACTCCAGAAATAAGCCTTGCGGCTTATAAAATCAAGCTCAGCGTCGGTTACGCCTCGAAAGCACCGTGGCAGTGCTTGTACTTTTTGCCGGAACCGCAGGGGCAGGGCTCGTTGCGGGAGACCTTGCCCCAGCTTGAGGGATCCTCCGGGTTACGGTCTGCCGGTGCGATGAAGGCGAGGCTGACGCTGTCGGCAAAATCATCCTCGCCGGTCAGCGGGTCGATATGGTGACCGACCATCTGCGGCGGTGCCGGTTGCGGCGCCTCTGCCGCTTCACGCACCAGTTCGACGCGCATCAGTTGTGCGATGACGGCCTGGCGAAGATTTGTCAAAAGTGCCTGGAACAGCTCGAAAGCTTCCGACTTGTATTCCTGCAGCGGGTCACGCTGGGCGTAGCCGCGGAAGCCGATGACCGAGCGCAGATGATCAAGGTTGACGATGTGCTCGCGCCACAGGTGATCAAGCGTCTGCAGGACCACGGAGCGTTCGACATACAACATGATGTCGGGGCCAAAACGCTCGGCGCGATCAGCGGCGGCCTTGTCGACCTCGGCAGTGATCCGCTCGCGGATGTCGTTCTCGTCAATGCCTTCCTCGGCCGCCCATTCGACGATCGGCAGGTCGAGGTTGAGCGAGTTCTGCACGTCGGCTTTCAGGCCGGCAACATCCCACTGTTCGGCATAGGCCTTTTCCGGAATGCGCTTGGCGACGATGTCCTCGATGACCTCGTGGCGCATGTCGGCGACAGTTTCGGAGATGTCCGTCGCATCCATCATCTCGAGCCGTTGCTCGAAGATCACCTTGCGCTGGTCGTTCAAAACGTCGTCGTATTTCAGGAGGTTTTTGCGCGTGTCGAAGTTGCGGGCTTCAACCTTTTTCTGGGCACGTTCGAGAGCTTTGTTGATCCAGGGATGAACGATTGCCTCGCCCTCTTTGAGGCCAAGCTTTTGCAACATGCCATCCATCCGGTCCGAGCCGAAGATGCGCATCAGGTCGTCCTGCAGCGACAGGAAGAACTTCGAGCGGCCCGGGTCGCCCTGGCGGCCGGAGCGGCCGCGCAGCTGGTTGTCGATGCGGCGGCTTTCATGGCGTTCGGTTGCAAGAACATAGAGGCCGCCGGCGGCCAGCGCGATGTCCTTCAGACGCTGGACCTCGGCCTTGATCGCGTCTTCCTTGGCGTCGCGCTCCGGGCCGTGATCCAGGTCGCCGAGTTCGGCTGCGATGCGCATTTCCAGGTTGCCGCCGAGCTGGATGTCGGTGCCGCGGCCGGCCATGTTGGTGGCGATCGTCACCGCGCCGGGAACCCCGGCCTGCGAAACGATATAGGCTTCCTGCTCGTGGTAGCGGGCGTTCAGAACCTGGAAATTGGTGAAGCCCTCCTTCTTCAGCATTGCTGCCAGAAGTTCGGATTTTTCGATGGAGGTCGTGCCGACCAGAACCGGCTGCTTGCGCTCGCGCGAATCCTTGATCTCGGCGATGATCGCCTTATATTTCTCTTCCGCCGTCCGATAGACCTCGTCGTCCTCGTCGAGACGCTTGATCGGCAGGTTGGTCGGCACTTCGACGACTTCGAGGCCGTAGATGTTGCCGAATTCCTCGGCTTCGGTCGACGCCGTACCGGTCATGCCGCCGAGCTTCTTGTACATGCGGAAGTAGTTCTGGAAGGTGACCGAGGCCAGCGTCTGATTTTCCGGCTGGATCGTCACTTTTTCCTTGGCTTCGAGCGCCTGGTGCTGGCCTTCCGAATAGCGGCGGCCCGGCATCATGCGACCGGTGAATTCGTCGATGATGACGATTTCGTCGTTGCGGACGATGTAGTCCTTGTCCTTCTGGAAGAGCTTGTGGGCCTTCAGTGCATTGTTGACGTGATGGACGATCGCGACGTTCTCGACGTCGTAAAGCGTCTCGCCCTTCAGGAGGTTCGCTTCACGCAACATGTTTTCGAGTTTTTCCGTGCCATCCTCGGAGAAGTTGGCGGAGCGCTGCTTTTCATCGATCTCGTAGTCTTCCGGAGACAGAAGCGGGATGAACTTGTCGATGGTGTTGTAGAGATCTGAGCGGTCGTCGAGCGGACCGGAAATGATCAGCGGCGTGCGCGCCTCGTCGACGAGGATCGAATCCACTTCGTCGACGATGGCAAAGAAGTGACCGCGCTGGACCATCTGGCTGCGCTCGTACTTCATGTTGTCGCGCAGATAGTCGAAGCCGAGCTCGTTGTTGGTCGCGTAGGTGACGTCGCAAGCATAGGCCGCCCGGCGCTGGTCGTCGGTCAGGCCGTGGACGATGACGCCCGTGCTCATGCCGAGGAACGAGTAGACGCGGCCCATCGCCGCGCTATCGCGCGTGGCCAGGTAGTCGTTGACGGTAACGACATGCACGCCC
Organism: Pararhizobium sp. LjRoot255; assembly: GCF_964252905.1. Taxonomy (NCBI): domain Bacteria; kingdom Pseudomonadati; phylum Pseudomonadota; class Alphaproteobacteria; order Hyphomicrobiales; family Rhizobiaceae; genus Pararhizobium; species Pararhizobium sp. LjRoot255. The sequence goes on from NZ_CAXUPQ020000001.1 coordinate 2,414,931, forward strand.
TTGCCCGCGAGCGCATTGAGGTACACCGGCAGCGTCGCCACCAGCGTCTTGCCTTCGCCGGTCTTCATTTCGGCGATCGCCTTTTCGTGCAGGATCATGCCGCCGATCAGCTGCACATCGAAGGGGCGCAGGCCCAGAACCCGGAGGGCGGCTTCTCGCACGACGGCAAAGGCCGGAACAAGCAGGTCGTCAAGCGTCTTGCCATCGGCCAGCTGCTTGCGGAATTCCACCGTCTTTGCGGCCAGCGCCTCGTCGGAAAGCGCCTTGGTTTCGGCTTCCAGTGCATTGATGGCATCAACGCGGGCGTTGTAGCTGCGCACACGCCGGTCATTCGATGACCCGAAAATTTTGCGGGCGAGGCCGCCGAGACTGACCATAAGAATGGTCCTTTCCTGTATGTCGCCAACGCGGGGGAATTTCCGCGAAATACTATGAAACGCCCGGAACGGTTCTGGACGCGAGGTTGCGTGACAGATAAGAGGGGGGTCGAATTATGTCAACGGGAGTTGAGGCGCGCCAAGCCTACAGAACGGCCACAATCTGATGATGTGGAACGTTTTCTGGCCGGCCGTGACCACGGTTCCGGATACCACAGGTGGAAGGTACGAGGATGTTGAAATACAAGATGCTTGCGGCGGTTGCTCTGATCGCCATCATGGCCGCCCAGGCGCCGGCTAGCGCGCAGGATGCCGCTGATCCGGTCATCGCCACGGTCGGTGGCGCGGAGATCCACAAGTCGGAGCTCGACCTCGCCATTACCGGTCTCGATCCGCAGCTCGCCCAATTGCCGGACGATCAGAAGCGTGCCGCAGCCCTTTCGGGCCTGATCGACGTCAAGCTGCTTGCCAAGGATGCCACCAAGGAAGGCCTGCAGGATGAAGCCGCCTTCAAGCAGCGCATCGCCTACCTGACCGAGCGCGAGTTGCATAATGCCTTCTTCAAGAAGCATGTCGTCGATGCGGTGAAGCCGGAAGAAGTCAAGGCGCGCTACGATGCGGAAATCGCCAAGATCACGCCGCAGGAAGAGGTCAAGGCCCGCCATATCCTGGTGAAGACCGAGGACGAAGCCAAGGCGATCATCAAGGATCTCGATGGCGGCAAGGATTTCGCGACGCTTGCCAAGGATAAATCGACCGACCCGAACAAGGCCGACGGCGGCGATCTCGGTTATTTCACCAAGGATCGCATGGTTCCTGAATTCTCCGAAGCCGCCTTCAAGCTCGAAAAGGGCAAGTACACGCAAGTGCCGGTGAAGACCCAGTTCGGCTTCCATGTCATCCTGCTCGAAGACAAGCGCAAGCAGGCTCCGCCGCCGCTGGAGCAGGTCGAGCCACAGGTCAAGCAGCTCGTCATGCGTGACAAGTACATCGACCTCCTGACGACCGCCAAAAAGGAAACCGGTGTCGATATCACTGATCCGGCGCTCAAGAAGGCCTATGACGACGCCAACAAGGCCGAGACACCGAAGTAATCAGGCTTAGGCGCCCCTCATCCGGCCCTCCTTTTTTGAGAAGAAGGGCGGCCACCTTCTCCCCGCAGGCGGGGAGAAGGGACAAGCGGCATCCTCCATCACCTCCTCCCCCGCCAAGTGGGGAGAGGGTTAGGGTGGGGCCCTTGTTTTGGTAATCAACTTCTTCTTCCCGGCTTGCCGGGCTTTTTTCGTAAAAGGCTGACCATGTCCGGTTCCGTTTCTCCACTTGCCCCGAAATCCTTCGCCGACATGCCGCCGGTGCGTGGTGTCCGCATTGCGACCGCCGCTGCCGGCATCAAGTACAAGAACCGCACCGACGTGCTGCTGATGGTCTTCGATGAGCCGGCCGCGGTGGCAGGCGTCTTCACCAAATCGCGCTGCCCGTCTGCTCCGGTCGATTTCTGCCGCCAGAACCTGCCGGGCGGTGTTGCCCGCGCTGTCGTCGTCAATTCCGGTAATGCCAATGCCTTCACCGGCAAGAAGGGCAAGGCTGCGACCGAACTGACCGCGCAATCCGCCGCGGAAGCGGTCGGTTGCTCCACCGGCGAAGTCTTCCTCGCCTCGACCGGCGTTATCGGCGAGCCGCTGGATGCGACGAAATTTGCGGGCGTTCTCAGTGACATGACGGTTCAGGCGACCAGCGATTTCTGGTTTGAAGCCGCCAAGGCGATCATGACGACGGACACCTATCCAAAGGTTTCCACCCGCAGCGCGGAAATCGGCGGCGTCGCGGTCACCATCAACGGCATCGCCAAGGGCGCCGGCATGATCGCGCCGGACATGGCGACCATGCTCTCCTTCGTTGTCACCGACGCTGATATCGCGCCGGAAGCCTTGCAGGTGCTCCTGTCCGCAGGCACCGGCCCGACCTTCAACTCGGTCACGGTCGATAGCGATACCTCGACGTCCGACACGCTGATGCTGTTTGCGACCGGTGCTGCCGCCAAAGATGGCCAGAAGAAGATTTCGGATGCTGCCGATCCGGCGCTTGAAGGTTTCCGGGCAGCATTGAACGACCTGCTGCGCGATCTGGCCCTGCAGGTGGTGCGCGACGGCGAAGGTGCCCGCAAGATGGTTGCCGTCACCGTCGAAGGCGCCGAAAGTGACCAGGCGGCCAAGCGCATCGCTCTCTCGATCGCCAATTCTCCGCTCGTCAAGACCGCCGTTGCTGGCGAGGACGCCAATTGGGGCCGCGTCGTCATGGCTGTCGGAAAGTCCGGCGAAGCGGCCGATCGCGACCGGCTGGCGATCTGGTTCGGCGATGTTCGCGTCGCCGTCGAGGGTGAGCGCGACCCGTCCTATTCGGAAGCCGCGGCAACGGCCGTGATGAAGGAGGAAGACATCGCCATCCGCGTCGAGATCGGTCTCGGCTCCGGAAAGGCGACCGTTTACACCTGCGACCTCACCAAGGAATATGTCGAGATCAACGGTGACTACCGGAGCTGAAGCCAGTGCAGGACATGATTTCGAAAGCCGATCTGCCGAATGTTCGCCGCCTGGAAGCCGTGGGATTTCGCGCCTGGCCGGCCGCGTCGGTGCAGTATGACGGCAGCTGGCTGATCCGTCTGACGGCAGGGCATGATTCCAAGCGGTTGAACTCCGTCAATCCGCTTGACCCCTCCGACTATCGCGATCTTGAAATCCGGCTCGAAAAGGCGACCAGGCGCTTTGCCGAATTTGGCCGGCCGCTGACGGTGCGGCAGACGCCGCTGACGGCGCCGCAGCTGATTGCCCATATGGACGCGAATGACTGGCCGGTGTTTTCCGAAAGCATCGTGATGATGGCCGACATCCCGCCGAACGACACCACGGAAGCGATCGAGCACCTGCCGCTGCGCGATGTCGGCCGCTTCGTTGATGCCCGGCTGCAAATCTGCGGCGAAAACGGTCAGGACAAGGCAGGCTTGAGCGATGTCATCAAGGCCATCAAGCCGGAATGCGGGCTGTTTCTGTTTGAAGCGCCGGAACACGGTCCGATCGCGGTCTCGCTGGCGGTTCACGACAACGATCTCGCCGGAATTCTTCAGGTCGCCGTCGCGCCGGACGTCCGGCGGCAAGGCGTTGGCGCATCGATCGTCAATGCCTCTCTGCGCTGGGCCCGCCTGCGCGGCGCCCGAACGGCCTGGCTCGCGGTCGAAAGCGGCAACGAGGCAGCGATTGCCCTTTACCGCAATTTCGGCTTCAGGGACGTCTACCGTTACGCTTATCGGCGTGCAGGAGCTTAAATGATGGATACGGCAAGCAGGAAGATTTTGCTGGTAGCGGCCTGCGCCCTGGTCGACAGCGACGGCCGCATCCTGCTTGCCCAGCGTCCCGAGGGCAAATCGCTCGCCGGTCTCTGGGAATTTCCGGGCGGCAAGGTGGAGGCCGGCGAAACGCCGGAGGAGACCCTCATCCGCGAACTGGACGAGGAATTGGGCATCCGCACCAAGGTCGCTTGCCTCGCACCGCTGACCTTCGCCAGCCATAGCTATGACAGCTTCCACCTGCTGATGCCGCTCTACGTCTGCCGGCGCTACGAGGGCGTTGCCCATGGCCGGGAAGGGCAGGCGGTGAAATGGGTTCGCCCGAAGGCCCTGCGCGACTATCCGATGCCTCCCGCGGATGAGCCACTTATCCCCTATTTAATGGATTTGCTCTGATCAAATCCACGAAATTTCGATTTCATTAATCGAACATTTATCACCCTCACGCAAAATCAGCTTCAGTGAAGTGCCGGTGTCGACGGTTGCGGGATGATTCCCGCGATTGGCACCGGTTGGTATCGGCGCGGACATGGTTTGAAGCGGTGAGAGTGAACCGTTCTCAGGTCAGCGCAGGCATTCGAGAGGCAGACGATGGTTGACGACGATTTCTGGAGAACTGTTCAGGACAAGGACTTGGCGATGAGCCAGAGCCGCCGGACCGGTGTGCTCAATCTGTCGCTGCTGTTTGGAACGGCCGTCATCGCGTTGACCCTCATCCTGACGCCGATGCTGGCGTCGAAGACGGATAAGAAGGTGCTCGCGGATGCGCCGATCGACTACGACAATATCTCGACAGGTTCCATTCCGAGCAGCCCGAACAAACGCTATACGGTGCGCCGCAGCGTGTTGCAGGAAATGCCGGGCGCCGTCTGCATCGTCGATGGGGACGGGAGCAAAAGCGGCTGCTGATCGTCCCTGTGGGCCGGGCGTTTCCCGGTTCACGTTCGCTGCCAGCCTGGGTCGATAGCGGCCCCGATAATGACGTGCGCATGCCTGTCCTTTTCGGGTGACCTCATCCGCGGGAGGTGCGCCAAGCTGGCTGGGAGCACATGAAAACATTCGCTCATTTCCTGACCGACAAATCCGGCGCAACGGTGGTCGAATACGGCCTGTTGGCCAGCCTCATCTCGGTGGGGATCATCGTCGGTCTTGGAGGGTTTTCAGACTCCCTGCTGGGCGTCCTCGACAAGATCAGCACCGCCATCAACGACGCGCCCAAATAACGTAAGACCAGGCTTACTCCTTGAGCGGCAGTTCCCGTGTGCTGAGCGCGTCCGACAGCCTTTGTTTCGCCGAGCCCGGCCTGAGCGGCTTTTGCTGGCTTTCGTGCGGCGCCCAGCCGGATATGTAGATGATCGAGAACGTCGCGCGAATGCGGCCGTCCGGGTCGGAGAAACGTTCGGCGTAGATTTCGGCCGCTCTCAGGAAAAACTGGCGGGTCAGGGGCTTGCGGCTGCGGGCAGTGAGCGGGTTGGTCATGCCCATGGCCCGGAGGTCTTTCAGCAGCGCAAACAAGCTATCGTAGCGCACGGTGTAGGTCTCGGTATCGGCGACCGGCAGGGTGAAGCCGGCACGCTGCAGCAGCGCACCGATATCGCGGACATCGGCAAAGGGAATAACACGGGGGCTGGCGCCGCCGGTCATTTCGCTCTCGGCCGCAAGCAGCGCTTCCCGCAGTTCCTGCAAGGTGCCGCTGCCGGGAATGGCGGCGAGGAACAGGCCGTCCGGCTTCAGGGCCCGGCGGATCTGGATGAAGACGCCGGGCGTGTCGTTGGTCAGGTGCAGCGACAGCGGCGAGACGATGAGATTGGTCGATTCCGGTGCCAGCGGCACCGTCTCGAGCGAGGCGACCGAGAGGGTATCATCGGCCTTTGCGAAGATTTCGTCGGTTTCGACGCGCTCGATGGCCGAGACCTTGCCGGTTTCGGCGAGGAAGCCGGCGGTCAGACCGGTATAGCCGTGCAGCTCCACGGCCTTGTCGAAATGGCGCTCGACGACGCTGAGGCGCTCGGCCAGTTCGCGACCGGCGATTTCCAGCAGGAATTGCGCCTTCGGGTCGCCGTTGCGCAGCGCCCGCTTGCGGCGGGCTTCGATGAGCATCTGGTCGAACACGATATCCACGGTGGCTCTCCAAAATTCTGATCGCCCAAAAAATCTGATCGCAATGAAACCCGACCGGCCGTAAAGTCAACCGCATGCGGGGCGAAGAGGCGGAAAATCCGGGGTGGCGGCTGGCCAGAGGCTTGCGCGGTCTGATGGCCGCCGCGGTCGACGCCGTCTATCCGCCGGTCTGCAGCGGATGCGGCTGCATGGTCGGCCAGCATCGCGGCGTTTGTCCGGCCTGCTGGGCGACACTGCGGCTGATCGAGAGGCCCTATTGCGAGGTTCTCGGCCTGCCGTTCTCACACGATCTCGCCGCCGGCATTCTGTCCGCCGATGCCATCGCCAATCCGCCGGTCTTCGAGCGGTTGCGATCTGTTGCCATCCACGACGGCATTGCCCGGTCGCTGGTCCACGGTCTGAAATATCGCGATCGCACCGATCTCGCCATCATGATGGCCGCGTGGATGGTCCGTGCCAGCGATGGCCACGTGCAATCCTGCGACGCGATCATCCCCGTTCCGCTGCACGCCTATCGGCTCTGGGGACGCCGGTTCAACCAGTCTGCCGAGCTTGCCCGCGCCATCGCCCGACTTTCGGGCAGGCCATATCTGGCCACCGCATTGATCCGCACCAAGCGGACTGCGCGGCAGGTGGGCCTTGGCGCCACGGCCCGCGAGGACAATGTGCGCGGGGCGTTTTCCGTGACCGAGGCCGGAAAGGCGGCGGTGTTCGGCAAGCGCGTCGTGCTGGTCGACGATGTCTATACGACCGGAGCGACGGTTTCGGCGGCGACGCGGGCGTTGAAGAAGGCAGGGGCCCGGGATGTCACGGTTTTGACCTTTGCAAGAGCCATGTCCGGCCTTATATGACAGGAAATAGGATGCCGGCAGAGGGCCGGCGAAGGAGCAGGTCAAATCATGGCTTCGGTCGTCATCTATACCCGTCAGTTCTGCGGTTATTGTTCCGCGGCGAAGAAACTTCTCGAAACCAAGGGCGTGGACTTCGAGGAGCATGACGCCACCTATGCGCCCGAGGTGCGGCAGAAGATGATCGAGCGGTCGAACGGCGGCACGACCTTCCCGCAGATCTTCATCAACAACGCTCATGTCGGTGGTTGCGACGACCTGCACGCGCTCGATCGTGCCGGCAAGCTGGACGAGATGCTCGCTGCATAAGGAGACGCTTCGATGACGTTCAAGGCTGCAGCGACCCAGATGTGTTCCGGCGTCGATCCGGCGAAGAATGCCGAGACGATGGCCGGGCTCGTCCGGGACGCGGCGTCGCGCGGTGCGATCTATGTCCAGACGCCGGAAATGACCGGCGCCCTGCAGCGGGACCGCGCGGCGATGAAGGCAGCCTTGCGCGACGAGGGCAGCGACCTGATCGTACAGGCCGCCTCCGGGCTTGCTGCCGAACTCGGCATCCATCTGCATGTCGGCTCGACGGCGATCGGTCTTGCCGACGGCACGATGGCCAATCGCGGCTTCCTCTTCGGTCCCGATGGCCGGAAGATCTGCCACTACGACAAGATCCATATGTTCGACGTCGATCTCGACAATGGCGAAAGCTGGCGGGAAAGCTCGGCCTATACGCCGGGCGGCACGGCGCGGCTGGTGAACCTGCCGTTCGGCAAACTCGGCTGCGCCATCTGCTATGACGTGCGGTTTCCCGAACTCTTCCGGGCGCAGGCGGCGGCCGGTGCGCAGATCATGTCGCTGCCTGCCGCCTTCACCCGTCAGACCGGCGAGGCCCATTGGGAAGTCCTGCTTCGGGCGCGGGCGATCGAAAACGGCATGTTCGTCATTGCCGCCGCGCAGGCCGGTCTGCATGAGGATGGCCGCGAAACCTACGGCCATTCGATGATCATCGACCCATGGGGCGTCGTTCTCGCTTCGGCCGGCGGCACTGGCGAGGGGGTGGTGCTGGCCGATATCGATATTGCTGCGGTTGCAGCCGCGCGGGCGAAAATTCCGAACCTGAAAAACGGCCGGACGTTTTCGCTTGAGGAAGTGCCGCTGCCTGCAGCGGGAGGTGTGGCTGCTTGATCAAATACACGCTTTCCTGTGACAACGGCCATTCCTTCGATGGCTGGTTTTCGTCGAGCGCCGATTTCGACCGGCAGGCGGAGCTGGGGCTCGTTTCCTGCCCGGCTTGCGGCTCCGTCACTGTTGCCAAGGAACTGATGGCGCCCTCCGTTTCGACCAGCCGCAAGAAGGACGAGGCGAAAGTCCTGATGATGGATCAGGCGCGCAAGGAGGCAGTCGCCAAGATCCGCGAACTGGTGACGGCGATTCGCGAGAACTCCGAGGATGTCGGGAACAAGTTTCCCGAGGAAGCGCGCAAGATTCACTATGGCGAAGCCGAGCAGCGCGGCCTGATCGGCAAGGCGACGGCCGACGAGGCGCGGGCGCTGCTGGAAGAGGGTATCGAAATCGCGCCGCTGCCGGTCCTGCCGGACGACGTGAATTGACATGGCCGCGGCCGGGCAATACCATCTGGCGATCTACAATTTCGGCCTGCATGTTGGCCCTGAAGGCGATCCGGCCGTCGAGGGCGTCGTTCTTCGCGAGCCTGCCAAAGTCGAGGCTGCGGTGAGGGCGTCCGGTTTTATCGGCCGGTCCGGTTACCGCGGCGTACCTGGGCCGCGAAGCTGGGGCCACCAGGTGTTTCCGCGGTTCATCCTCGGCAGCAGGGCTTCGACAGCGCGCCCTCGTCGCTCTCCGTCTGGAAAGACATCGAATCGCTGATGGCGTTCCCTATAGCGGCGTGCATGCCGACGCCCTGAAACATGCGCGCAATTGGAACGTCAAACCCCTGGTGCCTCTGGGGGGCGATGGGCGGCATATTCCCAACCGGTCGGAAGGCGTCGAGCGGCTGGAGCATCTCCATGACAACTGCGCAACGGCACGGGCCTTCACTTTCAAAGAACCCTTCGCCGCTGATGGCGAAGCTTACGGTATCGACCGGCAGCGTGTTCGCTCGATTGCCGATGCAAACAGCAGTGGGCAGGCCGGTCTTCTTGCCCATGTTTAGTCGCTGAAAGTCTAGCATGTCGTTTAGCGGCGGGGATGTGGGCCTCTCCCGAGGAGTAGGCTTCATTGGTCTCGGGGAAATCTCTCTACAAATTTGCTTAGCGAATATGTCGAAATGGTAGTAATATTTCCTACCTCAGGAGATCGAGGTGCGGAATGTCCAATGTTGAAAAGATGAGCGTCGCGGTAACGACACGGCAGGCGGCCATGCTCCGCGATGCCGTGGAAACAGGGGCTTATGCCACGACGAGCGAGATCGTCCGCGAGGCCGTGCGGGACTGGTCGATCAAGTGGGAGGCCCGCCAGGCTGATACACGGCGCCTGCGCGAAATGTGGGAAGAGGGCAAAGGCAGCGGCAAACCCACGCCGGTGGACTTTGACAAGTTGCGCGACGAGGCTCGTCGGGACCTTGATGCCGCGCAGAAACATGCCCGCTGAGTTAGTCTGGTCGCCAACGGCGCAAACCGATATTCGTGGTATCTACGTCGCGATCGGACTGGAACAGCTGCAAGCGGCCGAGCGCTTCTATGAAAGGTTTCAGCACAAGGCCCGCCTCCTGATCGACCAGCCGCGTCTGGGCATGCGACATCCGGAAATTAGCCCTGCTGCACGCATGCTTGTCGAAGCGCCGTTTGTTATCCTCTATGAAACAATACCCGATACGGATGAAGGGCCTGTACACACGGTTGAAATCGTGCGTGTGGTGGACGGCAGACGCGATCTGACGACCCTCTTTCGGTAGGATCCCGACACATCCGGTGCCGGGTGGGTGGAGAGTGTCCATGGTCCCGCGCGGTGCGCGCTCATTTTCAAAGAACCTTCGCCGAGAGGCGAAGCCTGTGACTTCGACCAGAGCGAGTCCGGTTGATCGCTGCGGTCAATCGTGATCGGTAGGCCGATTTGCTTGCCCATGTTCAGTCACTGAAAGCCTGGCACGGCCAAAAGGGGCGGGGATGTTGGCCTGTCCCGGCGCGTCATGCCAAACGGATTCCCGGTACTTGATGCTATCTTGCCCCTCATGCGGCCGGTGCCAGCCGCCCCCTCATCCGGCCCTGCGGGCCACCTTCTCCCCGCCGGGGAGAAGAGGGAGCAATCCGGCTGGCCCGTCAATACGATACGTCGATGCTGCGGAAGCGGCGCTTCTTCTTTGGGATATCGCTCTCCTTCACGCCCTTTTTGCCGTCGTCGCTGAGGATCTGGGCGAGGCCTTTTTCGGGGTAGAAGACGAGGGCCTCGGCGGTGAAATCCCTGGGGAATTGGGGCGGAAGTTTTACCGGCGGCTGGTCGTCCCCGCCCCAGGAATAGAGCGAGAATTTTTCGCCCTTGTCTCTCTCGCCCTTGTCTCTCTCCCCCTTGTCGGTCTGTAGGCCCGCAAGAACGAGATAGACCGGTGGCACAAGGCCGGTCCAGTCGATGCTGCGGATGCCGCGCTCGTCGAGATCGAGCCGGTGCGGCTCGCCGAAGCGTGGCTCCTCGCCGCGCTCGGTCACGGCGGCAGGGTTCATCAGGCGGAGTACCGGCGCCATCTTGTCGATGAGCGGTGCGCGAAAACCGATCAGCAGGTAGCCTTGCGGCGTTGCGGCGAGGCCCTCGATATTGATGTCGGTGCCGGGACGGTGCAGTTCTTTCTTGAAATAGGCGCGCAGGCCTTCGAAGGGCGTGCCCAAAGGCTCGAGCGTCGGGCCGTCCGGTGTCTGCACAATTCTGCTTGCGGCGAGAATGGAACGGTCCCTGGCGTTTCCGCCGTCACCGGGCCGGGAGAACGAGCTTATCCAATAGACCTTGTCGCCGATGCGGGCGGCGGCCTCGATATCGGATTTCCCGTTGCCGAGGAAGCTCTTGAATTTCAGCGCCTGCACGGGCTTGGCAAGACCGCGGCGATAAATCCGGAACGTGTTGGTTTCGTCGCTGGCAACGACGAAATGGCGGTCGTCAAGCGCAACCGCCGCCGAGGCCTCGCAGATGCCGATATAGTCCATCGGCTCGGCCTGCGCATCGGCGACCGGGAGAATGCCGAGAGATGGAATTTTCATCGCGACATTCTCCTGTTGTGCGTCTTGCCAGTCAGGCCGGGCGTCGGGCGACCAGCATGTAGTTGACGTCCATATCCTTGGAGAGAATCCACTGGTTGGCAAGCGGATTGAAGAACACGCCGGTGCGGTCGGTGACCGTCATGCCGTTCGCCTCGATCGGCTTTTCCAGCTCTTCCGGACGGACAAGCTTTTCATATTGATGGGTGCCGCGCGGCAGCCAGCGCAGGACGTTTTCCGCGGCGAAAATGGCAAGCGCCGCCGCCTTGATCGTCCGGTTGATGGTGGCGACGAACATCAGGCCGCCGGGGCGCACCATCGAGGCGCAGGTGCTGATGAAGAATTCGACATCGGCAACGTGCTCGACCACCTCCATGTTGAGCACGACATCGAAGGTCTCGCCGGCTTGCGCCAGCGCTTCCGCCGTTACCGCGCGGTAGTCGACAGCAACGCCGCTGCCGGCCGCGTGGGTCTTGGCGATCATGATGTTCTTTTCCGACGCATCGGCGCCGACCACATCGGCACCCATGCGGGCCATCGGTTCGGACAACAGCCCGCCGCCGCAGCCGATGTCGAGGATGCGCAGGCCTTTCAGCGGCTGTGGCGCCTTGGCGTCGCGGCCGTAATTTTCCGAAACGCGATCGCGGATATAGGTAAGGCGCACCGGATTGAACTTGTGCAGCGGCCGGAACTTGCCCTTCGGGTCCCACCACTCCGCGGCCATGGCGGAAAAGCGGTCGACCTCGGTCTGGTCGATGGTGGTGCGGGCTTGTTCGCTCATGGCATCTACTCCGTGCAACAGGCTATCCCCGTGAAGTCGGACGATCGGGGGCGAAAGTCAAGGGTTGGCGAGGCCGCACGAGGAGAGGCCTGCGATCAGCCGGAGGCATTCACGCGGCAGGTGCTGCCCCGTGGTCTGCGTCAAGCTTTCGATCTCTTTGCCTTTGTGAGGTCGGGCGGATCGGCCGGGGCACATCGGGTGCCTTGGGTAAGATTAGTAAGGTGACACGCGATGTGCCCCATTTCGGTGTCTTTTGCCGCGCTTCTCAGGTTCTTCTGCGCTTCTCCTGTCACGAGAAGCCTCCAATGCCCCGGCCTGGCCGCTTATCCGCCAAGCTTTTCAATAGGTGGGGCAGGCCCTGGACCCGTGGACGGCAAAGCCGTCCGGCGGTTTGACCCGCCGCGGTGGGACATGCCCGGCACGCCCGGTTCATTTGCGAACCGGAGGAGAACCGCCTTTCACGCAGCCCCGGGGATTTCGCGCGCGTTTCGCCAAATCGTCCGGGCACCGGCCCCGCCTCGCCGGCAACGCAAACCGGTGTATCCGTGGCGGGACGAGGGGAGTATGGCACGGGTGCAAAGGGCGGGGATTTGCGGGGATGGAGCAGCATGATCTGGGAGGTTCACCCAATTGCGTGATCGCTTGTTCAATGGCGGCGGCCACACAGATCAAGAGCCCGTCACGTGTTGGTGGCGGGCTCCAAAATGGCTTGAGAATACATCGCCTCTAAAACGCTCTCCCCGAGTGGGAATCAAAAACGCTCTCGTGTTAAATGCCGTTCCGGTTTCGGCCAAGGCAACAGCATATGAAGATTAGGCGCCGCTAATAAAGAAGTCCAATCACCATTGTCGGGCATGTGAAAGCGAGCGTGAGCGGCTGTCGAACGAGATGCGGGCAGGCGGCATGGCCGGGCGGATCAGGTTCGGCTGATCGAAGCGCCGCCGTCGACCAGCATCGCCGTGCCGGTGGTAAAGCGGGAGGCATCCGAGGCGAGATAGAGCACGGACTGGGCGATTTCTTCCGGCCTTGCCATCCGTTTCAGCGCATGCAGGCCTTCGACGAAGGCCAGCACTTCCGGCCCGGCGCCCGGAGCGTTGGTGAAGCTCGCAGGCGTATCAGTTCCGCCGGGCAGGATCGCGTTGACGCGGATGCCCTTTGTGCCGAGTTCCGTCGCCAGAACCTGTGCCAGGCCGATGAGACCCGCCTTGGCGGCGGCATAGGCGCTCATTCCCGGCATGCCGGCGGTGTGGCCGACGAAGCTGGAGGTGAAGATCAGCGAACCGCCGCCGCGCGCCTCAAGGGCAGGCACCTGATGTCGTGCGCCGAAGAAGGCGCTGGTGAGGTTGGTGTCGATCGTGTCGCGCCATCCGGCCGGCGTCAGATCCGCGATCGGCGCCATTTCGCCGGTGCTGCCGGCATTGTTGAAGGCGATGTCGAGGCCGCCGAACGTTTCGACCGCGGCTGCGACCAGATCCCGTGCGTGGGCCTCGTCACGAACATCGCCGTCGAGCGCGAGGGCTTCGCCGCCCTCCGCCTCGATTTCGGCGACGAGTTCGTCCAGCGCGCTTTTGCGGCGGCCGGAGACGACGAGGCGTGCGCCCTCGCTGGCGAAGAGCTTTGCCGTCGCACGGCCGATGCCGGAGCTGGCGCCGGTGATGATGGCAACCTTGTTGGAAAGCGTGGTCATGATTGAATCTCCTCTTGTCGTTGCGGGAGATTCAATCGCAACAGGGGCCATCCGGCGCCACCCGATTCCTGCACGGCTTCGTGCGTGCCGTTTGTAAGTATTTACGTACCGTCAATCCCGATCCGGAGCGCCCAGCGGGAAGTAGCTGCGGTACGGCCGGGCTTCGTTCACCGCGCGGGCGAAGGAGGGGCGGGCGAGCAGGCGGGCGCGGTAGGCGCGGGTGTTCTCCAGTATTTCCGGGATCGGATGAACCCAGTCGGCATAGAACAGCGAAGGGGCGGCGGCGCAATCGGCGAGGCTGAACTGATCGCCGGCGGCCCATTCGGATTTGGCGATCGCGCCGTCGAGCCAGGCATAGGCGTTGTCGAGCATGGCCTTGGCTTCCTTGATGCCGGTGGGATCGCGGTCGGCCTCGGCGCGGATCTGGTTGAACACCACCTTCTGCATCGGGGTCATGACGTAGTTGTCGAAGAAGCGGTCCATCATCCGGGTCTTCAGGGCAGCCTTGCCATCGTCAGGGATCAGGCGGACGGGGCCGGGATGGTTGAGCGCCAGATATTCGATGATGATGGTTGATTCCAGCACGGTCTCGTCACCGTCCTTCAGCACCGGCATGCGCTTCAGCGGCCAGAGCGCGCTCCATTCGGCGACGATCTCCGGCGTCTTCTGGTCGAGCAGGCGCAGTTCGAACGGTGTGTCGTTCTCGTAGAGCGCGATAAACACCTTCTGGCAGTAGGCGGAGAAGGGGTGGGCGAAGAGTTGCGGGTTCATCTTGTCCTCCAATACTGGTTTCAATCAGCAACTGGTTGCCTTGTAGGATAAGCGATCCTATATTGCAAGCGGTTTTAACATAGGGCGGACAATGGACATTGCACACCGGTCGGGATGCCCGATCAACCTGACGCTGGAAATGCTGGGCGATCGCTGGAGCCTGATCGTCATCCGCGACATCATGTTCGGCAACCGCCGGCATTTTCGCGAGCTTCTCACCCAATCGGAAGAGGGCATCGCCTCGAATGTTCTGGCCGACAGGCTGAAACGGCTGACCGAAAACGGGCTTCTGTCGCGCCGGGACGATCCGAGCCACAAGCAGAAGGGAATCTACAGCCTGACCGAGCCATCGATCCAGCTTGTGCCGCTGCTAGCCCAGATGGGCGCCTGGGGGCGCAGGCATACACCGGTGTCGGAAGAGCTGTCGATCCGCGCCGAACTGCTGGAACAGGGCGGGCCGCCGATGTGGGAGGCGTTCATGGCGGAACTCAGGACCTTGCATCTCGGCACGCCGGCGCAGGAGCGCTCGGTGCTTGCGGAACTGCAGGCGGCCTATCTCGCCGTGGTGGCGAGGAAGAGCGAGACGGCGGCGTGAAGGACCCGGCCGTTTCCGGCCGGATCTTGCACTCTGTTTAGTACACTTCCGGCACGTACATGTCCGGCGGCACCGGACGGCGGATATAGTCGTCGTGACGGATGCGCTCGGGCAGGTCGATCGGAGGCTTGGGCACGTCCTCATACGGGATCTGCTTCAAGAGATGCGCGATGCAGTTGAGGCGGGCCTTCTTCTTGTCGACGGCCTGGACGACCCACCAGGGGGCTTCCTCGATATGGGTCCTTGCCAGCATCTCTTCCTTGGCCTTGGTGTATTCCTCCCAGTGGACGCGGCTTTCCATGTCCATCGGCGACAGCTTCCACTGTTTCAAAGGATCGTGGATGCGCATCTTGAAGCGGAATTCCTGCTCCTCATTGGTGATCGAGAACCAGTACTTGATCAGCACGATCCCCGAGCGCACCAGCATGCGTTCGAATTCGGGCACGGTGCGGAAGAATTCGTCGAGTTCTTCCGGCGTGCAGAAGCCCATGACGCGCTCGACGCCGGCGCGGTTGTACCAGGAGCGGTCGAACAGGACCATTTCGCCGGCCGTCGGCAGATGCGGCACGTAGCGCTGGAAATACCACTGGTTGCGCTCGCGCTCGGTCGGGGCGGGCAGCGCAACGGTACGGCAGACGCGCGGATTGAGGCGCTGTGTGACGCGCTTGATGGCGCCGCCCTTGCCGGCCGAGTCGCGGCCCTCGAACAGCACCACGACCTTGAGCTTCTTGTATTGCACCCAGTCCTGCAGGCGGACGAGTTCGTGCTGCAGCCGGAACAGCTCGCGGAAATAGACCTTGCGGTCGATCGTCGGCTCGGCTTCCTCCGACATGCCCTCGGCGACCAGCTCGTCGAGCCGGTCTTCTTCCATCTGCATTTCCAGCTCCTCGTCGAAGCTGTCGGCAATTTCCGCCTTGATGCGGCTGAGCTGGTCGATCATTGGTCAAATCCCCGTTGGTTGAAGGCACAGGAGCAGGGTTTGATGACAGGTATGTGACAGGCTTCGGTCCTGGGGTGAAGAGTGATTTGAGGGAGGGGACGGGTGACAAAATGACGATGCGGTGTTGGGTGGCAAGCGACCGGCCGCATTCGAGACCGGGCGACCTGCGGCCACCTCGCGCCGACAGCGGTCATTACGCCACACGCACGCCCGCTCGGCGGTGCGCTGCGATGCGCGCTGAAGGTCTAAGTCCCGAGGAATGTGCCGCGGAGGACGCAGGCCAACGCCTGACCCCACCGCCCATCCATCAGTGATCGCGTAAGTCCACAATGGGCCACGATCTGCTGGCGGCATTTCTGCTGCATAGCGCCAAGCTGCCGCTCCACCAGAACCCTTGTCCTCCGCCATTGCACGTCGCCCTCATTTTCGCTAAGAGACCGGCGACTTGAAAACAGACGGGCGCGGGTCGCCGCGCGGCATTTCGACCGGTAGAGGCATATGGCACGCATCGTGATGAAATTCGGCGGCACGTCCGTCGCGGATATGGATCGCATCAGGAATGTGGCGCGCCATGTGAAACGCGAGGTCGATGCCGGCCACGAGGTTGCCGTCGTCGTTTCTGCCATGTCCGGCAAGACCAACGAACTGGTTGCCTGGACGCGCGATGCCTCGCCGATGCATGATGCTCGCGAATATGATGCGGTCGTTGCCTCGGGCGAGCAGGTGACCTCGGGTCTGCTGGCCATCGCCCTGCAGAATATCGGCATCAATGCGCGCTCCTGGCAGGGCTGGCAGATTCCGATCAAGACCGACAACGCCCATGGCGCCGCGCGCATTCTCGATATCGACGGCACGGAGCTGATCCGCCGCTTCGGCGAGGGCCAGGTGGCCGTTGTCTCCGGTTTCCAGGGGCTCGGTCCCGACAACCGGATCGCGACGCTTGGCCGTGGCGGCTCGGACACGTCGGCGGTGGCGATCGCCGCTGCGATCAAGGCCGACCGCTGCGACATCTATACCGATGTCGATGGCGTCTACACCACCGACCCGCGCATCGAGCCGAAGGCGCGGCGCATGAAGAAGATCGCGTTCGAGGAAATGCTCGAAATGGCGTCGCTTGGCGCCAAGGTCCTGCAGGTTCGCTCGGTCGAGCTTGCCATGGTATTCAAGGTCCGCACCTTCGTGCGCTCCAGTTTCGAAGACCCCGATGCGCCGGGCATGGGCGATTTCCTGAATCCCCCCGGTACGCTGATTTGTGATGAGGAAGAGATCGTGGAACAGGAAGTCGTCACCGGCATCGCCTATGCCAAGGATGAAGCGCAGATTTCGCTCCGGCGCGTGGCCGACCGGCCCGGCGTTTCGGCTGCGATCTTCGGCCCGCTGGCCGAAGCCCATATCAATGTCGACATGATCGTCCAGAACATTTCGGAAGACGGCTCGAAGACCGACATGACCTTCACCGTGCCTTCCGGCGATGTGGAAAAGGCATTGAAGGTGCTGGAAGGCGCTAAGGAGAAGGTCGGTTTCGACGTGATCCAGAACGAATCGGGCCTGGTCAAGGTTTCGGTGATCGGCATCGGCATGCGCAGCCATGCCGGCGTCGCGGCGTCCGCTTTCCGCGCACTTGCCGAAAAAGGCATCAACATCAAGGCGATCACTACCTCGGAAATCAAGATTTCCATCCTGATCGACGGCGCTTATGCCGAATTGGCCGTTCGCACTTTGCATTCCGTCTACGGTCTGGATAAGAGTTAAGCGAAGCGGTGGCCATGACGTTTTCGCGCAAGCGTGCGGGAACATAGTGCTGCCTGCAGTTGTTGACTTTCAGACAGGAGACGTTACGCGATGAGAGACCTCTCGGCGGGTCCACGCGTCCTTCTCAAGCGGTTGCGCGAACTCATGGCGGAACCGCTCGAGCCGCAGGAGCGCCTTGACCAGATTGTTCGCCAGATTGCGCAGAACATGGTCGCGGAGGTGTGCTCGGTCTACGTGTTGCGCTCCGACGGCGTGCTTGAACTCTATGCCACCGAAGGTCTGAACCCGGGCGCCGTCCACCTGGCGCAACTGCAGATGGGGCAGGGCCTCGTCGGTACGATTGCGGCATCCGCGAGACCCCTCAATCTCTCCGACGCGCAGGCGCATCCGGCCTTCACCTACCTGCCGGAAACCGGCGAAGAGATCTACCATTCCTTCCTCGGCGTGCCGATCCTCAGAACCGGCCGCTCGCTTGGCGTTCTCGTCGTGCAGAATAAGGCGAGCCGCACCTATCGCGACGACGAGGTCGAGGCGCTGGAAACCACGGCGATGGTGCTCGCCGAAATGGTGGCGACCGGCGAATTGAAGAAGATCACCCGGCCGGGCCTGGAACTCGACCTGTCGCGGCCGGTCTCGATCGACGGCAACAGTTTCAACGATGGCATTGGCCTCGGTTACGTCGTGCTGCACGAGCCGCGCATCGTCGTCACCAATCTCCTGAACGAAGACACCGACCACGAGCTCGGGCGGCTGGCGGAAGCACTGGGATCCTTGCGGATCTCAATTGACGACATGCTGTCGCGGCGCGACGTGTCGATGGAAGGCGAGCACCGCGCCGTGCTCGAAGCCTACCGGATGTTCGCGCATGACCGCGGCTGGGTGAGGAAGCTTGAAGAGGCGATCCGCAACGGCTTGACCGCCGAAGCGGCGGTCGAGCGCGTGCAGAGCGAGACCAAGGCGCGGATGATCCGGCTGACGGATCCGTATCTGCGCGAGCGCATGCATGACTTCGACGACCTTGCCAACCGGCTGCTCAGGCAACTGACCGGATATGGCGCCAAGCTTTCGGCGAGCGACTTCCCGCCGGATGCCATCGTCGTCGCCCGTGCGATGGGTGCTGCCGAACTGCTCGACTATCCGCGCGAGAATATCCGCGGCCTGGTTCTTGAAGAAGGCGCGGTGACGAGCCATGTGGTGATCGTCGCCCGGGCGATGGGCATTCCGGTCGTTGGCCAGGCGGCCGGCGCCGTGGCGCTGGCGGAAAACCGCGACGCCGTCATCGTCGATGGCGAAGATGGCAAGGTGCACCTGCGGCCGATGACCGACCTGCAGCGGGCTTATGAGGAAAAAGTCAAGCTTCGGGCGCGCCGCCAGGAGCAGTTCAAGGCGCTGCGCGGCGTCGAGCCGGTGACCAAGGATGGCAAGCGCATCAAGCTGCAGATGAATGCCGGCCTGATGGTCGATCTGCCGCAGCTTGCGGAATCGGGCGCGGAGGGCATCGGCCTGTTCCGCACAGAACTGCAGTTCATGATCGCCTCGACCATGCCGAAGATGGAAGAGCAGGAAGCCTTCTATCGCAACGTGATCAAACAGGCCACCGGCAAGCCGGTGACCTTCCGCACGCTCGATATCGGCGGCGACAAGGTGGTGCCTTATTTCCGCGCGGCGGAAGAGGAGAACCCGGCGCTCGGCTGGCGGGCGATCCGCCTGTCGCTCGACCGCCCCGGCCTGCTGCGCACGCAGCTGCGCGCCATGCTGCGCGCTTCGGCCGGCGAGGAGCTGCGCATCATGCTGCCGATGGTGACCGAGGTCTCGGAGCTGCGCACCGTGCGCGGGCTGTTGCAAAAGGAAATCCAGCGCCAGGCGAAAGTCGGCGAGCAATTGCCGCGGAAGCTGCAGTTCGGCGCAATGCTGGAAGTTCCGGCGCTGCTGTGGCAGCTCGACGAACTGATGCACGAGGTCGATTTCGTTTCCGTCGGTTCGAACGACCTGTTCCAGTTCGCAATGGCGGTCGATCGCGGCAATGCGCGGGTGTCCGACCGCTTCGACGTGCTTGGCCGGCCGTTCCTGCGGATCCTGCGCGACATCATCCGCGCGGGCGAACGCAACGAAACCCCGGTGACGCTGTGTGGCGAAATGGCGAGCAAGCCGCTGTGCGCGATGGCGCTGCTCGGGATCGGCTACCGCTCGGTGTCGATGTCGCCCACGGCTGTCGGGCCGGTGAAGGCGATGCTGCTGGCGCTCGACGTCAACAAACTCGCGGCCATGCTGGAGGCGTCGCTGGACGACAGGAAGGACCATACGCCGCTGCGCGAAATGCTGAAGGCGTTCGCGGCGGAGAATGGGATTCCGGTTTAGCGAAAAGGCAGTTGATGTGTAGCGGCTGGCATCTGAATATGCCGCGCCCACCCCCCTCTGTCGGCGACGCCGACATCTCCCCCTCAAGGGGGGAGATTGACCGCGGCCTCTGTGCCCTCCTGACGGAATTTGTGTGGGAAAAGAATGGATCTCCCCCCTTGAGGGGGAGATGTCACGAAGTGACAGAGGGGGGTAAACTCTCCTCAAACGAATGCCCTGACGAGGGATGAGTTTCATTGAAAGGACCGCTGTCATCGCGGTCTTACGGAGTGAACATTGACAACCTTACCTGTTGAAAAAATGCGCGAGCTGGAGCGCCGCTTCGGTGAGATCGAGGCGCGCATGGCCGAGGGGCCGGCGGCGGATGTCTATGTGAAGCTGGCATCGGAATATTCCGAGCTGCAGCCGGTGGTGATGAAGATCAGGCAATACGAGAAGGCGCAAGGCGAGCTTGCCGATATCGCGACGCTGCTGTCCGACAAGGGCACAGACCGCGAGATGCGCGATCTGGCCGAGATGGAAAAGCCGGAGATCGAGGAGCGCATCGAGACGCTGGAAAAGGACATGCAGATCCTTCTCCTGCCCAAGGACGCGGCCGACGAGAAGAGCGCCATCCTTGAAATCCGGGCCGGCACGGGCGGTTCGGAGGCGGCCCTTTTTGCCGGCGACCTGTTTCGCATGTATGAGCGCTATGCCGCCGACAAGGGCTGGAAGGTCGAGGTGCTTTCGGCAAGCGAAGGCGACGCGGGCGGCTACAAGGAAATCATTGCCACCGTCACCGGGCGCGGCGTGTTTTCGAAGCTGAAATTCGAATCCGGCGTGCACCGGGTGCAACGCGTGCCGGACACGGAAACGCAAGGACGCATCCATACCTCGGCGGCGACCGTTGCCGTTCTGCCGGAGGCGGAAGACATCGACATCGAGATCCGCAACGAAGATATCCGCATCGACACGATGCGCTCGTCGGGCGCCGGCGGACAGCACGTCAACACGACGGACTCGGCGGTGCGCATCACGCATTTGCCGTCGGGCATCGTCGTCACCAGTTCGGAGAAATCCCAGCACCAGAACCGGGCCAAGGCGATGCAGGTCCTGCGCTCGCGGCTCTACGACATGGAGCGGCAGAAGGCCGACAGCGAGCGCTCGGCCTCGCGCAAGAGCCAGGTCGGCTCGGGCGACCGTTCGGAGCGGATACGCACCTACAATTTCCCGCAGGGGCGCGTGACCGATCACCGCATCAACCTGACGCTCTACAAGATCGACCGGATGATGATGGGCGAGATCGACGAGGTCGTCGATGCGCTTTTGGCCGACTACCAGGCGGACCAGCTGGCGCAGCTTGGCGAGCAACAGGGATGACCGACACGCTCGACAGCCTGTTTGCGGAGGCGAAGGCGCGGTTCCTCAAGGCGCATATCGGTGAGGCGGCGTTCGATGCGCGCCTGCTGATTTCCGGCCTGCTCGACCTGCCGGCGGCGGCCTTCATGACGCGCGGCCATGAGGTGGTGGCGCCGGAAGACGCGCGGCGCATCCGCGCGGCGATTGCGCGGCGGGCGGCGCATGAGCCGGTGCACCGCATCCTGGGAAGCCGCGAATTCTACGGGCTGACGCTCGGCATGTCGAAGGACACGCTGGAGCCGCGGCCGGATTCTGAAATGATCGTCGAGGGCCTCATTCCGTTTGCGCGGAAGATCGTTGCCGCAAAGGGAGGCTGCCGGATCGTCGATCTCGGCACGGGCACCGGGGCGATCTGTCTCGCCCTGCTCAGTGCGGTGCCGCAAGCAACCGGCGTCGGCTCCGACCTTGCGGCCGGTGCCGTCGCGATGGCGCAAGCCAATGCCGTCCGCAACAAGCTCGATCACCGCTTCGTCGCTGTGGAAAGCGACTGGTTCGACAAAATTGAGGGCTCGTTCGACATAATCGTGTCAAATCCGCCCTATATACGCACCGAAGTGGTCGCGTCGCTCGCGCCCGAGGTGCGGGATCATGATCCGGCGCTGGCGCTGGACGGCGGTGCCGACGGGCTGGACGCCTATCGCATCATTGCCGCGACCGCCGCTGGCCATCTTGCCAAGGGCGGCGTCGTCGGTGTCGAGATCGGCTATGATCAGTTGCAGGTCGTGGAGCACGTTTTCGAAGAGAAAGGCTTTCGGATCATCGACAGGATTCGCGATCTCGGCGGCAATGACCGGGCAATCGTGTTCTCTTTCGGCAACGAAGGCCTGAAAACCGGCACATGACGGAACGTTCTTTCGAAAACATGAAGAAAAGGCTTGGATTTCCACGACAAGCGGGCTAGGTTGCCTGCCACGCACTGGGCAGAAGGTCATAGACCAGAGATTCGTTCCGGTCAGACCTAGCCACAGGGATTGCTCTCACAAAAGAGTTGCTAAGGTTCGACAGTGCCTGGTGCGGGTACCTGTTAATTTGACTTTAACCAGCGACGGCGCCGCCAAGAGGCGGTTGGGTCGCGGCGCGTGTCTGCTTGATCCGGAATCCCCGACAAGTCACGCAATCACATGATCATCAATATCAAGAGAATCCAGGTGAG
Organism: Pararhizobium sp. LjRoot255; assembly: GCF_964252905.1. Classification (NCBI taxonomy): domain Bacteria; kingdom Pseudomonadati; phylum Pseudomonadota; class Alphaproteobacteria; order Hyphomicrobiales; family Rhizobiaceae; genus Pararhizobium; species Pararhizobium sp. LjRoot255. Next base: position 2,437,248 of record NZ_CAXUPQ020000001.1, read on the forward strand.
TGAACGATGAGGCCAGGACAGCAAAACAAGCGCGGCCGTGGGCGTAATAACAACAATAACAGCAGCAGCAGCAACAGCGGTGGTGGCGGCAACCATAACCGGAAGGGTTCCAACCCGCTGACCCGGACCTATGACAGCTCCGGCCCGGACGTGAAGATCCGTGGCACCGCACAGCATATCGCCGAAAAATATGCGACCCTTGCCCGTGACGCACAGAGCTCCGGCGACCGGGTCGTGGCGGAAAACTATCTTCAGCACGCTGAGCATTACAACCGCATCATTGCTGCCGCCCAGGCGCAGATGCAGGAACGTTTCCAGCGTGACGACCGCAGCGACTACAGCGACCGGAACGAGTATCAGGATCGCGACGGCAACGAGCGCGACGACGATCTGGAACAGAACGACATCGACGAAAGCTTCGCCATTCAGGATCAGCAGCCCGATCTGGGACGCCCCCAGCAGGCCGATCGCCAGCCGCGCCAGCACGATGGCGAGCGCCGCGACCGTCAGCGCCATGACCGCCAGCGCCAGCCGCGCCCCGAACAGGGCCAACCGCAGGCGCGCCCGGACGTGCAGCCGCAGCCGATCATCGACGGTTCCGGCCCGCAGCCGGTGATTGAAGGCACGCCGGTGGAGGTTTCGCTGGAAGAAGAGGCGCCGACCGGCCGCGCCGCGTCGCGCCGGCGCGCCGCACCGCGCCCCCGCCGCCAGCCGCGCCGCGAAGCCGGTGGTGACGAGGCCGCCGCAGAAACCGGTGGCGAGCAGCCCGCGGAAGGCTCTGCCCTCGCAGAGGCTGCCGGCGAATAAAGTCAGACGGGGCTAGGCATTGCGCCGGCGCCTACAGCATAATTCCTTAGATCGGCATCGATTTAGGGTTAGAATTGTGCAGCTGTTCAAAGTGCTACTGCGTCCTTTGCGCGTCAGGTTTGACGCGCGGCGCTGTAGCCTCAGATCAAATGGAATGCCGCCTGCAGCAGATCGCTGCAGGCGGCATTTTGTTGGGAGCAAACGGACAGACATCGCCGAATGTTTTTGGGCGGAATTCATTCTGATCGCGCGCTCACGCAGCCCCTTTAATTTCCAAAATCCCTCCCCCATATTCGCTTCAACGGGTTGATCCTGCGCAATGCAGATTTTTGGGCGCAGATATCGGCCGGCAATGACAGGTTTGCCTTTTCAGGGAGCCTGATCCTGAACCATCGGCAGTGCCGCGAACGGGCTGACCGATTTATGGAGGTCGACAGATGAATATTGAAAAATACTCCGAGCGCGTGCGCGGTTTTCTGCAATCGGCGCAGACCTATGCGCTGGCGCAAGGCCATCCGCAATTCACAGCCGAACATATCCTTAAAGTGCTGCTCGACGACGACCAGGGCATGGCGGCATCGCTGATCGAGCGGGCCGGCGGCGATGCAAAGGCTGCCCGGATCGCCAATGATGCGGCGCTTGCCAAGCTGCCGAAAGTTTCCGGCGGCAACGGTTCGCTGTCGCTTGCGCAACCACTGGCACGTGTGTTTTCGACCGCCGAAGAGGCCGCCAAGAAGGCCGGCGACAGTTTCGTTACCGTAGAGCGATTGCTGCAGGCGCTGATCATCGAGACCTCGGCCGCGACTTCCGGCATCCTGTCGAAGTCCGGCGTGACGCCGGCCAAGCTCAACCAGGTGATCAACGACATCCGCAAGGGCCGCACGGCCGATGGCGCCAATGCCGAGGCCGGCTTTGACGCCCTGAAGAAATATGCGCGCGACCTGACGAGCGATGCCCGCGAAGGCAAGCTCGACCCGGTGATCGGCCGCGACGACGAGATCCGCCGCACGATCCAGGTGCTCTCGCGCCGCACCAAGAACAATCCGGTGCTGATCGGTGAACCCGGCGTCGGCAAGACGGCGATCGCCGAGGGTCTCGCCTTGCGCATCGTCAATGGCGACGTGCCGGAGAGCCTGAAGGACAAGAAGCTGATGGCGCTCGACATGGGTTCGCTGATTGCCGGCGCAAAATTCCGCGGCGAGTTCGAGGAGCGGCTGAAGGCTATTCTCTCCGAGGTGCAGGCGGAGGCGGGCGAAATCATCCTGTTCATCGACGAAATGCACACATTGGTCGGCGCCGGCAAGGCGGACGGCGCGATGGACGCTTCCAACCTTCTGAAGCCGGCTCTTGCCCGCGGCGAGCTGCACTGCGTCGGCGCGACCACGCTCGACGAGTACCGCAAGCATGTGGAAAAGGACGCAGCCCTTGCCCGAAGGTTCCAGCCCGTCATGGTCAACGAGCCGACGGTCGAGGACACGATCTCGATCCTGCGGGGCTTGAAGGAAAAATACGAGCAGCATCACAAGGTCCGGATCTCCGATTCGGCGCTTGTTGCGGCGGCGACCTTGTCCAACCGTTATATCACCGACCGGTTCCTGCCGGACAAGGCGATCGACCTGATGGACGAGGCCGCATCGCGGCTCAGGATGCAGGTGGACAGCAAGCCGGAAGAACTCGACGAGCTCGACCGGCGGATCATCCAGCTGAAGATCGAGCGCGAGGCCCTGAAGAAGGAGACCGACCGGTCGTCGAAGGACCGGCTGGAAAAGCTGGAGCTCGATCTCGCCGGGCTCGAAGAGCAGGCCAACGCGCTGACGGCCCGCTGGCAGGCGGAAAAGTCGAAGCTCGGCCTGGCGGCGGACCTGAAGAAGCAGCTCGATGAAGCCCGCAACGAACTGGCGATCGCCCAGCGCAAGGGCGAATTCCAGCGGGCAGGGGAGCTTGCGTATGGAGTGATCCCTAAGCTGGAGAAGGAACTCGAAGCCTCCGAAAGCCAGGATTCCTCGGCGCTGAGCCCGATGGTGCAGGAGGTCGTGACGCCGGACAACATCGCCCATGTGGTCTCCCGCTGGACCGGCATCCCGGTCGACAAGATGCTGGAGGGCGAGCGCGAGAAGCTGCTTCGGATGGAAGACGAGCTGGCGAAATGGGTGGTCGGCCAAGGCGATGCGGTCCAGGCTGTGTCGCGCGCGGTTCGCCGTTCGCGGGCGGGTCTGCAGGATCCGAACCGGCCGATCGGCTCGTTCATCTTCTTGGGCCCCACAGGCGTCGGCAAGACGGAGCTGACCAAGGCGCTTGCCCGCTTCCTCTTCGACGACGAGACGGCGATGGTGCGCATGGACATGTCGGAATATATGGAGAAGCACTCCGTTGCCCGGCTGATCGGCGCGCCTCCGGGCTATGTCGGCTACGAGGAAGGCGGTGCGCTGACGGAGGCGGTGCGCCGCAGGCCCTATCAGGTCGTGCTGTTCGACGAGATCGAGAAGGCGCATCCGGATGTCTTCAACGTGCTGTTGCAGGTGCTCGATGACGGCCGCCTGACCGATGGCCAGGGCCGCACGGTCGATTTCCGCAACACGATGATCATCATGACCTCCAATCTCGGGGCGGAATATCTGGTTCAGCTTGGCGAGAACGATGACAGCGACATGGTGCGCGATCAGGTGATGGACGTGGTTCGCGGCCGTTTCCGGCCGGAGTTCCTCAACCGGGTCGACGAGATCATCCTGTTCCACCGCCTGAAGCGCGGCGAAATGGGCGCGATCGTCGATATCCAGCTGTCACGCCTGCGTCAGCTGCTCACTGATCGCAAGATCACGCTCGAACTTGACGATGAGGCTAGAGCCTTCCTCGCCGACAAGGGCTACGATCCGGCCTATGGCGCGCGTCCCTTGAAGCGGGCCGTGCAGAAATACGTCCAGGACCCGCTGGCGGAACAGATCCTGCAGGGGAATTTCCCGGACGGTTCGACGATCAAGGCCTTTGCCGGGTCGGATCGGCTGAACTTCAAGCTTAGGGGCGGGGCCGAGAAGGCTGCGGCGTAACGCGGCCGGACAAGCCTCTTCGGTAGTCCCCGGGGAGGCTTTTTTGTTGGTGCGCTTGGCGTCTCCCTCATCCGGCGCTACGCCACCTTCTCCCCGTTGGGGAAAAGAGGGGGCCGAAGGTTCCTGTAGGATGAGAGTTTGGAGAACTTGGCGAAAAAGTTGTGGGCCAGCTGGAGGCCGCGCTGTCAGAGCTGCGATAGCATAACACGGCGCATTTGGCGGCGGTCAATGTCGGCCTTCGCGGCGTTCGAAAACGCTGCACAGCACGGTCTGCAACAACAAGATCGATTGCTGTTGCCAAAGCAGCAACTGGACCGGCGCGCCGCAGTTTCTGGCATCGTAGCTCAATTCAGGTATTTCGCGGCAATCTCCGCAAGGTCAAAGTTGCCCGTGCGTCCCCCAAGTGTGCGCGCAAGAAAATCTTCGAGAATACGCGCGCGCTTTACGTCGGTCTGCCAGCGCCGGTAACCGTGGCCTTCTTTTTCAAAATAGGCGGCCTGGACGTCCTTGCCAGCTGCTTTGAGCGCGCGTTCGAATTCTTCCGACTGCTCAAAGCCGACTATACGGTCCTCTTTGCCAGCAGTGAGCAAGATTGCACCCGTCACCTTGTCAACGTGAGAGACGGGCGAACGGTCCGTCATCTCTTGAAGGTTCTCTGTCTTTTCCGGGTCTCCGAAATAGCGGTTCATCCCATCGAGGATCAGGCCCCAGGCAAAAGGATTGTTCTGCATTTGGTATTTGACGTCCATCACGCCGAATTCGGCAATTGCTGCTTTGAACACGCCCGGATCGCGCGTCATTGCCAGCGCAGCTGCATAACCACCGTAGCTGCCGCCCATGACAGCCATCGCGCTGCGATCAGCAATGCCTTCCGACACAAGCCAGTTGGCGGCGTCGATGATGTCATCCTGCATGGCTTTGCCATATTGCCCGTAGCCCGCCTCTTGAAAGGCGCGGCCATAGCCAATCGAGCCGCGGAAATTAACCGAAAGGACCGCATAGCCCCGGTTAGCGAGGAACTGCTTCTGATAGTCATACTGCCAAATGTCCCGCTCGGCAGGACCACCGTGCACCAACACGACGGTTGGCAGACCTTTAGGCTGCACACCATGCGGCAGCGTCAGGAAAGCCGGGATCGAGCGACCGTCGCGGGCGACAAACGACACCGGTTTTGTTTTGGCCAGCTCATCCCGATGTCTGCTGAACGAGGAATTGGCAATGTGCGTTGATGTCGATGCCTCCAGATCGAAGAGAAAATATTGGAATGGAGCTTCGTCTCTCGATACTGAAAGCGTGACGAAGCGCCCGTCCGGCGACGTGCCCTGAATATTAAAATCGACCGGACCTTCGTCCGCGTGGAGCAAGTGCAAGAACGTCTTACCCCTCCCGGTTAAGCCGACATAGCGCGGATACCCATCCCGAACGATTGCCACATCGCCGGGCGCTGGGTTCGAGGAAAAATGCAACACCTGGGCAACGTCGGCTTTGGTGTCCGAAAACGCTACAGATTTTGCACCTGTTTGCTCATCTATCCGGACAAAGGCGAGGAGATCGCCTCCGCGATTGTCCAGCGCCTCGATGGGTTGGCCATCATCAGGGGCATCGCCAATGATCAACGTTTCAAATGGAGACGTCCGCGCAAACTCCCTCCATGATCCATCGGTCGCGCCGCGCATCATGTAGATGCGGTCATCATTTTCGGCCTTGTCGACGCGAATGCGCGGCGCCCCATCTCGACCGGCGATCCACGTCTGTGTCTTGCCGTCGTTGCGAACGAGAAGCTCTTTGCCTCCTCCGTCCGGCCGAACCGAATAAAGGTCAACGAGGGAAGGGTCGCGGTCATTGGACATAATGACGTTACGCCCCTCGGCCGTAGGTGCCTGCTTAAGCACCTCCCAATTCTGGAAACCGCGTGGCGTGACATCAAGCCACTGGTCGCGATCTGGAGAATTCGGGTCCACCAGCCACAATCGGCCGTCGCTGACGACATGCAGCTTGTTTTCGAAGGCTGACCAAAAAATTGTATCGGCAGGACCATCGAGCACGGCGATGACTTCGGGCCCGTCGCCGTCGATCCGGCCGGCACGCCCTATGAACACGGTATCGTGTCCCCATTTTACTCCCCACCAAGCAAGGAGCGCACCGTCGTGGGAGGGAATATGACCCCAAATCGCATCGGTATTGGCGTAGAACTCCCGCACCGAAATTAAATCTGGCAGGGTATCGACCTGCAGCGCGGGATGACGAGGTACACTATCGCTACTGATCCAAAGGAAGAGCGAGCCAGATCCGAGTAAGATTAGAAGCAAAAAGGAAGAAAACCATGAAATATATACAAAACTCCTCATAACGTCATGCCATACACCTAAAGTCGAAAGTTTCTTTCAATAATAAAATTGATCCATCTTCGTAATCTAGGTAGTATTGACAAGTATCGTCGTATTCTTCAGCAGAGAATTCTACAGTAAAAAATTTTCTTCCATTTTGAAATGGGAACGCCAATTTATCGTTTGTATATTTTATCTCTCCTCTAACTAGTCTGTAGCCTAAAACTTCACCGTCAATAATATTGCCGTGACCATCTTTGTAGGCTACAACGTATATTAGTTTCGGAATGATATTTAATTCAGATGGGTGATCCTTATCATCCTCCATATAGTGCTTCAATAGAAGTTTCTCAGCGCGTGGAGAGACTAGAATATTTTTCTTAATTTCCATAGGATCACCCACTTTTCGCTAGTAGCCGGTTCTTTATCGGCTATTGCGGCCTGAGCCACCGATGTGACGTGGCGCCGGGTTGGTTTTGTCGCAATCGGCCCATCCACTTTTGGAAACAGTGAAACTGCCAACCGGCGTGCTGTAGTGGCAATCCGTACCTTGTTTTATCCCATCCATTCCACGGGTAATCCCCGATAGCGTACCCGAGTATCCATATGATTTCGATCGTGAGGAGCCCCTGCCGCCACCGCCCCCCGATCCACCCCTGGCGATCGATATGCCAAGACGCTCCTCGATATTTCCGAACATGCGCATACGTTAACCTTTCAAATCATTAATTGACCAAAAAAATGGCATCAGCCGCAGTGCTTATACTCACTACACCAAAGATTGTTGTCAATGACATTTTTCTCTTATAAGTGGATTTTCAATCGTGATACGTGTGAATCTCAGAGAGTGTAGAGGAATTGGATTGATGTTAGTCGGAGAAAGTTCTGCCACGCCTGCGCTTCGATTCTACGATGTTCTGGGTATCATGACGGCGCTGGCGTTTGAATCCGAACTGCATCGTAACTGGTCAGTTTCTGATCTACAGATGAATTTCATTCCAGCCATTATTCTGGGCCACTCCAAAATATACTTTAATCAAGAGCGTAACCCGTGTGCCTTTGCAACTTGGGCGCTGGTTGATGACCAGACCCATTTCCAACTGCTTGCGGATGGGAATACGCCCCGGCTTGAGAAGTGGAATTCAGGACGGCATCTTTGGTTCATCGATATTGTTGCCCCTTTTGGCAATGCCTTGAGTGTTGTGAGGGATTTGCAGCGGATAATGTTCCCAACCGCTGACGGCGCCCATTCGATCTACCGCAACGCAGATGGTTCAGTTCGTCGCTATCGCCGCTGGCGTAATGCCTTGAGCAAAGACGCAACTGCATTCGACCTAAAGCTAAAATGAATACATTATCGGGAAATACGAAAATTGGTCGATTTCGCCTCGCATCCAGTCCATCTGAGCGAAGCGCGAGACGGAAACCGGCCTATTGCGCCGCCGCCACTTCGGCGCTGCCGTTGTCCTTGGCCAGCAGTTCGTCGATACGGCTGCGTTCCTTCTCGAACTTCGCCAGTGCCTCGCCGCCGAGCGATTTGCCGCCGGGCAGGCGGATGCGCAAGGGGTCGACGCG